>OY775914.1:0-4047306 GCA_963675215.1 Bacteroidales bacterium
CAGGATGTTCCGGATTAAGTGCATTATCTCTGAACCTTTGAAGTGCTTCATAATCTACCAATTTTGCAATTTCTTCCTGATCCATAGCTTCAACCTTCTGAAGTTCATGAGAAGTCCTGAAACCATCAAAGAAATGCAAGAAAGGAACCCTGGTTTTAATTGCTGCTAAGTGAGCAACACCTGCAATGTCCATAATTTCCTGAGCACTACCGGTAGCAAGCATGGCAAAACCTGCCTGACGACAACTCATCACATCACTATGATCACCAAAAATTGAAAGTGCTTGTGCAGCTAAACTTCTTGCACTAACATGAAATACTGCAGGCAATAATTCGCCTGACATCTTGTACATATTAGGAATCATCAGTAATAATCCCTGTGAAGCGGTGAAAGTACTTGTCAAAGCACCTGCCTGAAGTGAACCATGAACGGCACCAGATGCGCCACCCTCTGATTGCATTTCGGAAACCCGTACGGTCTCTCCAAAAATATTTTTCTTTCCATTAGCAGCCCATTGATCGATATACTCAGCCATATCCGAAGAAGGAGTAATCGGATAAATGGCAGCAACTTCACTAAACATATATGCAATATATGATGCAGCGTAATTACCTTCACACGTGATAAAATTTTTCTTTTTTCCCATAATCTATTTATTTTAAGGTCTTTATATTTAATATCATAACCCCTGTTAAAATTCTGCACAAAATTAACAATTTTACCTCTGATACTTATCACTTTAGCCTTACTTTCGGCGTCCGAAAGCTTAATTTATATTGAATTTAGATTGGGTCAGAACTGATTTTTTTTAATATATTTGTGTAAGGTAGGAAAACCCGTTATTCTTACAATTTAATTAACTAAAAAAACTGTCATATGGACTTGAAAACAAAATACTTGGGACTTGAATTAAAAAATCCGATCATCATAGGTGCGAGCAATCTGGTTAAAGATCTGAACATTTTAAAAAGAATTGAAGAAGAAGGCGCCAGCGCTATTGTATATAAATCCTTATTTGAAGAACAAATTCAGTTAGAAAACCTTCAGAAACATCAATCTGAAGAAGATTACGGAACCCGTCATGCAGAAATGGCATCAGGAATGCCAAATATGGATGATGCAGGTCCCGAACAATTTTTATATGAATTAAAAAAAGCTAAAGAAGCAGTTGGCATTCCTCTCATTGCGAGCCTGAATGCGGTTTACGAAGAGAGTTGGATTGAGTATGCGCAAAAAATTGAACAAACAGGTGTTGATGCCATAGAATTAAATTTTTATTCCTCGCCACACGAATTTGATGTGATGGGTAAAGCAATAGTTCAGGAGCAAATCGATATTTTAGAAGCAATCACTAAAAATGCAAAAATTCCGATAAGTGTTAAACTAAGTCCTTTCTATACAAATCCATTGTATATCATCAACGAAATGGATAAAATTGGGGTAAGCGGGTTTGTTTTATTTAACCGACTATTTCAACCCGATATCGATATAGAAAACGAAAAACACCATTACCCTTACAATTTAAGTAATCCTGAAGATAACCGCTTGGCGCTAAGATATGCAGGGTTATTATATGGAAATATTAAAGCAGACATCTGTAGCAATACAGGCATCCTGACCGGCCCCGATGTAATTAAAATGATTCTTGCTGGTGCCAATGTCGTGCAAGTTGTAAGTGCCGTTTATAAGAAAGGGCCAAAACAAATTAACCAGATGTTAGAAGAGTTAATGGGCTGGATGAAACATAAAGGATATAACTCTTTGGATGAATTCAGAGGTAAACTTTCTAAAAAGAATATGACTGATATTTTTGCTTATAAAAGAGCTCAATATGTAGATATTCTGATGAAATCTGATGAGATTTTTAAAAAATATCCCATCGTATAAAACATATTTAACTTTTTCAAGGAGGTCAATATTACGAAAGTATTTTGACCTCTTTTTTTTAGAATACTGCATCCAATAAAATAAATAAACCGCATAAGCACTCCTTTTCGTCTTTGCAGTTATTCTTCATCCTTAAATATCTCGGGTTTGTACCAACAAATTTTAAGATGGGCTAAATAGCGCTAAAAATCAGTCCTAATTTATCAGAAATCTTAAATTTACTTTGAACTAATACTAATATAATGAAAACTTTAAGCAGCCTAATGATTTTTATGTTTTTACTTTCAGTAACAACATTAGCCCAATTAAAAACGCCCGCCGAAAAAACCAATTATCAAAAAGGTGGCACCAATTACGAATCATTAATGAAATATATTAATGAACTTGATTCGAAAACCGAATTAATGTCGGTTCAAAAACTAACAACAACTTTGATGGGAAAAGATATTGTGCTTTGTATTTTATCAGATGCACCGATTTATAAACCTTCAGATATTAGCAAAACAGGAAAACCTGTTGTCCTTATCGCAAACAATGTTCACGGCAGTGAAGTTGCAGGAAAAGAGGCCAGCTTAGAATTAATGCGCGACCTAACCATGGGAAAGCTTCGTCCCTTACTAAAAAACACAGTGGTTCTCGTTATTCCTTCCATCAACCCAGATGGCGCTGAAGTGACTAGAAGAACAAACGAACAGCAATTCGACATGAATAGAGATTACCTAAAACTGGAATCTCAGGAAATCAATGCCCTGATCGTAAAAGTGATCAATACCTGGCAGCCGGACATTCATATCGATACACATCATGGGGGTTCAGATCCGTACACGTTAACCTATCAAACCAACATGAACCCGGCCGGAGATGCCTCCCTAATGGAATATGCCAACGAAAAAATATTACCGAAGGTTAGAGAAAAACTCAGATCAGAAGATTATGATGGATTTTGGTATTCCGGTGGACGATGGGATGGGAAAAATGTGAAATGGACCCCAACTTCTGTTGAACCCAGAAAACAGCATGTTTATTCAACCCTTGCAAATATGATTGGGTTTTTATTTGAATCGCCACGTAATAACTACCGACTAAAAAATAATGGAACCGAATTGGTTGCCATTCCAAAAGAAGAAACTTTAAAACACCAGGTAAGAGGCCAGTATTTAGGTTTATTAACCATGATTGAATATGCAGCCGAAAATGCAGCCGAGATTCAAAAGCTTTTGGCTGATGCGAAAATGAAAGCGATAAACCTGGGGAACGATGATGCTGATAATGATCAAATCCCCCTTGTTTACGAACAAGTTAAAAATTTCGACGAGGAACTCTGGATCAGAAAAAAAGGTGGGGAAAGCGGAGAATTTGAAAAAGTATTGGGTGGCGTTTACACCAAATTTACCCCAACAAAAACAACAGTAAGGCCATGGGCTTATTTAATGCCTCCCGAAATGGCTTACTTAATTCCGATGCTAACCAAACACGATATCACTGTTAAAAAGATATTAAACCCAGAGGAGCTTGATGTTGAGGCTTATTATGTTAATGAAATTAAAGACACAGAATATTTTCAAGGGCATTATTTAAAAGAAGTTTCTGTTGATAAAAAAGATGAAAAGGTGAAATTACCAGCGGGTTCATTTATCATCCCAACCGGGCAACCCCGATCAAATTTATTGTGCTACTTGATGGAACCCGAAACCAACGACAACCTGATTACCTGGGGATATTTAGACAATTTTATCAAAATTATAGGTGATCAATCTGAACGATTAAAACGCTATGAAGACAGAATAAAACAAGATAAAGAATTGTCGAGAAAAGAAAAAAAAGAAGCATTAAAAAGGATCGAAGATCAAATGGCAAATGCAAAGATTCAGCAATATCCTATTTATCGATTGATGAAAAAAACAGCCATGGCATCGACTATCGTTGAAGCTGAATTTAACACTTTTGAGAATCAATATATCAAATAGCAAATTAAAATAAACAAGGAATAATTAAACCTTAATAAAAGGAGGTCAAATTGAATAAAATTATGAGATCTGTTATGAAAAACAAGCCGACAATGATGATAACATTTGCAGTTATCGGAATGTTATTTTATGCTCCTGTTGTTCGGTCACAGGACTTTTCATCCTATCAAAATTATGATAAGATGACAAAGGAATTGAATAGGCTTGTTAATGCTAACAAGGAAATTGCTATGATCGAATCCATCGGCAAAACCATTGAAGGGAGAGATCTTTGGGTGGTGACCATTGCCAATCGCAATGGAGTTCCGATAAGTGAAAGACCCGGCATGTTTATAGGCGCAAACTTTGAAGGCAATCATCTGTTCGGCAGTCAAATTTCTCTGTCGGTTATTAAACATCTGTTAACGAATTATGATTCCGATGAAGCTGTTAAAAAGAGCATTGATGAGCATGTTTATTATATTATCCCAAGGATGAACCCTGACGGTGCAGAAGATCGGTTTGCAAGTCTTCAAACCGGAAGTAAAACAAACAAAACTCCATATGACGGTGATAATGATGGCCGAATAGATGAAGATGGCCCTGATGATTTGAACCAAGACGGACTAATAACGATGATGCGTGTAAAGGATGAAAATGGCCTGTACATGATTGATAAAAATGAGCCACGACTTGTAAAAAAAGCCGATCCTAAAAAAGGTGAAAGCGGCACTTATTCAATATACTGGGAAGGTATCGACAACGACAACGATGGATTTATTAACGAAGATCCAATCGGGGGCACTGATATTAACCGAAACTTTATGCACGAATATCCTTACCATAAACCGGATGCCGGAGTGCACATGGTAAGCGAAAAAGAATCTATCGCTTTAATGGCCTGGATCATTAAACACCGAAATATTGCTATCATGCTTAATTTTGGTGAAAGCGACAACCTGATTGTTTCGCCTGATGCGAAAGGGAAATTGGGTTCAGCCAAAGGAATCGACTTGTTAAATATCGCCAATGAGAGTTATGCGGGTGCCGATAAAGTAGGAATGATCAACACCAGTATTCCTGATCGGTTTTCCAGGTTCAGAATGGGTAATAGATCACAATCTGAAAATCCTTCAGGCCGGCAAAGATTTGTTAGAAATCCTGAAACCAGTTTTAATCTGGCAGATTTGGAATATTTCAAAAAAGCCGGTGAGATGTACAAAAAATTAACCGGCATTAAAACCCAACCCCCATTAAGAAATCCGGAAGGTACCTTTTTTCAGTATGGGTATTTCCAGTTTGGCGTGCTATCTTTTTCAACACCCGGATGGGGCATTGATGCAGCAAAGCATGATGACAAGACTGGCATCGCTCCTGCTAAAGAGGCAATAGCTGCCAGAGGAAGCAGGGGTCCGGCTGCAAATCGGGACATGCCTGCAATTGTTGGTTCCAATAACAATGGAATTGATCAAACTTTTCTATCTTATTTAGATAAAAACAATGCAAAAGGATTTGTTGATTGGCAGTCATTCATCCACCCTGAATTAGGGGAGCTTGAAATTGGTGGTTTTACTCCTTATGAGATCAACAACCCACCAGCTTCGAAAATTGAAAAACTGGGTGAAGCTCACGGGAAATTTGCCGTTTGGCTTTCCGGCTTATATGCCCATATAAAAATTGCTAAAACCGAAGTCATTAATCATGGAGGGGGTGTTTTCAGAATTAAAGCTGAAATTGAAAACAGCGGATTTCTTCCTACAGCACTTCAACATGGAGTGGCCTCACAAGCGGTTAGCCCAACCATGGTGCAGCTTGGTGTTAATCCAAAAGCAATTATTTCGGGAAATGCCAAAACTAATTTCTTTCAAACACTTGATGGTTCCGGAAAAAGACAAAAATACGAATGGTTAATCAATGGTAAATCGGGTGATAAAATTGAACTTAAAGTGGTGGCCCAAAAGGCAGGAAGCGATAAACTTAGCATCACCTTGAAATAATAATAAATTCAAAATGGAGGAAAAAAAAGTGAAAACTATACATAAAACTTTAGCTTGTACATTTGTTATTATTGCCATGATGACATTTGTATCACCCTTATCACACGCACAGAAATATGCATCAGATCCCCAGTTTAAAGTTAAAATTGACTTTAATCGCTGGCATGATGTGAATGAATTATGGGACGATATGAAACGTCTTGAAAATGCTTACCCTAAACATCTCACACTGGGTTCGGTTGGGAAATCACATAATGGCCATGAAATCATGTATATGACGATTAATAATCCCGACACCGGTCCTGAAATGAGCAAAGCAGCCATGTATGTAGATGCCAATATTCATGGCAATGAAATACAGGGAGGTGAAATTTGTTTGTACACCATTTGGTATTTGATGGAAAATTATGGGAAAATTGATAAAGTTACCCGATTGGTTGATGAAAGGGTTTTTTACATTTTCCCAACGGTTAACCCCGATGGCCGACAGTATTTTATGGAAGCTGATGGTGGCGGAGCACGAACCGGTCACGTTCCGGTCGATAGTGATAACGACGGCCTTTTTGAAGAAGACGGGCCCAATGATCTAAACGGGAATGGAGTGATCGAACAAATCAGAAAGTATGTTCCGGGCAAAGGAAACATGCGCATGAGTTTAATAGATAAAAGAATTATGGAGCCGGTTGGTTATGGCGAAACCGGAGACTATATTTTACTTGGAACAGAAGGAATTGACGATGACGGTGACGGCGAAATTAACGAAGACGGCCCCGGAAGTTATGACCCGAACAGAAACTGGGCTGTCGACTGGCAACCCAATTATGTTCAGCGCGGTGCAATGGATTATCCATTCCAATTACCCGAAGCCAATGCCATCAATGAGTTTTTGAAAGCACATCCAAACATTGCCGGCGTTCAGGCTTATCATAATTCCGGTGGGATGATTTTACGCGGACCCGGGGCACAGGCGCTTGGCGAATATCCCGATTCGGATGTAAAATTTTATGATGAACTCGGGAAAAACGGAGAACGTATGTTGCCATTTTACAGGTATATTGTTATCTGGAGTGGCCTGTACACCGTACATGGCGGGTTCATCGACTGGACCAGTGATGGCCTGGGCATGATTTCATTTTCCAATGAATTATGGAGCGGCCGACAGTATTATACCAGTCCTGAACTGCAGAAACAAACCGAAGATCCCAACAGCCCGATTTCCAGAACCACAGGCAATTACTTTTTCGACGACTATCTGGAATTTGGCGATCAGTATTCCGATTGGAAAAAATTTTATCATCCGGATTATGGCGAAGTAGAAATCGGGGGAAGCTGGAAAAAAACAAGAGGACGTCTTCCCCCCCGATTTATGAACGAAGAGTTATGCCACCGAAACATGGCTTTCACACTTTATCAGGCCGACGAATTGCCCATGATGAAAATGGGGGAACATCAAGTGGAAAAGATTGGAAAAGATGTTTACAAGGTTCAGGTTGAGTTTTCAAACCCAAAGGTTGCGCCAACCATTACCGAAAAAGCAGCTCAAAACAATGTGGTTCGACCCGATCTTTTAATCTTTGCAGGAGATGTAGAAGTGATTTCGGCAAGCTGGATTCTGGATCCTAAAACCAATGAATATTTAAAACCTGTTACCAAGGAAATTGATCAGCACGATTTAAAACGCATCATGCTCAGAAATGGTCAACCTAGTAAAACATCCCGAACCATACAATATTTGGTAAAGGGTTCAGGTAAAGTAAATGTTACATATAATTCTGTAAAAGGTGGCACGGTAAGTACTTCCTTTACTGTGAAATAATTTAAGCGCTCGCAGCGCAAAAAGAGTCAAAGGTCACATCGAGCTCGTCGAGATGTGGCCTTTGATGCAAGCATTAAGTTCTCGACATTGATCCACCTTCGGCGGTTGCCCGAACTGACGATTGAACAAATAATCAGTTCAATTCAGTGGACATACTATGGTAATACGTTGTTATTCCTGATTTATCAGGTCACTGAACATTTGAACGCTTTTACCTTTTACTTCCTCTTTCTGATCTCGGCCCTTTTGACTTTCGCTTTAAGCCTGGCATCGGGACGTTACTGCATACTTACATCTGTAACGCTTCTGTGGTCCACTTTGGCAGGATCATCCTCAACCTTACTTTTAAACGACAAGGAAAAAATGCCCAATCGCTTTAAACTTACCGAATAATTATCGAGCAACAGCTGGGGGATCAGCTCCTCGAAGGCTTACAAGGTGGCGGCATATCGGCTTTGCTCAAGCTTGATTGTTCAGCGATCATCTCACATATTTTATCGGTTGTAATCATTTCGCGGCCATGCGGACGCGCCATATAGCGCATTTTTTGTTCGGGGTCGAAATGGCATTTAATGTGGGTAACCTTATACCATGCAGTCATACGGATGTTTTTTAAAGTTGTTTTAATAATCAGATGCGGTTCTTTGATGGTTTTATTAAGCTTGTTTTTATCTTTTTATATAGATCTTAATTTATTTTAATATATATTATATTTTATTTTGTTATAGATCTAATCTTTTTTTTATATAGATCATATAAACGATACTTCCTGATCAAAAAACTGTTTACTCCGTACCTGATCCTTATCACATGCTGATTTGTTTTAAGCCCGGCTACATATATATTGCATTCATATATTTCATGTCTTTGATTTTCTCCCCTTACAACATAACACATCCGATGATGGATTTAAGATATAAAAAACACCCAAAAACTAACCTATATATCCCTTTATGGGTGGATATAGTTACTAAAAATGTGCATATTTATTGGTTACCAACCATAGAAATAAACGTTCTTCCAATATTGAAATAATTAACCAAAATACTTGACAATGTAAACTAATTAGTTAACTTTGCAGAATGATCAGAAAAATAATAGTTTATAGAAATCACTTCATTGAATTCTATAAATCTCAAGAATAAAAGGTGCAAGAAAAAATTGAGTACGTTCTCGATCTGGTAAGATTCGAAAGACATGTTCCAAAAAAATTCTTTAAACACCTTGAAAACACAAATGGAATTTATGAAGTTCGTGTAATTACGACTTTTAAAAGCATCCGAATTCTTTGTTTTTTTGATCAAGAAGAATTAGTCGTTTTAACAAATTGTTTTCTTAAAAAATCTCAAAAGACACCGAGAAGAGAAATCAAAATGGCTGAAAAGTTAAAAATAGAATACATGCATGAAAAATATGGAGGAAAAGTAAAATGAAAAACATTACAGATTTTGAAGACATTTTAAAAGAAAAATACGGAGAAAAAGGAACACTCACGAGAGATATGTACGATGCAGATTCTTTGGCTTTCAGACTTGGCATTATGCTTAAAGAAGCCAGAAATGAAGCAATGATTACTCAAGAAGAATTGGCCCAAAGAACAGGAACAAAAAAAAGTTACATATCGAGAATTGAAAGGGGGCAAAGCGATATACAAATTTCAACTTATTATAAATTGATTGAGATCGGTTTAGGGAAACATTTGAACATCTCGATCGGATGATAAAAAAACCTACGGTTGGTAACAAAAGCTATAGTTCATGGCGCTCAGACAGGTAATGAAACCTTAGGGTTTTCCTACCTGCGGCAGGCAGGCGTGTTGTCTCCTGCCCTCGCCTTGCTTCGCTGAAGCTAAGCGAAGGCAAAGTCGGACAGGAAAGCGTGTCGCAAAGTGCCTGCCTGCGGCAAGGCAGGCGCCACGCCCCATAGCCGCGACCGTTACCCACAACTATACTTCAGGAATGGGTGTGAAATTTAAATAAAAATTAATGCCCCCAATAAAATCACCATTAAATACAAAGCGCCAAAAATGGCACCTAAGCCCCACCATTTAGCTTGAGAAATATAACCTGCCCCATACCAAATGGGTGATGGGCCGGTTGCATATGGTGTAATAATCCCCATGAGTCCGATACTACCCGCAAGTAAAATGGAGAATGGAAAAATTTGTTCCGGGCTCATTAATTTTACGGCAATAGCCATAAAAATAGGCAATAAGGCTGTTGTATGTGCAGTAGTGCTTGCAAAGAAATAATGCAATACAAAAAAGAGGGTCAACATAGAGAGATACAACATGGTAGGAGTCATATTTGCCAAATGCACTTCGGCTATGATTCCAATCCAACTCAACACACCTACATTTTTTAACCCTGCTGCCAGCGCAACCAGCGAAGCAAACCAGATCAGTACATTAAATGCGGCTTTATTTGAAATTACATCATCCCAGCTTATTACATTTAACAATACCATCATTGCAACAACCAAAAGCGCAGCAGTTGTTGGGTGTATCCCAAAGTTTCCACCAAAAATCCACAATATAAGTGCAAGCAATGCCAGGCCTGCCATTAAAATTTCTTTAAAAGTAATCTTGCCTAATTTTTTCAATTCCGCTGCTGCCCATGCGGGTGCTTCAGGAGATTTTTTTTGTGTAGGAGGATAGACTAAATACACCAACCAGGGAGTAAGCAGAAAGAGTGGAAGCATTAATGGTAACATCATATTTGCCCATACCGACCATGAAATAACATTTCCTGTACTCTGGCCGATTAATTCAACAGCCAATAAGTTTGGTGCGAGTGCAGTTAAAAACATCGAACTTGTAACACACATACTTGCAATGGCAACCCAGGAGATGAATGAACCCAATTTCCGGGGTTCATTCTCAGGCGTAGAGTTGAAAATCAATGGGATATTAATGACTACCGGAAAAATAGTTCCTGCACTTCTGGCTGTATTTGATGGCATGAAAGGTGATAAGATCAGATCAGAAAATGCAACCGCATAACCAAGTCCCAATGAGCTTTTTCCCATATGCTTAATCAGGATAAGTGAAACCCTTTTACCAAGACCCGTTTTTTTATATCCCAGTGCAAACATAAAGGCGATAAAAATCAACCAAATTACACTGTTTGAAAAACCGGATAAAGCCCAGGAAATACTCTCTTTTGAATTTCCTAACAAACCAAGAACTGCAACCAGAGAAACTCCAATTAATCCGGCAAGAGCAGCCGGTATGGGTTCAGTAATTAAGCCAACAACTACTGCAAAAAAGACTGCTAAAAAGTGCCATCCCTCGACACTCAGACCTTCAGGTGCAGGGATGATCCAAAACAGGAGAAAGGTGACAATCGGGAGTATTATCTTAAATGATATTTTTGACATAATTCCTTTAATATTTTACTGATGAGGAGATCTATTTAAATTTAAAGACAGTGCTTTTTGCCTCAGGAGAAGTAGAATAAATTGATTTACCATAATGACTCATTCCATGATTTTCGGAAAATAACATGTGCCGTATCAGTTTCGGCCGTATATCCGTTTTCGCCGTCAAAAATATAAATCAGTGCCAGTTTTAGTTCGGGGTCGTTATAATTGGCATCGCAATATTCGGCAATTTCGTTGGCAGTACTAAATGGTTTTCCAAACATATTATTTACCGGAAATAGGCTGCTGTTTTCATAAGCTTTATACACCAACTCGGTACAGGCAATAACAGAATCTGTTGAGAAATCAAAATTATAATCGTATGGTTTATTTACAAAGGCAAAACCCTTGAAGATGCCTTTGGCAATTTCTTCATTCGGAATGATTGGCCTTAACACCACAATTCCGTCCTTCTTCGCTCCCGTTTCAAAAGAGGAGATAACTACCCCTTCGCTGACAGATTCGATGATACTCATTTCTTCCCCTGTCTTTCTATTGGCAAGGTATACTGAATCATATTCGTTGTGAAGCAATCTTTCCAAATCACCAGTTTCCTCTCCTTGTGTTTTTACCCAATCAGAACAAGCCTGGTTGTCTTTAAATTTTAATTTGCGTTCTTCGGACGTACCCACATAAAGACCGGCATGGGTCCAAAATCCGGGGATCCCAATATTCGAAATATAATAATCACTTCGGTTTAAAATGATATCTCCGGGCTGGATTAAGGACCGGAGTTTTATGAGCTCGGCATCGCCAATGGTGTTAGCAGAAGATTCTATAATTTTAGTATCACCAGCCCAGGCAAAAACCACAGATTTAACCCCATATACATTGGGGTGAAAAAAATAGTTTTTGACAGCCACATACGCTACTGCCGAAATCAATATCATTAATACTATGAATCTACCTTTTTTCAATTTATTTAATGCTAATTTCATCCACAAATATCCAGGCTTTATTGCCTGCACCTATGTGCCAGTCGGGGCACACTGCTATGCTTTTCGCAAATACTTTTACATAACGGGCTTGTCTTGTTAATCCATTAATTCCAAATTCATTTACGAGCCCTGCCTCCGCTTTTTCATCGATTTCGTTTTCAATTCTTCCCAGTTTTCTAAAGTTTTCGCCATCATTGGAAATCGAAATTTCAACATAGCGCGGCATCCAAATCCAGGACTTTTGTTCCTGATGAAAACCAGCCGAAATTTCATTGATTTGCTGCTTAGCTCCCAAATCAACCACTGCTTCAAAATCTACGCCATAATAACCCTGCCAGGCTCCGGTTCTGAAATTCTCACCTCCACGGATAAAATCTAACATGGCAATATCGCCACCTGCGGCATACTGATTGCTATAAGCATTTTTAATTTCAATACTTCTTCCGCCAGGAATTTTATTGAATTCAGCAGTCGCAATTTTTGAAGGAATACCACTTACATAAGCGATCGCTTTAATGGTTCTGGATTTTGAAATTCGGATAGGTTCCTCAAACTTATTTGAATTTTGATTGGGCTCACTCCCATCGAAAGAATAATAAATTTCTGCTTGCGGATTGATGGAAGCCAAAGAGAATTCCATGTCATTCGTGAAAGTTCTTGATTCGTAAACGAAATAGGGCACCGCTGATATTAAATTTTCCGTAATGGCCGACACAGGGCGGTCTTCCTTCTTGGTTCCCCAATCCGATGGTCTTTCACCCATCACATATACAAATTCACCACCTTCCATCAACATCTCATGTGTAAAGTAGGATTTGGAATAATCCTTACCATTAAATTTTATGGATTGGATGTAAATATTTTCATCGCTTAAATTCTCGGATTTGATGCTAAGCACTTTTCCATTTTCCAGATTCAAATTAACCCCATCAAATAAGGGTGTTCCGATGATGTACTGATTATCTCCCGGGCAAACCGGATAAAAACCCAAGGCACTTAAAACATACCATGCCGACATTTGACCACAATCTTCATTTCCGCATAAACCATCGGGCTGAGCGGAATAAAGCTCATCCATTATCTTCCGAAGCACTTTTGCACCTTTGGCTGGCACTCCTGCATAATTGTATAAATAAGCCATGTGATGGCTGGGTTCATTGCCATGGGCGTACTGCCCTATTAAGCCTGTAATATCCGACTGATGACGGCCTGAAAGCCCGGCGCCGGTATTAAATAATTCATCCAACTTTGCAATGAATTCAAACTCTCCACCAAGTAAGTTGATCAAGCCACTCACATCGTGAGGTACAAAAAAATTGTATTGCCAGGTATTGGCTTCGGTTAACATAAAATTAACCTGGGTTGCATCAAATGGTTTTACAAAAGCACCATTAATTTTACCCCGCATAAAACCGGTTTCTTTGTCGAAAATATTTTTGAAGTACTGAGCCCGTTCAATAAATTCTGTATAAATATCCGTCTTGCCCATGTCTTGTGCCATCATGGCAATGCACCAGTCATCATAAGCATACTCCAGGGTTTTAGAAACCGATTCCCCTTCTTTACCTGCCGGGATATAGCCTTCTTCCTTTAAAAACTTCAAACCAAATTGATCTTGTCGCGCGCTTGTGATCATCGCTGCTAAAGCTTTCTCAACATCATAGCCTCGAATACCTTTCTTGTACGCATCATAAATCACCGGAATGGCATGGTAACCGATCATACAATTGGTTTCGTTTCCGGCCAATTCCCATACGGGGAGCAAACCTCCTTTGTCGTACATGTCCAACATGGAAAGGATAAACTCATTGGTCCGTTTTTGATCGATGATGGTAAACAGTGGATGCATGGCACGGAAGGTATCCCACAAAGAAAAGACCGTGTATTGCTTATGATCTGCCTGATGGTTTTCTCCATCATGCCCGCGGTAATCTCCATTCACATCTGAGAATAAATTTGGGTTTAGTAAACTGTGATAAAGAGCGGTATAAAAAGTTCTTTTCTGTTCATCTGTCCCCCCTTTAATTTGAATTCGAGACAATTGATCCTGCCAAGATTTTTGAGCTTTTACTTTCACCATTTCAAAGTCTGCGCTTTCACCCAAATTCAATTTTGCATTTTCACTACTCACAGAACTAATGCCCACTTTTGCGTAAATTACTTCACCTGCTTCCGTATCAAACTGAACAAAGGCTTTTAAGTCATTCGAGCTTATATCTTTATTCAAATCAGTTAATTTTTCGCCTTCGGAAAGGATTCCGAATTTTTTAAATTCCTTTGAAAATTCCAGATAAAAATAGATGCGCTGATCAACAGCCCAACCTCTGGTTTTGCGATAGCCAACCAAGCTTTTATGGTCAAGAATCTTAATCCCCAGATCCTTGATTTTATCCGATGTAACAGCCTCGGTTAAGTCAATAATAACGTTTGCCTGATCAGTTTCAGGGAAAATATATTTGTGCACTCCTGCTCTTTCAGCAACTGTTAACTCAACGTCGATATCGTAATCCTCAAGATGCACTGCGTAATATCCCGGGCTTGCAATTTCCGTATCATGAGAAAAACTTGACCGATAACCTGATGCTGGATTTCCTTCTTCACCCTGAAATAATTGAACTTTGCCAACGGTGGGCATTAAACGAATATCACCATAATCGCCAACTCCTGTTCCGCTTAAATGGGTATGACTAAAACCCATAATGGTTGAGTCGGAATAATGATAGCCTGAACAGCCATCCCAGCTGTCTTTTCGCGTATCGGGACTTAACTGAACCATCCCGAAAGGCACAGCTGCACCGGGATAAGTATGCCCATGTGCATCGGTTCCAACAAAAGGATTGACATAATCAATCGCCTCTTTTTCTTGTGTGGCACAAGAAGAAATTAAAATCGAAAACAACATTACCACAATCAAATTCAATCTATGCATCAATCTAATTTTTTATTCAATAATAATTTCATCGGCAAAGATCCAGGCTTTATCACCCGCACCTATATGCCAGGCAGGGCATACTCCAATATTCTTGGCAAAAACTTTAATGTACTTTACCTGATAGGTTTTATCACTTGTGTAAGAATAGGTTCTGCGCTGAGCCAATTCATCTTTTAATAAAATATCTGTATCAATTCTGCCGAGCTTTTTAAACTTTTGCCCATCATCCGAAGTATAGAATTCAACATATTCCGGGAAAAAAATCCAGCTGGCTTGCCGCTGGTAACAACCCAATGCTATATTTGAGAAAGTTGTGGATGACCCCAAATCAATAACAGCTTCGAAATCATCACCTTGAAAGCCCTGCCATAATCCATTATTGTGAACTTCACCACCCAAAACACCATCAACTAAAGCATCATCGCCTCCCGCCGTATACCGTTTACTGTATTTATTTTCCAGTATAACTTTTTTCCCGACCGCTTTATGAAAGATCAGGTCTTGTTGACTTACTTTTTCCTGCAATTTACCCTTGATAAAAACGCCAGCCTTAATGGTAGTTGATTCATCAATTTCGATGGGATTGGTATAAAGTGTGGAGCTTGTATCCGGCTCAGTCCCATTGATGGTATAATGAATTTTTGCTTCCCAAATTTCGGATTCGAGTTTGACCTTTGTTACACCCGAAGCCGTATCTGTTTCAGGAAGGATGTCAACCTTAAATGAACCCTTTGCATAGTTGATATTTTGAAGGTCGAACCGCTTAAAGTGAGACTGCAATCTGCGATTGAAATGATCGAAATCTCTTTTGTTTTTTGAAGACCAAACTACCTCTGCCAATGCCATCATTCTGGGGATAGCCATATATTCTGCATGCTCCGGAGTGGCAATATATTCTGTCCAGATATTTCCTTGTGCCCCTAAAATATGTTTGGCTACTTCCTCTGACAATTCTGATGGAACAGGCTCAAAAGAATATACTTTTTTAAGGGTGGTAAATCCACCAATGGCCACTGGCTCAAAGTCACGATCGGCTTGATAATAATCAAAATAGCAGTGAGAAACCGGAGTCATAATTACATCATGACCTTGCTCAGCAGCTTCTATGCCACCTTCCATTCCACGCCACGACATGACGGTTGCTTCAGGTGCCAATCCACCTTCTAAAATCTCATCCCAGCCAATAATCTTTTTGCCTTTTGAGATAACATATTTTTCAATTCTTTTAATAAAATAACTTTGTAACTCATGCTCATTTTTCAAACCTTCTTTATTCATTCTGGCCTGACATAATTTACATTTTTTCCATTCCGTTTTAGTAGCTTCATCGCCTCCAATATGGATATATTCAGAAGGGAACAACTCAATGACCTCATCTAAAACTCCTTCAAGAAACGCAAAGGTTTCTTCTTTCCCAGCACAAAAAATATCGGAATTAGGCCAGTAGCTCCCGGGATTCACAGGTATTTTTTTACCTGCACAACTCAACTCGGGATAAGCAGCAAAAACTTCACTCACATGGCCAGGCATTTCAATTTCGGGGATGATGGTAATATATCTATCCTGTGCATATTCAATGATTTCTTTAACTTCCTCCTGGGTATAAAACCCACCATAAGTTGCCTCTTCTCCCGGCTTTTGAGCTTCTCTTTCGCGCCAGGGGAATGCCTCTCTGTCTACTCTCCAAGCTGCAATTTCCGTAAGCAAGGGATATTTTTTGATTTCCAAACGCCAACCATTATCATCCGTCAGGTGCCAATGGAAAGTATTAAATTTATAGGTGGCCATGATATCCAAAAACTTCATTATAAATTCTTTTGGGAAAAAATGACGGGATACATCCAGGTGCATACCTCTATAAGCAAAACGTGGGCTATCGGTGAGATTCATACCAGGAATCAAAAGCTGTCCCTGATTTTCAGCCATAAGCATGTCAAGCGGAATGAGCTGGATCAAGGTTTGAATACCATAAAAAATACCTTTGCCGGAATTGGCCTGTAGCACATAATTTCCTCCCCGATACTCAAACTGATAGGCTTCATCACTCTTATTCGTGACTTTTGTGAGTGAAAGAATAAAATCCCCATTCACTTCACGTGCTTCATTATACAACACAATCGGAATTTCAAAACCCGTTATCCTCCGAAGCGTTGAAGCCAGGTAATCACCAAGCTTCCTTAATTCATCATTCTCAAACTGAAGGACAATTTTGGTGTCTTTTTTCACTTTAAAATAAGAATCACCCATAAAGAAATTTTTTGGCCTTGGAATAATATTGACCTCAGAACTTCCGGGTTTTTCATCACAAGATGAGATACCAAAAGCCAAAATTAAAATGATTAAGTAGGAAATACTTTTTTTCATAATTTTATGATTTTAGATAACTATCTGAATCAATTAAAGTGTTTTTATCATTTTGATAAAGCGCATAATTAAAACCTGGATGGATGCAGTAAGACCCAATTTCTCCTGCTTTATTTATTGCCAGAAACCCAACCTGAAAATTTTGGTAATCCTTCAGTTTACCGGCTATTCGTTTAACAGCCCCTTCACATGCTTTTTGTGGGCTTAAGCCATTACGCATTAACTCAACGACAAGAAAAGTCCCGAGTGTTTTCATTACCAACTCGCCCATTCCGGTAGCAACCGCTCCTCCAACTTCATTGTCGGCATACAATCCGGCACCAATAATTGGAGAATCGCCAACTCGCCCATGCATTTTATAAGCAGCACCACTTGTGGTGCATGCGCCTGCTAAATCCCCATTTTTATCAATTGCAAGCATGCCGATGGTATCGTGATTTTCAATATTAATTTTGGGTTCGTATTTAGAAGTTAGCTTCCATTTCTCCCAGGCTTTTTTGGCTTTCTCTGTTAAAATATCTTCTTTCTTAAATCCATTTTCCATTGCAAACTGCAGCGCACCATCACCTGAAAGCATGACGTGAGGTGTTTTCTCCATCACCAGTCTGGCAACTGAAATCGGATGTTTAATATGTTTCAGAAAACTCACTGAACCTGCATCGCCTTCTTTGTTCATGATACAAGCATCCAGCGTCACATGACCGTCCCTGTCAGGATGTCCACCAAAGCCTACGGTCATTTCATCAGGATCACCTTCCGGGACTCTGGCTCCAGCTTCAACTGCATCTAAAGAACTGCCGCCTGATTTTAAAACTTCCCATGCTGCTTCATTAGCCTGAATGCCAAAATTCCAGGTTGAAATAACTACTGGAATCATGCCTTTTTTAGCTTTAGAACTTGCTGATCCTTTTACATTTCCAAAAACTGGTTTCACCACAGCGCCCAGTGCGACTGCTGATGATGCGACAATAAATTTTCTTCTGTTAATCATAGTTAAGTTATGTTTTCAGATTTTTGAATATATCCTTTTAAGCCATAAAAGGCGATGTACAAATAACAAAAAATAGGTACGATAAATGACAAATGTACTCCAAATGCATCTGCCATCATTCCTTGAAAAACCGGAACTAAAGCTCCTCCAAGTATGGCCATCACAAGCAAGGAAGATCCCTGACTGGTATGTTTACCAAGTCCACTAATCGCCAAGGTAAAAATATTCGACCACATGATGGAATTAAACAGGCCAATTCCGATAACAGCCCACATGGCTACCAAGCCATTGCTTATAAGTGTAATGACTAAAAGTAATACGGATATTAACGCAAACACAAATAAAGTCCGGTTTGGTAAGGATTTTCCAATTAAAAAACCGAAGAAATTTAAGACGAGAAATATGGCATAAATGGATGCCGTTTGCAAACCATTGAAATAAAAAATGACCAGAAATGCAGCAGCCGGAATGGTAAACATGCTTAAATATTTGAGGCGTAAATCAGTCATTTTACTAAGTGAAATGGCGCCCATAAAACGGCCAATCATTAAACCTCCCCAATAAAAAGCAACATATTTGCTGGCATCAGATTCACCCAATCCGGCAATATTTTCCAAGCCCAAGTAACTGATTAAAATACTTCCTATGCTCACCTCACCACCCACGTACATAAAAATGGCAATGATCCCGAAAACAAGATGTTTGTGTTTTAAAACACCGAAGCCTTTTTCGAGCTTCTCATTTTTTGTAAGCCGGGGAAGATTGGCAACCTTAATGAGGAATGCCAATAAAACAAATAATCCTGTAAAGAATAAATATGGAATCTGTACTGCATCTGCTCCACTAATATCCGGCCCTACAAAATATTTAAAAATCAAATATCCGCCGATGAGTGGGCCTATGGTTGTTCCTAAGGAATTGAATCCTTGCGAAAGATTCAACCTGCTTGAAGCCGTTTTTTCAGAGCCAAGAATGGCAACATAAGGATTAGCCGCAATTTGCAAAAGGGTAAATCCCAATCCCATCACAAACAAGGCGGCCAGAAAAAAACCGTACATCAAAAAATGGGCTGCAGGATAAAACAGGGCACTTCCTGTTGCAGAGATCATCAATCCTATGATGATCCCATTTTTATAACCAATTTTACTGATGGGATCGCCATAGTTAACCGAAATGATAAAATAAACGAGCGAGCCAATAAAGTAGGCACCAAAAAATGCAAACTGAATTAACATGGATTCGGTATGATTCAACTCAAATACGCCTTTCAAATAGGGGATCAAAATGTCGTTTAAGACGGTCATAAATCCCCACATGAAAAATAATCCTGTTAGAATTACAAAGGCGACTGTGTTATTTTTTGGCTTATTCTGAAGGCTCATTATTTTAAATAATTAGTTATTGAATGAAATAGTCTTTTGAAATTTTAATGGCTGATTCCTTGCTGGCATCAAATGGTTTTATCCTAAACATGAATGAATACTCGTGAACAGGTAATGTATATTCCGGGTGTGTTTTGGCACCCCAACTGTTATCCCCACCAACACCCATTTGCTCATAATCGATAAAACAAGTAATGAAGTCGGAAGCTTTTATCTCATTTCCATGCTTGTTGGGTTCTCTATGCTTTCGATGGTTTAATTGGTCGTAATCAACCTGCAAGGCTCCTCCATTGAAGGTCTGCATGCCTCCGATCAACAATCCTACCCCCTGCTCATCAGTTAGTGACATCCAGCGAAGATCCGTTTTGTTTCCGGTTTCCTGTGGACGCACGTAAGGAAAGTATTGCTCACTGACTTTGCCGGAATACAATCCGACTGCTACACTGGTTTTTCGATCCCAATAACTTTCATGAGGGCCACGGCCAAACCAAGTTAAATTTTCAAATTCCTGTGGAATTACCAGCTTCATTCCTAATCTTGGGATTTCTGGTAAATCCATTTTATTGGGGATAAAATCCCAGGAGATGATGATCTCACCATCTGCATGAATTTCGTAGTTAATTATGAATTTAAAATCAAGTTCTCGATTTTCGAATTCTGCTTTGATGTCCATAAAATTCTCTGAAGAATCATCAACTTTGAAATCTATTAATTTGAGATTTCCGGCTGCATCCTTCCAAACGCCGCAACGATTTGGCATTCCATTTCCCAAATCGTTATCGGTGGGTGCCCGCCAGAAATTAGCTTGAAAACCTTCAATCAGCATTTGCTCTCCATTAAATACCCAAGACTCGATTTGACCAGTAATTTTATTAAAACTTAGTTTAGAACTGCCTGCTTCAATTATTAAGAATTCGCCCTTCGATTCATGTTTGATTTCTCCTTTGGGGATTTCATTAGAAATATTTTCTTGATAAACAGGAAGTTTAAACTGCTCCCAGGCCATCACTTCATCTTTTTCAAAAAATATTGATTTTTCTTTTTTTCGGGCTTTCAGGGTCAAAAAGTATTCTGTGTTATAATCTTTTGGCAGCTGTTTTAATTGGATGAAAACATCCTTAGATTGATGAGGCAAAAGATCAATTTCAGGAAGTTTAGCTTGTTGAATAATTTTGCCATCGCTCATTAATTCCCATTCAAAATATAATTCGTTTAGGTTGGTGAAATCAAAATCATTGATGACTTCAAACCTTCCTTTTTCTAAATCAACTGCCTTAAAATTGATATTCTGATAAACTTTTTTTACTTCCCAACTATGGGGATTTAAAGATCGATCGGCCGCAACCAAACCATTGGCACAAAAATTTGAATCATTTACAACGCCCACAAAACCCATATCTCCACCATAAGCCCAAATGGTATCACCCTTTTCCGTGACTTGCCAAAATGTTTGATCAACCCAATCCCATATAAAACCTCCCTGAAGCTTGTCATATTTATAAATCACATCCCAATAATCTTGTAAATTTCCTACACTATTTCCCATGGCATGGGCATATTCGCATAAGATTAAAGGTCGATTATCGTTAGAATTGGCAAAGGTTTCGATCTCGTCAATGCGATCATACATGGGGCAAAAAATATCAGATAATCCATCTTTTCCTGCATCTTCACTTTGAACCGGACGAGAAGGATCTCTCTGTTTTATCCATTTATAAGTGTCTTCAAAATTTTCGCCATAGCCTGTTTCATTGCCCAACGACCAGGTGATGATAGAGGGATGATTTTTATCCCGCTCAACCATCCGTTTGGTGCGTTGCATAAATGCCTCTTTCCAACCGGGTTTATCGGCTAAAGTCTTTTCAGGGTTGTAAGGATCGGAACCATGAGCCTCGATATTGGCTTCATCAACCAAATAAATTCCATATTCGTCGCAGAGTTCATACCATTCTTCACGATTCGGGTAATGACTGGTGCGCACTGCATTAATATTCATTTGTTTCATTAAACGAATATCTTCAAGCATCATTTCTTTCGTAATTACACGTCCGCTAATCATGTCATGTTCATGACGATTAACCCCACGAATTACAATGGGTTGACCATTAATTTTCAGTTGCCCGTTTTCAATTTTGATATTCCTAAACCCGATTTTCTGCTTAATAACTTCAATCTCTTTCCCTTTCTCATCTTTTAAACTGATGAATAAAGTATAAAGATTGGGTTGTTCAGCATTCCATGATTTGATATCGGGAATTGAAGCTTCGAAATTCAGTTGCATTTTACCGGAAGCATTCACTTTCGTTTTCTTAGCCATGATACCGGAAATTTGAACCTGCACATTTCCATCAAACAAGGACACGGCTACTTCTCCGCTTTTTGGAATCGAATTTAAATTTGAAACCTCAACCTCTAAACTAAAAATCCCATTTGCACTAGCTTCCAAATCAGCATGGACAAAAAAGTCGTCAATTCGGAATTTTGGTCGGACCTGAATAAAAACATCACGGATGATCCCACTCATTTTCCAATAATCCTGACCTTCCAAATAACTTCCATCACTATAACGATAAACTTCAACGGCAACTTTATTGTTTTTTTCTTTTAAATAATTTGTGATATCAAATTCGGCTGGCAATTTGCTGCCTTGACTATAACCTATAAATTCGCCATTCACCCAAACATAAAAAGCAGATTTAACAGCTCCAAAATGAAGAATCATTTGATTTTCATTCCAGTTTTCAGGGCTATCGAAATATCGGATATAGGAACCCACCGGATTGTAATCGTGCGGCGCAAAAGGAGGATTGGATGGAAAAGGATATTCAACATCGGTGTAAATCGGTGCATCGTATCCCTGCAATTCCCAATGACCGGGAACCTTAATTTCACGCCAGTCTTTCGCATCAAATTCACTCTTGTAAAAATCTACAGGACGATCTGATGGTTTTTTTGAAAAGTGAAAAAGCCAATTTCCATTCAATGATTTTACATGTGGGTTTTCTGCATCTTTCATAGCAGATTCAAAATCAGGAAAGCTATTCATTGATGCATGAGGCGGCAGTTTGTTGATCTCAACAACAGCTTGATTTTCCCATTCTAATTGATTTGCACACGCACTTAGCGCAATGAATGCAACTATTAACATAAAATGAAAACATTTTCTGTGCATGGCTCCTTATTTTATTTCATTTGATATGGGTCGAATTCTAAACTTAAAAGTATAAGGTTGAGCAAATAATTGGTACTGATCGTGGGGTCGTGCGCCCCAACTATTGTCACCACCCACACCCATCTGCTTGTAGTCGATATTCAGAAAAACTTCTTCTCTGGGTTTTAAATCATTCAGGTGTTTATAATTTTCGCGCGTGAGTTGATCCAAATCTTCGATTGAATAATGAAGGGCAGAAAACCCCAAAGTTTGTTCACCAATAAACTCAATCCCATAACCCAGTTGATTGTAAATTTTTAATGATCTCACATCAGTTTTGTAGCCATTTTCCTGGGGTCGGACATAAGGGAAATATTGTTCTGTTACATTGCTTTTATAATTTCCAACGAAGGCTGCTGTATTCCGATCGCAATAGTTTTCCTGAGGTCCACGGCCATAGTATTCAATAAACTCGAAAGTAACAGGTAAAATCATTTTCATCCCAAAACGAGGCAATTCACTTAAACCCTTTATGCCGGGTTCAAAAATATTTTCAACAGTAATTTCTCCGGTAGTACTCACGGTATAAGAAATGCGAAGTTTCGATCTCACATCCATTAATTCATAGTCAAATATGACCTTAAACTCATTGTCGTTAATACTCAAAATCTGTGCATCCAATAAAAATCTATTTTCACCGGCATTTCTCCAAAGGGCACATCTTTGATCCATGCGGTTGCCAAAGTCATTATCATTTGGAGCTCGCCAAAAATTTGGCTCAGGTCCTCTTCTAAATAATTCCCGGCCATTAAAAATATATGACTTAATCATTCCAGTTTCCTTATCGAATCTGATTAAGAATTTAGCTCCCTGAACCAGAAGATCCTCTTCGGTATGCTGTACCTGCAGATTTTTACCAGGCGTAACGGCCACATTTTTATAGCTGCCGAATGGTAATAAAAACTGCTCTTTTGCAATCAAATGATTTGATGGTACCAAATCAGTGGAGTTTTTGGTCAGAGCATAAAAATTAATAAAATATTCCTTGCTTGGATTAAAGTCCAGTTGGTCAAATGAGATATTCAATTCGCTCTGATTACTCGGTTCAAGACCATTAACGTCAAAATTTCCATCCTGAATTTTAGAACCATTCTCAATGATTTCCCATTTAAACTTATAATCATCAAGCTTGATAAATGAGAATTTATTTTCGATGATAAATTGACCCCGTTCTGCATTTTTAATCTTAAAGCCAATATTCTGGTATACTTTTTTAACTTCCCACATGGCAGGATGTGGTGTTCGATCTGGAGATACAATTCCATTAATTACAAAATTGCCATCACTTGGCACATCCTCCGGCCCATAATCACCACCGTAAGTCCAATACTTTATTCCATTTTCATCTGTTTCGGCTAATCCCTGATCTACCCAATCCCAGATAAAACCACCCTGAAGCTGGTCGTATTTTTCAATTACATCCCAATAATCCTGAAGATTTCCGGTACTGTTTCCCATGGCGTGGGCATACTCACATAAAATCAGTGGCCGATCGGTATAGGTTTTTGCATATTCTTCAATTCTTGAAATTGATGCGTACATGGGGCTGTAAATATCCACATGTTTATTCATTAATGCACGCTCGTAATGTACAGAACGTGAGGCGTCAAATTCATGAATCCACTCGGCACATTTTACGAAATTAACGCCATCACCTGCTTCGTTACCCATCGACCAAATGATGATTGAGGGATGATTTTTATCACGATGCACCATGCGTTGAATACGATCCAGGTGAGCCAATTCCCAATCAGGATTGTTACCCAAAGTTCGATCGGGATGATAGCCCATTCCGTGCGATTCAATGTTAGCTTCATCAACCACATAAATTCCATATTTATCGCAGAGTTCATACCAATACGGATCGTTGGGATAATGACTGGTTCGCACCGCATTAATATTGAATTGTTTCATCATCTTGATGTCTTTAATCATCGACTCTTTTGAAATCACATGACCTGTAAACTCATCATGCTCGTGCCGGTTTACGCCTTTTAAATAAACAGCTTTGCCATTAACCAAAAGCTGCCCATTTTTAATTTCTGATTTCCTGAAACCAATTTTGGTAGCCGTTTGTTCTATTAATTTACCTTTTCGGTCTTTAAGCTGCAGAACCAACGCATATAAATTGGGTTCCTCAGCACTCCATTTTCTAATCTGACCCATCTCAATTTGAGCAGATAATGTACTTTTTGGATTCGCATCCTGAATAAAATTCCGGGTTTCTTTTTTAATTAATTTATTTGTTTGGTCATAAATCTGTGCTTCAACAACATATTCTTTCCCTTCATTTAAAAGTGCTTGGTTGAACACTTCCACATTCAAATTTAAGATTCCGTTTTCATAATTTTCGTCAAGGGTTGCTTCTGCAAAGAAGTCACGAATATGAACTTCCGGAATGGCGTATAAAAATACATCGCGTTCAATTCCACTTATTCGCCAAAAGTCCTGACACTCCAAATAAGTACCATCCGACCATCGATAAACCTCAAGCGCTAAAGTATTCTCCGCTTTTTGTAAATATTGCGTGATATTGAATTCAGCCGGCAATTTACTTCCCTGACTGTAACCAACCATTTTACCATTAATCCATAGATACATGGCAGATTTAACAGCCCCAAAATGAAGAATCACCTGCTTATTTTTCCAATCATTTGGAATCGTAAAATTAGTACGATAAGATCCCACAGGGTTATTATCATGAGGAATTAACGGTGGAACAGGATTTGCCGAGAACTCGTAATCAGAATTTACATAAATTGGGATTCCATATCCCTCAACTTCCCAATTGGAAGGGACTTTGATATTATCCCAAGTGGAAACATCGAAAGTTGGATTATAAAAATCCGTAGGGCGTTCAGCAGGATTTTTCGACCATTTGAATTTCCATTTCCCATTTAACGATTGATAATATTTTGAATTTTCATGATCAAGCCTTAACGCTTTTTCTAAAGATTCGAAAGGCACAAAAAAAGCATGCGGAGCCAATTTATTTTTTGCAATAACCTGTGGGTTTTCCCAATCAGGAGTTTGGGCTTGTGCCATACAAAACAAAAGTGATGGAATTAATAAAATGGTGATCAGATTTTTTTTCATGGCTTAAATTTTTAAAATGAATGGATTCTAAAAACAGGCTGATACAATGGTTTTTAATTCTTCTTCTTTGTTTAGTAAATCCTTTAAAAGTGTAAATTGATTTCTTGCCCGAACCAAATTATGATCCTCGTACGCTGTTTTAAAATAAACATCATTCTCTAAATAATCCGTCAGGAAACGAAGACCAATAATCAGAATCATGTACTTTGCCCCGGTAATCAATTGTTCTTTCTCAACCGTTGTTAACACTTCTGACAATTCGGATAAGTAGCCCTGACTTAAAGCAGCGAAAATCTCTTTTCGAAGTATTACTTTCGAGCTGTCTTTTTCATCTTCAGGAACAGGGCTTGTAAAAGTTCTTACCATATCCCCAAAATCATAAAGAACCAGTCCGGGCATCAAAGTGTCTAGATCGATGACACAAATTCCCTTGCCTGTGGCTTTACTAAGTAAAACATTGTTTAATTTGGTATCATTATGTGTAATTCGAACAGGTAGGTCGCCAGAACTAATTAATTGAGAAATTAATTGAGAAATCTTTCGTTGCTCCTGAGCAAATAAAATCTCTTTTTCGGCATTAAAAAGTCTTTCTTTTTTCGCCGCAGAATACACGGTATCAAATTTCTGATATCTCTTGCCGAGGTTATGAAAATCGGGGATGGTTTCCGGAAACTCTTTTGGATCTAAATCCAGGCTGAGCCTCTGCATCTTGCCAAACGCTTTTGCAGCTTCAAAGGCTTGATTTTCTTTTTCAATTACATCAAATGAATGCGCATTTTCAACACAATTAAACATTCTCCAATAATCACCATTCTCATCAATGACAAAAGGATTGCCCTCTCTCGTTTTAAAAGTTTTAAGTTGTTTTTCGTTTTGCTGATGTAAATGGGTTAAGTATTTTTCAATATTTTGGATGACATGCATCGGCCTTTTAAAAACATTCTTATTAATTTTTTGAAGAACATATTTTAGCCCCCTACCGTGAACTTCTACCAGGTAAGTATCGTTGATATGCCCACCTCCATATGGAGTGGTAGAAATTACAGAAAGATTGTCTAAAAAAAGTGAAGCAATTTTTTTAATTTCAGATTCCATAAACTACTCCCATAAATTAGTTGGATAAATGTTTTGATTAACCAATTCATTAATGCTTTCAATCACAAATGCCTTGTCTTCTCTGTAGGTTACCCCAAACCATTTGGCATCACTTTCTAAAACTTTAACACTTGCCAGGTTTTTTTTAAGCAACTGCGTGATTTCTGTAGGAATGAAATATTCAGATTTAGGCTCATGAATATGCTCATTCAAAAACTTCACAAATCCGTTTTCGAGGAAATCGAAAAAGCCCATTGTAAATCCCCAGAAATTCATGGAGACGATGGTGTTTTCTCTCAGTTTTACCCAATCTGTTTCATCTTCATAATAACCTATGGCATTGTTTATTTTCTGAATGGCGGTTTGTTCATCAACCCGGATTAAATGATTTTCTTTATCAACAATACAAACACCCCTCGAAACAGTACCATGCTCAGTGATTGTATTGCCCAGCTGGTAGCCAACCATACAATAGTCGTTACTTTCAGGTTGTATTCCATTAAAATAATCGACAACAGTTTTGTATGCACTTGCTCCATAAAAATCATCAGCATTTATAACGGCAAAAGGTTCATTTATCACATCTTTTGCTGCTAAAATGGCATGGGCGGTTCCCCAGGGTTTTACTCGATCCGGAGGACAGATAAACCCATTCGGAAGTTTTTGAGTTTCTTGCAAAACAAATTCAGTTTCGATTTTCCCTCTAAGTTTGGGCTCAAAAATCTCAATAAAATCCTGTTTAATTTTTTCATTAATAACGAAAACAACTTTGCCAAACCCAGTGCGGATGGCATCGAAAATAGAATAATCGATAATGCTTTCACCTGATGGTCCAATTTTGTCCATCTGTTTTATGCCTCCGTAGCGACTTCCTAATCCTGCGGCAAGTATTAAAAGTGTTGGTTTCATTCGCGTGTTAATTTAAATATTTCTAACAAAGAGTTTGAGTGACTAAAGTACTTAAAGTATATATTTTTTCAACTCTTATCCATTTTTACTTTAAGCACTCCTGCCTGCGGCAGGCAGGCCAAACTTTAGCTCACTTTAAATACTTTTTCACTTAAGTACTTTTATTTTTTGTTCTTCCCGATTAAATGACCTTTTGAAGCATAGTACAAAATAAATAAATAAGAAGGAATCAATATGAAATATGCTTTTTGTGACCCAACTGAAGGCATATCGGATAGTGATCCATAAATTAATGTTAGGATCGCACCTCCCGCAATTGCCATAATTAAAAAGGCTGAGCCGATTTTAGTATATTTCCCAAGTCCGGCTATTGCCAACGGCCAAATTGCAGGCCACATGATGGCATTGGCAAATCCTAATAAAGCGATCGAAGTTACCGAAACATACCCAGTTGTAAATATGGCAATGGTCGAAAATAGTACTCCAAGCATAGCCGAGTATTTTAAGGCATTTTCCTGTTTCAGATATTTAGGGATTAATACAATTCCCAGGATATAACCCAATACCATTCCCCCTAAAGTAAAAGAAGCAAAGAATTTAGCCGTAGCAAATCCAAAACCAAGAAATGTTCCATAGCTGATTAAGGTATCAACCGCAATAACTTCTGCTCCCACGTATAAAAACAAAGCAAGTACTCCAAGCCATAAATAAGTATACTGAAATATATTTCCCTTGCGGCCTGATTCATCTGCGGCCCCTTCTTCCTCTTCATTAATATCTGGTAAAGCCATAAATTTTAACAGAATCGAGAGCACAACTAAAACAATCGCCATAATGATGTATGGAAGAATTACCCTACTAGCCAAAAGATCTAATTCGATGGCACGCTCGGCAAGTGTCATTGTTTGAAGGCTTTCAACCAAGCCATCTATTCCTTTTAAAACAATTACGCCTAAAATAAGCGGGCTTAAAATTCCTGCAACTTTATTGGCAATGCCCATGATGCTGATGCGTTTTGCAGCACTTTCGATGGGACCTAAGATGGTAACGTAAGGATTGGCAGCCGTTTGAAGAATTGACAAACCTGTTCCTTGAATAAAAAGGCCTGTAAGAAACAACCCATAAGTTCTTGACATGGCCGCAGGAATAAAAACCAGAGATCCGATGGCCATCACAAATAAACCAAGTGACATTCCATTTTTAAAGCCAATTTTCTTCAAAACCCAGGAGGATGGAAGTGCCATCACAAAATATGAAATATAAAAGGCAGAAGTCACCAGGTAAGCTTCTGCATCAGTACTTAACTCACAGGCAATTTTCAAATAAGGAATTAAGGTTGCATTAAGCCAGGTTACAAATCCAAAAATAAAGAACAAGGCCCCTATGATGGAAATCGACATTAAGTAAGAATTCTTGTTTTGAGTCATACAATTTTTATTAATGTTAGTTTTTATTTGTACAGATATCTTGCAAAAACTTCGATGGCCTGGTATTCTGCCATTCCAAGTTGATCATATATTTCCGCAGTTGCGTGATTTCGATCTTCGGCCCTTTTCCAAAACTCTCGGGTGTCGTGACCGGGATAAAGCGGTCGATCTTTTTGCGATTGGTGCTTAAATATAGCTCTTCTTTTTAATACCACTTCATCGGGGCTTAATGGCACCGCCATATCTACCTGATCAATATCCCACTCTTGCCATGCACCCCTATAAAGCCAAACATAACAATCCTCCATCCATATTTCATTTTTCAATTGATCAATGGCTTGGGTGATCGCACTCATGCAAACCCTGTGTGTACCATGCGGATCTGACAAATCACCGGCAGCATAAATTTGATGTGGTTTTATTTTTTTTATAATGTCTATCACAAGTCTAATATCTTCATTTCCTAAAGGTTTCTTTTTCACCTTACCAGTTTCGTAAAATGGCATATCCAGAAAATGAATATTTGAATCCGGAATTTTAGTAAAACGACAAGCCGATCTGGCTTCACCTCTTCTAATCGAAGCCTTCACATCCTGAATTTCTTTTGAATCTACCTGACCAGGTGCTTTATTTAGGAGGAAATCTGCTGCCATCTTATATACCTGATCCGATTTACTTTCACTGACTTCAAATATTTTATCATAGTCGCGCACAAAATCCAGGTAACGAATGGCATCATCATCAAACACCGCTATCGATCCAGAAGTTTGATAAACCACGTGAACCTCGTTTCCCTGCTCAACCAAACGCGATAGAGTTCCCCCCATTGAAATCACATCATCATCAGGGTGCGGGCTAAAAACCAAAACCCTTTTAGGAAATGGCTTTGCTCTTTCAGGCCGGTTTGAGTCGTCCGCATTGGGTTTACCACCCGGCCAACCTGTGATGGTATGTTGTAATTCATTAAATACCTTGATGTTAATGTTGTAGGCAGGCCCATTGAGGGTAACTAATTCACCCATTCCATTGTCGTTATAATCTCTATCGGTAAGTTTTAAAATAGGTTTATCTACTTTTTGACAGAGCCATACCACTGCTTTACGAATTTGACTGTCTGTCCAATCATTTAAACCGACCAGCCAGGGAGTTTTAATTCGGGTAAGTTCAGCAGAAGCAGCGGCATCAAGAATAATCTGAGCATTGTTATGTTCCTGAAGAAAAGTTGCAGGAACCATATTGGTAATTTCACCTTCAACCGCTTTTGAAATAATATCGGATTTGGCTTCACCCCATGCAAGCAATAATATTTTTTTAGCTTTCAGAATACTACCAACACCCATTGTAATGGCTGTTTTTGGCACATATTGCTCTCCATAAAAGTCCGAGGCTGCATCGGTTAAAGTAAGATGATCCAGCGTAATTCTTCGGGTCATCGAATTGATGGAAGAGCCCGGTTCATTAAACCCAATATGTCCGGTTCGCCCGATCCCTAATAATTGAATATCTATTCCTCCACAAGCATCAATATTATCTTCATAATTTTGACAATATTCAAAAACCTTATCTTCTGAAATAGACCCGTCCGGAATGTTAATGTTTTCAGGTTTTATATCTATATGATCAAAAAGATATTCATGCATAAAGCGAACATAACTCTGCAGAGCCATGGGATCCATAGGGTAATATTCATCCAAATTAAAGGTGATTACATTCTTAAAACTAATACCTTCCTCTTTATGCAACCTAACTAATTCATCATAAATCCCTACAGGCGTCGATCCGGTGGCCAGACCCAAAACAACTGATTTTCCCGCTTTCTTCCTATCTGAAATTAAGTCTGCAATTTCTCGGGCAACACTAACAGAAGCTTGCTTTGCATTTTCGAAAACTGTGGTTGGAATTTTCTCAAATCGATAGATCAAACTTCCTTCCTTCACTTCTTTCATTTTAAAATTATTTGATGAAATCGTTTATAATTTTAGTTGTTATTGGTGTATTTTGAAATTAGTGTTTTCTTTAAGTTTTTATACATCTCAACGGTTTCATCAACTTTTTTAAATGAGTAGTCCGTTAAAAACTCTTTGGCTTTTTTGGGGTTTTTTTGATATAACTCTAACGCTTCTTTCTCAATTTGTTTCTGATTATCGAAAAAACTTTGTTCGAGTGGATTTCTTACAGCCCATAAATCCTGAACTGCATCCTGCCATCTTAAACCCAATAAATTATCCACAAAATCAATGGCCCAACGCAATGATTTTCCGTCAAATTCATTGGGATTGTATGTGTAAATGTATGATGATATTTCTGAGGCTCCGGCATAAATTGGAATGTAAGTGCTCACATATTGATTATCTACATAATACCAATAAACACCTCCGATATCATTGGGTAACCAACTTCTCAATTGAGCCACCATGCCATAACCACCTTTTGAAACCATGCGGCGATAATTAATATTTAATAATTCGCGCTGCGCTTGAGTTGGAAATGGGGTTGCTAATGGGCTTTTTTCATATTTCCCATCTTTACCCGGAACCAACCAATTTTTATCATTGGTCATGTCGTAAATGGTTCCTTCAAAAATTTCACGCTGAAAGGCAATCACATCCTGAACCCCTAATTTTTTTTCCGGTTTAACCGAAAACGGGAACATTGATAATGGCTCCAGGTATTGATGATAAGCATCGTTTCCGGCGTAGGGTGAATGGGCAGTTTTATCCGGCCAATCTTTCAAGTTTGGAGCATATTTAGAAAAGAACAACCAAAAACGACTAACAGCCCATTCTCTGGGAACCGGCGAATAAATCTCCTGCCAAATAAATGGTTTTCCACTTTTGGGATCCCACCAACCATGATCAATGGCAACCTGTTGATAATTTTCAGAAGCCATAAACTCATCGGGTTTAGATAAGTCAATTTCTTTGATGATGCTCCAGTTGGGTACAATGGCAATGTGATCGTCGGGAACCCTCTGGGCTGCCCAAATTGCTCCTGCCTCTCCGCTTTCAGGATCCCAATCAGGTCCTACACTAAAAACTTCGAGCACCCATGCTTCATTCGGATCAGCAATGCATAAAGCTTCTGATTCAGGACCGCAAGATGTTTGGAAACCATACTTTTCCATCAAAGTAGTGATCAGTTCGATGGCCTCTCTGGCCGTTTTACATCTTTGTAATGCAAAGGCCTGCGCTTGCTCGATGGTCATGATTTGTTTTCCTGTTTCAATGCTAACCTGCAATTCCTTTTTCTGACTCATTGTACTTTCAGCAATGGCTAACTGATGCTCGTTCATGTGCGAATAACCGGAATGGAAATAAGTATAAGTTTCTGCCACCTGAGGGATATACCCAATAATTTTCCCATATTCGTGCAAAGGTTTATCCACATCTTGTAATCCATAATAAACGGCTGCCATTTCTCCGAGCTTAAACTTTTTCCCGTAAATTACATGTACCCGACATTCAGGCGCAGCTCCTGTATGAGAAGTAATTACCGATCCATCTATTGATGCTTTTTTCCCGACAATGATATCGGTACAGGCGTTAACATCAACTGAGCCTAACAAAAAGATAGCCCAAAAAAGCGAAAATATTTTTATAGTTTTCATGATTTATGTTTTATTTTCCTTCAGGAAATTCATAAGTGATATTAATATCGAGCCATTCTTCAAGCTTTCGAAACATTTCTTGTCTGATTTCTTTTGGGAAATGCCTTATTCGAGTTGAATGCGAGCCTCCGGGCAAAACATATTTTACGGCATTACATTCGCCAGTTAGCACAACCTGTTGTGATGCATAAGGATCAAATCCTCCATAAATGTACAGGAAGTTATCACCTTCGGTTTGAAGGTATTTATTCACCTTCTGCATTAACTCGGGATGATAAGTTATTTCATAATTTTCGGGAAGTACGAAATCATAATTATGTTCTTTTACCACATCCAGCATTCCTTCAAACTCCGTTACATCATAACCGTAATAACCAAAATCTCTCATGGCCTGAACCATGAAAGTATAACCTTCTTTGTTCTTTGGCTCGGTCAGATAACCGTATCCAACTACTTTTTCGAAGTGCTTGTAAAGAGAATCAATTCCAACGCTTACATCAGGAATCGAATTGCAATCAGCTCCCCACTGCCAAAAAGCAAACGGATATTCCAGCACCATATATTCATAGCCAAATTCATAGCCCGGACGATAAGTATACGCTGCCTTCTTATTTCCGGCGATAAATTTAGGGAGTAATTCCTTTTTATTTTTAAGAAGCAATACCTGGAAATCATGAATGGCAGCTCTGCATTCAGGTGTTCCAACCGTATCGAAATAATGGTAAAACCTGGGGTCTGCTTTGTCAAACATTAAAGGGCCAACATAAGGCACAGATGCATCCACATCATCCGGAAAAAAATACCGGTGATACATGGTGGTTTGCCCTCCTTTACTAATTCCTGTATTTACCCATTTTCCGGTAAAAAAAGGTTTCAAAAGTTCAACTACACGATGATGATCATTGGCAGCTTGCTCTATGGTTAGGTAATCATAATTTGTGCTATCAGGGAAAGAAGTCCCGAAGTATCGATGTTCTACAAAAATTTGATTGGCATCTAATATGCGGGTGATCTCCTCGATATAATTTGCACGCGTAGCCCGATTTGCATTATAACCTTCAGTCACAAATACCACAGGTTTTTCTTTACTATTTAAAGATAAAAAAACACGTTGCTTAAAAGTTTCGCTATCAGGATTTTTATGATCGAGTGGTTGGGTAATTTCCAAATGATAAAACTCATTAAAGTTTTTACCTTTTTCTTTTTGCGAAATGGTCAAACCCGGAACAGTTTGCAGAAACTGCATCAAATCTGAATTTTGCGCAATGGCGATTTGACCGACAAAAATAAATAACAGACTTAGCTTTAATATTCTTTTCATGCTTTTTTAATGTTTGATTATCTAAAAATAAACCCTTTTACAAGCGGGTCTTCCGGATCAAAATAAAACTTATGTTCTCCGGTAATATATGCTGTTCCACTAACCTCGGGGATTACGGCCGGATAGCCTCCGAATTCAGTTTCTTCCACCACTTTTACCTCAAAACAAGTATCTAAAATGCTTTCGATGCGAATCGATTCTCCTTTTTTAATTCCCTTTTCAAAATAATGAATGGCTGCCCTGGCACTTACTCCGGTTCCGGTTGGTGAGCGATCTACTTCACCCTCGGCAAACACACATACATTGCGACTATGGTTTTCAGAATTGTTTGCTTTTCCTGTAAAAATGGTTCCATACAAAAAGCTTAAATCTTCTTCGAAAGGATGTTTGATCTCGAAATTTTGCATTACCGCATTTTTAATGCGTTTTCCCCAATCAATGATCTGATTATGGTCGGATGCTTGAAGTCCCAGGCCAATTTTATCGGCATCAACAAAAGCATAAAAGGCACCGCCATAAGCCACCTCAAATTTGATCTTGCCAATTCCATCAACTTCAATTTCCTTGTCCTTCAACAAAACAAAAGAGGGAACGTTTCGAAAAGAAACAGATTCAACTTTTCCTTGCTTTCTTTTAACAGTTGAAACTATTCTTCCGGCTGGAGCATCGATCTTTAATTCAAATTCATCTCCTTCTTTTTCAATCATTCCTGTTTCGGGAAGTATTTTTGAAAGGGCAATGATGGCATGGCCACACATGGTACTGTAGCCTTCGTTATGAATAAAAAACACCCCGAAATCACCATCTGCTGTATTTGCAGGAATTAAAATGGCTCCATACATATCGGCATGCCCACGCGGTTCAAACATGGTTGAGGTACGCAAATGATCGTAATTTTCTTTGAAATACCTTCTTCTTTCCAAAACCGTACTTCCTTTGATTTCGGGAAGCCCGTTTTTAAAAATACGGAGGGGTTCTCCACCGGTATGCGCGTCAATGGTTTCAATACAAAGCCAATGATTTGGCGGTGTCCAATTTGTTTTCATATTCGTTAAATATTTAGCACCTCAAATTAATGAAAAAGGGCGTAGAATTGCTAATAAAGGGAAGATATTATTTAATATGCTGATGGGTTGATGTGAAAACGTGCAAATATATTATTATGCTGATGAGCTATAAAAGAAAGACAACAAAAAGCCTAACGGATTATAGTCTCAAATTTTTAACAAAAAAACCCTACGGAGTACGCAGGGTTAAAGTTCTTTATGAACTACGGCATATAGCCTTATTGTGATAAGATAATTTATGGATATATTATCTGTTAACAAATATAACATTTTTAGATATAAAAACAAATGACTAACTTTAGGGTTTAGTTTTACTACTCCCTCAAAAACTAGAAATAAATTATTTTTCTACTTTAATCAAAATTTTCATATGGCTAGAATATTAGGACTTGACCTCGGTACCAATTCGATTGGCTGGGCATTAATTGACGATAAAGAAAATAAAATCATAAATACCGGGGTTAGGATTTTTCAGGAAGGAATAAACAGAGATACCAAAGGGGGTGAACTATCCAAAAACGAAACACGCCGTAATGCCAGGCAATTAAGAAAACAATACTTTAGAAGAAGCTTGCGAAAGAAATTATTGTTAAAAATTCTGAAAGAAAACCAAATGTGTCCAATTGAAGAGAATGACTTTTCAACTTGGATTAAAATGAATCCTTATAAATTAAGAGCACTAGCTATTCATTCTAAGTTAAGTCTTACTGAGATAGGTCGAATATTTTTCCATATCGCACAAAGAAGAGGATTCAAAAGTAGTAGAAAGTCAGGGAAAGAGGATGGTAAGATATATTCAGGCTTAAAAGAAAGTGGAACCATTGGAATTGACCAGACCCAAGAAAATATCGCAAAAGGTTATCACACTCTGGGTGAATATTTAGCATCTATCGATCCAAGTGAGGAAAGACTAAGAAATCGATATACAACTAGAAGAATGTATGAACAGGAGTTTGAGCTGATTTGGGATAAGCAAGCTCAATTTCATCCTAAAACTTTTACACATAGTTTAAAGGATAAACTTGGCTATGAAAAAGAAGGAATTATTTTTTATCAACGCAAACTTAAATCACAAAAAACAAATATTGGGAAATGTACGCTTGAACCAAATAAACACAGGTGCCCAATAAGTACTCCGGTTTATGAAGAGTTTAGGACTTGGCAATTTATTAACACCATTCAGTATGATCAAAAAAGGCTTAGTAATGATGAGCGAGAAGTAGCTTCTCAATTCTTTTTTAATAAGGCTTCATTCAAATTCTCTGAACTAAAGAAAAAATTAGGATTATCAGAATACAACTTCAATTATGATGATGATCAAAAAATACCGGGGACATCCACAATATCTACTTTTAGAAAACTATTTACGACTAATATTTGGGAAGCAAAAACTGACAAAGAAAAAGATATTATTTGGCATATTTTTTTTAGTGCTGAAGACACTGATTGGCTAGAAGAGTATGCAAAAACAAACTGGAATTTTGATCAAAAAACCAGTGCTAAGTTAAAAAACATCAACTTAAAACAAGACTATTCAAACCTCAGTCGTAAAGCCATAAACAATATTTTACCATTCTTAAAAAAAGGTTATTTGTATAATGATGCAGTTGTTTTGGGTGGTATTAGAAATGCAATTGGAGGAGAAAAGTTTGATGCACTGGAAGAAACCGAATATAACATGATCATCGACGGTTATTTTGCAGCCAAAAAGTTTAAAAACAAAGAAGGTGAATTAATTGAATTAGTTAAGAACTTTTTAATTGATCATTATCATCTTAACGACAAAGCTTTAAAAAAATTATACCACCATAGTCAGGATACCGAATCAATGCTAGTTGTATCAAAACTTCCTGAACCAGAAAACCTAAGAAACCCCATTGCTCAGCAAGCCATTTTTGAATTAAGAACTTTAATTAACAAACTAATTGAAAATTACGGCAAACCGGATACCATCAACGTTGAAATGGCACGGGATTTAAAATCATCAAAAAAACAAAGAGATGAATATCGATTTAACCAAAGAAGAAATCAAGAGAAAAATGATGAAGCAAGAGTAGAGGTAGAAAAGTTTGGCTTAAAACCATCACGAAATAACATACAAAAATACCTTTTATGGAAAGAATTAGAGGCAAAAAATGGAATTGCAGTTTGTCCTTATACAGGTAAGACGATCAATGAGGAGGATGCGCTTGGCGAAAACAATAAATTCCAGATTGAGCATATAATCCCCTATAGTGTTTCACTTGACGACAGCTTTGCCAACAAAACTCTCTGCGATGCCAAAGAAAATCAGAAGAAGGGAGATAAAACCCCATATCAGTTTTATGGTGGTGATAAAAAAGATTGGCAGATGAGATCTGAAAGGGCTTTTAAATTACTCCCTTATCATAAAGCGAAGAAGTTTGTTTCAACCAAAGAATTCCAGCTAGATGATTTTATACAACGACAGCTTAATGACACCAGAATAATAAGTAAAGCAGCCAAAGATTATTTAAAACAACTCGGAGTAAAAGTTTCAGTATTACCAGGACAATTAACATCCGAACTAAGAAGCAAATGGGGCTTAAACAATATTCTGAATCCCGAAGAAGGGAAAAAAACACGCGATGATCACCGACACCATGCGATAGATGCCTTAACTGTTGCTGCAACTAAGCAATCATTTCTGCAAGAAATGAGTAAGTGGAATAAATACAATAAATCATATGATTTAAAAGACTTCCCAAAACCCTGGAAATCATTTTTTGAAGATACGCAAACCTCCATAAACAATGTATTGGTATCATATCATAAACAACATAGAACCATTACAAAGGCAAATAAAACTATTAAAAAAGATGGGAAGAAATATAAATCAAGTGGAATATCAGCAAGAGGACAACTGCATAAAGAAACTGTATATGGCCAACACTTGAGTTCTAACGGAGAAAAATACTATCACGTCCGTAAGCCTTTAAATACCATTGATAATAAAGCCAAAGTAGATAAAATAGTTGACCCCATGGTTCGTTCAATCATCGAATCTTTTTTAAGAGGAAAAGGAATTAATGTTGATGAGAAATATAAGTTAGACAAAGACATTTTTTTCAAGATAAATGAAGATACAGGCCAAAAAGAAACCCTCATTTATCTACCAAACAAAAATGGAAGCCCAATTCCAGTTAAAAAAGTAAGGATAAAAGAATTTTCGACAGGAGCCGTAAAACTTAAAGACCATATTAACCAATGGGTAGAACCCGGAAATAACCACCACATTTCAATTTATAAAAATGGAGATGCTTATGTCGAAGAGGTGGTTACCTTTTGGGAAGCGGTTGAAAGGAAAAAACAAGGGCTTCCTGTTATTAATAAAACCCCTAAAAACGGGAATGAATTTGAATGCTCATTACAAATTAATGATTTATTCCTACTAAATATCAATGAAGTAGACATCAACTGGGAAAAACCTGACCAGAACTATTTAAGCAAATTTCTTTATCGTGTCCAAAAACTATCTGCTTCTTATTATACTTTCAGGCATCATTTGGCTGCAACTCTAGAATATAAGGATGAAGAAATAACGATTCAAAGTTTCAAAGCTTGGAAAGGACATAACCCACTAAAAGTAAAGATAAACCATTTTGGGGAAATTTCAAGATTTTAAATGCCTGCTCATACTATTAACTATGCTTAAACGAATCTTATATTTCTCAAAACCTTATCACTTAAACACCAAGAACGAACAACTAATCATTACCAATAAAGAAAATGGAGAAATTAAACAAGCCCCCATTGAAGACATTGGCTTTGCCGTTTTTGATCATCCCCAAATTACGTTTACGCAATCGGTTGTTCAAATACTGGCCGAAAATAATACAGCCATTGTTTTTTGCGACAAAAAACATCACCCTTCTTCTCTGCTTTATCATTTAGATTCAAATACGGTTCAAAGCGAAATTTTCAGACATCAAATTAATGCCAGCGAACCCCTAAAAAAGAATCTTTGGAAACAAACCATTGAGGCTAAAATAAAAAACCAAGCAGCTCTTATAAAAAAAATCGGTAGAGACGAAAGCCAAATTCATTTACATTCACAATTGGTAAAGAGCGGCGACACAGATAACCGAGAGGCTCAAGCCGCCCGTTTATACTGGAAACGATTGTTTAGTGAAGGATTTAAGCGCGAGCGCTATGGAATGCCCCCCAATCCCAGTTTAAACTATGGGTATGCCATTTTACGAGCAGCCGTTGCACGTGCACTCAGCGCATCCGGGCTTTTGCCAACACTGGGGATTCACCATCACAACAAATACAATGCCTATTGCCTTGCCGATGATATTATGGAACCCTATCGTCCTTTTGTTGATGAATGCGTGCTGGAAATTAAAAAGAATAACCCGGATTATCACATCATCGATAAAAATCAAAAAGCAACCTTATTAAACATTTTAAACAAAGATGTGTATTTTGAAAATATAAATCGCCCCCTGATGGTAGGGCTAAGCATCACAACGGCCTCACTGGCCAGGTGTTTTAATGGAAAAACCAAGAAATTATTATTTCCATCATTTAAATAAATGAGTTTTAACCGGCTAAATGCCTATCATATTATGTGGCTGTTTGTATTTTTTGATCTGCCAACCAACACTAAAAAAGAAAGAGGCTTTGCCGCTCGATTCCGAAAAAACCTCTTAAAAGATGGCTTTAGTATGATGCAATATTCGGTTTACAACCGTCATTGTGCCAGTCGCGAAAGTGCCCATGTTCATATAAAAAGGGTTCAATCATTTATAGGCGAAAAAGGAAGAGTTAGTATTATGATGGTCACCGACAAACAATATGGTGAGATTATAAACTATTGGGGTATGAAAGAAGACCCCCTGCCCGAAGCACCAAAACAATTAGAACTTTTTTAAATTAATCCTAATTCAAAAAACCAGATTTGAACCTTGCATAAGTATTCAACCTTATCATTTTTTTAATCAAGAAAATCACGCTTCACTTTGATTACCAGAAGGCTTATCGCCAACTAATATCTTTTATCCATAAAATTAATCAAATCACAACATTACAATACAAACTAGCTGTTCCAAACTTAATATCTTTTATCCATAAAATTAATCAAATCACAACTCACACATACTACCAATGGTCGATCTTTTTAATATCTTTTATCCATAAAATTAATCAAATCACAACTGTATAATCATCACCACCGCTTTCAAATCCAATATCTTTTATCCATAAAATTAATCAAATCACAACTAGAGTTTGTATGTTTCCGCATGATGGGCAAATATCTTTTATCCATAAAATTAATCAAATCACAACTACAACAGGAGGTGAGTTTTATAGCAGCTTAATATCTTTTATCCATAAAATTAATCAAATCACAACATATATCCGGCGTATTCAGTCTAACCTTATAATATCTTTTATCCATAAAATTAATCAAATCACAACTATTTCCCACTGCATAATAGGCAGGCAATGAATATCTTTTATCCATAAAATTAATCAAATCACAACTATTAACGCCCATTGATTGTGCTTTCTTTTAATATCTTTTATCCATAAAATTAATCAAATCACAACACACGACCGGGTTCTTTAATTCCTTTTAAAATATCTTTTATCCATAAAATTAATCAAATCACAACAGTATGATGTAAACGGTAAAGAATATTCAGAATATCTTTTATCCATAAAATTAATCAAATCACAACTAGCCTCGATGACATTAAATTATTTGATGAAATATCTTTTATCCATAAAATTAATCAAATCACAACTATTTCCCACTGCATAATAGGCAGGCAATGAATATCTTTTATCCATAAAATTAATCAAATCACAACTATTAACGCCCATTGATTGTGCTTTCTTTTAATATCTTTTATCCATAAAATTAATCAAATCACAACTCAAAACGTCCAAATGTACCATGTGATTTAAATATCTTTTATCCATAAAATTAATCAAATCACAACTGTTTGGTGGTAGCCCGTGCCAAAGTTTTAAATATCTTTTATCCATAAAATTAATCAAATCACAACATAAAGAAGGTGAAACCGTTGCACGACCTAAATATCTTTTATCCATAAAATTAATCAAATCACAAGCTCCTCATTCGTTTTTTTTAATAAACGCTTTTCGAAAAAGCTTTATGAATGACAACGGTGTCATAAAGGCTATCAGCAAACAGAACCTTATGAACTCATACCAACAACAAAACAATTTTTAAAATACAGTAGTATAAAATATAAGTTTGACTAGTTAATTACTATATTTCAACTAGTTAAGTTAAGTGTTTTGACTAGTCAAACTGAAAGTTTTGTTAAGTTAAAAATATTACTTCAAAACAATCAGGAGGACATTTGACCAGTAATGGTATAAAGTAAAAACATATTCTTCAACAAGAAACATCATGTCAATTCGATTCAAAGCTGTAAAACTCAAAGACAATATTAATCCGGAAACACCCGATATGTTTATCGCCGTAGCAAAAAGTCGTGGTATAACCACATTGGATGAACTTTCAAAAAATATCGCACTCATGTCAACAGTTAGCCGGGCCGATGTTTATGCCGTGCTTATTGCCTTATGCGATAGCCTGCCACAAGCTTTAAGTAAAGGAAATATTGTTCGTTTAGGTCATTTCGGAAGTTTTATGATTGGGCTGGGGAGCGAAACAGCTGAATCGTCCGACGAAATTACGATGAAAAAAGTGAATCAAATAAAACTACGTTTTAGACCTTCAAAAGAAATTAAAAATGCATTAAAACAATTTGAATTAGAAAAAATTTAGTTTTATTTAAATTCGAGTTCATTCTTTTTAAAAAACACAAATTCCCCCAAATAACTTTCAGTTCCAAAAACTTTAGCTTTTAGTTGATCATCATTAAAAACACCTTTCAGCTCCAGCATTTGACCTGAATTGGTTAAAAAGGTTAAGGTTATATTTTTATCATTCAAAAAAAGATGATCTATTTTATAAACGCTGCCATTGGAGGCAGTCATTTCGCCATAAATGGCATTCTTATTTGTCAACAGATTAACCACCAAAGCTTCATGCTTTGGATTTTCTGGTTTGGTTTCCCAACGTCCTTTAAAAAACTGATTCTCGACATTTTCAGCACGCTGCCAATGGTTCGTTAAATTCGCAATAGACTCATTAGGTTCTAATCCTCCCATTTTAAAAAATCCCTCTCCAACTAAATCAACCAAAGAATTCAAGAATTCTTTCATTTCTTTTGCCGTATATGGATGAAGTAAATCTTTCATATCCCCTCCCCTTTCGATATCCATATTTTGGATTAAACAAGGGCCCGACTTTGCTGCGAAATCAATGTCATTAAATGAAAGCTGCTTGATTGCAGGATTCAATCGTGTACGAAAATAGACCTGCTTTTTTAGAGGATCAAATACGATAGACCACTCGGCAACATCACTCACTTTAATTTTATCCAAAATATAAAATCCATAATCAATCACATTTTGGTCGGGGTTATAATTTTTTATTAATTCGGCAGTCTTCACAAATCTTGGCACCTCTGGATTATCCATTTCAACTTTGTACAATCCACCGAAATTATCATAATACTTTGCTATCTCCATTTCACGATCGTAAGCCGTATTAAATAATGCTTTTACAGGCATTTTTTCATCACGATTTATTTTCATTTTGCCATTAACAAAAGTTAAAGCTGCACAATCGCCGCTCGCATCACCTAAAAAATAGTGCCAAGTCCATCCATCAATTTCTATCCCTTTAGTCAGCTCAAATGCTTCGTCTAAAGTTGAACAATTATCTAACAAATACTGCATCCATCCCATCTGGCTCAGCTTATGGAGCGAATCCCCTTGTGGATATTCGGTATCTTCATTCATTTCCTCAATAAAAAAGCCGGTTTCGTTCATTCCGCCATCAGGTAAATCTCTACCAAAATTATTGAAAGTGACTGATCCATATCGAGAGATCCAATTCAGTTTTGAAGGTTTGGCTACTTCTTTAAACATTAGCTCATTCAGGCTTCTTCCCATCTTAAAAACACCTCTTTTATTCACAAACACAATTCCGGGAACTCCAATATCGCCTTCATTTAAATTATGTCCAAAAATGAGTTTGCCTCCTTTATGAAGCATAAAGGTTGAACAAGCATTTGTTTTTGTAGTGTTTAGTAATGTTAAGGACATTATTAAAATTCCTAACATTTTGATTTTTTGCATCCAGTTGCTCATCGTATTTTAATTTGGTTAATTACTTTCGTTATAACTTTGACGCCCAAATCTATGCATGAGTTACAGCCAAGATGATAATACTTTAAACAACACAAAAGAGTTTTACAGGCAAAAAACAGGTATTCACCGATTTTTGCTTTAAACCGTAAAAACGTTAGCATAGTTTTGTGTGATTATAAAAAGATGGCCGTTTACTTATATTGATAATATCAAAGATTGGGGGTCGTCCAATTATTAATTTAATTTTTATCAAAAAATAATCCCATGAAAATATTTAAATTATTATCACCTATATTTTTCGTTTTCTTATTTCTATTAGGGGAACCAACTTACGCACAAGAAAGTACCAATAAACTTGAAGTTGGATACAGAAGAACTGGAAACATTGATGCAGAAGGGTTTTCATTGCAACGAAAAACAACCATTCAAATTGAAGGCTATGGCGGTTTATATGAAAGAATGGGCAGCGATTTAATGTTTTATGGGTGGATCCTTGATGCGAAGACCCGTGAAGTGGTATGGAGTTTACTAAAAGAAAAAAATGATGAATTTTACAGGCATCGGGATCGGGGCAGGTTTTCTTTTAATAGCGAAATCACCCTGCCAGCCGGCGATTATGAGGTTTACTATGCGGCTGGATTAGATCAGGACAATAAAAATGGCAGAAGTTTCGTAATTGACGATTTGGGTGATTTGATCGATTTGATATTTAATGGAAATTCCAGAGAGCGCGACTCAAGAAGATATGAAGATTTTACGATGCAGGTGATTGGCCCTGCCGGAAATTTTGAAAAAAATGATTGGCGTGAAAGTGTTGACGAATTTTCAAAAACATGCATCGCTTCTATTGTTCGGGCAGGAGATGATGAATTCATCACAGAAAATTTTACAGTTGAGGATGATATTGAACTAAACATCCGAGGAATTGGCGAGCAAAACGATGGGGAGCAATTTGATTTTGCCTGGATAGTGGATACAAAAACCTATGAGAAAATTTGGCCAACAAAAGCAAGCAGGTTTAAAACAGCCGGTGGAGGCAGAAAAAACAAATTGGTGTCGGAAAAAATTGAACTACCTAAAGGAAATTACACCCTTTATTATATTTCCGATGACAGTCATTCTTTCGACAAATGGAATGTACTTCCACCTTACGATCCTCAATTCTGGGGGATTTCTATCTGGGCTAATGAAAAAGATCGCCACAAAGTTCAATTAAGTGAAGAATCAGATTCCTTTGTTTTGAAACTTACCAAAGCCAGAGATAATGATTATTTGAGCCAGGCTTTTAAGTTAAAAAAAGACATGAAAATTCGGGTTTACAGCATCGGCGAACGATCAGGAAATTATGACATGGCAGATTATGGCTGGATTATCAATACCGATACACACGAAAAAGTTTGGGAGTTTAAATCCAGAAATTCGGAATACGCCGGAGGTGGCGAAAAAAACAGAATGGTAAATGAAGAAATAGAATTAGAAAAAGGAAATTATATGGCATACTACGTTACAGATGGATCACATTCATATCGTGATTGGAATGTGGCTCCACCATTAATCCCGGACCTTTACGGGTTAAGCATTTTGGCAGGTGACGAAAGTGATTATTTCGAATTATCAGATGCACACACCATTACGGATGAAAATCTTCTTGCTGAAATTGTGAGGGTTAGGGATAACATATACGAACGAAAAAACTTTACGCTAAGCAAAGAATCGAAAATAAGGATTTATGCCATAGGCGAAGGGACTAACTGGGATATGGATGATACAGGATGGATCAAAAGTCGGGAGACCGGGAAAGTTGTTTGGGAAATGACCTACAGAAATACCGAGCCTGCCGGTGGAGCGTCAAAAAACAAACTATTTGACGGGACCATCATTTTACCTGAAGGTGAATACACGGTTTATTTCGAAACCGATGGTTCTCACTCTTACCGCGATTGGAACGCCTCAGCACCTCATGATCAAGAACATTACGGCATAAGTGTTTATTTGGTGAAATAAAAATTAAATTTAAAACAAGATATTTAGACGAAAGTACTATTAACAACATTCGCTTTTAAAACTACACTGGTTACGAAAATAAAAGGATGGCATCCTCATGAGGATGCCATCCTTTTGTACAAAAAATAATCATCACACATTACATCGCACCTTTCGATACGATTTCTTTGAAATCACTCATGGTGCTGTTTGGCATTGAGTAATCTCGCTAAAAGCGAGATTGTATCGAAATGCCTACTAAAACCCATTCCTTATCACGCAACCCTTTCACTGTAAATCACATCTATTAAAAAACTATGCATAACCTATATGAATAACGATTTGATTGAAAGATTTATCAAAATATGGGGTGACTATTTCGTTTTTTCGGAATAAAGTTTTGTAACTAACTTAATCTTTTTCTAAATTTATCATTATCCGATAACATGAAAAATCTATTTCTTTTAATTCTAATTTTAGCACTTATATCCTGCAAAAAGGATGATAAGTCTGGAATAGAAGGTGACATTAAGGTTCATACCATAAATAGGATGGAAGTTAGTTATGTTGATGCCAATAGTGTTGACCTGCTCAATCAAAATAACTCCAATGCTTTTAATCATAGTGCTATAAAATTATATTATTTGGAAAATGGTGAGAAGAAATTTCAAGACATTTATTTTTCTTGTGAAGAAGCTTTGTGTTTTCTTAGGCTTTATACCATGGAAGTGCCGTTATTTCTTGAGTTAGATAATCAGGTTACGGATACCATCACTAGCGAATTAATTATGGATGGTGCTAACCATAAAAGAAAAATTTGGTATAATGGTGAGCTAATCTCAGATGCCTTGGCCGGTAGCGAATTTCATTTTACCATCGTAAAGTAAAATAATTTTCCAAAAATTTTATATTTAGAAAACTATGAAAAATCTCTTTTTTTTAATTCTGTTAATACTTGTTGCATCTTGCAAGGAAAAAGTTACCACCGAAGGCGGCATCAACATTAATGTTGGTATGACGGTTAGTTTCGTTGATGCAAATGGTGAGGATCTCTTAAATCAGGACAATCCAAATGCATTTAATAAAAATGACATTTTCCTTTATCATCAGGTAAATGGTAAAAAAATATTGTATTCACCCGGACCAATGATGGATGCTCCGAATGGAACAACCTTTAATTGTGAGCGCCCTTTATGCGCTATTGGTATTCAAAGGCTTGCCGACACAACTTATCTGGAGCTTGATGATTTCGTTACTGATACCATCTATAGTGAAACAATAAGGAATGGTGGTCATATTTACACTTCCAAAATATGGTATAATGGTGAGCTAATTTATGGGCCAGAAGATGCTGTTGAAAAATATTTTATAATTGTTAGATAAAAAAATTTGCTAATAATTGAATCGAATTAAAGTACCCTTCGATACATTCCGAAAATATCGGAATACTCAGAGTACAGATGGGGCATTGAGTGATTCCGCTTTAAGCGGGATTGTATCGAAATGCCCGACTAAGAATTAACTCATTACCTCATCAATCAAATCATCATTCGCAAAATTAGGAAGCGTAACCTTTAATTTAGGTTCTGCTTTCATGGCACGTTTGATTGCAAAAACAGCACCTTCATTTCGAGCCCAGCTACGGCGAGAAATTCCATTGTTTACATCCCAATACAACATTTGATGCAAACGTTGATCTGCCGCTGGTGTTCCATCCAGCAACATTCCAAAACCACCATTCATCACTTCGCCCCAGCCCACGCCTCCACCGTTGTGGATGCTTACCCAGGTTGCTCCTCTAAAGCTATCGCCGATCACATTTTGTACTGCCATGTCGGCAGTAAATTGCGAACCATCATAAATATTCGAAGTTTCGCGGTAAGGAGAATCTGTACCCGAAACATCGTGATGATCACGTCCTAAAACTACCGATGCAGAAATTTTTCCATCTTTAATTGCCTTGTTAAAGGCCGCAGCAATTTTGGTTCTGCCTTCGCAATCGGCGTATAAAATTCTCGCCTGCGATCCTACTACCAATTTGTTTTTTTGTGCCTCTTTAATCCACTGAATATTATCGTGCATTTGTTGACTAATCTCATCAGGAGAAGTCGCAGAAATCTCACTCAAAACATCCATGGCAATTTGATCCGTAATTTCTAAATCTTTTGGATCACCTGAAGCACACACCCAACGGAAGGGGCCGAAACCATAATCAAAACACATGGGTCCCATGATATCCTGGACATAGGAAGGATATTTAAACTTTCCATCTGCGCTAAAAATATCGGCATCCGCCCTGCCCGATTCAAGCAAAAAGGCATTTCCGTAATCGAAAAAATACATCCCCTTTGCTGTTAAGGTATTGATGGCTTTAACATGTCTGCGCAAGGATTCCTTTACTTTTAATTTAAATTTTTCAGGATCATTTGCGATCATTTCGTTGGATGCCTCAAAACTCATCCCGACCGGATAGTAACCTCCCGACCATGGATTATGCAATGAGGTTTGGTCAGAACCTAAATCCACAAAAATGTTTTCAGCGGCCAGACGTTCCCATAAATCAACCACATTGCCCTGATAAGCAATTGAAACTGCTTCCTTATTTTTCTTTGCTTTTTTAACACGACTTATCAAATCTGTTAAATCAATAAAAACCTCATCAACCCATCCTTGTTCAAAGCGCGTTTGAACAACCTTTGGGTTAACTTCAGCAATCAGGCCAATCGCGCCGGCAATTACCGCAGCCTTTGGCTGAGCCCCTGACATTCCTCCTAAACCTGAGGTACAGAATATCTTTCCTCCTAATCCTTCTCCATCCTTTTCAATTTTTCGGCCTGCATTTAAAACTGTGATAGTGGTTCCATGCACAATTCCCTGAGGTCCAATATACATAAACGAACCTGCAGTCATTTGTCCGTATTGTGAAACACCCAGCGCATTAAATTTTTCCCAATGATCCTGACTCGAATAATTTGGGATAACCATTCCATTGGTAATAACAACTCTTGGGGCAGCTTTGTGAGATGGGAATAATCCCATCGGGTGGCCGGAGTATAATGCCAAGGTTTGCTCATCAGTCATTTGAGCCAGATACTGCATTGTTAAGAGATATTGTGCCCAGTTCTGAAAAACGGCTCCATTTCCTCCATAGGTGATTAACTCGAGCGGGTGCTGCGCCACCACCGGATCTAAATTATTTTGAAGCATAAGCATAATGCCTGCCGCCTGTTTTGATTGATGGGGATATTCCTCAATATTTCGCGCATGCATTTTATAAGTCGGGCGGAAACGGTACATGTAAATCCTTCCATACTTCTTCAATTCTTCGGCAAATTCCGGAGCCAATACTTTATGATGCTTAGGCTCGAAATAACGAAGTGCATTTCTTAAGGCTAATTTTTTCTCTTCCTTGTTTAATATGTCTTTTCTGATGGGTGCATGATTCGTGTTTGAATCATAAATTGGCATCTCAGGTAATTGAGCAGGAATTCCTTCAAGGATGGCTTTTTGGAAATCAGTCACGGCTTCTTAATTTTTGTTTAACGCTGATACAAAATTACATTATTGCCGACAATTCTCCATTGTTAAAACCGATTTATTTTCATATATTGCATGTAACGTTAAACTATAGATATCTGCACAAATAGACCCCTCTTTATGAAAGTTATATGCATTGGCAACTACCCCCCTCGAAAATGTGGAATTGCAACTTTTACTGAAAACCTCATTAAATCGATGCTGCTGGCAGCCAATGATAAAAATGAGCCAATAGAAGTTGAAATAATCGCAATGAATGACCACAATCAAAGTTATGAATACGATGTAAGAGTTGTTAGACATATTCATGATCATGCATTGAATGAATACTTTGAAGCAGCTGAATACATTAACCAATCAGGAGCGGAGGTATGTTTATTGCAACACGAGTACGGGATATTCGGAGGTGACAGCGGAATCCTTTTATTGCGCTTACTTAGAAATATAAATATCCCTATTGTAACAACTTTGCACACGGTTTTACAAAGCCCCACTTTTCAGCAAAAAGAAATTCTAAGAAGCATTGCCAAATATTCGTCCAAAATGGTGGTGATGAGTAAACTGGCAGTTTCATTCCTCACTGATGTTTTCGGGATTGATAAGGATAAAATATTGAGGATTGAACATGGAGTTCCGGATTATAAGTCCTATGTTGAAAAAGATAATCCCATCGCTAAAAAGTTCGAAGGACGAAAAGTAATGCTGACATTTGGGTTAATTGGCAGAAGCAAAGGAATAGAAGTCACTTTGCGGTCTTTGCCCGAAATTGTGCAAAAACATCCTGAGGTATTATATGTCATTTTAGGGAAGACACACCCTCATGTGGTTAAGCATGCTGGTGAAGAATATAGAGATTATCTGACCGAAATAACCAAAAAACTTAACCTTGAAAACAATGTAATGTTTGAAAACAAATATGTTGATGAAGAAGAATTAATCAATTATTTGTTAGCAAGTGATATTTATGTTACACCCTATCATAACAAAGCACAAATTACAAGCGGAACATTGGCCTATGCAGTGGGTGGAGGCTCGGCAGTTATTTCTACTCCATATTGGCATGCCGAAGAATTGTTAGCTAATGAAACCGGGTTATTATTTGATTTCGGCGGCACAACAGAACTATCCAATATTGTAAATAATTTACTTGATAATCCTGAAAAATTAAAAGCATACCAAGAAAGAGCTTATACCTATGGCTTAACCATCGCATGGCCCATCATTGGCCAGCAATATAATAACTGCTTGAAAGAATCAATAAGTAAGTGGGAAAAACAACCCGATCATTATCACATCCCTGATTTAAAGCGTCTTCATTTAGAACGAATGACGGATAAGACCGGAATTATTCAATTTGCAAAAGGCAGTCTTCCTGATTATAAAACCGGATATTGCTTAGACGATAATGCAAGGGCTTTATTAATCTCTTTAAGAGCCTATAAACGATTCAAAGATGACAATTTTCTGCAGCTTATTTATCGTTACAGCACCTATCTTATATACATGCGCAACAAGGATGGGAGTTTCAAAAACTTTTTAGGTTATAACAAAGATTTTATTGATCAGGTTGGATCTGATGATGCTTTTGGTCGTGCAATATGGGCATTAGGGTATCTCATCAGATATGCACCTAATGATTCGATTCTGCAAATTGGCCATGAGATGTTTATCCGATCAATGGGATGGTTTAATGAACTTAACCATGTGAGGGGTTGGGCAAATGCCATGTTGGGATTGTATCATTATTTTAAAAAATATCCTGATAGGGAAGAGTTTGGTATCAAGATTGATTTTTTTGCAAAGAAAATGGTAAATGCATTTCATCAGTATAGTACTGAGGACTGGCATTGGTTTGAAGATGTGTTAACCTATGATAATGGGCTTTTACCAGCGGCAATGTACCGTGCATATGAGGTTCTTCATAATAATGAATATCTTGAAATTGCAAATAAATCCAGTAATTTCCTTGAAAGCAAATGTTTTACCGAAGGGCATTTAAGAATTATTGGCAACCGAGAATGGTATCCTATGTTTGGTGAGTTTGCCATTTACGGGCAACAACCGATTGATGCGGCTGCTATGGTAATTCTATATCATGCTAAATATCAGGCTACACAATGTGATGATGCAAAACAAAAAATTAAAATTTGTTTTGAGTGGTTTTTAGGCCGAAATGACCATGGAATTCCAATGTATGATGAAGAAACCGGCGGTTGTAACGACGGACTTGAAGAATTAACCATAAATAGAAATCAAGGGGCAGAAAGTACTATTTCGTACATTCATGCTTATTTGATTGCCAGCGATTATTACTAATATCCGAAATTAAAATATTTATTTCTTTAAAATTTTCTCAATTCTTAATAATAACACGTCTCGATCAACGGGCTTCTTAATATATTCTATGGCACCCATCTTTAGTCCTTTGGCTTCTTCTTCTTTACTCGTAAATCCGGATAAAAGCACAACTGGAATTTTTATATTATTATCGTTGATATAATCGAGCAGTTGATAGCCATCGAAATTTGGCATGGCAATATCTGATAAGATCAGATCAAATTTACCTTTTGAAACTTGAATGAGTGCAACAATTCCATCAGGTGCAATTTCAACTTCATATCCGCCTGATCTTAAAATACCTGCAATTATTTTTTGATTGATAACCTCATCTTCAACAACTAAAATTCTTGCTTTAGCCACTTTGGCTTCGCCATTTTTCTTTTCAAGGTTATAGCCAGCAGGAATCAACCTTTCCATAAGATCATCCATCGGTATTGCCGCGTAAGTAGAAGCTGTATCAGACATGGCATAAGGCAAAACCAACTGATTGTTATGAATAAGCGAACCACATGAATAAACCACATTGGGCACATAACCTTCCCGTTCCTCATCATTAGGCATCAGCAAGGGTTCACTCAATTGCCCGATAACCTTAGTGGGGTCTTCCAAATCAAGCAAGGTGGCACCTAAGCAATATTTTCGCATGGTGCCAACTCCATGAGTAATGACCAACCATCCGTATTCAGTTTCAATCGGCGATCCACAATTCCCAACCTGTATATATTCCCAGGGGAATTTGGGTTCTTGTATCATTTTAGCTTCATTCCAAATATTAATATCTTCAGAACACATGATGTAATTATTGATCCCATCAAGCCTAGAAAGCATGGCATACTTACCATTCAGTTTCCGAGGAAATAATGCCATCCCTTTATTTTGTGCATTCTCCCCATGAATAGGCATAATTTTAAAATGATAAAAATCTTTGGTCACGATCAGCTTTGGCATAATGGTAAATCCATTATACGCAGTGTAGGTTGCATAGTACTTTATGGTACCGTCATTTTCGGTAAACTTTACAAACCGAGCATCTTCAATTCCATTACTTTCGGAAGCCGCTATCGGAAAGATTACACGGTCGGAAATTCCCGTATCGAGTGAAAATGTAATTTCATAATGTGAATCTGCCAGCCATGTTATTGTTTGTAGTTTTTTCTTGGTAGCATCATCGGGTTTGATTTCAAGTATGGTTTGATTGATGGCATTCATTAATTCATTATAATCAAATTCAAATCGCAGTTTTTCAGATACCGGTGCAAGTTCCTCTTCTGATAAGTGCATTTCCATTAATTTATGGAAAAACTCCTTTTTCTGATAAACTTTATTTCTAATGGCTTCGGCTTCATCAACTAATTTACCGGTTTGAACAACTTGTAAATCATTATTGGCATCCAGTATACCACCCCTAAAAACGATTGAAGAAATATGGCCTTCACCGGTAGCCCTAAAACTGATGATTACCCTTTTTTCTCCTTCCATCAGTCCGGTTTGATCAGGGTCTTCAACCATCGATGGGTTAAAAAAGGCTGCCGACTCAATGGAATATTCACTGGTTAAATAAGCGCCAATCAGCAGCTTTTTAAATTCCTGGATTTCATTCAAATTCCCATTTCTACCATTCATTATTTCGTTGGCACGTTCAAAATTTGTCAGAAATATTCGGGAGATATTCCGATGACGATTTGAAAAATCGCGTAACGACTGGTTGAGTGTAAGCTTTGCAGCCTGATCAGGCATATCAATTACCTTTTGAATGATAGATTGTACGCGTGTTTTCGGGCCGGGAAAAAAAAACCGAGTAATAACCCTCCTGGGATCTGAATTAAACCGTACAGCTTTTCTGTATACTCTTGTGCTCATATGAAAAAATTTTAACCCGCTAAATATAGGTAAAAAAAGATGTTTAAAAATAAGTGGATTGCCTAGAAAGAGGTAATCTCTATAATTATTCGGGCCTGTTTTTTAAAATATTATACAGAAACTCCCTTGCCCTAAAAAGCTGTGCTTTAACTGTACCTAGCGGCAGATCAAGTTCTTTGGAGATTTCTTCATAAGAATATTCTTTAAAATATCTTAGTTCGATTAAGGTACGATAGTGCGGTTTAAGTTTTTCAACCACATCACGCATCATTTCTATCTTTTGTTTTTTGATAATATGCTCTTCAGGGTCGAGGGTTTGCGAAGGAATTCTATCACCCATTTCATGACTGTTATCGTACTCTCCTTTTCTATTTAACGAGAAAGTATTCTTTTTCTTTTTCCGAATAAAATCGATGCAATTATTTGAGGCAATTCTAAAAAGCCAGGTACTAAATGCATAATCAGGCGTGTACTGTTCAAGTTTTTTAAATGCTTTTCCGAATGCTTCAATGGTAAGATCATCTGCATCATCAGGATTATTCGTCATTTTCAGCAGCATAAAGTATAATGAATCCCGATAGTTATTCATCAACTGAGCAAATGCTTTCTGGTCACCGGTTTTAATCGCTAACTGAACCAACTTATAATCACGTAAGCTTTTCTCCGTAAGATGAGACCCTACTTCCATTTGTTTTGTTTAATAAATATATTTGATATTTTTACAGAAATTAGTATAAATACCATTAGTAACTCCAGCAACGGTGAAATTAATAATAAATTGCGCTCTGATAATACGGAGGAGCATTTTTTTATGATCAACAGTTGTGTGAATAACCTCAAAACAAACAGCCCTAGTACAAATAAAATACCATAATTAAATACAAGTAAAGCAGCCAATAAGCCATAAAAAGTGAGGAGGCTCAATCTATACTTACCTCTTAAAAACTTGGTTCCTGTTTTATAATATTTACCTGTATTTAATTGTTGTTTCTTTTTTCTATACCATAAAGAAAATGAAGGAATAAAATTGGCATTCATGAAACTATCATGCTGAATTTCAACCTGTGTGTTATTCTTAGTCGCCACCCTGTTAATGAATATATCATCATCGCCTGTTTGTAGTTTATAATGAGAGATGAAACCACCCGACTTATAAAACAATGATTTTCGATAGGCAAGGTTTCGCCCAACACCGATGGATGTTTTGTTGATTAAAGAATGAGACAAATAATGAATCCCTGTTTGGAAATTATCATATCGCATGAGTGTATTTAAGAATCCCTTGGCAGGTTTAATTGGACTGTAACCTAAAACAATTTCTGTTTTACTTGTAAACGCGGATGCCATTTGTTTAATCCATTGGGTAGAACTCGGTTCACAATCTGCATCGGTTAATAAGAGTAATTCGTTTTTTGCCGACTTAATGCCTAATGCCAAAGGGAATTTTTTTCCACTAAAGAAATTTAAATTTTGTTGAATGTTAACGATACTCAAATGGGGATATTGACGTTCAAAATCCTGCAGAAGTTGAAGTGTGTCATCGGTTGATGCGTCATTAACAACAACTACCTCAAAATCGGGATAATCCTGTTCGAGTATTTTTGGAAGATATTGTCCAAGGTTATAATCTTGGTTTCTGGCGCAAATAACGACTGAAACCGGAAGTGGTTTTTTATTCCTCTTTTTCGATTTATAAAAGGCCAACTTGCCAAAAACAAACCAGTAATAGACTAGCTGGTCGATGAACGCGATAACATATATTATAAATAGGATGAAGTATAAAGATACTTCAGGAACGGGCATTTCCATCATCTGTTAATTTATGCTAAAATTATTCATTCTTCGTTAATAAAATTTAACTTAGAGCAATTTTTTATAAACATGAAACAATCATGTCATTTGCTCTTTGGAAACGCTATCGGACACTAGGGCATAGGTACTGGAGGAACAGTGTTTTACGTAATTATTAACAAATGAAGTTTTCCATAAAATCAAGCGATAAAAGCTCAAATGCAAGAGCCGGGATTCTTAAAACCGGGCATGGCGTAATTGAAACACCCATTTTTATGCCTGTTGGAACTGCAGGTGCTGTTAAAGCAGTTCAGATTCCTGATTTATCAAATGACACAAAAGCACAAATCATACTTGGAAATACTTATCACCTTTATTTACGTCCCGGGTTAGATATTATTGAAGTAGCAGGTGGTTTACATAAATTCAACGGTTGGCAAAAGCCCATTTTAACGGATAGTGGTGGATATCAGGTTTATTCGCTGGCAAACACCCGAAAATTAACCGAAAAGGGGGTGGTATTTCAATCACATATAGATGGCTCAAAACATGAGTTTACACCTGAAAATGTGATGGATATTCAGCGAACCATCGGAGCTGATATCATCATGGCTTTTGATGAATGTACTCCTTACCCATGCGATTACGATTATGCAAAAAACTCATTGGGTATTACCCATCGATGGCTGGACAGATGCATCACTCAATTTGATAAAACCGAGGCAAAATATGGATATAAACAAATGCTTTTGCCCATTGTTCAAGGTAGCACATACAAAGATTTACGATTAAAGTCTGCAGAGTTTATTGCATCAAAAAATACGGAGGGAAATGCCATTGGAGGATTATCGGTAGGTGAACCACATGAGATGATGTATGAAATGACAGACCTTGTTTGTGGTATTTTACCCAAAGACAAGCCAAGATATCTGATGGGCGTGGGCACTCCTGAAAACCTATTAGAAAGTATTGCGCTTGGAATTGACATGTTTGATTGTGTAATGCCAACACGTAATGCAAGGCATGGTATCATTTATACCGCTGAAGGAATTATCAATATTAAAAATGAGAAATGGAAAAATGACTTTAGCGTGTTGGATGCCAAAGGAACTTCTTATGTCGATCAACAATATAGCAAAGCCTATGTCAGGCATTTGTTTGCTGCCAATGAGATCCTTGGAGGTATGATTACAAGTTTACATAATTTGGCTTTCTATTTATGGTTAGTTGGAGAGGCCAGAAAAAGAATAATCGAAGGTGATTTTACGATTTGGAAAAATGCAATGGTGAAAAAGCTTTCTTCCAGAATCTAATTACTAATTTTATCTTTGCTTCGTTTAAATCAAAAAATAATTTATCAGTTTGAGAATTCATGAAGATTATCGACTATTATATCATTAAAAAATTTCTGGGTACTTTCTTTTATGCCATTACGCTGCTGATAATAGTTGTTATTATTTTCGACATTAGTGAAAATATTGATGAATTTCTTGAACACGATGCACCACTCAAAGCTATAATCTTTGGTTATTACCTAAATTTCATCCCCTACTTCATAAACTTATTCATCTATCTTTTTACGTTCATTTCAGTTATTTTCTTTACTTCAAAATTAGCTTCCAATACAGAAATAATTGCAATGCTGAATAGCGGCATAAGTTTTAATCGTTTCTTAAGACCCTATCTTATTTCTTCTATATTTCTGGCTGTTTTCTCATTTTATTTATCAAACTTTTTAATTCCGCCAGCCAATGAAAACCGAAGGGAATTTAAAGACAAATACATCTCTAAACTAACAAAACTAAAAGATCGGCATATTCATTTGCAGATTAGCCCGGGGGAATTTGTTTATGTTCAAAATTTTAGTGTAGCCACCCAAACCGGATTCAAATTCACCCTCGAAAAGTTTGAGGAAGATGAGCTTAAATATAAATTAAGTGCCGAACGAATTACATGGGATACTGCTGCCTCTAGATGGCACCTGACAGATTATTTTGTGCGTGTATTGGCTGAAGGCAAGGAAACCCTTCTTACAGGAAATGCGATTGATACAACGCTTGCTTTATCGCCTCAGGATCTCTATATCCAAAAAGAAGATTACGAGATCATGAATTATTGGGAACTGAATGATAAGATAAAAATGGAGCGAATGAAGGGATCGGATAATGTGAAGAGCTATGAGGTCGAAAAAGGGAAACGCCTGGCTTCACCTTTTGCTACCATCGTGATGGCACTCATTGGTGTTTCTATGTCGAGTAGGAAGTTAAGAGGAGGCATAGGAATGCATCTTGGGATGGGCCTTGCAATTGCCTTTTCATATATATTATTTATGCAAATCTCAACAGTATTTGCAACATTTGGAAGTCTCTCACCACTCTATGCAGCCTGGATCCCGAATATATTTTTCAGTGTTATTGCCATTATCCTGATCAGAAATGCGCCTAAATAAAAGCCGGACAATTTTCATTGCCCGGCTGAATCCTCTTATCTAATCATTAATACTTAATGGACAAAGTTCCATCATACTGAACAAAGCTCATTTTACCAATATCAGCTTTTCTAACGCCATTTTTCCCTTTTATAACATTGGCTAAATCTGTTGATTTTAAACCTTCTGTTCTGCCTTTGGCAATGAACTGACTACTCTTGGTATTAACATCAGAATAAAGCACATCTTTTGGGATATCGTATTTTGTGTATTTAAAATCTACATCGATAAAGTATTGAGGTGTTCCTGAAAATGTTAAATCAACATCTGTGTATTTTCCGCTAACACTTATTGAATAAAAATCCTTATCTATCCTTGAAACCGTTAGCTTATCATCATAAGTTTCTAAGTCGATCATTCCTGCTACTCTTCCGAATACAAATTCGGTATATTTCGAATCTGAAGAAAATTCGCCTACAAAATTGGCCTCAACTTTATTGTCGTAGCAATCGGGGTATTCAAAAATATCAACATTTTCAAAAATAATTCCGGAATATTTTCCTGTGAGCTTGAGCTTACTTCCACAATCTTTGGCCCTCAATTCACAATCATACAAATCCAAATCTCCATATGCTATATCACCAATATTAACATCTGTATATTTTGCCTTTCCCTCAATTGATTTAAGTTTGGTAAAGAATAACTTATCATCGTACGAATCCATTTTTACAGATCCCATGGCATCGATTTCAATTTTCGAATATTTTGATTTCAAAATCAGATCGCCCATGTTACCAACTTCAATGTCCGAGTCGTAAATATCCATGTTGCAATTGCCCAAACTTCCAAAAAATAAATTTGAATATTTAGTTTTCAATATTTCAACATTGGGCGTCTGACCCGCTCTCATATCAACATCATATAAATCAAATTCAATGTTTCCATTATAATCCTCCATGAAAACCTCCGAATATTTCTGATGCAATTTCAGGTCATGATTATCCGGCAGGGTGAGAACATAATTGATTTCATATTCCTTTAAATTTACAGTTGGGCCGGTTGTGAGTGTAGCAACAATTTTATTTACCAATCCGGTAATAACTGTTGATTTCACATTTGAAAAAATACCAGTTTTGATTTCCAATAACGAAGAAGAATTTCGAACTTCTAAATTCTCAAGCGCCTCAATTGTCAGATCTATATCTTCCTTGTTATTGGCTCTGAGTTTATAGAAACATTCTAATTTCACCTGCTGTTTATTCCAAACCTTGACCGTTAAATCACTGCTTTTATTTGTAAAATCAATTTTTGTGTTTGCGTTAATATTAAATTCTTTTTCGATCACTCCTTCCTTTTCATAGGCGCTAACATTTAAGCCTGCACCTAAAAATAAAGTGACGATGAATAATTGAATGATTTGTTTAGTAATATTTTTCATGATTTTGGGTTTTAATATTATCATTTTCCTTTTTATCAATTTCTGCTAACATTATTTCGAGCAAGCGCATTTTTATTTCATAATATTCGAATAATGTTTTTACCAGTCGAGGGTTGCCTCCAAGTTCTGCAAAATCTTTAAGGCTCTCGGCTTTTAATTTCTCCAACTGATCGATTTCATCGAAAATATCTGCGAATTCATTTCGATTTAAATCATTTACTTTAATCTGATCCCATTTTTCGGCAATTGATGCCTGATAAAATTGCTCCTGTGCTGCATATTCAGGAGAAATATCGGCCAATGAAAATTGAATAACTTTAGGTGTTGGATTTAAAACCGAATTCAAAACAAATCCACTTATCAAAGCCAGTAAAACAATAGCAGCAGCTTTCCAGCTTAAAAACTGAAATGAACGTTTTGGTTTTAGCTCTGCCTGAATTCCAGACCAAATAAAATCATCATCCGGTTCTTCCACATCCAACGCAGCCCTGTTTTTCTTTAACAATTCTTCAAAATTAGTTTTCATTGACTGTTACATTAATTTTATTCATTAAAATTGATCGGGCACGTAAATATTGTGTTTTTGAGGTTGATTCCGAAATCTTCAACATTTCACCGATCTCTTTATGTTTGTAGCCCTCCAGTGCAAATAAATTAAAAATTATTCTGGATCCTTCGGGTAACTCTTTAATTGCCTGATGAATATATTCGGGATTATTTGCAGCATATTCATCCCAATTATACGAATCGGGTTTTTCAAAATTCCCGGATTCTATTTCAACGAGCATTAATTTATTTTTGCGCAAATGGCTGATGCATTGATTGATTACGATTCGCTTTAGCCAGGCTCCGAAAGTCGACTTGCCTTCAAAACGCTTCAGGTTTCGGAATGCACTTACGAATGCATCCTGAAGAATATCTTCGGCCTCGTGCCTGTCGTTCAGCATACGTAAACAAATATTATACATTGCCTTAGAATAAAGTTTGTATAGCCTGTATTGTGCACGCGAATCACCGCAGATACATTTTGTAATTAATTCAGCATGCATTTCAAATTCTGGCTTCAAATTCTACTCGTTTTTAATAAAGACGATTATAAAACAAAAAAGTTGGAAGGCGCATTAAATTATTGTGGAGAAATAAAAGTCATTCTCAAATATTTTTGATAAATCCACAGATTTTTCAAACAGGCCATAAACTGCCGACCCGCTCCCACTCATAGATGCATAAACTGCACCGTTTTGATAGAGCGTATTTTTGATCACCTTAATCTCAGGATATTTTTTGAAAATAGTTACCTCAAAATCATTTTTTATAATTTCTTTCCATTTGCTAATCGGCTTTTGAATTTCGCTCATTAATGAGTTATTGGCAGAGCTAATATTTACATTGGTATATGCTTCAGCAGTATTGACATGGTTTTCGGGTTTCACAATTATGACTTGATACCCATTTAGTTTTAAATCAATTTCATTGAAAATATCTCCTCTTGCGGTGGCGAAAACAGGTTTATTTAAGATAAAAAAAGCACAGTCGGCCCCAAGTTTTCGGGCGTAATTAATGAGCTGGTCTTGTGAGAGTTCTAAATTAAAAATCTCGTTTAGCAAAACTAAAGTTTGGGCTGCGTCTGAGGAGCCTCCCCCCAAACCCGCTCCCATGGGAATGACCTTATGCAAATGAATTTTTACATTTTTTAAATCAAAATCATTTTTCAATAAATGATATGCCTTTAAACACAAGTTTTTCTCTGAATCTCCCGGGATATCAATGCCTGTTGAATTAAAAACTGTTGGCTCATCCGGGGCAGCAATAATTTCCAATGCGTCGCATAAATTGATGGGATAGAACAGCGTTTCAAGATTATGAAAACCATCTGCTCGTTTTTCGATAATATTTAAGCCCAGATTAATTTTAGCATTTGGAAAAGCAATCATCTTTATACTTTTTTCGTAAAAATATGAAGTATAAAATTAAAGATTTTAGTGAGTTAAACACCGATTAATTTTTTGAACCAGTGAATTCATTTCAAAAATCAATTTTATTAACTTTGAAGGAGAATTTTACATCATTGTTATTCTATATAAAACATGGCACTATTAAACTCCGTTTTATCCTGGCTCATTAAAAAGAGGATTCATCAAATCGAACTTTTTAAAAAATACCCTCATGAGGTTCAGGAGGAGTGGCTGAAAAAATTAATTAACAGTGCCAAAGACACAGAGTGGGGTTTAAAATATAATTATGCATCGTTAAAAACATATCAGGATTTTGCCAATGCTGTTCCGGTTAACGATTACGAGTCGCTAAAACCATACATAGAAAGACTGAGGAAGGGAGAACAAAACATTTTATGGCCTTCCGAAATACGATGGTTTGCACAATCATCAGGCACCACAAATGATAAAAGTAAATTTATTCCGGTCAGTGAAGAGTCTTTAGAAGATTGTCATTATAAAGGGGGCAAGGACATGCTCTCCATTTACTTAAATAACAATCCGGATTCTGAGTTTTTTGACGGCCGTGGTTTGGCCTTAACCGGAAGTCATCGAATTAAGGAAGTAAATAATGAAGATTATTATACGGGAGACCTCTCTGCAATCATCATTCAAAATCTTCCTTTCTGGGTAGAGTTTATTCGGGTACCCAAGATAAGTGTAGCTCTAATGGATGACTGGGAAGAGAAAATTGAGGAAATGGCTAAATCTAGCATTCAGCATAACCTTACAAATTTATCAGGAGTTCCTTCCTGGACCCTTCTCTTACTTAAAAGAATTTTAGAAATTTCCGGGAAAAAAAACATCTCAGAAGTATGGCCTGACCTTGAGGTATTCTTTCATGGTGGTGTAAATTTTGCACCCTATCGCGAGCAATTTTTAAAATTGATCCCTTCAAAAAAGATGAAATTTGTTGAAACTTATAATGCCTCCGAAGGTTTTTTTGGGATTCAGGATCAACCTGATTCAAGCGAATTATTGCTGATGCTTGACTATGGTATCTTTTATGAATTTTTACCCATTAATCAAGTTGACAAAGATGAAAAAACCCCATTGCCACTCGATCAGGTTGAATTAAATACAAATTACGCCATGCTAATAACCACCAATGCGGGTTTATGGCGCTACATGATTGGAGATACCATTGAATTTACCAATTTATCACCATACCGAATTAGAATTACAGGGCGTACCAAAAGTTTTATTAATGCTGTTGGTGAAGAAGTAATTATTGATAATGCGGAAACTGCGCTGGCAGAAGCCTGTTTGTCAAATCAAGCGATTATTAGTGAGTATACGGCGGCGCCCATTTATTCTAATGGCAACAAAAGTGCCGCTCATGAATGGGTAATTGAATTTGAAGTTCCTCCAAAAAACATAGCTGAATTTACCCTAACCCTTGATCACGCGCTTCAATCACTAAATTCAGATTACGAGGCAAAAAGGCATCATGATTTAATTTTAAGCAAGCCTATATTAAGAGTGGTTCCAGAAGGTACTTTTTACAAATGGTTGAAAAAAAGGGGGAAATTAGGTGGGCAAAATAAGGTTCCCCGACTATCCAACAACAGAAAATATATCGACGAACTTTTGTCCGATCTTAATTTTTAAATTTGTTTTCTATTTGCCTGTTTTTTTTATCTTCGTATATATTTAAAATCACAAAAGAATGCATATAGCTATTGCAGGAAACATCGGTTCAGGAAAAACCACCTTAACGAAACTCCTCTCAAAACACTTTGGCTGGAAAGCTCATTTCGAAGACGTTGACACCAATCCTTACCTCAACAGTTTTTATGAAGACATGCAGCGATGGTCGTTTAATTTACAGGTGTATTTTTTGAACAGTCGATTTCGACAGGTTATAAAAATCAGACAAAGCGGAAAAACAGTAATTCAGGATCGAACCATTTATGAAGATGCCTATATTTTTGCACCCAATCTTCACTCGATGAACTTAATGTCGACCCGTGATTTTGAAAATTATAGTTCTTTGTTTGAATTGATGAGTACTTTTATACAACCTCCCGATCTGCTTATTTATTTGAGATCAAGCGTTCCAAATCTGGTGAACCAGATTCAAAAACGAGGCAGGGAATATGAAGAATCTATTCGCATTGATTATTTAAAATTACTTAATGAAAGATATGAAGGTTGGATCACTAAATACGAAGCCGGAAAACTTTTAATCATTGATGTTGATGACATTGATTTTGAATCCAACCCTGAAGATCTTGGAATGGTAATAGAAAAGATTAACGCTGAAATTCATGGCTTGTTTTAAGCAATATCGACGATGGCAACTATTGATGATTTTGACAAATTAGATATCCGTGTAGGGAAAATAATTGAGGTTGCTGATTTTCCGGAAGCCAGAAATCCATCCTATAAATTATTGATAGATTTTGGTGATAAAATAGGAGTAAAAAAATCAAGTGCGCAGCTCACTCAGAACTACACAAAAAATGATCTTCAAAACAAATTAATTCTTGCCGTTGTAAATTTCCCGCCAAGGCAAATTGGCCCTACAATTTCAGAAGTCTTAACTTTGGGAGTTCCTGATGAAAATGGGAATACGGTTTTGATAGAACCAGGAAATGAAGTACCCTTAGCAGCAAAACTATATTAGCTTAAACATGAAATTCATTGGAATAATACCTGCACGTTACGAATCGAGCCGTTTCCCCGGCAAACCATTAGCCATGATTTCGGGTAAACCCATGATTCAGCATGTTTATGAAAATGCATCTAAAACAAATTTTTTGAATGAAGTGATTGTCGCCACAGATGATGAGCGCATTTATTCGAGCGTTAATGACTTTGGCGGTAAAGTAATTATGACGAGTCATGATCATCAAAGCGGAACAGACCGATGTAATGAAGTTATACGATCGTTAAGTAAAACAGGGCAGAACTTTGATGTCGCCATAAACATACAGGGAGATGAGCCTTTTTTAAATCCAGGGCAAATTGAAACCGTAATACAGAGCTTTAAAAATGATGCGAAAATTAAAATTTCAACATTAATAAAAAAAATACAGCAAAGCGACGAACTTTTTAATCCGAACGTCGTTAAAGCAATCATTAATCATGATGGAAAAGCGATTTATTTTAGTAGATCACCTATTCCTTTTTTGAGAGATAAAGCGCAAAACCAATGGCTTAATCACCATTCATTTTTTAAACATATAGGAATATACGGGTATCGAACAGAAGTTTTAAAAGAAATTTGCGAATTAAAAAAATCTGATCTGGAAAAATCAGAAAATTTGGAACAATTAAGGTGGATTGAAAACGGCTATCAGATTCATACTGAAATTACAAATATTGAAAATAAGGCCATAGATACGCCGGAGGATTTAAAATTTTTTACCGACAAAATTTGAATATTGCGAACATCAATTGTACCTTAGCTGATTACAGGAATTTGAGGAATAAAAAATGAAAGTTGCACGTTATATCGGAGATTTACTTTTTCAATACGAATGTATTGTTATTCCTGGATTTGGTGGATTCATCACCAAAGAAATCCCCGCTAAAATTCACCCTGTTCAAAATCATTTTGTTCCTCCATCAAAAGACATTGTTTTTAACGTGCACCTGAAAGCCAACGACGGGTTGCTCATTAATCACATTGTACGTGCTGAGAAAATAACTTATTCCGATGCAAAAAAGAAGCTTGAAAGTTTCGTGATTCAATGTGAGGCAGCACTTAAAAACGGCAAACGTATCCACTTCAGAAAAGTTGGAACTCTTTTTATTAATGAGGCTGGATTTAAGCAGTTCGAACCAGATAGCACACAAAATTATTTGGCAGATTCATTCGGACTTAAAAGCTTTATTTCACCAGCCATAAAAAGAACACCTGGTGGCAGACCAATATCCAACAAACCGCCACAAGATCGAAAAGCAGCAGAAGTGCATCATCGTACAAAAGTTAAAAAAGAAGCGGCTAAACCAAAAGTAAAAGGACCTAAATATATTCGCCTTAATATTTCTGCTATTCTTATTCTCGTGCTGATATCAGCTTATGTGATCTTTAATTTCACTGAGGTTAAAAAATATTATAATAATCATTCTTCCCTAATTCCATTTTTTTATCCAAATGCGAATGAATATCTGGTTGCTAATTATGTTGAATTGGGGGTGGATAAACTATTCAATATTGGCGATGAGTTGAAAAATGTTGGAGATAAATTAAAAATTAATACGTCGCTACCTTCTGATGAAGTCAAAAAGCCTGAACTTAAAGTTGAAGAAGAAACTGAATCGATAGAAGATACTTATAAGAAACTCTTAAAAGAGCTTGAAAGAGAGACGAAGGGTTGGGTCGATTCTATTTCGTCGGATGCAGACATACCATTGAGTAATATCGAAAAAAACACGCCTTCCATCACAGCACCCATTGTGAAGGAAGAAATAATCCCGAAATCAGCCAGTACCGCTAGATACCATATTATTGCTGGCTCATTTCAAAATATCGCCAATGCTAATAAATTCGTTCTGGAATTAAAACAAAAAGGATACCATGCAAGTATTGCCGGAACAAACAAATACGAGCATTACAGAGTCTCTTATGATAATTTCAATGACTTATCACTTGCTAACCAACAATTAGCAATCATCCGAAAAGAAGAAAATTCAGCAGCTTGGATCTTATCACTTTAAAACGCTAAACTTGGTATATATTAATTTGCTAATTGAACTAATCATTCAATTATTTTTTCGAAATTTGTGGCCAAAATGTTTTTAAGTGCCAAAAAATAAAATTCGAAAGTTTAACGAAAATCTTACTTTTCCCCATCTCTTTCAACTGGGATACCATGAACTAATGGATCATGGGTTTAATTTGAAGGGAAATTGGTCAAAGTCTTTTTTTAAAAATGAGCATCCCATCATTCTTGAGCTAGGATGTGGAAAGGGTGAATACACGGTTGGCCTTGCAAAAAAACACCCTGCTAATAATTATATAGGCGTCGATGTTAAAGGGGCCCGATTGTGGCGGGGCGCGAAATCATCTGAAGAATTAAAGTTAAATAATGTAGCTTTTATTCGTGCAAAAATTGAGTTAATTGATTTCTTTTTTACAAAAAACGAGATTGATGAAATTTGGATTACGTTTCCTGATCCTCAGCCCAAATTACATAAAGCTCATAAAAGATTAATTTCACCACGACTCTTAAGCTTGTACCAAAAATTTCTTAAACCAAATGGGATTATTCATTTGAAAACAGACAATGTTGGTTTGTTTGATTATTGCATGGAGGTGATTGAAACAAATAAACATCAGCTTATTTATCAAACCAAAGATTTATATCATTCTGATCTCGAAGAAGATGTTATAAGTATTCAAACCTTTTACGAAAAACAATACCTTGCACAAGGAAAGAAGATTAATTATTTAAAATTTTGCCTTCATGAATGATGAGCTTCCATTCTTTAAAAAAGTGCATCAAGTTGCACAACTTATTCCTTATGGCCGATTTACCACTTATGGAGCTATTGCGGAATATTTAGGCAGTAAAGGCTCAGCCCGAATGGTTGGTTGGGCCATGAATGGTTCACATCATGCAAAAGAAGATATTCCTGCCCATCGGGTTGTCAATCGGATTGGAATGTTAACCGGAAAGCACCATTTTGGAGAAGCCTCCTTAATGCAAAAACTGTTAGAGGCTGAAGGCATAAAAGTTGAAAATGACCAAATTGTTGAATTTGAAAAATATTTTTGGAATCCTGCAAAAGAATTACTTTAATTAAGTGCCATCTCACCTGAAATACTTAATTTTACCAAATCTAAATAAGAATAAAGCTTAAAAATTACAGCATGCAAAAAGAATCCGTATTTGAGAAGTTAAAACAAGTTATTTATTTTCCCAAGAGAGATAATATTGTTGACTTGAAAATGATCGAGAATTTTAAGATTAATAAAGAAGAAGTGAGTTTCAATCTTGTATTTCCGGATTTGAACGATCCTGGGATTAAGGCGATGTTGGAAAATTGCACATCGGTTATTAAGAAAGAATTTGGCGAAAATATTCAAGTTGAAATAAATCCAATCGCACAAAAAGAGAGTGGAGAAGGTCCTTTATCCGGAGTTAAACACATCATTGCCATCGCCTCAGGGAAAGGCGGTGTCGGAAAATCAACCGTGGCAAGTAATTTAGCCATTGCATTATCTAAAAAAGGTAAAAAAGTTGCACTGCTTGATGCAGATATTTATGGCCCTTCCATACCAATTATGTTTGGTTTAGAAGGCGCACGACCTACTGCAAAGGAAATTGACGGCAAAACGAAAGTTGTTCCTCTTGAAAAATATGGAATCAAAATTCTTTCAATTGGATTTTTTGTAGATGCCAATCAAGCATTAATTTGGAGAGGCCCAATGGCTTCCAGTGCTTTAAATCAATTATTTAATGATGCCACCTGGGGCGAAGTAGATTATATGTTAATTGACCTTCCTCCCGGAACGAGTGACATACATCTTACACTTACACAATCATACCCGGTTAGCGGTGCAATTCTTGTAACCACGCCTCAAAATGTGGCTATTGCCGATGTCAAAAAAGCAGTGTCAATGTTCGGGCAGGAGAAAATAAATGTTCCGATAATAGGAGTAGTTGAAAACATGTCTTATTTCACTCCGGCAGAGCTCCCTGAAAACAAATACTATATTTTTGGCAAAGGAAATACAAAAAAATTCGCAACTGAACTTAATATTCCTTTTTTAGGAGATATTCCACTGGTTGCCAGTATTGCAGAATCAGGAGATTCCGGAAGTCCGATTACTTTGGACGATGACAGCCCCATCGCTGAATCTTATGCGAAATTGGCTGAAAATGTGATGAGAAGAATAAAATAGCATTAACAATAGAGCGTGAATTGTAAATAGATTTTAATACATTTGCATTCTTAAAATTTAAAGGAAACATCGATGAGCGAAAATAATAAAGAATTAGAGCAGAAAGTACTAAATATAATTGACCAGGTTCGTCCTTACCTTCAGCAGGATGGTGGTGATATTAAATTTGTAAATATTACTGATGATATGGTTGTTAATGTTGAATTAATGGGCGCTTGCGGAGCATGCCCTTACAGCACAATGACACTCAAGAATGGGGTTGAAACTGCGGTTAAAAAGGCATTACCACAAATTAAATCGGTTGAAGCCATAAATCTGTAAACAGATTTCAGGATAGATATTTTGCGACGATGGGCATACGTCTGCCCATTCCAAATGCTTTTGGCGACACCCTCAAAATAGGGGGTGTTTGATAGCGTTTATATTCGGTTGTATTTACCATCTTCAATGTTCGATCAACAATTTCTTCATCGAAACCCATTTTCTTTAATTCCACCGGCCCTTTTCGGAGTTCGATATAATTATATAAAATTTGATCTAAAATTCCATAATCAGGCAATGAGTCCGAATCCTTTTGATTTGGACGAAGTTCTGCAGATGGTGGTTTTGTAATTGTATTTTCGGGAATAAGCTTTCCATTTCGATTAATAAATCTGGCTAATTCAAAAACTTCTGTTTTATAAACATCCCCCAACACAGAAATTCCACCATTCATATCGCCATACAAGGTACCATAACCCACAGCTGCCTCACTTTTGTTTGAGGTATTCAGCAGTATGGAGCCAAATTTATTGGATAAAGCCATCAATATTACCCCTCTAATTCTCGCCTGAATATTCTCTTCAGCAAGATCGAATGGCAAATCTTTGAATTGATTTTGTAAACTATCTTCCACAGATTTATATGCATTTTCAATAGGAATAATATCGTAATTACATTTTAAATTTATGGCTAATTGCCTGGCATCTTCGATCGAATGATTTGAAGAGAACTGCGAAGGCAGTAAAATACCACTTACATTCTCAGCTCCCAATGCTTTTACAGCAATTGCAGCTGTTACGGCAGAATCTATTCCACCTGATAAGCCTAAAATTGCCTTTTTAAATCCCAATTTATGAAAGTAATTCCGCACACCCATCACCAATCCCTCGTAAATCAATTCAATTTTTGATGATTGATTGGTTATAACCACTTCTGCTTTATACGCTATTACTTCTTCTAAATCTACAACTTGAAGATCTTCTTCAAAATAATTACTTTCGCATACCAGTGCTCCTTTTGAATTATAAGCTAAGGAGCCACCATCAAATAGCAGTTCTGTCTGTGCGCCCACATGATTCACATAAATCAATGGAATTTTATATTTATTTACATTTTTCAACAATGTTTCTTTCCTGGATTCAGCTTGTGAATAATGAAAAGGGGAAGCTGCAATATTTATCATTAAATCAGGTCGCTCTTTATTCAACTCATCCATTGGATTAACCGTGTATAAAGGATTATCCTCTACATTCCATAAATCTTCGCAAATGGTTAGTGCAATTTTTTTACCCCTGTAATTAATGATATTAAATTCAGTTGCAGGCTCAAAATACCGGTATTCATCAAAGATGTCGTAGGTTGGTAACAAACCTTTATGATGCACCGAAATAATTTTTTGATCTTTAATAAATACCGCTGAATTAAATAATCGCTTTCCTTTAATGCTTTTATTTCTGATTGGCGCACCTACGATGACTGCAAGATTTTTTGTTTTCTTGGCAATTTCCTCAATACCTGCCCAACATTTATCAATATAATCATCAAACTCCAGAAAATCCCTCGGTGGATATCCTGAAATGGCAAGCTCTGCAAAAACTACCAATTCAGCTCCAAGTTCTTTGGCTTGATGAATGCTCGAAAATATTTTTTCAAGATTTTGATCAAAGTTACCAATGTGATAATTGATTTGGGCAATCGCTATTTTCATTTTAAATTCCTTGTTTTTTTAGAAGAGGAAGCTCACATATAATTCAATAAAATTGTTAATTGCAATTTGCTTAATTGCAGGATTTATTTTATTCTGATCTTTCAAAATATCATTAATACCATTATTAAAATTGAGTCCTGTAATTAGTACGTTCGACCCTCCCATTGCATACTCCATTCCAACCCCAACAATTACCGAATATCTTGCAAATTTCAGTTCGTTGTAAATATTATTTTCTTCATTTACCTGCCCTGCTTCTCCAGCATTAAATTTATCTTTTGAGTTCCCCGATAGCATAAAGTTTAACTCTACTCCTATTTGTCCGAAAAGTCGTTTTTTAGCAAATTCGTTTGTTTTCATCCTGAAAATTAACGGGACCCCAATGTATTTAAAATTATACAACCGGTGTAATTCGCCTTCAACAGAATTCCCTCCTATGGTTTTTAAATCGGGATAAGTGATTGCTGTTCGCAATAAAGTAATATTAATCCCGGAGTGGATATCATAGTTCTCCATTAAATGGAATTTTGTTACTAAACCCCAACTAATTCCGGCTTTTATTCCATCATTTTCGTAGCCTTCTGAATTGGGTTTCATCCAGCCAAAATTAGGGGCTAGTCTCATCCCAAATAAAAATGGTTTTTCCTGAGTTTTGCCTGGCTTGGCTGTTATAAGGAATAAAACCAACAATCCAATGATAACCTTATTCATGAGTAAAATTTAAATTTACTTGGCTTACCTAATCCGGGTATGTCTATTATAAAACTAATTTGAAGCATTAAAACACTAACAATATAGTCTAATTTGTTTTTTCCAAATACCCATATTACTATTAACAAAAGTAATTAAATCAGTATTAATACACTATAATATTTGCTAAAGATGACCGTTATTAAAATACGTTAATTAAAGTTTAACGAGGTTTTTATGAAAAGCTTATATTTGCTTAAGCAATTTTTGTTAAAAATATGCTTTGATATTTGAAACTTTACGATCAAATAATAGTAAAAACTTAGCAATCATCAACCTTGAAAATAATAAACAGCTAATATCATGAAAAAATTTATTTTAATCTTAACCATTACATTTTTTGCGACAACCGCATTTTCGCAAATTTCATTTGGCCCAAAAATTGGGTACAACACTTCAAAACTTTCTGTCGACAAAAGCGACATCAAATCTGATCTCCGAAGCAGTTTTCAGTTTGGTGCATTCTTAAGACTCGGAACAAAAATTTATGTTCAGCCGGAAATTAACTGGATTACTGAAGGTGGTGTATTTAAACAAGAAACCGGAGGAATAAATCTTGAGGATGACATCAAATTAAGCACTATTCAAATCCCGTTTTTGATTGGGCTCAAAGCAATCGATTTAAAGGTAGCCAATATTAGAATCTTTGGAGGTCCTGCAGCTTCAATCGTTACTGAAAAAACCATTGATGGACCTAACGATCTTGGAATTGATGTAGAGAACTTTGAAGATTTAATTTGGAGTTTACAAATTGGTGCCGGTGTGGATGTATTAATGTTAACACTTGATATTCGTTATAATATCGGACTTTCTAAAGTGATAGGAGATGTAGGCCCTGTTACCTTTGATTCTAAAACCAACGGATTTATTGTTTCACTCGGCTGGAAGATTTTTTAATTGACATTTTATTGATTTGAAAGGATGCCGAATCGAATGATTTGGCATCTTTTGTTTTATTTAAAAATAAGGTCTTGAAAACAAAATTTATTCTTTCAATTTTCCTAACTACTCTCTTAGTTTCATGTGGAAATGATAAGTCCCAAAGATTAGATGTTGACATTTCAAATGTTGAGATTGGTGAATTCGGGATTCGTCGCTATGAGCAGGATCTTTTTAAGATAAATCCTGATGAAATTCAACAGGGGTTGAAAGCCATCCAAGAAAAATATATTGTCTTCCTAGCAGCTGACTTAACTGACTCATCCAACCTCAATCAAATAAAAGATTTTATTACCGACCCGGAATTAATTCAGGCATATAACGAAATTGAAGCTCAATTTCCCAGCCTTGAATTATTAAATTCTGAGCTTGAAGAAGCGTTAAAATATTACAAGTTCCATTTCCCTGATAATCCTAATTTCTCTGTATACTCTTACATATCAGGGTTTCAATATGAATACCCTGTTCAAATTGCAGACAACACCATGATCATTGGTTTGGATTCGTACCTCGGAACCGGTTTTCAAACTTATTACCAGATGGGAATTCCTGCTTACAAGATTGAACGAATGCAGTCTTCTTACATTGCAGTTGACTGTATGAAAGAAATTGCCCGACAATTAATTGTACCACCACCGCCTGCATCAACTTTTCTCGATGAAATTATCTATTATGGGAAAATCATGTACTTTTTAGATGCAACACTGCATAAAAAAGCAGATCATTTAAAGATTGGGTTCCCAAAAGAAAAATTAGCATGGTGTTTCGAAAACGAAAGTAATTTATGGGCCTTCATTATCGACAATCAAATTTTGTTCAGTGCAGATTATGAAATCATTAGAAAGTTTATTACAGATGGCCCGTTTACCGCTGCATTTTCAAATGATTCACCAGCAAGAATTGGGGTTTGGTTTGGATGGCAAATTATTAAATCATTCATGGATCACAATACCGATGTTAGCTTAGCCGAGCTATTTAAAAATTCTGACAGCAAAATTATATTCTCGAAATCAAAATATAAGCCTATTAAATAAGCCATTATTTTACAGAATTCTGCGACATTTCCTATTTCCTGGTATTAAAATTACCTGCCGGTAAAATGCGTGGGAAAAATATTATGTTAGTAAAAACCTATGGAAGTGCTATTATAGGTATTGATGCCTTGACCATCACCATTGAGGTCGAGGTTGGTCGAGGAATTAATTTTTATTTAGTTGGTCTACCTGATAGTGCTGTGAAAGAAAGTCAACAACGAATTGAATCTGCACTTTCACAAGTTGGCTATAAATATCCGGGTAAAAAAATTGTTATAAACATGGCACCCGCAGATATCCGAAAAGAAGGCTCTTCATATGACCTGCCTTTGGCGATTGGAATTTTAGCAGCTTCCGAACAAATAAAAAGTGATCTCCTTTCGGACTATATCATCATGGGAGAACTCTCCTTAGATGGAAGTTTAAATCCGATAAAAGGTGCTTTGCCTATTGCAATTTCGGCCTTAGAGAATGGATTTAAAGGCATCATTATTCCTAAATCAAATGCAATTGAAGCCGCCATCGTTAGCAAACTTGAAGTGCTGGGTGCCGAAAATATTACTGAAGTTATTGAACATTTAGATGGGAAAAAAGCGATTACTCCTTGCATCATCGATACGCGAAAGGAATTTTACACACAACTCAATCATTATGAATTTGATTTTTCGGAAGTAAAAGGACAGGAAAATATCAAGCGTGCCCTGGAAATTTCAGCAGCGGGAGGCCATAATGCCATTCTTATCGGCCCTCCGGGTTCAGGAAAAACCATGCTGGCTAAACGCATGCCCTCCATCCTTCCACCATTAAATTTAAAGGAAGCACTGGAGACGACTAAAATTCATTCGGTAGCCGGTAAAATGCAAAGTCATAAAGGTTTGATTACCGTCCGGCCTTTTCGTTCTCCACATCATACCATTAGTGATGCGGGACTTGTTGGTGGCGGCACTTTTCCTCAACCCGGGGAAATAACACTTGCTCAAAATGGCGTTTTGTTTTTAGATGAACTTCCTGAATTTAAGAGAACGGTTTTGGAAGTAATGCGACAACCGATGGAAGACAGAAAAGTTACGATTTCAAGAGCAAAAATATCCGTCGAATATCCTGCAAATTTTATGTTAATAGCTGCCATGAATCCTTGTCCTTGTGGTTATTACAACCACCCTGATCAGGAATGCGTTTGCGCACCCGGCATGGTACAAAAATATTTAAATCGAATTTCAGGGCCTTTATTGGACAGGATTGATATCCATGTAGAAGTTGTACCCGTTCCGGTTGATGTCCTATCCGACAACAGACCAAGTGAAAAAAGTGAAGTGACTAGAGAAAGGGTTATTCAGGCTCGGAAAATACAGGAAATTAGATTCGCTGAGAGTGAAACAACTCATTGTAATGCGCAGATGTCAACAAAGCAGCTCCGATCACTTTGTAAAATTGATGACAGTGGCCAACAATTATTAAAAAATGCCATCAACAAATTAAACCTTTCAGCACGAGCTTACGACCGTATTATTAAAGTGTCCCGTACAATCGCTGACCTTGACAATTCAGAACAAATACAAACAGATCATTTAGCCGAAGCCATTCACTACCGCAGCCTCGATAGGGAGAATTGGGGGAATTAAACAAAAACAAATAGCATTTAAATAATTAAAAAAACAGCTGATGAAAAAGAAAAAAGAAGTTGAGAAAACAAAACCGAAAGAAATCTTTAAATGCTATAAATGTGGTTTCATAACCGATGATAAAACCAAATATTGCCCACAATGCCTGCAAGAAGAATTGCAGATTTTAATGCAACCTCTTATTGAAAAATAAAGAGTTAACGCCATTCCGGTTTCGCAAATTAGCGAAAATTGGTTCATTTCAACCTTCTTTTTGACTTAGGTCACTAATCACTTATACTACTAATCATCTAATATTTAGAATCCCAAAGAATTTAACAAAAATTAAATTCAATTTTAGGGGGACTTTCTTATAAGAAATGGAATAAAGAAAGTAATTTAATCGACAAAAAACACCATATGAAAAGAAGCCTCATAATTCTTGTATTAATCCTCCCATTATTATCAATGGCTCAATTCAAGATCAACCTAGGTATTAACCCGGGAGTTTCTAAAATTTATTCAAACGATTCTTACTCCAAAAACCCGCACAATATTGGTATTTCGTTTAAGGCAGGTCTGGAAACCAATTACTTTTTTAATGAAAATTTCGGAATCGGAACCGGCGCATCCTATTATTATAATAACGCCAATTGGTCATTTCATGGAACGGACATGGGTAATCTTACGTCGGAGTTTATCAGCTTGCCTGTGAATCTTTTTTACAGATTTAATAATCAAAAATTTGAAATAGTTTGGGGAGGCTCTGTAAACCTAAGATTAGGCAGCAATTATCCATTGCATGACTACGAAAATGGCAGTTATGATGATGGATACATCAACTTACATGCTGGCTTCTCGTATTACCTCAACAATAAAACTAAAATTGGCTTTCTGTATGAGGCAGGAGTGCAACCCTTTGCTTCATATAAAGAAGATCACTCCCCTCACGCTCACGGAATATTATATTTTGCCAGAAATGCTTATATAACCTTAAGTTATAATATTTTCGACAATCATTTTAAAAATATTATCCAGAAACAAAGGGACAAAACTGCTTTAGATTTATCTCCATTTAAAATTGATTTAAGTGTTAGTACGGGTTTAACAAAAATCTATATTAAAGGAAGTATGGGCAAAGATTACTGGAATATGGATAGCTATAAAACCGGAATTTCAATTAAAGAAGGATTTGATATAAGTTATGACTTTAAATCGGGTATGGGTGTCGGATTGGGTCTTTATTACTCTCATACCAGAAGTAATAAGTTTATTAACGGGTACAAAAACAAACAGGCTTCGAGTGCAATTAGCATTCCTATTAACATCCATTATACCATTGATTTATTTCGAGTTGGATTACAGTTAGGGTCTGCTGCTAACTTCAATTTAAATAAGGAGATTCCAGATGCTTGGGACACATATTTCCATGCAAACAATAAGTTATACTTTAGCATACATGTTGGTTGCTTTTACCAATTAAGTAAAAAAATTAAAATCAGTTATATTCTTGAGAAAGATGTTCAACCATACTACACTTATACTTATATGGATCACCCAAGTGATAATTATTATTTTGGAAGTATGAGTTTAAAACTGAATTATACTTTGTTTAATAAATAGTATCCTACTTTAAGAAAAAGGGATGTCATCCTCTTTGAGGAAGCCATCCCTTTTTTAATTTTATACTCATAAATAAAATTACCTTCTATCTTTGTAATAAATATGCAAAGAAATGATTGATTTAAATTCTACCCTTGAGCAGCTTAATAATTTCAGTGATAAAACATTGATGGCTCAATTGGGCATTGAATATCTAGAGATTAGTGACGGATATGTTAAAGCCAAAATGCCGGTTGATGAACGCACCAAACAACCGATGGGGATTTTGCACGGCGGTGCAAGTTTGGCACTGGCCGAAACCATCGGCAGTATGGGCTCGGCATTGATTGTTGATTTAAGTAAATTTGATGTGAGAGGTGCCTCCATTAGTGCCAATCATGTAGGGAGTATCAGAGAAGGTTTTGTTATCGGGAATGCCAAATTAGTTCATAAAGGAAAGTATACCCACGTTTGGGATATCGTTATCACCGATGAGAATGAACGTAGAATTTCAATTAGCCGACTCACCAATATGATTATTGAAAAGTAAAAAATGGAAGCTCAAATTGATTATTCATTTATTGAGAAATGCATTCAAAAACGAATTTGTTTTGCAGCTTATGCACTGCCCGGAGAATCTGAATTTTCAATTATTTTGCAAAGATCTGCATATCCGATAAAGTTTAATACTTCTGATGTTTTTACAAACCACAAAGGATTCATGATTGCTCCTTTTGATGCAGAAATCTCAGACAAGTTATTAATCAGTGATGATTTTTTTCTTAGAGAAAATGAAATCAATTTAGATGCCTGGAAATTTGTTGATGATTTAAAAGCACATAAAAAATATATTCAAGAATTACCATTAAACACCCTGAAAGAAACATATTTTCATCAGTTTCAAGATTTCATCTCCTACATGAATAGACGTAGGGCGAAAAAACTTGTACTATCGAGAATAATCAACACTTACAAATCTGCAAAGCATTCCTATTCCGAATTATTTAAACGCTTAAATTTAAAATATCAGAGCTCATTCAACTATGTATTTTATACGCCTAATAGTGGATTATGGATGGGAGCCACACCCGAACAATTAATTCGAATCGATGGAGAAGAAGCCAGCACCTCAGCACTGGCTGGAACACAACCCGTTCAAGATATCGCACTAAACAAATATGAATGGGGTGAAAAAGAGAAAGTTGAGCAGAATTTCGTTGTGGATTTCGTGGAGAAGATTTTAAAAAAATACCTTGGTGAAGAAAAGCCAAAAAAACATACACGAAGTATCAAAGCAGCGAAAGCCGTTCATCTTGAAACTTCATATAAATTTAGCACTTTTAAAATTGCCTTAAACTTAAGTGATTTCATAAGCGAGCTTCACCCAACTCCTGCAGTTTGCGGAGTACCAAAATCAGCTGCTTTACAATTGATACGCGAAACTGAAAATCATGACAGGGAATATTATACCGGATTTTTAGGCCCTATAAATATTGACCACAAAACAGATTTGTTCGTTAATTTAAGGTGTATGAAAGCAGATGGAGAAAACATATCTTTGTATGTGGGTGGAGGAATCACGCCAGATTCTAAAGCTCAGAATGAATGGGATGAAACCGAATTAAAGGCACAAACTTTACTATCGCTTATCAATTAAATATTTTTAGTGAATGGATAATCAAAAAATTGGGATCAGGCATTTAGCTGAAATTTGTTACCAAAAAGGAATTGAGAATATTGTTATTTCACCGGGATCAAGAAATGCTCCAATCATTATTGCCTTCACGAGTCATCCAAAAATAAATTGCATCAGTATTGTTGATGAACGAAGTGCAGCATTTTTTGCCTTAGGAATGGCACAGCAAAGTGGCAAAACGGTTGCCATTGCTTGTACCTCAGGATCTGCTGCATTGAATTATGCGCCTGCCATTTCAGAAGCATATTACCAGCATATTCCCCTTTTGGTGCTTACTGCTGACAGACCAACTGAATGGGTGGATCAAGCAGATAGCCAGACCATACGGCAAAAAGATTTATACGCGAATTACATTAAAAAATCTTACGAACTTCCGCAAAGCATTTCTAATTCTGATGATCTTTGGCATGCCGATCGAGTGATTAATGAAGCTATTGATCTTTGTCAGCATTCAACTCCTGGCCCTGTTCATATTAACCTGCCATTTAAAGAACCTTTGTACCAAGGTTATGATAAGAAGATAGAAAATCCAAAGATCATTTCAACAACAGTGGTCAATCCAGTTTTGGAAGCAAAGGAAATTCAGAAATTGGCAGCCATATGGAATGCTTCTTCAAAAAAGCTTATTTTGAGTGGGATGATTCAACCCAATTCTGATTTGAATAGCGTTTTGGCTGAAATCTCCAACGATCCTTCGGTAATTGTTTTAACTGAAAACATTTCCAATCTGAATCACAACAGTTTTAACCCATGCATTGACAGGACACTTGCTACAATTAAAGATCAAGAAATTAAAGATTTCAAACCTTATCTTTTAATCAGTATTGGCAATCAAATTGTTTCAAAAAAAATAAAAGCATTTTTCAGAGAACACAAACCGGATCAGCATTGGCATATTGATACTTCACATTTATTTTTAGATACTTTTCAAAGCCTGACAAAAAACATTCCGGTAAATCCTGAGTATTTTTTCAATAAATTAAGTGAGCACATCATACCTAATAGAAGTAATTTTTCAACCATTTGGGATCAGAAACATCAACATTCAATAAAGAAACATAAGGAGTTTATTAAAAACTGTGAATACGCTGACCTCAAAGTTTTTGAATTGCTGTTAAAATCAATCCCTGAAAATTCAAATCTTCAACTGGCAAACAGCACTCCCGTCAGGTACAGTCAATTGTTTGATATTCGCGCTGACATCTCCTACAACAGCAACCGAGGAACTTCCGGTATAGATGGGTCTCTATCAACAGCTGCAGGAGCAGCTTATGCTAGCAAAAAACCAACAACAATCATTCTAGGTGATCTGTCATTTTTTTATGACTCTAATGGACTCTGGAATAATTATCTCAGTGAAAATTTGAGGATAATCCTCATCAATAATGGAGGTGGTGGAATTTTCAGGTTCTTAGATGGCCCTTCAGATTCTGAAGCATTTGAAGAATTCTTTGAAACGAAACATGAATTAAATGCTGAAGGAATTGCAAATACTTTTAATGTGCAATATCAATCGGCCAAAAATCTGGAAGAAGTAAAACAGGGTTTAGCAAAACTGTATCATCCCGATAACAAAAAAGTCAGTCTGCTTGAAATTTTTACACCTCGAGAAAAAAATGCCGAAGTGTTAAAAGAATACTTTCATTCATTAAAATAAGGCTGGCAAACCTCTGATATAAAAATTTGAATACAGAAGCTTTTCTTTCTTATCTATTTTCTAGAGTCTATTATCTTTAATCTAAATTTTTAACTCTTCACTCATAATTCCTAACTTTACACGCTAAAAAACTTGGATATGGCAACAAGAAAATGGGAAACCATCAAAGAATATGAAGAAATTCTTTTTGATTTTTTTGAAGGAATTGCAAAGATTACCATTAATCGTCCCAGATACCATAATGCATTCACTCCAACCACCACCACCGAAATGAGTGATGCACTTAGGATTTGCCGGGAAGATCAACACATTAACGTGGTTGTGTTAACCGGAGCAGGCGATAAAGCTTTTTGCAGCGGAGGAGATCAAAATGTAAAAGGAAAAGGTGGATACATTGGCAAAGACGGCATCCCCAGGTTAAACGTATTGGATGTTCAAAAACAGATCCGATCACTTCCAAAGCCAGTGATTGCAATGGTAAATGGTTACGCCATCGGTGGCGGTCATGTTTTACATATTGTTTGCGATTTAACCATCGCTTCCGAAAATGCCCGATTCGGCCAAACAGGGCCAAAGGTTGGAAGTTTTGACGCAGGTTTTGGATCCTCATACCTTGCCAGAATAGTAGGGCAAAAGAAAGCACGGGAGATTTGGTTCTTATGTCAGCAATACGATGCGGTTGAAGCAGAGAAAATGGGAATGGTTAACAAAGTTGTTCCTTTAAAATCGCTGGAAGATGAAACCGTAAATTGGGCTAAAATGATGCAACAACGCAGCCCCATGGCATTACGGATGATAAAACTCGGACTAAATGCAGAACTTGACGGGCAGGCAGGCTTACAAGAATTTGCCGGAAACGCAACACTTCTCTATTACCTTACAGAAGAGGCTCAGGAAGGCAAACATGCATTTCTTGAAAAACGAGATCCGGATTTTCATAAATACCCAAAATATCCTTAAACTTGATTTTATGGGACAAATAAATAACTGGCTGAAAGCATTCAGGCTGAGAACTTTACCATTGGCCTTGTCAAGTATTATACTGGGTGGATTTTTGAGTGCTTACACCAAAAACTTCAATCTTCTTGTTACAAGCCTTGCAATTGTTACAACCATTTTATTACAAATTCTCTCAAATTTGGCTAACGATTTTGGAGATTTTAAAATCGGAACTGATAATGACGAGCGGGTTGGACCTACACGCTCAGTGCAAGGTGGAGATATTAGTGCAAAAAGCATGAAGAAAGCAGTTCATTTATTTATTGGCTTATCCCTTGTGAGCGGATCCTCTCTGATTTATTTTGGAACAGTAGGCATGTCTGTTGGGAATTTTATTGCATTTTTCATTTTAGGTGTGCTTGCCATTGCAGCTGCGGTGAATTATACCATGGGCAACAATCCATACGGATACAAAGGTTATGGCGATTTTTTTGTTTTAATTTTCTTTGGATTTATTGGAGTACTGGGAACCTACTATTTAAATGCACATACATTAAATCTCAATTTATTTTTACCAGCCTTATCCTTAGGATTGCTTAGTACGGCTGTTTTAAATTTGAATAATCTGCGTGATATTGAAAATGATAAAAAATCGGGGAAACATACACTGGTAGTTAAATACGGAACTCGCAAATCTAAAATATATCATATCTTAATTGTTTTGCTGGCAATTCTTTCGGCCGTTATTTTCAACTATCAAAATTTTGAATCTTACTGGCAATTTCTCTTTTTGATAACTGCTCCTCTTTTTATTAAAGATCTGATACAAATCAGCAAAAACTCAAACCCAAAAGATTTAGATCCATTTTTGAAAAAACAAGCAATCAATACTTTGTTATTTTCAATTACCTTTGGATTAGGATTAATTCTTTGATAGATGCTCAAAGCCAGTTTTACAAAACACATTTTAAATTTCAAACAAGCCGGAGGTACTTCCCGAGGAGTTTTGCATGAGAAGCCTTCATGGTTTTTGAAAATATTTGATGCTGATAATCCCGAAATTTTTGGCATTGGTGAATGCAGCATTATTCCAAACTTGAGCCCTGATGATTATGAAAAACTCGAGCCGCTCATTCAGAAAGTGTGCGAGGATATTGATTTTTATAAAAATAATTTTGATAAATTAACTCGATTCCCATCGGTACAATTTGCTTTAGAAACAGCCCTGCTCGATTTAAAAAATAAAGGTCAACGAATCTTATTTCCAAGTGAATTTACCTTAGGAAAAGATGTGATCGATATAAATGGTTTAATTTGGATGGGTTCAAAAGAATTCATGCAAAGCCAAATCAAAGAAAAAATTGAGGAAGGTTTTAAGTGCATCAAACTTAAAATTGGAGCCTTAAATTTTGAAGAAGAGTTGAACATCCTGAAAGGTATTCGCAAAGAATACAATACCAATGAAATAGAACTCAGGTTGGATGCAAATGGTGCATTTCATCCATCCCATGCACTGGAAAAACTGAAGCGTTTGTCTGGATTTAATATCCACTCGATCGAACAACCAATAAAGGCAGGGCAATTTGAAGTAATGGCTTCACTTTGCGAACACTCACCTATTCCAATTGCACTTGATGAGGAACTCATTGGAATATGGAACCCGAATGAAAAACAAAATCTTTTAACACAAATAAAACCACAATTCATCATTCTTAAACCAAGTCTTTTGGGCGGGCTCGAAAAAAGTTTGGGATGGATAAATTTGGCTAATAAAAACCAAACGGGTTGGTGGGTGACCTCCGCTCTTGAATCAAATATTGGGCTTAATGCAATCGCTCAATGGACTTATCAACTTCAAAATAAATTACCTCAGGGACTTGGTACCGGGAAACTCTTTACCAATAATATTTTATCCCCTTTAGAAATAAAAAAAGCAAAATTATTTTATCAACCCGAAATTAATTGGAACCTAAAACCAATCAATTCATGAGCCATTTAAAATTCAATACCCTCTGCTTTAATGGGCAAACCCTAAAAGGTTCTGATTTAATTAATTTTTGTAACACAAAACTTAAAAACCCTCAAACATGTAAGTGGGAAATCCCTGTATTTGAATTTATACTGGATTGGCTCGATAAATCAGAAAGCATCGTTGTCAGCACCTCGGGTTCAACCGGAGTACCAAAACAAATTCGGCTTAAGAAAAAACACATGATAAACAGTGCCGAAGCAACCGCAAAAGCACTCGATTTAAAAGCAAACCAAACTGCTTTATTAGCCTTGTCTGCAGATTACATTGCCGGTAAAATGATGATTGTTCGATCCTTTGTAATTGGATTAAATTTAATTGTTGTTGAGCCAGAAGGAAATCCACTAAAAAATCTTGATGAGAGAATTGATTTCACAGCTCTGGTTCCACTTCAACTATCCAATATTTTAAATTCTAAATCCCAAATAAAGAAACTTCAAAAGATTGAAAATGTATTGATTGGTGGCAGTGCAATTGATGAATCACTTATCCGAAAATTTTCAACTTTTAAGAATCATTTTTATAGCAGTTATGGAATGACCGAAACATGCACCCATATTGCTTTAAGAAAGCTTAATGGGATCAATCCTGATAAATATTATAAATCTCTTGGGGATGTAAAAATCTCAATCGATGACCGATCTTGCCTCGTGATAGAATCCGAAAATTTAAGTGACAAAAAACTGATAACAAACGACATTGTAACACTTATTTCAGAATCAGAATTTGTGATTAATGGCAGATATGATCACATTATAAATTCAGGAGGGATTAAGGTTTCTCCAGAAGCCATCGAACACAAGCTTAAAAAGTTCATCAAAAATAATTTTATGGTGACTTCAGTTCCTGATATTAAGCTTGGTGAAAAAATAATTTTAGTCATTGAGAGCGATCAATCAAACTTAAATGAATTGTATAATCTCTGGAAAAAAACCGATTCTGTTTTAAAACCTCATGAAATTCCAAAATTAATTGAATTCTTTATGCCTTTTCCATTAACTCCTAGCGGTAAGATTGACCGAAAAGCGCTTCAGGATAAAATTTGTGATAAACTAAAATATGATTAAGAGGGATTTCGTTAAAAACCCCTCTTTAATAATTCTTTCAAAAACATATTATTAGATCCCTTGCTGAGCAAAACTACAATCCCCAATCGTAGTGACTCAAAAATAAAAACACCTTACTTAGTATCCAATAATTCAGTTTTTTATTAAAGGTTCAGATTGTAATACACGCTGAATTTGAAATTCCTTCCGGGCATCGCATAATCATAAATAACTTGATAATCTCTATCCCAAATATTATTTATATGAAGCGCAGTTGTTAAATGCTGTTTTCCAAATGGCAATGTATATTGCATGCTCAAATTACCTACAAAATAAGCTTCCAAATTTCCAGAATAAGATCCCGTATAACGACTATCGAAATAATTATGAGAATACAAAATATTCCAATTCTTTTGACGAAAGCCAATATTCAGCATTAATCGATGTTTTGGGACATAAAGCATCTTGCTTTTTGTCTCTATATCGTCCGTAACATCAATAAAGTCCGATTGAGTCCAGGTATAAGATGCGCCAATAGACAAATTGGATTTGCCAGTCTTAATTTCTGATTGCGCTACTAAATCAAGCCCAATGGTTTTTCCTTTATTCTTATTTGCCACACTCCATGCTGAATAGTCTTCATTTGGAGCCCATACAATCCAATCATTGATATGATTTAAAAAGAAATTTTGTTTAAAACCTAAACTCACATTCTCATGATTAAATGCTTGCTCAAAACCTGCATCCAAACTCCAGCCATCTTCGGGTTTCAAATCAGGGTTTCCCATCATATTATAGACCGGATCATACCAATACAAATCATTAAAGGTTGGATTTCTATAAACCCGAGAAACGTTTCCGTTAAAAGAAATATTCTCATCAAAATCAGCACGAAGGCCTATTGACGGGACAATCGGGTTAAAGTCATCATCAACCAATTCCTGTCGCAACGAACTAACTACCGTAAAAATATTTGCAAGCTCCGTAATTTTGTGAGAAACAAAAGCAGCTGCTCTATTTCGTGTGCTAAGCGAGGCAAAATTTTCCGACGATCCTTCTTCGTATATAAAATTAATCCCTGCCGTAATACTATTTGTTTCGTTAATTAGATATTTGGCATCCACTTCATTCACCCACTTTTTTGATTTATTTGTATTCTCTATCATCCATGCCGGATTGTTATAATATAACTGCGTTGACAAAAATACGCTCTTGGCTTTAAAATTAAAATTGCTTGTTGTTTTCTCCCAATTCAAAGCGAGATTTAATTGCTCATTTTCCTGATAGGCAGCACTTTCATCTGTTGCAGAAATTGTTGTTTGTACATCTTTATCGTTTTTCTGAAACCAAATTGTAGCCCTTAATGCTGAATTATTTCCTGTTTTAAATTTTGTTTCATTCAAAAATGAATGTTGCTTAAGCCCTGCATTTGTTTGTTTAATTTTATTCCCATCAGGCAATTTATATTCAAAGTCATTATCTGCTTTTGCAAAATAATATTTGAAAGAGTTGGCCCATTTTTCGTTTCCAAGTTTAGCACCTATAAATGCATTCTTAGCATTAAAACTGCCCAAAGAACCCTGAAAGCTAACTTTGTTTTTAAATGATAGTAAATCTCCACCATCCAAATGAATCGAGCCCGAAGAAGCTCCACTTCCAAATAATGTTCCGGAACCACCATATTGAATACTAATGTTTTCAAAAAAGGCGGTTGGCAAGAACGCCAAATTTACACTCGCACTGGACGGATTCTGAATATTAACACCATTCCAAATAACTGCTGTTTGAGCCGATGAACCGCCACGAATAGCAGGCGTTGAAACACCACCCGGGCCATTTTGACTAACCGTTACCAAACTTAAATGTGCCAACAATTCTGCCATTGATAAATTTGAGAATAATTTTTTGCTTATGCTATCCATTTCTTGAATACTCGAGCCAATAGCAAACTCCTTTAAGCGTGAGTTTTTTACAACAACTTCATTCAAATCATGAATTTTTTTGGTCATTGTTGTTTGGCCATATGCGACTCCACTTATCAGAATCAAGCACAGAAGGCCCATTTTTTTTACATACATAGTTACAAATGTTTAATTAATGAATTGATTAAATCATTCGAAACCATCGGATTTTTTTAGTGAAGATTTGATCGAAAAAAATTGATCCATCCTTCGCCTTTCTCCCGAAAGCTACGAAACTACTTAATGGCAGGTCTTCTGGCTCACCCTGTTTTAATAGCCTTCCCGTCCGATTTAAGACAGTGGCATTGTGGATATTAAAACATTTTGTTGGGCTTACAGCTGCGGGGACAGCTCCTGAATTTCACAGGATTCCCTATTATTCTCTAATAAGCACCATTAAAGTTTAGCAAAGATATAAATTAAAAAAACAATTCCGCGACTAAAATATTTAGCTAGGCATAATTACTAAACCCATATAGGTAGTTTACCTATAAAGCGACCTTATTTTATGTTTTAACTTAACAAATTAAGCGTTGGAATTACAAATGCTGATTTTCAGGATCTTATATCTTTCTACGGTATATTATCCTTAAGTTTAAATCGCGAATAAGAACAAACAAATATGAAAAATTTAAAACAATTGAAAAAAACAATTCTTGTGACAGAAGATCAGGATTCAAATTTTCAATTACTAGAAGTATTGTTAGAAATGTGGGGAATCAAAACATACAGGGCAGTGAACGGGCAGGAAGCTGTTGATTATTGCAATGAAAACAAAGAAATAGATTTGGTTCTCATGGATATCCGCTTGCCTGATTTTAGTGGGCTTGAAGCAACAAGGATTATTAAAAAGACAAGACCTGATTTACCAATCCTTGCTCAAACAGCTTATGCTATAATTGGTGACAGAGAAAAAGCTTTAGAAGCCGGATGTGATGAATATATTACAAAACCAATTCGAAAGGAGCGATTATATGAACTTTTGAATCAATTTCTGAGGTAAATTGTCGGGATGGTGAGACTCGAACTCACGACCTCTGGTCCCCCAGACCAGCACGCTAGCCAACTGCGCCACATCCCGTTCTGATTATAAAAACAGTGCAAAATTAACATTTTTAACGATAAAAAAAACGAAAATAAAATATCAAGCTAAGTAAGCTACTCAATAAACTAACATTTTAATTAATGAGCAATTCTAAAAATAAAGCTGATAAGAAAAATATAGCAATTCAGGATAAATACGATGAATTACAGAAGCAAAATGATGCGATGATGCTATTGAATGATGAATTGCACCAAAGTGAGAAGAAATTTCGTCGTTTAATCGAAAACCTTGAAACTGAGTATTTTTTCTACTCACAGAATTTAGACGGGAAATATGAATACGTAAGCCCTTCAATCACTAAACTACTCGGTTATAATAGCACGGAAGTTGAATATGGAATACTTCAATTCCTAACCAAGCATCCCAAAAATAAACTTGGAATAGAAGCCAGTTTAAAAACAAAAAAAGGACAAAAACAGCCACCGTTCGAGATTGAAATAAAAGACAAATACGGTAATTTAAAATATTTTGAGTTGCTTGAAATTCCAATATTCAATAAAAAAAACGAAGTTAAATTAATTGAAGGCCTGGCACATGAAATTACTACCAGAAGAAGAGCGGGTCAGGTACAAAAGATTCTGGCAAATATATCAGCCGCTGTAATGGTGAGCGAAAGTTTGACGAAACTTGTGATGACAATCAGGGAGCAGCTTTCAACAATAATTGACACTCAGAATTTCTATATTGCTTTATACGATAAAGCTACAGACACACTATCTCTTCCTTTTATAGCGGATGAAAAAGATGATGTGGAATCATTCCCGGCTGCCCAAACCATGACTGGTTACGTTGTTAAAACACGAAAAACGCTCATGGCTACTTTTGACGAGCAAGAGCAAATGGTTAAAAAAGGCGACATTGATTTTGTTGGATCAAGATCCCAAATATGGCTTGGGGTGCCCTTAATGACAAAGAAGGAAGTAATTGGTGTTCTTGCCGTACAGAGCTATGACGATGTTCAGGCATATACCGCACAAGACAAAGAAGTGCTTGAAATCATTTCCAACCAGATTACCCAAGCAATTGCGCGAAAGAACCTTGAAGTTCAGGAAAAAGACCAGCAGGAATTATTTGATAAAATTACCGGATCGGCTTCCGATGGCATCATCGTCATCAACGATAAAAAGAACATCATTTTTTGGAACAAAAGTGCCGAAAGAATATTTGGGTATACTTCAAAAGAAGCACAAAATTCCAATATTGGTATTCTGTTAAACCTTGATGAATTTAAAAAATTGCGGATAGAAGCTTTTAGGAGATTCAAAAAATCCCAAGATGGATCATCCATAGAAAATACCTTTGAAATAAAAGCCAAACGTAAAAATGGTGAAGAGTTTCCTGCTTCGATTTCTCTTGCATTTGCCAAAATTAGAAATGAATGGAACGTAATTGGAACCGTTCATGATATTACCAATAGAAAAATTGCGGAAAAAAAACTTAAGGAGGAAAAAGAATATGCAGAGCGAATTCTTTCAGTAGTTCCAAGTGCTGTTTTTACAGTCGATAAAAACAAAATTATAACCAGTTGGAATAAAAAAGCAGAGATTATAACCGGCTGGACGGTTAATGAAACCTTGGGCAAACCATGCGCAGATTTCTCCTTGACTTCTTGCAGCGATAAATGTCAGTTGTTCGAAGGGCCATCAAAAGATCCGGTCACGAATCACGAATGTAAACTAAAGACCAAGGAAGATGAAGAGATTACCATCTTAAAAAGCACAGCTTATTTACATGATTCAGAAGGTAATATTATTGGTGGAATTGAGAGTTTTGAAGATATAAGTGAAAGAAAACGAACCGAATTAATTCAAAAAATCCTTTACAATATCTCGATGGCTGTAAATACGACCGAGGATGTTGCTGAATTTATCAAATTAATTCAAAGTCAATTGAGTCAGCTTCTTGACACTACCAATTTCTATGTCGCATTTTATGACAGCAAATCTGATATGCTTTCGATAGCCTATATTGAAGATGAAAATGATGAGTTAGATTCATGGCCAGCCGGAAATTCACTGACAGGGACTGTTGTAAAAAGCAAACAAAAATTATTCATTACCAAGTCTGAAATTTTTGATTTGCATCGACAAGGGAAAATGGATATTGTTGGAACAACTCCAGAAGTTTGGGTTGGAATCCCACTCATTATTAATGGGGAGGTAATTGGGGCATTAGCAATTCAGGATTACAATGATGTTAACGCATATACGAATTCAGATGTTGAATTGCTCGAGTTTATCTCTAACCAGATTAGTACAGCCATTGAACGTAAAAAAGCAGCAGAAGAATTAAAGGTTGCAAATGCCGACTTACAGGAGCAAAAAGAAGAGCTCCAACAGCAAAACGAGGAAAATGAGCAACAAAACGAAGAGATTAGAGCCATTAATGATGAGATGCAGGTAATGAACCAAGACCTGCTGGTGAGTGAAGCCAAAGTAAGAAGATTAATTGAAAACCTGGAAGATGAATACATTTTCTACTCTCAAAATATCAATGGGCATTATGAATACATGAGCCCTTCGGCACAAAAATTACTTGGATATTCAGCAAATGAATTAAAATTTGGACTTGAGACCTTTTTAACAAAAAATGAATTAAACAAAGAAGCACTGAAAAACTTTAAAGAAATAGAAAAAGGCCAAAAACAACCAACCTTCCAAATTGAGATAACTGATAAATACGAACAGCCCAGATTCTTTGAAATTTTAAGAGGTGCCATTTATGATAAAAACAATGAAATAACACATATTGAAGGAATAGCGCATGAAATTACTAATCGCAAGAAGGCTGAGCTCATTCAAGAAATAATCGGCAATATTTCAAATGCGGTAATTTTGAGTGAAGATTTAGCTGGTTTGATTCAAATGATAAAGGACGAACTTGATAAACTACTCGATACTAAAAATTTCTATGTAGCTCTCTACGATGATAAAACTGATATGGTTAGTTTCCCATTTTTTATTAATGAAAAGGACAAAATAGCTTCACGACCACTCGGAATAAGTTTGACTGACAATGTAATTAAAACTGGCAAATCTTTAATTGCCGATGTGGCAACCAAAAAAAGAATGGCTGCCGAAGGTAAACTGGTTTTCAGTGGTTCCATGTCAAAAATATGGCTTGGTGTTCCGCTTAAACTAAAAGATAAAGTTATTGGTGTTATCTCTGTTCAAAGCTATGAAGACGAGAATGCCTATGACGAATCTGACGTTAGAATATTGGAAGTTATTTCTTCTCAAATAAGCTTATCTATTGAAAGAAAAAAAGTGGCAGATGAACTGAAGGCAACAAACATTGAGTTAAATAATCAGAAAGAAGAATTAGAATCCACATTAGAGTCACTACAAGACACACAATCACAATTAATTCAATCAGAGAAGATGGCCGCCTTGGGCCAACTCATTGCAGGTATTGCCCATGAAATTAACACGCCATTAGGGGCTATTAATGCTTCTGTTGGAAATATGTCAGACTCTCTTGATACTTCCATTGAAAGTTTACCTCAGTTTCTGAATAGCATGAACGAAAATGACTTGGAATTCTACTTAAAATTAATGAGCATGGCCGAGGTTGATTCTCCAGAGCAAAGCTCAAAAGAAAAAAGACAACTCAAAAAAGAAGTGATTAGATTGCTTGAAGAAAACAATATTCAGGATGCAGATAAAATTGGAGAAATAATCATTTATATGAAAGTTCATAAGCAGCTGGAACAGCTTATGCCAATGCTGGCAAGTGATAAAGCACTATTTATTTTATCAAACGCACGTAATATTATTTCTTTAAGAAAAAATACACAAAACATTAATATGGCTGTATCTAAAGCTTCAAAAGTGGTATTTGCACTTAAGAAATTTGCCCATCGAGATCATGTGGATGAGAAAACAGAAACTGACCTTATCGATGGTATTGAAACAGTTCTGATTCTCTACCACAATCAAATCAAGCAAGGTGTTGAAGTAATTAAGAACTATAAAGAAATCCCTAATATTAAATGTCATTCGGATGAGCTAAATCAGGTTTGGACTAATTTATTCCATAACTCACTTCAAGCCATGAATAACAATGGCAGTTTAACCGTAAGTGTTGAAGTTGAAGGAGAAGGCGTAATGGTTAAAATAGCTGATACAGGTAGTGGAATCCCTGAAGAACTCAGAGAAAAAGTATTTCAGGCATTTTTTACAACAAAAATTGCTGGTGAAGGAAGTGGACTTGGATTGGATATCGTAAAAAAAATAATTGACAAACATGGTGGGAAAATCGACTTTGAGTCAGAAGTCGGAGTTGGCACTACTTTTATGATTTGGCTCCCGTTTGGGTACGAATAAAATAATAACTATTGAATAAAAAGTTTAACGAAAATAAAACAAACTATGGCACGCAAAGCGATACTCTGTGTTGATGATGAAAGCATGATACTTGAAAGTCTTAGAGAACAAATACAAAACAGATTAGGAGACGAATATGTATATGAAACTGCTGAAAATGCAGCTGAAGGGCTCGAAGTAATTCAGGAATTAGTGGAAGAAGGTACTGATGTTTTAATTATAGTTTCGGATTGGCTAATGCCCGGTCAAAAAGGGGATGAATTTTTAATTGAAGTTCATAAGAAGTTTCCGGGAATAGTGAAAGTAATGCTGACCGGACAAGCAGATGAAGCAGCCATTAAGAATGCCAAAGAAAATGCAAACTTGCATGCTTGTTTATTCAAACCATGGTCAGAAGAAGAGTTGGTAAACACGATCACTTCTGGTTTAAAAAAATTATAGTAAAAAAGAGAACAATATGTCAAATCCAGTAATATTATGTGTTGATGATGAATCAATCATTCTGAATGCACTCAAAGATCAGCTACAACGAAAGTTTGGAACCGAATATGATATCGAAACCAGTGATAGCGGGGCAGATGCAATAGAATTTATTGAAGAATTAATGGAAGATAAAATTGACATCCCGCTGGTTATTGCCGATTATATCATGCCTGGGATGAAGGGTGATGAATTGTTAAAAAAGGTTCACGAACTATCTCCAGATACACTGAACATTCTTCTTACAGGTCAAGCTAATATCGAAGGGGTTACGAATGCTGTTAACTACGCTTCTTTATACAGATATATGTCAAAACCATGGGGCGAAGACGACTTCGCACTAACGGTTAAAGAAGCAATTAAAAGTTTTTATCAGAAAAGAGAAATTCATCAAAAGAACAAGGAACTGCAAGAACTCAATGCTTCATTAGAGACAAAAGTTCAGCAGCGCACTAAACAATTAAGTGAATTAAATGCAACCAAGGATAAGTTTTTCTCAATCATAGCTCACGACTTAAAAAATCCCTTTAATGCCCTTCTTGGGTTCTCAACTTTGTTAATCGACGATTTCGATGTTTTTAGTGATGAAGAAAAGCTGGATTTGATCAGAACCATGGATACCGCATCAAAAAATGCTTATAAACTTTTACAAAATTTACTGGAATGGTCCAGATCACAAACCGGCAGTATTCAATGGGAGCCCGACGCCGTATCCTTGCACGAGGTTGTTTCTACAACCATCGATCTGTTAAGTGATGCTGCGAACGCCAAAGAGGTTTCTATCAATTCAATCGTAATGCCCAATATTAAAATTTGGGCTGATGGTAACATGGCCATGACGGTTATCCGCAACCTCATCTCAAATGCATTGAAATACACACCAAAAGGTGGTGATATTAAAGTTTATACTAAAAAAGTTGAAGAGAAAATCGAAATCACAATTGAAGATAATGGAGTGGGAATCAACAAAGATGATCTTCCGAAATTATTTCGAATTGATGTCAACCACTCAACATCTGGCACCAATAACGAGCAAGGGACAGGATTAGGGCTCATTTTGTGTAAAGAGTTTGTAGAAAAAAACGGAGGGGAAATCTGGGTCGAATCCATCGAAGGCAAAGGAAGTAAGTTCAAATTTAGTTTCCCCCTTTACACTGAACAAAATGCCAAGAAATAATCTCCATATTTAAATACGACAGGCTGTCATACTACTGACGAATTTTATAGGCATACCTTTCATATTTGTATAAATTTTACAATGGCATAATTTTAGAGAAGCATTTTGTTGTAAATTTGTTAAAGACATAAATGTATAAAAATGAGTGAAAATCAAGAACACACAAAATGCCTAATTATAGGTTCCGGACCAGCCGGATATACAGCTGCAATTTATGCTGCTCGAGCCGACCTGAAACCAATTGTTTATGAAGGATTACAACCTGGTGGCCAGTTAACCACTACCACCGAAGTTGATAATTTTCCAGGATATCCGGAAGGAACTGACGGACCAAAAATGATGGAAGACTTAAAAAATCAAGCACTTCGTTTTGAAGCTGATGTAAGATTCGGATTGATTACAGAAGTTGATTTTAGCGAACGTCCTTTCAAAGTAAAAGCAGATGATGGAAAAACAATCATCGCAGAAACAGTAATTATTGCAACCGGAGCATCTGCCAAATGGCTTGGAATTGAGTCGGAAGCTGAATACAATGGATATGGCGTTTCTGCCTGTGCAACATGTGATGGCTTCTTTTATAAAGGAAAAGATGTTGCCATCGTTGGTGGTGGAGACACTGCTGCTGAGGAGGCAACCTATCTGGCCAAACTTTGTAAAAAAGTTTATTTGATTCATCGTAGAGATGAACTCCGTGCTTCAAAAGCAATGCAGAAAAAAGTATTTGATACACCAAATATTGAACTGCTCTGGAACCATACAACCAAAGAAATTATTGGAAAAAAAGAGGGTTTTGCCAAAGCAGTAACAGGTGCAATCCTTACCAATGTGAAAACAGGTGAAGAGAAAAAAATAAATATAGATGGATTTTTTGTCGCTATCGGCCATAAACCGAACTCTGATTTATTTAAAGGGAAACTTGAATTAAGCGAGACAGGATACATAGAAACTGTTCCGGGCACTACCAAAACAAATGTTGAAGGCGTTTTTGCATGTGGTGATATCCAGGATCATATTTATCGTCAAGCTATTACTGCGGCCGGTACAGGCTGTATGGCAGCCATCGAAGCAGAAAGATTTTTAGCATCATAAATAAAAGGCTCCTCAGGGAGCTTTTTTTATCATTTCTTTAAAAATATTTACTTTTGGCTTTAATCGAAACACCAAATCAAACAATTCCCCGATGAAAAAAAACATTCCAGCTCATTATCAAAAAACAAAAACAGCACACCCCGATTATATTTCAGCAGTAGAAACTTTAGGCGAAAGTTTAAAAAATGCCGGTCCTCTTGACGAATCTCTTGCACAATTCTTACAGTTGGCTGCATCTATCTCAATTAAATCGGAGGGCGCAACTCACAGCCATACCCGTCAATTGGTTGAACTTGGTTTTTCTCCCGAAGAAATAAGGCATGCGGTTATTTTGCTGTCAAATACCATCGGATTTCCAACCGTTATGGCTGGACTTTCATGGGTCAATGACATCCTCGAAAAATAATGATTAAAGAAAAAGTACAAGCGATAAAAAGAGCGTCATGGATAAGCATTCTTGGGAATGTGGTTCTTTCTTTGCTTAAAATTATTGTCGGATTTATTTCAGGAAGTTTGGCTGTTGTGGCTGATGGCATTGATTCAGCCAGCGACATCATCACCTCAATGATTACTTTAATTACAGCCAAAATTATTTCTAAACCCCCCGATATCAGATTTCCTTATGGATACGAAAAAGCCGATACCATTGCCTCAAAAATTTTAGCATTCGTCATATTTTTTGCCGGTGCCCAACTTGCCATTTCAACCAGTTCAAAACTCATTGAGGGCCAAATTAGAGAGATGCCTGGTACAATTGCTATCTACGTTACTGTTATTTCCATAATTGGCAAATTGCTTTTAGCTCTTTATCAATTTAAAATTGGTAAAAGAGTTAATAGTTTGATGCTTATCGCCAATGCCCGTAATATGCAAAACGATGTTGTCATTTCTATCTCGGTGCTATTTGGCTTGATTTGTACTTTTATTTTTAAAATGCCCATACTTGACATTGCTACAGCTTTTATAGTTAGTATCTGGATTATGTGGGTAGCCATAAAGATTTTCATGCAAGGAAATACCGAATTAATGGATGGAATTATGGATACCTCTGTTTATAAAACAGTATTGGAAGCAGCCGAAGAAGTTGATGGTGTTCACTACCCGCATAGGGTGAGAATCAGACAAATAAATAATGCATATATGATCGCAATTGATATTGAGGTTGACGGCAATATGAGTGTAAAAGAATCCCATCAAATTTCTCATCAGGTATCGGAAAGTATTAAAAACAAACTTGAAAATGTTTACGACATCATTGTTCATATCGAGCCTTTGGGCACAATTGACAAGGGAGAGAAATATGGTGTCTCAAACAAAGATTTTCAAATATAATTTATAGAATATAAATTAAAACAATCTTCTTATCATTTTATATCTTTGTCCCGAATTTCAGTTTTCTTCCAAAACCATAAAAACGCAACGCATGATTCATTTTTTTCAGGCCAAATCCAATCTGTTTTATTTAGTAAATACACAAGGCAACTTATCACTTAAAGATCAAGAAAAATTAATTTGGCTGTTTGATGAAGCTGAACAAATTTCTAAAGAAAGTCTTTCAGGATATTTCGTTGGACCCCGTAAAGAAATGATCACCCCATGGAGCACCAATGCTGTTGAAATTACTCAAAACATGGGCATTAATGGGATTAATCGAATTGAACAATTTTATCTGGTTCCGGATAAAAAAACCAATTACGATCCGATGTTACAAGCACTTTATCAAGGACTTGATCAAACTACATTTGATATTAATATCCAGCCCGAAAAAATTATTAACATCGAAGATATTGAAGCTTACAACAAAGCAGAAGGACTGGCATTAAGCCCGGATGAGGTTGAGTATTTAGATGAAGTGAGCAATAAGATTGGAAGAAAACTAACCGACAGTGAAGTTTATGGTTTTGCACAGGTAAACTCAGAACATTGCCGTCATAAAATCTTTAATGGCACTTTTATCATCGATGGTATTGAAAAAAAAGAATCACTTTTTGCATTGATCAAAAAGACTTCAAAAGTGAATCCAAATACGCTGGTTTCGGCTTACAAAGACAATGTTGCTTTTATCCTTGGGCCAAAAGTTGAACAGTTTGCCCCTGCAAATCAGGACACCGCAGATTTTTTTCAAATTAAAGATATTGAAACTGTAATTTCTCTTAAAGCCGAAACCCATAACTTCCCTACCACGGTTGAACCATTTAATGGAGCCTCAACTGGTACAGGTGGTGAAATTCGGGACAGAATGGCAGGAGGCAAGGGTAGTTTACCAATTGCAGGTACAGCCGTTTACATGACATCCTACCCTCGATTAGAAAAAGATCGGGTTTGGGAACAAAAAACACAGGAGCGTCCCTGGCTTTACCAAACTCCGGAAGAAATTTTAATTAAGGCTTCGAATGGTGCCAGTGATTTTGGAAATAAATTCGGACAACCGCTTATCTGCGGAAGCTTGCTCACTTTTGAGCATGAAGAAAACAGTAAATATTATGGTTATGACAAAGTGATCATGCTCGCTGGTGGCATTGGTTTTGGCGTAAAGTCTGATAGCTTAAAAGGCAAAGTTGAAGAAGGTGATCTCATCGTTGTTTTAGGAGGCGATAATTACCGAATTGGCATGGGTGGAGGCGCTGTTTCATCAGTAGCTACTGGTGAATACGGAAATTCCATCGAATTAAATGCCGTTCAGCGTGCCAACCCCGAAATGCAAAAAAGAGTGTTGAATGCCATACGCGGATTGGTAGAATCAGATAAAAACACCATCGTTTCTATTCACGATCATGGTGCAGGTGGACACCTCAACAGTCTTTCAGAATTGGTTGAAGATACAGGTGGAACCATTGATATCACTAAACTACCGGTTGGCGACCCTACCCTTTCCGACAAAGAAATTATTGGAAACGAGTCGCAAGAGCGAATGGGATTGGTATTGAAAGAAAAAGATTTTGAGCTGTTAAATAAAATTGCCCAAAGAGAAAGAGCCCCCATTTATGCGGTTGGAAAAGCCAGAGGTGATCAGCAATTTGTGTTCAAAGGACCGGAGAAAAACCCAATGGATTTAGACCTTAAATACCTCTTCGGAAAACCACCTAAAACTGTTTTAATTGATGCTTCAACACCATCAGATTTTGAAGAGGTGATTTCAGAAGAATCAAATATCACTAAGGATATTGAAAATCTTTTGCAACTTGAGGCCGTTGCTTGTAAAGATTGGTTAACCAATAAAGTTGATCGGTCGGTTACAGGCAAGGTTGCCATGCAACAATGTGCCGGACAGGTGCAATTGCCGTTAAATAACCTCGGTGTAGTTGCGCTCGATTATCAAGGTGAAAAAGGAATTGCAACAGCCATCGGACACGCTCCTATCGCTGCCTTGGTTGACCCGGTTAAAGGTTCTGTTTTATCCATAGCAGAGGCTTTAACCAATATTATTTGGGCTCCGATTAAAGATGATATTAAAGGAATTTCATTGAGTGCAAACTGGATGTGGCCTGCCAAAAATGAAGGTGAAGACGCCAGGCTTTATGCAGCTGTAGAAGCTGTGAGTGAATTTGCCTGCGACCTGGGAATCAATATTCCAACCGGAAAAGATTCCTTGTCAATGACCCAAAAATATGAAGATGGCAAAAAAGTTTATGCACCTGGTACCGTTATCATTTCTTCATCGGCAGAAGTTGAAAATATTCGTACAGCAATCAGCCCGGTTTTAAAAAATGAACCTGATTCGCAATTAATTTATATCGACTTTTCCAGGGATAATTATGAATTAGGGGGAAGTAGTTTTGCGCAACTAAAAAACAAACTTGGATCTAAAACACCAACAGTTAAAGACACTGCTTATTTCAAAAATGCATTTAATGCCATTCAAAAATTAATAAAAGAAAATCTGATTTTATCTGGTCACGATATTTCAGCAGGTGGAATGATAACTGCCTTGCTTGAAATGACTTTCGGAAGAAATGATGTGGGTCTAGATGTTAATATTTCCAGTATCGAAGAATCCAATACTTCTAAAATTTTATTCAGCGAAAACCCGGGAATTCTGATTCAGGTTAAAACTGCAGATGCTGTTACTCAGGTTCTAAAAGACAAAGGAATTAGTTTCCACGCCATTGGAAAACTAACCCATGAACGCACACTTAATCTTAAACACAACGATAATCATTTTTCATTAGATATTAATCACTTAAGAGAGCTGTGGTTTAAAACTTCTTACCTGTTTGATCGTAAGCAAGCCAGAGAAGATTTGGCGCTGGAGCGATATAAAAACTTCAGTAAAACGGAATTGAAGTTTAAATTCCCTGAGCATTTTACCGGAAAAGCAGATCAATACCAAATCGATTTAAAAAGAAGAAAAGCTAGTGGCATAAAAGCCGCAATTATTCGAGAGAAAGGCGTAAACGGTGACCGCGAAATGGCCTATATTATGTACCTCGCCGGATTGGATGTGAAAGATGTTCACATGACTGATTTAATTGCCGGAAGAGAAACTTTAGAAGACATTAATTTGATTGTTTTCGTGGGTGGATTCTCAAATTCGGATGTGTTAGGATCAGCTAAAGGTTGGGCAGGAGCCTTCCTTTACAATGAAAAAGCAAAGAAGGCCCTCGATCAGTTTTATGCCCGAAAAGATACTTTGAGTTTAGGTGTTTGTAATGGTTGCCAATTGATGATGGAGTTAAATCTGGTCTATCCCGAGCATGAACAAAAACCCAGAATGTTGGATAACGAATCCGGAAAATTTGAAGCCGGATTTATCAATGTTGACATCCTAGAAAACGACTCAATCATGCTGAAATCACTCGCCGGTAGCCGACTGGGAATTCATGTGGCACACGGTGAAGGTAAATTCAATTTCCCTTATACCGAAGACAAGTATCAAATCGCCTCAAAATATAGTTACCAAACTTATCCGGCTAACCCAAATGGTTCAGATTTTTCAACTGCAGCCATCTGTTCAAACGATGGTCGCCATCTGGTCATGATGCCTCACTTGGAAAGAGCATTTATGCCATGGCATTGGCCAGAATATCCTGAAGACAGAAAATCGGATGAAATTACTCCCTGGATTGAAGCATTTGTGAATGCCAGAGAATGGATTAAAAATAAGGTGTAGTCAATTGAATCAACAAAAATACATATCGACTAATATTTTTGTGTTCTACAGATGGAGCAGGAAACATTATGCCATATTCGCATCTTTAGGTAGGTTGATAAAAATTGGTGTGTTAAAAGCAGACATTTGCCAAAAAGCATTATTAAAAGGGCTTATTGATTTAGACAAAATTGCAAAAATAACAGCGGATTTTGATGAGGATGAAACTACTTTGGACACATCAGTTCATGATTCGCTGCAATTTATACTTTCAGCTCTTGGACTAACAGTTTTCCAGACCTTCAAGCTGACTACCGTTAAATTATCAAAAAAGGGAAATCCTTTAAGAACTAAATTAATCAACGAATATAAAGTCTGTTTTTTACCACGTGTAATAAACAGGCTTTTTTTTTCGATACATCTCAAATTTCACAAATCATTAAACATAAATATTCAATAATTTAAAGACTTCATTAAAATGAAACAATTTCCATTATTCCTATTTCTACTAGTTTTACTTAACACAACTCAAGCACAAATTGACACCATCAATATTGCAGAAATTGAAGTCACGGCCAAACGAACACCGGATCTTTATTCAGAAGTTTCGAGGGTTGTTTCGGTGATTACAAAGGCTGAAATAAAAATGGCTCCGGTACAAAGTCTGGCTGACCTTCTTGAATATTCAATGAATGTAGATGTCCGCCAGCGAGGGCATCAGGGTGTTCAGGCCGATATCAGTATTCGTGGGGGCTCATTTGATCAAACCATGATCTTGATCAATGGCATTCCTTTTAACGACCCTCAAACCGGTCACCATAACGGCGATTTACCTATCGACCTAGAAGCAGTTGAAAGAATTGAAATTTTAGAAGGTCCGGCATCCCGAACTTTTGGTCCCAATGCATTCAGTGGTGCCATCAATATCATCACCGTTCCATCCGAGAAAAATGAATTGAAACTATCCTTAAGTGGAGGCGAAAATCAGTTTTATTCAACTGCAGCTTCTGTTAATATGGGAAATGAAAAGTTTTCAAATGGTTTGATGTTTTCGAAAAAGGGATCGGGTGGTTATATCGAAAACACCGATTATCAAGCCCTTAATTTATTTTACCTTTCTCAAATAAAATTTGACGCTCAAAAAATCACTTTGCAAGCAGCCTACCAAGACAAATCCTTTGGTGCAAATAGTTTTTACACACCTGCCTATCCCAATCAGTACGAGCAAACAAAAACCAGATTCGTCTCTGCAAACTGGAAAAGTACCGGAAGCATCAACTCTGATTTTTCGGCCTACTGGAAGCAACACAACGATAGGTTCGAATTATTCAGAAACAATCCGGCAAGCTGGTACAGTGGGCATAACTATCACCAAACTCAGGTTTATGGACTCGAAGAAACCTTGAACTTAAATTCTGATTTTGGAAAAACAGCCTTCGGAGCTTCTTATCGACACGAGCAAATCAAAAGTAATGTTTTGGGAATTGCGCTTGATACCCCAATTGCAGTTAAAGGGGAAACTAATGCTTTTTATAAAAAGCAGGATGATCGGGATAACCTCTCATTTTTTGTTGAACATAGCTACTACGCTTCAAAATGGAATATTTCCGGAGGTTTGCTTGCCAACTATAATTCGGCCTTCGACTGGCAATGGATTCCCGGCATTGACCTGAGTTATGAACTAAATAAAAACCTGCGTTTATTCAGTTCTGTAAACAAATCATTTCGCTTACCAACCTTTACCGACCTCTACTACGTTGGGCCTACAAACCTTGGCAATGCAGAACTGAAGCCTGAAGAAGCCGTTGCATACGAAGGAGGTTTGAAATTCATAAACAGTGAAATTATTGCCGAATTCGCCATTTTTAAACGAGATGGGAAAAACATTATCGACTGGGTTAGAGTTGCAGATAGTTTGAAATGGGAAAGCAAAAACATCACAAAGCTAAACACGACAGGAGTTGAATTCGGAATACTTTTCAATGCTAGCTTCTTCAACAGAAAGAATCTTCCTCTTCATCAATTAAAATTGAGCTATGCCTATACGGATATTAAAAAGCAGAGCGGGATTTACAATTCACAATATGCCCTCGATTACCTAAAACACAAATTTGCTTTCAACCTTTCTCACCCTGTGATAAATCATGTTAACATTAACTGGCAGGCTACTTATCAGGACCGAGCCGGTTCCTATTTTAATTTTAAAAATCAGTTAGAAACGGCCTATGCACCTTTCGTGTTATTTGATGCCAAAATAAATTGGGAAATCAAAAATTGGGATGTATATTTGGAAATAGCTAATATATTTGATGTTGATTATTTTGACATTGGAAATGTCATTATGCCAGGTCGATGGTTTCGATTTGGATTTTCAACTAATTTACAATTAAAAACACAATAAAATGATTAAGACTGCTCTCATTACAGGTGCCACAAGTGGAATTGGCAAAGCTTGTGCAATCAAATTTGCCCAAAATCAATACAATCTTATCCTTACGGGGCGAAGGGAAGAAAGACTTCTTGAAATGAAATCTGAACTAGAAAAAGAGTTTAAAATTAAAATTAGGACTTTAACTTTTGATGTCCGAGATAGAGAAGCAGTTAAAAACTCCCTTGCAACTATTAAAGAACAAAACATTGATGTACTGATAAATAATGCAGGCCTCGCTGCCGGAATGGACAAGATACAAGATGGAAGCATGGATGATTGGGATCAAATGATTGACACAAACGTAAAGGGTCTTTTGTATGTAACAAGAAATATTGCTCCTATGATGGCCAAAAGAAAATCAGGCCATATCATAAATATTGGATCCATCGCAGGCAAAGAAGTTTATCCCAAAGGAAATGTTTATTGCGCAAGTAAACATGCCGTTGACGCTTTAACAAAAGGCATGAGAATCGACTTATTAGAAGATGGGATTAAGGTTACACAAATTGCTCCGGGTGCGGTTGAAACCGAATTTTCTATGGTTCGATTTAAAGGCGATAAAGAAACAGCCGACAATGTTTACAAAGGATTTGAGCCTCTGCATCCTGAAGATATTGCCGAGGTTGCATATTATGTAACAACCTTGCCACCTCATGTAAATCTTAATGATATACTTATCATGCCAACAGCGCAAGCCAGTGCAACCAATTTAATCAGGAAATAAGCAAAACAATACTTTTTTTATTATAGTATTTTTTTCATATTATTGTACGGCCTAACAATTATGAACTAATTAAAATATGATGGAAGTTACACGTCTTTTTGATATATTAACCCATTACAAAGAAAGCTATAAGCCTAAGGATGACGTATTAGCTGGAAAAGAAAAAGGAGAATGGGTAAAGTATAGTATCGATCAATACATCGAAATTGCCAACGACATCAGTTATGCCTTATTGGAACTGGGTGTTGAAAAGGGCGATAAAATAGCCACAATTTCAAATAATCGCCCCGAATGGAATTTTACAGACATGGCTATTTCGCAGATAGGTGCTGTGCATGTTCCGATTTACCCTACCATTAGCGAGTCGGAATACCGTTATATTTTAAATCATGCCGAGGTGAAATATGTGTTTGTTTCAAGCAAGCACCTCCTTAGTAAGATAGAGCATATTACACCTGAAGTGCCGAGTTTGAAAGGGATTTATACTTACGATAAAATTCCGAAAACCAAGCATTTTAGCGATTTGATAAACCTTGGCAAGAAGAAACCAGATCCGGATAAACTCAAGCAAATCAAAAGTACGATTAAAACCAACGACTTGGTTACATTGATATATACCTCTGGAACAACCGGCGATCCAAAGGGCGTGATGCTTTCACATGCAAATATCTTAAGTAATGTTCTGGCGGTAAAAAATATTCCACCAATGGGAGAAGAAGGAAGGGCACTTAGCTTCCTCCCTCTATGTCATATTTATGAACGCATGCTTACCTACATGTTTCAATATGTTGGCATATCAATTTACTACGCCGAAAACATTGGTACCATAGCCGATAATATAAAAGAACTACGACCCGATATTATGTCGTCAGTTCCTCGCTTGCTCGAGAAAGTTTACGATAAAATTATCATGAAAGGCCGTAAGCTGAAAGGAATTAAGAAAGGACTCTTCTTTTGGTCAGTTAATATTGGATTAAAATATGAGCTTGATGGGAATTATGGATTTATTTACGGCATAAAACTTAAAATTGCCAGGAAATTAGTTTTAAGCAAATGGAAAGCCGGATTAGGCGGACGTTTTCAATTGATCGTTTCGGGTGGTGCTGCACTGCAAGAAAGACTTGCCCGTGTGTTTACAGCTGCTGAAATCCCAATCCTGGAAGGTTACGGGCTTACTGAAACATCTCCGGTTATTGCAGTTTCAACCTTGGTTAAAGGTGAAAGAAAATTTGGGACTGTAGGTCCTCCACTTAAAAATGTTAGCGTTAAAATTGCCGATGATGGCGAAATATTATGTAAAGGGCCCAGTGTGATGTTAGGTTATTATAAACAACCTGAACTAACAGCAGAGGCAATTGATGAAGAGGGCTGGTTCCATACAGGCGATTTGGGTGTATTTGAAAAAGAAGGTCAGCTTAAAATTACAGGGCGGAAAAAGGAAATTTTCAAAACTTCTTTTGGTAAATATATTAGCCCACAATTACTCGAGAATAAGTTTAATGAATCTCCGTTTATTGAAACAACCGTGGTATTTGGTGAAAACCAACAGTATGCTGCAGCATTAATAATTCCGCAATTTGAACACTTAAAAAGCTGGTGCAAGGTTAAAGAAATTGAATATACCACTGATGCCCAGATGATAAAAATGCCGAGAATTAGAAAAAGGATTCAAAAAGAGATCGATTTCTACAACCAATCATTTGGTAAAACTGAACAAATCGTCCGCATTGAAATTCTTAATAAATCATTTTCCGTTGAGACCGGCGAATTCACGGCAAAGATGAGCTTACGCCGAAATGCAATTCTGGAAAAATATCAATCAAAAGTTGATGCGCTCTTTAGTTAAACTTGGTTTATGAAATGATTCCAATAACACGTATTTTCGATCTTCTCGATCTATACAGAACTCGTTATTCTGGCAAGCAAGATGCGTTTGGTTTCAAGTCTAAAAACATTTGGAATACCTATTCCTCTAAAGAATACGTTGATCAAACTGATCTTTTTTGCAAAGGTCTACTTCAACTTGGAGTTCAGAAAGGAGACATGATTGCCACCATCATTGGCAATTGCCCCGAATGGAATATTATCGATATGGCTTTAATGCAAATCGGAGCCATTCAAATCCCGATCTACCCTAATATTAGTAAGCCAAATTATGGTTATATTTTTAAGGAAACCAGGGTCAAATACATCATAGTTCAGAATAATGAAGTTTACGATCGGATTAAATTAATTGCCAAAGACCACAACTCTATCAAGGAAATTTATTCAATCGAAAAAACTTTTGCAGTCAAGAACTGGAGAGAAATCCTGAACCTGGGCTATAAATATAAAGGAGATCATCTCAACAACTTTAAACAGGAAATTAAACCAGATGATATCGCCACTATCATTTATACTTCAGGCACCACCGGAAAACCAAAGGGGGTGATGCTAACACATGAGAATTTTGTTTCAAATTTTTTAACCTGCGCAAAAATCCCTGAACTAAATATGAATGATAGAGCGCTAAGTTTTCTTCCGCTTTGTCATGTATATGAGCGCATGTTAAATTACCTCTATCAATATTTAGGGGTTTCAATTTATTACTCTGGAAATTTGCAAAACATTTCGAAAGATATCCGAGAGATAAAACCTCAGGTTTTTTGCACTGTTCCGAGAGTATTGGAAAAAATTTATGCAAAAATTTATCAGAAAGGGCTTGGCCTTCCTTATCTAAATAAAATCATCTTTTTTTGGGCAATTGGCTTAGCTCATCAATTTAGAATTGCCAATCAAAATAGTTGGTGGTATGAGTTCAAATACGGAATCGCTGATTTTTTTGTTTTCAGAAAATGGAGAAAGGCTTTTGGAGGAAAGCTCAAGGTAATTGTTTCGGGTGGTGCGAATTTACAAACTCAAATGTCAAAGATTTTTTGGGCATCAGGAATTCACATTCTTGAAGGATATGGATTAACTGAAACTTCTCCGGTAATTGCTGTTCAAACCTTTGAAAATAATGGGTTTAAATTTGGAACCGTTGGCAAGGTAATTGAAAATGTTCAACTAAAAATTGCCGATGATGGCGAAATTTTAAGTAAGGGGCCCAACCTCATGAAGGGCTATTTCAATCATCCAAAACTAACCAGTGAAGTGATTGATCATGATGGATGGTTTCATACAGGAGATATTGGAGAGCTTGATGAAGACGGATTTTTAAAGATTACTGATCGGAAAAAGGAAATGTTTAAAACTTCGGGGGGTAAATATGTCGCACCTCAAATCATTGAGAGCAAGTTAAAGTCATCTCCATTTATTGAATATGTTTTGGTAACAGGCGAAAACCGAAAATGCCCGGCGGCTATTATTCTTCCTGATTTTAACTTTCTGCAATCTTGGTGTTTAAACAAAAAAATTCCCTTCAGCACGATTGATGCTTCCATCGAAAACCCTCAGGTTTGGGAAAGATTTAAAAAAGAAATTGAGTTGTTGAATGTGGGATTGGATAAAGTTCAGCAAGTAAAAAGGTTTGCATTAATTTCTGATGAATGGACAACCGAGTCAGGGGAATTATCACCCACTTTAAAACTCAGAAGAAAATTTATTTCAGGGAAATATCGGGAACTAATAACACTTATTTATCGTGATAAAGAAGATGATGGCCTAAAAAAATCCAAGTAAAATTTAGTGAAGAATTTTAAACACTAATTCTTTCATTAATTCTCCATCTTTTGCACTAACACTGCCAACCCCTTTCGCTTTCATATCATATTCATGTAAACTTGAAATTATACGGGCAAGCTTACCCGTATTGTAATGCTGAGATGCGATTTTATAATCCTTCAGAAAAAATGGTGAAACACCCATAGCCTTTGCAATAACAGCATCATTCTGGCCTCTTAAGTAATGGTATATGAGTATTTTATTAAAAAACCCAAAGAGCATTCCCACAACCTTCACCATCGGATTGTCCTTTTGGTTTGCTGCAAAATAATTTATTATTTGATTGGCGACCAAAACATCTTTCTTCCCTAAAGCTTTTTGAAGTTCAAATACGTTATAATCTTTACTAATTCCTATATTTTGTTCAATGTGAACTGCATTAATTTCGGTTCCTTTTTTAAGATTGATACTTAATTTTTCAATCTCATTGGTAATTTTACTTAAATCTGTTCCCAGGAATTCGGTCATCAATGATGCCGCCTTAGGCTCAATGGAATAACCTCTACTTGCCAATTGTTTATTAATCCATTCAGAAATCTGGTAATCGTATAATTTCTTCGACTCAAAAACAACTGCATTTTTAGCTAAGCTTTTTGCCAATTGTTTTCTCTGATCTAACTTGGAATACTTATAACAGAAAACCAAGATGGTACTGCTCAGAGGCTGATTGGCATAAGCCAGCAACTCGTCAATCTTTTTGATCTCTTGTGCTTCTTTAACGATAACCACATGCTTATCTCCTAGCATCGGAAATCTTTTGGCATGACTGATGATGGTTGGGACATCAGCATCTTTGCCATATACAATTGTTTGGTCAAATTCTTTTTGTCCATCATCTAACACATTATTTTCAATGTAATCTGAAATAACATCAATAAAATAAGCCTCTTCACCGTAAAGAAAATAGATGGGATAATACTTTTTGTTCTTAAGATCGGAAATTATTTGGGTGAAATTCATCATTCAAACATTCTTTAGTCGAAATACAAATGCTTTACCGTTTCTCTTTTTTCGATGAGTTGCTTTAATGATTCAATCCCTATCTTTAAATGAACATCAACGAAGTTTTCGGTGATGACCTCATCACTTTTTTCAGTTTTTACACCTTCTGAAATCATTGGTTGATCAGAAACCATTAGCAGTGCACCACTCGGAATTGAGTTCGCGAAACCAACGATAAAAATGGTAGCAGTTTCCATGTCAATAGCCATCGCTCTGGTTTTTCTTAGATAATCTTTGAATTTATCATCTGATTCCCATACCCTGCGGTTGGTTGTATAAACAGTACCCGTCCAATAATCTTGTTTAAAATCGCGAACAGTTGTTGAAATTGCTTTTTGCATGTTAAATGCAGGAAGCGCCGGAACCGCCTTCGGGAAATAATCATTTGAAGTACCTTCACCCCGGATTGCAGCAATGGGCAAAATGAAATCGCCTAAATTATTTTTCTTCTTAAGCCCACCACATTTCCCTAAAAACAAACATGCCTTTGGTTGTACCGCACTTAATAAGTCCATAATGGTTGCAGCATTTGGGCTGCCCATTCCAAACTTAATGATTGTGATATTACCGGATGTAGCACTTGGCATTGGTTTATTTTTTCCCATAACCTGCACGCTATTCCATTCTGCAAACAACTCAACATAATTGCTGAAATTAGTCAACAAAATATACTCGCCAAAATCTTTAATTGCTGTTCCTGTATAGCGAGGTAACCAATTCTCAACAATCTCTTTTTTCGTTTTCATAAGCTCTTATTTGGTCTTTCTCTAATGTTTTATCAATGATACATAACATGCAAATGATAAATTGAGCAAAGAACAAAGTTAATTGAAAATATCAATAATTATATAATCGGTTATAAATCATCAGCAATTACAAATAAGTTGGATATTTTTGTTATACTTGAAAGAATAAATGGGTTTATGGTAAAATTAAATCTTCCGGAATACGAATTCCGCTTCAGAGAAGCAAACAACAAAACTGAAATCTTTGATGAATTCAGAATGAAATTTGTTGTACTTACACCCGAAGAATGGGTAAGGCAAAACCTCTTAAAATACCTCCACAATGAGAAAAAATTCCCGAAGGGTTTAGTTGCTGTCGAAAAAGGACTAATCTTAAATAAAATGCAAAAAAGAACAGATATTGTTGTTTATGATAAATTGGGTAAGCCATGTATGATTGTTGAATGCAAAGCCCCTGATGTAACAATCAATCAAAATACTTTTGAACAAATTGCCCGTTACAACATGACCTTAAAAGTTGGGCATTTACTCGTTTCAAATGGCATTGTACATCATTGCAGTAAAATAGATTTCAAAAACGGCCAGTTTACATTTCTTGAAAAAATACCGGATTTTGAAACTTTGAACCGTTAAAATCATGCTTAAAATTTTATATGTTAAAAACAGTTTAAATATGCAGAAAAGATTCATTTATTTAAAAAAAATTTTAAATTTGCATGTACTTTAAAATTCCTATGAAAATGAAAAGCATTATCTTAAAAGTTGTTTTGGCACTTGTAATCATATGGCTAGGCTATATGGTTGTTGGCAGTATTATGGAACCTGTTAGGTTTGAGAACGAAAAAGCGAAACGAGATGAAGTCGTGATTGAACTTCTAAAAGACATTAGAGATGTTCAGGTGGCCTACAAGGGAGTAAACAATGTTTTTGCAAATAGTTTTGATACTTTAATTGATTTTGTAAGAAATGGGAAACTTCCAGTTGTTAATATAATCCCAGACCCAACTGACACAACTTTTACACGCACCATTAACGATACAACCGGCTATATTAGTATTGCAGAGTCAGTTTTTGGTGATCGACCTAATTTCAATCCTGCAAGTATTGAATATATTCCGTTTTCAAACGGCGAAAAATTTAAGATGGCTGCTGCTGTTATAGAAATAAACAAGGTACGTGTGCCTGTATTTGAAATCTCAGCGGAATATAAATTCATTTTAATGGGAATGGAAGAACAACTAATTCATAATTTGGTTAGAAAATTAACTGAATTTGAAAAATTCCCAGGTCTTAAAGTCGGCTCATTAACAGAAGCTTCAACCGATGGTAACTGGGAATTCTAACAAAATTCCTGTCAGATGGCTTTAAATATCATTAAACTTAATGCTTATACCGATAAGGCTCTGACAAAAGCTGAAAACGACTATTCTGATTTTAATAAAAATTACATATTATCCATCCAGATTTCTCTGGATGGATTTTCTTTTTGTATAGTTGACGAAGAGCGAAGCAAACTCATAGCGCTCGAAACTTATGCCATTCAGGAAATTGATGATTATGAAATATTAGCCAAAGATTTAGCCGACTTAATTAACAGTTTGGATATTGTTAAAAGAAGATTTAATCGGGTAAATGTACTTTTTGAAGGATCAAAGGCAGCCTTAATCCCATTTCCAATTTTCGACGAAAACGCTTTGGATTCCTACTTGAAATTCAACCACAAAGTTATTTATGGTGAAGAAATTCTTTTTGACAAACTTAATACACTTCAGGCTTATAATGTATTTGCTATCCCAACCTGCATCAAAAACCTGATCAAAGAAAAGTTTATCAATTATAAGATTCATCATTTTTCGAGTACCTTAATTGAAGGATTATTAATTAAGTATAAAAACCAGGATATACATAATCAGGTTTTTGTTAATGTCCGCTCCAAATACTTAGACGTTTTGATTATTGAAGGTTCAAAACTTATTTTCTTTAACTCATTTAGGTACAAGACTGTTGAAGATTTAGCTTATTTTCTCATTTACGTATTAGAACAGCAAAACTTAAATCCAGAAAATATTGATTTGATTATGTTGGGTGAAATCAATAAAGGGTCGAAGTATTATGAAATTCTTTTCAAATACATCAGGAATATTGAGTTTATTGAACGTAACGACTTTTTTACTTACAGCTATGCTTTGGACGAAGTTCCATCCAACTACTATTACAACCTTTTAAATGCAAGCTCGTGCGAATTATAAGCGGGCATAACAGAGGCAGAAAAATTACACCGCCTAAAAACTTACCAGTAAGACCGACTACTGATTTTGCGAAAGAAGGTTTATTTAATATTCTGGCAAATAAAGTTGATTTTGAAGAACTAAAGGTTTTAGATTTATTTGCAGGTACCGGAAATATCTCTTTTGAATTTGCATCAAGAGGTGCCACATATATAAAAGCTGTTGACATAAATAATCGTTGTGTTGAGTTTATTCAAAAAACAGCTGATGATTTAAATTTCCAGAATTTAAGAAGTCTTAAATCCAATGTTTTTCAATACTTAAACAATACGGTTGATGATTTTGATTTAATTTTTGCAGACCCTCCTTATGATTTGGATGATTCAGTAAACATTCCTGACTTGATATTTGAAAACGAAATATTAAAAGATGGTGGGATTTTGATTATCGAACACTCGCGGAATCTTTCTTTTATTGAACATACTCACTTTAATGCACACAGGAAGTATGGGAATGTAAATTTTTCCTTTTTCGAAAAAAAATCACATTAACCAAAAATGCCACTATTCAATTGAATAATGGCATCCTATATTTGTTTTAATATTCATCTTCATGAAAGAAGAAATCTTCTCTTGTCGGATAGTCGGGCCAAAGGTCTTCAATACTTTCGTATATTTCTCCCTCATCTTCAATTTCTCTCAAATTCTCGATCACTTCCATTGGCGCACCCGATCTAATGCCAAAATCGACTAGCTCCTCTTTGGTAGCAGGCCATGGTGCATCCTCTAATTTCGAGGCTAATTCTAAAGTCCAATACATAGTAAAGAAATTTAAGGTTTACTTTTTTGCAAAAATAATTTTTTTTAGCACATATCAACCATTTTTTCTGCTAATTTTTTAATAATAATCGACTTAATTGGGAACACGCACTATATCAACCCTTTACAATAACATTTTTATTCCTGATATTTATTTGAATTCTGAGAGAATGATCTGTCAATTTATAGTCTTGCAATCCACTTTGTTTCTTCTCCTCCAAAATCATAAATAAGCTTTCTTGCCAGAACGAATAAATAATCAGAAAGTCTGTTCAAATATTTTATATTTAATTCTTCAATTTTAGTTGTGGTTGCTAATTTTATGGTTAATCTCTCAGCACGGCGACAAATAGTTCTTGCAACCTGACAATGCGATGAAATAATGTTTCCTCCAGGTAAGATAAAAGAAGTTAAACCAGGTAATGTCTCATTCATGACATCAATTTCTTTCTCTAATAATTCAATATCTTTCTCTTGAATAGATGGTAATTTTCTTTCGGGCGGGTTTTCAAAATCGGTTGCCAATGAGCTTTCAATGGTAAATAGACGATCTTGAATTTCAATTATAATTGCTTTGCTTACCTCATTTATATCCTGATCTCTAATTAATCCAAGATAGGATTTAAGTTCATCAACGGTTCCATAAGCTTCTATTCGATCGTCATATTTAGGAACCCGGGTTCCTCCAATTAAAGAAGTTTCGCCCTTATCTCCTGTCTTCGTATATATTTTCCACGCTTTGCTCATTCATCAATCTAAGTCCAAATCTAATTCTTCTTATAATCAGAAACCTTAACAATATTTTTGTTGACTTCATCAGATGAAATCTCGCCATCAATCATTCTAATAATTCTGTGTGCATGTAGCGCAATATCCTCCTCGTGCGTAACCACAATAATGGTATTTCCTTTTCGGTGAATTTCTTCCAGTAATCCCATAATTTCAACCGATGTTTTTGAATCTAAGTTACCTGTTGGCTCATCAGCTAAAATGATGGAAGGGTCATTAACCAAAGCTCTGGCTACTGCTACTCTTTGGCGTTGACCACCAGATAATTCATTCGGCTTATGTGTAATCCGGTCAGAGAGACTAACATCATGTAATACCTTTTCTGCTTTTTCAACCCGAATATTTTTGCTATAGCCAGCATAAATTAATGGCAGCATAACATTCTCTAATGCAGTTGATCTGGGTAAAAGATTAAAAGTTTGGAAAATAAAACCAATTTCTTTGTTTCTAACCTCAGCCAATTCATCATCATCCATCTGACTAACATCTTCACCATTCAAAACATAAGAACCATTCGTAGGCGTATCAAGACATCCCAGTAAATTCATTAAAGTAGATTTGCCAGAACCTGAAGGTCCCATTAAGGCTACGAATTCGTTTTTCTTAATAGAAAGATCGATTGATCTTAACGCTTTAACTGTTTCCGTTCCAACATAAAAGTATCGTTGGATTCCGGATAATTTAATTATTTCTTCAGTCATTATAATCGTATTAATATATACAAAAGTAGCAAAAGAATTTTAATAGACATATTTTATTTACAACCTACTCCATTCATCACTATCAAAGATAAGTACAACTATATTTTTGCATTATCGTGAGCTTAAAGTAAGACAAATAATATCATTAAAACTTGCGATTTTTTTGAAAAATAAAAAGCAAGGAAAAGATAAATTAATATACTGATGCCATGTATTAGCAAAAAAAAAGCGCGAATAAATTCGCACTTTATTAATTCTTAAGCACTGTATGTATTTAAATTCCTGTCCAGCTTTTTAAATAGTCCTTGCAAAACGGTTCCAGGGCCAACTTCAACCACTGTTTTGGCACCATCGGCTAATATATTTTTCATAATCTGTGTCCATCTAACCGGAGAGGTTAACTGCGAAATCAAATTGGTTTTAATAATTTCAGGATCCGCAACAGACTGGCCTGTAACATTTTGATAAATCGGACAAATGCCTTTATTAAATTTAGTACTATTAATTGCTGCAGCAAGTTCTAAGCGTGCGGGTTCCATTAATGGCGAATGAAAAGCACCACCAACTTTTAATGGTAAAGCCCGCTTTGCACCAGCGTCTTTCAATTTTTCACAGGCAATTTCAATTCCTTTATGCGAACCTGAAATTACTAATTGGCCTGGGCAATTATAATTCGCAGGAACTACGATTTCTTTAATTTTTGATAATACATCCTCAACCACAGCGTCATCCAAGCCAATAATAGCAGCCATTGTTGATGGTTGGGCCTCACAGGCTTTTTGCATGGCCATGGCACGCGCATAAACAAGTCTTAAACCATCTTCAAAGAACATGGTTTTATTGGCAACCAGCGCAGAAAACTCACCTAATGAATGACCCGCAACCATATCGGGTTTAAAATCCTCACCCATGGTAGCAGCAAGAATTACCGAATGCAAAAAAATTGCAGGCTGGGTAACTTTAGTTTGTCTCAAATCTTCATCCGTACCATTAAACATGATATCGGTGATTTTAAACTTCAATATTTCATTAGCCTTTTCAAATAGGGATTTTGCCTGAGCAGATTTATCATAAAGATCTTTTCCCATTCCAACAAACTGAGCTCCCTGTCCAGGAAATACAAACGCTTTCATACTCTATAATTAGATAATAAATGATTTAAATGCTTCAAATTAGTCCCTTATTTTCGGTTACCTAAAAAGCGAAGCAAAAATAGGAATAAATTAATAAAATCAAGATAAAGATTTAAGGCTCCTAGAATAACGAGTTTACTTTTGGGTAAAGAACCATACATTTCACCCCTTCCAATTCTTTTCAATTTTTGAACATCATAAGCTGTGAGACCAGTAAAAACAAGCACTCCAATAAAACTAATAACATAATCAAGGGTGCCGCTTCGCATAAAGAAGTTAGCAATACTGGCAATGATTATTCCAAACAATCCCATCATCATTAGAGAACCAAATTTGGTTAAATCCGTTTTGGTGGTATAGCCCAAAAAAGCCATTATTCCGAAAGTAGCTGAAGTAACAACAAAGGTTAAAAAAACTGATCCTGTGGTGTACATCAACAAAATAAAACTCAAACTCATCCCCATCAATATTGCAAATACAATAAATAATAAGGATAATGTGCCAAATGATAATCGCTGTAAGCCAAAAGAAATTATCATGACAAATGCCAAAGGTGACAAAGTGACAACCCAACCCAGTAGATTCAGGCTTCCAGTCTCCACATTAATTAAACTATTGATAAGGGCTTCGTTTGAAGCAAAAAAGTAAGAGGTTACCGCTGTAACTGCTAAAGCAAGAAACATCCATGAAAAGACATTTGCAATAAATGAATTGGCGACAGTTTCTGCTCTATATGCCTGATTAACAGACCCACTATGATTATTTTGTAAGTTCATAATTTATCAATTTATTACCGAAGAAACCTTGTTTCTGTATCCACTAATGCAATTTGGAACCGATCAGATGGATAAACTCGGCGCGGGTTTCTTCTTTCTTAAACGCACCGGTAAAATCGGAGGTTGTTGTAACAGAATTCTGCTTTTGAACCCCTCTCATGGCCATACACAAATGTCGTGCCTCTATAACAACTGCCACACCCAAAGGATTAAGGGTGTCGTTAATGGCATTTTTAATCTGGGTGGTTAATCTTTCCTGCACCTGCAATCTTCGCGCATAAGCTTCAACTACCCTGGCAATTTTACTCAAACCGGTAATATAACCATCAGGAATGTATGCCACATGGGCCTTCCCGATAAATGGAATCATATGGTGCTCACAAAGTGAATATATCTCAATGTCTTTAACGATAACCATCTCCCGATAATCCTCTTTGAATTTTGCGGAGTTTAAAATTTCAACAGGGTCGTGATCATAGCCTTGTGTCAGGAACTGCATCGCCTTTGCTACACGTATTGGTGTATCAATCAAGCCTTCACGATCAGGATCTTCACCAATTAGTTTTAAGATGTGCTTATAGTGGATCCCCAATTCTTCTATGGTTTCCGGTTCATGTCTTTCAATTTTTTCGTATCCCATCATAATATTAAAATTTATATTTCAGTCACCAATTTAGTTTGACGGCCCAAAATATTCTACAAAATTATTCTCCGATTCATAAACCTTAACCGAATGAAGAATCGCATTTAATTTCTCTAATGGCAAAGTTAACTCATCCCATATGGCTATTGCCAAATTTTCAGTAGATGCCAATTTGTTTTTCATAAACTCAACTTCAATGTTGATGTTTTTATGATCGACTTTGTCAATGATGTATTTATTGATCACCTTGCTCAATTCTTTTAAATTTATTAGGAATCCAGTTTCAGGGTTTACCGATCCCTTCACGGTTACAAAAAGGACATAATTATGGCCGTGCCAATTGGGGTTTGAGCATTTCCCAAATACCTCTAAATTTTGAGCTTCGGAATAATCTTCCCGGAAAAGTCGATGCGCCGCATTAAAACGTTCACGTCTGGTGATAAAAATCATATTGATTATTTTTTACAAAAGTAATTGTAATTTTTTTTCTGGATAGCTTAATTGTGTTTTAATTTAATACCAAGCTTAAGAGTTGCTTACTAGAATCTGGTCCCAATCCAAACCCGCAGTTGATTCATGTCGTAGTTAAAATTTGTTTGACCAATTTTTAAACGTGTAGCATTAAACCCGTATACGCCGCCAATTCCTAAATATATATGATCAGAATTAAAGCCAAATGCAGCTCTACCCAACCATAATGCAGTGAGCTTAGTTCCTCTCTCCGAACCAAATTCAGATTCATAATCAAAATTTTGAATAAAAGCCCCCGGAATCATTGATAGATTCAAATAAAAATACTTTAAAAACACATAAGTGTAAGAATAACCAAGCGAAATTCCATAGGTAAAAAACTTTCCATTTCTGATATGTTCATCATCTTGAACCAATAGTTTTGAACTATAAAAATCTGGAATCAAGCTGGAGTCAGATTTTAAATTAAGATAGACAAAAGAAGGCATAATGATGAGTGAGCCTGAACTTTTTAGTTGACGTTCATTTTGAAGATAAGCTGCTCTGAATGAATGTTTTTTATGATTAAGAATAAAATAAACGATGGCGCTTGTTGAAAAAATATGCATATCAGGCCTTTGAAAATAAGGACTTTCAGGATTCCAGTTCAAGGGTTGTTGAAGCATGTTTTTCAGATAAAAGCCCTGATAGTCTTGTAATGACAATTCAGCAGCTAGGGCACTACCATAAGCATTTAGTCTAAAATCAACAATGGAGCTTTTTCCTTTTCTTATAATATCTTTTCCTGCAAAAGGATTATTTACGGCAAGTCCAACCCCATACCATTTGTGGAAAAAAGCCAGGCCATTTTTGATGTCGTTATTTGGAACATAATTTAACGAAATCTCCTGATCGGTTGGCTTCACCCTAAACCCAACACTTTCGCTTAATAAATAAAATCGGGTTGTAAATAAATGCTTATAATCCTTGATATAATCAGCATCATACTTCGGATTCAAATGTGCCTCATTTAAGCTTTGAGCGCATAAAACAATCGGAAGAAAAATTAAAGCTATAGAAAATAGCTTCATTGATTTTAGCAAGAATTTCATTTTTATTTAAGCTTTTGCGCTTTGAATATTTCAACTGTTTCAAAGATTGTGAACAGGAAGTACACAATAAAGAAGGTAAGAATAAAACTTACAATATCCCCTGCATTAACGAATGCGTAAATAATTATAATCGTAACATATAAAATCAATTTAGCAAAAACAGTAATCATGAAGAAATTTGCATATCTGGAGGTTTTATGCGAAAATGCTTTTATGGCTAAATAATAGGTAAGTGCAGAAATGACAAAGAAGAAAATGACAATATAAAGTAATGCAGGGCTTACAAATTTATCGGGCAAGTAAAATGCGGCGACAAAAGCAATCAAAGCAACGATAAGTGTGTAAAGTGCTAATTTTTTAATAAACTTGAAAAATAATGGATTCATGATTATTTCATATTTTGATTGGATTTATTTTTTTTGAGTAAATCCTTGATTACGATATAAATTGCAAATAATACGGCTGAGATTGATAAAACAACTGTTAAAATAGGTAATTCCCATCCTATCCATTGATCAAGTTTAATTCCGCCAAATACACCAATTAATATAATAATGAGCATCTGAACTGCAATACTGGAATATTTTGAGTACAGTTTAAGGTTATCACTAACTTCATTTTTATCGTGCCGGACTTTCATTAACAGGATATTTCATTCCGCTTTTAATATTTGTCCCCATTTTACATGATCCTAAGAACTGCGCTCCCGGCTCAATGGCAAGTTTACTTGTTGAAACATCACCATTAAGCTTGGCTGTTGCTTTTAATGTTAGCAGTTCTGAAACGGTCATGTTAGCATTTGCAATCCCTTCAACATCTGCATTCTGGCAAAATATTTCACCCTCAACTTTACCTGTGCCTCCTATAACAACTTTACCTTTGGTTCTTATTGTTCCTGTTAGTTCACCATCGATACGGAAATCTCCGTTCGATTCAATGTCTCCTTTTATAATGGTTCCATTTCCAATTGAGTTTCTGGAGGGAGAGTCAACGATTCCATTCTTAGCCATGCCTAATTAGTTGTTTGATAATATTTATAATAAAATCTTAGATACTCTGATATATTTTTGTCACTAAGTAATGCTTGATAATTGTCAATTGAGATCACGAAATGCTGATATTCTTCCGAATTAAATATCGATAACACATACTCATCAGTTTCCATCTCAGAAATATAATCCTGCGATTCTTTCATGTTCCTAAAACCTAGAACGCTTAGCCAATTACTATTATTGTCAACAACCATATTTGTTATTGTCAATGGATTTGAAAACGTTCTTTTTTGATTAAAATCCGATAATCTCAACTTAACCGCATCCAAATTTACACGATCCGACTTAATAATCAAAATATACAAGTGATTCGTATCGGCATGGAAACGATAATTTCCGAAAATCTGAACATCTTCAGCCGCAAGGGTTTGGTCTTTTTGATCCTCTTTATCATGATCCAAAGTCAGATAATCGATCATGTTTTGTGCTATTGGCACCACCTCACTTTGTGGGTATTTTTTTACAATTTTTTGCATGCCCACCAAAAGAGAGTCAATGATTTCAATTCTTCCAATTGAAAGTGCTCGAATATATTCAAATTTGGGAATTAAAACCGAATCAGTGTATGCATCGATTGCCTTGTCACTAAGGCTTACACTCACATAATACTGCTCATTTTCATAAGCCTGATAAGCATCGAAGTATAAAGATTCAATCTCGCTTTTTTGTGCCGATAAATTTCTAAAATATTCTGGATTAATTAATACTTTGGCATAATCGCTATTGGGAAATCGCCCAAGTAGTTCTTGTTTAAAATAAGCTGATTTGGACTCATCAACTAATGCATATAGCTTATGAAGATAATAATAGCATTGAAGGATATATTCGTTATCATGATAGTTTTCGACCAATCGTTCAAATTGATCAATCGCTCTGGAATTATCCTTCAAGCCTTCTTTAAAAAGCATAGCTGATTGAAACAAGGCTTCAATAATCTTATGGTTTGATGATAAAAGTTGATCCTCTGTTAAAGGAATATCTTTTAAATAGTAATTTCTGTCCTTCTTAGAAGTTGCTACCCTTGTATTTTCTAAGTCCGTTTGATTTAGATCATCAACTTGGTAAATTTCTTCAGAACGCCTTATGTTTACAGTCTGTTTATTACTCAATCGCCAATTATCTTCAAGTGGTCTTCTGCCCCATTTGCTAATAAATTCTGTAAATCCAAAACTTAAAGTTGATGGATTATAAAAATACCACGCTCCGTCTCTTTGACTGCTTTGGGCAAAAGCATTTTGCTGTCTTGCACTTGATAAATCTTGCATTCGCCTTTGTTGGACCACCTGTTCTTCTTGCTCTTTTGAATCCACTTCAGCAATAAGTGCATCAACAATTGCTAATCGATTAGCCTCACTCATTTGAGATAATTGTTGTAATGAATCTTGCAATTGAACAGTTTCCAAATAGCCGACCAATGTAACTAAAACACCGGTTCTGTCTAATAAGGCCTGATAGTCGGGGTAGTCTGGAGGAACCACTTGCATTGCCGTATCATAATATAATTTTGCATTTTGATATCTGCCATCATTAAAATAAAGATCGGCCAAAGCTAAACTGGCGCTTACTTTTTGGAAATTATTATTCGTACTTCGTGCAACTGAATTAATTAAATACTTGATGGCTTCGGTTTGATTGTTTTCTTTTAATGCTATTTCGGCAAGCACAAAATATATCTGATCTTGGAACTCTTCGTTTTTTGAATCATCCAATAATGATTCAAGCGATTTAATAATTTCTTCTGCATTTTCCTCACCGCTAAGGTAAGTTCGGGCCCGATTGATTCTCGCATTAAAAGCCATGTCATATTCAGGATTACGATGAATTACTTCCGAAAACATTTCTGAAGCTTCAGAAAAATTACCCTGCTTATAATAAACCTGAGCAAGAATAAATTTTAAACGAGTAACAAGTTGTTTGCTGCTATTTAATTCTATGGCATTATTCAATGTATTGATAGCTTCAGGATATTTTTCTTGTAGTAAATAAAAATTGGAGTAAACCAAAGGATATTCTCTTTGCGAACTCAAGGGCACATTCTCGTAATCAATTAATTCCTGAAAGTATTTAAGTAAAGGATCTGATTTTTCAAATTGACCTGTTTGGTTATAGGTTCTAATTAACCATAACATGGCTTCGTAAGATGGAGCCTTAGATTTAAATTCATCCATCATAAATTCAAAAGTTCGGCGCGCACTTACATATTCCCTTTGATAAAAATAGGCCTTTCCAATTAACAAATAGGCGTCGTCTATCCATCGATTATATTCCTTATTTTGAAACCGCATCGAATGCTTTTGAATAACTACTGAAGCTTTCTGAACAGCCCTTTCCATATTAGGAGCAAGTGCTTTTGCATCTTGCTCGGTTCCATAATTATAAACAGGTAAAATTTCGGAATAATTATTCTGTAGTTTTGAATTTAATTGTCTAATCCCTTCATTATAACTTTCTTTTCCGTTCCAATAGCCATTATAATGAGCCGCAAGGTTATGATAAACCCGATTGGGAAACCTGTTTTTATTAACCGAACATGCTGATAAAAAAGCAATAACGAATAATCCGGAGACAAGCAGATAATAATTACGGTTATAAAATGATTTCAAAATATTTTCCTTTTGGGATAATAACTCTTAAATGACAAAAATATTTTATTTTTTTCAATTAGCCACTATCTATTTGAACAGAAGGATTAATACATTTTGTATCTTTGGCGCAATAGTCACAAAAGTATTATGCCCCAGTACAAAAACGAACGTAAAAAAGACAAATGGTATTATCGTTTAAGAGACAAATACCGTTTGGTTGTAATGAATGATATCACATTTGAGGAACGCCTTTCATTGCGTTTAACCAGATTAAATGTGTTTATTGTTTTAGGAACCACAACCATACTGCTTATTGTTTTAACAACCCTTTTAATTTCATTAACTCCACTCAGAGAATACATCCCGGGCTATACTGATCTTGATCTATATCAAAAAGTATACGAACTGCAAAATAAATCTGATTCACTAGAAAAATCATTTGCTCAAAAAGATCTGTATTTTCAAAACCTAAAAAATATAATTGAAGGTAATCCTATTCAGGACGAAATAATTATTGATACTACTGAAAATTCATCCCTAAATTATGAAACCATCACATTAAGCAGATCAGCTGAGGATTCAATTTTAAGATTGGATTATGAAAACCAAAATCGATACAGCATTTATTTTGACGGTAAAGGCAGGTCTTCTGAAACTGGAACCGTAAGTAATTTATCTTTCTTCACACCTGTTAGTGGCATCGTTACAACCTTTTTCTCTCTTGCCGAAAATCATTTTGGGATCGATATTGTAGCCAAGGAAAATGAAACCATTAAGGCAACGCTTGATGGCACTGTTATCTTATCAGATTGGACCGTAGAAACCGGATATGTAATTGGAATTCAACACCAACAAAATTATATTTCTTTTTATAAACACAATTCTGCTCTACTTAAAAAAGTAGGGAGTTTTGTAAAAGCCGGTGATCCCATTGCAATTATTGGTGAATCAGGTGAATTGACAACCGGGCCTCACTTACATTTTGAACTTTGGCACAGTGGTTCTCCGATTAATCCACTCAACTACATGACCTTTAACGAATAAAGAATGAAGAAAAGAATTGCCGTTTTAGGTTCAACAGGTTCCATTGGTACCCAATCACTGGAGGTGATTAAAAATCATCCCGATCGATTTACACTCGAAGTTATCACGGCTCAGAATAATGCCAAATTATTAATTGAGCAAGCCATAAAATATAAGCCAAACGTGGTAGTCATTTCAAATGAAAGACTTTATGATCAAGTTTTTGAGGCGCTGGACCCATTGCTTATTAAAGTTTATGCCGGAGAAGATGCCCTGACACAAGTGGTTGAAATGGACACCATTGATCAGGTTATTGTTGCCTTGGTTGGATATGCCGGGCTTAAACCAACTATTCAGGCCATTAAATCAAATAAACAAATTGCTTTGGCCAATAAAGAAACACTTGTGGTTGGTGGCGAACTTATTAAAAATTTGCTTAAAAATTCGCAATCCAGAATAATTCCTGTTGATTCAGAACACTCGGCCATTTTTCAATGCCTGACCGGGGAGTATGGAAATCAAATCGAGAAGATTTTTTTAACCGCCTCCGGAGGACCGTTTTTAGGTAAGGATGAACATTTCCTAAAAAATGTTAAAAAAGAACAGGCACTGGCCCACCCAAACTGGGAAATGGGTTGTAAAATAAGTATTGACTCTGCGACCCTAATGAATAAGGGTTTGGAAGTTATTGAGGCAAAATGGTTATTTGGTCTCGAGGACAATCAGATTGATGTAGTCGTTCATCCTCAGTCAATTATACATTCGATGGTTCAGTTTGAGGATGGCTCGATTAAAGCGCAAATGGGATTACCCGACATGAAACTCCCCATTCAATATGCGTTAAGCTATCCGGATAGGTTTCAAACAGATTTCCCACGTCTCAATTTTATGGAACATGCTGAACTTACTTTTCAACAGCCTGATTTAAAAATTTTTCGTAACCTTGCACTCGCTTTTGAAGCTATGAAAATAGGAGGGAATATGCCATGCATTCTAAATGCTTCTAATGAAGTTTTGGTTTCATTATTTCTGAAAGATAAAATTGGATTTTTACAGATGCCTGAAATTATTGAAAGCTGCATGCGTAAAGCCGAATTTGTTAAAAATCCTTCTTATGATGACCTTGCTGAAAGCGATAAAATAGCAAGAAAATTAACACTAGATTTAGTAAAAAGTATTTAAAAAAATATAAATGGAAGTCCTAATAAAAATATTACAGTTATTACTCAGTTTATCAATCTTAGTAATCTTTCATGAGTTCGGGCATTTTATCACTGCCAAAATGTTTAAAACAAGAGTTGAGAAATTTTACTTATTCTTCGATCCATGGTTCTCCATTTTTAAATTTAAAAAAGGTGATACTGAATACGGAATGGGTTGGTTGCCATTGGGTGGCTATGTGAAAATTTCCGGTATGATAGATGAATCGATGGATAAAGAAGCCATGAAACTTCCACCAAAAGACTATGAATTTAGATCAAAGCCTGCCTATCAGCGACTCATTATTATGCTGGGAGGTGTAACAGTAAATATTTTGCTCGCGATTGCAATCTACGTTGTTATGCTTGCTTATTGGGGTGACTCATACCTCCCCACTTCGGAAGCCAATAAATTCGGAATTGTTTGTGATTCGATGGCGCTGGAAATGGGCCTTCAAAATGGAGATAAATTCCTTTCTGTCGATAATGATCCTGTGGAAGATTTCTCAAAAATTCCAATTACCATTATTCTTAATGAAGCCCAATCTGTGCAAGTTGAGCGTGAAGGAGAAAAAATGGACATTCAAATCCCACAAGGATTTATTGGGAAATTCATCAAACAAAAATCAGCTGATTTTCTTTATGTTCGTCACCCCTATGAAATTGGATTAGTTAGTAAAGGTTCTCCTGCAAAAAGAGCCAATATGATGGTTGATGATAAAATTTTAGGAATTAATGAGCTGTTCCTGCCTTATTATGATCAGTTTTTCGAGGAGCTTCAGAATCACAAGAATCAAACCATCAATGTTCATGTTCTGCGTGGATTAGATACTGTTACCTTGGTAGTTGAGGTGCCAGAAAACGGGGTGATTGGGATTGCCGGGAAGTCAGCCTCAAATTATTTTACTTTCGCCGAAAAAAAATACAACCTGATAAGCGCAATTCCTGCCGGTATTAATAAAGCTTATGTTGGCATTGGTGATTATTTAAAACAATTACGATTATTATTTTCACCAGAGGTGAAAGCTTATGAATCAGTTGGTGGGTTTATCACTATTGGCAGCATATTCCCAGCTACCTGGGATTGGGAGAATTTCTGGCATTTAACTGCTTTCTTATCTATAATGCTAGCTATCTTAAATGTATTGCCAATTCCGGCTTTAGATGGTGGACATGTCATGTTTTTGCTTTACGAAATCATTGCACGAAGAAAACCTAGCGATAAATTCATGGAGTATGCTCAAGTAGTGGGAATGATTATCCTTTTTGCGTTGCTGATTTTTGCAAATGGAAATGATATCGTAAAGTTATTTAGGTAGTTGGTAAAAATCTAATTCTTTCAGGACTGAAACTTACCCATACCTCATCTCCGATTTGAAGATTTAAATTTTTAAATTCCGGATGAGTGATAAATGAAGTCAGATTAATTTCAGAAGCTACATTAATTTCGTTACCCTTGAAATTTGGAATGATATCGGTAATTTGCCCCTTAAATAAATTCGGTGTTTCGTCTTCTGGTTTATCCTTCGAAATAGTTACATCCGTGCTGTTAAACATGATAAAACCATCGGTTTTGATTTTTTGTTCAGGAATTTCTACCGAAACTTCATTCTTTATTAAAGCCTGATTAAGTTCTGTCATTTTTGAGTTGAAAAAATTTCTGACCCCTCTAAATCTGGCCACAAACTCAGAAACCGGATTTGCGAAAACCTCAAAGGGATCTCCCTGCTGAATAATTTTACCGTCTTGAAATACAGCAATTTTTTGTGCCAGGGAAATCGCTTCTTCATAATCGTGGGTAACGTGGATAATCGTCCTACCCATACGATTTAGCTTGCGAAGTAAGGCTCTTAAATCGTCACGCAACTGAACATCCAAAGACGCAAATGGCTCATCTAACAAAATGCATTTGGGATCGCGAATAAGTGTTCGGGCCAGTGCAACTCTCTGAGATTCCCCTCCGGATAATGTCTTAGGATCTCGCCCAAGCAAATGTCCAATACTAACAACTTCAGCAACTGCGCTTACCTTCTGCTTAATGACATTTTTGGTGAATTCTTTTTTTATAGAATACGCAATATTATTAAACACATTCATGTGCGGAAAAACGGCATGATCTTGAAAAACATACCCAACCTTCCTGTTCTGGATTTTTTCATGGGTTATATCAATTCCTTCAAGTAAAATCTGCCCATGCTGCGGTCGTTGCATTCCTGCTATGCTTTCTAATAACAGGGATTTTCCAGCACCTGAAAGACCTAAAATCACGTAATACTCCCCTTTTCGAATATTTAAATTAACATCCTCTAATGAGAACTCTTTAAATCGAAGTGTGATATTTTTTAGTTCTAACATCTATTTTAAAGTGTTTTTTAAGATGCCATTTCCATTCTTTCCTTCTGATCTGTTCTGCACCAAAAATCTTAATCCAATAAAAAAAACCAGACAAACGAGAATAAATAAAATGGCGACGGGTCTGGCATATTTTAAGCCGAAAGAAGTATATCGCTCGTAAATTAAAACGGGGGTAGTCATGGGATGATAAGCCACAATAACCACGGCTCCGAATTCACTCAGGCCTCTTGCAAACATCATGATAAAACCCGACAAAATGTGCCGCCATGCCAATGGAAGAGAAATGGTAAAAAAGACCCGCACTGAATTTGCTCCAAGGTTTTTTGCAGCCTGTTCTAGTCTAACAGGGATTGAGCTAAATCCATCGCGTGCAGCATTTATTAAAAAAGGAATACTTACAAAAGCCATGGCCATTGAAATACCAATGGGATGCCCAATAAAATCTAATCCTATGCTTGAAGCCATTTGTCCAAAAACAGAATCGCGCGAAATAAAACCTAAAATTGCAATCCCTGCAGCTGAATGAGGAATAACAATTGGCAAATCAATAATGCCGTGAACCAATCTTTTACCGGGAAATTCTTTTCTTGCTAAAATGTATGCAAGTGGGATGGCAAATATAGCGCAAAAAAAGGTGCCTCCAAATGAAGCCCCGAGTGTAAGCCAAATACTATCAATTACCTGATCATCTTGTGTTACTTCAAATAAATTTGCCAAAGGCGTATCTAGCAATAATCCGGCAAGTGGTGCCACAATAAATAAGAGCACAACTCCTCCAATTAAACTTAAAACAAGGGCAAATGAATCCGTTCGGATCACAGTAATTAGTTTTTAAAGAATACGGGCTTAAAGGTAAGCATTGTTACAAAATAAAATCCAGTATTTGTATTTCCAGGTTGACTATTTTTTGCAATCGTCATACTCGAAGTTGGGATCATTATACCAAAAATATTTGTAAGATTAATTTCTGATGAGATCTGAATTGAACAACTTAAATCAATTTCCGAACCCAAATAACTTTTATAGGTAACATCATCAATTAAAAATTCAGCTTGTGTTTTAAAATAATGATAGTCTAAGCTCAACAGTATATTTTCGCTTGGTTTGGTAATATATTTCATATAAAGATCAGCTAGGCCCAAACCTCTGATAGATTTTGGACCCGCAAAATAATCCATTAACCCATTCGGAGCGTGCTTACCTCCATATAAAACATCAAATGCATTATCCTTGCCAGCGTTTGCATCAGGCGCTTCATTACCCGACATTAAATCGATGCCTCCCATAACTGAGTTTTGTTCACTTAGTTTTTGTTTCAGCTCTAAATTAATCCAATATGCACTCACGGCCATGCCGTCGTTTTTCTTTCCTCCCTGATAAAAGAAACGGCCATCCATGGAAGTACTTTTAATATTAGCACTTGCAATTATTCCGGTTGTAAATCTATTATGAATGATGGTTGTTTCCGAATCTTCTCTTAACCCTTCTGCAATACTAAGCTTGGCAATTGAAAAATTTTCCCAATCTTTCTTAACCCAAATAATTCCGAGGTTTTTATACATCTGGTCAAAAATCAAATACGGGGACTTAAATAATTTATTTCCGGTTTGATTTATGGCTCCAACAAAATCAAATTCCCACCCATCCGCATTATATGAAAATTTTAAGGCATCATGCTTTGCACCAACCTGATTCCAATTCGTGGCTGCTATTAGCTTTTGATTATCATATTTCAATACTTGCCTTCCAATTTTTAGGGTAAAATCCGATTTTAGATTGAATGCGATCCAGGCTTCATGGAGCGCAATATTTACAGCACCATTATTCAATGCTTCTTCGCCCCATGTTCTAACTTCCTGTAAAGAAAAACGAGTGGTGTATAAACTTGTTCCGTAATTAAAGTTTAAACGTGTTCTTTGCGTAACTATTATTATTGATTCAGCATCATTTGGAATCATATTTTTATACCCATTACGCCATTCTAATCGAGGACGAATTTCACCATCCATTTTAAATTGACCTAAGGTTGCAACACTCATAAGTATCAGGGTAACTAATAAAAATTTTCTTTTCATAATTAGGATGATTTTAGATCAATTTAGATGAAGTTGCTCAATTATTGCGTGCATACTTTTTTAAGGATTCAGGAATATTGTTGAATGAATCACTAAAGGCAGGAACCAAAGAAGGTTGACCATTCTTCTCCATTATTTCCATTCCTTTATCTGATAAAAGAAATTCAACAAATCTGATTGCTAATCGTTGATGAGGGGCATTGCTTGGAATTGTAATCCCGTAAACCATTGGCTCTCCGGATTTTGTTATAAAACTACCCGGTTCCTTCCCTGACAATTCAATAGTAACAGAAGCATAATGATCAGCGAACTGAGGTGATTTCAAATTTATCGCATCGGGCAGTTGAATGTATTTTAAACCATGTTGCTCGGCAACAGAGCGATAAATAAAAAAATAATCGATGGTATTAGTTTCAATTAGTGCTATTAAGTCTGTTTCCTTTGGGCGAATAAACCGGTGATCTTTTGCCAACATTTTCTCCGCAAATCCAGGGATATTATAATATTTTTCGGCAAGTTTGGCTACCAAAACCGTTCGATATCCGCAAGGGTCGGCATTGGGTTCTGATCTGCCATACCTAATATCATCCCTCAATAATATTTCGTACCAGTTTGATGAATCAATTTGCAAAAGTTCTTGATTATTTCCACCAAAGGCAATCACCATTTCATTGCTGGCAAATCTAATATTCCATTTTGCAAAATCAGGAATGAGCAATTGATCAATCACGGTGTAATCTGCTGATGCCATTACATCACACTCTTTTTTTAAATCCGTAATTTTACGTGCACAATCTCTACTCCCGGCTGCTTCTGTTAACACTTTTATTTCAGGATATTCTTTATTGAACTCGGCAATCACTGCCTTAAAAGGAACGGATAAACTTCCCGCATGAAATATAATTAATTTCTGATCACTACTTTCTGTTCTAATTCCGCAACTATACATTATTGTGATCAAAAACAAAATACTAATGATATAGATTAATCTTGTATTATTTAGCCTCCTCATAGATCTTGCTTTGTGGATTATCATTTATAAAAACAAAATTATTAATATTTTTTAGATTAAATCTTCCTTTGCGTCGCGCAAGGATTTAAAACCATTTCCTAAAATCTCATTTGCATTAATTACCGTTAAAAATGCATCGGGGTCAATATCATGAATATAATCTTGCAAAATCGCCAGTTCTCTTCTGGTAACAATGGTATAAATAATTGTTTTCTCATTCTGATTATACATCCCCTCGCCTATTAAATAAGTTCCTCCTCGATTCAAATCGTTAATGATTTTATCTCTGATCAACTCATATTCTTCAGAAATGATGAACAATGCCTTATCGTAACTCACACCTTGCAGAACGGTATCGATGACTTTTCCGGAAATAAAAATAACGATTAGTGAATACAATGGGATTTTCCAATCCTTAAAAACAAGTAAGCCAATAATAACGATCGCAGAGTCAACCACAATCATTAACTGACCTAAAGGTAGACGTGTATATTTACTGATAATCATCGCTACGATGTCTGAACCACCTGAAGTTGCTTTAGCTTTAAAGATTAATCCTAAGCCGAAGCCAATTACAACACCACCAAAAATAGAGGATAACAGTGCATCGCCTTCAACCAGTGGCGCTGAACCATATAAATAGGTCAGGCCATCGACAAAAAATGCCGTTAAAACAAAGCCAATAACCGTTTTAACTCCGAATCTTGGCCCTAAAACTTTAATTCCGATAATCGTAAGCGGTATATCAAAACCCAGTGCGACAAGCCCAACGGGTGTTCCAAACATATAATGAAGCACAATTGAAATCCCATAAACACCACCTGGAACAATTTTATAAGGCGTGATGAAAAGAACGAATCCTGCAGCTAAAATAAAGGAGCCTATAATGATTAATGAATAGTTAATTATCCATTTTTTTGAGAACAATTTTTCTTTGAGAACAAATGTCATATTGCTAGTATTTTGATAGTGAAAAATGGCGGCAAAGGTATATTTTTTTATGATCCGAAAATAAGCCGACCAAATTTTTATTACAAATATGCTATAATGCCATTATAAGCTTGATTATCAGGTTTAATATATGACGTAAGATCTACCTGTAAATCCGGAACCAATCTTAACTTTCAAAATCATTGATACTAATCATTTAAAAACAGCGTTCTTCATAAGCAAATCAGGGTTTCAAGACGCCTTCATTGTTAATGATCAATTATCTTTCTAATGTAACGCTTAAACGCTGAGAATGTTAAGTTAAATATTTACTAACAATACTAGGTTTATACAATTCAGATATTTACTTTTCAGAGATATTGTTTTATTATTATTTTCGTTTTTTAAAGCTGTTTTAACTAAATGTTAAGAAAAGTTCAACTCATTCTCCTCATTAACTTCCTCCTCACATTCAGTTTGGCGAATGCGCAACAAGCTTCAATGTTGAGCCAGAATATGTTTTCACATTCCTTTATTAACCCTGGTTATGCTGCGATTAATGAATCGATTTGTGCTACCGCTTTTACCAGACAACAATGGGTAGGGCTTACTGATTCTGAAGGAAACCACATAGGGCCTACTACTTATTTGATTGCTGTAAATACGCCATCAGCGATATTAAATGGTGGATTAGGGATAAGTATGAGCGAAGATAAACTTGGATTTTTTAAAGATGTTTCGGTTGGGCTAAAGTATGCTTACAGGCTCGAGTTAAGCACTGGGATTTTGGGAATAGGTGGTCAACTATCCGTGATTAACAGAAATATTGATTTTGGTAAATTTATTGCCATTGATGGAAATGATCCGGTTTTTTCAGGAATCAGTGATAATGTAAGTTCATTAATGGCAGATGTCGGCTTAGGCGTTTACTATAAGGTTCCAGACCAATATCATCTCGGGATATCAGTACTTAACCTGCTTGAAACCAAAGGAAAATCTTTTACCGAAGCCAGCAGTGGGCAACCCATTCTAAATCGCACCATATATTTAACGGGCGGAATGGAATACGAAATCCCCAATAAACCTGAATTTCGTATCTTGCCATCTTTGTTGATAAAATCTGATTTTGTATCCACACAAATTTCACTAAGCAGTTTAGTTCAATACAATAATAAATTCTGGGGAGGCGTTACCTATAATATGCAAACAGCTGATGCTATTGCAATTTTATTGGGAGTTCAAAGTAAAAATTTTAGAATTGGATATTCATATGACTTACCTTTGTCATCAATAAATCCGGCAGGGAGTCATGAGTTAATGATAAGCTACTGTTTTGATATTGACTTCAACAAAACAAAGAATTCATATCGAAACACAAGATTTCTATAAATGAATTATGTATTTTATAAATAGTTAATTAAGCACAAGCAAAACATTATTGCAGATTTTACGTTAAAAAGCAAATACTAAAGTTTAGATATGAAAAAAATACTTCTTTTAATAGGAGCACTCATCACTTTTGCAAGTTGCAGTGACAAAGGAAATGGTGAGCTGGTTGGGGTTAACAGAAAATCTGGTATTTTCTATCAACCCGATCCTTACGGGATGGTATTCGTGCCTCAAGGAAGTTATACCATGGGAGCAGGAGGTGAGGATATTACTTATGGCCAGGTTAACGAGCCAAAAACGATTTCCATTTCTTCCTTTTTTATGGATGAAACTGAAATAACAAATAATGAATACCGTCAATTTGTTCATTGGGTGCGTGATGAAATAGCCAGAAAAATGCTCGGGGAAGTAAGACCAGAAGAATATTTAATTGAAGAAGACCCTGAAACAGGTGAAGTTTTTGATCCTCCATTTGTTAATTGGGAAACAGATATTGAATGGAATAGTAGCGATCAGGATGTACGGGATGCTCTTGAGGATATGTATTTGCCCGAACATGAACGTTACTTCAGGAAAAAACAAATTGATACCCGAAAACTTAATTATGAATACTACTGGATTGACATGCAAGCTGCTGCACAAAAAGATTTCTCAACCCCTGGTAATTTTTTAGATGCAAGTTTAGCGAATCGACCGCAAGGACTTCGTGATCGTTCGGTATATGTTAAAAAAGAATCGATTAATGTTTATCCGGATACACTCGCATGGATTCATGATTTTACCTATTCATTTAACGATCCTTTAACTGAGAGATATTTCTGGCATCCTGCTTACGATCATTATCCAGTGGTTGGTGTTAACTGGCTTCAGGCTAAAGCATTTTGTGTTTGGAGAACAGAATTATACAATAATGCAAATTCTGGCAAAAGAAGAACTACGGCAGGGATAGAATTCCGATTACCAACTGAAGCCGAATGGGAATGGGCAGCCAGAGGGGGAAATGAATTAAATCCATATCCCTGGGGAGGGCCTTATACCCGAAATGAAAAAGGATGTTTCTTGGCAAACTTCAAACCTATGAGAGGTAATTATATTGATGATGGAGGACTTAGAACATTAATCGTTGGGCACTATCCCCCTAATGATTGGGGCTTGTATGACATGGCTGGAAATGTAGCAGAATGGACAAACAGCGCTTATGATCCTGCTTCATATAACTTCTCCTGGGACATGAATCCCAATTACACCTATAACGCTAAACCCGACGATCCTCCTGCAATGAAGAGAAAAGTAATCAGAGGCGGATCATGGAAAGACATTGCCTATTATTTAAGAGTGACTACTCGCGCCTATGAATATCAGGATACGGCTAAATCATATGTTGGATTTAGAAGTATTCAACCATACTTGGGACGAAACAGAGGAGATAATCCGGCAAAAGCATCAAACGTTTACAACTAATTTACAAACATAATACAGATAGAAATGGGTTTAAGACAAACTTTAAGAACAAAAGGCTATATCGCTGTCAGAGGTAAGTACTATAAAAAATTTCTTGCACGACTATATGGTATAGGTGCATCTGTAGTTATATTAGGTGCATTATTTAAAATTAATCACTACGCTTATGCTGATGAGATGTTATTGGTTGGATTGGGCACTGAAGCAATTATTTTCTTTTTCTCTGCTTTTGAACCGCCACATGTTGAGCCGGATTGGAGCTTAGTTTACCCAGAACTGGAAGCATTCTACATTGGAGATGGAATCGGGAAACGCACAAAAAAAGAAAATTATACGCAACAACTCGACACACTTTTAAAGGATGCAAATGTCGATGCACAATTAATTGATAATCTGGCAAATGGTTTGCGAAATCTGAGTGACCATACTGCCAAGATAAAGGATGTGACCAATGCATCTCTGGCCACTAATGAATATGTTGATAAAATGCGCATGGCTACTTCATCAATGAATGATTTATCTGATGTTTACAAAAAAACTTCGGATACTTTAGGCAAAGAAGTACAGGTTAGCGATGAGTTTTCAAGCAATGTTAAACAAGCTTCTTATCAGGTTTCTGAATTAACAAAATCATATAGCAATGTAAGTGAATCATTAAAAGCTGATGCTTCATCAGTTCAAGCTTTTTCCGATACAGTTAAGGACGCAAATGATTCTGCTAAAGGACTGGCTGATAATTATAAAAAGTCGTCAGAAATGATTACCAAATCAGCTGAAGCCCTTGATTTTTCAGATATTGAAGGATCGCTCTATAACGAACAATTGAAAAAGATTTCAGAAACCATGTCATCTTTAAATCAATTATACGAAATGCAATTACAAAGCTCAAACCAACAAGTTGAATCTTCTGCTAAATTGCATGAAACCATGAATCAATTCTTAACAAACTTAAGTGATTCTGCTGATAAAATGATTGATTACAAAAACAATATGGATGAGCTCAACCAAAAAATGGCTGCTTTAAATAATGTTTATGGAGGTATGCTTTCGGCCATGAATCCGAATAACCCTCGCTAATAATTTAATTGAATAATATTAATTATATCAATAAGTAGATATGGCCGCATACAAAGAAACCCCGAGGCAAAAGATGATTGCAATGATGTACTTGGTACTAACGGCACTTCTGGCTCTTAATGTCTCAAAATCGATGCTGGATGCCTTTATTGTGGTTAACGAGAGTATGGAATCGACCATTGAAAATTTTTCAAATAAAATTGATGATGTCCATACCGAATTTAACAAACAATATAGCCTTAACCCTAACAAAGTTAAGCCCTTTTGGGAAGGTGCCCAGGAAGCAAAAGTAATCAGTGATAGATTAGTTCATTTTATAGATAGTGTGAAGTATGCGCTAATTATACAGTCTGAAAACAAGATTAAAACGGTTGAAGAAGCTATGAGTACGCCCCTCAACAATATTAAATCGAAAGATGGATATACTGAGCCTACTCGATTCTTCTTTAAAAATTCAGAGGATGGTTCCAAAGGAGCTTCTGGCGCCCTCAGAAAAAGAATTGATGATTACAGAAGACAGATGCTCGCATTGATGAACGAACCCGAAGACAGTGAAAAAATCGGACTCATTACAAATGGAGAATATTTTGATGCGGATGGAAAGAGACAAAATTGGGAACAGCATAATTTTTATTATACCATTTTGGCCGCTGATGTTACCATCTTAAATAAACTCATTGGCGAGGTTCAAAACGCTGAATTTGATGTAATCAGTTATCTTTTCTCTTCTGTTACAGCCGAAGATTTTAAGTTTGATGATATAAAAGCTAAAGTCATTTCCCAGAATTCATATATTCTCAAAGGTCAGCAATATGAGGCTGAAGTTTTTGTTGCTGCTTACGACACCAAACAAAATCCTGAAGTTTATGTACTGCAGGGAGTTGATGAAATTAATGAAAGTAACATTAATCGGGCGACCTCACTGGAAGGTAAAGATGGCGTTGTAAAACTTAATTTTTCAAGCAATTCAGAAGGTAGTTTTAAATATGCAGGCCTCATCAGGGTGCTTGGGCCAGAAGGCGAACCCGTAGATTATCCATTCCAAAGTGAATATATTGTCGGGCCACCTTCATTAACTGTTGCCGCCACAAAGATGAACGTATTTTATATTGGCGTCGACAACCCTGTTTCTATTTCTGTTCCCGGCTTGGCTGATGAATTAATTAACCCAAGTATTTCCGAAGGGACATTAGTAAGAAATCCGAACGGGTCCGATTGGATAGTTAAAGTAGAAACCGGCACTACAAACACTACCATTAATGCCACTGCCAATTATAATGGCACACGATTAAACATGGGAAGTAGCGAGTTTAGAGTTAAACGCGTTCCCGATCCAGTTGCACTTATTGCCCGACAAAAGGAAGGGACTATCGATAAAAACACACTGATTGCTGCTTCAGCCATTATTCCATCTATGGGCGATTTTCAATTCGATCTGAATTTTGTGGTTAATTCATTTACCATGGCAACCATGATTAACGGAGACTTTATTCCAAAAACTACCCGTGGTAACAGATTTTCTGAAGAAATGAATGAGCTAATCAGAAACGCAAGAAGAGGGCAAAAGTTTTTCTTTGAGAACATTCAAGCATCGGGGCCTGACGGAACAACCAGAACTTTAAATCCGATCAATCTAACAATTAAATAACGATATGAAATATCCATTGGCATTGTCCTGTAAACCAAAAGAGTATAATCATTACGGATATTCCATGTAGCCGATAAAAAAAATTATAAACACATGAAAAATATTATTTCATTATTAATTTTAGGTTTTGTCCTTTGTCTTGGATTACAAATCAATGCGCAGGTAATAAATGAAACACCCATCGATGGGCTTTACGCAAATCCAAGCATCATTGATGTAAAACCAACGCCTATGCCAACCTTGCGCAGAGCTGATGTGATGTGGCAAAAACGAATTTGGAGAGTCATTGACTTTAGAGAAAAAATGAATCAACCATTTTATTTTCCGGTTGAACCCCATGGTGGATGGAGAAGTTTTTTTCAGGTAATCATTGATGGTTTGAAAGAGGGTGAAATTACTGCTTATGATATTTCTCCTACCGACGAATTCCTTGCTCCGATTACCTATAACGAGGTTGTGGCCAGACAAACAGACTCAGTCCACCGCGTACTTTCAAGGCCATATCCGCCCTACGATGAATATGACACCGTAATTTATACTGCGTTTGATCCTTCACGCGTGATGCAACTTAGAATTAAAGAAGATTGGTATTTCGACAAACAAAGATCGCAATTAATGGTCCGCATAATTGGGTTATGCCCTGTCATGATTGTTGAACGTGAAGGAGAAGAAGCCACGCAACCCTTATTCTGGGTATATTTTCCTGAGGCCAGAAATGTACTGGCCAGGGCTTTAATGTTTAATCGATTTAACGATGCTGAAAAAAGAACTTACGACGAAGTTTTCTGGAAGCGGATGTTCTCTAGCTATATCTATAAAGAAAACAATGTATTCGACCGACGGATTTCAGAATATGCAGAAGGCATAGATGCATTGTTTGAAGCGGAACGAATAAAAACAGAGTTGTTTAATTTTGAACACGAACTCTGGGAATTCTAAAAAACACACCTCTAATTAAACTCCTCCATAGCGGGGAGTTTTTTTTTGATTACTAATTGATTAAATTTGTTCAACAATCTTATCCCGAATGTCATTTAGCTTCCTCGATACTCCCATTGAATATCTCAAAGGTGTTGGCCCAAAACGGGCACAAACTTTGAATCAGGAACTAGCTATTTACTCATTCAATGATTTGTTGAATTATTTCCCCTATCGATACATCGATAAAAGCAAATTCTATAAAATTTCTGAAATTTCAAATACCAACACTTACATTCAACTAAAAGGTAAAATTTCAAATATTAAACAGATTGGCGAGAACAGAGGTCGACGATTAACTGCTCTTTTTTCTGATGAATCGGGATCAGTTGAACTGGTTTGGTTCAAAGGTATCAAATGGATAAAAGAATCCGTTAAGGAGAATCACGAATATGTTGTTTTTGGTAAACCCACCTTGTTCAATAACAAATTCAATATTGCCCATCCCGAAATTGAACCTGCGGATAAAGAAGAAAATGGCCTTGGCGAAAGCTTGCAACCTTTTTATAATTCAACTGAAAAGCTCAAAGCAAAAGGCTTGGGAAACAAAGCAATTGGAAAACTTACCAAAAATCTACTCATCCGAGCTGAAGGCATTCTCAACGAAACTTTAACTCCGGAAATCAGGAATAATTTAAAATTAATTTCCAGAGACGAAGCATTGGTAAATATCCATTTCCCATCAAGTCCTCAATTATTGTCACGAGCCCAAAGCAGATTGAAATTCGAAGAATTATTTTTTATTCAACTCAAACTTTTACGACATAAAATTAACCGCAATCAAAAATTTAAAGGGAATGTGTTTTCGAAAGTGGGTGAATATGTAAACGAGTTTTATGCAAAAAATCTTCCTTTCGAATTAACCAATGCCCAAAAAAGAGTGATTAAAGAAATCAGGGTTGACCTTGGTTCGGGCAAACAGATGAACCGATTGCTACAAGGAGATGTTGGAAGCGGTAAAACACTGGTTGCGCTCATGTGTATTCTGATTGCTCTCGACAATGGATTTCAGGCATGCATCATGGCTCCTACCGAAATTCTGGCCAACCAACACGCCAAGAGCATCAAAGCCATGCTAAAGGACTTAAATATTGAACTTTTGCTTTTAACCGGTTCCACAAAAACTGCCGAAAGGAAAGTAATTCATGAGAAATTACAAAGTGGTGAGCTACATATTTTAATCGGAACTCATGCTTTAATTGAGGATGCCGTAAAATTCAGAAATCTGGGTCTTGTGATTATTGATGAGCAACACCGCTTTGGTGTGGCACAGCGAGCTAAACTCTGGAAGAAAAACACCATTCCGCCGCATGTTTTGGTAATGACTGCAACACCCATTCCCCGAACATTGGCCATGACCTTTTATGGCGATCTGGACTTTTCAATCATCGATGAAATGCCTCCGGGTAGAAAGCCCATCAAAACCATGCATCTTTACGATTCGGGTCGATTAAAATTATTTGGTTTTTTGAGAAAACAGATTAAACAGGGCAATCAGGTTTATATTGTTTATCCTTTAATTAACGAATCTGAAAAACTCGATTTAAAAGATTTAATGGATGGCTACGAAAGTATCAGCCGTGATTTTCCTTTGCCCGAATATGCTATCAGCATTGTACATGGCAAAATGAAACCTGCTGAAAAAGAATACGAAATGCAACGTTTTATTAAAGGCGAAACTCAAATAATGGTTTCAACTACAGTGATTGAAGTGGGCATCGACATTCCAAATGCCAGTGTGATGGTGATTGAAAATGCAGAACGATTCGGGCTTTCTCAACTTCACCAGCTACGTGGCCGTGTAGGACGAGGTGCCGATCAATCCTATTGCATTTTAATGTCGGATTACGAACTAACCACCGAAGGAAAAAAGCGAATGGAGATCATGGTTAGGACCAACGATGGCTTTGAGATTTCAGAAGAAGACTTAAGAATGCGTGGCCCTGGTGATTTACAAGGAACCCAACAAAGTGGTGTTTTAGATTTAAAAATTGCCGATCTCATAAAAGATGAAAAAATCTTAAAGTATGCTCGAAACTTGGCAAACGACATCTTGGACAAAGACCCCAATCTGGAAGATGCTTCCCATGCTATTCTTAAAAAACAGCTAATCAAAATGTTTAAGAATAAACCGAATTGGGGATTGATTAGTTAGTAGTTTCATGGGGCAACATTCTTTGAGGGAATATCGTCCCTAATTTCATAAAAAACTCTTAAAAAAGGGTGACTTATTTAGTTTATTTGTATTAACCCAATGTATGCGCAAATTTATAATCCTATTAAATTTATTGAGTTTGATTATCGCCTATTCTCAACCTGAAATTTCTAATGAAAAGTCAAAAGTTTTAGATCAGGCAAAGTTTATCGCTCATTATACCCTCACTTATAAAGAGGATTCGCTTAATCTTGATAAGCCTCGCAAAGAAGAATTCTTACTTTTTTTAGGCGATCACTTAAGTAGATTTATCGGTAAAACAAATTATCAAATACAAATAGAATGGAAGGCTATCAGAACAAAAGAAGAAAATAAACAATGGTTCGACAACTTTGCCATGAGTGGCGTTAAATTTAGATTTTATCACGAATTTCATAAAAACTACCCTGAAGGTAAAATAACTTGTTATCATCACATCACTGCTGGACCCTTTTTATACGAGGAGGATTTGAATCTGTTTGATTGGCAACTAACTAAAGAAACTGATACGATTGCAGGTTATAAAGTTCAAAAAGCTACAAGTAATTTTGGCGGGAGAAGCTGGATTGCCTGGTTTAGCCCCGAAATCCCATATAACGACGGACCCTATAAATTTAATGGTTTGCCCGGTTTAATTGTTAAGGTTTATGACACTCAAATGCATTATGACTTTGAATTAAGTTTTATTGAAAAACCAGAAGTACTCGTGAATATTGAGTTCAAAGAAATGAACTATTTTAAAACAACTAAAATGCGATTTTTTAGAGCTGAAGATTATGCCAGAGACAATATTGTTAGCACATTTAAAGCCATGGGAAATGGTATCGAGAGCCAACAAATAGCTGCAAAAAAAATGGCAGCACGAAATAATCCCATTGAGTTAAAACGAAAATAAGAACAACATGGAATGCCATCCCTCAAGTTCATAAAAAATATTTACTAACAAATGGGTTACTTTCCCAAATAAAAAGGTATTAATAAACTGAATACTTAGTTGAAATATACTCCCCCCTTTAAGTATTAAAATTCAAAATTGATCTGTGATTATAATCAGTCGGCTAGCATGACAAGTCGAATGGAATGATCATCAGGTTAATATTTTATTTGTTTCACATCAGATAACTATTTTAAACTTGATAATGATGAATATTATTGATATAAAAGCTAAAATTGACAGACTGTACATACTCATAAAGCTCAAGGCAACCGGAACACCAAAAGAGCTTGCAAAAAAATTGGACATCACTGAAAGGACAGTTTATCGCATCATTAAACAACTAAAGGAAATGGGTTGCCCCATCTATTTTGATAAGGCTAGAAAAAGTTACTGTTATGAACAGCAGGGTAATCTAATTTTTAAATTTATTTCTCAAAACTCTAACAATAAAGTAATTAACAGAATTAAGGGGGGGGGATTTCATAAAATCGTGACGAGTTTTTCAAACTGACAGCCCATGTCAGTTACACCACTTATTATTGTAATGACATAGAATTATTATTAACTTAAATTTATTAAAATGAAAAAATTAATTTATGCTTTTGCCCTAGTGGGTTTGTTTACATTTGCAGCTCCAATAGTAGCAAATGCATGCTATCACCTAACCTTACCATGCGGACCCTCAGTATATTGCTGTTATCCAGGAGATGAAATTGCTTGGTATCAGATTTATTGCGAGAGACCTTCTCCTTGTCCAGACATTATCTGATTTTCCATATATAGCACTCGCAAATAAGAAGTTCTAATATTAACTCAGTATGATTTGCTCCTATCTTTCAAGACTAAACGGGAGCAAATCTTATATTAAGAAGTAAAAGTATTTGATAGATTCCAATTATCCATAGATTTTATTCACAAGTCAGGATAGAATTCAATAACTGTTCTTTAATAGTATTCATTATGCGAAACATTATTATATTATTTTTTTTATTGCCTATATACACGTTCTCTCAATCTCAATGGAATTGGGAATCTAAAGAGCTTGATCAGGTTGAACTGACCATTACTTATTTATTAAAATATCAACAAGACTCAATGAATCCTGATTTTGTTAAGCAGGAAGATATGTTACTTTTTTTAGGTAAAAAAATTAGCTTATTCGCGAGTAAAAACTCTTATGTCGCGATGAGTCAACTAAATAAATTAACAACTACGGAGGAACGTCAACTTTGGGCTTCAAATAGAATAGAATTCTTAAGGACGAAATTTCAATATAGAATTTTTAAGAATTACCCTGAGGGAAGAATAACCTGTACAGATCATATAATGGGGCCTCCCTATATATATGAAGAAAAACATAATGCCTTTAATTGGCAACTCCAAGAGGATACTGATACTATTGCCAATTACAAAGTACAAAAAGCTATTTGTGATTTTGGGGGGAGAAAATGGATTGCTTGGTTCAGCCCTGACATTCCTTATAATGATGGGCCCTACAAATTTAGTGGGCTGCCAGGTTTAATAGTAAAAATTTACGACAGTAACATGCATTATGTATTTGAAATAAAATATGTCGAAAAACCAGAACAGAAATTGATGGTTGAGCTAGACGAAAGGGATTATATAAAAACAACTAAGGAAGGGTTTTTTCAAGCAGAAGATTATTTCAAAAAAGACATAATCAGTCGTATTAAAGAATCTGGAGGCAGTTTAGAATATCAACAAAGAGCCACAAGAAATATGGCAGCACAAAATAACCCCATTGAGTTAAAAAGAAAATGATAGCAACAGAAAGAAAGGGATGGCATTCCCAAACGGAAGCCATCCCTATTTTTAAAATATTTTCGACTAAACATTTAGTTACACGTTTTATTATTTATATATTTACTTATAAATTCTTTGGTAAGCTATTTTTATTTTTGGCAAAAGCTTCATTTCTCCCCACAGCTTATTTGTCACGTTAAAAAATTACATCATGCGAAAAATTATCTTTCTTCTTATTCTGACAAACTCATTTTCTGCTATAGCACAAAACCCTTTGTATGATTATCCTATAAAAGTACTGGATCAAGCTCAGATTATTGCTAATTATTCGTTGATTTTTAATGAAGATTCTCTTAATTTGAACGTAAACCGCAGAGAAGATTTTTTATTGTTTTTAGGAAAAGAGATAAGCTTCTTTATCGGCAAAAATCATTACAACTTTATTCTTGAAACTCGAAATTTTACCACACCAGAACAATTTCAAAAGTATATGGACGGATATGGAGCCAGAAGAAACTTCTCACGGTTTCTTTATCAATTTCATAAAAACTACCCTGAAGGCAAAATAACTTGTTATCATCACATCACTGCCGGACCCTTTTTATACGAGGAGGATTTGAATCTGTTTGATTGGCAACTAACTAAAGAAACTGATACGATTGCAGGTTATAAAGTTCAAAAAGCTACAAGCAATTTTGGCGGAAGAGGCTGGATTGCCTGGTTTTGTCCGGAGATACCATTTAACGATGGACCCTATAAATTTAATGGTTTACCCGGATTAATTATCAAAGTTTACGATACCCGGCATCATTATTCTTTCGAATTAACAAGCATAGAAAAACTCGATAAAGAAATTGCAATTGAGTTTATTGAAAAAGACTATTTCAAAACTTCCAAAATGAAATTTTTTAGGACTGAAGATTATGCTAGGGAAAACATGGTTAGTACGGTAAAAGCCATGGGAAATGGTATCGAGAGCCAACAAATAGTTGCAAAAAGAATGGCAGAACGAAATAACCCGATTGAGTTAAAAAGAAAATAAGACTAATCTGGGACGGCATCCGCTTGGGGATGCCGTCCCAATATTTTAACAGATCTGAAATAAAGAGAATGAGAATATTACTAGCCTTTGTACTCACCTTGCTTTTTTTTCAAAATAGTTGGAGCCAAACTAAGCTTCAGGGGCAAATAAAAGATGAAAAAGACCAAGCCTTATCAAATATTAACATCCTCATTTATTTACCAAATAGCAAAACCTTAATTGCCTATGCGGTGAGTAATGAAAAAGGGCAATTCCAAACTCAGGTAAATACTTCTTCCGACAGCCTGGATATTGAGTTAAGCTCCATCCATTTTCGTAAAGAATCTCGTCGCATCCCCAATGTTTCGCAAAACTTGCATTTTGAGTTGGTTTATGACACCAAACAATTAGCAGCCTTTACCGTTAAAGCTGCTCCCATCCAAAGACGTGGAGACACCATTAGTTACTTAGTTAGTTCCTTCGCAGGAAAAGAAGACCGTGCCATTGAAGATGTGTTGCGTCGCATGCCCGGCATAGATATAGAACCCAGCGGACAAATTCTTTATCAGGGCTTACCGCTTCTAAAATTTTATGTGGAAGGGCTTGACCTCATGAGTGGCCGTTATGGAGTGATCAGTAAGAATCTTCCGCATGGCACTGTGAGCACTGTTGAAATACTCGAGAACCATCAACCCCTTAAAATTTTGGAAGAAAGGGTTTACTCACAGCAAGCCTCTTTAAATTTAAAACTAAAACGTGACATCACCACCACAGGAACTGGACGACTAGGAATCGGAGCCAGCCCTATGCTATGGGATGTGAACCTCACCCCCATGACTTTTACCAAGAATTTTCAGGTGCTTAGCTCTTACCAAACCAATAATACCGGCAAAGATGTTTCAAGGCAACTGAATGTTTTAACTTTAGAAGATTTAACTCATATTGCCAATCGCCCAGCCGAAAAACCCAATATCCTCAATATTCAATCTGCCAGTCTACCTCAAATTGAGCAGCATCGCTTTTTAAACAACAAAATCCACTTTCTTAATTTCAATGCCTTGCTCAAAATGAATAAGGATTTTCAGCTAAGAACCAATCTCTATTACGTTTTTGATGAGCAAAAACAGCAATCAAGTTTGCATCGAAGCCTCTTCACATCAACCGACACCTTGGCTTTTACAGAAAACATCAACAACCAGCTTACAGATAAATATTTAATGGCTGAGTTTACCTTGAGCAGGAACGTGAAAAAGAATTTTTTGAATAATGAATTAAAAATAAAATCGCATTGGGACGAAAATTTTGGCTTGGTTAATACAGGAAGCGAAGATATTTCACAATCACTTAAAAATCCTTTAAAATCTATTTCCAATGAATTGCGATCGGTTAATGCCATCGGGAAGCATTTAATTGAGTTTCAATCCTATATTAGTTACGATCACAATCCTCATAGTTTGGAAGTGAAACTAGGGCAATTTGAAGGCGTTTTAAATGAGGGAAATTTATTCGATAAAGTTTATCAGGAAATTGATTTAAAACGTTTTTTTGCTGATCACTCCGCAAGCTTTAGCTTCGGTCGGAAAAGATTCAGTTTTACACCTAAAGTTGGGATCGCTTTTCGTAAGCAAACGTTTGAAAGTAATATTTTCATCACCCAACAGGATCAGCAAACCGAGGCTGGTTCAAACTTCATCAATAATTTGGAAGGCAGCAACACACATGCTTACCTTCAAACTCAAATCCAATACAAAAATAATGATTTTGCCATGAACGCCAGCTTACCATTCAGTTGGCAACAGGCAGATTTAAAAGATTTAAGCGCAAATCAGGGGCAAGAAATTAGTCGGTTATTATTTGATCCACGACTGTCGGTTAATTACAAATACCGAAATTTTTGGAGAGTTTCTGGCTCATGGAGTTATACCAACAGATTGGGAGATATTGATCAGATTCAATACGGTTATATTCTTAAAAATTACAGAAACCTCAGTCAAAATGCAGCACCGCTTTCTGAAACATCTTTTCATAATTTTTCGACAAGATTATCTTACCGTAATCCCATCTTGTCTTTCTTTAATTCATTAGCATATAGCTATAATATTATCAATAATAATCTTATTTATAGCAATACCATTCAAAATGATGGAACGAGTATTGTAGAAGCATCACTTTTGCCTAACACTTCTTATACTCACAACATTAATGGGAGTAGCAGTAAATATTTTGCGGCAGCAAAATCAACCATCAGCATGCGTTTTAATTACAGTCACCCTAAGGGGATCACATTGCTGAACGAAGTTCTGTTCAATACCACTTCTCAATTCTTCAATCTTAAGCCGGGCTTGAATTATCGCGCGGCTGAATGGTTAAATTTTGAGTACGAACTAGATGCAACATACATTCGAACCTTTATCGAAGATGAACGAAAAAGCAAGATTGAATTACTCAGGCATAAATTCAATTTCTTTGCTTTTCCAACCCGAAACCAACTTATTAGTATGTCAACTGAATACTATGAATTGCAAGGCAATCAAAACTTTTTTGCTGATTTTCTTTACCGTTACACCATTACAGAGAAAAAGATAGATATTGAATTTAGATGGAACAATATCTTCAATACTAAAACTTATACCAGCTACCAGGCAAGTGCATTCACTATTTACGAATCAGAATACATCCTTCGCCCCTCTCAAGTATTTTTATCGGTAAAATTTAGTTTTTAGTTTAAGCGGTGGCCGATAAAAAGTAGAAATTCATTACTTTTACTGACCAAAACAAAACCTATTTCGATGAAAATTTCTTATAACTGGCTAAAACGATATATTGACTTTGATATTGAACCTGAAAAACTTTCGGTACTGCTTACGGATTGCGGTCTTGAAGTGGAAGGATTAGAAAAAACACAGTCGGTAAAAGGAGGATTAGAAGGCGTGGTAATTGGAGAAGTTAAAACCAGAATTCAACATCCGAATGCCGACAAACTTTCATGTACAACTGTTGACGTAGGAGGAGAAGAGCTATTATCGATCGTTTGTGGAGCACCCAATGTTGATGCCGGACAAAAGGTTCCTGTAGCAACGGTTGGCACCACTATTTATATGGGAGATGATTCATTCGTTATCAAAAAATCCAAAATCAGAGGTGAAGTTTCAGAAGGAATGATTTGTGCTGAAGATGAGTTAGGACTTGGAACCGAGCATGCAGGAATCATGGTTTTAGATCCAAGTGCCAAGATAGGATCTTTGGCCAAAGATTATTTTAAAATTGAAGAAGATTACGTTTTTGAAATCGGGCTGACGCCTAACCGCGCAGATGCCACTTCACATATTGGTGTTGCCAGAGATTTGGTTGCCGTTTTAAATCACGCTTATCCTGATCAAAAATTCAAACTCAAAATTCCATCTGTCGAAAATTTTAAAATTGATAATGAATCACGGAAGATCGATATTGTTATTGAAGATCAAGAGGCATGCCCCAGATACACAGGAATAACGGTAAGTAACCTGAAAGTTAAAGAATCTCCTGCGTGGATGCAGAATCATTTGAAATCTTTAGGTCTAAAACCCATCAATAATATTGTTGACATTACCAACTTCGTTTTGTTTGAAACCGGTCAGCCGTTGCATGCTTTTAATGCCGAAGCGATCAAAGGAAATAAAGTTATCGTCAAGAAATTAAAGGACGGAACAAAATTCATAACCCTCGATGAACAAGAGAGGGAGCTAAATCAAAATGATTTGATGATTTGCAACGCCGCAGAGGGCATGTGTATTGCAGGCGTTTACGGTGGATTAGGCTCAGGAATTACCTCAAGCACAACAAATTTATTTTTAGAAAGCGCCTATTTTGATCCGGCCACCATCCGTAAAACATCTAAGTTTCATGGTTTGCAAACCGATGCTTCATTTCGTTTTGAAAGGGGAACAGACCCAAATATCACTGAATATGCATTAAAGCGTGCCTGTTTGCTTTTTAAAGAATTAGCAGAAGGCGAAATCACAAGTCAGATTGTGGATGTTTATCCAAAACCCATCGAAAAGTGGACGGTTGATATCACTTATAAAAATGTTGATCGATTAATTGGAAAAGTAATTGATCGCGCAGTAATTAAACGCATCTTGGTCAATTTAGGAATAGAGATTATTACTGAAACTGAAGCAGGATTAAATCTATTAATCCCAACTTATAAAGTAGATGTAACCCGCGAAGCTGATATCATCGAAGAAATTCTGAGAGTTTACGGATACAACAATATAGAGTATTCAGACAGTTTGAATTCATCGCTTTCGTACAGTGATGAGCAAGATCGAAAAGAATTAATGCAAAATCAAATCTCAAATTATTTATCGGATAATGGGTTTTTTGAAATCATGAATAATTCATTGATCAATTCAAAATATACCGAGAATCAGGAAATTTATATTGCAGAAAAAAACGTGCATGTTTTAAATCCTGTAAGCAGCGATTTAGATGTGATGCGCCAAAGTCTAATATTTGGTGGTCTCGAATCCATCGAATACAATCAGAACAGGAAAAACCCTGACCTTAAGTTTTATGAATTCGGAAGAATTTATTCTCAAACACCAACTGAATCGGCTGATGCCTTGGATAAGTTTAACGAATCAAAGCATTTATCAGTTTTTGTGAGTGGAAAAGTAGCTCCTGAAAATTGGCTTAAAGCATCTAAATCAGTCGATTTTTATTCTTTGAAATTTTTCGTCAATCAAATCTTGCAACGCATGGATGTTAAGGTTTCTGCTATGCATATTGAAGAAGTGTCGAACCAGTTATTTGAGTATGGTCAAACCATCTTTATAAACAACAAAGAAATTGTATCATTCGGTTCGCTTTCGAAAAAAACATTAAAGCAATTTGACATCAAACAAAAGGTATTTTATGCCGACTTTAGCTGGGAACAGCTTTTAAAAGCAACTAAAAAATCAAAAATTCAATTTACTGAAATTCCAAAATATCCGGAAGTCCGTCGAGATCTGGCTATCCTTCTGGATAAGGAAATAACCTTCGAAGCACTAAAAGAAATTGCGCTCAAAACCGAGAAAAAGCTGCTAAAATCTGTCTCCCTGTTTGATATTTACGAAGGTGATAAAATTGAAGCCGGCAAAAAATCCTATGCTTTAAGTTTTATTTTACAAGATGAGTACCAAACTTTAACCGACAAAGTAGTCGACAAGGTGATGAGGAAATTAATAGGCAGTTTTGAACATCAACTTAATGCAAACATCAGAAAATAATTTTTTACGTTAACAGTCTTTAACATAGCACCTTTTGATTAAGGAATGATTTTTCGCTAACTTTGCGTTTAAGAAAAAGTGAGCCTTGCTGGCTCATCATTTCAAATCTTATTTAAATAATGGAGATTCAAACACTAAAACAACGATTCGGAATTATTGGGAATTCTGCACTTTTAGACCGTGCCATAGATGTAGCCAGGCAGGTTGCACCTACCGATATCACTGTTTTTATTACCGGAGAAAGTGGGACTGGAAAAGAAGTTTTTCCCAAAATTATTCATCAATTAAGTGCGCGTAAACATGGGCCCTACATTGCCGTGAACTGTGGTGCCATCCCGGAAGGAACCATTGACTCAGAGCTATTCGGACATGAAAAAGGATCATTTACAGGAGCCCATGAAGCCCGTAAAGGTTATTTTGAAGTCGTAAATGGAGGTACTATTTTCTTGGATGAAGTGGCAGAACTTCCATTGTCAACCCAAGTCAGACTTTTACGTGTTTTGGAGTCGGGCGAATTTTTCAAAGTTGGGTCTTCTAAGGTGATTAAGACGGATGTGAGAGTTGTAGCAGCCACCAATGTTAACGTACCTGTTGCAATAAGTAATGGCAAATTTCGTGAAGATCTATTTTATAGGCTAAACACCGTTCCGATATTTGTACCACCATTGCGAAATCGGAAAGAAGACATACATTTACTCTTTAGGAAATTTGCTGCAGATTTTGCCGAAAAATATCGAATGCCGGCCTTACAATTAGATGATGATGCGATCTCGATGCTCTCAAACTATAGATGGAATGGGAATATTCGTCAGCTAAAAAACACAACCGAGCAGATTTCTATCATCGAAAAAGAACATTTTATTACAGCTGCCACCCTTCAAAAATACTTACCACATGGTGTTGGAAGCGATCTTCCGGTTCTCTATAAAAGCAACAAAGAAAAAGAAGATCTTTCGGAACGAGATATTTTATATAAAGTACTTTTCGAAATGAAAAAAGACATCAACGATTTAAAGAAAATTGTTGTTGATATTGTTGAAAATGGAGATGAAATTAATACTGAAAATAACGCAAAACTTATTAAGCAACTTTACAAGGATGACTCAGATGGTTCCTTTGAGTTGAACAAAATTGAAATTCAGCAACGTATTGATGAAGGCGTAAATGAACCTATTCAGCATTCGGAAGTGGTAGAAGAATCACTGTCCCTTCAAAAGAAAGAGATTGACATGATTCGCCAAGCACTTGAAAAACACAAAGGCAAACGTAAAAATGCAGCTGATGAGCTTGGAATTTCTGAACGTACACTGTACCGAAAAATTAAAGAATATAAAATCAAATAAAAAATGCTAAAAGCAAATTACAGAATCCTTATTCTTTCATTTCTCATATTAACCTTAGGAGGTTGTGGGATTTATTCTTTTAGCGGCGCATCAATTCCTGCCGAAGCCAAAACCATTTATATCGGATACTTTGAAAATAAGGCAGAATTAATTGAGCCAACCCTAAGCCAAACTTTGACCGACGAATTAAAGAACAGGTTCTCTTCTCAAACGCAATTAAACCTGACAACGATTGGTGGAGACTTGCAAATTGAGGGCTCCATTGTAGAATATAGCACAGCTCCTTTGGCCATTCAAGGTGACCAAACCGCTGCCTTAAACAGGTTAACCATTACTGTTCAAGTTAATTTTGTAAATGTTTATGATCCTTCTAAGGATTTTGAAAATAGCAGAATCTCACGGTACGAAGATTACGCTAGTACCCAGAATTTAGTTGACGTGCAAGAAGGATTAATTGCAGTTATTGTGGAAGCACTTGTTGAAGATATTTTTAATGCAACTGTTGTAAATTGGTAAATTTAAACTTATGAAACGAGAACAATTTATCGAATACTTAAATCAACCGGCTAAATTAAATATCGATACGATTACAGAACTTCAAACTTTATCAAAACAATTTCCGTATTGTGCTTCTGTAGAAACACTGCTGTGTTTAAATTATTTTAAAGAAAAAAATATTCAATTCGAATCACAGCTTGGGAAAAATGCTGCTATTGCCGCAGATCGGAAAATTCTCAAAAATCACATCGATCAACTTTGCGAAACACTTGAATATATTGAGTTTCCTGATGAATTTATTGGACAAACCTCAAAAGCTGTTCCAGAAAAAGAAGTAGTTGAAGCAAAAAAAGAACAAGCTGATGAGCAAGAAAGCACTCCGGTAAAACCTAAGAAGGTAATCACAGACGACTTTGTAAAAAAAGCAAAAGAAACCCAAGCTGAAGTACTTGACAAAGAGTTTGACGAAAGAGGTCGCCGCGACTCTGAAAAAATAAAAGCATTAAAAGAACGAATTGAAAAAAAATTAGCTGAAATTGAACGTGCAAAAAAAGAAGGTAAGGGTAAAACTACAACTGAAACTTCTGCGAAACCCGTCTCCAAAATAGAAGAGCTAAAAAATGAAAACAAGTCAAAAAGCAGAGCCGAACTGATAGAACAATTTATTTATACTTCCCCCAGTATTACCCGACATCAGTCCACATTCTACAATCCGCTTGAATTAGCACAGCAAAGCATAGTTGATCAAGAAAACATTGTGAGCGAAACACTTGCAAAAATATACTACGATCAGGGCTATAAAGAAAAGGCGACTAAAATATATCATAAATTAAGCTTGAAATATCCAGAAAAAAGCACTTACTTTGCAGCCCAAATTGAAAAAATAGAAAAAGAAATTCAATAACCTGAAAAATAAAAAACCATGGGTACATATATTTTAGTATCGGTCTTAATCCTAATTACCTGTATATTATTAATCTTAGTTGTTCTTGTACAAAACAGTAAAGGCGGTGGTCTTGCTTCAAATTTTGCAGGTTCAAACCAGTATATGGGTGTACGTAAAACTGCTGATTTTCTTGAAAAATCAACATGGACTTTAGCTATCGTACTATTACTACTTAGTTTATTCACCATTTTTGTAATCCCACGAAGTGGAGATATCCAAAATACGGTTGATACTGAATTGAGAGACCAAATTGACAATACAGCTCCAGTAAGTATTCCCGCACAAGATTATCAAGCTCCTCCACCACGTGAGGAAGAAAAGAAATAAATAGAAAATATTAGATTATTTAAAATGTCAGATTGTCATACAATCTGACATTTTTTTTTGAATTTCCATTTGGCATAGATTGTGCAAATGCCTTTGGGCATATATGAAACATATTATTCAAACATAAAAATTAATCAAAAAATGGGAAAATTAAACATTAAACCTCTAGCTGATAGAGTTATTATCGAGCCTGCAGCTGCTGAAGAAAAAACAGCAGGTGGCATTATCATCCCTGATACTGCAAAAGAAAAACCACAAAGAGGCACTGTACTCGCTGTTGGACCAGGCAAACCAGACGAACCAATGACCGTAAAAGAGGGCGACAATGTACTTTATGGAAAATACAGTGGTACAGAAATAGCTGTTGATGGAAACGACTATTTAATTATGCGCGAATCTGACATTGTAGCTATCGTTTAATTATTAATTCGAAATTTTTAAAATAAAGGAAAATGGCAAAAGATATTTTATTTGACCTTACCGCAAGAGACGGTTTAAAAAAAGGCGTTGATGCACTAGCAAATGCTGTAAAAGTTACTTTAGGCCCAAAAGGCAGAAATGTAATTATTGAAAAATCATTCGGCTCACCTGTAATAACCAAAGATGGTGTTACTGTTGCAAAAGAAATTGACTTAAAAGACCCGGTTGAAAACATGGGTGCTCAAATGGTAAAAGAAGTGGCCTCAAAAACCAATGATTTAGCAGGTGACGGAACTACAACTGCTACTGTTTTGGCTCAGGCAATCGTTACTAAAGGATTAAAAAATGTGACTGCAGGTGCAAATCCAATGGATTTGAAACGAGGCATTGATAAAGCAGTTATTGAGGTTATTAAATCATTGAGAAAACAAACGCAACAAATTGGAGACAGCTCAGATAAAATTGAGCAAGTTGCTTCAATTTCCGCCAATAATGACAATACCATCGGCAAATTAATTGCCGAAGCCATGGGTAAAGTTAAAAAAGAAGGTGTTATCACTATTGAAGAAGCCAAAGGAATTGAGACTTATGTTGATGTTGTTGAAGGTATGCAATTCGATAGGGGATATATTTCTCCTTATTTTGTGACAGATACTGAAAAAATGGAAGCTGTTTTTGAAAGTCCTTACATTTTGATTTATGATAAAAAAATCAGTGTGATGAAGGATCTACTTCCAATTCTTGAAAAATCAGCACAATCAGGCCGTGCACTTATTATCATTGCTGAAGATATTGATGGTGAAGCTTTAGCAACCTTAGTAGTAAATAAAATCAGAGGTTCACTAAAAGTTGCTGCTGTTAAAGCTCCAGGTTTTGGCGATCGTAGAAAAGAGATGTTAGAAGACATTGCTATTCTTACCGGTGGTACAGTTATCTCTGAAGAAAAAGGGTATAAATTAGAAGATGCTGATCTTTCATTCTTAGGAGAAGCTGATAAAGTAGCGATAGATAAAGATAACACTACCATTGTAAATGGTAAAGGTGAAAAAACCAATATCGATGCAAGGGTAAAACAAATCAAAGCTCAAATCGAAACCACTACTTCTGATTACGACAAAGAAAAACTTCAAGAACGACTGGCTAAACTTGCTGGTGGTGTTGCAGTAATTTACGTTGGTGCAGCTAGTGAAGTTGAAATGAAAGAAAAGAAAGATCGTTTTGATGATGCCCTTAATGCAACAAGAGCAGCTATTGAAGAAGGAATTATTCCTGGTGGAGGCGTTGCTTACTTAAGAGCAATTGAATCAATCAGAAACCTGAAAGGCGAAAATGATGATGAAGAAACCGGTATTGCAATTGTAATGAGAGCGCTTGAAGAACCACTTCGTCAAATTGTTGAAAATGCCGGAATGGAAGGTTCTGTCGTGGTACAAAAAGTTGCTGAAGGTAAAGATGATTTTGGATTTAACGCCAGAACTGATGTTTACGAAAACTTGTATGAAGCAGGTGTAATTGATCCTACAAAAGTAGCTCGTGTTGCACTTGAAAATGCAGCTTCTATCGCAGGAATGTTACTAACTACCGAATGTGTTTTGGTAGAACATAAAGATGAAAATGCAGCTGGCCCAGCCATGCCTCCAATGGGTGGTGGAATGCCAGGTGGCATGGGCGGTATGTATTAATCGACCATTCATTCATAAATATTTTAAAAAGCCGTCTTTGATATTTAAGACGGCTTTTTATCTTTATAACAAATTTAAATGATGCTTCAATCCAATCCATTAATTCAAGATTCCGGTCCAATTTATCATGAGTTTATTGCTGATGCCATTGTTAAGGAACCTTGGAATGCCTACTCCTCTCTATTCTTTTTAGTTCCTGTAATTTTTTGGATTTTTAAACTAAGAGGCCAATACAGAGAAAATTGGGTCATCGTGCTTACCCTCCCTTTTCTGATGTTAAATGGAATTGGATCTACTTTTTATCACGCTTATCGAGCATATAACTTTTTTCTATTTCTGGATTTTATGCCAGCCATTGTGATTTGTATAATTGTAGCTACATATTTTTGGACAAAAATATTAGGTAAATGGTATTGGGGTTTACTCATTATTCTTTCTGCCTATTTTATTGCAGGATTAGCTATAAATTTATTAGCTCCCATATTTGGAAGGGCTGCAGGAAATATGGGCTATTTAATAATTGGAATCGCATTTCTCCTTCCGGCCATTTTATTATTATTCAAAACGAATTATTACAGATGGGAATTAATACTAATAAGTATTTTTCTATTAGCATTAGCCATTACTTTTAGAAGCTTAGACTACCCGACACCAAATCCATTGCCCAATTTATTACCACAGGGAACTCATTTTTTATGGCATATATTTAGCGCACTTTCAGTTTTTAGTTTGGGATATTATATTTATTTCTTAAATCGCCGAAACATCCTTTTTGAAAGATAAGAATGCCAATTGAATATTTTAATACGGGTTCAATTCCTGTTTTATAATTACCTTTGACCCTAAAATACAATCAAAATGAAACCAAGAATCATCATCATTTTATTATCTGCTTTACTCGTAGTGATCTTTTCGCTCCAAAATGCAGAGATTGTGCAAATAAAACTTTTATTCTGGGAAATGACTTTTCCAAGAGTTTTACTTATCCTCATAAGTGTTAGCATCGGAATCATCATTGGAATGTTTATTTCCGGACATAAAAAACATAAGGATAAAGAAGATAAATTAGATTCTGAATAATCGGTATTAGCATAATCACGCCCTCTCCTTATTTCATAATAACATTTTAGTTTTTTTACTGCGTCCTATTCTTTTAAATAGATTTAAGGGCTGTATTTTTTTCATCTGCGTTCTATAGTAGTTTTATAGACAATAAAAATAAAGCCATAGTGGCTTTATCCTATCCTTTCGTTTTCCTTCGCCTCAATGGTAACTTAAATTTAAAAATTGAAAATTCAGTAACCTGGACACCTGAAACCATGAAGCATAATCAAGCATTTCCAATCTTTTTTGTCAATCAATTTAGTGTGGATATTTCAGGGTTCAGCAATCAAAAATTAAAAGTTGATCTGTTGATTCATTGCGGTTTTTTGTGAAGACAAGAATAAATTGCCTTCAGTGTAATGAAAGAATTTAAAAACACTTATTAACAAACAATATAGCCAATGAAAAGAAGCCATTACAATTAAATCAATAAAAGTTCAAATTCTGAGCTAAAATAAACCAAATATTAACTTATAACCTAACACTCAAACCAAAAATAAAATTTATGAAAAGATTTACAATTATTGTTCTAATTCTTTTCTTAGGCATGCAGCTAGTTTTTGCCCAAGGAAAAAGAATTTCAGGAGTTGTAACAAGCTCTACAGATGGTTTAACCATACCTGGTGTAACCGTTTTAATTAAAGGAACTTCGAATGGAGTAACCACAGATATGGATGGTGCTTATACTTTGACGGTGCCGGATGATGCAACCACTTTGGTATTCTCCTTTATTGGCTATGAGCCACAGGAGGTTTCTATAGAAGGTCGATCAGTAATTAATGTGAGCCTAGAAATCTCGCTGACAACACTAGACGAAGTTGTTGTAATTGCATATGGTACAACGACCAAAAAATCATTTACAGGATCTGCTCAAGTTGTTGATGCAGAAGCCATTGGTAAAGTACCTGTTACCTCAATCGAAAAGTCGTTGGCAGGAAATGTATCTGGTGTAACAGTTGCCGAAACAAGTGGACAGCCAGGTTCATATTCTGAGATTCGAATCAGGGGTATGGGTTCATTCTCAGCTTCAAATTCACCGCTTTATGTGATTGATGGTGTTCCAATGATTACCGGACAGCTGACAGAGGGTGGTAACTTAATGTCATCTATTGCAGCTGGTGATATTGAAAGTATGACCGTTTTGAAAGATGCTGCTGCAGCTTCATTATATGGATCACGCGCAGCAAATGGTGTAATTTTAATTACAACCAAGCAGGGCCGAAAGGGAATAACTAAATATACTATAAAATCAACAATGGGTATCTCTGACTTCGCTGTTGAGAACTATAAAGCAGCCAGTGGTGATGATTTTATTGAACTCATGAGAGAATCATTGGAGAATTACTACGGTGTTGGAAATTCCAATGTTGAAAAGTACATGAACGAGTACCAATGGTACAAACCTGCCGGTGGATATACCGATTGGTATGACCTGCTATTTAGAAAAGGGATTTCAAATAATACAGAAGTATCTGCAACCGGGGGAAACGATAAAACACAGTTTTATGTTTCTGCAAGTGTTTTGGATCAAGAAGGTGTGGCCTTGAATTCTGACTTTCTAAGATATTCCGGCAGGATAAATTTAACCCATAAGATGAGTAACAAAGTTTCGATGGGTATTAATATCATGAACGCACTGACTGATCAGGATATAGCAAATAACGGAACCTCATATAACAATCCATTCTATAATGTGAACAGAAATACCTGGCCAACTGAGACTCCTTATGATGAAAATGGAGAATATAAATATGAGTTGGTAAATGCGGGTTACTATAACCTGCTCCGCGAATACGAATTAATGGAAGTTTCTGCCAAAGTATTCCGCAGCCTCAGCACTGGTTATATTGAGTATAAACCCTTTGAATATTTAACATTTAGATCGACTAATAGTTATGACTGGGTCAATAGTAATTATTATAATTATTATTCGCCTCTATCCAGATCTGGTGAAGACGTTGGTGGAGAAGTTTATAATCAAAATCAACAAAGAATTCGGACTTCTACTTCTAATCTTTTAACCTTTGACAAGACCTTTAAAGAACTGCACCATGTTAATTTAATTGGTGCATTTGAAGCTGAACAATTTAAGTCAACCTATTTTTCAGCAACAGGAGAAGGTTTACCAAATGAAAGCTTAAGGGTTTTATCAGTAACAGCTGTTCCGGTCGGAGCATCTGGTTATGAAAATGGGAGTTCAATGTTATCTTATTTATCAAGGGTTAACTATGATTTTGATAATAAATATTATTTCTCTTCAAGTTTCCGTAGAGATGGCAGTTCACGACTTGGAGTAAACGAACGTTGGGCGAATTTCTGGTCACTTTCAGGTGCCTGGAGATTGACTCAGGAACACTTCATGGATAATCTTACCTTCATGGATGATTTAAAGGTTAGGGTATCTTATGGTACAAGCGGAACACTTCCTGGTGGGTACTATGATCACCTGGCACTCTACAGTTATACCGGAGCTTATGATGAAGCCGGAGCAGCTGTTGAAGATCAGATCGCAAGTCCTAATTTAACCTGGGAAAAGAATAAAAACTTTAATATTGGTTTTGAATTTGGAATTTTTAAACGCATCAGAGGTAGTTTTGAGTATTTCCAACGTCATACCTCTGATTTATTAATGAACTTACCATTAGCACCTACGATTGGTGCCGGAAGTACCATGGTGAATATTGGTGAAATGGAGAATAAAGGATTTGAATTTGAAATCCGAACTGACAATATAACCAGCAAGGATTTAAATTGGTCTTCAACCATTCTCTTTACTACGACACGAAATAAAATCCTTAAACTTAATAATCATGAAGACATTATCGATAGTAGATATATCCATCGTGAAGGATTGTCGTATTACTCATTTTACGTTCCTATCTGGGCAGGGGTCGATCCTGCTGATGGAACACCTATGTGGTATGTTGTGGATGAAAATGAAAATATTACTGATGAAATTACCCATGATAGTAGAGAAGCTAATAGTACAGTTGCCGGTTCTGCTGAACCCGATTTCTATGGTAGTATTGGCAATAATATTTCATACAAAGGGTTTAATTTATCCTTTATCTTCAACTTTTCTGTAGGTGGAAAAGTATGGTATGCATCTGGTTATAAATCATGGAATGACGGACGAAGTCCTAAATACGTGGTTCCTGAAGCACAAGTAGATAGATGGCAAAACCCTGGAGATATCGCTGCCCATCCACAAAGGATCTGGAACGGAAACAACAATTCTGATATTTATTCAACACGATTCTTACTCGATAATGATTTCTTACGTTTGAAGGATATTACCTTATCTTATGCTATACCAGAATCATTGTTAAAAAAGCTATTTATCAACAGTGCTAATGTTTATGTGCAAGGCAGAAATCTTTTGACTTTTGCTTCGCAAGATGTTGTTGATCCGGAACATGGAGGTGCCAGTGGATATGCCTATTTTGAAATTCCACCTATGAAAACAATCACCTTTGGTGTAGAGATTGGTTTTTAAGAAATATACTATAAACTAGAAAAAATATAAAAATGAAAAACAATAAATATATAATCCAGTTGTTTATGGTTGGCTTTCTCATTATAGCTCAATCATGCTCAAAAGACTTTCTTGTAGAGTATCCTACAGATAAGCAAGCTCCAGGGGACATTCAAAAAATGGCTGACGTGGCTGTTGTGATGAACGGAGCATATAACCTTATGCAAGACAATGATTTTCTTGGCGCTAGTTATATTACCCGTAATGACATGAGATCTGACGATCATCAGGTTCCTGACTTTGGAAGGCTTGAAGACGAATATCGTTATGATTTTGATGAACAAAATGCCTCTTCGGGAATTTGGAGCCAACCTTATGCAATCATAAGACAGGTTAATAGCATCATTGAAATGCTTGATGGTATTGAAACAGAATCGGCCATCGATGAAGCGGACAAACAAGACTTCATCGGACAATCATTAACAATTAGAGCCTTATGTCATTTTGCACTCTGCAACTGGTATGGGTTGCCATATTCTCATAACGGAGGCAATTCATTAGGAATTCCAATTGTTACAACCGTATTATTACCAGATGCAAAAGTACAAAGGAGTACCGTTGCTGAAGTTTATGACCAAATAATCAGTGATTTAACTACAGCTATCCCATTGCTTTCTGATGATAAAAAAGGTGGAAAAATAAATTCTTGGGCTGCGAAAACTTTACTGGCCAGGGTCTACCTTTATAAAGAGGAAAATGCCAATGCCTACGCAACCGCAGTTGATGTTATTAATAACGGACCTTATTCTCTAATGACCAGAGATCAATATGTTGATTCATGGGCAAATGATTTTAGCTCTGAGTCCATCTTCTCAAATGTAAATAATGCGGCTGACAATACTGGTGGAGAATCCATTAACAATCTTTCAGATCCTGAAGGATACGGTCAATTCATTGCTTCTCAAGATTTAATTGATTTGGTGAATTCAGATCCGGATGACATTAGAAATGAAATGTTGTATATTGATCAACTAAGTACTATTGGTGACCCATCTACCTATGGTAGAATCCTGAAGTACCCCGGAAAAGGAAATACCAAAGCGGTGATTGTTGCTCACTTCGAAGGCAGTGGCAGCGTAGCATCATCTACATCCAGTAATGTGGCCATCTTCAGATTATCTGAACTTTATTTAATTGCAGCTGAAGCTGCTGTTAAAGGTGGTGGCTCTAATGCTGAATTTTACTTAAATGCCATCGTTGAGCGTGCAAATCCTGCTGCCACTGTTGCTGCAGCTGACGTAACACTCGATAGAGTTTTAATGGAAAGAAGAAAAGAACTGATGGGCGAAGGTCATCGTTTCTTAGATCTTATCCGAAACAAACTTGATATTGTAAGATCTGTTACTGCACGATCATCTCAAGGGGGTGTTCCTTCAGCCAGAATGCATATTCCTTACGATGATTATCAGGTTGTATTTGCAATTCCATTAGATGAACTAAATATTAACCCAATAACTCAAAATCCCGGTTATTAATATAAAAATACCTTCTAATTAACTTAATTAGTTTCATAATTAGAAAGTTTGGTTAGTAGAAAAGGGCCTCGAAAGAGGCCCTTTTTAATGAACTCATTCAACAAAAAGGACTTTGTCCCAAAAATCAATTCTATGAAATTCAAATCAATTTTGGTTCTTTTTCTCGCTATCATGGCAGTTAATCCAATGCATGCACAAGAAAAGAAAAAAATAATTATAAGCGGATATGTTACTGATATTGATAAGCTGCCATTGAAAGGAGTCTCAATTATTATTGACAATATTCAATCGAAGATATTTACCAATAAAAAAGGATTTTACAGAATAAAAGTTAAACCAGATATTAAATCCATAATGGCTTTTACATTGATGCATGGAGGAATCAGGAAAGAATTTACAGGGGAAACAACAATCAACTTTATACTTGCATCTGATCCTAACAACGCTAACTATGTCAGCGTAAAAGATGGTGAAACATACAACACTGGATATGGATTTGTGAGCAAACGAAATGCGACAACAGGCGTGAATCAAGTCGAGAACAGGAAACTTAATACCTATTCAACAATTTATGAAATGATAGAAGCACAGGTTACTGGGGTTATAATTAGAAACAAGTCGATTACAATCAGAGGACTTTCATCATTTAATAATCAAAGAGAACCGCTATTTGTGGTTGATGGGAGCATTGTGTACTCCATCGATGAAATTAATCCAAACCATGTGCAGTCAATTAATGTTCTTAAAGGTGCTGCCGCTTCAATTTATGGAGTAAGAGGTACATTTGGGGTTATTGTCATTACGCTCAAAAAAGCAGAAGATGTCAAATAAACCTAAGGCTAACTAAAGCTTGATATGTTTTAATTTATTCTAACTACAGAGCTAATTAGTACATATAAATTAACTTGTAGGTCTTATCGATATTATCTGTTCGTAGTTTGACAAAATAAATTCCAGCTCCAACTCTTGATCCATCTTCATTGTCACCATCCCATTCAAAACTGTAGTTTCCAGGCGGAAATTTATTATTTTCTATAATTTTCACTCTTCTTCCAAACATATCGTACACTTCAATAATCACATCCCTGCCGATTTCTAAATCCAATTCTATCTTTGCATTACCCTTAAAAGGATTTGGATGAATCTTTAGATTGTCTTTGTTATTTATATTGTGGATGGAGGTAATCCCAGTTACTGAAGCATTTTCATAATAAAAATCATCAATAATATCCCCCATATCATTTATAGCGGTGAATCGCAATGAATCACCATCAATTTGTAATTTGCAAAAATGATACTCCTTGGCAACTTTTAATATATTCGGATGTGATGGATCAGGATTATGCTGCGGTGCGCCGCCGCCTCCTGTTGTGATATGTATTACGTTATCTACTTTGGCTTTTGCGTAATAATGATTGTGCCCAGTAATTACAAACTGCACACCATATTCGTTAAAAAGCGGTTGTAACACTTCCTGAACTGTCGCATTGTTAGAATGTCCACCTCCTGCAGACCATCCCGGAGCATGGAAGATGACAAATTTCCATGGTTTTGTGGCTGATGAAAGATCATCAACTATCCATTGGTATTGTTCAGAACCAATATCATAAGAATCATATTGATCAACTATAGTAAAATGTGCTGGACCATAATCGAAGGACCAATAACACCTTTCTGCATAAAATGAATAGCTGAAATACTTTTTAAATAAGAGCCCGACTCCTTCATGATTTCCTAAACAAGCCATATAAGGTAATGACCTGAACATTTCCTGAATATATTCATATGAGGGATCAAAAAATTGTTTATCCCAATCTTTTTCATCATCACCATCATTAACCAAATCTCCTGATGAAAGGATAAATGACATCGCATTTTCATCAGTCATATAATTTGTAACAATTTGTTCAGCTATATCATTATGATGATCTGGTTGCGAGCGGGTATCACCATAGGCGAAAAAAGTAAGTTTTGTTTCATGCTCATGGGGCGCCGTTCTAAAAAACCCCGTTACCGTATCAGTTTCACTAATAATTTTATAATAATACTTGGTTTCTAAATCGAGATTGGTAAATGTATAACTATGCTGATGATCACTGCCATACTCAACCGACACAACACTTCCCAAATCATAACTTGTGTCTGTACCCCATAACACTTCACAGTCAATTGTTTTGCTAAGTTGCCAATTTACCTTCATCTCAGTATTAACACCCGTAAAAACGAGATATGCACTTTTGCGAACCAGAGGAATCTGCTCGTTTGTTTTTGATAATTCGAAATCAAAACCAATATCCGAACTCGAATTACTTCTTTGATGTATCTCAACAGCTAATTGATTATCCCCTTGAATTAGCTGATCAGATGGTAGCAGATATTCATAATAAGTATGCTCTTCATTTCCTGAAACTGAGCTCTGGGCCAGGGAAGTGAAGGAAACCTCACCATCATTCATATTGGATCTCACAATTTCAGTTCCATTCAAATAAACGATGGCACCATCATCACGTAATATCTTTACCATTATGTTAGGTGTTGTTATTGGATTGATTACTTCAAATTTATGACGGAAATAATAAGTAATGTGTTTATCATTAGAATTATTCCCGAAACTTAAAACAGTGGCTTCATTTCCATCTCCATAACCTAAGGGTGCTGGACCTTCATTCCAACTTGCGTCATCAAAACCTATATCTCTCCATTCCGTGCCTTGATTAGATCCATCATCTAAATACTTCCAGATGGCATGCTTAGGCACAAGAAATTGCCCGTAAGAATCCAGATATGAAGTTAGCAGAAGGATAAATAAGATTATTAAATGCTTTTGAGGTGCTTGTAATTTAATCATCATTGCTTCATTAATTTTTTTTGAGTTAATAGGGATGACTGATTCAATTAAAGATACTTTACGCTCTGGTCAAATCTTTTTTAAACCCAAGTATCAGCTGGTTTATTTTCGACATTTCAATATCAATAAAATCACCATACTTTATCAGATGACCATAACTTAAATACCATGTCTATTTTATTTATTTACAAATGCGTTCCAGTTAACTTAATATTTTTCATAAATAGAGCGTTTAGTTCTTAGTAAAGGGCCTCTTTCGAGACCCTTTTTAGTTATGCAAAGTTTGCTAAGCCGATTACTTCATTCTTCAAAGAGCACATATGAATGGCTTAATAATGATCAAATCCCTTAGGAAACAATTTAAGAATCTCTTGAATTAACGGGATGCGAAAATTATATTGAAGCCTTATTAATTTATGGTTCCGATTCTGAAATTTCCGTTATCATAAATTAATACCTGGCCTGTAATCCCTTCTTTAATACTTGAATCAATAGCAATTACTTTTCCTGAATAATAAAACTTAATTTCATCCATTGAGGTATGTCCAACAATGATATAGGAAGCCCCCAAATGATTTAGGATTGCATCTAACTTTGTATGATTAAAACTATTATCTTCGAAATATCCGCGATACCAGATTGGGCCATTACTCCCTGTTAAATAATCCAATAACGGATCTGCCTCAATGGCATCCTCATCTTTATCAATGATGTCATTAATAAAGGCCTTATTTACCAATTCCTGATTTAAATTTTTAGATACAAATTCTGATGAAATGCCTGCATGATTAAATATCATGTCGTTAATTTTCACAATAACCGGTTTTGTTCTTAACCACTGACCAATAATCAGGTTCTTTGAATATAACTGATCATAAGTTGTTCCTAACCTTCTGGCCGTTGTATTATATTTTGGATCAATATATCTCAGGTCATTATTCATCACCATAACCTCATGATTTCCCAACAAAAAATGAACTTTACCCCCGCTAACCTTTGCTTGATTTTCTAATTTAAAAACAAGCCATAATATTTCAGTAACCCGATTACCTCGATCAAAAATATCGCCATTAATGACCAGATGACCTGAACCAAAAATCCAATTATTTCGCTCATCAATGACTAAATTATTTCTTAACAGCCTTATAAATACATCGTATTGCCCGTGAATGTCACTAAGTGCAATCAGCTTTTCTACATTATTGAATTCCTGCGTGTAATTTATATGAGAAGCTTCGGTTTTAAATTGGTTAATATATTCGAACGGGAATCCAAAGTCGGCTTCAAAATTCCCATAATCATCCCCAATAATTTGACGTTCGATTACATCCCTGTTTTTTGAAATCCATTTAATGATGTATCTGCTTCCGTTATCGTATATAAAAGGCCCGTCGGTTATTTCTGAATTTGGATAAACCCCGGGAAGATATCTTACGATTTCTTGAGGCTCCGGAGGATCAGATTTGGAACATGATGTAAATCCGATAACAATGATACTGAGTAGTACAAATGATAAGCGTTTTAATATTAAATTTCCGTGCATGATTAATCAGGATTAATTTAAGATTTATTTAATTAAAAAGGTTCCGTAAAATTAATCCGCCCCTCGTACATATCTAAGATATTACCATGTATAAAGCATCTTCCGGGCTTAAATTAAATACCATTAAAGCACCATCGATGAATATTATTGGAAAATCTAGTTCGAATCGTGCTGATTCGTGTAGGCTGGTGTCAACTTAATTGTGCCTCTGAAAAAATCACCTTTATCATAGATCAAAATTTCGCCATATTTACCATTTTTAATACTCGAGTCGATGCCGAATATTTTATTTCTAAAAAGAGAAACGATGCTCTCCTGAGAGGTATGGCCAACAACTATATAATTGACATTAAAATAATTAAGGATTTGATCAACCTGCTTCCGATCGAGGTTATCATCTCTAAAATATCCCCGATACCAAATGGGGCCGTTATGACCTCTCAGAAAAGTTAGCACAGAGTCATGAGCAGTTTCTTCTTTGGTTTTCCCGAGGATTTCATTTAAAAACAGTTTATTGATTTGTTCGGCAGTAAAACCCTTTTGTACCAATTCGGGTGATACACCTGCATGGACCAACAACACGTCATTAATTTGCAAGATCACAGGATTTGTCCGGAGCCATTTGCCGATAACCGTATTTTCGCCAAAAAGCTGTTCGTAACTAAGGCCCATTTTTTTTGCGGAAGAAAAATATTTTTCATTAACATAGCGATGGTCTTTATTAATTACCATTTCCTCATGATTACCAATGGTGTAATGCAGGTGTCCGCCTGCTTCAATGGCCTGATGCGCTAATTTAAAAACCAGCCACAAAGACTCATTAACCTGAGGGCCCCGATCAAAAATATCACCCACTATCACCAGATGCCCTGAACCAAAACTCCAATTATGAGCTTCGTCAATGATATCATTTTCGCGTAAAATTTTGATAAATAATTTGTGCTGTCCATGGATATCGCTTAGTGCTATAAAACGATCTACATTCTCAAATTTCTGCTGGTAATCTACTTGCTTATTATCTTGTTGCAGCCATTCGGGCTTAAGCTCAAGTCCGAAATTTTCTTTAAATAATCCGAAATTTTTATCCGTTATTTTTTCGGAAATTACCTCATTGCCAGCTATCCATTTAAGAATGGTTTCTCCATTTTCCTGAAAAACATAAGGACCATCTGTAATCTCTTTATTGGGATATTCACTTTTTATTCCGGAAGAAAAATCCTTACGATAATCAACCTCTTGTCGCGAATCAGCACAAGAAAACAGCATTAAAACTGGCAATAGAAAAAGCAGGAAATTAAATTTTCTTGTTATTAAACTTTTACTCATAATCTTATAAATATTTGGGATATGTAAAATTAAAAATGTTTTGTTCATATAATGTGACTTTTTCAAATCACGCTAGTAACTTTATGTTAAATTTAAAATGATTACATGAAATATTGAACTTTACACTTTATATATATCCTCTCGGCATTTCGCCCCAATACCCATTTAACTACTATTGGCAGCATCTTTTTTGTATATTTATGATTAAAATCTAACATTTGCTAGCTTTTAGTAAAAATGAACTATAAAAATCTAAATTAATTCAACATGCGATCAATATTCATCATTGTGTTTTTTACAATCATGTGCCTCGGAAAACAAGCTATTTCTCAAGAAACTATTATTAAATCGGGAGATACCTGGAAGTATTTTGATACCATCCCCGAGGATTATTGGATGATTAACAATTACCCTGATGAAGATTGGCCTGAAGGAGAAAGTCCGTTTGGTTATGGCGAAGGCAATGAAAAAACGCGCTTAAGTTTTGGCAGCGATCCAATGAGGAAGAACATTACACATTATTTCCGCAAAACCTTTTTTATTGACGATCCGAATAAATTCTTTGTCTACGTTGTAAAAGTTTTACGCGACGATGGTGCGGTTGTGTATATCAATGGGCGAGAAGTATGCCGCTCAAATATGCCCGATATTCCGATTACAGACTCAACTCGTGCGCTCACTACGGTATCCGACGAACAGGAAACCATATTTTACGACTATGTACTTTCACCTAACTATTTCACAAAAGGCATTAATCACATTAGTGTATCAATCCATCAATCACGACCTACTACAAGCGATTGTAGTTTTGATTTGGAACTCATTCGCCATAACGATTTGTTCTCAATAAACCATTTACTAAGTGGGCAGGAAGGCTCAAACCAATTATTAGATAGGAGTTTTTCACTGTTATCAATTCAGTTAGAGTTGGAGAATAAAAATAATGAAATCAACCATTTAAAACTGAAGAATGAAAATTTAAGGAACTACGGTATTTTTATAGCCATTTCATTTTTCATCTTACTATTGGTGGTATTTTACCTTATTGTCAGGAATATTAAAATGGCTCACAAAAACAGTATTGAACTTCAAGGTGTAAAAAACAAACTTGAACAAAAAAATAAAGACATCATTAACTACGCATTAAACATGGTGCAGCAAAAGCAATTTTTAAAAATGATTAGGGAAGAACTTGGGGTTCTTTATAACAGAAATAAGAATTTGTCAGAACTGGATAGAATGATTTCAAAAATCTCATACCTTGATGATTTCGATGATGAATGGGAAAGGCTTAAAGTTCATTTTGACACCGTACATTCAGGTTTTTTCAGCAGATTAAAAGAACAGTTTCCTACGCTTACCCAAACCGAAATGCAGCATTGTAGTTATATTAAGCTACAGTTACCAACCAAGGAAATTGCAAGAATGTTAAATATTGACCCGAAATCGGTTCAAGCCAGTCGTTATCGAATCAAAAAGAAGATGAACTTAGATTTAAACACCGATTTGAGAGAAGTTATTGAAACCTTTTAAAATGAATAAGCATGCGAGCGATTTTAATATTTCTAATAATTGCAATGTTAAGCTTTGGAAAACAAGCAATTTCTCAAGACACTTTAATCCGTTCAGGTGACACCTGGAAATACCTTGATCAGAATACCCCTCCGGAATATTATTGGTTTGCTTACGACTATGATGATTCAAATTGGCTGGAAGGAAAAACCCAATTTGGCTATGGCGAAGGCGATGAAGCAACCTTACTAGACTATGGTCCAAACCCAAGCTCAAAAAAAATCACAGATTATTTTCGAAAGTCATTTTATATTGATAATCCAAATTTATATTCGGTTTATCTCTTGCGTTTCTTGAGAGATGATGGCGGAATTGTTTATGTAAATGGCAGAGAAGTTTGGCGATCGAATATGCCGGAAGGTTTAATTACCGATTCAACCCGTGCCATTAAAACAGAAGCAAACGAAGAAGAATCCATTTATTTCGAATACGTATTATCCCCAAATTATTTTATCGCAGGCAAAAATTATATTTCTATTTCGGTGCATCAATCAAGACCTGGCACCAGTGATTGTAGCTTTGACTTTGAGCTTGTAAGGCATAATGATTTGTTTTCAGTTAATCATTTATTAAGAACACAAGAAGGATCTGAACAAATACTTAACCGGAGTTTCTCTTTATTATCAATTCAATTAGAACTTGAAAACAGAAACAATGAAATAAATAATTTAAAACTACAAAATAGCAGTCTGCGGAATTATGGTATTTTATTGGTTATTATCATTTTTGTCCTCCTCACGATTGTGTTTTATTTTATTCTTAGAAATGTAAAGATGTCGTATAAACTCGGCATTGACTTGCAAAGTGTCAAAGATGAACTTGGACAAAAAAATAAAGACATCATCAATTACGCCTTGAACATGGTTCAGCAGAAACAATTCCTAAAAATGATTAAGGAAGATCTTGGTTCGGTTTACAAACGAAATAAGAATTTATCAGAACTTGATAGAATTATTTCTAAAATTTCATATAACGATGATCACGATGATGAATGGGAAAGGCTTAAAATTCATTTTGATACCGTACATTCAGGATTTTTCGGACGGTTGAAAGAAAAATTTCCAACACTTACTCAATCAGAACTGCAACATTGCAGTTATATTAAACTACAGCTCCCTACCAAGGAAATAGCAAGGATGCTAAATATTGACCCAAAGTCAGTTCAGGCCAGTCGCTATCGAATTAAAAAGAAAATGAACTTGGATTTAAATACCGATTTGAGAGAAGTTATTGAAACTTTTTAATTTTGAATTAATTCAACAAAATAGCCCAACCATATTAAAAAAAATAGCTGCGAGAATTAACTCGCAGCTATTCGAATAACAAAGATTTGCCTCTATGAATCTGAAAAGATGATTAAGAACAAATCATTTTAACAAGCGTTATAATTCATAAATAATTGTTAATACGGTAGCAGCAGTTCCATCAATAGCTTCAGCTTCTCTTCCTCCAGAAGAACTTGTCTCATCAACTGTTGATCCACTTGGAGCAATAATAAAGACCATACTATTTCCAGCACTCCAATCAGCTCTGTCTATAATTTCCTGAACAACATTTAAGATATCAGGTGTTTTTTGATCAGGCCCTGCTACTTTATCTAACCATGGTGGTACATTCCATACCACACTTGCTTGGGTTTTAGCCCTACTGGTTAAATTATATCGTTCTTCAGTAAATGGCATTGGGTTTGCTACATTTTCCGCATAAATTGTCATCTCACAATCGTCCTCACCAGTGGCATCACAAGTAAACTGCAAATTAGCTGATAAAATAGTAGCACCTGCCGGAATATCGATATTATTAAATTTCAAACCAATGGTTTGAACCCCTTGCGCAACATCATCTTCTGCAGCCCAAGTATCATATTCTCCAATTTCCAAGTCACTGCTCTCATTGGCCATGGCTCCGTTTAAAGCGCCTTCTTCAACATCATCCCAAGATTCAGTTATTGGAACCACTACACTATAAGAAACGGTAACTGTAAACAGAATTCCATTGGATTCTCCATCTCTTGTTACAGTTACGTCACCAGTACTTGCACCAGCAGGAACAGAGGTAGTAATAGTAGTAGCTGTTGACTCGCTTACGTTAGCTCTTGCACCATTAAAGCTTACAATATTTTCAGATGGTATTGTGCTAAAATCTGTTCCGGTAATAACTACCGTTTGCCCGACTTTACCTTTAACCGGATCAATCGCAGTAATAGTTGGAATGATTGGCTGAATGATAACATATGGAAGACTATTTGCCGAGGTCTTTCCATTAGAGGTTACCGTAAGATCACCATCAGGAGCATCAGGCACAATGACTGTTATCATTGAAATATTTGCTGAAACAATGGTAGCAGCTACCCCACTAAAGCTTACGGTATTATCTGCAGTTGAAGAAAAATACTTACCTGTGATGGTCAGTTCTTCACCAGCTTTAGCTGCATTAGCAGAAAGACTTATTAGAGTCGGAGCTGCATTTTCATCCCAGGTAAACTGGGTTACCTTATTTTTATCACATGAGCCGATAAGACCAACAAGGCTTACAACACCAATCAAGATGATAGTTTTTTTTGTAATAGTTATTAATTTTTTCATACGTTTTATTTTTATTTTATGATTTAAGTTAGGTTCCAGGTTTGCTTTAAATTTTTTAACAATAAATAAATTCATCAAAAAGCTGAGATTTAAATTGTAATTCTACATCATAGGCATTTCCGATTTGGGTTTTCTAAGCTTTACTTTTTCAAAAGTTAAATTTAGGGTTGGATGGAGGTAAAGAGAAGGTTAAGTGCTGGATAAAAACCCTATGGTTATAAATTTAATGTCTATAAAACTACTACAGCTTAACAATGGAATAAAATTGATTCGTTTATTTCTCGCTTAAGCTATTATGAATATCATTTTATCAAATCAAATTTTTGATGATCTATATACTATTTAGAAACGTTCCACCATTTTAATAAAACGATTATCTTTGCAAAAAATCAAAATTTTACTAAGCAGCATACAAAGATCTATATATGTATCAAAATAATACGATTAAAGGATTTTCAAAACTTAGCAAAGAAGAAAAGCTAAAATTGGTGTCCGGTTATTTTACCGATTCTGAATTCGCTTTGCACGAACTAAAAGAGTTTTGGCATCCTGATCAAAAAAGGCAAAAATTATTTGACGAATTTAGTGAGAATACCATTTCCAACTTTTTCTTTCCTTTTGGTGTAGCCCCTAACATGACGATTAATAATCAGAATTACATGGTTCCGATGGTGATTGAGGAAAGTTCAGTTATAGCTGCAGCATCAAGCAGTGCAAAATTTTGGGCTGAAAGAGGTGGCTTTAAAGCCAAGATTATTTCAACTGAAAAAATCGGACAAGTCCACTTTTTATGGAAGGGGAAAATCGAAAAACTAAAAGCACATTTACCTAAACTGAAACAAGAGCTGCTTTCCGGAACAAAACATATTACTGCTCGCATGGACGAAAGAGGTGGTGGAATTTTAGACATTGAAATTATCGACTTGACTCCCGAGCTTGAAGATTATTTTCAATTGAAAGCTACTTTCGAAACAATGAATTCGATGGGCGCCAACTTCATCAATTCATGTCTTGAAGAATTTGCGCAAATCTTAAAGAACTACCTTCTACATAATGCTGACTTTACGGAAGAAGAGAAAGCGTGCCAGATAATCATGTCAATCCTTTCAAATTACACGCCTAACTGTTTGGTTGAAACCTCAGTTGAATGCGAAATAAAAAGGTTAAAGAATGCTGATATTGAGATGGAACCGAAAGAATTCGCTAAGAAATTTGAAACAGCAGTTAAAATTGCACATATCGATACGCATCGTGCAACCACCCATAATAAAGGCATTTTTAATGGAATTGATGCCGTAGCCCTCGCCACAGGAAACGATTTCCGAGCCATTGAAGCCTGCGGACATACTTATGCCGCACGCACAGGTAAATATAAAAGTTTAACTGAGGTTAGCACTGAAAATAACATTTTTAAATATACCCTCAGAATCCCATTGGCACTTGGCACGGTAGGTGGACTCACAACCTTGCATCCTTTGGCCAAACGATCATTGCAATTGCTTGGAAATCCAAGCGCAGAAGAGCTGATGATGATTATGGCTACTGCAGGTTTGGCTAATAATTTTGGGGCCATCAAATCTTTGGTGACCAAAGGCATTCAGCAAGGGCATATGAAAATGCACCTTTTTAACATTCTAAATCAGTATCATGCCACCGAAGTTGAAAAATCTCAAGCACGTGAATATTTTAAAGATGAGAAAGTGTCGGTAAAAAAAGTGAGTGATTATTTGGCCAGCTTACGACAATAACTTTAACAGATTAGGGTGCAGGAAAGTTACTTCCATTCGAACGGAAAATTATTACTAAGTGGCGAATACTTGGTTTTACACGGAGCCAAAGCTTTGGCCATTCCACTTAAGCTGGGTCAGGATTTAAAAATTGAATCTCAAATCAAATCCGAATCACCAACCATTCATTGGAAAAGTTACGAGAACAACTTACTTTGGTTCGAAATGCAGATTGCCGCCAGTAATTTAGCAATTCAAAAATCTTCGGATATTCTAATTGCCAAAAAATTGATTAACATCTTGAAGAAAGCAAAAGCACTCAATCCAGATTTTTTAAGGACCAAACAAAGCTTTTCAATTCAAACAAACCTTGGATTTGATAAAGAATGGGGGCTTGGGAGCAGTTCTACCTTAATCAACAATATTGCAAGATGGGCCAATATAAATCCTTATCAATTATTAGATTTAACTTTTGGTGGATCGGGTTACGACGTCGCATGCGCCAATGCAGATTATCCCATTTTTTACACCAGTCTTCAGGATCAAAAACAGATTGAAAAGGCTTATTTTTATCCAAAATTTAAAGAAAATTTATTTTTCGTTTACCTGGGTAAAAAACAAAATACCACAGAGAGCATCCGTCATTTTAACAAAATGCATAAACCATCATCCAGCTTTATAGCTGAAATATCAGAACTTGGCATCCTTATGACCAAGGCATCAACACTTGATGAGTTTAACAAATGCCTGTATAATCATGAAATGATACTTTCCTCTGTTTTAAAAATGAAATGTGTAAAAGAAAAATATTTCTCAGATTTTAGCGGCGAGATTAAATCTCTTGGAGCCTGGGGTGGTGACTTTATTTTGGTAAGCAGTAATTTGGGGAACCCTGATATTAAGAATTATTTTAGTGCTCACAATTTAGATGTTGTATTTAAATATTCAGATTTAATCAAATAGCGGATGGAAGATACAAAGAAAATTCAGGGAAAGGTAAAATGGCAAAGCCCTTCAAATATTGCTATTGTTAAATACTGGGGCAAGAAGGAAATTCAAATTCCGATTAATCCTTCGATTAGTTTTTCTTTATCAAAATCTTTCTCCGAAACTGAAATTACCTTTTCACAAAAACATTCTTCAGAAGATGTTTCCGCAGCGTTTCATTTTGAAGGCAATCCTAATAAATCCTTTGGAAACAAAATCATTAAATATTTATCAAGGATAAAATCAGATTTTCAACTTTTCAATAAATATCATCTGGAAATACAAAGTAAAAATACGTTCCCCCATTCGGCCGGAATTGCTTCTTCAGCATCTTCGATGAGTGCATTGGTTTTATGTCTGCTCTCGATCGAGCATGCCAAGAATAAAATACCAGAAGATGAGTTTTACAAAAAAGCGAGTTCCTTTGCAAGGTTAGCTTCGGGGAGTGCTTGCCGATCTATGAAGGGTGGATTTTCGTTATGGGGAGAAACAAACTTATTGCCATTTTCTTCTAATAATTATGCCGTTCAACTATCAGAAATTCATCCAATTTTCCATGAGCTTCAGGATGCTATATTAATTGTAGATTCAAATCAAAAGAAGGTTTCAAGCACAGAAGGTCATCAATTAATGGAAAACCATCCTCATAAAAATGCACGAATAAAACAAGCAAATCAACACACAGCCGAACTGATAGTTGCACTAAAAACAGGCGATTTCGACACTTTTGCACGGATTAGCGAAATCGAAGCAATTGGATTGCACGCGCTCATGATGACTTCATCTCCTTCATATAATTTGATGGGAACAAATAGTTTAAATATTCTTGAAAAAATTAAAGCATTTAGGACCAACAGTGGTTTAGATTTATGCTTCACGATGGATGCAGGCCCTAACGTTCACTTAATTTACCCCAAGTTAAATCATAAAAAAATTACCCGTTTTATCGAAAAAGAATTATTAGTATATTGTGAGTCTGATAAATGGATAGCTGACGAGATGGGCATTGGCCCCATACAACTGAATAATACGGTCTATGAACAATAAGAGAGAAGCTTTTTATGCCAAAATAATGCTATTTGGCGAATACAGTGTTATTTGTGATTCGATGGGATTAACGATTCCATATACTCACTTTAAGGGGGAACTCAGCTTTATCAATGAAGATAAGTATACAGATCTTGAATTTGCTTACGAATCAAACAGGCAATTAAAAGAATATAGCAAATATCTGGCAAATCTTAAAAGCAAAGATGAAAACCTTTTTGACTTTGACTTGCATTTTTTTGAAAAAGAGATTGAACAAGGATTATATTTTGAGTCGAGCATCCCTCAAGGTTTTGGCATTGGGAGTTCAGGAGCGCTTTGTGCTGCAATTTACGATCGATACAGCTTAAATAAAATATCAAATAGCCGTCACATATCTAAAAAGGAAATCCTTAAACTAAAAAAGATTTTCTCTCAACTCGAATCATACTTCCATGGCGTGAGTTCAGGTATCGACCCCCTCAATTGTTACTTAAAACACCCCATCATTATTCATGGAAAATCAGACATGGAAACCGTTGGTATTCCGCGTAATAAACATGACGAAAAAGGAGCAATTTTTCTAATTAACACCGGGCAGGCTGGCATGACCGAACCTCTTGTAAAGCTCTTTTTTGAGCAATGCAGGCAGCATAGTTTTTATAAATCTGTAAGAGATGAGATGATTCCTTTCAATAATAATTGCATAAAATCACTGATTAAGGGAGAAACCAAGGAGTTTTTCAAAAACCTCAGAGGCCTGTCAAAATTTTTACTTAAAAACATGGAACCCATGATTCCGGAAACTTTTAAAGAAATCTGGAATATCGGATTAGAAACATCTTCATATTATTTAAAACTATGCGGTTCAGGTGGTGGCGGATTTTTACTGGGATTTACAGAAGACCTGGAAAAGGCAAAATTTGAATTAAAAAAATATGATGTAGATCTTATTCCTGTTTACAAAAACTCAAAAATAACAGCATCAACAATTGATATATAAAAACCTGGCTCACAGCTATTACCACGCCATCTTTTATTTCAGAATTTTTCGGTTAAATTTATCCGGAATGCCCGGTCGGATATTTTATGAATAACTGATAGTTACACTATTCTCAATTATTCTTTCCTAAATTTTTATCGCGAATTTGGACAGTTCAAAAAATTTTCTAAATTTGTGTTAGAAGAAATGTAGTGACCTTAAGTCGCTCACTTAATTTTTAACATAAGGAAGAAATTGGAAAATTAAGTGAATTTCCTGCGGAATATCCGCATACCTTAAAGACTTAGTTGTTTTAGTTGGGTGTACGGATTTTTTCATACCCCCCTCTAAATTATCTTTATTTAATGATAATTATCAATTGAACTAGTGTATTTCATGAGTTAATTTTCACTTATTCCTGAATTACAATGAAACACGCTCACATTAATAACTAATAAAGTTGTTATGCAATTACAATATTTGAAATTTAATTTATTTATAACTAAATTTGAATCCATAATACCCTGCCAAACATTAAATGTTCTATATAAATCTTATTAATTTATCTATTAATTTATCTATTAACTAAAAATTCAACCCATGAAAAAACTCTTATTATTACTTGCATTCTTTGCATTTATCGGTTCACAATCCGTATATGCGCAGAGTCGGGTAATCACAGGAACAGTTACTTCTTCGGAAGATAACTTAGGGATTCCAGGAGCAAACATCATTGTAAAGGGAATGCCAACTGTTGGAACAACTACGAATGTAGAAGGACAGTATACACTCAATGTTCCAGCAAATGCAGCCGTTCTTATCTATTCTTTTATAGGAATGGAACCTAAAGAAGTTGAAATTGGCTCACAAACCACAATTAACGTTATTCTCGATCCAGCTATGACTGACTTAAACGAGGTTGTGGTAGTGGGTTATGGTACTGCAATTAAGCGTAATGTTACCGGATCAATTGTAAAAGTTGAGATGGGAGACTTAAAAAATGTTCCAGTACCTAGTTTTGAAGAAGCAATTCAAGGAAAAACTTCGGGAGTATTTATTGAAAAATCAAGTGGAAAACTTGGCGAGTCAATTAAAATGAGAATCAGGGGATCTTCTTCTGTTTCTGCTGACAACCAACCTTTGTATGTGGTTGATGGAATGCCTATTACAGCAACCAGTCAAGGCGTTAGCAACAATCAGCCAACAAGTCCATTGGCAGACATTAACTTCGCCGACATTGAATCAATTCAAATCCTAAAAGATGCTTCTGCAGCTGCCATTTATGGTTCACGAGCATCAAATGGTGTTGTGTTAATTACTACTAAAACTGGTAAGTCTGGTAAAACCAATTTCAGTTTGGATTATTCAGTAGGTTTTAGCGAGCCATCAAGATTAAGAGAATGGTTAAATGCCGATGAATACTTGGATTTATTTACTGAATCTATCCAACGATCTCCTGATTACGATCCCAACACAGGCTTATTATGGGATTGGTTAGATGTTCCAGGTTTATTCGACAGATATGTCAAAGGATGGGACGGTGGACATGATACAGATTGGCAAAGTCTGGCATTTCAGGATGCAGGTTCACAACGACTTAATTTTTCTGCCAGTGGTGGTAACGAAAAAACGACTTTTTATACCGGATTCACATACGATGACCAAACTGGTATTTTGTTAAATAATGATTATAACAAAGTAAGTGGTCGTGTTAGTGTAGATCATCAAGCTACAGACAAACTAAAATTTGGTATTACTACAAATACGGTAAGAACAGAAACAAACCGTGTAGCTAATGATAATGCATTTGCTACTCCGCTTCAATTGGTAGCTCTTTCACCTATGCAACCAGCATATGATGAAAATGGTGAACTTTTTACCAGAACTATTTATTATAATGGATTAATTTCAGCAAGAGATGCTAATGAAAATACCATTATTTTTAGAAATTTCTCAAATGCTTATGCAGCTTATCAAATTACACCAGAATTATCATTCCGGTCCGAATTTGGATTGGATGTTCTTGAGCAAAGAGAAAACAATTTTTATGGTAGACTTACCATTGGTTCAGGACCTGCAGGTGAAGGTGAGGCGCGTACTGTACGTGTTGCAAACTATAATACCAACAACTACTTTTCATACGCAAAAACCTTTAATGAGAAGCATGATATAACTGCTACAGCTGGTATGTCATTCCAGAAATCAAATACAGATGCACAATACATTTATGCGATTGGTTTCCCAAGTGATAACTTCCAAACATTGGCAAGCGCTACAGAAGCCACTTCATTTTCAACTACCAGAACAAAATATAGCTACTTATCATATTTTTTGAGAGCTAACTATAAATTAAGTGATAAGTATATTGTTGCCCTTAGTGGTAGAGTCGATGGTTCATCACGTTTCGGTGCCAATGCCAGATATGGTTTCTTCCCTGCAGCATCAGTAGGATGGATTCTTTCAAACGAAGATTTCCTTATGGATCAAACCACCCTTAGTTTCTTAAAATTAAGATCAAGTATTGGTGTAACTGGTAACTCAGGTATCGGTAATTTTGACCACTTAGGTCTATATAACGGAGTAAACTATGCGGGCACACCTGGTATTCAGCCAACCCAATTGGAAAGCCCTGATTTAGCATGGGAAACTACGACTCAAATCGACTTCGGAATTGATTTCGGATTATTTGACAACCGTGTAACCGGTGAAATTGATTATTATGTCAAAAAAACGACAAACCTATTACTTAACAGAACCTTACCCGGAACTTCAGGTTTTACTTCTGTAACTGAAAACATTGGGGAACTTAACAATAAAGGATTTGAAATTGCACTGCACTCAAACAACTTAACCGGTGAATTAAAATGGAATACCGATTTTAATATTGGCTTTAATAAAAATGAAATCTTAAATATCAATGGTCCTGATATTATTGCCGGTGTTAACCGCGTTAGAGAAGGAGAACCAATGGGTGTTTTTGTAATGGCTAAATATGCAGGCGTTGATCCAGCTAATGGAGATGCACTTTATTATATTGATGAAACCAGTGATGCTACAACCAATAATTATGGAGAAGCTAAGAAACAAGTTGTTGGTTCACCAAATCCTGACTTTACCGGTGGTATGACAAACACCTTTAGTTATAAAGATTTCGATCTGTCGTTTACCTTTAATTTCGTTTATGGTAACATGATATATAATGGTGGAGGAACTTACCAATCGGCCAATGGTGATTGGTGGGATAACCAAACCAAAGATCAATTAAATTTCTGGAGAAACCCAGGTGATATCACAGACGTTCCTGAAGCAAGATTTGCTGCTAGTAATGGTACCCGAGAATCATCCAGATATTTATCAGACGGATCTTACTTAAGACTACGTAATGTTACTTTTGGATATAACTTACCTAAAAGCGTAACTTCTAAACTAAAATTAGACAGAGTAAGGTTTTATGTAACTGGTATAAACCTTTTAACTTTTACTAATTATACTGGCTGGGATCCTGAAGTTAATTATACTGGTACCGGACGATCGACACAATCCTTTAACATTAGGCAAGGTAACGACTTCTATACGGTTCCTCAGGCTCGTACGATTACATTCGGTGTAAACGTAGGATTTTAATTATTATCATGAAAAATCTAAAAAAACTAGATATGAAAAATACAAAATATCTCATTTCATTATTTGCAATAATGTTAATGATGGTGGTTGTAGTATCCTGCGACAAGCAATTAGATCTTAAACCACAACAATCAATCGACACAGAAACAGCTCTGGCAACATCCGAGAGCATCGAAACCCTACTTGTAGGTGTATATGAAAATATGAGAAGCGCAAGCTTATGGGGTGGCAACTTCAATGAATTTAGCGAATTAACTGCTGCTACCACAGATATGCATTTTATTGGATCATATTCGCAACCAGAGGAGTTTTTCGATAAAGTTATTATCGCCAACAATACCTACCTAAGTGGGAATTGGAATCAGGCATATAAAGTTAATAACATGATTAATACTATCTTATCAAGCTTAGAGGTAGTAAATGAAAATATCAGACCAAAAATTGAAGGTGAGGCAAAACTTGCAAGAGGATGGTTATTGTTTGAAATGACCAGGCTTTATGGTAAACAATTTGATTTTATTTCACCTTCAAACAATTCAACAAACTTAGGTGTTCCAATCGTACTTACTCCTACACTCGTTGCAGGTGATGCAGAGCTCGTAACCAGAAATACAGTTGCAGAATGTTATGCACAGGCAATCGAAGATCTTACTGCTGCTAAAACTCTCCTGGATTCTTATGGACAAAACAGCACAAGTCTTTCTACTTATGCTGCGAGTGCTATACTTTCTAGAGTTTACTTGCAACAAGGTAATTATGCTGCTGCTGCTGCCGAAGCAAGCAGAGTAATTGAACAAGGAGGCTATGATCTAATGGCAAACCCAAGACTTGCTCATAACAACGCAAGTAATATTGCAGAAGACGTCTTTGCATTCCAAAATAATACAGCTAGTAATGTAGGTACACTTGCCGTAATGTATGCCAGTTTAAATGATGCAGGCAGAGGTGATTATGAAATTCGAGATGCTTTCTTGGATATATTCGAAGCTGGTGATTTACGCGGAAGTTATCAAGGTGCTGCTGATATGGATGATTCTTATACGCATGAGGATGTTACTGCCATGTATTACTATGGAGTTGGGAACATTCTTAACTTTGGTGGACTGAATACCATCAAATGGGGTAACTACTATACCAATTTGCCAATGATTCGTTTGGCAGAAATGTACTTAACCCGCGCAGAAGCTAATTTCGAAACCGGGAATACTGCTGTTGCACTTACAGACATCAATACCATTAGAGCAAGAGCCGGATTAACAACTCCTTTAACTGCTGTTACTCAGGAAATCATTAGATCTGAACGTTACAAAGAATTATGTTGGGAAGGATTTAGACTTCATGATTTAAAAAGATGGCACATGAATATTGGAACCATTGATTATGATTCATGGGATTTAATAATGCCTATTCCATTGGATGAACTAGAAGCTAATCCAAACTTACAACCTAATCCAGGTCAATTAACTCCATAATTCCCGGATGAACAAATAAAAAAGAGGTACAGAAATCTGTACCTCTTTTTTTGTGCCTAAAATTTTATAAATGCTATTTAAGATGTAAAAGTTGATCTGTCTTAAAATCCGTTCCAAGCTCAACAATATATAAATTCCCATTATTATCATCTTCAATGTCAGGGTATTTCTCCTTCCCAATGAGCTGATTAACAAAATTTGGAATGGTATTACTATGACCAACGATTAAAACTGTCTTTCCTTTTGTATCCTTTAAGAATTGGTTGACATCAATTTTAGTTGGATGATATTTTTTTATCCTCAAATTCTGATTCCGAGCGGTAGGTTTAGCGGTGGCAATGGTACGAATATAATTTGTAGAATAAATAGCATCAAATGAAACATTCTTAAATATTTGCGACCATTCTTGAGCTCGTTCATGCCCTATCTTTGATAAACCTGGGTTGTGATCTTCTGTAATTACTTTTTCGGCATGGCGAATTAAATAATAGGTGCTGATTTCTTGAGAAACCAGATTTAGCGATATCAGGCCTAACAGAATGCCAAGCAATAATTTCTTCATATTAAATTTTATGTAAATTTTTATTCGGCTAAATCCTGAACTCTTTGCCAGAAATTTAAGAAGTTTAGTCCCATTATTTTTTCAATATCAGTTTCGCTATATCCCCTATCTAACAATCCGGCAATTAAATTCGGATAGCCTGAAACATCTTTTAAACCTTCGGGTAAACTATCACCTACTCCTTCAAAATCCGACCCAAATCCCACGTGGTCAATACCTACAAGCTTAACAATATGATCAAAATGATCTAATAGCTCATCAATAGTAGCGTATGGATAAGGGTTGTTTTCGTAGTACTCTTTTCTGAACCCATCAAGTTCAGGACTATCAAGATCAAGCCCATTTTCTACAATAAACTTATCAAAAGCCAGTCTTGATGCTGCACGATACTCATTAGGTTTTGAGGTTATAAAACCTGAGCCGAAAGCAATTTGGATAACTCCACCATTTTCAGCAATTAATTTTATCATGTCATCAGTTAAATTTCGTTCGAAGCCCGGAGTAAAAAATCGGGCATTAGAATGTGTTGCTGCAACAGGCGATTTTGTGACTTTCATGATATCGTAAAATGCTTTCTCAGAAGTGTGAGACACATCGATGATCATACCAATTTTATTCATTTCTGCAATTAATTCCTCTCCAAACTTACTCAGCCCATCCCAGAGTCTAAGCGAATCATAAGACGAGTCGCAAATATGATTGCATTTACCATGCACCACCGTTATGTACCTAATCCCCCGTTCATAAAAATAGCTAAGATTATTTAAATCACCCATAATGGGGGCTCCATTTTCTAAGCCAAATGGCACCGAAATTTTCTTGTTTTCAAAATTCTGTTTAACATCAGCTGGTGTTAGTGCGCTTGCAAATTTATCGGGGTTTTTTTCTAATAATTTATCCAACAAATCTAATTGCTTATTTGCACTTTCCATACTTTCAGGAGTTCCTTCATGCCGTGGTGATACATAAACCGCCAGAAATGGAGAATCTAATCCTCCTTTTTTTGCCTTATTATAATCGAAATTGCCAGTGTAATTTAATTTGGTCACATCATCAAACTCTTCAAAAATCCAACTTGGTAAATCAATGTGTGAATCAACTATGATATATTTTTGTGCAATTTGCTGGGCTTTAGTTTCTACACTATGGTCTGGATCGAGATTACAAGAATTGAGTGCAAAAAACGCACTCATGATAAATAAAACGGCTTTTAAATGATGGTATGAGAATTTCATTGGTGCTTTAATTAAGTTTTCAATATTTACTAATTTACACTTAATTTTAAATTAAAGTTTTAAGTTGTTAGATAAATCGACAAAAAAGGGAATAATTACTTTAAACTCTGAAATAGATGATTCAACTCTTGGGCAAAATCCGACCTAACAAACCTATAATTCTGGCTCCATTACATTAAATTACTTAATGAATTCACCTTATTCACCAGCGATTCAAATTCATCAAAACTTAAAGATTGAAATCCATCACTCAATGCATTTTCCGGTTGACGATGAATTTCGAGCATTAAACCATCTGCTCCTGCTGCAATCGCAGCCAATGACATGGGTTCAACGAATCTTCTAATTCCAATACCATGAGATGGATCAACAATCACAGGCAAATGTGTTTTCTCTTTTAATATGGGTACTGCATTCAAATCCAAGGTATTTCGATAAGCTTTTTCATAAGTTCGAATTCCTCTTTCGCATAAAATCAATCTCTCATTTCCGCTCGAAAAAACATACTCAGCCGATTGTAAAAGCTCATCAATACTTCCACTAATCCCGCGTTTAATAAGCACAGGTTTGTCAACTTCACCCAAAGCCGAAAGCAAATTAAAGTTCTGTGAATTCCTTGCTCCAACCTGAAAAATATCGACATATGGATACATTTGCTCAACCTGGCTTACCTGCATTACCTCTGTAATTATTTTCATCCCGCATTCTTGGGCAACTGCATGAAATCTTTTCAGAGCTCCTAAACCATGACCCTGAAAACTGTAAGGCGAACTTCGCGGCTTAAAAACGCCTCCCCTAATAATTCCAACTCCATTCTTTTTGAGCACTTCAACCATGTCTCTAATCTGCTCCTCATTCTCAACACTGCATGGCCCAGCCATAATGGTTTTTCCTCCGTTATTGATCTTGATTCCATCTCCCAAATCAATGGTAGTTGAGTGAACTTTCCATTTTCGGCTCACCAATTTGTAATCTTCATTTACTTTGTGTACATCAGCAACACCTTTTAACTGACCAAGTTTTCTGATATCGACATCAGGTTTGCCAATGCAAATCAAATAATTTTTCTTTTGGGTTTTTACTTCCGTAAACTGATACCCAATCTTATTTATTTCTTCTTCAATCTTCTGTTTTTCAACATCCGAAAGCCTATCTTTTAATTGTATGATCATCTTCTAAAATTGATTTGATATAAGTTTTTATGTTTTCTTCAAGCACTCCTTCTTTTGATATCGCTTTAATAAAAGAACTACCGATGATGGCTCCTCTGGTATGCGCACATGCCTGCATGTAAGAGGCTCGATTATTTATGTTAAATCCAGTTAAAATTGGATGCTTCAAATTTAAGTTTTGTAATTTCTGAAGGAATTCAGAAGCGTCGGAAATTCCACTTTTCGAACCGGTTGTGCTGGCTGATGAAACCGCATAAATAAATCCTGTTGAATGATTGTCCATCTCCAAAATTCTTGAATCTGAAGTTTGGGGTGTGATAAGTAAAATGTTGTGCAGGCCATACTTTTCAGCATATTTTTTAAATTCCAACTGATAAACTGCCAAAGGCAAATCGGGAATGATTAATCCGGAAATTCCTGTTTCGTAGCAACGTTTACAAAATTCCTCTGCCCCAAATTGCAAAACAGAATTGTAGTAACCCATTAAAAGCAATGGCATCTTTACCTCATCCTTAATCTCAGCTAGCTGATTAAAAAGTAAGTTTAAGGTCATCCCATTATCCAAAGCCTTTTGTCCGCTTACTTGTATCACTGGCCCATCTGCTAAAGGATCAGAAAACGGGATGCCAATTTCCATTAAATCAACTCTGGCTTTTTCTGCTTCCAGAATTATTTTGGTGGTATCGTTTAGCTTAGGATAACCAGCGGTAACATAAATACTCAATAAATTATTTTTCTTGGTTTTCAGTAGCCCTGAAAGTTTATTTTTATCCATTTCAAAAAAATTAAAAATTCATTTTTTGTTGGTAGGTCTCCATGTCTTTATCTCCACGTCCACTCAAATTCACCACCACAATTTCATTTGCTTTTGGTTTAATTTTTTCTAGGGCTGCAAAAGCATGAGCACTTTCCAATGCAGGAATAATTCCTTCCAACTGGGTCAAAAGTTTGGCTGCATTTAATGCTTCTTGATCAGTTACATTTTTGTAATCCACTCTTCTGCATGCATCTAAGTAAGCATGAACCGGACCAACTCCGGGGTAATCCAAGCCTGCCGAAATACTATAAGGCTCCACTACCTGGCCATCTTCAGTTTGCATTAGTTTTGATTTACTACCATGCAAAACGCCAGTACTTCCTAATTTAATGGTGGCTGCAGTTTTCCCACTTTCCAAACCTAAACCTGCCGCTTCAACACCAATTAGATTTATTGTTTCATCGTTGATGAAAGGATAAAATGCACCAATCGCATTACTTCCCCCGCCAACACATGCCAGGATATAATTAGGATTCTTCTGCAATTGTTCTTTAATTTCAAATCCAATTACCGATTGAAAAGCACTTACCATTTCAGGATATGGATGCGGGCCAACCACAGAACCAATTAAATAGTAAGTTTCTTCTGGATGATTAATCCAATCGCGAATGGCTTCGTTGGTTGCATCTTTTAAGGTTTTTGTGCCGCTATGCACCGCCCTCACTTCAGCGCCTAACATTTGCATCCGTTGTACGTTTGGCGATTGCCGTTCCATGTCAACAGCACCCATGTATACAATGCATTTCATTCCCATTAAAGCACAAACTGTGGCAGTTGCAACTCCGTGTTGACCAGCTCCTGTTTCTGCAATAATTCTGGTCTTTTTCATTTCCTTAGCCAACAAAATTTGCCCAATGGCATTGTTAATTTTATGTGCCCCCGTATGACATAAATCCTCTCTTTTCAAATAAATATTTGTGTTGTAATGATCGGACAATCTTTTTGCAAAATAGAGGGGAGTTGGGCGACCAACGTACTCCTTTAACAATTTTTTGAAATTACTTTGGAAACTGTATGATTGATCGACTTGCTTAAAAGCAAGCTTTAACTCTTCGATGTTTGGATGCAATAATTCGGGGATAAAAGCTCCTCCAAATTCACCATAAAAACCGTTTTCACTGATTTTAAATTCCATCTTTTATTTCTTTAAATAATGATTCTAATGCACTAATATTTTTTAATCCGGGTTTGATTTCGAAACGAGAGTTTACATCAATGCCATGTAATCGATCATCACTATTATTTTTGATTTCACTTAAATGTTCTAAACCAATTCCTCCACTTAAGAAGTATGGTTTTCCAAGGCGATAATTCTCTAATAATTCCCAATCGAACTTGGTACCTGAACCACCATACCCATGCGTGATTGTATCGAATAAGAAGTAATCGCAATGGTTGGCGTAAGGATATAGTTTTTTAAAATCGAAAAACTCATTTATGCCAAATACCTTAATCACAGTAAAGCCTGAATCTTTCAGGGCTGCACACAATTCAGGACTTTCATCGCCATGCAGCTGCACTGTTTTAATCTCATATTCACTGCATGTTAGTTTAATGGTGAGCAAGTCTTTGTTTACAAAAACACCAACCTTTGTAATGCTCGAATCTAAATTTGAGAGTAGAACCTTATCTAAATCAGTAGCAGCAAAACGAGGTGATTTTTCGTAAAAAATAAATCCCATAAAATCCGGATTTAGTTTAGCCAACGCCTCAATATTTTCCGAATACTTCATTCCGCAGACTTTAATTTTCATTTCTCATCCTCCAAAGTTTTAAGCCTTTTAATAAACTTGGCGCATTTTAAATGTGGGTTGGCCGATTGCATAAAATATTCTCCAATTAAAAATCCGGTAAAGCCATATTCCTTAAGTTGAATGATGCTTCTCGGGTCGTTGATTCCACTTTCACTTACCTTCACAAAATCATTCGGAATAATTTTTGAAAGATCCATGGAGGTATTCAAACTCACGCTAAAATCATCGAGATTACGGTTGTTAACCCCCACCAGTTTTATAAATTCATTGGGGTATTTTTGTGCTTCTTCTTCCGTATGCACTTCTAGCAAAACCTCTAAACCCAAAACTGTGGCAAACTTTGCTAAGCGTTTTGTTTCATCAACACTTAAAACGGATGCAATTAATAAAATGGCATCGGCTCCAATGCTTTTTGCTTCAATAATTTGGTATTCGTCAAAAATAAAATCCTTACGCAAAATGGGACAATAATTGAAATGTCTAGCCTCAGTCAGGTATTTCGATGAGCCTCCAAAAAAATGTTCATCGGTTAAAACAGAAATGGCAGAAGCGCCCGCCTGCATGTATCCGATACTGATTTTTTCGATATCGACAAACTCATGAATCATTCCTTTACTGGGCGACTTTCTTTTTATTTCAGCGATAATTCCCCACTTATCTTCACGCAGAAGATATTGTGATAATGAAACCACAGGGGTTTCAAAATAAATACTTTTTTCAAGCCCCTTTACCGGAAAAAGTTCTTTCTTTTCCTGTAGTTCGCTTTTTTTATACTTTATAATTTTATCTAAAATATTCATCCTTTTATTAAACTTTTAAACGATTTTAATGCATTTCCTGATTCTATGGTTTCACGCGCCGTATTAAAACTTTCTTCAATCGAAAGCTCAGGTTTGGCACAGTGAATGGCAAATCCGGCATTGGCAATTACTGCATTTTTTCGGGCGTCCGAAGCCTCGTTTTTCAAAACATCCATAAATATTTTTGCTGCCTGCTCTATCGTGTCACCTCCATCAATTTCATGTGCTTTGATGGTTTTGAGTCCAACTTTTTCAGGACTTAAAATTTGCTCTCGTTTGGCAGAAATTAATTTAAATTCTCCTGTTAAAGAAATTTCATCATAGCCATCCAAGGCATGAATGATGTAGTAGTAAAGGTCGGTTTGCTGAAATAAATAATTGTACAATCGAGCAAGTTCCAAAGAGTAAACCCCCACAATTTGTTTTTTGGGTTTACTCGGATTTACCATCGGACCTAACATGTTAAAAAAAGTTTTAATGCCCAACTCACGACGAATGGGCGCAACAAATTTCATGGCTGGGTGAAAAAGCGGGGCATGCAAAAAACAAATATTGCTTTTATCAATTTGCCTTTTTAATTCGTTTTCATCGTTGGTAAATTTATAGCCGAGATGTTCCATTACGTTTGAGGAACCACAACCCGAACTCACCCCATAATTCCCATGTTTAGAAACCTTAATGCCCGATCCGGCAACAACAAAAGAAGCTAGCGTAGAAATATTAAAAGTATTTTTACGATCACCACCAGTTCCACATAAATCGATGGTGTCAAATTCCGACAAATCAATGTTTAAACTTAAATCAAGTAATGCATCCCTAAACCCCGACAGCTCCTGCACAGTTATACTTCGCATTTGAAAAGCCGTTAAAAATGCTGTTACCTGGCTGGGGTTAAACTTCCCCTCTCCTATTCCTGTCAGTACCAGTTTGGCTTGTGTATAATCCAGTGCCTGATGTTCGAATAATTGATTTAAAATTTCTTTCATCTTTTATGCTTTAAAAAGTTTTGAATTATTTTTTTTCCTTCCGGAGTCATGATACTTTCCGGATGAAACTGAACTCCTCTCACATCATATTTTTTATGTCGCAAAGCCATCACTTGACCATTTTCCTCAATGGCAATAATTTCAAGATCAGGAGCCAATTTTGGATTGACTACCCAGCTGTGATAACGACCGGCCTTAAATTTTTGAGGCAAGCCCGAAAAAATGTAGTCTTCTTTTGTTACTTCAATTTCAGACTCAACACCATGGTAAACTTTTTCGAGGTTAATTAAGTCACCACCGAATACTTCGGCAATGGCCTGCTGTCCCAAACATACCCCAAAAATACTTTTGCTTGCTGCATACTTTCTTATCGCTTCTTTTAATAATCCGGCTTCATCAGGTACTCCGGGGCCAGGCGATAAAATTATTTTATCGTAGGTTGCAATTTCCTCCAGGGTGAATTTATCGTTTCGAATAACATCAGGTTCAACACCTAGCTCTTTAACCAAGTGAACCAAATTGTAGGTAAACGAATCGTAATTATCAATTATTAAACATTTCATAACTCTTCGGCTTTTGTAACTGCGGCCCTCACTGCTGCAATTTTATTATTCACTTCGTTTAACTCATTTTCCTCTTGGCTTTCCACTACAATGCCGGCTCCGGCTTGATAAATCAATTGATTATCCTTGCTTAAAAACGAACGAATGATGATGGCATGATTGTAGTCCCCATTTAATCCAATGAAACCAACGGCACCCCCATAAAATCCTCGCGAATGATTTTCATATTCATCAATCAACTGCATGGCTTTATATTTTGGAGCCCCACTTAAGGTACCTGCAGGGAAAGTATCAGCCGCTAGCTGAATGGTATTGCTTTCAGGATTCGTTTTCCCAACCACCTTACTCACCATGTGAATGACATGGGAATAGTACTGGATTTCGCCAAAAATTTCCACCTTAACATCGCTCGAATTCCTACTTAAATCATTACGTGCCAAGTCAACCAACATGACGTGTTCAGAGTTTTCCTTCACATCCAACTTTAATTTTTTGGCATACACCTCATCCTCTTGAATACTGCCCTGCCTTTTATAAGTTCCGGCAATGGGATGAATTGACGCAATCCCATCTCGAACAGTAAGCTGAGCCTCTGGAGATGAACCAAAAATTTTGTAATCACCATAATCGAAGTAAAATAAATAGGGGGATGGGTTAATGGCCCTTAAAGCGCGATAAACATTGAATTCATCGCCCTTGAATTTCTGTTGAAACTCTCGAGACAGCACAATTTGAAAAACATTGCCAATTCGGCAATGCTCCTTCCCTTTCTTTACCAAAGTTTTGTAGGCTTCATCACTCAGGTTTGAACTTTCTTTACCTTGAATTGTAAACGGAAAACTGGCATAATTTCTATTCTCAATAATTAGTTGAATATCGTTGATGCTCGTTTTGGGAATATCGTAACCAATCACCTGATGATCAAAGACATACAATTCGTTTTTAAAATGGTCAAACACCAGTACAAAACGATAGAAACTGTAAATCATCTCAGGAATTTTTTTGTAATCGTATTCTTTGGCCTTCAGTTCGATATCTTCGAAATACTTGATAGAATCGTAAGTGGTATAACCGAAAATTCCATTATCTGTAAATGCAAATTTAGCCTCCGTTTCTTCAAACTGAGAAACGAAATTTTTGAGCAAATCAGGAACAGATACCGATTTCTCTAAATCAAATTCCACAATTTGCTTACTCATTTGGATTTCGCATGCTTTATTACCTGTAACCTTAAAGGTAAATTGAGGCTCACAACAGATATAGCTGTAACTGTTCTCCTTGCTATGGTAATCGGAACTTTCCAGCAATAACGAATTGGGGAATTGGTCCCTCAACTTGAGATAAGTACTAACTGGCGTTATGGTATCTGCCAGGATTTTTTTGTAAGTGGTATTAAATTTGATTTTGCTCATTTGCTTAAACTTTTTACTTTTTAATCTTGAGATCCCGGCTTCGCTATCGGGATTAGTTCTGCGTTCAATTTTTATTTCGTTTCACTCTTAAAAATTGAGCATCACTAAAAAAAAAGACCTGCCGAAATCGGCAGGTCTTTGAAATATTTTATGATTAAATATATAGCGCTGTCTTTTCCGAACTCATCGAGTATTGAAAGACCACCACCAATTATTTAATACGATATTTTTCATTTCTATTTCTGATTTAGACGGCAAATGTATGAAATAAATATTTTACAATACAAATAATTGATGCAATTATTTTTCCTTTTTTAAAAATGGCACTCCCTTAATCATCCAATCCGGGGCTGCTTTTCCTTTAAGATAGTGATCAATAAATTGCATTTGGCGTTCTTGGAAATCAATTTGGTTTTCCAATTTGCTCAAATGGTGTCCTTCGCCGGGATAGGAAAGTAAAATAACATTTTTACCATTAAAACGAAGTGCATTATAAAACTCTATTCCTTGAAGCCAATCTACAGATCCATCATCGGTGCCATGAAGAATCAAGAGTGGAGTATTCATATTGCGTGCATGAAAAACGGCAGATTCTTGTATGTATAAATCTAAATCGTCGTAAGGATTTGTTGTAAAACGACCCTGACCATAAGTATCATATCGTTGCTGGTTTGTTCCGGAAGATTTCCAAATCTGATTAAAATCTGCAACCAGATCGGTAGCACCAGCGCCATAAAAGATAGCAGCAAACATATTTGAATGAGTTGAAATATAAGCAGATCCTTGCCCACTAAAACTATGTCCGTGTAATGCGATTTTTTCCGGATCGGCATATCCCATCTCTATTACTTTTTTGACACCTGCCTCAACACACTCCATCATATCCGAATGAGTGGTACGGAAATTAAAATGAATATCTGGACGCATAACCAAATACCCTTCGCTGACCAGACCAGCGAAACTGGGTCTATCATCATACTGAACACCAGGATATCGATTCAATCTGTCAGAATTTTTTTCATAATAATCAACAATCATAGGAAGCTTTTGACCTGCCACATAAGTATCCGGAATTCCAAGGGTTCCTTGCAGGCGTACCCCTTTTTTATTGGTGAATTCGAATAAAATTTGTTTACCCCATTTGTATTCACTTTGCCATGGATTTGCATCGGTAACTTTTTGGGGCGTTGAGCATTGTAAATCACTCACATAATAATTTGGGAAATCAACAAAAGATTCAATCGTGTAAATTAACTTATCTGCTTTTTTTGCTTTTACCGGGCGGCCGAATCGTTTGTCTTCATGAATCAACTGAGATAGTTTCCCTTTATTTAACGAATAATATCCCGCCTTTTTTGTCCATTTTCCAAATGCAGATAACATCAATGGTTTCGAGAGATCAATAAATTTTTCTTCTTGATCCAGTTTAATATAATCAAATTTTATTTCATTTTTATCACCTTCCCCTTTTGTTAAATTTATGGCCTTCCCGCCTTTAAATGGAACAGACCACAAATCATATTTCGCATTCAATATGACTGATTTTTCATCCTTTGAATAGCCAACTATACCGTAAGGTGGCTTTTCTCCATAACGATCAAAATCCTGATTGACAAAACTAATGGGAATATTTTCTGTCATATTTTTGGTGTCTCCAGAATCCAGAAAATATACCCAAACATGCCCGTCTTTCCAATACAGAAATTGTTTACTGTCCGGCGAGAGACCTAAACTTCGCCCATGAGCTTTTAAAATAAGTGTTTTATTGCCTGTCGTATTGTCTATAACATAATAATCACCTAATCGAGGTTTCCAGTCTGAAATATAGGGCTTTGAATCTACACCAATTCCCCATTTACCATCTCGCGTTATCGTAATACTGCGCATATGCTCATCAGCCAACTGAAATATTTTTTTAGTTTTTAGATCATACACTGAGCGATAAGTAAAATTTTGATCCCGCGTGGCTTGCTTCATTTGAACCGTCTGTATTCTTTCATCCTTCCAATGCCAAACATCTACATTTGCAACAGGATCTGCATCAGGTTTCTTCTTTGCCGTTTCATTCTCCTGCTTTTTTAATCCGAAAAATATTTTTGTATTATCTGTACTCCACACCAAAGTCCCTTTCTCAGAAATAACCATATTCTTAGAAAATCCTTCAACCTTTGAAAGATCTAAAACAGCTTTTGTTGGCTGTAAATTACTCAAGTCAGTAAAGGCCAATAGTATATTTTCTTGCTCTTTTTTCTTTTCATCTTTGATCCCTTTTAACGCCGCAAGGGCAAAGCCTTCCTCATCCCAGGTGAGACGACTATAAATATTCTTCCCTGATTCCAGTGGTTTTCGAACACTGGTATTTAAATCAATTAAATGAATCCCATTTCCGGTTGTATCTGGTTCATCTATGATATAAGCCAACATGGTTCCTGATTTATTAAACCCAAACTCCGAAACACTTCCAATCAATTCATCTTTGCCAGTTTTTAAGTTTCGCAAAAGCAAATCACTTCCTTTATGTTTTGCTTTAGGGTCAGATTTGGCTTTTTTTATGGCTAAAAAACTCGAGCCCTTTGAAAACACAAATGAGGATAAATTGCTAATTTGATCTTTTTTGCCAGAATTTAAATTTAAAAGTTCAAGTTTTTTGGGGACAGGTTTCTTGTCTTTTTTTAACTTTTTAATTTCTTTTAGCGGCTTGTTAATCTCATAAGCAATCCAATGCGTGTCATCAGAAAATTTTGCATTGGATCCTCGAGGAAGCTGATACTTCATATCACCCACAAGACTTTTTATATAAAGGGTATCATTTTCATCTCTTAGACTAAATCCAAAACTAATCCAATTGCCATCATCTGAAATTGTCGCAGAACTAATGCTCCTCCACCTCCCAAATTGATCAAAAGTCAGTGCCTTTTTCTCATCCGATATTTGTGCAATAAGGGATATGCTCCATAAAAATGTCACAATAAATACAAAGCTCTTGGTATGATTTTTTACTTTTTTCATGATGATTTCTCTAATTATTTTTATAATATTTATTTTCAACCTGATCAATTATTTTTTCACGTAATTGATGAAGGTTAAGTTCGAATTTACGCAAATTCCCGACTCAATACTGATTTGGAGAGCCAAATTGGATTCATGGTATAACTGAATATACAAAAGGAGTAATATCATCGATCAATCCACTTTTAATAAATTGAGATCAATGCCCATTGTTAAGAGGGGCCTATTCATTTCTTTTTTAACTCTTTTATCCAAATTCTAATTTGTATAATTACTATCTATTTTCTTGAGTTAATGCTAGAAATTACAATGGATATATATTAAAACTTTGTACATTTATAATTAAAAGAACAACCATGAAAAAATACTTCGCATTTATAATATTCATAGTAATTTTTTATTCCTGTAATACGGGATCAAAAGAAACAACTGGGGACTGGATTTACCTTTTTGACGGAACCAGCACCGAAGGTTGGAGAGCCTATAATGGGGAAGTTTTACCTCCTCAATGGGTAATTAAAGATGGTGCTTTAACTTTCGATACTGAGAAAAAACTCGAATCGGAAAAACAGGGAGGCAAGGACATTATTTATGCTGCTGAAGAATTCGAAAACTTTGAGCTATATCTGGAATGGAAATTGCCCGAAGGTGGAAATAGCGGAGTTTTCTATCATTTAAAAGAAGGTTATTCTGGCCCGCCGGAGGTAAGTCCCGAGTATCAATTATTGGATGATTTACAGTGGGAAGAAATCAATAATGCAAAACTGGAGGAATGGCAGAAAACAGCTGCGGACTATGCAATGACCATACCAGATGTCAATCAAAAAATTGTAAAACCTGCCGGAGAATGGAATACAACAAGAATCATATTTACACCTGAATTGGTAGAACATTGGCTAAATGGTAAAAAAGTGCTTTCGTTTGTACCTTGGTCAGAAGATTGGTATGCCAAAAAAAGTGCAGGAAAATGGAAAGATTATCCTGATTATGGAAAATACAAAACAGGTTTTATCGGGCTTCAGGATCATGATAGTCCGTTATGGTTTAGAAATATTAAAATTAAAAAGCTTTAATTAGAATTGGCGAAAATGGAAAGAAGACGATTTATAAAAAACACGGCTGCCTTGGCTTCGACAACACTTTTACCATCATCGATTTGGGTCCTTTCAAAAAATCAGAAATTAAGAACCGCGCATATTGGTGTAGGTGGCATGGGTGCAGAAGACCTTAATTCAATTTCATCTCATCCTTTAGTTGAAGTAATTGCATTGTGTGATGTAGATTCAAATAATTTGGATAAAGCAAAACAATTACATCAAAATGCAAAGGTTTATTCTGACTATAGAATTCTACTCAAAGAATTAAAAAATGAAATTGATGCAGTTATTGTTTCAACTCCTGATCATACGCATGCTCCAGCTTCAATGATGGCCATGAAGATGGGCAAATCGGTCTATTGCCAAAAACCACTTACTCATCATGTAGCTGAAGCAAGAGCGATGCGAAAAATCGCTAAAGAAAAGAATTTAATCACCCAAATGGGCATTCAGGTACATTCTTTTTACGACTATAAATTAGCAACTTTATTGATTCAATCAGGCATCATCGGGAAAGTAAAAACGGTGAGGGCATGGTCGCCTAAAAACTGGGGATTTGACGGGCCTGAACCTCAAGGATCGGATCCGATACCTGAAACTTTAGATTGGAATTTATGGTTGGGAACTTCTGCCGAAAGACCTTTTAAAAAAGATACTTACCACCCGGGTAATTGGCGAAAAATATTGGATTACGGATGTGGTACTTTAGGTGACATGGGTGTGCATATTTTCGATACACCATACAATGCCCTGCAACTTGATGTGCCAAAAACCATCAAGAACAAATGCAGAAAACCTACAGGATTTGGTTTCCCGGAAAAAAACACGGTAACCTATGTTTTTCCGGGCACCAAACAAACCACCGAAACTTTAGAGTGGGTTTGGTATGATGGCGTTGGCGCTCCAAAAAAACATAAGGAATTAATGCTTCCGAATAATGAACTGCTTCCAGATCAAGGAGCTATGTTTATTGGCGAAAAAGGAAGACTCTTATTGCCACATTTTATGGAACTTCCTAAACTAATTATTAATGGGAACTATCAAGATTTGGATTTAACTATCATCAAAAATGCAGCTCTTTTAGGTGAGCCAATCCGTAATTATGACAGCGAAGGAAAGAAACATTACCATCAATTTGTTGATGCTTGTTTAGGGAAAGATGATTGTAGCGCATCATTTTCTTATGCAGCTCGATTAACTGAAACCATCTTGCTTGGTGTTATTGCCGGCCGCTTCCCGAATAAAACTTTACATTGGGACAATGAAAATGCACGCTTTGCTGAAGAAGAAGCGAATCAGTTTTTAGATGCTCCGTACAGAGAGTTTTAAAATAAAATCCTATATTATCGTCATTCCGGATTCAGCGAAGCGAGATTCCAGGATTCAATCTGATTACAAAACTTTCACCATACTAACTAAAGGTTGAAAATAAATTCTAATTTAAAGTCTTGGGATTTAAGTTGATAATTTAAAAATACAGAACATGAATTCATTTTTTCAGCGTATAATTTCAGAAATCGTAAGGCGCAGACTTGGCAAGAATAAAGTTAAGTCAGCACAACTTGAGAAGGCCATTAAAAATACAAATATTGAATTTTCTCATTTAATGCGTGATAGCTTTTTTATTATACTAGGTGTTTTATCAGCTGCATTCGGACTAAAAGGGTTCTTACTCCCAAATATGTTTATCGATGGTGGCGTAATGGGAATTTCACTTTTAGTTGCGGAACTTACGAAAATACCGCTCTCAATTTTAATCGTTGTCATAAACCTTCCCTTTTTAATTATCGGGTTTTCAACCATTAGCCGTTCATTCGCATTAAAAAGTATTATTGCGATCGTTCTCCTCGCCATTTCAGTTCATTTTATACCATTTCCCATCATTACAAATGATAAATTATTGATAGCCATTTTTGGAGGTTTCTTTTTAGGATTAGGGATCGGATTGGCAATACGAGGTGGCTCTGTTATTGATGGAACGGAAGTATTGGCCATTTTTATCAATAAAAAAACTTCATTGACAATCGGGGATGTGATTTTAATATTTAATGTGCTGATTTTTTTGTTTGCAGCTTATGTGTTTACCATCGAAATTGCCTTATATGCTATGCTAACCTATTTAGCCGCATCAAAAACCGTAGATTTTGTTGTTTCAGGAATAGAAGAATACGTGGGAGTAACCATTATTTCAGATCAACATGAAGAGATTAGAATTGCTATTATTGAAAAACTTGGAAGAGGTTGCACCATTTATTCTGGCAAAAGAGGCCATGCACTGATAGAAACTGAAATTGTTTATACCTTAATTACAAGGCTGGAATTAGCAAAACTTCATACAGAAATTGATAAGATTGATAAAAATGCATTTGTTGTCATGCATAGTATAAAAGATGCAAAAGGAGGCATGATAAAAAAGAGGCCACTGAAGTGATTTCGGTTGTGATTCTTCAAAAGAAGTTTTACTTTATCTGGCAAAAAAAGATGATGCTCGATGTGTTATGCCTAAAGAGGTGCAATTAATTCTTTATCGCCATCCCAATAAACCTTTCGGCCTTCTTTGTATGAAATGGTTCCCATCATTGCCGTAATGCCTTCTTCAAAAGCACGGTCGATATTACAACTGGGCATTAATGGCTTTTTCAGTCGAATGGCATCAAGCCACTCCCGTATGTGAAGGTGAGTAGTGTCCATCTGCTTTCCATTGCGATAGGTATAAAGCAAACCCCGACCTGCGAAATATTTTTCGGTTGGTGAGGTAATGGCATCCAATTTATTGCTACCAGGTGAATAACTAAAAATAGGTTTATCCGGATCGATCAAACCCTGATCAATTTTAGCCTGGTATTTCGTTGAATTTCTATCGGCATTTATTTCTAAAGTCTCCCCCACTTTCATGCTGGCATCATGACCCATGATCAGTCTACCCCTTGACTTTCCGTTCGCCTGAGTGGCACTATAAATGAGCGACAAATCTTTTTGCTTATATTCAAAAGCCATGGTCAGTACATCCGGCACGGTGCGTCCATCCTTAAAATAATAAATTCCTCCTGAAGCCATGGCCGAACTTGGGATGCCCAGATTTAAAATCTGATTCATCGCATCGTAATCGTGGGTAAATAAATCGCCGCTTAATCCTGTACTGTAATCCCACCAACACCTCCAACGGAAAAACCGCTCAGCACTGAAATCATGCCATGGGGCCGGCCCAATAAATTGTTTCCAATCGATGGTGTTTTCATTGGCGTCCGGATGAATTGGATAAACCCAGGCCCCATTGGGCGAGTTTCGATTGGTACAAACTTCAATCAAGGAAATTTTTCCCAATGCTCCTTTTTCGATTATCTTTTTGGCCACATTATAACTTTCAATCTGACGATTTTGATGTCCCAATTGGAATACCACATCCTTACTTTTGACTGCATCACGGATGGCGTAATTTTCTTCCAAAGTCCACGAAAAAGGTTTCTCGCAGTATATATGCTTGCTATTTTTAGCCGCTTCGATGGCGATGCTGGCATGCAAATGATCGGGCGTACCAATAATAACTGCATCCACATCTGCGGCTTTAATCAAATCTTTGTAATTAGAGTATAGCTTGGGGGTCTTGCCTTGCTTTCCCTTACTACCCTGACGGAAAATATTTGCTCCTGCTTTAATTCCAGCCTCAGCATTGATTTCAAAAACATCGCAGATAGCCGTAATTTCAATGCCCAGTTTTGCCTGCCCCATAAAATTTTGCAAGCGCATTTCCCAGCCCTTAATTTCTTTGGCCTTTGTTTGCATCTCATCTATGTATTCGGGCGTTGCAAAACCCATCGAACGCAAAATATATTTTGTTCTGCTTCCATAACCAATCACCCCTATCCGGATTTTTTGATCCGTGGGCACTTCAGCCGTTGATGCATTGCTTAAATCGAAATCCAATTCTTCTAAAAGGTTCTCGTTTAAAGCATCGTAATACCTGTTCTTTTGGTAAATGCCATAAGCCAATGCCCCAATCACAGGTACGGTTGCCAAACTCTTTAGAACATCTCTTCTATTTATCTTTCGTGACCTTGTATCTTCCATTTTTTGGGGATGATTTTTTAACAAATATTAATCGATCCAGTCCGATTCTCTGACTGGTAGGGAATATCAGCAACACGATTAATGCCGCCAGTTCAATTAGGTTTTTATTGACGATTAGGTAACTCCCTTCGGAGGGCATAAGGTATTCGGCACCGATAAATGGCGGATGTGAGAGGTAAAAAAATGCCAGCAGAATGATGCCTCCAATGGCTGCCCAACGAGAGAACAATCCAAGCATAAAGCTTAGACCGATCAGAATCAATCCCCACACATTCAGTAAATTGACAGCATTTAACACAGCCTCTGTATTTGCCATCCATTCGAAAAATATTTTAAGAAAACCCTGCGAATCCAATAAAAAACTACTGGCACTCCAAAACGGATTCATTAATTTAATAATCCCTTCGTATAAAAAATGCCAACCAATAAGTAAGCGTAAAAAAACTAAGGAGCCAAGCTGAACTTTTGAATATTGGATTGCTTTCATTTTTTAAACAGGTCGATTGAAGATGTAAATTTAGAATTTTACCAGACACAAACAAAAATGCACCGAAGCTAATTGCATCTTCATTAATCAATCTTGAACATTCGGTAGTAATTCAGGTGTAATACAGTGGTAATACTTTGAGATACGATAGTAATACTTTGTTTAAAAAATTATTTTGACAAAAAAATCAATCCTAATTCACAAATTTACCAATTAACTAATTGACACATTTCCAAATTTTCAAATTAAATTCATACCTTTCTTCTTTGGATTTCTTAGCATATGTTTTTAAAGTCGATTCACTTAATTTAAATAACCAATACGATGAGAAATATTTTTTTGACCCTAGCCGTTAGTTTACTAATGACAGGAACTATTTGTGCGCAAAGTATCTCTTTGTTCAATGGAAAAAACTTAGACGGATGGGAAATTTATGGAACCGAAAAATGGTATGTTGAAGACGGCCTCCTGGTTTGTGAAAGTGGAGAAGATGAGGAATATGGCTATATGGGAACCGAAAAAAATTATAAAGATTTTATTCTGACTTTAGAATTTAAGCAAAACAGTAATGGCAATAGTGGGGTTTTTATCCGATCAACGGTCGAGGGTACTAAGGTAAGTGGTTGGCAGGTAGAAGTAGCTCCTTCTGGCTTGCACAGTGGTGGTGTTTACGAATCTTACGGACGCGGATGGTTAATAAAACCCGATCCTGAAAACGAAAAAGCTTTAAAGGAAGGTGAATGGAATAAAATGAAAATAAAAGTACAAGGCGGACAATTAACTTCATGGTTAAACGGAACTCAGATGGTTGATTTTTACGATGAAAAGATAGGTGAAGGAGTAGGTGGAATTGTTTTGCAAATTCACAGTGGAGGAGATGTTAAAGTAAGTTGGAGGAACATTAAAATTAAAGCGCTTTAGAAAAACTTAAATACATTTAAATTGGTAGCCATCCTTAAACCAGAAAGCTTATGAAAAAAATCATTCTTATACTTTCCATTTTCTTTATGTTTTCGTGTTCGAAAAACAAACAAGAAAGTCCGGAAGACTCGAATAATCCTACTATATTTTTTATTTCTTTTGAGAGTGGAAATCAGCAATTTTATTTTGATGAGGAATACTTTCTAATTGATTTTTCTAATCAATATTTAGCTGAGCTTGATCAACTAAATTTGAATATGAAAAGCAGTACAAACAATCGATACAGGTGCAATGTTTTTATCCATGGTGCTAATATTTTCGATAAATCACTTCCGCTCCAACTGGATGGAAATTCTCATGCGATAAGAGATGGGAGAGCAGAACTACAACTTATCGATCAAATAAATACAGCAGCAACCACTTTTGGGCCTGATGATGATTATAACTTTACGGGAAGCACGCTTACGAACCAATTGTCTTTAACCATTACTTCATTAAGTACAACTTTGATTGAATGTAGCTTTGAAGGAATAATTGAAACAAAAACAGGCAAACCAATTCATGTACAAAATGGTCGATTAAAAATTCAACTACACTAAATTAATTTGACTCAAGCACCAATTCTTTCAATATCCCCAAAGCCTTATCCACCTGTTTTAAATGGGTTCTAAACCCCAAAACAGCAATCCGTATCCAATGCGTGCCATCGATGGTGGTAGATGAAAAGAATACCCTCCCATCCTGTTTTATTTGCTCAACCAAATTTTGGTTAAAAGTATTAGCATCGCCCTTTGGGGGCACATACCTGAATATAGCAATGGATAATTCAGGTTGTGGGCCAACTTCAAATCCAAGCTTCTGAACTTCCTCATAAAAATAATTACAAAGCAAAATCTTTTCTTCCAAAGCCGCCCTGAAAGGAGCTATACCAAGTAATTGCAAAGAAATCCACATACGTAAACCTCTGAAATGCTTGGTAAGCTCTGGTGAGAGATCTGCAGGTGAAGGATCGTCGTCCATTGCATAGGCATCCTGCATATAATTTGCGGTGTAGCGATGGGTTTGATATAGTGCCTGGGTGTTTTTAATCAAAATGGCTCCGCTTCCGTACGACAAAAACAGACCTTTATGAGGATCGATAGCAATAGAATCAGATAATTCGGTTCCTTTAAAGGCAGATTTGAATTCATCGGACAACATAAAAAAGCCACCGTAAGCTGCATCAATATGAAACCATAAATTATTTTCATTGGCAATTTTACCAATGGCCTCCAAAGGATCAATTGCACCTGTATCTGTAGTTCCTGCAGAAGCGTAAACCATGAAAGGTTTTAGGCCGGCCGCCTGATCTGCCTCAATTTGTTGATTAAAATTTTCTGGTTTCATCCTGAATTTTTGATCCATGGGAACGTATCTTACAACACACTCTTGCATGCCAGCAATGCGCAATGATTTTTGCACACTGTGATGCAATTGATGAGTCATGTAAATCACACATTTTTCAATATCTCGGGATTTAATCCCTTTTGCGTCACGAGCTGTAGTGACGGCTGAAAGATTCGCCATAGATCCACCTGAAGTGAGATTTCCCAATGCATCAGCCGGATAGTTAACCATTTTACACATCCATCGCAACAACATATTTTCCATGCGAACGCCTCCCGGGCATGCAAAGAAAAGACCTGCATACCGATTGGTAACAGCCGCTAAATAATCGCCGAGTGCAGTCGTAAAAACACCTCCCCCTGGGATATATCCCAAATGCCCACCGGATGCAGGATTAAGATTGGGTGTATCCACATTTTCTTTCAAACATTCCAGTATCACTTCGATGGATTTTCCTTCTTCTTCAATAGGTAAATTCAAAATGTCTTTACCCAAATTTTGTGAGACAGTAAAAGCTTTTTGATCTTCCAGGTTATCCAAGAAATAATCTGCATAGCTTTGTACAGCTTTGTTCCAAACCATTCTTTCAGACGCTAATGGTTCTAACTTTCGTGAAATGCTTTCTAGTTTTTTAATTTTATTAATCATGCCGAAATTTACAAAAGAAATTCTAAGCTATTGATGTGAGGTGCGGTTTTATGTTTCAAAAAGTGTCATTCGATAATCATTCAGTAGACATTTAGTGCTTATTTTGTATTAACTTCTGTCAGAAAACTTTGCTCCATCATTTAATAATGAAGCAATCGAACAATGAAACGATGATTGTTTAACTTGAAGCTTGGCCAGAAGAATTGACATATGTTTAGCTTAAGGTTTTTGATTTATCAAATGATTAATTAAAATCCTTGCAACTTCAGGCATTTTTTACCAATTTTGAGCAAATTACAATCGAGGCAATTTGGCTTTATGAACATTTTTAAAAACATAATTATTTTAATCAGTTTGGGTTTACTCAGTTCGTGTAATACGGACGAAGTTTGTTCAGAAGATATTGAAACAACAGCCAATATAAAATTTGTTCAAATTAGTGTTGTGGATGGGGTCATCACCGAAAATGAGTTAAGTTTAAATAATCTGATTGTTTTCCCAACAGAAATTAGCAGTGATTCTATTTACAATTTGCAAAATGAAGTTACCGATATATCATTGCCATTAAACCCAGAAACCACGCAAACCGCATTTGCAATTAGTGCAAATAATATTCAGGATACGCTTTATTTTCATCACCAATCGGAAATGAATTATGTTTCATTAATTTGCGGATTTACCTGGTTTTTTAATTTAGAAGAAACAACTTACACACGCCATGCCATTGACTCAGTAATTGTTACAGATAGTATAATTGATTTAGATGAAAGAATTAACTACAAGATTTATTATCGCTAGCATTTTTGTTTTTTGCGTTGTATATGCACAATCACAGCCAGTGATTCAAAGCATTCAAAAACCGCATCAAAAGGCTTTGCGTTTTGGTGTTGATTTATTTTCTGTGGTCAATTCAGCAATCAACCCGGATGAAATGGTGATAAATTTTCATTCCGACTTCCATTTTAAACCTGATATTTATTTTGCTGCGGATGGTGGTTTTTCAAAAATTTTAAAGGATGAAATACATTTAGATTATAAATCTAATGGAACCTACCTTAGTTTAGGTGTAGATAAAAACATGCTCAAACCTAAGGACGGGAAGGACTTGGATATTGTATATATTGGTGTGAGATATGGGATAGCTATGCACCAACACTCGGCTGACAGCATTATGATTGATAATTATTGGGCTAATAATTATCAATCATTAGCATCTGAAAAACTAAGCACCCAATGGGTAGAGTTTTCAATTGGGATGAAATCAACTTTGTTTTTTGCAAAGAATATTTTCGTTGGATGGGCACTAAAATATCGGATCAAAACTGTGGAAGAAAAACAAACTCAAATGTCGCCTTATATCATTCCCGGGTTTGGTAAAGCAGCTAAAAATTCTCAAGTAGCATTTAGTTGGTCTCTTTACTATCGAATTCCTTTCAAAAAACAAACAGCTGCTTCACGTTAGTTTACAACTACTTTCTGTCCGCTAAAGTTTACTTTATCGCCTACACGAAGTTTCCGTCGTTTCCTATATTCAACCTCACCATTCACACTCACTTCTCCATCTTCAATTCTAATTTTGGCCTCACCTCCGGTTTCAACCCAGCCTAAAAATTTTAAGAGTTTGTTTAATTCAATAAACTCATGACCACTTAATTTAAATTCCGCTGCTTGTTCCATTTTGCAAAGGTATGTTTAATAGTAATCAATTATTTTATTCGAATTAATGATTATGTTTTTAATTTTGAATAAACTCAAAAAAATGGACTTAAAAGTTATCGAACTATCTAATGAAAAAGGTACGTGTATCAAAATATCAAACTATGGTGCAACAGTGATGTCAATTAAAACCCACAATAAAAAAGGGCAGCTGGGTGAAATTGTACTGGGTTATGATACTGCTGAAGAATATTTAACAGGGAACCCTTATTTTGGTGCCACCATTGGAAGATGCGCCAATCGGATATCAAACGCTAAATTTTCAATAGGCTGTAAAATTTACCGACTTGAAAAAAACCAGGGTGAAGATCACCTGCATGGTGGATCTGGAGGATTTCATCAGGTTTTATGGGAGATGGGTATGGTTGAGAAAAAAGACAAAATTCAGTCTGTTATTTTAAAACATACAAGCGCTGACATGGAACAAGGCTACCCTGGGGAGTTAAAGGTTCAGTTAACTTTTAGTTTAACAAATGATGATGAGTTAATGATTGATTATTTAGCAGAAAGCTCAAAAACTACCATTGTAAATCTTTCACATCATTCATTCTTTAATTTAAATGATGGCGGAAAGAGCACAATTGAGGATCATTTTTTAAAAATTAATGCCAATCATTTTACCCCGGTTAGTGAGAAGGTTATTCCAACAGGAGAAATCAGGGCGGTTGAAAATACACCATTTGATTTCAGAACATTTCATGAGATTGGGGAGCGAATAAATGATGATAATGAACAATTAATTTATGGCAGTGGGTACGATCATAACTATGTATTAAATAAAGTTGACCATGAGTTAAGTTTAGCTGCAAAAGTTTATGAAAAGGAAAGTGGTCGAGCGATGGAAATTTATACCACAGAGCCAGGGCTTCAATTTTATAGCGGAAATTTCTTAGATGGTTCAGATATTGGTATTGGCGGTACCGCCTATCAAAAACGGTCGGCATTTTGCCTGGAAACTCAACATTTTCCGGATGCACCAAATCATGAAAATTTCCCGTCGATTTTATTAATGCCGGGTGAAAAGTATATTCAAAAAACCATTTACAAATTCAAAACGATAAATTAAGCTTATCGAAATGCATCCGCTATTTCGGCAATTTTTTGATTGTCAATTTTCGAGATATTGTCTTGGACTCCCGCAATCTTTTTCACGATTGCTCGCTCGAAAAAATTCATTTTATCAAATAAAAATTCGCCACCAACAATTTCGATTTTCTTAGCATGCTTTCGCAAAACCTCAGGAAATGCATTTTCAAATTGTTCTCGTGCTTCATCACTATCTTTCATACAACATAAAAACAGTGCCACTTCCTTCTGCATCAATTCATTCAAGTTTAAGGTAATAAAATCCCGGATGCGTTTTTGAATGGCACCTGCATGTATTGATCCTCCAATAATAATTTTATTATAACCCGAAATATCAGGCTTTTTATTAATACTCAAATCAATGGGATGAACATCTTCTTTATTGATAAGCTTGTGGATGCTTAGGGCAATTTTTTCAGTTGTTCCATGCTTCGACATATAAATTATCGCAGTCATATTGGTTAATTTTAGGTTGCAAATTGAAGTTCACATTTCAATCTACATTTGGTTAATGGGTTTAACAAATGTACACTTTTCATTCAATATTTCTAATTTATCTGGCTATTTGAATAAGTGCGTCGGTCAAATAATCAATATCTCGCTTGGTTATATATATAGCCAAGGAAATTCTCAACCCATTTAAACCGAATGTTGACATGGGTCTGGTGTCAATACCATATCCTTCAAACAATTTTTCTTTAACCGAATTTACATCGTGGCCAACAACTTCTAAGGTCTGTATGGCAGCTGAAAGTTCATTTTTATCCGGTGATTTAAATTTAAATTTCGGGTTTCCTTTAAATTTTTCTCTCAAATATGCTTTAAGTTCAAAAGTGCGATTTCCAATTTTTTCACTTCCGATGGACCTATGAAATTCCAATGCGATACCTAAACCCAAAACATCTGGTAAATTTCGAGTATTATAATTTTCCAATCTTCTAATCGATGGGTCTTTATGCCCATTTGCAACAATGATTGGTTTTAATAAATATTGGCAGTCTTTTTTGGCATAAAATATTCCAATTTCTTTAGGAGAAAAAAGCCATTTATGGGTACTGGCAGCATAAAAATCACAGTCAATATCCTTTAGGTTTACTTCGAACATACCTGCAGCCTGCGCACCATCAACAGCTACATAAATTCCTTGTTTATGCGCCATCTCACTAACCTCTTTAATGGGCAGGATCATGCCATTGGTGTTTACGATATGACAAATTGATATGATTTTTGTTTTGGGTGTTATGGCATTTCTGTAAATTTCAACAATCTCATCCTTTGACTTTGGTAAAATCGGAAGAACCGGTCGTACCAATTTTATTCCTTTTGTCTCTTGCCAAACCTGCCAGGGAATAGTGCCGCTTGAATGTTCATGATCGGCTAAAATAATCTCGTCACCAGGTTTTAACTCGAAACTCTGAGCAAGCATATTGAATCCTTCGGTTGTATTATGAATCAATGCTATTTCTTCGGGTGAAACAGATAAAAGATCAGCCGCCTGAGTTCTTACATTTTCTACTTCCGTTTTCCAACCGCCCCACATGTATTTTGACGGAAATTCATCTAAGGTTTTCCGAAAATTGCAACCTGCATCTCTTACTAACAGAGGTGAAGGTCCTAATGACCCATTGTTAAAATATTTTAATCCCGGAGCGAAAGGAAATTGATCTTTTATGATTTCCCAGTAATTTTCATCATTTACTTCTGAGGAAAATAACTCAGGCAAGTCCATGGGTTCAAAATTAGCAAAAGATTTCCCGAACGCAGATAACATCGCAGCACCAGCAAATCCGGTAACTGAAGCTTTTAAAAAGTTGCGTCGTTTAATTTGTGTCATAGGTATGGGCTTATTTTAATTTTTTAACAACAAGGTTTTTAAAAGATCCGGGAGAGTTATTCCCTGTCCAGAACCCGATCCATCCTGTTTTTCGATCACTTAATTGTTGAACTTCGAGCGAAGGAATCTCTGAATTATTCACATAAACTTTTATGTTTGGATATTCAATTTCAATCTTCGCATGAAACCAATCGTTAGGATCAGTAACCGGTATAATCGGATTTTCATACTGTTCGGGGAAATTGTTTCTTAAAAAACTCCAGGTTTTTTTCGGATGCGAAATGTATTGAACAGCATGCCCTTTTCTCTCAGGAGATTTAAAATTAAACGGGCGAAAATAGATACCGTCGTAAGTTTCTTCATCAAGGCCATGGAAAGCAATGCCTACAAAACTTCTACCTTGAGTATCAGAACCTTTAATATCCAACTCTATTATTCCATTTTCGAATTTAAAGTCATTTAACCAAACCAATCCATCTCCAGGTTGTGCATTAACTACGATGGCATTTTCTGCTTCGTGATAAGTAACAACCCTGTTGTGAATTGTCCAGATTTTATTTTTATTTATGTTTGAGAGATCAGCTATTGTCTGGGCATTCGATGGTGAGGCGAACAGAATCAATAATGAGAAAATACTTATTCTTCTGATAAGGTTCATAAGTTAGAGGTTTATCGGATTGGTGTAAAGTTCATCATTTTTAATCTATAAATTTCAAGAAAATAAAAATCCTTAGAGATGTCCACTTTTGGGAAATATAAAACCAACTAATATGCAATTGTGCGTGCTTAAAACACAATGAATTTTTATCAAACTTCTATTTCTCCAATTAAGTAGGTGACAGCTTTTCCGCTTATTTTCACTCTGTCACCATCCCATTCGCATACCAACGCTCCTTTTCTTTTTGAGATTTGCGTGGCGGTTAGAATGGTTTTATTAAGCTTGTTTGCCCAATAAGGAGTTAATGTTGTATGCGCAGAACCTGTTACAGGATCCTCATTAATTCCAACCTGAGGTGCAAAAAAACGAGACACAAAATCTACCTCATCACCTCTGGAACTAATAATTACACCTCGCCCATCAACTTGGCTTAGTTCAATAAAATTGGGTTTAATGTCTTCAACAGATCGTTGCGAATCGTAAATTAACAAATAGTCTGTTTTGCCTTTATAGGCCTCAGTTGGTTTTTTTCCTATAGCCTTTATCAATAATTTTGGTGCTTCGACTTTTTTAATTGAATCTGCAGGAAAGTCTAATACCAACTTATTCCCATTTTTATTTACCTTCAGCCAGCCGGATTTTAGTGTATTGAATTTAACAGATGGGGATTTTACATTATAGAAATTAAAAAGCACATGTGCTGCAGCTAAAGTTGCATGTCCACACAGATCAACTTCAACTTGGGGAGTAAACCATCTGATTGCAAAATTTTTCTCGTAAGGCACAACAAAAGCAGTTTCGGCCAAATTGTTTTCAGCGGCAATCAATTGCATGGTTGTTTCTTCAAGCCATTCTTCTAAAACACAAACAGCAGCCGGATTACCCCTAAAAACCTGATCTGAAAATGCATCAATCTGAAAGATTTTTATTTTCATTTACCTGTTTTAAATTTGAAGGCCTTCCTGCCTAAATTCTTTTGTTAAAATACAACATAAAATTATATTTTCAAAAGAGATTATTATAACTTCACATTCAAAACAAATCCTAATTAATAACATGAAAAAAATCAAATCCCTTGTAAGCCTTGTTCTTATTATCATTCTGGTATCATCCGGATGTAAAAAACTTGAGAATTTATTAGACGTTACTTTTAACGCAGAGTATTCTGTTAATTTAGAGGCCATCATTCCACCAGCTTCAGACTTGAAACAAAGCGAAGGTGTGTTTAGTGCATCTGCAACAATTGATCCTAACAGCAATTCTGAATTCTCAACTTACGCAAATAAAATTAAAAAAATTGAAATCACTTCAATCTCTGCCAAAGTGCTAAGCATAAGTAACCCCGTTACAATTAAAATGGCCAGTATCGCAATTTTTTCTGAAACCAAAAGCACCGCCTGGAATTTTAGCAATGAAGCAATTACTGTTGGGAAAATATTAACATTGGGAAATGAATCAAGTCAATGGATAATTGCTCAGAATATTTTTACCGATAAGAATATTTTTACAATTTTAATTGATGGTGAAACCAATGTTGATGATGTAAGCTTTACGCTTGAAGTTACTATAAAAACAAAGGTTACAGCAAATCCATTAGAAGATTAGTTTATTAAATAGAAAATATTTTTTTATTTTTTAAAAATTAAAGGGGGGACTTTTTTAAAAAAAAGGTATTAACCACTGTAAGACATCTCATAATGTTTTGCATATAGGCAAATATTAAAAAGGCATTCAGAGGGAGGATGCCTTTTTTTTGTGCCCTTGACTGATATGTTTTTGGTTATTTTACATTTTGGCAAACTACTTATTTTGTAGATTTGTTTTAACAAGAAAATGAATTATTATGAAAACTTTGTCGGGAAATATTGTAGATGTAGTCGCAAACAGAATTTTTCAAGGTAAGATTAGCATCGAAAATAATCGAATAAAAAAAGTTTCGGAAGAACCTGTAAATGAAACCCAATTTATATTACCAGGGTTAATTGATGCACATATTCATATAGAAAGTTCAATGTTATCACCTGCCGAATTTGCTCGAATTGCTGTTACTCATGGCACTGTTGCAACAGTTTCCGACCCCCATGAAATTGCTAATGTCCTGGGAATTCCCGGAGTGAACTTCATGATTAAAAATGGGGAAAAAGTCCCATTTAAATTTTTCTTCGGAGCTCCGAGTTGCGTTCCAGCAACCGGCTTTGAATCTGCCGGTGCTAGTATCGGACTTAATGAAACTGAGGAATTATTGCGCCGAAAGGAAATAAAATATCTATCTGAAATGATGAATTTTCCAGGAGTAATTTATGAAGATGATGAAGTCATTTCAAAATTAGCTCTTGCAAAAAAATACAATAAGCCAATAGATGGTCATGCACCCGGGTTGATTGGAGATGATATTAAAAAATATGTCGAATCCGGAATTTCAACAGATCATGAATGCTTTAATATTGATGAAGCGCTGGAGAAAATTAAATGGGGCATGAAAGTTTTGATAAGAGAGGGCAGCGCCGCTAAAAACTTCGACACTTTAATCCCATTAATTTCAGATTACCCAAACGAAATTATGTTTTGCTCTGATGACAAGCATCCAAATGACCTGATCAAGGGACATATAAACTTACTTATAAAGAGAGCTATTGCAAAGGGATTTGATCCCTTATTGGTATTGAGAAGTTGCACTTATAACCCCGTTAAGCATTATAATCTAGAAGTAGGGCTGTTACAAGAGCGTGATTATGCAGACATGGTGATTGTAGATAATTTGATCGACTTCAATATTTTACAAACCTACATTAACGGTGAGCTGATTGCAGAAAATGGAAATTCGTACATCAAAAAAGTTGCAGACGAAACTCCGAATCATTTTAAAGCAATGCCTATTGCCGAGTCAGATATTGAAGTGATGGCTCAAACAGGCAATATTAAAGTTATTGAAGCAATTGAAGGGCAACTCATCACAAAAAAGCTTCTATTGCCTCCACTCATTTCTGAGAATAAAGTTGTAAGTGACACAAGTAGGGATGTTTTAAAAATGGTCGTTCTGAACAGATATACCGAAAGCAAACCCGCTGTTGGATTTATCAAAAACTTTGGATTTAAAAGTGGAGCCATTGCTTCAACGGTTGCTCATGACAGCCATAACATCATTGCGGTGGGCGTAAATGACAAGGAAATAGTTCGAGCTATTAATTTGCTCATTAAAAATAAAGGGGGAATATGTTTAGTTAATCACAAAACGGAAATGATCTTGCCTCTTCCTGTTGCAGGTATTATGTCGAACAATGATGGATTTAAGGTTGCTGAAGATTATGAATTACTTGAACTTAGTGCAAAACAATTAGGTTCATCATTTAAAGCTCCTTTCATGACCCTATCTTTCATGGCTTTACTGGTTATTCCTGAACTAAAATTGAGCGATAAAGGTCTTTTCGACGGCAACAAATTCGAATTCACCTCACTTTTTTGCTAGTTCGTCAAGACTTTTTTTAATTTATTTTATGATATATATACATATTTACTTGGATTTGATGTATATTATTTCATAATTTTGCCAAAACTTTAAACCTATGGGAAACTTAGTGATCGATATCAACAAACTAGAAATGGCTGCCAGTAAATTACGTGCAATTGCCCACCCAATGAGAATTGCAATTATAGATTTACTAAACGAAAGCCCCAAATTAAGCGTTACCGAAATATATAAGAAACTCGGAATAGAGCAAGCTTCAGCTTCGCATCATTTAAATATTCTTAAAAATAAAGGTGTATTGATCTCAAAAAGAGATGGAAAAAAGATTTTTTACTCTTTGAAAAATATTAGCTTAACCGAAATAATTGAATGTATCAATAGATGTAACGAAGAATAAGCGTTACTTTAATTCCCAGCTTTGATCGGTTATCCAATTCTTTCTAGCTTCAATTTCTGCGTTGAACATAAGAATCTTTTCGGCTTGGCGATGCATTAAATAATTCCCGGTATCCCAAATGCCATTTCTGTTTTTGTCGAGAATGGCTTTTAGTTTATATTTCAATGGTTTTAAATAATCGAAAGTTACACTCTCACTCCCATTAATAATCTGTTGTCTCACAACTTTTTTATCCGCACCAATCAATTGAATAATCCATTGTTGAGTTGAATCAACAACGCTTGCATTAACAACAATGGTTGCATATTCATCATTTGCCTTTGTTTCAAACTGATAAATCAGACTATCGTTGACCCTTCCTTTTATGTCAAGCATTGACGAATCTGGAATGATAAATTTATACTTTGTTTTTTCATTTAATTCCCGATCAAGATAAAAAGTCCTATTCACAGAATCTTTAAACTTAATTAAAAGTGGGAGATCCAAAGTATCGCCTTCCAAGCTTATTCCTGAAAAATCATAATTAATTAATGGGTATTCATTTTCGATAACTAATTTTTCATTTGCCTCTATTTTGCCATTTGTGACATTAGTAAGTGTAGTAATTTTTACAACCTTCGATGTGTCAACCAAAGCATTGGGATTTACTTTATTTAGCACAAAATCAAGTGTATCTATAATTTTGGAATCAGCGACAAATTCAATTGTTAATGAATCAGGCATGTTCGAATAAACCCAGCACAAAATTAGGTCGTTTGTTTTATTAACTTCTAATTGATTCCATTCTGCACTTGGGTAAAAATTTATTGGATTAAGCTTAAATTCAGTGCAAGGATATTTCAATTTAAGGGTAATTAAAGATCCTTTGGTTACGGTAGATTCTAAAATTTGCTGTGTAGAATCAACCTCCATAAACATGATTAATTCATGTGGCTGGTAAGCAGTGTTGATTTTAGATTTTTCACTTACAATAGCCTTTGAATTTTTAATCGGGGTTGTGCTGTCTCTTGCAATTGCTATAACCGGTTCTTCAACTTTCCGATTTTTCTTTTTCCGTTTAATGTTTTTAGTCGTATCAATACGCATGGTATCGGCAGGTGGTATGTAAACTTTACGCCCTAAAAAAGCAGGCATTATAATCGTATCGGAAAATGCGATTTGTTCATTCGGCAAATCATATAAATAATTGCTGTTCATATCTAGCAAAGCGATTAGTTTATATGGAATATTTCTTAAATTATTTAGTTCAAACTCCCCTTTTTCATTCGTTCGTGAAACATAATTTGGACGGACCAACATGGGCAGTGAGTCGATAGGAATACTATCAATTCCAAGCGCATATAGCATTACTGCAACTCCATTTTTAGGTGTCGCGTCAAAAGCATTTAAAACCGTTCCTTTAACAGCCATCGAATCAATAAGTGTTCCGGTTGAAAAAACATATTCGAAGTTTTTCAAAGCATTTGCTTCGGTAATATCTACAATTGCATCTCCAAAAAAGAACGTATAAGTTGTGCTATCCCTTAATTGTTCATCAATTTCAATTACGACAGATTTTCCTTTGGTTCTGATACGAGGCTCCTTCCTCAATGGTGGCGAAATCATTAATTGATTGGTCAATCCTTGTAATCTCACGTACTCATCAAAATGAATAATCAACTTTTCCTGATCAAATGCTGAGGAATAATTTGGCGGATCCATATCCAAGATTGTGGGTGGTATCTCATCCTTCGGGCCCCCTTGAGGTGTAACAGGATTAGCACATTGAGTGATGACAAAAACCATTGCCAACAACTGGATGATCTGATATGTTTTTTGAATGATATTCAAGTTTTAAATATAAGTTCTACAAAGATGTAAAAAAATCTATTAGGATTAGGCTGAAATGTTAAGCTACGTTGAATTTTTTATTGACCAAATCAACAAATATAATCTCGGTTATATTTTCGGAGTTAACAATATTTATCCCTAATTGATATGACAAATACACCTAAAGTCAATCTTGTGTATCGGGAGGCCTTCCTTACGCTGAAATTATACCAAACTTGAGCCCGTCATTTCTCCAGGCTGATTAAGACCAAGAATGTTTAAAATGGTAGGTGCTAAATCAGCTAAAATGCCATTCTTTAATTTTGCATCCGGACTTCCAATTAAAATGCATGGAACAGGATTTAATGAATGCGCTGTATTTGGAGTTCCGTCATCGTTTAAGGCATGATCGGCATTCCCGTGATCGGCTGTAACAATTATATGATAATTATTCGCTAACGCAGCCTCCACAGTTTTTTGCAAACATCTATCAACTGTTGCTGCTGCCTTTAATATCGCTTCATAAATTCCGGTATGGCCAACCATGTCTCCATTGGCATAATTTAAACACACGAAATCAAATTTCTTTTTATTTAATTCAACAACAATTTTTTCGGCTACTTCGGGTGCGCTCATTTCAGGTTGTAAATCGTAGGTGGCAACCTTCGGTGATGATACCATAATTCGCTCTTCATTTTCAAACAATTCTTCTCTACCACCAGAAAAGAAATACGTGACATGTGCGTACTTTTCAGTTTCTGCAATTCTTAATTGTGTTTTCCCATTTTCTGCCAACACTTCTCCAAGTGTTCGATTCACATCTTGCTTATCATAAATTACCTTAATTCCTTTAAAGCTTTTATCATAATTAGACATGGTATAGTATTCCAAATCCATGACCTTCATTGATTGCTCCGGAAAACTTTCCTGAGTTAGGGCCATGGTTAATTGTCGCAGGCGATCAGTTCTGAAATTAAAACAGATAACAATATCACCCTCTTCAATTTGACCGATTGGATTTTGATGCTCATCCACCATTACAATGGGATTAATGAACTCATCAGTTAAAAGTTCATCGTATGATTTTTGCATGGATTTTAGAATATTCTCAGATTTTTCTCCGACCCCGTGAACCATCAAGTCGTAGGCTTTTTTGATCCTTTCCCATCGTTTATCACGATCCATTGCATAATACCGACCCACCAAGCTGGCCATTTTTGCATTCGTTTTTTTTGTGTTTTCAATGAGTGACTTGATGAAGCCAAGACCACTCTGCGGATCTGTATCACGACCATCCGTAATAGCATGTACAAAAATATCGTTCAATCCGGCTTCTGTGGCCAATTCACAAAGTTTGTACAAGTGTTTATCCAGAGAGTGGACTCCCCCATCAGAAACAAGACCTACAAAATGTAATTTTTTATTTTTTTCCCGGGCATAAGAAAAAGCTTCGTTTAAAGCCTTATTATTTTTTATATCTCCCGATTCAATTTCTTTATTAATTCTAACCAAATCATGATATATTTTTCGTCCGGCACCAATATTTAAGTGCCCCACTTCAGAATTCCCCATTTGTCCATCTGGCAATCCAACACTTTCGCCACTGGCAAGCAATTTTGAATTTGGCTGATCCCTCATTAGTGAATTAAAAAACGGAATATCAGCATTATAAATAGCATTTGCTTTATCATGCTTCCCCAATCCCCAACCGTCTAAAATTATCAAAATTACGCGCTTCTTATCTTTCATTTTTGGTATCGATTTTATTCTTTTAATTTGTTTTCAAAGGTAGAATAATTACATTTAATTTTAATATTTAACTTAAGCTTAACTTCCGCATGATAAAACAGTGGGTAATTCCAGATATTCATGGTTGTGTAAAAACACTAAAACAATTGATTGCGTTTCAAATTCAGCCAGAAAAAACCGACGAACTTTACTTTTTGGGTGATTATATTGATCGGGGTCCTGATTCAAAAGGAGTTATTGATTACTTAATTTCATTGAAAAAACAAGGCTACAAAACCAGATTTTTAAAGGGAAACCATGAATCCTATTTTTTAAAAGCCCTGAAGCACAATTCACCTAAAAAAAAGAAATTATTTCTTAGTAAAAAAAATAAATACAAAAAGAGATGGTATGCTCATGGAGGCAAAAAGTGCATGAAAAGTTTTGGCGTTAAAAAACTTGGCGATATTCCGCAAAAATATGTAAAATGGATTAAGAAATTGGAATACTATATTGTCCTTCCTCAGCACATCCTTGTTCATGCCGGACTAAATTTCAATCATGATGATCCTTTCGAGGATAAATATGACATGGTTTGGACACGCAGTTTTGAAATAGATCCACTTAAAATTGATCACAAGGTCTTAATTCATGGTCATGTTCCTGTATCAATCGATGCCATTCAACAATCTGTTCAAAATAAAGAAACTCTTTCAATTGATTTGGACAATGGGGTTTATAAAAAGCGAAGAACCGAATTTGGAAAACTCGTGGCTCTGGAACTTAATTCAAAGACCCTGTTAATCCAGGATAACCTTGATTTATAAAAAAAGGATGTAAACATTTCTGCTTACATCCCTTTACAAACAAACGCCAGTAAAAATAGTACTAACCTAAAACTAAAAGATTTTTCATCCTTTCCTTTTTTGAATTATGTAGTATGATATTCAATACTTCAGTTTAATTAGATGAAATCAGGACGGCTTAAACTACGACATAAAAGCCGTGCCTAATTTATTCCTTATTTTATTTTACTGATGATCATTTTGGATTTTGTAAATCTTATAATATATATCTGCTATTTAATGGTTCTATATAGCACACTCATCATTTTGATGAATCTAAAGATAAAATATTGAAGTTTACAAAGATGGGGGGGCTCGTAAGCCAAATTGATAGTCCCTAAGTTCAACAAAAGCAGAAATCGCAATTTCTTGCTTCTTAACAAGCGCTGCTGGAAGCAATAATTCGGATAAATCGAAATTGTTTGTTAGGGTAAAAAAATCTTGAAGATTTGTTCTTTTATTAAGATCTGAAAACTGAATTGTGCTTTCTTTGGTTTTTGGCTTAACAGCCGGATAAGCATGATCAATTAATTCAGTTCCTAAAATTCGGTTGGCATGAAAATTAAGCAAGCCACTTAAAAACACCCAAAATACTGCGAAAGCAGTAATTAGGGTTATGTTTCGACGGGCTATTTGTTTTGTAAACATGACTTTATTTTCTAACACAAATATACATAAGTGGTGGAAAATTCAACATTGAGATATGTCAAGCTAAGATGATGTTAATGTCAATAAAAAAGTCCGGAATTAACTTCCGGACTCAAGTTAAATAGTCTGTGCCTAAATTTTCAGGCGTATGCTATCTACGAAACTATTTTTATTAAAGAATTATTTTGTAACAATGATTTCAAGGGTAAAATCATCGTAAATCAGTTTATCACCCAGGTTTTTGAAGAATGACTTGGATCTGAATTTCACATCATACTTACTCCTGTCGATGGTAAGCATTGCATGTAAACGATCATTTTCTTTTACTGCCTCAAATTCAATCGGATGAGTTATGCCTCGAATGGTCAAATCTGCCTTTACTTTCGATTTTCCATCTTCAAATGGCGTACTTTCAGTTATTTCCAAAACAGCTTCAGGGTATTCATCTGCACCAAAAAAATCATCAGAGACTAAATGATCCACTAACTTCTTGTTATAGTCAGCATTCTCAATATCAGTATTCGTAATACTTTTCATATCAACCACAAATTTACCTGTTGTAATTTTATCGTGATCCCATTTTAAATGCCCTTCTTTCAAAGCAATGGTACCATTATGGGAACCACCTACTTTGCTGGCAGCCCATTTTAAAACAGCATCATCACTACTAATATTCTGAGTTTGTGCCATCAAGGTCACAGAACCCAATACAGTTATTAATATCAATATATATTTTGAATTTTTCATTTTCTTCTTTTTTATTTTTTATTTACGATTTAGGCTTTAAAACACTATGTTATTTAGAATGGGTAAAAATAACATATTAATGCATACCGCTCCTAATTACAGGTGTTAAAAAAAGGTTAAAAAGCTAAAAATCAGAATTTATTGCGGATAGATCTTAAAAATTTCTGTTTGCCGTTCATTGACATACCTGAATCCTTTTGTCCCCCAAAAACCATCTTCTTCAAGCATGATGCGGATTTCACGATCCCATTCCGGAATAAAAACCTTCACATTCAACTCAATGGCGTAGGCTGTGTTTTCGTAAAGAGGATATTCGCCCGTACCTGGCACTCCATCTTGTTGGTCCCACATTCCAAAAACCGTTCCGGCTGAATGACCATACAAACCCAGCGGATGTGAATAAATAGAAGGGTTTATTCCTTCAGCTTTTGCATCAACCAGCGACTTAAGCAATATTTCATTCCCCTTCTTGCCAGTTACAAAATTTGCAGTAAAAATATCTTGTAGTCGATTTCCTTTGGCCATGGCATTTTTCAAATAATCAGGCACCCCATCTTCTCCTTCTTTAAGTACATAAGCATGCTCCTGAATGTCTGAATTCAAACCCAGATATTTTATTCCAACGTCACAATGCAACAAATCACCAGGCATGATCACTTCTCCTAAATTATCTTTGGAAAATACATCCAGAAAGCTTTCGATTTTTGCATTTGAACGCTGTAAATCAATGGTTGGGTGAAACCATGTTTCTAATCCAAGCGAAGTGATTTTATCCCGAATCCACCATTTAACATCTTCAGTCGTTGTTTTACCCGGAGTGATGACAGCATTTGAAAATGCTTCACCAATAACATCATGTGTAATTTTAACCAACACTGCAAAATATTTCATTTCCAGTTCAGTTCGGGTTTCAATCCAGCCGATTGCCAAATTTTCTGCCGAAAGTACTTTCTTGTGGAATGAATCGGGTAGCATTTTCATGAATTCATCATAATCTGTTTTAACCAAACCATCTGCAATGCCAAAATATTCGGAAAAATTTAATCCAATTTTATTTGGATTTCGTTGGACTATAATTCCTTTCAGTGCATCCCACTGGTCAGGAAATCTATCTTTATCCCAGGCAGTTTTGATGTGTTTTCCAACATCATAAGTTGAAACAGCCAATCGTTCAGTCAAGTCATTTTCTTTATCCCGATAAAAAACTAAAATGGTTCTTCGTCGCGCAGCAAACCACTTAGCAGGCAACATACTTCTGATCACCGGATCTTCATTGTATTCTCGCGACATGACAATCCACATGTCGATATCAGCTCGATCCATTAATTGCGGCAAAAGATTAATTAATCGATCATTTATAATTTCATCCCTTACTTCAGATCTTTCTCTTTCCGAAAGAATTTGTGCTTGTGATTGCAACAATAAAAATGTGAATAAAAATAAAAGTAGCTTTTTCATGACTGGCGATAATTAAGTTGAGGATTTAAAGGTATGGAAATTTGTTGAAATTTTTTTTATTTTCAAAACTCGACCAATTCGCCATGCATCTCTGAATTAATAACAATTCATTGTTCATTACTAAAAGAATAGCTAGGTTCATCTGAAGCATATTTATTTAATTTAGTCAATATTTTAAAACTCACATTCCTAATTTGTTATATAGGATAGAGTAAAAAGAATATAACCCATGACCAATGCACCACCCATAACCAACCTAATTACCCATGACCAATTTCATTTCCCGTTCGTCAATAATATTTATTGTATTATTATCTATTTTATCCAGCTGTGCTAAAAGTTTTGAAGATCTTGTTGATGTAGAAGAAAAAGACATATCAGCCATAAACCCACAGTTGTCTGAATGTAAAATTACAGTGAAATTTGTTACTGCACCATCAAATTGCAATTTAACCATTCCGCCGTTAAAATATAATAAGGATTTTTGCCTGGGGTTTCATTTAGATGATGGCGCAAATGACATTTTTACACACGCATTTAAACTACTAGATGGCGGCGAGATTAGAGGTGAACATTTTGGCGGTTTAAGTTATACAGATGGTTGTGGCAATGACATTAAATTTAAAATGAGTTCTTCCATTTACTCAATGGCCAATGATCAAATTAACGATATTCATAATCCTACTTTTTTAAATAATTACTATATAAGTTGGCCTGAGCTAATTGAATTATATAAGAACGGTTGGGGTGTTTATAATCATGGATTTACGGCAATTGCTGAAATTGATGAAGCTTTTTCAATTAGTAAAAATCACAGCTATGTGAAATTAATGACGGAAGATGCAATTGAAGGTGGGATTAATATGCGAATATTTGTTAATCCGAACGGTGTGGAATCCTTTTCTGCACATGCATTTCGGCAACATTACAGAATTGCTTTCGCCGAAAGTTACTTATTTGCTAACCCGTATTTTAATATTGCCGGTAACTGGAGTAAAAGTGAAATCACAATGGGAAGGTCCTTATTGGAAAATATAAATCTTATCCAACTTGTAGATGAAATGGCAGCACAGAGCATTGATGGAATACATAATTGGGGATCTGTCTTTACACATTCATTAACAGATATTGACCATGGGTACGGATTTGAAAAGTTCAGGAATATCATGGAGTATATTGCAAATACCTATGGGAAATACGGGCTTGATAATATTTGGATGACCTCGGAAGAAGAAGTTCTTGATTATTCAATATTAAGAAAACATCTCATTATTAATAAGGTTTTAAATGGTAAAAAACTGGAAATTACATTTTCAGGAGATATCCCGAGTGATTTAAGATTTATTGGCACTTCGTTATGTATTAATTCAGATGCTGAAATTAGCTCAATAAATATTACAGGTGTCTCAAGTTCATCATTTAATGGAATTAACTCCAAAAAGTCTTTAGTAAATATCGATTGTAAAAAGTTTTAAAAGCTAAACGTTTATTAAGGAATAGCTTAAACAATTAGAAGTCTTCGCCATCAATTAAAAACACAACTCCTGGCATAAGGGATTAAACATCCAAGTTTTTTGGTTTAGTGCAAAATCCTCAAAAAGTTCAATCCCTACGATAATTTATTGGGTCAATTATCTTATTTTAAAGGGACGTAAATATGTGTTTTATAATTCTCAGGTTTGGTTTTCTCCGGGTTGTTCATGTACTTTTCAAAACATGGTTTATCTTCAAGCTTATAGCTTGATCCCGGTAGCCAGTTCTTAAATATATAATTGTAAACCTGTTCTAGATTGGTATAAGGCCCTTTGTACTTGAAAATAGCATACTTTCCGCCTTCAATTATTTTAACTCCGACATTGCCTTTAGGCATAACTTCCTTTTTAACAGTCATACATGCATCGTATCGGAGTTTTTCGCTTTCCGTAACACTTGGGTCATCATGCCCGATGCCAATCGTTTCGAGCCCGAATCCAAATAATTTTTCTTCCTTCATGAAATCACACAGATCTGACCAGGCTTGACCTGCCGACTCAGCGTATTTACCAATGGACTGCACATAAACAACTTTTTTGTCCTTAATTTCTTTAATTTGAGGTTTTAAATTTAATTCCATAACTTGATTGTTTGAATGAATTAGTTCGAAAGGAATCAAGGCTTTTTTGGTTTCGCGAAATGCTGCCGGCGTGGTTCCGAAACGTTTACGAAAAGCTTTGTTTAAAGAAGAAGGCACTTCAAATCCGACCTGATAGGCTATTTCACTAATGGGATCTTTGGTAAACTCCAACAATTTAGCAGCCTGATCTAAACGCAAGCGAGTAACAAAAGTGCCCAGTGGTTCATTCAGATAAGCCCTCACAATTCGATGGAAATGATAAACTGAAAAATTCGACATCAGTGCCAATTTTTCAAGTTCAAGTTTTTCATCCAAATGCTCGCTGATATAAACCAACACTTTGTTGATGCGCTCTTGGTAGTCTTTAATGGTTTCTTCTTTTCCTTTCATCAATTAATTTGATTTTCATTCAAATATAGGCTGGAAAATAAGGATGGGATTTTCCATTCTTGCTAAGTTACACAATTTGACTATTCGTTATTGGTTGTTGGTTTTTAGTGATTAGCGCTTTTCTGTATTTTTACGTCTTGATTCTTGTGTCATGATAATTGAATCTAAACCAAAAACAGCTCCCAATTTCTTGAGAGCTGCTTATCTTCGATAATAAAATGATTTATTATATTTTCTTGCTGTAAGAAGTTGAAGCAAATTTCGACTTGGTTCGACTTCTCTCACCACAGGTCGCTCAATGTCCTTCAACTTTTTATTTCCTAGAATCAATTAAAATCTCCAGCATTTTAATGCCTGATTCAGAAACTACAGTACCGGGTCCGAAAATGGCAACGGCACCTGCTTTGTACAAATAATCATAATCTTGTGCAGGAATTACTCCTCCTACTATCACCATGATGTCTTCTCTGCCAAGTTTCTTTAATTCGGCGATCACTTGAGGAACCAAGGTTTTATGACCTGCAGCTAAACTTGAAACGCCTAAAATATGCACATCATTTTCAACCGCTTGTTTGGCTGATTCGGCAGGAGTTTGGAATAATGGTCCAATATCCACATCAAAGCCCATATCGGCGTAACCTGTAGCTACTACTTTTTCGCCTCGGTCGTGACCATCCTGGCCCATCTTGGCAATCATAATTCTTGGTCGACGACCTTCTAGTTCGGCAAATTGATCAGCCATTTCACAGGCTTTTTTGAATTGCTCATCGCTACCTGATTCTGATGAATATACTCCTGAAATTGATCTTATCACGGCTTTATACCTCCCAAATATTTTTTCGCATGCATCAGAAATTTCTCCCAAAGAAGCTCTTTTCTGTGCTGCATCAACTGCCAAAGCTAATAAATTTCCTTCTCCTGTTTCACAAGATTTTGTAATTGCTTCCAAGGCCTGTTCGACCTCCTCAGTATTTCGCTCTGCACGCAATTTCTTTAAACGTTCAATTTGCGATAAACGAACTGCTGAATTATCTACCTCTAAAGTTTCAATCGGATCTTCTTTCTCTAATCGATATTTATTTACGCCAACGATGGTATCTTTTTTAGAATCGATTCGAGCTTGCTTACGTGCTGCCGCTTCTTCAATTCTCATTTTTGGTAATCCAGTTTCAATGGCTTTTGCCATTCCCCCTAGTTCTTCAACTTCCTGAATCAAATCCCAGGCTTTTCCTGCAATTTCTTGGGTTAATTTTTCAACGTAGTAAGAGCCTGCCCATGGGTCAACGGTCTTACAAATATTTGTCTCTTCCTGAAGATAGATTTGGGTATTTCTGGCAATACGCGCAGAAGCATCAGTCGGCAGGGCGATGGCCTCATCCAAAGCATTGGTGTGCAATGATTGGGTATGACCCACTGCTGCAGCCATGGCTTCTACACAAGTTCTTCCAACATTATTGTAAGGATCCTGTTCTGTTAAACTCCAACCCGACGTTTGACTATGCGTACGCAAAGCCATCGACTTTGGATTTTTAGGATTGAATTGTTTTACCAATTTAGCCCAAAGCATTCGTGCTGCTCTCATTTTGGCAACTTCCATAAAATGGTTCATGCCAATGGCCCAGAAAAATGATAAACGAGGAGCGAATGTATCGATGTCCATTCCCGCATTCACCCCTGCTCTTAGATATTCTAATCCATCCGCAAGGGTGTAAGCCAATTCAATATCGGCAGTTGCACCTGCTTCTTGCATGTGATAACCAGAAATAGAAATGGAATTAAATTTTGGCATATTTTGAGAAGTGTACTCAAAAATATCTGCTATAATTTTCATCGAAGGTAAAGGTGGATAGATATAAGTATTTCTAACCATAAATTCCTTCAAAATGTCATTTTGGATGGTTCCACTTAACTCATTTAAAGGCACTCCTTGTTCCAAGCCAGAAACGATATAAAAAGCCAAGACAGGCAAAACTGCTCCATTCATGGTCATCGAAACCGACATTTTATCCAATGGGATTTGATCGAAAAGGATCTCCATATCCAAAATAGAATCAATGGCTACACCCGCTTTTCCAACATCGCCTTCTACCCTTTCATGATCAGAATCGTAACCACGATGGGTGGCTAAATCGAAAGCAACCGATAAACCTTTTTGACCAGCAGCTAAATTCCTGCGGTAAAAAGCATTTGATTCTTCAGCTGTTGAAAATCCTGCATACTGACGAACGGTCCATGGTCGCATCACGTACATGGTAGAATAAGGTCCACGTAAAAAAGGAGCTTTACCAGCCGCATAGTTTAAATGCTCCATGCCTGCCAAATCATCTTTTGAATAGACTGATTTTACATCTATTTTTTCAGGGGTTTTCCAATCGCAGTTAATATGGTTTTCTTTTTCCCATTCGCTAATAGTCAATGACTGTTTTTCCTGACTGCTTATGTTTATTTCTTTGAAATTTGGTTTCATTTTATTTTAGAATTTAGATACTAGACGTTAGACTTTAGATTTTTCTGAAAGCCTCGAATCATTTTCTCTATTTCATTTAGTTCAATTATAATATCTTTAATACTTTCTTCATTTAAAAATCCGAGATCGACTGAAACAATTAACTGAGATTCTAACTCAAATGCTGAACCAACAGCAATGTCTAAAAATCTATTAAAGTCGATGTTACTTGAACGCCCTGCACCTTCAGCAATATTAGAAATGACAGAAATTGCAGATCGATTAATTTGAGAAATCAATCCATACTGCTCACTTTTAGGAAAAGAGGCTGTCAATTGGTAAACTTCTTTTACCATTTGTCTTGATCTTTGCCAGATTCTTAATTCTTTAAAGTTGTGCATCTCTATTGTCTATTGTCTAATATCTAACGTCTTGTATCTTGCTACTTGTGTCTAGAATCTATAATTTATTTTATCCCCAGCTCAGTTTGAAACTGCTTCAAGGTCTCCAACACATTCGATTTTACATGAATGAAGTGCTCAATGCCTATTGCCTTTAAATCTTCCAGAATCTCTTTTGGAAAACCTGCTACAACTACAATTGCATTTTTGGCAAGTGCTTTTACTGTTGGAACCAATTCAGCATATTCTTCATCTGAACTACAAACAACGATCATTTCAGCCTTGGCTGCTTTAGCCGCTTTTACGCCTTCTTTGGCAGATTTAAAACCATTGGTATCCTGAACTTCAAAACCGGCACAAGCAAAAAAGTTACTGGCGAAAGTTGCCCTTGCTTTTCGCATGGCCACATTACCAAATGTTAGCATAAATGCCAAGGGTCGTTTGTTGTTCCTTGCAAACTGATCAGTTTTATAACGTAATGCTTCAAAAGCCTGTGCTCCACGATAAGGTTTTAAAGTTTTTATTTTGGTTTTTTTAGAACTAAAATCTGTAGCTTCAAAAACATCCTCATCTATACCAACTCCTATTTTCTCATTAAAATTCGGGAATTGATTGGTTCCTAAAAATATTTCTTTCCGATTTGCAATATCCTGATCCCGTTGCTGCGCAGTTGCATAAATCGTGTCCTGAATAAATCCGGCTTTCATCGCTCCGATGAAACCGCCTTTCTCTTCGGTTTCGAGGAATAACCTCCACGCCTCTTCGGCGATAGATGCAGTTAAACTTTCGATATAGTAAGAGCCGGCTGCAGGATCCGCAACCTTATCTAAATAAGATTCTTCTTTTAACAATAATTGTTGGTTGCGAGCAATGCGCTCACCAAATTCAGAGGGTATATCAAATGCTTCGTTGAATGCGTTTACGGTTAGAGAATCTGTTCCACCGATGACTGACGACATTGCCTCTGTTGTTGTACGAAGCATGTTCACATGCGGATCATACACTGTTTTATTCCAATTCGAGGTAGTGGTATGAACCAACATTTTCGCCACTTCAATATTTTTGGGTTTGTAAGCTTCCACCATTTTTGCCCACAAAATTCTGGCCGCACGGATCTTTGCAATTTCCATAAAATAATTGCTGCCAACGGCAAAATCAAATCTCATCTTTGGAGCAAGCTCATCGATTGAAATTCCTTTATCGGTTAGTTGGTTCAAATATTCTGCTGCAGTTGCCAATGAGAAAGCTAATTCTTCAACAGCTGATGAGCCCGAATTATGAAAAATACTTCCATGAACCAAGAGCGTTCTGAAATTTGGAAGTTCTTTTGTTAACTCAATGAGTTGTCTGGCTTCACTTAAATTCGGAAAGAGCCCGGTTAAAAGCATTTCGGTTAAAGGATTACAGGTAATTGAACCTTTCACCTGACTTAGATCTGCCTTTTTATCTTTAAGTGCAGCGATGAAATTTTTCAAAACTTCCTCGAATTGAGCTCCACAAACAAGGTTGATTTCGATTGCTTCCGGTATAATTCCGATTAATAATGCACGAAATTCTTTAACTGATAAATTTTTAGTTAGAATAAATCCGAGAGAATCAGCTCCTTTACTTAAAACAGTTAATGCCTTTTCGTTGGCAGTTTCAATATCCTCAACAATAATATCCTGACGAATTAACCAGCTATTGTCCGTTTTGTTTCCACGCACAAAAGGGAATTGTCCCGGCATCACATCCATGTGACCCAAATCTTTCAGATCTTCGGCACGATAGTAAGGCTTAACCTTAATTCCTTCTTTGGTTTTCCAGATTAGTTTTCTTTCGTAATCTGCGCCCTTCAAATCTTTCTTTATAATCTCTTCCCACTCAGGAGTAGAAACCTCAGGAAATTCCTGAAATAATTTCTTGGAATTAATATCTTTTGAATTCATAGTTTTAGCTCACAATTCTTTAATAATATGTAGTTTCCATTAAAAATGGCTGCAAAGTTACAATAAAAATTTTCGCAATATCAAGATTCTGTTAAAATATTGTTAATTATTTCACAATGAAATTGACAACTACTTCGAATAATAAATTCGAGTTATATCACATTGCTATAATGTCTTTATCCCTTCTTAATGAGTTTTCCTAGGATAATAGTTTGACACCATTAACTATAATACTCAATTCCTGACATTTAGGCATTTTGCCTATATACTTTACATGTCTTACTAATTATATTTGTTTCATAATTGCACGAAGAACTGGACATAATATAATTTTTTAACTTGAAGTCAACCAATAAACAGCAACATCGCTTATTGATTAGGGGGTTCTTTCTCCTTTTCATACTTGCTATTTTTGTTCTGCATGGTTACACTCAAAATATGCCGGTTCCTGAGAACATTCAGGCGGCACTTCTTCCAAAAGTGTTAAAATTCAACCCAAAACTTTCAGATAAAACGACCATTAAAATGCTTATTGTTTATGACAATAATTCACAGAATACTAAAGATGCATTTATTAAGGAATTAGGAGTGGCTATAGAGGTTAAGGCGATTCTCTCATTTGAACTGGAAGAAAACATCTCAGGCTATGATCTTGTTTATTTTATGCCAGGACTTGATGACCTATCAATCATTTGTAAAACACACAAAGTGCTTTCTGTTACCGGGATTTCTCAATATGTTGAGGAGGGTCGAATTTCTTTAGGAATTGGAATTCAAAATAACAAACCAAAAATATTCGTCAATTTAACCTCATTGGAAAAAGAGGGACAGTCCCTTTCGTCTGATATTTTAAGAATTGCAAAAATTTTCAACTAGGATTAAAAAATGAGATATACACTAAAAATATTTGTTTTGATTTGGCTGGCAACAGCCATGTACCTTGATGTATCAGGGCAACAAAACAAGATTTATAGTGAGATGACTCTAGAAGAGTTATTAGATATCGACATTGTTGTTACAGCTTCTAAACAGCCAGAAGATCTTTTTGAGGCCCCATTGTCCGTCTCTATTATTAAGAAAGAAGAAATTGAAAAATCAGGTGTAATGAGTATTCCCGAAGCACTTAGGCTTTCTCAGGGATTAATAGTAAGGGAAATTACCCCGGGCAATTACGATGTTCATATTCGAGGGCTGGATGATATTACGAAAAATGCCTATGTATCACTACCATTTAACACAACCATTTTGGTTATGATTGATTACCGCATTGTATACAGCTATTTTTCTGGCGGAACTTTCTGGGAAACCCTTCCCATTGATCTCAATGATGTAGAACGAATTGAAATAGTCAGGGGTCCTGCCTCGGCTTTGTATGGACCCAATGCTGTTACCGGAGTTATAAATATTATTACTTCACATGCCAATAAACAAGGGATGAATATAAATGCCAAAGGAAGTTTGGGCAATGAGCAATTACAAAAAGCAAATATTAACATTGGGTATAATTGGGGTGACAAAACAAAGCTTTCATTTACTGGTAACTTTGATGAACGACAACGATTTAAAGCAGAGTATTTTGATTACGCTAAAGTAAGTTATTCTTCAATCGAAGATTTAACGGTAAATCTTTATACCGTAAAAGATGAAACAACTAATGAAATCTGGAATTACCAGGATTACAAGGAAGCTCTAGGTGCAAGCTATCATCCAAATATTAGTTTGAGAAAGTTGGGCGGAAATGTATTTTTCTCACATTACTTTTCTGAATTGGCCAGCTTGGATGTTGCAGTTGGTGCTCAAAAATCACAAAGCATCAAAACCGGTTTTGTAAATTTTGCCACATCACTATCACAAACCAATTCAAAAAGTTACTACATGAATACCCGACTAAAATATAAAAATTTAAACGGGCAATTTAACTTTCATACGGGTGAAGATTTAAACAACTACAGTTTCAATTCATACAAATTTACTACTGCGGATGTTAATGTGGAATACTACAAGCAATTTAAAACATTAAGTATCAGACCAGGTCTAAATTATCACCTCGCATCCTACGATAGTCCAATGACTTATGATGAACCTTTTAGTTTATCCACCCTCAATTATCAATTTAAAAATGAACCAAGAATCATTTCTTCTTATGCCCTTTCTTTTCTATCAGAATGGAAACCTAACTCTAAAATAAGGTTAATCGGTGCAGCCAGAATTGATAAATTTAGCATTAATAAAAACTATTCAATTAATTATGAGTTTGCATCCACCTATCGATTAAACAAAAAGAACTTACTGCGTTATACTTTCTCAAGTGCCACCAGGTCACCTTTTATTTTTGACACCTACTTAAATGGCGCCTTTAAAGCTATTGTTAATTTTCTTCCAATAGAGAATGAAACAGCTATTGATGTGCCAATCGAATTAAGACTCCAGGGTGGAACAGACCTTAAATTCCCAACCATTTTAAGCAATGAAGTTTCGTGGAGGGTTAAAATAAATCAATTCTTAAGTTTTGACTCTGAAGTTTTCTTTTCTCTAACAAAAAACCTTGTTGTATCCGATGCATATAGAGATGGCACGATGACTCAAGAACTTAATGAGAACGGTGAAATTGAAAACATTAGCAGTATTTACGGCTCTGCAGATATCGTTTATGAAAATTTTGATATAAAGGCCAGGCAAATGGGTATTAGTTTTATGCTTAACTATTCTTCAAAGAACATTATTGCAAAGGTATTTGGCACTTTGCAACAAACTACATTATTGGGTGAAACTGAAATTGATTATAAACTTTTGAATCTAAATTTAACTGAACTTCCTGAAACAAATCAGCGCTTAGTTAATGCGCAAACTTTTGCAAATCCAACGCCATGGACCGACAAACTCACCCCGGCTTTCTATGGTGGTTTCTTTATTAATTATAACACAAACAAAAAATGGAGCTTTGGCACGGATGCATATTTTTATACAAACCAGCGATTTGTGCACTATGACTTTAATAATATTATGTCTGATTATACTGGGAAATACAATAATGGATTTATGGACATTAAATCAAATTTGATACTTAATGCAAAAATCGATTATCGAATAAATAAAAAGATGTTAAGTTTTATAACAGCAAAAAATATTCTGGGCATGCATCGTGAATTTGGCTATGCAGACCAAATAGGGAGTCAATTCATTATTGGAGTTAAGTGGGAATTGTAGTACATATAAATTGAATGGAATTTAATTTGGAAAAATAAGAATGAGAATAAGCATCAAAATACTGACATTAACATTTTTACTGACACTGGTAAGCGTTCACTTATTAAGTCAGAATAAGAATGTGTATAATGAGATGTCTTTGGATGAAATTCTAAATGTTGATGTTGTAGTTACAGCTTCTAAGCAACCTGAAGATCTATTTGAAACACCTTTGTCGGTTACCATTATTACCAAGGAAGAGATTAGCCAGGCCGGTGCTACAAGCATCATGGAAGCCTTGCGATTATCACAAGGTTTAATTGTAAGGGAAGTTACACCAGGAAATTTTGATGTGCAAATTCGTGGTTTCGACGACATGACAAAAAATGCATTTCTTTTTCTTCCTTACAATACCACCATATTAGTAATGATCGACAATAGAATTGCTTATAACTATTATTCGGGTGGAACTTTCTGGGAAACCTTATCAATTGATGTTAATGACATTGAACGTATTGAAATCGTAAGAGGTCCAGCATCTGCATTATACGGACCAAACGCTGCTACAGGTGTCATAAATATTATTACAACACAAAGCCACGAAAAAGGCTTGAGTGCTTTCGCTTCAGCCAAGATTGGCAATCAAAACACAAAAATTGCAAACGCAAATATTGCCTATAATTGGAAAGACAAAACCAATCTTTCGTTTACTACAAATTTTACGGAAAGAAATCGTTTTGATAACCTATATTATGATTGGTGGGTTTCTGAATATTCAAGTTTGGATGATTTAAATATGATGATGGAGATTGAAAAAGATCCAATCACACATGAGGCTTGGACCTTTAAAGATTTCAGCAATGCGTTAAATAATAAATATAATGTCAATCAAAGTTTAGAAAAACTGGGGGTTAATCTATTCTTTGCTCATCAATTTGATGAAAAGTCAAATTTCAACCTCTCCTTAGGTTTTCATGATTCGGAAAGTCAGAAAGTAGGATTCTTAAATTTTGCAACCCCACTCTCTCAATACAATTCAAGAGGTTTCCATATCGACAATAAATTTACAATTCATAATTTCCACGGCCAATGGAATATCTCAAAAGGAGAAGTTTTGGGAAATTCAGCCAATTCATTTAAATACCGAAACTTCGATATAAATCTTGAATATTTATACCAGTATAAATCATTAAGCTTGCGACCTGGAATTAGCTATAAAAATTCTAATTACAACAGCCCCATTACCTACGACGAACCTTTTAGTTTGGCAAAGCTAAATTATCAATTCAAGGATGAACCTCGAATGTTCAATAGTGTAGCAGCTTCTCTTCTTATCGACTGGAACCCGATATCGAAACTAAGAGTGATTGGAGGACTTCGTATTGATAAGTTTAATGTTAACAAAAATTATTTTGCTAATTATGAATTGGCCGCAACTTATCGACTAAATAAAAGCAATTTAGTACGTTTTGTTTTATCACGTGCCAATCGATCCCCATCTTTCTTCGATACATTTGTAAATACCGAAATGAGTTTTTATTACGGTTTCAAACACGAAAACAATGTGAACCCAATTTACGTTCCAATTATTCAGCAAATTAATGCAAGAAAAGACCAGAAATACCCTACAAATAATAGCATTGAGGTAAGTTGGAGAAGTAAACTGAGTCAAGAATTTGATATTGATTTTGAACTCTTCTATCAAAAAATGAATAACTTTTTGGTGTCAAACGAATTTCGGGAAATCCAAACAACAATTCAGTTAAACGATCTATACGAGCTAGATTCTGTTTTTTCTGGAAGTGGAATTGCACATATGTATTTTGAAAACTACGATCTCGGGGCATCTCAGATTGGCTTAAGTTTTATGCTGAATTATAAACCTGGTTCCAAATTGGATTTAAAGTTATTCGGCACCATACAAAAAACATTTTTAAGTGGGGATTACGCATTCGAATTCAACAAAACAGAACCAACTACAAGTTATGATCCAGTTACCAATACAGCTCAAATTATTGAACATTCAAGTGTGAACATGACCATCTTAAACGAAAAAGTCACCCCAACAATTTATGGTGGATTCATGATGAATTACAAACCAAACAAAAAGTTAAATGTAAATGTAAGCGGATATTTATACTCAAAACAAGTCTTTGCCGGAAATCCATTTAGCAATATTATTGCTGATTATACAGAGGTGTATTATAATGAAGACATGACCATCAATCCTTATGCAATCATCAATGGAAAGCTTAGCTATACTGTTTTTGAAAAATCAAAAATATTTATATCCTTTAAAAACTTATTTGGCGAACACCGAGAATTTGGATTTTCTGACAATATTGGCACCACATTTTTAATCGGATTTAACTGGAACTACTAATATTATAAGGAATGATTAAACATTAAAAACTAATACCATGAAAAAGCAATTTATCTTAATCGCAATTTGTTATTTAGCCATTAACTTGGTTTCATGCAGCAAAGATACCACAGAGGAGGTTATACCTCCAACAAATAAAGAACTTCTCAGTAGTAAATCATGGGTTGTTAAAACGAAAACCATAGCGCCAAGTATTTCAATGGGAGGGTTTGACGTTTCCGACATCTTGTCGCTTGAATCTGAAGAAGTCCGCAAGTACTCTTTTAAATATAATACCGATGGATCTTTGTTCCTGTACGATGGGTCAAACAATCTTATTTTCCAAACTACCTGGTCAATAAATTCATTACAGAATCTAATTACTTTTGGCCAGCCCATTATTTACACTTATCCAATTGTAGGTGATTTAGGTATCACAACATTTAACCTCCAGTTAATCACAAAAACTCAAATGACTGCAACAATTCCATTTACATATGAAGGAACAAATTATGTAGTTACGGTAAGTTTTAATTAAACAAGCTTAAAATTCAAGTCCAAAATTTTATTCAAAAACGAGCAAATATAGCATTACATGAACATCTTTAAAAACTTATCAATTAAAGTAAAAATGATACTCATCATCCAAATTGTATCATTGTTTTCACTTCTGATAGGTTTCACTTATGTGATACTAAACACCATTGCAAGCTTCAAGGAAGACATGATGAACAATACCATCGTAAATGCCACCTTGATTGGCGATTATTGTGCGGTTCCATTGGCTTTCAATGTATCAGAAAATGCAGAAGAGACCCTTGATAAATTAAAAAACATTCCATCTGTTGAAATTGGGATTGTTTACAATGATAAAAATGAAATTTTTGCTGAGTTTTATAATACGCAAGACGAATTTTCACCTCAACCACCGATCTCAAATGAATCATGGACCAAATTTGAAGGTCAATATTTAAATGTTTCCCAAACCATATTTTATGAGAATGAATTTATCGGAACCATCTATTTAAAAGTTTCGACCAGAGAGCTGGCCTTGAAAATTCGCAATTATTTAATTACAATGGCAAGTTTACTTGTTGTTATTCTGATTGTGAATTACTTGCTGGCTTTAGGATTACAACGAATACTTTCTGTCCCTATTTTAAACCTTACCAAGGCCACCAGAGAAATCTCAGAAGAAGGCAATTATCAACTACGGGTTAAGAAGGATGCAAATGATGAAATTGGAATTTTGGTGGATGAGTACAATAAAATGTTGGAACAGATTTATGAACGCGAAGAATCATTAAAACAACGAACCACTGAATTGGTAGAAACACTTAATAACTTAAAGCAAACCCAACGTCAACTTATAAATTCGGAGAAGATGGCCGCACTCGGTCAATTAATCACCAATGTGGCCCACGAGATAAATACGCCACTCGGAGCCATTCGATCCTCCATCGGGAACATAAAAAGTTCTTTAGACATGATATTAAAGGACTACCCTAAATTCATTAATAAATTGCCTGAAAAATCAAAAAAAACATTCTTTACCTTAACCGAAGATTCATTATCGAAAACACAGGTGTTTACCTCCAAAGAAGAGCGTGTTTTCAAAAAAGAAATCAGCGCTACCTTGGAAAAGAACAATATTAAGAATGCCTATTCATTTGCTGATACATTTGTTGACATGATGGTGGTTAAGAATATTGAAAAATACCTCGAACTATTGCATGAAGAAGATTCGGAATCCATCATCAATATGGCTTACAAATTAACAGGCTTGCAAAGAAGCACAGAAAATATCGAGTTCGCAGCAGATCGTGCCTCAAAGGTTGTATTTGCGCTTAAAAACTTTTCGCGAATTGGAAATACTGACGAGCAAGTACTCGCGGATATAACCGAAGGTATTGAAACCGTTTTGACCCTTTATTACAATCAGATAAAACAAGGAATTGAAGTTTCGAAATCATATGAGAATATTCCAAAGATTCTTTGCTATTCCGACGAATTAAATCAGGTTTGGACCAACATTTTGCATAATGCCATTTATGCCATGGATTTAAATGGGAAACTTGAGATAAAAGCATATACTGAAGATGAATATGTCGTAGTTTCAATTACCGATAGCGGCAAAGGAATTCCGCCGAAAGTTATCGATCAGGTTTTCAATCCTTTCTTTAGCACTAAACCTGCCGGTGAAGGAACAGGAATTGGTTTGGATATAACGAAAAGAATTATCGAAAAACATCACGGTAAAATTGAGGTTAAGAGCAAACCCGGGGAAACTACATTTTGGGTTTATCTTCCCAATATAACAAGTAATGAAGATTCAAAAGAAACATAAATAAGAGAAATGAAAAAGACAGTTATTCTATGTGTTGATGATGAAAAAATAATTTTAAACAGCATCAAAGCTCAACTTAAAGAAAAATATGGCCATTCATTTTTATATGAAACAGCGGAAAGTGCTAGTGAAGCCTACGATATTCTTAAAGAAATAATGATGGATGCTCGTACTAAACTAATAGTAATAAGCGACTGGCTTATGCCAGGAATCAAAGGGGATGAATTTTTGGTGAATGTTCACAAGAAATACCCACGTTCATTAAAAATAATGCTCACTGGTCACGCTGAAAAAAAATCAATTGAGAAAACCAAAGAAGAAGCGAACCTATACAAATGCATAAAAAAGCCATGGATGAAAGCTGAACTGTTTTCAATCATTGAATCAGGAATACTACTTACCTAATAAAAAGGGACATGAAGAAAGGAATAATATTTTGTGTTGATGATGAGAAAATTGTTTTAAACGGATTAAAAACTGAGCTAAAAAACTCTTTTGGCAATGACTATCTCATCGAAACTGCTGAAACAGGCATTGAAGCCTTAGAAGCTATTAACAACCTTGATGAATCAAAATTTGAAGTTCCTGTAATTATTGCGGATTATGCTATGCCCATGATGAAGGGTGATGAATTTTTAACCAAAATCCATGAAAAGTATCCACAAACAATAAAAATACTTTTAACAGGTCAAGCAACCGTAGAAGGTGTAGCCAATTCGATTAACAACGCGAATTTATACAGATACATAGCAAAACCATGGGACACCAATGACCTGGTTTTAACAATCAAGCAAGCTTTAAAAAGTTTTGATCAAGAGAATCAACTACAAAAACAAAATAAAGAATTAATCGCCTGGAGTTCTTCACTCGAGAAAAAAGTTGAATTACGCACAAAAGAACTCCAAAATTCAAATCACTTGCTTTTAGAAAAGCAAGAAGAAATTACGACACAAAATGTAGAGTTAGAAAAATACAGAAACCATTTGGAACAGATTGTTGAGGAAAGAACCACTGAACTAACCATGGCGAAAGAGAGAGCCGAAGAAAGTGACCGACTAAAAACTGCATTTCTTGCTAATATGTCTCATGAAATCCGTACTCCAATGAATGGGATCCTGGGATTCGCAGAGCTTCTGAAAGAACCTTTGGTCACTGAACAAGAACGCTTGAAATATATCAGTATCATTGATAAAAGTGGTGAACGAATGCTAAACACCATTAACGACATTATTGATATTTCTAAAATTGAAGCCGGTCTTATTAGTGTCAACGCTACAGAAATTAATATTAACATTCAAACAGAGTACATATATACCTTTTTTAAGCCTGAAGCAGATGCAAAAGGAATCCAACTTTCATTTCGAAACACGCTACCCTCCGAAGAAGCTTATATAAATACCGATGGAAATAAATTAAATGCCATACTAACGAATCTGGTTAAAAATTCTATAAAATACACAGATGAAGGAAATATAGAATTTGGGTATAAATTAAAAACCTTTGATGGATCAAAATATATTGAATTTTATATTTCTGATAAAGGCATAGGCATCCCCGAAACCCGGAAAAATGCAATTTTCGATCGATTTGTTCAGGCCGATATTGAGGATAAGAAAGCTTTTCAAGGATCAGGTTTAGGATTATCAATTGCCAAGTCATTTGTTGAAATTCTTAACGGAAAAATATGGTTAGATAGTGAAGAGGGAGTTGGAACAACATTTTACTTTACCATTCCGTATTTACCTTTAAATATGACGAACGAAGATTCAAAAAACACCAAGACAGAGGAAAGTCCTGAAAACAACAAATTAAAAATCCTCATTGCCGAAGATGAAGAAAGCGCATATCAGTATTTATCAATCATACTAAAAAATACAAGCAAGGAAATTCTTCTGGCCGCTAATGGTGCCGAAGCAGTTCAAATCAGCAAAGATAATCCCGATATTGATTTGATTCTCATGGATATTAAAATGCCGATATTGAATGGTGCTGATGCTACAATGGAAATAAGAAAATTTAATAAAGATGTTATAATTATTGCACAAACAGCCTATGCATTATTTGGTGATGAAGAGAAAGCATTGAAATCTGGATGCAATGCTTATATCGCTAAGCCCGTAAATAAAAAGGCGCTGATATCAATGATTAACAAGTATTTTCCATAATGCATAAACTGAGGTTTTTCGTTGACAGCCATACTAGATTTCATTATTGAAATAACAGCGTTTCATTGAAGATCAGAAAAAATTTAGATGATTTATGGCAAAAACCATGCTTTCGTATTGCCCAAATTTAATCCCCATTAAATGTAAAAAAAAGAATAATTTTGTGAGGCTTAAAACTAAAAAGATGAAAAAAGGACTAATACTTACAATTATTTTCATAGTGGCTGTAATTGCCACACAATCCCAAACGGTTAAAGTTTATGATGAAAAAGCAGATCCTGCTGCCGACATAAAAACAGCCGTTGAACTAGCCAAACAAGAAAACAAACATGTAATGATTTTTATTGGTGGAAATTGGTGTCCCTGGTGTTTAAAACTGAATAAGTTTATCCATGAAGATGCCGAAATTAAAGCTGCACTTTATAATAACTATCAGGTGGTTAAAATGAATTACAGCAAAGAAAACACAAATTTACCAACACTTAGCAAACTTGATTTTCCACAACGTTTTGGATTCCCAGTGATTGTGATTCTTGATGGCAAAGGTAATCGAATTCATACCCAAAACTCAGCTTATCTGGAATTTGAAAAATCCTATGACAAGAAGAAACTAGTAGACTTTTTTGGAGATTGGACAGTAGGAAAGCTTGACCCTGCTAATTATACCAAATAGCAATTAATTTTCTTTTTTACCATTTAATTTCGACAAGAGATCTTCTTTGTAGGTATTGCCTATTGGCAAAAACTCATCCGCTACCTTAACTTGATTTCCTTCAAGGTAAGTTAGTTGTTTTAAAGAAACGATATAGGATTTATGAATCTGAATAAAATCCTTCTCAGGAATTAACTCAGTAATTCCTTTAAGGGTTTGGTGGCTTACTATCGTTCTATCCGTACAAACGACTTTCAAATAATCTCCGTTTGATTGAAAATATTTAATCTCACTCAATTTAATTCTAAAGATGCGCTTATCAGATTTAATTAGTAAAAATTCAGGATCGATATTCTGATCCCCGACAATTTGATTTAGGCGATCGGAAGCTTTATTGACGGCCTTAACAAAGCGCTCAAAACTAAAAGGTTTTAACAAATAATCAATGGCATCCAATTCAAAGCCATCTACCGCAAATTGCGAGTAAGCTGTTGTAAAAATTACGAGAGGTGGGTTTTCAAGGGTTTTCAGAAGACTAATTCCTGACAGCTTGGGCATATGTATATCCAAAAATATCAAATCGACCGATTCGGTTTTCAGGATATTTAAAGCTTCGAATGCATCTCGGCACTTAGCAAGCAATTCCAAATCCGGAAAGTCTAAAACATAAGATTCCAGCGTTTCCAGAGCGAGCGGTTCGTCATCAACAATAATGCACTTTAAACTTTTATTGCATTTATTCATCAAGCACTAATTTAAGATTAATTTGAAAAATATCGCCCCTATCATTTATGTCCAACTCATATTTATTGGGATATAAAATATCGAGTCTTCGAACCACATTCGTGAGTCCAATCCCGGTTCCACTTTCTTCATCTTTAGTTTCACATTTATTGTTTTCGGCATGAAACGACAATACATTCTTATCATTTTTTAACTCAAAATGAGCGAAAGTGTTTCCAATATCCCCTTTTACGCCATGCTTGAAACTATTTTCTAAAAAGGTTAAAAAGATAAGTGGAGCAACTTTCAATTCAAAATTACTAATGTCAACTTCAAGTTTAATTTCAGAATTTTTATCAATTCTAAGTTTTTGCAATTGCACAAAATCCTTCATGAATTTGACTTCATCTTTTAGTTTCACATAATCTGAGCTGGTTTCATATAAAACATAGCGCATCATGTCCGAAAGAATTAGGATAGATTCAGAAGTTTTATCGGATGATTTACGAGAAAGGGAATAAATATTATTTAAACTATTAAATAAAAAATGAGGATTAATTTGGGATTTTAAGGCTTCCAATTCAGCCATGTTTTTCTCATCCTTTGCAATGGCAACCTGCTTTTCCGTTTCAGCTAACAGGAACCAGGCCTTACTCAATTTTATTAGGGTAGTTAGCACTAAAAATGCAAGATGAAACTTCAATATATCTTCCAGATTGTAATAGGAGATAAAGTAATAATTAGGTAAAATATAATCAACAAAGTAATCAAATAACCAAATATTTAAATCGGAGAATAAGAGTAGATTTATAATCCCCAATACTGAAAACCAAATGTATTTTTTTCTGGCCAGAAAAAGCGGAATAAGTATTTTTAGGTTTACGTAAACCACTCCCAGAATGTTAATCATGAATAATGCGGTATAGATTAGATCTATTTTCTGGATGTTGTTACCTAGTCTTAATATGTTCAATAAGATATAAAACGAAAGCATCCAAAACCCAATGTGTTGAATCCACTGTGTCTTGATTATTTTTAAGAATGTTGCCTTCATAAATCTTCTCAATTAATTAAAGTTAACACTTCCGGCTCTTCAAAAGCATCTTTATCATTTGCATATTTGGTTATGAATTTTTGAAGCTCCTTAGTAGAGGCAGTTAAAATAATTTTATCTTCATCATCTTTTTCATGCGAAATACGAATCCTGTTTTCCTTAAATAAATCATCAAGCCATTCGGGCGACATTTGATAAATTACCAATTGTTTATTTTTAATTTCCAATTTCAAAAAAGTGTGGGCCTGGATTAGATGGATAGCCAGAAAATTATTCATTTCTTCTAAATATTGATTATCTCCCGGATACAAATCAATAAAATATTGACCTCCCAGCTGAACAATATTTGCTTCAAAATTTGCAAATTTCGACTTTTGGTTTTGCTCGCCTTTCTGTTGCTTTTCTGTGTATTTTAGAACATAGCTAGGTTCATTTTCTACTTTAATAAATTCCCATCCGTCCCCGGAATCAGACATCCAACTACCTTCAATTATATCAAGCGTGATTCTATCTTTATCAAAATAAAGTGGATGAAGCGAAGGAATACAGCCTGACAGGAATAAAATAACAACAATGCTAATTGTGAATAAATTCTTCTTCATAATTTATAAATTTAGAATTAATAAATGTTTTAGCAAAGAAATGTTTAGAAGTTAAAGCAAGCAATATTTTTCGATGAACTGGGTTTTGCAACAGATGAAATATAAATAATAGCAGGTAATAATTTTCTGATAGTAGTTTGTTGGTTCAAATGCTGCATTTTAAAATTTGTTTCATCCATCCACATTCTTAAATTTGTGATTACTAAATCATTTACCTAACTCACCCACCATGAAAAAATTTATTCTGCGATTTTTATCTATCATTATTTTATTAGCCATCGGATATTTAATCGGCTCCGAATTTAAAGGATTTAATCATCAAATAAGTCGCAAAGATGCGGCACAGGCCAGTGAACTTTTTGGAATCGATTTCACAAAAAAAGAGCTGGACATGACCCTTGAAAACTTGAATGGTTTTACTGAAAGTTATGAGAAAATTAGGGCTATGGGAATTCCGAATGGTGTTATGCCTTCGCTCCTATTTAATCCAATCCCGAATGGATTCAAATTCAATACGGTTCAGGAACCCATTAAGTGGAGTAATCTCGGAGAAGTAAACTTACCAGACAATTTGAATGATTTGGCTTTTTATACAGTGGGAGAACTGTCCGTTCTTATTAAATCTAAAAGAATTACATCTGTTGAACTAACCAAGTTTTTCATTGAAAGAATGAAAAAGTATCAACCGAAACTTCAACAACTAATCACATTAACCGAAGAACTGGCAATGGAACAAGCAACACGTGCTGATAAAGAAATTGCTGAAGGCAAATACAGAGGCCCACTTCATGGAATTCCTTATGGTGCCAAAGATTTATTAAATACAAAAAAATACAAAACCACTTATGGTGCAACCCCTTACAAAGATCAGATCATTGATATGGATGCAACAGTGATTAAAAAATTAGAGGAAGCTGGTGCCGTTTTAATTGCAAAATTAACTTTAGGAGCTTTAGCAAATGGCGATGTTTGGTTTGACGGTATAACCAAAAATCCATGGGATACTACTGCTGGTTCAAGCGGCTCATCTGCCGGACCTGCTTCAGCAGTTTCTGGAGGATTGGTTCCTTTTGCCATCGGTAGTGAAACCTGGGGGTCAATAGTTTCTCCATCAACCCGTTGTGGAGCCACAGGGTTAAGACCAACTTATGGGCGTGTAAGCCGCTATGGGGCTATGGCCTTAAGCTGGAGCATGGATAAATTAGGTCCCATTGCCCGATCGGTTGAAGATTGTGCCATGGTTTTTAATGCCATATACGGATTGGATGAAATGGATCCAACCTTATACGATGCTGCCTTTAATTATAAAACCGATATTGATCTTGCCACATTAAAAATTGGATACCTGAAATCGGATTTTGACCAAGACACCGCAAACAGCGAATTAAATGATATGATTCTGAAAACGATGACAGACTTAGGTGTTAAATTGATCCCAATTGAATTACCTGACTTTCCTGTTTACGACATTTCTTTTATACTGGATATAGAGGCCGCTGCTGCTTTTGAAGAGCTCACCTTAACAAATCGTGATGACTTATTAGTCAGGCAGGACCAATACGCCTGGCCTAATGTTTTTCGCACGGCACGCTTTGTTCCTGCCGTAGAATATATCCAGGCAAGTAGAGCGAGAACTTTATTAATTAATCAAATGGACAAAGCCATAAAAGATATCGATGTCTACATTGCACCCTCGTTCAGTTCAAATTTATTATTAACGAATTTAACCGGACATCCTTGTGTGGTTTTACCTACCGGTTTTGAAAATCCGGCAAGGCCAAATAGCATTACTTTTATGGGTCATTTATTTGACGAAGCAACTGTGCTTGGCGTAGCAAAAGCGTTTCAGGATGCGACTGATTTTCACAAACAACATCCTAAGATGGATTAAGACGATTCATTTTTTCTATCCTGAATGCAGCAATTTAAGATATCATTTCGAAAGAATGAAACGACTGAGAAATCCAATTTAAGTATCAGATTAAAGAGCTGAGATTTCTCTCCCGCTAAAAAGGCGGGATTGAAATGACAATAAAAAAAGGTTCCAAAAATTGGAGCCTTTTTTTACTATTTATAAGTGCAAAAGGGAAGCCATCCCCAACTGCGGATGTCGTCCCTTAAAATTTAATTTTATTTCTCAGGAGTTAAATGATCCAACCAAAACTGCTTCTGTAGATTTGTAGAGTGAATGCGTTTATTTCCACCCCAACCATGTCTTCCGTTAGGATATAACATGAATTGAAAGTCTTTTTTCAGCTCCGTTAAAACATCTACAAACTGTATGATATTTTGCATATGGACATTGTCATCCATGGTGCCATGAATCATAAATAATTTACCCTTTAATCGATCGGCAAAATTACTGGCATTGCCAGCTTCATATCCGGCATTATTTTTTTCAAGGGTTCCCATGTATCGCTCGGTATAAACATTGTCGTACAATCTCCAATCGATAACGGCAGAACTACCAAAGCCATGGGTGAAGTAATCAGATCCTTTGGTTAAAGCAATGGCGGTCATGTAACCTCCGTAACTTCCTCCGGTAATTCCAACTTTAGTTTCGTCAACAAAACCTTGTTTTAATAACCACTTTACAGCTTCAGAATAATCCTGAATATCAACAGTTCCACAATGACCGTAAAATTCGTTTAGGCCTTTTTTGCCGAAATGTCCTGATCCTCGATGATCAACACTAAATCTGATAATTCCATTTTCGGTCAGATAATTTCCTTGTGGATTGGTATAACGATTATTTACATTTTTACTGTTAGGCCCTCCATAAATCTGGAAAACCACGCCATATTTTTTAGATGGATCAAACCCTTCGGGCAATACCCACCAAGCCGGCATATCAAAACCGTCAGGATGAGGAATGGTGAACATTTCAACCTTGGCAATTTCTCCTTTTTCAGGATCAGCACCTTCTTGTGCACCTAAGAACCGGATATGCTTACCGTCTGTTTTAAATAATTCTTTACGTGTTGGCGTAGAAATATTACTGTAAGTATCAATAAAATATTTGTTGTTAGGTGAAATTAATACCCGGTGAGAACCAGCTTCTTGGGTGAGTTTGGTTAGCTTACTACCATCCATATTTACTTTATACAAATGAGATTCGGTAGATTCTTCTCCTGTCCCAGAAAAATAAACAACTCTATTTTCCTCATCTACTTCCTGAATTCCATTAACACGCCAACTTAAGTTGGTGATTTGGTTAACCAGTTTTCCATCTAAGTCGTAATGGTATAAGTTCTCCCAACCACTTTTATCACTTCTGATGATAAAGCCTGATCCATCTTTTAAGGTATATAAATCGGTATAAAACTCAACGTATGTTTCTTGCTTTTCGTCATAAATTTCTTTCTTTTCGCCTGTGGTGAGATCGGCAATGTAAATTTTTAAATTATTTTGATCACGATTATTGGTTTGATAAAAGAATTTTTTCGAATCATTGGTCCAAACCGGAAACGCAATGTATTTATCTTCTTTGCAATTACAATCGAACCAAGTAAGCTTTTTAGTTTCCAGATCAATCACCCCTAGTTTAACATCAGGGTTGGTATCGCCAACCTTTGGATAACGGGTTAACTCAAGTTCGCCATGAATCCCATCTGCACGATATAAGGGAAACATTGGAACCGGCGTATCATCAAACCTCAAAAATGCAAGTTTTTTACTGTCGGGCGACCACCAAAATGCCTGGTGCCGTGTATATCTACCTAAAATCTCTTCCATATACACCCATGATGAATAACCGTTATAGATTACATCGGTGGCATCATTTGTAAGTCGATGTTCCAGACCTGTTTCTATGTCGATATAATAAAGATCATGATCACGCGTAAATGCAATTCTGGACTCATCAGGAGAGAATTCGGGGGTAATTTCCTCGGATGGATTATCAGTTAAAGCTTTAAATTTATTATTTGTACGAGAATAGTAGTACAAATTTTTGTCCTTAACCAAGGCAACACTATTATAGTCCTCCGTGAATTTCGCACTTCTATCGAGCACAAAACCTTCAGGCAAATTTGCTTTTACCTCATCTTCATAACTCACATCATCAAACAAAACAGATTTCCCACTCTTGGCATTTACCTTATAAACTTTTGAAACCTTGGCTTCTTTTTTTAATTCCAGATAATTATCGTCATCCAGCCATTTTAAAATCTGAGGTAATTCAAGCTGCTGTTGGGCATTTGAAAAATTTGAGATGACTAGAAAACAAAGAGTGGCAAATAATAAAATGAATCGTTTCATAAGAATTGGCTTTATTTGGTTAATAAGTGAAAGTAAAATTATGAATTTAGTTCGAAACTCAATATTAGATATCTAAATTTTCTACGAATTGCTCAAACTGAAATACAAAATCAATTTATGCCCCTAGTCATCCCGATGAACCGTATCAGGTGAAAAGGCCGGAAGACAAACCGCGATGTATTCGCATGCCTCATCGGGAGTGCTGTATTGCACCCACTCCCCTTTTTCAATGATGATGGCTGATCCGGCTTTCACTTCGAAAGTTTCAGCTTTTGTTTTAACAGTTAGGCTTCCTTTTAAAACCAAGGTGTACTCGTCAAACGCTGGAGTTTGCCCTGGCTCTACCCAACCTTGTGGGCTTTGCATACGGGCGATGCTTAATTCGGAAGTATTTGAATTTACCCTGCCAATAAATTCCTGAATAATTTTTGGTTTATTGCCAGCTGCTTCAATTACAGATGGGCTTTTTATAAATTTTGCCATTTTTTTATTCGATAATTATTTTACTGTAGCCTACATTACTGTTGTTTGCCAATACCTTGAGCATGTAAATGCCTTTGGGGTTTACTCTCAAATCAATAGTTATTTCTTCATTGAATTGTTGTGAAGATAATATTTCTTTATTAAAGATTTTACGCCCCTGCAAATCAAAAACCTCAACAATTAAATCTTCATTTTTAAAGGATGAGAAGTTAAGGTTAAAAACTCCGCGGCTTGGGTTCGGATAAACTTTGAGATCGACAGATAATAAATTATCATTAATTCCAGTGTGTATTGGTTCAGGTATGATAATCTGAAAACTCGTAGAATCTATCAAATCTCCGCATGTTGCAATAAGGCAAATATCATCAGTTCCGTACCAATTATTTAGAGCAGTAATTGATACATTTGAATATGATGAGTCAAAATCAAAATTAAGTGAATCATTAGTGCAATGCGCCTGAATTACCACAACAGAATCGTTCGGACTGTAAGTTGAAATTAATAATGTAGTATCAAGTCTATTAAAAATTGTTATGTCTGAAATATCTTCAATGAGTTTTTTTATTTGAATATGAAAACTTGTTGAACTTATATGTTCACCAGCATTTACAGCAATGTCAATTTTTGCCGTACCGATCCAATTATTTTTAGGAAATACACTTAAAGTATCATTTTGGATCACTAAATCAATTGAATCTGTATTACTTTCAGCCGTAAACAAAAGATCATAATAATTGGGGTTATTAACATAAGCTTTCGTTTGGTAAATATCGTTTTTGTAAACTACTACATCATTCAAAGTATTAAGAGATAAAGTATTTGGTTTAAAATATGTTGCTGAATGCAGTTCATCATGCATTTGCATAGGCCACTCAATATTATTAGGATCATATTCTTTGTTAAAATCTAATGCAATAATAGTATTTGTTCCTCTTATATAACCGATCAACTCTACATCTCCATCATTGTCAAAATCTGTAACTAACAATCTTTCAAGCTCCCAAATGTCTTCAAACTTAGGAAAACCTTCGCAAATATTTCCTTCAATATCATAAATACATATTCCAGATTTACCATAATTACTGTTATCTGTATATGGAACAATTACTTCTTGATCTGTATCGGCTAATACATCCGCAATTAAAATGCTTTTATATACACTATTACCATATTTCTGAGGAAATCTATGCAAGATATTACCATGATAATCCATAATAATAGGATCTGAGCTTGAAAAAATCATCTCAAGTTCAGGATCTGAATCAAGATTACCCAGACTAATTTCAGATATAGAGGTAGATTGGTATGGTGGAATAGAAATCAAAGTTAAAAGTTGACCTCCATTAGATAATATTCCTGCATCGGTTAGAATTTCATACATATCATCGTTATCAATATCAGCTACTGTTAAATGATCTATTCGTTTCCATTCACCACTAATAAAAAGAAAATCTTCAACCATACTACCATCATAATTTACGGCAAAACAATAACTTTTCCTATCAAGATTATTCCATGCCGAAAAAACAATTTCTTTTTCAGGATCATCATCAACATTAAGTGTAATTAAGTTACTACTGATTCTAAGAGAGGTATCAGCTGTCAAAGTATCGACTCTTATAGGCCACCCTGGTAAACAATCACCCTCACTACTATAGGCATACAAATAACCTCTTTTGGAACAGACAGCGCACATTGCTGGATATCCTGCGACGAAAATTTCCATTTCTCCATCTACATTAATATCACCAACACAAATTTCTGACTCGAAATCAGGATCCACCATCATTTGTGGCCAACCATTTAAAATTTGCCCATTTATATCGAAAACCATCAATAAACCATTTCCTAAATACGGGCTTTCACAGTCTTTGGAAAAATTACCTGCAACAATTATCTCCTTTAGTCCATCCTTATTGATGTCTGCAAAAACTGGTTTAGCAATTGAATAACCATTATCAGGAAACGTTTGTGGCCAATTATTCAATAACTCTCCATTAGCTTCATAAATGTAGATTGATTCAGAAAAAGAATGCGATCCCTCATTATGCGATCCTGATATCACAATTAGCTCTTTCGACCCATTATTATTTAAATCAGAAACTGAGATATTTTGTATTGTTTTTGCATTTGCAGAATTTATTTCCACGGGCCAATTTTCTTGCATAATACTGAAATCTGCTATTCTAATTGTGCTAATACTTTCCACAAATCCACCTGAGTCTGTCACTTTCAATTTAATCGTATATATACCATCAGCCAAATGCTCAAGATATAAAACTCCTAAGGTGTCACTTTGATGATTTAATCCGGAATCAAACTCTTCCCAACTCTGTGGGTACCTCCCTCTCCCATATAGCAAGCTATAGCTTTCTCCTGTTGCTAATCCTTCAATAATAATATCTTCAGTATGCAATTCAAAATCCACTAGATTTGTAATTTCAGCAACAGCATTGCAGTTATTTTTAATTAAAGAATCCACTTGCATGGCCTTTAATACATTTACTCTTCCCGTTCCAATGTAATGATCTTTTTCTCGAGGGTTATCAACACTTTGCTTTAATATTTCAATAACTTGTGATGGTGTCCAATTTGGATTTTTAGATAAAATGAGGGCGGCAACTCCAGCAATATAAGGGGAAGCTAAAGAAGTACCGGAAAGGGATAGATATCCACTTGGATCACAATTCCCGTTATTATTTTTTAACACAGTTGTTAAAACTCTGTCTCCGGGTGCAGCTATATCGGTCCAGTAGCCATAAGTAGACGACCTCGCTTTTAAATCGTATTGATTTGTTGAAGTTACATTAAGAACATTTTCATAAGCACCTGAAGAAATATCATAATCATTATTTTCATTACCTGCAGCAGTAATTAGAATTATGCCATTCTCATATGCAAAATCAAATATATCCATGTATAATTGTGAAGAGCCTAAACCAAAACTCATGTTTATGATATCTGCCCCATTCTCTACAGAAAAATATATTGCATCGATTACATGACTTTGCATTACACCTCCTGTCAAGTAACCAGGAGTATCAGACCACCATCCACACCCAGCTCTGAGCGGCATTATTGAACAGAATGGTGCTACACCGGTAACACCTAGATAGTTTCCTCCTTTTGCAGCAGCAATTCCAGCAACAGATGTGCCATGACCCATCCTATCAGTTGGATCATTATCTGGATGTACATAGTCTTCTTTATTATATATGTGGCCTGAATTAAAAAGGGCGGATGTATCAATATCCACAAAATCATAACCACCACTTAAATGAATGTTGTCTTTTAAATCTTCATGTTCAATATCCACCCCAGTATCTATAATTGCAATTACAATACTACTATCTCCCGTTTCAATATCCCATGCAGCTTCTGCATTCGTCATTTTATGCGACCATTGTTGGTTATACAATAGGTCGTTAGGAATCAGGCTTGTATAAGAAATTCTATTTGGTTCAACATAAACAATTTCTATCCCTTCATTTGCCAATAAAGCTTTATTATTGTTTAGTTCATCTATAATTGTCAGGACATCCTCATCAATATCCTTTAGTCTTAAAACCAACGTTTGCGCAAAATTATTTTCCTTCGGAACAAACTTTTTAAGACTTTTTAAACTCATTCCCTTACTCATAAGCTGCTTAGCTTTTTTGGCCTGGCGCTTATAAAAAGTTTCTTCTTGTAATTCAAGTTCGCCTTTGTTTTGCTCACTCATTTTTTTTATCAAATAACTATGAACGGGTTTGGTTTCTTTAATTTTCAAATTGAAAGCATCAGAAATTTTATCTGAAACACGCCGATGCTCTTCGATAATTTGAGCCCCTTTCGCTTTACTTTTTAATGAATTTGTAAACTTGTATTTAATAATAATTTCGTTAGGAACATATTCAGGAAATTTTTCCTTCTCAAGGGCAGGACCCATAATATTAGCTTCCTGTACTAAATGCTGAGCAACAGTAGAATTAATTTGAAAAACTGTGAATAATACTACAGCTTTTGCTAGAAAAAAAGTTCTCATGACGGTTAATTAGGTTAAAATTGAACATAATTCCAAACTCAATTTCTGGGGGAGAACATCATTTTGAAAATAATCGAATTCAAAATTTATGATGCAAGACAATTGAGACAAGACTAAACTTGGAACAAGTTCTGATTTTTATTTTAATCTTACAAGAAAATAATGGTTTTAGGCTTTATTTAAAATCCATTTAAATTCATGGTTACAGTCGGGATTAAAAGCAGTAATCCCAACAATATTAAAATAATCATAAAGGGCGTAATCCACTTTACCCATTTTTCGTATGGAATTTTCGCAACGCCTAAAACGCCAATTAAAATTCCGGAGGTTGGGGTAATCATATTCGTAAATCCATCACCAAACTGAAATGCCATAATCGTGGCCTGACGAGAAATTCCGATCAGATCGGAGAACGGAGCCATGATGGGCATGGTTAAAGCAGCCTTTGCCGAACCCGAAGGAATAAAGACATTAATTAAATTTTGAATTCCATACATGACTGTAATTGATCCAAATTTGCCTAAATTATTCATGGACTCTGCCACCGAATACAACATGGAATCAATAATTTTTCCATTTTGCAAAATGATGATAATACCGCCGGCTAAACCCACCACGAAAGCGGCCGATAAAATATCGCTGGCTCCATCGATAAAAAGTTTTACAATTTTATTCGGGTTATAATTCATGGCAATCCCACTGGCTAATCCCATCACTAAAAACAAAGTAGAAATTTCCATGATATACCATTGGTAGCCCATTACGCCAATAATGAGATAAAAAATGGTGAAGATCAATATATGCAATACGAAAAACTGGGCGGACTTCCGCAAGGCCATGATGCCTCCAAAGGCAAATAATACGGTTAGAACAGGAATGATTGGCCAGTTAAGACTTGAATCGGCACCTCCAACACTTAGTACCGTCCAGGTATGCGTGAAACTGTAAATAACCATGACCGTTAAAATGCCAATAAAGGTGACCCATGTAGCAATTGAAGCACGACTGCTTGATTCACCAATCCCTTCAGCTGCTTTATCTCTCCAATACTTGTCTTCCTCATAAACTAAAGATTTTTTAGGGTTCTTTTTGATTTTAGAAGCATATCTTAAGATCCAACCAATACCTATAAAGTTAATGATGATCCAGCAAATAAATCGATATTCTAATCCCGAAAAAAGAGGGACATCTGATAAGCCCTGCGCAATTCCAATGGTAAACGGATTAAGCATGGCACCGGCAAAACCAAGTCCTGCCGCAACAAAACAAAGACTTACTCCTACAATAGAATCGTAACCCATGCTGATGGCCAAAGGCACAAAAATGATCACAAAGGCTATGGTTTCTTCGCTCATGCCAAAAACTGCCCCAAGCAAACTAAACATAAGCATGATCAGTGTTAAAACAATATTGTTTACACCAATGGCCTTGATAAGTTTAACATTTTCCAGTTTCTTGGTAAACTCCAAAAACGACAAAATGGCAATGTCGATGGCTTTACTGGCATTCATAATCCAAAAGGCACCACCAATAAGAAGAATGAGCGCAATGATATCCGCCTTATCTACAAACCCATCAAATATGGATGAAAAGATTTGCCAGGTTTGAGGTTCACTATCAATATAATGAAAAGAACCCGGAACAATCACTGTTTTACTGGATCCATCAGGTAATATTTTTTGTTCTCGTTGAAACTCACCACCCGGAACGAACCAGGTACAAATGGCAGCAATAACGATGATATAAAAAACAATAACGTAAGTGTGCGGAATTCTTTTCTTTTTGAGCATGGTTAATTTTTTAGGTAGGCTAAAATAATGAATATTGACTAATGATTATTGACTAATTAATGCTAAATGCAGAAATATCCTATTTTTGTTTTCAATATTCATTAATAAATTATCATTTAAAAAATGTTTGTAATTTTTGGATTTGGAGATAAGCGGGTAAAACAACATCAGTTGTCGAGTACCGAACATTGCTATCATTGCAACAACACTTCTCGGTGGATTATAAGTAAAACCACCGTGCATTTTTCACTTTTCTTCCTCCCTGTATTCCCTTACAAAACAAAATATTTTCATCATTGCCCTATTTGTAATCATGGTCGTGAAATTACAGCTGAACAATTCGAGCAAATGGCAGGGCAATAATTTGTTTTTTTCTTCACTAAATTCCTGATGAAAAGTTTTTGTTTTTATTTGTAACATTCAAGTGCCCTGATGCGTCAAACCATCATAAACAAACCAACCTTATTATGAAAAAATCGATAATGATAAGCTTAACACTTTTATTTTCAGCATCAACACTCATCGCCCAAAACTTTGATTATTCTTTTAAAGAAAATTTTAAAGTGAGTGGTGAAACCCAATTGAAACTGAGAACCAGTGATGGATTTATTCACCTCAGCCCTCATGATGGAAACACGGTCGAAGTATTTTTTATTGTGAAAAGAAATAATCATTTTATTCGCATGGACAGGGATGAACTTGAGAATGAACTTGATCTGATCATTGATCAAAGCGGGAACAGGATTGAAGTAACTGTACGACATCGCAATCAAAACTGGAATAATTGGAGAAATCGAATTGATGTTTCTTTTGAAGTTTTTGCTCCCAGAAATACGATTGGTGACCTCAGAACATCAGATGGGAATATTGATTTAGGAGGATTTGATGGAGACCAGGTATGTAAAACCAGTGATGGAAATATTGAGGTTTATGATATTGACGGATCAGTTTACGCGCACACTTCAGATGGAAATATAACCGCTCGAAAAATTAAAGGAGATACAGAACTCAGAACAAGTGATGGTGATGTACGTGCTTTTAGTATTTCCGGATATTCAACGTTTAAAACCAGCGATGGTGATATTTATATGGAAAATATTGCGGGTGATATTTTGGTTGGCACCTCAGACGGCTCTATCGAATTTCATGAAATAAGCGGCTCCATAAAAGGAAGCACTTCAGATGGAAACATCAGGGGTGAAATTGATCATTTAAGCAGAGAACTTAAATTAGGAACCAGTGATGGAAATATTGATGTGACGATACCTTCAAACTTAGGCTTGGACTTATATCTGAAAGGTGAAAAAGTTTATACCCAATTGCATGATTTTTCAGGAAGCAGTGGAAAACATAAAATTGATGGCCGAGTAAATGGAGGTGGAATTCCGGTTACACTAACAACTTCAGACGGCAGGGTTTCCCTCAAATACAGATAAGTTATTAGTTGATTAGACAAAAAAAGGGGCTGATAGCCCCTTTTTTATTTTTGTAGATTTATTAAATCATATTGTCATCTCAACCGAAGGGAGAGATCTCTCAGTCACTTCGCTCCTTCGAGATTGTAAGTGTTAAGTAATTCGAGGACAGTTTTCAGCAAAACCAACAGGTGTTAATCCATTAATTCCTTGGTGTGGTCTATCGTGATTATAATAATAAAGATACTGTAATAATTCTTCTTTCATTTCCTCTAATGAATCAAAATTGGTTTCTTCAAACAGATCCTCTTCAATAGTGCGCCAGAACCTTTCAGCTTTTCCATTTGTTTGAGGCCTATATGGTCTAATATATCTATGTTTTATTCCCATTTCAATTAACATTCTTTCAAAGGGATGTTCCATCTTTTTTTTTGAGTTTTTGGGTCCGAACTCTGGGCCATTATCCGTAAGAAGCTCCTTGAATTTTATTTGATATTGTTGGGTTAAAATATTTAACGATCTGAGTATAGCGAACATTACCGTTAAGCTTTTGATGTCTTCAACTATCTCAGCCCATGCAATCCGGGTACAACTGTCAATTATGCACGTCAGATAGTATCTTTTTGTATCTCCGATAATTATTCCCTTATTTAGATAATGAGTATCTATATGGCCTAGTTCTCCAGCTTTTTCTTTTATTATTTTTCTTTTTTCTGCTTTCATTGGAGGTCTGAGTCTGTTTAACCCCTGTCTCTTTATTATATTATAAACCCCTGAAGGAGATGGGGTAAATTGTTTTAATTGTGGTTCTAATATACTTACAATTTCATAACGATTATTCCCTTTTAACCGCAATTCTTTTACTTTATTCTCTATAAAAGGAATAGGACGTCTGGTTTTCCATTTTGGCCCACGTTTACGGGGCAATAAATCAATCTCTGCACCACTCTGCTTGAATCTGTTATAATACTTCAAAAAGCTTCTTCGATCTGTGTCATGTGCTTTATAAAATTCTTCTGCAAATCGAAATTTTGGATGCTGCTTTTGTTTTATCAATTCATACTCATGGATCAAAAACCGATACTTCTGTATATAATTTCTTGCCAGAGTTAAATCGTTTGTATTTATTCTCATAGACAATTTTTTATTTAATGTACAATTTTGTCTACGAATTATCTAACATTTACAGAGATGACAATAACTAATCTACTTTTTGAATTAGCAAGGAATTAAACAATAATTTAAATGCCCCTTGCGTAGATGCTCTAAATTGAGGATTAAAGCCGAATAAGACCAGTTGACCTTTCCCTTTTTTTAACCAAATCATGGCGCTTTTATTAGCCAATAGTTCTTCTTTCTCTATAAAACCACTCATAAAAATTCCTTTCTCCGGAAAACTGCCGATCACTCTTCTGTCCATGTCAAAACTTGGAATAGAGGTTTGAAATACGGGATAACCTCTTGAGAAAACGCCTAATTCGGCCGGCATTCCGTAGGTTAATGGATGATCTTTCAAAAGATTTATTTTAACCAATGATCCGGGACAATACAAGCCTTGATTTTGCAGATTTGATCCTATTTCGCGAAATGGAAGTCTGAAATCTTCTTTTTCTTCTTTACCTTTATCAATGCTTAAAGTTTGGTTAAACAACTCAATCGAAGCTTCCCAGGAAACCACAATGCCGCCTGCATCAACAAATTTCATCAATTCATTTAAGCCATTTTTGCCCATTCCTTTGGCATATTCAGGAGGGTAACTTGAAGGTGAATAATTCCCTCCACCTGAGGAATATTTACCCGCCATTAAAATCGATTTATTATTATTAGGGAATACAATGACATCAAAATTTTCCTGCAGTTTTGCACTCTCAATTTCATGAGGTTTTAAAACTTTATATCCAACTTTATATGTATCGAAAACATATCGTGTCCAGCCTGCATCCATATCGTGCATGTAAGTTTCAATTAAAGCGATGCGTGGATTTTGCATCCTTGTTTTTTTAACATTCGGAACATCGGTTAGTAAAGCAGGTTTTACTTTTAAACGATTGTAACCTTTAACAAAAGTGTCATCCTTTTTTGAGTTTGAATGAACCAAGAAACTTCCTTTTGGATAGTCTATACCATCAACTTCGAAAGCTTCGTCAAGGCGATCAATTTTAGTTCCCTTGTTCAGGGCATCAAATACAATTTTATAACTTTCGTTATTATTGGCGCTGAATAATACAGCTTTAAAATCGCCCAATTCTATCTTGGTTTTGGCATGTATTTTGCCCAATAATTCAATCTTCTTATCGAGATCGACATATTCATTAATTTCGAATGAAGTTACGCCACGATGTAAAGGTAACGACCAGGTTGTGATATCATAAGGTTGAATGATCTCGCCATCTGGGGTATAATGTCTCAACGGAAACTCTTGTGATTCGAGCACTTCTTTTATAAAAGCTCGGAAAGGCTGAGCCAACGGAACTACAATATCTCCAGCCATAAAATTATTTCCTTCTATGGTTGCATCTTCTGTCAACTTATAAACATCAACCCCATGCTTTGATAGCAAATGACCTAAATTCACTAACTCACTATAATCATGCTGCTTTTGAGGGAAGATATAATAAAACGGAGCTTCTGTTTTTCCTTTATTTACTTCCGATATGGCCATGTCATTTCTAAACTCCAGGATATCTTTTCGATGTAAAGAAGCTGTTTTCAGCAGTGACTTGGTTGAAGAAATTTCATAATTAACAATATCGCCCAATCTCCACCAACCTCCAGGCCATGGCTTTGGCATGTTGATGCTTTTTTTGTATTCTGACAATCCTTTTCCGCCGACAGAAAGCTCATTGGACTCAATAAATATTGGAGTAGCTGTTTTTGCACTCGCACTTTCAGTTAGGAGTCCAATTACATTTTTCCACAAAGCCGTTTCGGTTGAACCCGGCCAGTACATATCAAAAATGGTGTGCTGGGCAACGCCTTCCAAACCATCTTTGGTCATATCTTTAATCAGATTTGCACCAAACAAACTCACCCAATTCCAAATTCCTGCATCAATATTTTCGGCAATGGGATCGTGGGGTGGAGCCACAAAATAGCGAACTCCTGTTGAACCCATTTGGTGTTTTTCAACCATTACTTGTGGGTACCAATCCAGGTTATAAATTTTAGCAATAGCTGCATTATCGGATTGCGACAAGGTAATAAAATCACGGTTGTTATCGTGGCCAACATATTTATGATAAACACCGGGCATGGAACTGCCTTCGTATTTTGTTCCTCGATATTTTAAATAATTTTCAACAATCATATCCATTCCATCCGGATTGTGATTGGGAACCATCATGTAAACCACATCGTCTAACCATTTTAAAATTTTCTCGTCTTTGGTGGTTATTAATTCGTGTGCAATTAACGGAGATGCCTGCGCAGGGCCAACTTCACCAGAGTGCATCGACAGCGTTCCTAAAACAAAAACACGCCCATCTTTCACCTTTTGTTCCCGATCAGTTTCTGATAAATTAGCATCCAAGGCTAAGGATTTATTTATCTCTTTTAATTCTTCAAGGCGAGCAATATTTTCGGCAGACGATAAAAAAGCGATATACATAGGCCTACCCATCGGAGATTTACCAATTTCAATCATCTTCATTTTATCGGACTGTGCATCTATTTTTTGAAGATAGTTGATCAGCTCTTCATAATTGAAAAGCATACGATCGGCACCCGGTTTAAATCCAAAATATTCTTCCGGGTTTAGTACATTTTGATTTTCTTGTGCTTGGATACTTTCGAGGCTTATCGCACAAAAAATGAGCATGACAATTATCATGCTTAGAGATTTAAAAACGTTTTTCATGATGATTATGTTTACTGATTCTACTGATTAGTTACATACAATAATAAGGAAATAACCAATGCATCTCTTTTGATTAGGGGATTAGTTTTAACAAAAAAAGGAATAAGCGAAGGATTTATTATTTGTTTAGATAATTCATTAGAATATCCAGATCAATCATTTGGGTGCCATCGAATATTAAAACATCTTTCTGGGTTTCAGGTAAAACGCCAAAATTAAGGTAACTTTTCCAGATATGAGGGATATACCAATCCGGTTCAATCTCCCATCTTTTATCCAGGTTTTTTCGTTCAAAAAATACAGATTCAGGGATTTCCAGAAAAATCTTTTTGTCGTATAAATTAATTAAGGTTTGATCATGGTAAGCAAATAATCCTTCAGCAATTACAATATCGTTTTCAATTTCTCTTGCCACTACTGATGCGATGAACTCATCAAAATCAATAGAACCCGGATTTTCCCAATCAGTTTTGCCTCTGATTAATGGCATTTTTTTCTGTGGCATAATAAAATCATCCTGACATAGAATACTGACCTTCTTTCGGGAGAATTGTTTTTTTATTGCCCTTGCCAGGCTTGACTTGCCCGACATACTTACGCCACCTATTCCGATGATCATAAATCAATTTATAAAAGAATTAAAGGCGTATTTCGACACGTTTCGACTTTGCTCAACGTTCAGCTCAATGTGCCTTTTAAAATCAAATTTAAAATTTTTCGTCGTAAAGTGTCCAAAGCAAGTCACCCAATTCCCAGGCTTTATTCACCACTTTTTCGCCATGAAGCATGGTGTAATCAGTTAGGAATTTATCAAGTTCTTTTGGGCTCTTTTTATGGATTTCTAGTGCCTTTTGTTCAAACGCTTTTTGATTCTCAAATAATTCTTTTTGCATAGGTTTCCAAACTTTATCCACATCATGACGCATATCGCCCCAACGCTGAGAAGCTAAGGTTCCCAATCGGTTAAATGCCCACCAGGCACTCTTTTGGGTATAACCATTTGGGCGTCCGGGTGTTTTGTAGGATTCTGGCAAATCTGTTACTCCACTGTAAACAGGAATATAAATTGAAGTTGCGACATTATCCTGAGCCAACCAAACTACGCCACCAATATGATTTGGTAGCCAATCGCGACACTGAATGATGGTTGCATACATGGTGTACCAACGCGCAATATTACGCTCACCACGCCAGCCCCAGCCGCCATTAATTCGCATTAATAAATTCTCATCGTAAGGCATTTGGGGATTTGCCAGAGGCGACTTCACCATTTTTCCGTTCTCATCGGCTACTAACATATCTTTGGTCATGTCAAAAGGAGTTCCTTCGTAAGTATCCTGAAAAATGCTTACTAATTTTTCCATGGTAACCAATTCATCAGGTTTAACCGAGAAAGGATAATTTTCAGCATTTGGATCTAATTTTAAAGATGGAGCTAATAAATCAAATACCCTCCACTCTCTTCTGCGGCTGGCCATTGAAGTTCTACTTACGGGTGCATAAGCATAACAAAATCTAAAAGTTTCTTTTTCCGGATTGTACCATCCGTTTTCTTGAGCAACGGCATAGATATTTTCAGATGCCATAAAATGATCGGGATCACCTAAATCAATTTCTTTAATGGTTGATGCATTTACATTTACCGAAACATGATCGTCTGGCACACGCTGTGCAACCCATACTCCACCAACCTTACCTTTACCGGGGCCTACAACCTCAAAATGCCAAACCTCTTTCGGATCGGCAATGGTCAAAGCTTCTCCGGCATCATTCCAGCCGTGTTTCTCAATCAATTCGCCAGCCATTTTGATAGCATCGCGCGCCGTAGTACAACGCTCCAACATCAGTTGGCAAAGTCGCTGACAATCGATTAACCCATTGTCTGAAATCAATTCTTCTCGTCCACCAAAAGTAGATTCGCCCATGGCTAATTGCTCGGTATTCATGCAAGGATATGCAGTATTAATGAAGCCATATGTTTCTGAAACCTGAGGGATAGATCCAATGGGTTTGTGCTCGTATGTTGGCATGACAAAATCATCATTAGCTACACGTTTAAACATTGGCGAGGTACTCCCTTTTTTGTGCTTCCTTGCAGGAATTACATCCATCCACGATCGGGTTCGGTGACTGTCGTCGGTATGAGAAGTAATCACAGAACCATCGAAACTAGCTTTTTTACCAACGGTAATCGAAGTACATCCTTCCGGAAAATTATCTACCCAATCACTCTTATCAACTTGCGCTGATAAAGGATTGCTTAGCATTAAAGCTGAAAGTACTAATCCAAAAATTAATTTTTTCATTGTCATTATTTTAAATTTATTTTATTTCATCCATTCATAAGTATCGTAATGCTCTCCATTCATACCCAAAGCCTGATACACTTTTTGTGCCCGATCATTTCCTTTGTCTACATATAGCCGCATACCAACAAGCTGTTCATCCGTATTAACCAGTGCTTTTACATGCGCATACATTTCTTTAAAAACTCCGAGATTACGGTATTCAGGCATCACATAAACCGATTGAAACCAAATGATAGTTCCATTTCGCCAATCACTCCATTCAAAAGTGTTTAACATTGAGCCTACAACTTGATTCTTGTACTCGGCAACATAATACTTTCCTTTACCCGGGTCATCAAAAACCGCACTTACTCCTTTTTCTAATACTTTCTTATCCAATGTCATCCCTTCCGATTCCATCGCCATGGTTAACTGAAACTCTGTGATGAGTTGAATGTCCGACTTATTTGCTTCTCTAATAAAAATCATTTTCTCTGCTTAATTGCGCATAAAAATAAAACTTATTAATGAAGGGCAAAAGCATTTTAATAAATGATTATTTTTGTGGGGAATTTAAACCTGTTAATATGAGTGATGCAATTAAGCACGAATGTGGAATCGCCTTTGTTCGTTTACTGAAACCTTTAGAGTTTTACCTCGAAAAATACGGAACCGCATTTTACGGCTTTAATAAACTTTATTTACTAATGCAGAAACAGCATAACCGCGGACAGGATGGTGCTGGGATCGCAAATATAAAGTTTGATATGAAACCCGGGCAAAAATACATCAACCGAATCAGGTCAAATTCACCTACTGCTTTAAAGGAAATTTTTGGTCAGGTTTACGACCAAATGGAAACCATTAAAAGAGATCATCCTGCCCGATTAAACGACATTGCCTGGCTTAAACAAAATGTTCCATTCATCAGCGAATTATATATTGGCCATCTTCGCTATGGAACTTTTGGAGGGAATACACCTTCAGCACTTCACCCATTTATCAGACAAAACAATTGGAAAACCCGAAATTTAGCGATCGCCGGAAATTTCAATTTAACCAATATGGATCAGCTTTTCAAAGAGTTGATTGGCTATGGGCAATCGCCTGTTGAAACCTCAGATACGGTTACAATACTAGAAAAAATAGGTCATTTTATTGATGAAGAAAATGACAAGCTTTACAGGCATTATAAAAATGATGGCCATAAGCAAAAAGAAATTTCTGAATTTATTGCCAAAGATTTTGATGTATTAAATGTGTTAAGCAGGGCTTCGCGTGATTGGGATGGTGGATTTGTGATTACAGGAATGATTGGCCACGGAGATGCTTTCATCATGCGCGATCCTTCCGGAATTCGACCCGCATTTTATTATCAGGATGATGAAATTATCATTGGAGCTTCTGAACGGCCGGTAATACAAACGGCTTTCAATTTGCAAACCAATCAGATTAAAGAATTACAACCCGGACATGCCCTTATCGTTAAAAAAGATGGCAGTGCCGGAGTACATCCATATACTGCAGCGCTACCACAAAAATCATGTTCATTCGAGCGCATCTATTTTTCAAGAGGCACCGATGAAGATATTTATAAAGAACGTAAAAAACTGGGCAGTTTGTTAACTCCATCGATTTTAAAAGCCATTGACCACAAACTTGATAAAACAGTGTTCTCCTACATCCCTAATACGGCTTCAGTAGCATTTAGGGGATTGATGGAAGAAATGGATCATTTTTGTGATAAAATAAAAGCTGAAAAAATATTACAACTTGGTAAAGATGCCAATGCTGAAAACCTGAAAGAAATATTTAAGCTCAAGCCCATTATCGAAAAAGTTGCCGTAAAAGATATAAAACTCCGAACTTTTATTACCCAGGATACCCAACGTGATGATTTGGTTGCTCACGTGTATGATGTAACCTACGGAACAGTCACCAAGGAGACTGATAATCTCGTAGTGATCGATGACTCAATCGTTAGAGGAACTACTCTTAAGCAGAGTATACTTCGAATTTTAGACCGCTTAAATCCAAAAAAGATCATTGTAGCCTCTTCAGCACCCCAAATTCGCTACCCCGATTGCTACGGAATTGACATGGCCAAGCTTAATGATTTTATTGCTTTTAGAGCAACAATTGAATTGCTAGGCGACACCAATCAAAAACACATCATTAATGAGGTTTATAAGAAATGTAAAGCTCAGGACAATTTAGCTAAAGAAGAAATGGTAAATTATGTGAAAGAAATTTATAAACCATTTACGGCTGAGCAAATTTCTGGAAAAATTGCAGAAATGTTAACCCATAATGATTTAAAAGCTAAAGTTCAGGTGATTTACCAAACCATCGAAGATTTGCACGAGGCCATTCCTGAACATTTAGGGGATTGGTACTTTACCGGAAACTATCCTACTCCGGGCGGTAATCGCGTTGTAAATAGATCGTTTATTAATTATATCGAAGGGCGGAACGAGCGGGCTTATTAAAAAAGGCAAAGGGACGATATCCCGACTAGTCGGGATGTCGTCCCTTTAATTGTCATTCTTACAAATACAGGAATCTTTAGACTATAATAGATTCCGGTATTACATTTCACTTCAACCGGAATGACAAAGATTCACACATCTGTCTACAAACGCAACCATTTCAGGCTAAATTTCATCATCTATTTTAGTTACTTATAACTATTTTTAAGCTTTTAAGAAATTTTAACAAAAAATCGGGGTGACTTTTTCTTCTTTTCAGTATTAATAGAAAAGACAGTAAACCTATTTTCTAATTAAATCCTTTATTAAAATGATGAAAGAAAGAAAGAAAGAAAGAAAGAAAGAAAAGAGTTGTAGCAACATTAGTTGTACTCACTTTATGCATGACACTATTTATCCCTTTTTCCTGCCAGGATAAACAAGAAACCTCTCCCAAAATTGATGCGCAGGAAAACACAAGTGAATTTTTTGTGAATGAAGACATGGCAAAAATAGTTGCCGAAAATTTCATGCGAAAAACAAAACCCTCCTTAAAATCGGCTAAAAACTACAAGCTTAAAAAAATTAAAGATGAAATGGGTGAAGAACTCATTTACGTTATTAACTTTGATGAAGGTGGATTTGTATTATTGCCTGCAGATAACAGGATTAACCCTGTTCTGGCCTTCTCTGAGAGCAATTATTTTGAAACCGAAAATGTTGAGCAATTGAATGGAGTTGGATTATGGGTATCTGATACAAAAGATGGAATAAAAAAAATAAAAAAATCGAAAGAGCTTCAAAGTGAAGAGATGAAAGAATTATGGGAAAAACATCTTGCCTCTTTTAATTTAAAAGATGAAGAAGATCCACCGGACGATCCTTGTGAAGAATCACATGTTACTGTTGGCCCAATAATGGGTACAACATGGCGTCAGGGTTATGGTTATAATGCAGAATGCCCTACAGAAGCTGAAGTTGAAGATGTTTGCGAACCATGTGATTGTTACTTCTTTGGTGATTTTAGAAATGGACGTGCCCTAGCTGGCTGCACGGCAATTGCAATGGGCCAGGTTATGAATTACCATGAACACCCTAATAATTATAGTTGGAATCTTATGCCTACTGATACTATTGGGAATTCTTCGGCCGCCGAATTGGTTTTTGATATAGCTGAAGCTGTAAATACCTCTTATGAATGTGATGGCAGCTTCGCCATAGATATATTTAGTACGATTGTTTCAGTTTTCGAAAATGATTTTAGCTATTCCTCTTCAGTTACTCTGTCAGGTTACAGTTACAACGATTTTTTGGATATTAGATCTGAAATAAATGCAGATAGACCTGTTGTATTTATTGGAACAAGTATTCCTGGAGACCATGCATGGGTTTGTGAAGGTTACCAAACAAGTATTTATTGTATCAATGGCTTAGGATATGAATATAACTATCTTTATATGAATTGGGGAGTGAGAGCTAGTGCTGGACACATAGATGGATTCTTCTATTATAATAATTTTGATGGCTTTACTAGCAATCTTAAAATTGTAAAAGGAATTAAACCATAATAATTAAGAATTGATTCTCAAATTAAAAAATATCCTTAACAACTTAATATATTCAAGATGAAGAAGCATCTAATTATTATCCTCATGATAATTTCAAACTTAATTTTTGCACAAGAGAAAAAAAAAGGATTTAGCATATCGTTTAAAGGGGGTATAACTTTTGCTAATATGTATGGTGATGATGTCTCTGGCCAAACAGGTTTTTTGGGTAAAGGGGATCCAAAGGATTTTTATACAAATAACCCGATGAGTGATCAATTTAAAACCGGAATTAATATTGGGTCATTACTCAATTACCGATTTGGTAAGTATTTTTCTATTGGTTTGGGTACAAAGTACATCGAAAAAGGATGCAGGGTTAATAAGATCATGCGCTGGAACGAAGAATTGGAAGTTGGTTATCAACTGAATGGTTACACTAATTATAGACAGAATTTTCTGAGCTTCGAGTTTCCTATTAGTTTCTACCTCCCAATTAATAGTGATGAAATCTACTTTAGTATTGGTTATTCATACAGCTTTTATTTAAATTCAAAAGAAGTTGGAGAATTTGAATATGAGGGTGTCACGTATGATTATTACAATGATCGTGGAAGTAATAAGCGAGAGAATGGTATTTTTATTGGATGTGGGTATTCATATGCTCCTAATAACAAAGGAGATATCATAATTGAACTTGAGTGGAATAAAAGTTTGGATAATTTAGGTAAATACAGCATAGGCGGCCCAAGACAATATTATTATAACCAAGCAATTAGTTTAAGCCTGGGGTATAAGTTTAAAATTTGACGCATGCAATATAATTAATATAATATGTTATGAAAAAACTATTAATCCTAATCGTTGTTACTCTTTTAATGACTGCTTGCGAAAAAGAAAAAACAATTTATGTTTTTGGTGATGCCCCCGCCTATTTTTGCTTTATTGATGAGAATGGGGATGACCTATTAGTTCCTACCCATCCAAATGCGTTACTTTTTGAATCAATTAACCTTTATACGCTTGAAGATGGTGAGAAAAAGATTGTAATGACAAATTACCCTAACCACCCTAAAGGAATGTTGTTTTTAAATTATACAATTGATTATGAATATTACAGAATTGGCATAGTTAACTTTAAAGATACAATGATTATAGACTTTGGGAATAATAATGCCGATACCATTAGTTATAACGAATATACAGGAATCATGACCTATGATGGGGAAGTTGTTTGGGATTATAAAAGAGATGGATACAGGCATCCTATTGCAACAATTGTGAAATAATTGAGATTCCTGCATTCGCAGGAATGACAACATCAAAATAAAACTAGGTCATATCGAGCAGAGTTATATTTAGGGGTGACACCCTGCAGGGTGTCACCCCTGTTTCTTACAATTACAATTCAGAAAAAGCAGTAAAAATTTTACTGGCAATCTCAGCCATTTCCTCAGTACTGAGTTTTAGTTTTTCGCGACTAAAATTAATTTCATTTCCTTCAATTAGTGGAATAAGATGGATGTGTGCATGTGGCACATCCAAACCATAAACCACAACGCCTACTCTTTTGCAGGTGATGGTGTTTGAAATGGCTTTTGAAACTTTTTTAGCAAAGATGTGTAGGGCTCCTAAATATCCATCATCTAAATCAAAAATATAATCAACTTCCTGTTTTGGAACTACGAGGGTATGTCCCTTAGATAAAGGGTTAATGTCTAAAAAGGCATAGAAGTTTTGATCCTCAGCTACTTTATAAGAAGGAATTTCTCCTTTTATAATTTTTGTGAAAATGGACGACATGATATAAAAATTTACGATTAACGACTGATTTCCAAAATCTCAAAAGTAATGGTTCCAGCTGGTACCTGTATGTCGGCGTGCTCACCTACTTTTTTTCCCAATAATCCTTTCGCAATTGGAGAGATTACAGAAATCTTTCCCGTTTTCAAATCTGCTTCTTTTTCAGGAACCAAAGTATAAGACATTTCAGCATTATTCTTTAAATTTTTAAGCTTTACTTTTGAAAGAATCAACACCTTGGATGTATCCATTTTAGATTCGTCAATGATGCGCACATTACTAATCATGGTTTGCAATTTAGAAATTTTAAGTTCTAGCAAACCCTGTGCATTTTTAGCTGCATCATATTCGGCATTTTCCGATAAATCCCCTTTGTCTCTGGCTTCGGCTATTTGTCGTGAAACAGACGGACGTTCAATGGTCATCAACTGTTCCAGCTCATCCTTTAATTTCTTTAATCCTTCCTCTGTATAATACCTAATGTCTGACATAATTTCTGTTTTTATAAGCAGATAAAAAAGACCCATACTTAGTTAGGTCCTTCTCTAAAATTTAATAAATTTGATGGCATAAGCTGATCACCAACTTATGCACTTTGGCCATCCAAGCCGTGTGTGTTTCTAAATTCTATGCAAAAATAATAATTCATTTATAATATAATACTATTTGCTGTTTGCTTTTGGATCAATAAGTTACTTATTGATGTATGGAGGGTTTAATATCTCCGAAAAAATGATTGCTTTTTTTAATTCAAAATCGCCGGTTTCAGAAAAAATTCCTTCCAGCGGATTACTCGATTGTTCTTCTTCTTTCGTATCATCCTTCTCATAATCTAAAACTTCGATTGGGTTGGCTACAGATTCATCTTCAAATACTGAAACACCTTCTGTTTCGGCCTTAAAATAAGAAGACTCATCTTTTTCTTCAACCACATCTAAATTTGAATAAGGATTGTCTAAATATTCATTGGGTTTATTTTCAACATCAAAAATGCCATCCAAATTGAGTTTCTTATCTAGAAACGATCTGATATTTTGTTCCATTTCCGGGATTTCCTCTTCCGTTTCAATTGTATTTTTGGCTTGCAACTTGCGTTTCTGTTTTTGACCTTGGTTATAAACCGAGTATGCAATCCATGCAATCCCAATCAGAATATATATAAAGTCTTCCATTTTAATTATTTAACAGATTGCAAAAATACTTATTTTTTGTCTTTCGTAATCGAAAACACCCTTAAAGTTAAAAATTATTACGCTAGTTATGAATTATTCCTGAAAATAAATTCTCTTTACTCTTCGAGAAATACCCGTAAGAATTTCATACGGGATGGTATTGATCGTTTCTGCAATTTTCCAAATCGGATAAATCTCTCCAAAAATTACCACCTCATCTCCCTCTAATGCAGTTACATCAGTAATATCAACCATACACATGTCCATGCACACATTGCCAACAATGGGGGCAAATTTCCCATTAATCCAAAATTTGCCAATTCCATTTCCAAGACTCATGCTAATTCCATCTGCATAACCAACAGGGATGATTGCAATAATCATTTCCTGATCCGCTTTACCAGATCGATTGTATCCGACGGTATCCTCCGGTTGAATTCGTTTAATTTGAGAAATTGTTGATTTCAGTGTGCTAACATTTTCGAGTTTGCTTCGTTCAATCTTGTCGGAAGAAATTCCATACATTCCGATTCCCAGCCGCACCATATCAAATTGCGCTTCGGGGAAACGATTAATTCCGGCAGAATTTAAAATGTGACGCAGTACAGGATGGTCATCAGCTTGAGCAATAATTTTATCACTCATTTTTTCAAATCGGTTTATTTGTAGCCGGGTAAAATCATCAAATTTCTCATCCTGACTGGCAGCTAAATGAGAAAACACAGATTGCAGATAAACGGATTTATTGTCTTTTAAACGCGCCAGAAGTTCATCTAAATCATTTTCTTCAAAACCTAAGCGATGCATTCCTGTGTCGATCTTAATGTGAATTTTAATGGGTTTATTCGCTGGAATAATATTTACTTTAATTGATTTTTCGAGCAAATCGAGAATTCGAAAACTATAAATTTCGGGTTCTAAATTATACTTAATAATACTATCAAAGCTTTGCCAATCGGGATTCATCACCATGATTGGAGTATTTATTCCTGCTTTTCGTAATTCAACTCCTTCATCGGAATAAGCTACCGTTAAATAATCAACATGATGAAATTGTAAGGAATTGGCTATTTCAAAGCTCCCGCTTCCGTAAGAAAATGCTTTAACCATTGCCATAATCTTAGTGCCTGGCTTTTGCAATTTGTTGCGGTAGTAATTCAAATTATTTATGAGAGAATTTAAATTAATTTCCAGAACCGTTTCGTGAGCTTTTTGTTGTAGTGCGCGACTTATTTGTTCAAACTCAAAAAATCTGGCTCCTTTTAAAAGGATGGTTTCATTTTGAAAAGAAGTGAATGGAAATTTATTTAAGAACTCTTCGGTGCTGGAAAAAAAATATTTTTCCATATTAAAACGCTCAGAATTGTTGCTAATAGAATCTCCAATTCCAATTAATTTTTGGATACCCTTACTTTCTAGTAATTCAGAAATGTATCCGTACAAATCCAATTCATTTCTCCCACTTTGCAGAATATCAGAAAGAATAATCGTTTTTTGTGTATGTTGCTTTTGCTGTTTCAAAAAATCCAACGCAATGCTCAATGAATTTATATCAGAATTATAACTATCATTGATGATGGAGCAATTATTAATTCCTTCCTTCATCTCCAAACGCATGGCGATAGATGCAAGTTTGGGCATCCGAGCCTTAATGACTGATTGAGCGTAACCAAGATGAAGCAATACTGCCCAGCAATGAATGGCATTTTCAACCGAAGCATCGTCGATAAAAGGAATTTGAATTTGCAAATCCTTATCCTGAAATTTACCTTTAATGATGGTTGAACTTGTTTGCTTAACTAGTGAGAGATTATGCAAATCAGCATGTTCTTTATAGCTCCAGGTGAATGATTTTATTCGGTTTAGTATCTCTGAACGGATAATAACACCCTGAATTTCAGGATGGTCAGCACAGTAAATTAAGGTGTCAACCTTGGTAAAAAGCTTGAGTTTTTCGCCTGCTTTTTGTTGAAGATTGATGAAATTTTCGTCATGCGCATGACCCACATTTGTGAATAAACCAATGGTAGGTTCAATTATTTTCCGAAGCTTTTCCATTTCTTCGGTTTCCGAAATTCCTGCTTCAAAAATAGCTAATTCATGATCCGAATTCATTTGCCACACCGATAAGGGTACGCCTATCTGAGAATTATAACTTTTGGGGCTTCGAATAATATTTTTATCCGGACGCATCAATTGATAAAGCCACTCTTTGATGATGGTTTTTCCATTACTTCCTGTTATCCCAATTACGGGAATATCAAAATTTTTCCGATGATGAGCAGTAAGCAATTGTAAGGCCAACAATGTATTTGTCACCTTTATAAAATTGGCTTTCTCAAAAGACTGCAGGTTATCAGGCAATTTTGAGACTATAAAATGCCTGATCCCTTTTGAATAAAGCTCTTCGATATAATGATGCCCGTTATTTCGCTTGCTGCTCAATGCAATGAACATACAGCGATTGGCAGAAATCAATCGTCTGCTATCAATTAAAATATCCCTTACTGTTTTCCTATTACTGGTACCCGAATAGAATTCACCCTGAACGATCTTAACGATCTCATTTATTTTATAATCCGTATTTAGCATGGTGGCTAGCTTGAAGCTTTATTGTTTTCCTGTTCAGCTATCTTCAAAGGATTTTCCATCAACTCCTGATGCATCATTCTGTTTTTATAAATCTCAATTCCTAAATAAATGGCACTTAAGAACGATTCGGGAGATGAAACATTTTTACCGGCAATATCATAAGCCGTTCCATGAGCCGGTGAAGTTCGAACAAATGGCAAACCTGCGGTGTAATTTACTCCGCTGTGAAAGGCGATGGTTTTAAATGCTATTAAGCCTTGATCGTGATACATGGCCAAAACACCGTCGAATTTTTTATAGGCCTGAGATCCAAAAAAACCATCGGCCGGATAGGGTCCAAAAGCCAGGATTTCTTCATCAACTGCTTTCTGTATGGCCGGTAGAATTATTTCTCCTTCTTCGGCACCTAATAAGCCTTCATCACCAGCATGTGGGTTTAATCCCAGCAAAGCAATTTTTGGTTTGCGGATTCCAAAGTCTATCTTTAAACTCTCGTTCATGATTTTAATCTTTTCCATGATTAAATCAATTGAAAGTGCTGAAGAAACATCTTTAAGCGGAATATGTCCGGTCACTACACCAAGTCGCAGGCTATCACAAACCAGAAACATTAAGGGAGTTTTTGATCCAAATTTTTCGGCTAAATATTCTGTATGACCAGGGAATTTAAACTCTTCTGATTGAATGTTGTGCTTATTAATTGGAGCCGTAACTAAAATCTGAATATCATTATTTTTCAATCCTTCTACGGCTTCTTCAAGTGATTTTAAAGCCATTTCACCGGCATCCTCTCGCGATTTACCGAGCTCAATTTTTACTTCCTTCTCACAACAATTGATCAGATTTGGTTTTTTATAATTTATTTCATCAGCCGACTTTATAATATTAAAACTGAAATCGTTTAAATTAATGGCTTTTCGGTGATATGAAGCCACTTTTGATGATCCGTAAACCACAGGTGTAAATAGTTCCATTATTCGTGGATCTCGAAATGCCTTGATAATAACTTCGTACCCTACTCCATTTACATCTCCGTGCGAGATACCAACTTTTATGTTTTTTTCTATGTCCTCAGATTTACTCATTCTATTGATTTTTAAAGCAAATGCAAAGATAATATTTATTTACTCCACAGCAGCTATGAGCCAGTTATATTAAATAATTCCTTAGCTGAATAACTTAAGTCATTTAAGAAATCTTATTTTTTTAGCGGCTGTCTCTAAAGCGTTTTTTGTTTGATAAAATCGAACAATAATCTAACCCCGACTCCGGTTCCACCCAATCCGCGATAACTATCCTTTTTATCTAAAAATGCAGTGCCTGCAATATCGAGGTGGATGTACGGATAATCTGTAAAATGAGCTAAAAATTTACCGGCCGTAATTGCTCCTGCAGTTGGGCCACCAAGGTTTTTAATATCAGCTATGGGCGATTTAATTTCCTCATCATATTCCTCCCAAAACGGAAATTCAACGATTCGTTCATGAACCCGATAGCCACTTTCTGATAATAATTTCATTTCAATTTCTGACTTCGTACCCATCGCAACGGAGCCATTATGGCCTATTGCTCTTTGCGCTGATCCTGTTAGCGTAGCTAAATCAATTACTAATTCTGGGTTATATTTTTTGGCATAAGCCAAGGCGTCAGCAAGGATTAATCGGCCTTCAGCATCGGTATTTAAAACCTCAACACTGGTTCCGTCGTACATATATATTACATCACCACTCACATAGGCATTTCCATCAACTCTATTATCGGTTGCAGGTATCAACCCAATTACCGATACAGGAAGCTTTGCTTTTGCAATGGCATACAGTGTACCCGTAACAGCTGCCGCACCTGCCATATCACACTTCATATCATTCATGTGATCTTCCGTTTTTATGTTCATACCACCTGTATCGTAAACAACGCCTTTCCCAACAAATACAAATGGTTTTTTATTGACAGCATTTTCAGGTTTGTACTCAATAATATTAAAAGTTGGAGGGTCAATACTTCCTTTGTTAACAGCAAGAAGACCACCCATTTTCAAACTTTCTATTTTCTTTTTGTTGAGCACTTCAACTTTGGCATCCGTTTCTTTAAATAAAAGTTTTATTTCTTCAGATAATTTTTCTGCCGTTAAATATGAGAGCGGTTCGTTAACCAAGGTTCGTGCAACTCCATTTGCCTGTGTCAAAATGTTTAATTGATCAACACTTTTTTGATCAATCACGGTTGAAATGATTTTAATTTCGGTAAGTGAATTTGCTTTCTTTTTTTTCTCTTTAAAATATTTTAAGAACTGATAATTCCCCAAAGCCATTCCTTCGGCAAAAGGAAGTGCAAGCACTTCATTTTTGCTGTAATCCAAAATGGCGACAGCAGAAAGTTTCTGCTTATTTATGGTTGTCAATAATAAGTCTGCGGATTTTCGGGCCATTTCTTTTGTACTGTCAACACTTGGTTTCGAATCAATCATTTGCACAAAAACCCAATGCGAAAGCTTATTAAATTCCACACTTTTGTTTTCCTGCTCAAAATTCTTTTTGGTGAAAGCAATTTCATCTTTCGTTAATATATCTTTGGGTAATTGCTTATTATCTGACACCAATATGATAAGATTATTATTCGTGCCATATTTTTTTGCACATTTAATTTCAGTCATCTGTTTCGATTTATGTTATGTATTATTCTTCAATAAATTTCTGTATGTATTCTAAAATTACGCTGGAAGCTCCAACGTTTTGTTCGATGTAATTTTTGTTTGTTTGACAAGCGTTTTGATAGACATCAGTATTTTTTTTGAGAGAGGATAAAACATTTTCAAGTTCATTTTGATTTTTTATTGAAAATACCCCTTCCATCTTTACAAGATCAACAGCCTCTTGGAAATTATGGTATTTGGGTCCGAAAATCACCGGGATTCCAAAAGTGATGGGTTCCTGAATATTATGTAAACCACTCCCAAATCCACCACCAATATAAGCAATGTCAGCATACTGATAAAGTTGAGCAAGTATTCCAATACGATCAATAATTAAAACTCGATATTCTGAAACATTTTTGGGATTTGCCAAAGATAACAATACAGACTTAGATCCAATTTTTTTCTGAATTTGTGTAACCCTTGCCGAATGCACTTCGTGTGAGGCAATGATAAATTTATACTCAGGAAACTGATCTAATATTGGTAATAGTAATCCCTCATCCGGAGGCCAGGTACTGCCCGCAATTACTAATTTAGTTTCTCCTTTAAATTTTTCGATAATTTCAAACTTTCGGGTATTTTGGGCAAGTTTATAAACATTATCAAATCGGGTGTCTCCACTCCTTGTTACTTGTATAATGCCTATTCTTTGCAATAAACTTTCTGATTCATTATTTTGAACAAAAAAGTGATTAATACTTTGAAGCTGTTTTTTAAACCAAGCTCCATAAGCTTTGAAAAAATATTGGTTTGCCCTAAAAATCGATGAAATAAAAATGACAGGGATTTGGTGCTTTTTCAACTCTGCTAAATAATTAAACCAAAATTCGTATTTAACAAATATTACAAATTGAGGCTTTACTATATTCACAAACTTTCGTGCATTAGCAATGGTGTCAATCGGTAAATAACAAACCAGGTCGGCATATTCATAATTTTTTCTTATTTCATAGCCTGATGGAGAAAAGAAGGTTAGAAGAATTTTATGGCTTTGATGTTTTGACTTTAATCCTTCAAGAATTGGTTTTCCTTGCTCAAATTCGCCTAAAGAAGCACAATGAATCCAGATATATTTATCCTCTGCTAAAATCGACGTTTTAAGATCCTCAAAAACATTTCTTCTGCCCTTAACCCATTTTCTTGCTTTATCATTAAAAATAGCAGCAACTATAAAAATGAGCTTAAAAAAATAAATAACACCATTGTATAAAAATCTCATGCAGCTTTTTATCGGTAATTTAGGATTTCAAAGATATTACAAATTTGCCGAATCTTTTTATTTAAGTAAATACAAGAATGCGAATTGAGTCCATTAAAAAACAGGAAATATCACTCAATTAAATATTTTTCTTTTGGTAAATATCCCTAATTTTACAACGAAATAATGATTCTGCAGAAAAAAGCATTTATTTTCTGTTAACACGAAAAACCTAAAGAAAAACGAATGAATAAAATCAATATGGTTGACCTCAAAGGTCAGTATGAAAAAATTAGAGAAGAAATAGGCGAGGCAATAAATGAAGTAATTGATACTACATCATTTATAAATGGCCCTGCAGTTAAAAACTTTCAAACAAACTTAGAGAAGTACTTAGGTGTTAAGCACGTAATCCCTTGTGCAAATGGTACAGATGCCCTCCAGATTACAATGATGGCCTTAGGATTAAAGCCAGGCGACGAAGTAATCACCACCTCTTTCACTTTTATTGCTACAGCAGAAGTTATTGCCTTATTAGGACTTACCCCTGTTTTAGTTGATATAGATCCAAATACATTTAATATTGACCCGGAAGCTGTTCGCAAAGCCATAACCAATAAAACTAAAGCAATTGTTCCTGTTCACCTTTTTGGACAATGTGCTGATATGGATGCCATGTTAGAAATCGCCAAGGAATTTGATTTAAAAATTATTGAGGATGCCTGTCAGGCAGTAGGCGCGGATTATACTTTTAAAAACGGCGAAACCAAAAAAGCCGGAACCATGGGAGATTTTGGATGCACTTCTTTTTTCCCTTCTAAAAATCTGGGTGCTTATGGTGATGGCGGTGCCATCTTTACCAATGACGATGAGTTGGCAAATCAGTGTAGAATTATTGCTAATCATGGAATGGTGACTAGATACTACCACGATTTAATCGGTGTAAACTCAAGATTAGACAGTATACAGGCTGCCATTCTTGATGTTAAATTAAAATATTTAAACGAATATTCTGATGCCAGAATTGCAGCTGCTCAAGCATACAATCAAGCATTCGCTAACAATCCAAATATTCAAACACCAACGAAATTTGACCGTTCATCGCATGTATTCCATCAATACACACTACTTACAAAAAACATTAATCGCGATGCACTTCATGAATATATGCAATCAAAGGATATTCCTGCACCCATTTATTACCCCGTTCCACTTCATATGCAAAAAGCATATCAGGATGCAAGGTATAAAGAAGGTGATTTCCCGGTTACCGAAGATGTTTGCAAAAGAGTTATATCTTTACCTATGCATACTGAACTTGATGAGGAACAAATTGAATTCATAAGCTCAACTTTATTGGATTTTGTAAACAAATAAATATGTCAACCGATTATTCTGCACATTCAACTGCTGTTATTGATCAGGACTGCCAAATAGGCTCTGGAACTAAAATCTGGCATTTTTCACACATTATGTCAAACTGTGTGATTGGTGAAAATTGCAATATTGGACAAAACGTTGTTGTTTCTCCGGAGGTAGTTTTGGGCAAAAATGTAAAAGTGCAGAATAATGTATCAATTTATACAGGTGTGATTTGTGAGGATGATGTTTTTTTGGGTCCTTCTATGGTTTTTACCAATATTAAAAATCCACGAAGTGCGATAATACGCAAAAAGCAGTATGTAAAAACACATATTAAAAAAGGCGCCTCAATTGGGGCAAATGCGACAATTATTTGCGGGATTGAGATCGGTAAATATGCTTTAATTGGTGCCGGATCAGTTGTTACTAAAAATGTAGAAGCGTATGCTTTGGTTATAGGAAATCCATCAAAACAAGTTGGTTGGGTGAGTGAATTTGGACATCGTTTAAATTTTAGTGAGGAAGGTATAGCAGAGTGTCCGGAGAGCAAAGAAAAATATCAGCTAAAAGATGAACAAGTATTGAAGTTAAAGCATTAATCAATCGAAATTAATCATTATTCATTTATGAAAATACTAGTAACAGGAGGAATTGGCTATATCGGATCACATACCGTGGTAGAACTTCAACAAAAAGGCTTTGAAGTAATTATTGTCGATAATCTTTCCAATTCAAGAATTGAAGTACTGGATGCCATTGAAAAAATTAGTGGTATCAAGCCTGCTTTTGAAAATTTTGATTTAGGCGATCCTCATAAAACAGCAGATTTTTTCAAACGAAATGCTGATATCGATGGGATCATTCATTTTGCCGCTTTTAAAGCCGTTGGTGAATCTGTTAACCTTCCACTTAAATATTACCACAACAATTTATTTTCATTGGTAAATATTTTAGAAGGAATGAAGACAAACAATATTTCAAATCTGGTATTTTCTTCTTCTTGCACCGTTTATGGTCAACCGGAAAAACTCCCTGTTAGTGAAGATGCGCCAATTCAAAAGGCAGAATCTCCATACGGAAATACCAAACAAATATCTGAAGAAATCATTTTCGACACCGTTAAATCTTCTGATATTAAAGGGATTGCGTTACGTTATTTTAATCCAATCGGGGCACACGAAAGTGCAATTATTGGGGAGCTTCCCCTGGGTGTTCCGAATTGCTTGATGCCATTTATTACACAAACCGCAGCAGGTATTCGTGAGCAGCTGAGTGTGTTTGGAAGTGATTATAACACCCCCGACGGAACTGCAATTAGAGATTATATTCACATTGTTGATTTGGCAAAAGCACACGTCATTGCAGTTGAACGCATGGTAAATCAGAACATGAAAAAACCATTCGAGTTTTTTAATTTAGGAACCGGAAATGGGTATTCAGTGCTTGAAGTAATTAATTCATTCGAAAAAGTATCAGGACAGAAACTGAAATATAAAATTGTAGGCCGTCGTGCCGGTGATGTTGAGCAAGTATGGGCCAACACTGATTTTGCAAATAAAGAATTAGGCTGGAAAGCATTAAAAACACTGGATGAAATGACGCTTTCTGCATGGAAATGGGAACAAAAACTAAAAGAAAATTAAAATGAAGACTTTACTTATTACCGGTGGAGCCGGATTTATCGGATCACATGTTGTTCGATTATTTGTGAACAAATATCCTGATTACAAAATCGTAAATCTTGATAAACTGACTTATGCTGGTAATCTCGCAAATTTAACTGATGTTGAAAAAGCTCCCAATTACGAGTTTGTTAAAGGTGATATTGTTGATGGTGATTTTATTCAAAAATTATTTGAAGAGAAAAAATTTAACGGGGTCATTCATCTTGCAGCTGAATCGCATGTTGACCGTTCCATTTCTAATCCCATGGAATTTATTCAAACCAATATAGTTGGAACAGTTAATCTTTTAAATGCCGCCAAACATATTTGGAAAGATGATATGAGTGGTAAACTATTTTATCATATTTCTACAGATGAGGTTTATGGTTCCTTGGGCGAAACAGGTTTGTTTACTGAAACAACTGCCTACGATCCACACAGTCCATACTCTGCATCCAAAGCAAGCTCTGATCATTTGGTTAGGGCCTATAACGACACTTTTGGACTTCCTACGGTAATTTCAAATTGTTCAAATAATTATGGCGGATTTCAGTTCCCTGAAAAATTGATTCCACTTTTTATTCATAATATCCAAACCAATAAACCACTTCCCGTTTACGGAAAAGGTGAAAATATTCGCGACTGGTTATACGTTGAAGATCACGCAGCGGCCATTGATTTGATTTTTCATAAAGGCAAAAATGGAGAAACTTATAATATTGGTGGAAATAATGAATGGACCAATATCGATTTGATAAAAGTGCTTTGTAAGAAAATGGATGAGAAGTTAGGTCGTGAATTTGGGACATCAGAAAAACTCATCACTTATGTAAAAGATCGTGCAGGTCATGATTTAAGGTACGCAATTGACTCTTCAAAATTGCAGAAAGAATTGGGATGGGAACCTTCGCTTCAATTTGAAGAAGGCATTGAAAAAACCATCGACTGGTATCTGGCAAATGAAGACTGGCTAAAAAACGTAACTTCAGGAAGCTACCTAAAATATTACGAAGAACAGTATTCGGAAAATAGATTTTAGATTTCTACGTTAATTTTAAATTAACAGCATCTCGAAATACTTAAAATGGCATTAATAAGATTACATCTCACAAAAAAGATGAAAATCGGTTTGATTAATCCCAATCGAAATTCCAAAGATGCGGCCATTCATCTTGGCTTGGGTTATTTGGCATCCTATGCCCGTCAAAATCATTTCGATTTAGAGTTTAAACTGCTAGATACAAAAGTTTCCAAAACAAAAGATTTCGAGGAATTCTTCAGCCAATCTTATAAACTTTTTGCATTTACAGCCGACGGTCAATCTTTTGAAGAGGCCGCTGAAATGGCCGAAAAACTAAAACAGTCTTATCCCGAATCTCTGCTTTGCATTTCCGGTAATTATGCTTCATCAGTAAAAGAAAAATGTTTATCCAATCATCCCTTTGATTTTGCCATTTATGGTGAAGCAGAAGAAACTTTTTCTGAATTGATTGATTATGTAAAAGGTGAGAAAATTCTTGAAAGCATTAAAGGATTAATTTATAGCGATGAATCCGGTTTAATCCACATAAATCTTCCACGTCCATTGATCACAAAAATTGATCAAATACCTTTTCCGGCCTATGATTTGTTTCAGATGAAAAGATATTCGAGATATGACTTATTAAGCAGTCGAGGTTGCCCGGAAAATTATTTATACTGCAGTTCTGCTTTGGTTTGGACGAAGAGAATGAGAATGCGTTCGATTGAAAACATCCTAGCTGAAATTAAGTTTCTGATTAAACATTACGGCAAAAGAAGTCTGTTTTTTAACGACGACTGTTTTAATACAGACACAAAAAGAGTAATTGAATTTTGTCGTTTACTAGTTGATAAAAAGCTTGGGATTAAATGGTCGTGTGCTATTGATATTGATTCAATAAGCCCTGAAATAGCTAACTTAATGAAGCAGGCAGGGTGTCAAAATATTCGCGTAGCCATTGAATCAGCTAATGATGAAGTTTTGAAAAAGTTGGATAAAAACACAAGCATAGAGAAAATCCAAAAAGGCATTAAAATATTTCGAAAAGCTGGAATTACTGTGATGGGGCAGTTTATGATTGGTAATCCGGGTGACACTTTATATGCGGTGAAAGAAACCATCGAATTTGCTAAGAAAACGAATTTCAGCAGCGTTGAATTTTATACTCCCATTCCTTATCCTCAGACTGAGTTATGGGAATATATTGAAGAAAACGGAAAATTTTTAAATGATACAGAACCCTATACTTTTCACAATATCAGCCCTCTAATCATTTTTGAAACTCCAGAATTTTCTTATAAAGAGCAGCTAGAGGCCATCGAACTGGCTGCCAAAAATGGATTCTATCATGCCCTCACCCAGGACGAAAGAAACTTTACGATTACAAAAATTGCAGCTCCTACTCTTCAAAAATTGATGAAAAATAAAAGTGGCAATAAGCTTTACTTGGGGTTAAAAAAGGTTTATCAGAAGATGAAATAAATAAATGGGGAACTGAAACAGAAACCCTACGAGGGTTTTGAACCCTCGTAGGGTTAGATTCTCATAAATTACGCAACCATTTCGAGTCGAAATACATCAATATGATAGTTACAAATAACTAATTTCAATCAAATTAATGAATTTTAACATTTCTAAGTGGGACTTTTTCTGTCTTTATGGAATTAAGGATAAATAATTAACCTTATTCCTAATTAAATTTTTATTAAAATGAAGAAAGAAAGAAAGAAAGAAAGAAAAGAGTTATCGCAACTAGTGTTGTGTTAGCTTTATGCATCGCTTTGATCATTCCTTACGCTTGTCAAGACAAAGCAGAAACACTATCAAAAATCGACACACAAGATGAAATCAGCGAATTTTTTGTTAATGAAGACATTGCAAAAACAGTTGCTGAAAACTTCATGCAAAAAACAAACCCCTCCCTAAAATCAGCAAAAAAGTACAAGCTTAAAAAAATCAAAGATGATGAAGGTGAAGAATTAATTTATGTAATTAATTTTGATGAGGGTGGTTTTATATTAATGCCAACAGATAATAGAGTTAATCCCATCCTGGCATTCTCAGAAGCCAATTTTTTTGAAACAGAAAACATTGAGAACACCAATGGACTTAGCTTGTGGATGAATGTAACAAAAAAAGGTATAAAAGATGTTAAAAAGTCCAAAATCCACCAAAGTAAAGAAATGAAAGCATTGTGGGAAAAATACCTCAAAAACTTTAATTTAAAAAATGGTGGCATTGGAGGTGAACCACCTTGTGAGAATTCACTAGTTACTAAAGGGCCTCTTCTGAGCACGTCTCATGACCAGTGGTGCCAATCTTCCTTCTTTAATCTTGATTGTCCGACAGAGGCACAAGTTGAAGCTCAATATAATTGTGATTGTGATTTTAGCGGGTCTAGTGGTCATGCATATGCTGGTTGTGCTCCAGTAGCCATGGGAATGCTCATGACTTATCATCAATATCCTAATTCATACAACTGGAACCAAATGCCTGATTGGCCAGGTAATTCCTACGCTGCTGATTTGCTATCTGATATTGGCTCCCAAATTGGTGTAGAATATAAATGTGAAGGAAGCAGCATACGATTTAATTGGCAAATCCAATTAGGTTTTTCAAGTTTTGGATATTCTTCTTATGGGACAATAAAAAGTTACAATCATACTTCTGATTTTTCAACAGTGAAGTATGAAATAAATGCAAACAGACCTGTAATATTTTCTGGTTTTGATAGTGAAGATAATGGCCATTCCTGGATTTGTGATGGATATAAAGTTTATAAAACATGTATCGATGAATACACTTGGACTGAATCTTATTATCACCATATGAATTGGGGTGAAAATAGAGGAATTGCATTTTATTCGTATAGCTTTTTTGATGGTTATGATAGTGATTTACACTTAATTTATGGGATTCATCCTTAATTCTTATAATATTAAACTTTTATTTTATAAGCATAAAAATAAATATCAATTATGAAAAAACTACTTTTTATTATCGTAATAGTTTTTATGGTAGGCTGTAAAAAAGACAAAACACAGAAAATAGGGGAGAGAATCCCTCCAATGATTACTTCCTTTTCATTTACAGATATTAACAATAATGATTTATTAAACACAGCAAATCCAAATGCATTTGAATTTGAATCGTTTAGATTATTTTATGTAGAAGATGGTGCTAAAGTTGAAGTTTATAATAATATGTTTGATCATCCTCGCAATATGAGTCTTAGTTGTGGAAATCAAATTCCAGTATGCGTTTTAACTATTGAGCTAAGTGACCTCAACATTCTTGAAATACTCGGAACTAATATTTCAGATACCATTAGTTATGAGAATGATGGTAAGATCATTCGCTATAATGGTGAAGTTGTTTGGGATGCTTCAAAAGATGAATATCGGATTCCTATTGCCACTATTATAAAATAGCTTCATTATCAAAACATTTAAACTTTAAATAAACCCTACGAGGGTTTAAAACCCTCGTAGGGTTATTTAAAAAAAAGGAGTGCCACAATTCGCAGCACCCCTTTCCCATTATTAACCCAATCCTCTAACTATGAAATCTTAATCACTTTTTTAAGTTTTGCTTCTTCAATTTTTGGAATATTGATATTCAAAATTCCATCTTTAAATTCAGCTTTTATTTTTTCTGCTTCAACCGTTTTTGGTAATTTAAATGATCGGCTGAATGCGCCATAAGCAAATTCTCTTCTTGAAAAATTAATTTCTTTGTCTTCAATTTCTTTTTCAGAAGATATCGTCAGTAAATTATCTTCTAAATCAATTTTTATTTCATCCTTTGCAAATCCGGGTACGGCAAGTACTAACTCAAAATTATTTTCATTTTCGATGATGTTAGCAGCAGGTTTTCTGCATTTTGCTGTTTGGTAATCATTGAGTAATTCGTCGTTAAACAATGCGTGATCAAATAAATTTGTAAATCTTGGCTGGTTATTCCATCTAACTAAGTTCATTTTTTATCCTCCTATATTTAAATTAATTTTTTGTTTGTTTTTCATTTACCTTTTCAATTCCTGTACCACTCCAAAATATTGATATAAACAAGCCATATTGTCAGTTTATCAGAATTATTTGCGCCATTATGTCATCTTCACAATTTACAAAATGCCAATTTTTCGGATTTTACAACTGGAAAATCATTAAAAAAATTTCTTTTAAAATCAGTATGTTCTTGAATAATATTTTTTTCTTTTTGTCAAGGCATTAAAAGCATTGTTTATTTTTACCTGATTAAAATCACCAATGGCTGAAGAACCTCATAGCATATTAAAGCACTTCAATTTTAAGAAAGTAATTATTCCGGTAGTTATCGGAATCGGTGCAGCCATATATCTGATTCTTCAGGATTTCGACATGCAGGTTTTCAGAGATGTGCACTGGACCTGGGTTACTACATTCTGGATCTTTATCGCCATACTTTTAATGGCCGTAAGGCATATGGCTTACATGTACCGCATCCGCCTCTTAACCGACTATCAATTAAGCTGGAGGAGAAGTTATCAGGTAATCATGCTTTGGGAGTTTGCCTCATCAATTACGCCATCCATTGTTGGCGGATCTGCAGTTGCACTTTATATCGTAAATAAGGAGGGTATTAGTATGGGCAGAACAACAGCTGTTGTTCTTATCACCTCATTGCTTGATGAATTATTTTACATTATCCTCGTCCCAGTCATCATCATCCTGGTGGGTTACGATAAAATATTTTTTAGAGATGCTGATTTCGCTTTTTTTAATACGGATATTGGTATGTTAGGAATTTTTATCGCCGGTTATTTATTTATTATCCTGCTTCAATCCATTATTGTTTACGGAATTTTTGTTAACCCAAGAGGTGTAAAATGGATGCTCATCAAATTCTCCAAACTACCATTTTTAAGAAAATGGAGAAAGAATGCGATTGATACCGGAGATCAAATTATCGCTACGTCAAAAGAACTAAAAGGAAAATCTCTTTTATTTTGGTTCAAAGCTTTTGCTGCAACTGTATTTTCATGGACAGCTCGTTTTTGGGTAGTTAATGCAATGATACTCGGGTTTATCGCTGTTAATGATCACTTCTTAATCTACGCGCGACAATTAGTAATGTGGGTGATTATGCTGATTAGTCCTACACCTGGAAGCAGTGGGGTGGCTGAATTTATTTTTACTGATTTTCTCGGAGAGTTTATTCCTGCCGGACTTTCCCCTGCCCTTGCATTGCTTTGGCGATTAATCAGCTACTACCCCTATATTATTTTAGGCGCTATCGTATTACCCGGATGGATTAGACGGGTTTATAAATTAAAAGAAAAAGGCAACTTATAACAAGTGCCTTTTTTCTGAATAAAATTCAAAATGTATTTATTAGGAGATTATCCGCAGTAGAAATATTTATCCACGACCTCCATTATTTTCTCTTCATCTTTTCCCAGCTCTTCTCTTAAATTCTGATCGTTAAATGATTTTAAATATTTAACCATCCAATCAATTGTATTTTGAGTGAACACTCCATCTCGAGTGTAAATTTCAGCTTGTTTTTCTAATTCAAGAGCTGATTCGTAACAAGATGTTGGGAGTTGCGATAGTTGACTTAACCTTTCTTTACTAGCCTCGTCAAAAATATTTACATCAACATAACTTTTCTCAGCCACTTCAAGGGCGTTTGCCATTTCTATACCGTGTCGAGCTGCTACTGCAAGGCCAGCAAGCAATAAATGTAAATCAGCAGAACCATCTGGGCATCGAAACTCAACAGTTTGTTTGTTGCTAAAATCAAATTCGATATTCGGCTCCTGCGGATTCGCATGTTTAATCATGTTATTTTTACCCGACCATCCCAAAGGAACTCTTACCAATACAGAACGGTTACGATCGCCCCAACAAATATTTGTCGGTGCTTCCTGATGCGGAACCAATCTGAAATACGATGTAGGGTTGGTGTTTCCGAAAGCCGTTAAAGAAGGCGATAAGGTTAAGTATCCTGCAATTGCTTTTTTGGCAATCTCACTTAAAGCACCATCCTTAACCATGGCCGTTTTCCCGTCTTTAACTAATTTTGTATGAATATGCAATCCACTTCCGGCTTTACCTGTAGTAATTTTGGGAGCAAAAGTAAGATCAACACCATAATGATTTGCTAAACTGCGTAAAATCCATTTGGCAATGATGAGTTGGTCAGCTGCTTCCTCAAGTGGTGCCGGAAGAAATTCAATTTCATTCTGCTCATAAATTTTATCTCCTAAAGTGAAATTTCCCACTTCTGCGTGTCCGTATTTGATATATCCACCACATTGGGCAATTGCTTTCATAGCATGTTCTCTGAATCCCCCCCATTTGGCAAAAGGATAAGATTCGTGATATCCTTTTTGGTCTTCTGCCTGAAATAGGTCTTCTTTATCACTTATCACGTAGTATTCCAACTCTCCCATCACCTCAAACGAATAACCTGTGCTTTCAATCAAGGCTTCGTGCGCTTTTCGCAAAACATATTCCGGAGAGCTTTCAAAAGGCACACCATCCTTGGTGTAATATGAACACAAAATATCTAAGGTTGGTATTTCAGTAAACGGATTTAAAAATGCGGTACTGTATCTTGGAATAACATACAAATCACTTGATCCGGCTTCCATAAACGAAAACAAACTACTTCCGTCAACTCGTTCTCCGGCAGTTAAAATTGCATCTAAATGTTCTCGGTCGTTAATGATAAAGTTTAAGGTTTTAAGTCGCATATCCCAACCAACATACCTAAAATTTAGCATTTCAATATTATTGTCTTCTATATATTTTATTAAATCGGCTTTGGTAAATTCTTGCGGGTACTTATTTAAATATTGAACCAATGGATTGGGGTTCATCTCGATTGAATTTCTCATAAAAAATATTTTCTAGTTAAAAAAGTGGACGGCAAACTTACTAAAAATCAGTGTAAAAATTTAGTATTCCTATTCAAACTATTTATTTTTATACAGTCTAAATTTCTTTCCGTAATTTTGCTTCCTAATTAAGACAAAAATGCACAACCTTAGTGAAGTCATATTCTTTATTATCTTTCTGGTTTTTATTTCACTTATCCTGATTATTGACCTAGGTTTATTCCATAAGAAAAATCAAATTATTTCAATGAAAGAGTCCCTGATGTGGACCATTTTATGGGTGAGTTTTGCCCTTGGGTTTTATGTCATCATCATTACACATGGGAATCTAATTCATGGAATTACGAATTTAGAACAACTCAAAGAAATTGTACAAAGTTATCAGCACGCCATTAATATTGAGGGGATGCCTTATGTGGAAGCATTAAAACTTTACGAAAAGAATCTTGGGCTTGAATACTTAACTGGTTACATTATTGAGTATGCCTTATCCATCGATAATGTTTTTGTAATGATCATGATTTTTATGGCATTTGGCGTTAAAAAAACTTATTATCATCGCATTCTGTTCTGGGGAATTTTCGGTGCAATTGTCATGCGATTCATTTTTATTTTTACCGCCTCTGCCCTTATTCAGCAATTTTCATGGGTTCTTTACGTGTTTGGGGTATTATTGGTTTTTACCGGAGTAAAAATGTTTTATACACGAAATAAAAGCGACAAGGTGGATACAGATTCACACCCGGTAGTTCGTTTCGCATCCCGATACTTTTCCATAGCGAAAAATTATGAAGGGCCTCATTTTTTCACTAAAATAGATGGAAAGAAATTCATTACACCTTTATTTCTTGTATTACTTGTTATTGAATTTACAGATGTAATTTTTGCGGTTGATTCGGTGCCGGCAATATTTTCGATCACACACGATCCATATATCGTTTTCTTCTCAAATATTTTTGCAATCATTGGTCTTCGGTCTTTATTTTTCTTACTAAGTAATGCCATGGGGCATTTCCGTTATTTAAAAATTGGGCTATCGGTTTTACTCACTTTTATCGGCATGAAGCTACTTGCTCATCATTGGTTGGAGCATATTGGCTTTAAAACTGCGCATTCTCTTTATATTGTCCTTGGTATTCTGTTTTTAAGCATTGTTTTATCATTAATCATACCAGAACATAAGGCTGAAAAAGGGTAGAAACTATTTCCTAATTAACTCAAAATACTTATCCAAAATTTTTTGGGATGCAATATAAGCACTTAGTTTATTGCTGAGTATTTCTTCTTTATAAACTTCAAGCAATGCTTTAATTTCTTTATGTTGAAATAAACCATCACCAAGCTTTTGCATAATGGTATCCATCATGGATTGTACTGATTGATTCTGGCGATTCTTTTCAAAATAACCATTTTTCTGTGCTTTAGTCACATAATCTTGAATACTCGCCCAAACCGTCTCAATGCCTTCATGATTAAGTGCTGAGCAGGTTTCCACTTTTGGTGCCCATCCTGATTCAGTTAATGGAAATAAATGAAGGGCATTTTCATATTGAACTTTGGCATTCTTGGCTTTCTGAATATTGTCGCCATCGGCTTTATTAATTAAGATCATGTCTGCCATTTCCATAATTCCTCGCTTAATGCCCTGAAGTTCATCTCCGGCACCTGCAAGCATTAATAATAGAAAAAAATCGACCATTGAATGTACCGCTGTTTCTGACTGCCCTACTCCCACTGTCTCAATAAAAATCGTATCGAAACCTGCAGCTTCACACAAAATAACTGTTTCATTGGTTTTACGCGCCACACCGCCCAATGACCCTGAAGATGCGGACGGTCGGATATAGGCACTGGGATGATTTGCCAAATCTTCCATCCGCGTTTTATCCCCTAAAATACTTCCTTTAGTTCGCTGACTACTTGGGTCTATGGCCAAAACCGCAATTTTTCTTCCTTTTTCAATCAGGTTCATCCCGAGTGCTTCAATAAAGGTACTTTTCCCTACTCCCGGCACACCGGTAATCCCAACCCTGATTGATTTACCAGAATAAGGCAAACATTGCTCAATGATCTCCTGAGCGATTTTTTGATGTGATGAAAGTGAGCTTTCGATTAAAGTTATAGCCTTACTTAAAATCATGATGTTTCCCTGCAAGATTCCCCCAACAAATTCGCCAACAGAAATATCAGAAATCCTTTGTTGCTTCATTTTCGCAATTACCTTTTCATTAATTGAAGAGGGTTGTTCAATCCCTTGATTTACATGCAAAGCTGATTTTTTATCGTCAGATTTATTAACCATTTTGATTGCTTGAATTTTAAACAAAGATACCAGAATTAAATGTAAGGCATGAGAATTTACATCAACTTTTAAAACTTCAATCTTTCCAAACAATTACCAAAGGATTTTGATTATATTTATCAAACTAAAACTTATATTCATTAAAATCGACAATCATGAGCATATTTTATTTTGTACTTATCGGAATTTTAGCAGGCTATTTGGCTGGTAAAATAATGGAAGGAAGAGGTTTCGGATTAGGGGTCAACCTATTGGTTGGAATTGGAGGAGCCATAATTGGTGGTTGGCTTTTAGATGAATTGGGGATTTATATCTCTTCGGGATTAATTGGAAGTTTAATTACAGCACTAATTGGAGCGATCGTCCTCTTGTTTATCATTAATTTATTTAGGAAATGATAAAACAACCCGATGCCAATAAGTTATTAGCACCGAGTTGTAAATTTTAAATTATTAAAGAAGGTTATGTTCATTGAGTAACTTCACATTTTGAAGCATTTGATTGATACTTTCAGTAATTGATTTCCCAGAGATTGTAGCCCCAGAAATTGCATCAATATTTTTTTTGAATATCAAATTATCTTCCGACGTTTTACCGATAAATTGCCTGAGCCATCTTTTATGAGTAATCTCCACGCCATGCTCTTCTGAATACTCAACAACCCTTACTAATTTAATTTCTAAATCTTTTCCAAAGAAAACGACATAGGTAAAATCGTGAAAACGACCCATTGCCGTTTGAACAATATAAAATCCTTCAGAAACATTTTTTGAATTCAATTTAAAAAGTTGATGGCTAAACAATTCTATTCCTGCTTTTTCAAGTTCTTCGCTTGTAACATCAGCAGCAACCTTTTCAAATTCGTTTAAGCCAAGATCCTTCTTGATTATTTTATCCAACTTTTTATCCAAAGCAGCAGCTGAAATTGCAAGAGTCTGAACATTCATCAGCAAAATAAAAGGGAAAAGGATGATCAGATTTAATTTCCTATTTAAAACCATACGGCAACTCCTGCATTAAACTGTTTCGAATAATTATTCTCTGTTTTATTTTTGTAAAATCTAAAATCTGATTTTAAAACGACCCCATCCGCAATTTTATAGCCAACTCCGGCAATAATTTCTTCAAACGCATATTTATCATCTTTTATGGTATTTCCTTCAACCTTTGCCTGGGTATTAAAATTCTCGTAACGTACAAAAAGGGTCAAGCCATTTGGGGTGTCTGAATTTACCAATACATCATATGCAGCTTCGGCGTAAAATCCGTTCATGGCCGAGCCGGTATTACTGCCGGTAAAGGTATTGTACTCATTTGTATTCCCGAGGCTTCCTAAAAACAGTGCACTTCTGAATGAAAACCCGTTGTTGGCATAACGTAAATCTAAACCTATCATGCTCATGTTGACCACCGAAGAATCGGCCAACATCATTAAACCATTATCATTTTTATCGATACCGTCGTATAACGTTGACTGTGTTTTTCCGAAATATCCAGCCAAGCCAAGGGTTAAATGACTAAAGCCAAAATAATCCAGTTTAAACGAAAGATTCGGAGAACTCATGTAAGAGTCGGCACCTTTTTGTCGTCCGCTTCTGATCCCACTTCCTGATATCTTCGCAGCCCCATTATACCCATTCAGTCCATTAACAAGGTATAACTGATACTTTAGGCCAATATCAGTAAATTTTCCGCTGACCCCTGCACCAATTTCGCGCCAAGTTGTAGGGACAATTTTACTGGCCACATTTGGTCTTTCAACACCATTAAAGGTTGTAGGTTCGTGGTATTCATTTATAATTCCCATTGGGATTAGAATTAATCCTGCTCTTAAGGCCATGAAATCATTCAATTTGTATCGAATAAAAGCCTGCTCAACAAAAACTTCCTTTACATGCTCAAATTCAAGTTCAGTAACAAAATCAACACGATCATTAAATTGATAACCCAAAAGTATTACCATGCGGTGAACATCTAGAATTCCATTCGATCGAATATCGTTTCCAAAGTTTTGATTAAAATCGATTTGCCCATAACCGCCAATGGTGAGTTTTCCTTGGTTGTTGTCCAACAACTTAGTAGCTGCATTGGTTGGTTCGTTTTGAGTTTGAGCAAATACCACATTCATTGATAAAATACTCACAAGAAATAGTAGTAGTTGTTGTTTCATAGTTGTTTTAGTGTTTTGAGTTTATTTAGAATAAATATGAATAGTGACAAAAATAGCAATTTTAAGTATTCAAATACTTATTTGTGCTGTTTGCAATAGATGATAGATATCATATTTCTAAATAAGCATTTAGCATAAAATCTACGGGAAATATTTTATATGGATTAGCTTTTCCCCTTATTATATTTTAGGGGTCACCCCTAAGGTCACTTACTAAGAAGAAAAGCCTGCGCTTCCTTATCTTGGGCTTGTAAACGTTCTTTCTCTGTTTTAATTCCTACTGCCCTTTTTATTAGTTTTTCTCCAAATCGCATTTTTATCCGATCCATGGCCTGGTAAAGGTTTGTCATTTCGGGGGTATCCTCAAATATATTTAATTGCTGCCAGCCACCTACTAATCCGCTTAACTTAACCCCGATTAAGCGCAACAACATCCGTCGTTGATAAAGTCGATCAAACAAGCTTAAAGCTTCGCCAATCAAAACATGATCGAAAGTAGTGTAAGGAATATGCTTTTGTAAAGTATGGGTATCGAAGTTAGCATACCTGATTTTTACGGTAATTACAGAAGCCAGTTTGTTTTTCTCACGTAGTTGAAAAGCCAGTTTTTCTACCATCCTGATTAGTTTTTGGCGGAGCCAGATTATATCAATCGTATCCACCTGGAAAGTACTTTCAGTGCTAATCGATTTACGTTCAGAATATGGTTTGACAGGTGTGGGATCAATGCCATTTGCCTTGCGCCAAAGCACAATTCCATTCTTGCCCATTACATGTTCCAGCATTTCCGGAGGAACCAAACTCAAAACCTTAATGGTGTTAATCCCCATTGAGCGTAGTAAGTGGAATGTTTTATCACCTATCATTGGAATTTTGCGAATAGATAAAGGAAATAAAAAGGGTTGTACCTGATTGGGTTGAATATGCAATAGCCCATTAGGCTTAGCTTCTCCGGTTGCAATTTTCGAAACTGTTTTATTGGTCGACAGCCCAAAAGAAATAGGTAGTCCAGTTTCATGAATTATTTTTTGTCGAAGCTCACTGGTCCATTTAAAATTACCAAAAAAGCGATCCATGCCTGTAATGTCAAGATAGTGTTCATCGATCGAAGCTTTCTCAAATATGGGTGCATTTTCCTCAATAATACTTGAGACCATCCGCGAATACTTGCTGTATTGGTCCATATCCCCTCTAATTACAATCGCATCCTTACAAAGCATCCGAGCCAATTTCATTGGCATGGCCGAATGAATCCCATAAGTCCGTGCCTCATAACTACAACTTGCAACAACTCCCCTATCTGAGGTTCCTCCTATAAGAATAGGTTTTCCTATCAACTTGCTATTCTGCAACCGCTCTACCGATACAAAAAACGTATCTAAATCCAAATGCACGATCGTTCGACTATCTGCCATCATTATTATAAAAAACTTGACAATTAAAAATATTGTTTTATCTTTGATTATTATCTAATCATTTTTATGATTACAATATAATCATTTAAGAATACCCTATGCAAATATTTTTAGCGTTTTTCGTAAGGTGAAACATTTAAGGTATTTACTTAAAATGCGACAATGAACATGCTTTTGTATTAAAGAACAAAACCCATAAACCATGAACACATTCGGACAAAACATTAAATTTCTTCGTAAAAGACAGAAACGCACTCAGGATGACCTCGCTTATATTCTTGAAATGAAACGATCAACTTTAAGCGGGTATGAAAATGGCGTTGCCCAACCAAGCGTAAATGCACTCATTCGTTTCTCTATGTATTTTAAAGTGGCCATAGACACTTTAGTGAAAACCAATTTAACGGAGCTTCCGGAAAGTCAGCTTTCGCAAATTGAACGAGGCTACGATGTTTACATCAAAGGGAGTAATATCCGTGTGCTTACTTCAACCATTGATCAGTACAACAATGAAAACATTGAGCTGGTATCGGAAAAAGCCAAGGCAGGATACAAAAGTGGCTTTGCCGATCCGGATTATATCCGGGTACTTCCCACCTTTCAATTGCCATTTTTATCGCGCGAAAAAAAATACCGAACATTTCAAATAAGTGGCGATTCGATGTTACCCATACCAGATGAATCGTTTGTAACAGGAGAGTTTGTTTTGGACTGGAACACCATTAAAGACGGGTATCCCTACATTATTTTAACCATTGAAGACGGGATTGTTTTTAAGGTTGTTAAAAATAATATTAAAGCTGACAAAAAACTTAGATTGCACTCTTTAAACTCACTTTACGAAGCTTATGATATCGACATTAGTGATGTGAAAGAGATATGGAAGTTTGTTCATTATATCAGTTCAGAAATGCCACAACCAAACCAGGAAAAACAAGACTTGGTGGACACAGTTAAGCAACTCCGAAAAGAAGTTCAGGCAATCCAAACCCAACTAAACATATAAGTACTTTAATTCTCCCCGCCAATGCTGTATGCAGTGATTGATGTAGAAACTACTGGTCTTAGCCCGAAGACGGAAAAGATTACTGAAATCGCCATTTATATTCATGATGGAGAACAAGTCGTGGATGAATTTTCAACATTAGTTAATCCCGAAAAAAACATCCCATTTCAAATTACAAGACTGACTGGCATCAATAATAAAATGGTAAAAGATGCCCCTAAATTTTATGAAATTGCTAAAAAAATTGTAGAATTTACCGAAGGAAAAATATTTGTAGGCCATAATGTTTCCTTTGATTACAATTTTGTGAGAAGTGAATTTAAAAGCTTGGGTTACGATTACGACCGTAAAACATTATGTACGGTTAAACTTGCCCGCAAACTAATCCCGGGCAAGCGATCTTATGGACTTGGGAAACTTTGTAAAGAATTGGATATTCAAATTACAGACAGGCATAGAGCTTCAGGAGATGCACTGGCAACTGCCAAGGTTCTCGAATTACTATTATCCATCGATCATACAGCGGCAAACAAAACATTAAGAGGCTACAATTCCAACTTAAGCAAATCACTAATTCAAGAACTCCCAGAAGAAGCTGGAGTGTATTATTTTTATAACTCAAACAAAGAGCTAATTTATGTTGGCAAAAGCATAAACATTCATGATCGGGTACTCTCACATTTAAGCAATAATCTTACCCGAAAAGCAATTGAAATGAAGGATGCCATTTCGGATGTTGATTATAAAATTACCGGCAGCGAACTGGTTGCTTTACTACTTGAATCGCATGAAATAAAAACTCATAAGCCCTTATTTAACAGGGCACAGAGAAGAACACTGTATAATTATGGACTTTATCAGTTTAAGGATGACAATGGGTATTTGCAGTTAAATATTTTAAAACTCATTGATGGCGCAACACCGCTTACCTCCTATACTTCAAAAAATGAAGCCCAACAACATTTATATTCACTTGTTGAAGAATATCAATTATGCCAAAAACTATGCAGCCTTTACGAATCCGAAGGAGCCTGTTTCCACCACCAAATTCACCAGTGCATGGGTGCTTGTATTCAGGAAGAATCTGCTGCAGAATATAATAAACGTGTTAAAGATGCCATCAGAAATTATCAATTTAAAAATGATAGCTTTTTTTTAATAGATAAAGGTCGTAACGAAGAAGAAAAATCAGTCATTAAGGTTGAAAAAGGAAAATACTTTGGTTTTGGTTTCTTTCCAATAAACGGAGATAAAATAATTATTGAAGATTTAAATGATCACATTCAGAAATACAAAGACAATAAGGATGTTCAACAAATTATCAGAAGTTACCTCCGACGAAATCCTGTAGAAGCCGTAATTAATATTAATTTTTAAAGTCAACATCAATTATTTTAGAATTATTTCTTCTCCTATGAAATGTTAAATTTAGGAAATTTTCCATTTTTTAAATGGCACATATTTTAACTTTCCATTCGATTATTAACTCGACATTAAGCCTTCATTCCATTGCATCCTAGTTTTTTATGTTATTTTTTGATTCTTTGCCACGTTCTTTTTAAGTAGTCATTTTTGAAACAAAACTCACTTCCTTCTTTCATGCTTAAAGGACTTATTACAAGTCCAGGATTTAGAAAATGTATCGCCGGGAGAAAGCCGTAACTAAATTGTCAATTATTAGAACTATAAATTTTTTAAAGATAAACTTGTAACTGAGCAAAAGTTAACGATAAGTTTTTTATCAAAATTTATTTTTTCTGGAAAACTTTTCCGCACATACCGATTGGAATTATTTTAATAAAATCAATGGTTTCAGCCTCTAACGCGGGAAGCCCTTCATTGCTTTTACATCAAAAACAAAAATATTGAGACAACTAATATCCTCAACCCATTATGGGTTTTAGGTTAAATGCTGTGAACATCAAGAAAAACCTATAAGTTCATTTCATCCTTTAATAATTCCTAATTCTTTATTTAATATGGCGAATTAATCAACAACTAAATTTACATTCTATTGGCTATGAGTGATTGTAAAAAAATAGTTTTACTCATCATTTACCTCGTTATATTTATTTAATTCTAGCACTCCATTCGCATTTAAAGGATGATGCGCTAAAATCATTCAAATATCTTACATGCAGATTATTAAATTTCTTTTTTTATTGTTTTTTTACGTTATAAGAACTCCTCAGTTATTCAATAATTCTATATTTTAATCATTGCTAACTTCCCGAACTTAACTTACTTTTTAATTTGTAAAATCATCTAAATATCAAAAATGATTAGTTTTCATAAACGCCAATTTGTTTTATTTGAGCTATTGTTGGATGGTACATTCCGAATATCATAAATGATATTAAAGGCAAACTAATTGCTATTCGCCTTTTTGCTATTGATTATTTTAACCGTAAAACCACGTCATTTGTATAAAATATAGGGAGACTTGCCTATAATTTATAATGATTTTTGATTCTTTTTAATTAATCTATAACTTGCATATTCAATTTTACAACAAATTCGAAAAACCAGATATTATGAAATCCATCAGACTAATTAAAAAGAATGCTCCAACATTTATTGTGCTTTTCCTATCGATACTGATTAACCAACAAATTTTTGCCCAAAAAGTTATTCAGAAAACAGACGCAAAGCAAAGACTTAAATGGTATGAACAAAACGTAGAATTAAGAAAAACTTCTTTTTTTAAAAACTTACCATGGCAATTTGTAGGCCCTACAAATGTTAGTGGTCGAATGACTGACGTAGAAGTTGTATCTCCAAAAGGTAAAAATTATACCATTTATATAGCCGGGGCTTCCGGTGGTATATGGAAAACAAACAATGAAGGTACCACATGGAAACCAATTTTTGAAAACGCAATGTCTACTTCATTTGGAGACCTTGCCATTGATCCTCAAAATCCAAATATTATATGGGCAGGTACCGGAGAGGCCAATATTTTTAGAAGTTCTCAGGCAGGAGCTGGAATATTCCGTTCAAAAGACGCTGGTGAAACATGGGAGCATTTAGGATTAATTAATACCAATACCATTTCTCGAATCCTTGTACATCCCACAAATTCTGACATTGTTTATGTTGCAGCAGGAGGACATGAATGGACTAAGAATAAAGATCGTGGTTTATTCAAAACTACGGATGGTGGCAAATCCTGGAAAAAAATTCTTTACATTGATGACGAAACGGCTGCAAATGATTTAGTGATGGATCCAACAAATCCTGAAATTCTTTATGCTACTACTTGGCAACGAACAAGGAAACACTGGAATGATCCTCGAACAGAAAAAGATTATAGGGGAACATCCATTTATAAAACTACCGATGGCGGTAAAAACTGGAATGAAATTAACAACGGACTTCCAAATGCCAATGAAAGAGGTCGGATTGGCATTGATTTATGCAAAGCACAACCCCATATTATATACGCTTTTGTAGATAATTACGAAAAACTCAAAGCAAATGATGAATTCAATAACCAAACAGATGCTTATGGGCGTCCTAGCAGTGGTCGAATTAAAGGAGCAACTGTTTATCGATCAAATAATTCGGGAGCCTCTTGGCAGCAAGTGAGTGAAGAATCAGCTTACATGGAAAACATGTCGGGTACCTATGGTTGGGTATTTGGACAAATTCGTGTTGACCCCATAAATCCTGAAAAAATATATGTGATGGGGTTGGCTTTAAACATGTCGGATGATGGAGGAAAAACTTTCAAACCCCTCAGAGGAATGCACAGTGACCATCATGGTTTGTGGATAGACCCAGAAAACACAGATTACTTAGTGAATGTAAACGATGGTGGAATCGCCATCTCATATGATGGTGGTGATAACTTCCGAACTTTTTACAATAACCTGCCCTTAACCCAATTTTTTAATGTGAATTATGACATGGCAGAACCATTTCATGTTTACGGTTCAATTCAGGATATTGGGAGCAAGAAAGGTATTATAGACTTAAGTAATGGACGAAACAGAATCCCAAGTGTTGATTTTGAAAATGCACCTGGGGGCGAGGGGAGCAATCACTATATAGATCCAACCAATCCCGACATTGTTTATTCTGCAGGATTTTATGGTAACATTACCAGATCAAACGTGAAAACCGGAACGAATAAAAGAATAATGCCTCCGGTTCCTCAAGGAATAGATAAACTAAGAGGACAATGGTTGGCTCCTTTCATTATTTCCCCTCATAACTCTCAAATCATTTATCATGGAACTCAAGTGATTCACCGTTCAATGAACATGGGTGAAACATGGGAACAAATTAGTCCTGACCTAACTTATAATCTTGATGAAAAGAAAGGAGACATCCCCTATCAAACTGTTTTTAGCATCTCTGAATCACCATTAAAATTCGGCGTAATTTATGCGGGGACAGATGATGGCAGAATATGGTTAACAAAAAACAGCGGAGAAGAATGGAAAGAAATTAACAAAGGGCTGCCTCATAAAAAATGGGTTTCTCAAGTTGAGGCTTCAAAATTTGATCTAGGCACAGTTTACATGACTCAGAATGGGAAACGTGAAGACGATTTTGCTGCATACATATGGAAATCAAGTGATTTTGGATCAACCTGGGTTGATATTTCGGCAAATATCCCATGCGGGCCGGCAAATGTGATCAGAGAAGATCCGCACAATAAAAACATACTTTATGTTGGAACTGATTTCGGTGCCTATGTTTCAATTAATGGAGGACTGGATTGGAATAGTTTGTCAGGAAACTTCCCAACAACCTATGTGCATGATCTTGTAATTCATCCTCGAGATAATATTTTAGTTGCTGCAACTCATGGGCGAGGAATTTGGGCAATGGATGTTGAGTACATTCAAAACTTACCCGAAACTTTTGCAAGCGAAGCCTGTTTTATTTTCGAAACAGAAGATGCCATGCTACCTTATGGTACAAACTCCTGGTACCGAAATACGGGAAGTCAACCAAACTTTTGTTATGTTTTAAAAGGTGATGAAAAAGCTAAGATTAGCATTCTGAATGAATCTGGTGAAGTTATAACTAAGTTAAATGGAAGTTCGGATTTAGGATTGAATTTTATTGAGTGGGATTTAATGCAGACAATTGAAAATGAACAGAAATTAGTTGCCCCTGGGAATTACACATTAAGCATTGAATTTGCCGGAAAGAAATTTAATAAAGATTTTAAAGTAAATAAATATCAAAGATAAATTTCGATTAGGGACGTTTAGACAAAAGCTATTTGTTTAAACGTCCTTTATTCTAATTAGGATCTCAAATTAATTTTACTGGAAAATCAGTTTAAAAGTGGTCTCAAGATTTATGGTAGAATTAACGATGATTTTTCCATTATGAATTCTCATAATTTGTCTGCACAAACTTAAACCTCTACCAGTACCTCGATCCTTAGTTGAGAAAAAGAGGCAAAAATATCATCTATAAATTCTAGTTTTACCCCAGATCCATTATCCTTAACTTCAATAATATTTCTGCCAAGATCATCGATTTAGGCATTTAATTCAATTTTTTTATTCACAACATTTTGCAATGCAGTTACTGAATTTTTTATACAATTAATGATTGCAAGTTCAATTAATTCCCTGTCTAAATCAAACATGAGTTTCTCAGATTCAACAGAGAATTTAAAGGCAATGCTCTCTTTTGCAAACTCTTATTTAAGCAAAAGGTTAATTTTATTAAAAAGATCAGACATTTTCACACTAGCTACTTGAGGCTGAGGCAAGGCAGTTAAATCTCTGTATTTGCTAATAAAAATTTAGCAATCCTCTTGACGTATCCTCAACTGTTTCTAGTCCGTCAAGGGTTCGGATCACAACATACTTCATCTTACCTAATGAGGCCCCCTGCTTCTCAAATTTATTTCGAAGTTGCTTTTGTAATGACGCAGCAAACGAAACAATAGGTGTCACTGAATTCATAATTTAATGCGTAAAACTTTGATTAGCTTTTGCCAGGAATCCAATTCGTTTCTTTCAAGCTCATCTTTAATGTTTTGTAATGAGTTTAAAACTTTTTATATGTTTTAAAAATTGACATTTTAAACAAAACATGCAGTATGTTATTACCTATATTAATTTTTATATCAATCTGTTTTGCAGGCGATTAATTTCTTATGACTTCAGATAGCCCTGAAGAAATCTTTTGCAGTTTATTAACTGTATCTGGCTTTTCAATTTTAATAATGACCTAGTAGCAGGATTTAACAAATCAATTTCCCCACGCTCATTTAAAAGTAATAATCCGATATTAATGTGAGTCATAACATTTTCGAGATAAACATCCTTTTTTAAATGCTTTATCTTACTGTTTTGAAGCCTATAAGGCTGCTGTCAAAAACCCCGTTGATTCCATACGCTATGAGTAACAATCTAAGTTAAGAATATCTCACTTTAAACAAGTTGTTATTTTTGAGTTTGCTGTATATTTGCACTTGTATTTCGGGGTGTAGCGCAGTCCGGTTAGCGTGCGTCGTTCGGGACGACGAGGTCGGAGGTTCGAATCCTCTCACCCCGACTCATTCACTTTTCATATGTGGGTCTATATTCTATTCAGCAAAAAATTATTAAAGCACTATGTTGGTCATACCAATAATTTAAACAGAAGAATTTCTGAACATAATTCAGGTCATTCAAAGTTTACAAATAGTGGCGTCCCTTGGAAGATCATCACTTCTTTTGAATGCAAAGATCGTAGTGAAGCTGTAAAACTTGAGTCCCAAATCAAAAAACGTGGGATTAAACGATTTTTAATCGATCGTGAAATTCAAGATTAGCGTGTCACGCCTTCGGCGTGAAGGTCGGAGGTTCGAATCCTCTCACCCCGACTCATTCACTTTTCATATGTGGGTCTATATTCTATTCAGCAAAAAATTATTAAAGCACTATGTTGGTCATACCAATAATTTAAACCGAAGAATTTCTGAACATAATTCAGGTCATTCAAAGTTTACAAATAGTGGCGTCCCTTGGAAGATCATCACTTCTTTTGAATGCAAAGATCGTAGTGAAGCTGTAAAACTTGAGTCCCAAATCAAAAAACGTGGGATTAAACGATTTTTAATCGATCGTGAAATTCAAGATTAGCGTGTCACGCCTTCGGCGTGAAGGTCGGAGGTTCGAATCCTCTCACCCCGACTCATTATCTTATAACTATCCAACTTTATCCCCAATTTCTCTATTTCATTTTTATTGCTGCAACACTTGAAATTATTAACAAAAAAGTGTACATATCTATTTATTAACAGAAAAAAAACAGCCTAAAATATCATAACTTTGAGTATCCTTAAACTGAACCATTCCTCATGAAGAATACACTTCTGGTAACTATAGCTTGCTTGTTTTTTTTGAACCAGGGGAAGTCTCAAAAGCCATTTACAAAAGAAATTGGAATTTACACAGATAATGACGCCTACTCAAACCTATACAATGATGGTTACTACACCAATGGGTTCACATTGTTTTACAAGTATTTATCTAAAAACCAAACAGCCACATTCCCGAAAAAAATAACAGAATGGAATCTCGGAATAAAAATGTATACCCCTAAAAATGGTGATGCACCAACAATAGCAGAGCAAGACAGGCCTTTTGCCGGACATCTAAATGGAAGTGCAATGACAAATTATTTTTACGAAAACGAGTCGTTCATGAAGTTGGGCATTAGTCTTGGGATTATTGGACCATCATCGGGAGGAGGGAAAATTCAATCCATATTCCATAAATTTTTTGGCATATATGATGTCGATGGATGGGATTACCAAATAAAAGACATGCTTGCATTAAATGCAAATCTTCAGTATTCAAAAAAAATATTCCGTTTTTGCAGTGAAAGGATTGATATCCAAGCCCTGATAGATATTAATCTCGGAACCGTAAGAACCAATGCCGGAATAGGTTTTTTAAACAGATTTAGTATTAATACATTAAATAAAATTTACAATTCAGGGATCTATGGAAGTTTAATTGATACAAAACCATTAAAAAAAAGCTTACGTACTTCCGAATTCTTTGTATTTGTTAAACCCATGATCTATTATAGAGCCTATGACGCTACCATACAAGGAAGTATGTTTAATAACAGAAGTCCTGTTACTTTTGACATCGAACCAATTCTCTATTCAATTGAAACAGGAATTATTTTTCAAATGTACCGCGTAAATATAAAGTACTCGGTTACCTTTAACAGTGTTGAGGTATTAAATAGTCAGGTTTACGGGCAAACATTCGGAACCATAGATATCTCTTACATTTTTTAATAAATGAAGTAATTTTTAAACTAAAATCATCATGAACCTAAAACATATAACTACATCAATTGTCATCGTCCTATTGGCTTTAAACTTACAATCACAAAAATTATTTACGCGCGAAATTGGGATACAAAGCGATAATGACACTTATGTGTCTCTTTCGGAAGATAAATACTATACCAATGGATTAATGTTTTTCTACCGATTTATGCCAGAAAAAACAGATGCTAAAACAATTAAACAAGTTGTCGAATTCCGTTTAGGGAATAAAATGTACACCCCCTCAGATGCAAAAAAACCTAATATTGAAGATCACGATCGTCCCTTTGCCGGATATTTATTTGCAAACGCTCAAGTAAGTAAATTTTACGAAAATGAATCAATGCTTCGTTATGGTGCTCAAATAGGAATTATGGGCCCAGCTAGCGGAGTAGGTGCATTTCAGGAATTTATGCATGATTTTATTGGTTGGTATGGCGTTGATGGGTGGGAACATCAAATAACAAATGCAATTGGGCTTAATGTTCATGCAATGTATTCGTTAAAACTTACAAATTACCTGAGTAAACAAGCAGATATAAATATTTATGGATTAGCAAATGCAGGAACAATTCGAACTAATTTGGCCATCGGATTTTGGAATAGAATTAGCTTTTTGCAGTTAAACAAAGTATTTGAATCAAACCTTTTTGGGGCTTCAATTGTAAAAGACCGGAAACTAAAATCAGATCGAGTTACAGATCTCTTCTTTTTCTTTAAACCTCAACTAGAATACCATATTTATGACGCCAGTATTCAAGGAGGAATGTTTAATGATAAGAGCCCACTAACTTACGATATTGAGCCCATCCAAATGACCATGGAATTTGGTTTAATGTTCCAATTTGAAAGAGCAAATTTTTGGTACTCTGTTACATTGCAAAGCAAAGACGTTAAAAATGACCTCGTTGAACGATATGCCTGGGGTAGCTTAAAACTATCCTGGATGATTTAAAATATAAATATATCCCTCACTCACCACCTAATTGAATTAAAAATGCCTATTAAAAAAATTCTAATTATTGATGATAATCAAAAAGACCTCATATCTTTTGACGCGATTATAACTAATAGTGACTTGCGCTATAAAGTCATAACTGCTGACAATGGTTTTGATGGCATTGAACTGGCCATAAACGAAAAACCTGATATTATCATTATTGACGTTAAACTACCTGATATTGATGGATTCAAGGTATGTGAAAGGCTGAAAAACAACACGTCCACTGAAAACACTCCGATAATAATGATTTCATCTTGGGGCACAAATAATGACAACAGGCTTATATCTCTCAATGCGGGCGCTGAGTCTTTCATGTCGAAGCCAGTTGATATTGATGAATTATTAGCTCAAATAAAAGTTCTGCTTCGTATAAAAGAAGTAGAAGATACGCTCAAAAAGGAAAGAGATAGGTTTGAAAAAATTGCCCAACAAAAAACGCATAAACTAAATGAACTTAACAACTATCTGAATTTGCAGATCAGGAGAATGCCAATTGGCTTAATTACCTGGGATACTGATTTTAAAGTAAAATCCTGGAATCCTGCTGCAACCCGGATCTTTGGTTATTCAGCCAAAGAGTCTTTTGGGAAAACACCTTTTGATCTTATTCTTCAACATGACATTAAAATTTCGATAAGTGAACTCATGAAGAGACTCACAGAAGGTGATAAATCAGCGCACAGCATTAATAAAAACATAACTAAAGATGGGAGGGTCATTGTCTGCGAATGGACCAACACACCCCTAACTGATGATCAGGAAAATGTTATCGGGGTAATGTCGATGGTAAAAGACATTACATCACAACACTATCAAAACAAACTTAGTGATTCAATCACTTCTCTGAATAAGAGCTTGTTATCTGAACTTGGCAAAAATTTTTTAAAACAATTTGTTCTTCAATTAGCCAGCTCTATAGATGCTGACATTACATTTATCGGATTATTCAATAAAGACAGGAAATCTGTATCTACAATTTCTGTTTGCATTAATGGTGAAATCACGAAGAACTTTAATTATAAGCTAAATGATACAATAAGCGAAAAGGTTATAACAGGTTCCATTTGTTCAATCCCTTCTGGTGTTCAAAATATTTATCCACATGACAGTATGCTCCTGGATAACAATATCGAAGGCTTTGTTGGATTGCCCTTATATGATACTCAAGGAAATATTATTGGACTGGTTGCTGCTTTATTTAGAAAAGAGATCCCTGAAGTTTATTTTTGTGAATCCATCATTCAAATTTTTACACCTCGGGCAGTAGCTGAGATTGAGCGCATTCGTTTCGAAAAAACAATTCGCGAAAGTGAGAAACAGTTTAGAATAATGGTTGAAAATTTCCCATATCCTCTTGCGCTTACCAAGGGAGACAAGAATACTTATGTTAATAGGAAATTTACATCTTTGTTTGGGTATTCACTTGAAGACATGCCTACCATTAACGACTGGTTTAATATCGCATATCGGGATGAAGAATATCGAGAACTAGTAAGGACAAGTTGGAATCAAGCAGCTGAAATTGCGATCGCTAATAAAACAGAAATTAAAGCTCAGGAATGGAAACTGACAACTAAAGATGGCGCTTCCAAAACTTGCGAATTCAACATGGTTCCGATTGATGACCAATCACTTATCGTGATGAAGGATATTACAAAACGCAAGCGTGCAGAACTCATTCAAACCATTTTATATCAAATTTCAAACGCTTCTAATACTTCGAAAACTTTAGCTGAGTTTATGAAAATAATTCAGCAACAATTGAGCAATGTTCTTGATACAACAAATTTTTTCGTAGCATTTATCGACGAAGAACGAAACCTGCTGTACTCTCCTTACGAGGCTGACGAAAAGGATGAAATTAGTTCATGGTCGGCCGACAAATCGTTAACGGGATATGTTATCAAAACCAAAAAGTCTTTGATGGTTAATAAGGGCGATATTTTAAAACTAAATAAAGAAGGAAAAATCAATCTAATCGGAACAATAGCTTCAGCATGGATCGGCGTTCCTCTACTACTGGATGAATCTGTTTTAGGGGCATTTGTGGTCCAAAATTACACAGATGTGAATGCCTATGATGAAAAAGATGTAAAACTGCTTGAGTTTATATCACATCAGATAAGTACTTCTATACAGCGTTTACGTCATGAAGTTGAGCTCAAAGATGCCTTGAATAAAGCCATAGAGTCAGATCGATTAAAATCAGTCTTTTTATCTACCATGTCTCATGAACTCAGAACACCTCTAAACGCCATTATTGGGTTTTCTGAGTTAATAAATTCCGCATCTACACCAGAAGAGCTTGAGAAGTTCTCAAAAACAATTTATAATAGTGGAAATCTGTTACTTGAATTGGTTGAAGGTTTATTTGATATCACACTTATTGAAGCGGGGGAAATAAAAATTGAGAAAAAACATCATAATTTGAAGTCGATAATAAATGATGTTATTGAAGTGATTAAAGCCGAAAGGATAAAAACAGGAAAAGAGATACTGGATCTAAACATTGGTGAATATCCATTAAATGAAGAATTTGAAATTTATACAGACATCAATAAACTAAAACAAATTTTATTAAACTTATTAAAGAACGCTCTTAAATTCACACATTACGGATCTATAACTTTTGAATTAGAAAAAGTTAGCGTTGAACAAAAATCGTTTATTAAATTTATGATAAAAGATACCGGAATCGGAATACCAAAAGATAAGTTTAAATTGATTTTTGACATATTTCGGCAAGCGGATGATACACATACAAGGAAGTATGGTGGTGCCGGAATTGGGTTATCTGTTACACAGAAACTTACGACACTCTTAGGTGGCAAGGTTGATGTTGAATCTGAATTAAATAAAGGAACTATTTTCTCAGTTTTTATTCCAATAGTGCAAGATAAGCAGCCGATAAGTTTAAAACCTGACAGCGAAAAGATATTAGAATTTCTTTACCCCAAAAAGACTATTCTTATTGCTGAAGATGATGATTCGAGTATGACTTTGATGGAATTCCATATGAAAAAATTAGGAGTCGCATTGATTCATGCGAAAAATGGGCAAGAAGCGGTAGACTATATTAGCAAAAATGGAAAAGCTGTGGATCTTGTACTGATGGATATTAATATGCCAATTATGAATGGTTACAAAGCTGCACGGCTTATTAAAAAGCTAAACCCTTCAATGCCAATTATTGCTCAAACAGCTTACGCCATTGCCGGAGATCGTGAAAGAGCTATCGAATCTGGATGTGTTGATTATATAGCTAAACCTATAAATGGCAAGCAGTTAATTAATTTGATAAAGAAATACCTGTAAGTTTTTACCCGACAATGCGTTTATTTAATTCACATCATTTATTTCTTTTACCTTTGTGGTTTTCTAAAACAATAAGTAATGCATGAACTGTCAATTGCCGCAAGTATTATTGATATTGTAAATGACGAGGCTTCAAAAGCAAATGCTGTAAAAGTAACTGATATTGAATTGGAAGTTGGAACGCTTTCGGGCATAGAAATTGACGCGCTTGAGTTAGCCATGGAAGTTTCAATAAAAGAGACCATCATGAGTGAGGCAACAGTTAAAATTGTCAGAATACAAGCGATGGCTCACTGTAACAAGTGCGAGAAGGATTTTAGTTGCAATTCCTTATTCGATCCTTGCCCTACTTGTAATGGTTTTAGTTATGATGTGTTTCAAGGCCAGGAAATGATTGTAAAATCATTAGGCATCGAATAACCCAACTTAATAAATTTTAACTTCCTAAAATATTTCTTTCGCAATCGCTTTAATATTATCAGAAATACCTATCGTAAAATAGTGGATGGCAGGCACTCCGAACTTCTTTAATTCTTTCGACTGCTCAATTCCCCATTCGATGCCAACTTGAAATGCATCCTTGTCTGTTTTGCATTTACCAAGTTCTGTTACCAGTGCATCCGGTATATCTATATTAAAAACTTTGGGTAAAAGTGCCAGGTCCTTTAAGGACGCAATGGGTTTAATTCCCGGTATGATGGGCACTTTAATCCCAATATCACGGCAACCTTTTACAAAGTCAAAATATTTTTGATTGTCGTAAAACATCTGGGTTACAACATAATCGGCTCCGGCATCAACTTTCTTTTTTAAGTATTTTAAGTCATATTCCATATTGGGTGCTTCGAGGTGTTTTTCCGGATAACCAGCTACCCCAATTGAAAAATCAGTCGTTGTTTTATTCTCAAGATGTTCATCCAGGTATTTTCCTTTATTCATATTGATGATTTGCTCAACCAACTCCGATGCATTTGAATGACCATCTTCTTCTACCTGAAAATATTTTTGGCCTTTTAAAGGATCACCCCTTAATACCAAAAGATCCTGAATTCCTAAAAAATGTAAATCAATTAATGCATATTCAGTGGCATCCTTTGAGAATCCGCCACATATGATGTGAGGAACCACGTGAACATCTGGATACTTATATTTAATAGCTGCAGAGATTGCAACAGTTCCAGGTCTTTTTCGTATCGTTTTTCGTTCAAGTAAACCACTCGCATGTTTCTTGTAAATCGTTTCTTCCTGGTGGTAAGTAATGTTAATATTCAATGGATTAAACTCAATCAGGTTATTGATTGTATGATAAATTGAATCAATATTATGGCCTTTTAAGGGAGGAAGTAATTCAAAAGAAAAATAGGGGCTTTTTGCCTTCTCAAAATGTTCTATAACTTTCATCCGTAAATGATTTTAACAAGTAATTCGGATGAAACTCGCATATGAAATTTTCATCCTTAATGATATTTAACGAATATGCTCGTTTTAAGCGTAATTATTTATAATTCAAATTTGTATTTAACAGCTTTTCAGCCTCTTCTATTTTCAGGTTTTTCCTTTTTGCATAATCTGATACTTGATCTTGTCCAATCTTACCAACGTTAAAGTATTGGGATTCAGGGTGTGCAAAATAATAACCACTTACAGATGCCGCAGGATACATGGCAAAATTTTCAGTAAGTTTAATCGGAACATGTTTGTCAACTTCAAGCAATTTAAAGAGTGTATTCTTTTCCGAATGCTCTGGACACGCAGGATATCCTGGTGCCGGGCGAATCCCTTGATAGGATTCTTTCAAAAGCTCATCAATTTTTAGGGTTTCGTCTGGTGTGTAACCCCATTCTTGCTTTCTGACTTTTTCATGCATTAACTCAGCAAATGCTTCAGCCAGCCTGTCTGCCAGTATTTTAAGCATGATCGAGCTGTAGTCATCTAAGTCTTCTTCAAAATGCGCAACCCATTTTTCAATCCCAATTCCACAAGTCACGGCAAACCCGCCTATAAAATCAACTTCGTTACCTTCTCTCGGTCTAATAAAATCGGCTAATGAAAGGTTTGGGTAGGACTCAGATTTTTGTTGTTGATTTCGTAAAAAACGGAAATGATCAAGCACTTCAGTTCTGCTTTCATCAGCATAAATTTCAACATCTTCGCCAACCGTATTGCAAGGGAAAAAGCCAATAACACCTTGAGCTTCTACCATTTTTTTATCTAATATCTCGTCCAGAAATACTTGTGCTTCGTCGTATATCTTTTTCGCTTCAATTCCTTTGATGGGGTCATCAAATATTTGGGGATATTTCCCATTTATTTTCCATGCATGGAAAAAGAAAGTCCAATCTATATATTTTCTTACCTCCTTTAAGTCAAATTCTTTAAAAACTTTAATCCCAATGGTATTAGGTCGCAACACTGGATATGCTTCCCAGTTTAAGTTCAATTTATTTTGCTTAGCAGCTTCAAAACTAATTGAATAATCACCTGTTTTATCATTATGTTTTTGCACCAAAGCATGGTATTCTTTTTTTACTTCCTGATGAAATGCCTCGCGGTTATCTGATAGCAAACTGGATGCAACGGTTACCGCTTTTGACGCATCTCTGACATGAACGACAGGGAATGAATATTGAGGGGCGATTTTTACTGCGGTATGTATCTTAGAAGTTGTTGCACCACCAATTAACAAAGGAATTTTAAACCCCTGACGTTCCATTTCAGCGGCCACCTCAACCATTTCCTCGAGAGATGGAGTAATCAATCCACTCAATCCAATAATATCAACCTTTTCATCAATGGCATTTTGGAGGATTTTTACAGCGGGAACCATCACCCCTAAATCAATTACTTCATAATTATTACAAGCCAGTACGACCCCGACAATATTTTTTCCGATATCGTGAACATCACCTTTAACAGTAGCCATCAAAATCTTTGATTGAGCAATGCTTTCTGTATTTGCTTCCTTTTCTTGTTCGATATATGGGAGAAGTTTAGCAACGCCTTTTTTCATCACGCGCGCACTCTTTACAACCTGAGGGAGAAACATTTTTCCTGACCCAAACAAATCACCAACAATATTCATCCCGTCCATGAGCGGGCCTTCGATAACTTCTAAAGCCCTTGGATAGAGCTGTCTGGCTTCTTCAACATCTTCTTCAATAAATTCGACAATCCCTTTAACCAATGCATGTTTTAACCTTTCTTGTACGGTTTGGTTTCTCCATTCATCCTTTTTAACTGCAACTTTTCCCTTTTCCTGAACCTGATCGGCATAGGCAACCAATCGTTCAGTTGCATCCTTCCGGCGATTAAGAATTACATCTTCTATTAACTTAAGCAGTTCGGGTGGAATTTCATCATAAATCTGAAGCATGCCTGGGTTCACAATTCCCATATCTAATCCCGCCTGAATGGCATGATATAAAAAGGCAGAATTCATGGCCTCACGGATCACGTTATTCCCTCTGAAAGAAAATGACAAATTGCTAATTCCTCCACTTACTTTAGCATGGGGTAAGTTTTCCTTAATCCATCTTGTGGCCTTAATAAAATCTACTGCGTAGTTGTTATGCTCATCAATGCCCGTTCCGATGGTTAAAATATTTGGATCAAAAATGATATCCTCAGGTGGAAAATTAACCTGTTCCGTAAGAATATCATAAGCTCGCTTACAAATGGCAATTTTCTGCTCGTAATTTGCGGCCTGACCGTTTTCGTCAAAAGCCATCACTACCACGGCAGCGCCATACAGTTTTATTTCACGAGCCCGCTCAATAAATGCTTGTTCACCTTCTTTTAAACTTATGGAGTTAACAATAGCTTTCCCTTGAACGCATTTTAATCCAGCCTCAATCACTGTCCATTTTGATGAATCAATCATAATAGGTAACCTGGCAATGTCCGGTTCTGATGCCAAGAGATGAAGAAATTTGGTCATTTCTTTTTCGGCATCCAACATGGCATCATCCATGCTTACATCTAAAACCTGTGCGCCACCTTCAACCATATCCTGCGCAACAGATAGCGCTTCTTCATATTTTTTCTCTCGAATTAATCTGGCAAATTTTATCGATCCACTTACATTGGTGCGTTCTCCAATATTGATAAAATTACTTTCTTTGAAAATTTTCAAAGGTTCTAATCCGCTTAAGTGCAATTCGGGCAATTTAACAGTTGGGCGATGAATGGATGCATTTTCAGCAACTTTAACGATTGCTTTGATATGCTCAGGTGTTGTACCACAACAACCTCCAATGATGTTAACGAATTTATTATCGATAAAATCTTTGATCTGAACTGCCATCATTTCAGGTGTTTCATCATACTCGCCAAATTGATTTGGTAAGCCTGCATTTGGGTGTGCACTGATAAACGCAGATGATTTGGCAGATAATTCCGCTAAATAAGGTCGTAATTCTTTAGCTCCAAGTGCACAGTTTAATCCAATACTGAGCAAATCGATATGTGAAACCGAATGCATAAATGCTTCTACTGTTTGACCCGACAGGGTGCGCCCACTTGCATCAGTAATGGTTCCTGAAATCATAACAGGAATTCTGATTCTTTTTTCTTTCAACACTTTTTCAATGGCATATATTGCTGCTTTGGCATTTAAAGTGTCAAAAATTGTTTCAACCAAAAAGATGTCTACCCCACCTTCCAGTAATCCACTTGCCTGTTCATAATAAATTTTTACAAGGTCATCAAAACTAACTTCTCGATGGCCGGGATCCTCAACCTTCGAAGACATTGATGCCGTTTTATTCGTTGGTCCGATGGCACCTGCAACAAATCGGGGTTTTTTTGGAGTCAACAAAGAGTACTCATCCGCAGCCTGAACCGCAATTTGCGCTGCTGCCAAATTCATTTCATAAGCCAAATCCTGCATGTGATAATCTGCCATAGAAATGGCATTTGCATTAAAAGTATTGGTTTCAATGATGTCCGCTCCTGCTTCCAGATACTTTATATGAATTTCCTTAATAATTTCAGGTTGTGTAATATTCAGAAGGTCGTTATTCCCTTTTAAATCCATCGGAAAATTAGCGAAACGTTCTCCCCTAAATTCTTTTTCGCTCAGTTGATATCTCTGAATCATAGTACCCATTGCACCATCAAGCACAAGAATCCGTTTTTCAATTTCTTTGTATATATCTTTTTTTTCTGTCATTAGCTTTGATTAACCATTTTATAAATGCACCATATCTTAAAGTAACGTAAGATTATAGCAATACAAGTCACTAAAAGTGATAAAAACTAAAAATGCATTCGATTGTTCATAATTTACTGTGTTTAATTATCATTATCCGCCTTCGGCGGATTAGGTTGTAGCACCTTTTTCCGAATGACGGAATGGTTGCTAGAGGTTCGCAGAGCCTAATCTCTCCCCTCTTCTTTATAAGTCAAACACCTTTTATAGAAAGGATCATTTGAATATGAGGCAAATGTATATCAGAAGATGATAAAATACAAATTTATTTGTAACAATTTTAAATAGGAGTTGTTACAAATACCATCATGTGATCTTGTATTTTTTGATAGGAAATAGGGAATTCGTGCACAAAAATATTTTTTGAAATTGTCCCCATAATCAATCCACTTTGCTGAAGATGAAATGGTTTGATCGAAATATTTTTTCTAAAATCCATGTTTCCTTTACCATCCATTTTGAAAAGTGCTTCTTTAGCCGACCAGATTAGAATCAGATTTTCAGTTAAAAAAATATCCTCTTTTAAAAATAAATCTTCTTTTGCAGATACAAACTTAGATCTGATTTTTAGAATTCTATCATGAATACCTTCAATATCGATTCCAACTTTTAAGTTTTCACTCAAGATTACAGCGACATACTTTGAAGTATGTGAAATTGAAATATGAAAATTTTCATCCTTAATTAAAGGACGGCCACTTTCTTCGTAAATAATTGAAAGCTCCTTATTTCCTGATATTTGGGTTAGAATAATTCTACTTACAAGCCATTGCTTGGCTCGGTTTTCATTTTTTATTTGATTAAACGTATATCGTTCTTCATCGTTTAATGATGCCAAAGTGTACAAAATTTCTAATGTTTCTTTAATTTCCCATACAGCAATTATTGCTTGCTTGTTTTCAACTTCCTGATTGAGAATTAATGGCATAAATACTCCGGATATGAATTGTGTTTAAAATAAGAGCAGCAACTCCTTTTGATCTTCCAAAGATATTGATTAATTTCGCGGTCGCAAAAAGAACCATTAAATTAATGATTAATAAAATGATAGAAACAACATTGGATTATAAAATAGCTGATATCAAGTTGGCTGAATTTGGAAGAAAAGAAATTGAAATAGCCGAAAAAGAGATGCCAGGCTTAATGTCAATCAGAAAAAAATATTCGGCTGAAAAGCCACTCAAAGATGTTAGGATTTCAGGATCTTTACACATGACCATTCAAACCGCAGTTCTTATCGAAACACTTGTAGAACTTGGAGCTAACGTTAGATGGGCAAGTTGTAATATTTTTTCTACTCAAGATCATGCAGCTGCTGCCATTGCAGCTTCCGGTGTTCCGGTTTTTGCCTGGAAAGGAGAAACGCTTCAAGAATATTGGTGGTGTACCAGTCAGGCTGTCACATTTCCTGGGGGCAAAGGGCCTCAACTAATCGTTGACGATGGTGGGGATGCAACACTTTTATTGCATAAAGGTGCCGCCATTGAAAAAAATCCTGAACTTCTAAAAAAGGTTCCTGAGAATCAAGAAGAGGCAGTAATTTATAAATTACTTCAAGATATTTATCTTGAGGATCAGACAAAATGGACGAAGATTGCTGCCGAATGGAAAGGTGTTTCTGAAGAAACCACTACCGGTGTTCATCGTTTATACCAAATGATGGAAGCTGGTGAGTTATTGGTTCCAGCTATTAACGTGAATGATTCTGTAACTAAATCAAAATTCGATAACTTATATGGTTGTCGTGAATCATTGGCTGATGGAATTAAGAGAGCTACTGACGTGATGATTGCAGGTAAAGTTGTTGTGGTTTTAGGCTATGGCGATGTTGGAAAAGGATGTGCACATTCGATGAGATCTTACGGAGCAAGGGTTATCGTTACTGAAATTGATCCTATTTGCGCTTTGCAAGCAGCCATGGAAGGATTTCAGGTTACGACCACCGAAGATGCTTTAGCTGAAGGAAATATTTTCGTTACTACCACCGGAAATAAAGATGTTATTACATTTGATCATATGAGCAAAATGAATGATCAGGCGATCGTTTGTAATATTGGACATTTTGATAATGAGATTCAGGTTGAGAAACTTGATAATGCAAAAAATGTTGTTAAAACAAATATTAAGCCTCAGGTTGACAAATACACTTTTGAAAATGGAAATTCAATTTTCATGCTGGCAGAAGGGCGTTTGGTAAACCTTGGTTGTGCAACAGGCCACCCCTCATTTGTAATGAGTAATTCGTTTAGTAATCAAACACTTGCTCAAATTGAGCTTTGGAAAAACAATTATGAAATTGGTGTTTACAGATTACCAAAAGAATTAGATGAGGAAGTAGCCAGACTGCACCTTGAGCAAATTGGCGTAAAACTCACCAAACTTACTCCTGAGCAATCTGCTTATTTAGGTGTTCCGATTAATGGACCTTACAAAGCAGATCATTATAGATATTAGAAATATAAAATCATAAATTAAGAAAAGGGTAGTTTATTCAACTACCCTTTTTTATTTTTTTCTCTAATATTTAATTGAACACATGCAAATATTGACCTTCGAGGCGCGTACGATATTGCTTTAAAGGCAAGCTTGCAGGCCCTTCATAAGGAGATCCGTCTAACAAAATAAACTTGGAACCACTGCATGCGTCAACAGCAATGATGCCGGATTCATCTACGCTCACTCTGCATTCAAAATCATTGGGGTAATTTACAGGTGAAGTTCTTTCAAAGGCCTTATACTCATCACCAATTACATGATAAATGATAATGCCTCTGTAACCTCCGGTTACATAAGTCCAATTACCCGGAATATTCACATTATTATAGTTTACTCCGTTAACGTCAAATGAAAAATTTACAACTACATAAGGAATTAGTTTATCAACCGGGTTATCTTTTCCACAACTAATATTTAGGAAAAGAAAAGCAAGAATAATAAAAATCATTCCAGAGTTATGTATTCTTGTTCTTTTCATAAGATTAATTTAGAATATTCAAACGACAAGATAAATTTATTATTTTGTTGGCTAATCGCAGCTAATTATTTTGTTTATATCTTTAATGTCGCAACAAATATAGAAAAGATGCAGAAGTGTATGATTCATAAACTAAAAATTATTCTGCTAATACCGTTTGTGTTTCTTTTAATTCAATCATGTAGTATTATTAAACCCAGTCAGGTAAAGCAAGCCGAAAAAATTGAAAAACAGCAAAAAAAAGAAGCGGAGGAGGCTTACGAATTGCTAAAAGAAGACCACATCAACAGACAAAGTGAACTTGCTAAGAAGCGAATGGAAACTACAAAAAAAAGATCTGCGTATTTAAACATGTCTAAAAAGCGTCCTACATTTTGGCAACGAATTTTCGGAAAAAGAGACAAACGAAAATAATAAAACTAAAACTTTTCAAGCTCATCAATACTCCGCTTGGTTTTCTTGGCATCAAATTTTTCGCAATCAAATTCAACATTCATCCCATGAATGGGTTTTTCAAAGTTATCTTTTGTAATTCCCAGACTTGGGTCGGCATAGATTTTTTGCATGTATAAAGCCCAAATAGGTAAGGCAACATTGGCTCCTTGTCCCAATGTTAAAGAACGAAAATGAGCTGATCTATCCTCGCAACCTGACCAAATACCGGTAGTAAGCTGTGGAACAATCCCCATGAACCAGCCATCTGATTGATTATTTGTAGTGCCGGTTTTCCCCGCAATTGGATTCCTTAAGCCGTATTTCCAAACCAACCTTCTTCCGGTTCCATATTCAACAACTCCTTTCATTAACTCCAGCATCAAATACGCAGTTTCTTCATTCATCGCTTCTTCTTTTCTGGGAATAAAATCGGCAATGATATTTCCATTTTTATCTTCAATTTTTGTCACATAAATGGGCTCGACATAAACTCCTTTGCTTGCAAAGGTATTCATGGCTCCTGTCATTTCACTCAGTTTTAAGTCTGCACTACCTAAAGCAATTGAAGGTACAGCAGGAATATAACTTGTAATACCCATTTTTCGAGCAATTTTAATTACAGCTTGAGGCGAATACCGATTAATTAAATGACCCGAAATCCAGTTATTAGAGTTAGCCAAAGCATATTTTAAGGAAACTTCTTGCCCTTTAAATTCTTCATCATCATTATTGGGCTCCCAAACATCACCGTTAGGTAGTTGTATTCTGGGCTGAATATTTGGCACTTTTGAACAAGGGAAATATTGACCCTCTTGCATGGCCAAGGTATATAAAAATGGCTTAAAGGTAGATCCCACTTGCCTTTCTCCCATGGTTACATGATCATATTGAAAAGTGTTGTAATCAATTCCACCAACATAAGCTTTCACATAACCTGTATTAGGTTCCATTGACATCAGGCCGGAATGATAGAAATATTTATAATACCTTAAAGAATCCATGGGACTCATGATCGTGTCAATCATTCCATCCCAACTGAAAACCTTCATCGGTACAGGCATATCAAAAATCATTTTAATCGAATCCATGGGCTTACCTGCGTTACGCAATAAACGATAACGCTCAGTTCTTTTCATGCTTCCTTCCATCAAATTCCTAACCTCTCGTTCAACCGAATCTCCTTCAAATACAAATGGGGCATTTGGGAAACCTTCCCAATGGGTATAATGGGCAGGTTGCAAATCTAGTGCGAGGTGTTCTTTAACAGCTTCCTCTGCATATTTCTGCATGCGTGAATCAATTGTGGTATAAATTTTTAAGCCATCTTTGTATAAATCATAGGGATTACCATCAGCTTTGTAATGATTTGCACACCATTGTTTTAATTCACCACGAAGAAATTCTCGAAAATATTTTGCTTGCCCTTTGGTATGATCCAATATACCATAGTTAGACATATCGATAGGAATCTGAGAAATAGAATCATAAGTTTCCTGTGTTATGTAACCATATTTCTTCATCTGGCTCAAAACAACATTTCGCTTAATAAAAGCTCTTTCGGGGTTTCGCACTGGATTATAATAAGAGGGTGCATTTACAACACCTACCATTAATGCTGCCTCTTCAAGTTTTAACGAATCGGGAATGGTATTAAAAAATGTTTTAGATGCCGCTTTTATTCCATAGGAATGGCTGCCAAAGGCAACTACATTCAAATACATGGCTATGATTTCCTGCTTGGTATAATTCCTTTCAAGTTTAGCCGCTGTTACCCATTCTTTAAGCTTTGCGATGGAAAGTGTAAGAATTGATGGATTACTTACCCTTGGAAATAAGTTTTTTGCTAATTGTTGGGTAATGGTGCTCCCTCCACCTTTACCCGTATTGCCGGTAGCAACCCCATATGCAACTCTGAAAAGTGCCCTCAGATCAATTCCTGAATGATCAGCAAAACGAATATCTTCAGCTGCAATCAGAGCACTCACAAGAAATGGAGAGATCTCTGTATAATCAACATTCGATCTATTTTCGATATAATAGGTTCCCATTAAAATTCCATCGGCTGAGTATACCTCAGATGCTAAACTACTATTGGGGTTTTCTAATTCTTCGAAACTCGGCATCGGGCCAAACCATTCGTTTGATATACCCACAAACATCAAAAATACCATCAGTATTATTCCTGAAAAAATGATCCAGAATTTGGTGATGTAGTTAAATTGAATTCTTCTTTTCTTTACTGTTTTTTCCATCAGTAATTATTATAAAACTTTAATTTGCAGAGGTTTTGCTAATTTCTATTCCAATATCTGACAACCCACTTAATTGGTCTTCTCGCATGGCTTGTACAAAATTAAACCTGTAGAATCCGGTTACCGGAAATTGTAAGTTTTTCCGAATAAGGATCTTGTTTTCCTTGATGTCTCCCAATCCAGTTCCGTACCACTTTCCTCTAACATCGGCCAAAACACATTCAATGGTATCATTACTAAAATTTCCGTTTGGAAATTCAGTACTTACGAAAAAATATATGTTGCTATAAGGGTATTCCATTGAGTGACGAATATTGATATAAAAACTAAAATCCGTAAGTGTATCATTGATCACAAATTCGAAACCAATGGTATCCTCCTTTGCCCAATCACCATCAATTGCCTTGCTCTCAATTATTATGAGGTCTGGATTACAAGAACTCAGGATCAATAACCCAATTAAAAGCACAAGTAGAATAGAAATTGGATCAATCTTCATTAATAGCTTATTTTTTATTAAATGTTTTTTTTCTTGATTTATTGCTCGGTTTTCTTTTTTTATCAAAACGATTTAAATCATCCTGTTCAAAAATATTTCCAAAATCATTTTTTTCTTCAACAATTTCTGTGAAATCCTCTAAATTTAAAGGTTTCTTGTTCTTTTTATTTAGATTGATGATGTGTTTAACTTTATCCAGCGTTAATGCTATGAAGATATTAGGATTATTCACATATGCATACCAAAGCTGTTTGTTAAAAATGTCTGATTTCTGGTGAATTGCATCCCCTTTTTGAGTTTGTAAAATTAAATCCTGATCTGGAAATTCATTTAAAGCCTCTACATAATTGTCATACTCATAATTCAAACAACATTTTAATTTTGAACATTGACCTGCAAGTTTTTGAGGATTTAAAGATAACTGTTGTGCTTTAGCCGAACTGGTAGTTACAGATTTAAAATTAGTCATCCAGGTTGCACAACAAAGCTCACGGCCACAAGATCCGATTCCGCCTAAACGAGCGGCCTCCTGCCTAACACCGATCTGTTTCATCTCGATTCTAATTTTGAATGCTTCAGCTAATCGCTTTATGAGTTCCCGAAAATCAACTCTTTCCTCAGCCGTATAATAAAAAATTGCCTTGGTACTATCTCCTTGATATTCTACATCATTTACCTTCATTCCCAGCTGAAGCTCATTTGCAATTTGTCGCGTTTTAAGCATGGTTGCAGCTTCCTTCTCAACTGCATTCACCCATTTTTCAATATCGTAAGTACGCGCATGGCGATACAATTTTTTTATTTCCGATGAATTAATGTCTAATTTTTTCCTTTTCATCTGTAAGCGCGCGGTTTCGCCAACCAAAGATACAATACCGATATCGTGCCCTGGTGAGGCTTCAACGGCAACAATATCACCAACCTTAAGAACCAAGGAGTCGGTAACTCGATAAAAATCTTTTCGGCTGTTTTTAAATCTCACTTCAACACAATCAAAAACCGGTACAGATGGTGGCTGAGTAATGTCTTTCAACCAATCAAACTCATCTAGTTTACAACATCGATGTTTAAAAACATTGTTGTTCTCATCGTTTGCATCAGGCTTAAAGCCACACCCACGACTCAAAAACAATTGTTCATCATTCTTTATATTTATATTTTCGTTGTCCATGGATTCAAATTAATTAGCAAATTTACAAAATTTGACCAACCTACGCAGGCTTTAACTTTAATAGCTTTGTGGCTTTTAAAGAGACGTCCATTAAAAGAATGGATGGATTTGCATTTCTTTCAATGGCATAATGGGCATCATTAAATACTTTTGAAAATTCATTTATATTGGCTGAATTTATAAAAGGAGAGAAACCTTTTAATAACCAATTCAACTCATCCTCATCCAATTTAAGCAAGCCTTCCTGACCATAATTAATTAATATGCAACTCCTTGCCATCATGAGGACATAAAGAAAAAACCTTTTTTGCCGCTCCCTTCCCATTTTTGAAAATTCACCCACAAATGTAGAAATCTTTGGAATATCAACCGCATAACAATACCTCATCCATTCTTTAAATTTCTCGAAGTTAAGTTTATCAATCTCCGAAACCTGCAGTTGTTTAAGTGCTAAATTATAATTCCCTTCTGAGAAATTTACAATTCTATGAAGATCGGCATTCTCAGCTCCTGGCTCTGATTTCAATGCTTCAAGGAAGTCATTATTCCTGATTTTTGGAATTTTGATCAATTGTGTTCTCGAAAGGATGGTGCTAATTATCTGATCCTGATTTTCTGAGATAAGCATGAATAATGTTTTATCAGGTGGCTCCTCTAATATTTTTAGAATTTTTGGAGCGGCGGCATGAAATAATTTTTCTGCCATCCAAATAATCATCACCTTGTACTCAGCCTCGTATGATTTGTAACCCAGGGTTTTAATAATTGAATTACAATCCTCAACATTGATGATTCCCTGTTTATTTTCAATACCAATTTTCTCAAACCACTCACCCAGGTTTGTATAAAACTTATTTTCAAAAAGCAATGATCTCCACGACTCAATAAAGTCTATGCTTTTGGGTTTTTTTACTTCTTTCGTTGAAGCTACCGGATAAATAAAATGCAAATCCGGATGGATTAATTTTTCGTATTTAATACAAGATGGACAAGTCCCACATGAATCATTGTCTGTTCTATTTTTACAGTTTACATATTGTGCATATGCAATTGCCAGAGCCAATTTACCAGAGCCTCTTGTCCCTAAAAAAAGCTGCGCATGACTCACCCTGTTTTCTTGAACAGTTTGAATCAATCTTTTTTTGATTTCTTTTTGGCCTATGATTTTACTAAACAACATTTGAATTCAAAGATAACCAATTTGTAAAACTTTCGGATGAACAGAAAAGCCTGCTATTTCAGTTAATAGCAGGCTTTAATATTTTTAAACCCGTGTGGTTTAGGTCAGTTTTGCACCTAAAAATTCACGGTTCATTCGGGCAATGTTTTCAACAGAAATCCCTTTTGGGCATTCAGCTTCACAAGCGTAGGTGTTGGTACAATTACCAAAACCAAGCTCATCCATTTTTGCAACCATATTCTGAACCCTTTGTTTTCCTTCAACTTTACCTTGTTCAAGTAAAGCATATTGAGAAACCTTTGCAGAAACAAACAACATGGCAGATGCATTTTTACAAGCAGCAACACAAGCTCCACAACCAATACAGCTCGCTGAATTCATGGCTTCATCAGCATCCTCTTTTTTAACCAGAATTGCATTTGAATCCTGAGCAGATCCGGCATTCACCGAAATAAAACCACCTGCCGACATGATTTTATCAAAGGCATTACGATCTACAATTAAATCTTTCATCACCGGAAAAGCTTTGGCACGGAAAGGCTCAATAACAATGGTGCTACCATCTTTAAACGAACGCATATGCAATTCGCAAGTGGTTGTTTTTTGCTCAGGTCCATGCGGCTGACCATTAATGTAAAGGCTACAGCAACCGCAAATTCCTTCACGACAGTCGTGCTCAAAAGCTACGGGTTCGCCACCACTAAGAATTAGTTTTTCATTTAAAGCATCCAACATCTCAAGGAATGACATTTCTGTTGAAACTTCATCCAAATCGTAATCCACAAATTTACCTTTTGCTTTTGCGTTTTTTTGTCGCCAGATTTTTAATTTTACTTTCATATTTTAAAGATTTGAAGACTTTAGATGTTAGATATTAGACTAAGATAAATTTTGGATAAATAACTAATAGATATTTATCAAGGATAACTGGTCTAAGGTCTAGCGTCTAGTATCTAAATTCTACTTATAACTTCGTTCTTTTACTTCAACATATTCATAATTCAGAGGCTCTTTATGTAATTTAGGCGGCTTATCGTCACCCAAATACTCCCAAGCTGCAACATAAGCGTAATTCTTATCGTCGCGTTTAGCTTCACCTGTTTCTGTTTGACTCTCCTCACGGAAGTGAGCGCCACAACTTTCTTTTCTGTTCAAGCCATCGTTGATAATCAATTTAGCCACTTCAAAGAAATCAGCGATTCTTGCTGCTTTCTCAAGCTCCTGATTAATCTCGTCTTCACCTCCGGGAATTTTGAGTTTGGTCCAGAATTCTTCTTTTAATTCTTCAACCAATTTTAAACCCTTTTTCAAACCTTCTTCATTTCGTGACATTCCACTGTAATCCCATAATATTTTACCCAAACGTTTATGGAAAGAAGTGGCAGTTTCGGTTCCATTGATCGCAAGTAATTTATTGATTTTTTCCTGAGCTTCCTTTTCGGCTTCATCAAACTCTGGTGCTTCAGTTGAAATACGTGGCGTTTTGATTTCGTCAGCTAAATAATTACTGAGGGTATACGGAAGGATAAATAATCCATCACCTGCACACTGCATAAGTGAACTTGCTCCTAAACGATTGGCACCATGATCTGAGAAATTAGATTCTCCAATGGCAAACAAGCCCGGAACGGTGGTCATTAAATTATAGTCAACCCATAATCCGCCCATGGTATAATGACCTGCAGGGTAAATTCTCATGGGTTCAACGTAAGGATTAAATCCGGTAATTTTTTCATACATCTCGAATAAATTGCCATACTTGTTTTCGATGGCAGCTTTTCCCTGCTTAGCGATGGCATCTTTAAAGTCAAGATTTACAGCTAATCCGGTTTCTCCAACTCCATAACCGGCATCACATCGTTCTTTAGCCGCTCTTGAAGCAACATCACGAGGAACAAGATTTCCAAATGCAGGATATCTTCTTTCTAAATAATAATCTCTTTCTTCTTCAGGAATATCATTGGCATGACGTTTATCACCTTTTTTCAAAGGCGTCCAAATTCGACCATCATTTCTTAATGATTCTGACATCAGGGTTAACTTTGCCTGATAATCATTTAATACAGGAATACTGGTTGGGTGAATTTGAATAAAACTTGGATTGGCAAAAAATGCTCCTTTTTTAAATGCACTGTATGCAGCACTTGCATTTGAATTTACCGCAAGTGTTGAGAGGTAATAAACCGTTCCGTATCCACCAGTTGCCAAAACAACAGCATGTGCCGAATGTCTTTCAATTTCTCCGGTAACAAGATTACGAACAATTACCCCACGGGCTTTGCCATCAATTACAACAATGTCAATAATATCGCGACGAGGATACATGGTAACGGTACCAGCTTTCATTTGACGCATCATTCCTGAATAAGCACCTAACAAACATTGCTGACCAGTTTGACCCTTGGCATAAAAAGTTCTGGAAACCTGAACCCCACCAAAAGATCTGTTATCTAATGTTCCACCATACTCACGAGCAAATGGAACGCCCTGTGCGGTTAATTGATCGATGGTTGCATTACTAACCTCGGCCGCGCGATAAACATTTGCCTCGCGTGCTCGGTAATCACCACCCTTAATCATATCATAAAATAACCGATAGTCGCTATCGCCATCATTTTTATAATTTTTACTCGCATTTATTCCACCTTGAGCTGCCACTGAGTGGGCTCTTCTTGGAGTATCCTGGAAGCAAAATGCTTTCACATTATAGCCCATTTCGCCAAGACTGGAAGCTGCGCCTGCTCCGGCCAGCCCCGTTCCAACCATGATAATGTCAAGCTTTTTTCTGTTGGCGGGATTCACTAATTTGGCATTGGCTTTATACTTGGTCCATTTTTCTGCCAACGGCCCTTCCGGAATTTGTGCATTAAGTTTTGTCATTGTTTTAATCTTTATATGCTTGCGAAAAATTATCTTAACCTAAAATCATAAAGTACAAGGGTATGATGATATACCCGATCGGGATTATGATTGAATACAATTTACCGATGGTTTTAATTGCAGGAGTGTATTTCTTATGGTTCAACCCCAAAGTTTGAAATGCTGATTGGAATGCATGGTTTAGATGAATTCCCAAGAATACAAAAGCAACAATGTAAAGGATTGAATAACCTATTTCGTTGGTAAACAAGTAAACTGCCAATTCATAAAAATGTTCTTCCTGAGGATGGGCAATATTTGCTATTTCTGGTGCAGCAACCAACCCTAGTTTAATAAAATAAAAGTTATAAAAGTGAACAAGTAAAAACAAAAGTATCATGATGCCTGTATAAATGATATACTTTGACATGAAAGAAGTTGTTGACTTACTTTTCACTTTATAGCCTTGCCCGCGAGCAGCCCAATTTTGGAATTGCAGGATGATACCAAGTGCAACGTGAAGTAAGATGGCACCCATTAAAACAATCTCAAAAACCTTGATGATCCAATTGGTACCCATGAAGTGGGCAGCAGCAGCAAACATTTCCTGATGGTTTTCGGTAATTGGCAGAATAAATAAATTTATTCCAAGATGCACCATCAAAAACACAATTAAGAAAAGGCCAGCAATTGCCGTAGTGACCTTTTTTGTGATTGATGAAAAAGCGGTTTGATAACTCATAATGTTTTTTATTTAACAGAAATAATTCAGATATTATTTTTTTGAATACTAATCGCTGGCATTTAAGGAAGCAAATTTCTATTTTTGTTGCTAAAATTGATTAACAAATTTAAGTTTTAATTTCAATTAAGCAGAATTTACCAAGATATTTTTACTGTTTATAAATAAAGTTACTCGGAATGAGATATGATCCAATTAGTTCAGAATTTTTCACTGCTAACAGAAAGCGTTTTTCAAAGAAATTAAAGTCAAATTCAGTCGCCATTTTTAATTCAAATGACGAATATCATCGAAATGGGGATCAAAACTTCAGTTTCCGACAAAACTCAGATTTGTTTTACCTATCCGGAATTGAACAAGAACAAAGTATTTTAATAATTGCGCCTGATCATCCGGAGCCAAAACTCCGTGAAGTTCTTTTTCTTCTGGAAGCTGATGAACAAATGGAGACCTGGTTCGGACACAAATTAACAGTTAAAGAAGCACAAAAAATATCAGGAATTAAAAACGTTATGATAATGCCCAGGTTGGAGTTAACTTTAAATGAGATTATCCTGGCTTCTGAAAATGTCTATTTTAATTTTAACGAATATGTAAAATACTCAACGGAAGTACCCTCAAGAGATCGGCGCTTTGCAGATGAAATTAAAACAAAATTTCCAAGTCATCATTTTGAACGATCTGCACCACTTTTGGCTAAACTTAGAACCATTAAATCTGATGTGGAAATTGCGCTAATTCAAAAAGCCATTGAAATCACTGAAAAAGCTTTTAGACGGGTACTTAAAAAAACCAGAGTGGGTAAGAAAGAATTCGAAATCCAGGCTGAAATTGAATATGAATTTACCACCAGCGGTGCAAATGGGCATGCTTATGCACCCATCATTGCAACAGGTATAAATGCCTGTACACTCCACTATATTGAAAACGATAAAGTTTGTAAAGACGGAGATTTATTGCTCATGGATTTTGGGGCTGAATACGCCAATTATGCAGCCGATTTAACACGTACCATTCCGATAAATGGTAAATTTACAAAACGCCAGCGTGAAGTTTACGAGGCAGTTTTACGAGTTCAGAAAAATGCAATTAAAATGCTGGTGGTTGGAAATACCGTGGATAAACTCAATAAGGCAGTTAATGGGTTGATGAAGAAAGAATTATTGACCTTAGGATTAATGACTCAAGAAGATTTTGATGATCCGATTAAAGCGAATTCAGTTTTATTCAAATATTTTATGCATGGCACTTCTCATTATTTAGGATTAGATGTGCATGATGTAGGATCAAAATATGAAGAAATAGAAGCCGGCATGGTATTTACATGCGAACCTGCTTTGTACATAAAGGAAGAAAGAATTGGAATCAGGCTTGAAAACGATATTCTAATTACAGAAGACGGGCCTGTTGACTTAATGAAAAACATACCGATTGATCCTGATGAAATTGAAGACTTAATGGCTAAAGGCGATTAGTTAATATGTTAATTTGAAAACCTGCTTGCGCAGGCAAGTGTGCCAATGATAAAGTGAATAAATTATTTGACTTTTGATAAAATGATTTATTCGACTATTGCAAAAGACAAAAATAAAAACAATAAATTATAAAAATTATACAATTATGTTTAAAAAAGAAGTTTATGTCGACCGCCGAAATCGATTAAAAAAAGAAATGAGTTCAGGCTTGGCTCTGATTTTTGGTAATTCTGAAGCCTCTTATAATTATCCGGCAAATACTTATCATTTCCGTCAGGATAGTGATTTTTTATATTTCTTTGGAATAGACCAACCTGACTTTGTGGGAGTAATCGATATCGATAATGACAAAGATTACATTTTTGCCAATGATGTGGACATCGAAGACATCATTTGGATGGGACCTCAACCAACAGTAAAAGATCAAGCTGCATTGGTTGGTGTTGAATACACTGCGCCATACACTGATCTGGCAAGTTTTATAGATTCTCAAAAAAGCAATGGCAGAACGTTCCATTTCTTACCTCCATATCGCGGAGATCGTTTGGTTCAAATGAATCAATTATGGGGTGCAGATGTTGCAACAATAAAAAATGATGTTTCTGTTGAATTGGTAAAGGCTGTTGTTAAACTTCGTTCCATAAAAGATGAGTACGAAATTGCTGAGATCGAAAAAGCAGTTAATATTGCTTACGACATGCACACTACTGCCATGAAAATGTGTAAACCGGGTGTAGTTGAACGAGAGATAGCCGGAACCATGGAAGGCATTTCATTGGCTCAGGGCGGACCCGTTTCATTTCCGATAATTTTAACCATAAACGGTCAAACTTTACACAATCACTACCATGGCAATACTTTAACCGAAGGACGCATGATGATTGCTGATGCTGGTGCTGAAACGACCATGCATTATTCCAGTGACATTACACGCACAACTCCGGTTGGTGGAAAGTTCAGTCAACGACAAAAAGAGATTTATGAAATTGTTTTAGCGGCTAACGTAAAAGCCATTGAGCTCATTAAACCCGGTGTAGCCTATCGTGAAATTCATTTGGCCTCTTGTAAGATTATTGCTGAAGGATTAAAAGAATTGGGATTAATGAAAGGCGATATGGATGCTGCTGTTAAAGCTGGTGCGCATGCTTTATTTATGCCTCACGGTTTGGGCCACATGATGGGCTTTGATGTTCACGACATGGAAGGCCTGGGAGAAAATTTAGTTGGGTATGATGAAAATACCAAACGTGCAAGCCAATTTGGAACTGCCTATTTACGATTAGGTCGTGAATTACAGCCCGGCTTTGTACTTACTGTAGAACCAGGCTGTTATTTCATTCCTGAGTTAATTGAAAAATGGAAAAAAGAAGGTACCAATACTGAATTTATCAATTTCGATAAAGTTGAAACTTATAAAGATTTTGGTGGTATTAGAATTGAAGATGATGTACTTGTTACTGAAACCGGGAATCGCGTTTTAGGAAAACCAATTCCAAAAACGGTTGCCGAAGTTGAGGCTATGGCCGCTTCGAAATAGTTTTTTTTGAAATACTTTAATAATAAAGGATCTGCTTAAAATCGCAGATCCTTTATTATGTCAGATCGAGCCTCCGCCGAAGGCGGATAAATGTCGAGAACTGCACGAAGCTTATGAAAGCCACATCTCAACAAGCTCGATGTGACAAGGTAGTCATTCCGGTTTTCGTAAACGAAATACCGGAATCTAAATTTTTAAAAGATTCCTGCATTCGCAGGAATGACAGTAAAATAACTATTCTTATTTTAAGATCACTGCATCAACATCCATCTCCTTCACCATTTTATTAAAAGCCGGAACTTCATTTTCAAATACCTCTTTTAATTTATTCAGTTCCGCATCAATTAAAGCTGTTACTTCCTTTTTAAATTCAATAGCGGAAGCTGTTGGTTTATAATCACCTGATGAAACCAATGAATTTAAATGACCCAATTTATTATTTAAACGAATGGGGAAATTAAGCGGGTCTTGGCGACTTTGATTTTTCGTTTGATAAAGTGCCTCTTCAACCTCTTTCATGGTTTTTAGAATAGATTTTGCTTTTTTATTAATATCTGCAAATTCATTACCTTTCATTTTCGCTGTTGCCAAATTCAGTTGCTCGCGGGCTTGACGAATTTTAGTGATGGCATTATTGGTTTCTGAGAGCTTGTCTCTTACAGAAATTAAGAAATCAAATTGTTCCTGTAAATCAGCCATACTCGCATCACTTCTCGGATCTTTAACAATTTCGAAACTTGTTTCCTGAACTTCGCCGTTAACGTTTAGTTTAGCTATATAAGTGCCTGGTAAAGCTAAAGGTCCGCGCATCGAAGCTGCCCATAATATCATACCCTGAAAACTATCCGCACCAGGATAAACCATATTCCAAACAAAGCGATTTGAACCAGCTTTATAGTTTAGCTTCTCCTCTTTCGCTTTTGTTTCGGGTTGGCTGCTAAACTTTTTAATCAATTTACCATCTTCTTCAAATATTTCAAGTGAGATTTTGTCTTTATCTCCTAACTCTTTTAAGTAAAAATGAATCATAACTCCGCCGGGATGATTGGTTCCGGCTGTTCGGCTTGTACTGCCACCCCTGCCTTCCATCCTCCAGCTGGGCATTGGTTTAAACAAATGAAATTTGCTATTCGCAACCGCTTCACTTAATTGATGAAGAGGTGTTAAATCATCAATCATCCAAAAGCTACGTCCCTGGGTTGCAGCAATTAAGTTGTCATTTTTGATCGTTAAATCAGTGATTGGTACGATGGGCAAATTCATTTGGAAGGATTGCCAATCAACACCATCATTAAAAGAAATATACATTCCGTTTTCAGTTCCCGCATAAAGTAAACCTTCTTTTTTAGGGTCTGCCCTTAAAACTCGTGTAAAGTGTTCTGAACCAATTCCGGTGGTAATCTTTTCCCAGCTCTGACCATAATCTTTTGTTTTATAGAGATAGGGTTCGTAATCACCCAGTTTGTATCGGGTGCCTGCCACATAGGCTCCTCCTTTTACAAATGGATCGGCATCAATGCTGTTAATCATCATAAATTCAGGCATTCCTTTTGGCGTAACATTGGTCCAAGTTTTACCTCCATCTTTACTTACATGTAGCAACCCATCATCAGAACCAGCCCAAAGTAAACCTTCTTCGTAAGGAGATTCGCAAGCTGCGAAAATGGTGCAATAATATTCCACACTGGTATTATCTTGAGTGATCGGGCCACCTGAAGATTTCATCTTTTCCGGATCATTCGTTGTTAAATCAGGGCTAATAACTTCCCAGGTTTGACCCTCATCAGTTGAGACATGCAAATGATTTGAAGCTGCATACAGTTTATTCGGATTATGCGGTGAAAAGAAAATTGGGAAATTCCATTGAAACCTATACTTCATATCCTCTACACCATGCCCCATTGGATTATCAGGCCAAACATTTACTGCTCTTCTTTCTGCTGTGCGATGATTAATACGCATTAAATAACCACCATAATTTCCTCCATAAACAATGTCATTATCTTCGGGGTCGACAGCGATATGTGCACTTTCTGAGCCTGCGGTTTGTTCCCAGTCTCTTTCACCAATGGAACCACCCGACGTCCGGTGCGCAATTCTTACTGTAGAATTATCCTGTTGGGCTCCATAAATTCGGTATGGGAAATAATTATCCGTTGTAACTCTGTAAAACTGGGCAGTTGGTTGGTTCATCATGGTCGACCAATTATAGCCACCATCATAAGTGATTTGGGCTCCTCCGTCATCGCCTATTATCATTCTCTGATTATCCTCAGGTGAAATCCATAAATCATGATGATCGCCATGAGGTGCATTAAATCTTTCAAAGGTCTTTCCACCATCTTTAGATTGATGATAATTCACATTCAAAACATAAACTACATCTACATCTTTGGTGTCGGCATAAATACGAGAATAATACCAGGCACGTTGCCGTAAAGACCTACTATCATTAAGCTTTCTCCATGTTTTCCCGGTATTATCCGATCGATAAACTCCTCCATTATCATTTTCAATAATTGCCCAAATCCGATTTGAATTTAAAGGTGAAACTGCAATGCCAACAATTCCCCAAATTCCTTCTGGTAATCCATCATTTGTAGTGATGTTTACCCAATTATCTCCTCCATCGGTGCTTTTCCATAGGCCAGAACCATTTCCACCGCTTTCAAGGCTAAACGGGGTTCTTCTAATTCTCCAAGTACCTGCATACAAGATTCTTGGATTATTTGGGTCCATTACTAAATCCACTGCTCCTGCATCTGTGTTCACAAATAAAATTTTCTCCCAAGTTTTTCCTCCATCATTCGATCGGAAAACACCTCTTTCATCGGATGATTTAAACAAATCACCCATCACTGCCACATAAATTAAATCCGGATTTTTAGGATGAATTCTAATTCGCGAGATATGACGAGAATTGGGTAATCCTATTGATTCCCAGTTAGCTCCGGCATCCACCGACTTCCACATACCGGATCCGGATGATACATTTCCGCGAACTGTTTTTTCACCTCCTCCAACGTAAATCACATTATTATCCCAATCGCTTACTGCAACTGCTCCAATAGAACCACCAAAGAATCCGTCGGAAATATTTTCCCATCTGTTACCTGCATCCATGGTTCGCCAAACGCCACCTCCGGTAGCACCCATATAATATAGGTTGGGCTTTCCCGGTACTCCTGTTACCGCTGCAGAACGACCTCCGCGGAATGGGCCAATCAACCTCCATTGGAGGGCATCATAAAGTTTTTCGTTATAATAAAATACAGCTTTTTTAGTTTTCTTTTTTGCACCAGAAACCTGAATTACCGGCAATATCATAAAAGCAATACAAGTTAGAATGAGTAGTTTTTTCATCTGTTTAAGTTTTTGTCAGCATTAAGAATACAAAATTGGAATTTGTATTTAATTAGGATAAATTTATTAAAAAAGAATTTCGATTAAAAATAATTCGATAAACAGGAGGATAAAACCTATGTAACCAGAAATTAATCTCTTCCATTCTGTTCATCTGAGAATGAAGCACCTAATCATATTACAGATTCTGAAACCCGCCCGAACGGACGGACAGGAAGTTTGAAATGGCAGTGATGCTTATTTTTGAAGGTTAGAATTTCGTGCCACACTGATGGCAAAAGCTTGCATCCTCAGTAATGCGTTTCGTTTTACATTTCGGACAGTATTCATTCATTAGCTTATCATGCGCTTGCATCATTTGGCTGGTAACGATTCCTGTTGGCACTGCGATGATTGCATAACCGACGATCATTAAAAAGGAAGCAATGGTTTGGCCTAGAACTGTTACAGGCGCAATATCTCCATATCCAACCGTTGTGATGGTAACTATGGCCCAATAAATACTTCGAGGAATACTACTAAATCCATTTTGCCCATGTTCAACCAGGTACATCAAAGTTCCTACAACCACAACGATAATGATAACTGAGCCAAAAAACACAATAATTTTATGCTTACTATCAATTAATGCCTGGCGTAGCATATTCGCACCCTTCATGTATCGACTAAGTTTTAGAATTCGGAAAACTCTTACTAACCTAATAAAACGTATTATAAGTAATGTTTGTGCACCAGACACAAAAATGCTGATAAAGGTTGGAAGGATTGCCAAAAGATCAATGATCCCCATAAAACTTAGAACATACTTCCATTTACGAGGCGAGGAAGCAATTCTGCCAATGTATTCAAATGCAAATAAAATGGTAAAAACCCATTCAATGGTTCGAAGATGAAACCCGTAATCGACGGCAATCGTTGTGACGCTCTCAAGCATCACTGCTATCACACTAAGAATGATGACTATCAATAAAACAACATCAAAAAGCTTACCCGCAAAAGTTTCATACCCAAAAATTACTTCGTGCAATTTTTGTTGCCATGGCTTCATTGTTGTAAAATCCTTTGAGCTCTTATCTATCATGATTAGATTTTTACTTTTTATAAAAATTCATTTCTTTAATGTATTGATCAATTTTAGGAGGAAGCATGTATTGGATTTCTTTGCGCTCTTTGATGCTTTTGCGAATAAAACTGGATGAAATTCCCATTTGTGGGGCTTCAAATAATTTTACCTGTTGATGGTTTTCGAACTTACCTAACTGAAAGCTAGGTCGATTATACACGTAAAATGGGAACTGTTTAATTAAAATATCATGATTTTTCCACTTATGGAAATTCCTAAAAATATCAGACCCGGAAACGAGAACAAAAACATTATTTGGGTATTTTTCATTCAACCTTGTTAGTGTATCAATGGTGTAAGAAGGCCTTGGCATATGAAATTCGATGTCGACGGCTTTAAATCTTGCATCGTTTTCAATCGCTAAATTGACCATGTACCAACGATGGTTATCAGCCAGTAACGTTTTTTTTTCTTTTAAAGGATTTTGTGGAGATACCACAAACCATATTTCATCTAAATCCGTATTTTCTACCATGTATTCGGCAATAACCAAATGCCCGATGTGAATGGGATTAAATGAACCGAAATATAAACCTACTTTTTTCATTTCTTTCTTCATTTTGTCATTTCGAACGTAATGAAATGGAGTGAGAAATCTCAAAACCCGATTAGATTTCTCGTCATATTCGTTCCTCGAAATTGTAAGTGTTAAGTAATTCGAGGACAGTTTTCGGCAAAACCAACAGGTGTTAATCCATTAATTCCTTGGTGTGGTCTAGCGTGATTATAATAATAAAGATACTGTAATAATTCTTCTTTCATTTCCTCTAATGAATCAAAATTGGTTTCTTCAAACAGATCCTCTTCAATAGTGCGCCAGAACCTTTCAGCTTTTCCATTTGTTTGAGGCCTATATGGTCTAATATATCTATGTTTTATTCCCATTTCAATTAGCATTCTTTCAAAGGGATGTTCCATCTTTTTTTTTGAGTTTTTGGGACCGAATTCTGGGCCATTATCCGTAAGAAGCTCCCTGAATTTTATTTGATATTGTTGAGTTAAAATATTTAACGATCTGAGTATAGCGAACATTACTGTTAAGCCTTTGATATCTTCAACTATCTCAGCCCATGCAATCCGGGTACAACTGTCAATTACGCACGTCAGATAGTATCTTTTTGTATCTCCGGTAATTATTCCCTTATTTAGATAATGAGTATCTATATGACCTAATTCTCCAGCTTTTTCTTTTATTATTTTTCTTTTTTCTGCTTTCATTGGAGCTCTTAGTCTGTTTAACCCTTGTCTCTTTATTATATTATAAACCCCTGAAGGAGATGGGGTAAATTGTTTTAATTGTGGCTCTAATATACTTACAATTTCATAACGATTATTGCCTTTTAACCGCAATTCTTTTACTTTATTCTCTATAAAAGGAATAGGACGTCTGGTTTTCCATTTTGGTCCTCGTTTGCGGGGTAATAAATCGATTTCTGCTCCACTTAGTTTAAATCTATTATAATACTTCAAAAAACTTCTTCGATCTGTATCATGTGCTTTATAAAATTGTTCAGCGAATCGAAATTTTGGATGCTGCTTTTGTTTTATCAATTCATACTCATGGATCAAAAACCGATACTTCTGTATATAATTTCTTGCCAGAGTTAAATCGTTTGTATTTATTCTCATAGACAATTTTTTATTTAATGTACAATTTTGTCTACGAATTATCTAACATTTACAGAAATGACAGATACAATATTTATGGTTTGATTATAATCTTACCTGCACTCATATTGCCGATGTATGCTCGGATACCCTTAACAACTTCATTTAAAGGATAACTTGCCTGAATATTGGTTTTTAATGTTCCATTAATAAATAAGTCCTGTAAGTAATCTGAAATATCATCGAACTCACCTTCCTCTAACTCGCCCATCCAATCCATTAAATTAAAACCACTCAATACCTTATGGTCAAAGATAATTCCTAAAGTGTCAATGTTTGAAAGATCGGCAGCGGAAAGACCACCGTAAACAATTAGTTCTGAGTTAGGGGGCATGGCATTAAGAATAATGCCGCTTTGCTCACCACCAACTGCATCAAAACAAATATCCGCCTCTAATTCTTGGGCTTTATTTTTTAAATTTTCTTCAAAATTCTTATCGGTTGAATTAAGAACTTCAGTTTCTCCTTCTACTTTTAAAAAATCAACCTGCTCTTGCTTTCTAACAATGTTAATTACCTGAATTCCATTCATTTTTGCTAAGATTCGAATAAACTTCCCAACCTGTCCAGCAGCAGCATTTTGGATAATGGTCTTACAACCACCATCCTTAGCCAGTGAAAATAACCCATAGGCAGTAAAGGGATTAACTGCAAAACAAGCAGCCTGTTCCTCTGGCATTTCATCCTTTAAAAAAATGCATTCTTCAGGCGTTGCAATCACATATTCTGACCAGGTTCCACTTTTATCGTGCTGAATGAAACAACTCACTCTTTTTTCAATCAAGTCTTTTGAAACACCTTCTCCAACAAACTCAATTAACCCAACTCCCTCAAAACCAGGAATTGTCGGCAGCGTTTTCTTAATAATATAGCCTCCTGTAAGAAATGCAATATCTGATGGGTTACAAGGAGATGCATGAATTTTAATCACAACCTCACCTTTAGCAGGCACGGGCATAAGTTTTTCTTCAACCTTCATCCCAACGATGGCTCTGATTAAGTTGGGATTATAGGCTGGTAAAATAACTGCTTTCATGGTTATTTAAATTAGATTCAAGACTCAAATAACGAGATTAAGAATTGTATTATTTCTTTATAAAGTCAAGTATTAAATTGCGTGCATCTTCACAAGCTGCTTCTTTAGATTCATTAACTACCTGCACATCAAATTGTTCAGCAAAGGTTAATTCATGTTCTGCTTTGGCAAGTCGTTTTTTTAAACTCTCTTCCGATTCAGTAGATCTGCCGACTAAACGCTCCTTTAAAACTTCAATCGATGGTGGCATCACAAATATAGAGAGCGAATCATCCGGGTAGTTCTTTTTAATATTTAAACCTCCAACCACATCTACATCAAAAATGGCATGATTTCCATTGGCCCAAATACGCTCGATTTCCGAGCGAAGCGTGCCATAAAACTGATCTTCGTAAACCTCTTCCCACTCTAAAAACTCATCATTTTTGATTTTCTGTTTAAAATCTTCAACACTTAAAAAATAATAATCTTTACCATCAATTTCTCCATCGCGCTTTGAACGGCTGCACGCAGATACGGAAAATTCAAGATTTAAATCACTTGCTGCCAAGAGATTTCTAACCAAAGTGGTTTTACCGGCTCCTGATGGTGCAGAAAATATGAAGAGTTTCCCTTTCATTTTAAAGAATATTAAAAAGTTGTTCTTTTATTTTTTCCAATTCATCTTTCATTTGAATGACGATTTTTTGCATATTCACTTCATTGGCTTTCGAACCCAGGGTGTTAATTTCCCTCCCTATTTCTTGTGAAATGAAACCCAGCTTTTTACCTAAACTTCCGTCGCCACCAATGGTTTCTAAAAAATAGTCGCAATGCTGCTGCAAACGCACCTTTTCTTCGGTAATATCAATTTTCTCCAAATAATAAATCAACTCTTGTTCAAAACGATTTTGATCGATGTTCGCTTCTAATTGCAATCCATCAAGGTTTTTCTGAATTCTGGTTTTAATCTGATCAATTCGCACATTTTCATAGGGCTCAACTTCCAAAAGTAAATTTAAAATAGTATGAATGCGGTCTGAAATTTCCTGCGTCAAATGAGTTCCTTCCTGCGAACGAAATTCCTCAAGCTGAACCAAAGCTTTGCCAATTGTTGTTTCAACCGCTTTCCATTCTTCATCATCCAAATCCTCTTTATCCGCTTTAAGCACATCTGGCATTTTTAACAATAAAGGCAGAAAGTTCGAAAAGTCTTCTTGCCCTATTTCGCCAGCCAATTGCTTTAACTCACCATGATACTTTATCGCTAACGCATTATTAAGGTTTAAATTTGTTGCGTCTCCGGTTTGTTCAAGATGGATATTGAATTCTATTTTCCCTCTTTCTAATTTTTCGCTTAGTAAATTCCGGATGAAAAGCTCCTTGGGGCGATATACTGCCGGCATACGTGTATTGATGTCTAATTGCTTGCTGTTAAGCGTTTTTATTTCAACTGAAACTTTCTTGTTTTCGAGTTCGGTTTCAGCCTTACCATAGCCGGTCATTGATTTGATCATAAAGCGTTGTTTTTTAGCAAAGATAAGAATGATAGGTCGTTTATCAAACACTTATAAATTCTGTATATGTTTGATAGCAGTTTTAATATTTTGTATCTTGGTGACAAATCTGAATTATAGATTCCTCTAATCGTATTGTCAATTCTGCCCAATGAAAGAAATTACGGAACCATTTCATGTTTTTGACGACCCCATAAAATACTATACTTCAATGTTGGAGGACATTGAAGCTGCTAAGCATTATATTTACCTGCAAACTTACCGCGTTGGAAATGATTCGATTGGGATAAAATTCAGAGATGCTTTAACTAAAAAAGCAAAAGAAGGTGTTGAGATAAAAGTACTGATCGATTCATGGGGAGGAAATTCACTCCCCCTTAGTTTTTTTAAAGAGTTATCAGAGTTCAAAGGTGAAGTCCGTTTTTTTGAGAAACTTAAATTTAATTTCGATTTCTTTACCAAAGGTCACCGGAGAAATCATCGGAAATTACTGATTATTGATGACAGTTTAAGTTATATTGGATCAACCAATATTACCGAATATAATTTAAACTGGCGTGAATTGGTATTGCGTTTAAATTCTGATATTGCCTTTAAGTTTAAAAAGATATTTGAGGAAGACTGGGAAAATTTCAATAAACACAAGGTTTTAATTGACAAGAAGAATAATTCACGAATGGTTCGCCACGAAACTTGCGAAATATTGAGAGACGTACCTTCCATAACTATTCAACGAATTAAAAAACGATATGTTCAGCTTATTCAAAAAGCCAAAACACAAATATTGATTGAAACCCCCTATTTTTTACCCGGTTATCAACTCCGCAAATCAATGATGGATGCGGCCAAGCGTGGCGTTGATGTAACTGTGATTATACCAAAACATTCGGATGTGGGCCTGGTGGATATTTTAAGAAATAAATACCTGGGGCAGCTATATAAAAATGGAATTAATTTTTTATTCTACAACCCGCATAATTTACATGCCAAAGTCATGTTGGTTGATGATGAGGTTTATGCTATTGGCTCTTCCAATTTTGATTACCGCAGCTTTAGGTATATGTATGAAATTGTATTGATTGGCCAGCGAAAAGACATCATCGATCAGCTCGAAAAGCACTTAAACGAAACCATCTTAAATTCTCAACTTTTTGATTATGAAAAATGGTTGCACCGCCCTGTAATTAATAAGTTTTTTGAGTGGATACTTTTACCCTTCAGGCATTTACTTTAAAAATATAAATTTGAAAATTTGAACGTAATTAAAATGAGTGAGGTAAATATTGATATTGCAAAAATAGCAGAATCTGAAGTTGCTAAGAAAACTGCAAATTGGATATATAAAGTAATAGGTGAACCATTAGAAGATGGAGTAGGACTATTGTTTGCAGATGCTCTTAAGGAAAGAAGATTGCAAAACTCAATTAGGCTTAGGGAGGAGACTCTAAAATTTACTGTTTTAAATCAAAAACAAATTCCACTCTCGTTAGGATATAAATTACTCGAGAAAGCAACCCTAGAAGAAAATGAATCCTTGATATCCAAATGGGCTAAACTCCTGACTAACGCAATGGATCAGGATTTTGAAGGAGAAGTTAGAAAAATTTATATTGACATACTTGATAGTATAGAACCAATTGATGCTCAAGTACTAGACGACTTATATAAAGAACCCGATCCAATAAACCCATTATTTATTTATCAGCCTGGATTATCTGAGACAATACTAATTTCAATTGATACTTTGAAATCATTAAATCTGATAACTGAACACTTTGAAGAAAAACAAGTTGAAGCTATTGGAGATGGAGGAACCTTTTCCGGCTCTACTAATATAAAAGGTAATTTTGCAGGCGAATATATATTAACTAATCTTGGTAAAAGCTTTATTAATGCTGTAAATAGATTAGATGGTAAGTAAGCTTTGTTTTTAACTTCTTTAATTAAAAATTACTAATTATCATATCTTCAAATTTTAAATTGAATTTACCCTCTGTTTTCAAAAAGGCACATTCTTTCATATTCATTTTCTTTGCCTGTCCAAAGAAAACGAATCAAAAGAAAAGACACTTTTTCAAAGGTATTTTTGTGCAAGCACAAAACCAGAATAATTTTTCTGAGTTTTCGAGGAAAACATCGAAACGAAAAATCATTCTTATACTACTGAAAAAGCTTGAATCTTCGATTAAAGTTCGCAGGCAGAAAAATCCGCAATGTCAGGGAGTGGCATGTGGGAAGGTTTGATTCGGATTTTTTTGATTTTTTTATTCTTTTGTACTTGAACTGAGCCTTTTGTCGAAGTATCAAGACAAAAGAAGAAATTAACCAAAAATATTTAAGCAACAAATTGACCAATTAATAAGTTTTTTGAGTGGATACTTTTACCTTTCAGGCATTTATTATAGTTGAAATAATAATCGTAACTTTCACACCGAAAAGAAGAACCAGATTATCGCTGGCAAAACCTAATTAAACAACTAATTTACAATAAACTAAAATGGATTTTCCCTATTCTTCATTAATGTTTTTTTCAAGCTTGATATCTTTTCTGATCGTATTACTCTACTTATGCTTTATCCTTTTTACAAAAAATTATAATTTAAATATCATTTTATTTACGTTTGGCAGAGGGATTATTGCTTTTGGTATTATCGGAATTGCACTTCGAGACAGAATTCCTGATTTTCTCTCCTTAACCTTTAGTAATGTTTTAATTCTATTTGGAACTGGTGCTACCATCTTAGGAATCCTTTCATACAATAAAACGATACTAAAAAAAGAGATGGTTTGGGGGCTATTACTGATTATTACAATATCTTCGTTACTATATGTGCTATTCATAGACTCTTACGCGCATCGAAGTTTTATCATTTATCTTTCCATGGGTCTCATGGTGTTAATTGGTGGAGTTTCTTTGTTTTTAAGTCGAGAATCCTTTAAGTTTCCCATTTTTATTAGCGCAGTGATGCTGCTTTTTGCTGCTGGTCGGATTGTTTTTGCCATACAACATCTTGGGCTTCCCGATAATTTTGATCCGATGAATAACGATACCATTAGTCAGTTATTTGTTCCGTATTTCGCCATTTTATCCCTGATAATATCTGTAGGGTTTTTGCTATTATTAAGAGAAGTAGACATGCGTATTATCCAAAATAATAACCTTGAATTAAAAAGGCTAAATATCAATAAGGATAAGCTCCTAAAGGTAATTGCACACGACTTGAGAACGCCATTTAATAGCATACTTGGTTATTCAGAACTTTTGGTTGAAAGCTCTAAAAAAGATTCAATTGAAGAAATACAAAAATTTGCTTCCCAAATTAATCTTGCTGCTAAAAAAGCTTATAATTCTACCAATGATTTACTTGATTGGGTATTGGCAAATACGAGTAATATTAAGCCGAATATTACAAAACATTTAATCAACAACTTTATAAACGAAATAACTTTTGAGTTTTCAGAAAAGATGGCAGAGAAAAAGATCGTTTTAATTAAAGAAATTCCAGAAAATTTATCAGGTTCTTTTGATCGTAGTATGGTTGGTAGTATTGTCAGGAATTTATTAAATAATGCCATTAAATTTAGTCCTGAGAATAAGCGCATCATAATTAAAGTTATGATTTCAAATAAACAATTAGAATTCGCAATTATCGATCAGGGGATTGGTATTGAAAAACATAAATTAGAAACCATTTTCTCAACAGATCCAAAAATAAGTTCTCCCGGCACAAAAGGAGAGCAAGGAAGTGGTTTGGGCTTATCTATTTGTAAAGAGCTAATACAAAATCATTCAGGTGAAATCTGGGCAAATAGCATGGTTGGAAAGGGAAGTACCTTTTCATTTTCTATTCCACAAAAATAATTTGAACATTATCTTATCGATCAAAAAACGGATTTTTTGAAGTTGAAGTTAGTGGAATGGCATAAACGATTTTTACATTCTCACCTAATAAATTCATATCCAATACCGCTTGACCAACCGTGTACATGATTCGATTATCAGCTCGGTTATCCATGGCTATACTTGCAGCAGATCCAATGGCGATTCCTAAATCACCGGTATTAAATACACAAGGAATATTGGGGTGTTTATCTTTTTCGGCACAATTTTTAAACCCACACATGCCGCACTTTACCAATCCCAACGATTTAATTTCGGTACCGAACAATACCATTACCGGTGAATTTAAAATATTCCCGGCATCGCGAATAAAGGCCTGAGCCCCTGTTTCATTTCCAATTTTTATCATGCGATTAGAGATGGCTTTAATCTCATCGCCCATCACAAGGCTAATGACCAGGTTATCTGTTCCTTTTCCCTTAGGTGCTGTTCGTGCAGCGAGCATCATTTTTTTAGCCACTTCTATCAGGGTAGTATTACTTAGTTCATGTTCGTGTATCATCCGAATTTTATTAAATTAATCAAGGTTTAAAACAAATATAAATTTAAGTAAAATCAATCATTTACAAGCTTCTTATCTTGATAAAATAAATACCTTTGTAAAATATTTAATATTCAATTTTAAAAATTTAAATTTTCTACTGATGACGGAAATGACTTCAAAATTGGCAATAGCATTGGAAGATAAGTATGGTGCACATAACTATCATCCACTACCTGTTGTTTTAGCAAAGGGCAAAGGCGCCTTTGTTTGGGATGTAGAAGGTAAAAAGTACTTTGATTTTTTATCAGCTTATTCAGCGGTGAATCAAGGTCACTGCCATCCTAAAATTGTTGATGCCATGGTTGACCAGGCTCGTACTCTTACGTTGACGTCCCGTGCATTCTATAATGACCAACTCGGTCCTTATGAAAAATTTGTGACTGAATATTTTGGTTACGACAAAGTATTACCCATGAATACAGGTGCAGAAGCAGATGAAACCGCTTTAAAATTAGCACGTAAATGGGCTTACTTAAAAAAAGGTATTCCTGCCGATCAGGCAAAAATTATTGTTTGCAAAAACAATTTCCACGGGCGTACCATTACGATTGTTTCTATGTCAACTGATCCGGATGCAAGAAAAGAATTCGGTCCTTTTACACCGGGTTTTATAACCATTCCGTATAACGATTTGGATGCGCTCGCAAAAGAATTAGAGGATCCAAATGTTGCAGCTTTCTTAGTTGAGCCTATCCAGGGTGAAGCGGGTGTTTTTGTGCCTGACGAAGGTTATTTGAAAAAATCTTACGACATGTGCAAAGCCAAAAATGTTCTTTTCATCGCCGATGAAGTACAAACCGGAATTGCACGTACTGGTAAATTATTGGCATGTGATCATGAAAATGTTCATCCTGATGTTTTAATTTTAGGAAAAGCACTTTCGGGCGGAGTTTTCCCTGTTTCTGCCGTTTTATGCAATGATGAAATCATGCTTTGCATTAAACCAGGCGAGCACGGAAGTACTTTTGGTGGAAACCCTATTGCCGCTAAAGTTGCAATGGCTGCTTTACAAGTTGTAACAGATGAGAAATTAGCTGAGAATGCTGAACGTCTTGGACAAATTTTCCGCGAGGAGCTTCGTAAAATTGATTCTGATATGATTGAATTGGTAAGAGGTAAAGGTTTATTGAACGCCATTATCATCAAACCAAAGAATGGAAAAGAAGCCTGGGATGTTTGTGTTAAAATGGCTGACAATGGCTTATTGGCAAAACCAACCCACGGTCATATTATTCGTTTTGCGCCTCCTTTAATTATTACCGAAGCGCAATTAATGGAAGCGGTTGAAATTATCAAAAAATCAATTCTTTCATTTGAATAAAGATTATTTGATGTATTTATAGTATCGTCAGTTCGAGCCCATCGAAAACTGAAGCCACATCTCGACAAGCTCGATGTGACACAAAAAAAGCCCATGAAACAATTCATGGGCTTTTTAATTTTACAGACTTTTTTCTTAGAAACTCCAACGGAATTTAACCCACATTTCATCTCCTAATTCCCACCATCGGTCTTCAGCAGCTCTGGCGAAATTACTTGAATATTCAGTTAAAAATTCTTTACATAATTGAGTTGGGTTGCCATTCTTAGCATTTTCCTGATCTATTGCATAAAGTTTTTTTGCTCGTGTTTCAACATATTCGCTTTCGTCAAAAATCTTATCTTCGAACTCAGCAACAACAGGCTCAACAATTTCTTTTCCCTGTCCCCATTTAACCATCGCTAAACGGTTGGCTCTTCGATATGCCCAACCTGCAGCATCGCGGCTAAAGTGATCTTGATTGTCAATTTTATAACTTTTAGGCATGTCCATGGTTCCTGAATAAATAGGAATTCTTGGGCTTAATCGAGGAACGTCAATTCCGAATAATAATCTTCCACCGATTTCATCTGGTAACCAATCGCGTAACTGAACAACAAATGAATACGCACAATACTGAACCGAGATTGGACGATCACGAACAAGTACATCCTCTTTTAAACTATTGATTAAGTTTCTTTTGTCGCTATCCATCCATGGATGTGCAGCAGGGCTGATCACTGTTTCAGTATACTCTTCTCCGTTTTCATCTTTTTTCTTTACCTCAACCGTTAAGTTTCGAATCATTTCAAATTTAGTTCCGTCATAAGTTTCTCTATATAATTTCAATACATCACGAACACTTAATTTGTTATCAGGTTTAACAGAAAAAGGTAATTCCTCTGCTTCATAGTCTAGGTTTAACGATGGAGCAACGGTGCTAAGCACAAAATAATCACGAATGGCGAATGGTTTTCTTCCGCTGTAAGCTTTCCAAAATTTGAATGTTTCTTTACCATCCCAAAATTCCATTTTTTTAGCAACTTCAAAAACATTTTCAGAAGCCATAAAATGATCCTTATCTTTTAAGTTAAGTTCACCTATTCTGCAAATATTTGCTGAAACTCCAACATGTCCATCCGGAATTCTTTGCGCCGCCCACACAGAACCAATCTGATCTGGACCTTCGCCCATAATTTCTAACTGCCAAACTTCTTTTTTGTCCGCAATGGTAATGCATTCACCGGCGTCACCATAGCCGTATTCTTTTACCAATTCGCCAATGAGTTTAATTGCATCGCGAGCGTTTGTACATCTCTGCAAAACAATTCGTTCCAACTCCTCGATCTGAAACATACCCTCTTTATTTCTCAATTCCTTCTTTCCGCCAAAAGTAGTTTCACCAATCGCTAATTGTTTTTCATTTAAACTTGGATATGCTGTATTCAAATAAGCATAGGTTTCTTTTGCCTGAGGAATGCTTCCTTTAAACACCAGGTTTTCTTTACTCCATTGCGTATGTGAGTGCATGGTTCCCCAATAAATATCATGTTTTGCACCATCTTCATGTTTCATTGCAGGTACAATATCAATCCAGGTGCGATAGTAAGCATCACAAGTGTGAGCTGTCATAACTGAACCATCAGTACTGGCCATTTTGCCAACCATGATACTTGTGCAACTTTCATTGTATTCAGGATCATCATACTGAGTTTGAGCAATAATGGTTGTAAATGAAATAGCCAAAACTGTTAATAAGGCTGATTTAAAAATTAAGGTAGTTTTCATGTTATTCTTTATTTAATTTTTAATAAGTGCTAAAGATAAAAATAATAGGTAAATACAATCTGTTTTTTGCCTATTTATAAACGTAATAATCTACGAACAATAAAACTCTTTATCGCAACAACAGAATCTTTGAGCCCATCATTTTTTCTGTTGTTTGAATTATGATTAAATACACTCCGTTTGGTAAAGTTTCAAGGTTGAGTAATAATTCATTCGCTTCGGTTAAATATTCTTTCAACAATGTGCCTTGCATATTCATTAATCGAATTTGTTTCTCAATATTTTGCTCATTTTGAAAAGATAATTTTATTCGATTTGAACTTACAGGGTTTGGGTAAATTAGAAATTCATTACTTGTTGCTTCAAAAAAATTATCACTCAATGTAAAATCTGAAATTGAAACAAGTGCCGTATCAACTGCTATCTTCCCCTGCTGGTCAGCTACAGTCAAGCTAACAACATAAACTCCCGCCTCTGTATATGTATGCGTTGGATTAGATATCTGACTTCTCGTGCCATCTCCGAAATTCCAGATATGGGCTATCAAAGCTCCATCCGGATCATAAGATCCATCCTTTGAAAAAGTTATAATTGAATCTACATTGCCCGAATAAGGGCCGTTTGCTTCAGCAACAGGTAACAGATTTGGTGCTGAAACATTAATTTCTTTAGTGCTTGTATGTGTATGGCCTTCCACATTAGTAATTTTCAAACTAACATTATAAGTATTTGCCAACTCAAAAGTATGTGAAGGATTTGCCAAACTACTATGGTTCCCATCCCCAAAATTCCATTCGTAAGCACTTATTCCATTATTCATATCAAAAGAGCTATCACTATTCAATGCAAACGCTTCATTCACTTGCACCGACGAAGGTCCGCTGATCCTTGCATACAGGCTATCAAATGGTAAAAAATTTGCATAGATTGAATAAATTGAGTTTGCCGTTTTTGCAGTGTCTCCCCATAATTCTGGCATCCCATTAGTCCAAGGAAAACCTGACTCAACCCTCCCCGGCTGTCCATCTGTATAATAAATTCCAGGGTTATCTTCATAGACCCATGAAAGCCAGATTTGCTGACTATCTGCCAGGTGAACAGGAGAGATTAAGTCAATGCTTTGCCACCCATCATTGGGGCTAACTTTTGTGATCTCGGTTACACCTAAAAGATTTGTCGGAGTTTGCTCAGAACCATCGTATACTCCTAGTAACATATTCCGACTCCCTCCATTATGGTACATTGAAATACTGGTGATTTTACCATCATAAGGTGCTATAAACGGCATGGCTCTTCTGTTAGCAGTTGTAGTAATAGATGAAAATTTTTCAGTATTACCCACAAACGGATCTATTTCAATAAAATTTGCACCAATAGAAATATTACTATCCATTATTACTGTTAAAGGGACTGCTGAACCTTGCACATCGCCTTCCCAATTTAAAAACTTATAGCCTTCTCTTGGTTTCGGCGTTAATATCACAGATTCTCCTTCACTGTATTTATCGCTTATGGGGTCAATAATGATGGAGTCGCCATCAGAAAAAATCGTTGTTAAATTATAATTGTTTGCTTCGGAGTTGGTTTTATCACCACTTACAACAAGTGCATAATCCGCATCAATTTCTTCCGTTTCCATATGCGCATCAATAATAATTTCCTCAGCAATTATACTAATCTGCCAATTGCCTTGCACTGGATTTTTAATAAAAACATTTTCTACATTATCTATATGATTTGATTCTCCATCGGGAATAGACCAATTCCCTTCCTTGAGCCCATTGTTTCCCCAATATACTTCACCTGAAGGATCAATAACTTTTAAACTTAAATCGTTAACCAAATGCTTGCTTGAACCCGGTGAACCCATCGGATCAGAATACACCAAAGTAATTTTCAATGGGCTTTCTCCATCAACGTTAATTTCATAAGTTTTTTCATCTAAAGGAAGCAAAATATCCGATTCATCAACTAATAAACCTAAGTGCCAATTATTTTCTTTTGCATTTTGAAAAACATTTTTAATATCTGCCATACCCCAGCCCTGATGAACTCTTGTTTTATCATGTGAATTACCCGAAAATTCATACTGATAAGCCATATTTATCATGATGGCTTTTGCAGTTGACATATGGGGTCTGCTATCAAAAACATTACGATGCAAGCTAGGATCTCCGCTAAAAACACCTTCTGCCCACATTTGAAATAGCAATCCAAAGTGCCCGGCCGTGATGGGTGTAGCACCACTCGTTCCGCTAAACTCACCATATGTTCCATTATTTTTAGCCGTTCTGGTAAAATCGTAAAAATTTGAAAGGTCGGGTTTTATCCTGCCATCAGAAGCTGGACCGATGCTTGCTCCACTGGAACCTCCCCAGGCATCATCCGATCGGGTAGCTGTATTGAAATGACGGATGCCTCCAACGGAAACCACATTTTTTGACCAAGCCTGAGGTCGAGACATTTGGGTACCTTCATTGCTTTGCGATTGCAAAATAAGTAGATCTGTATTGAATGCAATTTGATCAAACTCAGCAGAAATGGTTGTATAATCTGTGGTAAGTTCGGAACCCCAACTATTGGTTTGAAAAACGGCTCTGTAAGGTCCGTCGGGATCAACCAGCTCGGCAGTATGTACACTGCGAATGTCAATGTGAAATCGTGATGAGAAAATTGGTGTTTTGGCATCAGGGAGTATTCCTCTTACACTACCATCTCCTGATCCACTTCCAAAAACAATTCCATAAACAGATGTTCCATGATCATTTGAAGGATCATTTTCACCATGTATTAATGGTGGGTTGGCACGAAAATCCATATGATTTGTATGAACACCATTGTCCAATACTTCACCATTAACTCCCTGCCCGGTATAATTCGCTACAGTCTCAATATAATTAATCCCCTGAGTTGATCTAACAATATCCATATCATTAGACATGGGAGTCCATTTATCAATAAATAATATTTCTTTTCTGTTAGCTACAGCTAATAGTTGAGTTCCGGATAAACTTGCTTCGAAACGGCTACTACTTGTTTTTAAGTCAATTACTCCACCGATTTCCTGAATAAAAGCAATGACCTCATCTTGTAATGATTCATCGAGTAAAAGAATAGAATACTTTATTTTCTCAGATTGTTTTAGTTTTTTTTCGTTTTTTAAGGATTCCTCAAGTTTAAAGGACGGATGATAATCGCCAACCCATCTCACAAAAGGCAGATTCCGTACTTCATCAGTTTCTGTTTCTGAAAGAATTACAACCAAAGAATGATCGTGTAAAGGTGTATAAATTTCGCCGCCAATTTTAATAATTTCCTTTTGATACCCTTCAAAAGCCTGTGTTCGAAACTGAACAATATATGCATTTTCAATATTTTCCTTGCTTTTATAGGATAATGTTGAACGATTTTGTTGCAGGTAGGCAGGTATAAAATCGTTAGGAGAAATCACTAAAGGGTCAAAAGTTAGATTTCTAAATCTTATTTTGTTTTTTTGTTGAAAATCCTTTTGGGTTCCATTTCGTAGAATACGGTATGATTTCTCAGACATGGCAACTTCCATATTGGAATTTGGGACGCTAAAAAATCTTGTTTCAGGAACTGGTTCCTGAGCAACTACATCTGTTAATCCTAACAATAACGCGGAAAAGGCGAAGGCAAGCTTTGTGTAATTTTTCTTCATTGAATAAATTAAAAATGGGCTAATTTATGACAATAATATCTTCAACCAGCCCATTATTTATTTTGTATAAACTAATTCGATTAATTTTCAGGAATTTTTTCCCATAGGTATTCTCTATCCATGGCATATTTTTCAAACCATTCTAACTCAACATTAACTTTAAATAACCGATGGCGCAATTCTCTCCAACCGTGAGGTTCGCGAGGAGCCACATAAAGTTGAGTGGGAACTCCATTTGACTTTAAAGCCCTAAACAATTCTATGGATTGTGGTGGAGGAACCCGATCATCATTTTGACCCACAAAAATGATGGTTGGTGTTTTTACTTTCCAAATATCTTTTAATGGTGAACTATCCCAGTAAACATCTATCGGTGCATCCTTCTCCCATGGGGTGCCACCAAACCAAGGTGTTCGGTAAATCCGTGTATCACTTTGACCGTACATTGAAATCCAGTTAACTGCTCCAGCACCTGAAGAGGCGGCTTTAAAACGATCGGTAAAAGTGATTATTTTATTGGTCATATGACCACCGGCACTCCAACCAACTTTTATTAATTTAGTTTCATCTACAATTCCTTTATCAATCAAATGATCAACCCCTGCCAATACATCCAGATGCGATTGATTAAAATAATTTCCAACCATATCTCTCAAAAAACCATCCCCATAACCAATACTTCCCCTGTAATTTGGAGAAAGTATGGCATATCCTTTTGCTGCAGCAACCGGATAATAATTACTCCAACCACCAATCCCGTATTGGTCTGTGCTCATGGGTCCACCATGTGTGCGGACAATGAGAGGATATTTCTTCCCCTTCACATAATCAAGCGGATATACAAAAATTCCTTCTACCTCAACCCCATCTTCTCCTTTCCATTGAATGGCTTCGACCTTTGGCATTGCAAATTTTTGATCTAAATAATCGTAAACATGAGTGATTTGAATTGGTTTTGATTTTGTTTGTGAGTTTAATAACCAAACATCCCCTAGTGAAACGGAATTGGCAATTTTCAACAAATGTGCTTCTTGTTTGGGTTGATAAAGCCAGGATCTTAATGTGTGTTCGCCATCAGTAAGTTGTTTTGTTTTTTTTGATTTTAAATGGTATTCAAATAACTCTGTATGAACCCCCATGTTTGCAGTGAAATATATTTTACTACCGTCAGCCGACCATGAAGCGTTAGTGATAGCGTAAGGTAAATCTGGAAGAATCATTTCAACATTTTTGCCATCAATTGATGACATAAAAAGATTGTCGTTATAGTAAGTTTCAAATTTCTCATTGGCATCAATAATGTAAATAATCTTTGAATTGTCGGGTGAAATTTCAATGTTTGATTCAGCAACTTCGTTATTGGTAATTTGCTTTATCACCTTGGTTTCCATATTCATCACACAAATCTCTCTGCGGTTATTATCATCTAAAAGTGGAGATTTTGACTTTAAAAATGTAAGCATTTTATCATCTCGACTTACTTTGTATCCCATTGCTGAAAAGTCTCCATCAGTAATTTTAGTTTCTTTTCCGTCAGTGACAGCTATCTTCCAAACATGCCTTTGCTCTTTAATTACATCAAAAACAATTACATCATCTTTCATTTTTAGTCTTTGTTTATCCTCATCCGTTTTATCGTCAGAGGCTAAAAAGTATATACTCTCTCCATCTAACGACCATGAAATCGAAGAAACTCCAGTGACATGATTACTAAGTTGAATGGCCTCACCACCTGAGTTATTCAGAATATAAATTTGCGAATTTTCATTATCTCCACGTTCACTAATAAATGCGATTTGATCACCTTTAGGCGACCATAAAGGGCTTGAATCTCCATTTTCACCAGATGTTAGTTTCATATTTCCACTCCCATCTACATTGGTTCTCCATAGATGACTAATCTGTTTATTGGCCTTCCAGTTTGTTTCGGCTAAAGTATAAATCAGTTGATTTCCATCCGGAGATAGACGGGCACTACTTAGCTCTGGGATTTCCAATCGATCGACGAGTGTCATTTTTTTCTTCAACTGCGCTTGAAGAATTGAAGGGATCAATGAGATCAAGAAAAGAATTAAATAAAAACGATTTTTCATTTTATTAAGGGTTAGGATGAATAAAAACTAAAATTACAAATTCAGTGAGACAAAATAATTATGCAAATAATTAAATTAAAATCTGTCAGAAATAATACGCTTTTACTTTTAATACATAAAATTAGAATAGTTTAATCACACTATTTCGTTCTATTCGTGGCAAAAAATCATTAAAATATTATCTTTGAATTAAATTTGATGTTTTCAATTTTCTCACAAAATGAATTTCAATTATTCAAACAATAAAATCTGGCTTCTACTAATCATTGTTGTAATTATGGCTTCATGTAAAAAAGAGAGTAGCTATACTTTTTCTAAAGATATTAAAATTGAAATCCTGCTTACTGATGGCGATGGAGAGGATTTATTTAACCCCGAATCTTATTTTTATTACAATAAAGAAAGTATTAAAATATTCTACTTAATTAATGGTGAAGAGGTTGAGATGAACAATGAACGCTTAAATCCACCTCGGAATTTTTTTATCAATTACATTGATGCAAGACATCGAATGCAATTATACCCAAATCATAATGCTTCCGAAGAATTTCCGGTAACCATTATAAAATGGAATAGCTCAAAAAAAGATTTTATTAAATGTGGATTTGAGAGAAATTCAAATTCAATAACTTGTAATAAAATTTGGCTGAATGATGAATTGGTTTGGGAGTTGAATTCTTCAGATCAAAGCAGATTTTTTGAAATTATCAAATTGGATCCTTAAAAAGAAATACACATTAATTTCATAAAGAGTTTCACAAAACGTAATCATACATTTAAATACTAAAACATGCGAAAACTATTTTTTAAAATTACAGCAACATTGCTTTTAGTAGGCTTTGCCTTTACCCTAAAAGCAGAAAAGGATGTTCGTTTATTGCGATTTCCTGATATTAATAAAGATTTGGTAGCCTTCGTTTATGCTGGCGATATCTGGACTGTATCTGCCGATGGCGGAGATGCTAAACGCTTAACTTCACACAAAGGGTTTGAATTATTCCCCAAGATTTCCCCCGATGGTCAATGGATTGCTTTTTCTGGCGAATATTCCGGTACCCGACAAATCTTTGTGATGCCTGTTGATGGTGGAGTTCCAAAACAATTAACCTATTATAATAGTGTCGGGCCCATGCCTCCCAGAGGTGGATTTGACAATATTGTTTTGGATTGGACACCCGATAGTAAAAACATCATGGTTCGGATGAACCGCACTGAATTTGGTCAACGGAACGGAAAATACTTTTTAGTAAATATTGATGGTGGTTTTGAAAAACCACTAGAAATTACCGACGGTGGTTTCGGTGTTTTCTCGCCTGATGCAAAAAAAGTTGCGTTTGCACATATCGCCCGTGAATTTAGAAGTTGGAAACGTTACAAAGGAGGTCGTGCAGCAGATATCTGGATTTATGATCTGGAAAAACATGAAGCTCAAAAAATTACTGAATTTAAAGGAAGTGATCAAATTCCAACATGGTATGGCAATAAGATTTATTTTGCATCTGATCGTGATCTAAAACTAAACTTATTTAGTTATGATGTGAATACAAAAGCCATTGAAAAAGTAACTAATCACACCGAATTTGATGTGATGTGGCCTTCCGGAGAAAATGGAATGATCGCTTATGAAAATGGCGGATATATTTATAAACTGGACTTAGCAACTAATCAAACGAAAAGATTAGCTGTAAATATTAGTTTTGATAATCCAAACTTGCTTCCATATTACAAAAATGTATCGGATAATATTCAAACGGTTGATTTGTCACCAAGCGGCAAACGTGCCATATTTGATGCCCGTGGAGACCTTTTCACCGTTCCTGCAAAGGATGGTGAAATAAAGAATTTAACAAATACCCAAGGAATCCGTGAAACCGGAGCAGGCTGGTCGCCAGACGGGAAATATATTTCTTATGTTTCTGATGAAACCGGAGAGTATGAAATCTATCTTTTAGAAAATAAAGAAGGAGCTAAAGCTCGTCAATTAACTTCAGGTTCAAGCGCCTGGGTTTATGATTTGGTTTGGGCACCAAATAGTAAATTCATTGCTTTTTCCGATCGGACCTTAAAATTAAAATATATTGACATCACTACCGGTATTGTTAAAGATGTTGATGCCGCAACTGAAAATGAAATCAGAGATTACAAATTCTCATCAGATTCGCGTTGGATCACTTATACCAAAGAAAGTGAAAATTCTCATTCAGCAGTTTGGGTTTATAATACGGTAAGTGGCGAAGCGAAGCAATTAACCACAGATGAATACTCAGATTTTTCACCAACTTTTTCTAAAGATGGGAAATACCTCTATTTCATGTCGAATAGAGATTATAATCTGAATTTTTCTTCTCACGAATTTGCCTATTTATACGACAATGCAACCCGCATTTATGCTTTGGCCTTAACAAATGAAAGCCCCATCATCTTCATACATAAAGAGGATGTTGTGGAACCCAAAAAAGAAGAAGCAGCTCCTGCTCCTGAAAAAACGAAGAAGCAAAAGGGTAAAGAAGAAGCTCCTAAAAAGGAAGATACTGAAATAAAAATTGACTTTGACAATATCCGTAATCGAATTATTGCCATGCCTATGCATGCCGGAAACTATGGAAATTTAACTGCTGTTGAAGGAGGCTTCATTTATACTTCACAAGGAAATTTGATGCAATATTCATTAGGTGAAGAGAAAGCTGAAACCTTGATGGAGGGCGCACAATATGCATTAGTTTCTGCTGATGGAACACAGATGCTTTATCGAGCTCGTAGAGATTTTGGGATTACAAAATTAGGTAAATCGAAAGTTGGAGACGGCAAATTAGACCTATCGAAAATGGAAGTGAAAATTGATCCGCGAAAAGAATGGAATCAAATTTTTACAGATGCATGGAGAATTTATCGAGATTATTTCTACGTGAGTAACCTACATAATGTAAATTGGAAAGCTGAAGGTGAACGCTATGCACAACTATTGCCTTATGTAAGCCATCGTGCCGATCTGGATTATATTTTAAGTGAGATGGTTTCCGAATCAAATACTGGTCACTCATATATAAACTTTGGTGATTTTGATAGGGTAGAACGAAGAGAAACTGGATTACTGGGAGCTGAATTAAAAGCTGATTATGATGCCGGACTTTATCAAATTACTAAAATCTATCAGGGAGAAAACTGGACACCAAATCGTCGTTCTCCATTAACCGAGCAAGGTGTAGGAGTTAAAGAAGGAGATTATATTATTAAGATAAACGGACAGGATGTAACAACTAAAGAAAACCCTTACCTATATCTTGAAAACACTGTTGGTAAAATTATTGAAATCACAGTTAATTCAAAGCCTTCAGCTGATGGAGCGAAAACCTATAAAATCAATCCAATTAACAGTGAGTTGGAGCTAAGGTATTTGGATTGGGTTGAAAGCCGCCGTGCCATGGTTGATAAGCTTTCTGGTGGACGAATCGGATATATTCACGTTCCAAATACGGCCGTTGAAGGTAACCGAGAATTATATCGTGGCATGTACGCCTATCACACCAAAGAAGCCTTAATCATTGATGATCGTTATAATGGTGGAGGATTTATTCCATGGCAAATGGCTGAATTATTAGATCGTAATAACATGAGTTATTGGCATCGTAAAAATTTGAAGCCTATGAAATTTCCCAATGTTGCGCATGATGGCCCAAAAGCCATGCTGATCAATTATTATTCATCATCGGGTGGAGATGCATTCCCCGAATTCTTCCGTCAGCTGGGATTGGGTACCATTATTGGAACACGCACCTGGGGAGGTTTGGTTGGAATTTCAGGAAATGCCGGATTAATAGATGGCACGGCCATGTCGGTTCCTCGTTTCGGAATATATGATGAAAGTGGTTGGATAGTTGAAGGAATTGGAATTTATCCCGATATTGAAGTTTACGATCGTCCAGATTTAATGGCAAAAGGTATCGATCCAAGTATCGAAGCAGCCGTTAAACATTTATTGGAAGAATTGAAAACAAAAGCCTATAAAAAGCCTAATATTCCTGCTGATCCCGATCGATCAAAATTTATTGAAAAGGAAATTAAATAAATTAAGGGGCTGCCTTTTTTGGACAGCCTTTTTAAGCTCCGTCATTCCGGACTTGTTCCGGAATCTCAAAATTAACCAATTAAGATTCTGAAATAAATTCAGAATGACAACTTATCGGATTTTTAAACACGGCCGTAAGCATAAAAAAAGCCTCCCGAAAATTTCGGGAGGCTTTTTGAATTAACATTGATTTATTCTTACTTCTTATCGTCTACCTCTTCAAAATCAACATCAGTTACTTCATCATCTCCTGCTGAACCACCTTTTGGTCCTGCATTTGGATCAGCATCAGGCTGAGCTCCCGGAGCAGCATCGCCTTGAGTGTTTTTATACATCTCTTCGCTTGCCGATTGCCAGATGGTATTTAATTTTTCCATGGCAACATCAATTGCTGCAAGGTCTTTGCTTGCATGTGCAGTTTTTAATTCTTTAACCGCATCTTCAATTAATCCTTTTTTATCTGCCGGAAGTTTATCACCATATTCTTTAAGTTGTTTTTCCGTTTGGAAAACCAAGGCATCCGCACTGTTCAGCTTATCAATCTCTTCTTTCTGTTTTTTATCTGTATCTGCATTTGCTTCAGCTTCATCTTTCATCCTCTTTATTTCATCATCAGTTAACCCGGAAGATGCTTCGATGCGAATGTTTTGAGATTTACCGGTTGCTTTATCTTTTGCACCAACATTTAAAATTCCATTTGAATCAATGTCGAATGTAACTTCAACTTGAGGAATCCCCCTTGGAGCTGGTGGAATTCCATCTAAATGGAATCGACCTATGCTCTTATTTTGGTTTGCCATTGGTCTTTCACCTTGTAAAACGTGAATCTCAACAGTTGTTTGATTGTCTGCAGCAGTCGAAAATGTTTCTGATTTTTTAGTTGGAATGGTTGTGTTCGCGTCAATTAATTTGGTCATCACACCACCAAGCGTTTCAATTCCTAATGATAAAGGAGTAACATCAAGTAATAAAACATCTTTAACCTCACCGGTTAAAACTCCTCCTTGAATGGCTGCACCAACTGCAACAACCTCATCCGGATTAACCCCTTTTGAAGGATCTTTACCGAAGAAATTCTTTACAACAGCTTGAATTGCCGGAATACGGGTTGAACCACCAACCAATAAAATTTCATCAATATCCGATGGTTGTAATCCTGCATCTTTAAGTGCAGCTTTACATGGTCCTATGGTAGCCTGAACCAACTCATCAGTTAATTGATTAAACATGGTTTGAGTTAACTTACGAACAAGGTGCTTAGGAATACCATCAACTGGCATAATATAAGGTAGATTGATCTCTGTTTCCGTAGAAGAAGAAAGTTCAATTTTTGCTTTTTCAGCAGCCTCTTTCAAACGCTGAAGTGCCATTGGATCTTTTCGTAGATCTATGTTTTCGTCTTTCAAAAACTCTTCAGCCAACCAGTCAATAATTTTATGGTCGAAATCATCACCACCCAAGTGTGTATCACCATTGGTTGATTTTACTTCAAAAACACCATCGCCAAGTTCAAGGACAGAAATATCAAAAGTACCTCCACCTAAATCAAAAACTGCGATTTTAACATCTGATTGCTTTTTGTCAAGACCATAAGCCAATGCTGCTGCAGTTGGCTCATTGATGATTCGTTTAACGTCAAGTCCGGCAATTTCACCTGCCTCTTTGGTTGCTTGTCGCTGAGAATCGCTAAAATATGCAGGAACTGTAATGACAGCTTCTGTTACGGTTTGTCCCAAATAATCTTCTGCAGTCTTCTTCATTTTTTGAAGAATCATGGCTGAGATTTCTTGTGGGGTATATTTTCTTTCGTCAATTTGTACACGTGGTGTATTATTGTCGCCTTTTACAACTTTGTATGAAACTCGCCCGGTTTCTTTAGTAACTCGGTCAAAAGTTTCACCCATAAATCTTTTAATTGATGAAATAGTTTTTGTAGGATTGGTAATCGACTGTCTTTTTGCAGGATCACCAACTTTGCGCTCTCCGTTTTCAGTAAACGCAACAATTGAAGGGGTTGTTCTTCTACCTTCACTGTTTGGAATTACAACAGGCTCATTACCTTCCATCACGGCAACGCAAGAGTTTGTAGTTCCTAGGTCAATTCCAATTATTTTTCCCATTTTGTACGAATTTATTTTTTTTGAAATGTTTTTTAAGGTTGATATCCTTCTCACTCAATCATTATGCCATTAGCATTTCAATGCTTTCATTTTTCAAAATTATGGTTAAACAGGAAGTTTTATTGTTTTTATAACGTCTCTTTTTTGTTGATTATTAATCGGTTACAGCGAATAATGACTCCTCCAACAAAAGGATTTTTAAATACTGTCACATAATGACAAAAAGACAGAAAACAACATAAGTATAACCATAACACGTATCTAAATCACAGTGACACACTTTAATTTATTAAATTGAAACTTATGAGAAATTTTTTGTTTAACTATTTAATTCTTTTAACGCAGCACTTATTCCAAGTCCGGATTCAGCTTGATGACCACATTTTTGCAGCGCCGCCTCAATGGCACCAATCGTTGCCAAAGCATCTGCTTGATTTACTGCTCCCATATGGCCAATTCTGAAGTAATTCCCTCTGATTTCGGGTAATAATCCTCCGGCCAAAATAACACCGTTTTTGCCAATTTCTTTAAGCAATGCACCACCATCAACTCCCTCAGGATAATATGGTGCTGACAAAGTATTTGCACAAATATTTTTATTTTTGGGAATCACTCCCAAACCCATGGCAATAAAGGATTTTCTGAACGCCTCCGCAATTTTTTCGTGACGTTTAATTCTCTCATCCATCCCTTCTTCCAAAATTAACTTTAAACTTACCTCAAGCGCAGCAACCAGATTAACTGCTGGTGTTCCGAAATAGGAAGGCCTTCTTTCGGCATAAGCGCTCATGATGGGCAACCAATTCGACCAATCGGCATAATAGTTAGATACCGGTGATTTCCTGTTTTTCCACGCTGCCATAGCTCTTTCAGAAACTACCAAAAGTGCTAATCCCGGTGGAACACCAATGGCTTTTTGTGATGCGGTTAGCACTACATCTATTCCCCACTCATCTTGTTTTATTTCTTCACCGGCTACTGAGCAAACTCCGTCAAGAATTGTAAGCACACCATATTTTTTCCCTAATTTTCCAATCGGTTCCGGATTAACTCTAACAGCTGTTGAGGTATCAACATGCGTAAACGTCAGTAATTTATAATTATCAACTTTTAAAGCATTTTCTATTTCATCCTCCGATACAACTTGTCCGATGGGTGCTTTTAATATTTTTACTTTTGCACCATATCTACTGAGTAAATCGGCAAATCTCTCACCAAAATAGCCTGTAGAAATCACAAGAGCCCTGTCTCCTGCTTCAATCAAATTTGCTCCGGCAAGATCCATGGCCAGTGTGCCCGTTCCTGCGATAATGAATGGCTGGCCCGAAGGACTCTTCCAGACTTTCTTCATTAAGTCAAGTGAATTTCCAAATGTTTCAATAAAATCAGGAGCTACATGGCTTGTAGTAGGAGATCCTAATGCACGTAATACTGCTGGTTCAAATTCAATAGGTCCCGGAATCATTAATAATTTTCTACGCTTCATGTCAATGGTATTTAAAAGTGATTAATCTCATTGTTGATTAATAATTGCTCAACAAATTTTCTTTGTTTTTCATTTATGGGCTGAATTGGTTCTCTTGAAAATCCTCCGTAAAGTCCGAGGAAATCCATGGCATATTTTAAGGCAGGAATTCCCATCCCACTGGTAACAGCGGTATTAATGGGAATCATTTTTAATTGAGTCTCTTGCGCTTCTTTCTGATTGTTTTGATTAAGGTTTTTATAAATGTCGATACACTTTTGAGGTGCGATATTTGCCAATGCTAAGATTCCACCGATGGCACCCACTGTTAATGCTGGCAGGAGAAATCCCGCTGAGCCGGCCAAAATTTGAAAATCAGGGCTAACCAACCTTTTTATGTCACCCATTTTCGTCAAATTACCTCCCGAATCTTTTAAGCCAATGATATTTGGATGCTCACTAAATTTTGCAATTAACTCTGCATTCATATCCATTCCACTATTGGCCGGCATATTATAAATTATTATTGGAATATCTGATGCATCAGCAACGGCAAAATAATGTTTTGTGAGTGCTTCCGACGTCATTAATCCCTTATAATAAAAAGGATTTAAAACCAGAGCCGCATCAGCTCCTGCTTTTGCAGCTGCGCGAGTGAGCCTTATTGTTTCAAGCGTAGATAAGCCGCCTGTTCCGGCAATCATTAATTTTGATTTTGGAATAGCCTTCCGACATTCGTTATACACGCTAATTTTCTCTTCTTCTCTTAACATCACCAACTCTCCATTCGACCCTAGGAGCAGATACCCGGCTAAATCAAATTGATTCAGGCGAGATATATTTTCATTCATTTTATCTGTTTGGAGATTTTGCTTTTCATCAAAGGCAGTTGGCAAAGGAGGAAAAATTCCATTTAAATTTATCATGCGAAATACGATAATTGGTTGTTAAAAACTTCTTTCAAAGTTAAAAAATTATGTTTCAAGTTGATTTTATACTTCTTTTAGACACCTTCTAAATTATGAAGATTGTATATTTATGATAAAGTTTTGAAAATGAAGTAAGAAAAGTTTTATTTTTGCAAAGCAATATCAGTGAACTTTAATTATCCCATTAAAAGGATTAAGCTATAAAATAACCTAAATACGAATGAAGAAGATCATCCCCATCTTAATAATCGCATTGTTTGCTGCCTTTTCTTGTGGTAAGTCGGAAGAAGTATTATCAAATGCCGAGCAACTAGAAATTGACCTTCCGATTATCCAGCGTTTTTTAACTGAAAACAACTTAACCGCTCAAAGCACCAGTTCAGGCTTACATTACATTATTACTGAACAAGTTGATGGCTCAGAAAAACCTACTCTAAATCATAAAATTACGGTTCATTATAAAGGCTACTACATCGACACCAAAGAAGTATTTGACCAAACTGAAGAAGGCATCCCCTACACAACTTCACTTGCCCACACCATTGATGGATGGAGAGAAGGTATTCCCTTCTTTACAAAAGGTTCAAAAGGTATGCTCATTATTCCTTCTCGGTTAGCATATGGGCCTTACCCTGAAGTCGGAATTAAACCAAATGCCATACTTGTATTTGAAATAGAATTATTGGACTTCTTCTAATAATAAATCTTAAAACGTCCAGACTTTTACAAAAAAATAAATCATGGAAAAATTTAGCTTGTATCCAAAAATCACAACTCATGTTTTACAAGAAATGAAGTTGAAAGGTGAAAAGATCGCCATGTTAACTGCCTATGACTACACCATGGCAGGGTTGGTTGATGAAGCCGGTATCGACATCATTTTAGTTGGAGATTCTGCCTCAAATGTGATGGCTGGACACAAAACAACCCTGCCTATCACCTTAAATGAAATGATATACCACGCAAGCTCGGTTATGCGAGCTGTAACACGTTCACTTGTCGTTGTTGATCTTCCTTTCGGGACTTACCAAGGTGACTCACTTGAAGCTTTACATTCTGCCATTCGGATCATGAAAGAATCGGGAGCCAATGCCATTAAAATGGAAGGTGGAAAAGAGATTGTTCAGTCCGTAAAAAGAATTTTATCTGCCGGAATTCCGGTTTTGGGCCACCTTGGACTAACTCCGCAATCGATTCACAAATTTGGAACTTATGTGGTTCGAGCCACTGAAGAAGATGAAGCGAGAAAACTTGAGAAAGATGCCATGCTGCTTGAAGAAGCGGGATGTTTTGGAATTGTTCTGGAAAAAATACCTGCTGCTTTGGGAGCTAAAGTAACGAAAAAATTAAAAATCCCAACCATTGGCATCGGTGCCGGAAATGGTGTTGATGGACAGGTTTTGGTTTTACATGACATGCTTGGCCTGACTCAAAAATTCTCACCACGTTTTTTAAGGAGATACAATAATTTATCAGAAGAGATTAAGGGCAGCGTTCAAACCTATGTGAAAGATGTGAAAACACTCAGCTTCCCGAATGAAAGAGAGCAATATTAAAATTCTAACTTAATCCAAACATGGATCAAATTGTTAGTGTCCGTGAACAAATCCTTTTTGAGGATAATCATCTTATTATCATCAATAAGCGGCCATCAGAATTGGTCCAAGGTGATAAAACAGGTGATTCATCTCTAATCGAGACGGTTAAAAATTATTTAAAAATAACCTATCAAAAGCCCGGAAATGTATTTTTAGGTTTGGCTCACCGCATCGACCGACCTGTAAGTGGCGCTGTAATTTTTGCCAAAACAAGTAAATCGCTAAGTAGGTTAAACGAACAAATTAAAAATCGGGAAATCAGTAAAACGTATTGGGCCATCACAAAAGCTATTCCTCCTAAAGAAGAAGACCAATTACTGCACTGGCTTATAAAAGATGAGGCCAGAAATAAATCCCGGGCTTATAAAAAAGAACAACCCGGAACCAAAAAAGCGGAATTAAAATATAAACTCATTTCGAAAAGTAAAGATTATTGTTTGCTTGAGGTTGATTTAATTACCGGTCGCCATCATCAAATCAGGGTACAGTTGGCCGAAATTGGTTGTCCGATCAAGGGGGATTTAAAATATGGATTCGCACGCTCAAACAAGGATGCTTCAATCAGTTTGCATGCCCGAAAACTTTCATTCATCCATCCGGTGAAAAAAGAAAATATGGAAATTATTGCACCACCACCTAAAGATGTGCTCTGGGACTTCTTTGTTACGGAAAAAAATTAAGGCCTTTGCAACCAAAGCCTTCTTTATTCCATCTTCATAACTAGATTTAGTTATATCTTTGATTATGCCTAAGCTGATGAAACATATTTCTGTAAACCTTTTCATACTTTTTTTGAGCATCTCTTTTGCTAAAGGTCAGTATTATAGTTCGGGGCAAGATCCTGCTTCAACTAAATGGAATCAGATCAACACCGCAAATTTTCAAATTATTTTTCCTGAAAACTTTGAGCAACAAGCTCAATACTTAGCTAATATTCTTGACTCAGCTTATTATTTGGTAGCACATTCATTGGATGGAAAAATAAAAAAAACTTCCATTATTCTGCATAATCAAACAGTTATTTCGAATGGAACTACCGCATGGGCGCCAACCAGAATTGATCTTCATACAACTTCACCACAACAAATTTATGCGCAAAAATGGCTCGATCAGCTGGTGCTGCACGAAATTCGTCATTTGATTCAGATTGAAAAATTAAATACCGGATTTAGCAAAGTGCTCAAGTTTGTATTGGGAGAACAAGCTTTGGCATTTATGACCGGGGTTTTTGTTCCGCAATGGTTTTTAGAAGGGGATGCGGTCGTTACCGAAACCGTACTAAGTAATTCGGGTCGTGGCAGAGAACCTTCCTTTGAAATGCCGATTAAAGAGCAAGTTCTGGGAAAAATGAAATATAATTATGAAAAAGCAGTTCATGGTTCATTTAAAGACTTTGTTCCGGGAGCCTATCCTTTAGGATACCTGTTGGTTGCATCCGGCCGAAATAAATTTGGCGCAAAACTATGGGAAGAATCGCTCAATACCGTTGGAAAAAACCCTTTCCTGATCACTCCTTTTTCTAAATCAATCAAGAGAACTACAGGTTTAAGCAAGCAAAAATTTTATCATTCAAGTATAGATGATCTAAAACTACAATGGGACTCGATTCAAAAGTTAAAAACACTGAGTTCTCACCTTAAACTCACTAAAAAACCCAATGCGTATACCAACTACAATCACCCAATTGTGTTTAAAGACAATCGAATCCTTGCTTTAAAAAATAGCATCGATGATGTAAAGCGAATAGTTGCAATTGATGCCAAAGGGGAAGAAGAAATTATTTTCACGCCCGGGCCCATGCTTGGAGACCCAATTTCTTATGCAAATGATATTATTTGCTGGGCTGAAGTTGAATTTGATCCAAGATGGCAAAACAGAAATTTTTCGGTCATCAAAACCTTAAACATTCGAACAAAAAAACGAAATCATTTAACACAAAAAAGTCGTTTGTTTTCACCTGAAATTTCGCATGATGGCCAAAAAATTGCAGCTATTGAGATTACAAACTCTCATGAATCTGCCATTGTTGTTCTTGATTCAAAAAGTGGAAAAGAGATCAAACGATATGCTTATCCTGAAGAAGAAATACAAAGCCCTTCCTGGTCGGGAAATGACAATGAAATTGTCTTTATTTCGCTGAATGAGATGGGCAAAAACATAGTGGTTTTGAAATTAAGTTCAGGGGAAACTGAAGCGCTTAGTGCAAAATATTATACGGGAATTTCGCAACCCCGTATCACCGAAAAATATGTTTATTTTACAGCCGCATTTTCCGGAACAGATAATGTTTTTGCCATTGACCGCACAAATAAAAAAATCTTCCAAATTAGCGAAGTTGAATATGGGGTTAAGGATGTTTTTATAGATGAAAAAAATAATTTGCTTTTTTATTCAAATTATAGTGCTGATGGTTATGAAATTGTAAAGCAACAAATACTGCCTCAATCATGGAAAATATTAAGTGAAGTAAAAAATGCATCTTTAAAGTTTTCAGAAAATTTATTGGATCAAGAAAAGGGAATCCTGGAAATTGATCATCGATATGATGAGACGTATGAAGTAAAAAGATATCATAAAGCTAACGGCTTACTTGATATTCATAGCTGGGCTCCTGCTTCAATTGATGTGAATTCTTATGATGTTAAGCCCGGATTTTCAGTCATGGGCCAAGACAAACTGAGTACTGCATTTGCCAGTATGGGTTATGAATACGACCTCAACGAATCATTGGGGAAATACTATTTTAATTATTCATATCAAGGTTTTTATCCCATTATCGATTTGAAGGTTGACCATGGAAAGAGAAAGTATTACTATGCCGACACACTTCATCAAATGAAATTCTTATTGTATGATGAAACCAATATTGAAACAGAAGTTCGGGTTCCACTAACATATTCAAAAGGCAGGTATTCGCGTGGAATTCAACCTTCCGTTAAATTCAGAAATACATTTTTAAAAGAAGGTGCAGTATCTCGATTTGAGTTTAAACAGAATACGATCCAAAGTCTTAACTACAGGTTTTATTTGTACAACCGAATACGTTCCTCAATAAGAGATTTGTATCCAGCATGGGGGCAGGTTTTAGATTTTAGGGTTGGACATACTCCTTTTCAGGAGGATAATAAAAGCTGGATCTTATCAGCACAGTCTATTCTTTATTTCCCTGGTTTGTTAAAACATCACGGAATAAAAATAATTAATGGCTATCAGAAACGACAGGAAGGAATTTATAATTTCCCACAAATCGTAAATTACCCCCGTGGATTTAACAATAAGAATGACCTGGAATTATTGCGGACAAGCATAAATTACAAATTCCCGCTTTGTTATCCCGATTTCAATATTGGCTCTTTATTTTATTTGAAGAGATTAAAAATGGCCCTTTTTTACGACCATGCTTATGGGAAACACCCCGATGGAAATTCAACTTATCGTTCTACAGGATTTGAATTGACTTCAGATATGCATCTGTTCAGCTTAATTGCCCCTATTGATATGGGCGTAAGATATATTTATTATCCGGATCGAAAGACCAACACATTTGAGTTCTTATTTTCCATTGATTTCTCAGCACTTTATTAACTTTGCTAAATCTTTTGTCTTGATACTTGATACTTGATACTTGATACTTGATACTTGATACTTGAATCTTAAATCTAATTTAAATTATGAAAAGCCGTGTACTAGATCACAAACCTCAACTCGAAGAAATTATCACCAATTGTAAAGTTTGTCACCTTTCAATGGTTGATGAAAACAACATGCCCTATGTCTTGCCTTTTAATTTTGGTTATGCCAATGATGAAATTTATTTACACTCTGCCCAACAAGGTAAAAAAATTGACATCCTAAAAAACAATCCAAATGTATGTGTGGCTTTTAGTGGCGATTATGAACTAAAATACCGCGATGAGGAAGTTGCTTGCAGTTATAGTTGGAGATATCGCTCTGTTTTGGCTTTTGGGAAAGTAGTATTTATTACCGATATGGATGAAAAAAGAGCGGCCCTGGATCTGATCATGGCTAATTATGCCGAGCGTAAATTTAAGTATAACGATCCTGCTGTTAAAGATGTAAATACTTACAAAGTGGTGATCGAAAAATTAGAAGGGCGCGCTTACGGACACTAAACTCAAATAATTATTTTTAATGTAAAATGAATATTTATTAAATTTTAAATTGAAATTTAGGGTGATTATAATTGGGTGAAGATTTACAAAACAGTTTATTTTGAATTGAAAGCATACAAATATTTTCATGGTAAAATCCATAAAAAAAACCTTTCCTTTAATTTCATTAACCTTTTTAGGAATTATCTTTCTTTTCGTTTTTTATCCTAAAATAACTTTAAGTCCAAATAGTTATTTGTTCAATTTTCAGGGCGACGGCTTAACAAGCTATCATAATTTTACTTACCACATTAAGTACGATTCATCATTCGTTGAGTTTGAAGGAATGAATTATCCTTTTTCGGAGCATATTGTTTATGCAGTAAACAATCCATTACTAGCCAATGCCGTAAAATTAATTTCCTTGTTTTGGCCCGAAGTTGTAGAATACTCAGTAGGTATTCACAATATTAGTATTCTTTTCGGAATGCTTTTATGCCTATTAATTCTTTATTTCATATTACGTCATTACAAGATCAGCCCTTGGTTTTCTGTTTTATTTGCCTTTGGGATTATGGTTTTGTCTCCACAAATTCATCGCATCTCGGGTCATTATTCCTTAGGGTATTTATTTTTTATTCCACTAACATGGTATCTGATTATTCGATTCACTCAAAAATCACAAAACACATTCTGGAATCTTGCTTTATTTCTAAATATTTTGTTTTGGATTTTTATACATCCATATCTGGGCGTTATTGCAACCGTTTTAAACCTATGCTTTTTTTCGGTCTATTTTATCCTTAATCACAAATCAATAAAACGAAAACTATATTATTTTTTAAGAATAATTTTTATTGTTTTCTTGCCATTAATTATCTTCAGATTATTCGTCTTTTATACCGATCAACACCTTGGCAGAACAACAAATCCATATGGGTTTTTAGTTTTTGTAGCCAATTTTGATACTGTATTTTTTCCAAGCCATCCTCCATTCCGTTCAATTATAAATCATTTTTATTCGATTCAAAATCAAATATGGGAAGGCTGGGCATACATTGGACTGGCAGCTATTTTCGGAATATTTTCATTTCTACTGTTGTCTATATTCGAGAGTTTCCGACAAGTAAAAATTATTTTTTACAATAAATTTTTCCAAAATAAAGAACTTAAAAGTTTTATGATTGCCGGAATACTCATCCTGCTGTTTTCGATGGGTTATCCTTTTCGATTAGGATTACAAGGCCTCGCTGAAGTCTTTCCGGTTCTGAAAGAATTCAGAGCATTAGGGCGCTTTGCCTGGGTTTGGTTTTACATCATTAATATTTCATCGGTTTACTTTTTTTACCACCTAGTCAATTCATTTAAGGGGAAATGGCGATTTTTAAAACCTATTGGCTTACTAATTTTAGGAGCGTTGATTGTCATCGAAGGATTGGCATATCATCAAGATAATAAGAGATACTTGTTCAATGAACCAAATTATTTTAATAAAGAAATGCTTCCTCAGAATTACAAAGATGCAATAAGTAAAATTGAGGTTGCAGAATATCAGGCAATTATTCCATTGCCATTTTATAACAAAGGATCCGGCAATTTTGAAATCGTTGGAACCCACAAAAGCATGCACCTAAGCACCCTATTTTCTTATCACTGTGGCTTACCCATTTTAGGTAATTATCTAGCGCGAACCAATATCTCTGAGAGTAAAAAAATGAGCCAGTTAATTTCTCCATCTTTTATCAAAAAAGAAATTGAAAAAGAGTTACCAAGCAAGAAAAAATTCCTGATCACCTATTCAAAAGACCAAATTTCAATTTACGAACAGCAAATAATTGATAAAAGTAGAACACTTTATGAGGATGAAGAATTGGTAATCCTTGAGATAAGTGTTAGTGATTTTTTCAAAAATAATTCTAAGGAAATTATCACCAATTTTAATGAAATTAAAAACACACTTTATCTACGTGAAAACCTACTCGCAACAAGTAAAAATGCTTTTTTGTATTACGATAGTTTCGATGATAAAAATTCATCCAAATCCTATCTTGGAGCTGCTGCACTTAAGGTTAAAAAGAATTTGAACAAAACGATTTGCAACATCGACAACTCATTATTAGATGCATCAAAAACCTATACCCTAAGCTTTTGGATGTACAATACCGGAGCAAATTTTGGGCAAGATGTTTTAAACTGTAAAATAAGACTTATAAAGCTTAAAGCCAATGATGAGTCTGAGATCTTTCAAGAATTTAAGCCCATGTTTTGTGTAGTGATAGATGGCAATTGGTCGAGAATTGAAATGGAGTTTCAAATTAACAAAAATGATAAGGAAATAAAACTTATTATTGGAAGCGATACGGATGATCGAATCAGCGATTTCATTGTTGATGAATTACTCATCAAAGAGAAAGGCTTAAATGTTTATAAAAATATTGACATTCAAGATTCGAGTAAGATTCTTTTTTATAATGGTTTTAAAATTGAAGATGAATCAAGCTCCACAGTGAATATTCTTATTTAGAATGCGTATTAATTACCAGCTTTTACTATTTTTGTAAACTTAATTACAAGACGTTATAGAATTGTGTAAATTGTAATACATTTAAAACAGACACATGAAAGTTGGCATTCCGAAGGAGATTACACCCAAAGAATTAAGGGTAGCCGCAACTCCAAAAACCGTTAAACGTTTAATTAAACAAGGCTTTGAAGTCTTTGTTCAAAAAAACGCAGGACAAAAATCAAATTTTTCAGATCAAGAATTTAAAGAAGCAGGTGCATCGATTGTTCCATCAGAAAAAGAAATTTATAAAGATTCTGATATCATATTAAAAGTTCAGGCACCAAATTTCGATGAGATTGATTTAATGAAAGAAGGCTTGGTCACCTTAAGTTATTTGTGGCCGGCACAAAATCCTGACTTACTCAAAAAACTGGCTGACAAAAAAGTGAATGCCATTGCCATGGATGCAATCCCACGAATTTCCCGGGCTCAAAAGATGGATGTACTTTCATCAATGGCTAACATCGCTGGTTATCGTTCAGTTATTGAAGGAGCCAATCATTTTGGTCGGTTTTTGAACGGACAAATTACCGCTGCAGGAAAAGTTGATCCAGCCAAAGTTTTAGTCATTGGTGCGGGAGTTGCAGGTTTAGCAGCGATTGGCACCGCCAATTCACTGGGTGCCATTGTTCGTGCTTTCGATACCCGTATGGAGGTTGCTGAGCAAATCCAATCGATGGGTGCCGAATTTTTAAGTGTGGATATTGAAGAAGATGGTGCCACTGCATCTGGTTATTCGAAAGTGATGAGCAAAGAGTTTATTGAAGCTGAGATGGCCTTGTTTAAAGCTCAGGCTGCCGAAGTTGATATCATTATCACCACCGCTCAAATCCCGGGAAGAGAAGCTCCAAAACTGATTTTAAAAGATCATGTTGAAGTGATGAAGCCAGGTTCTGTGATTATTGACCTAGCTGCTTCTTCAGGCGGGAATTGTGAATTAACCAAAAACGATGAAATTTATGTAACTGACAATGGTGTGACCATCATTGGAAAACTGGATCAGCTGCCAAATCAAGCTTCCCAACTTTATGGAAATAACCTCTGTCATTTATTGGATGACATGGGCAAAGCCGAAAACTTCAACATCAACATGGAAGACGATGTGGTGAAAAGAGCCATGGTTACCTATCAGGGCAAAATCAACTGGCCCCCTGAGCCACTTCCTGTAAGTCCTCAAAACCCAAAAGAGGAAGTGATTGAAGAAAGTCCTGAAGAAATAGCAGCAGCAAAAGCTAAAGCGGTTAAAAAGAAAGCAATGGGTATGGTAATTAAACTGGCCTCCATTGCACTGTTTTTATTCCTGCTTGGCAAAGTAGCACCAGCTGATTTTATGGGGCATTTTACCGTTTTTGTACTCGCCGTATTCGTTGGATGGCAGGTAATATGGAATGTGACACATGCTTTACACACCCCTTTAATGGCGGTTACAAATGCCATCAGTGGAATTATTGTAATCGGTGGATTGCTTCAGGTTACAACCGATATCTCCAGTCCGATAACGATTATTGCTTTTATAGCAATTCTTGTTGCCAGCATTAATATTGTTGGCGGATTTTTAGTAACTCACCGAATGTTGAAAATGTTTAAAAAATAAGGAAGATGATATCGACACAAATACAAACCGCAGCCTATCTATTCGCAAGTATATTATTTATACTCAGCTTGGGTGGATTATCTTCTCAGGAATCAGCCAAGAATGGTGTTTTATACGGCATCGTAGGAATGATCATTGCCATTTTAGCTACTGTTTTTGGAGCAGAAGTTGAAGGGCATGTATTTATTTTAGTTGCCATTGCCATAGCATCCGTTATCGGAATTATTGTAGCCCGTAAGGTAGAAATGACTTCCATGCCACAATTGGTAGCCATCCTTCATAGTTTTGTTGGTTTGGCAGCAGTCCTCGTTGGCTTTGGTTCTTATCTTGATCCGCATAGCCACTTGCTCACGGGTGCAGAACACAATATTCATTTTGTGGAAGTTTTCATCGGTGTATTTATTGGTGCCATTACTTTTACGGGTTCCATTATTGCATGGGGGAAATTAGAGGGTAAGATCAGGAGCAAACCTTTACTTTATCCTGGACGCCATTTCGTCAATATCAGTTTAGTTGTTATATCAGTTGTTCTTGGTGTTTTATTCACCATGGATGATGGAAGCAACGGATTAATGTACCTCATCATCATGACCGCCATTGCTTCATTTATTGGCGTGATGTTGGTTATGGCCATTGGTGGAGCCGATATGCCTGTTGTGGTTTCTATGCTGAACTCCTATTCAGGATGGGCAGCAGCGGCAGCAGGTTTTATGCTGGGCAACGACCTTTTAATTGTTACCGGTGCACTCGTTGGTAGTTCCGGAGCCATTCTTTCTATCATCATGTGTGAGGCCATGAACCGATCATTCCTATCAGTTATTTTTGGTGGATTTGGAGAAGTTGAACATGGCAGTGCTGCCGAAATGGTTGGAGAAGTAACTTCAACAGATCACGAAACCGTTGCCAAATTATTAAAAGATGCTAACTCGATTGTAATCGTCCCCGGTTACGGAATGGCAGTGGCAAAAGCACAACATCCCATACACGACATGGTTGACATGCTTCGTAAAGCAGGAAAAACAGTTCGTTTTGGGATTCACCCTGTAGCAGGACGTTTGCCGGGCCACATGAATGTACTCTTAGCTGAAGCCAACGTTCCATACGATATTGTGATGGAGATGGAAGAAATTAATGATGATTTACCTGGCACGGATGTAGTGATGGTGATTGGTGCCAATGACATCGTAAATCCGGGAGCCGAAGAAGACAAAGCCAGCCCTATATATGGAATGCCGGTTATTCAGGTTTGGAACGCCACCAAAGTAATCGTGATGAAGCGCTCCATGGCTGTTGGATATGCAGGAGTTCAAAATCCATTATTTTACAAAGAAAATACCGACATGCTTTATGGTGATGCCAAGGATAGTGTGGATAAGCTGAATGGGTTTATTCGGGAATAATTAAAGGATTTCTCAAATTGATTTTGTCATTCCGGCCACAGTGCCGGAATCTAAAATATTAACATGTTCTTTTGTCTTCCTGCCCGTCCGGTCAGGCGGGAATACAAAAGAACCAAAAAGTCAAAAGATTCCGATCCAAACCTTCACACAAGCCACTCCCTGACATCGCGGAATCTTGGGCCTGCACACAAATAGAATATCTGTGTTTTTATCTTTTTCAGGAGTATAAGATTTGTTTTTCGTTTCGATGTTTTGAGAATACAAAACTCAGAAAAATAAATCTGGTTTTTGGCAACGCCAAAAAATACCTTTGAAAAAGGGTTCTTTCTTTTGGTTCGTTTTCTTTGAACAAGCAAAGAAAATGAACAGAAACTAATTCTTAATTCTGTCCCGTTTTGAATCCTGTCATTTCGAATAAAAAGGCCCGGACTACAAGTCCGCGCCAGCGGGGAGTGTTGATAAATTGAATGGGTTTATTAGGGAAAGTTAAATCTCAAAAGCTTGTGAATTGAAATTTTTACATTGAACGAAATTATTGGGTGACATCCTTATAGGGTGTCACCCCATTCTAATACGCTTAGTTATTTCATGCTAATTGGAAGTTCAATTACAAACTCTGGATATTTCTGTTCCTCCTTCTTTGACTCTATAAACTTATAAATGAACATTGCAATTATTCCATAAAATATTAATGAAATAATCCAATTTCTAGTAGTCTTTTTATTAAAATCATAAGGACCAGACATTTCATCATTCAGCTTTCCTTTGAATCCTTTAATAGCCCATACAATGCTTGCTCCCGTTATTTCGAAAATTAAACCTGTAACATTAGCCATTTTTGAGTTTCCTTTTTGATATTTGTGATTTATGCATGTTTTTCATAATTCAACTTAATTTATTTACAGTAAGATAATAACTAATTAATACTAATATTTCACGAGGAGGGAAAGTAAATATATCTATTAAACAAGAAAAGTAAATATATAGAAACAAATGAAAAGATCAAAATCAGTTCTCGACAAGCTCGAACTGACTAATTTTGGAGAGTCATCTGTTAAGTTGAAACCGTATTTATTTTAATACCCAACTCTTGAATTGCGATCATCGCCTTCTCATCCTTTTTCACATCCCCAATATCGTAGGCTTCGGCGGTAACTACTCCAATAAATTCAAGCTTTAAAGAACGAGACATTCGTTTGAACATTTCTGTAGTCAAGTCACAGTCTTTTTCGCCTACTCCAGCGGGAAGTAAAATTATCATTTTTTTATTGGCTAATTTGTCTCCACCGTAATAGGGCCGTAATCGGTCAAGCACCAATTTCATTTTGGCACTGGGGGTAAACCAATAAATGGGAGTGCCAAAAACCAAAATGTCTGCTGCATCAATTCTTTTGTAAAATTCTTGCATCTCATCCTCAACAATGCATGTTAAGTCGCCACGTTTGCAGCCACGGCAATCGGTGCAGGCTTTAATTTCAAAGTCGTATAAAAAGCTAAAATTGGAAGTAAATTTCTTTTTGTTAAGATGCTCATTTAAAGTTTCAGCCATTACAGCGGTATTTCCTTTTTTTCTTGGGCTTCCGATGATGAATTCTATTTTTTGCATATCTAAATTTTAACGGTCAGGCTGAGCGGAGTCGAAGCCATGAAGGGATTAACTATTTCACATTTCGACTCCGCTCAATGTGACTTATTTTTTTGTACAGATATGAAATTATAAATCCAAGAGCACTTCCAAAAATGGCTCCAACAATTACATCACCCGGATAGTGTACCCCCAGATATATACGGCTATAACTTACAAAAACTGCCCAGAGCAGGATTAAAAATGTAAAATACCGATACTTTTTACCTAAGAACAGAATGAGAAAAACAGCCAGTGCAAAAGTATTGGCCGCATGTGAAGAGATAAAACCAAAACGACCGCCACATTTTCCATTTACGATATGAACCAATCCTTCAAGACTGGGTTCGTGACAAGGCCTAAATCTTTGAAATACATTTTTAAAAAGATGCACAGATAATTGATCAGCTAAGGTAATTAGAACAATTACGGCGACAAAAATTCCAATCGTTTTCCATTTATAATTCTTAATCAGGAGATAAATAAAATAAAGATAGAGGGGAATCCAGATAAGTTTGTTGCTGGCCCAAAACATTAAAAAATCGAAGAAGGAATTGTGTAGGCCATTTAAGGCAAGAAATAATTCGGTGTCTAAATTTTTAAGTGTTTCGATCATAAACTTCGTGATCATTATTTTAGCCTGAGCCAACTTAACCTTATGTCAATGTCAGTTCGAGCTTGTCGAGAACATTTACATCGAGGACATCTCGACATTTATCCGCCTTCGGCGGAGGCTCAATGTGACCTATTCAATTATTTAGTAGTTTCCAAATCTCATCCTTTAACTGTGGAATATTCAATCCGCTTATCGATGAAATAAATATGGTTTTTACTTTAGGCAATTCCTGCTTCATTTCAGCCATTAATTCTTCATCCAGCATATCGCATTTGGTGATCGCTAATAAACGTTCTTTATCCAAGAGTTCAGGATTAAACTGTTTAAGCTCATTCAATAAAATCTTATATTCTTTTTTGATGTCTTTAGAATCGGCAGGAACCATAAACAGCAGCATTGAGTTTCGCTCAATATGCCTCAAAAAACGTAAACCTAACCCTTTTCCTTCATGCGCTCCTTCAATAATTCCCGGGATATCAGCAATTACAAAAGACCGATTATCGCGATAGGAAACGATGCCCAAATTTGGCCTTAAAGTCGTAAAGGGGTAATCGGCGATTTCTGGTTTTGCTGCCGAAACCACAGACAAGAGTGTAGATTTTCCTGCATTCGGGAAACCAACTAATCCAACATCTGCCAATAATTTTAATTCAATGATGATGGCTTCCTCCAATCCTGCTTCACCAGGTTGTGAATATTTAGGTGCTTGATTGGTTGAGGTTTTAAAATGATCGTTCCCCAGTCCTCCTCTCCCACCATTTAATAAAATCAGGCTTTGATCATGTTCGGTAATTTCTCCAATAATTTCACCGGTTTCGGCATTTTTAGCAACCGAACCTAAGGGTACTTCAACGATCTGATCTTGTCCATCGGCACCATGACTTCGTGATCCGCCACCACTTTCTCCGTGCTCGGCCCGAATGTGCTTGGTATACCTTAAATGAAGCAAGGTCCATAATTGTTCATTGCCTTTCAGGATAATATGCCCTCCTCTGCCACCATCACCACCATCAGGACCTCCTTTTGGGATATATTTTTCGCGCCTAAAATGAGCGGAGCCGGGACCCCCATTGCCCGATTTACAAAATATTTTTACATAATCAACAAAGTTTGTATTACCCATTTTATCCTACAATTTTATAGATTTCCGGTAAGTTACGCGCTTGGCCGTCATAATCCAAACCATAGCCAATAATGAAATCGTTTGGAATCTCAATTCCAATATAATCAATCGAATAATCTTTTTGAAAAGCTTCAGGTTTATATAAAAGTGTGGCAATTTTTACGTCTTTTGCTTCCAGTTTTTGAAGCAGTGGAATGGTATGTGCCATGGTAATTCCGGTATCGATAATGTCTTCAACAACCACTACCGTCCGGCCTTTTAAAACCCTATCCAACCCAATTAACTCGCGAACGGTTGAAGTAGTTTGGGTGCCAACATAAGATGACAGTTTCACAAAACTCAGTTCACAATCAATATTGATTTTTTTAAACAAATCAGAAGCAAACATGAAAGCTCCATTCAAAACCACAATAAATAATGGATTTTTGCCTTTTAGTTCAACATTCATCCGATCAGCAATTTCCTGAACTGCTTTATCAATCTGATCAGCCTTAATAAAAGGTTTAAATTTTTTATCCAATACCTGTATCACTTCTTGTTTTACTTTCATGAAAATAGTTTAAATAAGTGCTAATATTTAAAGGTACAAAATTAGTATTTAAACGGATTGATCGTTAGTGGCTTTAGAAATAAAAAATTAAAACGTAATTTTGTACCAGTATTTATTGAACATTAAATTTATTAAAACATATGAAACCACTTGTAAGCATTATAATGGGTAGCACTTCCGACCTTCCGGTTATGGAAAAAGCTGCCAAATTTTTAGATGAAATGGAGATTCCGTTTGAATTAAACGCCCTCTCAGCACATCGAACCCCAGAAAAAGTAGAAGCATTTGCCAAAGGTGCTTATGACCGTGGCATTAGGGTGATTATTGCCGGAGCCGGCATGGCAGCACATTTACCAGGTGTAATTGCAGCCATGACGCCCATGCCGGTAATCGGGGTTCCTATTAAAGCTTCACTTGATGGAATGGATTCTTTATTAGCGATTGTTCAAATGCCTCCCGGAATTCCGGTCGCAACGGTTGGAATTAACGGAGCACTAAACGCAGGAATTTTAGCGGCACAAATTTTAGCAACTGGCAATGAAGACATTTTTAATAAAACGGTAGCGTATAAAGAAAATCTTAAAGGCAAGATTGTTAAAGCCAATGAAGAATTGGCCGCAATCAATTATAAATTCAAAGTTTAGTTTACCTTAGCTTTCTGCTTCGGCAGATTAATTTATTTAAATTATTATAAACCCTTAATTACTACTTGCAAAAAGGTCTCATAATGTGGGGCCTTTTTTTTAATGTGACTGAGCGGAGCCGAAGTCACATTTCGAAGTCAGTTCGAGCCTGTCCAGAACTGACAAATAATATTTCAGAGGGTCGCATTTCGACAAGCTCAATGTGACCCTTAACGTACTCTAAAACTGAATTTTATAGCTGATGTAAGGGAAAATTAATGTTAATCCGTAAGGTTCAACTTCATTGGTTTTGAAATTAAAAGCATGCCCCAATGATTCTTCCTGCATCAATAAATTTTTTGCATGAAAAATAATGGACTGTGAAAATTTCGGTTTGTTGATGGTGTAATTTATTGATAAGTCGATATAATAACTGGTGGGTAACTGCACTTCAAAAATCCTGGTATCATCATAAACGACGTACTGAAACTGATTTGATTTTTCATAATCGACGGGGGATTGTCGCTTCCCTCCCAAAACAGTAAACTTTCCATTTAAACCAAAAGTGTGATTCTTCTTTGTTTGCCACTCTTTACCGGCCAAAATATTAAAAACAAAATTCTGGTTGTAACGGGTATTTCGTTCAACTCCATCGCCGCCCTTATATTTTGATTCATAAATTGAAGCGGTTACCAAATAATAAAATCCTTTAGACATAAACCTTTCAAGGGTTAGGTCAATACCCAAATTACGAGCAATTCCAGAATTGTTCAATTTATTCACAAAAAAAGTTTCGCTGGTATAATTTATCATTGAAAACGAACTATCAGCAATTACTGGTACATCATATAATTTTTGAAAATAGGGTTCCAACTTTAAATGGGTGTTTTTATTCAATTTTACCTCGTAGCTCAAAACAAAATGATGAGACTTGGTTACTGCTAATTTATTTTCCGGAGTCATTAATGCGTCGAATCTGGGAACAAATATTTTATATATTCTTAAGGGTTCAATCTTACTATGTTTCCCATAGGCCAGACTTAGTTTGTTTGTAAGATTAATAGCCCAGTTTAATCCAATTCTGGGCTCCAGAATTAATTCTTCATTTAAATCAAAATAAGTAAGATGCCCTCCTAAGTTGAGGTTTAAATTTTCGGCGAGGTAATATTTTGATTGAGAATAAAATTGATAACTAAAAGCTGATTCTTTGCTAAAAACAAAGAAGTCGGCCATATTGTTTTCAGCAACATTGGTATTATTTTTCACATCAAAATCAAAGGACAAACGATTGATGATTAATCCGGTTTTATTCGAATGTCGGCTATTAAATTTGTGATTTAAAAAAGTTGAAAACGAAATTTTGGTTTCTGTTTCATCCTGATCTGTTACTGGAACCTCAGTCAAATCTCTTCGGTAATAAATATTCTCATTCAAATATTTGGTAGAAGTTAGTGAAACTGAAGAAAAAAGAAAATTATTTTTATTCAGAATAGCTTTATTATTTAATCCAACGGCATTTAAATTATAGTTGATGGCATATTGAAAACTCTCCATATTGGTTTCCCAAACTAATGGATCTGTCTCTAACTCATTCGCAATTTCGCCCCAGCCATTAATGCTCCAGAGAGAAAATACGCCCATTTTTTTAGTTGGGAAATTGAACTTTAAGGATAAATCAGAAAAAGTTGGTAAGCCCGTAATATCTGGTAACAAATCTTGTAAGAGACCGATGGTTGAATAACGATAATTAATTAAATAGGATGATGGATTTCCCTTTTTAAAAGGACCCTCCACAGCGAGATCGATGCCCTGCGATCCAATCTGAAAAGCATATTCACGTTTATCCGCATTTCCAATTCTTAAGTTCATGTCAAAAACTCCGGATAATGCATTTCCGTATTCTGCCGGAAAGGCACCAGTAAAGAAATCTGAATTTGCCAACATATTATTACTAAACATGGTATTTACACCACCACCAGAAAACATTCCGGCTAAATGATTTGGAGCCGGAACCTCCACGCCTTCTAATCGCCAAAGAATTCCTTTTGCTGCATTTCCTCTAATTACAATCTCATTATTATCTACAGTGCTCGGAGTAACTCCGGCAAACAAACTAGCAAGACGTGAAGGATCGTCCATGCCTCCGGCAAATCGTTGTGCATCTTCAACAGAAAAAGTTCTAGCTGATACTGACGCCATTTTATTTAAAGCTTCTTGTTTATTTAAATGAGCCTTAATCACTACCTCATCCAATTGAGAGAAGGATTCTTTTAGGGGAATATTTAAGACGATCTCTTTTCCAGAATTTACTAGTAATTCAGATATAAAAAAGGAGTCATACCCAACAAAACTTATTCTTAAAGAGATCCTGCCGACCTTAACATTTTCTAATCTATAATATCCATCCATGTCTGTAGAAACACCGATAATCGGATCTGAACCAACAACCATAATTGTTGCTCCAGGCAAACCAAGCTGAGTTTCACTGTCTGCAATTTTACCTTTTATAACTTGAGTTAATGATTGTGATTTTACAAATAAGGTGCTGCAAAGGGCTACAACTATGAGGAATCCTTTTAAATAAAATTTCATTCTTTATATTTTAGATTATTTTTGCTAATCTAAGCTTAAGGTTAAGTTCCTACAATACTGATAAATCATTATTATGAACGAAACGGAAAAAATAATTGCAGATTATGTGGAAATACTAAGTAGTCAGAATTTTATTGAGGAAGACCTGGATTATGCAATTCTTGACGGCCATATCGAATTTCTTGAAAAGTTGAATGTAGTTGAAAATAGCTCCATTTCCATCTTTGATTTACATCAGAAAAAACATCTTTACTTGTCATCTCATTTTGAAACCATGTTTGGGTTTAATATTAAAGATGCACATCGTGAAGGAAATAAATATTTTGAGATGAAGGTTCATCCTCAGGACCATTTGGATGCCATGAAAATAGGTGCTTATTTTATGAAACTCATTCTAAAAATTCCGGCAGCCGAACGAAAAGAATACAAACTAATTAATGACTATCGAATCAAAGATAAAAGCGATCAGTACGTTAGGGTAATTGAGCAATTTCAATGCCTAGAGCTTGATAAACATGGGAATATTTGGTTGGCACTTTGTGTTATGGATGTTTCGCCAAATCAGGATTTGAGTATGCCATTGCAAAATAAAGTGATTAATTTTAAAACGGGTGAATCTTATCATTATCCCAAGGACAAAAAAGAAATTGAACTCTCTAAAAGAGAAAAAGAAATACTTGGTTTGATTTCGGATGGGCTAATTAGCAAAGAAATTGCTGATAATTTATTCATCAGTGTACATACGGTAAATACACATCGACAAAAAATTCTTGAAAAACTTGGTGTGAATAACTCCTTTGAAGCTATTAAATTAGCAAAAGAATATCGATTGATCAATTAGATTTCTATGGTTAAAACGACGTGGAACTATTCACTGCCGCCTCATTCACATTAAGGACATTCCCACTATTACCATCAACTACAAAAGCAACGATTCGGACATTTGCTGAATTACTTATGTTGGAATCGGCCGTAGTGAAAGAAAATGATTTCTGATAAATATTATTCTCTTTCGATTCGCTTGAAGGAATTTCATCGCCTAACAAGTTCGTGAGGCAATGACGAAGTACATGATTATGCTCAAAATTGATTAATGAACTATATCCTCCGTAAAGTTCTTCATAATAATTTGCCTGAGTAGCATTTAATTTGTCTTCTAATAAATAAACCACCAGTTTTGCATTGGAAAAATCTATCCCAAATTCAATATCAATACCAATATTTAAAATTCCGTTATTTGACATTGAAGTGATTCCGAGCCCAATTGTGGCCTCGGTGCTTAATTTAGTTAAGACCTGATTTACACCCGGTGGCGAATTTTCGGGAAAACCCCATGTTTCCTCTCTATTTATAATTGAAGTTGGATATCCTGTTACATTAAAAGCATTGAGAAGAATGTCTTTATCACTAAAATCAAAAGGGTCTGTAGTTCCTGAATGAATAGCAACCGCGATTACATCATCCGTCTCGGCATGAACCATTTCAATTGCATTCAATACTCTTGGGCAATATCCACACCAGGTTCCGGTATAATCTTCAATCAGCACCTTTTGCACAAAACGATAAACATTAAAGACCATTTTGCTCGACTCAAGTTGCCCAAATTTGGCATAGGCTTCAAAAGCTCCCTTTTGCGTTGGGGTATAACTATCTCCGGTAATTTTTGTACTATTTATAAAAATCTCCGACTGAGAAGTTACATCTGCCCCATAATTATCCTTCACTATAAAGCTAACTGATTGACCCAGAGACAGTGATTTTTTACTAAGCGTTAGACTCACCGAAGTTGGAGGTAATTTAGTAACTCCTAATGTTAAGGTATTACTTGTTAAACCATTGGATTTTGCATGAACCGAAAAACTTCCTTCTGTTTCAGGTTGAAAAGTGAAGCCTGAAATAGCTACATTGTCAACATAAATAATTACACCTGATTGCAAGGTCTTACCCAAATTGTTTTTTACAGTAAAAACAAAAGTCCCGCCTAAATTAATATTGCTTTCACTAACAGAAATAATGATTGAAGTCGCCATTTGTTCAGTTGGTTTATCTGAACAAGAAAGGAAAGAAATTAGAGATATAAATAATATAAGGTGTAGTATTCTGCTCTTCATCATTCGTAATTTTGAGTTTAATTTAGAAATTCAAAGATACAATAAAGAAAATTCTTAATTTGATTATCTTCGTGGCTGAGCAAAGAGGGACCTACCAGACGCAGGCTGGTTTCGCCAATTTTATTAAGATAAAACCAGAATTTTCATTACTTTACCCCTCTGTCAGTCAGTCGACTGACATCTCCCCTGAAAACCAGGGGAGAGTATAAATAATTATTTGATTAAAGTCGTATTTCTTCGAAATCTAAGTTTTTAAAATATATCTTTGTTTTGAGAGACCATAAAGAATAACAATAACTAAAAACGACTATTAACTTCATCCCTTAATTGTAAATAATGCGAAAAATTATACTTGCAGTTCTGATTGGATTCAGCTTTAATCTTTCAGCCCAAAAAAGCATCTCTTCAATTAGCTTAAAAAACCTTTCGGGTGAAGAGGTTAATATTAAAGCCCTAACTAAGGAAGGGCTATTCGTTGTGAGTTTTTGGGCCAGTTGGTGTGTCTCTTGCATTAATGAACTTGATGAAATCAATGACGTTTACGAGGATTGGCAAGATGAACTTGGGGTACAACTAATTGCTGTCGCTACTGATGATTCAAGAACTGTTTCGCGTGTAACCCCTATGGTGAATGGGAAAGGATGGGAATACGAAGTTTTATTTGACACCAATCAGGAACTCAAACGGAGTTTAAATATCGGCAGCGTTCCTTATGTTTTAATAGTTCATGACGGAGAAATCGTTTATCAGCATTCTGGGTATTCACCCGGGCAAGAAGATGAACTTTTTGAAGAACTAAAAAAATACACCCAAGAGAAATAATTACCCGTATGAAGAAATATTTTGTCTTTCTAATCCTCATCCTTCCGCTAATCACATTTTCGCAAAACAAAGGTTTTCTGACAGGTGGTTTCGAATCCAATATGCAGTGGTATTCAAAAGATCAAAATCAGTTTGATTCGGATTTTAAAGATTTTTTCAGATCAAATAATTTTTTAAAACTTGATTATCAGTACGCGAATTTTATTGCCGGAATACAGTTTGAAAGTTATGCGCCTACAGCCCTTTTAAATTACGATCCGAAATTGAATAAAGAGCTGGGATTAGCTACCTACCATCTAAAATATCAAACAAAACGATTTGAAGTTACCGCCGGATATTTTTATGAACAATTTGGAAGTGGTTTGGTTTTTCGACTTTGGGAAGACAGACAATTGGGGCTAAATAATTCGCTTAGAGGTGGCCGAATAAAAATTACACCGATCAAAGCTGTTTCTTTAATTGCAATTTATGGGAAGCAAAAATCGGGCTTTGAAGTTTCTGATGGAAGCATTTCAGCTTTGAATCTGGAGATTGGTTTGAATGAAATTTTTAAGCAAAGCAACTATGCCTTGGATCTTGGATTAAGTTATGTTGGGCGCACACAAGCGATGGAACTAATTAACAGTACTGATAAAACCACCCATTCCGTTTCTGCCAGATTAAAATTTAATAAAAGTGGTTTTTATTCCGACTTTGAAATCGTTCAGAAAAGCGAAGATGCACTGCTTGAATTTGGTCAAATCATTCCGGAAAAATTATTTAAAGGCAATGCCCTGCTCATGAATATGGGTTATTCAAAATTCGGCCTTGGTATGAATGCGACTTTCAGAAGATTGGAAAATATGAATTTTTATTCCGACAGAAATGATGCCGGTAATATTTACAATCGCTCAATAATTAATTACCTGCCCAGCTTAACCAAACAACACGAATATAGCTTAGCCAATATTTATATCTACCAAACCCAATCTAACCTTAGTTTTAACCCTTTGCCTAAAGCGGGTGAAATTGGATTCCAGATTGATTTGTTTTACCAAATTAAAAAAGGAAGCGCCTTAGGCGGGAAATACGGCACAAAACTCGCTTTTAATTTTTCGAGATGGCATGGCTTGAAAGCGGAATTTGATCTGACGAATAGAAGCTATGAATCAGAATATTTGGCATTTGGAGAGAAATATTTTCAGGATCTGAATTTAGAGATTAAGAAAAAATGGTCGAAGAATATGGCTTCTACTTTTACCTTTATTAATTCTTATTACAATAAAAAGTATATCGAGGAAACGTTTGGCAAAGTTGATTTTACAGTGATCGCGGCTGAATCTATTTTAAAATTAGGTTCCGGTAAATCGATGAAATTAATCGCTCAGCATTTATGGACGCAAGACGACAAGAAAAACTGGGCAGCCTCAACTTTTGAGTATAATTTTTCTTCCAAACTTTCTCTTTTCGCTTCCGACATGTATAATTACGGAAACGAAAGCACTACTGACAAAAAGCACTTTTATAATTTCGGCGGAAACTATTCGAAAGGTAAAACTAGGCTAAGTTTAAGCTATGGTCGACAAAGAGGAGGTTTGCTTTGTTTGGGTGGAATCTGCCGCTTAGTGCCCGAAGCCAAAGGATTTACGCTTACTATAAATACTTCGTTTTAGTAACTCAAGGAACCCTGAGTGATCCCGATTTATCGGGAGAGAAATCTCATGCCAAGCCTGTCGAAGCTTCGAAGGGTATGATGGTCATCTCATCAATTGCAGGAATTTTTTTGATTTTGTTTCTCCTGTTCTTTTTTTGAAAAAAGAACCAAAAAACATGAAAAAACCTTTGCTCCCTGCAGACAAGCCTATGCCTGCCCGCCGTTTTTTCCGGCCATCACTTTATTGTTAATTAATAATTGAAACATTAAGTTATTGGATAAAGGAACAAAAACGTCTCCCTTAAATACAAAAAACACTTTTATAATTTCGGTGGTAACTATTCGAAAGGAAAAACAAGACTTAGTTTAAGCTATGGCCGCCAACGTGGTGGATTGCTTTGTTTAGGCGGAATTTGCCGTGTAATGCCCGAAGCCACTGGGTTTACGCTTACTTTAAATACTTCGTTTTAGATGCTTCAGGGACGATGTCTTCTCCTGAGGACGTTGTCCCTAAGTTAGCAGGAGAAGGGAAAGCTCTTTTGCTTGTTTAAGTTGTGCGTAAGCCTTGTACGACCTGATAATGTGCTTTCAATTTGAGTTATTTTTCAAATATGCTTTTTGCTTTATTCAACACATCAATACTTTCAGATTCAAAACTTAATTTAATATCCTGGATAAGAGAAATACTTTCACTTGAAAACAAATCTGGTTTTTTTCTAAACGAACATTTATTAAATTCCATTAATAGATAATCTATAAAAGTTTTGCATAATTCAAGCCTTTTTTCAACTCTCAATATTCTCTTCTCTCCATCTTGACTGGTTATTGAAATAATTTCTCCATTTATTTTGTTTAATTTCTTAAAAATGGGTTCTTGACAAATTGGTGTTTCATAAATTATTAAATCTAAGTAGCCGAACAACTTAGATAACTCTTCAATGTAATACTTCCCAGAAATAGTAATTCTGACATACTTACTATCATCAATATTTTCTTTAATAGTTGTTTCTGTTTCAATTAATCGTCTTCCATTAAGTGTGTTCAATATTGAAACAGTTGTTTCAGGTAGAATCCCAACAGAATGACAATCATTTATAACTTCTTCAATTAGTAAATATCCATTTCCAATTGATGACGATTGACTATTCTGGGCATGCATTATCCTACCTAAAACAGCTATTCTGTTAAAGTTTGATACATCTATCGAACCAGTAATATTGAATAAGTTGATCGTGTCACATAGAGTCTCGGAAAATACTTCATGATCTCGTAATATAATTGCGTTTAGGAATTCATGAAATGGTATCGGGAATCCAGAGGAGTTAGTTCTTCTAATATCTCGTAATATAGCTTCGATATTAGTATGACCTGAAATCATAAAGGCTGCTATTGTGTCAAGAGCTCTTCTAATATCACGAGATGATATTGACTCTATAAACCTTATATAATTTTCATCTGTACCTAGCAAAGTTTTTACTAGACGATTGAATATTTCTAGTAATTCATTAGTTGTTACCTGATAGCTAGATGGAATATCATCAATTTTGTTTTCTCTAATTAATGTACGTGCATATTGAAAACGTTTAGAAATTACCTGCTTCAGAGTTGGAGGTTGAACATGATAAGCCGTTGTATGAAATGCATTTAATGGACCAGAGTCACGATTCTTCCAATAACTTTCTTCACGCATGGCAATAAGAGCATAGCACTTTATAGTTTCAGCAAGTTTTTGAGAAGCTAAGAATATTTGATTTTGTGTTTTTGGATCTAATTGATCGGCATTGTCAAAGACTAAGAAAATGCTTTTTTTCAATCTTTTTGATATTGCAGAAAGTAGATTTGTGCAATGCTTTCCCTTGTCATTTTCTATTGTATTGTAAATCTTTTCTCCAAATTTAAGGTCGAATTCATTTGGGTCTTTTTTGAAAAGCGGTGCTAGAGCTCCTTTTTTCAAATTCTCATATTCTGAATGATATGCCTGTTTTAGAAATGCCCAATCATTAATGTCCAAATGACTATATTCCGCATTCAGAGTTTCTTCTATTTGACTATAGATAAAGTCATTAAGAATTTCTCCAGTATCACTATAATGCTTAAAGTTCAGATAAATCCAAATTCCTGCATTATCTATTTCTTTTTTTGCTAGAACTTTTCTAAAGCGTTGTAAAAAGGTGCTTTTCCCAACCCCAACACTTCCGATTAATAAAATAACCTCAGTATGGTTTACTTTGTGATTTGTTAATGAAGAAGTAATCCTTTGTTGAAAGTCTCCAGCGTCTTTTTTGGATACATATAAGAGTTTTATTTCTCTATCCATAAAAGGAGTGCTTTTATCTTTTTTATTAGGAGAATCTACGTAACAATGCTCAAGTATTTCGGATTCCGATTCCTCTGATGCTAAATCTTGAAAAACTCTTCGGACGATTTCACCAATAAATGGGAATAAAGGATTTCTATCTATTTTTCTTGGCCTAATTAAATGTCTTGTATCAAGTGTTTTATATTTATTTATCTCATAATTTGTATCATCCGATAACCTTAATGACCTTTCTATTAGTCCATTTTCGGCAGATGATTTGGATAGTAATCTAGAAAATAATTCAAAGTTTGATTCTATGTCTTTAAGATCTCTAAATACAATAACTTTGTGTTGGTTCCAATCAACACCTTGCGAATTTTGTGATCTAAAAAATACATATTGATGTCCATTTGTTACAACACAAAAAATAATTCCTTTAGAAAGCGCATAATCTCGGGCTTGATTGATTGCTTTTGTTAGAATCTCACATTGTTTAATTACTCCACCTATTTTATATTCTCTTTGATTTGAAGATGTTGGAATATCAAAATTGATGGAGCTTTTTTTAGCCTCAATAATTATTCTTGGTGTATTTGTAGAAATCTTATAATCTAGATATTTGCCACTATCCAAGCACCTTTCTTCTCGAAGAATATTGTCTTCTGACCATCCTAAAACATCAATTAATACAAAATCTATCATTTTTGATCTAGTATCAGTCTCAGACATAGGTTCATTGAAGTAGCTTTTATTTTTTAATTCCTTCAATTTTTCAAGTGCATTATCAGAATTCCATTTTTTATTAATCATGGTAGTATTGTTTATTTATTGTGATTGAAAAAATAGCTCTTTTGCAAGCTGAAGATTCGGCTTGTGTTTTGGATCTTGCAAATTTGCTATTTGTGTGTTGGCTTCTCATCAGTTAATCTATTTCAGTGATTTTTGCATGAACTCTAACGGTGGTGGTATGAGGTCGTGGCTGTCAGACGAGAGTCTGACCAGTCCGACCGAAACGAAGGTTGGGACGAGATTCGACTTGTCGAATCCGCACAAACCCAGCCATGCCTTATACCACGTGTTAGCAACTGACCTTTTTTTAAACGTCTTCTTTACTATTGGCAGCATATTTAAAATTAGTCATTTCGGATTTTAAATAGTCGTCATTAAGTACTTTAATAAAGTGTTTTGCTTGGGCTTTTGACGTAATGTTAAACTTATTATTCGCATTGTCAATACCAACACCAACATTATAATCTTGGATTATTCTTTTACAGTCTGCAAAAGTCAGTGTTTGGAAATATGGTTTACTCTTAATTTTATTAAGCTTGTTGATTGAATGATAATCATCTTTAAGAAATTCTTTAACTTGTTCAAAATTTTCCACAAAGCCAATTTGCTCGATTTCATCAAGAGTTTCTTCTGCAACTGTTTGTTTAACTTCTTCATAAAGTAACGCTCTTTCAAAATTTACTTTATTCTCGAATATTAACGAGTTATTACAGTAAATTGCATCAAATGTTCCATCCATTGTTAAAACATCGTTTTCAAGCTTTTTGAAGACCTCGGAGTCGAAGATGACTGCTAATTTACCTCCTGTTTTTATGATTTTTGATGGAGTTACCTTTTTTATCAGATAATAGCTATTCCCATGTCCATAAACCTTAATCCAATAAGCCCAGATTTCGTCGTAGGGCAGGTCATCATCATCATACCATTCAAATTCCTCTGTGGTTTCAAGCAAGTTGTGGAAGAAATTATAAAATGGAACATCCTCAGATTCTTGTTCCCATATCACTTTTCTGTCTGGCATAACAGCTGGGTCATAAGCTAACACATCATAGTCGTTATTAATAAACCTTTTTTCGATTACAGGATAAAACAAGTCAATGATTTCTGTCGTAAGATTGTCTTGCATTCGCGCCTTAAAGAATTGAATAGAAATATCATTTCCATCCATTTCGGGTTGAGCTAGAATATATAATTCTACCGCGTTGTCCGGTGAATTAATTTGCTCAAGAAGTTCGATGATTTGATTTTTTTCCATTTTTTAGGATATAAATGTTTTCGATTAGTGGAATTAAGTTTATTTCGATATTTTTCTGTATTTCACCTTTATGTATAATTAATTTAGTCTTTCCATTACTATCGATAGTTGTCGATATTGCATATTTAAAAAATGTAAGCGTTGGATTTGTCAGAATCATATTTGTTTTGATGTAGATGTGTCCAAGCACATAAAAAAGCGCAATGGTTGCTAAAATGCTTTGCCAAGAGTCAAACTTTAATCCCACAAATGGTAATATGTAGGTTGCCAGATAGGACAAATGTTCCACATTATTACTCTTAACTTCTGCGATTGTAAACTTCTCTGGAGCTGATTTGAGAATAATTCTGAAAAACACAAAATACAGTGAGATTGAGACAACTATTAAAAGTAAAAAGGAAATAGAGGTAATATTTAATTTTATAAGCTCCTTGAATCCAATGAATTCATTTGTTCCTTTTTTATAAATATCGTCATTTATATTTTGGAAAAATAAAATCAAATATAATGGCGCATAAGAAATAATAAAGAGTAGTATTTGGATTATTTTTCTCATTTAGTTTTATTATTGGTTACTCAATATTTAGGTTTGTTGCTAACTAGCATTTATAGTCCATAAACTGAACTCTATCCACACAAATAGGGATATAAAGCGCAGCTTTTGTTAACTTATATATTTAATCGATTCATTAAAATCGAGTTCAATTCAATATTTTTTGGGGAGTAGAAATTCTTAATCAACAGGTGCTATCTCAAGGCAGGATGAATTTCAATGAATAAATATAGGAAAAAAAATGAGATGTTAGACTTTAGAGGTTAGATATTAGAAGTTAGACGTTAGATTCTAGACACAAGACCTGAGTTTAAAACAAGATACAGCTAAATTGCAACATAAAAAAGAAACCCCGCTTTTCGGCAGGGTTTTTCGACCTTAAACTTTCTCAATGGGGAAAGTTTCTACTTGTGTTTTAAGTTCCAGGCTGGGCCTGAAACGCATTTTTAGTTGTTTTACATTATTTGAGCTTACTTCTTCGGCGGTGGGCATGGCATCGCTGCTTACCATTACGCTAAAGCTGCCCAAACTGCCTAATCTAACAATTTTGCCATCTTCCAGCGCTTGAGGTACCACCTCAGTAAAAGCCATTAAAACGGCATATACATCTGTTTTACTCACCGTCGACATCATGGCGATTTGTTTGGAAAGGTTGTTTAATGTTAACTCACCCTGGTTTACGGCTACTGCATAAAACTTTCTTGGCGCTTCGGGTTCTTGAGGGTTGATTCGTGATAGGGCTTTAATTTTAATTGACATGTTTAAAGTTTTAATTATTAATGAGGTTAATTATGAAATTAATCCCTGCTTTTATAAAATGTCATGCCCTAATTTATGGGGCCTAAGTGTTTTAGCTGTTCATAACTTAAATTAATACAGGTGTTGAGAAGCTAAAATGCCCTAAAATTTAGCTGAAAAAAATATTCAATTATTTTGCGTTTTGGCTTAAAAAACGAATTGGTTTGAAATTAGTCCTTAGTAATCCAAAGTTTTGTCCTTAGTAACGTGATGGTTTGTCCTTAGTAACCGAAGGTTTTGTCCTTAGTAAAACTAGGATCAGTCCTTAGTCATATTTTCTTAGGTCTTTTTTAGCTCTATAAATTGTTTTTCTGTTCTTTTTTAAAAAAGAACCAAAAACATGAAAAAACGATGCTTCCTCCGCGCATCCCAGCGCTTGCCCGCCGTTTTTTCAGGCCTACCCTTTCTTATTCAATAATTAAATTTTTTAATCTTTTTCAGGAGTATAAGATTTATTTTTCGGTTCGATATTTTGTAGAATCAAAATTCAGAAAAATAAATCTGGTTTTTGGCTTGCCAAAAAATACCTTTGAAAAAGTATCTTTTCTTTTGGTTCGTTGTAAGCTTGCCCCGAGCAAAGTCGAGGGGTGGAAACGCAAAGAAAAGAACAGGATGCTTTAAAAACTTAGATTTTATTATGCTCTTTTGAGCATGGAAGGCATTTCGACTGCGCTCAATTCCCTCATACGATGTACCCTGAGTGTTCCGACTTGTCGGAACGTATCGAAGGGTACGTTGGGCTATTTTTTCCTCACCATCATAATCCCATCCCGTAAAGGAAGCAAAACATTTTCAACCCGGTCATCCTGCTGAACAAAATCGTTAAAGGCTTTAAGGCCTTGGGTATCTTTATCGGTGGCGGCGGTTTTTTCAATTACTTTGCCCGACCAAAGGGCATTATCCGCCAAAATAAAGCCCCCTGAATTTAGCTTATCAAAAATCAAATGATAATAATTGAGGTAGTTTTCCTTATCGGCATCAATAAAAACAAGGTCAAATTTTTCATTAATTTTTGGAATAATATCCAAAGCATCACCCGTGTAATAACTGATTTGGTTTTCGATACCTGCTTTTGCAAAGGTTTTGATGGCCATACTTTTAAGCTCCGGCGATTTTTCGATGGTATGAATACATCCATCTAAAGTCAAGCCTTTTGAAAGGCAAATTGCCGAATAGCCTGTGAAAGTTCCAATTTCCAATATTTGAGAGGGTTTAATCATATAACTCACCATCTCTAAAAATTTACCTTGCAAATGCCCGGAAATCATGCGTGGATGGATGGTTTTTAAATGCGTTTCGCGGTTAAGCTGGTATAAAACCTCATCTTCAGGACTGGTGTGATTTTCTGCGTATGCTTGAAGATCCTCTTTTATCATTTTATTTTCCCTTGTAAATTAATGTGCTTAATAGTTTTGGATCGAAAATTTCGTTTGAAATCTCAAGCAATTGTTCGGCACTAAGATCGTTGATTGACTTAATAATTTCCGTTACCGATTCAATTTTACTAACCTGCAGTAAGCGCCTGCCATTCGACAACATTTCACTTAAATTCGATTCTAAAGCGATGGCCAATTGCCCGATGATTTGCGTTTTAGCGCGACTAAGTTGTAAGACACCTAATTTTTTGTCGCTCAAACTTTTCAATTCCTTCATCACGATGGAAGTGGCCTTTTTCAGATTTTCAGGATCGGTTCCAAAATAGATGCAAAAAACCCCCGTATCGGAATAGGCCTGATAACTCGACTCAATATCGTAGGCATAACCATGCCTTTCGCGTAAGGCTAAATTTAACTTTGAGTTTAATCCGGGGCCACCCAATAAATTATTCAATAAAACCAAACCCAGTCGGTTTTTATCCTCAACAGCATAAGCCATGTTACCAATGACGCAATGGGCAAGGTGATTTTTTCGGTCAACAATATTTTGAGAAGGCTTGTATTGTATGATTTTTTCTCTTGGTTTTATTCTCAGATTTGGCTGAATAATTCCAAAATATTTATTTGCCAATTTAATCAACACTTCAAATTCAATGTTGCCAACTGAACTTATTACCATTTGATCGGTATGATAATTTTTGGAGATGAATTCAAGTATGTCGGACTTTTTAAAACTTTTTACCGTTTTGGGTGTTCCCAAAATATTTCGGGCAAAAGGATGTCCATCAAACAACTGTTCCTCAAAATCATCAAAAATTTGTTCGGCAGGGCTGTCTTTGTACGAGTTAATTTCATCTAATACGATGTCCTTTTCTCTATTAATTTCTTTTTCAGGAAATACAGAATTAAACAAGATATCAGAAAAAAGCTCTAAACTTCTTTCATAATGTTCATGTAAAAAACTTGCATAAATACAGGTTTCTTCTTTGGAAGTAAATGCATTTAAATCGCCACCAACATTCTCGAGTCGGCTAAGGATGTGATAGGCTTTTCGTTTGGTAGTGCCTTTAAAAATAACATGCTCAATAAAATGGGCGATGCCGTTTTGAGATTCCTCTTCATCCCTCGATCCCGCATTAATGATGAGCCCGCAATGAGCAATGGCACGTTCATTATGACGATGAACCAGTCGAATTCCATTCTCTAAAGTGTAATATTGAACTTCCATATAAATTTAAAAGAATGCAAAAATAAGTCTTTCTGGAATAGGAATATGAACTATTGATTTTTCAAGGCATCCAACCCTTCTTTATAAATCCAAAACATGGGTTGTGGACCGATGAAACTACCTTCACTATCGTATTTGTTGACAACCGGAGCAACAGCCATTACAACTTTTTCGAACACGATGTTTTGTTCATCCAAATACCATTCTTCAAGAAATCGAATTTTGACAATGTCAGACCATTCAATTTTTGAAACAATCATGGTATCGTATTCGGCATAAGGTGGAGCATTTCGGGTAAGCGTCCGATAAACGGTATCAACACCAATGCTTTTTATTTCCTCAATACTTAAGGGCTTGTTAAAATAATCGTAAGCAGTTACCCTGCCTTCATAAGCAGCTGTCAAAATATTTGAAACCAAATTTAAGCGAGGGGTTTCTTCGATGTTTTGAATCCATGGATCGTAGGATGAATTTGGGCTGATGATGGAAACATCATATTGAATTTTTTGGGTAATTAATGATTTAGTTGCCTCTTGTTTACATGCAGAAATCAAGATTAACAAGCAGCTTATTAAGATCAAATTTGTTCTCATCCGGAAATGTTTTAATGGTTTAAAAATACTGAATTTCATCGTGATATTTTGAAATTTTTTATTTTACCTTTGGATGAGAAACTCCAAATAAATAATAAATATACGCCTAATGAATTATCCCATCTCAAAGCCAAGCCTTATTGTTGACAAACACAAATGCAAGCAGAAAATTGCATCAATGCTTGAAAAAGCAAAGAAACATCATTTGATTTTCAGGCCACATTTTAAAACACATCAATCCATTGAAATTGGAAAATGGCACAGAGAATTGGGAGTAAATAAGATTACTGTTTCGTCGCTCGACATGGCCACTTATTTCGCATCCGATGGATGGGATGACATTACGGTTGCCTTTCCTGCAAATTGGTTGGAAATTGACAAAATAAATCATTTAAATTCAAGCATCACCTTAAATTTAGTGGTGGTATCACTCGAAACCATTACTTTTTTAGCTGAGCATTTAAAGGAGGAACTTGGGATCTTTATTAAAATTGACACCGGCTATCACCGTACCGGAGTTGATCCAAATAACACTGCGCTTATTGGTTCCATCATTAAAGTTATTACACAATCGGGCAAACTAAATTTACTTGGATTTTTAGCTCATAACGGGCATACCTATCATGCCAAATCAGTCGACGACATAGCCGAAATCCATCTTTTATCTCTTCAAATATTATCTAAACTAAAGAAGAAATTTGAAAGTGAAGAAAACCCTATCATAATCTCACTTGGCGATACACCTGGTATAAGTTTGATGGATGATTTTGAAGGTGTGGATGAAATCAGACCCGGTAATTTTGTATTTTATGATTTGGTGCAGGAGCGATTAGGTTCATGCGGTTTCAAGGATGTTTCTGTCGCCATGGCCTGTCCTGTTGTTGCAAAACACGCTGAACGGAATACGGTAATCATTTACGGTGGAGGGGTTCATTTTTCAAAGGAATTTCTTACTGATAAAAATGGAAATAAGATATTTGGATTAATTGTGAGGCTGGAAAAAAATGGCTGGTCCGATCCAATTAGCGGTTGCTATCTGTCTTCGGTGTCTCAAGAACACGGAGTTATCAATTCCTCTGATTCTTTCCTTAATGCAATTAACATTGGCGATGTGATTGGTGTTTTGCCCGTGCATTCATGCATGACTGCCGATTTACAAAGTTCATACTATGATTTAGATGGAAATACGATACCCAACTACCGTTACCCTAAATAATACCACATCTTCACTTCTTTATTTTAATTATTTCTGATCAGCTTATCGGATTAATTTTCCGCAAGCACACTCTCCATAAAAGAAATTATTTCCCATTTTGAGACTTTGTGGTTTTTTGGAAATATTTCTTAACAGCTGTAAACCTGAGAGTTAATTGGTCTTTTTTAGTTTGGAACATGACTTGATCTATTGATTTAGATTAATATAACTGTACTTAAGAATCAATATCATAAAGTCATGAAAAAAATATTAACGTTAATAATCATCACATTATTATTTTTTACATCCTGTCAAAAATTTGACACCGATGAAGAAAGCAATGGTGAAGTAAATATTCCAACCAAAGAAACCGTAATCTCTGATATGTCAAATTTGACCATTAGTGATTCTTTCGACTGGAAAATGATCAAAACCCTGGATGTTGAGATCACCATTCCATTGGAAGGGAATCATGAGATCACAAAAATAATGTCACTGGATAGAAACATCACCTATTTCAATGGTTATCCCGAAGACAATTCAAATGTTTTAAAGTCAAAAATTACAATCCCAACCTATGTAAGTCATGTATTGGTAGAATATGGCAACGGTTCAGATGGAGTTGTTGTAAGTGTTGAAGGACAAACGACTTCATTAAAAACAACGCTCGGTATGAACAACTTAAAAAGTGCAAGCTTTTCAAGTTTAAAAGCAACAGAACCTACCTTTAGTTGTGATGTAACAGTCACAAACAATGTCACTAATCTCAATATCCTTGCGGGGAATGTTTATTGTATTGAGGAAGGAAGCACAATTACAGCAAGTAAAGTCATATTTAAAGGTGGAACCTTACATGTAAAAGGGAAGCTCATTGTCACGAATCAAATAACCAGTCAAGGTAATAATTTAGGGTATTTATACGTTTCATCAACTGGTGAAATTGATGCGAATAAAATACTTGTCAATAAGATTTCTGTCTTTAACAATTTTGGTATTGTAACACAAGACATTGGCAATTCAGTCATTTCAGCTGGTTCAGTTTATGAAAACTATGGAACGGTGAATTGTACAAAAATTATTAATCAATCGGAAGATTTTCTGAATGAAGGAACCATGAACGTTGATGGGCAATTTAATAATAATGGAATTGGCGAAAACAAAGGAACCATCAATGTAACCGGTTCAAACGGACATTTTAATAATACTGGAAATCCTGATGTTCTTTTTACAAATTTTTGTAAGATTTACGTCGAGCAGAACTTTACACAAAATTCAAAGTTTTATCATTATGGATACCTGGAAGTTGACAAAAAGACCATTATTACAGGAAGTGGCAACACTTCGATGGTGATGGGTCAATTTAGTTTAATCGTTACTGAAGATTTGCAAATTACAGGTGAAGTTGTTGGTCCAAGTGAGTTAGGCGCTAAATTTAAAGTTAATAACGAGACCAAACTAACTGGCAATTCCGATTTAAGTGGATATATTCAAATATGTGATGATGATGGAAACATCGAAGTAGATAATGGGAATAAAGGGGCAAATGTTGAATTTGCATGTGACTGGACCATTCCGGAGAATGAATGTAACCCCGGAGATAATCCACCAGTTGATCCACCGGATCCTGATCCAGAAACTTTTGCAGGAACTTTAGCCTTTGAAGATTTATGGCCAGGTAAAGGAGATTACGACATCAATGATTTGGTAATTACATACGATTTTGAAGTTGCAAAAAATGCGCAGGAGAAAGTTGAGCATGTTACTGCTACCTTTGAAATTAGAGCTTTTGGAGCAAACTTACATAATGGATTTGGGTTTTCATTCCCCGGCGTTTCACCCGATAATATCACGAGTGTAACCGGTTATGATATCGCTTCAGGTGCAGTATATAATTTGGCTGCCAATGGAACAGAAATGGGACAAACAGCAGCAACCTTTATTGTAATGGATGATCCGTTCAGGCTCATGCCTCATCCCGGATCTGGAACTGGTGTAAACACCGATCATCCTGCACCTTATGTTAGCCCGGTTACGCTAACCTTAGAAATTGAGTTTGTTAACAATGCTGTAACTTATAGCCAACTAAATATTGGTGAGTTTAATCCATTTATTGTGATTAGCCAAACGCGGGGTATGGAAGTTCACTTACCCGATTATCCTCCTACGGATCTGCATGACCCAAGTATTTTTGGAACTTTTGCTGATGATACAAATCCTCCTGGTAAATATTACATGACTACAGATAATTTACCCTGGGCAATTAATATCCCTGCTCAATATGATTATCCGGTGGAGCAGCAAATAATTCTTGGAGCCTATTATCACTTTGCCGAATGGGCTCAAAGCAGTGGTACAACTTACACCGATTGGTATAAAGACTTACCCGGATACAGAAACACAAGTGTAATTTATTAAATCAACTTATCAATTAACAAAAAAAAGGCTCCGAATTCGGAGCCTTTTTTTTGTGTTTAATTTTTTATTGCACACTCTTAAAGATGACACCTTTGTTCTTTCGTCCATCAATTTTTACAATAACCGGTTCTTTAAAACGGATGTGACGGAGATACTCATTTTCAAAAACTGCCGCCTGATTTTTAAGGAAGTCTAAATTATAAAACCCGTCATTTCTGAATGGATTAATGGTGAAGTAACCAACCCTGAATGAGGTTAGATTCTGGAAAAAATGCGTACCTTGACTTGGGTCGATTTGATAATCTTTCAATCCTGACTCAACAATGACACGTGCTGCCGAAATCTGTGACCATTTAACCGGAATCCCGAGCCATGGATCACTTGACCCCCATCTTCCGGGCCCAACCAAGATATAGTGTTTATTTGCATTAATGAATTGTTGATTTAGTTTTTCAACTTCACTTGCTATCTTCTGGTTATTTGTTGCATCAAATGATTCCGGCTTTATGTAAATAAAATCAACAATATGATCAATGATACCATTGCCCAGTGCAGAATTTGCAATAATAATCGCCTCCTCTGGTTTAATGGCACTCAAATCATCCTGGATGCCCTGATCATTATCTACAATGGGCCTAATCTGAAGAAGGTTAAAAACTTTAGGTTTTCCGCTTGCTTGATTGAGTTCAACAGCGAACTCAATTTCAATCGGTTTTCCCATTTCTCTTTGACCAATTTTTAAAACATCATTTAAAATTTTTGCGATGGGAAAAGTGTCATGTTTCAGGATGCTCGAAAAAGTAATAATTTTCTTACCCTCATAATTAACCCCATCTCTGATCATATCATTTTGAAAATCGTAAGTTGATGCGATGTATTTGATGGAACCATCTTTTTCAGCTTCTGAAATTCTTAATTTCAACAAATTATGACTGTCATCGGTGGATGGTTTGAAACTCTTAGGGTTTAAATCCAAAGCAAAGAAAGTTTTTTGTGATTGCTGTAAGGCCATCTTCGGGTTGCTTGTTTGAAGCACTTTCTTCGGGAATTTAGGAGAAAATCTCAGGTTTTCACCTCCGTCAACAATGTGTTTTCCTAAGCCTAATCCAATATTTACAATCCCGTCTGCAGGCTTTTCAGGTTCAATTGGGTAAAAGTTTATTGAACGGGCAACTCCTGAAATAGTAGGATAAAAGCGATCTCCATACCTTTTTCCACAAACTTCCTGCAATACAATTCCCATTTTCTCCTCATCAATGACATTGGAAGTTGCAGTCATGTATGATTTGCTATCCTTGTAAAATGCCGAAGCATAAACACTCTTAATGGCATCACCTAGTAAGTTTATCATCATGCGATCATCATCCATTACATTCGGGATCATGTAAGTAGAATAAATCCCTGCAAAGGGTTGATAATGACTATCCTCTAATAAACTAGATGAACGAATGGCAATAGGGCTTTTGATAAAAGAAATGAAGGTGTACAAATCTTCATGAATTCTAAATGGAAGTCTTGACTCAATAAAATGCTTGAGGATTTCTTCATCCTTCATATCTGATAAGGCAATTTTATGAAGGTCATTTTCCTCCATAAATTCATCGAATACATCAGTTCCCAGAACAACCGTTCGGGGAATGGTAATCACCATTCCATCATATTTGTCGTAAAGCTGGTTTCTTTTAATGAGTGAATCAAGAAAGGCCAAACCACGCGCTTTACCACCTATCGATCCTTCACCAATTCGGGTAAAAGTTAAGTATTCATCAAAACGGTCTCTGTAAAACTCTGCTATAACTCCCCTTGCCTTATTCAATCTAAAGCTACCAATGGCATCAAAAATAAATCGTTTGATGGCATCTATATCATCAAAGTCTTCTAATTTAAGCCCCATTATCAATTCTGCCAATGGAAATAAAGCGCGTGCGCGCATCCATTTAGAGAGGTGGTTTCTTTTTACATGATATTCTAACGATCGATCTGGAATTGGAAAAATAATTTCTTGCAGTGCTTTCAAATCATTGGCTCTCGCTATTTCTTTTCCGGTATCCGGATCAACAAATATAAAGTCTCCAAATGCAAAGTATTCGCGAATAAAATTCCTAAGCTCAATCGATAATGTTTTTGAATTTTTATTGATAAATCCAACTTTTAGTTTCTTTGCGAGTTTTGCATTTTTCTCATCGGATGATTGTAAAAGAAGCGGCATGTATTTGTCATCCTTCTTTACCTTTTCATACAATTTTATGCCAGCAAATTTGTCTAAAACACCCTCTCTTTTATAGGCCATGTCAGAAATAATTCCCAGCATATTATTTTTGTACTTATCATAAAAGGCAATTGCTTCTTCATAATTAGTAGCCAATAATATTTTTGGTCTACCTCTCATACGTAGCATTTGCTGATGTTCATTTAAGCCCTCTGTCATAAATTTTTTAGACTGCTTAAATATTATTTTGAAGATATTTGGCAAATAGGATGAATAAAAACGAATAGAATCTTCAACAAGCAATATTGTTTGTACTCCAATATTTTCAACATCAGATTCCACATTCATTTTATCCTCAATCAACTTTATAATTGCCAACAAAATATCCGCATTACCCAGCCAGCTAAAAATGTAATCGATAGCACTCAAATCTGCCTGATCAATTTTTAGTGAAACCTCTCTTGAAAAAGGAGTTAAAACAACAATAGGAATATTCGGATATTGGGATTTAATATTGGAAGCCAAATCGAAAGTATCCCTTTTTTCAGCACTCAGCATGGTGATGATGAGGTCAATGTTTTCAGATTTTAGTAATTCGAAAGCTTTCTCTTGTGAAGATGCTTGAATAAACTGAGGAGGATACCTTAAATTTAATGAAACATACTCATTAAAAATTTGCTCATCAATTCTTCCGTCATCCTCAAGTATGAATGTATCGTAAGCACTCGCTATCAATAAAACGTGATAGATGCGCTTTTTCATCAGAACATTAAATGATGTATCGTTGAAATAAAATTTTTTCGCTTGCAAATTTGCAGGTATCGGACTCATAAATTTCTAGTTTTTTACAAAAATACATCAATTGAGCTTCACAGCTCAGCGCATACAAATAATAATTGGGGAAGAATAAAATGGAATTCCTTTATGAATTTCTTTTCTTGTCGATAAAACCAGCAACATAAATCCCTATAACCACATAGGACACTATTGCCGTAATCATGAATATAAAGAATTTACGACTTCCAATAAACTCTGCTGACAGGTTTTTGAAAAACATGTAGCTAACGACTCCTGCAAGGATTAGTGTAAGCACTACGGCAAGGTGAGCAATTATTGGGTTTCCTTTTCTGATTCCTTTGGTTAAAAATAAAAAAATGAATCCGAAAAATGCCGGTATGAGTGAAGTAACTTGTATATCGCCTTCTAATGCATACCTCGCAATAAATCCGAAAAGACCTATTAAAATCAGGAATATCGCGTAATAATAATTTACTTTATCTGGTGTTTTCATATTGATGCTTTTTTATTTGGTTTGTTTTGCAGAATTTTCTATTCGGGTTTTATGCTGTTTCAATCTTTGATTTTGAATAAAAATTTTGGCAAATTAATTTATAATGATTTTAAATAAGGTTCAAATTTACAAATTTAATCTCAGAGTTTCCCAGGTTCATTCCTATTGCAGACATTTAACACAACAATTAATGAATCAACCATGCATACTTTTGGTTAAATGCATTTTGTTCTAAAACAGCTAAATACGATTCAGAATCACGCTTGACAAGCCCAAACTTTACATATAACTTTATACCACATTGTTTTCAGATTACTTAGCCTTACTAACAAACTGGCCTTTTAGCTGAATACACTTTCTATACTTCCAGATTACCATTCTCGAAAACAATAAAAATACCTAGTTAAAACAATTGTTGGTAACATAATTACTCATTAATCGGGCAGCCATGAAAAGTTTTAAATCATTGTCATTACTCACAATGCTAATCATATTATTATGTATTGCTTGTGAAAAAACCGAATCCATTTCTGGAGATTCAAGTCTTAAAATAATTAATGATTGTAGTAGCAGTGTGAAAATTTATTTCGATGGTGATTACATCGGAAGGATTAATTCCGAAGAAACTGAAACCTGGTCGGTGCCTTCAGGTTCTCACGAAATTAAGGCCACTTCCTCATTCCATAAAGATTTTAAGAAAACCTATAATTTTATTGCAGGTCAAACAAAAACGATTCGACTTGAAATAAGCATTAGCGGCGAATCCATAATACACTCATATTTAAATCAATAGGGAGGTTTTTTGAATAAAAGGTTAGATAATTGATAGGGCTCCCTTCAGGGCGAACACCTGTTCGCCCTTTTTTAATATAGCCTTCCCATTCATACAGCAGTTCCTCAAATAATAAGCATGGATATTTTTGTTTAAATCAAAAATTCTTCCGAAGTTTGAGAGAACAATTTTAAGATATTATAAAGTTATCTATTTAAAAACTAATGCCCTTATGAAAAAGCTACTCCTGATTATTTTCATCCTTGCCACATCAAGTGCTATCAGCTGTTCAAATCCTAAAGAAACCACATCGGAAGAGGAACCTGTTAACAACTCAATCTCTGAACAGATTATTGAAGAAATTATAACACCAATTGAAACAACAGATAATAAGGTCAATTCTGAGAAGACCGTAACAAAAATTGTTAAGCCCAATCTGACAAAAGCCACTCAATCAAAATCAGCTTTACTTTCGCCGGAAGCATTTGGTGAATCCGTTTACGAAGCTCTTAAGGCTAACGACTATAACAAAATCAAACCATTCTTGCCAACCACAAAAGACATTGAATATTTAAGGGATTTTGAAATTAAAAATGACCCTGCAATGAAGGATAGCAAGAAGGCCAGCTTATTAGCAAAACTTAAAAAGTTCCAGAAGAATAAAATTGAAAATTCAAAGGAAAGTTTTGATAAAGTTTATGAAAAGGTTGAAGAAAAAGGTATTGTTTGGAAAGATGCAAAATTCGCAAGGGCAGCTTTCAAACGTGACAAAAAGAAGGAGCTTGAGCAAGGTGATGTTTATATTTTTTTAAATTACCTGGGAGCAGAATACATAATCGAAATGACAGATTGCATTAAAGTTGATAGGGGTTGGTTAATTGGCGATAAAATGACCATAAAATAAAAACAGAATTTGTAATATTTTTAAACGGGTTTAAATAGCCCGTTTTTTTTATTTCCAAAAGGACGATTAACACTTTTTGCCCGCTTTAATTATCAGCTTCTATTATTTTAATAAAAAAGTTTATTTTTGACTTCCTAAATTCTAACAAACTAACCCAACTCATGAACTTCAAAAAAATATTGTTTATCCTTATCGCTGCCATAGCGCTTATTCAACTCAAACAAATTGACAGAACAAACCCTGAATCCAATCCAGACCTGGATTATCTAGTCCTGACAAATGCTCCCAATGAGATTGATAATATAATTAAAACCTCATGTTACGATTGTCATTCAAATCAAGTTAAATATCCATGGTATTCTTATGTTGCCCCTATATCATGGATTATTGATAGTCATATCCAAGATGGGCGAAAGCATTTAAATTTTTCGGAATGGGGAAATTACGCGGATACAAAACAAAATCATAAACTGGAAGAATGTGTTGATGAATTAAACGCGGGTAAAATGCCATTGAATTCTTATACCATCATACATTCGAATGCCAATTTATCAGAAGCCGACAAAACGGCCTTAATCGCATGGTTTAATAAGCAATTAAAGCCAGCTGAAACAAATGATTAATCTAACCTTTACTGCAAGAATCTTTAACACATAGCTTGTAACAAGCCATGAATTGTATTAATTTTATGTTTTGTACCTCCTTCTGGAAATACATCATTCAATAAGTGATTAATGAACAAAAACCAGGAACATAAAGATGAGTGGTTGAACTGGACCAAAATTATTGGGAAATATAACAGACCCAGTGCAGCGAAAAGCTGGTGGCAAATTATCAATTCAGTAGTCCCATACCTAGGATTGTGGGTTGCGATGGTCTACAGCCTTGAGATTTCCTATTGGCTTACCCTGGCTTTAGCAGTTTTAGCTGCTGGTTTTTTGGTACGGATTTTCATCATTTTTCACGATTGTGGACATGGTTCCTTTTTTAAATCTCCTTTGCTAAGCCGCATCGTTAGCATCTTTACAGGAATGTTTGTTTTTACACCTCATTACAAGTGGCATCATGAGCATCATATACATCATCAGTCTGTTGGAAATTTGGATAAACGTGGCGTGGGCGATGTTAAAACCATTACGGTTGAAGAGTATAAGAATTATTCTCCGGGTAAGCGCCTTTACTACCGAATTTATCGTCACCCAATCACGCTTTTTATCATTGCCCCTTTCTTTTTATTCACAATTGCGATGCGTTTCCCAAGTAAAACACAATCATTTAACTCGAAATTATATACCCACCTAACCACTGTCGCACTAGTGATTCTGGTTTATTTAATTTCCCTGCTCATTGGATTCAAAACTTTCTTACTCATACAAATACCAGTGCTTTTGATTGCGTCTATTTCGGGCGTTTGGTTATTTTATGTACAACACCAATTTGAAGATGTAATTTGGGAACGAACGAAAAACTGGGACTATAAAAAAATTGCCATGGAGGGCAGTTCGTATTTAAAACTTCCAAGAATACTGCAATGGTTTTCAGGAAATATTGGCTTTCATCACCTTCACCACTTAAGTCCTAAAATCCCTAACTATAATCTTGAAAAATGCATAAAAGAAAACGCTATTTTTCAAAAAGACCCGCTCACCTTTTGGCCAAGCATCCAATCGATGAAATACCGCTTATGGGATGAGCAAAAGCATAGATTGGTAAGCTTTAAAGAGGCCAGGCTGCTAATATAATTATCTGTATAAAACTTATCTTTTATTGAAACTTAATTTATAAGATAAATTCCAGCTTTTTCCCTTATCTCTCGAATTATTAATTTCCATGGTAAAGCTATCATCCTTAATTTCAGATATCTTTAATTGAAGATAAGGACCGTTCGAATCGGGAATGACGTCCTTTTTATTATCGGCTATAAAAACACCATCTTTAAAAGTGCCTTCGTAAAAATCAGTATTGGAGTTGAACTCATTAAAAGCTGTTACACGGTATATCTTCCTGTCCGAATGATAGCTGTATTCCATCCTCATTGCCTGAACATAATAATCGTCAACCGAGATTAATTGAGTTAAAAGATTAGTAGCTGCAAATTCACTTTTAACCACGGCATTGTCAACCGTATACAGGCTGTTTGCTCTTGACATTTTTTCGGTTTTAACATCCCAAACTCCAACCATGAAAACAAGTTTTTGCATTTCGAAACTTTTAGGCATTTCAAACATCTTTTTATCAACAGCTTTGTTAAAAACAACTTTATCGATCACAAGCATTCGATCGCGCTGGCCAAACATACGTTCAACAAAGAAAGGAATAATCAAACCATCAACTTCCCTGAAGTCGTCGAAAAAAGATTCAGCAGACGTTCTCATTCCAAAGTCAACCCAATCAGATGTTGATTTAACTTCCAAATAAGTTGTTTTGTTTAAATACCAGGTTTCTGACTTGCCATCATGTCTGGTTAATTTTATGGCATAGGTATCAATTCCATCTACATTCTCTTCACCTAGATATTCAACCTCAAAACCTTTTTCTTTGTATTTATAAAATGGCGTAAAAAAATCAGCTTTTTGTAAAAACACATTGTCTTCAAATTTATTTAGGCGACGCGGAAAGGTGAATTCGTGCCATGGGTCTATGGTCCAACCCCATTCACCATTAAAAGCCTCTTTTACTTTGTGCTGCCCGATATGTAAATCGCTATAATAACAACCATTTTTTGTCTTTATTGCATACCAATCATTTTCTTCGCTAAAGGCCGTAAACTTTGCAGTGATTTCCATTGTATTGATGGCATCCCATTTTTCTGCTCCACCATGCGCTTCAATATGTTTAGAAATAATTTCTTCAACATTTTGGGCATTTACCAATCCCGAAATACTCAATGAAAGAATGAGTATGAAAAGGTGATTTTTTGTGAATTTCATTTTATGTAGGTTTTAGGTTTTAATACTAATTAAGCTTGAAACAAGCCATTTCTGTCTGATTTCTAACATACACTTTTCCGTTGGTGTAAGATGGTGCTGTCCAGGTAATACTGCCACTAATCGCATCCACAGAACCTAGTTCCTGATAAGCATCAGGACTGGCTTTTGCAATAGCTAATTTCCCTTTATCCGATAGCACAATTAACTTGCCGTCAACTAAAATAAAACTCCCTTTTCCAAATCCCCGCTTATTCCATTTTACCTCTCCGGTTTCAGCTGAAATGCATCTTAAAGCAGCTACATGGAAGCCATAAATATAACCATCATGATAAATACTGGTTGTAAAATCAGTTTTCATACTCGTCCCTTTCATGATCTCTTCTGCTTTATTATCTTTTATTTGTGCAATAAAAAATCCGCTTCCAATATAGGACACAAATACTTTATCTGGACCAATCATTACAGGCATCACAATATTCCCGGGGATATGCATAGGATATGTCCAAAGGGTATCCCCCTGCAGATTATAAGAATAAAGTGTTCTTCCATTTACAAAAAGTGCTTGCTGTTGACCTTCAATTTCTACAATCAATGGTGTATTATAGGTAGCTATTCCTGTACCTTGTTGCCAGGCAACGGAGCCATCATTTTTATTAAACGCCACAAATGCTTTGCCTTCTTTTCCACCAACCTCTATCAGCAACAAATCGTCTACAAGTTTAGGTGAACTTGCGTAACCCCATCTGGGCTGAGCACTCCCAAAATCTTTTACAAAATCAATTTCCCATTTAAGTTTGCCATCTTTTTTATCACGAGCCGAAAATTTACCCATTCCACTCAGGCAATAAATATTTTGCTCATCAATGGTGGGGGTTGATCTTGGGCCGTCGCCCCATCCGTCAATTTCAATATAAATAGAATCAACCATAACACGCCATTTTTCATTTCCGGTTTTTTCGTCATAGGCTACTAAATACTCAAATCCGGATACACTATCAATTTTTTCGCTATACATGGTATAAATCAAATCTCCCGATACCACTAGTTCAGAAAATCCGGAACCAATATCCTTTCTCCAAAGAAGCTCTGGTTGAGCTGTTTTCCAATCTTTTTCGATTAGTTTTTCACTTGAAATTCCATTTCCGAATTCTCCTCTAAATTGTTTCCAACCATTTGATGGTAGTGACTGAGAAATGCCTGAGGCACTCCATCCTAAAAACAAAACTGTAATTAGGCACAAAAAAATATTTTTATTTTGCATAAGTTTTTAACTTTCAATTAGGTTAAACCGACTCTAAGAAACAAAAATGCAGATAAGTTCTCATTTTAAAAAATATTTATTGGTTATTTTTTTAAAAAGATGGTCACGTTTATATGGAAATTGAATTTGTTGGCTATGAAATATTATTGGCAGATTATTAGGTTTTGTTACATTTAATAAAAATATTTGGTCAGCAACAATTAACAAGTATTGGTTTTATTTTTAAGAAGAGAATTACTAGCGATGGATGTCATATTAAAAAACAAACAGTATTTTAAGTTCTGCGCTTATGGCTTCCTGAAGAATTTTCGCTTTTTTGATGCATTCTTCATTCTTTTCTTTTTAGATAAAGGATTGTTGTATGCTGAAATTGGGATCCTTTATGCTGTTAGAGAAATAGTCATCAATGTTTTTGAAGTTCCTTCCGGCCTTATTGCAGATACTTATGGCAGAAAAAAATCCCTGATTGGCTCCCTCTTACTCTATATCTTTTCATTTGCTGTTTTTTACAGCGCTCATGATTTTTGGTTATTCATGATTGCTTTTATTTTATATGGGATAGGAGACGCATTTCGCTCAGGCACCCACAAAGGGATGATCATGGATTATCTAGAATTAAAGCATTGGCAAAATCAGAATATAAATTATTACGGGCATACCCGTTCATGGTCGCAATTTGGATCGGCCATTTCTTCTTTGGTGGCGGGTTTAATTGTTTTTTATAGTGGCAACTATCAAACCATTTTCCTGTATTCCATTATCCCATATCTCGCCAATTTACTTTTAATTATGTCTTACCCGAATGAACTTAATCGTTCGTTTAAAAAATCAGCTGCCAAAAATGATATAAGCTTAGTAGAAACGATTAAAGCATTTGTATCTGTTGTAAAAAAGCCCAATGTTTTAAAGATTATTAATACGTCTGCCATTCACACTGCTTACATAAAGGCTGTTAAGGATTATATCCAACCATTGATGGTTCAAGTTGCACTGATGATTCCTTTTATGATAAGCTTTGAGGTCGAAAAGAAAAATGGAATTATTATCGGGATTATTTACTTTCTAATTTATTTACTGACCTCCACAGCATCACGATTTTCCTCAAAAATTGCAACCAGGAATAAGAATAACATTTCATTTGTAACTTTAGTTTTAGGTTTTGCAATGGGAATTCTTTCCGGCTTGTTTTATGAATATGATTTATCGATCCTGTCACTCATTGCCTTTGTTGGAATTTATGTAATTGAGAATGTTAGAAAACCCATCTTAACCGGATTTGTGGCAGATCAGGTTCCAAATGAAATTTTAACTTCGGTTATATCAGCGCAGTCTTTGTTACGAACTATCATGACAGCCTTAATTGCACTTGTTTTTGGGATCATTGCTGATCAATATGGAATTGGGGTTTCATTCATCATAGTCTCAGTCATACTAACCATTTCAACATTGGTGATCAATCGCTTTTATCGATTAAAAAGTAATTATTCGAGATGAGTGCCTTAACTGCAAACTATTAACTTTAACTTTTCCCAAATTCACAACATCCTTCATCCTCAAAAAGATAAAACGAAATTTATCCAAACAATTAGCCTACCTTTGCCGCCACTTAAAAAAATACATGACATTTAAAGAATTACAATTAATTGACCCTATACTTCAAGCCCTTAGTGCTGAAGGATACACACAACCAACTCCCATTCAAGAACAATCTATTCCGATTTTACTTAGCGGAAAGGATTTATTGGGTTGTGCCCAAACAGGTACCGGAAAAACTGCAGCTTTTGCATGCCCAATTTTACAACACTTATATCTCAACAAAAATCAAGAGAATAAAGGTAAACGTAAGATTAAAGCACTGGTAATAACTCCTACGCGTGAATTAGCGATACAAATTGCGGATAGTTTTACTACTTATGGCAAATTCACGGGATTAAAAAATACCGCTATTTTTGGCGGCGTAAAACAAGGTTCACAAACAAAAACGCTGCAGCAAGGGGTTGATATTCTTGTTGCTACACCTGGGCGTTTACTCGACTTGATGAATCAAGGATTTATCAGTCTTAACAATATTGAGTATTTTGTTTTAGATGAAGCAGATCACATGCTCGACATGGGTTTTATTCACGATATTAAAAAAGTCATTGCCAGACTTCCGATTAAACGACAATCATTATTCTTTTCGGCAACCATGCCAGCCGATATTGTAGCTTTATCAGGAAAAATTTTAGGGCATCCTGCAAAAGTAAGTGTTCAACCTGAGCAGACTACTGCAGAAAAAGTTAGACAAGCAATTTATTTTACTGGCAAAAAAGGAAAGCCTCAGTTATTAGTTCATCTGCTTCAAACCGAAGCTATTGAATCCGTTCTTGTTTTTTCAAGAACCAAGCATGGAGCTAATAAAATTGTGAAGGTTCTGGACAAAGCAGACGTAAAGGCTGAGGCCATTCATGGAAATAAATCGCAGAGTGCCCGACAATTGGCATTAAGTAATTTCAAAGCAGGAAAAACCAAAGTACTTGTAGCCACAGATATTGCAGCCAGAGGAATTGATATTGATGACATGTCGCATGTGATTAATTTTGATCTGCCTAATATCCCAGAAACTTATGTACACCGTATCGGCCGCACCGGTCGGGCAGGCGCCAGTGGCATTGCTATTTCTTTCTGTGATACAGAAGAAAAAGCTTACTTAAAAGACATTCAAAAACTGATTGGGCAAAGTATTCCTATTGTTAAGGATCATCCTTTTCCGGATGATGGAACTGACAAACCCAGTCCAAGACCCGGAAGCCAGCAAAAGCCCAGAACCCAATCCCGGTCTTCTAATTCTGCAGGAAAGAGCAGAGGTAACAGACAATCATGGTCGACAAACAAAAACAACAATCAACAACAACGCCGTCGAACCAGCACACGAAAAGCTAGTTAGGTAAAAACCTCTTTTTGAGTAAGAAAATAGTCCTCAAAATCAATAAACCATCAAAATATATTACTTTTTTAAATAGCGTGTAACTATTAATAAATAAGAGAGTATAAGAAAGGCTAAACTAATTGCTTGGTAATGAATGCGATTTATTTGGAGCCTAATAATCTAGATTTATTAGTCGAACGTTTAGAAGAACTGGCCTTAGATGTAAAAACTAAAGCTGTTCTTTTTTTAATGGCAGATAAAGACCATTACTCAGAAAAAGTCCTTTCATCTTTATTAAAAAAACACAAAAAGCCTATTATTGGAGGGATATTCCCTGAGATTATTTTTTTAGGACAACGCAAAATTAGTGGTGTATTACTATTGCCATTATCATTTGAATTAAAAACGCAAGTATTTGATTTAACCAGTGATCCGGAGACATTTATAAATGAACTTGCATCCGTGCAAAAAGATTCATTTGATTCACCAAGCGCTTTATTTGTTTATGTGGATGCGCTGAGCCAAAACAAAGAATTGTTTATCGAATCTTTATTTAACTTTTTTGGTATCAATCCAACTTATATTGGCGGAGGTACTGGTTCATTAAGTTTTAAGCCTTTCCCAAACATTATCGATAATAATGGGATTCATAGCAATGCTGCAGTGATAGGTTGGGCAAATAAAAAAATTGCACTGGGCGTTGCCCATGGATGGGAACCTATTTCTGAACCCTTGAAAGTTACTGAGGCGGACAGAAATAAATTAGAAAGCATCAATTGGAAGCCGGCATTTGAAGTTTATAAAGAAATTGTTGAATTACATTCCAAAACAAGGTTTACGAATGATAACTTTTTTCATATCGCAAAATCATATCCATTAGGAATTGCAAAAATGGATGCTGAAATGGTTGTGAGAGATCCTTTCATGGTTTCCAACAACACTCTTCATTTGGTTGACATTGTTAATGAAGGAGAATATGTAAATATACTTCATGGCAATATAGACTCGCTTTTAGCCGGAGCAAAAAAAGCAAGAGAAATTTCATTTTCAAAACTTGAGAACAAAAAGGATGTAAAATCGGTATTTTGCATCGATTGCATATCAAGAGTGCTGTTTATGGAAGACGCTTTTAATCAGGAGTTGGAGTTAGTTGGAGGAGATTGCATCGTTAACGGAGTTTTAAGCATTGGTGAAATCGCAAATTCCGGAGAGTCATTTTTGGAAATATATAATAAGGCTATTGCGCTTTGTATATGGTAGAAAAGAATATTCAAACGGAAATATTTTTGGAGCTTGTTTTTAGCACAGGTAACGAAATTGATGAGCAATTAATACTTAAAAAAAGCATTCCTCTATATCTTAAAAAACTCAATTGCTTTTTGGCGGGCGTTTTCAAAAACACCGAAAAGGGGCAGGAGGAAATAATTCTAATCCCATTTGTTGCAGGCAAATCAGAAGATTGGGCTAAGGTAAAAGCAAAATTTACTCCTCTCAAATATCATGATGAGATTGGTTGTAAGATACTTGTTTATCAAGGGCTTTCTTATTACTGCTTTCGATTAAATAATTATGGTAAGCTTATTTTAGGGAGAAAAAAATCTTTTGAAGATGCATTTATTCACGAATTAAAGGCCGTAATTAATCATTTAGGTGGAGTTCTTTCACGTGCTCAGGAAATCGATCAGAGAAAAAAGGCACAAAGAGCACTCAAAGAAAGCGAACTTCGTTTACGAACCCTTGCTGATACAACAACAGCTGGTATTTTTATTTTTAGCAAAGGTAAAATAGTTTACGCCAATACAGCTGCTGAAAAATATACTGGATATTCCTTTGATGAATTGATCCGAATGAACTTTTTAGACTTCGTGCACATTGATTACAAAAAAAAGGTTCGCAATCTCGATCTCGTTATCAAAAGAAAAAAGAAAGCACCGAATACCTTTGAAGTAAAAATAGTATGTAAAGACGCAACGGAGCGATGGATGGAGTTTACCTATGAAGAAATTAATTGGATGGGCGAACAGGCGGGGATTGTATCGGCCTTTGATATTACCAACCGAAAACAAGCCGAAGATAAAATTGTTAACTTATATGCTTGGCAAAAGGCCATTTTCGAAGGTTCGCGAGATGCCATTTTTATTTCTGATTCCGATTCAAAATTTATCATGGTTAATCAGGCAGCCGTTGAGTTAACAGGTTATTCGGAGCAGGAATTATTGCAAATGAAAATCCCTGACTTGCATGAAACACAAGATTTGCATGCTTATTTGGAATTTCATAAGGAAATAATGAGTGGCAATGATATTGTAACTGAGTCAATCATCAGGAAAAAAAACGAAGAAAAAGTCATTTCAGAATTTAATAACAAACGCATTAGTATTGACGGTGTGTATTATATGCATACTTCGGCCCGTGATATTTCGGAACGAAAAATAGCAGAAATTAAATTACTTAAAAATCAGTACTATCTTTCCACCTCTCAGGAAATGGGAAAAATTGGGACCTGGGAGCTTGATATTCGAAAAAATAAGTTGGTTTGGACCGATGAAAACTATCATATTTTCGGAATCCCCATTGGTACGGAAATGAACTATGATTTATTCATTAACTGTATCCACCCTGACGACAAGAAAGATGTTGAAAAAAACTGGGCTTCAAGAGATAAAAATAAGTCATTAGATATAGAGCACAGGATTATTGTAAATGGAAAGGTTAAATGGATTGTTGAAAAGGCAAGGATTGAATTTGACGCTGAAGGAAACCCAATCAAGGTAATTGGTTTCTCGCAAGACATAACAGAACGCAAGCTTGCTGAGATGGAACTGGTTAAGGCTAAAGAAAAGGCTGAAGAAAGTGACCGATTAAAGTCTGCTTTTCTGGCAAATATGAGCCATGAAATCCGAACACCTATGAATGGGATCCTTGGTTTTGCCGATTTACTAAAAGAACCTTTACTTTCTGGGGAAGAACAACAAAAGTATATTGGTGTTATTGAAAAAAGCGGTGAACGCATGCTCAACATCATTAACGACATCATCAATATATCCAAAGTAGAATCGGGTCAGATGGAGATTTTAAACTCATGGGCAAATATCAATGAACAAATCGAATACATCTATTCATTTTTTAAACCGGAAGTTGAAAAAAAAGGAATAAAACTGCTATTAAAAACTACCTTACCTTCTCAAGAAGCTATCATTCAAACAGATCGGGAAAAAAATTATGCCATCCTTACCAATTTGGTTAAAAATGCAATCAAGTTTACCAGCAACGGTACTATCGAAATCGGATACGAAAGAAAAGACAATTACCTTGAATTCTTTGTGAAAGATACAGGAACAGGTATTAAAAAAGAACAATTGGACATTGTCTTTGAAAGATTTATTCAAGGTAGTGAATCTCATGCTCGAAATTATGAGGGTGCGGGACTGGGATTGGCCATATCAAAAGCCTACGTAGAAATGATGGGTGGCAAAATTTGGGTTGAAAGCGAGGAAGGAAAAGGATCTAAATTTAACTACACACTTCCATACATTGCTAAATTGGAAAAAAAACCAATCGCTGAAAATGTTTGTTCAAATCACCCAGACGAGAAACTTAAAATAGGTGCAAAAATATTAATCGCAGAAGATGATAATGCTTCAGAAATCTTAATTAGGAAAGCACTTGGTGTAATTAGTAAAGAATTTTTAATAGCGAAAACAGGTAGCGAGGCTGTTGAAATTTGTCGTAATAATCCTGATATTGACTTGATTTTTATGGATATTAAGATGCCAAAACTGAGTGGTTATGACGCAGCCAAACAAATTCGGCAATTTAATAATGAAGTAATTATTATCGCACAAACAGCATATGGCTCAGCTGGCTCAAGAGAAAAAGCCATTGAAGCCGGGTGCAATGATTATATTTCAAAACCAATTAAAAAACCCGTACTCATAGAATTATTGAACAAGCATTACAATCCAAGCAAGCAATAAATATTGAAAGGAAAATACGAACTCCTGTCAAGACAATCTCACAAAGTAGCGTTGGAAAGTTTTTCTTTTTGCTACTTCGACTCAAAATCCCGATAATTTTTCTTCTCCTAAAAAATTAATCTTAAATTTATTGTCTATAAAAAACTATCTGTTGTAGGCTAATTTATTTAAATCCACCTACTTTTAATAATTAGCAAAACTTATGCTTTGAAATATGTATGTTTCTATAGTTCTTGATAAAAAAGAGAAAAAACAATTTATCGAAGTTGCCAAAATCATTTATAAAGATGACCCAACCTGGGTTTGTCCTTTGGATGATGAAATGGATGGCATTTTCGACCCCAAAAGAAATGTTTATTACTCACATGGAATTTGTGAGCGATGGATTTTGAAGGATGATGTCGGCAAATTAATTGGTCGCATTGCAGCCTTTATCGATTATAAAACTTCAGATGTTGAAGATCAACCTACCGGTGGCATTGGCTTTTTCGAGTGCATCAATAATCAGGAAGCTGCAGATTTGTTGTTTGATACGGCAAAGGCATGGTTGAAAAAAGAAAAAGTTGTAGCTATGGATGGCCCCATAAACTGGGGAGAAAGAGACAGTTACTGGGGTTTATTAGTTGACGGGTTCACACATCCTTCATACGAGGTTGCCTACAACCATAAATACTATCAAAAATTATTTGAGAACTACGGGTTTCAAACTTATTTTAAACAAGAAGGGTTTCATTTTGATGTAAAGAAACCTTTATCAGAACGGTTCCTGAAAATCTCAAAATGGATTACCAGTAAGCCGGGTTATGAATTCAGGCACTTTACCTGGAAGGATCAAGAAAAATTTACCGTTGATTTTGCCGAGGCATTTAATGCCGCCTGGAATTCGTTCAAGGATAATTTTGAACCTCTTACTGCTGAGTACATTAGAAACACTTTGAAAAAAGCTAAAGTTTTTATCGATGAAGAATTTATTTGGATAGCTTATAAAGATGATAGACCAATAGCTATTCTTTTGATGTATCCAGACATCAATCAGGTTTTGAAACATTTAAACGGGAAACTCAATCTTTGGAATAAACTCAAATTCATTTACCTGGTAAAAAGAAAAGCGATTACAAGAGTGAGAACGGTGTTGATGGGTGTCATCCCTGAATATCAGAATCGGGGAATAGAATCTGGTTTTATAATTAATGTAATGAATGTTTTCAAGAAGAAGCCTCATTATACCGAAGCTGAATTATCGTGGGTAGGCGATTTTAATCCGAAAATGAGGAAACTGTTTGTATCGGTGGGGAGTATGCCGGCCAAGCATTACATCACTTATCGTTATTTATTTGACCGTGAGGCTGAATTTAAAAGATACCCCATTCAAACATAGATTCTAATCCAAAACCTATAAGATAAATTTGATCTTGGGTAAATCTTCCCTACTTTTGAGTTAACTAAAAAAAAGTAAAATTATGATTTTAGGTGTATCAGGATGGCTTGGGAACAAAATTGGAGTAAAAGAAACTACAGTTAGATTAGCCTTCTTAATTGGTATTTTATTCTTTGGGGTTGGCTTGCTTACTTACATTATTTGCTGGTTTGTAAAAGTATTGACATAAAATGTCTCGAACAGAACCATTATTTTTTAATTGAAGCCATAACAAGGCCTTCTAATTATTGCTGAATCAATTCATATTAAATGTTTGATTTGATTGAACCCACAGGTATTCTTAAAAAATTCATCAAGAACTATTATGTTGTTGAAACATGTAATTCTATAGATTACCTGCCTGTTCAACGAGTTTTTCCTCATGGAAATGCAAGCTTGCTTTTTCATTATGGTTCACCTTCAAAATTCCAACCAAAAAATTCTGAAGCTTACATCGAACCCCGGTTATTGATTTGTGGGCAACAAAGTAGTTTTTACGATTTGTCATTGGCAGGAAATACAGCAATGATCTTTATAGTATTTAAACCGCACGGATTAAAGGCTTTTTTCAATTTCCCGATGAGTGAATTATTAAACGAAAATATTTCGTTGGAAACTTTACTAAAATCAGAAGCTGCAGAACTTGAAGAACAATTACTGGAAGCTGAAACAATGGAGGAGAGAATTGTGTTTCTTGAAACTTTTTTAATTAAAAAATTGATTTTAAATAATGATTTTGAACGAATTGAGTATGCGATAAAATTAATTGAACATACCAAAGGGCAAATAAAAATACAGCACTTAGCCCAGAAAGCATGCTTAGGCATCAAACAGTTTGAAAGGATTTTCTCAAAACAAGTTGGGTTAAATCCGAAGAAATTCTCAAATATCATCAGGTTTCAGGATATGCTACAAACAAAAAAGAAATATCCAAATTTAAATTTAAGTCATTTGGCTTATGATCATGGATATTACGATCAATCACATTTTATCCATGACTTTAAAAACATCACTGGTCTCAATCCAAAAGTTTTTTTTAGAGATCGCACATAAAAGACCATTTTTTACAATTTTCATCCATCAATTTTAAATAATATTGCAAATAAAATCAGTCATCATGAATAAAACCGACAAGAAGTTTAACACAATCAGGAAGTTTTGCGAAGAAAATGCCAATCAGGCAAATGTGCTAAAATATTCGCGCTATTTTACTGAAGGATATGATGCCTACGGCCTGGGCCAGGTCATTTTCGAAACCCAACTAGATAAATGGTTGGAGGAATGGAGAAATGATTTATCATTTGATGATTATTTAGATTTGGGCGATAGGCTGATTGCCAGCGGAAAATACGAAGAAGCAAGCTTTGCCATTTCATTTGCTTATTCGCAAAGCGATAAATTTACTAAGGAAACCTTTGATCGGTTCGGTTTGTGGTTAGAAAATGGAATCTTGAACTGGGGACATACCGATGTGCTTTCAGGAAAGGGATTATCGTATTTTTTTCTTAGTAATATATTGGAAATTGAAGCATTTGAATCCTGGGTTCAATCAAAATCTATTTGGAGAAGACGTTCAATTCCGGTTACCCTGGTTGAACTTCTCAAAACAGATATTTCATTTGAAAGAATATTCAAATTGATTGATCCGTTAATGATGGATGAAGCCAAAAAAGTACAACAAGGCCTGGGGTGGTTATTAAGAGAAATGTGGAAGAAAGAGCCGACTTTAACAGAAAGTTTTTTACTCAAATGGAAAGATAGCTGCGGACGCACCATCATTCAATATGCCACAGAAAAAATGACCAAGGAATACAGGCTCAAATTCAGAAAAACAAAAAAATGAATGCGGTAGATCAAAATAATTTGAAATTGATTTCCTATTGTGGATTTTATTGTGGTGCATGCCCAACATTCAAAAAAGGTAAATGCGAAGGATGCAAAGGCGATAGCCCAAAATGTGCAATCGGTTATAAAGCCTGTAAAGTCAGGCCTTGTTGCTTGGAAAATGAATATAATACTTGTGCTGACTGCACTCATTTTGAATCGGTAAAAGATTGTAAAACTTATAATCCATTCCTGATTAAATTGGGACAGTTTCTTACTAAAACCAATCGCAGAAAAGGATTAGAAATGATCAAAGAAAAGGGGACTGAAAGCTTTCTGGCTTTCATGACTAAGAATGACCGGGTTACAATGAAAAAGTAACTATCATCTCAAACCATGCAATAATTATTACCGTTTTTTGCTAGCGCTTTGGCAAAATGGTACTCATCTCCGTATTTTACAACACACCCATCTGTACCAAATTTTGGATAATATCTCTTTATATTTCCCGTTTTATTCCCTTAAACTTTAACTCAAATTAACGAACGTTAACTTAATGTTAACTTAATTTTGTGTAACATTCATTTAGATTTGTAGTTTCCTTATTAATAAGGACATGGATTTTCAGAGAACAGGATTCCAACTTTTTTGATTTATAAACGTCTTTATTGATGACCAATACTAACAAAACCCAAATCCCAATCAAATGATATTCAACCAAATTAAATTTGCAATCCGAAACATAACCAAAGATCTAGGATACAGCTTAATTAATATCCTTGGATTAACTATCGGAATTAGCAGTACACTCTTCCTCTTAATTTATGTTTTTGATGAGCTCAGTTACGATAAATATCATGAGGACCATGATCAACTCTTTCGGGTATCTTCACATATCACCGAAACTGATGACGACTTTATTTGGAATGTTGCACAAATTCCTTTTGCAACGCAAGTAAAGCAAGATTACCCTGAAGTTGAATATGCCATACGCTTTCAAGGCATTGGAAAAAGTTTGTTTGAATATGGCGATAAGCAATTTTACGACAATGAAGTAAATTTTGTTGACTCCTTGGTTTTTGAAGTATTCACTTTTCCTATGATCGCAGGAAATCCTGAAACATCATTAGATGAGCCAAATTCAATCGTATTAACAAAAACCTTTGCCGAAAAACTTTTTGGAGATGAAGATCCCATGGGAAAAATAATCACCAATGAAAACAGATCATTGAAAGTTACGGGAATTATAAAAGATGTACCCAAAAATTCACATCGTCGATTTTCGGCTTTAATGTCGTGGAACACCATTGAATCGAGAAGACAAAGTTGGGGTAGCTTTGGTTTACCAACCTATATTAAGCTTAAAGAAGGTACAGACTTAGCTGCTTTCGATAAAAAGCTGGAGGAAATGTACCCCAAATTTATGGCTCCTATTTTTGAAAACATTGGTGTTCATATCGATTATGTCATTCAACCTATCAGTGAAATTCATCTTTATCCATTAAGTGAAGGTGAGTCTGAAGCTAGTGGCGACATTCGCTTTGTAAGAATCTTTTTTATCATTGCAGTTTTTATGCTCATTATTGCCGGCATCAATTATATGAACTTAACCACTGCCCGATCGGTAAAGCGATCTCGAGAAGTTGGAATTCGCAAAGTTGCCGGCGCACACCAAGGTATGCTAATCAGGCAATTTCTTACGGAATCTGTTGTACTCACCATTTTTTCTTTAATCATCAGTATTGGCCTTTGTTTTATCTTGCTTCCCAACTTCAACCTCATATCGGGTAAATCACTCGATTTTTCATTCTTTACCAAGTCTTCTTTCTTGTTTTCTATAATATCTGTTATTGTTACTCTGGGCATCCTTAGTGGCATTTATCCGGCCTTTTTCTTATCACGTTTCAAACCCATTAATGCACTCAAAGGCAAACAAACAAAAGGCAGTGGTCACGGAATACTCCGAAAAGCTTTGGTTGTGGTACAATTCGCCATTTCGCTAAGTATGATTATTAGCACGATGGTTGTTTATGAACAACTAGCCTATCTGAAGAAAAAAGACATGGGCTTTGACAAGGAAGAAACTTTAAGATTGGTATTAAGTACACGCGAAATGGTTGAAAAGCTTCCGGTTTTAAGGAATGAACTTCTAGCAGTATCCGGTGTTAAGAGCGTCGGGAGTACAAATAATCCTTTGGGTGAAGGATCGGGTAAAGTCTTGTTGTCGGTTGAAACCTCTGAAGGCATGCAAGAAAAAGGAGTTAATTTAGCCGGATGCGATTACGAATTCATCCAAACTGCAGGCATTGAAATGATTGAAGGCCGAAGTTTTTCAAAAGAATTTAAAACGGATACCCTCGCGGTTTTAGTTAATCAAACCATGGCCAAACGATTCGGCTGGGACGAACCCTTGGGTAAGAAAATAATGTTTGGAGAAGATCAAACGGCAAGAGTCATAGGCCTGATGAAAGATTACCAGCAAACAGGATTATACAATCCGGTTGAATCATTTATGCTTTATTTACAAGATAACAATCCCATCGTATATATTAAATTAAATGAAGGTCATAATCAAAAAACCATTGAAAACCTGGAATTGGCCTGGAAGAAAACTTATCCTTTACAACCTTTTGAATATAGTTATTTGGAAGATAATTTATTTGAACAAATTAAGCCGGACGAAAAACGGGGTGTGTTGTTTACCATGTTTTCAATCATCGTAATTATCATCGCCTCTTTGGGGGTATTTGGATTGGCTTCCTACACCGTAGAGCAGCGAACCAAAGAAATCTCCATTCGAAAAGTTTTAGGTGCCCAAGCCCAAACAGTAGTTCAACTAATTTTTAAAGATTACCTGATTTTGATAGGGATTTCAATTTTAATTTCCTTTCCGGTAGCTTATTATTTTATGCAAGACTTTTTGGAAAATTATGAATATCGAACCAGCTTAAATGCGACAACTTTTATATCAGCAGCTGTTTTATTACTTGCAATAACCTTGCTTACTGTGACTTACCATACCATTAAAGTGGCTAAATCAAATCCAGTTGATTCATTGAGGATTGAGTGATAAAATCGATCATTTAAATATCAAGGGGTGACACCCCATTTTCATTAAAGAATTTTGAGAATCAACAAAAGATTCCTTAAATTTAACTTTGAAATGATTTCCTTTATCCATGGGATATTTTAATCGATTAATGAACAAATCATTATTTGGTCTGATTGCATTTCTTAGCATCTCATCATTATTTGCCCAACCTTTTCGATTCACCAACAAAATTTTTCAAAATGTATCGGTCATTGAAAACGTTGTTTATGCAAATGCACCTCAGCTAAATGCTGGTCTTTTCCTCTCCTATAACAATGAAAGTAGTACCACTAATATTGATTTGAAAATGGATATTCACCAGCCTGTTGGAGATACCTCAACCAACAGGCCTGCTATCATTTTTGTTCATGGTGGTGCCTTTTTATTAGGTAACAAAAACCATGATGACATGAAAGCTTTTTGCGATACTTTTGCTTTACGAGGCTATGTTACCGCTACCATTGAATACCGCCTTGGAATGAATATTTTAGATGACGCTAGTACTACTCGTGCTGTTTATCGTGGATTGCAGGATGGAAGAGCCGCTGTTCGTTTTCTTCGTGCCAATGCCTCAATTTATGGAATCGACCCCACACGAATTTATATGGCGGGAAGCAGTGCAGGGGCTTTTATCGCTTTGCAAGATGTTTATATGAATGAAGCTTCAGAGAAACCGATCGAAGCTGGAAGCTATCAGTTTAATGATCCACTTGATTTTTTTCCTCCTTATACCCAAATTACAGCTCCCGATTTAGGAGCCTTTGATATTGGTGAAAACCTGGATCAAAATGGCAAACCGGATGCAATTATAAGTCTTTGGGGTGCCATCAAACATCCTGATTTAATCACTGCAAATGATACATGTCCGGTTTTATTGGTTCATGGAACTGCTGATGCCACAGTTCCATTCGGAATTGGTTATCCCTTTAATTTCCCCATTTTTCCGGCTACATACGGAAGTTTTGAAGTGAATAAAAAATTGGATGCTTTAAGTTTTGCCGATAAAGAAACTTATTTTGTGAGTGGTGAAGGTCATGAATTTTACGGGGTTTTTAATGGCAATTGGACAAACGGCATTGGCGGCAATCCTTATTGGGATACCATCGTAAACAAGGCAATCAATTTCTTTTACTTCCAACATAAACCTGAAGCTTCTTTAACTTTCGTGGAAAACTACTTAGAAGTTTCCTTCACCAATACAAGTTCTGATTCAAAATCCTGGATTTGGGATTTTGGAGATTCAAATAAATCAAACGCTGAAAATCCCATTCATACTTATAATTCTCCAGGCACTTATAATGTTAAACTCTATATTGAAAATGAGATCAAAAGCTGGGATACCGTTAGCTATTTTGTGACGGTTTCTGCCCCCCCAATTTTCACATTGTCTTTTTATGTAACCGATGGAAGCAACCCCATTTCAGGAGCTAACATCCTGATCAATAATCAGCATTTAATAAGTGATAGCAATGGAAGAGCAAGCCTTGATCTCGAAAATGGGACCTATGCATATGCGGTTTCCGCGATTGGTTTTTATGATGTGGCTGATACCCTTTTGGTCAATGGATCAGACAGGAATTTGACAATTAATATGACAGAAATTCCCGAACCTGCCTATGTAATCACCTTTAGGATTAGTGATGGAAATAATCCCATTTCAGGAGCGAATATTGAAATAAATAATCAAGTTTTAATTACAAATGAGGAAGGCTATGCAAGCATAAATTTAATTAACGGAAACTATCCTTTTACTGTATTAACAGAGAATTATGATCCTAAATCAGATACCCTGATCGTAAATGGAGAAGCTCAAACTGTTGATATTTTCCTGTCTATATCAACTGCTATTTATAAATTATTGGATGAAGGTTTAAAGATTTATCCGAATCCGGCAAATCATATGGTTCAAGTTAAACTGCCAGATAATAACCAATATTATGATTTAAAAATTGTTGATTTAACAGGAAGTATTATGATTCATAAAACAGATGTCATTCACACAATTAAATTGGATATTTCTAACTATCCATCAGGAATATATTTCATCTTTTTACAAAGCAAGACACATAAAACCACCCGTAAATTAATTATCCGATAAAATACCGTCGTCGATTAAACCTGGTTATTCGCACCCGTATTTATCAATCATATAAATATAGGAAGCCATGGCGGCTGCACCCATTTGTAATTCACGAATATTTACCTGATCGAAACTATCGTTACCCGAATGGTGGAAATCAAAATAACGTTGATCATCAGGTATTAAAGTCCCAAAAATAATGTTGGGATAATAATTTCGTAGCGGTCCAATATCCACTCCTCCTCCACCTCTAATTACATCAATTTTATATGTTTTAAACAATGATATTAGTTTCTGATGTTTGCTGTTTTCTGGATTGAAATTAGAAATTGCCACCGCTCGCGGCACCAAAACGCCTCGGTCAAATTCAATGGCCATTACATGCTCTTCTTTATTTTTATTCGCCATCTCGGCATACTTCAATCCACCTCGTTGCGCGATTTCCTCATCCATAAACATCACCACCCGAATGGTATAATTGGGTCGGTAATTCATTTCTTTTAACAATCGAATAATCTCAATCGATTGTACACAACCTCCGCCATCATCATGCGCTCCCTGACCGTTATCCCATGCATCCAAGTGGCCGCCGATGGTAATTATCTTTTCAGGATATTTTATGCCTTTAATTTCACCAATTACATTGTGAGAAACTACATCCGGATAGGTTTGACAAGTGGTTCTGAAATAAAAATTAACTGCTTGTTCTTGCTGGATTCTTTGGCTTAATAAATCCGCACCATTGGTACTGATCATCACCGCAGGAATTTGCTGAACATCCTCTTCGTATCGCATAACTCCTGTATGCGGAAAATCATCCTTTGCTAAAGTTAGTGATCTCACTACCACTCCTATCGCTCCATATTTAGCAGCTTCTACAGCACCACCGGTTCTTAATCCGGCTGCTCCACCATATGCGCTAAAGGTGTTAATGAGGGTTGGATCCATGGGCTTATTAAAGAAGACTATTTTACCTTCAATTTTTTCTTTGCCTAGTTTCTTAAGTTCTTCAAAATCGTAAACTTCAATCACTTCTCCACTCAAGCCTTCTTTTCCGGTACTCACACTTAAACCCAGTGCAGAAACCGGAACCTCAAATCGTCCCATCATTGGAGATAGGATATAAGCTTGTTCGGGTTCACCCCGCTTCCAATTTTTAACCATTAACTCTTGCAGGTAAACTTTATCTAAATTCATCTTCAACATTTCCTGATAAGTATACTCCACAGCCGCTGCAGCTTCGGGAGAACCACTAATCCGACCTTCGGTATGTTCGCATAACCACTTAAGTTGTTTGTAAGCAATTTCGGAAGTGAGCGCTTTATCAAAAATTTGTTTTATAATTTGGGCATCGTTTTGCGCAAAAAGGGATACTGAAAATAAAATAACTGATAAAAGGGAAAGAAGTCTTTTCATGATTAGTCAATTCAAATATTTGCTCGAATTTAGGAAAAAGATTTGAAAAAATGTCATTGCAGTATTCCGCTTTGCTTCAACCAAAATCTTTGGTTCAAAGAGATTTCTGCATTCGCAGGAATGACGATATCAAATGTTTGGGTTTGCAGGCCTGGAAAAATTTCAGAATTCATCTCACAGACCTTAGGCAATTAATTTTTCCCCACATAGACTTCAAAATTCCTTAATTTTAGTCTTTAATCAAAACTTTTTACCCATGAAATTTCTGAAGAAATTTTTTAAATGGATGGCAATCACGCTACTCATTTTAATCGTCATAATGGCTGTTACCCCTGTTATTTTTAAGGGAAAACTTATTAAAATGGCTAAAACCGAAATCAACAAAAATATAAATGCAAAAATTGAATTTGGCGATTTTAATCTTAATTTATTTACTGCATTTCCGTACGCTAATTTTATCATGCACGATTTTTGCATTACCGGATTAGAAGACTTTTCGCATGATACTTTGCTACGCTTTAATAAACTGGAATTGAGAATTGGCCTTTTTAGTTTAGGTAGTAATCAACTCGAAATAAATGCCATCATACTTAATCATCCAATCATTAAAACAAAGGTGTTGAAAGATGGGCAGGTAAATTGGGATATTGCAAAAGAATCGGCCAGCATAACGACCAACAATGAACCCCCATCCACTTACAAACTAAACCTGAGGAAAATCAAAATTATTGATGGTGAATTTGTGTATGATGATATTGAAATGAATTTATATACCGAAGCAAAAAACATCCAGGGTACACTATCGGGAGACATGGTGGCTGAGGTAACTAAGCTTCAGGCACAACTCTTATCCGATGCTTTCAGTTTAAATTATGGAGGTATCAATTATATCAGCAATGCCAATTTGAAAGCAGCTGGAGGCATAGAAACCGATCTGGCCAACTCAATCTATACCTTCCATCAAAATGAAATATTACTGAACAATTTGGGTTTACTTCTTAACGGAACAATAGAAATGCCGGCTGATGACATCATTTTGGATTTAGCCATTACTGCCAAGCAAAATGATTTTAAAAATTTCTTATCCATGATTCCGGCAGTTTATAACAATAATTTCAAAGATTTGGAAGCCGATGGTAAAATGGCGATTGAAGCTGGTATTAAGGGTATTTACAACGAAAATCAAATGCCGGGCTATAAAATTAAATTAGATATTGAAGATGGCATGTTCAAATATCCTGATTTACCGAAATCTGTGAACGAGGTCGTGATGTCTTTAAAAGTGAGCAATCCGGATGGAGTAAGTGACCATACAATTATTGATTTGGAAAAGCTCCATCTCAATTTTGCCGGGAATCCGATCGATGCCCGCTTATTGGTGCATCATCCTGTTAGCGACCCTGATTTAACCGGAATGTTCAAAGGTAGGCTTGATTTGAGTAAACTAAAAGATGTGATTCCTTTAAAAGACACTGAAGCAAGCGGTTTAATCAATTCATCAATAGCGTTTAAAGGAAAATATTCTGCCATCGAAAAGGGGAAGTATGATGAGTTTAATACCAAGGGAGAAATAAATATTGATCATTTTTCATACAAAAGCAAAGCGCTTGCATCAGAGATAATGATTGACAAAGCGAACTTGGAGTTTAAGCCTCAGTATCTGGATTTGAAATCTTTTGATGCGCGAATGGGTAAAAGTAATTTTCAATTAAATGGGAAGATCGAAAATTATTTAGCATACCTATTAAAAAATGAGAATTTGAAAGGGCATTTTAATCTCAATTCAAGTTTGATTGATTTGAATGAATTAATGCAAAGCAAGGCAGGGTCTGAAATTAAGGACACGACTTCCTTAAGTGTTTTTAAAGTGCCTGAAAATGTTGAATTCGTGCTGTTATCTAAAATCGATAAGCTGTTTTATGATAAGCTTGAAATTACCGACCTAAAAGGAAATATTGCGATTAAAGATTCTAAAATTGAAATGAAGGATTTGTTAATGCAGATGCTGGATGGGAGTATTTCAATGAATGGATATTATGAAACCAAAGACATGGAAAACCCAAGCGTCAACTTTAGTCTTGGAATTAACGAGATCGATTTTGCAAAAACCTTTAGTCAATTCAAAACCTTTAAACTGCTGGCTCCGATTGCAGCAAGTTGTTTAGGAAAGTTTTCAGCTTCAATCGATAACTACTCCTCTTTGTTAAAAAAGGATATGATGCCGAACCTAAGCTCAATAAATGCCAAGGGTTTAATTAACAGTAAAAGTGTTCAAATTACAAATGCAGCAATCTTTACGCAACTTGGAAGCATGCTAAATGCTGACGAATACAAATCTTTTAATTTGAAGGATTTGATGATGCATTTTGTGGTTAAGGATGGAGGGGTAGAAATTAAACCTTTTGTTACCAAAATTAAAAATACAAACACAACCATCAGTGGTTTTCATGCCTTAGACCAAACCATGAATTACAACCTGAAATTTGCCATGCCCCGAACCGATTTTAGAGGTGCAAATCAGGCACTTAATAATCTTCTTGCGAAGGCAGAAAGTACAGGATTAGATTTTAAGATGGGAGATTTTATTGAGGTAAATGCCGCCATTACCGGAACCATTACCAATCCTAAAATTACGCTTGACTTAGGGAAATCAGTTCAAAACGCAGTGTCGAATGTTAAAGATCAAATCAATGCAAAAGTTGATGTGGTAAAATCAGAGGCGATCATAAAAGCAGAAGCTCAGGCAAACCAGTTATTGCAAATGGCAAATATTAAAGCTGACCAATTAATGGCTGTTGCCGACAGCTCAGCAACGCGAATAAAACAAACTGCCAAATCATTAGCCGATAAAATACGTGCAGAGGCTGAACTTGAAGCTAAAAAGATTGAGGATAAAGCCGGCACTCAATCAACTTTGCTTCAGTTGGGAGCTAAAAAAGCAGCAGATAAAATGAGGGTTGAGGCAGAAAAAAAAGCAAAAAGAATAGAGGAAGAAGCTGCACTTAAAGCCGACCAGGTTCTTGCTAAAGCTAATACCGAATCTGATCAACTGAAAAAGAAAGCCAAAGAGGAAGGAGATAAAATAATTGCAAAAGCTAAAGGGTTGTAAAAAGGATAAGCTGCTAAGGCAAGTTTTATAAATCTTAGAAATTAAAATTTCCCTGCTGTAAATAATCTTTCATATTTCATACTTTTAAGTCTTCTAAAAGTGAAACATGAAAGATTCCAAACCCCATTTAAATAAACAAGTATTACTGGCAGTTACCATGGCCTCTAATTTCCTTAATCCACTAATGGGAGCAGCAGTAAATGTGGCATTACCAAAAATTGGTGAAGAATTTTCAATGTCTGCCGTGGGTTTGAGTTGGGTGAGCATGTCTTTTTTATTGGCGACCTCTGTATTTTTAGTTCCTTTTGGGAAAATCAGCGACAGTTGGGGGCGGCGAAAAATGTTTTTATACAGCAATGTTGGATTTGCGATATCCACGTTATTTTGTGCCATTGCCTCATCATCGGAAATGTTAATCATTGGCCGATTTTTACAGGGAATTGCTGCGGCAGGCATATTTGCCACCAGCATGGCTATTGTCATCTCTGCATTCGAGCCGCATGAAAAAGGGAAGATGATTGGATTGAACGTAATGGCAGTTTACGTAGGCTTATCCATTGCCCCGGTTTTAGGAGGAGTTTTAACCAGTTCATGGGGATGGCGCTCATTATTCTACATAAATACCGGAGCTGTTTTGTTAATTATCATTGCAATCGTCACAAAAATAAAAGCAGAATGGGTGGTACCGGGCAAGGCCAAATTTGATTTTATCGGGACTTTAATTTACATGATTTCCATTTCCGGATTGATGTATGGTTTCTCTCATTTACCAAAAACTGAAGCCATCATCCTGGCTATCTCGGGGATTGCAGGCCTAATTGTTTTTGTTAAGTTCGAGTTAAAACAATCCAATCCTGTTTTAGAAATGCAATTGTTTTTCAAAAATAAACTGTTCGCGTTTTCAAACTTATCGGCATTCATTAATTATGCCGCCACTTTTGCCATCACATTTATTTTTAGCTTGTATTTACAATACGTTAAAGGATTGTCGCCCAAAGAAGCCGGTCTTGTTTTAATTGCTCAACCCATTGTGATGGCTATTGTTGCGTCATTTTCAGGAAAATTGTCTGATACAAAAGACCCAAGAATTCTAGCATCCATAGGAATGGGTGTAAGTGCAGCAGGTCTTTTAATGCTCGTGTTTATCAGCAAAGACACCCACTATACCTATATTATTACCGCATTATTGATATTAGGATTTGGGTTTGGGATGTTTTCATCGCCCAATACAAATTCTGTAATGAGTTCGGTAGAAAAGCGTTTCTTAGGGATTGCATCAGCTACCGTTTCTACCATGCGCACCACCGGAATGATGTTTAGCATGGCTGTTGCAGCCCTTTCGATACATGTTTTTTTGGGAGATACCAAAATAAATGCCGGCAATTTAGATGCCTTTATGTTAAGTGCTAAAACAGTCATCATTACTTTTGTGCTTTTGTGTATCATCGGAATTTTCACATCTTTGGTGGGCAGAAAGACAACATAACAGAACTATACTTCTTAATTAAATTCATTTCAATTTAACTTTCATCCTGGGATTTTATTTTTCTTTATGTCCAGCTGGCGAGTCCTTGCCTGCCTGCCGCAGGCTGGCAGTCCTGGCCTTTTTAAGCCAGTATCAAGCTATCTATTTAAGGGTCAAAAATATTTTCAATGCAAGCATTGATTAAAAAAACAAATTCGCTTCAATAACGATAAATTCTTAAAAATATAAGGATATGAAAAAGACGAATGATGCGATAATCGTTATTGAAAACCCATAAATAAAAGTCAACACCAGAAACTTAAATGTAGTCTGTCGCTTCGATCGTCCGTAGTACTTTCTCATCCCAAGCCAAATATATATGGGAATAAGCCAGAACAGCCAATTCTCAATAGAAATGGTCTTATTCGGGAATATTAATTTCACCGCAACAATGAGTGTGAAAATAAGAAAGGTTGTTGCATGCAGATTTAATGAATAAATGAAGTGGCTTGAATAAAATTTTCTCGTTTTATGGAAAAACAACCATAACCAAAAGGCAAATAGAGGCATGACGATAAAAAACGACCAGGAAAAATATTTATAAAGTTTGGAGATAAAAACATCCGGATAACTAAGCATTTTAATAGTGTTTCTTAGTATTCGCTGTTCAGTGTTTGTATGTCCACCTTTCTCCAATACTTTTTCAATTCCGGTTTTTGCTTTTTCTATTTCCGCTAAAGAAATAAAACCACTGGGTTTAAGTTTATTCATTTTTGATACTGAATCCATAATTTGCTTATCAGAATTGGGGATGTTAGTAGGCCCAGCGAGTTCAACATCAGTGTTTATAGCATCTTTCTTAATCGTATCCTGCACCATCGACTCAGTGTCCTGATTAAAATGAATTATGCTTTTGGTATGAATATTCAGTAACAAAAAAAATAAAAAACTAACAAAAACATAAAACTGAAAGGGCTTCATATAGGATGCCCTTTTACCTTTCATATATTCAAATGAAAATTTGCCGGGATGAAACAGAACTGCCTTAATGGTTTTAAAAAAACGGGCATCAAAAGCAAATACAGTTCCCATGAAATCATAAATCAATATGCTAAAGGGACGATCAAATTCTTTAATTGTCTGTCCGCAATGGGGACAGAAATTCCCTTTAAAATCGGTTTCGCAATTTCTGCATTTGATTATTTTTGACGCAGTCACTTCTATGGTAGTGTCAGCTTTCTTTAATCTTTTGTTTTTTGTTTTTTTGCTAAAAATCGGATTCCAATTCATGTGCCAGAAAATAAATTTGCGCGTAAATATACGTAAAGAAATGATGCTTATTGGTACGACATTCCTTCAAGGATAAAACTACTGATTACTTGTCAGTTGGCGCGAACTTGTTGGCAGGTCAGAATGACAAAACCTAAAACGCCACTCCGTTCTGGAATGGCGTTTCTTAAATATTAGATCGAATCACCCTTCGATATGCTTCGCAGTCAGGGTGCGGCTAAAATGGACATGAGTGATCCCGATGATATCGGGATTGTATCAAAACGTCCTTTCATTAATCTATTCAAAAGCTTTCTCAAAATCAGTTTCAAACCTTAGATGCACCGCATCGCAACCATAATTAAACAAACGATTGAAATTGCTGTTGGTTTCGGTATATTTAAACTGATAAGCTTCATCCTTTGCTTCAGTTGGTAATAAAGAAAGGGCTTCGGCACGAATATCCATGACCTCCTTTTCTCCCTTTACTCCCAATAATTCTAAAATATCTGTGATTTGCTCAAAGCTTTGTTTTGCTAATTTAGGCTCAAACTGGGCTTCAAATTCCTGGAAAACTTTTTGCGCGTTTGAGTAACTTCCGTCCATTTCAATCGGCATGGTGGCTGGTAAAATCAAGTCGGCAGCCTCTGCTGTTTCAGTCATGAAGTAATCCTGAACTGCTACAAAATCAGCAGCCTTCATCCAGGCATTTACCTCTGCTTTATCAATGGCACATCCAACAGGATCTTCACCAAAAATAAAGAGATTTTTATAGGCTCCATCTTTCATGGCACCCAGCATACATTTTCGTAAATCATCAGCCATGGAATCAACTCCCCAGATAGTTTTCATTTTAGTTATAAAAGCCTTATTGGTGATACATTGCGTACCAACTCCATAAGCAGGAATCGCACCCATATCAAAAATGCCTTGTGCATTATTCTTCTCTTTTAAAGGAATAAGTCCGCTGGCTGTTTTACCCAATTTACCGGTAATCATGGCTAAATTGAAAACTTCCGTACAAGCATGAGCAGAAAGTTCTTTCTCGGAAAATACCAAAACCGCATTCATCTGATTGTTGTAATCCTTGGCAAATTCGGCAATTTTATCCGGACAACATACCCCTGATTTTTCAATCAATTCGGCATAGTTTTCATTTAAAACAGCTGTTTTATAAGCTTCAAATCCTTCACAGCGATCTTTAATAAATAGGGCATTTTCTAATCCATTGCTTAATAAATAATGGTTAACTGCCTTTACAAAATGATAGTAAGATTTAATGTCAAAAGTTTTATCGACCTTACGTTTCATTGTACTATCAAGATGCACAGTTATTAAATTAACTGGAGTTTTTTTAGCAAATTGAACATTTTGAATCATAAAACCAACAACGGCATTGTCCTGATTGATTTCAGTACCCAGCAAATAGATTTTGCTTGCATCCTTAATTTCCTCAAAAGGAACATTGGCTATGCTGTTATCGATATAAGCACTTTGCTCGTTTAAGTAAAGGAAGCTGGAAACATTATTGGTTTTTACGCCGGCACGTGCAAGCTTTTGAACCAAATATTGCTCTTCATTTGTCAGTCTTGCACCAGCAAAAAAGATGTTTTCATCAGCTTTTACCGCAGCCATTTTTTCTGCCATTATTTTAGTGGCTTCTCCAAAACTGATGGCTTCAAACTTGCCATTCACTTTTAACATGGGTTGCATCAATCTGGTTTTATCATTCAAATATTGATAGCCAAACTTTGGATACTTACATATGTTTCCATCTGAATTGATCATGCCCTGGCTGCCTTCAACTTTCATCACAAATTCATTGCGATGCTGAACATTGATTTCACAACCTACCGAACAATAATTACAGATGGTTTTGGTATCCTCAAGCTTAACAGGTCCGGGTTTGAACAATACATTTTCAGTAATGGCTCCAGTTGGACAAGTTGAAATACACAATCCACAAGATTCGCAATTGGAATCCTGCAATTTATCGCCCATGGCTGGTGCCACATAAGTATCAAAACCTCTATTTACCAAACCGAGGGCATTGGCACCCACTACTTCGTTGCAAATCCTAATACAGCGGGCACATAAAATACATTTGTTGGAATCAATTTCGATATAAGGGTGACGGAAATCGACTTCATAAGCTTTATAATCTCCGGCATATTTAACCTGATCAACTCCGTATTCGGTTGAATATTTTTTAAGATCGCAAGTGAAAACTTCGGTACATCCGCATTCCAAACATCTTTGTGCTTCGTGTTTAGCAACTTCTTCACTGTCGTAACCCAATTCAACCTCTTTAAAATTCATTCTCTTTTCGGGGGCTATGGTTGGCATTTCTTCGCGTTCCTGATGCTCAAATTTCCCAATATAATCCTCATTTACCTGGGCTTTGAAATTGTCTTTTTTGCTGACAAATTCTTTAGAGAAAGGTTTCACCTCTTTGCCCTGTAGGTATAAATTACAAGATCGGGAAGCAATTTTTGCCTGTGCTACTGCCTCAATTAAAGTAGCAGGGCCGGTAACACCATCTCCGGCTGCAAATACATTTTTAATGCCTGTTTGTAAAGTTTTAGGATCGGCCTCAATATCACCCCAGCGGCTCAATTTCAATTCTCCTTCTTCAACAGTTTCGTTCACCTCATCCATGAAGTTAACCACGGTTTTTTGTCCAATGGCTGCCAGGATATAATCAACTTCCAAATCAAATTCAGAACCTTCGACAGGAACAGGTCTTCTTCTGCCAGACGCATCAGGTTCACCTAATTCCATTTTTAAACAAGTCAATGATTTCAAAACACCATTCTCATCTTTATTAACTTTTGAGGGATTGGTTAACAACAAATATTGAACTCCTTCGAGTTTCGATTCGTGAATTTCAATTGGATTTGCAGGCATTTCTTTTTCGGTACGACGATAGATTACATAAACCTCTTCCGAACCACAACGGCGAGCAGTTCGACAGCAGTCCATGGCCGTATTTCCACCACCAACAACAGCAACTTTTTTGCCAGTGAAATCAGCTTTCATTCCGCTCATTTCCATGTTTTTCAAGAATTCAATCCCTGAATATACATTTTCTGCATCATCCCCTTCACAACCAATTAAAGTTCCCTTTTGAGAACCGATGGTCAACACCACAGCATCATATTTTTTCTGTAGCTCAGCGAATTTCAAATTATCACCCAACTTTTGATTGTAATAAATATTCACCCCCATTTCAGTAATATTGTCAACTTCCTTTTGCAATAAATCATTGGGTAACCGGTACTCAGGAATTCCATATCTCAACCATCCACCAGCTTTAGGTGCTGCCTCGAAAATATCCACATGATGACCTTCTTTTTGCAAGAAGAAACCGGCTGAAAGTCCACCGGGACCTGCACCAATTACCGCAATATTTTTACCTGTAGAAGGCTGGATTTCGGGTTTGTATTTATTTTCAGACTCCAGATCATAATCTGCCGCAAAGCGCTTCATATAATCGATCCCTACCGCTGACTCTTCATCAAGTAAGTTTCTTCGACAAGCAGCCTCACAAGGTCGTACACAAACACGACCACAAATAGCTGGCAACGGATTGGTTTCTTTAATCAGGGCAACAGCTTCATGATATTGTCCTTTGTCAATTAATGAAATATAACCCTGAACATCAACACCTGCCGGGCAGGCTTGGGTACATGGGCCCAAACAATCGGCATAATGATTACTTAACAATAAGTCGAGCGCGGTTTTTCGCGCCTTTTTTACTTTGTCGTTATAGGTTTCTATTTTCATTCCTTCGGCTACTTTTGTAGAACATGAAGGTTGCAGGCCTTTCATCCCTTCAACCTCAACCACACACACATAGCATGAAGTAAATGGTTCTAATCGGGGATCATTACAAAGGGTTGGAATTTCTATATCGTTTCTGTTGGCAAGTGCTAAAATGGTTTCCCCTGGAATAGCCTCAAGAATTTTACCGTCTAATATTACATTTATTTTTTCGCTCATTTTCTAAAGCTCTTTTAATCAATAATTATGAAAGCCTGATGGCATCGAATTTACATTTTGTATAACAGGTACCGCACTTAATACAGCCATCCTGATTGATGAAATGAACTTCCTTGCGTTCACCATCGATACAATTTGTTGGACAATTTTTGGCACAAACCGTACAACCGGTACACTTGTCTGCATCAACCTCGTAAGTGAGTAAACTGGTACAAACCTTGGCCGGACATTTTTTGTCGCGAATATGGGCTTCGTATTCATCTCTGAAATACTTGAGTGTAGTAAGCACTGGGTTTGGAGCAGTTTGTCCCAATCCACAAAGTGAACTATCTTTGATTTGTTGAGCCAATTCCTCTAATCGTTCAATGTCTTCCATTTCACCTTTTCCTTCGGTGATGCGGGTAAGAATTTCAAGCATACGTTTGGTTCCGATTCGGCAGAAAGTACATTTTCCGCAACTTTCTTTTTGGGTAAAATCAAGAAAGAATTTAGCTACGTCAATCATACAAGTGGTTTCATCCATGATAACCATCCCACCCGATCCCATAATGGCACCAGTGGCGTTTACCGAATCATAATCGACGATGGTATCGGCTAAATATTCAGGAATACATCCTCCGGATGGGCCACCCATCTGAACAGCTTTAAACTTTTTATCATCCTGAATTCCGCCACCTAATTTGAAAATCACATCGCGGATGCTCATTCCCATGGGTACTTCAACTAAACCCGAACGTTTAATTTTTCCTGCCAAGGCAAAAACTTTGGTTCCTTTACTTTTATCCGTTCCGTATTTGGCATAAGCTTCGGCTTCATTTAGAACAATCCAAGGAATGTTTGCAAAGGTTTCAACATTATTGATATTGGTAGGTTTTTTCCATAATCCTGAAGCAGCTGGGAATGGAGGTCGTTTACGTGGCATTCCACGTTCACCTTCAATAGAAGCGATGAGTGCAGTTTCTTCACCGCAAACAAATGCACCGGCTCCTTCTTTGATGTAGATGTCAAGATTGAATCCGTCGATCCCTAAAATATTTTTTCCGAGGTAACCTCTCTCGCGCGCCTGGTCGATCGCGATATTCAATCGCTTGATGGCCAAAGGATATTCGGCACGACAATAAATAACCCCACCATTGGCTTCGATGGCATAAGCTCCGATGATCATTCCTTCCAGAACAGCATGCGGGTCGCCTTCTAAAACTGAACGATCCATGAAAGCTCCCGGATCACCCTCATCTGCATTGCAAATAATGTATTTATCTTCCGATTTATTGTTGTTGGCAAATCTCCATTTCAATCCGGTGGGGAATCCTCCTCCACCTCTTCCGCGAATACCCGAATCAAGTACAGTTTTAATCACCTCTTCTCTGGTGATGCCTTTGCTGGCAATTTTTTTTATCGCAGCGTAACCATCCCGATTTTCGTAATCGGCAATATTTTCCGGATCCATATACCCGCAATTTCGGAGTGCGATCTTTACCTGCGAATCGGTGAAAGTATTATCAATGGTTTTGAATAAATCAGAATGAACAACATACTCCTGAACCGGAATATTTTGTTCAATATGCTTATCTAAAATTTCAATGGCCCTGGCTTCATCGATTTCTCCATAAAGGTATGAACCAGATTCATCAATAATTTCAACGAGTGGTTCGCGATAACACATGCCAACACAACTGGTTTTTTTTAATTCAAAATCAAGACCTTCTACTTCTCTTAAAGCCTTGATTTTCTCATAAACTTTTCCGGCTCCAGCTGCAATTCCACAACTGCCCAGTCCGACAATTACTTGTTTATTTCCCATGCTAATAAATTTGTATGGATTTTATCCTATGATGAGGATTGTGATTCCTGAATTCTAATATTTTTAATAATCTTTACTGCCTTACTGCCGTCAAGCTTGCCATAAGTTTCATCCTTAATCATCATGACGGGAGCCAATGAACAACATCCAAGACAAGCTACTGATTCGAGCGTAAACAGTCTGTCTGTTGTTGTTTCTCCATCTCCGATCTTTAATGCTTCTTTAATCATTTCAGTAACAGCTTTGGCATTTTGCACGTGGCATGCAGTTCCATGGCATACTTTGATCACATATTTCCCCACAGGATTTAAGCGAAACTGGGCATAAAAGGTTGCGACACCATACATTTCCGATAAGTTCAGCCCTGTTTCTGCAGAAATTTTCTGAAATGCATCCGTTGGGATATATCCAAATGTTTCCTGAGTTCCTTGTAACAAAGGAATCATATTGCCTTTTTTATCTTTATACTTTTGAATCAGAGGATCTAAAACGCTCAAATCAATTTTATCTTCTTCGGTCGTGCTTTTTTGAGCACTAATTCGAGATATACGCATTATAATTTAGGTTAAAATTAGATGGGTAAAAATAGGGAATGTTGGTAAATTTACATTTGCGTAAAACACGTAAAAATTCCAATTTATATGTGATCTAAATAGAATAATTATCAGAAAAACTTGGAAAACTTGAACCTTTCGATAAGATCCCTTCGGAATCACTTAGGGTAAAAAAGCTCATTGGGCGTTTCGACGAATTCGGGATGTATCGAAACTGTAAATGTTAGATAATTCGTAGACAAAATTGTACATTAAATAAAAAATTGTCTATGAGAATAAATACAAACGATTTAACTCTGGCAAGAAATTATATACAGAAGTATCGGTTTTTGATCCATGAGTATGAATTGATAAAACAAAAGCAGCATCCAAAATTTCGATTTGCAGAAGAATTTTATAAAGCACATGACACAGATCGAAGAAGCTTTTTGAAGTATTATAACAGATTCAAGCAGAGTGGTGCAGAGATTGATTTATTGCCCCGTAAACGTGGGCCAAAATGGAAAACCAGACGTCCTATTCCTTTTATAGAGAATAAAGTAAAAGAATTGCGGTTAAAAGGGAATAATCGTTATGAAATTGTAAGTATATTAGAACCACAATTAAAACAATTTACCCCATCTCCTTCAGGGGTTTATAATATAATAAAGAGACAGGGGTTAAACAGACTCAGACCTCCAATGAAAGCAGAAAAAAGAAAAATAATAAAAGAAAAAGCTGGAGAACTAGGCCATATAGATACTCATTATCTAAATAAGGGAATAATTATCGGAGATACAAAAAGATACTATCTGACGTGCATAATTGACAGTTGTACCCGGATTGCATGGGCTGAGATAGTTGAAGACATCAAAAGCTTAACGGTAATGTTCGCTATACTCAGATCGTTAAATATTTTAACCCAACAATATCAAATAAAATTCAAGGAGCTTCTTACGGATAATGGCCCAGAGTTCGGACCCAAAAACTCAAAAAAAAAGATGGAACATCCCTTTGAAAGAATGTTAATTGAAATGGGAATAAAACATAGATATATTAGACCATATAGGCCTCAAACAAATGGAAAAGCTGAAAGGTTCTGGCGCACTATTGAAGAGGATCTGTTTGAAGAAACCAATTTTGATTCATTAGAGGAAATGAAAGAAGAATTATTACAGTATCTTTATTATTATAATCACGATAGACCACACCAAGGAATTAATGGATTAACACCTGTTGGTTTTGCTGAAAACTGTCCTCGAATTACTTAACACTTACAGAAACGACAGAATCGAAATACCATCGTACCCTTTGATATAATCCCGACTTAGGTCGGGATCACTCACGGTGCAAATGATCGTATTTTACTGGGACGACATCCTCTTAAGGATGTCGTCCCTTTTCCAATGCTTGAATTTTGAAATTTTGGGAAGGGAAACATTTGATCCCGATACACTTCGTTAACGGGATTAGTTCGTTTAAAGTCAAATTTGTATTTTGAAATCTCTGGAAGGAAAACAATTGATCCCGATACGTTTCACTATCGGGATTAGTTCGTCTTTCGATTTTTACTTCACAAATGCTTGAAAAAATCGAGACTCACTAAAAAAAAGAGTCCCGAATAAATCCGGGACCCCCACCTAATTAACCTAATTAAAAAACCGTTGGTTAAAGGACCAACAACCTATGAAAAAATGATCAGCCAACTAAAAGCTTTGAATATCTTTTTTCTACCTCTTCCCAATTAATTACATTCCAAAATGCAGATACGTAATCTGGTCTTCTGTTTTGGTAATTTAGGTAGTATGCATGTTCCCATACATCCAAACCTAGAATTGGAGTGCCCTTTACATCAGCAACATCCATTAACGGATTGTCCTGATTGGGAGTAGAACTTACAGATAATTGCTTATCTGCACTTACGCTTAACCATGCCCAACCACTGCCAAATCGTGTTTTTGCAGCATTGTTAAACAATTCTTTAAATTCGTTAAATGAGCCAAACTTATTATCAATGGCTTTTTTCAATTCGCCCGTAGGCTCTCCACCACCATTTGGTGATAAAACAGTCCAAAATAAACTGTGATTAAAATGTCCACCGCCATTATTACGAACAGCAACCGGATATTTACTAATATTTTTTAATACTTCTTCGAAATCTAAATTTTCAGTATCAGTTCCTTTTGTGGCCGCTGATAAATTACTAAAGTAGGCTTGATGATGCTTGGTAAAATGAATTTCCATAGTTAACTTATCTATATGAGGCTCGAGTGCTTCAAAACTGTAAGTCAAAGATGGAAATTCTAATTTGTTAATTTTTGTACTCATTGTTGTTAAAAAAAATGAAATCTATTTAATTGTTTTGCCCTACAAAGATATATATTAATTCTTATTTAGACTGTATAAAAATAACATTTTTGTTAAATAATTGTTATTTATTTTTTAGGATATTCGTATTAAGCTGACTATATGGTTATTACAAAAAAGAAAGAAATTGACTTTTGGTCTAAGGTAAAGGGTGTCACCCCAAAGATTTAAAACGTTGCAATAATTTTAATGTTAAGCTGCCGAGGGGTTAAATAATTAGGGATGGCATATTGACGGCTATTTACATCTTTAACCCACAAATAGGATATTGTATTATTAATTTGCAGCAGGTTAAATACTTCTGCTGTTATCCAAAGTGATTTGAAATACCGAAGTGGATTATTCATGGCAAATTGACTTTTTACGCTAATGAGTTGTTTTGAAAATCCGATATCCACTCTTTTATAAGGAGGAATCCTTAGTACATCTTTATACTTTTCAGAATCCGGCGGGCCAAAAGGCAAACGACTACCAAAAACCAATCGTAAATGAACTTTATAAGATGGATTTCGTGGTAAATAATCCTGAAAGAATAAGGATAGGTTAAATCGCTGATCAGTAGGTCGGGGGATATAACCAGGTTGAATTTTTAGGCTATCAGTTGCAATTTCATTGCTAAAACCTGGAGTAATTAATAATCCATTTTCATTAAGATAAATCCAATAAAAATCATCTTTAATATCCTCAGCGGTTTTCATTAAGGACAAGCTGGCCCATGATTCGATGCCCTTTACAAACTCTCCATTAATTTTCAGATCGATACCCGTTGCATAACCTTTGGCCATGTTGTTAGCCAGATAACGGATTCGAACATTGTCAATTTTGTAAGGGATTAAATCATCTAAATATTTGTAATAAATGGCCGTAGATAGCTTAAAAGGTCTTTCCCATGCAACAAAATTCCAATCCGCGGAACCTACAAAGTGAATGGATTTCTGTGCCTTGATATTGGGGTTTATTTCTCCATCAAAATTTCTAATTTCTTTATAGAATGGAGGTTGGTAGTAATATCCGGTCGCAAAACGCAGCAGCACATCCTTTTTCCATGCCGGTTTGTAGGAGATTGACATTCTTGGGCTAAATAAGAACTGTTCGTTAAAATCCCAATAATTGAATCTTAAGCCTGCAGTTAATGACAACCTTTTTTCATCATTCAACATCCATTTGTTTTGCATGAATCCACTTACCCTATTGGTGTTTAAATCAATTTTGGCTTTGGTCGATTTGAATAATTCTAAGTCAGAATTTTCGGGATATGGATCACCGGGAATTCCTTGTGGATTTGGGATAGAAAAATATGCCGAATCAACCATTTCCCATTCACTTAACCGATCGTTAATGCGTTCGTGTTGAAATTTAAAGCCCCATTGCAAAAACTGCTGATCGTGATAAAGTTGGCCACTGTGCTCAAAACTTGTAACTTGTGCTTTTAAAAAATTTCGGGCATGATTCAAATGTGTACCTATGCCCTGAGATTCAATTACATCACCAAAGTCATCACTGGCAAAATTGGTTTCAAGTTGACCGATCCAGTACTGACCTCTAATGTCAAAAGTTTCACTTTCGGTGGTACTAAAGGCAGAAGTTGTAAATTGAATATTCAGATTTGGACTGGGATTAAATTTTGCTGAGAGTGCACCAAATCGTGTTTCGAAACTATCTTTTTCCTGCCCATCAAAATAAACTTTTAAGCGATAAGCCTCATTGATAGTGCCAAATCTCGTATCGCGATCAGTTGGCTGTAAACGATAAACATTGCTTGCGATATTTCCCAAAAAAGAAACGACCCATTCCTCATTTACCCGGTAATCAACAAAGCCCTGAAAATCGGTAAAAGAAGGACTGTAATCACCTTTTGTATCTAAGCCTTTAAGCACGTAACGATTGGTTTTATGCCTCACTCCAAACAGAAAAGAAATGCGATTATCCCTCGAAACTCCTTCAAAATGTGCGTTTGCATCCATTAAGCTGAGGGTGACCGAACCAGCATTCGCTTGAGGTCGCTTATAAGAAATGTCGAGAACAGAAGACATTTTATCACCATATTTTGCATCGAAACCTCCTGCAGAAAAAAGGATGGAAGAAATTAAATCGGAGTTGACAAAACTCAGTCCTTCTTGCTGTCCTGAACGAATAAGAAAAGGTCGATAAATTTCTATCCCATTAACATAAACTAAATTCTCATCATAATTTCCACCCCTGACCGAATACTGTGAACTCATCTCATTATTTGATGAAACGCCGGGCATGGTTTTGATCACATCTTCAATATTTCCTGAAATACCGGGTGTAACCCTGGCCATTTTAGGATCAATTTTAATGAGCCCACTTTCTCTTAACTGCTCTTCTACTACAACCACATCTTGTAAGTCGGTTGTTGAGATTTTCATTTGCTGATTAATCTCTTTTCTTGTTCCTGAAGTTAAATGTAACGTTCTTTCTTCTAAATTGTAGCCAATGAATGAGAATTGCAATACCACATCTATATTCGCGGGAATCTCGATTTCGTAGTTTCCATTTTTATTTGAAATAACACCTCCGATCAGCCCTTTTAAAGTAACCGTAACAAGCCCCATCGCTGAGTTTTTTTCATCGGTAATTTTACCAAACACAATTGCTTTTTGCTGAGCAAAAGAATTAAAACTCAGATTTAAAAGTAAGATGAGAATAAAATATTTCGGGCTTATCATTAAATTAAAATAAACTTAGCTAAGATAACTGTTTCTGTGTTTATTTATTTTTTGACTTGGCAATTTTTCATTCGATTTCTACATCAAAATGAAATAAAGAAAGATTTATTTCTGTTATAGGTTGAGTTTAGAGCAAAAAAAAAGCTGCTACATAAAATGCAACAGCAGGACATATTGAGTTGAAAACGACTATCTAGCCAGATAACCTTTTTCACGAGCTTCTTTCAAGCAAACAGATATTCCTTTTTTATTGATTGTACGCAAGCCATGCGCAGAAACCTTGAGTGTAATCCACTCTTCTGTTTCAGGAATAAAAAACTTTTTGGTTTGTAAGTTTGGACTAAAAGTTCGTTTAGTTCTGCTATTTGAGTGAGATACATTATTACCTGTAATCACTTTTTTTCCTGTTATTTCACAAATTTTCGACATCGCAATAGATTTATCTTATTCAGTTTTTCAAATCGGAGTGCAAATTACGTGATTTTTTTTCAAATAGACAACACTTAAGAAACATTTTTTAATATTTCCTTTCTAAGTAAGTTAAGGCCGGTTAAGGCAGCCTTTCTGATGTTTCTTCCGCGATGCTCTCCGAAGAGATATTTTTTTGCAAAAACCTTTTTTCCAGGACTTGCGATGGCAATCCATGTTGTGCCTACTGGCTTTTCCTCTGATCCTCCATCCGGGCCTGCAATTCCGGTTACAGAAATGGCAAAGTCCGTTTTAAACTTTGATTGTACTCCAAGAGCCATTTGTTTGGCTACTTCTTCGCTAACTGCACCAAAATTCATTAATGAGTCGTTTGAAACTCCAAGAATATTTTCTTTAATTTGATTGTTGTAGGCAACAACAGCGCCCAGAAAACACTTTGAACTTCCTGAAATACTTGTGATTAAGTGAGAGATATATCCTCCGGTACAACTTTCTGCCAATGAAACAGTATTTCCATTTTTAGTCAACAGTTCAACCAAAATCTTTTCCATGGTATCCTTATCGTATCCAAAAATAAGGTTTGGGATCAAACGATGTAAGGTTTCCAGTTGTGCATCAAATTCAACTTGTAGTTTATTCTTATCCTTTCCTCTGGCACTTAAACGCAAGCGAACAATGCCCGGCTGTGGTAAATATGCCAATTTAAAATGAGAAGACAAATTATTTTCCCAATCAGCAATTATTTCTGCCAATGCAGATTCTCCAATACCTTGGGTGAAAACCGTTTTTGTAAGAATAATTTCCGATTTAAATTTTTTCAAGAAACGCGGAATTATTTGATCACTCATCAGGGCATGCATTTCGAAAGGAACTCCGGGAATTGACACAAAAACCTTTCCTTCATCCTCAAACCACATACCGGCAGCGGTTCCATTAATATTTTGAAGTGGAGTGCAGCTTGCAGGTAATTCAGCTTGTTTTTTGTTAATCTCTGTTACCTTAAATCCCCGTAGTTTAAAAAGCGCTTCCACCTGACGATACGCTTCTTCATTAAAAATCAATTCAGTATTGAAATATTCGCATAAAACTTCCTTGGTAATATCATCGTTGGTCGGACCTAAACCTCCGGTCATAACCACAGCATCAGCTCTGGTTTTGGCGGAATCTAAGGCCTCAATAATGTGATTTCGGGTATCAGAAATTGAGGTGATTTGCACCACTTCTATTCCGACTAGATTAAATTGCTCAGCCATCCACGAGGCATTGGTATTTACTACCTGCCCGATCAATAATTCGTCACCAATATTTATAATTTCAACCTTCATGCTGCAAAAGTAAAGAATAAAGTCTGTTGTTAAGAACATATTTATATTTTTGTAAATACGCTAAAACCTGATTATGGAAAAATTAAAAGATTCGCAATTAATCGTAAGTGCGCGCGGAGCCATTTATCATTTGAATATTTGCCCTGATGATATTGCAGATACCATTATCATTGTTGGAGATCCTGATCGGGTTAAACGGATATCAAAACATTTTGATCAAATTGAGTTCAAAGGCCATAACAGAGAGATCAACACGCACACCGGCCGCATTGGGAATAAAAGACTTACTGTTTTGTCGAGTGGAATGGGGCCTGACAATATCGACATTGTCGTCAGTGAATTAGATGCTTTGGTTAATATTGATTTAAAAAATAAGACGATTAAGCCAGATCATAAAGCATTAAGTTTTGTTCGACTTGGAACGTCAGGAGCTGTTCAAAAAGACATTGAAGTTGATTCTTATGTAATGTCGAAATATGGATTAGGGCTGGACGGATTAATGAATTTTTATAAAGCGCCGGAGGGTATCATCGAGAAAGAAATGTGTAAAGCCGTGACTGAACAGACAGGATGGCCTGCTGATTTTGCTGATCCATACATCGTTAAGTGCTCCGACAACCTAGCTCAAAAAATTGGTTATGATATGCATCAGGGAATTACTGTTACGGCACCTGGTTTTTATGGCCCACAAGGACGAAATCTTCGAATGGGATTACATTATCCTGATTTTAATCAAAAATTAGAAAAATTTCGTTATCAGGATGAAAGAATATTAAATTTTGAAATGGAAACTTCTGCACTATACGGACTGGGGAGGTCTTTAGGTCATAATGTTTTAACGGTTTGTGCTGTCATTGCCAACAGGATTACAGAAACCTACTCGGCTAACCACCAAAAACCTGTGAATAAGCTAATTCAGCTGGTTCTTGAACGCCTCACCAATTAGATTTATTAATTTCGCTTTCAACATGAGCTTGTTAAAAATGTTAATTTTATTGGGGGAAAAGGACCCGGAGACTATCTTATCTTTGAATAAAAGATTTAATGATGAGCGGCAAAAAGAACAACAAGGAACTTTCAGCATTGGTTCGATTATTAGATGAACCTAACGAAACTGCTTATTCGAAGGTAAAAGAACAGATTTTTCTTTATGGATCGGAAGCCATAGCCGCACTTGAAGATGCATGGGAAAACTCTTTTGATGATACCATCCAACAGCGAAGCTTAAATTTAATCCACGAAATCCAATACGAAAACACGTATATCGAGTTAAACAATTGGGCACATTTTCAAACCGATGATTTATTAAAGGGTTTCACTATTGTCTCGAAATATAACTATCCGGATCTGGATGAAGGTAAAATCATCAGCCAGACGGCAAAAATTATGCAAGATGTATGGCTTGAGCTAAACAATAATCTGACAGGTCTGGAGAAGATTAAGGTAATCAATCATGTTTTTTTTGATTTGTTCAATTTTAGAAATAACAAAAAGAATTTTTATGCGGCAGAGAATTTCTTCCTTAATAATTTATTAGACACTAAGATTGGAAATCCGATTTCATTGGGATTACTATACCTGATTATTTGTAGAAGTTTAAAAGTTCCCGTTTATGGGGTCAACTTACCAAACCACTTTGTTTTGGCTTATGTTGATGAAATGACGGTAATAAATGAGCAAATTGACAAGGATGATATTTTGTTTTATTTAAACCCATTTAATCGAGGAAAGGTTTTTACAAGAAATGAAATTGATTTGTTTATTCGGCAGATGAAACTCGAACCCGATGAATCTTATTACCTCCCATGCAGCAATAAAACGATTATTCGCCGACTAATTGAAGACATGATCGTTGCGTATGCCAAAATTGGATATCGGGATAAAGTAATTGAATTAGAAAAATTATTGGATGCGGTCATGAACTAAATCTTATTCTTGTCATTCCTGCAAGTGTTAAGTAATTCGAGGACAGTTTTCAGCAAAACCAACAGGTGTTAATCCATTAATTCCTTGGTGTGGTCTATCGTGATTATAATAATAAAGATACTGTAATAATTCTTCTTTCATTTCCTCTAATGAATCAAAATTGGTTTCTTCAAACAGATCCTCTTCGATAGTGCGCCAGAACCTTTCAGCTTTTCCGTTTGTTTGAGGCCTATATGGTCTAATATATCTATGTTTTATTCCCATTTCAATTAACATTCTTTCAAAGGGATGTTCCATCTTTCTTTTTGAGTTTTTGGGTCCGAACTCTGGGCCATTATCCGTAAGAAGCTCCTTGAATTTTATTTGATATTGTTGGGTTAAAATATTTAACGATCTGAGTATAGCGAACATTACCGTTAAGCTTTTGATGTCTTCAACTATCTCAGCCCATGCAATCCGGGTACAACTGTCAATTATGCACGTCAGATAGTATCTTTTTGTATCTCCGATAATTATTCCCTTATTTAGATAATGAGTATCTATATGGCCTAGTTCTCCAGCTTTTTCTTTTATTATTTTTCTTTTTTCTGCTTTCATTGGAGGTCTGAGTCTGTTTAACCCCTGTCTCTTTATTATATTATAAACCCCTGAAGGAGATGGGGTAAATTGTTTTAATTGTGGTTCTAATATACTTACAATTTCATAACGATTATTCCCTTTTAACCGCAATTCTTTTACTTTATTCTCTATAAAAGGAATAGGACGTCTGGTTTTCCATTTTGGCCCACGTTTACGGGGCAATAAATCAATCTCTGCACCACTCTGCTTGAATCTGTTATAATACTTCAAAAAGCTTCTTCGATCTGTGTCATGTGCTTTATAAAATTCTTCTGCAAATCGAAATTTTGGATGCTGCTTTTGTTTTATCAATTCATACTCATGGATCAAAAACCGATACTTCTGTATATAATTTCTTGCCAGAGTTAAATCGTTTGTATTTATTCTCATAGACAATTTTTTATTTAATGTACAATTTTGTCTACGAATTATCTAACATTTACAGAGATGACAATAAACAAAAACCCTACGGGCGTTTATAACGCTCGTAGGGTTTCCTTCTTCTAATTTCAAATTCGTTTTATCTGCTTTTTAAGTAATCGTTGATGTTCTTCTCGACTCTTGCTAAAACATCATTGCTATCAGCCTTTATAAATTTATCGCCGGCAATATTTTCGTAAAGCTCGATATAACGTTCTGAAACTGAATTTACAATTTCTTCAGTCATTTCAGGAATGGCTTGTCCGTCTTTTCCCTGGAAACCATTAGCCATTAACCATTCTCTTACAAATTCTTTCGAAAGTTGCTTCTGAGATTCGTTCCTGTCTTGTCTTTCCTGATAACCTTCTTTATAAAAATAACGTGATGAGTCAGGTGTATGAATTTCGTCAATCAAATAAATTTTATCTCCAACTTTACCAAATTCGTATTTGGTATCCACTAAAATCAATCCCATTGATGCAGCAATTTCAGTTCCGCGTTGAAATAGTTCACGGGTATATTTTTCCAATAAAACATAATCTGCTTCACTTACAAGGCCTTGTTTTAAAATTTCTTCGCGAGAAATGTCTTCGTCATGGCCTACATCGGCTTTAGTTGTGGGTGTGATTAAAGGTTCCGGGAATTTGTCATTTTCTTTCATCCCGTCAGGCATTGCAACTCCGCATATACTTCGCTTGCCTTCACGGTATTCTCTCCAGGCATGGCCCGATAAATAACCTCGAATTACCATCTCCACTTTTACCGGGTTACAGTAATGGCCAACTGTTACCATAGGGTCTGGAACTGCCAATTTCCAGTTTGGGACAATATCAGCAGTTGCATCTAAGAACTTAGCTGCTATTTGATTAAGAACCTGTCCTTTAAAGGGAATCCCTTTGGGGAGCACAACGTCAAAAGCTGAAATACGATCGGAAGCGATCATAACAAGCAATTCATTATTAATATTATATACGTCACGTACTTTTCCTTTATATACACCCTTTTGATTTGGGAAATTGAAATCGGTTTTTACAATGGCATTCTTCATGTTACTTATTTTTGTGTGATTATTTTTCAGATTTATTATTTGAATAGGCGTTTACAATATTAGTTACTAATTTATGGCGAATTATGTCTTCTTGCCCTAAATGGATGAATGAAATTCCTTTAATGTCTTTTAATATCTTTTGTGCTTCGATTAAGCCCGAAGATTGATTTTTGGGCAAATCAATTTGTGTAACATCACCGGTTACAACAAATTTAGCCGACCGACCCATTCTAGTTAAAAACATCTTTAGCTGATTAGAGGTTGCATTTTGAGCTTCATCTAAAATGGCAAAAACATGGTCTAAAGTTCTTCCTCGCATAAAAGCCAGTGGCGCAATTTCAATCGTTCCGTCTTCCATGTAGGCCAATAATTTTTGGGTTGGAATCATATCGCGCAATGCATCATAAAGCGGTTGCAAGTAAGGATCAAGTTTGTCTTTTAAGTCTCCGGGTAAAAATCCTAAATTTTCGCCTGCTTCAACTGCAGGTCTTGTCAGAACTATTCTCCTGATCTCTTTATTCTTTAATGCTCTTACCGCCAAGGCAACCGCCGTATAAGTTTTCCCTGTTCCGGCAGGGCCGATGGCAAAAAGCATATCATTTTTATCAATTTCCTTAACCATTAGCTGCTGATTCGCAGTTCGTGCTTTTATCATCAAACCATTACGCCCATGAACAAGTACATCCTTTGGAGTACCATTCTTGGCTTTAAATTCTGATTCGGAAGTTTCTAAAATTTGATGAATATCACTTTCGGTGATCCGTCCAAACTTATCGAAAGTAAGCAGAATTAGTGAAAACTTTTTTTCGAATAACTCAATTTCTGCATCTGGTCCAATGAGTTTAATCGAATTCCCTCTGCCTATCACCTTTAATTTTGAAAAGCACTTTTTGATCTGTGCTAAATTAACATCATTAACTCCAAAAATATCTAAAGGATTGTAATCTTCAAGCAAAATTGTTTTTTCATTCATGTACGGGAATTCTTTTAAAAACGAATTATATTCTTTTCAGCGATTATTTTCTTAATTTTGATACTGCAAAAATAAATAATTTCCTAACTGAAAACGGAAGATAATAAAATATCATATGCCGATAATTACATTAACCAGTGATTGGGGATTTAAAGATCACTATTTAGCTTCAGTAAAAGGCAAAATTCTGGCCAAAAATCAGGAAATTAATATTGTTGACATCTCTCATCAAATTAGCCCGTTTAATATAGAACATGCCGCCTTTGTTATCAAAAATTGCTATGCAGATTTTCCTGAAGGAACCATACATCTTATTGGTGTAAACACCGAAGAATCAGACAAAGACACTCATGCAGTAATTTTTCATCATAAACACTATTTCATTGGTACGGACAACGGTATTTTTTCCATGATATTTGATGACCAACCGGAAATTATCTTTGAGCTTAACATCCCCCAAGAAACTGATTTTTTCACCTTTTCTGCGCGGGATCGGTTTGTTAATGCAGCCATCCATTTAGCCGAAGGAAAACCCATAGAAGAATTAGGGAGCCCGTTGAAAAAAATTCAAAATAAAATGTTATTTAAGCCAGTAACAGAGGCTTCACTAATTAAAGGAATGGTTGTTCATATTGATGGCTATGAAAATTTAATCACGAATATCACCAAAAATTTATTTGATAAAGTCGGGAACGGGAAACGATTTTCCATTCAGCTTAGGGGGTTAGAAATCAGGACGATTGAACAATCCTACCTGGATGCGCCAACGGGTGAAGCTGTAGCTGTTTTTGCCTCAAATGGTCATTTGGAAATTGCCATTAATCAAGGAAACGCGAGCAGTTTGCTTGGAATTTCAATCAACGATACCATCAGAATTGAATTTGAGGAATAAAAATTCTTATCAAAATTCAATCACGAAGCTATTATCATTCTGCCTAATTAAATCGTCATCTTGAACTCGTTTCCGGATCTAATTTCTGGCCGACCAGATTCCGAAACTAGTTCGGAATGACGCAACGAATATGTAAACGCAAAATTCATTTTTACTGACCATTGAATTCATTATTAAAATTTTTGGGTAATATTTCATTTCCCATCTCGTTTCTCTTTTATTCATATTTTAGCATATAATTTCAATTGAAATGATCACTATTTTTAAAAAAGAATTCTTTGGATTTTTCAGCTCACTAACGGCATATGTTGTGATCATTGTGTTTCTGTTGATCAATAGCTTGTTTTTATGGGTATTGCCCGGAGATTTGAATATTTTAGATTATGGTTATTCCGATCTCGAAGGATTATTTAAAATCGCCCCATTCGCATTCATGTTTCTGATTCCGGCAGTGACCATGCGTTTTTTTTCAGAAGAGCATCGAAACGGAACCATTGAATTATTATTGACAAAACCCATCACCAACTTACAAATCATTTTAGCAAAATATTTTGCAGCTCAGGTTTTGGTAATTTTAGCTTTATTGCCTACGCTCATATATTTTTATTCAGTTTATCAGCTTGGTTTCCCTAAGGGTAATATGGATTTGGGTGTCTTTTGGGGATCTTTTTCAGGCCTGCTTTTTCTGGGGGCAGCTTTCGTTTCTGTCGGAATTTTTTCCTCAGTTATCACCAACAATCAGATCCTATCATTCATCATTGCAGTTGCATTAAGTGCATTTTGTTACTTGGGTTTCGATTATATTTTATCTGCCAACAGTTCTGGTTCAATCTCAATTATTCTGCAAAATCTGGGCATTAGTGCCCACTACATTTCAATTAGCCGAGGAGTTATCGACTCACGCGATATCGTTTACTTTTTGAGTTTCATTTTCTTATTCATCTATTTAACTAAAACAGTTTTGGCAAGTAAAAGATGGTAAAACCCGGAGCACATAAATGGACGAAGCGCGTAAAACAGATATTGTTTGTTTTGCTCGTGATATTTCTGGTTAATTGGCTGGGATCATTCTACTTTTTTAGGTGGGATTGGAGTTCCGAAAAAAGATATACCCTCTCTGATGAGAGTAAAAACTTATTAAAAAAATTGGATAACGAAGTGTTTTTCAAGGTTTATCTTGAAGGTGATTTCCCGGCAGGATTTATGCGTTTAAAGCAAAAAACCGAGGAGATGCTTAACGAATTTCGAGCCTATAATAAAAATATACGCTATCGCTTTATCAACCCGAATTTCGAAACAGATGCAGATAAACGAAATGAACTTTATAAGGAATTAATTGGTAAAGGACTGACCCAGACAGATCTTCAGGTTAAAACAAAAGAAGGGCTTCGTCAGCAATTAATTTATCCGGGAGCCATTGTAAGTCATGACCTTTATGAGCTCCCACTCGATTTGTTAAAAAATCAGATGGGCGTTCCACCAGAAGCGGTGTTAAATAACTCCATCCAATCTCTTGAATTTAGCATTGCCGGTGCCATTAAAAGATTGATTCAGAAGAGTAAGCCTAAAATAGCTTTCTTAAAAGGACACGGAGAACTTGATCGGAAATATGTGGCTGATATTGCACAAACCTTCTCTGCAGATTATAATTTAAATGAAGTGGAGATTCTCGGGAATCCACAGTCTCTACTTGAGCGTTTTTCGACTGATTCAGTTCGACCTAAGTTTACTACACTGATCATTGCAAAACCCGAAAAAGTTTTTAGTGAAACAGATAAATTTGTGATCGACCAATTTATCATGTGCGGAGGAAAGGTGATGTGGTTGATCGACCCTGTTGATGCTTCAATGGATAGTTTGCGAAATCATCAATCCATTATGGCAATTACTAAATATTTAAATATTGAAGATCAGCTTTTTACTTATGGGGTGAGATTAAATAATAATTTAGTTATGGATTTGAATGCCCGACGCATTGCCTTAAGAACAGGACAAATGGGTAATCAGCCAAAAATTGATTTTTTCCCCTGGTATTATTTTCCTGCCATTAGCCCACTTTCGAATCATCCGATTGTTAAAAATTTAAACTCGATCAGCACAGAATTTGTCAGTAATATTGATACCCTCCAAAAATCCGGAACACGTAAAACAATTTTATTAAGTACTTCCAATTATTCGAAACTAATCAATACACCAGCTATTTTGAGTTTTGATATTTTACAATCAGAGCCAGACCCACGCTTTTTTAACCATGGGTCTCAAAATATTGCGGTTTTATTGGAAGGCGAATTTGAATCCGTATTTAAAAATCGTTTTTCGCCCTTAGCCAAAGCGTATCCAAATTCTGAAACACTAGGTAAAAGTGTAGCAACACAAATGATCGTGATTTCGGATGGTGATATCATCAAAAACCAATTGCATAATTCTCAAGGATATCCCCTGCCCTTAGGTTATGATCAGTATACAGGTCAGACTTACGGCAATAAAGATTTTATTTTAAACGCACTGAATTACCTAACGGACGGAAAAGGATTAATCACCCTTCGGAATCGGGAGTTGAAATTACGTTTACTGGATAAAGCAAAAATTACCAACGATCGGATTTACTGGCAATTATTTAATAGTCTTGTTCCTGTTTTTTTGGTAGTGTTTTTTGGGTTAATTCTTACTGTACTGAGGAAAAGGAAATATACCCGATAAGTTATTGGAGATTCCTCCTCATTTCATTTGTTCGGAATTGACATGGTCCAACAAAAAACCCTGCCAAAAAAGGCAGGGCTTTGTTCATTAGGTTAGTTCGTTTGTTATGTTATACAACACCTTGTGCTAGCATGGCATCTGCAACTTTTACAAAACCACCAATATTGGCACCAGTTACGTAATCGATAAATTCACCTTCTGTTCCAAAATCAACACAAGTTTGGTGAATATCTTTCATAATTTGTTTTAATCTACCGTCAACTTCTTCGCGAGTCCAAGAAAGACGAAGAGAGTTTTGAGACATTTCAAGACCTGAAACAGCAACACCACCGGCGTTAGCAGCTTTGCCAGGGCCATAAAGAATTTTAGCTTCCAGATAAACCGCAACTGCATCAGGAGTAGAAGGCATGTTTGCTCCTTCAGAAACCACGAAACAACCGTTTGCAATTAAAGTTTTGGCTTCTTCTTCGTTTACTTCATTTTGGGTTGCACATGGCATAGCCACATCACATTTAACACCCCAAGGACGTTTGCCTTCGAAATATTCGCAACCAAATTTGTCAGCATATTCTTTAATTCTACCACGCTTCACATTTTTGAGCTCCATTACATAAGCTAATTTTTCTGCGTCAATACCGTCTTTATCATAAATGAAACCAGCAGAATCAGATAAAGTAACTACTTTACCACCTAATTCCGTAACTTTTTCGGTTGCATATTGTGCAACGTTACCTGAACCAGAAATGGCAACGATTTTTCCTTTATAAGAGTCGCCTCTGGTCTCGAGCATGTTTTGTGCAAAATAAGTTGCGCCGTAACCAGTTGCTTCGGGACGAATTAATGACCCACCCCATTGTAATCCTTTACCTGTTAAAACTCCTGTAAATTCATTACGAAGTCTTTTGTATTGTCCGAATAAGAAACCAATTTCACGTCCACCAACACCAATATCACCAGCAGGTACATCTGTATCAGGGCCAATATGACGTTGCAATTCTGTCATAAAGCTTTGGCAAAAACGCATTACTTCATTGTCTGTTTTTCCTTTTGGGTCAAAATCAGAACCACCTTTACCTCCACCCATAGGAAGTGTTGTTAAGCTGTTTTTTAGCACTTGTTCGAAAGCTAAAAATTTCAAAACACCAAGATTTACCGTAGGATGGAAACGTAAACCACCTTTGTAAGGTCCAATGGCACTGTTCATTTCAATGCGGTATCCTTTGTTAATTTGGATTTCTCCTTTATCGTCCAACCAAGGAACTCTAAATAAAATTACCCTTTCAGGTTCGGTTAAACGCTCAAGAATTTTGGCTGCTTTGTATTTGGGGTTTTCTTCAACGTAAGGGATTAAAGATTCAACTACTTCATGAACCGCTTGATGAAATTCAGATTCACCTGGATTTTTAGCAATTACTTTTGCCATAAAATCGTTTACTTTTTGTTCTAATGCCATAACTTAATTTTTTAAAATTATTTAATTGAGGTTGATTTTTTCGTACATCAATATTAGAAATATTTAAGCCTGAATTTACATTTTCGTAGTCATTTTCGGTAGTTCACGCATAAGATTCCGTGAAACACGCAAAGGCATTTCAAGGCAAATTTTTTTCTTAAGAAATCGTTTAATTTTTATAGTCTCGTTACCTGTGCATTACCTTCTGGATAGCCGAAACTTGATTATCTTGCAATAAAATATTAATTTGGGTTTATGTTTTTTAAAACGGGATTGGTACTTATAGGATGTTTACTTGCTCTTTCATTCCCTCATTTTATGGGGAATGGAAATCTTAATTATTCTATCAGCTTAAAAACAAACAATGCTTCCGACACTGTTTATTCCGGGCAAATTCATGTTTATACTTCTATCCTTACTTTTCCTTTACCAAATGCTTCGGTTAAATTTTCAATTATCGACACCATTAATCAGATCAAACAATTAATTACAGAAGGTGTAACAGATCAAAACGGAGCGTTAATAATTGAACGCCTTCCCATCATCAGTAATTTTGTTGGCATCAATGATTTATCAGGTTTTATAATAGATGAAAATCAATTAATAATTTCGAATAACGGAACAGCTTCTGATCACAGCATCCTAATAAAAACGAAGCAAAAAATTGCTAAACAAGGATTTATCATCGATATCAATGGAAGGTTAATTGAGCCCGTCAGATTAAATTTTAACCCTGTTTTACAAGCTTACGAAGGTAATTGGAGAGGATCTGCTTTTAAATCCGGAACCTATGTTTTTTATACCGAAACCACTAATGGCCCCATCGCAGAAAAAATTAATCATGTGTCTGGGTTGCCAGGTGAAAACAGTCAGGCTATTCCCCATAATTTTAGTTCATTTCCAGAGAAAAAATTGAAAGAATCGGCTTTGATAAATTCAAAATATGAGATTGAAGTTAACTCCGAAGTTAGTGAACCCTTCAAAAAATACGTTTATATTTATGAGCAAAGTACCCAGGATTTTGATTTTACGATTGAGCACTTACCCATTTCTGATGCCAGGATTAACGGCGTAGTGACCATTAACCAAACAATCCTCGCTTCTAACGCAGTTATGTCGTGGAAGAGCTTGCTTTCAGATGAAGAATTTTATACTTACACAGACGCCAATGGTTTGTACCACAAGGATGATGTACCGGTTACCATTGATAATCAATTTACACATCCTGAATGGGATCGATATTATCTAAGCATAAATATTGGTGATAGTATTACTTTCAAGGTTGATCCGGTAACGGTGATCAGTGGTGAACTGGTAACAAAAAATTGTAATATAAATATCCTATAAGCAAAAGCATCAAAAGCTAATTTTTAGATTTTAATGATGTTATTGGAAATGGCGAATTTAACGAGATCAACAGTCGTTCGTAAATTAAGTTTCTTCATCACATTACTTTTGTGCGATTCTACAGTTCGGACGCTGATAAATAGGGTGTCGGCGATTTCTTTATTGGTAAAACTTTGTCCGAATAATTCCAATACTTCAATTTCGCGAGTTGAAAGCTTTTTTTCTTCCTGGTCAATCAATTGATGTTCAACATCCGTTTCTTTCAGGTAATTATTTAAAACGATGTTAGCAATGGATTTGGCATAATAATCATAACCTCCACGGATGGTATAAATAGCTTCGATCAATTCACTTCTGCTGGTGTCTTTTGTTAAATAACCCCTTGCGCCTGCTTTTAATGTTTTTAAAATAAAACTCTTGCTTTTATTCATCGAAAGGATGAGCAAGTTCATGTTAGGTAATTCTTTTTTTAATCTCCTGATATTTTCAATCTGAGCATCGGTAGGATCGTAAATATTGATCAGGCTAATATGAACATGAGTTTCTTTTGTCTTGGAAATTAAGTTTTCAATATTACTGGCAGTGCCTAAAACTTCAATGTCTTCCACATCAGACAACAAGGATTTAATCCCGTCACAAACAACCTGGTGGTCGTCAACAATAAATATTCTAATAATCGACATCTAAGCTGTTACGCTGGTTTTAACGCATGCGAAATTAAGAATCTTCTGAAGAAATGCCTAATTAATTTTCCTGTAAAATTCAATATCAACCCAATTTCATTTAGTTTTGTACCAAACAATTTAGTATATGGCTTCATCATCAGATAAAGGTTACAAAAGATTACAGAAAGAGAATATAGAAAGGCTAAAGGAATTAGCTGCCATTAACGGAACAACTGCTATTTTAAAAGCAGGTAAACCCATCAATGAATCTTTACAACAAATTTGTTTGTTGCTTCCACAAGCTTATCAATATCCAAAATATACAACCGTTAGGATCACATATGGAACAGAGCAATGTACCTCTGTTGGATTTAAGAAAACCAAATGGATTCAAACCCAAGATTTCGAAAGTGTTGACGGTCAAAAAGGAATGATTGAAGTCGCATATCTAAAAAAATTTCCTGACTTTGATGAAGGTCCGTTTTTAGATGAAGAACGCCATTTGATTCTAAATATCTCCAACTTAATAGTTGGATATATCAATAGCGTTAAGGCCAAACAGCTGCTATCAAAAGGTGATGAGAAACCTTCGTTGAGTCAGGAACCTTTACTTAAAACACCTATATCCAGCCGTAAACTTTTACAAAAATTCTTAAATAAAAGCAACGCCAACCGTGATATCTATCATGATTTGATGCCTTTTAAGGTGAAGGAAATTTTATTAATTGCAAATTTATATGATGCTTACAGCATTGAAAAGGAAGGTAATTTTTCGGAACATGTATTGGGTGAATACCACCAACTTAACTTAACGTCTGTTCCGCGAATAACTGGTGTATCCTCAAGTGAAGAAGCTTTTGAACAACTCAACTCAAAGCATTTTGATTTAATTATTTTAATGGTTGGCGTTGATAAATCTACTCCTCATAATATCACCAAACAAATAAAAAAATCATTTCCCTATATTCCTATTTTTCTTCTTCTGAACAATAATAGCGATATAGAATTTTACGAGCGCATCACCAAAAAATCTGCAAATATCGACCGTACCTTTGTTTGGAACGGTGACTCCAGAATTTTCTTCTCCATGATTAAATTGGTTGAAGACATGATCAATGTTGAGAATGATACACAAGTTGGAATGGTTCGAATCATTTTACTGGTTGAAGATTCACCGATTTACTACTCGCGTTATCTGCCACTTCTTTACCAAATTGTGATGGAGCAAACCAAGCGTATTATAGATGATGTAAGCACTGACGAACTGTTCAAGGTACTTAGGATGAGAGCCAGACCAAAAATATTATTGGCATCGACTTACGAAGGTGCTACTGCTATTATTAAAAAATACGAAGATAATTTGCTTTGTTTAATTACAGATGTAAGTTACCAAAAAGATGGGGAAGAAAATCCAAATGCCGGGTTTGAACTAACTGCTTTTTTAAAGAGTAGAATAAAAAGTTTGCCCATCATTATCCAATCTTCTGATCAGGAAAATGCAAAAAAAGCCCATGAACTGCAATCAACATTTATTAATAAAAACTCCGAATCACTCTTATTAGATTTTCAAAGTTTTATCACTTATTATTTAGGCTTTGGAAGTTTCGTTTATAGAGATAAAAAAGGCGGTCAGATTGGAATTGCACATTCATTAAAAGAATTTGAAAGTCATCTTAAAACCATACCTGACGATACTTTAATGTATCACGGAAAGCGTGATCATTTCTCTCTTTGGTTAATGGCCCGGGGTGAAATTCAAGCTGCAAAGGTATTACGCCCGCATAAAGCTACTGATTTTAAAAACCCTCAGCATTTAAGAGAAGTTCTGATTGATGTTTTACAAAAATACCGTAACGAACAGAACAGTGGAAAAATTATTCCTTATGATGAAGGTGCCATACTCGATGAATCTAATATTGTTAGTTTATCTAACGGTTCTTTAGGTGGGAAAGGAAGAGGATTGGCTTTTATCAATTCATTAATCTACAATTATGATTTTTCGAAATATGTTGCAGACATTAATATTCGCTCACCTAAAACCTCAGTAATTGGCACCAATGAATTCGAAAGATTTATCGAGAAAAATAATTTACGAGAAATCCTTGTCTCAAACATAGATTACGAAAGCATTAAGAAATTATTTATCAAATGTAATTTAAGCGATACACTTACAAAAAGGCTTAAAACCATACTTCGCAAAATTTCGAATCCAATTGCAATCAGATCTTCAGGTTTGTTTGAAGATTCGCTAATGCAACCATTTGCCGGTATTTTTGATACCTTTTTATTACCTAATAACCACCCTGATATAAATGTCCGTTTGGAACAGACTTTAAATGCAATCAAATTGGTTTATGCTTCTATTTATTCACCAGTTGCTAAAGCATATATTGAAGCGGTTAATTATAAAATAGAGGATGAAAAAATGGCAATTATTCTTCAGGAAGTAGTTGGGAATGCTTATGGCGATTATTTTTACCCACATATTTCAGGAGTCGCTCAGTCTTATAATTATTATCCCTTCGGCCATATGAAACCTGAAGAAGGATTTGCTGTTGCGGCTGTTGGTTTAGGGAAATATGTTGTTGAAGGTGAAAAAGCTTATCGATTTTCACCTAAATATCCACAAACAGAAATTAATTCCCCAAAAGATCAGTTTAAAAACTCGCAATTAAAATTTTATGCCGTTGATCTTGGGAAAAAAGATTTAAATCTTTTAGAAGGAGATACTGCCGGGCTCTCTTATTTAGATGTGGATGTGGCAGAAAAAGATGGCAACATGAAGCATTGTGCTTCTGTTTATGATGCTGATAACAATTCCATTTCTCCGGGAATCGACAAACCGGGACCAAGAATCATCAATTTTGCCAATATCTTAAAATACAATTACACCCCGCTGGCTAAGACAATTGAAACGGTACTGGATGTTGTTCAGGAAGCACTGGGTTCGCCGGTTGAAATTGAATACGCAGTTGATTTAAATAAAGACGAAAATTATAAGGCATCATTTTATCTTTTACAGATAAAACCATTATTCGCAAATTCACACAATTTTGAGTTTAATATTGATAAAATCAATAAAGAAGACATTCTGATTTATGCTGAAAGAGGAATGGGTAATGGACTTTTAAATCAAATTGAAGACATCATTTACGTTGATGAGTTGGCTTTTGATAAATCAAAAACCATGCTCATGACCACTGAAATTGAGCTTTTAAATCAAAAAATGATTAAAGAAAACCGAAAATATGTGCTAATTGGTCCCGGAAGGTGGGGAACGCATGATCGCTGGATTGGAATTCCTGTTCGTTGGCCACAAATCTCAAATGCTGCAGTGATTATTGAAACCAGTTTAGAAGGATATCCTTTGGATGGTTCTTCCGGCTCACATTTTTTCCATAATGTAACTGCCATGAATGTCGGATACTATTCCATTCAACAAGAATTTTCAGGGAGCTATATCAATTGGGATTTATTTAAAGATCAGGAAATTATTGATCAAAGCGCACACTTTAAACATGTTCGTTTGAAAAAACCTATGCTGGTTCGGATGGATGGAAAAAAACAGGATATGGTTATTACGCTCGACTCAGAAATTTCTTAATTGAAGTACTTTCAAAAAGAGAGTGTCTAAAAAAGCCTATGCATCATCATTCTGAAAATATTTCAGGTTAGTAAATATTTTGTTTTGTTATTCCGGAACAAGTCCGGAATAACATCGTAATGAATAAGATTGCTCTTTTTTGATAGCCTCTTTATTCTATTTAAATTCTTTTTTTAACTGTTTAACCCAAGCTTGGATTTTTTTATCCGCTTTTTTAGGTTCGTTATCAAAATCAATAGCCAGGCCAACGAATTTGCCTTTTTTAACTGCTTTTGATGAAATGAAATCATAGCCTTCAGTTGGCCATTCACCTACGATGTTTGTTCTTTTATAAATCTGCTCATATAATTCACCCATTCCATTCACAAAACTCTCCGCGTAAACTTCCTGATCACCAAGCCCAAATAATGCAACCTTTTTCTTGCTGAGATCTATGGTATTAAAAACTTCAATGAATTCTTCCCAATCGTCCTGTAAGTCGCCCAAACCCCAAGTTGAAGTTCCAAATATCAGATAAGGATATTGCTCCATTTCAATTCTTTCAACGGCATCGATATTAAAGACATCTGCTTTTTCTTCACCAAAAGCTTGCTGAATTTTATCTGCTATAACCTCAGTATTTCCGGTTGAAGAACCGTAGAATATTCCTATTTTTTTCATTTCTGAAAATTTAAATTTTTAATGAAATGCAAAGATATTAATTATTATTTAGAATTTTTCCAAATAGTAAAAGATTTTGTTTATTAAGCAAAGAGCAGCAGACTAATTGCCATTACCGCCATTCCGGCTATCAGACCGTAGATCGACAAGTGATGTTCTCCAAATTCCCTTGCTGCAGGTAGTAATTCATCCAGAGAAATAAATACCATGATCCCTGCAACACCCGCAAAAAGAAGCCCAAAAACTACCGGGCTCATAAAGGGCATCAAAATCAAATAGCCAATTAACGCACCAACCGGTTCTGCCAATCCTGATGTAAAGGAATACCAAAATGCCTTTTTCTTATCTCCCGTGGCATAGTATATTGGAACAGAAACAGCAATTCCCTCGGGAATATTGTGAATGGCAATTGCAACAGCAATTGCGATTCCTAAACTAGGATCTGTGAGCGCAGCTGTAAAAGTGGCAAGTCCTTCCGGGAAATTATGGATTCCAATTGCCAAGGCTGTGAATAAACCCATCCGCATAAGCTTTGGGTTTTGTTGACCAATTTTTGGATTCTCAAAATCCTCTATCTTCTTGATTTCGTGTGGGTTTTCAATTGACGGGATCATTTTATCTATAATTCCAATCACTAAGATTCCCCCAAAAAATGCAGCAACCGTCGCCCAATATCCACCTTGTGCACCTAACTCAAGTGATAGTGATTCTCGGGCTTTGACAAAAATCTCAATCATAGAAACATAAATCATCACACCTGCTGAAAAGCCGAGCGAAATGGATAAAAATTTCGTATTTGTCTGCTTCGCAAAAAATGCCAATAAACTACCTATACCAGTAGATAATCCGGCAAAAAGGGTTAATCCAAATGCAAAAAGCAAATTCCCTGTTTCCATATTATTCAATTATTTTACTAACCAAGATTTTCGATGCAATGTTTTCACTAATTACCATGGTAACTTTATTTCTTTTTATTAATAATGCATTATCCATTTTAAAAACCAATGCCAATTCTAAAACATCCCCTACTTTAAACTGATATTCTGTAAAGAAATCGTTAAGTTCATTACTTTCGAAATGCAAACGTTCAATTTGATACTGCCCAGGTTCATTCTCATTTAGTGGGCTAAACTGTTGCTCTTCGGGCATAACTCCTTTTTTATCAGGAATTGGATCCCCATGCGGATCATACTCTGGATAAGCTAAAAATGCTTCCATTTTGCCTAATAAATATTCTGAAGTGTTAGATTCTATTAGCTCCGATTCGGTATGAATTTCATCTAAATTTAAGTCTAATACTTTGTGTAAAAAGGTTTCCCAAAGGCGATGTTTTCGCGCAGCCATTATCGCAATTTTTTTCCCTTTTTTTGTTAATGATATTGCCCTATGTTTCTGATAATTAACCAGTCCCTGCTCTGATAACTTAATCGACATGTCAGTTATGGCAGCAGGTGAAATATTTAGTTTGGTGGCCAGATTTGTACCTGATGCTTTCTGTTGACGAGATTCAAAATTATAAATGGTTTTCAGGAATTTTTCGACGGCGGAAGACACTTTCATTTTAAGGGAACTTAATTTGGTTATTTATGGGACTTAACAAATGTATAACATTTTATTCTAAATGTCAAAAGCTTATCTTATATTTGTCTGTTAAAAACAAGCAATTATGAAACGAGTCATTTTTTATTTTTTAACCTTTATACTTTCTTCAAATTTAATTTTTGCACAAGATATTAATAAAAAGTATTTTGACAAAAGGGTTGGAAGTGAAATACTTATTGATGCCTGTAATCGTACAGGCTTAGAAGAAGGAGCCTTTGGTGAAATTTTCGACAAGCAGTATAACGCGTATACGACCGATCAAAATACCATTGCTGATTTGAAAAATTATCTTGAAAATATCACGATTAAAATGGTATTTGGCTCTTGGTGTTACGACAGTAAAATGCAAGTTCCTCGATTTATGAAAATTCTTGATGAAATCGAATTTGATGAAAATCAATTGGAAATTATTGCCGTTGACCGATTAAAAAAATCACACGAAACCAGCATCGATGGATTAAAAATCAAGTATGTCCCAACTTTTATTGTCTATAGAAGTCAGGTTGAAATTGGACGCATCATTGAAAATCCAAAAGCAACATTAGAACAAGATTTACTTGACATTCTGAATTAGTCATTTTTTGAATTCTATTTTTTTGAAAACACACAAATGACTATTTTTCAGCACATAACATCTTTAAAAAACGCACTCGATGAGATCCGATTGTACGGTCAATCGATAGGATTTGTTCCAACCATGGGTGCATTGCACCAAGGTCATCTGGAGTTAATAAAAAGGGCCATTGCCGAAAACGATGTTTGTGTTTGTAGCATTTTCGTAAATCCAATCCAATTTAACAATAAGAAAGATCTGGAAAAATATCCTCGTGATCTAGAAACCGATTATGAAATGTTGAAATCTGTCGGATGTCAGATGGTTTTTGTTCCTGAAATATCAGAAATGTATCCTGAACCAGATACGACAACATTTGATTTTGGCCATCTGGATAAAGTTTTAGAAGGAGCATTCAGGCCTGGCCATTTTAACGGGGTGGCGGTTGTTGTAAAAAAGCTATTTGAAATCGTTAATCCCGTCCGTGCCTATTTTGGGGAGAAAGACTTTCAGCAATTAGCCATTATCAATCGACTGGTAGAAATTAAAAATCTGCCTGTAAAAATTATTCCATGCGAAATAATACGAGAAAGTGATGGGCTGGCAATGAGCTCCAGAAATGCGCGACTGACTGATCACGAGCGAAAAATTGCACCCTCAATTTATCAAAATTTAACAACCCTCAAAAACTCATTTAGTGGGGCTAATTCAGACCAAATCCGACAAATTGCAATTAAAAAATTAAACAAACAACCCGGCATGAAAGTTGAGTACCTCGAAATTGTGGATCAAAGAACCCTCATGCCCATTGAAAACGGAATTCATTTTAAAGGTCGTTCAATTGCGCTTACTGCAATTTTTTTAGGAGAAGTTCGTTTAATTGACAATATAAAATTAAGCTAAAACTGATTTCTTTTATTAAATTTAATGTTTTGTGCGATTGTTTTGTAATTTTGCAACATGAAAATTGATGTGCTAAAATCGAAGATACACCAGGCTACAATTACACAAGCCGATTTAAATTATATTGGCAGCATTGCAATTGATGAAAATTTAATGGATGCTGCTAATCTGATTGAAAATGAAAGGGTTCATATTTATAATATCACCAACGGTGAAAGGCTAGACACATATGTAATTAAAGGTGAAAGAGGTTCTGGTATAATTTCACTTAATGGTGCAGCTGCGCGGAAGGCCGAAATTGGTGATCGTGTAATCATTGTTTCTTACGCAAGTATGGATTTTGAAGAAGCAAAAACTTTTAAACCAAATATTCTATTCCCAGATAAAAATAACCAATTAAAATAAAATTTGAAAAAGAAACTCTTTTCTGCACTTAACTTTTTAGCCTTTTTCATGTTAGGAGTATTCCTTTTATGGTTGGTATTCAGAAAAGTAGATATTGGGAATGTGATTCATCAAATATTCAAAGCAAATTATTGGTGGATTCTACTATCTTTCGGTTTTGGGATTATCAGTCATTTAGCCCGAGCGATGAGATGGAATATTTTGATTAACTCCATGGGGTACAAAACCCGAACCAAAACAACTTTTTATGCCGTAATGGTTGGCTATTTTGCCAATTTAGCCTTGCCGCGTTTGGGAGAAGTTTCGCGATGCGGCGTTTTGAGTAAAAGAGAAAATATTCCGTTCGACTCTTTATTTGGTTCTGTGGTTGCGGAGCGTGTATTTGATTTAATCGTCCTGATCATTCTGATGATTTCAATTGTTGTTTTTCAATTTGAGATGGTTGGAGGATTTGTAAGCAAAGTGATTTTTGATCCCATCCTGGCTAAATTCTCCAATAACCTATTCGGCATTTTAATATTTCTGGCAATTATAGCAGTTCTAATTATTACGGCAATCATTTTATATCGAATTTTCAAAACACGCTTACAAGAATCAAGTATTTACGTAAAAACCTGTAAATTTTTCAAAGGATTTTTTGATGGCCTCAAAACCATTATGAAACTAAAAAGAAGAACTGAATTCCTAATTTTTACTATTATCATTTGGGGCATGTATTTTTTGATGACTTATGTGGTATTTTTCTCTCTGGAAGCCACTTCACATCTCACTATTATTGATGGCATAACTGTTCTTGCACTGGGCAGTATGGGGATGGTTGCACCTGTTCCGGGAGGTTTAGGAGCATATCACTTTATTGTTAAAGCCACACTATTTGAAATTTATAAAGTCCCGAATGAGATGGCTGCCACATGGGCAACCCTCATCCATACTTCACAAAGTTTGATGTTAATTGTTGTCGGAGCCTTTTCATATTTTATGCTTGTAAGTGCCAGAAAAATTGCAAATAATGCAAAAAACTGAGTTGATAAATACAAAAATTTATTCTGTAAAAGCCTTAAAAACCAAACTTAATTTTTGGAGATTTAAGGATAAAAAAATTGTTTTCACCAATGGGTGTTTTGACCTGTTACATCTTGGACATATCGATTATTTATCGAAGGCGTCAGATTTTGGGGATATTTTAATCATCGGCCTTAATACCGACAAATCAGTTGCAAAGCTTAAGGGCAAAGGCCGTCCAATCACAGATGAAAAATCAAGAGCCGCTATTTTAGCCTCATTGTTTTTTGTTGACGCCATTATTTTGTTTGATGAAGAAACACCATTGAATTTAATAGAAACGGTACAACCTGATGTTTTGATTAAAGGCAGTGATTATAAACCCGAGGAAATTATTGGATACGATATCGTCAAAGCCAAAGGTGGCCAGATTATAACCATCGATTTTCTTCCCGGATATTCCACAACAAGTATCGAAAACAAGATCAAAGGCCTGAAATAATTTAATACCTTTATCTTCAATAAAATTAAATCAATGGCTAAAACCAAGACCACTTATTTTTGCCAGAATTGCGGTGCCCAATCTTCAAAATGGATTGGCAATTGCCCCTCTTGCGGGGAGTGGAACACTTATGCTGAAGAAATTATTCACAAAGAATCCAAAAACTCAAATACACCTTCTTTTATTAGCACACGTGAAAACAGCAAACCGCGTTTGATTAGAGACATCGTCATCAATGCAGAAAACAGAATTAATACTGGGAATAAAGAATTTAACCGGGTACTTGGTGGTGGAATGGTTCCCGGATCTCTGGTTTTAATTGGAGGAGAACCCGGAATTGGAAAATCCACACTCATGTTGCAGGTTGCACTCCAAATGAAAAATCAAAAGGTTTTATACGTCACCGGCGAAGAGAGTGCCCAGCAAATTAAAATGCGTGCCGATAGGGTCAACTTGTCTGGTGATCATTTTTATATTCTAACTGAAACTTCAACGCAAAGTATTTTTAATCAAATTGAACAGATTGAGCCGGATGTGCTGATAATAGATTCAATCCAAACACTTCATACGGATTATATAGAATCTTCAGCCGGTAGCATTTCGCAAATTCGTGAATGTGCCGCTGAATTACAAAAATATTCAAAACTAACCCAAACACCGGTTTTTTTAATTGGTCACATCACAAAAGATGGCCATCTGGCTGGCCCAAAAGTTTTAGAACACATGGTTGATACCGTTCTTCAGTTTGAAGGAGACCGGAATCATGGTTATCGAATATTAAGATCTACAAAGAACAGATTTGGCTCTACTTCCGAACTTGGAATTTTTGAAATGCAAAGCAGTGGATTACGAGAAGTTCCTAATCCTTCAGAAATATTAATTTCCCAAAGAGACGAAGATGTAAGTGGAGTAACCATTGCATCAACCATCGAAGGCATTAGGCCAATGTTAATTGAAATTCAGGCTTTGGTTAGTTCAGCAGCTTATGGAACACCTCAACGATCTTCCACCGGATTCGACCTGCGTCGCTTAAATATGTTACTTGCAGTTCTTGAAAAAAGAAGCGGTTTTAGGTTGGGTGTAAAAGATGTGTTTTTAAATATAGCAGGCGGGATTAAAGTTGATGACCCTGCGTTAGATTTAGCTGTTGTAAGTGCGGTCCTGTCTTCAAGTGAAGATATTCCTATCGATCAAAAAGTTTGTTTTTCTGCAGAAGTAGGATTATCAGGCGAAATAAGACCTGTTAACCGCATTGACCAAAGAATACAAGAAGCTGAAAAACTTGGATTTGAACAAATCTTTGTTTCAAAGTATAATTTAAAAGGCCTGGACCTGCAAAACCCCGGAATAACAATCACTCCTGTTCGGAAAATTGAAGATGTTTTTCGTCTTTTATTTGGCTGAAACCGCTTAAAATCGGACACTTATGTCATACTACCGAACATTCAACCTAAATTTTTCATAGGGTAAAAGTATCGTTTGGTACTCTTTAACAATACATTAAAATTTTTGGCACAATTCGTGCATTAACTAGAAATAGCATAATCAGAATTTTAAAGACACCATTATGACCATCGAACTATATGCAAATGAAGTCGTAACAAAAGCAGGAAATGCTCAGTACGTAAATCCAGACAATCAGGTTAAAGGAAAATTAATCCTTACAAACCAACGTATTTATTTTAAGCCACTAACTGAAAAGAAGAATGGCTATAATTTAGAAATTGAGCCAAAAGATATTCAGGAACTCATGTATTTTAAAACACGCATGTTTTTGCAAAACGGATTGAATTTGGTTACCAAAGAAGGTAAAGAGCTGAAATTTATTGTGAAGAATAGAGATTCATGGAGTCAAATGATTAATAGAATGTGTTAAATATTACTATCGGAAAACTTGTTAATAGAAATGTAATTCCGATATCAATTTTATACAGATCAGCCTAAATTTTAAAAGGAGCGTAAACCGCTCCTTTTTTTATATGTGTTTTATTCAACCGTGGCTGACAATTCTACAATATTTCTTACCGATAAATTTACTGAGGCACTCAGTTTTTCATCTTTCATTCCAAAATTACTACAGCCCTCACAAGCTATGGAGATTTTAAGTTCACCTGTGTTAGCCCCCGATTGCGCCTGAAGTCTGACCCAGTCTCCTTTTTTTGCTTCAATCGACTCACCCCAGGTCATGCGAGGCGCAACATCAACAAAAACATTGTCGCCGGCTTCATTCACATAAGAAATAGAGGCCGTACTTCCAGATCCGTTGGTACAGCTATAATAAATATCTTTTTTCCCTCTTAAAATATCAGTCACTTTATCACATCCTTCAAACAACAAAATGGTCACAACAATGAAGGCAAAATACAGGCTAATCTTTTTCATAAATTAAATCTTTTAGGTTATCAATTTGGCGTTTATAAATTAACAAACTAAAATAAGGATTCTTTGAAAAGGAGCCGGCAGAGATGAGTACAAAAGTTAAAGAGCAGCTCAATATAGAATTATTCAAAATACACAGCGCAAAAAAGGGACGCTATACTCCAAGGAGGGCAACGTCCCTTGAGCTCCTTTTTTAATTCTGACAAAAGAAATAAAATCAAGTGTGTTTTTATGGGTGTAAATAACGCTGGACTACTTCTCAATTATCAAAGCACTTATGAGGTTTTTTAAGTTTAATTCTATGGGGTATCGTCTCACGTTTTACAATGCGAAGTTTTAATACTTAGTACAACCGTAAGGTTAATATTAGATTTATTCCAAAGGCAAACGTACTTCAAAACTTGTACCTTTTCCGGCTATGGTGCTATATTCAATGTTCCCTTTATTGTTTTTTATCAAGTTCTTTATAATATAAAGTCCCAGTCCGGCTCCTTCGCCTAAGCCTTTTGTCGTAAAAAAAGGCTCATAAATTTTATCGGCAATCTCTGCAGGAATCCCGTGACCTTCATCTTTAATATTAAAAATCAGATGGCCTTCTTTCGAATCCAGTGTCATGTAAATCCTTCCATTTGCCGGGCTGGCCTGAATGGCATTTTTGATTAAATGAGTGAAAATCTGATAAATATCATCCTTGCCTATCTTAATAGCCCCCGTGTATATGATATCCTGAACCAATTCCATTTCCGGGCGAATCATCGGGCTAAGTAAGTTTATTACATTATTAACAACCTGTTCAGGCATCATCTCTTGTTGTTCAACGCTTACATCCTGGGTAGCATATTCTTTAAATGAACTAACAATATTTAAAGTTCTTTTTATTGCATACATTATTGTGTTGTCATTCTTTTCCATAGAAGTAAAGGCGACGGCCATCTTCAGAATAAGATTTAGATTTTTACTGAGATAATAAGGCTTAATCACTTCAATGTTATGGATTTTCAAAATAACCAAATATTTGGCAATTTGCTCCGCATCTTCGGGGATTTCTAAACTAAGCCTACTCATGAGTGATTTCTTTAACTCGCGCTCTTCACGTGATGATAATTCAGCTGGATTTTTTAAATAATGCTCTACCAAACCTGTGCAAAAACGCATCTCTTCGGGCGATAACGATTCTTCGGTATTTCTCATATGCGAAACACTCGTTGTTACGGCATCTTTATAATTGGTAAATGATGCCTTAAGGGCAGCCATTGGATTGTTGAGTTCATGCGCCAAACTTGCAGCCATTTGACCAAATGCAGCTTGTTTTTCAGAAATGATGAGTTGATCCTGTGTTTGTTGCAGTTCTTCAATCGTGTCATGAAGCTTTTTTTGGATCTCTTTGAGATCAGAGATGTCATATCCGCTAACGATGATTAGGAAAATTTTTCCACTACTATCGTGAATGGGGAAAAAAGTAAAGTCGAAAGTTTTATATTGATCGTGATGGTTTAATAGTTCCGTCTCCACATGTATAAATTCACCTTTCAGACATTTTTCAAATGAGCTTTTAAAAAGTTGCGGCAAGCCTGATGTTTTGGCCCAAATCGGAAGTTTGTAAAAAACCACATTCCTCACAATATTTTCCTTTAAACCGGTAATGGCACTTGAAACCGAATTAGATTCGTTAATAATTGCATCGGGCGACAGCACAAACATCATCTGTTTTAACTCATTAAACACAGTTCGGAATTTTTTCTCGTTCTCACGTATAATTTTTTGGGTTTGGGTTATCCTGAAAATTAAAAAGATCATCACAATGGAAAGCAATGCGATAATATTTTGAGGGATAAGCTTCACAAATATTTTATAATTAATACTTGATCTGCGTTCGGTAAAGTATAATGACCATGGGGTTTGCTGTATTTTTGATTTAAGAATATAAACTCCATTACTTAAAACAAATTGATCACTTTCCAGCTCATAAATATCTGCGAGTAAAGCGCCATTAAAATACCCCAAACTATCTAATTGTGGCGTTGAACTTAAGGTATCGAATTTAATTTGTGCATCGGCGATAATATCCCCTTTCGGGTCCGCTATAAAAAAGTGGGTGTCTTTTTCTTTTTTCTCCTTCAAATAATCGCCAAGGGTATTTAAGGTTAAATCCAGAGCCATGATGCCTTTGAATTTATCCTGATAATATATTGGAATAGCAAGAGTTACCATGAGGGTTTTATCCGCTCTGTCAACATAAACAGATGACCAATAGAAATCCCTTCCCGGATTAATGACTGGTAATCCTTTTGTGAAATTTTGATGTTCTCTGATTTCGGCTATGTAATGATATTCAGCATCTGGGATAAAAGGATAAATGTAAATAAAGTCGTTATTTGATTGATAGTAGAGCCATTGAGCATTAGGAATGTACTCGGTAGCTATAATAAAAAGAGGGGTGAGAGAAAACGCACGGCTGAAATCCAATAAGGTGTCTTCCAAAAAAGATTGAATATCACCCAGCCCTGTTAAATTTCCAAAAATATTCGGATTGTTATTCATCGCATTTCCATTCAGGGTATAGCCCGAAAAAACTGTGGAGTTTTCAATAAAAACAAAAGGAGTATTTTTAAGGTTCCTGATATCTGGTTGGTAATTATCGCAATGCGACTGGATCATATTAAGAAACCCGGTCGCCAGCGAAATGGTTTTATTGATGTCCTGCTTTGATTCTTTGAATTTGTGCTCGAGTGTTGAAAGATATTCTTTCTTATAACGGTTAAAACTATAAATGAAATGTATTGAGATCAGAATAATGATAAAAAAGGAAATAATTAACCTTAGGTGTTTCATATACAGGTATTTGAAAAAACAATTAGCGTATTATTAAATAAGTTTTTAAAGCGAACCTAAAATTTATCAGCTCTTGTATGCTCCGATTTGTTCTTGAAAGGTAGGGAAGATTGTTCTTATTAAGAAATTAAATTTGTATAACATTTTTATTCCCTTCAAAAACACATACTGCACTCAGGAGAACTTAATTACAGAAGACTTACAACCCCAATAAATAGAACCAATAACACCAAGTAAATAAGAGCTTACGCTGAATATTAAAAATCAATTTCCAAAACAATCGGGCAATGGTCTGAATGCATGGCTTCGGGTAGAATCAAGGCACGTGTCATTTTGTCTTTTAGGTTTTCACTCACCATATGATAATCGATGCGCCAGCCTTTATTGTTTGCCCTTGCATTGGCACGGTAACTCCACCACGAATAGTTATGCGGTTCGGTGTTAAATGCCCTGAATGAATCCACAAAACCACTATCGATAAAGCCACTTAACCATTCTCGTTCCTCAGGAAGAAATCCTGAACTTTTTTTATTCCCAACCGGATCATGAATATCGATGGGTTTATGACAAATATTGTAATCGCCCGAAATAATTAATTTTGGCCTTTCTTTTTTTAGCTCATTGATGTATTGTTGGAAATCAGCCAGCCATTCCATTTTAAAATCCTGCCTGAGCTCTCCACTCGATCCGGAAGGGTGATAAACACTAATCACCGAAACGGCTCCAAAATCAGCTCTGATAAAACGGCCTTCATCATCATATTTTGGAATACCCATGCCGTACACAATATTATCAGGTTCTTGCTTTGTTAGAATTGCTACACCGCTATAACCTTTTTTTACGGCTGATGTCAAATAGGTTTTGTAACCTGCAGCTTCAAAATCAAAAACCGGGATTTGATCTCCCTGAGCTTTGGTTTCCTGTATGCAAACAATGTCAGGATTTACTGCTGTTAGCCATTCCAAAAACCCTTTTTTCATTGCAGCTCTAATCCCATTGACGTTATATGATATAATTTTTTTCATCTGTTTATAAATTTTTTATCTGTTAATATTTTACCACTTATATTTTAATCATGGTCTTGTCTGTCTCGTAACATTCATGCTGAGTATTTGCCGAAGTAAAAAACATCAATGTTTCATTTCAAATTTTTATCTTAGTTTAAATTAATTATTGATAGATTGGCTAAGATAAAAAGAATGAACTAATTAATTGCTCCAGACTATAATTTTGTATTATTTTGCACACGCAAAAAAAATGAGGAAGTATAAAGTATTAAAACGGTTTTTGACTTGGCGGATCAGGCATATTAAAGACAGGCAATTCATCCTGTTGGTAAGTGCGCTTGTAGGATTTCTGGCAAGTATTGCTGTTGTAATCATAAAAAATTCTGCCCATTTTATTTCCACTTTTTTAACCAGTAATTTTGCCAACGAGTACGAAAACTATCGTTACCTGGCATTCCCAATGATTGGGATACTCATCGTTGTTTTGTTTATCAGAATATTTATTCGTCAGGATATTGGACATGGAGTAGCGAGTGTGCTTTTCGCCATTTCTAAAAATAACGGAATTATCAAACGGCATAATATGTTTTCCTCCATCGTTGCAGGAACAATCACTGTTGGTTTTGGAGGCTCGGTTGGATTAGAGGCACCAACTGTTGCTACTGGCGCCGCTATTGGTTCAAATATCGGTCGCTTATTTCATTTAAATTATAAACAAATCATTTTGTTGATAGGAGTGGCAACGGCTGCAGCCATCGCTGCAATTTTTAAATCACCCATTGCTGCCATTGTATTTGCTCTCGAAGTTTTAATGCTCGATTTAACAATGGCTTCTGCACTGCCACTTTTAGTTGCATCGGTTACAGCAGTTATTTCATCCTATTTTTTTCTGGGACAGGCCGTGTTATACCCTTTCGAAATCAGAGAAACATTTCTGCTAAAAAATACCATCTTTTACATCATCCTCGGGATTTTATCTGGGGTCATTTCCATTTATTTTACAAAAGTCCATATCTATATTGAAGGCCTTTTTTCGAAAGTTAAAAAATGGTATACCAAGTTAATTATTGGAGGTTCCATTTTAGGTATCCTGATCTTTTTCTTTCCATCGCTTTACGGAGAGGGCTATGAATCAATTAATGCAAGCTTAAGCGGAGACTTTAGTTTTTTGTACGAAAAAAGTATTTTCTACGATTTTAAAGATAATATAACAGTCATTTTTGGCTTGTTTCTACTCATCATTTTATTTAAAGTGGTAGCAAGCTCTGTTACTTTCGGAGCAGGTGGAATTGGTGGAATCTTTGCGCCAACTTTGTTTATTGGTGCCATCGCCGGATTATTCTTTGCCAAGTTGATTAATTACTTTGGTTTGGGAATCTTACCTGAAGGAAACTTCGCTTTGGTTGGAATGTCTGGATTGATTGCAGGGGTACTTCACGGTCCGCTCTTTGCCATATTTTTAATTGCAGAAATTACAGGCGGCTATCATTTATTGGTTCCATTGATGATTACTGCAACCATATCATACGGAACAATAAAGTTTTTTGTTTCTCATTCGGTTTACACAAACCAACTGGCCAGAAAAGGGCAGTTATTTACCCATCATAAAGACAAGGCAGTGTTATCATTAATGCGGGTTGACAAACTCATTGAAAAAGATTTTAAAACCATAGGACTTGATGGCACACTAGGTGATTTGGTAAAAATTATTGTTACTTCGCAACGAAATATTTTTCCGGTGATTGATCAAAGAGGTAATTTTTCAGGAATCATTCGTTTAGATGACATTAGGCATATCATGTTTAAATCAGAATTGTATGATGAGGTAAAAGTGAGTACCTTGATGATTATACCTGAATACATTATTGATCCGGATGAAATGATGGAAAAAGTAGCGAAAAAATTTCAAGATTCCGGAAAATTTAATCTGGCAGTTGTTAAAGATGGGAAGTATCTTGGATTTATTTCAAGAGCTAAAGTTTTTTCAAAGTATCGGTTATTATTAAAATATTTTTCTGATGATTAAGGATCTCATCAGCGTTTAAAGAAATAATTTATGAAGTATACGGTTCTTAAAAAATTTCTTGTTTGGAGATTAAGGCATGTTGACGACAAGCGCTTTATGCTTGTTATGAGCGGAATTATTGGTGTTTTAGCAGGACTGGCAGCGGTTATTATTAAAAACGCTGTTCGTTTTATTCATGAGTTTTTAAACAGTAATGTAGCTACTGAATATGAAAATTACCGTTATATTTTCTTCCCAGCCATCGGAATCTTCCTAACACTTCTTTTTATTAAGTTTATTATCCGCCAGCATGTAGGGCATGGTGTACCAAGTGTTCTATTTGCAATTTCAAAGTCAAATGGGGTTATCAAAAGGCATAATATTTTTTCTTCCATTATTACCTCAACACTTACGGTTGGATTTGGAGGCTCGGTAGGATTAGAGGGCCCAACTGTAGCAACAGGAGCAGCCATCGGCTCAAACCTGGGACGTTTACTTCATTTAAGTTACAAGCAAATTCTACTACTACTTGGTGTAGCAAGTGCAGCTGCCATGGCAGCTATTTTTAAATCTCCGGTTGCTGCCATCGTTTTTGCAACCGAAGTGATCATGATTGATTTAACCATGGCTTCGGTAGTACCATTGCTGATTGCATCTTCAACGGCTGTATTAACTTCCTATTTTTTTCTGGGCCAAACGGTATTATACCCTTCTGATATTACACAAGGTTTTGAATTAAATGACATCCCATTTTACATTCTTTTAGGGGTATTGGCAGGATTGGTTTCTGTTTATTTTACCAAGATGTATATTTTTATTGAGTCGAAATTTTCGAAGATTAAGAGTTGGTATAAAAAATTTGCGATTGGAGCTACCATCCTTGGTGTTTTAATCTTCTTTTTCCCTTCGTTATACGGTGAAGGATATGACTCTATAAACGCTGCCATTAATGGCGATATAAGCTCTCTTTACAATAATTCCATTTTTTACGATTTCCGAGACAATTTCGGAGTTGTTTTCATGCTTTTTATTCTAATCATTTTTTTTAAAGCCATAGCTACCTCAGTTACTTTCGGTGCTGGTGGTATCGGAGGAATATTTGCGCCTACTCTATTTATGGGTGCTTTCACCGGCCTATTTTATGCCCAACTTATTAACCATTTCGAGATCGGATCAATCTCGGAAAGCACTTTTGCACTGGTTGGCATGGGCGGACTAATTGCCGGCGTTTTGCATGGACCTTTAACTGCCATATTTCTTATCGCTGAGCTAACTGGTGGTTATAAACTTTTCGTACCACTCATGGTAACTGCAACCATTTCTTATGCCACCATTAAAATATTTGTTAAAAATTCTGTTTATACGCATCAATTAGCTAAAAGAGGAGAACTATTTACCCACCATAAAGACAAAGCTGTTCTCTCAATGATGAGGGTTGACAAATTAATTGAACGCAACTTTTTAACGATAAGGCCCGAGCAAAATTTGGGTGATCTGATTGAGCTCATTTCCGAAACAAACCGAAATATTTTTCCGGTAATTGATGAACAAAATATTTTACAGGGAATCGTTAGAATGGATGACATCCGAAAAATTATCTTCAAACCGGAATTATACCAAACAACCCTTATCACTTCAATAATGGTAACACCAGAAGTTACCATTGAACCAAAAGAATCGGTAGAAAGTGTTGTTCAGAAATTTCGAGATTCCGGAAAGTTTAATATCGTTGTCATTAAAGATGGGAAATATCTTGGATTTGTTTCCAGAGCCAAAGTATTATCAAAATATCGAAGTTTGCTAAAATATTTCTCTGACGATTAAATTAATCATAACTTTAAACTCATATTTAATTTCAAATTATACATTATTTATGAATAAATAATGTTGATTTTATGATTATCCCACCCTTAAATTAACCTCATTTTAAACATTTTATTATTACTGTTAATTTTTTCACAGTACATTCAAATTGTATGTACTTTTGCATTTTACTTAAACTATTAAAACATGAAAAAAGCTAATATCATTAACTTCATACGGAAAATTGAAATCTTCAGAGGCATTGGAGATACGGGGCTTGATAGCATAGCCAATAATATTTATAAAAAATCTTATAAACCCGGTGAATACCTTTTTACACAGGGTTCACCACGAAACAACCTGTTTATTATATTTACCGGCCAGGTTGAATTATTTACCAAAAACTCATACGGTCAAGAGAAACGATTAACACTTTTTGGGTCAGGTGATTTTTTTGGAGAAGGATCACTCATGGATGATGCTCCGCATTCAACAACAGCTAAAATTACTTCCGAAGCGGAGATCTTTTTATTAGATAATTCTTTTTTATACGATCATGGAACGGTTGCTGTAAAAGTATTATCGAATGTAGCTCGTATCATTTCACGAAGAATGCAACATGCCAATACCATGGCAAATCAAAGTGCTTCTCAATACATTTCTGGTAAAACCAGAACAGAACACGATTTACTCGGAGATAGAGCTGTGCCTTTTGAAAGTTACTATGGGGTTCAAACTCTTCGTGCCATGGAAAACTTCAACATTAGTGGAGTTACACTCAATTTCTACCCTGTTTTAATCGAATCACTAGCCATGGTAAAAATGGCAGCTGTCAAAGCTAATTATGAATTGGGGTTAATCAGTGAAGATCTTACTAAATCCATTGTTCAAGCCTGCCAGGAAATAATGTCCGATCGTTATCATTATCATTTTGTGGTAGACATGATACAAGGGGGTGCAGGAACCTCAACCAATATGAATGCCAATGAAGTAATCGCAAATCGTGCGCTCGAAATTCTGGGTCACCAAAAAGGTGATTACCAATATTGTCATCCAAACAATCATATTAACCTTTCGCAATCTACAAATGATGCCTATCCGACAGCTATTAAGATTGCATTAATTTTCAGTAACAGAAAGCTCATTGAAGTTCTGGAAAATCTGATAGAAGGCATAGAAATAAAAAGTAAAGAGTTTGCTCATGTTTTAAAAATGGGGCGAACTCAATTACAAGATGCAGTACCAATGACTTTAGGACAATCGTTTGAAGCCTATGCGACCACTTTAAAAGAGGAAATTAAAAACCTGAATAATAATGCAGAATATTTTCTGGAAGTAAACATGGGTGGAACAGCCATCGGTACCGGAATAAATGCAGATCCCGGATATAGTGAAAAAGTCATTAAACAGCTCAGAGATATTACAGGTATGGATATTAAACTGGCCTCGAATCTAATTGAGGCAACGCAAGATACCGGATCATTTATCGCATATTCGGGGGCTGTTAAACGTCTGGCAATCAAACTTTCGAAAATGAGCAATGACCTTCGATTGATGTCGAGTGGTCCACGTGCCGGATTTAATGAAATTAATTTGCCAGCTATGCAACCGGGTTCAACCATTATGCCGGGTAAAGTGAATCCTGTGATTCCTGAGGTTGTAAATCAAATTGCTTTTAAAGTGATTGGGAATGACTTAACCGTTGGTTTAGCTGCCGAACACGGACAATTAGAATTGAATGTTTTCGAACCTGTAATTGTTCAAAGTTTATTCGAATCGATTGAGATGCTGAAAAATGGAATGGATGTATTGAATCGCAGTTGCATTAAAGGCATTACCGCTAATGAAGAACATTGCCGCATGATGATTAAAAATAGCATTGGAATCGTTACCGCTCTCAATCCTTATATTTCTTATGATAGTGCAAATGAGTTGGCAAAAGATGCGTTAGAAAGTGGCCGTGGAGTTTACGAATTGGTGCTTGAAAAGAATCTCTTATCAAAAGAAAAACTGGATGAGATTTTAGCTCCGGAAAATATGATTAAACCGCAGAAACGGATTTAATTTTAATTATAATAAGGGGTGCCACCTTAAGGTGGCACCCCTTATACTAGAACTTTCGGATTTATTTATGAACCTTCTTGATAAACTCCTCTACCTCAGGTATTCCACCCTGATAAACGAGGTATCCATTATAAGGTTCACGTTCGGTAATTTCGTCGTTGATTGGGGTTAACATCATTCGTTTTACCTCAGCCGGATCTTCAGTCTGACCCAGAATCCAACTTAATTTAACCCATGCAACTTCCGGTAACATATTTCCGGCCGGAATAATTCCTTTGGCCATCATGTCTCTTCCCGTGTCGTAAACAAACATGTGGACATAACCCCAAATGGTTTGCAAGGTCATGTACATATGAACACCTTTCGCTTGCGCCCTTTCAATAGCGGGATACAACTCTTTGTTCACGTGACCCAAACCAGTTCCAACAAAAATAACGCCCTTATAGCCTGCATCAACCAGCGCATCCAATGTATCGGGTCTCATCCCGGGATAGTAATAAAGCATGGTTACCTTATCCGAAAAATAAGGTAATATTTTTACATCACGGTCTTTTCTTCTATGCTTATACCTTTTATGAATGGGAACAACACCTTCTCTGTTTACGGTTGCAAGTGGCGTGTCACCTATCGTTCTAAAGGTTGATCGGTACGAGGAATGCATTTTACGTACCCGTGTTCCTTTATGCAATAAACCGTACTCGTCAGAGGTAGGGCCAAACATACAAACCATTACTTCGGCAATGTCCGAACGTCCGGCAGCCGTCATGGCATGCATCAGGTTTAATGCAGCATCAGAACTCGGTCGGTCTGAAGATCGCTGAGATCCTACCAAAACAATTGGCACTGGTGAATTTTGAACCATGAAGGTTAAAGCTGCTCCGGTGTGGTGAAGCGTATCTGTTCCGTGTCCGATTACAATTCCATCTACCCCATTTTCAATTTCTTTTCCAATGGCTTTAGCTAATGCCATGTATTGTTTTGGACCCATGTTTTCACTGAATACTGCAAAAACTTTTTCGGTTTCCAGGTTACAAATATCTGCCAATTCAGGAACCGCACCATATAGTTCTCCCGGAGAAAAAGCCGGAATTACAGCGCCGGTACGATAATCTAAACGAGAAGCAATGGTTCCTCCTGTACCAAACAATTTAACCTTCGGTAACCCTTCAGTATAAGGAAATTCCTTTTCAGGAATTTTATAGTTGGCTTTTTTATAACCGGTTTCCTTCATCGATTTAACTGTGGTGATATCGATTCCAATATTGTATCCGGTAATAATTTTCATAACAATGTGCTGATCATCATCGTTTTCCGATCGGGGCAAAACCGTACCTTCAAATTTCCCACGTGTGGTTTCAACTGTTGCCTGTCCCCATACCCTGCAATTGTATTTCTTCAATATTTCTAAAGAAGCACCTTTATATCCTTGGAAAAAATCTTCGCTCATGTTATTCAATTTTAATCTGTTATTTTGCTTCTTTAATTCTTTTTGCCAAATCGCCTAAATCTACATTTCCAACAGCAACACCTCTCAATTCACCCATGATCCAATTAAGCTCATTTTTTGCTGTTTTTTTGATTCCTATTTCAGCAAATTTTTCCTTTAAAAACAAAATATGTGAATAAATATTTTCAGATGAAACCCTTTTATAATTAATGATCTCAAGCACCGATTCGAAATCCATTTTAGGATGCTCATAAACATGGGGAATCATTCTCGCCGCCAAATCAATTTTAATCTTCTTCTCATTTAAAAATTCAAAGAGAGAATAGATTTTCTGATAGTTAAAAGCGTCTGCGGGTCGAACATGGCCTTCAACAAATTTTAAGGTTTGCCCTAAAAAGGAACCTAAATATCGTGGATTAATCTTTAAATCTTCAATGATGGATTTCATCAATAAGAATAGATTTTTTTTAAAAATGTAAGTGTAATTATCCTCTGGCACATCCCATTCTTTTAATTGATGGTAACGGTCAATAATATCGGATGGAAGGTTTTTCCCAAGCCTATCAATATCTTCATTTTTTAAAGGAATGGGTGCTGAATCCGTATCCGGATACATGCGATCTGCACCAGGCAATACCCTTTCGAAAATGGTGGTTCCATCAGGCATCGATTTTCGGGTTTCATTAGGAACACCCTCAAATGCCATCTTACATCTTTCTTCAATCACTTCAAGAGCGGTTTGAATATCTGCTTCCGGTCCCCAAAAAATGAGTTGGGCATCATTCTCTCCGGCATCTAAAACCTCTTTTATTTTGTCAAAATCTTTTTTCGAAATTTGATTTTCAAAAGATTCAGAATGAGAGTTATTAGGATGCTCTAAACAAGCCACAACCTTTAGGCGTTCAGCGATTTCATCGGCAAACATCTTTCCGGGCTGAGTAAAATGAGATAAAATTCCTTTGAATTTTGGTAAGTTGACTGCAACAATTTTATGTAATTGCTTTTTCGCCTCTACGATAGGTTCATGGCAAAATTTATAAGAATGGAACCTCAGAAATTCGTGATTCAGTTTCCAATTGTCAGGTTTAGGAACTCTTTTTAAAAGTTCGTCCTTGATCTGAAGCAAGGCCCATTGTCTGAAACATTCATTATGGGTTAATTCAGGAATCCATTTGGTATGTGCCACGCCCTTAATCTCAACCCTGGTACCACCTTTACAGCTCACATTTACATCCTGTCGCCCAGCCCCTATTCCTGTTCTGACTCGTCCCGTACTTCGGTTCAAAAAACGTATATAATCACAAACTTCTTTTACCTCATCCGGATTTACCATATCAGGATAGGTTACTGTTTCAATCAAGGGCATCCCTAAACGATCTGTTCTGTATATGCGCGTATGTCCAATATCCGATACTTCACGACAAGAATCTTCCTCAAGGCTGAGTTGTATCAATCGGATTTTTTTATTTTTTAGTTGAAGCTCGCCTTCCACCCCTAAAATGGCTGTTCGTTGGAATCCTGTTGGAATACTGCCATCAAGATATTGCTTACGGGTTATATGTACCTCTCCAACGATATTAAGCTTTGATAAAAGTGAAATGATGAGTGCATTATCTAATGCTTCTCTATCTATAGGAAACGGCGGTGTATCATCAACCTCATATGTACAAGTTGTTTCGTGTTTAAGGCGATAAATTATTTCTTTTCTGGTTTTAAACTCCATTAACGCGGTTCCATCATATTCTCCTAACTCACTTAAAGTTGGACGCATGTGACGGATCACCTCTGCATCATAATCATCACTTTTATTGTATTTACCCGCAGGACAATGACAAAACAATTTCTTTTTAGTAAGCAATTGCTGATGAACTTCGAGACCCGACATGAATCCTAAGTGATCATAGGTTTCCTGATTGGCATCCTTACGTTTTACGTAACCCACATTGGCTAAACTTTCCTGGTAGTTTTTTTGGGGATCAAATTGATTTTTCTGCGGTTTATCCTGGCTGTTATTCTGCATCTTTCTATTTCAATCAGGTAATGAATATGACTTAAATTTATGTTGCCCAAATGTAAGGATAATATCAGAATTGACATTACCCAAAATCTCAATAATTAAGATTTATCATTCTGTTAATTCATGTTAATTGAAAACTTGATCATGAGTCTCACAAATAAAAATAGTTACATTTGTATGGCTAATAAAAGATCAAGCATGAGGAAATTTTATCAATTGTTTTTTTTAAGATTAATTGTCATTGGATTCTTGTTTCTGTCTCATGGAGTTTTGGCACAAAAAACCATCATTAAACATCAAGAAGATCGTTTAATTGGTAAAACCATCGATGGACGAACCGTTAATGTACTGATTGGAAATGTGATTTTATTCAGAGATACGGCGACGCTGTATTGTGATAGTGCCATCATGGACAGAGAATTAAATACCTTTGATGGTTACGGCCATGTTCGTATGCTAATGGGTGATTCTGTTGAACTTTATGGTGATAAAATTTACTATAACATGGAAACAAAAATTGGTGAGGTTTTTGGAAATGTTATTCTGATTGATAATCGGGCTACACTCTATACCAATTATTTGCATTATAACCGACTTACAAAAACTGCTTTTTACAATCAAAATGGCAGAATCGTTGATAACGACAATGTGCTTACGAGTAAGCTTGGATATTATTTTACGCAACGCGATGAGTTCTTTTTTAGAGACAGTGTTGTTGTTACCAACCCCGATTATGTAATTGATGCAGACACCATGCGCTATAATTCGGAAACCGAATTTGTCTACTTTATCGGGCCAACAACCCTTACGGGTAAAGATGAATTCATGTTTGCCAAAAGTGGTTGGTCGGATACACAAAATGGCATTACCAGCCTTAAAGAAGACGCTCTAGTTAAACAAAAACAACACGTGTTGAAAGGCGATTCTATTTATTACGAAAAGGCATCTGGTTTCGGGCAGGTTTTTAAAGATGCCGTTTTAATTGACACCGAAAAAGAAATTATTATCCAAGGAGATTTTGTTGAATACTTAAAAGAGCAACTATTTGCTTATGCAACTGATAGTGCTCAAGCCATAATTATTGATGGGATTGATTCACTTTTTCTTCATGGAGATACACTTCGATTAGAGTTTGACACCGCTAATGAACCACAAACATTGCGCGCTTATAAATCAGTAAAATTTTTCAGAGAAAGCATGCAAGGTGCTTGCAACCTATTGGTTTATGACGTAATCGACTCGATCATCAACATGAACGAAGATCCGGTACTTTGGTCTGATGAAAATCAGCTTACAAGCGAATCGATGAAAATTTTTATCACTAACCAAACCCTCGATTCCTTGGTGCTCTACGATAATGCTTTTATAAACTCTCAAGAAAAAGACACCTCTCAATTCAATCAAATTAAAGGGCGACATGTGATCGGATATTTCAATCAAAATGAGTTGGTAAAAATAATTGTTAATGGGAATTCTGAAACCATTTATTATGTAAGAGACGAGGAGACTCAAGGCTTAATAGGGATTAATAAAGCTTTGGCAGATAACATGATAATCAGGATAAAGAACAGAGCCATACAAACCATTACTTATTACAAACAGCCCAAAATGACCCTTTATAGAGAATCGGAACTTACGGGAGCAGATCGTAAACTTGATGGATTTAAGTGGCTTATTTCGAAAAGACCACTCTCCAAATTCGATATTTTCAGAAGAGATTAGAAAATTGAAAACTTAACGTAACGTTTCGGATGAAGTTTGATGTCTTCGAGTAAACGGTTTAAGTCAGCAGCAGATTTTTCCAAATGGAAGTAAAGTGAGTCGTTCTGAAGCAGTTTACCTACTGTTCCTTCGCCATTATTAATTCGTTGAATAATATTTTGTAAATCCGTCATCGATCGATTTACGTTGATAAAAGTACCACCAACATCTGCCTTGGCCAAAGAATCGCTTAAACTAGAAAAATTAGTTAGGATATTTGAAATATTTGCCTCGTTAGCATCCAGATTATGGCTGATCGACTCAATATGTTCAATGATCTCCGAAAGTCGATCGCTTTCATAATCAATTAGCGTATCCATTTTAGATGAGGTATGCTGGAGATTGTAAAAGGTTTTACGAATATTTTCAAAACTACTAGCTAGATCATCTCGTGCACCACTATTAAATATAGTTTGGAAGATAGTTACCATCGAATCAATGGATCCCATTAATTCTTCCGCTTTTCTTTTTAAAGGTTGTACCTGTCTGTTTACTTCATCTTTTAATGACCCCTCAATATCTGCTAAAAGGGTGTCTCCACTTTGTGCAAATTCGGTTTCATTTCCAAGAACAATTGAAATCTCTTTTGATCCCATTAAGCCAGAGCTAAAAATACGTGCAATGGAATTACTCGGGATGGGATAATCGTCGGTAATTGCTAATTCAACAATAATTTTTCCGTTATGTGATTTATCAAAATAGACATCCTGAACCTGGCCAACTTTAAACCCATGAATTGAAATGTCATTCGCTTTTGTTAATCCATCAATTTCTGTATAAACAGCATAAAAAATACGTTCATCGGAAAATATATTTTTCCCTTTCAAATAATTATATCCCCAGATCAACAGTGCTAAACTGGCCAGAAATAAAAAACCAACCTTAACCTCTTTTGCTATTTTCACAATTAAAATGTTTTAAACAAATGTAATTATTTTTCAGTCAGATTCCTTGCTTTACTTACCGAAATTCTCTTTCCATTCTGAAATGCAACTACAAAAGCATCTCTGAATTCCCCACTCTGAAACTCCGATTTCAACTTATTCATTTCATTAAAATCATTACTTTCGCCGCTACAATATTTATAGGTTCCATTTTGTTTGTACTCGAAAAGATCCTTCAAACCACGAAAACGATGCGATTTAAAATTTATTCTATCCTTCGAAGATAAAAATTGCACCCGGAAGACGATCCTGCTTGCTTCTGCTGAAACATCAATTTCATTTTCGATGATGTTTTTTGAACCAATTCCTGAATTTTTTTCATGAGTTACTTTATATTCTTTTAATGCAGCAAAAATCGCTGATGCAATGCTTGATTGACCTTTATCTGACAATAAATATTTTTCATCATTGATGTTGCTAATATATCCTGTTTCGACAAGAATTCCGGGCATTGTTGCACGGTATAAAACTAAAAACCCTGCCTGAAGAACTCCTCTGTCGCGTAAATTTGTTTTATCCTTTATTTGTTTTTGAATTCTTGCAGCCAAATCCAAACTATGATCAAAAAATGCATTTTGGTATAAGCTAAAAATGATATAAGCTTCAGCCGAGTTGGGATTAAAGCCTTCATAATAATCTGAATAATTGTCCTCTTTTAAGATTGAAGAGTTTTCAAGCTTTGCTACTTCAAGGTTATCCTGACTTTTATGCAATCCCATGACATAAGTTTCTGCGCCATAAATTTTGGCAGAGGTGTTTGAATTACAGTGAATGGAAATAAAAAAGTCTGCCTGATTATCATTAGCAATCTTAGTTCTTTTATGCAAAGGGATGAGTACATCTGTTTTCCGGGTGTAAATTACACGCACATCCTGCATGTCTTTTTCGATAAGCTTACCAAGCTTTAAGGCAATGGATAAATTGATATTTTTCTCTTGTGAGTTTTTCCCAACAGCACCCGGATCTCTACCTCCATGACCCGCATCAATCACTACAGTTTTTAGCGCACGACCTGACTGAGCATAGGTTAGTTTCGTAAAAGATGTTAAAAAAAATACGATTATTAAAATAAATATGGTACGTTTCATCTATTAGTTTTATTTTAATAGATTTGATAACTACATTTGCATAGTTTTTGCGTTAAATGCAGCATGAATCAAACAAAAATAACATTTAAACTTAAGCATTATTTACAAATTGTTTGCCAAATTATTAACAAGCCTTTGTAGGAAAGACAGATTAGTTCTAATCCTGGCCTTATTTTTAGGGTTAACAGCGCATGCACAAGATACAATTCCTGGAAGGGTACTTGATAGCAGTTCTTTTATGCAAGCCGTTAATAATGCTATTGATACTGTTATTGCCCGAACTTCAAATTTAGGCCTGGATGCAAATGTCGAGTATCAATCAAAGGATTCTATCCGGTTCGACATGAGTACCGCGAAAGTTTACATGTACGGTGATGCAGAAATCCTCTACGGACAAATTGATTTGGATGCAGCTTATATCAGAATTGAATTCAACACCAATGAATTGATTGCTGAAGGAGTTGAAGATACTACCGGAACTATCATAGGAAATCCTGTATTTAAGGAAGGAGAAAAGTCCTATAATTCTAAATACATGAAGTATAATTATAGAACTAAAAAAGGATATATTAAAGATGTTGTAACAGAGGAAGGCGAGGGTTTCTTGCATGGAACAGATATTTTAAAACTTAAAAATGATGCCATTAATATAAGCCATGGAACCTATACTACCTGTTCGAATCCTGACCATCCGCATTTTGGATTTCAATTCTCAAAAGCAAAAGTAATTCCTAATAAGAAGATTGTTACAGGCCCTGCTACACTTGTTGTTGAAGGGGTTCCAACTCCATTAACAATTCCTTTTGTGATGTTTCCGATTAATCCTGGTCAACGATCGGGTATAGTTATGCCTACTTATGGAGAATCAGCAACCCGTGGGTTCTTTCTTGAAAAAGGTGGATATTACTTTGCCATTAATGATAATTTTGACTTTAAATTAACAGGGAGTGTTTGGTCTAGAGGAAGTTGGGAAATAAGCCCTGTGATGAATTATATCAAAAAATATAAATACAAAGGTTCTTTAAGTTTGAGTTATGCGATAAATAAAACGGGTACAGATAACGAAGATGAAAACAAAGATTTTTCAATACGGTGGTCGCACAACCAGGATCCCAAAGCCAGACCTAATGGTCTGTTTTCAGCCAATGTAAATATAAAAAGTAGTAAATTTAATGCTTTTAATCCTGCAACTACAAACGAATTTCTATCAAATACATTTCAATCAAGTGTCTCTTATCAAACCAATATAGCAGGAAAATACAGACTAACTGCCAACGCCAGTCACAGCCAGAACACGAAAACTAAAATGGTAACGATATCCTTGCCTGAAATCAGTTTTTCGATGAACCAATTCTATCCATTCAGAAAAAAAGGGAAAGCCGGACAATTTAAATGGTATGATAATATTAGTATGAACTATACCATGAATGCCAAAAATACTGTGAATATTGCAGATTCTTTGTTGTTTAGTTCAGAAGCATTAACCCAGATGAAAAATGGAATTAAACATTCGATTCCGATTAGCAGCAATTTAAAAGTACTAAAGGTGTTTAACTTAAATCTGAGCTCTCAGCTTACCAATCGTACTTATTTTAGCAGAGTTGAACAAGAGTGGGTGACTGATATAGCAGAAGATGGAACCGATAACTCAGGCAACAGGCTTGATACAGTAGGTGGTTTTTATAATGTTTTTGATTTCGGTTTTAGTGCCAACCTAAGTACTAAAATTTACGGACAGGTTGATTTTAAAAAAACCAGTGCCTTAAGAGCTATTCGTCATGTAATAACACCCTCTGTTGGATTTAGCTATACCCCCGATTTCAGTAAAGATGGTTGGGGATATTACGACTATCGCTACACCAATGCTGACCATACTGACAGCACGAAATATTCCTATTACGATGGACTGTTATTTGGCACAGCCTCAAGCAGAGAGCAAGGTTCGATTAATTTTGGGATTTCAAACAATCTGGAAATTAAAGTCAGGGACAGACATGACACCATCACGGGAACAAAGAAAATAGCAATTATTGATAATTTTAATATCTCAACCTCTTATAATATGGTTGCCGATTCGTTAAAATGGTCACCCATCCAACTAAGTGGGCGAACTAAGCTGTTTAAATCATTAGATGTCACCTACTCAAGTACCCTGGATCCATATTCCGTTGATTCTACCGGGAAAAGGATGAATGCATCTGAATGGAAAGTAAATAAAAAACTATTTCGAATAACCAATTCATCCTGGCGTTTTGGTTTTAGATTGGCATTAAAATCGAAGCCAAAATCAAGTCGTAATACAGGTAAAGGACCAAATGAAGCCAATGAGAAAGAATTATCAGAAAAAACTTTAAAATCGACAACGCCATACGAATTAAGAAATATTAACGAGCACCCCGAACAATACGTTGATTGGACCATCCCATGGGTATTAAACCTGAGTTATAATTTTAATTATTCCAATACTTTTTCATACAAAAATATGGAAAAGATAAAAACGCCAAAAATCGTCCAAACACTTGGTATCGATGGCAATGTGAGCATCACTCCAAAATGGAAAGTAGAATTTAGATCGGGATACGATTTTGAGAATAAGCAAATATCATTTACAGAATTCCGAATTCTTCGCGATTTGCATTGTTGGCATATGAGCTTTCAATGGATCCCCATTGGAACTAGAAAAAGTTGGAGTTTTACCCTCAATGTAAAGGCTTCTGTTTTACAAGATTTAAAACTTGATAAGAAAAAAGATTTCAGGGATACCTATTAAATCTCTATTTGTTTTTCGCGGCTTTATTGTTCCCTTTTTCAAAACCTAATTTTGATACAATGACATCCTAAGTTTCTAATCCTATTTCAAGTTTTATAAATTCTGATTCAACAACTTAATTTTGACTTAAAATGAAACCTTAAGGCAAGTTTTATCCATACTTTTTATCAACTAAGAGTAATATTTCATGACTTGATATACAAATCAGTAGGATAACCCAATAACATGCAGAAAAATCTTAAATTTGTTTGACAAATAAACCACTTCCAAATGAAAAAAATAATCAATGTTTCGAATGCCCCAAAACCTATAGCTCCTTATAGTCAGGCAGTATTATCAAACGGTACCTTATACGTCTCCGGTCAAATAGGAATTAATCCTTTAACCGGTAAATTGGTAGAAGGCGGAATCAAGGCTCAAACTAAACAGATCATGGAAAATATGGGCATGATTTTAAAAGAAGCCGGACTTGATTACCATAATGTGGTTAAATGTTCCATTTTTATGACCGATATGTTTTTTTATGGCGACATCAACGAGGTTTACGGAACCTTCTTTAAAGTAGATCCACCAGCCAGAGAGGCAGTTGCTGTGAAGGCATTGCCTGCCAATGTTCAAGTTGAAATCTCCTGTATCGCCACAGTTTAAATAAAACCTAATTCAAACAGGGACGTCGTCCCTAAAATGAGGGACAACGTCCCTGTTTATTAACCAAATTCGAAAAACCTATGAAAAAAGTACTCTTAGTTTTAATTATTGGCATGTTTAGTTTTTTAAACCTTAAAGCCGAAGAAGGTATGTGGATCCCATCCTTGCTTGAAAGGCTCAACGAAGGCGAAATGATTAATATGGGAATGCGTATCACAGCCAAAGACATTTATGACATTAATAATGCCAGTTTAAAAGATGCCATTGTGAGTATTGGAGGTTGTACTGCCGAAATTATTTCAGATCAGGGATTATTGATTACCAATCATCACTGCGGATATCGAAGAATTCAAGCGCATAGTACCATAGAACATGATTATTTGACCGATGGTTTTTGGGCCATGGATAAATCAGAGGAACTACCAAATGAAGGTATGATTGCGCGATTGTTAATTCGAATTGATGAGGTTACAGATCAGGTTTTGCAAGGTGTTGATAAATCAATGAATGAAGAAGATCGTGCTGCTAAAATCAAAGAAAACATCAAATCAATTACCGATAAAGCCAAAGAAGATAGTGGTTACGACGCCAGCATCAGGGCATTCTATTATGGCAATCAATATTTTATGTTTCTGACTGAAACCTATAAAGATGTGCGATTGGTGGGCGCACCTCCATCCAATATTGGGAAATTTGGGGGAGATACTGACAATTGGATGTGGCCACGACATACCGGTGATTTTTCAATCTTCAGAATCTATGCTGACAAGGATAACAAACCTGCCGATTATTCAGAAGACAATGTACCTTACAAACCCAAGTATCATATTCCCGTTTCGTTGAAAGGAGCTGAAGAAGGTGATTTCACTTTCGTGTTTGGTTATCCCGGAAGAACGGAAAACTATATCCCTTCATTTGGCGTTGATTTAACAACCAATGTGATTAATCCGGTGATTATCGATTTACGTACTGAACGATTGAATATTTTCAGCAAGTATGTTGTTAATGACCGCAAAGTAAGAATTCAATATGCCGCAAAAACAGCTGGTGTTGCTAATGCATGGAAAAAATACATTGGAGCTAATAAAGGAATCAAACGCATGAATGCCATCGAAAACAAGCAGGCATTCGAAAATAAATTTACACAATGGGCAAATTCTTCAGCTTCATTAAAGTCGGAATATGGTAGTTTAATCTCTGATTTTAAGGAGGTATACACAAAAATAACGCCTTATAAAAAAGCTGATATTTATATCAGAGAAGCCGGAAATGGGGTCGAGTTGATAAAATTTGCAGGTGGTTTTAAAAGATTATTGGAACTTGAAAATGAAGCAAAATTTAATGAGCAGCTATCCGGAAAACAGCGTGATGTTGAAAGCTTTTTTAAAGATTACTACCAACCAATCGACAGAGAAGTTTTTGTTAAACTATTAACCATGTATCGCGAAAAATCTGATCCTGAATTCTTGCCCGAATTCTTTAAAACCATTCAAGCAAAATATAAAGGCGATATCGAAAAGTTTGCCGATCAGGTGTTTAAAAAGTCCATTTTTGCTTCCGAGATAAAACTAACCGAGTTTTTAGAAAATGCAAAATTCGGTAAGCTCAAAAAATTATTGAATGACCCTGCATTTCAACTTGCAACAGATCTAAGTGCGCTATCGGAAAATAAAATAAATGCTGAAAACGACAGGCTAAGTGAAGAGCTTGACAAACTTCAACGCCTATATATGAAAGCTCAAATGGAGATGCAGCCCGAAAAACGCTTTTATCCTGATGCCAATTCAACTTTAAGAGTTACTTATGGTCAGGTGAAAAAATTTGACCCACGAGATGCTGTGATCTACAAACATTTCACGAGCATGGCTGGAATTATGGAAAAAGAGGATCCCAACATTTACGATTATGTAGTTGAAGATAAGTTAAAAGAGCTTTATAAAACCAAAGATTACGGCCCATATGCTGACAAAGATGGAAGCATGCATGTTTGTTTTATTGCTGCAAACCACACTTCTGGAGGGAATTCAGGCAGCCCTATTTTAAATGCGGATGGACATTTGCTTGGTTTAAATTTCGACCGCAACTGGGAAGGAACCATGAGTGACATGAATTACGATCCGGATTATTGCCGAAACATTTCTGTAGATATTAGGTATGTGCTTTTTATCGTGGATAAATTTGCCGGTGCCGGGCATTTGGTTGATGAAATGACAATTATAAAATAATTATCTATAAGGAGGTATTTAATCAATACCTCCTTTTTATTTTCATATTATGCTAAAAGATTTAATACTTAAAAATAGAAGTTACAGAAGATTTAAAGACCATCCCATAACTAAAGAAACACTGTCTGGCTTGGTTGACTTGGCAAGGTTATCACCTTCAGGACGGAATTTGCAGCCCCTCAAATATTTCTTGTCAACAGACAAAAAAATGAATGAACTCATTTATCCATATCTGGCATGGGCGGGCTACCTAAAAGACTGGGATGGACCTATTGAAGGTGAAAGACCATCAGCATACATCATTCAATTAGGAGATAAAAGCTTAACAGAAAATTTTAGTCAAGATCCGGGAATTGCTGCACAAAGTATTTTACTGGGAGCCGTGGAAAAAGGACTTGGCGGCTGCATGATTGGGTCCATAAAAAAGGCTGAATTACATGCAAAACTAGAACTTCCTGAACATTTTGAAATTGTTTTGGTAATTGCCCTAGGCAAGCCAATTGAAGAAGTTTTAATTGATAAAGTAGAATCAGGCGACATAAAATACTGGCGCGATGAAAACCAGGTTCACCATGTTCCGAAAAGAAGTTTGGAAGAATTAATTATTAATTGATTTGGACTGGTTTTTTTATTAGCAATCACCCAAACAAATACCCAAGCCGCGTGCTTTATTAATTAGCGCATGATCAATTGGAACATTTCGTAATTTGCCACTAACTTCACTTAAGGGTATCGATTCAATGGCTTCTCCGTTTTTACATACCATTCGGCCATAATCTCCATTATTTATCAACTCAGCCGCATGAGCGCCATAACTGGTTGCTAAAATTCGATCCATGGCATTTGGACTTCCTCCCCTTTGAACATAACCTAAAATTGTTTCTCGACATTCTAAGCCGGTATTTGTCCTTATCTTTTGTGAAATATATCGTGCTGCAGATTTGTTTTTAGGTTTTGTAATCCCTTCAGCTACTACCACAATTGAGTATGATTTTTTTTGCTCTGCCCGGTATTCCAGATATTTATAAACCGCATCAAGGTTATATTCAATTTCAGGAATTAAAATAACATCCCCTCCGCCTGCCATTCCTGAATAAAGCGCTAGCCAACCTGCATGATGCCCCATGATTTCGATGACCATGATTCGTTTATGTGAATTTGCCGTGGAGTGAAGTCGGTCAATTGCTTCGGTGGCAATTTCAAGTGCCGATTCAAAACCGAAAGTCACGTCTGTTCCCCAAACATCATTATCAATGGTTTTGGGTATCCCAATTACATTCAACCCGATTTCTTGAAGTTTGGCCGCATTTTTTTGGGTTCCATTTCCTCCAATGCAAACGACACAGTCTAGTTTTAGATCTTGATAATTTTTTTTAATGAGTTTGGGTTTGCTCACAAAATTTAAATCTCGTGAGGTTTTTTTGAAAGGTTTTTCACGTGAAGTTCCCAATATGGTTCCTCCAAGGGTAAGGATCCCTGATAACTGACTTTCACTCAGGGTGACATATTCTTTATTAATCAGCCCCGTAAATCCGGACGAAAATCCTATGACTTCCATTCCGTATTTTACGATGGCAGTTTTACCAACGCCTCTAATAGCAGCATTTAGGCCCGGGCAATCTCCTCCGGCAGTAAGGATGCCAATTCGTTTAGTTCTCTTATCTTCCACTTTAAAACACCATTGATTTGAAACCTAAGTTACAACTAATTGAAGCAATAGCATAAAAAGAATTATCAGATTTTAGGATTCTGTAATTTTTGTTTTATCAACCGGATAATTTAATTCTCCTTCCGATTTTGAAATAATTAAGTTAATGGTTGTATCGCCAGATACATTCACAACGGTTCGAAGCATATCAAGTGGACGATCAACCCCCAAAACAAGTGCAATTCCTTCTACAGGCAAACCAACACTGCCCATCACGATAAGTATCATCACAATACTTCCACCCGGTACGGCCGGAGTTCCGATTGAAGAAAGTGTGGCTGTTAAAACAATTATTATCTGCTGGCCGATTGTAAGATCTATCCCGTACACTTGGGCAATAAACAATGCAGCAACCGCCTGATAAAATGCTGTCGCATCCATATTAATGGTTACACCAACCGGTAAAACAAAGTTTGAAACTTTTTCTGAAGCCCCAAGTTCGTTCACATTTTGTTTCATGGTAACCGGCAGGGTTGCAGCACTTGAACTGGTAGAAAAGGCTACCAACTGAGCTGGCAATAAGGCTTTGTAAAAATCAAGCAATTTAATATTTGTAAATATTTTAATATATGCTGAATAAAAAACAAAAATTAGCATCATAAGGCCGATAGCAACTGTAAAGAAATATCTTCCAAGAGCAATAAAAATATCCGCATCTCCGGAGAAATCAACAATAACTCCTGCCAATAAAGCAAATACCCCTATGGGTGCATACTTCATAATAATGTCGATGATTTTTAGAACAACTTCATTTAAGGAGATAATAAAATCGCTAACCGGTTTGCTTTTTTTACCAATCATCACCATGGCAACGGCAAACATAATCGCAAAGAATATAATCTGTAGCATCTTTGAGTTATCAGCCATAGATTCCACAATATTTGAAGGAACCATGTCTTCGACAAAGCTTAATGGATAAGATTTAGATTCGTCGGCAATTTGCTGTTTGTCGCTTAAGGTTTGTTCCCATTTTTGTTGATAAATTGCTTTCTTTTCGTCAGGAAAAGTATTCCCTGGTTGCGCAATATGCCCCAATAGAATTCCAAAAGTAGTTGCAATAAGCGTAGTTGCGATATAATACACAACCGTTTTTGTTCCTATCCTTGATAGCTTGGACATATCGGTTAAACTTGATATCCCTTTAACCAATGATACAAAAATCAATGGCACTGCAATCATTTTTAAAAGGTTTAGGAAAATGGTACCAAAAGGCTTAATCCAATGAAGTGTAAACGTTTCAGCTCCAATCTTCGTCGCAATTAATCCCCAAATCAATCCCAGAACCATTCCCAGGATAATTTTCCCCCAAATCGGTAATTTTTTCCACATAATAATCTCGTTATTTTATTTGTTCAGAATAATCCATTTGAACTGAATAATCCAGTTCGTCTTCACTATGTGCAACTATGGCGGCAACTGCGGAATCGCCAGTTACATTAACTGCAGTACGAATCATGTCCAATGGACGGTCGATACCAAGTATTAATGCCAAGCCTTCAGCAGGGATACCAGATGCGCTTAAAACAATTACCATCATAATAATGCCTCCGCCTGGCACTCCGGGTGTGCCGATTGATGCTAATGTGGCGGTTAGCACAATGGTTAATTGTTGCATCAGGGTTAAATCCAGGCCAAATACCTGTGCGATGAAAATTGCGGAAATTGATTGATAGAATGAAGTACCATTCATGTTAATTGTTACCCCCACAGGAAGGACAAAATTGGCAACACCTTCCGAAACGCCAAGTTCTTTGGTACACTGGCGCAAAGTAACAGGCAAGGCAGCAGCACTTGAACTGGTTGAGAAAGCAACCATCTGAACCGGGAAAATTGCTTTGAAAAAAGTTTTAAGCTTAATTTTTGTAAATAATAAAAGAAAGGGTGGATAAAGAAAGAAGATCAATCCTACCAATCCCAAACATACAAGCAATGCATATTTCCCAAGCGCAAGAAATAAATCGGCATCGCCCGAAAAATCAGTAACCAACGAAGCCAATAATGCGAAAACGCCAATAGGTGCGAATTTCATTATCAGATCCACAATCTTTAATATAATATCATTGAGATTATCAAACAAATTCTTGACTGTTACTGTTTTCATTGGGTCGAGAATAATCATTGAAACAGCAAATAAGATGGAGAAAAATATAACCTGCAACATCTTTGTATTATCACTCATTGCCAAGAATAGATTATCCGGAACCATTTCTTCAATGATGTAGAGTGGTGAACGGTCTTTTACTTCGGCAGCTTGCAATTGTTTTTCTTTTACCGTTTGCTCATATTGAGCTTGCATCTCTTTGCGCTTTTCTTCAGGAAAAGTCCCACCTGGTTTTAGGGCATTTACAAGAAACAAACCAATTGTAATTGCAATAACCGTTGATGTCAGGTAAAAAACAATGGTTTTAATTCCAATTCGTGAAAGTTTAGTGATATCTGTTACACTTGTAACCCCTTTAACAAGTGAAATAAAAATTAGAGGAACTGCAATTAATTTTAATAATTTAATGAAAATAGTACCCCATGGTTTTACCCAATCGGCAGTAAATTTTTCTAACCCCAGTTTAACCGCGATTAGCCCGAAGATAACTCCGAGTATCATTCCAAAAATAATTTTTAACCAAAGTGGGATTTTTCTTTTCATAATTAGGCGTAATTAAATATTTAAAAATTCAGTAAGTGTTGCAAATATATTATTTTTTTTATATATAAATTCGTGCTATTAATAAGATTTAAAGCACTTTTCATCTTATTTGTGAATTATAAATCATAAATCACTTTTGCCAGTAAATTCTCACCAACCTATTAATAAAAGATATTAGATCGAAAGCATTACTTGTAACTTAAACAGCTCATAAAAAATTTAGAACTATGAATTTCTGAATTCACACTTTTTTTTCCTGCATTCACCGATTTGAATTTAATCATTAAAAAAAAATGAAATAATATTGCCGAATAAACGTCTTAGGTAATAAAAAGCATTTATGCTTTGTATTGGTGCCAATTATAGTATGGAATTCAATAATTTAAATTAGTAAAAATAGAAAGCAGGAAACTTTGGAAACTATTGAGTGTTGTTTTGTTTCTCCCTTCTTTTTTTGTTTATATTTGCCGAAAAAATAATCCCCCTTAAAAAAATGGATCAAGATTTACAACAAATAATGGAAAAGGCACGTGATCTTTCATTTACCTATGGCATTCGTAGAATGTCTCTGGAAGAAATTCGATCCAACCTGAGAATTTCTAAACCGGTTTTTAATAAACATATTAAGAGCAAACGTGATTTTGTTTCCAAGCTTTTGGCGTTTGAAAGGAGAAGCTTCAAAACCATTTTTGATGATTATAATTTTGAAGGAATTAATGCAATTGACATCCTCTTAACCGTTGGAAAAGAGGTTGCTTTAAGATTTGAAGATGTGAATCCATCGCTCACTTATGAACTCAACAAATATTATCCTGCCTTGTATCGGCATCATTTTGAACGCAGGCAACAATTTATTTCGGAGAAAATTAAAATTAACCTCACCAAAGGGATTGATCAGGGAGTTTATAGAAAAGATTTGAGCATTGAGCTGGTATCTCGACTTTACATGAGCCGGTTGATTGATATGCATAATCCGGAATTTTTTCCTCCGGAGCAGTTTTCATACGATACTTTGTTTGACTTTATGTTCGACCACCTGATTAGAGGTATCGCCAACGAAAAAGGAATAGAATATTATAAAACCAAAATTGAAAAACACAAATCACAAACCCAATCAAATCACAAATGAAAATTATACGTTTAATTTTATTTATTATTGCCGCGGTCTTCGCAAGAAACCTGGCATTCTCGCAGGAAAAAACATCTTTCACACTTGATGAAGCGATCGCATTTGCTTTGCAAAACAATCATGATGTGATTAATGCACAAACCGATGTTGAAATTGCAAGAAAAAAAATCAATGAAACAACAGCCATCGGACTTCCTCAGATTAACGGAAAACTGTCGAATACAAATTACATTAATATTCCAACAACCTTAATGCCCGATTTTATTAGTCCGGCAGTTTATGGGGTAAATGAAAATGATTTTGGCCTAACACCAATCAACCCACTGGGTGATCCTACTTTTTTCCCTGTTCAATTCGGAACCAAGCATAATGCAACTGCTGAATTATCTGTGGCACAGCTTATTTTTAATGGATCTTATATTGTTGGACTGCAAGCAGCCAGAGCATATTTGGAACAATCAAAAGTTCAGCTTGTTAAAAGTAATATTAATACCAAAGAGCAAATTTCAAAGGCTTATTTTTTGGTATTAACCACAGAGCAAAATAAGCTTGTACTCGATAGCACTTTAAATAGTTTAAAGAATATGGCTGATGAAACCGCCGAAATTTATAAACAAGGATTTATTGAAGAGCTTGATGTAGATCAACTTAATTTGATGGTTAAAGATTTGGAAGCAACCTTAGTATATGTTAATAACCAGATTATCATTTCCCGATCGTATTTAAAACTTTTGATGGGCTACGATATTAATAATGACATTAACTTAACCGATGGTATATCAAATTTAATTGGCCAATATTCTGATGCTTCGTTAATAATGGCTTCTTTCGATTTTAATAACCACATTGATTACAAAATAATACAAAATCAGAAAGAACTCTTCAGCCTTGCCCTAAAAAATGAACGTGCTACTTATTTGCCTTCTGTTTCGGGTTTTTTTACAGCCCAATCAATTGCAATGCGCGATAAGTATAATTTTTTCTCGAATAGTGAGCCTTGGTTTCCTACCACTTTATGGGGCTTCCAAATTGACATTCCCATTTTTAGCAGTGGTTCACGCAGTTCAAAGGTTCAACAAGCAAAACTCAATCTGCAAAAAATAAAAGTACTGGATGAGCAATTACAAGATGGGCTTAGCATTGAAGAAAAAAATACAAAAACAAATTTTGCAAATGCTCTACTCATCCTTGAAAATAAAAAAACAAGTTTAGAATTAGCCAAAAGAATTTATCAAAACACCAGCATGAAATTTTCGGAAGGCATTTCGTCCAATATGGAATTATTACAAGCCTATAACCAATATTTAGCTGCGGAATCGGAACACAATAATTCGATTTTGGAATTGGTAAACGCAAAAATTGCATTGGAGAAATTATTTACTGAATAAACTAACAGCTTAAACAAAACAATCTAATGAAAGAAAAGCATATCATTGAAAAATCGTTGGAATTGTTCCAAAAATATGGAATAAAGAGTGTGACAATGGATGATCTCTCAATGGAGCTTGGCATGTCAAAAAAAACCCTTTATCAATACTTTAACGATAAAAATGATTTGGTAAAGAAAGTAATTACTTACGAATTTGAAAGAAAGTTAAGTGTTTTTAATAGTATAATGAATGGCCCGGGAAACGCAATTGATCATTTAGTTGCGGCTAACAATTTCCTTTTAGGAGAACATAAATGTCATAAACCTACCATGATTTTTGATTTGCAAAAATACTTTCCGGAAGTATACAGTGGCATTCATATCACCAAACGTAACCATTTATTTAATGCCATTAAATCGAATTTACTAAAAGGCATAGATGAAGGGATATATCGAGCAGATTTAGATGCTGACATTATTGCAAAACTTCACGTTTTTCGGACTGAAAGCATACTCTCTAATGACATATTCACCATGGAAGAATTAACATCTCTTAAATTCGCAAATGAAATATTCAATTATCATTTACGTGGAATCGTAAATGAAAAAGGCTTAAAAATATTAAAAGAAAATTTGAAATAAATCCTAATAAACAAATAGTATGAAAAAAATTCTATTCATTTTAGTTACTGTATTCCTTACTGCTTGCGCATCATCCGACAATGATCAAACGAAGCGTGAGGAATTAAAAAATTTAAATGCAGAATTACTAAGCATTCAAACAAGAATTAACCAAATAGAACAAGAACTAGGGAGTAATGGCAAAGCATCAGTTGAAGAAAGCATAGCAGTTCCGGTGATTGTTAAAGAATTGCGAACTGAGTCTTTCAATCACTATTTTGAAGTTAGTGGTGCAATTGAAGCTGCAAAATCAGCATTTATTAGTCCTGAGTTAAATGGTCAGATTCAAAAAATTTATGTTGAAGAAGGACAGCGCGTTAAAAAAGATGACTTGCTCGCCAAAATAAATACATCAGTATTAGAAAGTAATATTTCAGGAATTGAAACAGGCTTAAATTTAGCAACTGTTGTTTTTGAAAAACAGCAAAAGCTGTGGGATAAAAAGATCGGGTCCGAAATTGATTTCCTCACTGCCAAAAATGCAAAAGAAGGTTTAGAAGACCAGTTGGCTACCTTAAATGCCCAATTAGAACTGGCTTATATAAAAGCTCCTTTTAATGGCATTATTGATAATATCCTTCAAAAACAAGGAGATTTGGCATCCCCCGGAATGCAATTAATGCAATTGGTTAATCTCGAAAAAATTTACATCAATGCAGATATTGCCGAAACCTATTTGCCTGTGATAAAAAAAGGAGACATGGTTGATTTGAGTTTTCCTGTTTTTCCTGAAATTGAATTAAAAGAACCAGTCTATCGAATCTCAAATATCATTCATCCTCAGAACCGAACAGTGAAAATGCAACTTCGAATCAACAATAAAAATGAAATGTTGAAACCAAACGGAATGGCAATTATCAGAATCAATGATTTTTCAAGTGATGAGGCTTTGGTAGTTCCTTCAATAGTTATCAAGCAAGATATGACTGGATCTTTTCTTTACACTGCGATACAAGATAATGGGAAATGGATTGCAAAGAAACGTTATGTAAAAACCGGAGCCTCCTACTTAGATCAGAGCTTAATATCCGAAGGTGTAGTTCTGGGAGAGCGTGTTATTATTGAAGGTTATAATCAGGTTTCTGACGGATCAGTTATTAAAATTAGATAGGTTTTTATCTGACAAAAAATAAAATAAATGAGCAATAAAGAAAAAGCAAAAAAGGTAGTTAGAGAATTTAAACTAACCACCATTGCACTTAAAAATAAAAATACGGTTTATCTTTTAACCGTTGCATTGGCACTGTTTGGATTGTTCTCTTATGTGAACCTTCCAAAAGAATTACAGCCAGATGTTTCTGTGCCATGGGTTTTGGTATCAACGGTTTATCCCGGAAATGCTCCTGTCGATATTGAAAACTTGATTAGCCGGCCTTTGGAAAAGGAAATTGAAACCATCAAAGGAATTAAAAAGATGACCTCAACTTCAGCTCAGGATTATTCATTGGTTTTTATCGAATTTAATACCAATATTGAAATATCTGAAGCCATGTCTGATGTTAAGGATGCGGTTGATAAAGCCAAAAGCGAATTGCCAAATGATTTAGATACAGATCCTGTTGTTGAAGATATTGAAATGTCAGAATTCCCAGTCATCAATATTAATCTGTCGGGTGATTATAGTTTGGTAGAACTAAAAAAATATGCCGAGTTTTTGGAAGATGAAATTGAAACCATTTATGAAGTTGCACGTGTAGATATCACAGGTATTACCGACCGTGAAATTAAGATCAATGTTGACATGCACAGGCTTGCAATTAATGAGCTAAATTTCGGCGATATTGAAAACGCCATCGCCGCCGAAAACCTTTCGATGTCTGCCGGAGAAATTAAGCTTGGGGGTACCCGCAGATCCATTCGCACAGATGGTGAATTCACAAACATGAATGATATTAAAAATATCATCATCAAAAATGAAGATCAAAAAATCGTTTATTTAAAAGATGTTGCAGAAGTAATTGATGGATTTGCCGAACCTAATAGTTACGCACGCTTAAACAAACAACCTGTTGTTTCTCTGCAGGTTGTTAAAAAAAGCGGTGAAAATATCTTAGCCACTACCGACCAGGTTTTTAAAATCCTGGATAATGCAAAGGCTAATCATTCTTTACCCGAAAATTTAAATGTTTCTATTACGAATGACATGTCTGACATGGTTAGAATGCAATTAAGCAATTTGGAAAACAGCATCATTCTTGGAATGTTATTCGTCATAATTGTTTTGTTTTTCTTTCTGGGAACACGAAACGCACTTTTTGTTGGCTTTGCCATCCCCATGTCCATGTTCATTTCTTTCGTGGTTATTTCCCTGCTGGGAATGCGAATTAATATGATGGTTTTATTTTCATTAATCCTTGCTTTAGGAATGCTGGTAGATAATGCCATTGTGGTGGTTGAAAACATTGTAAGGTTTAATCAAAAAGGACATTCAATGTACAGTGCTGCCAAAAAGGCCGTCGGAGAAATTGCCATGCCCATTATCTCATCCACCCTTACAACCCTGGCTGTGTTTTTCCCTCTTATTTTTTGGGATTCATTGGTTGGTGAGTTCATGAAATTCTTGCCTATTACCTTAATAATTGTGCTCTCATCATCATTATTTGTGGCACTAATTATTATTCCGGTTTTTGCTTCAACTTTTAACCCCATACAAGTGTTAAAACCTAGTAAAAAACGTAAAATAAATATTCGAGTTGCCATCGCACTGGCAGTTGCCGCACTGTTCTTTATTGCAGGAATCAACTGGATTGGCAGTTTGATTGTAATCAGCTCATTCGTCACGATTTTTAATGTTTATTATTTCAAATCAAAAGGACAATGGTTTCAGGACGTTGGATTACCTATGCTTGAGAACTTCTATTTAAAAGTATTGCAGTTCGCACTTAGAAAAAGGAATCCATATTATTTTATTATTGGAACATTTATGCTTCTTCTCTTAACCGTAATGTTTTTAGGTGCCAGACAGCCAAAAATTTTATTTTTCCCTGATGGAGAACCTAAATACATTAATGTGTTAGCAGAACTTCCTATTGGAACAGATATCACTACATCAAATGATTTTATGATGCAGCTTGAAGACAAGGTTTTTGATGTTTTGAAACCTTACGATGGCGTTGTTGAATCGATACTGACCAATGTTGGAGCAGGTTCAAATAGCGAAAGTGATTTTCTTGCCATTGGTGAAACTCCACATAAAGGCAGAATCACCATTACCTTTGTAGATTATGAATACAGAGATGGCCTGAATACTTCAGAATTGATGAAGGAAGTTGGGAATGAAATTATCGGCAAATATCCCGGCATACTAGTATCTGTTGAAAAAAGCAGCATGGGTCCCCCAACCGGAAAACCAATTAACATTGAAATCAGTGGAAAAGAATTTGATAAATTACTTGCCTTATCCGATACCATGGAAACTTTTATTCAGGCAGTAAATATTGAAGGAATTGAAGGCTTTAAAATTGATTTAGATGTTGGTAAACCGGAAATGATTGTTCATATCGACCGTGAGAAAGCAAGAAGATATGAGTTGTCGACTGCCCAAATTGCCATGACCATGCGAACAGCTTTATTTGGCAAAGAGATCTCCGATTATAAAGAAGGTGAGGATGAATACCCGATACAACTTCGAATGATGGATAAATATCGTTATGACATTCCTTCTTTGTTAAATCAAAAAATGACTTTCCAAAATCAAAAAGGGAAAATTGTACAAATTCCAATTGCAGCACTGGTTTCTGTTGAGTACAGTACCACCTACGGTGCGGTTAAACGACGAGACATGGACAGAGTGGTTACATTATACTCAAATGTGATTGAAGGCTATAACGCAAATGAGGTGAATATAAAAATTAAAGAAAGATTAGAAAGCTTTGAAATGCCTGCAGGTTACCAATACAATTTTACCGGAGAACAGGAAGACCAGCAAGAATCTACAGCGTTTTTAATGAGAGCACTAATTATAGCCATTTCTTTAATATTTATCATCTTGGTTTCTCAATTTAATTCTGTTGTAAGACCACTTATCATTTTAGGAAGTGTGCTGTTTAGCACCATTGGCGTGTTTGGTGGTATCGCAACATTTAATATGGATGTAGTGATTATCATGACCGGAGTTGGAATTGTTTCGCTGGCAGGAGTTGTTGTAAACAATGCCATTGTTTTAGTTGATTATATTGATTTGCTAAAAAAGAGAAAGCGACAGGAATTGGGAATTGATGAAAACGTGATGTTAACAAAGAAGCAATCTATTGATTGTATTGTTGATGGAGGAAAGACCAGGTTGCGTCCAGTTTTGCTAACTGCAATTACTACCATCCTTGGTTTAATACCGATGGCTATTGGGATGAATGTTAACTTCAAAACCTTATTAACCGATTTCGATCCTCAATTCTCAATTGGGGGTGATATGGTTACTTTCTGGGGGCCACTTTCATGGACTGTTATTTTTGGATTAACCTTTGCAACATTCTTAACATTGATTGTTGTTCCAACGATGTACCAGGTAGCATATTTAGCAAAAGCTAAAATTAAGGGCATTAAATAAATGCCCCTAGCGCATTAAAAAAGGGGGCAAATGCCCCCTTTTTTTAGTCATACTAGCTATTTTAGTTTATTTAGTAAGCTCTTCCATAAAATCTTTAATATTACCAGGAGTGCTCATAATTTTCATAAAAGTACCCATGGTTAACTCCGGCCAGTGTAAAGCTATTCTATATTTTCCGTGCAACGTGGTTGCTTCTGTACCCTGAAGGATTATGTCATAAGGCATTGCGGCTATATGCGCTTCTCCAATTTTAGGTAAAAAATTTAATTCTCCTTTCTCAGGATCTAACAAGCCAACGCCAAATACCGCAATTTTTTCATTTTCAAATACCTGCTCATAAACCTTAAGGGTACCACCTTTTTGTTTCTCGAGATTTGCTCGAATAATTTTTAATCCTTCTTCAAAGGATGCAAATTCATTCAATTCAACAGGGCTGGTAAAATATGGCATCATTATTTTATAACGATATTTTTTAAGATCCTTTTTCGATTTCAGTCCTCCAAATGGAATCATTTCAGTACCTAAACTTTTCATTGCATTTACAGCATCTGAACTAATCTTTGAGAAGTCCTTTTCAAATGAATTTGCATGTTCTAATAAATACGCATAAAACATATATAAAGGGTTGAGCATGCTAATGGTTGTTTTACCATCTTTTTCCACAAATCCTATTTTTAAAGTAGCAGCCAAAGCACCTCTGTCTTTAAACTCAAGACTTAACTTTTGCAAGTCGGTTCGGGTATAAGCGATAACAAAAAGTTTGTCGTTTTTCGCAGGATGGTATTGTCCGATAACTTCAAAATCAGCAGCATTTAGTGCTTCCTTCACTTTATCAACATGTGAACCAATTGCGCCATCCAATTCAGCTATTTTGTAATATGGAGCATACTCTTCCTGGGCATATCCCATGATTGAAATAAATGATAGAATAATTGATAGTATACTTGCTTTCATACGGATGCTTTTATATATGTCGTTATTTGCATACAAAAGTAACCTACTCCATATTCTAAAGCAAAGAATGGCCTATGATAAATATCATAACACTAAGAAAAGAAGAAACAAATTAATTGTCATCGGCGAACCATTCCGCAACAGAAGTGGCTGTTTCTCTGAGCCTCAAGCTAAACAACTTTGACCCTTTGGGAAGTCGTGGTTGAATTAAATTAGCAAAATCCAATAATAAGAGTTCGCTGGTTGGTTGATAACTGACTGGTATTACTTTTTCAAAATTTTCCTTTAATTCCTTCATTAAAGAATTTGCAACTTCGTGATGGATTACCAGGGCATGATCAAATTTACCGATAATCGTATCGCGGACTATGGTTTTTAAATCACCAAAATCCATAACCATTCCGGCGTCAGCATCAACCCGGCTTGGATTTGGTTCACCAATGATAGTCACACTTAAAGTGTATGAATGACCATGAATGTTTTTACATAAGCCATGATGGTTAGGCAATGAATGTGCCATCTCAAAACGAAATTCTTTAGTAATCCTTATTTTTTGTGATTTCATTTGATTTTAAATTATATCAATTCAAGCAGTTGAACAATTTGTTTAATCGCCATGCCAACTAAAATAACCCCTCCTAAAAAAGTGGCCTTGGTTCCAAGGGTAAATTTTCCGGTACGTTTTCCGATTATCATGCCTGCCATACTAAGGATTAATCCAAAAGCAAGCATGGGTATTAAAAAAAGATTAATATCAATTTTTGTAAATGCGAAAGCGATCCCAACGATGAAGGCAGGTAATGCCAGTGCAATGGCCAATGCAAAAACAACCCTAAAACTTCCATATCGATAGGTTAAATTTTCGGGAGATGTTTTTAGCGATCTTAATAACATTCTGAAGCCGATGATCAGCATTAAAGCAATAAATACCCACTCATTCGACCATTTCATAAATGTAAGAATGAGGAATCCTGACCAATATCCAATCCATAACATTACAGCCGGTATAATGGTGAAAAGTCCGGCTAGTCTTACTTTTTCAATAGATGAAAGGCATTTTTGAACATGCGCAACTAATGACAAAGCAAAGACACCACTTGTTATTGAAAAGGCAATTAATATGAGATCGAGTATATTCAAGCTGTTTAATTATTTATAAATTAATTCAACTATTTTTTCTAATCCTTCAGCATCTGCTTCATCAAAAGAATCTAATTCTTTACTGTCTATATCCAGCACACACACTACCTCACCGTTTTTATTTCTTACCGGAACTACAATCTCTGATTTGCTTCTTGAATCGCAAGCAATATGCCCTGCAAATTCTTCAACATCACGAACTAGAACTGTTTTTTTGGAGTTAATTGCTGACCAACAAACTCCGGTATCTTTTTTTAAAAGGATACATGCTACTGATCCTTGATACGGACCAACTATTAATTTACCATCAAGTAAACGATAAAAACCTGTCCAGAAAAAGTAATCAAATTTATGATGAAGAATAGCAATAATCGTTGATTGATTTGAAATCGGATCATTGCTATTCTTCAGTAATTCTTCAAGTTGAGTGTAAATCCTTTTGTATCTATTTAGCTTTTTAGTTTTATCCATTAGTCAAAATGTATCGATGTCATAAAATATTCAGGATACAAAAATAACGAATAAATAAATTAAACGATTAACTAAATTTTGTCTAACTCAACCGTAAAATGTCTTAAAATTGGAGCTTCGGAAATAATTTTATAGCCATTTTTAATCTGATCTCTTCTTTCAAAAACATTAATTACGGTTGCAGCAACGTAGTCCATATGGTTGTTGGTATAAACCCTGCGAGGTATAGCCATTCGAATTAATTCAAGTTCCGGAAACCGGTTTTCGCGTGTAACCGGATCTCGATCAGCCATGATGGTTCCGATTTCAACCGCCCTTACTCCTCCTTCTAAGAAGATTTCAACAGCCAGGGTTTGTGCAATAAATTCTTCTTTAGAAACATTTGGGAGGAATTTTTTGGCATCAATAAATATTGCATGACCTCCAAATGGAACCAAGACCGGAACGCCAGCATCCAATAGTTTTTGCCCCAAATATGCTACCTGACCAATTCTGGTTTGCAAATAAGCAAATTCGGTTCCTTCATCCAATCCCTGTGCTAAAGCATTCATGTCACGGCCTGACATGCCACCATACGTTAAATACCCTTCAAACATGATATTATATACACTGGCCCTTTTATAAAGCTCTACGTCCTTAAAAGCGACAAATCCGCCCATATTTACGATGGCATCCTTCTTGCTACTCATGGTCATGCCATCCGCATATTTGTACATTTCTTTTACAATTTCCTTAATGGTCATGTCCTCATAACCCTTTTCACGGGTTTTGATGTAGTAAGCGTTTTCAGCGAATCTAGCAGAATCAAAGAAAACAGGAATGTTATTTTTTGATGCCAGTTCATACACATCTTTTAAATTTTGCATACTTACCGGCTGGCCTCCTGATGAATTACAGGTTACGGTAACAATTATTACAGGAATTCGTTCGTGAGAATTTTTACTTAGTACTTCACTAAGTTTATCAAGATCAATATTCCCTTTAAACGGATGCTCAATGGTTGGATCAAACGCTTCATCAATGGTGCAATCAACTGCAGTTGCTTTTCTAAATTCGATATGTCCCTTGGTTGTGTCAAAATGAGTGTTTCCAGGAACCAAATCACCCGTTTTTACCATGGTCGAAAAAAGAACATTCTCAGCCGCTCGCCCTTGGTGGGTTGGCAAAAAGTGATCGAAGCCTAAAATGTTTTTTATTGCTGATTTTAAATTAAAGAAAGAAGATGCTCCGGCATAGCTTTCGTCACCCACCATCATGGCAGCCCATTGCTTGTCACTCATGGCTCCTGTGCCCGAATCTGTTAACAGGTCGATAAAAACCTGATTACTCTTTAAATTAAATAGATTGTATTTGGCTTCTTTTATCCAGTCTGCACGCTCTGTACATGTACTTTTACTGATCGCTTCGACCATTTTAATTTTATATGATTCTGCAAATGGTAATTTCATAGGTATCTAATTTTTTTATCAGTCATTGTTCCATCCATGCTATTCCTATTTCCTTCATTTGGAAAAAAGTTCACATGCATGTTTCATAACATTAAGTTTTTCAATTGTAAATAAATTTCTAAGAAAAAATAAGGGGGGGTAGATTGAGATACTAGAACGAATCGCGTTCTTTAATGTTAACGTAATTGTGCTTTTTATGAAAGTTAAGATTTGAGATCATCTTGTTGATTAAATTTCAATTGCAAAATTACAAAATATATCGGAGCCGGATAAATTTGATCTTATTTTCTTAAATGGCTTTTCTATTTTACAAGTCAATTATTTTAATAATAAACTTAATTGATCGAATTTCGAAACAACTGTAACAATAATGGATGATAAAATATCAAGTTATTGTTAAAAATTTCACAATTCGTTTAGGCACCTCATTTTTATTTTATACTTTTGCAAAATTAATGGGAGAATTATTTTAATAAAAATAAGAGATTAGCGATGATTAAACATTTATCAGAAATTGTAGCGTTAGCAAAAAACAAAGAAACCAGAAAAATAGCTGTGGCTTCAGCCGGTGATGAGCATGTGCTGGAAGCAATTAAAACTGCCAGAAATGAAGGTATAGTTGAGCCAATTTTAGTGGGTGACGAAAGAAATATTAGAGCCATTTCTCTAAAAATAAAATTCGATCTGGAAGGGATCAGAATTATTAATATTGAAGATAACGAAGAAGCAGCTGCGATGGCAGTTTCTTTAATTAAAAACGGGGAAGCTGAAATCTTAATGAAGGGTTTGGTGAGTACCGGGATATTAATGAAATGTGTCCTTGATAAGGAAAAGGGATTGCGAAAAGGTGAAACCTTAAGTCATGTGGCACTTTTCGAAACACCATTCTATCATAAATTATTAGGTGTCACCGATGCGGCTATGAATGTATCACCCGACCTAGCTAAAAAAATTGCCATTATTAAAAATGCCATTCAGGTATTTCACGGATTAGGGAATTTAAACCCCAAGGTTGCCATCGTTGGTTCGGTTGAAACCGTAAATCCACAAATGGAAGCTACCATGCATGCGGCAACCATCTCCATGATGAATTACAGAAAACAGATTACCGGATGTATTATTGACGGGCCACTTGCCATTGATAATGCCGTTTCGAAAAAAGCATCTGAGCTTAAAAATATTACCAGTGATGTTGCAGGTGACGTTGACTTAATCTTAGGACCGGACATTGATGGTGCAAATATCCTTTATAAAACCTTAAGCTTTCTTGGCGGTGCCAGCGCAGCAGCAGTAATCATGGGAGCAACTGTGCCAATTGTATTAACTTCACGAGCAGATACTGAGAAAAGCAAGTTTTTATCAATCGCATTAGCAGCAGCTATTGCTTAAGCTTTTACTTAAGTTTATTCAACAATTAATGGAAGAAATCAGAATACTAGCCATAAATCCGGGTTCTACTTCAACTAAAATTGCGGTGTATCATAATGAGGATCCGATTTTTGTTAAAAATATTAAGCATAGTAATGAGGAGTTAGCTAAATACGAGAGTGTTGTTGATCAACTCTCTTTCCGCAAGCAACTAATTATTGATGAATTAAATGAGGCTGAAATTTCTGAAGATCATGTTAAAGCGATCGTAGGACGCGGAGGCTTAGTTAAACCTATTGAATCTGGTGTTTATGAGGTTAATGAGGCGATGATAGCTGATTTAACAAACTCTCCGATGGGTGAGCATGCCAGTAATTTGGGCGGCCTTATAGCCAAAGACATTGCAGACTCTTTACCCGGAGCTAAGGCTTATATTACTGACCCCGTTGTTGTTGATGAACTCGAAGACGTTGCACGAATCAGTGGGCATCCTGAATTCCAGAGGAAATCCATTTTTCACGCATTAAATCAAAAAGCCGTAGCCCGTCAGCATGCACAACAGACTTTAAGGAAATATGAAGATCTAAATTTGATTGTTGCACATCTCGGAGGAGGAATTACTGTGGGTGCCCATAAAAGAGGCCGTGTAATTGACGTAAACCAGGGCCTAGACGGTGAGGGCCCTTTTTCTCCGGAAAGAAGCGGAACCCTTCCGGTAGGAGATTTAGCTAAAGCCTGTTTTAGTGGCAAATATTCCGAAAAAGAAATAAAAAAAATGATCACCGGTAAAGGTGGTCTTGTAGCTTATCTTGACACAAATAATGCCTACGAAGTTGAACAAAGGATGAAAGCGGGTGATGAGTATGCCAAATTAATTTATTCGGCCATGGCTTATCAGGTTTCTAAATCAATTGGCTCAATGGCAGCAGTTTTAAAAGGAGATATCGATGGCATTTTAATTACCGGAGGTATTGCACACGATAAATGGTTTACCAAACAAATCATTGAGCATGTAGAATTACTTGCACCTGTTTTTATTTATCCAGGTGAAGACGAAATGAGAGCTTTGGCATTAAATGCACTTAGGGTTCTTAAGGGTGAAATTATTCCCAAAATTTATCAATAAATTAATTTATTTGGAAACCCATAATTGTGGGTTAAGCAATGTTTTACCTTTCCAAATTTCAAAATGTAATTCTGTTTTTGATTCGGCACTATTGTGATATATAACGCCCAAGTCTTGCTTGGTTTTTACTTCATCACCTGAATTTACAAAAACGTCGATCAAATTTGAGTATACCGTAAAGTATTCTCCATGTCGAATAATAACGGCCTTATTTGAATTAGTGATTGTTCTTACACTGATAACTTTTCCGTTAAATATTGCACGGGCATTTTCGCCTACATTCGTTAAAATATCAATCCCATTATTTTTAATCTTTATTCTCTTTAACACCGGATGATCATGTTCACCAAATGTACTGGACAAAATTCCATGTTCCGCAGGCCATGGCAACTTCCCTTTGTTTCGAGAAAATGTATTGGTTAATTCAAGTTCAGTAGGTGTGAGTGCAATAATTTCGGATAAATTTTCTGTCCCACTTGCTTTTGCTGTTGCCGCTGCCAACTTTATTTCCTGTGAAATAATATCATTTATAGCCTTATTCAAGCGCTCTGCTTCATTTCTTTTTTGCCTGATTTCATTACGGAATTGGCGCTCTTGCTTGGCAAGGACGTTCACTTTTGAACTTTGTTGGCTTTTCTCCAACTTTAAGGTTTCAATTTCTTGCTGTTGTTGCTGAAGGAGCATTTGTTTTGCGATACGCTGAGAACTTATTTCTTTATTTGTTTTTGTTATTGAATCTTGCATTTGATTAATCCGCAATACTTGCTGTTTTCGATAATCACTGTAATATTGAAGATATTTAAGTCGCTGAAAAGCCTGATTAAAACTGGTAGCTGCAAAAACATACATCAATCTGTCTTGTGAGTTTTTATTTTTAAAAACATAATTGATCAGCAATGCATATTCTGATTTAGCCTGTTCTAACTCTGCTTCAAGCGAGTTAAGAATGTTGTTATTAGTTGTAATAACCTGATCCAGGTTTTTAACTTCAGATGAGAAATTTGAAATTAGTTTTTCTCTTTGCTTTATGCGGTTGTTAATGAGTATAAGTTCCTGAAGAGAATTGCTTTTGCTGGCAGTAACCTTTGCCAGAAGTTGATTTGTATACTTTATTTCAGCTTCAATTTGTTTCTTTTCTGATTCCAGTACTTCTTTTTTATTCTGTGCGAACACCATCGCAGAAGAAAAAATAACAGCACAGATTATGCTAAATCTTATCAAAGGAAGTTTGGGTAAGCAAATACCAATCATCAAAATATAATTTTATTCTAAATTAGAAATAATTTGATATTTCTCTGAAACATTAAATGGGAAATTCAGTTCCGCATCAATCGTTATTTTTGAATATTTTATATTGACATCTATTTTTTTGTCGGCCTGCAAATTAAAATCTACTTCTCTTGGAAATAACTGGGCGTCAAGTGCTATAAATTTACTGTATTTAACCTCCAATTTTTTGTTTTCTTTTTTGATCTCTTTTAAACTTAACTGTGTAATTTTAAAATTATCGGAAGAAAGCCAAATACTTTGGATGAAAACAATGGGGTCTTTTTCGGTGCCTTTGACATATTTTTTCAACTTTGACCGAGAAGCTGTTGATAATTTATACTGCCTTTTATCAATATGCGCTCTGAACTTTCCGTTTTCATAATGACTTAAGTCGTTGCCAATTATTAACGCTTGAAGCACATCGTAGTCTACATTCGTTTCAAGGTATTCATTTAAATATTCGTAATCACCAACAAAATATGTTTTGTTAATCCTGTTGATAAATTTCACAGAATCAACTGTGATCAGCATTCTTGCTGCTTCAATTCCTAATGCCGGAGAAAATGAAACCCAAATCATGCTGTCCTTTTGAATTCTGATTTGACCTTTAAATTCTGTTTTTTTCTTATCAATTTTATAGTCGAGGTTGAATTTAGCGTTAAAATAATCAAAGGCTAATTCACTTGATTTAAGCTTCTCAAATAAGTAATCGATTCCTTCTTCCTTTAGTGGTTCCTTGATAACTTTTCTGGTAGACGTACAGCCTACAAGAATAAGTAGAAGCATAATTACAAATAAATAGGCTGGTCTTATTTTATTGAAACTAATCATATAATTTTTTATCTCTAATTTTTTTACTTAATAATTCAGATTCGGAGCCTTTTTTTCGTGCTCTTTTCCAAAATTTAATTGCTTGCTTTTTATTCCCGAGCATATATAGAATGTCGCCATAATGCTCATAAACTTCTGCGCTGTTTTCTTCACTTGCATTCAGGGCCAATTCAATGACAATTTTAGCCTCATCATATAATTTTAATTTATATAATACCCATGCTTTGGTGTCAAGATTTGAAGCATTTTCAGGATCTAATTCGACCGCTTTAAACGACATACGTTTGGCCTGTTCAAGTTTTTCAGAGCGCAAAGATAAGTAGTAAGCATAATTATTTAAAACCACTGCATTTTCAGGATCGAGCCTCAAAGCATTTTCATAACCTTCATCAGAAGCGATATCATTTTTTAATTCGTGGTAAGTATCGCCCATAAAAGAATAGAATTGAACCGATAAAGCTGTATTTCCGGAAACCAGTTTTATTCCTTTTTTGTAATACGATAATGCTTCATCATACTTTTTATTCTGAAAACTTACCATACCGGCAAATAAGTACGGAATGGGTCTCAAAGGAAATAATTGAATCGCCTTGAGGCTGTGTTTTTCTAAATTTTCAAAATCTGCTAAGGCAGATTCTGCAATGAGTAATTGTTCCCATGCTGCAAATTGCAAGCTATCGATTTCAATAATCTTTAAGAGTAACGTTTTTGAATTTTCGAATTCGCGTGCCTGGTATAAAATTTCTGCCTTTATTGAAAGAACACGGGTATTATCAGGATACTTGTTAACCAAAATTGAGACCAGCTCAAACGCCTTTTCATTTCTTTCATTAATGATTTGTTGCGCTGTAAAGTATGAAAGTAAAATTTGGATCTTCGAATCAACATCAAGTTTTTCGTTTTCGAACCCTAGTTTAAGCTCTTTAAAAGCATTAATACTATCTCCTGCTTTTCGGTAAAAATCAGAGAGCGAAATATGAATATAAGCATTACTTGGATCAAGCTCTACAATTTTTGAATAGGCTAAAAATGCTTTTTCGTCAAAATTATTTTGCAGACATAATTCTGCCAATAATGCATAATATCTAACTTCAAGCGGGAATTCTTTAATTAATTTTTCTATTTCGAAAATCGCAGAATCAATTTGATTTAGATTGGTAAATAACTTTTGTTTTTGAATGGTTAATTGTTCGCTGATACCAATTTTATCTTCAATAATATTTAATGCTTTAATGGCTTTTTTATTTTCACCAATTAAAATATAATTATATGCTAACTCTTCAATAAATTCAAGGTTATTGGGGTTTTGTTTAACCAACTCTTCCAGTACTCCAATACTCTCTGTGTAGCTTTCACTTCTTTTATAAATATTGGCCAGGAGTAATTTATACCAACTGTTATTGGGGTCAATTTCAGTGGCTTTGGTAGCTAAATTTTTTGCTTTCTCTAATTTATTGCCGACCATGTATATGCTGGCTAATTCGTACATAGATGCAGCATCCATCGGATCTAGTTTGATGCATTCCAGATACAAAAGTTCTGCGACACCCATATTTCCGGCATTCTTTTCCTTATTTGCTTCAACAAATAAAGATGCATTTTTTTTGAGATCAATAATAGAAGGCTTGGAAACTTGCTTAACTTGAGTTTGCTGACTAAAAACCTCCCCTGAAAAACCAAATAATATGATAATTAATAGCGTGAACGTTAGTGTGTTTTTCATTAGAATATGTAAATAACAATTTAGTTTGTGCCAGTATGTCCAAATCCTCCGGCTCCTCTTTTAGTTTCTTCCAGTGTATCAACTTCTATCCATTGTGCTTGCTCATGCGCAGAAATAATCATTTGAGCAATGCGTTCCCCATCTTTAATAATAAAAGGTTCATTAGATAGATTTATTAAAATAACTTTTATTTCGCCCCTATAATCAGCATCAATTGTACCGGGCGAATTGAGCACCGTAACACCTTTTTTGTACGCCAAGCCACTTCTGGGTCGAACCTGGGCTTCAGATCCTTTGGGAAGCTCAATAAATAAACCCGTAGGAATTAATCCACGCTGAAGCGGTTCCAGTTTAATTTCTTCATCAATATTTGCTCTCAAATCCATTCCGGCCGAAGATGATGTTTCATAGGCTGGTAAGTCATGCTTCGAATGACTAACAATTTTAACATTCATAAAACTTTTTTTAATGCGCTAAATTACAGAAAATATACAATAAACATGACTTTTCCGAAAGCAGGGTTTATCAAACGCCGGATTTATTGATTATGAAAAAATGACCGGAAATCTTTTCGTTCAACTAAATAGATGATAATCACATAAACACCAAGTAAGACGGTGTTTTTCGAAATATTTAACACAGTGTTTTCAATCTTAAAATAATTACTAATCATTAATAAAACAACGGATAAACTCACATAACCAATAATCTTAAGGACATTATAATCGATTGGAAAATATCTTCTCCCAATAAGATACGAAACTATCATCATGGATCCATAGCACAATAAGGTTGCCCATGCGGTACCAATATATCCAAAACGTGGGATCCAAATTACATTGAAAACTATTGTAATAAAAGCTCCACCAGTGGCTAAAAAGGCTCCGTAAATTGTTTTATTCGTTAATTTATACCAAATGGAGAGGTTATAGAAAATTCCCAAAAATAAATAAGCTATTAAAAGTATTGGAATCACGGCTATGCCTTCTCTAAATCGTTCTCCAATAATTAAAATAACAATGTCTAGATACATCATTAAAGCCAGGAAAATGAATGAGGTTCCTATCACAAAATAATTCATTACCCTGGCATAGGTCTTTTTTGAATCTTTTTCTTTTTCGTGAGCGAAAAAAAATGGTTCTGCAGCATAGCGAAATGCTTGTACAAACAAACTCAGAAGGATGGCTATTTTTAAGCTGGCAGTATAAATTCCAATCTGCTGTTCTGCGATATTATCTGGCAAAATGTATTTCATTAACAAACGCCCCAGGGTTTCATTCATCACTCCGGCTAAACCGGTTAAGAGCAATGGGAGCGCATAAATCATCATTTTCTTCCATAATTTAAAATCGAAATAAAATCGGTATGTGTTAAATTCTGATAATAAGAAAATTAATGTTATTGCACTCGCCACCAAATTTGAAATGAACACATATATGATCAAATTTAAATCAGGGTTATAAATCAACAGGATTACTTGTTTTATTGAATCATTCGCGTTTTTAAGTAAAAAAGGGAACAAGAGCAGAAGAATCAAATTCAATCCGATATTAACAGCAATATTGATGAATTTAATCGTGGCAAATCTGATGGGACGATTATTTGCCCTGAGTTTTGCAAAAGGAATGGCACTGATTGCATCTAAAGCCAGAATTAAGATTATAATTACTACAAAGTTGGTGTAAGCCGGATATTCAATAATCGTTGCAATTTGATTAGCAAACCCCACTGCAAATAAGAGAAAAATGAGGGTTGAAACTAATATAGACGACATAATGGTATTGAAAACCTTCGTCTTTGACTTTTCAATTTCAGAATACCTGAAAAAAGTGGTTTCCATCCCATAAGTTAAAATGATAAAGATGGTGGCTACATAAGCATACATAACAACAACGACACCATATTCACCTTGCGTAAAAATTCGTGTATATAGTGGAACAAGCAAATAATTTATAATTCGCCCAATGATGGTAGGCAAACCATAAATAGCCGTTTGGCCTGCTAATTTTTTAATCGGATTCAAATTAATATACTTTGGTCGTAAAGTTAATAAAATGGGCAATCAAACAACATTAACATGGGTTTAAGAATTTGGAAGGGAGATATAAAATGTGGTTCCGACATTTGCTTTCGATTCAAACCATATATTTCCCCCTGCATTCAAAACTATGTTTTTAACAATGGCCAGTCCTAGTCCCATCCCACTAGATTTAGTGGTAAAACTTGGAGAAAAAATCTTGTCTGCCATTTCCTGAGGAATACCTGCTCCGTTGTCGGCAAATACAACTATCAATTCGTTTTTGGATTTCTTCACTGATATTGTTATTTGGCCGTCCTTTTTTGAGCCAATCGCATGAATTGAGTTTTTAATTAAATTATTAAATGCCCTAAGCATCTGGTTTTTGTCGGCTTTTACAATATAATTGTCTTCTGGTAAATAAAGCACATACTTAACAGCTGTGTTTTCTTTAAAAAGTTCTAGTGAATTATTTAGGATATCCTTTAAATCGACCTGTTCGGTTTTTTGAATGGGCATTTTGGCAAAGTCAGAAAATGCATTGGCAATATCCGACAAAGAATCAATTTGCTCAATTATTGTTTTTGTAAATCGATCTAATCTTTTATCCCAATCTTCTTCATTATCATCCCATGCTTTCTTTAAGTATTGAACACTCAATTTCATTGGTGTTAATGGGTTTTTGATTTCATGCGCAACCTGTTTTGCCATTTCTCTCCAAGCTCCTTCTCTTTCAGATCTTACCAATAAGCGTGCACTGTTACTCAATTCGTCAATCATTCTGTTGTATTCAGCAACTAATCCGCCAATTTCATCATCTCTGGCCCAATTTATTTTTTGATTTGATTTTCCCAGTCGAATTCCACTTATGCTTTGTCGGATTAACTGCAATGGCATTGAAATTCTCCTTGAAATAACAATCGTTACCATGATGGCTATGACGAAAAATAGCACATAAATATTTACCAATGCCACCAGAAAGGTTGTGATTTCAATCTGAAGCTCAGTTTGACGCGCAAAATATGGCAAATTTAAATATGCAATAAGCTTGTTTTCGGTATTTCGTAGCGGAACATAAGCCGACAAATATTCATAATTTCCGATTTTTTCATTTTGAACAAATTGTAATTTCTCTTTGTTAGCCAGCACATCAAAAGCATTAACATTCATTAATTTTGACAGTAAACCTTCATCGAACATTTGCATACGCGATGATGCAATAAGCTTTCCATCAGTCGAATACAAATTAATATCGGAAAAAAACACCAAAGAGAACTTAACGAGCCATGAATTTAGGGTTTCATACAAATTCGGATTTAAATCTTCCTCTCCAGTAAGCTTATGTTCAAGCTCAATTAGCACAGAATGTGCCTTCTCACTCAAAATTTCATGATTTTTTTTATCATTCAAATGAATGAGGTACAACATGGTGGTTACACCAATCACTATAAATGAAGTCAAAATAATACTCAATAAAGTATATTGAAGCCTGTTTCTGAAGCTTAGCTGGACTTTAAAAACGTTAAAAGTAAAACTTGTAACGATGTAAAATATCACCAGGTATACCGCTAAGAAAATAAAGAAATATGAAAACGGTGCGATGGTTTCGATTAAGTCTTTATTTTCTTTGCTAATAATATAGCTCACTTTCGCATCTTTATTAAATAAAAGGTGACTGTATCCATTGCTATTAAAGCTTTTTTGATCTTTCGTTAAAATTTGATAGTTCTGGAGATTCAAACTATAAAAATAATCTCCGAAATTATAGACCAATTCACCATCCATATACTTAGCAAATGAATAACTAACTAGTTCTTTTCCAGATACATTGCTACTCTCGTCGATTAATAACTCTGGATAACCTAATCCTTCCGGAACTAATTCTGAGCCTAATTCAATATAAATAAAATGCGTTTGTTCGGCAGAAGATGCAGGATAAGAAATACGTGCGATATAAGAACTGTTTATTGAATAATTGTTAATGAAAAACAAGTTTGGATGATTGGTGGGGATTCCTATATCAGCTATTATCTGTTCGAAATAATCAACACAATTAATTTCAAAACTTTCCAATCGGTCGCTAAGTAAGCTGTTATGATCACATATGGTAACGAAAGGAATATATTTAATGCTATTTTTATTTTGATTAAAATGATTTTGTATCCTGTCAATGATTATAAACTCATTATTATCCTCACCGATTTTCTCAACTTTCATATTTATTATTGAGTCTGTTATAATTTCATTGATAATACTTTCAAAATTGTATTCAGCTACAGGATCCCGATCGTTAGCAATGGTTTCCACGATAACTCTTCGCTGATCAAGCTCTTTCTCTTTCAATATTTTTGTTGAGATAAAACCCAAATAGAATGCAAATATCATGAGGTAACTAATTACATGAATGGTAGTGATTCCTTTTTCATGTTGAGCGAATACAATGAAAGCCAAAGAAAGTATTGCCATGAAAAAAATTGAAGCGAAACATATCTCACTAAAGAAGAATGTAAGTAAAACATAAGCAAAAATAAATATCAGCGATATTAAATAAGGAGTACTATTATGCTTGATTAATGAAAGCATATTTTTAAAAATATACTTTCCTACGAAATATATCGACAGACTCATACATGAAGCAATTATAAAAGCAATGATTGTAATCGCTCGATTATATATAAAATCCTGCCCAAACTCAATTGAAACTTTTGAATTGTTTAATAAGCTGATAATCCCTTTTTCATAAATATAAAAAGTTCCCACAAATAAGATTCCCAGGATGGCAAGGTTGCTAAGAATCTTTAATTTATTTGTACTTGCTATTTCTGATTTCTCTGGACTGAAAATCGTTAGGGAGTATGCCGAGAATAAAAATAAAGTTGAATTAGTTAACAGTTCACCTATTGATTGATGTACTGAATCTGCAAAGGTTGTAGGAGAAAATAAATAGGAATCGAATAAAATAGATGGAATCTTTAAATATTTTAGTATGATCCAAATCAAAAAATATTCAAATAATATTAATACTATTAAAAAGCGCTTGTAACGGATTTCTAAATAAAAATATTTATAAAATTTAATAATTAAGCTCAGTAATAAAATGATGGTAAGCTGATATAAAATAAATAAAACCAAAGCATATTTTGATTTTATTTCGCTGGTATTATCTCTTATAATTGAAAATAAAAAAACACCGTTTTCATCACAAATGTTTAAATCTCCCGGAACCAATGAGATTTGACACATTTCATTTAATGCAACTTTACTCTCAAATTGAGGAACGAGGTATTCATTTCGATAAGCAAATTCATTCTTAAGCAATAATAAACCATAAACCAAAAAATCATCTTTAACAATGCGCTCAATTTTATACCATCCATTATTAAGTAAAATAACACGGTTCTCTTCTAAATTAAAAATTTCTGTGAGGTCAATTAAATTAGAAGACCAGTAAGCCAATGAATCATTATTAAAGAGGTAAACCATGGCTCCAATATGATCCAATTCTTCTATTTGCCTTTCTATTGCAAGAGACATATTGGTTTGATAGTCCAGAACAAGGCCATCAATAATATCATTGAGTTTGCTACTCCTATCTGCAATCTCCCTCTCGAATACTTTCTTAATGTAATCGTTCGTTTGTATCTGCTTATTACGATAGACTAAAAAAAGCAGGATGATAAAAACAGAAAATGTGATTAAAAAATGCATCCAAAAAGAATGCTTTTTTTCATTATGATTATTCTGTAAATAATCCATGATATTAGAATTTCAAGATTTACTTTATAATGTAGATTAAACTCGAATAATCTCCACTACTGGTTGCGCTAATATTTGATCTGAATCCACTGGCAAATGCACGTAAGTATTTTAATACTGATTGTTCTTCACTCAACAAGCTGACATAATATGAATCAAATTTCATCGGATAAGTACTAACAACTCTCATACCAATCTTAGAAAACAACATGCCGATTGTTTTAGGAGAAAAGTGAAACAAATGCCTGGGTACATCATATGCTGCCCATTTCTCTTTGTATTTTTTGGCATCCCATGAATTTATATTTGGAACCGCAATAATCAATACGCCGTCATCTTTTAATACATACTTAAGCTTATGTATTACCTTTTCAATGTCATGCAGGTGCTCTAATACATGCCATAAAGTAATCACATCGAAAGTATTTTCATGTACTGTGTCGAGGTATTCTGGCGGCTCTACTTCTAGACTGTGTTTCTTTGCAACAATTCTTGCATCTTCATTCGGTTCAAGGCCACTTGCCACCCATCCTGCTTTCAAAGCCGCCTTAACAAAAAGGCCTGCTCCACAACCATAATCCAATAAAGAACCTTTATTTCCGGTTGCTTTTTGAACCAATGATAGTTTCCGTTTAATATTAATACTCCTTATAAAATTATACACCGACGAGATAATCGAAGTGCTACTATCACTATGTGAGTAATACGCTTCAGATTTATAATAGGGTCCTATTTCCTCTATTGTAGGCCTGGGACTGGTGAATACGAATCCACATTTTTGACACTTATTTAAAACAAATTCTTCTTTAGAAACTAAATAGTCGATACATTTTTGGTGTATTTTTAGTTCTTCTGAGCCACAAATCAAGCATTGTTTAATTTTTTCCATAATATGATGTTTCACGTGAAACAATTTCTATTTTCCATAATAAACAGCCAGTACAGAAATATCGGATGGAGAAACGCCACTAATTCTTGCTGCCTGACCAATTGTTGTTGGCTTAATTCTATTCAGTTTTTCACGAGCCTCATAAGACAAAGATTGTAATTCATGATAATCGAAATCGGTTTTGAGTTTCATTTTTTCGAACTTTTCAAACTTATCTGCAAGATCTTTTTCTTTCACGATATAACCTTCGTACTTAATTAAGATTTCTATTGATTCGATTAATTCGGAGTCCAAAAATTCATATTTCAATACAATATCTTTTGCTTTGCTGCTTTGTTCGATAAGCTCCGGAAGATTAACTTGTGGCCTCAAAACCAAATTAGCTATCTTGGTTTTTTGGGTGATCTTACTGGTATTCTTTGATTCCAAATAAGGATTAATATCATCGGGGCTTAAACTTACATTTCTTAATTTATGAATGATTTCTGAAATCTTCCGTTCTTTTTCTTTCACAACTTCCATTCTCTGCTCGCTAGCCAATCCAATATTGTAACTTCTTTCTGTTAGTCTAATATCTGCATTATCTTGTCGCAATAATAACCGATATTCGGCACGAGATGTGAACATTCGGTATGGTTCATCCACTCCTTTGGTAATAAGGTCATCAATTAATACGCCAATATAAGAATCTGACCGTTTTAAAATAAATTGCTCCTTGTTACTAATCAATTGATGTGCATTAATTCCTGCGATAATTCCCTGTGAAGCTGCTTCTTCATAACCCGTAGTTCCATTAATCTGACCAGCAAAAAATAAACCTGCAATTAACTTTGTTTCTAATGAGTAATTAAGCTGTACTGGTGGAAAATAATCGTATTCAATAGCATATCCAGGTCTAAATATTTTAGCATTCTCAAAACCAGGAATACGTTTTAATGAACTGTACTGAATATGATCTGGTAAAGATGATGAAAATCCATTTATGTAGTATTCAATTGTATTCCATCCTTCGGGCTCAACAAATAATTGATGCTTATCTTTATCAGAAAAACGATCTATTTTATCTTCTATTGAAGGACAATATCGTGGACCAATGCCTTGAATACGTCCATTAAACATAGGTGAATCATTAAATCCTAATTTTAAATTATCATGCACCGAAGTGTTTGTATATGCCAGATAACAACTTCTTTGTTTTGTTAGTTTTGGGGTGCTTGTAAAAGAAAATTTTCCTGGAATTTTATCGCCTTTTTGCTCTTCCAATTTACTAAAATCTATAGTTCTTCCGTCAACTCTTACCGGCGTTCCTGTTTTCATACGCGCCGATTCAAAACCCATATTGGTTAATGACTCAGTAAGTCCTAAGGCAGCTCTTTCACCAATTCTACCTCCTCCAAAAGTTTTAGTCCCGATATGAATCTTTCCATTTAAGAAAGTTCCATTGGTAAGGATGACACTTTTTGCATTGATTAAATGCCCCATGCCAGTTTTAACCCCAACTATTCTTTTATCCTTTTGCACAACCTCAGTAACCATATCTTGCCAAAAATCTAAATTCGTAATTCCTTCGAGGATATCTCTCCATTTTCTTGAAAATAACATTCGGTCACTTTGAGCTCTGGGACTCCACATGGCCGGGCCTTTAGATTTATTAAGCATTCTGAACTGAATCATGGTATGATCAGTAACAATACCGGAATAACCACCGAGTGCATCAATTTCTCGAATAATTTGTCCTTTGGCAATTCCACCCATGGCAGGATTGCACGACATCTGAGCCATGTTTTCCATACTCATGGTAATAAGTAATACCGATGAACCGAGATTGGCAGCTGCAGCTGCAGCTTCACAACCTGCATGTCCGGCTCCGACAACGATTATATCATATTTTTTAAACATCATGATGTTCCACGTGAAACTAATAGATTTTTCGCAAAGTTAAATATCTGTAACGTTAAAACCTATAAATGCAAAATATCTTCTAATTCAATTCTTGTATTAACCAAGCCTTAATAGGTAGTAGTCTTCCTTTTCAGTCATCGTAAGCTTTTCATTTGGTAGTTTGTCGGAATAACCAATTAAATGCAGCAAACCATGAATCATTAAACGCTTGATTTCCTGCTCAAAATCCTGTTGATAATCAATTGCGTTTTCTTTAGCTCTCTCAACACTTATAAAAATATCCCCAATTATATTACCACCACTATCAGCATTATCGAAAGTAATAATATCCGTATAAAAATTATGACCTAGGTATTCTATGTTTATTTTTAGGAGGTAGGAATCGTCACAGAAAATAATGTTAAGCTGTTCAATTTTTCTTTTTTCATTTAAGGCTGACTCGCTTAACCATTCGCGTATCTTTCTCTTATTCTGTATCTTAAAACTATTATTCTCGTAGAAAAATTGAATTTTATCATCAATCATGCTTTAACCTTTATCAAACTTGAATCCTTTGATTTAAAAAGTTACTTAAATATTCTTTCCTGTGTTTTGACACTTCATCCTCAATTCCCGGATTTAAAAAAGTTAAAATAAGCTTGTTTTTTTTCTCATCAAAGTATAAATCATCGCATAATGCATTAATCATTAAAAGAGAATCCTCCATTTCTGTGTTTATATGCAACTTATCAATTTGTGTACCTTTAAAATAATCTGGGTTTAACTTTTTGCTAAACTCTGAAAATGTAAATAAAAACTTTTTCAAGTCATTAGTAAAGGAAATCTGTACATCAGAATTTTGACATTCAATGATATTAACAACTTCAGTTATCGCAATAAGCATATTTCCAAGAAAAGTATTTCCCAAGTTAAATTCGTCGCAAATCTCTTCAACGAAACTTTCAACTTTATTTAAACTATCCTTTTGGTTTTTTAATTGAATAACTCTCATTACAATTTACATTTACAAATAATCAAATTTCTAACTCAAATTTATGCAAAATTATTTCAGATCAAAACTTAAATTATGATCTTATACTTTAAATTTTTAAGAGGGTTACTAATTTATGCCAACAATTTCCAGATTTAACACTATTTTATATCAAATTTATTCCACCGCGAGCTCAATACCTAAGATTTAAGTCAGGTATTTGATAGTAAAAGCATCAAACAAAAAAAACTGATAGCACTCTATACTCCTCTCTTTCTGTTATTTACTAAACTTTTATGCTAGATAAGTGAACAAAATTTATTGTCCAATTATTTTTCTCATCTAAACTTAAATTTATAGATTTTAACAAGGATGACTAAAACCTCAAGAATTCAATTTTTCATCAAAGCAGTTTATTATATCTTTGCACCAAAAATAAGTTTATGTCAGAAAAGAAAGTAAGGGTTAGATTCGCACCCAGTCCTACCGGACCATTGCATATTGGAGGAATGAGAACTGCTATATTCAACTATTTATTTGCTAAAAAGCATGGTGGTGATTTCATTTTAAGGATAGAAGATACTGATCAGAACAGATATGTTGAGGGTGCTGAAGATTATATCATAAAATCACTTAAATGGCTAGGTATTGAGCCAAATGAAGGTGTTGGCAAAGGAGGTGAATTTGGACCTTATCGTCAGTCTGACCGAAAAGATATCTATCAAAAATACGCTGAACAATTAATTGAATCTGGTCATGCCTATTATGCCTTTGATACCCCGACCGAACTTGAAGAAATGCGTGAGCGTTTAAAAGCCGAAAAGAATCCAATTCAACAATACAATGCGGTTACACGTGTTGTGATGAATAATTCTTTAACCCTAAATAGTTCTGAAGTAAGCAAGAAGCTTTCTGACAATACACCTTATGTTATTCGTTTAAAATTACCCGAAGACGAGAACATTACTTTTAAAGATGTGGTATTAGGCAATTTTACATTTCATTCATCACAGTTGGATGATAAAATTCTTTTTAAATCAGATGGAATGCCCACCTATCATCTTGCAAATGTGGTTGACGATTACTTAATGAAAATTACCCATGTTATAAGAGGTTCTGAATGGACTAATTCAACGCCTTCGCATGTTTTACTTTATAGGTATTTTGGTTGGGAAGATTCAATGCCTGCTTTTGCCCATATGCCACTTTTATTGAAACCAGATGGTAAAGGTAAGCTTAGTAAAAGAGATGGCGATAGACTGGGCTTTCCGGTGTTCCCGCTCGAATGGACAAATCCTGAAACACAAGAAGTATCATCCGGATACAGAGAAGCTGGATATTTTCCGGAAGCCTTTTTAAACTTTTTGGTACTGTTAGGCTGGAACCCAGGAACAGAACAAGAGGTTTTCTCTAAGGAAGAATTAGTACAAATATTTTCAATCGATCGCATTGGTAAATCCGGCTCTAAATTTGATCAGGAAAAAGCAAAATGGTTTAATCATTATTACTTACAACAAAAGTCAACGCAAGAAATATGCACACTATTTATCCCCATTCTGGAGGAAAAAGGAATAGATATAAACCCTTCTAATCTTGCAAATATAATTGAACTCGTTAAAGAAAGAGCAACTTTTATTTCTGATTTGTGGCCACTCTCTCACTACTTATTTGTGGCACCAACAGAATATGATGACAAAGTAATTAAAAAAAGATGGAAGGAAGATACACCTCAATTACTGGAAGGAATAATTGATGTGATTTCTTCACTAAAAACTTTTGACGCAGCTACTCTTGAATCTGAAATTAAAATGCATATTGAAATGAAAGAGTTGAATATGGGTCAGGTATTGAATGGATTAAGATTAACACTTGTAGGTTCCGCACAAGGACCATCAGTGTTTGAAATCATTTCCTTACTTACTGCAGAAGAATCTGTTAAGCGAATAAGAAGAGGAATACAATCAATTAAAATAATTTAGAATGTCAGTTATCTCAATTGAAGGAATGGAGTTTTTTGCCTACCATGGTTGCTTTAAAGAAGAACAGATTATTGGTACCAAATTTTTAGTAGATCTCCACATTGAAACGGATACAACCGAAGCTGAAAATTCGGATAATTTGAGTAAAACCATAAATTACCAGGAAGTTTATTGGTTGGTAAAAGCGGAGATGAAAATCAAATCAAATTTATTAGAAAATGTAGCGAGACGTATTTTAAGTGCGCTAAAACATAATTTTCCAGAAACTAAAAATGCTACCATTAAGATTTCAAAACTAAATCCGCCACTTGGAGGAAAGATGAAAAACGTAAGTTTAACCATTACACTATAAAATGGAATTAGAAGAAAAAGAAATTTGTCCCAGATGTCATCATAAATTTCAATGCTCCAAATCAAATAAATGTTGGTGTTTTGAAATTGGATTAGATTCTAATCAATTAGAGAATTTGAATGAAAAATTCGAAAGTTGTCTCTGTCCAAATTGTATAGAAGAAATAAAGAATCAAAATAAGCTTTAAACTTGCTTCAAATTTATTTAGGAAAATAATTATCTTTGTATCAAATTTAGGTCTCGTGGCCGAGTGGTTAGGCAGAGGTCTGCAAAACCTTGTACAGCGGTTCGAATCCGCTCGAGACCTCAACACATTATAGACCTCCCAATTCATGGGGGGTCTTTTTGTTTGTGTGACAAGTAATGGGACAAATGGGACAAGTTCCCTAAGTAACAGATTACATTATTTATACTTGTCATCAAATTTTAAGTAACAATTTACCTTCAATATCGTATTCAAAGAACTATTTTATTTCATCTTCATCAGGAGTCTGATTCTTATGATATTTAATTGCTGCACTGGTTAAATCAATTAGGTCAGCATTTCTCTTTTCAAGTTTTTTAATCATATCATTTAATCCAGCTACTACCTTTAATGCTGCATCCTTATCTTTAATTAGTGTTCGGTTTTCTTGTTGCAATTTTTCAAATTCTGATTCATCAACTTGAAACATTTCACCAATTCCTAAAAACAAATAATTGGGACTTACCTTAAATTGTTCAACAAGCGAAAGAATGGCTTTTGTTGATAACATACTATTGCCGTCTAAGGCACTATGTAATTGGGTTGTCGTAGTATAACCCATAGATTTAGCAATATGGGTCAATTTAAGGTTTTGGTTTTGCAATGTACTAATGATACGAGCAAAATTTTGTTGAAGGTCACTAGCTGCCATATGTGTAAATATTTACCTCAAATATAATAGTATTTTACTTAATTAAAGTAACTGAATACACATTTTTATTTTTATTTAGAACATACCGTGTATTTATAAAAACCGAAAGACCCCATACCAATGCATGAGGTCTTTAAAAATAACTTTACTTTAAATCATCTTACATGAATGATTCGCCTATAAATACTAATAAAAACGAAAATTGTTGCAACAATTGTGATATTAGCAATGTTTACTCATTTACTTCATTTTCTGGTGGTACATCAAACAAATATACCTCTACATCAACATCTTGTACTAATAAAAAATTAGATACTGAAACTAAAAATAATATATCAAATTTTTATTCTATTAATTTGGATTGGTTTCAATTCATTTGCCATTCAGAAATAAATAATAAATCATTGGAATTATACACCACATCACGAATTAAATTTAAAAAACAACAAACAAATCATAATCCAAATTTTAAATTTAGATATATTGTTTATTTAGATGATATTGATTTATGTGAAATATTTACAATACCAAATAATCGAAATCATAAGCAGAATGAAATATCAGTTAAAATGATTAATTCACAGTTATATTCAACTGATTGGGTATTACGAATTCAATATGTAATTAATAATTTAGGGTTAGTATTTTCTAGATTAACTAAGATTGATATTGCACTTGATGGAAATGATATTTATAAGAAAATGGGATTATTTCGAAGGTATCTAAGAACAAAAACCATTCAAATTAGCAATAAAGGTCTTAAAGTTGAAGGAGACCATTTTATTAAGGAAGGCACTAAATGGGGCAGCTATACTATTGGAAGCAGAAAGTATCAGAAAACGGCTAAAATCTATGTTAAAACTGAAGAATTAAAAGCATCAAGTAAGCAATACATAAAACAGTTCTGGGAGGCAAATGGTTTGGATACTAACAATACTGTTGGTCGTTTTGAACTGCAACTTGGAACTCGACATCTACGGAAATATAAAGTAAATTCATTACACGATTTTTGCGATGCAGGATTTCTTGGAAAAATTATTTTCGAAGAGGTACACGATTGGTTAAAGTTTTACCAAGTAAGTTTACAGGATGCAAAAAAACACCGAAAAGATATAGCTATTAAACATGGCAAAGAAAAACCATTTCTAATTTGGCATAAACTACCAAAATCCACAATTCAACTGGAAAAAATAATCATACCTCGCAATGGTATTCACGAAGCAAAAAGAGCAATTACATATACGATTTCAAAAATCAATAAAGGAAATAATGTTAGCTGTACCGATACCTTTATAAAATTTGTTGAGGTAACAACAACAGAACATGGTCTTCACAGTCATTCCATTGCTAAGGTTAAAGCTGCAATAAGAGAAAATCCAACAGATTGTAAATATCTAAATCATTTACTAAAAATATTAAATTTTAATTTGGAAGTGCTTTAAATGGTAAATGGATCACAGCGAAGCTGTGACCCATTTACCGAAATATGTATTAATTATATTTGATAGTTTCTGTATTAAAACTGTGTTTAAATTTCAATTTTATCAGCATATAAAATATTTAAGTCTTGAGATTTAATTCTAAATCCAGTACCGTGGTCATGAGCTTTACCAATGTTCTTTCCACTTTTGTATGTACCTATTCGAATATCAACCATTAATTTGCCTTCATCAATAAGCCTTAACAAATTCTCAAGACTTGGGTTTATGAAAATACTTGCTGCAGTATAGTGGAACTCCTCTTTTCCATCAACTCTTCTAGTATCAGCATTTACATAAAATAATGCAGTTAATTTCTTTGATAATGCATCTTCCATTTGTTTATAAGTCCAATGAACAGTTTCATCCAGAATAGCACCTGTTTCTATAGACTTTATCGATAATTTAATTACTTCGTTTGGTCTATCATTAATAATTCGAAACCCATATGTATTAACGTATGTATTATACTTGTTCGAGAAGATGGACGTATGAATTTTTTTCAAACCAATATTGTCTTCATACGGTTGACCGTATGTGTCACGTAAATACGTGTTTGCCCTATATGGTGCAGCAGGACTTTTGGTAAATAATGTTAAATATGAACTTGTTAATGCCCGTTGACTTTTAACTTCAAATCCTTCAAAATCGGGCAATTTATCGTTATTTTCATCAACACCAAGATAATCTTCAAAAGTTTTACCTATTCCAGTATTGTGTTTTCTTCTGCTTTTAATGAAGCCAAGATTTTTAATCCTGTTAAATTCTGCAATGATTTTAGTTCTCTCCATAATATTCAATGATTTTATTAATCAGTATTTTGGGTAATTCTTTTTTTGGCGTTGACGGCATTACTTCACTGAGAAACAACTGTTCAGTTGGAACGTCATACTTTTCGCAAACTATTTTAATTTGATATAAGCTGTATTTCTGTGGTAATTTGGGAGATTCGATATTCCCAATCATACCATAACTAATGCCCAGTATGTCTGCTAACCCCGCTTGAGATAGGTTGTCATTCTCTCTTAGTTCTTTAATTTTACCAATTATTGCCAATTGGTAATCGGTTTTTTTTATGTCTGCTCTGCTCATATCACTCACTTTTTGTGAACACAATATTACAGAAGCAGATGTTTTTATGCACCCACATTTTGTGAGTATTTATATTAAAGTGTTTAAAATTTAATTACTTTTGTCGCTCATTAAATTTTAAATAATGTTTCGCAGAACTGTATCATCTGAATGGGATTTTAGAGAATCCAACACAAAGGAATTTACCCACGTTTATCACAATTATCCTGCAATGATGATTCCACAGATTGCTAGGAAATTACTTAATGAGTACAGACCAAATAAAGAGTTTAGTTTAGTTTTTGACCCATATATGGGTTCGGGTACCACCTTGGTTGAATCAATGATTCTAGGTGTTAATTCTATTGGGACTGATATTAACCCTTTAGCAAGAATAATAGCTGAAACAAAAATCAAACACTATAATATTGATTTAGTAAAAAAAGAGTTCGATTTAATAAAATTATCTATCCAAGGTTATAAACCATCGTCAAATAATTTAGATTTCAGTCACATTACGAACGTTGAATTCTGGTATAGCCAAGAGAACTTATCCAAACTGGATTTCCTACATAAACTTATCAAGGTTATAAATGTTGAGGTTCAAAACTTTTTTACTCTACCGCTTTCAGAGTGTGTCAGGGAAGCCTCATACACAAGAAATGGAGAATTCAAGAGGTATCGAATTGCTGAAGAGAAAATAAAGGATTTCAACGTTAACCCTTTAGATTTATATATTAAAAAAACCGAAAGAAACATTAAAGGATTAATTGAATATAATAGTATTAAAAATAATGCAACTGCCAACGTTTGCGGGTTTAATACTGTAGATGAAATACCTCAATCGATAATCGCTGATAATTCAGTAGACATGGTAGTAACTTCTCCTCCTTATGGTGATTCAAGAACAACTGTTGCTTACGGTCAATTTTCAAGATGGTCAAATGAATGGTTTATGAAAAATGACACTAAAAATTTGGATAAACTTTTAATGGGAGGGATGCAGCATAAAAACTTTACTTTTAAAACTGATTCAATAAAGGATGAGTTAAAGCTAATTAAAACAGCCGATAAAAAGAGGTATTATGAAGTATTAACATTTTTAGAAGATTATTATAAATCAATTGTTAATGTAGGTAAAAAGATAAGAAATGGAGGTCGGGTATGTTATGTAGTAGGCAATAGAAACGTTAAAAGCATCCAGATACCATTAGACTATTTTACAATTGAAATGCTTTGCCAAAATGGGTTTAGGCATATCGATACTTTTGTTAGGGAAATACCTAATAAAAGAATGCCTAATAAAACAAGTCCAACAAATAAAAGAGGGTTAAATGTTTCTACAATGATGAATGAATTTATCATTATACTTGAGAAAATATAGATAATTTGTCCCTGAATCACTGTTAGTAGAGATTTAATGATTTGTTAGCGAAGCTAACAGATCATTAAATCGATTTTATTAATTTCCTTCATTTTAGCATAGATTATTTTATATCAATAAATATTTGGTTAATATCAACCTCCAAAGCATCCGCAATGTCAAATATCGTCATGAGGGTTAAGTTGTTAGCATTTGAGGTTTCGTAGCTGACAATAGTGTTGCGATGCCTATTAGAGCATTCACTTAATTCATGTTGACTATATCCACTATTGATGCGATATTCCTTCAGAAAGGTTGAAACGGCACGTAGTCGTTCGATGTTGTATTTCGGGGTTACTTTCATTGGGTATGATTTAATATAAATACAATGCATATTAAAATAAACATTTAGATGTACTTAAATCCTGATTTATTAATCTTAAACCATATAATAATTCGATTTAATGGATAAAACCCCCAACGAAAAAGTGGTTAAATATCCATTATAACGGCAAATCCAGTGTGTTTTAGCATATAATGGCTTGATTATATCGTAAAAATTAAATTTAGCTGCCCTACACTTGCATCAAAGACATCAAAAAATAAAATACCATTTTAGGGTACACCCTAGAGAGTAATAAATAAATCCCATAAAACCTTTTGTAATTCCATATAATGTTACTATATTAGCATCTAAATCACACACCTTTATTTAGTAACATTATGAAAGTATTTTATTCAAGGATTTCGACAGTTGACCAAAATGAAGTAAGGCAAATGGATAACCTCGATGGATTCGATTATGTATTCACCGATAAATGCAGTGGGAGCATCCCATTATTCGAAAGACCAAAAGGTTCACAAATAAAAAAATTAATTGATAGTGGAAAGCTAACCCACCTCGAAATTCATTCAATTGACCGTTTAGGCAGAGATACATTATCAGTGTTACAGTTGTGGAAGGAATTTACTGAAATGGGGATTCGTATTGTTTGCCGTAATCCTAATTTCCAAAATATTAATGATGATGGTAAAACCGATATGTTTAGTGAACTTATGCTATCTATTCTTTCGGTAATGGCGGATTTCGAAAAAAGAATGTCGAAGGAACGCCAACGTGAAGGAATTGCTAAAGCCAAGCTGGAAGCAAAATATCGAGGGCGTGCAGTTGGCACAACAGAAACGATGGATAAATTTTTATCCAAACCTAAATCTAAAATGATTATTAAAGACTTGGAATATGGCTATAGCACGCAAGAAATTGCATTTCGATGTAGGTGTAGCAATTCAACAATTGATAAGGTGAGAAAAAATTACATGCTACAAACAGCATAACAAATCATTAAATCAATCTATTTGGTAAGACCACCAAGAAAGACCGCTACCCACCTCTACACCCTATCTTCCTGATTATCTGTCTTTTAAAGGTATCCGAAACTAAATATTACTTTATAATTATGAGGGCTACTATACGTGTAGGTGCTGTATATAAAGGCTTTCAGTGAATTAAAAAGTTTTAAAAATTTCTGGAAAAAAAATTTGAATCTGGTAATAGACAATATTTCCTAGCACGATGACATACGCTTTTCGATTTCATCTGATATATCGCAATCAGTGATACGTAAATAATGATAGGTATACTTTATATTGTTGTGACCGAGTAAAATTTGCACCAAATGTATTGGTATCTGTCGGTTAAAGTATATAATTGATGCAAAAGTTTTTCTTGCCATTTTGTTAGTGATTTTATGACCAATTTCAGCCATTTGGCTAATCCTATCAAGATGTTTATTAAAATGCGTTAGAGATAGGTTTAATGGAAAATTGGAGTTGTTTTTAATCCCGTATTCATTTATTATTTCTTCACCAATAAAAATATCATCATTTCTAATTGGTATAGCTCTACACAATGAATTATTTTTTGACCTTCTGTAGCTAACTGAATTCATCTTACTTGAGAATAACAAACGAGAATTCATGATATCGGCATAATACATTCCAAAACTCGTCATCAACAAAAAACAGTCAAGTGATTTAACTAGATTTTCTTTCTTCATTTGAAATTGTTGTTTTTGCAGTTCAATGGGGATTTGCTTGGTGTGTAGGCGATGTTTTAATGTAATGCTTCCATTTTTTAACTGTTCACGCAATTGAATAAGTTTCCGAACCTCTTCTTGTGAAAGAGCAATATCATCATCTGATGGACACTGATTGTCGTATTCTTCAGTATAAACTGATAAATTGTAACTAGGGTCAACATTTAGCTTTTTATGCTCAATCGTATATTTTATGAATCCTTTAATTTTAGTATGCAATTTGACTTTATAGTTATGCCCACCTTTGATGAAGGTATAAAAACCATCAAGCACATCATCAGTTATATTTGATGGATGAGGTAGTATCTTCTTTTTCATCAAATATTCACTAAAATACTTGATGGCTGTGCTGTAACCTGAAAGCGTGCTTTTTGTCAGTTTCTTTTTTGTCTTCTGATTAGTCTTAGCTGCTTTACTATTGAGAAAATCGCTTGTATAATCTAAAATGGAAGCATTACCTTTAATATTTAATGAAATATAATTATCAATAAATGCCTCTACCTCATCTTTTGTAACAGCCTCATGCATGAATTGATTTAAAAGTTTAAACTTTAAATCGAATACAATATTTTCAAGTTCATCTTTTAATTTAGCACCTAATCTTTTTCTAATTCTTCCTTTAAATTCTGGGCTTGTTACATGTAACCGAAAATAATTGTTTTCAAAGTGTAATTTAATTTTGAACTGGTTGGTCTTAAAATTATCCATTTTTATATCGTTAAAGTAATTTGTTACCTACTTATACGATATTAAAAGTATTTGGTTACACTTTGTGACAAGTATTTTACTTATTATTTTTCAATTTCACGAATTTAATTACTTGTAAATGATACTTATAAGTAACATATCACTCTTTTTAATTAAAAACATGTAATCAGTTACTTTCCGCTCGAGACCTCCCAGAATCAGACAATTTTAAAGAAATTCTTTTCAATTGTCTGATTTTTAGTTTATATTTACATAATTGGTATAAAGATTAAAAGTTAAAATTTCATTGTTTTTGTCGATTTGTTTAACAATTGTTTTACAATTCAAATCGTACAAAAATGAACACTACTTCCAAAATCATTCTCAGATCCGATTTTACAAAGAAAGACGGTCAAAAATCTATTTACCTTCGTTTAACTATCAATCGCAAGGTTAAATATTTTACATTAAATATTTCCTGTCAAGAAAAATACTGGAATAAAAATAAATGTAGAGTCAGTATATCCGCTCCTAATTCTTATCGTATAAATTTACTTCTTGACAAATTTGATTCTAAAGCAAAACAAATAATTTTTGATTTTGCAAAACAAGATCTACTATTAAACTTTTTAGATTTTTCTCAGCATTTTCGAAATGATCATTACAATAATAATTCTTTTATATCCTTTGTCCAGAATCAGTCAAAAAAATATAAAGACAAATTTAAACCAGGAACAATTAAAAATTATTCTGATCAACTAAACAAATTACAAAGCTTCAGATCAGATATCAGGTTTTCTGATCTAAACTTGAATTTTATGTCAGAATACGAGCAGTATTTGATAACGATCAGGGGCAACGGTAAGAATACGGTCATTAAATCGCTAATATTCATCAAAAATATGCTAAATAAAGCAGTCGAAAGCGGTATTATTAAAGAGAACCCTTGCAAAGGATATAAACTTGGTCGAATTGAAGGAAATAGAGAGCATCTAAGCTTAAAAGAACTCAAAACACTCAATAGGCTGCTTTTAGATCAAAAGCTTAAACCAAATAAAGCAAATGTACTCAGATACTTTCTTTTTTGTTGCTACACAGGATTAAGGTATGGAGATATTCAAACCTTAAAATATTCAAATATTAAAGATGGCATTATCTCTATTAAAATGCACAAAACAGGCGAACTTGTCAAAATACCATTAATACGCCAGGCCAAAGCTTTAATCCAGAATGAAACAAAATACTTCGCCAATCAAACAGTTTTTAAAGTTCTGACAGGTCAGCCAACTAATAGATATTTGAAGGAAATTATGAAAGTTGCAGAGATCAAAATGCACATTAGCTTTCATTGTGCTAGGCATACATTCGCAACAAATTGTATTAAGCTTGGAATTCCAATCGATGTATTAAGTAAACTACTTGGTCATACAGATATTAAAACTACACTTCTATATATTAAATACAGTACAGATATTAAAGAAAAGGAAATGGAGAAGTGGAATCACTAACTATCATATGTTGATATCTTTTTAGTTATTATGCTTAAAAAATTGGATTTACTGAATAATTTAGTAATCTTATCACAAACAAACTTATGAACGTCCCGTCTTTTCTTTCAAAAGCTGACTATATATCATCAATTGAACAAATTGGTTCGCCAAAAAACTCAAATTATTTAATCCATGGTTCTAATATTCCAATATTAAAGGATCTTAAAAAGAAACTAAACTCAAAGGTAAAACTTGTTTATATTGATCCACCCTATAACACAGGGAATAATTTTGACCATTATGATGATAATGAAACGCATGACAAATGGCAGTTAGAATTAGAAAAAACATTATCACTACTGCATAGCATGTTGACTGACGATGGTTCCATTTGGATTTCCATAGATGATACGCATGTACACAGTCTAAGACAAATTTCAGATAAGATTTTTAATCAAAAAAATTATATTACTTCTATTATTTGGCAAAAAAAACTTTCTCCAAGTAACGATAATAAATATATCTCTACAACCCATGAGTATATTTTAGTTTATTCTAAAAATAAAGAATTGTGGAGACCAAATCTATTACCTAGGACGATAGAAACTAATAATAGGTATAAAAACCCAGACAATGATCCGAGAGGTAATTGGACTTCCAGTGATCTCACAGTAAAAACAGTTTCAAAAAATTATTTATATCCTATTACCTCCCCAAGTGGTAAAGTTCATTACCCAAGTAAAGGCAGAAGTTGGGGGTTACCTGAAACTACATTAAAAAAATTAATAAATGATAATTATATCTGGTTTGGGAAATCTGGTAATACTATGCCACGATATAAACGATTTCTGACAGAAGTTCAGAATGGAATTGTCCCAAAAAGCTTATGGTTACAAAAAGAGGTTGGCGATAACCAGGAAGCCAAAAAGGAAATACTAGATTTACATGAAACTGTATTTGCCACACCAAAGCCGGAGAGATTGTTACAACGAATAATACATATTGCATCTCAACCATCTGATATAATTTTAGATTGTTACGCAGGCACAGGAACAACTGGAGCTGTAGCACATAAAATGAATAGGAAGTGGATTATGATTGAACATAATGGTGTTTGTAAGTCACATTGCATCCCTCGTCTTTTAAAAGTAATTAAAGGAACTGATGCTGGTTCTGTAAATGCAATAACTCACTGGAAAGGTGGGGGGGGATTTAGTTTTATCGAAACAAAACTTACCAATATCAATGGCAGATAGATTTACGATAGGAGAAATTCCATTACAAAAAGTACTACTTGCTCATTCAAATAAGAGATTAGCACTCTCGGCATACAGAGAACAAAATCATAACCCCATTCTGGAAATTTTCATTTTTAATGATGAGCGATTATTTTTGAAAATTACTAACTTAATAATTGAACCACTTAATAAGCCAAACTTAAAAGATTGCCTTGATATTTATATTTTAAGTAGTAATATTAAAAATCTGTCTGACATTTTAAACAATAAAAAAGTACAAAATTTAGTTAAGGATCTTGACACACAAATACGCAAAAGTGGGGATCCAGGGTATAACTATAACGCTAAGGGCAAGCCTTTACGCATTGACAGAAAGCTTGGCAAAGTTAAGATACAAAGGATTCATGCTTTATTTTCATCACATTCTTATGAATTATTTTGTACTCGAAAAAATCAGTATCATATAGAGCCAATAATCTATTTTGACATTGAACACAACAAGACAAGACTACATTTAGGTGGAAGATTTAGTTATGAAACAAAAGATCACCAATCCTTAAAGAATGAGATTTATATTGAAATTCCCTTGCTTGAATATGGACACCTTACTAGTATTCTAGAATCTGCATTATCATGATCATATGAAAAACTTTTTATCTGAAATACCAAAATCGCAGGAACATAAAGGTATAATTCTGGAAAGAATTGTTACATCACTGTTTCAGATTAACAGATATTATACCGATAGAAGACTAGTGTTTAAAGGTTCCAGTACGGATTTGTTTGAATCTGATATTATAGCAAATAGCTTTTATCCGTTAACAGAATCCTTAATTCTAGTTGAATGTAAGAGTGGAACAAAAATGAAAGACTTATTGCATTTTATTGGTGTTCGAGAAATGTTAAATCCCACTCATGCATTTTTGGTAATCCATGATTCCGATAATTTTGATGACCTCTATAAAATTGCATCGGATAAACAGATTAGTATTATAAAAATCTCAGATCTTGTTGAAAAATTTAATTTGACCCAAACATCAACCCAGTTAAGGTTTTGGTACTGGTCTAATCTAATTGATGATCGAATTCTATCTAAGGAATATCTTTTTAATGCATATCCAACTATTGGATTAACTCACAAAAAGCAATATAATCTACTACGAAAACAGCTTTCTGAGTTAACTACAACGATTTGGCAGATCAAGAATCCCTTTGATCAAATAAATTACTTAGAGAAATTTTTCGAGGAGAATAAAAATAATATCAGAGCCGCCTACAAGATTATTCATGGCTTAACATGTGATAATGAAAATGCCATTAATACGGATCCAATAAGCGCAGCCTTTTCTTATGTGAATTTAAAAGCGAAAGTATATTATATCGTAGCAGCCATTAAGTGCGCCAATACTTTGCTTAAATCACCATTAAGCAAAGCTTTGTTTTTAAAACAAATATCCAATGAAAGATTTAGTAATATTCTCGACTTTCTAATTAGTAACAGTGGAGTTGCATTTAGAATTCCATTTTTCCTTCAATATTTTCTATTTATTTTTGGGGGGATGTATACAAAATCAGAAATCGGGACTTTAGCAAAGCTAACAAATGAAAGAGATGAAACTATTAATAGTTATTTTGAGTTTATTAAAATTCTATTTCAAAAAATAAATGATAATTACTCCATCCAATGGGCAGTTACGGAAACATACGGTTATACAATCTTTAATAATGTGCCACCTTTATACAGAGGCTTCTCAATGCTAGTTCGAGAAGAATTGGGATTACCTATTGACAATTATAAATTTCGTACAACTTGGTTAAAAGAACTTGAAACTATGGATTTCTTGATAGGTAATTCAATTACATAAAATTTTTAACTTTTTATATCCGAACTTCAATAAACCCAATACCCTGTTCTTCAATCTTGCTTTTATATTTATTATCTGGGCACAATACATAATAACAACCAGGCTTGTAGGTTTTATATGTATTTATTTGTCTAAATAATTCGCCTAGAGATTTGATTTCAGTTTTGACTTCGATCAACAATTCTTTATGACCCACTTCTACACTCCATCCTAACTCTCTAGTGAAATCATGATAATCTGAATCCTTTCGATTATGATCATTTCCAGATGCAACTAAACCGACCAAACAGACTTCAGGAATGTCAAATCTTGCAACAAAATCAATATAACCAACTATAAAAGGACTACCCGTTGAATAACTAGGCTTTGTTGTTACCTCAAGTTCCCACTTTTTATAAATGTCAGTAATTCTTGGTTTATTAATATTTTCGATATTTAACAAATCCAGTGAATTAATATAATCTAGCTTCTTTTGAGCCTTTTCATCTTCGATTTTGATCCGGTTCTGCAAATTAAATACAATCGAATCAATCCGAGGTTTCCATAGTTTAATAATTTGTTCTTTGTCAGATTTTGTCAAAGGTTTGTAAAATAAATCATTTACGATCCGTTCAATATTGTCATCTAGCCAGAACATCAAATCATCATGTTTTGGTTTTGTTAAGTCTTCATCGAGAAATCCCATTCTCTGTTGAAGTGTTTTAGCTTTTGGCTTTGCCATAATGTAATTATTTAAGTGAATAATAAATTATAACTGCCCAAAAGAATTGGGCTTATTAGAGGGAGTTATATTACTAAATACATTAAGCATGCCAATTTAAGATTATTGATCATACACCATTATTTCTGGAGTTATGCTCCGGATCCTATCAACATTTTTGGAGTTACTTCAGGAATGATATCACAACACCACAAATAGTGGTTCCGGCCAAGGCCACAGCTGACACCGTCAATTTTAATGTTACATCCGGAAAATGGAGGACAAATTAACATTCTTGGTATAAAGTATAAACCTCCTGTCTCAAGAACGTTCTTTACATGGAAACACTATTCAAAAACAATAATTCAGGAGGCTTTTTTCTACTTAAAATAATTTCTATATTTATTCAAGGTTAACTACTTCGGTTAAATCTGGGGCTAACACCTTGCGGGTGATGGGGGCATCAGAGGCTGTAACGACAGCGAAGTAGTTAACTAACCCGCTTTTTTGCAGATCTCACCACACCAATTATGAAGGTATTGGCCATAAAAAAGCCCCGGTTCAACTTTACGTTTTACCAGGGCTGAACTACATCGATCAAGATGTATTGGCGATCAAACCGAATTTTTAAAAATCATAAATTATTTAAAATGCCTTATTAATTTCTTTGCAAAAAAGATTACAATCATAGCCAGATGTAACCCAAATATTAGTTTTTCCGCCATTTCAAGGCCTTCACTCTTTTGATAATTTGATTTGCTATTGTCTATCTTATTCATGTTTCGAATTACTCAATAAGTTTTTTAATAATCATAACAACAATGATTAGTAGAACAAAGCCTACGATTCCGGCCCCAATTAAAATAAATTGTTTTTGCTGAGCCTCCTGTTCATCGTCTTGCAATGCTGCTTGTAACTTCATCATTTCTATTTCATGAGCCCGATCCTCTCTATTCTCTTCATCTATCAAATCTGTTTGATCTTTTGTATTTCTGCGGTTTTGAGACGAAGCAAGCGTTGTTGCACCGGCACCTAATACTCCCGCAATTAAAGGAATTAACGCTGCAAATGGCATAATTAAAAAGTTTTAAATGATTAATCCTAAAATGCCTTTACTATAATTAGCTAAAGCAAAATCTTCATCATTCTCCATAATGATTTCTTTAATATCTCGATTTCTAATTTTTAGTGTGTCAGAGATATTATCTCTATTGCCATGTACCAATGTCACAAAAAATAGATTCTTTAATAATCGGGATACGTTCTGAATATCCTCCCCTGGAATAAGAGGTTCTATTAAATTCTTTCCATACTTTTTATGAAACCTATCATAAGCATGTTTAAGTTCTTCCTTTTCACCCCAATTATCAAACACACCTTCATCTTGAACCGTGCGCATTACTAAGGCAAGTTGAACGGGATTGAAATTGATCAAGAATTGATTATCTGCTAATTCAATTGAACTTTCAATAGGATCCTTTTGTTCATTATTCGGTTCTAAAATTTTGTCTAGGTCAGCTTGTTCATCAGATTTATCAGTTTCATCCTTAACATTCAAGTCCAAATCAGCATCTTTTTTTATTTCTTCTTTTAACATAGGTGATAATTTTTTATTAATATTTCGTGTACTTAAGGTTAAAGTTAATACCACTCTCAGGGGTGCTTTCAGCATTATTCCACCATTTACTATATTTTACCTTCATTTACTTTAAAAGTTCATTGATATTTACATTATCAAGCCAGTTTCTTGTATAGAAGTGGACTACTATTGCAGGTAAAGGAAATCGTCCTTTTTTATACCCAAGTTTTTCTAATTGTTCCATATCCTCATTTATCCTTCTACGCATAGTTTTTTCACCGACACCTTCCAAAACTGCAAGCTGAGCTACAGTTAATGGTTTACCCCGAAACTTTAAGATATTATCATGTTCTAACAAAAATTTATCAACTGTGCTCATTCTTATTGTACTCATCGCTTTACGTATAAGGTTGACTGTTCTAAAGAACGTTCTGGATTCATTCGCGAATGATTCATGATTAATTCATGATTAATTCATGATTAATTCTAAATTCAGTCTAGATTCATTCTAAAGTCATTCTATAATCATTTTACATTCATTCTAAAGTCATTCTAGAATCATTCTATAATCATTCATACCTTAATGCGCTGATTTAATAAGCATTCAATAATTATCCTGTATTTATAGCACATTTTCTCAATTTTATAAGAATTCATCTTGAATCACATTTTTAATTCATACTTGAATCATAGGTATTACTCATAGTTTTTAAATCTTGCTCTACGATGCTCAGGAGCTTCTCTCTATCGTTTTTTTCAATTAAACTACATTGGTGTTCATTCAGGTCAATAAGTTTGTCAAACCGCATAGAAAGCCCACTTAGGTTCTGAAAAAATGCAGCCCGGATCTTGAATTGATATTCCTGGACAAATTTTGCAGCAAGATCAATCGCATGATCATAACCTTTAACCTTAAACACAAATAATTTATTTACCTGGCCGGCCGGTGTATCTGCATAAAATTTAAGCTTTAGATCCTCCTGATTTTCCATAATTAATTTTGAACTATTTAATAAAAACTATTTTGATGTTTAAAATGTTTGAAAAAGCCAGAGCACATAAAACCATGTAAACTTTGTTATCTGTGTTAACTTTCTTCTACATCCCATTGTTTTCAGGTGTTTTGTGGTTAACATGAAAAAATGTCTATGTTAACCTGGTTTACTTTTTCGATTCCTATACTCTTTCTATTGTTAACTGTGTTAACCTATTGTTAACCGCCATTTTTTATGTAATTACTTGATTTTCTGATTTTTTCTATTCTTGGTTAACTCGGTTAACATGGTTAACATTTTTTATTTGTATTTATAAATACACCTCTTTATCATTAATTATTATGAAATCCTCTTCATTAGATTTTGTGTAAGAAAATTGGTAACATGCCCCAAAACCTTTTTTATTATGAGATTTATCCCTTCCTTTCAAGTGGCTAGGAATAAAACAGCTTAATTCGGTTAACAATTTTACGATGGAAGTTTTATCCATGAAAGTAATTTCATTCTTCTTGCAATATTCAATGTAAATAGGAACGACATCTCCTAATTTGATGAATAATATTCCAACAGGATCATCCTTAACATAATGCTTGTTATATTTAATTTTAGGAAAATCAGAGGATCTATCTGAGTTAATTGCATCCCAAAAAATATTAACATCACTTAAGGCTTTAATTTGTTCATTTTTTTCGATTGCATCCTTGAGTACTTTTTCACTCAGTTCATCAAAAGAGAAAGGAAATCTAAGCCTTTCATATAGTATCCTATACGGAGTAAGGAGAAATGCAATATGCTTAATATTTCGCTCAGGTAGAGTGCTAATCTTAACCTCTTCAAATTCTAATTTATCATTTTTTAGTTGATTGTAAACATCACGATAACCAGTTCGAAAATGTTCTTTATAGAATTCACGATGCTTTAAAATATCTAGTAGGACTTTTCCAAATCCATGATAGGACTCATCAATTAATTTATGATATGCATTTTCAGATTCATCAGTAAAACTCTCACCTGAAAATGATAATATTATAAATCGATCAAAAAGTGGTGCCTCATTAGTAGGCATTGAATTTCCATCTATATTGATTCCTGATTCAAAATAAAAATCTAGCGTTTTATTATCATGCGTTTTTTGAGCAATTGAGTATGCCACGCCATCATACCCATTTTTAAAAAGACCAACCTTAACTGGGATTAATCTCTTAGGATATTCTTTCAAGAAAACTAAAGCATTTCGTTTCTGAGAGCAGCTTCTAGCAATTGATTTTTCTGTAGATGTATCGATACTTTTACCTGTAACACCCAATCCAAATAGTTTTAAAAAACTATCATTAAATGTAGTTTTCCCAACGCCCTGTGATCCGAACATAAATAAGAATGGGAAAAAGCCTAATTCCTTAAAAATAATATCCCTAAATAGAGAATTGATTAAGAAACATATTCCAATACTGCCATTTAAATCATATGCCTGGTATACTAATTTAGACCATTTGCTAAAATCAATCCGGCCAGGTATATATTTAAACTTTCTTTGCTCGATGTATGGATCTGGTTTATCAGGATCATCACTCTTATTCAGTTCTGAGGCAGAAGGCAAATAATAAATTTTATCCTCGTGCTCAATAATACCAATTGAATCACACTCTAAAAACTTATCATTTATGTACAATCCATTAGAGAAACAATACATATCATAATGAGGAGAATAACCAAGAGTTTCAATTACTATAGCCTCTGTTTTATTATCATCCATTAATCCGGCAATAAGCCTGTTTAATTGATAACCATTTCCTAAAAAACTACAATTAAAGCTCTTGAGAATAGTTTCAAATGATTCCTTTTTAAGTTCACTACTTAATACTTTTATAATCGATTGTGTTCCGGTTTTTCTTTGAAGTAATATCAACCTTAAGGTATTTTGGGAGCCATCAACAAAATGAAAAAGAATTTTCATAGTAAAATTGGATAGTATATATGGAAGATCCTTTCCACTCTTTGTTTTCTCTTTAATGCAATATTGACCATCTTTTACATAACAACCATACTTCTTAATATCATCATCAATATTCTCACTCTTACTATCCTTTGGCAATGGTTTAAGCAAAGGATTTTCCGGTTCAATATTTTTTCCTAAATCCTTCTTATTATCAATAGATTCGCTCATATTAGGGAGTTCGTATTAAAAAGTAAAAACCCAGTTGCCTGGGTTATAAATTATATTTATTAAAAGAAAGTCCAATGTTGCAGATATCCGCATTTGAGCCAATCAGGTCGAATAATCGCTGTAACTTTCTGGTTACAACCATGCCATTTTTAATATCCTCTGCATCTTCATTATAAATTTCTATTTGTCCGGCATGACCGTTAACAGTCATTTTCGGATCGCCAAATATGTACATCATTAATGTACTCATAGCTTCCTTGAGTAAATTAAGATCATCTAAAGTGAATGATAATTCTTCTACCTTTTTTGATGAAAGAAGGTCTAGGGTTTCTTGCAATTCTGCATTTAATTTTGTACTTTTGTCTTGTAAGTTCATGATACTGAAATTTTTAATTAATACTTGTTTTAAGTTTTGGTAAAAAAGATTAAAAGAGGGGATACTGCGGTCATAACGCTTGTATCCCTTTTCATTATTTATGTGAAATGTTTATTGGTTTCCTAAAAATTCATTAATACTATGTTCAGTAATCAGACCGTTTACAGTAGTTTTTAATAAACCCTGGTCTATGTACTTTTTGATAGTATTGTATGATTTTCCTAGCATTTTTGCTACTTGATTAATTGAGTAGAGCTTAGGTATTTCATTTTTCTTTTTGTCTTCGTCATGCTCGACGAGAGATTTTTTTACTGCCTTAGCAAGGTCTTCGGGGGTAGTTAATATTAATTCCATGATTAAAAATTTTATGTTTAACTTTATTATCTTTACAAAATGAACTAACTTTATGCAAACATCAACCAAAGTTAGTATAATTTTAACTTTGGTTAGTCATTTTGCAAACTAATTATTAACAATTTATTGTTAGAGAAGTATATGATACTGAAAACGAATGAACTAGACTGGGGAGATTTTATAAAAAAAATCTGCAAAGAAAATGGAATATCTTTTAGACAATTAAGCAAACGAATTAACATGTCCGATGTTGGTTTAGCTAAAACACTATCCAATAAAACTATAAAACTAGTTACTGTAATAGAAATATCTGTAGCATTAAAGTATGATTTACACCAGTTAATTAACTATCTATCGTTTGGATCACATAAAAATGTTGCTAGTATTTTAACCTTTCAACAAAAAGAGATTGATAGATTAGAGTTAGAAATACAAAAAAACAATAAATACATCGAAGCTCTTGAAGGGAATAATGAAAAAACAAAACTCCTAAGGGAATATGAGAACAAAGAAGAAATTGCAACTTTCAAGGAATTTCTTGAATATTTGAAAAGACCAAAAGAAGACATTATTGGTTTGTTTATAGAATATCAAGAATGGAAAAAAGACAGAGAGAAGTCTAAATAAAACTCAATTTGTTTCACAATTGTTTTACAATCGTTCTTTCAAAAACAATGTAATTGACTGATTAAATAATATTTACGAGGTTTTGGTTTCCATCCGCTCGAGACCTCCACAAAAAAAGCCTTCATCAATTGATGAAGGCTTTTTTATTGCTTTATCCAATACTATTTTTCATCTAAATAATACTTCTCCAAATATTTTACCCACTTTTCCATCAGCTCTTTATTTAAATCAAGCGGAGGTGTTGCATCCTCAGGTAAAAACGATTTATAAGGATGTTCTTTTGAATAGGCTTCAAATTCATCAATAATTTCTTTTCTTAATTCTTCCTTTGTAAATAAATCAATTGCAGATGCAGCCATTACTTTAGCACCAGTATTTAAGCCCTTCCATGCAGCAGAGCCGTAGTTGGCAGCCACAGCAGACCAATGGTGACCGATTCCTCCCGGAACGCCGCCTGGAAACCTTAATGTAGCTGTAGGGGCAACCAGAGTAACGTCGCCAACATCTGAAGACCCTCCTCCAACAAAAGTTTCACTTGGTTCTTTTAAAGGCTCGAGTTCTGTTGGCATTCCTTCTTCATCCTTGCCTAATTCCTTTTGCAGCGCTTTTGCAAATTGATGTTCTTCTGCAGTCCATTCTGGTAATCCTACAATATCTATATTTCGCTGTAATAACTCTGCCATTCCTTTATTTGAATGTCGTTGATGCGCAGCAGCGATAGTTCTGATTTCAACCAATTCAGTACCAGTTGCAAGGGCAGCGCCCTTAGCACAATTTAGTACCCTTTCATACATCGCTTCTATTCTGTCATCACTGTTTCTAACATAATACCAAACTGTGGCTTTATCCGGAACCACGTTAGGTGCTTCACCACCTGCCGTAATAACATAATGCATTCGCTCGGTATAGAATAAATGCTCTCTCAAATAATTCGTAGCCACATTCATTAATTCAACAGCATCCAAGGCACTTCTACCAGTCCATGGAGCTCCAGCACTATGAGCTGTTTTCCCTTTGAAAGTAAAAAAGGTAGATATAATCGCATTTCCACTCACGCCATATCCTGTGCTCAACTGACTGCTATTATGGTTATCAATAACGAGGTCTACATCATCAAACAGACCAGCTTTAATCATATAAGGCCGACTTATAATTGTTTCTTCTGCAGGAGATCCATAAACTCGAATTGTACCTTTAAAACCAAATTCGTCCATGGCTTTTTTAACGGCTATTGCAGCGGCTGAGGCGGCTGTACCCATGGTATTATGACCGCAACCGTGACCGGGTGCGCCATCAACTAGCGGATCTTGTTTCGCAACACGTCCTTTTTGTGAAATCATAGGCAATGCATCAAACTCACCCAGAATTCCGATGATTGGATGGCCAGAACCATAAGATGCAACAAAACAAGTTGGCATACCAGCGGCTCCCCTTTCAATTGTGAAGCCTTCTTTTTCAAGCGTTGAGGCCAATAACTCTGATGACTTAAACTCTTGCATTCCCAACTCGGCAAAAGACCAGATTGCGTCCGAAATTTTACCAAACTTTTCTACTGTATTTTCCTTACTCAGGTAATCTAAGGCAAAATATTTCTCTTTATTCTTTCTTAGCTCTGATTTTGTAGGCTGGCTATAAACACCAGCACAAAGGGTTACGGCTAGTGAAATCAATATAAACTTTTTCATGTTAATGAGATATTAGTTATTTATTTTCGTTCTTTTCGAAATGTGTATGATACCAATCGATTATTCTTTTCCAATGATCATAGAAATCTGATTCATTACTTGAAGCACCCGCGCCATGACCTCCATTATAATAATTTACCCATTGAACTTCCTTGCCTAATCTCCGCAGCGCATAGTAAAGTTCACGTGAATTAACAGCTGGCACATTCCAATCAGCATCACCGGTAAGCAATAAATGAGGGGTTTTAATTCTATCTGCAAACAATACTGCAGAGGTTGCAAAATACTTCAAAGGTGCTTCCCATAACGATTCACCAATACGATCTTGGCCAACCTCAGCAGCAGCATAATTCCTGGTCCCAATTCTTGGACTATCACCTAAGAAACTTATGATGTTTACTTTTCCTGAAATATTAATTGCAGCAGCAAATCTATCCGTTTGAGAAATTAAAAGAGAAGCAGCATATCCACCGTAACTTGTTCCATGTACTCCTAATTTATCTTCATCAACCAAACCTTCATCAATCAGTTTATTAATTCCTGCAGTAATACCCTTGATCCATGCTTCACCAGGATATCCCTGCTCCAAACTAACCGAAGGCTTAAACCCAAAGAAACCAGCATTAGCAACCAAATTCATTGAATAGCTATACCCATTATTAAAGAATGTTTCATAAATCTCACAAACGAGCGGATACTTTTTCCCTTTCTCATAATCTACAGGATAGTATAAAATTCCATTCAATTCTTTGCCATCTGAATCTCTGTATTTGACAAGCTCACTTCTTGTTAATTTTTTGTTTTTTATCCAGGGATTTAATTCAGTAAGTTGTTTAGCTCCTTTAAAATTACTTTCCTGAACAAATAAATCATCAGGTTGATCTCCATCAGAATAATTATAGAAGAATTTTAAACCATCTTTTGAAGTTAACCAGCGAGTATATAGGTTTGAATCCTTAATCAAGTCCTTAAATGTTTTTGTTTCAAGATCATATTTAACCATTCCTCTTTCCCACTTATCTTTTGCTGAATAAGACATGTACCATGTTTTGGCATCAGGGCTCCAACTCTGTATACTCATAGTTGGCGCATTTTCTTTATCTTCAGGTAATTCATAAACCATTTCCATTTTATTACCTGATTTGTCAATTAACCAATAACCTTTTTTAGAAGATGCTAAAATTTGCTCATTATTTGGGCTCCATCTCATTACATTAAATTTAACCTTCGAGGTATCTGATTTAATGACTTCAGTTGTATCGAATGAAATTATATTTGTCTTTTCAGAATCGATTTGCCTGACAAATACTTTTCCCGAGTCGGCATAAGCATAGATGCTTTTTTGCTCATTCCATGAATAACTCATTCGTTTTGTGCTTCGCTTTTCCAGAATTGCTTTTTCATTATTAAGCAAATTAATTTTCGCCAATTCATATTCTGTGTCCCCTTTTCTGTCATACACAGTTTTTAGAGGGTAACTTTCATTATATATTAAATTTTGACCATCTTCTGTTATTTGCACATTGTTAAAGTTCCCTTCTTTGGTAAGCAAAGAAACTTTACCGGTTTTAAGGTTAAGTTCGGCAATAATGGTAAGTCTATTATGTAATTGAATGGTTTCCCATTTTAAATGAGGTTGTTTCGAATCATAGATGATAATTGGACCTGTTGTTGCCTCCTTAAAAAGTGAATCAGCCCTAAGGTCCCAACCCTTATCTCTAACAGAAATAATGACCTTTTCACCGTTCGGATGCCATATGATAATCGAACCCGAAGCAATTGGGTATTCAGCATTATATTTTAATTTTTGCAATTTTTGTTTTTTGACATCATATAAAAACAAAGCAAATTTTTCTTGTTCATATTTAATAATTGCAAGCTTTGATCCATCCGGAGACCATTTAACGGAACCAAATACTTCTGATTTTTCAAACGGGTGAATTTTTTCTCCATTTTCAGCATTTATTATAACTAATTTACTTGTATACGGAGCGACATAGTTCCCATCTCCATAACGTCTGTGATCAATATTTAACCGATCCATACGCGATCTTTCAAATCCAGCTACATACATTCCATCATCTGTGAGATCAGAAATACTAAATGACTTAACGTTCAAAGCATCTGCTGATGTAAATGCAGACAATTGAGCCTTTACTGAAAACTGAATAATAAACAGGGAGATCAGGACTAAAATTAATTTCTTCATTATCAAATATTATTGGTTCGTCCAATAAATTTAACAATACTTTTTAAACGAGGATAAGAGATTATACTAAATGAAGAATATTAGGGACAAGCAGTACTAAAATTAAGCTCAGTGTGTATATTTCTGAGAATTAAAAGGTTAAGCAGATACAATAATAAATTAAAGATTATTTATTCATTTTTGCCCATGAGTCTCTCATCGCAACAGTTCTGTTAAATACCAGCTTTTCACGAGTAGAATCAAGGTCAACACAAAAATATCCATTTCGCTCAAACTGATATTTTGATTCATGAGTTGCTGATAATAAGGTTGGCTCGACAAACCCATTAATAATTTTCAATGAATCAGGATTTAGGTTTGATTTAAAATCTTTTCCTTCTTCAGCAACATCAGGGTTTTCATTCAAAAATAAGCGATCGTATAATCTAATTTCGGCTGAAATAGCGTGTGCGGCTGATAACCAATGAATGACTCCCTTAACCTTTCTGTTGAGTGGGATGCCAGTTCCACTCTTAGTTTCAGGATCGTAAGTACAATGGATTTCTGTTACTTCACCAGCTTCATTTTTTAGCACTTCATTACACATGATGACGTAAGCAAACTTCAATCTTACTTCTTTTCCGGGTGATAATCTGAAGAATTTTTTTGGAGGATCTTCCATGAAATCATCTCTTTCTATCAATAATTCGCGTGAGAAATACATGGTTCTCTTTCCTGCAGTCTCATCTTCGGGGTTATTCAAAGCTTCCAGTTCCTCAATTTTACCCTCCGGATAGTTTGTAATTACAACTTTTATCGGATTTAAGACCGCCATTACCCGGTTGGCTTTTTTATTTAAATCCTCTTTCACACTGTGTTCAAGCAAAGCGACATCAATCACATTATCTCGTTTTGCCACGCCAATAGTATCAGCAAAATTACGAATCGATTCCGGTGTATAACCTCTTCTTCTTAAACCGGTAATGGTTGGCATTCTTGGATCGTCCCATCCATTAACTAATTTCTCCTCAACCAATTGAAGAAGCTTACGTTTACTCATTACGGTATAAGTCAAATTTAGTCGCGCAAATTCTGTCTGCACTGGCCGATATTCTCCTTCAATAATTTGATCTAAATACCAATCATAAAGTGGTCGGTGCACCTCAAATTCCAATGTACAAATTGAATTTGTGATCCCTTCAATATAATCTGATTGACCGTGGGCAAAATCATACATCGGATAAATGCACCACTTATCACCAGTACGATGATGATGGGCATGTTTGATGCGATACATGGCTGGATCACGCAATTGCATATTGGGCGATGCCATGTCAATTTTTGCTCTTAAAACTCTTGCTCCATCAGGGAATTCACCTGCTTTCATTCTCTGAAAAAGATCAAGATTCTCTTCAATGCTTCGGTTTCTGAATGGACTTTCCATCCCAGGTTTGGATGGCGTTCCGCGCTGAGCACTAATTTCTTCAGCCGACTGATCGTCGATATAAGCTTTTCCGGCCTTAATAATTTTCACCGCCCATTCAAATAGTTGGTCAAAATAATCGGAGGCATAATACAAGCGATCCTCCCAATCAAAACCTAACCATTTCACATCATTCATGATCGAATCAACGTATTCTACCTCTTCCTTTACCGGATTGGTATCATCGAATCGTAAATTTGTTAAACCACGATACTTTTTTGCCAATCCAAAGTTTAAACAAATTGACTTGGCATGACCAATATGCAAATATCCATTAGGTTCTGGGGGGAAACGAGTATGCACCCTTCCATCATTTATACCTTCGCTGATATTCTTTTCTATCAATTGCTCGATAAAGTTTAAAGATGTTCTTTTCTTTGATTCGTTTTCGGTATGGTTGTCATTCATTGTAAAAAGCTTATGGAGGCAAAATTAGCACTAAATCTGAAGTTTATCAAATGTTTAATTAAAGTAAGTTTGGTGGATAAATACCAGATGCTGAAACAAGTTCAGCATGACGATAATTAACTGAGATCAACCTGAATATATTTCGAGATCTTAAACCCTTAAAAAAAATTTAAAATTGAAGCGACTTGTGAAACATAATGACCTCCAAATAAATTTACATGAACCAGTAAAGGGTACAGGTTGTAAATATCCATTCTGTTTTCCCATCCTTCTTCTAATTTAAAATTTTGATGGTATGCTTCATAAAATTCGGAATTAAAACCACCAAAAAGCTTGGTCATGGCCAAATCCATTTCTCTGTGACCATAATAAACAGCCGGATCAATCAAACATGGATTACCCAACGCATCAACCATGTAGTTTCCACTCCATAAATCGCCATGTAAAAGGGCAGGGGCCTCTTTTGGCATAATCCCATTTAAAAGTCCAAAAAGCCGCTCAGCGGCATGCAAAATAGCCTCATTAATTAATTTTGAATCGAAAGCTAATTTAAGTTGAACTTGTATCCGTTCTTCAATAAAAAAAGAGATCCAATCCTGATGTTGCTTATTTGATTGAACCAAAGAGCCAATATAATTATCATGATCTAATCCAAATATTTTATCAGAGCTTTTATGCATATTTGAGAGGGCTTCTCCAAATTGGTGCCAAAAATTAGAAGAGATGCTTCCAGACTCCAAAAACTCCAGAATCAGGAAGGAATATTTGCCAGCACTACCTGTTGATACAACACTTGGAATCCTTAAATAATTTGCCCTTGCAAGTAAACTTAAGCCATTGGCTTCTTTACAAAACATTTCCGGAAACTTAATTGCATCATTCCATTTAATAAAATAATTACCCTCACTACTACAAAGTTTCACGGCTGAGTTAATGTCGCCACCTAAAATTACCTGGGAATCAAAAATCCTGACTTCCTTATTAAATCGGGAGGCCAGGATTTCTGTTATTTTATTTTTAATTATTTCCGGAAGCATCATACCTCCAAAGATAATTACAGTTTAGATAAGTAAAAAGATATGGGTTGAAAAAGGTTTTTTCAAAATTTTATCTAACACAATCAGTGATAATATAGCTGCGATTCCAATTGGGATAATTGGTGAAATGGAAATCTCTGAAAAGAATGACTGTAATCCTCCCAAAAAGTTAAATGACAGTTCCGGAATTTGCACGTTTTCAAGATTTACATTCCCAAAAATGCCATTCATAAATGACCAATCTAATCCAAATAATACAAAAATTGCCGCGATAAATCCAAGCCCGATTAGCAACCAATATTTCATACTCAAAATAGGTTGGTTGGCAACCTTCGCAAAAGCCTCTGCATTGATGCGATTCATTACACCTGCAGTAAAATCTGCTGATGGCTTATCCAGCGATGTCTTGGTAAGCATTCTGTTTAAAAAATCATCTTTTAAATTCATGTCTGTCATAATTACCTCCTTTATCTCAATTCTGCTACCCGGTATTTAAGCATGGTATTTATATGCTCGTAAAGTTTCTTCCTGGTGCGGTGAAGTTTAACTTTTACATTCGATACCGATAGGCCCGTTATTTCACTAATATCGTCAATCGATTGCTCTTCTGTATAAAACATGGTTAACAATAAATTGTCTTCTTCTGATATTTTTTTTAATGCTATTTCGTAATACTTTTTTTTATCGTCCAAACTTAATTCGCCAGTGTCATCAATAATTTCGTCAAAGGTATAGTTTTCTATCATCTGATCGTCAATGGCTAGTAATTCTAAACTTTTTTTGCGGGTTTTAGAAATTGCAGTATTAAATGCAATCCGATAAACCCATGTTGAAAATTTTGCTTCACGTTTAAATTTATTTAATGACTGAAAGGTTTTAAGAAAAACATCTTGAGCTATCTCTTCAGCATCCTCTCTACTTTTCAGGATGCGGTTTGTGATTGTGAATACCATTGCTTTATGTCGATTAACGAGTTCGGTAAAGGCTGCAGTATCACCACTCAAAACCTTATCTATATAGTATAAATCTTTCTGCTGCATCATTCATATGATTAGACTACAATATTTGAATTTGGTTACAATATACTATCAGAAGAATTTTTAGGCTACTTAAAATCGGTAAAAAGCAATTATAAGGCGGTGGGATCTAAATTATAAGTTATAAGCATTTAATTTATATTAATTAATAGTACTGATTTTTAACTCATTTGTAACCCGATAAATATTCTTGCGTCATACTGTGTAGAAAACGCATTGTTTAACTTAAAAAATTAAAGTCATGAGCGAACAAGTAGGAGCAGCATTTATTCTCACAGTCATATTCGGGTTTATATTCGCTATTGTATATCTGGGAATACGCAGAAAAGAAAGAATGGCATTATTGGAAAAAGGTGTGGATGCATCATTTTTCATCTCTAAAAAAACAAGTTCAACTACCCTGAAATTCGGGATGTTATTTGTAGGAGTAGCCATTGGAATATTATTAGGTAATATTCTTGAATATACTACCCCTTTAGATGAGGAAGTCGCTTATTTTTCAATGATCTTTTTATTCGGTGGATCAGGATTAATTATTAATTACTTCATCGAAAAGAAGAATGAAGAAAAATAGTGAGATTGCAGAATTAAGTGAAGGGAGGCCATTGGTCTCCTTTTTTTTATGACTTCATTGGAAACTCCTCAATAATTTGATAGATAGGACCTGAAGGTTTTAATACACTTTCGAAAAGAGTTATCTTTTCAACCACAAGCTTTTGTAGTTTAATCTCGCTATATTTTTTAATGATGTTTTGGAAAAATGATTTGTCACTCAGTTTTCTGATGCGACCAAGCGTTAAGTGAGGTACAAAATTTTGGCGGTCGGATTGATAGCCTAGTGTTTGTAATTGTAGCCGAATATTTTTCCAAAGGGATCTTAGTTCTTCGAAACTTGCCACTCCGGCCCAAATTAATTTTGGTTGATAACTGCTGCCGAAAATGCCAATATTTTGGAGCTCCAATTTAAAAGTTTGTTGCGAATCCAATACTTCAGCAAGTGCTTCAACAATACCTTCGATATTCTTCACATCTGTTTCGCCAAAAAACTTAAGTGTAAGATGTAAATTGTTTTCACTTACCCATTTAATACTTTCGTGATTAAGGTCTTTTTTTAAAGCATTAAATTGTTCAATGAAATTTAGCTGAGGATTTACCTTAATCGCAAGGAAAAGGCGCTTCGTTTTGGGCATAAATTTATATATTTAATATCTTGAATGTTTAAATATTAATTACTTTTGTTACATACAAATCAGCAACTATTTATCTCATAAAATTACAATAATGACCAATACAAATAAAAAATTTAGCTGGCGAGCTTTTATCAGTCTTGGGCTCACTTATTCTTTTATCATTATTTTTTTAACCGGGATTGTACTTTATCTTTCTCCTCCCGGGCGGATTGCCCACTGGGTAAATTGGAGGTTTGCAGGCTTTTTAAAAGAAGAATGGCAGGCTATTCATATCAACTTTTCCCTGTTATTTGTAATTCTATCTATATTCCACCTCTTTACAGTAAACTGGAAAACGTTTTGGTCGTACCTAAAAATAAAGAGCAGCAAAGGCTTGAATAAAAAAAGAGAGTTTTTAATCTCCACTTCATTAACCATTGCAATTTTCTTTGCAGTCATTTTTTCGATTCCACCTTTTAGCACCGTTGTTGATTTTGGAGAATATTTAACAAATTCGTGGGAGAATAAAGAAAATGATCCTCCCATTCCGCACGCTGAATTACTTACACTTGTTGATTTAACAAGCCAGCTTGAGAATATGACCATCGAAAAAATTGAATCGAAATTAAAAGCAAATAAAATAAGATATGAGAGCATTAATCAAACCTTATCGGAAATAGCAAGCTTAAATAATATTACCCCAAATGCACTCTATGAAATCATCATAAAAAAACCTCAAGAAGGAATGCAAGGAATGGGTCTTGGCAGAAAAACACTTGAAGATCTTGCCACTGAAAACAATAAAGAAATAAGCTCATTTATTGAATTACTAAAAGCAAAAGGTATTGAGGCCACCAAAGATCAAACCTTAAAAGAATTGGCTGATTTTTATGATATGGCAGCAAGAGATCTTCATGCAATCATTCTGGGGGATCAGTAAATAGAAATATTGGTTTGATCGGAAATTACCTGAAACTTCATTCTCAAAGGTGGTATTACCTGCTTGCCGGAAGGCATGGTTCAGTTTGCTGGCACTTATAATTGGCAATGTCAATCATCCTGTTTCCATACAATTCCACCACACTATCATTCACTACGTTAGAATTATTTTAATTTTCCTATATCTTCCAAGCATTTTCCTTTTATCGGGCAGATTTTCTGGAAAAATTATTATAATTAGATAATTGACCTGGAATTAGTGAGTTTGAAATTCATAGTTTCCATTTTTCAAGAGTAATCATCGAAACGTTTAATAAAAGGTTAACAAACACAGCAGCCATGGTTGAATATATATCTCTACATATACTTGAAATATAAACTATGTTACACACATACGTTCTGTGGCAATTCCCCCTAAACTAAGCATTGACTTTTTATGCGAACAGTTAAATTATTAAAGCGTTGTTTATTCTGGAAAGATATTTTTTTAATTTTACCGTTGGTCAGAATAAAAATAGTTAGCAATGAGAAAAATACTCTTTATACTTCTGATTATTTTGGCGATTATTACGTCATTTTTTGCTTATGAAATTTATAGACTTGATAAGTATATAAGCAATTCAAACAAAGGAAATATGAATATACCGATTAATGAAAATGCATCTGTAAAATCAAAAAATCAAATTGAAATAGACGCTCCAATAGATACTGTGTGGAAAATACTAACAGATATTAATAACTGGACAAATTGGCAAAAGGCTGTTTCAGAAACAGTGGTTCACGGAGAAATTAAAGAAGGGACAAAATTTAATTGGAAAGCTGGAGGGCTTTCTTTTAAATCAAAAATTCATACTGAAAATTCAAAGTCGATGTTTGGTTGGACTGGTACCACTTTTGGTGCGAGTGCTATACATAATTGGACATTTGAAGCAAAAGATAACAAAACAATTGTAAAGGTAGAAGAAAGCCTTCAAGGATTGTTTCCAAAATTATTCCGTGGTTATTTCCAGAGAAATCTTGACTCAGGGGTAATAACAAATTTAGAAGAGCTAAAAATCGCATCGGAAGCTAAGTAACTGCAATCTACACATGGTATCGTGGGTGCGGGTTCCATTGTTTTTCGGCGGTTTGTGCCTCTTAAAAAAATCAGTGTAAATTGATAATGAATCTACTCGTAATCCCGCACAGAAGCATACTATTGACGTTGTGTTTAATTTAAAAAGACACTCATTTTGAAATATTATGGCCAATAAAAAAACTAAACGAATAATCAGAATTGCATTACTGGTTGGAACCATAGTATCCATGTTCTTTGTGCCATGGATTCTAGTGAAGGCATGGATCTTACCACTGCCAGACACAATTCAGGAACAGTTAGATGAAGCCATTGAACTTGGGTTTGTTGGCATTATTGTCTATGTTGACGAAGCTGATAAGCAACCTGCGTTTTTTGCCGCTGGTTTGCACAACCGCGAAAACAAAATACCCGCTAACCCACACGCATTATTCAAAATTGGCAGTATTAATAAACTTTACACTGCTGTCGCTGTCACAAAATTGGTAGGTGAAGGACATTTATCCCTGGATAAAGCGTTGGCTGATTATTTACCTGAGCTTAAAGGAAGAATTGAAAACGCAGAGAAAATAACTTTGAGGATGATGTTACAACATCGCAGTGGCATACCTAATTATACTGATACATATGATTATTGGGCACATCCCAAAGAAAGCAACAAAGAAAATCTCGAATTAATTCTTGATATGCCGGCCAATTTTGAGCCAGATAAAAAGTATGAATATAGTAATACGAATTATTTGCTGCTTTCCGAAATTATGGATAAGGTTCTGGGATATCCTCATTTTGAGTTCATTCAGGAAGAAATATTAAACCGACTTAATCTAAAAAATACTTTCGCATCGGTTAATGATGTTAATATAGATGATGTGATGAGCGGCTATCATGTTGGATATCCCTTGGATTTAAAAACTGACAATCGAGGAATGTTAGCATCAGCAGAAGATGTCGGCATATTTTTGCGTGCATTAAACGATGGTACATTGTTTGATAAAGGTGAACAGGAAATCTACACTTCAATTTATGAGTATGAACATAAAGGCTGGGTTCCTGGATATCAAAGTATTGCCAAATACCACAAAGACATCGATGCAGTAGTTATTCAATTTACGAATACAACAGACCCTAAATTATACAACTGGAATTTAGCAGATATTGAATATGGTCGTTTATTGAAAATAATAAGAAAAAACTAAGCACAACCATGTGTTTAAATCATTGGACGGCAAGCGGTTAATTTAAACATGTGTACATGTAATAAACATATTGTTATGAATAAAACTTAGTTCGGTCTTTATCTTCTGCTTCTTCTTACACAGTCATCCTTCTTCATTATAACTATCCAATTGTTTACCTTAAACTATTCATCGATTGATAAGCTATCGAGCTTATCAATCGTAAAGTAAAATTTAACTCTCTGGTAAATTGATAAAACCGATTAATCGATTGTTTATCGACTTGAATTTTTGTTTGGAGTTAAGACCTTGCAGATAAGATTATTTTTTATATTTGCAGCCTCAAAGCTGAGGATTTTGCAAGGATTATTATCGCCTTCGCATAAAGCTTCGGCGATCAAAGAGGGGCATTAGCTCAGTTGGCTAGAGCGTTTGACTGGCAGTCAAGAGGTCATCGGTTCGATTCCGATATGCTCCACATCAATAAAGGAAGGCAATTTGTCTTCCTTTTTTTTATTAGAAATTTATTTGGAGGAAAATATTTTTTTAAATTCACAGATATTAAATTGTATTCCTAATTCTAATCCAAAACCTTTTGTTCTAATCTTATCAGCTCTGCCTAACACGCTATTGAGTGAATAATGATACGCATCGTCGTGTTTAACAAAAAAAGTATTGTTTTCATCCGTAAGATCTGTAAAGCCAAACATATATTTGATTCCGACGATAACCGAAAGTTTTGAGTTTAGCCTGTATTTCAATCCTAAAGCTGTTTCAAGGGTTATGTTGTTCTTAATAGTAATGATATCATCGGTCGTCATTCTTTTAGTAGTTGGATAGAAATAAGGGGCTCCTTCAACATCAACATCATTTATTAATACATTCCATTCATCGTAATATCCGGTACGCGTAACTGTTACTTCATTGTTGTATTTAGCCTTCAAATTAAATCCGTAAGTAGCTCCAAGGGATAAATATGCATCCAATTTATATGAAAGGCTGTACTCAAATCCAAATTGAAGTGGAATGTCCAGAAATTTCAAGCTTTGAGTTTCATTCATATTATCCAAAGTTTCGGTAATAAGTACCTCGTCCCCATCCACATCGGTTGTAAGGACACTATGCTCATAACTTAAACCATACGAAGAACGGTAATTAGTAAGGCCGATACCCAAGCTTATACTTGCTCTTACTTTACTTTCTGTTAAATAATAGTACATGAAATCGGCACCCATATTAAACCCGAATTTGCCTTTCGCTTCATCATTGTAAGTGTCGCTTTTTAAGTTAGATAGAAGTGGAGATACATGCATTTTTAACACATAGGGATTCAACTTATAATCAAAAGCTTGATTGGCAGGATCTTGACCCATAACACCCATGCTCATGATCATTAGTAAAACAGTTACAATGCTTATTTTTAGTTGTTTCATTTTTTTAAATCTTTAATGCCAAATAAATCATTTTAAAATAACATTACGCCCGGAACAATGCCTGTCCCGAGCGTAATGAAATCAAATTATCTGATAAATACCCTGTGAACTTCTCTAAAACTGTTTATGGTTACTTCAATCATATAGGTACCATCTTCCAGATCATTAATAAGAATTGGGATCGATTCGGTGTTCGATATTTTTTCAATCTGGAGTGTCTTAAACAAGTTCCCCATTTCATTAAAAATCCTCACCTGAATTCTGCCTGTTTCAGGGCCAGTTAAATCCAATTTGATATTACCATTACTTACTGTCGGATAAACAGAACTAAACATTTGTGCAGATGTGACCGTTTTAATCATTGAAGTCCCCCCACAAGCATTTTCATCAAATACAGTAACCATATAGCTTGCATTCATATATTGAACAGGTAATGTCAGGAATTGTTTGTCTGCAACTAAATCAATTGGTAAAGCACTTCCATCGGAGTATGTCCATAAATAATCGTAATAAAGATTTTGAGTGTTGTCAACCATCAAAATTGATACCCTTCCAGCTATTTTCTTTTCTACAATTACAGGTTTAACTAACATTGGGCGAACCGTAATGGTTATTTTGTTGGTTGTAAACACCCCACAACCGGAAGCTTGTATAAGTTGATAATAAGCTGTGGCTGCTAATGCTTCAGGCTGATAATTTAGATCTGTTGCACCAGAAATATCTGTGAAAGAGACATTATCAGTTGATCTTTGCCATTGATACGTATAATTCTCATTTCCTCCTGTTGGTGACGTACCAATAAGTTCAGCTGGTGCAGTATTATAGCAAATGGTTTGATTCGCAGATATCGATCCAACAGCAAACTCAGCATAAACTATAATGGTTACTTTATTTGTAATAAGCACATCACTACAAGGAGCGGTCGAAGATTGTACAAGCTGATAATAGGTTGTAGCTGTTAATGCTTCAGGCTGATAATTCAGATCTGTTGCACCCGAGATATCTGTGAATGTGCTATTATCAGTAGAACTTTGCCATTGATAGGTGTAAGAGCCATTTCCTCCTGTTGGTGACGTACCAAAAAGTTCATTAGGGATACTATTATTACAAATACTTTGATTTCCGGTTATCGACCCAACCATAAATTCAGGGTAAACAGTAATTGTAACAGTATTGGTCGTAAGTCCTCCACATCCCGAAGTCGGAGCTTGAATCAATTGATAATTGGTTGTTGCCATTAAAGCACCTGGCTGATAGTTCAGACTTGTTGCTCCCGGGATATCTGTAAAAGTGCTATTATCAGTAGAACTTTGCCATTGATAGGTGTAAGAGCCATTTCCTCCTGTTGGAGCTACTCCAACAAGTTCATTGGGTACAGTGTTATAGCAAATGGTTTGATCCGTTGAAATCGACCCGACAAAGAACTCGGGATAAACAGTAATTATTACCTTGTTTGTTATTAATTCATCACATCCAATCGTCGTAGACTGCACAAGCTGATAATAGGTTGAACCTGTTAATGCTCCGGGTTGATAATTCATGCTTGTTGCCCCGGGGATATCTGTGAATATAACATTATCCGTTGAGCTTTGCCATTGATAAGTATAAAGTCCGTTTCCTCCTGTTGGTGCAATTCCAATAAGTTCATTAGGTGCAGTGTTATAGCAAATGCTTTGATCCGTTGAAATCGACCCGACAAAGAACTCGGGATAAACAGTGACTGTTATTTTATTGGTTATTCCTTCACCATTTCCAAAAGCGGAAGTTTGAATACACTGATATTGAGTTGTGGCCGTTAATACTCCGGGTTGATAATTCAGGCTTGTTGCCCCGGTAATATCTGTGAAAGTTATATTATCCATAGAGCTTTGCCACTGATAGGTATATGACATATCTCCACCTGTAGGCTCAATTCCCATTAATTCTGAAGGGCTTGTATTAGAACAAATACTTTGGTCTCCTTTAATTGACCCCACCATAAATACTGGATAAACCGTTACTTTTACTGTATTGGTCGCCTCATCAGCATAATCATATGCAGATGATTGGATGAGCCGATAATAAGTGGTTGACGTTAAAACACCTGGTTGATAATCAAGGTTTGTTGCTCCAATAATATCCGTAAAGGTTGTTCCATCAGCAGAGTTTTGCCATTGATAAGTATACGGATATCGCCCACCTCTGGGTTTTTCTCCGATTATTTTTGCAGGAACTGTATTATAAACTATTTCCTGATCTTCACCAATTGACCCAGCTTTAAATTCAGGAAACACTACCATTGTTATGGTGTTGGTTATTCCATTTCCACATCCTGATGCTGAATTTTGGAGCAAACGGAAATATGTAGTTTGTGACTCACCTCCTGCTTGATAATCCAAACTAGTTGCTCCATATATGTTTGCAAAATTTACATTGTCGTATGATTTTTGCCATTGATAGGTATAAGGTATAATTCCACCCGTTGGTGCAACCCCGATAAATTTTTCAGGGGGTGTTCTGTAATATAAAACTGGGGATCCTGAAATTGAGCCAGCTCTAAACTCATTTAGGATTGTAATGGTTACTGCGTTACTTGTAGCGATACCACATCCAGAAGCTGAGCTTTGCACTAATCTGTAATGAGTGCTTGCAATCAAACTTCCGGGTTGAAACTCTAAAGTTGTTGCTCCAGCAATATTGGTAAAGGTTATTCCATCATCAGAACTTTGCCATTGATAAGAATAAGGAGCTAAACCACCTGTAGGAGCTAACCCTGTTAATTTTGTCGGTGTTGAATTATAGCATAGGGTTTGATTTGATGAAATAGAACCTGCAATAAGCTCTCCTCGGGTGGTAATTGTAACAGTATTTGTCTCACCTGAACCACATCCTGAAGCAGAACTTTGTAACGCACGATAATATGTTTTAGATCTGAGGGTATCAGGTTGATAATTTAAACTTGTAGCTCCGGCTATGTTTGTGAACGTAGAATTATCGGTTGAGATTTGCCATTGATAGGTATAAGGTGTGTTACCCCCTATAGGGGCAATTCCATTAAGTAATGCAGGTTTTGAGTTATAACAAATGGTTTGATCTGATGAAATGGAGCCAATTACAAAATTGGACCTAACAGTTACAGAAAATGAAGTAGTGTTTTCTTTCCCTTCACTGTCTACTATTTTAATGGTGATGGTGCAAGTACCGGTTGCATCTGTTTTAGGAGTAATAGAAATGGATCGGGTACTTCCAGAGCCGGTAATCGCAATACCACTATTTTCAACAATACTTGTATTTGAAGAGGTACCTGTGACGATAAAAGTATTATTTCCCGGATACTCATCAGTAATACTCAATGCCAAACCACTGACCGTTGTATTAAAACAAACACTTTGATTAGCAATGGCTGAACCTATCGGAATATCATTATCTAAAGTAGAAAAATTTGCATGATCTACACTTGAAAATGTATCTGTACCATCGTCATCATATTCAGTAACCATATAAATATCATAGTTGGTATTGTATACAAGTCCTGTAAAATTATAGATTGCATCAACGTTTGCTGTTGTGCTTCTACTTCCATTAGCAACAATGCTTACTCCTGAATAAGTCGTGCCTGCTTTTACTTGAGCAGCTGAAGGGGCAGTTGATCCCCCGGCAACTAAAATATAATATGAGGTGCCGCTCTGAGAAAATGAGTAGGTGTATTGAGCTGAAGTATAAGTAATACTATCAACTGAACTACTCGAAAGATTTGTAGCATATTCTAATGCAGCTGGAATAATTTTTTGCACCCAATCTGATGAATTTGCTGGGCAGCCAGTTCCTGTATTATAAAAATCAAATCCCATAAAAATTACATATCCTGAACCATATTGAATAACAGCCACTGTTGCATTATCATCTGTTCCCCACATGGTCGTGAAATTCGCGACTGAATTTTTTTTGATTGCGTCTGTTGCACTTAAATTAGGCAATGATGCTACTGCAACTGCATCAAATGGGGTACCTGAAGTATTAGTCGTATTTTTTGCCCATGAAGAGCCTGAAACTTGAGTCAAATCCCATGAAAAGATTTTATTCAAAAAATCATTATCGTAACTACTAGCAGTACCAGTCATAACCATTACACCTCCACCATTAACCCATTCTTTAATCACCGCTGCCGAAGCTACTGGGAAAAATGAATTATCAGAAGGATTTTGGCTTTCCATATCCGTCATAAAAAAGAAAGTACAGGCATCAAGCTGTGTTGCAAGGGTTGCTGAATTCGCAAAACTAACGATGGATCCATCTACCGAATAATCTGAAAGTGCACCAATAATTTCTATTAAGTTTTCATTCTCATTACTACATGAACCAGGAGATCCATTAAGGCCAGGGTAATTAAAAACTGACACTGGTGTTTGTGCTTGTGCATATATGCTAATCAATAACGATAATATGAGTAGAATTTTTTTCATGATTTTGAATTAGGCATTAAAAATATTTTTTGTTTTATACAATCTAAGGAGTCATAAATGATGAGTTCATTGTATTTTAAGTGAAATGGTTTCTTTCAATTCCCATCCAGTCACCAATTTCTCAAATCGTAGTTTTTCATGAATTTTCACTTCTCCGACAACCCTATATTCAAAGTTTATCATTACAATAGTATCGCTACTATAATCGATGGTGTTAAATTTGAGGTAAGCCTGAATATTACGATCTTGAAGATCTTTATCTTTGATGAACACCACAGGGTTTCCAAAACAAGAAAGTGCTAGATTGCTAGGCGCAATGCCATTATCCAATAAAACCAGTTCCAGATCTCCAAATGAATTTGTGTGAGCGTATTTATCAAATGTTACATGTGTTATAACTTTTTCAAGGATTATTTTCTGGTCGGTTATTGACTGTGCGGACAATTGCATAACCATTGCTAGAAGAATTCCAATAATTAAATTTTTTTTCACTGATGCTAGAGATTATTTATTAAAAACAGAAGTTTTATCAGCCCACAATAAACCATTGCAGTTTGATAGCATAAAATTATTTCGTTGTCATTTAGAATAGATGGGTATATTGCCTAAATGAACATAGGTATGTTACCTAGATATTATATTGTTCGTGATGAATGTGTTAGATTTGATACGAATGCCTGATTCACAGAACTGAGCTTGGAAATGCTAGAGAAGTTAGTTTTGTTTTCCTTTTTTATTAAAACGAGTTCCTATTTTCCTTTTACTTTATTGAAGCCAATCCTTAAACCGATTGTAAAAATAAATTCCGGATCATCAGGATATCTCCATGCACGCGATTCTCTTTTCCTATTTAAATATTTTGGGGTTGAAATTCCTAAGTAAGGCTCACACACAAATTTTGATTGTGTTTTGCATTTGTAGGTAATCTTTAAACCTGGAACAAACCCTGTTAATATATCATGATTAATATCCAGGTCATCAAGGAATACCGGTTGCCGCATTAATGCCAAACCTGCATATAACCCAACATTGAATCCTTCATAATTTTCAGAAAAATAATATCTTATTTCAGTGGCAATTTCACCTCCAAAACTAGGCTTCAAAACATGATTGATTGGAGAAACCAAGCCAATTCCTCCCCAAAAATTAATCGTATTACGTTTTGAAATTGGTAGTTCATAGCTGGCTATACCTTCAATTGAAAGTGCAAATCCTTTATTTGCATCTGGTGAAAAAATAACATCAGCTCTTGCATAGCTTACAACAAATAATAAAACTATTACAGCTTTTAAAATTTTCATTTTATAACATATTTGATTAACACTAATAAAATAGGGAGGACCTCAAATTTACAAATAAATTTATGACAATATAAAAAATCAGTCTAATTTCGCTACCCTTACATTTAAATAAAAACATGAAAATCCTATTTATCCAAACCGGCGGTACCATCGATAAAGATTACCCTCACACCACCAAAGGCTGGGCTTTTGAGTTTGGGGAAGCTGCCGTAAAACGCGTATTAACAAAGCTTAACCCTTCCTTCGATTTTGAAATTATTACTGCATTTAAAAAGGACAGTTTGGAGCTTACAAACGAAGACAGACAACAGCTGCTCGAATTAATTTTGCAACGCCACGAAGAGAAAATCATCATCACTCATGGTACCGACACCATGATGGAAACAGGGAAGTATTTATTGGGAAAGGTGGGATCAAAACTAATTATTATAACCGGAGCCATGCGCCCCGAGATGTTTACCAATTCAGATGCCGATTTAAATATCGGTGCTGCCATTGCAACTGCTAATCTAAAACAATCGGGAGTTTTTCTGACCATGCATGGCATTGCTAAACCTGTTTCGGAAATGAAAAGAAATATGGAAACTGGGAAATATTTTTAGAAAGATCATAGACTCAAGACACAAGATTTAAAACAAAAATATGGTTCTTTAAAAACCAGAAATCTCTTTAAGCAAACAATTGCAGCATGTACAACACAAAGGGCAGGCTTAAAAAGCTTAAAACATGAGAAAGAAAAAAGTTTTTCATGGCCAGTTCATCATCTCCGCCAAAGCGTTTAGCCAATAAAACCATAATTGCCATACAGGGCATGGCCGATTCTAAAATTAAGGTATAAAATGCGGTATGATTCATTTCAATATGAAGCACCCGAAAAATCCAAGCAAACAAAAAAATGAAAACAATTGGTAACAAAAACATTTTGTTAAAACTCAAAACGTATACATCCATTGATTTGAAAACATTTTTAATTTTTGTTTGTGCCAATAAAACACCAATATAAATAATGGCCAGATAAAGTGTGGTTCCACCCAAACCCCTTAGTGGTGCCTGAATAACTTGAGGTAATTTTATTTGAAGCAACATCATTAATAAACCTAAACACAAAGCAATGATGTTTGGATTAATTAATTTTTTTAAATTTTTAAGCCCCTTTTCTTTGGTCGCCGGGTTCAATTTATAAACACCATAAGTCCACATTATTGTGTTTACAGCAAGTTGGTAGAGGGCCGCATATAATATGGCCTCTCCACCAGGAAATAATGCATCAAGCAGAGGGAATCCTAAAAAAACAATATTGCCAAAAGTGGTGTGAAGCTCATGAATAGCAGCCTGCGGTTTTTTTAATTTAAATAATTTGGCGCTTAGCTTTCCAAAAGATAATTGCACAAATAAAATCAGGTAGGTTCCTAAAATAACCAATCCGCCATTTCTTAATATTTCTTCGGTAAAAACTAAGCTTGATAATTTAGTGATGATAAGCAATGGCAACGTGATGTAAAAAATTAATTTTTCTATCACATCTTTTGCCGAATTCTGCAGGATTTTAAAACGATAGGCAATAACGCCACATAATGTTAATACGCCTAAAAAGACAATTTGGTTGATAATGGTGGCAAATCCAAAGTCCATAATACATGTATGAATTGCAAATTTAAACTATGCAAGGATATTTGCAAGTTGTTAGAATGAATAATATTTTTTGTTTATCAGTAAATAAATTAAACAATTATCAACGACACCGTAAGCATGATTTGTCATTTACTCAAATAATTTTAACTTTGTTAGTGTCGAAAAAAATAATTAATCATAATAAAAAATTGATACATGAAACGATTTCCAAAACTCCTACTCTTTGTGGTCGCCATTTTAATGAGCACCCAAACATTTGCACTCAAGAAAAAAGTTACCATCAGTTCATCACAAAGTGATGCTGCAATTTATGTGGATGGACAATTAATGGGTAACGGACAGGTTAATGTTGTTGTAATGAGCAATAGTTGTGTAACCGTACAAATATTTAAAACCGGATATTTAAGTGTTCGAAAAACATTTTGCAATAAAAAATCTTCTCCAAAACCACCAAAAACTTATTATGCCGAAATGGTTAGAGATGATGCCTACGATGCCTCTATACAAACTGATATCGCCAATGTGGATATCAATCTGAGTTCAAATAAAAGTGAAGAAGAAACCTGGAAATTAATCAGCCAAATCATCATGTCATATTTTGATGTGATTGAAGTTACTGATCGTGAAACAGGTTACTTAAGAACTTCATGGGTTGTACAATCTTTCACGCAAAACACCATCAGAACAAGAGTTATTATTAAGTCTGGTTCTACAAATCCTTTAACCTATAAAGTTAAACTTGTAAGCGAATCTTCAGGAAGCGCAATGACCAGCGTAAAAGATGATGAGAAGTTCAAAGAGTGGGATAGGGTGCTAAGAAAATACCAAAGTGTATTAGACGAATTACAAAACAGATTGTAAGCTTAACGGCTTTTGTATAAAACAAAAAAGCCATTCCGACTTATCGTCGGGATGGCTTTTTTAATGTGTTAAATGATTATTTTTTCTGCTTACGATCTCTTTGAAAAATATCGCCTTCAATAAACATTTCCTTTGCATGAGGCCTTAAATCTTTTGAATCTGCAACCTTTTCAAATTGATTTATTTTCAACGATTTGGTTTGTGGAACACCATTAATCGCATCTAATGCAGCTTTAAGCATGGGTTCATTTTCATCTCCGAATGGTAACATATTATAAATATCTTCCTCTATTTCATAATTAGGTGAAAAACCGTTTACGTAATCACTTGTACCAACCGAATTGGCAATTTTAAGTGTGATAGGCTGCAGGGCCCATTTATGACTTGGATTAACAATTCCCTGGGCATTGTAGTCCTTTATAGTAAACGATCCTACATATTTACCATGTGTTCGTTCACCTACCAAAATGACATCAATAAACGGATTCAGTCCATTAATAACCATTTCGCTTGCTGAAGCCGAGCCACCTGTAGTGATAATATACACTCTGCTAAGGTTTAGGGTATTAATCGGAATGTTTGCACCAACATCTTGTGTAATCTCCTTTTTAAAATATGTTTTGAAATATTCAGGGCCATACTCTCCGGTAAAATAATCATTCAGTTTATCATTATACTGATTAACAGCATAAATTTGATCGGTATGCGTACCATAAATCATACTGGCTAAATAGGTTGATGTAAGGATAGATCCACCACCATTATATCGAAAATCTAAAATTAAGTCCTGAATCCCTGCATTTTTAAACTCACCAAATGCATCATTCATGGCCACATTATAATTTGACATAAAGCCATTGTACACCATGTAACCAATTTTTCTGCCTTCTGATTCAATAACACTGGTGTAATGAATTGGGTTTTCATGAACCTCAACAGCAGTTAAAGAAACAGTTTTCCCATTCGGAATAATTTTATTTTCAATCGTATTTAGGTTTGCAAATGATATTGTAAATGCATCTCTGCCAAATAAAAGGGTTCCATAATTATAAATATCCAAATCTTGCCCATCAATAGCCGTGAAAATTTCACCACGCTTAATGCCTGCTTGCTCAGCAGGAGCATCTTGAACCACATATTCTATGATACCATACACTCCATCAGAATTGGAATATTTATAAAGGCCATATTCCATCCCCATAGACAAAGAAATCCCTTGAAATGAATTTTCTAATTCTACGTAATCATCAACGATCCACGACCATTTATCAATCACATCCCTTTGATAAAGTAAATCCTCAAATAAAGCATCATGATCATTATTATAGGAATTTAAGAAGGTATAAAAATCTTGTGTTGTGGCAAATCTATTATCAGCTAAATCCGGCACATTTTTGTACCATAAATAATATAAGTTCATTTCATTCCAGATAAACTTATCAATATCTGAGGCTGTAACTGCTACAGGATCTTCAATAACTGGATCTTCCGGAGTTACAGTCTTCTTTTCCTTTTTACAACTATTCATTGAAATCATTACTGCTGCTAGCACAAGCATCAACAGCAATCTCATATTTATCTTCACCATATCTTGTTTTTTTGAATTTTCAAAATTAATAATAAATCAATTATGAACCAGGAATAAATCTAGAACTGACAACAAATATATTTATTGTAACGATAACAAATTTAAATGAGAGAAGTGAAATTACCAGGTAACAGGATGAATTAGAAAATTTTCGCTTTGATAATCTCTAATTATTTGACGCTTGGCTTCTTCTGCTTCCTTTTTGGTTTGGTAACCAATAGATACACGATGTCCTCCCATTACCTCAGCCCAATCATATACCATATATGTAATTTGCTTATTAAAAGACTTCTGTAATACATAAGGCTCAACCACATAATGAATATCACTAATATACATATTGTACTTATTATTAGATACTGTTCCAGGGATAATTACTTGTCGATTTGGAGGATTACAAAAACAAGATGACCAAACAAAATAATAATAAGGCGACTTTTGAATATAATTTACCTTTGATTGTATCCACATATTTGATGAAACCGGGGCCTTTGCTGTTTTAATCTCAATATCAGCTTCATTTCGATATAGTTTGGCTTCAAAATCATAACAATCATCCAAACCAATGATAAAAATCTCAGCATCGCAGTCTTTATCATAATCAGCCCAATAAGCCCCGCCAAGATATACGCCTGGTAAGCCAGCATTTGCATCCATAAATACAAAATCACCATCATTACGATATACTCTTGTTGTTGGGCCATAAATGCTTTCGCCACTCACTAATAAATCAATATCCCCGTCACAATCATAATCCTTAATTTGTACTTCACCCGAGCGCATTCCCAAAATAGAAGTCCCAATTTCCGTAAACCCTCTTCTTCTATCATTTCGATAAAAATATGATATCAATTGAAAATTTTGATCTTCTCCGGTAAGGAAAACATCAGGGTCTCCATCCCCATCAAAATCACCCCAGACCGCTTTTCCAAATTTTACACCCCGTAAGGGTGAATTAATACCCACAAAATCGGTATTATCTCTGTTTTCGTAGATGACAGAATATGCAATTCCTTCCTTGGTTTCGCCACTTATCAGAATGTCTTCATCATCATCTTTATCATAATCGCCCCAACTTACAGAGCCCCCATACAAAGGCAATAAATTGGTTCTCATCTCTGAATAAGAATTATTTATGTTTTTATAAACTTTTGAATATATCTGACCATTGAATTCCCCACATAATACAATATCCGATTTACCATCTCTGTTAAAATCGCTAACATCAATGGCTCCGTCTCTCACAGCCTGTATATGCGGATCATAACCAGCAAATTGACCTCTTCCATTATTTTTAAATATCCTGGCTACAATTTCACCTCGGTTATTTTCGCCTGTTATAAACAAGTCCAAATCTCCGTCTTTATCAACATCTTCCCAATCCATTGCTGAACGATACATATTCAGAATTCCTGAATTTTGAGGAATAAAATTTCCTTTTCTATCATTGATATAGAGATTTGTCTCAATAATTTTTTGATTGGCACTATATCTTTCGCCAGTTGTTAAGAAATCCTGATACCCATCCTTGTTTACATCTACCCAAGTAGAATTGCTTTGAATTAAGCCTTCGGTATTGGTATTTATATAAACAAAAGGCTGTGCATTGATTCCAACATAAAAGAAACAAAATAAAATAACGATTTTGATAATTTTCATATGGAGCTTACTTTATTTGAAAGTCGTTTATTAATAGCTATTTACAAAGTAATAACTAAATTAGTTATCTTAAATGTTATTTCTAACAATTTATTTACATTGAATTGTTTAAAAGTATAAAAATTAAATTAATTTTGTGAAATTATTCACAATGGAACAAAAACGATGGAACTAACTCATATAGAACATATTGGAATTGCCGTCAAAAATATGGATGAAGCAATTTCTTATTACGAAAATATTTTAGGATTAAAATGCTACGCACTTGAAGAAGTAAAAGATCAAAAAGTAAAAACTGCTTTTCTCAAAATTGGTCAAACTAAAATAGAATTACTCGAAGCTACAGATGCAGATAGTGCTGTTGGAAAATTTATTGAAAAGAAAGGTGAGGGTGTACATCACATTGCTTTTGCCGTTAATAAAATTGAGGATGCCCTAAAAGAAACAGCTGACAAAGGAGTCAGATTAATTGATCAAAAACCAAGAAAAGGTGCTGAAGGATTGGATATCGCTTTTCTTCACCCAAAAAGCACCATGGGTGTATTAACAGAACTTTGTGAGGATAAGAACAAATAAATTAATTTAAAATGGCAATTGAAGATAAAATTCAAGAATTACTAAATAAACGCGAAGAAGCAAGGCTTGGCGGTGGTTTAAAACGTATTGATTCGCAACACAGTAAAGGCAAGTTCACAGCTCGTGAACGAATTGAGTTTTTACTGGATGAAGGAAGTTTTGAAGAGTTTGATATGTTTGTTACCCATCGTTCACACGATTTTGGAATGGAGAAGCAACAATTCCTTTCAGATGCTGTGGTAACTGGTCATGGAACCATTGATGGAAGGGTAGTTTACGTATTTTCTCAAGATTTTACAGTTTTTGGAGGCTCACTTTCTGAAACTTTTTCTCAGAAAATATGTAAAGTCATGGATCAAGCAATGAAAGTAGGAGCACCAATCATCGGAATTAATGATAGTGGAGGAGCCAGAATTCAGGAAGGAGTGAGAAGTTTGGCAGGTTACGCAGAAATTTTTCAACGTAATATCATGGCATCCGGAGTTATTCCACAAATTTCTGCAATATTTGGCCCCTGCGCCGGTGGTGCAGTTTATTCACCGGCATTAACTGATTTTATTTTAATGAGTAAGGATACCAGTTATATGTTTGTAACCGGGCCAAAAGTTACCAAAACAGTAACCGGAGAATCCATTTCAACCGAAGATTTGGGTGGGGCAGAAGTTCATAGCAAAAAATCCGGAATCACCCATTTTGTATCAGAAGATGAAAAAGAGGGGATATTAATTCTTCGTAAATTGATGAGCTACCTTCCTCAAAATAATTTAGAAGATCCACCAATTACAGATTGCAATGACCCAATCGACCGAATGGAAGATTGCTTAAATGAAATTATTCCTGACAATCCTAACAAACCATACGACGTTAAGGACATTATTCATGTTATTGTTGATAACAGTGAATTTTTAGAAGTGCAAAGCAGTTATGCCCAGAACATTGTAATTGGATTTGCCAAATTCGATGGCATGCCCGTTGGGATTGTTGCAAATCAACCTAACTTTTTAGCGGGTGTATTAGACATCAATTCTTCAAGAAAAGCTGCTCGTTTTGTTCGATTCTGTGACGCTTTTAATATTCCGGTTATCACTTTGGTTGATGTTCCGGGATTCTTACCAGGAAGTGCGCAAGAGTATGGTGGAATTATCATTCATGGTGCAAAATTAATGTTTGCTTATGGAGAAGCCACAGTTCCCAAAATAACCATTACCTTGCGAAAATCATATGGTGGAGCGCATGATGTAATGAGTTCAAAACAATTAAGAGGAGACATTAATTACGCATGGCCTTCTGCTGAAATTGCAGTAATGGGACCTGCAGGTGCAATTGAAATTTTAGCAGGGAAAGAGATTGCCGGAATTTCAAATGACGAAGAAAAAGCAAAATTAATTGCACAAAAAGAGGAAGAATATCGAAAGAAATTTGCAAACCCCTACGAAGCAGCAAAATATGGATATATTGACGATGTAATTGAACCTAGAAATACCAGGTTCAGAATTATCAGGGCACTCAGGATTTTAGCCACAAAAAAGGACTCAAATCCACCTAAAAAACATTCGAATATACCACTTTAAATAAATTATTATCAATATTAAATTAATTATGAATACATTTTTACTCCTGGCATTACCAGAGTCTTTTTCCGAAGGATTAGTTATAACCTTGGTCGGTTATTCTATTGTTTTTGGAGCTCTGGTGACCCTCTATTTTGTGTTTAGCACTTTCTCAAAAATTTTAACAATTAAGGCCCGTAATTTATTGCGGAAGGAAGGAAGACATGAAATTGCAGATTTGCCCAATATTGACATTACAGGTGAAGAAACTGCAGCAATTAGTATGGCTTTATACCTGTTTAATGAACTCCACGATCTGGAAAGTAATATCATAACAATTAAAAAAGTATCACGAGGGCATTCGCAATGGGGTGCAAAACGAGATAATATTAGCAAGTTTCAACGATAATTTCAATATAAAATGAAGAAGTTTAATTTTAAAATCAGAGGAAATACTTACGATGTAATTATTAAGTATTTCGAAGACGGAGTAGCAAAAGTAGAAGTTAATGGCTCACCATATCAGGTTGAAGTTCAAAAATCAACTCAGGAATCTAAAACCCCAATTCTTGTTCGGAAAGAAACAAAAAATCCGGAAGGAGCACATAAAATCAAAAAAGAAACAAGTACCGTTACAAAAATTACTGCACCATTACCCGGTAATATTATGCAATTATTTGTCAAGGAGGGCGACGAAGTTGCCAAGAACGATAAGCTCCTGATGTATGAAGCTATGAAAATGGAAAACCTAATCAAGTCGGAAAAGGATGGGATCGTAAAATCCATTAAAGTTCAAAATGGTGATAGTGTTCTTCAGGGCGATTTACTTATTGAAATAGCATAAAGCATGAAACGATTTATAACAGTATTTGGAATTATAGCCTTTTTAACAATTCTGAGCACAACAATAGCTAATGCAGGCTTCAATGAGAAATCTCAGGATTCGAAAAACACAACAGAATTTTCTGATTCTAATCAAGATCAGGAATTCTCAACCTCTGACGAGGCCGTAAAAGGGCTGGCAAAATTTTTAAGTTATTCAGGATTTAATAACGCTACCTCCGGAAATATCATCATGATATTTGTTGGTTTGCTTTTTATTTTCCTGGCTATAAAATATGATTATGAACCCCTACTGTTAATTCCTATTGGAACAGGAATTATCATCGGTAATATTCCTTTTTTTCAAGCCGATAATATCAATTTGCAATTAGGAATTTATCAAAAAGGAAGTGTATTAAATTACCTCTACTTTGGGGTTGTTAAAGGAATTTATCCTCCACTCATTTTCCTCGGTATTGGAGCCATGACAGATTTTTCATCGCTCATTTCTAACCCAAGGCTGATGTTGCTTGGAGCCGCTGCGCAAGTAGGTATTTTTATCACTTTTTTAGGGGCGTTGTTTATAGGATTTAATTTACCTGAAGCAGCCTCTATTGGGATTATTGGCGGCGCTGATGGACCTACAGCAATATTCCTATCTTCCAAACTGGCAAATGGTGAAATAATTAATGGATTGCAAACCCGTAATTTAATTGGGCCAATTGCAATTGCAGCATATTCGTATATGGCATTGGTTCCGGTTATTCAACCTCCGATCATGAGATTGTTAACTTCAAAACGTGAGCGACTGATCAGAATGAAACCTCCACGTTCTGTTTCTAAATTGGAAAAAATCTCATTTCCAATTGTCGGACTTTTATTAACCGGGTTTATATCTCCGGGAGGATTGCCATTACTCGGAATGTTATTTTTTGGAAATATTTTAAAAGAAAGTGGGGTTACCCGTCGATTGGCTGATACAGCAAGAGCTTCACTCATTGATATTGTTGTAATCCTTTTAGGATTAACCGTTGGTGCTTCAACACAAGCCGATGTTTTCCTAACATCACAATCAATGTTAATTTTTGTGCTGGGGGCCATTTCATTTATGATAGCAACAGCAGGCGGTGTATTATTCGCAAAATTCATGAATTTATTTTTATCTGGTGATAATAAACTTAACCCCTTGGTTGGGGCAGCCGGTGTTTCAGCTGTTCCTGATAGCGCAAGGGTTGTTCAAATGGAAGGACTTAAATCCGATCCGAATAACCACTTACTAATGCATGCCATGGCACCTAACGTAGCTGGTGTAATTGGCTCTGCAGTAGCTGCCGGTATTTTAATCAGCTTCCTGATGTAGGGAAGCTAAAATGAATTTTTAACAGGCCTTGGTTTTTTTATTCATAAAATTAAGGCCTGTTTCTTTTGAATTCATTAAATTTAGTGCTTAAACAAATAATCAAACCTCAAATTTAACGAAATGCTGATCATTGGAATTGCCGGTGGCTCCGGTTCAGGGAAAACCACTGTGGTAAACAAAATCATCCAAGGCATCCCTAAAGATTCAGTTTCTATCATTTCACAGGATGCTTATTATTTTGACAATGGCCATCTGTCTGCTGAAGAAAAAAGAGAGATTAATTTCGATCATCCCTCCTCCATAGAATTTGATCTGCTTATCGATCATGTTGATGCACTTAAAAAAAATCAATCTATTGCAATGCCAACCTATTCCTATGTGCAATGTGCAAGACTTCCGGAAACAATCCCGGTTCACCCAAAGAAAGTCATTATTGTTGAAGGTATTTTAATTCTTACCAACAAAGCACTCCGCAAACGCATGGATATCAAAGTTTATGTTGATGCAGATGCAGATGATCGTTTAATGAGAATAAGTTGGCGCGATATGGAAGAAAGAGGAAGGTCATTTAAACAAGTTTTAAGACATTACGAAACCTATGTTAAGCCCATGCACCTTCAATTTATTGAACCTACAAAAAGGTATGCAGATATTATTGTTCCGCAAGGTGGAGAAAACCATGTAGCCATCGATATCTTAACGGCCAAAATAAAATCAATGCTCGATAAATAATCTTGTAAAAAAGTATAACTATTTTTTAATTTCTCCGTTAAATAGAACATTGTGCTTTTTTCTAATATCACTTATCTTTACAATAAACGATGTACTGATGACTAACCGAACGATAAAAATACTATTTGTTACGATCTTATTTTTCCAAATTTCCTGTGGAAACAAAACCCCATTGCCTCCTGTAAATGCGGATTCGTGGGTCAAATACACTACAAAGGATGGTTTAATTAGTAATGAAGTATTGGCCATGAGTTTTGATCAGGATGGAATTTTATGGATAGGCACAGAATTTGGTGTTTCAAGCTTTGACGGAGTTTCATCATGGACTTCATACCGGGTTAATGACGGATTGATTTATCACAGTGTTCACGATGTTTTTGTGGATAAAGCCAATACCAAATGGTTTTCCACACCGCTTGGTGTTTCAAATTTAAGAGGAACTTCATGGTTCAATTATACCGAAGCTAATGGTTTAGTGGATAATTATGTTCATGCAACTGCGGTAGATAATAATTTTACTGCCTGGTTTGCAACACCAAATGGCGTTTCAAGATATAAAAGCAATACTTTTACCACCTTCCAAAAACAAGAACAAATTGCACTTGTAAATAACAAGGTTAGATCAATTGCCGTTGATCAAAATAATAATAAATGGTTTGGGACAGAATTCGGTCTATCTAAATTTGATGAAACGAACTGGACTACTCATCTCTCAGCCCTTTCATTAAACGATTATGTATTCACTATTTTTATCGATTCACAAAATAAAGTTTGGATAGGAACACTTGGTGGAGTATCTGTTTTTGACGGAAATACCTGGGTAACCTACAATCAGGATATTGGAGTCATTTTTAATGAAGTTCATGCCATTGCCGAAGATTTATCAGGGAATATGTGGTTTGGAACTTTATTTGGTGTAACCATGTATGATGGTGCCACATTCACTAATTATAATCGTGATGATGGCCTCGTTGAAAATTATGTTACATCTATTGTGGTTGATGCTAGTGATAATGTGTGGTTTGGGACCAGAGGTGGTGGAATTTCCAAACTAGTAAAAAAGGATAATTAAGAACACATCGCTTATTTATTCCGCTAATCGAATGCTCTTTTTTTCTCTTCCTTCTTAATATTTGATTAACACAATGGTCGTAGTTCATTTTTATTTCTATTAAACATATAATATTATCGACAATTTAAGATTGTAGATTTAGTGCGTTTTGTATATTTATCTCATCTATAATCAATTAAAAATAATCATGAACATACGAAAACTACTACCCTTAATTTTTCTCCTGATAAGTTTTAATTTATCAGCGCAAAAGAAAGCGATACAACATTCGGATTACGACGGATGGAAAAGTGTCAGAAGTGCTCAAATTTCGAATAATGGAAATTGGGTTAACTATGAAATTAACCCCCAGCAAGGCGATGGTTACTTATATTTTTTTAATGCCAAAAATAATTTGCTCGATTCAATTGCCCGAGGTTATAGTGCTAAAATTTCTGCAGAAAATAATTTTATCGCATTTCAAATTAAGCCAACTTACGCCGAAACACGGCAAGCTAAGAAGGAAAAAAAGAAAAAAGATGAAATGCCAAAAGATCAGCTTGGAATTAAAAATTTAAACACTGGCGAAATAAAGTTAATTGAACAAGTTAAATCCTTTAAAATTGCTGAAAAGGACCAAAGCTGGATGGCTTATTTAAAAGAAATAGAGGATCCCCAAAAAGAAGAAAAGGAAGCAAAAGCTGATGATAAAAAGCCGGCTAAAACACCTAAGTCAAAGGGTTCTGAACTGGTTATTTTAAATCCAATATCTGAAAAAGAACACGCTTTTAAGGACGTGGTTGATTATGAAGTGGCAAAAGATGGAAGCATCATTGGTTTTGTTCAGGCAGTAACTGATACCGCAAAACAAGATCATTACACAGTTACTTTATTCGATACTAAAACAGAACAAAGCAAGGAGATTTTTAACCACATTGGGGATTTAAAAAAATTAACATTAAACAAAAACGGAGATAATATTGCATTTATTTTCAGTGCCGATACATCAGAGCTTAAAGTTTATGATTTGTTTCTTTCAAATGGTGATGAGGCAAAAAACATTGTAAGCGTTGGAACTCAAGGAATGAAATCAGACTGGTCAGTGAGTGAAAATGGCGATTTAAGTTTTTCGGAAAACGGGAAACGTTTATTTTTTGGAACCGCATTGAAGCCAATTGAAGAAACAAAAGACACACTCTTAGATGATGAAAAATATAGTCTTGATATTTGGTCGTACCAAGATCCACTGCTTCAACCCCAACAAAAAGTTCAGTTAAAAGATGAGGAGAAAAGAACTTATCAGGCGGTTTATCATATTCAGGAATCCAGAATGGTTCAATTAGCTACGCTCGATATGCCCAGCGTTAGGTTCTTACAGAAAAAAGATGGAGATCTCGCATTAGGTTCTTCAAGTTTAAAGTATAGAAAAGAAACTTCATGGGATTCGAATAGGTATGGTGACTATTACTTGGTTGATGTTAATACAGGAACCGCCAGCTTATTACTTGAAAAAGCACCTTCTAATGTGCAGCTTTCTCCAAATGGTAAATATGTCCTTTTCTGGTGTATAAAGTCCCGCTCAGTTAAAATTAAACCAACTTCAGGTGGAGAAGTTACAGATCTTACACTTGATATCGGTGTTCCTTTCCATGATGAACTACATGACTCTCCAAGTGAACCAAGTGCACATGGAATAGCCGGCTGGATAAAAGGCGAAAGATATGTGCTTCTTTATGATCGATATGATATCTGGAAAATTGACGTAACAGGTGTTGAAAAAGCCATTAACCTCACCAACGGATATGGCCGTAAAAACAATATCCGTTTCAGGTATTTTTCACTTGAGCCTGCTTCTGGTGGAGGTGGCAGATATGGATTTGGATCACGTGATATTCAAGAAATCGGAGCCAAAGAAACCATGTATTTAAATGCATTCAATTATTATTCAAAACAGGCCGGATTATATACCATTAAAGCAAATCAAACCAAAGATCCTGTTAAAATTGATATGGGTAATTATGCTTACACTGGTTTCCAAAAAGCAAAAGATGCCGACATAGTGATTTGGCAACGAGGAACATTTGAGCAATATCCCGAAATCCACATCAGTGATTTGAAACTGAATGATCCTATTAAAATATCTAATACAAATCCTCAACAAAAAGATTTTAATTGGGGAACTGTCGAATTGGTTGAATGGAGGTCGTTTGATGGACAAATGTTGCAAGGCCTCATGTACAAACCAGAAAACTTTGATCCGAATAAAAAGTACCCGATGATTGCTTATTTTTATGAAAGAAGTACGGATGGAATTCATAGGTATATGCCTCCGGCTCCTAGTGCTTCAACCATAAACAGAACCTATGCGGTTAGTAATGAATATCTGATTTTTGTGCCCGATATTCCTTACATAATTGGTTACCCGGGTCATAGTGCCTATAACGCTGTTGTAAGTGGAACTTATGCCATGTTGGATCAGTTTGATTATATCGATCCGAATCGTCTAGGACTTGATGGACAATCGTGGGGTGGCTATCAAATAGCTTATTTGGTAACAGAAACAGATTTATATGCATGTGCATTTTCAGGCGCTCCTGTTGTAAACATGACCAGTGCTTATGGAGGAATCAGGTGGGGATCTGGAATGAACCGAGCTTTTCAGTATGAAAAAACCCAGAGTAGAATTGGCGGAACCTTGTGGGAAAAACCAATCCAGTATATAGAGAATTCACCCTTATTCTTTGTCCCTAAAATTAATACTCCATTGATGATAATGCATAATGACGAGGATGGAGCTGTTCCTTGGTACCAGGGGATAGAGTTTATAAATGCGTTAAGAAGATTGAATAAACCTGCCTGGATGGTAAGTTATAATAGGGAAGATCATAATCTCCGAAAGCGTCCAAACAGAATGGACTTATCAGTTCGTAAGATGCAATTTTTTGATCATTATTTGCAAGGAAAACCAATGCCTTATTGGATGAAATATGGAATTTCACAAATGGAAAAAGGCAAAAAAGATGGTTATGAATTAATAGAAAAATAGAATCTAAGCCATATCAATGATCTTGAAAAAGCACTCCCAAAAATGGGAGTGCTTTTTATTTAGAACCTTTAAAAATTAGTGCATTATTATGTGTGCCAATAATCAATTTATTATTTTTATTCATATACATTTACGTATAAGCAATTAACAATTTGTTCAATCTAATTATCTTGCTATGAAATTCAAAAAACTAATTTTTCTAATTACCATTGTTGCCATAACATTTGGTGCTTGCAAAAAGGATGGTGATGTTGAAGATGGAAGCGATCTTTTAGGTGAAAATGGACTTCCTAAACCTGTAAATACTATTGTTTCTGAGGAAATTCTCACTACAATGAAATCTTTAGGAATAACAATAAACACGGGCGAAAACCCACCTAATTTAACAGGTACGTTTTTGGCATCACCATTTATTTTAAAAGGAACAAATGTTGCTGGTGACTATTCAATTGGAACAGCCTTTGCAGATTACTCAGCAACCTTTAGCAATCAGAACAATGCAAACCTTTCTATTACTCTCAGCTATGTAAGTAGTAATGAAAGCGGAAACGGAATTGGCTCTTATGTTAGTGGAAACGGTAATAATTTTACAGTATTTGCAAAAACGAATTCAACCATTGGAAACAGCTCGGCAGAATTAATTCAAGTAATTTCCGGAACCTTAACTAATGGTGGAATCAATAATTTTTATTACGCTAATTTTATGTTAAACAATAATGGGAACACTGATACTTGGCTTGAAAATGGAGAAGGTCGTGTAATTTACGATTCTGATGGATTTTCAGAAAAAACCAGCACGATGAAATCTTCACAAAACATAAAATTACCTAGCGCTGGGAGTAAATAAGAAACTCTTAAATAAATAAAAAACCTTCAATTTCTTTGAGGGTTTTTTTATTTACTGAAAACATAAATTGTTTTATTGCTAAATATTTTACTATCTTTCCTTTTTAATTTGGTTAAGGCCAGCAAGTTAAAATTTGATATTTACCTAAGTTATAAACCTCCCTACAACTGACCCAATTATTCACTATTTACTAATATCCCAAATTATGAATAGCTCCTTAAAAAATAAATTAATCGATCAAGCAATAGCAATGGTTAAACACCTGGCAGCAGAAGGCAACCCAATTCCATCTATTTCCGAAAAGTTACTGGATATGGATATAAACAATCCAGATCCATTAAAAATTTCAAATGAAGAAATACTGATAATACACAAACAATTATCCCAAAAAGTAGTTCCGGCTTTGCCAAAAACAATCCTATTACTTTATCAGGAATCAGGTAAAGGGAAGTGGCTTAATTTTTTAGGTCCTGTTCGTTTAGTCAGAAGATTAATGGCAACAACTATTTTTTCATTAATACTATTTATACTCATCAGCTTGTCGTCAATGGTGGATGGTGAAAGTCTGTCAAAAGGAGTTTTAAATAACGATGGAATCAGCTTATTATTCAATTTGTTCTTCATCATTGCTGCTGCTGCTTTAGGTGGATGTTTCAGTAATCTTTTTCAGGCAAATAAATATATTATCGAAGGCACCTACGACCCCAGGTATGAGGGCTCTTACTGGATCCGATTACTTTTAGGCATCATTGCAGGATTAATGTTGGCGGTAATCATACCTGCTACTGGGGATATAAAATTAGGAGAAAGCAAAGGCATGCACTTAACCATTCCACTTCTTGCTATGCTTGGTGGATTTTCAGCAGCATTGGTATTTCGAATTTTAACCAGAATTGTTTGGGCCGTTGAATCATTATTTATAGGTAAACAAGATGACGCAAGCAAACAAAAAATGCTAAACATGCAAACCTTACATGAGCAGGAAAAAATGCTTGAGCAACAAAATATTTTTCAGGATTTAATGAAGATAAAATCAGAAATTGGAGGTGATAAATCTAACGAAGAAATATTGGAAATAATTAATAAAACCATGAATAAAATTATGCCCAGAGAATAGTTTTGTCAATAGTTAATTTTCGATGTTAAATTTTACAGAACTATAAAATTCACAATTTACTTGCATTAATCATTTCCATTTTGGGAAATGATTGCCCGACTACTTTGAACTTTACTTCCACCAAGTTTCCATAGCATATCAATATTATATGCATGACAAAATCCTTTTTCTGGTGTGTTTTCTTCGTTGCGATCACCACCGTTTCCAAAAGCCAGGGAGCACTCTAAATATAAGCGTTGCACGCGCGCTAATAAATCTAATGCGGTTTCATCGTCATCGTTAAATTGCATAACCTGATCAACATCTCTAAAAGCAGAAATTATTTCTGCCCTTTCTGCAAAATTCATAAAAGCTTTCTTCTTTTTCCGAACAAGCCATGCATCTGAATTAAGACCAACAATAACTTTATGAGCCATATTTCTGGCGGCTTTAAACATTCTTATATGTCCTTTATGCACGGGGTCAAAACCACCAGACAATATTACAATATCGTATTTTTTCATGATTAATTTTTAGAAAAACTTCAATATCATCGAACAAACGTAAACTTTAAATCAAAAATTATGAAATTACCAATTCAAAGTTAATTGATTTTTCTGATAATCTTGTTTATTAACCTCCTTTTAATAACGCTGAAGTACTTATGCATTTTTTCAATTTAACTAATCTAATGCATGGACACTGGTACAAAAATAAATAGCTGCGTTAACTGCTAAATACCTTGCTGTTTCTTATGATCGAGCTCCCAGAAATAATACTCAATTTGTATGATAGCTAATACTAATCTTGAACTTATGTAAAGGATGTATTTTAACGAACATGCTAATCAAACCGACAAAAAGTAAGCTCACAGTATGGGATTACTCAAGACAAAAACCAAGAGACTTATTGAAGAACTGGTCCGACAATAAAATGTAACTTTGAGTGAATAAAAACATGATAAAAAAGAATGAATCTTACCATTGAGAATATACTATTAGTTGGCTCTTTATTACTTTTTATAAGCATTATTGTAGGTAAAACTTCTTATAAATTTGGCGTCCCTACATTATTGCTTTTTTTAGTGATTGGAATGTTGGCAGGCTCGGACGGCATTGGAGGGATTAATTTTGATAATCCCCAAATAGCCCAATTTATTGGTATTGTTTCACTTAATTTTATTTTGTTTTCAGGTGGACTTGACACGAATTGGAAGTCTGTAAGACCAATACTCCGGGAAGGTATTGTTTTGTCCACCTTGGGTGTTTTATTAACGGCAATATCACTTGGAAGTTTCGTTTGGTTCGTTACAGACTTCACTATTTATGAAAGCATGTTGTTGGGTTCAATTGTATCATCGACAGACGCCGCAGCTGTATTTTCTATTTTACGCTCAAAGAGTCTTGCCTTAAAAACAAACTTAAGACCGACTTTGGAGTTAGAAAGCGGAAGTAACGACCCAATGGCATATGTTTTGACTATTGCATTTCTAACTTTAGTAATTCATCAAGACCAAAGCATTTTTTCCATTATCCCCTTATTTTTTCAGCAAATGATTTTTGGAGCTATTGCCGGATTTGCATTTGGAATACTAAGTAAATTTATTATCAATAAAATCAAGCTTGGCTTTGAAGGACTATACCCTGTTTTGGTTATTGCTCTGATGTTCATTACATTTTCGGCAACGGATTTTGTTGGTGGTAATGGTTTCCTTGCCATATATATTTGTGCAGTTTACCTAGGAAATCAGGATCTGATACACAAAAAAACTATTTTAAAAATGTATGACGGTTTGGCTTGGCTAATGCAAATCGTTTTATTCCTTACTTTGGGTTTACTTGTTTTTCCAACCAGGGTTTTTCCTTTTATTGGTATTGGATTACTCATATCCATATTCTTGATTATCGTAGCTCGTCCAATAAGTGTTTTTATCAGTTTGATTTTTTTCAAAATGAAATTAAGAAGACGTTTTTATATTTCTTGGGTTGGATTGCGCGGAGCTGTTCCAATTGTATTTGCCACTTATCCACTATTGGCAGGAATAGAAAAAGCCGATATGATTTTTAATATTGTATTTTTCATTTCTGTAACATCCGTCCTAATTCAGGGAACAACTTTAACTGTTATAGCAAAATGGTTAAACGTTTCACTTCCCGAAAAAGTCAAACCTGCGTCAGAAACCGATAAATTTCTTTCTGATATTTCTAAAACAGCTATGAAAGAAATTGAAGTTTTACCTGTTTGTTATGCAGTGAATAAAAAAATTGTGGATTTAGGTTTTCCGAAAGAAGCCATCATTGCAATGATTAAAAGAAATGGCAAATATTTAACACCAAGCGGTTCAACGGTAATTGAGGCGAATGATATTTTACTCATTCTTTCAGATAACCAAAAAGGAATTGATAAAGTAAATGATTGCTTAAACAAATAATCTTTTCCGCAAAAATATTAATTAATTACCTTTATACTGTAAAAAATAGCATTAGAATTTCGAGCGTAATTTTGTTAACAGCGATTTATTGTTTTAGAATAGGTCTCGTTGCAAAATTGCTTATTTATTCTAACATTCAGAACACTCAATCTAAAAAATAGGAGAAGTATTTTGAGTAATGATCGAAGCTTGTTAACGGCTACCTAAAAAATAAAGCTCAATGATGGTGCATGGTGTTTGTTTTTGAGCCAACTAGCTTTTTTTCAGGAAACTTACAACAGCCAACATTTTGTATAAGCAATGGGCAAGGGTATTGAATAATTTCAAGATATGTATTATCCCGTTTAAATTTTATTGTAAATTGAAAGTTTTATGCAATGGAATCACTTACTTTTAATATATAAACGTTGGTACATTAAAATTATAAAAACATGAAACGTATAATCTCATTAATTATCATCGGACTATTACTAAATTCTTGTGATACAAAAAAAGAAGCCAGTTCTATTAACCCTGAAAATTGGAAGAAAAGGACAATTAATTATAGCTTAAGTGACTCGCTTGAATCAGGGATGACTTATCTGTCAATTTATTCTCAAATTTATAGTATGACTGAACACCGAACTCACAATTTAACGGCAACGATAAGCATGAGAAATACCAATAGGTTTGATACAATCTTTATCCAAAAAGCAGAATACTATAATACTAAAGGTGAACTTATCAGGACGTATTTTAATAAACCGATTTTTATTGCCCCATTAGAAACTGTTGAAATTGTAATTGACCAGATTGACAAAGAAGGTGGTTCAGGAGCCAACTTTATATTTGATTGGAAAATAAAACAAAAATTAAACGAACCATTTTTTGAAAGCGTAATGATTTCAACTTCAGGACAACAGGGTATTTCATTTACTACTCAAGGCAAAAAAATGAACTAATGGTAATATTCTGCATATAATAAGTAGCATCTTCAATTTAGGATGTGTATTCGATTTTATATTTCAGCTTCAAAATTTCGTGTTGTCATAGCTGTGCGAAGTTTAAAACTTCGCTCTACTTAAATTTTATTCTTCCAATTTATTTAACTTGTCTAATAAATTGTATTTAGCCTGTCTTTCCTTCCACCTCTCTTTTGCATATTTTTGCATGTTAACGATGGTATCTGTTTCATCAATTATTTCAAGGCCCAGCAAAGTTTCAATAATATCTTCCATTGTAACAATTCCGTCTAAACCACCATATTCATCTACGATTAAGGCAATATGCTCTTTTTTTTCCATTAGTATTTCCCACAACGTAAATAATACAATATTATTTGGAACGACAACGATCTCTCTTTTAACATCTTTCAGCTTTAATTCAAACTGGTCTTCTGCCAATTTTTCGAAAACTTCCTGCCTGAAAACATAGCCTGTTATGTTTTCATCATTTTCTGAATATATCGGAATGCGAGAAAACTTTAGATAATCTTTATTCTTAAAAAAATCATTTAGATAGAGTTTCTCATCAGCAACGGCGACAACAACTCTTGGTGTCATTATTTCAGTGACTTTCACATTCTTGAGCCGAAGTACATTTTGAATTATTTTATGTTCTTTATTTGAAAAAACACCTTCATCTGCTCCTATATTTGCTAATACTGCAATTTCCTCTCTGCTGGTAGTTTGCTCTTGTTTATTTTTTGAAATAAGTTTTGTAATAACCGCTGACATAATAACTAATGGATAGGTAATAATTATCATTACTTTTATAATTCGAGAAGAAATCATTGCCAGATTTCTCCAATATCTGGCTCCAATTGTTTTTGGGATTATTTCTGTGATAACCAAAATCAAAATGGTTAAAATAGCAGACACAATTCCAAAAGATGCTTCACCAAATATGGCAACTGCTTGTGCTCCAACTCCAGCTGCACCAACTGTATGTGCCACTGTATTCAACGATAAAATTGCAGATAATGGTTTATCTACATTGGTTTTTAAATCAACAAATCCTTTTGCCCAAGCATTTCCTCTTTCCTGTTTAACAATCAAGAAGGATTGAGGTGTAGAAAGCAGTACTGCTTCCATTATGGAACAGAGGAAAGAAACAAATAGGGCCAGAAATAAATAGAATAAAAGTAATATCATATATTTTCTTTCAAATTTACAACATTATAAATTCATCAAGGATGATGTCTCAGTCAAAATGCCACGTAATGAATGTATTTATGCTTCTAAACATTGTTTATATTTTTCTTTTATATAGTGGTACATCTTTAATCTGATGCAGCTGTGTATACCTTTTATCCTAAGCATATAATTTAAGAAGCAACTTTGGATAAAGTAAAAGCATTAACTAAGGTATGCAAATTATATTTTTAACCATTACAAAAAATATCATAAAAGAGGCCAGATAAAAGGAAAAGGTACGGGTATACAAAACAGAGGCTTGGAATCTCATCCCTGTTGTTTAATATCTTGTAGCCTCACCAGGACTCGAACCTGGATCTAAAGTTTAGGAAACTTCTATTCTATCCCTTGAACTATGAGGCCATTTTAATGATAAATATTGAATGAATAATGATAATTTTTAATGTGGCAAAAATAAAAGATTTCCATATAATACTTCCTTTTATTTTAATAATCATTATTCAATAAAAAATATTCATTTATTTAATTTCGCTTCCGTTATTAAAGTCTTTCGATGGCTGAACAAAACAAAGTTCACCTTTTGCATTTTCGGCCATTAAAATCATTCCTTCAGAATTGATGCCTTTCAATTTCCGAGGAGCCAGATTTACCAATACACTTACTTTTTGTCCAATAATTTCTTCTGCTTTGTAAAACTCGGCAATACCTGAAACAATCGTTCTTTTATCAATTCCGGTATCCACCGTTAGTTTAAGAAGTTTTTTCGTTTTTGGTACTTTTTCAGCTTCAATGATGGTTGCTGTTCTGATATCCAATTTTACGAAATCATCAAAACTAATGGCTTCTTTTTGCGGATTTATTTTAACATTATTCTCTGCATTTTCAATTTTCGTATCCAACAGTCTCTGAACTTGAGCCTGAATTTGTTCGTCTTCAATTTTCTCAAACAAAAAAGCTGGATCATTAAGTTGGTGTCCCACCAATAGTAAATTACTTGCTCCTGCATCTTCCCATTTTAATTTACCAAGATTTAACATCTCACTTAATTTTTTTCCGGTAAAAGGGAGGAATGGCTCAGCCAATACTGCTAAGTTGGCACAGATTTGCAAAGACACATTCAGAATGGTTTTAACGCGCGCTACGTCTGTTTTGAATATTTTCCAGGGTTCAGTCTCGGTTAGGTATTTATTACCCAATCGGGCCAAATTCATGAACTCATTTAAAGCTTCGCGAAAACGATACTGCTCCAGACTTGAACTAATTTTCGCAGGAAATTCTTTTAACTCTATTAATGCTGCTTTATCCAGTTCATTTAATTCTCCAAGTTCCGGAACAACACCCTCAAAATACTTTTTGGTTAAAACCAAAGTACGGTTTGCAAAGTTTCCAAAAATGGCTAAAAGCTCATTATTATTTCTGGCCTGAAAATCTTTCCAGGTAAAATCATTATCTTTTGTTTCGGGTGCATTGGCGCATAATACATAACGCAATACATCTTGCTTCCCGGGGAATTCTTCTAAATATTCGTGCAACCATACCGCCCAATTTCGTGAAGTGGAGATTTTATCATTTTCAAGATTTAAAAATTCGTTGGCCGGAACATTTTCCGGTAAAATATAAGTCCCCTCACGCTTCAACATTGATGGGAAAATAATGCAATGAAACACGATATTATCTTTGCCAATAAAATGAAGCATTTTGGTTTCATTATCTTTCCAATAAGGTTCCCATGCCACGCCTATTTCAGTTGCCCATTCTTTGGTCGCGGAAATATATCCTATAGGAGCATCAAACCATACATAAAGCACTTTACCTTCGGCACCTTCAATTGGAACATTTACCCCCCAGTTTAAATCACGCGTAACTGCTCTGGGCTGCAGACCCTGATCTATCCATGATTTACACTGCCCGTAAACATTCGATTTCCAATCATGTTTATGCCCTTTAATAATCCATTCTGTTAACCAATCTTCATATTTATCAAGAGGCAAATACCAATGCTTCGTTTCTTTTAACTGTGGCGTATTCCCGGTTAATGCCGATTTTGGATTTATTAACTCAGTAGCACTAAGGGTGCTTCCACAATTTTCGCACTGATCGCCATAGGCCTTTTCATTTCCGCAATGCGGACAAGTACCTGTGATGTAACGATCCGCTAGAAATTGTTTTTGATCGTGATCGTAAAACTGCTCGGTGGTTTGTTCAATAAATTCTCCTTTATCGTAAAGTGTTTTAAAAAATTCAGAAGCGGTTTCATGGTGGACTTTATTTGAGGTTCGCGAGTACACATCAAATGAAATTCCAAAATCTTCGAATGATTTTTTAATGATTCCATGATATTTATCCACAATCTGCTGAGGCGTAACTCCTTGCTGCTGGGCTTTAATTGTAATTGGAACACCATGCTCATCAGAGCCTCCGATAAACACAACATCCTTACCCTTCATTCGCAAATATCGGGTGTAAATATCAGCAGGAATATAAACTCCTGCCAAATGACCGATATGAATAGGGCCATTCGCATACGGCAATGCCGAGGTAATGGTGTAGCGTTTGAATTTTGATTGATCGTGTTCCATTTTCTAAATTTTTCCTGTAACTTCGGCAAAGTTAAGGAATTGTTTCATTCCTGCAATCCTACGATTGATGAATAAAACAGCTTCAATGAAGCACCAAGCGTATTATTTTATGATTACACCTGACTACTTAAAAAAAGGAGATAAAATAGGGATAGTAGCCACTGCCCGTAAAGTGAACTTAAGTGAGATTGCAGATGCCACTGATTTCTTCACTCATTTAGGGCTTGAGGTAATTTATGGAGAAAATTTGTTTCAGGCTTCCGATCAATTTGCCGGTACAGATGAAGAACGAACTTTGGATTTTCAAAACATGTTGGATGACCCAACTGTTAAAGCCATTATTTTTGCAAGAGGAGGTTACGGAACCATTCGAATCATTGACCAAATTAATTGGGATAAATTTATTAAAGCACCAAAATGGGTGATTGGCTTCAGCGATATTACGGCTATTCATTCACATGCTTATTCAAATTGTAAAGTTGAAACTATTCATGGTATCATGCCCCTTAATTTTGCTAAAATGACTTCTGAATCAAAATCTTCTTTAAAGCATGTCCTATTCGGAGAAAGCCTAAAATATGAAATTGAAACCCATCTATTTAATAAAAAAGGTGAGGCAGCAGCAGAGCTGATTGGGGGAAATCTTTCATTAATCCATACCCTAAAAGGAAGTAAATCTGACCTCGATACAGAGGGAAAAATATTATTTCTTGAGGATTTAGATGAATACCTTTACCATATCGATCGCATGATGATCAGTTTGAAAAGATCAGGTCATTTAACCAATCTTGCAGGATTAATTATTGGAGGAATGACAGACATGAACGACAATGCCATTCCTTTTGGAGAAAGCGCTTACGAAATTATCCGAAGAACTGTTAAGGAGTTTGATTATCCTGTTTGTTACAATTTTCCGGCAGGGCATTCAACTGATAACAGAGCCCTAATTTTGGGACGAAAAATAAATTTAAGTATTAAGGATAAAGTCGTCATTGATTTTAACTAAATATTTAAACTTATGGCCGAACATAACGATTTGGGCAAAAAAGGAGAAGAGCTCGCGCTCCAATATCTCAGAAAAAACAATTATCAAATTCGTAAAACCAATTGGCGATTTGGTAAAAATGAAATTGACATTATTGCCTCAGATGGCGAAACCCTTGTCATTGCAGAAGTGAAAACACGAAGTTCAAGATTTTATGGAGACCCGGAAGTCTTTGTAACCAAAACCAAACAACGCTTTTTGATTAAAGCAGCTCATGCCTACATCATGCAAAACAATATTGACTTGGAAACCCGCTTTGATATTTTGGCTATCGTTATTAGCCCGGCCGGAACTAAAGTCCACCACATTAAAGATGCTTTTTACCCTACTTTATAAATCGAATAGTGGCAATGGAATTTTGTAACTTTGCAGCAAAATATTTAAAATGCCTCAAAACAAAGAACCTAAGTCCGGTAAACACGGTGATTTTTCGAAGTTTATGAAACCTTCGAAAAAACAGATTAAAGATAAGATTAAAGCCACTGAGCGAAAAACTGAAAAGCCTGTTAAATTAAGAAAGTCTGAGCTAAAAAGTGTTAAAGCTCCCATTCCGATTCAGTCTGGATCCGTGAGATTAAATAGGTTTATAGCCAATGCTGGTGTTTGCTCGCGCAGAGATGCAGATGAATTGATTGCTGATGGAGTCATTAAAATAAATGGAGAGGTAGTAACAGAATTGGGAACGAAAGTTAATCCTACAGATAAAGTTGAATATCAAGGCAAAATTCTATCTGCCGAAAAACCTGTTTATATCTTACTCAACAAACCCAAAGGTTATATCACCACTACCGAAGATCCCTTTGAACGAAAAATTGTGATGAAACTCATTGAAAATGCATGTGATGAAAGGGTTTTTCCAGTTGGTCGATTGGATTTAAACACCACAGGATTATTGCTTTTCACTAACGATGGTGAGCTTGCTAAAAAACTCACCCATCCCAAACATGGCATTAAAAAGTTATATCATGTAATCCTTAACAAGCCACTCGCACAAGAAGATTATATGAAAATTGCCGAAGGTATAGAACTTGAGGATGGTCTGATTAAGGTTGATAAAATAGCTTATGCAGAAGGGGGTAAGGATAAAAAGCAAATTGGGATAGAAATTCATTCGGGTAAAAATCGAATTGTTAGGCGAATTTTTGAAAGCTTACAATATGATGTGGTTCGTTTGGATCGGGTATCATTCGCAGGATTAACCAAGAAAGATGTACCTCGCGGCAAGTGGCGTTTCTTAACAGAACTTGAAGTTAATCGACTAAAAATGATATCCTCATAAAAAATCAATAATTTTTTTCTTTAAAAATATTGAGATTTAAAAATCTTATATTATCTTTGCCGCACTTTTTAGTGAAATTCCTCTTTAGCTCAGCTGGTTAGAGCATCTGACTGTTAATCAGAGGGTCCTTGGTTCGAGTCCAAGAAGAGGAGCATAAAATTAAAGAAGCAATCCGAAAGGGTTGCTTTTTTTATTTTACTCTTTTTTGACGAGAAGTTTATCCCGATGAGCGAACCTGTCCCGACCAAAGGTCGGGAGCGATATCGGGAAGTCCAAGAAGAGGAGCTCTAAATTTTAGAATTCCCGTTTAATGTTTCCATTATTCCTCTGAGCCTATTTAAGCCTGATTTAATGTTCTCAATAATTTCATTCGTTAAAATTGGGGTTTAGGGTTGAATAGTAAATTAATCCTTGTTGTGATTTACAATTTATTGTGAAGGATTCTTTACAGTTTCAATTTCGTTAATAAAAACATACATATTGGAAGACGGGTTATTGAATTTTTTTAATTTCTTAGCACGCTCACTAGCTTTAACAAAATTTTCTGATAATTTAAATTCAAGTGTGGTATCAAGAACACCTTTTTTATATGTATTTCTGTTTCTATTGCTCAGTTCCCGGATACAACCATCAGTTGAAATATTTGCTGTCTGATTTTTATAATGCAACAAAAACCATACTTCAATAGATGGGTTTGATGCTATTAGAACAGCTGATTTAATAGATTTAAGTTTCTCTAAGACACTTGGTACATCTGCATCATAAACTAAAAAATCCTTGTCTTTATCGTGAGTTGGTTTTCCTTGTTTACTATTCTTAATAATTCGATCAGTTATCTTATTACCGACTACTTTAGGGACAATTTCAATAGGAATTCTATATTTTGAACGTAGATAACAGACATATGCTTCTTCTGTTTCACCTTCACAAAAGACCCAAAAATGAGGGTTTATCTTTTTACCTTTTGATGCTCTTCTTTTACTGCCCATCTAGCAATGATTTAATTTTTTCACTAGAATCATTCATAAAAGGAACTGCATCAAAACGACCTTGTAAATAAGCTTTTTCTAAATCCATTGTATCACGAAAGTCGCTGTAGTCATAAAGTGAATACAAGTCGGTTGAGCCATCTTGGGTTTTATTTGCGAAGAATATTTGGTCTTTTCGAACATTCTTTAAATTCAATAAGCGTGTATTATGAGTTGTACACAAAAGCTGAGCTTCTTCACCTGTTCTGAATAAATTAAATAAATATTCAATTATTTTCGGATGTAAACTATCTTCAATTTCATCAATTAATAAGACCTTATTATTTTTCACTACATCAAGTATTGTTAGCATAATGAAAAACAATTTAATGGTTCCTTGAGATTCTTCTGTTAGAAAATCAAAAGCAATTGACGGTGAAGCCTTATGATATGTTTTTATTTGTAGATAGTCTCGAACAACATCCTCAACAGTTAATGTCATTGTTTTGGCATCAGCTCTATAATGCTTACTCGATTTCTTTAACACTTTAATTTTTACATCTACAATGTCACTATCTGCAATCTTAATAGCATCAATAAGTTGATGTTTATTTTTATTTGAAAGAGTTTCAATGGCTGAAGATCCAAACCCAATAGAATCTAGGATAAACTTACTATGAAAATAATTAAAAAGTTCCTTGCCAATCACCCTATCCATTTGGCTGGCTCGAGAAATATACAAAGTCTTCTCAGAAGTGTTTTCCGCAACATCCATTGGACGTTTTATTTGGTCCCCAAAGCTATATTTCTCTTTTTTTGTTTTCCCCAAACTTTCATCACGAGTAAATATTTCCTTTATTCTTCCTTTCGGATAGAAATAAAGACTTTCCGATATGATTTTATTGCGAGTTAATTTATATGAATATTCGTATTCAATACCTTTACTAACAAATCGAATAAAATAAGAACTAGGTTTTTCACTATAACCATTGAATTTAAAAGGTTGAAAATTATATACAGTGTTCTCATTATGCTGATGAGATTCAAACACTAAAGCATTACAAAACCTTATAGCTTTTATAATATTGCTTTTACCAGAAGCATTTGCTCCATAGATTGCTAAAGTTTTTAAAACGGGAGTTTTATTATACTCAAATAAATTATTTTTAAGAGCTCTGGCATTTGCTGATTTGATATTCGCAGCTCTAAAATCAAGAACTACTTCATCTTTAATAGAGAAAAAATTACTAATTCGAATTTCTAATACCATTTTAATACGTATATTTGTAATTATTTTACAAATATAGACTTTAAATTGACATGAACATAATAGAAGTGCTCTTAAATTCAATTTCTAACCGAGCAAAAAATAAGTTATTAGAAATAGAACTTCCTTTCAAATGAAGATGGTGATCTTCTTTTAAACAAAATTTTGTAGTGATTTAAGTTGTTTTAACATCAAAAAGTCATTTATCTGGTTGCAACTTTTTATAATAGGAGGAGCCCAGAAAAGTAAAAAGCAACCTTAAGGTTGCTTTTTTTTATTTCCGCTATAAGGGATTAGATATTCGATTGAAAAATCGTTATAAAGATGCATTAATTGCTTGTTATGAATGCACTGATGAAGCTTATTTAAAGTAAATCAATCAATAAACAATTGACCATTTTGACTCTAAGGTATACTCAACCCCCAATACTGCAATTTATACGAAGTTAAAGCCATTAATCGCTTTTTAATAAGAATGAGTCCTAAGCTGATTATTTTATAATTAAACTGATCAGGAAATTATTTTCGAATCTCTGGAAAAGTGTATTTTTATTTACAAATAAATGTATTTTTACTCATAAATAATTTTTTCGACAATATCCTGGTATCAGATACTTAATACTATTGCCAATGAAATAATCAACAATTATCCTTCCACTAATAAAAGATTAAAGGGATTTGATCTTCTTATTGAACAAACTAGAATGTAATCCGTTACAACCCAAACCCGAGGTATTGCCTCAATATTCAAATATTATTAAAACGTAAAAACACATCCTTTAATCTTCTTAATCTTCATTAATGAAAACAAATTCCTTTTGGTGGTTTGTTTGGAGAAAAATCTTAAAATGCACCTTTGTAACCATTTTCTTCTTATTACTGTTATTCAAAATTTCACCTTGCACAGCACAGATGGTTTCGAATGAGTTTCGCTTTCCAGCTGAGTTTGAACATCAACAGGCTGTATGGTTTGGCTGGGAAAAGAATGACACAGCTGTTCAAAACACAAGTGCAAATATCATCAAGTTGCTCCAAAGGAAAGTTAGCGTTAAAATTGTTGTTACCTCATATGATATAGCAGAACGTGCCATAAAATTCTTAAAGGAAAAAGGTATTGATCTCGAACAGATTGAGTTTAATGTAATTTCGGGCGACAGGTTCTGGATTCGTGATAACGGAGCAACATTTATGGTGAATAATGATTCTCTTATGGCTGTTGCAGACTTTCAATGGAGTTCATACGGATATTTTGAATGGCTTTTGAAGAAACAAACCGAGATGAGTTTCAACATAAAAGAGGTAAAAAATATAACGATGAATGATGATGAAAGCAAGCTTGATCAGAATATGGCGCTCATTACCGGTTCAGAATTAATAAAATCAAAACTTGTCATTGAAGGTGGAGCTTTAGAAACAAACGGGAAAGGAACACTGCTACAGTGTGAACAAGTCACACTACAACGTAATCCGGGATGGACTAAAAAACAAATTGAAAATGAATTTCGTCGCATTTTAAACATAAAAAAGGTAATCTGGTTAAAAAAAGGGAATGCTGACGATGAAACAAGGTTTACCACACACAGGAAATATCTCTTTAACGGTACCGGTGGTCATCTTGATGAATTCGTCAGATTTGCAGATGCAAATACCATACTCCTTGGATGGATTGATGAAGAAGATATAAATAAACATCCCCTGAATTATGTCACCCAAAAGAGAATGGGAGAAAACCTGAAGATACTGGAAAAAGCTACCGATCAGGATGGTAAACCATTCAGGATTATCAAAGTTCCCTTACCTTCTATAATTGAAATAAACGAAACTGAATCAAAAGGAGGAACGATATCTGATTCTGAGCTTAGCATTTTCTTTCCTAATAAAACGTATTCCACAAATAAAAGAATGGTTAAGATAGCTACTGTATCGTACCTCAATTTTCTGCTTACAAATGGTATGGTAATCAATGCATCTTATGTTAATCACGGGACATCAATACAACACGAGGAGCGTGTAAAAGCAATTTTCAAAGAAGTATTCCCTGACAGGGAACAGGTATGGATTGATGTATTACCGATAAACCGCAAAGGTGGAGGTATTCATTGCATCACGCAGCCGGAGCCTTTAAATCGTCAGCTAAAAGTGGACTGAATTTAGTATTATTTTCAAAATCTCTAAGTTATCAATACAAGATTTTAATCCCTCAAACAGGTGGCTTTGGTTGCAGCTTTTTATTATTGGGGATGCCCTGAAAAAAGCCTAAGCCTTCTTGAACTTCTTCGCGAAAGCTACAATTCGGGCCGATAGATTTTCTTTGTCTTTAAAATTATCCACCAATTTATCATTAATTGAATAAACGGCTGTATGCTCTCGTTGTCCTTTCAAATAAAATTGTCCCAAACGGATAAAGTCCCATTCCTTTTTACAACTTGTTTTTACTAATTCTGATAATACAATTGATTTTTCAACAACACGGGTATGGTTTTCCAGGCGGGAAGCTGTATTTACTGCATCGCCAATAATGGTATAATCCATTTTTATTTCTGAGCCCATATTACCTTCTACCACCATTCCTTTATCAATTCCATATCCTGAATATAAAAGTGAAAGTGGCGAATTAGCAGGAACCGTGATTCTAAGTTGCTTTAATTCTTTTAAAATTTCAATGCAAGCTTCCAGTGCAATATCGGCATTATCACCATTAAAATAAGCCATAAACCCATCTCCAATAAATTTATTAACCTCTCCTCCTTTTTTGGTAATAATCCGTGTGCAAATTTCAAAATAGGTGTTAATGAGCAAAAATATATCTTCAATACCTAATTGCTCAGCCATAGAAGAGTAGGACAAAATATCTCCAAAAACAACAATACGTTCAACCTCTTTTGGTTGTATCGTCACAGGATTTATTCCATCACTAATAATTTTTAAAACACTGGGTTGCGTATACTTTTCAATGACCAGGTGTGAATCAATAAGAGCCTGTAAAAGCAACTTAATCGGTAATGTAAGTTCATCGGTCTTACGTTCAAGGTTCGTCACCTTCATCGACCAATCAGGGAAATAACGTGTGCTTATTTCATTTTCCAACTTTAGGGTCAATAAATCTTCATGGCGATGGTCATCCTTAATTTTATTAAAAAGTGTATCTATGTCTTTTTCAGCACCTTCAATTATTTGAAAAAATAAGTTATTAAAATAAATAAGCGTACCTGTAATGTTTTTTGTTTGGTTATTTTTTTGGAATGTTTTACCAAGTTCGTCGATTTCTGAAAAACTAAGTTTTTCCTTTAATTTACTGATATAAGTTATTCGTTTCATCGTATAATCAAAGATAAGTTTTTAAATGATATTATCCTGAATTAGATTTAAGTCAGAAATCGCATAAAAATGATTGTAACTTTTCATCACAGAGGGAGCAACGAAAAAAAGCCGTTTTACGGTCGGCTTTTTCATTGAACATTTGCAGATATTATTCTTTCGATTTAAAAAAGGGAAAAGTCATGCTAAAGAAATATGCGCCAGCAACCGGATAAATATCTCAAGCGTTATTGTGGGGAGGCGAAGCTCCAATATTTCATTTTGTTTTCTTTCTTTCAAAATGCTTTAGGAACACCAACCCAAACAAAAACCAAATTCCAACAACGACCCACCAAAGTTTAAAATAAATATCATTTTCGTCTGTATAGTCTAATCCCCAATAAGGTAATAGTATCGATTCAACCAAAATATCAATCAAAAAAAGGATAACAAATCCAATGACCCAAACAATAAGATTCTTTTTATTTAATCTGTTTTTAACCCAAATTGCATATCCTTTCATACCTAAAATATTTTCGTTTTTTAAATATATTATCAAATATGCGCCGAATAATGATTGGAATCAACTAATTCACGATATTTAAATACCACTTTTTTAAAGTCCTCCCAGGTATCTTTTTTTAAATCAGGATTACGCAACAAAGCAGAAGGATGGAAAACAGGCATTACGAATCGGTTTTCCAATGGCATCCACTCACCACGTAACTTGGTAATTTTAAGGTTTTGGTTATTGAACAAACGTTTTAAGGCCGTCGCTCCCAGCGGAATAATAATTTTCGGATCTACCAATTCAATTTGTTTTAGTAAATAAGGGAAGCAAGCTTTTACTTCCTCATCTGATGGGGTTCTGTTTGCCGGAGGCCTGCATTTTACAATATTGCTGATAAAAATATGTTGTGCTCGGTTGAACCCACATGCGGCAAATATTTTGTCGAGTAACTGACCCGACTTACCAACAAAAGGCCGACCTATTCTATCTTCGTCGGCACCCGGAGCTTCGCCAATTACCATGATCTCGGCGTTGAAATTACCCTCTCCCCAAATAGCGTGATTTCTTGTTTTGTGTAAATTACATGCGGTGCAGTTTAAAATTTCATTTTTTAGTGTTTCCATGATAATATGATATTTTTATTCACTGATGAAATATCAATTTTAATATTCAATCCCCTCTCTTGCTTCAATTCCATGATTGTAATAATGCTTAATTTCTTTCATTTCAGTAACTAAATCAGCCAGGTCAATAATTTCTTGCGGGGCGTATCTTCCTGTGAGCACGAGTTCAAGTTTCGCTGGTTTTGTTTTAATCATTTTCATGAGTTCTTCAACTGAAAAAAGTTGATAGAACAGGGCGATAAATACTTCGTCAAGGATCACCAGATCATAGTATTCTGAAAAGATAATTTGTTTAACTTCTTCCAATCCCTTCCTGGCTGCATGAATATCTTCCTTGGTGGGAACTTTTTCAATAAAACATCCTAAGCCATATTGCTTTATGACAATTGATGGTAAATATTGTTGAGCAGTTCTGATTTCAGAATACATTTTCCCCTTCACAAACTGAGCTATAAATACTTTCCTTGAAGCCCCTACAGCCCGCATTGCTAAACCAAAAGCAGCAGTTGTTTTCCCTTTACCGTTTCCTGTATAAACGTGGATATAGCCTTTCATTGGTTTTTTATTAAATTCAGGATTCTCATATTGCAAATAACTTGGTGTTTTTATTCGGTCATCATATCCAAATAGATAATTCGAATGGATTCTTTATACAAATTTATTCATTTTAGATTATCCTCCCTTATGCTTTTTATAATCTAAACCGTTAAAATAAGTCAATCACAAATCAGGCCATAAAAGAAACCACAGTTTTAAGTTGCTTTTATGTTTTTACTAAATTTGATCATTCATCAAAATAATTAAATGTTCGATTCAAATATTACCATTATAGGGGCTGGGGTTGTTGGACTATCAATAGCAGCAAAGCTTTCTGAAAATTATGATTCCATTTTTGTGATTGAACGCAATAAATTATTCGGACAAGAAACCAGCAGTCGTAATAGTGAGGTAATTCATGCCGGTATTTATTACCCAAAGGGAAGTTTAAAGGCAAAACTTTGTGTAAAAGGCAAAGAGCTTTTGTATCATTTTTGCAATCAATACGAAGTTCCATATTTTAAATGTGGAAAACTAATCGTAGCAACGACCGATGAGGAAATCTCAATTTTAGATGAAATTAAACAAAAGGCATTCAATAATGGGGTGGATGATTTAATCTTTTTGGATCAGCATGGAATTGCTGAATTGGAACCCCAGGTTTTTGGATTAAAAGCTTTGTTTTCGCCATCTACCGGAATTATTGAATCTCACTCCTACATGAAACAGCTTGAAACCCTGGCTGTAAATAATGGTGTCGAAATGGTTTACGGTACATCAGTTACTACCATAACAAAGCTAGAAAATGCTTATGAAATTAAATTGCTCGAACCTGATGGTACTTCTTATTCTTATACTTCAGAAGTTGTGATTAATTCAGCCGGACTTGAATCTGACCTCATTGCTAATATGATTGGGATTAAAGATGAAGAATTAAAAATTCAGTTTTGCAAAGGACAATATTTTAGTATCAATCCGCCCAAAAATCGATTATTAAACCGATTGGTGTATCCTGTGCCTGATCCAAATATGGTAGCCTTGGGAATTCATGTTACCGTAGATTTAGCTGGAGGTGCCAAACTTGGCCCCGATGCAGTTTATTTAGATAAGAATGAATACGATTACAAGGTTGACCATGACAGAAAAGAAATTTTTTATGCTTCCGTTAAAAGATTTTTGCCTTTTCTGGAGATGGACGATTTAAGTCCGGAAATGGCAGGATTACGCCCAAAAACGCAAAAGAAAGGAGAAGCCTTTAAAGATTTCTACATACAAGAAGAAACAAAGCAAGGGCTTCCTGGATTTATTAATTTAATAGGAATTGAATCACCCGGGTTAACAGCTTCTTTGGCTATCGCCGAAATGGTAAAAAGCCTTATGAGCAAAGTTCAAATTTAGGTGCATCCATAATAATCTCATGTGTTTTTCCAAAATTATTTTGTAAATTCACAATAAGTATTAATCTAATTATCAAGGAGAACCACATTATGATCTTAACCAAAAAACTGTCTGCATTTATTTTAATTGCATTTATTTCAATCTCAGGAATTACTCAAAATTCATTCACGGTAGGTGAAGTCACTACAAATTCCGGCGAGAAAAAGCAGGGATATATTATCGTTCCTGCCGGTGAAGATAGTGGCATGTTGAAGGTTCCGATCACAATAATTAACGGCGTTAAAGACGGGCCAACACTTGCACTTATCGCAGGGGTTCATGGCTATGAATACCCACCCATCCTTGCCATGACCAAACTTTCTCAACAACTAGATCCTGCCTATATTTCTGGGAAAGTGATTATTGTTCATGTGGCCAATGTACCATCCTTTTTAAAACGAACAATTTATTATAATCCTTACGACTGGAAAAACTTAAATCGGGTCTTTCCGGGCAAAATCGACGGGACTAACACAGAGCGTATCGCATACCAAATTACCAAGGAAGTTATTGACCAATGTGATTATTTAATTGATAATCATTGCGGAGACGGGAACGAAGATTTGATGCAATATTTATACTGCACCGAAACCGGAAATTCGGAATTTGATAAAAAGACAAAAGGTTTGGCCATTAATTTCAACCTTAAAGTAATCGTTCATGAATCAGGAAGAACTAAAGACATTGAAAACTCAATGTATGTTAGTAATACAGCCTTACTCAGAGGGAAACCTGCCATATCAATAGAGGCCGGGAAATTAGGCGGAACAGCAGATGAGGATATAATTGCAATTATGAAAGGCAATTATAATATTTTAAAGCACCTAAAAATGATTGAAGGTGAACCTCAAATTGATTTTGAATCAGTCTGGGTTCAAGAATACACCATTATTAGATCTGAGCAAAAAGAAGGACTTTATTATCCCCTTCTGTCAAGAGGTGATCATGTTCAAAAAGGAGAATTAGTTGGCTATTTAACTGACTATTTCGGAAATAAAATTCAGGAAGTAAAATCACCATTTGATGGAATTATTCTTTATATAATTGCTACACCACCATTGGTGGAAGGGGAGCCCATGGTGATGATCGGGAAGTTTTAAATTAACTCATGTTGCGATAAAAACGTTTTAACTTTTTGAATCTGTCCATCAGTAATAAAATACTTCAGCTTAAGATAATAATCAAATTCTCGCCGAAGCTGTGGATTAAATTCAAGCGACAGGTAAAATAGTTCTATCTCTTCTTCAGAGAAGTCTTTGTAGTTATACCTGTCAATTAAATCCTGGTAATGAAATTTCATTTTTTTATGAATTATGTTTTGATTGAGATAATTATTTTTCCATGATTTTAATCATGCGAATTTGAAAACCATCCTCTACACAATTGGTACAATACTTTATCTTTACTTTTGAGATATGTCCGCAACGATAGCATTTGCATTCTGTATCTCCCTTTGATCTTGATAAAATATACATCATGTTTTTGAAGTTAAGATTAATAATATTTCCGTTAAATGCAGTATTCATAACTATAGTTTTTCCAGGTCTCTACAATTTTTTTGTTGAGAATACATAAAGATAAGGCATAAATACAACCCTGGTTCTAGGCAAATTGCCTAAATTTTAAATGAAATCAATGAATTATTGAATTTGGAGGGAAGACATTAAAATTTACAAATCAAATACAACTTAATCCGGGAATCGGAATGGCAATCCAATCCCTTTTTTTAACGCTTTTTCATAAATGAAAGCTGCTGCTGCAACATCCTGCAATGCAGTTCCTGTTGCATCATAAATGATGACCTCATTTTTCGACTCTCTTCCTGTCTTCTTACCGGTAATGATTTCTCCAATCTCTGAATAAACATCTTCTTTTTGCATTAAACCAGCATCAATGGCATGATGAATTTCACCAACGCTTATGCATTGTTCAAGAATATCTGCAACTACTTTATGGTCTGCCAAAAGTTGGGGTTCCAATTCCTGTTTTTCGGGACTATCAGCTCCAACTGCCGCAATAAACAATCCTTCATGCACATATTCTTTTTTTATAAATGCCGTGTGAGAAGGGGTACAACAAACGCAAATTTGGCTTTGTGAAATAGCTTCTTGTAAATTAAATGTTGGTAACACTTGAATATTGAGTTTTTCAGACATTTTATCTACATAGTTTGCCATCGTTTGCTCATTCATATCAAAAGCAAAAACTTTTTTAATTCTCCGAACCTGCATGATGGATTCCAGTTGTATTTGTCCTTGTATTCCACAACCACATATGGTTGCTGTATCCGCGTCTTCTAATGCTAAATATTTAGCTGCAACAGCCGTGGCTGCACCGGTTCGTTTAATGGTGATGTCTCCCGACTCAAATATTGCTAAAGGAAATCCATTGTCGCCATCATGTAATAGAATTAAACCTTGAATATTAGGAAGTCCGTTGGTAGCTCTATTATTAAAAAACCCACCGTTACTCTTTAAACCATAATAGATTTTAGGCGTTTTTATACCACCTGCTTTGAGATGAAACTCACCCTCATCTGCATCAAAATGAAGTAAGCCCGGGTTTATAATATTGTCTTCAGCATGCAATCGAAATGCATTTTCAACAACTTCAATGTGTTCACTTAGCGACATTAGAGATTGAATGTCGGTTCGATTAAAAATTAATGAATGTTTTGGCATAATAATTTAATATTTAGCCTAAGTTACTAATTTTAGAAAAAGCTATTCAAAAGAACTTCAATTAAATTTTAATATCAGCTTTATTGCTTCAATATTCGTGCATTTAAAAGCTTACCATCAATATTTAATTGAATGATGTAAATCCCGTTAGCTAAAGCTGAAACATCCAATTGATAATTACTCGAATTTAACAATACAATGTTGGTATATAACTTACCATCAATACCAATCAGTTTCAGATTAAGTTTTTTATGATTTTTCCCAAATTCTATATTTAATTGATGAAATACTGGGTTTGGAAATATTAAAATTCCTTCTCTTGTAAAGTCTTCAATCCCGAGTGCTTTAATATAAGTTGTGGTCCATTTTTCTGAGGCTGTATTGGTATTTCCAACTCCATCATTAACAACACCTTCCGGTATCTCAGCGCTAACTACACCATCCGCAATCGGACTTAGTTCAAATTTAAATGATGAATTACCTAAAATGGTAAACTTATCTTTAGTCGCATTGGCCACATTTATTTTGGATAAATCAAATCCGGTTATGGATTCACTAAAAGCAATTGAAATTTCGATAGGCGAAACATTGGTTGGGTTATCAACCGAAGCCGATAAGGTTGCAGTTGGTCTAATGTCATCTAAATTTACCGTTAAAGCATTGCTTTCATTACTTGTAATTATCGGATTACTAGACTTTATCCTTATTTTATAATTATTACCATTTGGTGTATTGGCTGCAATTAATCCAAAAATCTCCCCATTTGTATTTGAGCTTAGGTTCCCAATTTGAACTTCGTTACTGAAATTACCCTCCAAGTCAGATAAAAATGCGGTGAAAGTATTTGAGGTAAATCCTCCACTCACGTTAAAGGGAATATTCACAACTGCACCTTGTACCGGAGATACCATAAATGGCGAACCATTAATGCTCCCTATAGTAATTGATGACGTAGCATTAACTATTTCAAAGCTATTACTTTCGGAGCCAAGTACGACTGGGTTGCTTGATTTAACTCTAATCTTATAAGTACTTCCGGCTAAAGTATTAGCAGGGATGGTTGCCTGAATAACTCCTGTATTATCATCAGATGTTAAAACTCCTATTTCAATTTCATTAGAAAAATTACCCGTTCCATCCGACAAATAAGCTGTGTATTCATTTGCTGAAAATGTTCCGATTGAAGTAAAAGGTACACTAATTTCAGCACCTGATATGGCAGATACTGTAAAAGGGCCACCATTTATAGTTCCGGTTATGACAGACTCTGTTGAAGATGCAGAAATAATTAAGTTATCAATCAAACAATTATTTCCGTAAGCCGAATGGAATAAAAATCCAATATAAACCGAAGTTTTATTTATGGCTTCACTTGGTAATTCATAAGATTTTTGAAACCATCCGGAGCTGGTTTCGTTTACTCGATAAAATGTTTTTCCATCATTCCACGTTGTTCCGTCTAGGGACCATTGCAATGTTAAACTATCCTTGTAAATATTCCATTCATTATTCTCAAACCATTCAAAATTGATGGTTACATTCGTATTATTTAAAGTAGATAATGCCGGGCTAATTAGCCTGGCCTGATCCCCCTCATCACAATCATATGAATTAAACAGAACCATATGAGAACCTTCAGATGGAGTCGCACTTGGATTGGTACTGGATGCAACAAACGATATAAGAGGAGAACCTGCCCCTGAATTATCTGTAACAGCTTCCCAGTACCAACAGGCCGGATTCGACTCATCATTAAATCCTTCGGAATAAGGGAAACTAAAATCATCATCTGTTACCTTAAAACTAACTGCTTTGGTATTGTTATTTATATTGTCATCTGATCCTCCGTTTATATTAGAGATAGAAACGGTTAATGTATGAGATCCGACATTAGGTGATATGCTAGTCAGTTCAACTGTCTCAACCTGGCTATTACTTAAACTCCCTGTCCAGTTTTTGGATACAACTGTTTCTCCATCAATTTGATAATTTATAGAGAGGCTGCTTAAAATATCTGTTCCATAATTTCTGATCTCAACTTTAGGAATAATGCTTTGAATCCCGCAATAATTTTGATTAATAGGATTTAGGATACTTGTAATCCCTGCATCTAAACTAAGCATTGGTACACTTTTCAAATCCGAACTCCAAAGGCCCCGACCGTAAGTGGCGGCAATTAATCGACTATTTTCCAGCGTGCTGTTATCATAATAAATTTCTAATTCTGTTACCATCACATTAGGCAGGCCTGTACTGAATAAAACCCAATCTGCATCACCTTCTTTGAAATAAACTCCACGATCTGTCCCAACATATAAGTGATTTTCATTTGCTGCAAGTTTATTATGAACCACTGTAAATACCGGAAGTCTTGGTAAACTTCCGGAAATATTTATCCAGGTTGTACCGGCATCAATTGTTTGATAAATACGGTTTCCATCATATCCCCCGAAAGTTGCCCAGGCCGTAAGCGGATCATATGGATGAACAGCCAAATAGGTTATACTGTTATTACTTACAGGTAATGAACCGGTTATTTCTGTCCAAGCAGTTCCTCCATTTACTGTTAACCAAACATGTGACTGATCTGCCACATATAAAACCTGATTGTTGGATGGAGCAATAGCCATTGAACGGATTTTGTTTGCGGTACTCATTGTTGAAATTTGGGTAAAACTATCACCCTTATTTGTCGATTTCCAAACATCATCATAGCCAACATAAATGGTATTGTGATCAATGGGATCAATAATATAAGGACTTACCCAGGCTCCTTCAAGAGACCCATCACCAATATTTAAATAAATATCGTCAGATGAATTCCATAAATTTGTTGTTCGGGATATTTGACCATTTATATAAGTTCCGTACTGAATTCTGGAATCTGTATAATCAATGAGGCATTCCATGCCGTCTCCTCCAGTTACATCAGCCCAATTTCCATCATAAAAAAGTTTAGATCCGTTATCCTGTAAACCCGTAATTACGGTATCTGGAGAACCGGCATAAACCCCTAATCTGTAAATTTGACTAATAGCCATTCCGTTTGATAAATCAGTCCAATTCAAACCTCCATCATTTGTTTTATAAATACCACCGTCATTGCCTTCAAATAAAGTAGAAGAATTTTGAAATTTTAATACGTGCTTATCTGCATGAACTGTTGGGGCTTTGGGATTTGCGAGATTATAAGAAGAACTTCCCGTCCACATATTATTTATCACCCAACTTACACCACCATCTGATGATTTCCAGGTATTAATCCCACCTAAATATAAGGTATTAATATCAGACGGGGATACGGCAAAAGCTAAATCATATCCTCCCTGACCTGTATTTTCATCGCTTCCATCACTATAATATCCAAATATACTATTGCCAGTAATATCACCGTCAAATATTTGACTAAAAGTATCACCATTGTCGACCGATTTATGTATCCCACTTAATCCTCCTTCTGAGTTTGTAACAGCGGCATACACAATACTTGGATCGTTTGGGCTAACAGCCAATTCAATCCGCCTATCGGAAGATTCGAATGTATGAGAAATGGTCCAATTTGCCCCTCCGTCAATCGTTTTAATGATTTGCGGACTATCATTAGACTTGGTTGCCAAATAAATAATATCAGGATTTGAAGGATTAAATTCCATATCAATTACATAATCTTTGGCGGTATAAACTAAATATCCCCAACTCGCAGCTCCATCAATTGATTTGTGAACAAGATTATCAATTCCGGCATAAAGAATTAAATCATTTTCCGGATGAATGCGTATAAATCCTGATAAACGGCGATCAGAAACATTAATTGAACCAGCTGGCAACCATGTATTTCCACCATTTGTAGATTTCAAAAACCCGATCGTATTGTTATCTCCTCTGTGTCCTCCTCCTAGTGAATGAATCGCACCACCGTCCCGGTCACCGGTTGCTACATAAATGGTATTTGAAGTGGCATAATCTGATGGAATAGCAATATCGCTTACACCCAAAACATTGTTGTTATCGGTTAGCGGAATCCAAGTTGCACCATCATCAGTTGTTTTCCATAATCCACCACTTGGTGATCCTACCCAGTAAGTGTTATTATCGGAAGGATGAAACGATATACAATTAATCCTGCCCAAGCCGGCATAGCCCCCCGACGAGCCAACGGGGCCTAAATTAGTCCAGTTTCCATTTGTGCTTTTTAGAGAAGAGTTATTGGACTTGTATTTTTTAAATTCCGCATCTGTTGTAGTTTGAGGGAATAATCCGGTACTTCTATCAATTCGGGCTTCCCAATACCACTCCCAACGTTTATACAATTTCCAATTCGGTATTTTAACCTCTATTCCGTTTTTCAAGTATTTACCTTTTTTCACATTGAATGGTTTATAATACTCGTTAAATGCCTTTTGTATTTCGAAGAAATTAGCATCTTTTGAATTTTTTAGATCAGGTAAATTATTTACCCATGTCTGGCTATATAATATATTGCTAAGAATAAATATGACCGCGATTAATTTGATTTTTAATTTCATGTTTTTCGAAATAAATAATAGATTTACTTTATAAAAATCCAAGCTAATTCCCAATTAGGTTGCTTCTTTCTCCATCCTCCAAATTTAATAAGGAGGGATTGCAATCTGTTTAAATATGCAAAATCTACAAAAGCAGATACATTATGATAAAATTTTAAAACTCCTGGTAAATAAAGATTCCTGTCCTCCTGAAGTTTTATACTTGATAACAATACGATATTCACCTGCACCAACCAATTTTGATAAGGTTTTTCTGATTTGTCCATTCACTTTTGGCCCGCACCAGGTTTCCTTTTGATCCCAGTTTAATTTAATGGATTCTCCCTGAGCTAACTTTAATTTATCAGGCGATGGCTGACAGGGTATGTCGCAAAGGCATTCAAGAATTCTAAGCTTTCGCCATTTATTCTCTTCCGCTTTTTCAATCAATAATTTTTCTGGATAATAAATAAGAATTTCGTCGGCAGAAATATTCTCAACTTCAATTTGCAGGCTTTCACCCGACTTTATTGTGCCTTTACTATTCAAATGAATTTTAAGGAGAGAAGGTGATATATTACTTGCATGCCTTGATGGATTGCACGCAAAAAAAATCATTAAAAAAACTATTTTAAACGTAACATTTCTCATTGTTTTTTTCCAAATTTACGCATATTCACTTATTGAGCTAAGCGATTAACTATTTTTATTTTCACTTAAAGGAAGTAAAATATGAAAGCTACTGCCCGAACCCAACTTGCTATCGACCCAAATTTTGCCATTATTTTTCTCAACAAACTCTTTACAAAGTATTAACCCAAGTCCTGTCCCTTTTTCTTTTTCCGTTCCTTGATTTACAACCTGTTGGTTTACTTTAAATAGTTTTTGAATGTTTTCCTGACTAATTCCAACTCCATCATCCTTTATCTCAATATCAACGAACTTTGGAAGAAAGTTCGATTGGATCAGCACTTCACCTCCTTTGTATGTAAATTTAATTGCATTTGAAATTAAATTTCTCAGCACCATTCTAATCATATTTTCATCAGCGTATGCTTGAATGTCATCCGGTAAATCCAGATTTAATTTAATTTGCTTGGCATTTGCTTGTGCACTTAAAATTGCAATTTCGCCGCTGGCTAAATTATATAGATTGAGTAGTTTTGGATTTAAAGTAACTCTGTTTAGTTGTAAACGCGACCATTCGAGTAAATTTAAAACCAAATTATAAGCACTTTCAGTAGCCTCTTTAACCTGAGAAATTATCATTTTTAGTTCATCCTCATCAAACTCATCTAGATCGTTATGTAATAACTCAACAAAACCTAAAATCCCTTGAAATGGATTCTTCAAATCGTGTGCAATAATTGAAAAAAATTTATCTTTTGTTGCATTCAATTCTTTTAATTCATTTTCTGAATTTTGCATTAACCGTAAGGCTTCTTTATGTTGGGTGATATCGATAAAAACAGTTGAAAATTGACCTTTTTGAGGACTAAAAGCAACTACTTCAAAATACTTTTTATGCTCGTTTGAAAATTGTTCGAATTGTAATCTTTCGCCATAAAGGGCTACCTCACCATATGTTTGAATGGTCTTCATATCCGTTGAAGGAAATAAATCAAATATCGTTTTCCCAACCACCTGATTGGCAGTCATTCCCGTGATTCTTTCGAATGCCGGATTAACTTCCAAAAAACGATAATTTATCGGATTATTATCCTCATCAACTATAATTTCGTGCAATGCATATGCACTGAACATGGTTTCAAACAACATCCTATATTTTTGGTTTCCTACCCCTTCAGATTTTGCTGATCCTTGAATTTCAATTAAGGACTTTAAGTATAACACGAGCCAGTGAGGATTATCTAAATTATGTATAAACCCATCCACACCAACTTTCATAAGTGAAACCTGAGATTTCTCAATAATGGGTGCTTCAGCATAAACAATGATGATGGGTAAATACTGAGGAATGCCTTTAAGTTTTCTTATCAGTCTAAAATTCTTCTCATTTAAAATCTCTTTGTTTATCAAAATGAGTTTCGGATGTAAATTTAGCAATTTGCCAAATAAGTCTTCAAAATTCTCAATAACAACCGTTCTTGCTAAATTAGTTTTAATGATATTATTTAGCTTAAAACTCAATTGCGGATTTTCATCCACTATAAAAAAGAAGTCGTCCATATTCTGAAACAAGGTATTTTTTGCAAGAATAAAATAAATTTACCAATTGTTTCTAAAGATATTACTAAATTTAATTTTTCTTTTAAATTTTAAGGTCCTAATATGTTGAAAACTCAATGTTTTTTTTCTTTTATAGTGATGCTTAAAAGCCTAATTTTATCATTAAATAAATTGGTTAGGAATCTCATTTTTTAAAGAAAAGTGGATTGCTTTCTTATGCACTCTTAGTATCAATCGATGAAGAAATTGCTTTTTACACTTCTGTTTATCCTCAGCTTTTTTTCAAGTGTTTTTGCCCAAACGATAAACTTTGAATATACTAACGGAATTGCTGGAAAAGAAACAGTATTTGTTAACAAATCTATTCTGGACGAAGAAGTTATAACCGTTGCCTGGGATTTAACAGGAAATGGAGTTTATAATAATGGCTGGGGAGATACAGTTCGATTTGTGTATCCAACCATTGGAACTTACAATGTTGGAGTAAGAGTTACAGGGATATCACTTGAATCGCATGAACTCAGAAAAGATATTGAAATCGTCCATAATTTAAATGTAAGTTTTGATTATACGGTTGTTTGTATCGGAAATGCAACACAATTCACAAATACATCTGAGAGTTCAGATGTTATTGTTAGTGTGCAATGGGATTTAAATAATGATGGGGTTTTTAATGATGCATCCGGCAATTCACTCAATTATCTTTTCACAAGCTTAGGGCCTCATACCATTGGCCTAAGGGTTTCAACACAAAGTGGCCTGGCCAAAGCAATTTATCGTCAAGTTATCGTAGCTGCTATTCCAACTGCTAATTTTTCGGCAACAAATGCCTGTGTTGGAACTTTTACTGAATTTACAAACACCAGTATCACAAGACCTGAAGATATCGCCAGTTTTATCTGGAAATTTGGAGATGGAAGCGCTTGGTCAAATGTTAGTAATCCCATTCATACCTATACTTCTCCCGGAATCTATAATGTGACGCTAATTATTAATTCTTCCTTTGGCTGTTCCGATACCATTATTAAAAATGTGAGCATAAAACCCATTCCTGAGTTTACCCTTGAATACAGTGGAGCAACAGAATTTACAGAAGGTGAAAGTGTAACTGTTACTGCCATAGGTGATTTTGATCAGGCAATATGGTCAAATGGAATGACCGGAAATTCGGTTATATTAACTCTTGGAGGATCATATAGTGTTGAGGTTTCGAAAAATGGGTGTGCCAGTTCCAAGTCATTTTCTATTACGGTAATTGATAGGGTGGGGATTGCAAATTTAATTACACCTAATGGTGATGGTTTTAACGACAGGTGGGAGATTTTTCATATTGAAAAACTGCGTCCTTGCAATGTCAGCGTATATGATAGATCAGGAGTTGTGGTCTATTCAGATTCTGATTATTTAAATGATTGGACTGGAACATATAAAGGCAAACCTTTACCCGAAGGAACATATTATTATATCCTTAAATGCGATAAAGAAACTAATATTAGAAAAGGAGCAATTACGATAATGCGATAGCTGTTAATTTGGTATGAAAAATATTCTAAAAATATTAATTGTTTTATTATTTGTTAATGGTGCCCAAGTAATGGGGCAACAATTACCGCTAACCAGCCAATACCTTGTTAACCCTTATTTATTATCTCCAGCTTTTGCCGGTTATAACGAAAACTCAAAAGTATTTTTAACTTACCGTAAAGAATGGGGAGACATAACAGGTTCGCCCAGAACAGCTTTCATTAATGCTTATTTCCCTGTTTCTGCAAGAGTTTGGATGGGTGGTGAAATCATTAGTGACCAAACAGACATTTCAAAAATTTTCTCGGCACAACTGAGCTATACTTATCATCTTCCAATTGGGGCAAATCATCAAATATATTTTAGTTTATGGGGAGGCATGTTTCAAAACTCAATTAACTTGAATGGCGCAATTGTTTCTGATATTAACGATCCTTTACTAATAGGAATGAGCCAACTAACAGGTACTTCGCTCAATGCCGGGTCAAGTTTATTGTTTCGATGGAGAGATGGAAGTATCGGTGTTACAGCACCCTATTTATTCTCGAGCGAAGATGCTTATGCCGTTGGAAGTGGTAACAACTTGGTGGTAATCAAACCCCAGCTTATTACACATTTAACTTATAATTTCAGGTTAAATTATGATTGGAATTTACAGCCATTTTTAGTGTATCGGTCGATTAAGGACTCACCATATCATTATGACATCTCAATGCTAACGATTTATAAAGATAATTACTGGGGTGCATTCACTTATCGAAATGAAGGAAAAGTGGCCATAAGCTTAGGTGGTAACCTAACAAGCGAACTAAGTTTAAACTACACCTATGAATTTGCAACGCAAGGCCTTATCGCAAACCCTTCGGCAGTGCATGAATTTATGATTGGTTTTAACCTCAGTTCGGGTAAAAAATTCAAATCAAACCGTTGGATTGAAATGCAAAAATCACGCGGTTATAACTCATATAACTAAACGGAAGATCAATGAAAAATATATTTGCATTGATAAAATTATCTTTTTTCCTTCTCATCTTTTTGAGCTCGAACTATAATATGTATGCACAGAATGTTGGTGTAAATAGTATTGTTATAACTTTTGACAGCATCCCAAACGCTACTATTACTAAAGCCGGATTAAAATATAATAAACATTTTGCCTTAAGTTATCACCTTGAAGGTGCAAGCAAAGATGTTTTCACCCATGCATATAAATATTTAAACGGAGGCACCATCGGTAATGTAACTTATCCAGGAAAATTTTATACAGATGGTACCAGTAGCATCCCAATTCCTTTCAAAATGAGTACATCACTATTTTCATTTAATGATGCTCAGGACACTGATTTGCATGATCCAAATGGTGCAAATTCAGCAACATATCTTACCTGGCCAGAGATCATCCAACTTTACCAGGCCGGGTGGGGAATTTATAATCAAGGTTTAACCTCTTCAAATACAAGTAGTGTAGACAAAAATTACCTTGTTGCACGAAACCATAGCTATATCAAGCTTAAAACCCAAGATGCAACAACAAATGGTATTGATTCAAAAATATTTGTAAACCCTCAAGGTGATATTTCATTTTCAAGCCCTGCTTTTAATAATGGATATGATGCTGCTTTACGTCAATATACTTATGGAGTACCTTATCTGGATGTTAGCGATCCGGCATCAGTGATTGAGATTGATAGTTTAAAATTTGGAAGAACTCATTTAATTGGGACTGAAAGTATTGGTAAATTGGCAGATACCTTAGCAGCCCATAGTAGTTATTCAGTAAACAATTGGGCTTCTGCATATAATAGTTCTGTCACTGGTGGAGCTGATGGATACTCTTTTGATGTTTTCAAGTTTTACATGGATTATATCGAAACCAAATACGGTAAAGATAGTACGGATAATATATGGATGACCACTGAAGAAGAAGTTTTAGATTATATCAAAGTTAGTAAGCTTGTAACTGTTAATACAGAAGTACTTGGAAATCAGTTGTTGATTACATTTAATGGAACATTGCCAACAGATCTTCGTCATTACGCTTTAAGTTTATTAATAAACGGTGATGTTGAAATTACTGATATCAGCATTAATGGAGGTACAAACAACTCTTACAGAGGAGTTGGATACGCTAATGGAATGATTAACCTAAATTGGGATGGAAGGGTTGTAACATCAAAAGCAGATAATGCCGAAAATTATGTGAGCATTGCGGAGGCATCCCAATCTCAAAATGATATTTTAATTGCAATGGATTATGTAAATATGCTTGAATCGGGTCAAACAATGTTTGATTTGAGGAGCCGCCTATGTGCAATACCAGGAGCAATTTTACCTGATGGCTGGTGCGAATGTAGTTTTTCTTTAGGTAACGATACAATCATATGTTTAGGAGATACTATCACTCTAACGGCTCCTTCAGGTGTGAGCTACGAGTGGAATACCGGAGCAACTACTCAAAGTATTACAGTTAGCCCTACCGAGCATACAGCATATACCGTAACCGTTTATAACGATCAAGGGTGCTACGCAAGTGATAGTAAAACCATTCTTGTTATTAGTCCTGAATTTTCAACTTTAACTGCTTCAGATGATTCAGTATGTGTTAATTCATGTGTCTTGCTTAGAACAACAGCAGCATCCAGTACAAAGTTCTTGTGGAGTACCGGTGAAACAACATCAACCAATACAGTTTGCCCCGAAGAAACCACAACATACCATTTAACTGCAACAAATATATATGGATGCGTTGACATTGATTCGATAACTATTTACACCTATCCTCAGCCTGAAACTCAAGTTACCAACGATACTTCAATATGTAGAACAGATTGTGTAACACTAACCGCAAGTGGTGGTTATCAATATTTATGGAGTTCAGGCCAAACAACAAACACCATTGAAGTATGCCCAGAAGTAACAACAACTTATTATGTTACAGTTACCGATGCAAATGGATGTAGTGCCTTGGATAGTGTGACTGTAACAGTTGTTGATTTACCAACAGTTACATTAAATAATGATACCTCTATTTGCTTAAATGAATGTGTTGAATTAATGGCTTCAGGTGGTAATACATATCTTTGGAGTACCGGAGCAACAACAGCAAATATTGAAGTTTGCCCCACAGATACGACTACCTATATTGTGACAGCTTTTATTAATGAAGGTTGCTTGAATAAAGATAGTGTAACTATTAATGTGCTGCCTATTCCAACACCTGTCGTTTCTAATGATACAAGCGTTTGTCCAAGTACCTGCATTAAAATAGGTGCTTCGGGTGGAGCTAGTTATTTATGGAGTACCGGAGCAACAACCGATACCATTGAGGTATGTCCCAGTGTACCAACCAAATATTATGTCACAGTTTTTAATGAAAGTGGGTGCGGTATGCTTGATAGCATCCAAGTGAATCATTTACCACAAACAAATGCAAATGCCGGAGAAGATCAAACCATTTGCCCTGGTGATGAAGCAACTTTACTCGCAACAGGTGGCTATTCTTATGTTTGGAGTAACGGCCTAGAATTCAATTCTATTAAGGTTAGCCCTGACGAAACAACCACCTATATTGTTACGGTAACCACCGAAGATGCTTGCCCTGCAAGCGATACAGTTATTGTAACTGTTTTAGCTCCTCCAATTGCAAATGCAGGCATAGATACAACAATTTGCCCCAATGCTTGCGTAATACTAAATGCAAGCGGAGGTGTCGAATACGTATGGAATAATGGATCTGAATCATCAGAAAATGAAGTATGCCCTGAGGAAAACACAAACTATATTGTAACTGCTTATGATGAATTTGGATGTTCGGATACCGACACAGTAATGGTCAGCATCATTGAAGTGCCAAGTATTGATTTCACAGGTTTGTCAAATGTATATTGCGATAATGAAACTGCGGTATTGCTTAAAGGTTCTCCAACCGGAGGAGTTTTTTCAGGACCAGGCATAAGTAATAATATCTTTTATCCGGCGATAGCTGGAGCAGGTTCACATGAAATAACCTATCAAGTTGAAAACGAAAATGGTTGCTTTAGCAAGGCAACTAAAACCACAACAATATATAGTTCACCTTCGATTAATCTAGGAAATGACACAACCTTGTGTACCGGCTCAACACTGGCTCTTGAAGTTGCAGAGAATTTCGATTCCTACCTATGGTCAAATGGAGATACTGATTACAATACTATTTATTCTTCAGGTGGAATTGCAAACATCACTACAGTTAAATTAAATGTCAGTAAAAACGGCTGTGTTGCCATTGATGAACTCTTAATTAATTTTATTGAGTGTGTGGGATTTGAAGAGCTCATTGAAAAAGGAATTTATATGTATCCCAATCCAACAACAGGTCAGTTTAATATCCGATTTAATACCGATGAAAAAGACATACAAATTGATATAATTAATCTCCAGGGTCAAATTATCTTCAGCGAGGAATTAAACGACTGCAATCAATCAGAATGTGTTAAAGCAGTTAATTTATCTGCTTACAATAAAGGAATTTATATTGTCAGGTTCTCGAATAAAAACTTTGTTCAAACTGCAAAATTGCTAATTAATTAGTCAACACTACTACTTTCCTAATAATTTCATTATTAATAATTTGTAGTTTTTTTTGCCCGAAACGGCATTTTTAATACTTTTGCCTCGCAATTAAAAATATAATTATGAAAAGAGTTTTGGGAATTGGAAATGCACTGGTTGATATCATGCTTAAAATAGATGATGATCAGATATTAAATGAACTTGAACTTCCAAAAGGAAGTATGCAATTGGTTGATAAAGAAAGATCTGAAAGGGTATTATCTGCAACCAAGCATTTATCAAATGAATTAAAGTCAGGTGGGAGTGCCGCAAACACCATCACAGGTTTAGCTGAGCTAGGAATAAGCACTTCCTTCATTGCAAAAATATCGGACGATGAAATGGGTAAAGTTTTCAGAAATGACTTAATTAACTCAAATATTCAGCCCAAGTTACAATATTCCCAAACAGGAACAGGAACAGCAGTTACATTGATAAGTAAAGACTCTGAACGAACTTTTGCTACTCATTTGGGTGCTTCTATAGAATTATCTGCCGAAGACCTTACTGACGAATTATTTGAGGGGGCTGAACTTTTTTATATCGAAGGCTATTTGGTTCAAAATCATGAATTATTAGAAAAAGCTGTTAGCCTGGCAAAAAAACAAAATCAAAAAATATTTCTTGATCTTGCAAGTTATAATGTCGTTGAGGAAAATATTGATTTCTTAAAACATATCTTGAAAAATTACGTGGATGTTGTTTTTGCCAATGAAGAGGAAGCTAAAGCAATTTCAGGCAAAGCGCCCCATAAAGCCATCTATGATTTAGCAAATTATTGTGAAATTGCAATTGTTAAGATCGGGAGTAAAGGCTCCCTTATTCTCAGGCATAATGAATTAACCGAAGTAGGAATCATCAAAGCAACCAGCATTGATACAACAGGTGCAGGCGATCTTTATGCAGCAGGTTTTATCTATGGATTTGCTCAGGAAGCAAGCATGGAAATATGCGGAAAATTGGGATCACTTCTATCCGGAAATGTAATTGAACATGTAGGAGCTAAGATTAAATCTGAGAAATGGCCTGAAATAATAAAAATAGCCAATAATTATCTTATGTAGAACTCATTCAAATATGCAGCATTCCTTTTTATTATTGAACAGTTTTTCATACTTTAGCTGCCCTTTAAGAGGAATATTAAAATAATTTTTATAAACTACTAATAATGAAGGTATATCAAACTAATGAAATTAAAAACCTGGCACTCATAGGAGGTGCAAAAACAGGGAAATCTACCCTTGCTGAAGCAATGCTTTTTGAGGGAGGTGTGATAAAAAGAAGAGGTAGTATCGACGATAAAAATACTGTATCTGATTATCGAGAAATTGAACTAGAGCGTCAAAATTCTGTTTCATCAACAGTGTTATATGCTGAATATGCCGGAAAGAAAATAAATTTTATTGATACACCTGGATTTGACGATTTTACCGGTGAAGTAGTTGCAGCTTTAAGAGTTGTTGATACCGGAGTGATGGTTATAAATGCACAAAATGGGGTTGAGGTTGGAACTGAAGTAGCATGGAGATATGCAACACAAAATAAAACCTCAGTAATTTTTGCAATCAATCATTTGGAACATGAAAATTCAAATTTTGATGAAACAGTTCGTCAATTAAAAGCTCAATTTGGCGGAAGTTGCACGGTTTGCCAATATCCTGTTAATCCTGGCTTAGGTTTTAACGCGATAATCGACTTAATCCAAATGAAAATGTATAAATTCGAAGGTGATAAGACTGAAATTCTTGATATCCCTGAAGAAGAAAAAGAAAAAGCAGAAGAGCTTCAAGCAGCAATGATTGAAGATCTCGCAGCTTCTGATGAAGAGTTGATGGAGAAATTTTTTGATGCCGGGACTTTGGAAGAGAGTGAAATGCAAAAAGGTTTAAAAGTTGGATTAACCAGTCGTGGCATGTTCCCAATTTTATGCGTTAACGCTAAGCATAATATGGGCGTTGCACGTTTAATCCAATTCATTACCAACAATGCACCCAGCCCTGATGAAATGCCTGCTGCTAAAACAGTTGACGGTAAAGATCTTGAATGTAAAGCATCAAGCGCACCATCAGCATTTATATTTAAAACATCTGTTGAGCCTCATTTAGGCGAAGTATCTTACTTTAAAGTGATGGCCGGAGAAATAAGTGAAAGTGCTGACATGGTAAATAGTGTTAGTGGAGCGAAAGAGCGTATTTCTCAAATTATGATTACCGCCGGAAAGAACCGCGAAAAAGTGGCAAAAGTTGTGGCTGGTGACATTGCCTCTACCATTAAACTGAAAAGCTCTCACACCAATTCAAGTTTAACAACATCAAAAAACACTAACAATATAGCTGCACCTATTGTATTCCCTGATCCAAAATACAGAGTAGCTATAAAAGCAGTAAATACCGCTGACGATGAAAAATTAGGTGCCATTTTGAATGAAATGCACCGCATCGATCAAACTTTATTGGTAAATTATTCAAAAGAATTAAAACAAATGATTATGCAGGGGCAAGGAGAATTGCACCTAAACATTGTTAAATGGCAATTAGAGACCATTGAAAAAATTCCTGTTGAATATATCACACCAAAAATTCCTTATCGCGAAACCATTACCCGTGATGCAAAAGCCATGTATCGTCATAAAAAGCAATCAGGTGGTGCAGGTCAATTTGGTGAAGTACATATGCTGATTCAGCCATATAGTAAAGATATGGTTCAACAAACTGAATTTCCAATTCGGGGAACTGATGAAGAACAATTGCCATGGGGAGGTAAGCTTATTATGAATAAATGTATTGTTGGTGGTTCTATCGACGCACGTTTTATGCCTGCAATTATGAAAGGTTTGATGGAGAAAATGGTTGAAGGTCCATTAACCGGTTCTTATGCTCGTGATATTGTTGTAAACATTTATGACGGGAAAATGCACCCTGTTGATTCAAATGAAATTTCATTTAAATTGGCTGCGCGTCATGCCTTCAGAGAAGCTTTTAAAAATGCCGGACCAAAAATTTTGGAACCAATTTATGATGTGGAAGTGCTGGTACCTGAAGACAGAATGGGTGATGTTATGACCGACCTTCAAGGTCGTCGTGCCATCATTATGGGAATGGAAGCAGAGGGTAACTACCAGAAAATTTTAGCAAAAGTTCCTTTGGCAGAAATGAACCGATATTCAACAGCCTTAAGTTCAATTACTTCTGGACGTGCCATGTACGGAATGAAATTTGCTGAATATTCTCCAGTTCCTGGTGATATTCAAGACAAACTACTTAAAGAATACGAAGAAAGCTTGGAAGAAGATTAAATGCTTGTTCTTGTTTGATATACAAAAAACCCCACCAAATTTGGCGGGGTTTTTTAATGGAGTTTAATCCACGGACTTGAATTAAATTATTATTAACTAACAATGAAAAATGAATTCGAAATTTTTATCTTTTCCAGATTACTTTTATAAAAACGGCTTCGCTAAAATTAGTTCCACTAATTTCAACATTTCCTGCAATCCCTCCTAAATAACCAAGACTGTTGCAGTCCTCATCAATTACCTCAGACGTAAAGTCGGCACCACAAATCCCAGGATCAAAAACATAAACCTTCTCTCCGAGGAACTCATATTCTTTAACATTAGCTCCATCCGTGCATGCATATTCACCATTTTTAAAATCAACAATTTTTTGATCCAAACAGTCACTTAATCCAAAATCATCCTTTTTACAGGCAGATAATGAGATCAATCCAATAATTAATAAGACATATATATTCTTCATTCTATCAACTTTTAAAATTCATTACTAAACTATGACGAATGAATGACTAAATAGGTTGCGTTAAATTTAAAATATATTTACAAGCATTAGCTTACCAGAATAAATCCAATATTTCCGAATGATCTTCATTCGTAAGTTTATGGTTTGCACCTCCAACTTTATTCAGGTTCATCACTTTTAAAATTTCCTCTTTACTTTCTTTGCCGGTAGCAATATCGCTTAAACGGATGGGGCATTCGATTGATTTAAAATAAAGCTCGAATGCATCAATTGTTTCATCGGCAGTTTCAACACCAAAAACATTTTGCCCTAAAAATGCAATCCGATCCGAAATTTTATTTTTATGGAATTTCATCCAGGCAGGTATAACTATTGATAAACTTGCGCCATGAGCAACATCGTAGAGTAAAGATAAAACATGCCCGATACTATGCACGCCCCAATCTCCCGAAACCCTTCCGTACATGGTAGTTTGATTTAAGGCTAACGTTGCTGCATACATAATTTTAGCTCGCAAGTCATAATTATATAAGTCATTTAAAAGCGCTTCACCATTCTCTTTTGCTTCATTAATGATAGCGAATACCAGTTTGTCAGACAAAGTTGCATCACCAGCTCCAAAATAAGCTTCTAAGCTATGAGCAATTAAATCAGCAACACCAAAAGCAGTGTAATTTTTTGCAACTGAAAAAGTATTCTCGGGATCGAGAAAAGAATGACGATTATAAGTCAAATCACTGCCATAACCCAATTTTTGTTGAGTTGCTTTATTCTGTACTACAGCAAACGGATTCATCTCTGTTCCGGTAGCTGCAAGGGTTAATACAGAAATTAACGGAATAGCAGTTTTGGGTTTGGCTTTTCCAGCATAAAAATCCCATCCACTATGTGCAACAGGAATTGTAATTGAAATGATTTTAGCAGAATCAATCACGCTACCTCCACCAACCGCCAGTATAACATCTACCTTGTTTCTTCTTCCTAACTCTGCAGCGGCATCCACATCTTCAACAATGGGATTTGGTTTGATTCCGTGATACTCAAAAACCTCTGCATTTATACTTTTTAATTGTTGAATGGCTTTATCATAGATCCCATTTTTTTTAATCGAACCTCCACCATAAACAAGTAATACGCGCTTACCAAATTCAGCCACAGCTTTACCCAGGTCATCCATTACACCTTTTCCGAAATGTAGTTTAGTCGGATTGTACATTATAAAGTTTTCCATGTTTTGTTTTTTTAGATATTAGTATCAAGATTCAAGACACAAGATTTTATTTAGTTTAAAAGTTCAGATGCTCAGAAATTCAAAGGTAAGTTTTTCTTGATTTTCAAACCTGCCTTCTTACAACACTTCGGCAGGCAGGTCAGCATATCATCATACTATCAAATCAGCACATCAACCGATCGCTCCGCTTCCAAAGCAAATTTGTTCTGCTTCATCATAGATAACAGCAAATTGCCCTGCCGCAATTCCGGCAATTTTTTCATCAGATTCGAGTATATATAGGTCATCATTTTTAATAAGTGTTCCACTTGTAAACTCGGGTGTATGACGAATTTTAAATTTAACTCTTTTAGGGGATGAGTAATCCTGATCTGGTTTTTCATTAATCCAATGAAAATGTTTTAGCTCAACCGTGGTTCCATATTGAGAAATGGGATCGTAACCATTGGAAACATAAATGATATTATTTTCAATATCCTTTTTTACCACAAACCAAGGCCCTTGGCTTAAGCCCAGTCCTTTTCGCTGACCAATCGTATGAAACCAGAATCCTTTGTGCTTTCCAAGCTTTTTGCCCGTTTCAAACTCAATGATATCTCCTTCTTTTTCGCCCACATAACGACGGATAAAATCATTGTAATTAATCTTTCCCAAAAAACAAATCCCCTGACTATCTGGGCGATGGGCACTGGGCAATTTCATTTCTTCAGCTAATCGTCGCACTTCACTTTTTTGAATATCACCAATGGGGAACATTAATTTTTGAACCTGTGCTTTGGTAATTTGAGCCAAAAAATAAGTTTGATCTTTTCGCTTATCAGCAGCTGTAGCCAGGTATTTTTCACCTTTAATCTCTTTTGTAGCGGCGTAATGACCCGTAGTGATTAAATCAAAATCCTTTCCGTACAATTCCTCAAAAGCACCAAACTTGATCATTTTATTGCACATCACATCCGGATTAGGTGTTAATCCATTTTTCACTTCATCCAAAGTATAGCTAATTACTCGCTCCCAGTAAAGCTTTTGAAGATCCACAATTTCCATCTTCAAATCGTACTTCTTGGCAAGATAGGTTGTAATTTCAATATCTTCTTCAGAAGGGCAATCGGTATAACCAGGCTCATTCTCCATCCCAATTTTTATATAAAAAATGGTTGGCTTATATCCCATTTCTATTAATTTCGGAACCGTAACCGAACTATCAACTCCTCCTGAAACCAATGCAGCAATATTCATTTATTCATTTTTCTGCAAAGTTACTTAAAGAATTTTAGATAGAAATAAAGATCACCGCTCTCATCTTTTATTATTAGCCAGATAAACTCTTGTATAATTCAAAGCATCAAAACCTTATATCATAAACCTGTATGTCCTTCTACAACAGCCTTTAAACCTGATAAAAGCGATATGTATATTAATTGTTTCTAAATTATTATTTGCTGTTTTTTCAATATTATTTTAATATATTTTTGCAACAATTAGTACATATGTGATATATGTGAATATCAATCCGCATTTGCGCGGTTTTATTTTAAATACCGAATCGCATTTAAATACATGTCGATTCAACCTAAACTTATTAATCAAAATGAAAAAATCAATCACGTTACTAGGATGTTTAATAATCAGCACAGTAATGGCCCTGGGGTCTGGAAATGTTCACGGAAAAATAGTTAATAAAACAACAGGCGAAGTACTTTCCGGAGTGAATATTAAACTTCTTAATTCGCAAAAAGGAGTAATCTCTGACCAAAATGGATTCTACAAAATTGAACTGGAAGCAGGAACCCAACAAATTGAATTTACTTTTATGGGTTACGAAAATATTCTTCGGACCGTAAATGTAAGAGATGGAAGCAATATTGAAATGAATATTCAAATGATATCGACAGCCTTAAGCATGGATGAAGTTGTGGTTACAGCTTCTCGCATTCCCGAATACATGACAGAAATCCCAGGCCGGATTGAAGTGATCAGTTTAAAAGATATTCAATCAACCTCTGCTAAATCAGTTGATGAATTATTGACTCAAACATCAGGAGTTACGGTTGACAGATCATTGGGTATTTTTAGTAAATCTGTTGTAGGAATTCGTGGAATTACAGGTGGAGAGCAAGGTCGAATTTTGGTATTGCAAAATGGAGTACCTATTAACAAAACCGATGGTGGCAGCGTAAACTGGAACCGCATCAACGTAAATGATATTCAAAAAGTAGAAATTTTTAAAGGACCCGGATCATCAATTTACGGAAGTAATGCGATGGGTGGGGTTATCAATATTCTTACTAAAAAAAATATTACAAAAGGTGTGCATGGATTTGCCAGTGCCGATTATGGAACTTTTAATACCTTCTCTCAAAATATTTCTGTCGGAGGAAAAATGAATGATGGTGCTAAAGGATATTATTGGGGAATTACTGCCAATAACCGAAGCAGTGATGGCTATATCAGTGTGCCCGATTCATTGATTGATGAAACAGTTATTGCATCAAGCTTAAAAGAAAGGGGAATTACTGCACGCGTGGGATACGATTTTGATGATAAAAACAATATTGAAATTGAGTACAACTATTATGATGATGAGCGTGGACGCGGAGAAAAAATACAAACGGAACAATTTCGCGAATACGACACTCATTTCCTCAGAGCTAAATGGCAGGGATCAAAAGGGGTTCTGAACTGGAACTTAAGTTCATTTTATCAATTTGAAAATTATCTTGATATCCGTGAGAAATTCAGTAAAAATATATACACCCGTTGGGATGTTGATTCAGACAGAAAAGAAATGGGAACATACGCAAATTTAGTGGCCAATTTGTATCGTCACCGCATTACTTTTGGCGCTGATTACAAGAATGGCAAAGTTAATGGAGCAGATGTTTACCAAACCTCCACTGACATTGTTCGCAATATTGGTTCGATGAATAATTTCGCATTCTATGCCCAGGATAAAATCACCATCACCGAATCATTAAAACTAACAGCCGGCATTCGATTCGACATGATTAATTTTCATGATGGAGAATTTAGAATAGATGGAATGACCAGTGAAACTGATTTTATGGAAGACTTTGTAGGAAAACTGGAAGAACACAATTGGAATGCTTTCACTCCAAAAGCAGCTATCCATTATCAAATCAGCAATGATATTAATACTTATGCAGCTTGGTCAAAAGGATTCAGAGCACCAACGCTTGATGATTTATGCCGATCAGGTTTAATTTCAGGTGGATTTAAACTTGCCAGCCCCAACCTTGGACCCGAAAGCGTGAATAGTTTTGAATGGGGAATGAATATGAACATTGGTTCCAAATTAAAAATTATGCCCAGCATTTACTTCATGAAAGGTCAGGATTTTATGTACTACCTGCACACTGGAGATTACGTATTTGGAGGAAGAAAACCTGTGATGCAAAAAGCAAACATTACCGAAGTTACATTAGCCGGAACAGATATTGATGTGAAATATCAGCTCAGTGAAAAGCTAAGCCTTTATGCTAATTACACCTATACCAAATCCGAAATTAAAAAATTCGAGGAACAACCTGAATTAGAGGGTAAGGCCTTAACATATACCCCAAAACATATGCTAAATACCGGCTTTAGCCTGGAGGATCAAATTATTAACTTCTCTGTTAATTTCCATTATCAGGATAAAAGATACCGAGACGATGCCAATACCGATGAATTAGCAGGATATTCAACCTTTGATGCCAAACTATGGAAAGAAATCAAATGCGTAAATATTAAATGGGTCAAAAGTTGGAATCTCACCTTAGATATTAGTAATTTGATGGATAAAACTTATATGGTGTATTCCGATCAAATTAGTATTGGCAGATTTATTACAGGCGGATTAAGATTATCATTTTAATTAAATATATTTTACCATGAAAAAAACATTTTGTTTAATAATTTTAATGGCTGTTGGTCATTTATGCATCTCACAATCTTTAAACACTAAATTAAAGAAAGAAAATATTAAACGAGATGCCACTGATCGAACCAATAATTTTTACGATAATGAGGATACATACTTACTACCTCATTCAATGAAAATTAAGGTTGAAGGAGAAATTCAAAACCCTGGAATTATCGATATAAGCAAGCTTCCAATACATTCGGTTATTGTAAAAGAAGCATTACCACAAGGGAATTCAACTAAATTTATTGGGTCTTATCGTTACGATGGGATTTCTCTTTATGACCTTTTAAACGAATACATTTTGGCAAAAAAGAATGCCGAAGACTTTAATCCAATTATTGATCTTTATGTTGAAGTAGAAAACGATAAAGGAGATAAAGTGAAAATTAGCTGGGGCGAATTGTACTATCCTATTCATTTGCATGAAATTATTATTGCAACGAAAGTCATGCATATTGTACCAAGCAAAACAAAAGATTACTGGCCATTACCAGTGGAATCGAAACTAGTAATTGCTTCAGATTTATTGACTTGTCGCAATATTTCTAATCCAACAAAAATTACGGTTAAATCCTTAGATAAACATTTTGAGGTAAACAAAGGCATGGAAAATATGTGGAGCAAAGAGCTTAAATTAACGGTAAACGGAAAACTTACAAATATTTATACTGAACTTCCAGATGAATTACCCGATCTTTCTTATCCTAATATTTTTTATGGCAGGGGAAGAGGTATTCATGGCGTAACCCCGTTTATTGGTTCAGAATTAAAAGCATTCATTGGCCAATACATCGAAATAAATGAACAAAATCTAAGAACTGGTATGGTGACCATATCGGGCATGGATGGCTACAGGGCAGCTTTTAGCGTGAGTGAAATTATGAACAGAAATGATCAAAGCGAAATTTTAATTATTGATAAAGATAATTATGAAGGTGCCGGAAGATTTTCAATTTACCCAGCCTGTGATTTCTTTTCGGACCGTGCCATCAAATCTGCTTCTGATATTCACATAGATTTGTATCAATAAGCATCGCGATTAAACAATTGTATGTCGATTGTTTGACTATTGAATGACAAATAAAAATAAAACCCTTTTGCAAATTGCAAAAGGGTTTTATTTTTAAATTTCCTTTTAAATTTATATCAATCCTTTTTTGTGTTTTTCACCTATGGCTCTAAGCATATCTTGAGTCATGGCATCTAAATCATAACTGGGTTCCCATCCCCACTCTTCCCTGGCCGCACTGTCATCAACAGAGTTTGGCCAAGTGTCGGCAATTTCTTGTCGAAAATCGGGTTTGTATTCAATCTCAAACTCCGGGATATACTTTTTGATTGAATCTGCCAATTCTTTAACGGTAAAGCTCATGGCACCAAGATTAAAATCGGCATGGTGCTTTAGTTTACTAAAATCTGCTTCGAATAAATCTAAGGTGGCCTTTAAACAATCAGGCATATACATCATCGGAAGTCGGGTATCTTCCTTAACAAAACAGGTGTATTTTTTATACTTCACTGCATCGTAATAGATGGCTACTGCATAATCTGTTGTTCCTCCACCCGGTAGGGTTTCATTACTAATAATCCCCGGATATCTTAAACCTCTAACATCTAAACCGAATCTCTTCACATAATAATCGGCTAAAAGCTCACCGGCAACCTTGGTAACTCCATACATGGTTTTCGGTCGTAAAATGGTTTCCTGCGGCGTATTGTCGACCGGAGTTTCCGGACCAAAAACAGCAATAGAACTTGGTACCAATACCTGTTCTATATTTAGTTCTCTGGCAACTTCTAATACATTTAAAAGACCATTCATATTTACATCCCAGGCCAACATTGGTTTTTTCTCACCAACCGCCGAAAGAATTGCTGCCATATTGATGATATGTGTGACTTTATACTTCTCACAAATAGCCTCAAGTGCTTTTCTGTCAACAATATCTAAAACCTCGAAAATTCCTGTCTCCGCTAATTTCTTACCTGAATTAGGGCATTTATCAGTAGCAACAACATTTTCATTGCCATATTTTTCTCTCAATTTCATCACAAGCTCAGACCCAATTTGTCCGGCAGATCCTATAACCAATATTTTCTTCATTCAGCTGATAAATTAATACTGTTAATATTCTAACAATGTAGCTGCAAAAGTAATTAATTTTGTCTTTACCTAAGCGTTTCGGAATAAATAATGCACAAAAATCTATATCTTTGCCTACATCAATTAAAATGATAAATAAGCTAAAAACTTAATTAATATTTAAGATATGTACGGTAAATTTCAAAATCATCTTCAAAAAGAACTTGCTGATATCAGAGAAGCAGGATTGTATAAAAATGAGCGTATCATCACTTCTCAGCAGAAGGCTGATATAACAGTTAGCACAGGAGATAATGTTTTAAATTTTTGTGCCAATAATTACCTTGGGCTATCAAACCATCCAAGGTTGATTAATGCTGCAAAATCGGCTTTGGATTCTCATGGTTACGGGATGTCATCAGTTCGCTTTATATGCGGAACTCAGGATTTGCATAAAGCCCTTGAAGCTAAAATTGCAGAATTTTTTGGAACTGAAGACACCATTTTATATGCCGCATGTTTTGATGCCAATGGAGGTGTTTTTGAACCCCTGTTGAATGAACAAGATGCCATCATATCTGATTCACTAAATCATGCTTCGATTATTGATGGCGTGCGGTTGTGTAAAGCACAAAGATACCGTTATGCAAATGCTGACATGGCAGATTTGGAAGCTAAATTGATTGAAGCGCAAGCACAGCGATTCAGAATAATTGTGACCGATGGTGTATTTTCAATGGACGGAAATGTTGCTCCAATGGATAAAATCAACGAGCTCGCAAAAAAATACGATGCCTTAATCATGGTTGATGAATGTCATTCGGCAGGCGTAGTTGGTGAAACCGGAAGAGGAGTGACAGAATTATTTAATGTTCGTGGAGAAATTGACATCATCACAGGTACCCTAGGTAAAGCTTTTGGCGGTGCTATTGGAGGATTTACAACTGGTAAAAAAGAAATTATTGAAATGCTGCGTCAGCGATCACGCCCATATTTATTCTCAAATTCAATTCCTCCTTCAATTGCCAATGCCGGAATTGAAATGTTTGATATGATGGCAGAAACTTCTGAACTTCAAGAAAAACTTCATAAAAATACGGAGTATTTTGTTCGTAAAATGACCGAAGCAGGATTTGATCTTAAACCAACCAAATCTGCTATTTGTGCAGTCATGCTATACGATGCAAAACTTTCTCAAGAAATGGCTTCAAAACTTTTAGCAGAAGGAATTTACGTGATTGGTTTTTATTTCCCTGTTGTACCTAAAGATCAAGCCAGAATTCGGGTTCAACTTTCAGCAGGACATGAACAAGCACATCTCGACAAATGTATTGCAGCCTTTACAAAAGTAGGCAAGGAATTAGGCGTATTAAAGTAAGATAAAAGACGCTTAGATTCTAGACACCAGTAAAAAATCTAATATCTAATGTCTAACATCCAATAACTTCATAAATGAAAAACGAACTACAAATTTATAATACCCTCAGCAGAAAAAAAGAGTTATTTAAACCCTTAAATAGCCCATTTGTTGGTATGTATGTTTGTGGCCCAACCGTTTATGGAGATGCCCATTTAGGTCATGCACGTCCTGCCATTACTTTCGATTTGATTTACAGATATCTTCTTCATCTAAAGTTTAAGGTTCGCTATGTTAGAAATATTACGGATGTTGGGCATTTAGAAGCCGATGCTGACGAAGGGGAAGATAAGATTGCAAAAAAAGCCCGCCTCGAGCAACTGGAGCCAATGGAAGTTGTTCAATATTATGTTAATCGCTATCGCGAAAACATGAAACAATTGAATGTTTTGTCTCCAAGCATTGAACCACATGCTTCAGGTCATATTATCGAGCAAATTGAAATGGTGAAGGAAATTCAGAAAAAGGGATTTGCATACGAAACCAATGGATCCATTTATTTTGATGTTGAAAAATACAATCAATCTTATCAATACGGAATTCTTTCGGGTAGAAAAATTGAAGACTTGATGGCAAATACCCGTCAGTTGGAAGGACAAGATGAGAAGAAAAACCCTATGGATTTTGCCCTCTGGAAAAAAGCACAACCTGAGCATATCATGCGTTGGCCTTCGCCATGGAGCGATGGTTTCCCGGGTTGGCACATGGAATGTTCGGCCATGGGTTGTAAATATCTGGGTGAAGAATTTGACATTCATGGTGGAGGAATGGACTTGATGTTTCCTCATCATGAAGCCGAAATTGCCCAATCACAAATTGCCAATGGTAAACAAGCAGTAAAATACTGGATGCATAATAACATGGTGACTTTAAACGGCCAGAAAATGGGTAAATCATTAGGAAATGCAATTGATTTGCAGGCTGCATTTACCGGCGATCATCTACTGATGGAACAGGCTTACAGCCCTATGACCATTCGTTTTTTTATTTTGCAGGCACATTATCGCTCTACTTTAGATTTTTCAAATAAAGCTTTACAAGCCGCTGAAAAAGGCTTGGCCAGATTAATAAATGCAGTTGTTACACTCAACAACTTAACGGCTGGGGATAAATCAGATTTCAATGTTCAGGAATTAAAGCAAAAATGTTATGAAGCCATGAATGACGATTTTAATAGTCCGATCGTTATTGCTAATTTATTTGACGGCGTAAAATGGATTAATTCGGTAAATGATGCTAAAGCTAGTTTAAATTCGGAAGATCTGCTTACTTTAAAAAAGCTTTATAACGATTTTGTATTTGAAATTCTTGGTTTAAAATCGGAAGAAACAAGTGGTGGCAACGATGAGTTAATAAATGGTGTAATGAATACCATTCTTGAGCTCAGAAAAGATGCTAAAATTAACAAAAACTGGGCTATTGCTGATAAAATAAGAGAAGATTTAAGTAAGCTCAATATTCAAATTAAAGACACCAAAGAGGGTGCAAGCTGGGAAATCAAGGAATAAAATGGTGTGTATTGAGCCAAATTGAGGTGAAGCTTTGGCATCACTCAGTATCCAATAAACAGTATAAAAAAGGTGATATCGTTTAATATCACCTTTTTTATTTATTACATCTATATTATTTAGATACATTCTAAATATCTAACGCATCAACATATCCTATATGCTTGCATTAATAATTCCTTAAATTTGTTTCCGAATCACCTAATAACTGCTCGAAGTGACTATTTTTCGGCAACATAAGAAGTATCTATTTTACCTGGTTTTCCCAGCTGTTTGTTTTTTGTTTTATAATTCGGCAATTAATATTCATTCTCACAAATCAAACGGGAATATTATTACGCATGCTCATCCCTTTTCAAAAACAACAGAAAATCAAACTCCATTTCAAAATCACAAGCATACTTCTTTAGAGTTGTTTTTTTTCGACAAAATATTCTTTTTATTTTCCACATTAGTTTGTTCGCTGGCATTAATTCAAATCTTTCTTAGCATCATTCTTCAAGCAAGAATTAAAACACCTGGATTTTCATTACAAAGCATATTTACTCCTTTTGATAATTCCCGAGCTCCACCATTATAACCCTTAACGGTATCTTATTCTTAGAGTCTTAACCAAAATCAGACTTTAAACAGTTTTGCCAAAGAAACACGGCAACTTATCAGATTTATAATATTACTTAATTAAAAAACTATATGCTTACAAAACTACGAATCGTAACAATATTGTTGTTACTACTCGGATCACAGCTTTTAACTGCACAAAATCGCAGAGGCCGGGTTAACAATACTGAAATTGAAATTTTAAAACAAGAGCTGCTGCAACTCAGCCAAAATCAAAATCTTAAAATTGCAGAATTAGAAAAAATCATCAAAATTTTAAAAGAGAAAATTGAGCAGAAAGAACAAGAGGATGAATTCAAAAAATTACTTGAACAGGCTAATCAGTTAGGCAAACAAAGCAAAGTTGAAACCACAAACATCTCAAAAAAATTTCATAGTGGAATTAGAAAACAACAGGGTTTAAATCCGAATATAAGTTTAGGTGGGGATTTCTTTGCCGGTGTTAGTTCATCAAAAGATGATTTCATTAGTAATGATGGAGATTTCTCTTACGGTAACAATGGTTTTCATTTAAGAGAAATGGAGATGGCATTTGTTGCACCACTTGATCCATTTACGAGAGGAAAGGCTTTTATTTCGGTTACAGAAAATGAAATCGCCATCGAAGAAGCATATATGGAATTGCTTAACCTTCCTTTAAGTATGAACCTTAAAGCGGGTATTTTTTATGCTGCATTTGGTCCTTTAAATCGTTATCACGATCATGCACTTCCTCAATTTGACCGCCCTCGAGCCTTGGTCAATTACTTCACAAATGCAGGTCTTGGGGGAACCGGGATGGCTGCTAATTTTATGCTTCCTAGCATACTTTTTTCGGATGCCAGCTCATTGGATATTTCTGTAATTAATGGAGGAAACGGTTGTAGTTTCGACAATTTAGGAGGTAAACATTTAATGTATGTAGGAAAATGGAATAACTATTACGACCTATCTAAAAGTAGTTATTTTGAATTTAGCCTAAACTCAGTTATTGGGAAAAATGATATCAAAGGAGAATATAATTCTTATGTAAACAGTTTAGGTCTTACTTACAAATGGGCTCCGATTGGAAGAGAAAAATACCGAACCATCGATTGGAGGACTGAGCTTTTTTATGGAATTTATGAAACGCCGACCAAAGACATAATCAGCAAGGGTTTTTATACTTCTTTCCAAAATAAATTTAATACCAGGCTTTGGGGAAGTGTCCGTGTAGGTTATTCTGAACTTCCATACGATAACAGTCAGAAAGAATGGGATTTTACCACGTGTATCGATTTCTGGCAAAGTGAATTCGTGTTTTTCAGACTACAATATCAATACAATAGCAGAGAAATAAATAATTTGAAGCTTTTCCCACAAATGGATCTCCCTTCAGATCATAGCATTGTATTACAAATTAACTGGGCTATGGGGCCACATAAACACGAAGCATATTAAACACTAACATTATCTAAAATCAATAAAATGAAAAAAATATTATTCATTATTTGTGCCTTATCCCTAATCGGAGCACAAGCAGAAACCTCAACTGAAAACGAAATAAAATCAAATGCACAACCTTTAAAAATCATTTGTTCTTTCTCTGATTATGCAACCATTGCAAAACAAATTGCAAAAGAAAAAGGCGAAGTAGAGTTTATCGCTTCGGGAGAGCAGGATCCGCACTTTGTTCCACCTAAGCCAAGTTATGCAATGCGTCTGAAAAAAGCAGATTTATGGATTACAACTGGGATGGATCTTGAAGGCTGGTCAACCACTCTTTTGGATAAAGCCAGAAATAAAAATATCATGGATGGATCCATTGGTTTTGTTTCTGTTTCGGACGGGATTAATATTCTTGAAAAAGTTGAAAAAGGTGACCGAACCGAAGGCGACGTTCACTTAATGGGAAATCCTCATATCACCACCGGCCCAATAAACTGGAAACATATTGCTCATAATATTACGATTGGTTTAATGAAAGTGGATCCATATAATGCTTCATTTTATGAACAAAACAGGGATGATTTTTGTAACAGGATAGATGTAGCTCTTTTTGGAGAAGAACTCACTACTATGTTTGGCGGAGATGCTTTAACAAAAATGCTTGAAAACCATACCCTCTTCAGTTTTCTTGAAAAAGATTATCAAGGAGAAAAACTTTCTAACAAATTAGGTGGATGGCTAAAAAAAGCACTTCCTTTCAGGGGTAAAAAAGTCGTGGCTTATCATAAAAACTGGGCTTATTTCTGCGAAACTTTTGGTTTGACAGTCATCGGATTTATTGAACCAAAACCAGGAATTCCACCTTCGGCTAAACATGTTCAGCACATGATTAATTTAATAAAAGATCAGGATATTCATTTAATGCTTGTGGCCAGTTATTTTGAAAAAAAATCGCCCGAAATGATTGAAACAAAAACGGGAGTTACGGCCCTGTTTTTACCATTATTTGTGAATGGGATTGAAGAAGTTGAAGATAATTTTCAATTGATGGATTACTGGATCGATCATATTAACCAACACATAAAATAATTTCGATGTTAGAGAACCTCATCTTTTTATCTGCGCCTATTACCGCCTGTGTTTTATTAGCAGGAATACTAAGTTATTTTGGCAATCATATTTTATCAAGAGGAATTATTTTCATTGATATTGCCGTTGCTCAAATTGCAGCTTTGGGAACCATGATCGGGTTATTGCTTGGTTTTTCACAAGAGTCTCATTTGGTTGAGTTATCATCCTACATGTTTACCATCATTGTGATTTCTGCGTTTGCTTTAACCAAATTCCAGAAACAACGTATTTCGCAGGAAGCAATCATTGGCATCATTTATTGCCTGGGCTTGGGACTTGCCTTATTATTGGCCGAAAAAATCCCGGGAAGTTCAAATTATATTACAAAAACAATAACAGGTAATATTTTATGGGTCAGCTGGGCGCAAGTGCTAAACTGCTTTTTTCTGTTTGCATCTATTGGAATCATCCATTTCTTATTTAGGAAAGAATTCACCAAAATTTCAAGCACACCAACTAACAGCCAATTACCTTATCCATTAAAAAAGCTGAGGATCTACGAGCTCATTTTTTACATCACCTTCGGGATTGTAATTGTTAAATCGGTTCCAATTGCAGGAATATTTCTGGTTTTCATTTTATTGATCGCACCAACCGCAGCGATATCTTTATTTACAAATAACTGGAAAAAACGTTTTATTGGCAGTTGGATTATTGGTTTTGCAGGATCGATGGCCGGTGTATATCTTTCTTATACGCTGAATATTTCAAATGGACCAACCATTGTTTGCTTACTCGGAATTATTGTATTTGTACTTGCTTTTTTCAAATTATTAAAAAAAGAAACAACCTAATCCCAAAAGACTATTACTATGGAAATTTTAGAATTTATGCTCATTCCATTTGTTGCATGCTTATTGTTAATTGCAATCAATGTATATTTTGGGATACACGTATTAAAACGAGAAATTATTTTTATTGATATTGCACTTGCTCAAATTGCAGCCCTGGGAAGCGTCATAGCCATGATTCTATATGAATCATTCGGAACCCATCAACATCTTGAACATGGTGAAGAAAATTATTTCACTTTTAGTTTTTCATTGATTTTCTGCACGATTGCAGCACTTGTATTTTCGTTACTTAAGAATAAGAAAATTAAAATTCCACTCGAATCATTGATCGGAATCGCATATGCAGTGGCAACAGCCGGAGCCGTTATTTTACTTGATAAAGCTGCCGGTGGCGATGTTCATATTCATGATATGTTAACCGGATCATTATTATGGGTAACCTGGCATCAGGTTGTTAAACTAGCGGTAATTGTTGCTTTTGTTGGCGGCTTTCATTTCATTTTCAGAAAGAAATTTTTCATGCTTACCGATAATTACCACCAACATCATATAAAGATGAAAAATAAAGGCTTATGGGACTTTCTATTTTATTTTTCATTTGGAATTGTAATCGTTCAGGCTGTGCATGTGGGTGGAATCTTAACCGTTTTTGCATTTCTAATTATTCCGGCTTCCATCTCAGCCCTCTATGCTACACAATGGCATTACCGCATTTTTATCGGCCTTGGAATTGGAGCATTGGTTACTTTCTTGGGATTATATTTTTCCTGGCAATTGGATGTTCCCTGTTCACCTGTAATTATTTTATTTCTGGCGGTTGTTTTGGTACTGTCACTGTTAATAAAATACCTTAAAAAGGCAACTTAAAATTTACAAAAATGAAAAAATCAAAATGGAATTTAATTATTGACGCCATTATGTTTATTTCAATGATGGCACTAATCGGAGTTGGACTCTTAACCAAATATGTTCTTCTGACAGGCCAAAAAAAATGGGATAAATTTGGTAACAATTATGAATTTAGTTGGCTTGGACTTGATCGGCAAGGATGGAATGACATCCATTTTATTTTAGGTTTGGTACTTATCGGATTATTGGTTTTGCATATTTTATTGCATTGGAAAATGACGATTGGAATATACAAAAGCCTGATAAAAAGCCGTGGGATGAGAATATTTATCGGCTGGTTTATCTTGATTTTATCACTCCTGCTCGTTTTCTTTTTCTATCTGGTAGAACCCGTTGTAGAAGATTCGACGGTACATTTCAGAAACCGAAACCCTGAGCTAAACAGTCAAAATATTCATAACGAAGTCATTCCTGTTGAAGAAAATACCAACGAAATGATCACAGCAAAACCCGCTGAAAAAACACATGCCGAAGAAATTCACCACGAACACAATCCAAATATTGAAATTATTGGAAGCATGACATTGGACGAAATCTATTCTAAATATGCTGTTCCGGCAGATTATATCAAGAAACAATTGAATATTCCCATTTCAACTTCTAATAATGAGCGATTGGGTCGCTTACGACGTTCTTATGGTTTTACAATGAACCGGATTGAAGAAATTATTGATTTGTATCAGAAGCAAAACAACACCAAACACTAAAAACATTTCTAAAACAACTTCTGAAATTTCGAATGTTTCTTTTTTATTTTCTTACAAACCCTACGAGCTTTTTAAACGCTCGCAGGGTTCCAATGTTAAATCACTTTCACCAAAAAGTAATTTTTCTTCCCTTTTTGAACCAGGATATATTTCTCATTTAAAAGATCAACTTTGGAAATTTCATACGTATCTTTTACTTTCTCTTTATTTACTGAAACCCCATTATCCTTCAACATCCGCCTTGCTTCTCCTTTTGATGGAAAGATATTCGTAATTTCAGAGAGAAAATCGATAATTCCTATTTTACCAATCACCAATTCACCATTTACTTCACTTTGAGGAACCCCCTCAAAAACGCTTAAAAGGGTGCGCTCATCCAATTTTCGTAAAGCTTCGGTTGTACCTTTACCAAAAAGGATTTGAGAGGCTTCTACGGCCTGGTTATAGTCTTCTTCGGAATGTACCCTAACCGTGATATCTTTGGCTAATGCTTTTTGCAATTCACGCGCATGCGGTGCTTCACTATGTCGTGCAACTAAATCATTAATCTCGTCTTCCTTCATCAGTGTAAACTTCTTAATAAAGTTAGCCGCGTCTTCATCTGAAGTGTTTAACCAAAACTGATAGAAGGTATAAGGAGAAGTTTTTTCCGGATCAAGCCAAACATTACCTTGCTCCGATTTTCCAAACTTACCACCATCAGCCTTTGTAATTAAAGGAGTGGTCAAAGCATAAGCTTCTCCTCCTGCTTTTCTTCGAATCAGTTCTGTACCCGTAGTAATATTTCCCCATTGATCGGAACCACCCATTTGAAGCTTGCAATTTTCATTTTGATGCAACCAATAAAAATCATAACCCTGCACCAACTGATAACTAAATTCGGTAAATGACAATCCTGATTCAAGGCGTGATTTAACAGAATCTTTGGCCATCATATAATTGATTGTGATGTGTTTGCCGACATCACGAATAAAATCCAGAAAATTAAAATCTTTAAACCAGTCGTAATTATTCACTACAATGGCCGAATTTTCACCACAATCAAAATCCAGGAATTTAATGAGTTGTTTTTTTTGACCTTCCAAATTGAAATTTAATGTTTCGTAATCCAACAAGTTACGTTCCTGTGATTTCCCTGAAGGATCACCCACCATACCGGTTGCTCCACCAACCAAAACAACTGGCTTATGTCCAGATAACTGAAAATGCTTTAATAGCATGAGGGTTGCCAAATTACCAATATGCAGTGAATCGGAGGTTGGGTCGAAACCGATGTATCCGGCTGTCATTTCTTTATTCAGTTGATCTTCGGTTCCGGGCATCACATCGTGGATCATGCCCCGCCATTTCAATTCTTCAATAAAATTCATTCGCTTAGTTTTTTGCAAATATAAAACTAATTAAACAAGGCAAAAAGAATTCTCTAATGCAGATTCACTTCAAAAAATAATTACTTTTGAACTCTAACTTCAGATTTAGCAATTGCTGTAAAATAATTGATTAAGAATTTATTGGTGAGCAAAAAGACAAAAATATTAATTGTTGATGATCATGCCATTTTACTTGATGGCATCAAGAAAATTTTGTCAAATGCTGATAATTATGAAGTAATTGGAACAGCAGTTTCAGGCACTGAAGCGCTTGAGATATTAAAAACAAAGGAAATTGATCTAATCATTACTGATCTTCAAATGCCTGATATGGATGGCCTTGAAATGATAAGAACTGTTCGTAATGAAAATACATCGATAAAAATTATTGTTCTTAGCCTGCATGATGAGGCACATTATGTTAAAAGTGTAATTAAAATTGGGATTCAAGGATATATCCACAAAAGCGAAACCAGCGAAGATTTACTAACTGCTTTAGAATGGATACCTGAAGGTAAGGTTTTCATGAGTAGCCGGATTAATAAAGTTTTGATGAATTCACTCAATAATCCCGAACAACATTGCTTCTTAACAGTGCGTGAAATTGAGATATTAAAACTTATCACCGAAGAATTTACCAATAATGAAATCGCAGATAAATTATTCATAAGCCCCAGAACTGTAGAAACCCATCGTAAAAATATATTTCGCAAAACAGGTTGCAATTCATTGGTTGGATTGATAAAGTTCGCCTATGAGAATAATATTTCAGGCATTAAAAAATAGCTTTCTACATCTATTTAATAAGCTTAAAACTTTCAGATTCAAACAATAAATCGTAAATGATTATTCTTGAGTAATGTTTATATCAATGCATTGGCATAGGCATAAGAGATTAATCCTATGAGGGAATTTGTTTGGGTTTTTCTAAAAATATTTTTACGATGGGTTTCAACCGTTTTTTCATCGATAAAAAGAATTTCGGCTATACGTTTATTTGAGTATTCACTTGTAATTAATCGTAGCACTTCACACTCACGAGAACTAAGTAAATTCATTTTATCTGCATCGGAAATGTCATTGATCAGAATGTTATTAATATGGTTTGAAAAATATAACCTACCTTCCATTACTTTGCTTATAGCTTCTAGTAATTCTTTTCTACCTTCCTTCTTTAAAACATAGCCATTAACTCCTTCTTTTAAAATCGATTTTACAAGATGAACTTCATCGTACATACTAACTACTATGAATTTTAATTTTGGAAACAGATTTTTTGCACATCTTACAAGATTTATTGCATTCTCGTTACCCAACTGAAAATCTGTAATTACTAAATCCGGACGATGATGATTTATTTTTTGAAGAGCCTCAAGGATCCCTGATGCTATACCAACTACTTTTAATTCTGAGTCCTCTTCAATTAATTTTTTAAGACCATCGAGCATCATCGCATGATCATCAATGAGTAAAATAGAAAAAGCTTGAAATTTATCAGATTTTGTGTTCCACAAGGATGACAGATTCATAATGTAAAAATAGACTTGTAGTCCAACTTAAACAATACATTTAGAACCTTATATTGTCATCCGTAGTAATGGGTATTTTTCGCAAATAACTATGAACAACATTAATGGTAACCATCGTTCCTGTGGAACCCTCGTGGGTATCTAAATCAAATGTTCCATTAATTTGTTTAAGACGGGTTTGTATATTTTTCCAGCCATTTCCTTTGCCAGCATAGAATAGTACAGAATTGAATCCTTGACCGTTATCTTCGATGGTTAAGGTAACTTCTGTTTCATCTCTGGTTAGTTGAATGCTAATTTCAGAGGCTTGGGCATATTTCAAAACATTATTAACCCACTCCTGTACAATTCGGAATATACTTACTTCCTGAAATTCTGATAGGCGTTTATACTCATCAAAAATCATCACTTTACAATCTACTTTTGCTGTTTGACTGACACGATTTCCGAATTCTTCCAAGGCCGCAGACAAACCTTGCTGCATTAAGGTTTGAGGCATTAAATCAAAACAAATATTTCGCAATTCATCATACATCTCATCAATTACATTATTGCTTTGTCTTAATGCAGCCAACTTCGAAGCATCATTTTGCTCCTGATCTAAATTGGAAATATTCATTTTCAATATGGAAATCATTTGTCCAAAACCATCATGTAAATCCCGGGCAAAGCGATTTCTTTCTTTTTCCTGTGAATTAATAACAGCAGTAATCTCAGCTTGTTGCAATTTCAAACTTGCCTCTTTCTTCAATAATTCATGTTTACGTTTTGCTTGATTGCGGATAAGAATAACAATAATTAAAAGTAAAACTGTCACAGTAATTAGAGAGCCAATCAGTATTCTGTTTCTTTGCAGTCGAGCCTTTTGTTCGTTTATGCTGATTTGTTGTAATTCAATTTGTCGTTCTTTTTTTTGGGTTTCGTATTTTGCATGAAGCTCTTCAGTTGCTTTAATTTGTTCCAATCGATAAACACTGTCACGGTATTGCAACGTCAGTGTTAAGTTTTTATGTGCTTGATTAAAATCAGAAATTGCAGCATATCCTTTCGCTAAATTTTCGTGGATTTCCATTCTTTGACCATAAGAATCAGTAAGGACAACGAGTTCTAATGCCAGTTTGTTAAATTTAATCGCCTCTTTAAATTCTCCAATTTCATAATAAATACCTCCAAGGTTTTGATATGACTCTCCTATCCAATTCTTATTATCAAGTTTTATGGCAAGCTTAAGAGCTTTATCAAGTTCAAATTTAGCTTCACTAAATTTACTTTGTTTTTTAAAAATATTTCCCAAAGTAGTTTGGTTGGTATAAAGCAACTCATCTTCTGGAAATCGATTCAAAATTGCATTGCTCTGTCTGATTAAATCGATGGCTTGATCATATCGATCCTGGGTTTTATTAATTACAGCCATATTTCCTAAAACCCTTGCAATGCCTAAACTATCACCAACCTTAATCTTATAATTAATGGTTCTTTCATAAAAAATTAAAGCCTCATCATGTTTTTTTAAAACATCCAAAACAGTTCCAATATTTAATAAAGTACTTGAAATCCCCTTATCGGTTTCTCCAAAATTTTCTTTTAGTGAAAGAGCTTCATACAAAATGGCTAAAGATTTTTGGTACTCGCCCAAATCATAATAAACCAAACCAATATTATTTAAACATTGCCCAGCTGATAATGAATCAGCTCTAATCAGGTGCAAATCTCGTGCTTTTATGTACGCATTTATGGCATCCTTATTTAAGCCCATCCCCGATAAATATTGACCCAAACGATTGTAAGTAACTGCCTGTTGTTTGATACTATCCAGATTCTGAAAAATTTGAAGCGCTCTACTATTTGCAACTAAAGCCAATGAATCTTGATAATTTAAATAATAAACCCAGGCCAAATGAAACCAAGCAGATCCGGTTTTAAACTTCTCGTTCTTTTTTGCGCTTAGCTCAATGGCTTTCAAATAATTGGATGTGGCAAGATTGTAATTCCTTCCTTTTTTTGCTTCTTCAGCTAAATTTATTAAAGAATCAGTTTTAGAAACTATCTTCATCTTAGGTAAAGCGACGACCGTTATCAACCATGAAGAAGAAAAAATGTAAAAGGCTATTAAAGTTTGCTTCATCCTTGATTAGTTTTTATCAGATGCAATAAATATTTTTTTCTTAGTAAGAATAGTTTTTCAAAAATAGCACTTTGTTAATCTGATATCAATCTTTCTACCTAACGGAAGGTAGACAAAATACCCTCCTGTACGGATTGAAAACAGACCTCACATCAATGAATTTTATCTCTAGGAAAAAATGAAAATTTTATTTCACAAAAAACCAATTAAACTTAACTTAAATTGTAACAATATGAAAACAAATTTAATACTAATCATCGCATTACTAACCAGCAACTGCATTATCGCTCAAAAAGATTGGAGCAATGTTGATTTCTCATCTGAATATAAACGTAAAGTTAAAATTGGTGGGGCCACCGGAAAATCACTTAAGCAGAATAAAACTTTTGTGGCAGGTTATACCATTTCACAAGCTACAACTATGAAAGGTTCTGAAACAAGCGCCAAAAAAGCAGTTTTTTCTGAAGTAAGTTTAGGAGGCTTAAAAGATGACGATTTTCAACTAATGGTGGATGAATTGTACAAAGCCTTTATGCAAGAACTTGCTGACGCCGGTTTACAACCCACAGAAGGCGAAGATGTATTAGCAATTCCATCCGTTAAAAGTAAAATGGAAAAGGCTGGGAAAAATGACTACATCGGATCAACCGGAGACAATCCTTCATACGAAGGTAAACGAAAAATATCCGAAGGCTCGATGCCGGGATATGGGGTGTGGGCAGTAACGAGAGATGTGAGTTTCCCTCCTCGAAATAAAAACATTTACTTAACAAGTAATATTATCAAATCGGGTAATTTTTATCAAAAACTAGCGACCAAAGAAAAATACAACCTTCTGATTATAAACTTTTATATCACATTTGCATCATTTGATGGAGGTAAAGGTTACAAAGATATAAAGCTTTCAACAAAGCCAGTATTGGCAATTTCTGCAAAGGTTCATTTAGTTAGTGCTAATGGGGCATCAAATTGGTTAACTTATAACAAGCTTCCTGTGTGGGGCAGCGATACTTGGTCAGAAGGTCTTAATAAAAGCAAAGACAACAAGAATGCTTCAGAGGTTTTGGGACTTGCTCGTTCAGCAGAATATGAAATAACAGCCAATTCAAATAAATATTTAAATGAAGTCAAAAGTATTATCAGAAATTTTCAGAAAGATATTGTAAGAGGGCTGAAAGAAACAATGTAGATATGAAATAATGTGTTAATTTGGTTTTTAAATATTTATGACTAAGATTATTACTGGTTCATAATATCAACAATCTTGTTCCTTAAAATAAAAGATTCACCGATTTGATTAACTTTGAAACGTATGAATTTTGTCACCGGAGGAACAGGCTTACTTGGTTCTCATCTTATATACGATTTACTTCTGAAGGGAGAAGAGGTTAGGGCTCTCAAAAGAGCTACAAGCCATATTCAATCTGTAAAAAAAATATTCTCCTATTACAACACCAATGCGGATGAGTTATTTAATAAAATCCAATGGATTGAAGGGAATATTCTTGATTTTTATTCATTAAAAGAAGCACTTATTGGAGTCGACCATGTTTATCATTGTGCGGCCATAATATCTTTCGATCCTCAGCAGCGAGATAAAATTATTGAAGAAAATGTGGCAGGAACAGCCAATTTAGTTAATGCCTGCCTTGAAATAAAAATCAAAAAATATTGTCAGGTTAGCTCAATTGCCGCCATTGGAAAATCAGAAATAAATGGATTGATAACGGAACAAGGGCAATGGCTTAATTCAAAAAACAAATCGGCTTATTCCATCAGCAAACACCTTTCCGAAATGGAAGTTTGGCGAGGAATTGCTGAGGGCTTAAATGCGGTCATTGTTAATCCGAGTATTATTTTAGGTCCGGGAAATTGGGAAAATGGGAGCTCAAAAATGTTTACGAGCATTTATAAGGGACTACGATTTTTCACCAAAGGCATCACCGGTTATGTAGATGTCAGGGATGTAAGTAAGGCCATGATTGAGTTGATGGAGTGTGAAATTTCGGCCGAACGATTTATTTTAAATGCAGAAAACCTTTCGTACGAGCACGTGTTTAAGCTCATGGCAAAAACATTAGGCGTTAAAATTCCGGATATTTATGCCAAAAAATGGATGAGTGAATTGGGATGGAGGTTAGAAAAAATCAAAGAAATTGTATTTAATAAACCGGCACTGCTAACAAGAGAAACAGCAAGAACTGCACATAAATCTTCATTTTATTCAAACCAAAAAATTAAGGATGAGTTAAATTTTAGTTTTACACCAATTGAACAATCTATTCAGGATGTTTCAAGATTATTTTTAAAGGAATTTAAATTAAACGAATAAATTTTTATGGTTTTTAAGACTAAATATATTTGTAATTTTACAAGCCAAAAATCATAAAACTAATCAATCTGATCACATGGAACACTCATGTTTTTTAATTGGAGAAATAACAAGGTGAGAGTATAATCATAAGTGGCAAATAATTAATGTATTAAAAAATAATAAACAGATGAATAAAGTTGCAATCATTTATTGGCCTTTAGAAGGGAATGCTGAAGCTAGCGCTAGAAAAATTTATTCGAAATTCGATAAAGCTAAAGCAGATTTAATGGATATTACTTCAGTTGAAGCTGCAAAGTTGAATAATTACGATTTAATAATTATTGGCGGATCGACTGTAGGTGCCGAAATTTGGGAAGAAGCCAAACCAAACAATAAATGGAATGTCTTTTTTAATTTACTAGATTCCGTGAATTTGGAAGGGAAAAAAGTTGCACTTTTTGGTTTGGGCGACCAGGTACTTTATCCAAATAATTTTGTTGATGGTTTAACGGTTATCCGTGATGAAATTAAGAAAAGACGTGCAGATTTAATTGGAGCATGGGCAACTGACGGTTATTCTTTCACTGATTCTACCGCTATCGAAAATGGCAAATTCATAGGCTTGGCTCTTGATGAAGATAATGAAAGTGATTTAACAGATTTACGAATTGAAACGTGGCTGGCTCAACTTAAACAAGAATTGATTTAGTTTTTGATTAAGTTACTGTAGTGCTCATATCTGTCTAAAATTTCAATGACAAAATTATAAGGTTCAGATCCTCGACAATACCCATATCTGACTACACTATCCCGATAAAAAGCAGGATCAGATTTTTGGAGTAAAAATGTATCTACATTGTTGGTCCACACATTTGGATCTTTATCGTATTTTATGGCTAAGCGGCGCGCATCCCAAACATGCCCCAGGCCAACATTATAAGCAGCCAGCACAAATTTCATCCTTTCGTTATAATCAGTTACTACCCCTTGTAATTGTTCATCAAGCCATTGTAAAAATTTAACCCCAGCTTCTATTTGTTCGGAGGGAGTTGATATGCTATCTATACCATATTCTTCGGCTGTTGCAGGCATTAATTGCATTAATCCGTAAGCACCTCTCCATGATTCAGCCTTTTGTTTAAACCCCGATTCCTGATAAATGAGGGATGATAAAAATCTCCAATCCATGTCGTATTTTGAACTTATCTCTTTGATAACTTCATCATATTTTGAAATTTTTCCACCACCTTCCGTATGATATTCACTACGTGCATAATAGATGGTCCGTGGATTGTTAAAATATTTGTCGTATAAAAGGCGTGAAGTAAGGGAATTTTTAAATTCGCTGAGCCATGAATTCAATTCCTGTTTAAAATCATCGTCCCCAATACGAATACCCCAGGCCAGATTCTGTGGAAAACTAACCGCAGTGCTCACATCAACATCCTGATTGAATCTTTGATTAACCAAAGCGATATGCTCATCGCTGATCGTATAATCGATTTCACCTTCAGCAACTGCAGTGATTAGCTGCTCAACTTCCCGATCATCTTCAATAATATGAATGGAATCACCAATTTCATTAGAGAGGTTGATTAAGCGTTCTTTGAAAGAAGACATTTTTTGAATGACAATTGTTTTATCGGCGAGATCAATCGGGTTTCGAATTAATTGTTCTTCAATTTCATCCATGGTTTCCATTTTTCTCCAGTTTTCAGGCTTTCGCTGAACCAACACTTGGCGTGTCTGCGCCAAAGGATCTGAAAAATCAACAATTTTACTTCGTTCTTTTGTAACTGTTAATCCAATTGCAATAATATCTACTTCACCCTTTTTAAGGTTCTTAAAACTTTCATTTAAATCATTATTGGTAACAATTTCAAGCTTAACACCTAAATGTTCAGCAAAAGCTTTTAATAGTTCAAATTGATACCCCATGGGTTCTCCACGATAGATAAAATAATTGGTTGAATTGTAATCAACCAAACCAACCAATTTCCCGCTATGTTGTATTCTTTCTAAGGTTGATAGCCTTTCAACTTCAACACCTCTTATTTTATTTATTACCTCATCTTGATAAAAATAAACCAATAGCGCAATGAGGACAAATACAAAAAGAGTGCGGATGAACCATTTAAAACGACGGTTTCTTTTCATATATTATTTTGATAATAATCGACAAAATTAGGTATAATCACAACATATAGTCTTAAATTTATTGTTAAAAAGATTTAAAATCAAAGGACTAAGAAAATATCTTCACGCAATTTTTTTATACTTCCAAGTGGCTAAACTAAGAACTACAATGGCATAAATTGATAGTGAAGCAAAGGATTTCCATATATCCATAAAGCCTGATCCCTTTAAAAGTATCATTCGAATTACCTCCATAAAATAAGCAACCGGATTAAAAATATTTGCTTTTTGAGCCCAGTCGGGCATGCTTTCAGTCGGAGTAAAAATACCACTCATCATAATAAAAACAATCATCACAAAAAAGTTAACAAACATCACTTGTTGCTGAGTTGAAGAGAGCGTTGAAATTAACAGTCCAATTCCAAGTGCCACTAAAAGATAAACTGTAGCAAACATGAACAACAATGGTAAACTGCCCACCATCGGAATATTAAATATCAATTTTCCAATGCTTAGGCCAAAGGCTAGTTCAAATAAGGCAATGCATAAAAATGGGAATAGTTTACCTATGATGAATTGATATTTTTTAATGGGGCTTACATTGATTTGTTCAATGGTTCCCATTTCTTTTTCACGCACTAAATTCAACGCTGTTAAAAACATTCCGATTAAGGTTACTAAAATCACCAAAATACCAGGTAACATGTATATTTTATAATTCATTTGGGTATTATACCAAAATGAATATTCAACATTTATTGCTTGTTGATTGGGAGGAGGCAGAATATTGATGCTTTCAATAATTAATTCTCTATTAAAGTCAGCAATAACGGAAGTGGCATAAACATTTGTCAAACCTGCTGTAGTTCCATTTATGGCATTAATTAGTAATTGAACATTGCCTGTGTTTTCTTTTAAAATAGCTAGTTCAAAACCACTTGGGATATTTAATATGAAATCTGCTTTATCAGCTTTTATTAGTGTTTCTGCTTCTTTAACCGAAAATGTATTTTGTTTGATTTTAAAAAAAGGAGAGGCTTCAAATTTAGCAACCAGTGCTCTTGATTTTGACGACAAATCCTGATCCACCACAACCATATTGATATTTTTCATTTCAAAGGTTGCCGCATAAACCAATACCAAAAGCTGAACTATTGGCAACATAAAAATAATCGGTAACATGGTTTTGTTCCTGAAAATCTGTATGAATTCCTTGCGGATGATATGTAAGATGGTATTCATTTATTCAAGTCTTACTTTAAATTTTCTAACACTCATGCCAATGAAAACGGCAGTCATAAAAACCATTATCAAGCTTTCCTTCCACACAAACAGAAAACCAGTCCCTTTCAACATCACGTTTTTTAATACAGTAATAAACCATCTTGCCGGCATGAGGTGACTAATCCACTGTAAAAGTGGAGGCATGTTTTCAATCGGGAAAATAAATCCTGATAATAAGATGGTAGGAAGCATTAAAGCCATCATTGAAATAAACATGGCTACCTGTTGACTTGGACTCATTGTGGAGATTAAAATCCCTAATGAGAGGGATAATAGTATAAACAGCATACTTTCTCCAAGCAATAAGATAAGGCTGCCTTTTACCGGCATTCCAAATACAAAAATGCCCAGCAATAAAATGGTAATGGCATTAATAAAGGAAAGCACAAAATAAGGGGTAACCTTTCCCAATATAATTTGCAAAGGTTTTAAGGGTGAAACCAACATCACCTCCATGGTGCCCATTTCCTTTTCCCGTGCGATTGAAATCGAAGTCATCATGGCTGAAACCAATAATAAAATTAAGGCCATGGTTCCGGGAACAAACATATAAACACCTTTTAATTCCTCGTTATAAAGCATGCGCGTTTCTGGAATAATTTTTATGGATTGTGCTGGTACTTTATTCAGGCTCATCGAATAATCCTGAATGATAGCGCGTGTGTAATTTAAAATCAAATTGGCAGTATTTGCATCAGAAGCATCTGTAATAATTTGCACATTTGCCTGCCCAGTTTTGCTTAAGTTCTTTGAAAACTCAGGTTCAAAAATGATGACTTCGCGCACTTGACCCTGACGAAAAACTTCTTCAATTTGTTTTTCAGATTTAAGATTCTCACTCAAAATAAAATACCCTGATGATAAAATTTTATTTGTAATCTCGGCGGTTATTTCATCTTTTGAGTGATCGAGAATGGCAATTTTTGCATTTTTTATTTCACTGGTAACAACGTAACCAAAAATGAGAATCAAGGCAATGGGAAGACCAAATAAAATCAGCAATGTCCTCACATCTCTAAAAATGTGATAAAATTCCTTTTTTACAAATGACCTAAATAACTTCATTTAATTAATTTCTTGCCAATTTTAAAAATACCTCATCCATCGATTTGGCTTTGTACTCGTTTTTTAAGTTTTGAGGACTGTTGAGCGCAATTATTTTCCCATCCACCATAATCGAAACCCGATCGCAGTATTCTGCCTCGTCCATATAATGGGTGGTTACAAAAACCGTAATTCCCTGATGGGCTGTTTCATAAATTAATTCCCAAAACTGACGGCGCGTAATGGGATCAACACCACCTGTTGGTTCATCTAAAAATACAATCTTTGGGTCGTGCATAATGGCAATTGAAAAAGCCAACTTTTGCTTCCAACCTAATGGAATGGAACTAATAATTTTATCTTTTGCATCTTCAAGCTTCAATCGCTCGAGCATCTGTTTTGTTTTATCCTGGATTTGTTTTTTACTAAGTCCGTAAATGCCACCATAAAATCTAAAATTTTCTGCAATGGTTAAATCCTCATATAAGGAAAACTTTTGGCTCATATAACCAATATTATGTTTGATTTTATTGGTTTGTGTGTAGGCATCAAATCCTGCAACAGAAATTTCACCAGAAGTGGGGGCAGACAGGCCACAAAGTATTTTAATGGCCGTAGTTTTACCGGCACCATTTGCACCGAGAAATCCAAATATTTCGCCCTTATAAACTTCAAAACTTAAGTCATCGTTAGCTACGAACTGACCAAATTTTTTTATCAGATTTTGAACGGAAATAATAATTTCTTTTGACATCCCCTCTTCAGTTTTTATTCATCAACTCCATAAAACAATCTTCAATATCAGCTTCAACCAAATTAAAACTGATATTTTTATGTCCTTTTTTTTCCAGAAAGTTTACTACTTCATCTTTATTTAAAACTCCCTTTTTAAATGATAAATGAATATTATCACCAAAGCGAAATGCTGATGTAGCCTGAGGGATTTCCTGAAGATCGCTAATGATATCGTACATATTATTCGAACGAATGGCTGCAATTAAATAAGGATATTTTGCTCGAATATTCTGCGGACTTTCAATCTCCATAATTCTACCATCCTCTATTAAGGCAACTCGATCGCACAAACTTGCCTCGTCCATGTATGGAGTCGAAACAATAATGCTGATCCCGAAACTTTGCAAATTTTTAAGCATTTCCCAGAACTCTTTTCTGGAAACTGCATCGACGCCGGTTGTAGGCTCATCTAAAAATAAAACTTTGGGTTTATGGATTAATGCACAGGAAAGTGCCAATTTTTGTTTCATTCCACCTGATAATTTACCAGCAGGCCGATTTTTAAATGGCTCGATCTGCTGATAAATATCTTTTATAAGGTGATAATTTTGTTCGGGCGTTGTATTAAAAATACTGGCGAAAAAATTAAGATTCTCTTCAACTGAAAGATCCTGATATAAAGAAAAACTACCGGGCATATATCCAATAATATTTCGGATCTTTTTGAAGTCTTTCACCACATCAAATCCTTCAACACTTGCCCTTCCGGTATTGGGGTGCAAAAGTGTTGTAAGAATTCGGAATAAAGAAGTTTTACCGGCACCATCCGGCCCGATAAATCCAAATAATTCTCCTTTATTAACTTCAACATTAATGTCATCAAGAGCGACAATATTGCCATACTTTCTACCTATTTTTTCTACTACTACCGACAATTTACTCATTGATTAATTCAAATATTGAGGCTTTATTTTACCCTGGTCCAATAGGTGGTTTTACCTAACAGGGTAACACCAACAAATCCTCTGATTTTTAATTTATCAGTTTCTACAAACTTCATGTAGCAACTGTATGTTTTCCCGCTTTTCGGATCATAAATTTTACCATCTTCCCAGCGATCGTCTCCATCAAATTCAAAATTTGTTAAAATTTCTAAGCCCAAGCGAGGTCGGCTTCTTAAGCTCTCATCAGGATTAAGTTTATCTAACTTTTCTTCACCTGTTTCAGGATCGATATTGTCTTTTATCCATACAACTTTCCCGAAAAATTTATTGTCAACTTTAGTAATTTCGATGTGTGCATCTTCATCTTCGTTTAACCATTTTCCAACAACATCGTCAGCGCCTTGAGCAACAGCACCAGGTAAGGCAAATAAAATAGCTGCCAGTAATAATAGGAAATTTCTCGTTTTTTTCATGATTTGGGTTTTATTGATTAATATTAGGTTTAAACCTGATTTCTCCAGGCATACCGATTTTTAATGTTCCATCATTTTTAACATTAACTTTCATGGCATAAACCAGGTTAACCCGTTCTTCTTTGGTTTGAATTGTTTTTGGCGTGAATTCTGCTTTTGCAGAAATCCAACTTACTTTTCCGCTTAAATGCTTAAACGTCTCATCTCCATCGTCAATTAAAACCTGAACTTCGTCACCTAATTTTACCTCCGTTAATTGATTACCACTAATATAAACTTTTAATTGCAATTCGCTCAAATTTGCAATTTTATAAAGCGGCTTTCCAAAGGAAGTTATTTCACCTTCTTCGGCAATTTTGGTTAAAATGGTTCCTGTAATCGGATTTATTATTTGGCAATTCCTAATATTTTCAATTATTTGATCACGCTGTTTTTGGTAGGCTGAAATTTCACTTTCTACACTTTTTTGTTGCGAGAGAATTGAATTTATTTGCTTATCAATCAATTTAATATTTCCATCAATATCATCAAACTGTTTCTGAGTTGCAGCCGATTCCTTAAGCATATTTTCTATCCTAACTTTATCCTTTAAAGCATTAGTTTTTAATTGTTCCTGCACATTTATTTGTGCGGTGAAATTTGTCAATTTAGACTTGATGGCTTTGATGGTTTCGTCCACTTGTTCCTTCCTTAAAACCAATCCAACCGAATCAATACTTCCAACAACTTTATTTGCTTCAACCAATAATCCTTCTTCCAAATTAAGTGCTAAGAGTCTACCGTTTGCTTGCGCAGAAATAATCACTTCGGTAACTTCGAAATTCCCATAAGCATCTGATTGATCTTTTTCAACAGAACAGGAATAAACCAATCCCAAAAATAAGATGATAATACATCTGCTTGTCATTTTATTAAATTTTATTTTCCTAATCATATGCTATTTATTAAGGTTTCCTAAAGTATATTCGTAATCAATTTCTGCATGTCTCAATTGAACCTGATGTAACTGATAATTTAAAATGGCCTTGGTTTCTGCATTTTTTTCTAATAAATAATCGGTAGCTGTAATTTGTCCATTTTCAAATTGTGATGAGGCTGCTTTTGCCACCTTTTCTTTTAAACTCACAATTTCTTCGTCTTTAATTAAGAAATTTTTGAGCCGCTTGATTTCAGTCATTTTTTTAGTCAACAAAACAGCTAGTTGTGTATTAAATGCTTCTTTATTATTAGCTATGATTTGTGATTTTAGTCCGAGTGATTTTTGCTCCTTTTTGTTGTTCCCCCAATCGAATACTTTCCAACTTAGTTTGGCTCCAACAACAAAATACGGTTCAAAATCGTTTGATAACATATTTAATGCCGGTCGACCGTAACCAAGCTGACCAAATCCCATCACTATAGGTCTTCGTTTTATAGCTGTCATATCCTTAAGTAAATTCACTTTTGATATTTGTAAATCGAATAATCCTAATTCAGGGCGTTTATTTTGCGTATTTAAAGGAGTAGAGTGGGAAGGTAACATAAAAGAATTTTCGGGGCTTAACTGAAGACCAGTTAAAATATTTAAATTAGAAATTGATGATGCTATCCCAAGTTCCAATTCATAAATATTTTGTTCAATCTTAAGTAACTCAGCCATCAGGTTATCGCTGTTCATTGGCAATATTAACCCATTTCTTACACCCGATTCAATGTTTTTAAGTTTCTCCTCTAATTCGCTTTGTAGTAGGAGAATGGTTTTTTTATTTTCATTGAGGAGAATAATGTTAAAGAATGCGGATTGAACAATTTCTTTAATTTTATATAGTTCAATTTCTACACTTTGTATTTCAATATTCGCATCAGATAAGGCTAATTCTTTTCGCGATTTTAAAGCACCTCCATCATAAATAAATTGGGAAATATCAAGGTTGAGCTTGTACCAGTCCTTACTTGTTTGAGGTATGCTAACATTGGGTAAGGATATGGGCAGGTAGGTAACATCAGATTGGTATGAAACCTGCCCGTTTAAAACAATTTGTGGTAGAAATCCGGATTGAATTACTTGTTGATTTAAGTCGTTGGTCGCACTAATCAATGTCTTTTGATCAGCTAATGGGAAGCTTTGTGATGTGGCTTTTAAGCATTGCTCAAGACTGATTTCTGATATTTGCTGAGCAGGCAACAAAACTGACGATAGGAGAATAAAAATTATAATTAACTTTTTCATCTTATAGAAATTGCACTGATAATAAATTGACTGACTACTTTTTTTCTTTCTTCAATGAAAGCATTGTATTTACTTTCATCATTTTCCAATAAAATTCCTTTAATGATAGGTTTTACCACAAACGGAAAAATACATAAGGACAAAATATTCACTAATAATTGTCTTGATTCGATGTTAACGAGATTCCCTTTTGTCACCTCCTCCTGAATTTGTTTGTCCAATTCATAAAGCATGTGTTCTACTTCCATATTATCATCTTGAAAAATAGATTTAAACAATTCAGCTACACTACTTGGATTACGGTTTATTTCATGAATAGCAAATGCCGGGATATAAGGATTTTTCTGAAGTAAAGTGTAATAGGTTTCAACAAAAGTTTCAATCTTTTCAAATAGGGGTTTTTCGGATATAATATTGGCTTTAATTGTCGGAAAAAAATGCTTGAAGGCGACCTTAAATACCTTCTCAAATAATTTTTGTTTTGTTCGGTAGTAGTAATGCAAGAGCGATTTGTTAATTCCAGCCTCATCAGCGATCTCCTGCATTCGAGTTCCATCCATGCCTTTTTTTAAGAAAACTTCTTGTGCCACATGAAGAATATGGTCTTCCGTAGTTTCGTTTGGCTCTTTCTTTAAAATCATCTGTTAACCTATTAATTTAATTTTTTGGTTTAACCATTTGGTCAAAGGTATAAAAATTTGGCTCTGTTGTCAAGTTTTATTCGTATAAAATTTATGAGGCATAAAAAAACCCCGCCAGATGGCGGGGTTCTATGTGTATAATTAAATACTGAATAATTTTAGTATCCTGTATTTTGAACCATATTAGAGTTCGCATCCATTTCGGCTTTAGGAATTGCCCAAGCTAATCTGAAGTCTCCATAAGGAACAGTAGCAGCAAGATTTTGCTGAAGAGAAAATTTTACGATATCAGACCCTGTTCTCATGAGGTCATCAAAACGTTTTCCTTCAAAAATAAATTCTTTTCTTCTTTCATCAAGGATGATTTCTTTAGTAACTGTTGTATAAGGAGCTATCCCACGTTGTGCAGCTAACAAGTTTAGTTGAGCTAATGCATTACCACCAGTTTCATAAAGAGCCTCAACATAGTTTAAAAGAACTTCCTCGTAACGAACTACATTAACATTATCATATCCTTGGTTATTTGGATATTTTCCAATGTTTCTTAGCATAATTCCTTCGTAGCCTAAAATACCAGCACGAACATCAGTAGCATCATATAAATTAGCTACTTCGTCTAATACCTGGATATCTCCATAGCTACCACCACCAGTGGTTCTGTAAATATAAGCCAAGCCATTAATTCCAACGTTGTCAGTAGCATTAAAAGCTAATTCAAAAATTGAGTTGACAGGCTCATCAACACCAAATGAAGAAACATATTGACTGGCAGGAACAATTGAATATAAACCTGAGTTTATAACAGCTTCTGCAGAAGCTTTAGCTTCGGCCCAATTTCCAAAATAAACAGCAACATTTGATTTAATTGCTTTAGCAGCATACTTGGTAATAAATTCTTTAGAATTATCATAGCTAGCATCCATCATACCGAAACCGGTATCAAGATCAGCCATAATCATACTAGTACATTCACTAACAGTATTTCTTGCAGGGATAAGGTCTTCACCTTTAAATTCTGTAACATAAGGAACACCCAGTGTACCCCCGGTATTTTGTTGGCCATATTGCTTTAACAAGTCGAAATGAACCAATGCACGCATTACATAAGCTTGTCCTTGCATGTGTTTGATATAATCAGCATCACCTGTCATGTCATCAGAGTTAACGCCGATAATGATATTTGCACTTGCAATAACCTCATAGGCTTCATCCCAGAAATAACCAGTGTTTTCAGAATAAGTCATAGACGCTTGTGTAGTATAACGGCCTGAATTACCATTAGAAAAACAGTTGTCAGTTCTTACTTCGTTTGTAATAATCAGAGCTTGTCCGTAATAGTCACTTTGAGTCATTCGACTGTAAGCACCTTTCAGAACACCATAAAGGTTCGCGTCAGATGCTATACCACCTTCAACAGCTTTATTTTGCTCAGTTGCAGGTTCCAAATCATCTTTCGTACAAGCATTTATTGTGACAAGGAATAGAAAAACTATTGCTAGTCGTGATAAAATATTATATATTTTCATGATTTCTTAAAATTTTACGTTAATACCAAAAATGATCGACTGAACAGCTGGAGTTTCCATATTAGTATCTCCAGTTATACTAACTTCAGGGTCATATTTTAAATTTTCATCCTTTACCCAGGTAAAAAGGTTAGTTCCACGAACATATACTCTAAGGCCACCTATACCCATTGCATCTAAGATATTCTGTTTAAAATCGTAACCTATGGTAACATCTCTAAGACGGAAAAAGTCTCCATCATATAAGAATTTAGAGTGACGTTGCCAAGGACGGCCAGTATATTCGAATTTACCAAAACGAGTCTCATCACCTGGTTTTTGCCATCTGTCCATCAAAGCAGCAACACCTTGATAATATAGAACTGGATAAACGTCTGTACCATTGGTATAGCGATGCCATTCTTCATAAACTTTTTGGCCACCTGCATAATATCCGTATGCATCAATGAAAACTCCTTTATAGTCGAAGTGGAGATTAAGCCCTGCAGTAAGTGTAGGTAATGCACTACCACCCTGCCATACAGCTTCAGCATTGTTGAAATTTGTTGTAGTTTCATCACTAACGGTTTGATCTACATACCAGGTTTCATTACCAGTAGCAGGATCTACACCCGCCCAAGTAGGCATATACCAACCATAAACAGGGTGTCCTGTTTCAACACGTCGTTTTGTATTGGTGATATTAATTTCTTCACCGTTAAGGTCTTTTGCTAATTCAAGAACTTTATTTGCGTTGGTAGCAATGTTACCACCAATAGATAGGTTCATGTCGTTTGAACGAATAATATCAACATTATATTCAAATTCCATACCTTTGTTTTCCATTCTACCAATGTTACGGGTCTGATCTGCAAAACCGGTGGTTAAAGAAAGGTTTACATCTAATAGCATATCTTTTGTTTCGCGACGGTAATATCCAATAGAACCAGTGAAACGACTATCAAATAAACCGAAATCGATACCGATATCTAAACTATGACTGGTTTCCCATGATAAATCATTGTTACCAAACGTTCCTGGATAAGAAGCACCTTCGCCTGCATAATCAGAATCATAGTTCAATAGTGATTGATATTGGTTAATTCCAATATTCGCATTACCAGATAAACCATAAGATGCCCTTAATTTTAATATATCAATAACATCGATGTCTGCCATAAATGACTCAGTATGTAAGTTCCAAGCACTACCTATAGCCCAGAAATTACCCCAACGGTTGTCTGGAGCAAAACGTGAACTACCTTCTCTACGGAAACTCAAGTCAGCAACAAATCTAGACTCATCAAATGAATAGTGAACCATTCCTAAATAAGAAGCAATTGACCAGTCATTAAAGTCAGAGTATGAAGAAGTAGGATTACCTGCAGAGCTAAGGTTGGTTAAACCAACATCTGTAAAATTGTCTGCATCAGTAGACAAATAATACAATTTGTCTTTTTGGTATTCCTGAACTACTGTAAAATTGAAATTATGTTTTTCACCTAATGCCAATTCATAATCGAACATGTTTTGGATTACGTAGTTAGCTCTACCTTGGTATGCTTGCCATCCATATCCGTTAGAACCATCACCGTCACCTCGTACAGGATTACGATAACGTTTGTAGTTATATGAGTGGTAATCTAAATTCCATCTTGAGGTAAATGTAAGGTTCTCAATTGGTGTATTCCAGGTTAAAGTATTGTTTGTCATGACTCTTACAAATTTCGAATCATCAATATCTTCCTGTGCAATCCAAAGTGGGTTAGGAAGAGATCCTGTAACATTTATACTTCCGTCAGCATTATATGCAGGATCAATAGCAGGCATGAAATATTTCACAGCTCGTGGAGAAGAAAAATAAGCACTTGTTTCGAGCAAACCATCCTGATAGGAATATGATCCGCTATTTTTTGTACTAAACTTAAAGCTTGGTGAAATATCAAAATCAAGGTTCAAAGATCCTGAAACTCTTTCAAATTCTGAACCAATAACAGTTGCTTCCCGACCTAAATATCCAATAGCTGCATAGTAATTGATACCATCTTTACCACCACTAGCGTTTATGTTATACTCCTGCATAGGTGCATTTTTATTGGTAACAATATCTGTCCAATCAGTTTCTGGTCTTCCTGCCGCATTCCATGCTACATAATCAGTACCAAATGAACTTGGATTGTCGTTGTAAAATGTTCTAGCACCGTCTTGTGTAGAGAAACCTTGACTGGCACCGTAAGTATTTATTAATGCTTCTAGAAAAAGTTCTTCTCTTTGAGCTCCAGTGAGCATTTTAGGGCCTTCAACCGCATCATTTGAAAAACCATAAGTAGCTGAGAAATTGATCTGAGCTTTACCTGATTTACCTGATTTAGTTGTAATAACAATTACACCGTTGGCACCACGTGCACCATAAGTAGCAGATGCTGTAGCATCTTTAAGAACAGTTATGCTCTCAATGTTGTTGGTGTTTATTGCAGCAAGGGTTGAGAATGAAGAACCTGAAGATGTGGCTGATGTATTTTCGTTTATCATAGGTACCCCATCAATTACATACAAAGGGTCGTTACCGGCAGTAATAGAACTTCTACCACGTATACGCACATCAGAAACAGAACCAGGAGTACCTGAAGAACTGCTTATGTTTACACCAGCTACTCTTCCTTGTAGTGCTTGTTCAACACTAACAACAGGCATACTGGCTAATTCTTCACCGTCTACCTGAACCGCAGAACCAGTAATATCGCTTTTTCTGTGAGAGGCATAACCAGTAACAATTATCTCGCCCAGAAGATATAAATCTTCTGCCATAACCACATTAATGGTTGAACGGCCAGAAATTTCAATTTCTTGTTTTACCAATCCAACAAAACTAAATTCTAAAATAGTTCCGGATTCTGGGACGTTTAAACTATAAACGCCATTCATATCGGTTGTAACACCGATTGATGTTCCTTTAACAACGACCTGTACCCCAGGTATTGTAGAACCATCTGTTGCACTGGTAACTGTACCAGTAACAACCCTACCCTGAGCAAATGCAAAATGCATTCCTAAGAATAGAAATAATACAATTATCGTAATTCGTTTCATAAATATAAATTTTTATTAATTAAAAGGTTTCGTAGTTAAACTTTTTTAGAGTGTTCCCAATATAAATTCAATCCTTAAACTTAAGTAATTGAATTATTCGAGAGGTCTTTTCTACATAGGCATTAAGTTTTAGTTAATAATTGATTTTATACATGTAAATTTATAAAAAATATATCACATAAAAAAGCACTTAATTATACACGGAAAACCCTTATTAAGAACTGATTATGGGTCACCTAATATTACAACTTCAAGTATAATTAAGTATTTATTAAGATTTGATCGGAAAATTAGGAACTATCCTATACTTGAGAGACCTTATATATCACTAAATATGACCCTTACAAATAATGATTGTAGTAGCATTTTAAGAATGTCACAATTAAATTCATTGTTTTTTGAAGTCAATTCCTACTATTTTAAAACTTAATTCGGAAAAATTCTTAGAATCCGTTTTGAGTAATATATTCTGACGGTGAGAATCAATGGTTGCTTTACTTATAAATAAGTGGCTTGCAATTTCGCGACTTGTTTGCCCTTTCATTGCCAATATCAATACTTCTTTTTCTCTATCACTTAAATTAGCACAAATGGGGTTTTCATTTAAATTAATCGATTTTACATAAGAATGTCTTGTTTGGTAATGGTCTATGGCAACCTTTAATTCTTCTATATCTATTGGTTTCAAGAGATAATCGAGTGCTTCTTGTTTTATTGCCTTAATCGCGTACTGATCATAAGCTGTTATAAAAATAAATCCTGGGAAATAGCCAGCTTCATGAACTTCACTCAGAACAGTAAAGCCATTTTTTACGGGCATTTCAACATCAATAAATACCAATTCGGGTTTCTCGTCAATAATTAGTTGAACAGCTTTAACAGGATCCATTGTATAATGAATAACCTCGATTTCCTGAAACATGGATAAAACATATTCCATTCTTTCAAGCGATGCAGGCTCATCGTCAATAACAATAGTTCTTATTTTTTCTATCTCTTTCATAATAATTGCATATTAATTGGTCAATGTAATAATGATTTCAATGCTAATATTTTAATTGTCATCCTATATTTTAAAAAGTTTTGGATGCACTGTTATTGTAACCCTTGTACCCGCTGGCACTTCCTTATTTGTTGATTTGTCAATTTTAAAAAGATCAGTTATAGTATAATTAACTTTTACATTTCTTAATTGATGATAAAGTTGGCAAATACTATTGGAAATTCCAACACCTTTTCCACTGCTTAATGATTTATCCATTGCAGCTGCTTTACGACCAATTCCATTATCCTCTATAACAATAAATAAATGCTTGTTTTTTTCTCGAATGCTAATGGATAAAAGCCCTCCTTTGGTTTTTGTTCTTAAGCCATGTTTTATCGCATTTTCAGTAAAGGTATGGATAAGCATGCGGGGAACCTCTCTATCTCCTAATTTTTCTTCATCCCAGTTTATCGTGTAATTAAAACAATCATTGAATCTGATAAGTTGTAGTTCAATATAATTTTTGATCATTTCAATTTCGGCCTTTAAGGTAGAACTAATCTGATCTGACTCATTTAAAACCAACAACATCAAACGCGACAGTTTTGTCATGTATTTATATGCTTCTTGATTTTCACCCTTTCCGTAAAGCGAGCTAATGGCATTTAGCGTGTTTAGTGTAAAATGCGGATCGACTTGATTTTTTATAGCCATCAACTGAAATTTTGCCAATTCTTTTTCTTTATTGGTTTTGTTTTGTGTTTTTATACGTTGTGCCCATTGTACCAAAGCTATAAATATAACAAGGATGGTATAAATCAACCCCCATATGATATATTTAACTTTATGATATGAATTTTTATCGAATTTGAATAAGTAGGAATCCTGATTACTTAACTGAAATAAAAAGATTCCTTTATGATTAATTATATCCTTATGGGTTAATGAGACTCCTTCTAATTTACCCTCCATATTCACATTTACCGGAAAATTAAGATCGTTCTGGGTTATAATAAAATTTTGTGCGTAAATTGAATTGGCAACTTTCTTAAATATGAATTCATTGTTACCATCGTTATCTAAATCGATTGGTTTAATCGGATAACCTTCAAGAGGTTCAATTTCCCAATAATCTATTCTTTCCAGATCAGAATTAAAACACTCAATCAAACCTTCGGTATGTGCAATAAAAAACTCATCACCAATTTCACTGCTTTTTGTAAAAATCCAATCAAGACCAGAAACCAAACCAAAATTGATCTCCTTACTCTTGAATAAACTGCCATCAATATTATAAAGGTTAATCTGTTGAATAATTCTTTCTCCGTTCTCAATTCCAATCAGAGAAGCAATTTTCAATCCATTTTCTGTAAGAAGAGGCAGGGAGTATAATGATCGGCACCTAACAGGAATGGGGTCGAACAATAGCGATAAATCATGATCTAATACCAATACATAGCTGGCTGTGTCAGGATAGGGTAAATTATTGTTTGACCTTAAATGGCTTCCCAAAAGGGTATTTGAACTTGTGCTTAGTACAATTTCATTGTATCCGTCTTGATCAATGTCACACATATAATGTTGCGAAACAACTAATGAAATGCCAAATTCAGGAGATCTGATCATTGTATTATTTATAAGGTCCCAGGCATAAACACCTCTTATTTTTTTATTCAATGCTGACATTAACAGAAAAACAAACTCTTCATTACCGTCTTCGTTAACATCCGAATTCCCAATATGGCTTATCGAAATATTGTAGCCATCATTCATGAGGTCTGTATTTTCAACTTGTATTTGGGTACATTTAAGTGAATCGTCAGAATGGTATTGGAATTGATTTATGGAAATCGCATCCTTTGATTTAGTGAATACAAATATTTCATTTTTATCATCCTTATTGAGATCTGCATAAAAAAGATTTTGCATACCAATCCATGGATGGTCAAGCGCAATTTCAAATAAAGGAACATCATTGAGACTAAAAACAGAGATGTTTGAATTTGAGCGCATATATTCTGTTCCATAATGTAAAACAACTTTTTCGTTTAAAGCATCACCGTCAATATCTATATATTTCTGAACAAACCTATCAGGCGAACTGTTGCTTTGTATAATTTCTACTTTGTATTTGTTGAATATATCAGGCAGAAAAAATATCGCAATAATCGCAAATGGCAATGCCTGAATAAAAGGATTTAATAATGAACCTTGCCGAGTTATTTTACGAAACATGACTATAACAGATATATTTTACCAACTACTAGTTACAATTAAGTATTAATAGTGCAATAACATTAGTTAAATATAAGGATTTGAAAGATAAGATCGATAAAAAATATTTATTAATCTTATTACGAAAACAAAGTCATTATTCTTTCATTTTAAAAGAATATAAGATTGCTTCCAGTTGTTTTAACAAATCTCTTTTTTCTTGGCTTGGTGCATATACATATGAGTCGAGTGTAATCACTCTGTTATTTGTTTCATCAACCAGGGTATAGCTTAAAAATGGGCCTCCCATATAATCTCCTTCTGTTTCCCAAAGCCCTCTGGTTTCAATTGCAAATATTTCGTTAAAATTAATTTCTTTTGTTGTAGGGATGATGTATTCATCTGCTACTTTCATATACGAGCCATCCGATGGTCCGGGAATATAGCGCCTTGTCATCTGATTACGTACATTAATAATTATATTTTTATCAAATGAATTCGTATGAGTATATGGATATGAATAGATTATTAAACCCTGGCTATCTTTAAGGCTCTCTTTTCTTATCCACATAAAATTACTATCCTGGACAGCAATTTTATACGCACTTGGAACAACCAGGCTAAAATTAAATTTTTCCAGGAGTGCATTTTTTACTTTTATATTTTCAGCACTTTGAAATGCACGGATCATTCTTTCTCTCTCAACCTGATTAAATAATTCCATGATTCCTACTTTATTTTCTTCGAATATCTTAAAGAATGCATCATTATCAGGCGCTGATATTTTTATTACCCGTTGCGGGCTGGCCCATAAATCTTTTTTATTTTCAATCTGAGCTTTTATTACCTTATCACTAATGTTGATAATAAGAATATCACGATTGGGTTGATACATTCTGATAAACGACTCTTCAGGTAAATTAAACAATGAAAATTGGGGTTCTGATTGAGGAAGACCGAGTTGTTCTTGTCCGAAAAATGTTTTTATGGATTCCCCAACTGCTCCGTTCCACTGAGCCTTATTATTGGTAACAACTAAAATTTCTAGTGTTTTGCCTGTTGAATGCGGAAGCCCACTCTTTTTTGTATTGCAGGATTGAAATAAAAAAGAGCCTGCAAATATTATCAATATGGCTAAAAAGGTTTTTCGTTTCATGTTATTCCTTTTGATGATTATTTCGTTCATATTAACCTATCACTGCAATTTTTAGCTTCTTCCCCGGTTCTAAACGTCTTGTATTTTTAATGTCATTGAGTGACTTGATTTTATCTACGGTAACACCATCATACATTTTTGCTATATCCCATAAAGTATCTCCTGATTTTATGGTATGATAGATGTATTTTCCGGTAGTATTTGCTGCAATGGTCGTGCCAACTTCAGGTTTATATACAATAAGGTTTTGATTTGGATGAATGGTTGAGCTTCTCAGGTTATTCCATTCTTTTAAATCAGTAATGCTACACTTATATTTTTTCGCGATTAAACCCAAATTTTCTCCTGAGCGAACCCTATGAACGGATTGTTCATTTGATCTTTTAACAGGGTTATTGTTGCTTGCAATTACTGCTCCACTTGCATAAACAATTAATTTTTGTCCGGGGAAAATGGTATTGCTTCGTAAATTATTCCATTGTTTTAATTGGCTTACATAACAACGATATTGCTTTGCAATATAACCAAGGTTCTCTCCGCTACGCACGATATGAATACTTCTATCTTTTACTTTTTGAATTTGAGCCATTAACTTTTCTCGCTCAATTCCTTTTTTAGATTTAAAATTATAGAGCGAGTCCTCGTTATTTAGATAATCTGCAATATAATCTTTAGGAAGCCTAAGAATATATTTTTCGTCATCAGCTATTGGTATAACTCCTAATTTGTATTGTGGATTAAGAAACTGAATGTCATCCATTGGAATATTTAAAAACTCAGAAATCTGATCAAACGACAATACATCATTAACCGTAACTGTATCGATTCCCTGATACAGTATTCCCGGGTCAATCGGATACAAATTATGCTCTGCTGAAAAATTCATGATATAATTAACGGCAATAAAGGCTGGTACGTAACCCCTTGTTTCTCTGGGTAAAAAAGGCCAAATGGCCCAGTAATTTCTAACCCCTCCTGCTCTTCGGATGGCACGATTAACATTTCCTCCTCCTGAATTATAAGCGGCCATTACCAAAGACCAATCTTCATAAATATCATACAAATCTACCATGTGCTCGCATGCAGCAATGGTTGATTTCATTGGATCAAACCTGTCATCAACATAAGAACTTACTTTAAGTCCATAAACTTTCCCGGTTCCGTACATAAATTGCCATAAGCCTTTTGCCCCAACTCTCGATCCGGCATTTGGTATTAAGGCAGATTCAACAATGGCTAAATACTTCAATTCCAGAGGCAAATTGAAACGATCCAGTTGTTCTTCAAAATAAGGGAAATATATTTTTGCAAGCCCCAATAGGCGCTGAGTTAAATCTCTTTTTCGCTCCCCATACAGTTTAATATAATTTTTTACATTTTTATTAAATGTGAGTTCAATGGGTGTTTGCGCATTTAAATATTGTATCCTGGCTTCATAAATCGAGTCGGAATAAGTAGGCACGTAATCAGGTGCAAAATCATATACATTTAAATCGGTTGAATCACCATTTAAAAAATTTTTGGTAAAATATTTTATATTAACCAAGCTATCAAAAATGGTTAAGATGGGCGAGTCATGATTAAGCTCATCCGTTTCAAGTTCGATTTTTATTGAATCAATTGATTGAGCAAAAGCCTTAAAGTTTGGGAACAATAAAAATAGCAGCAGCGCTATCGTGAAAATCGAGTTATTTAGATTAGGGAGTCTCATATTTTTTCAGAATTCAATAAATAAGCAAATATCATGCTAAAAATACATTAAAATTAATTTTTCTCTTTATTAAACTACAAAAAACAAATTCCATGATAAATACATCCGGCAACAAATTATTTTTGTGGCTAATAACATGATGACTAAAAAGCAATAGACCCTAAAAAAATTGGATTGGCAAATTTTATCAATTAAGATAAAAAGCGCATGGGATAAACGAAGGCGGATTCAGCTTGAAATATTAGTCTGTTATGTTGAAGTTTTAATCTTTTTTGGTCTTCTCTTGATCTTCTTTTTCCTCATCAGGATTTATTCCTTCTTTAAATTCTTTGATGCCACGCCCAACACCTTTCATTAATTCCGGAATTTTTTTCCCGCCAAAAAGTAATAGTACTATTACAAAAATGATGACAATTTGCCAAGGACCAACCATGCCCAAAAGTATGAGTAAATTCATATTTGTATTTTTTTTAAAAGTAACAACAAAGATAGAAAATAACAAATAGAAAAAATAGGTAACAAATTACAAAAGCAGGTGAGGGGATTTAAGGGTTTACTTTAATGCATTTATTAAATCTTCTGCCCGAAATGGTTTTGTCATAAAGTGATTCATCCCTACTTCAAAACATCGGTTTTTATCCTCAGTTAAAGCATTTGCCGTTATGGCTATTATTTTTATGGGTTCTTTAACATTATTTTCGCGTTCAAGAGCTCTTATCTCAATGGTAGCATTAATTCCATCTAATACAGGCATCTGCAAATCCATTAAAATCACATCATAATTACCTGTTTTGTACATCTCTACAGCCATCCTTCCATTAATAGCAATTTCAACATCATGACCCAGTTGCCTTAAATTCATCATCGCAACCTTTTGATTAATGAGATTATCTTCTGCAACTAGTATATTCAATTTCTGGTCTGAAAGATTTATGTCAGGCATGATAAAAATTTAGGAATAAAAAAGTCGAAAAATCAACATTTGTCAGTTCATTACAATACAACAAGCGATAAAATAATTGTTACAATAATGGTAACAATCATAACAATAGCTCGTTCGTTTGGTTGAAGCTTTTCCATCTTTTTAGCTTAAAATTTAAACTTTCTCTTTTGTAAAGCTATTAAAATTTGAAATATCAGCTTCAAATTTCTGGATAATTCTACAAAACTGCATAAAAAAAGGAGGAACTTTCGTTCCTCCAATATTATGTTTAACCAAAATGGTGGTTAATTACATTTTAATTCTGTTTTAACTTTATGCTCGGCTGCGGCTTTATTCGGGCCATCAGATACTTGTTTGTATGCTTTGCATGCTTCTGCTTTGTTTGAAGTTCCTTCGTAAGCTTTCCCCAACTCAAAATAAATATTTGATTTACTTTTCTTTTCAAGTTCTATTGCTTTATTTCCGTATTCAATCGCTTTATTCCAATTTGATAATCCATTATAAGCAATGGTTCCAAAGTAAAATATTTGAGCATCTCCACTTTCATAATTTAGCGCTATATCAATATTTTCGATTGAGTTTTTAAAATCTCCTGCTTGGAGTGCTTTACCTGCGTCAGTTCTAAAACTTCTAAAAACAGTTGTTTTAGCAGCTTTTACCGTTTTATCTGTTGCTGGGCCTAATTCAATCGCTTTATCCATTGCAGCTTTAAAAGCTTCGGTGTTTTCTTGTTTGTTATAAACCAATCCTTTTCCATAATAAGTTTTAAAATAGCTTGGATCAGCTTCTATTCCTTTATCAAAAGAAGCAAGGGCATTATTAAAATCATCTGCCTTGTATTGAGCAGTACCTTTCGAATAATAAACTTTTGCCATGTTATTTTTAGCTTTTTCGGCTAAGTCTGCTTTATTTAAATTAGTTGCATGCTCAGCAGCTTTGGTATATGCACTGATTGCTTCATCTAGCTTTTTGCCTCTGTATAAAGATCCGGCTAAATTATAATAAGCCGTCGGAATTTGAGATTCGGCTTGCATTTTCATGTCAGCAGCTTCGTCTCCAATTTTTTCGCAAAGGTCAATACAGTTGTTGTATTCTTCTATGGCTTTGGCGTAGTTTTTAGCTTTGAGTGCAGCAATACCAGCGTTGAAAGCTTCACCAGCTTCATTCATGGTTTGAGCAAAAATAAGTGTTGTAATGCTTAAAAATGCTATGCTTAAAGTAAGTTTAACTTTGTTCATATTATTCGTCGTTTTTCAGTGATTAATTTATGATTAGCCTGCAAATATATAAAAACTGACAAAAAATGAAAATTTCATTTTCTTAAAGTTTCTTAAACAGAAAAGATTCTAAATTAAATTGTTATGAAATAAGGAGGTTTTGAGAAGCAAATACCCTATCAAAAATAACTTTTACAAAACCCGAAAATCATTCACCTTTCATCCAGGATTCTATATCTTCCACTTTTAATCCTGGCACCTCCAACTTCATCTTTTTTCTGAGCCCACCTAAGTCATTCATTAATTTATTGGCATTCGCTTTTTTGAAATCTGCCACTGTATTATATCCAGCTTTACGAATAGCAGGAACCCAAACTGCTGGAATTCCCAAATTTATAAAATCAGCATCGCTTGAAACTGCTACTTTTTTTTCTGGTCGCATTTGAGGGAAAAACAATACATCCTGAATGGAGTTAGAATTGGTCATAATCATCGATAAACGATCAATGCCAATTCCTATTCCGGCAGTTGGAGGCATTCCATATTCAAGCGCATTTAAAAAATCTTCATCCAGTACCATACTCTCATCATCCCCTCTTTTCCCAAGTTCAAGCTGAGCTTCAAATCGCTCTCTTTGATCGATAGGATCATTCAATTCTGAGAAGGCATTACACAATTCTTTACCATTACAAACGGCCTCAAATCGTTCAACCAAGCCTGCAGTTTTTCTGTGTTTTTTAGCCAGTGGTGACATTTCAACCGGGTAATCAGTGATAAAAGTTGGTTGAATTAATTGGGCTTCACAACATTCACCAAATATTTCATCGATTAATTTTCCTTTGCCCATACTTGGATCGGTTGGAACTTTGAGTTTTGATGCAGTTTCAAGTAATTGCGTTTCATTCATTTCCGAAATATCAATTCCGGTAAAATGCTCAATCGCCTCAAACATGGTAAATCGCTTCCAGGGACGTTTAAAATCAATGATGTTTTTACCTACCTGAACCTTAGTCGTTCCATGAAGATTTAAGGCAATTTTTTCAATCATTTCCTCAGCCAAATTCATCATCCATTCGTAATCCTTATAGGCTACGTATAATTCTATCTGTGTAAATTCAGGGTTATGAAATCGATCCATTCCTTCGTTTCGGAAGTCTTTTGAGAATTCATAAACACCATCAAAACCACCAACAATCAATCGTTTTAAATACAATTCATTGGCAATTCTCAAGTAGAGTGTCATGTCCAAAGAATTATGATGCGTTTTAAAAGGACGAGCTGCCGCCCCTCCATATAATGGTTGAAGAATCGGAGTTTCAACTTCCAGATATCCTTTTTCATTTAAGAAATTGCGCATGGTATTCATCAACGCGGATCGTTTCTCAAAAATAGTTTTTACTTCTGGATTTACAATCAAATCTAAATATCGCTGACGAAAGCGCTGCTCCGGATCTGTAAAAGCATCATAAGTTTTACCATCTTTTTCCTTAACAACAGGAAGTGGTTTCAGCGCCTTACTCAAAAGCTTGTATTCTTTAACATGAATGGTAATTTCACCCATTTGGGTAATGAACACATATCCTTTTACACCAATGATGTCACCAATATCGAGCAATCTTTTAAAAACAATATTATAAAGCGTCTTATCTTCATCCGGACAAATATCATCACGTTTAAAATATAATTGAATACGCGAAGTGGAATCCTGAAGTTCAACAAAAGAAGCAGCACCCATTATCCGGCGACTCATAATCCGACCACTAATTTGTACTTCCTGATACAAAGAATGATCTGCTGGAAAATTCTTTAATATCTCAGTAATCGTTGCATTCGATTTATATTGTTCGGCCGGATAAGGATCAATTCCTAATTTGATTAATTCTTTTAGCGAATTTCTTCTCAATATTTCCTGTTCACTCAATTCTTTGCTCATGTTCTATAAAATTTTTGCAAAGATAAGAAAGTACCTTAATTGTTTTTTATAAAAATTTGATTGCCCGAGACCTTAATTTATTTGATTTTCATAGTAAGGAAATGCCTTGAGTTTTAAGTGCCTAAAATGCCTAAAGTAAAATTATTAAAAAAATTTAGTCACTCTAGGCATTCCAAATTTTAAGTACTCCTTTTTTAGCTAATTTTGCAGTATATTTTTTGATAGAATGAAAACAGAAGAACAAAGAAAAAGAACGAAGCCGGATTGGTTAAAAACCCAAATTCCAACAGGAAAATCTTACCTGGGAGTAAGAGAAATTGTAGAGAAAAATAAACTTCATACCATTTGTACCAGTGGGAATTGCCCAAACATGAATGAATGCTGGGGATTGGGAACTGCAACTCTGATGATTTTAGGAGATATTTGTACACGATCGTGTAAATTTTGTGCCGTAAAAACCGGAAAGCCAGAAACAGTTGATTGCGATGAGCCTAAAAGAGTAGCCGAATCTGTAAAACTGATGAAATTAAAACATGTGGTTTTAACTTCTGTTGATCGGGACGATTTGGAAGATGGAGGTGCCGGAATCTGGGCAGAAACCATACAGGAGATTAAAAAGACTTCGCCAAATACCACCCAGGAAACTTTAATCCCCGATTTTCAAGGAAAGAAAGAATTGATTCAACAGGTCATTGATGCCGCTCCGGAAGTGATTTCTCATAATCTGGAAACGGTTGAAAGACTTACCCCTGAAATTAGAAGCGTGGCTAATTATTTCAGAAGCCTGGATGTGATTCGTCAAATTTCTGATTCTGGCCTGGTTTCAAAATCAGGAATTATGGTGGGCATTGGCGAAACTGAAGAAGAGGTTTTACAATGCATGGATGATTTATTGGATGTGGGTTGTCAGGTTTTCACCATTGGGCAATATTTACAACCAACAACAAAACATTTGCCCGTATTGGAATATGTTCATCCCGATACTTTTGAGATGTACAAGAACATTGGCTTAGAAAAAGGATTTAAACACGTAGAAAGTAGTCCATTGGTCCGCTCTTCCTATCATGCTGAAAAACATGTTCATTGAGGAAGATAGAATTCAGTAGTTAGTAGAATAATAATGATGAGGCTTTCAATTCAAAGCCAATACATGATCTGAAAAAAATAACACAGATGATAAAAACGATTTATAAAAACTTAGGGAATATTGATTATAAAAAAGCCTGGGATTATCAGGAAGAATTATTTGCACTGAAACTTCAACAAAAGCGTGAGCAAAATATTCCTGAAAATCATTTATTGTTATGTGAACATCCTCCCGTATTTACACTTGGTAAAAGCGGGCAGGATTCAAATTTACTGATCACCCAAAATTTATTGGACCAAAAGAGAATTCAATATTTCAAAATTAACAGGGGAGGGGACATTACCTTTCATGGTCCGGGGCAAATTGTGGGTTATCCCATACTCGATCTTGAGCAATTTAAATTGGGAGTTAAAGAATACATCCATTCGATGGAAGAAGTAATCATAAGAACCCTTGCTGATTATAACATCAAAAGCGAACGATTGGATGGAGCTACCGGTGTTTGGCTTGATACTGACAAGCTAAGTACTAGAAAAATTTGTGCCATTGGTGTTAAAGCCAGTCGACATATAACCATGCATGGTTTTGCTTTTAACGTAAATACCGATTTAAAATATTACGATCTTATCAATCCTTGCGGATTTACCGATAAAGGCGTTACATCCATGGCCAAAGAGCTGGGTAATGAATTAAAGATGCCAGATGTTCAGCAAAAAATTAAGCATTATTTTACTGAGGTTTTTGGGATGGAGATAAAGTAGAGATACGATTGTAATACAATAGAAATACATAGTAATACCGTTGTAATTCAGTGGACATTCGTAGTCATTCAGTTGTAATTCCGGTGACAATCAATTGTTTTATTTTTATCGTAATCCTGTTACCATTCCGAAAATGTCATTCCTGTCTGCGACAAGCAGGCCGGCTTTTGCAAAGCAAAATGCCGGAATCTTTTTGAAACAACAACCGACTTATCACAAGCGACAAAACACCCAAATCTGTATTAAAGTAAAATAGAGTTTAAGGTCACAAATTGTGACCTTAAACAAAATTATATGCAGATGAAAAACGAATTAGTAAAAACAAATTTCGAATCACTCATTTATGAATTTAGAGGTGTGAAAGTAATGATGGACTACGATCTAGCAGCTTTATACAATATCCAGACAAAGGGTTTAAAACAAGCAGTTCGTAGAAATATCAAACGTTTCCCAACAGATTTCATGTTTGAGCTTAACACTGAAGAGTATAAAATTTTGAGGTCACAAATTGTGACCTCAAAAAGAGGAGGTACCAGATATACTCCCATGGCATTTACCGAACATGGTGTTTCGATGCTTTCATCAATTTTAAACTCGGATGTGGCCATTCAAATTAATATTGAAATTATGAGGGCATTCTCCCAGTACAGAACCCTAATTCTAGAGAGTAAAGATCTAAAGTCAGACATTAAAAGGCTGGACAATAAAATTGATGAAGTTTTCAAATTCCTGCTCGGTAAAATTGATGCCCTTCAAAAAAAAATACGAGCCCAGAAAAAAGATTGGCTATTGAGTTATGAGAAAAGATTATCCATCATTTTAATATTAAGAATTAAAATACAATTGTCATTCATTTAGTCATCCCTAGTCATTCAGTTGTTAAGTTAAAAACAAAAAATGTCATTCCTGTCTGCGACAAGCAGGCCGGCTTTTGCAAAAACACAAACACATTAAGTCGCAGCACCCCTTACACATTAAACTTTTTCCTATATTTATCCTTGAAATTCTTCCTTCCCGATTAGAATTAAAAAAGAATTTCAACTCCCCATTTTTTATTGTGTCGTATAAATGTCATATAAAATACAATCAAAATATTTGGACAGTTTTTATTTAAATATAATCTTGCCTTAATTTCAATTTGAATGGAACAAACAGCATTTGGGAAAAAGCTTACTGAAATCAGAAACGCTAAAGGACTTACTCAAGATGAACTTGCAAAGAAGTGTAAAGTTTCATTGCGGACGATTCAGCGAATAGAATCTGGTGTAGTTAAGCCAAGAGCTTTTACGACTAGAGCCCTCTCCGAAATTCTGGAAATTGATTTTTTTGATGCATCAAATTACACGCGCGAGGATGCTAAAATAAATCACCATTCAAACACGAAATGGTATTCAAGCCTTTTATGGCACTTGAAAGATTTATTTAACCTAAAAACAAACACCATGAAAAAATTAAGCATTTTATCCGCGATAGCTTGCCTAATAATTCTTGGAATACTTTCCATAACAAATAACTTTAGTACTCTACAAGTAAAGACTCAAAAGGTAGAAATCCCAAAAGTAGAGGTCGCTAATTCTCCTAAATTTCTGAAAATTTATGGTGGCGAAATTAATTACAGATTCCCGAAAGGTGAACTAGGATGGAGCGGAGAAATTAATGATACTCTCTACTATTTTCTAAAAAAAGATTTAATACAAACATCTAAAAACAATATTTTTCTGAATCGATCTTTTGTAGGCAAAGCATTTGCAGGTGATACCGTAATTTATAAAAATCGAAAAGTAATCATTAAGTCGCCATATTGTGAATTTCTTGAATTTAATAGTCATGGATTAAATTACAAATTCCAGGAGGGTGAAATGAAAATGAGTTCAAGAGTTAAAGATACGGCCTACCATTATCTAAAAAAAGATTTAGTACAAGAGTATAAAAATAAAATCTTTCTGAATGGATTCTTTGTAGGAAAGGCATTAATAGGTGATACCATAATTTATAGAAATCGAGAGGTAATCATTAAATCGACCTATGCTAAATTTGTAAAATTTAATGTTTACGGAATAAATTACAAATACCCGAAAGATGAAATAGAAATGAGTTCAAGAATTAATGATACTACCTACCATTTTCTAAAAGGAGCTTTAATACAAGAGTATAAAAGCAAAATTTTTCTGAATCGGTCCTTTGTAGGCATGGCATTAGTAGGCGACACCGTAATTTATCAAAACCGAAAAATAATAATTAAATCAGCTTATTCAGAATAATCGTCTTGGTGTGGTCAAAATATTCATAATTTATAGTTAAGCAACATTTAAAAAAACATACAATGAGAAAAATTTTAATCTATTTATCCGTGTTATTTTTATTGACAAGCTGCAAAAATGAGCAGAAAATCGATATTGAATATATATCACAAAAGTTTAATGAAAATATTAAAAATATTGACAAAGTTCAATACAACGTTGAGAATATCATAACATTTCCTGATGGGACTGTATGGGACAATGAAGGGTTTGCAGTAATTGAAAAGGAACAAACAGACACCATTTTTGGATTTTCATTTTATGGCTTAAGAAATGATATTAATAAATCTGCCATCTACAGAAAGGGAATTGGATTTCATATTTCTAATGAGGAAAAAAATTACAAACAAGAAAAAGGTAGTCTACATTTTTTAGGCAGACCAGGTGGACAAATGATTTATAAGGATTTCTTCAAATTAGATACTGAATACAAATATGCTGAAGTAACCGAAAATGAGGATAGTTACATTATAAATTACACTTTTGAAGACAACTCAAAATATAATATAATCAAACAAGAGAAAACTCTAGAGTTAAGTAAAATAACCTTTTTACCAAAAAAAGTAACAGTATCACAACAACCAGATTTCGGAGACAAGCAAACTACAGTTTACGTTTTCGAGAATCTAAAAATCAATGAAGAAGTTGACAAAACGATAACAGCATACATTAGTGATCTAAATGAATTTGAACTCATAAAAGATAAAGAACCAATACCCAATAAACTTTTGAATCAACCTTTACCACAAGTTACCTTAAAAAACTTAATGGATGAAAATGAAACAGTGGAAATAAAAACCGATAAATTAACATTAATTGACTTTTGGGAAGTATGGTGCGGAGCCTGTATTGCTTCTTTTCCTAAAGTTGAAGAATTAAAAAATAAGTTTTCTACTAACCTGAATGTTATCGGAATAGTTTCAGAAGATGAGGAAAATGCTATAAATTTAGTTAAGAAAAAAGGAACTACTTTTTTAAACCTCATAGGGAATAAAGAATTAGAGAAAATATTTAGTGTTAACAGTTGGCCAAGATATTTTTTAGTTGACGAGAAGGGAATAATTCAAAAAGAATATCACGGATTTTCAGATCAAATAGAAAAAGACATCCAAAAACTAATTAAAAAATAAATGTGAATCCCCATTCTTTTCCAAATCATCAAACCTACCTGCGGCAGGCAGGTTAATTAATTTTCAAATTAAAAATTACCCCTGACATCTTCTGACACCACGGCCAATTATATTTGCGCTACGTTAAACAATTAAAAAATTACAAATTATGACAAATGCAATTAACTGGTTCGAAATTCCGGTAGCAAATTACGAGAGAGCCAAAAAATTTTACGGTACTGTTTTAGGCGCAGAATTAATGGACATGCCCAAAACCCCTGAGATGACCAACATGAAATATGGATTTTTTCCTAGCGTTATGGAACAAGGAGTAGGTGGTGCCATTGTTGAAATGGAAGGTTTAAAACCATCAGCAGATGGAAGTACGGTTTATTTGAACGGTGGTGATGATTTAGCCGCCCCCCTATCAAGAGTTGAAGCAGCTGGTGGCAAAGTTTTAATGCCAAAAACTCCTATCGGTGAAAACGGTTTTATTGCTCAATTTATGGATACTGAAGGAAACAAAGTAGCCTTTCATTCGATGGGTTAATTTCTTACTTAATCCAAAAACAGATAGTGAATCGATTCGGTTCACTATCTTTGTTTTACCATGGCACAACTCTCACGACTCATATCTATTTTAACACTTTTAAAATCAAAACGGATTTTAACGGCTACCGAATTGTCGGAAAAATATGAGGTGAGTGTCAGAACCATTTACCGCGATATCCGAAAGTTAGAAGAATCAGGAATTCCTGTTGTTACCATTGAAGGCAGAGGTTATTCGTTGATGGATGGCTATACAGTACCTCCCGTTCAGTTTACCGAAAAACAAGCCAATGCATTAATCACCGCTCAACATTTGGTTAAACAAACAAACGACTCTTCTTTAGCCAAAAACTTTGAAGAGGCCATGACGAAAATTAAGTCGGTTTTTCGAACTGCAATTCAAGAAAAAAGTGAAAGACTGGATAGTAATATTTTTGTTTTCGACAAAAGCATAGTTAAAGCTGAGAGTACGGCTTTATCAGAAATTCAATTGGCCATCACCAACTTGAACTATACTGAAATTAATTATCGCAAACCTAATGATTTCGAAGATTCATTTCGAAAAATTGAGCCTTGTGCGCTTTATTCAACCGACAATAAATGGATTTTGATAGCCTGGTGTCATTTACGTGAAGAATACCGATCGTTTAGAATTGACAGAATCAAAAAATTTAAAATTCTAAATGAAAAGTTTGAAGACCGAAAATTCGATTTACAAAAGTATTTTTTATCATCCTGATTAAGAACCTAACCTATAATAGCTTTTCTTTGAAAAAATCAATGGTACGTTGCCATGCCAGGGTGGCTGCTTTTTTGTCGTAACGCGGAGTGGTATCATTATGAAACCCATGATTTACATCTGGATACATGTAAGCCGTATATTCCTTCTTGTGTTCTTTTAAGGCTTCTTCGTACGCAGGCCAACCCTCATTTACCCTTTTATCGAGTTCAGCATAATGCAACATAAGGGGTGCTTTAATTTTAGGAACATCTTCAATGGCTGGTTGCCCGCCATAAAATGGAACTGCTGCTTTTAGATCAGGAATACGCACAGCCATCATGTTTGAAATGGATCCTCCAAAACAAAAACCTACCACCCCAACATTTCCAGTACATTCCGAATTCACTTTCAAAAATTCATATGCCGCAATGAAATCTTCCGACATTTCTTCACGATCTCTTTGTTGTTGCAAGGTCCTTCCATCATCATCATTCCCGGGATAACCACCTAAGGGATAAAGAACATCAGGTGCAAAAGCAATAAATCCCTCTAGTGCAGCTCTTCGCACAACATCTTCAATATGAGGATTAAGTCCACGATTTTCATGCACCACAATAATTCCCGGTAGTTTTTTATCTATGCTTGCAGGCTTGCAGAGCAAACCTCTCATTTTACCGGCACCCTTAGGAGAATCATATTCTAAATATTCAGAATCTAAGCGTGGGTCGTCCATTTTTATCTGCTGGGCCTCTGCATATTTGGGCATTAAAAAACCTAACATTGAGCTTACTGTTAAGCCACCTACTGCATAGGCAGTTAGTTTATTTACAAATTCACGACGGTCGAGAATATTGTGTACATAACCATCAAATAAATCGAAAACTTCTTGTTTTATGTCTTCTTTTTTTACTTTTTTCATCTTTGAAATCAATTAGTAATAAATCAGTTTTTGTAGTTTTTGGCTACAAGATATCATTTCTGAAACATAAAATCAAACTAATCCTCATTGTCATTCCGGAATCAATTGATTTTTTTTAGATCCCGGCACTTCGGCCGGGATGACAAACCATTACAATTAAGTTGTAAAATAATTATCAAATCAGCACATTAACTTATCAATAAATTAGCCTAGGACTTCTTTTAAAATCTTTAAAGACTTTGGTGTACCGAGGTTGGGAATGTGGAGTTGGTAGTAATCAATGATATTTCCAAGAATGTTATTTCGTGAGGTGTTATTCAGGATTAATTCCAGCATATTTTCAAAAGAAATTAGCGATAACTGACTGAATTGACTGGCAATTTTTTCCTTAAAGTAATTTTCGTGAAAAGGTTTTTGCATTTCAAAACAACCGCTTTCCATGTTAAAATAAGTACTGAATTCCGAATAATTTCCTTTTGGGAAAAAACCCAAATATTTACTAAGCTTTAACAAAAATACCAAATGGAAGTTTGCAAAACCTGATTCTCTAAGATCCAACCATTGAAGCGAATTAAAGATAAAATCAAACAACTCAGGGTTTGTTTCCTCTTCTTTAATAGAACGATAAAGCACTTCATTTAACAGCAAAAGAATTGAACTTTTTCGAATATCGTAAGGAATGCTGGAATATTGATAAGCCGGTCTAATTTCATTCAAATGGTGAATATTACTTTTTTCCTTGTGATTAGCTGTAATTTCCACCAACGATAAGTGCTGCAAATTTCCTGCTGTTGCCTTTGATCTTTTTCTTCTGGCACCTTTGATGATATAGGATTGGATGCCAAATTTCTCCGTATAAATTTTAGCAATGATACTGGTTTCAGCATATTTTAACTGATGAAAAACAATGCCTCTGCTCGATGAAATCATGGTTTCCTTTTTCTATCAGTTAATAAACATAATTTTGGTTATTGAAGTTGAAGACCCATCTCGATTACTCACAAATACCAAGTAAACTCCTGTTTGGGGTTTTTGTCCGTTTAATGTTTTCCCGTCCCAAATGGCTTGCCCACCTAATGATCTGGTTTCAAATATCAAGTCTCCACTAATGTCTGTAATTTTAATGATGGATTCATAAGGCACATTTTTTATGGTAATCGGTCCTTCGTAATCTTCTCGAACGGGATTCGGAAACGCATAAATTTCACCATTTAACTTTGATGCATCAGAAGATTCGGATCTGTAAGAGATAATTCCATTCGCCGTTCCAAAAAATACTTCTCCATCTGCATTAATAGCGATTGATAAAATATTATTGGAAAGCAAAGGAAAGTTTTCAGCAGTGAAATGCGAAATTTGTTCAGTGCCATCTTCCGATAATAAAAAGACTCCGGAATTTTCAGTTCCAACCCATTTACGATTGGCGCCATCAACAGCGATGCAAGTTATTCGTTCTGTTTCGAGTAAATACTGAACATAGTTATCCCACTCAACTTTTATCCTTCTTACATCATAATTTCCTCCATTAAAAACATTTCCGGGCGTATAAATTAATCCGATACCTTCGTTAGTCCCAAGCCAAATTTCACCATTTAAATCTTCAGCCATGCATACTATTTCTGATGCAAAAATACTTCCGGTTCCTACATTCGAGTTTAAAACTTTTAGCTCGTCGTCGGAAGTTGTTGTGATCGTGTTATTGTCGTTAAAAACCAATAAGGAATATGACTTTCGTAAAATAATCCATTTTTGATTGTAAGAATCAATTAGTAAATTTCCAATATCAACACCACTTTGAGCTGAGCCCATATTAAATGAATACCAGTTTCCATCCAATGTTTTAACAGATAAAATATCATCTGCTCCCGAATTGGCTACCCATAAATTTCCAGCTTTATCAAACGCTAAATCACTCACTAAAACTCTTGAGGGATCTGCATTCCACGTTCCCAAACTAGAATTTTCGTTGCTGTAAATTTCTGTTAAACTCCCATCATTAAACTCAAGCAAACCGGTTTGCCAGGTTCCAACATATATCTGTTTTTTATTAAAGGAGTTGATGGCTAAACTCAACATATCCTGTATATTTTCAAGCTGAGGGAAGTTGCAATCTGCTGAAGTGCAATTAATGGTAAGCCATCTTTCGTTAACGAATGATGAAACGCCTTCGCGCTTAAACAACGGAGCCCAAACTGAATTTCTTCCGCCGGAAGCTACCCACAAATCATTGCCATCAGTTTTCATTGAATAAGCATCGATGTGATTAGGTCCATTTAATCCAATAAATTCACCCTGCCAACCATCGCTTGAAGTTTTAACCAGTGCATTTATATTATCGGCAATCCAAATTTGATTTTGATTATCGATTAATGCACTTCGCGGAAAAATATTTTTTTGATTGGGTGACCAGATTTTCGTGTCTAAATTTAATTGCTGATTGTAAACCAACACATCCATGTTTCGGCAAAACAACAATTTCTCACCATCGGCTACGATATCAAAAATATCAGATTGATCTTCATGTGTAAAAACCTGCCAATTCTCCCCGTTTTTAAAGTATAAAACATCATCATTATATCCTGAGTTGGTCTTATTTACAAAAACTTTTTCATTAAAAACCTCCACTAAATTAAAGCCCGAAGAAGACTCAGGAATATCAAGAATGCGATTCCATGAAGCAAAATCAGCCAGATTGGGTGCATTAATTGGTGCTGAATAAATACCATATTCAGTTGCTGCAAAAAAATCGGTTTCAGTGGCAGCTATATCGTAAATATTCATAAAACTACCATTTGATCCAATGTAATAAGTGTCTTTAATTTCTTCTCTGATAAAATCTAAAACAACAATTCCGAAGCCACATGAGAGATAAGCTAAATCATCGTGAATAAAAATATTATGAATGGTTTTGTTGCCCAGAATTTGTTTGCGCTTGATATCAGAAATATTGATGATTTTATTGCGCTTTATCAAATCTATATTGGCATTTGTGTAGGCAATAATTAAAGTTTCGGAGTTTTTATCAAAACTGATTTTACTAATCCCAATATCCGATAAGCCATTTGCTTTTGAAAGTTTTTCAAGGCTGTTATCCGCCCTTTCATAATAAAATAAACTGTAAGGTGTAGCACAATAAATTTTACTCCCGGCTTCAGCAACTGAAAGACCACTTTTATAGGGTAAATGATCTCGCCATTGCCCTATTCCAACCTGAGAAAAGATTGGGTTAATTGTAATAAGTAGAATGAAAATTAATAATTGCTTTCTCAATTTATTGAAGTTTGCTTACACAATATTAGTAAAACCAATTTTATCAATTACAAAGTTGCAATTTAAATTTAATGACACTCATTTATTTAACGATTGATAACGCGAAGGTAATTAATCTAAAAATATCTGTTCATTTTCTTTGAATGTCCAAAGAAAACGAACCAAAAGAAAGGACAATTTTTCCAAGGCATTTTTTGTTGTTTACAAAAACCGCATTTAATTTTCTAAATTTTCTCCAAGGTTTCGAAAACTTTTAACGAAAATTAATGCGATGCTGCGGAAAAATAAAGGAATACTTAAGGCTTCAAATTATTTTGAGTAACCAGCTTCCGAAACTAAAACAAGTAAGGCGTATTGAATGGCAACATGACCATCAATATTCACCCACCACTCGTTTAATGAGTGGTTTTCTCCACCCTTACCCCCTCTACCAATGGTGATGGCCGGAATACCTTTTGAAATGGGAATACTGGCATCTGTAGAACCAAACCTCAATCGGGGTTCCTCACCAAGAAATCTGGCTGCTGCCACCGCTTTCTGAATTAAAGATTCTTCGGGGCTGATTGCACCGGAAGGTCTTCTGCCTACAGGAATCATTTTTAGTTTCAGTTCAGAACCATTTCTTTTTTGTGCATTTTGATCCTTTAACGCTTTGTTGGTAGCATTTAATAGGATCGCCTCAATTTCTTTTAGGCTTTCCGGGCTTTCTGATCGCATATCAACTTCTGCCCAGGCGCTATAAGGAATAGAATTGATGCTGGTTCCACCCCCAATACGACCAATATTATAGCTTGTTTTCGGTCCTTTTTGGGTAAATAAATTGGCTTCTTTATCAAAATTACTAATGGCTGCTGATAAGGCATGAATTGGATTTACATACCCAAATGCACCCCAAGAATGCCCGCCAGGTCCTTCAAAAATAATTCGGTATCGAGTTGAGCCTAAAGCCTTGTTTACAATGTTTGCGATGCTACCTCCATCTACTGAAATCCAAGCATCAATTTGTAAACCCGATTCATTAAAAATATATTTCGAACCCCTCAAATCTCCTAATCCTTCTTCTCCAACAGTTCCAACAAACAAAATATCAGATTCAGTTTCAATATCTGCTGCCTCCATAACGCGTAAAACCGTTAATAAAATCATCAAGCCTCTGGTATCATCTCCGATTCCCGGAGCATAAAGTGTATCTCCTTTTACCTTTACAGTAACATCTGTTTCTAATGGGAAAACCGTATCTACGTGCCCATTAATGGCCACGACTCTTTTTCGTTTTGTCCCTTTACGCAAAGCCATCGTATTTCCTGCCTTATCGATCCAAACACTATCGGCACCAGCTCCTTTTAGTAACTCCGCAAATTTGGCTGCTTTTTTGGCTTCTAATAGATTAGGAGCAGGTATTTCTGTAAGCATGATATGATCTAATCTTGTTTGGGGTTCTAATTGCAAAATATGATCAAATGCATTTTGAATATTTTTTTGCTGTGCTAATTTTTCAATGCTTATGTCAAACTCCTTTGCTGATTTACTTTGAGCCACAATGCCTGTAATAATCAAAAAGGAGAATAAGAATGCAGTAATTTTAATAACTGTAGTCATGAGGGAAATACTTTTATGGAAATTTCAAATCTACAAAAGATATACGAAATACCTGAAACTGAACTACCATTTTTAGGCATAGCTATGATCAAAATATACCTATGGCGCTTTATTTTCTATAACTATGAAGAATAAACGTGTATACTGTTTTGTGCAGCCGGTAAATAATTTATCCCAAACCAACAAATTAATAAAACAATAAATGCAAGCGTTAGTATCCACAAAGCATTTTTCACATTCGCATTTTTTGTAAGTCTGAAATGCATGTAAATAAGGTAAACTAACCAGGTGAGGAGCGCCCAGGTTTCTTTTGGGTCCCAGGTCCAGTAATGCCCCCAGGCTTCTTTCGCCCACAAGGCCCCAAACAATAATCCGAAAGTTAGGAAGGCAAAACCCAGATAAACTAAATTATCGGCTAATTTTAAGGTTGGCAGGAAATCGAATCTTCGTTTCATTAACACCAACCCCTTCATTCCGGTTAAAGAAGAAACTGCCAGAAAAGCGTAAGCAATAATGTAAACCACCACGTGAGGAATGAACCATGGAGACTGCAATGCAGGCATTAAAGTTTTGTCAAAAGTATCGGGATTCATTACGTTAATAAACATGAATAAAATGGCCAGAGATAGGGTATAGGCCAACATCCAGAATATTTTCCATCGGTAATAAATGATGATTCCGATGACGGATAAAAAGATGGAATACCACAGCCGGGTTTCTCCAAGTGTTCGAAATGGGGGTCGTTCTAGATTTATCCAAAGGTTAATGGTAAAGCATGCCAGACCACCTACACCTAAAATCAAAAAAACTGCCCCAAACCAATTATAGGTTTTCGATTTAACAAACATAATAAACAACAGCCCAACTATCCAAAGGGCTGTTGTGAGGTATACATATAGTGGGAAACTTGTCCAGGTCATAAAATTAGTGTTTAGTAGTTTTTGATTTTCCAGTTAAAGCCAGATACAGTGAGCCTGCCAATATCATAAAAATACCAACATAAACAGCCGGCAACCAAGGATCACGAACCAGTTGAATTGAACTTATTTTCGACCACTTACCCATCGATTCATCATATCCAACCTGATAAATTTTATAACCATACGCCCTAACAGGTTTATTTACTATTATTTCAGCGTCCTGATATTCCTGGGTAGTTTTAAATATTCGAACCTGTGAGCTAAATTTTTTAGGTTGTGGTACAGTCATCGCTATAGATAAATTTTCATCTAATGGCAACATTTGGGTTTGGTAAACAAAGTTTCCGGATGAGACCCAACCAATCTGTTCAATGTTTTTAGAACTATTTATGGCTCTCAACTTAACGGCAGGTATGGCACCCATTGTTGTTGATTTCTCATAAACTCCATCCTTAATTCTAGCCTCAGGGATATAATCTATTATTTCAATTTGCCATCCTTCCCAACCAAATTTAGTTCCTTTAATTATTTCAAATAATTTATCTCCCTTTCGGGTTACAATTTTTGACGTTGCGGTTTCAATAATTCCTAAAGAAGGCGGATATTCTTCTATATCAAACTCAAGCAATTTTATAGCAAATGGAATTTGATGAGTGACTCCGTTATCGTCATCAGCAAAATAAATGGCCCTATCTAAAACCAATTTCATATCGTATTTCTTAAGATCAGCTGCACCAAGCGAAGCAGTTGCTATCAAAATCCACAATCCGGCATGATTTAAAAAGAAGCCAATATTTTTGAAACTAAAATTATTCATTCTTCTAAAAAGGGCATGCCCTAAAACAATGAGTAAATAAAAGGCTGAAAAAAGATATGGCCAGCTATTTTTAAGATGGGTCAATCCGGCGTTTTGTATCCAACCCTCTTGTCTGTATTGAGGTATTAAGCCCATTAAAAGCACCAAAAACATAACTGTACTTATCGACGTAATTGCAGCAGGAATGCCTGATAAAAAATTGGTTATATTTTTATTAAAAAACTTAGAACTAATCCCCAAAATAATTATGAATACAATAATAATATAGAGGTTAACAGGCCAGGAAGGAAGGGTAATTTTATACTCCCAAAGTACAAATTCTAAAGCAAAACCTGTTATCAGTAATGCGAGATTAATTAATAAACTCTCTTTATATTTCCAGGGTGTTTCCCAAATTTTTTTAGCAACCTGATCGGTATTCTCACTATTTGTTTGCATACAGCTTTTTTGGTATCGTTAGAATTGTTATAAAAATAGTGGGGCGAATATACGAGTTTTTAAGAAGATTATTGATGTATCTATTAGCCTGAATACCATTATAAGTGTCATGAAATGGCATGACAAATATCATTCGTATTTAATAAACTCAGATATCATTATTGTATAATTTTACTAAAATACTTAAACAGACCAACATGAAACTACCAAAAACAGCATATAACTGGACCTCATTAGTAGGTGCTACTATCGCAATTATTGCACTATCAATGATCGTTTTCCTTTTCACAATTTCATTGTTGTTTGACAAAGGAGGCTCTTATCTCGGCATTTTTATTTACATGGTGCTGCCCATGTTTTTAATTTTTGGATTACTACTGATCCCATTCGGGATGTGGAAACGCCACAGAGCCTTAAGAAGAAATGACGAACTCAAAAGTTTAAAATGGCCCAAAATGGATTTTAATGATCCAAAACACAGAAATGCCCTTTTAATTTTTTTAGCGGGATCGGCTGTTTTTCTTTTCTTATCATCGATTGGGAGTTATGAAGCGTTTCATTATTCAGAATCTGTTGAATTTTGTGGTACTGTTTGTCATGAGGTGATGGAACCCGAATATGTAGCCTATCAAAATTCTCCTCATGCCAGAGTTGGCTGTGCCGAATGTCATGTTGGAGAAGGTGCTGATTGGTATGTTCGCTCAAAACTTTCTGGGATGTATCAGGTTTATTCGGTAATTTTCAAAAAATACCCCACACCAATTGAAACTCCAGTAGAAAATTTGCGCCCTGCGCGTGAAACTTGCGAACGTTGCCACTGGCCGGAAAAGTTTTACGCACAACAGAACCGTTTAGAAAAACATTACCTGGCTGATGAACAAAATACAGAATGGGATATCAGTTTACAAATAAAAACCGGACCAAGTTATAGCGCACTTGGATTACAAGAAGGAATTCATTGGCATATTAACCCTGATGTTACCATTGAATATAAACCCAGTTCAAAAAACCGTGAAGAAATTCCATGGGTAAAATATACCAACACAAAAACCGGTGAAACCTATATTTATGAAGATACAGAAAATCCGCTAAGTGAGGAACAAATTAACTCAATCCCCAGTCGTACCATGGATTGTATGGATTGTCACAACCGACCTTCTCACAATTATTTGTCACCAACCAGGTTTGTTGACAATGCCATGACTGCAGGTTTGATTTCGTCCTCAATACCAGAGCTAAAAATGACTGCAATGGGATTGCTTGTGGAAGAATATCCAACTAAGGATAGCGCATTTGCTGCCATAGCAAAAGGGATGACTGAATATTATTCGGATGCCTATCCAGAATTTATGGACACAAATCATGTACTAATTGAACAAGCAATTACAATTTTACAAGAGGAATTTGCCAAGAATATTTTCCCTTTTATGAAGGTGAGGTGGGATGCTTATCCCAATCATATTGGCCATATGGAAAGCAATGGTTGTTTTCGTTGCCACGATGATAAGCACTTAACCAAACAAGAAAGATCAATTGAAAAGGATTGTAATTTATGTCATGTTATTACAGCTCAGGGATCACCTGATAATTTAGAACGATCAATGACCTTTGAAGCTTTAGAATTTAAGCACCCTGTTGATATTGATGGAGAATGGAAAGTGAGTAATTGTGCCGATTGCCATTCAGCACTTTTCTAAAACCAATATATAATAACATAAAAAAGCTCCTTTAAAAATTAAAGGAGCTTTTTTATTATTTAGATTTTTTATTTAGCTGGATTCGGATGTGAAATTTTAGCCACATACTCCTCAAAATTAAATCCTTTAAAGTGCGGGCTTTCATCGTTATGACAAGTTTTACAAACTTCTGCAGTTGGCTCAATCATCCCTTTTGCAAGCGCTTTTTCTTTATCTTTCATAATCGCATTTGGAAAATATTTGCTTCCTGGACCATGGCAAGATTCACACGAAACACCTTCATCATCTTTTAGGGTTGCAATCAAATCTTCATCAACACTTCCATAAGTTGAGTGACATTTAATACAAGCAGGGTCTTTAGCTTCTTCGGCACTTAATGATTCCATTGCTTTCGCATGAGGGCCTTCCTCCCACTTAGTAAATTGTGCTCCGGTAGCAGGCTTGTTGTGACACATTTTACATTTTTTTGATCCCACGTACTCAAAGTCTTGAGCTGACAGGTTGCTGCTTCCTAGAAACACAACCATACAAATTAACATTAGTATTCTCATAATCATCGTTTTTATATTAGTCTGTTTTTTTTAATTAATAATAAATTTTAATAAACCCCTGCTATCATCGAGTATATAATTAGTATTACAATTCCTGTACCAATACCCAGAAACAGGAATCCAAAGAATTTAATTCGTCTTAATTCTGATTTTGTGATTTCTTTTTCTACCACAACACTATCTAATTTACCTGACTCAACTAATTCCTGATATTCTCTTGGCCGGTCCTTTTTATACTCTTCCAAAGGAACATGGCCCGTAAAAATAACCGTATCCATTGGGAAAGATTCTGGTCGTAAATGCGTATTAAAGAAGTGAATGGTAAAAATAAAACCAGTTGCTAATAATGCCTCATCACTGTGTATAATTTGAGCTACATTTATTGCCCATCCTGGCAAGAAGAGGGTAAAAAATTCAGGAAACCAAAGAATAAGCCCGGAAAAACCAATTACGGCAACACCCCAGAACACTGCCATATAATCAAATTTTTCCCAATAAGTCCATCTTCCATATTCAGGTCGAGGCCCTTTTCCAATGAACCATTTAATGGACGCTCCAAGATCTTTAATATCTTGTTTATTGAACATCAAAGAATTTTTACCAAAAACAAATTCCTTAAAACTCATTCCATCTCTAAGCTTTAGTGAGTATAAATTATATAAATGGTAAATGAAATATCCGAAAGTAATAACCGCTGCAAAACGATGGATATTACCTGCAGCCCGCACACCGCCAAATAATCTGGCAACATAAGCTGCCCAATCCATATGGGCAAATTTCAAAGTCATACCAGTAATGGCTAATAAAATAAAACTGAGGATGATAAAAATATGCGTTCCTCTTTGTTTCGCGTTGAATCGTCGATAGTATTTTTGGGGGCCTGATTTTACCGCTTCTTTTTTATGCCTTTTTCTTTGTTTTAAAGAACGCGGCAACCAAATTAAGGTATGAAGTCCGAAGAAAGAAAATACAGACACCAATAGTATGGTCATTCCCCAAAAGGTGTAATACAACACGTCATTATCATTGTGAGTAGCATGGGTTAGATATCCGGTAAATGCTAAGTTTGCATTTTCATGACACTTCTGACAGGTATTTACAATGTTTTTATACCCAACCATCGAATTTGGATTTTCAACTTTAAGAATATGATGTGCTCCATGGCAGTCAGAACAACGTGCAGCATCCATATCACCTAATTGATAAGCCTTACCATGATAAGTTTCTTTGTATGTTTCAGATAAATGTTCATGGCAACTACCACATTGAAAAGTGACCTCATGCATAAACTTATCACTCTTAATATCGCTGACTAAGTGAGCAGAATGACATGTAGAACAGGTTGGATAAACAATTTCTCCAATATTTTGTGCGATTGAATGATCACTTGAAGCATAATCATCGTAAATGCTTTTATGGCATTGAGCGCAGGTTTCTGCTACATTTTGTGGGTTCACAGATGACAGCAGATCAGATTCTTTTAGTTCATAATGTGTGGTGTGACAATCTGTACAAACCGCACTTACCAATAAGCCCCTTTCGGTTAAACCTTGTCCGTGCGAACTTTTAGAATAATCTGCAAATGCACTTACTTCTTTTAAATCTGACATCATATTTGCCTGCCCATTAGTTTCATGACATGAGCCACAAAGCTGAGGAATTGCAGCCCTATATGTCATTGAGTTTTCATCGAGCTTTGATTTGGTTTGATGTGTTCCATGACACGATGTACAAGAAGGGGCATTGGGGTTTTTACCCAAATATGCTTTACCATGACCGCTTTCGTAATACAAATTTGATGTCTCAATATGGCAATTTGAACAGTCAACCTTACTAACCGTTGCGCATGGTCGCTGCATTTTTGAAGAAACATCAGTATGGCATTCGGTACATTGAATTTTCAAATGGACAGAATTAGCCAGATGATCATTGCTAAATAAAATGGTATCACCATTTTGTTTAATGATTGATTTTCCTTTGGTAGCCTCATCACCATGACAATCTAAGCATGTTTTATTTGAAATGGTTTCTTTGGTTTTTTGATATTCAACTTTATGCGGTGGATGACAAGATGAACAAGAAGGAACAGCCCCTGGTTGAGATTCCCATAATTCTTCTTTGATTACTTTTTTATGTGTTTGTTCAATCCTGATATGACACTTCATACAAGTACTTGCAACCCGGCTCTTTGATACTGATGATCTTCGATCATTAGAAGGAAGAATGTTGTGGTTACCATGACAGTCATTACAAGTTGCCGTAACATACAACCCGCTTTCATACAAACCTCTACCATGGATGCCCTGACTATAATTTTCAACGATGTTATGCTCAGTAAGGTTGTACATTCTGGCAACCGGAGCTCCTTCCTTATGGCAATTACCACAAAGCATTGGGATATTCATTTTATAGGTTCGAGACTCAGGTAATGCAGAAGAAAGAATCTCGTGGGTTCCATGGCATTCCTTACAATCAGGCGCATAAGGAGCGCCTTTATTGAATGCCTGTCCATGAATTCCACCATTAAATTGTTCTTCCGCATCTGGATGGCATGCCTGACAATTTACAGGTTTCAAAACATCATTATGCGGAAAATCTTCGACAGCAGCGTCCTCATGGCACATGGCACATTCAACATCTTGATGTACCGATTTATTGAGGATTGAATTTTGTACAAATATGGAAATTGTTTTGCCATTTCTTTCCATGGTCATTTCAGTATCCTCATGACACATCATGCAATCCTCATTTGATTGGGCAAAAAGCGCATTGATTCCTATCCATGCGCTTAGGAGCAGTATAATCTTAAGTTTTTTATAGAATAGAGTAGTTAGCATCTTTTTCAATTTCGTAGTATAGTTAGTACACTTATATTTTCAAAAGAATATCATTAGTGCGTTTCGTGATAACCGTTAATCATTCCCTTAAAATTACTAAGTGGAGTATGCCCAATGGTGCAAAAATAAATATGGACAATAAAAAATAGCGAAACCATAAACCCCATCATTACATGAATAATATCTGTAATATGTAAGGCTTTGTTTCCAAAAACATTAAGAACCATGTCTTCTGGGTAAAGAAGCATTATTCCTGTAATTGTAACAAGCGGTATAACGATGTACATTACAAAAATATAGCTGAACCTTTGAAGCGGATTAAACTTATGCTCTTTCGTTATTGGAAATGGAGGTTTCTCTCCTTTAAAAATTCCAAACGCATAAAACCTTGCCTGAAGCCATAAATTATTAATAATTCCTTTTCTAAAAAAATATTGTCGGCCATTAACAGTAAACATATTTCCGAGTAAAAAGAAAATATAATTCAATGCTAATATGATTCCGGCAATATCATGGATAGATACAGACCAATCAAATCTAATAATCGGGAAAGAGGGATCGGAGTATTGCATGCTAATTCCTGTTACAATCAGCAACAAGCATAAAATAGCATTAAACCAATGCCAAAGTCTGATCCAAACGGGGTATAAATATATTTTTTCACTCATGGCCATTAATGTTTAATGATGATACGTAAAAATGCATGGATGCACAATCCAATGAATACCAAAACGAACAATCCAATGCTCACAACATTTAGGTAATAATTTCGATTGGCTCCTATCACATAAGATTCTTCAAGCATCTCTTTATTAGAAAAGCCGGTTATACTTCGCTCATTAGTAAACTGATATTTGTAAAGTGAAGCCAATAATCGTGATTCTTTCGAATGGCATTCTACACAGAGCTTTATGGCTTCTTCTTTGGGTCGCACATTATGCGAAACCAAAATATCATCACTAATTTCTGTGTGACATTCAATACATCTTACCTTTTTAAAATGTAATACCTGATTCGGCAGCCATGAATGTGTTTCCAACACATTTGGGTTTTCTAAAGTAGTTAATAACTGATATTTTGAAACATCAGCGTGGCAGGTTAAACAAATTTCATTATCGTATTGAATGAAGTCTGCCATTTTTTCGCTGGTGCGTGCATTAATTTTATAGGAGTGTGGATTATGACACATCCAACAGGTAAATTCTTCTGAGTGCTTTGAGGAGTGAACACTTTTATGAAACTCATCATTAATTTGCTCAAAATTGAATTTTGCCGTTTGTTCATCTCCTTCGTGGCAATCCATACAAGAAAATTTAGGCTCCATTCTTAATTCACCAGCGTGTGGGAAATTAGTATAATCTGAAGAATGACAATCGGTACAACTAAAATTCCAATGATTTGATTCGTAATATTCCTTTGAATCAATAATAAAATAAGGGTTCATTCTATCTTTCACTTTCTTTTCTATCCAGTCATTTTGATAGTAATAGTAAGCTTGTCCATGACATTCAAAACATTTTTGATTGTCTTCAGCATACTCAGATATTCGTTGGGTTTGCTCAGTTTGGGCTAGTAAAATATTAGGCTGAAAAAAAAATAAAGAAAAACAGAAAAACATACCTGTTATTTGGGGATATAAATTTCTTTTCATCTTTACAGTTTGTTACAAAAGGGTGTTATTAAATAACACCCTTTAAGTTAAAATATTCAATAATTGTTTTTTACAATTTTTATGCGTGATCTAATTTGAATTAATGAAGTTAAAAAACTTAAATTCATATTCAGGATCCTATTTAAAAATTCCAGAATCTTGTGATGTTAAAACCAATAAAAAAGGCCCCATTTTGCCAATCATTTAAGTTGGTCATCATGTTGTACTGCGGGCTAAGTGAGGTTGCTGTTCCCATAAACATTTGGAAAACGTGTGTTCCTGTTGCAAATTCAACACCCAACGCAAGGTTTGGTTTCGATTTAAGATCCAATACTGTATGCTCCTGAATTTCTTCAATATGTAATGGGGCATCATAAGTAAATATAAAAGCTCCCTGATCACTGAATTTAAGTCTTCCGCTAAACGAAATTGCAATTTTATCATGCTCCTCAGTAGCTTCAACTTTGTTTATATGCGAAATGCTCGGTGCAAATTGCATAGAGAATGCATCACAAAATTTTCGTCCAAAAATAATTTGATTGAAATATGAAAAGCGGTCTGTTCCTCTGGATTCATGACCTGCAGAAGTAAACACATCCTTGTTTCTTCCGTCAATAGCCATATTACCGTAGTAAGTAATTGCAATCGGGCTGCCACCTTCTCGGGCTTGTGTCAAAATGCTCCACTTAATTCTAAAGTCTGTTAATTTTTTGTATTTAACAGCTCCGAACCCAATGGTAATATTATTGCTAATGCTATAATTCAAGCCCAGGCGAATATTTGAAGGGGCATAAAGACCATACAAATCAGTAATCCCGTTTTGGATGGTTCCAAAATTATGTTCAATAACCATTTCAAGTGTTCTGGCTTCTGAGAGTGCACCAGTTTGACTACCAATCAATACTCCACTTGCGAATGGTGATCTTACCGGTTTGATTTCTTTTTTCTCCTCTTCTTCTTGTGCAAAGAGAATACCGAAACACATCAAAAATGCCAGTATAATGCTATATTTTTTCATCTTTTTCTAATTTAAAAGTTAATTATTTTTAGCTCCCTCAGTAATCCATTGTAGAACTAAATCAGCTTGCGTATCAGAATATTTTTTCCATACATGAGTGCTTGTTCCAGTTTTTACATAAGTGTAAATTTTACTAGATGAAGGATCTGCTACGTTTACAAGACCCAAAGAGGTTATTTCACCATAAGCTTTCGAAGCAGTTAATATGGGTCGCGTTCCTCCATCACCATGACAGGAAGTACAACGATTACCTGTTGTAAAGATGGGAACAATCTGAGTAGAAAACTTAATCAGATTAGGGTCTGGTGGATTATCTGGATCAATAGGATCTGGTGTAACGATAGGATCGGCAGGGTGATAAATAAAATCATATTCACAACCTGTCATAAACATTACCCCAACGAGAACCAGTACTATTAAGTATAAAGATTTTTTCATTGCAGAAATTTTAAGTTACAATTTAATCAAAAAAAGGCACCCTAAATAAACGATGCCTTTTTTTATATCGTGAACTACTGATATTAAGGTGTAAGTTTTTCGATAGTGTTTTTCAAAACACCGATTACATAATTAGGATTATGAACACCTTTACTTCTGTCTTCTTCAATTAACTGATAGTTAACATATGCTGCAGCAACATTAGCTGGAAACGTTCCGTTCTTTTGAGAAGTTCCACTCATAATACCTGCAGTATTTAACAACACTCTTAGGTCATCTAATAAGCCTTCAACTGTTTCTTGAGTATGCTCAACATCTGCATGTAAGTCATCTGAACTTGTATGACATGCTAAACAACCAGCATCCCAAACGGCTAGTGCCCCGTGATATTCATATGTCATTCCCATGGTATGACCACCAGCTTGTACGCCGTAAGGATCAGCCATGTGGCAAGTAACACAACCATCTTCAACAGAAGCATGGGTATTGGGAGAAATTGTTGCTGAACCACTAAATTCAAATAAGCCAGCACCAGCTAAGATATTAGCTTGCGGACCGTGGTGTCCACCATAACGAGAACCAACAGCTACATCAGGTCCATCAATGGCAAGATCTGCAGCTAATGGGCGTGATTGGTGACAATTGGCACATAAATTTCCTTTTCCAAAATCAAAAACATCACCACTTACCATTAATTCAACTCCTGTTGAAGTTGTAAATCCTAAATCTGCAGGGGTAAAAGTTTTATGAATATTGTGACAAGTGTAACAGTTAATTGGGTTTGGATTTTCAGTTAAGCCATCAAAAGTTCCTGCTAAGTTTGCAAGGAATCCCTGACTTGTGTGACAAGTTGCACAATCTCCACTGTTTCTTTCAAAATTACCACCAGTTGCGTGAATTGAAGCTTCCCATTGGTTGGTTTGAGAAAACATGCCTTGCTCTTCGCCACCTGTATGACATAATATACAGCCTGCCGTTCCGTCTGTTCCATCAATTCCTGCTTCACCTGCAATACCTTGTGGTCCTGCTGGCCCAACTGCACCGTCAATTCCGTCTTTTCCTGCTGCACCTTCTTTGGTACAACTTGTCATCATCACAACCGAAAACAAGAAAGCTGCGGTTAAGAATGTTAAAAATGTAAATCTTTTCATTTGTCGTAGTTTTAAGTTATTTATTTTTAGCGCTTGTTTTTTTCATAACAATATTAGCAATTTTACAAAAGCCGCGTCTTTAAAGGGAAATGAGATATTTCAAACTGAATATTGAAATAAACAATAGATTTACTTGATATTTATCATTCGATGTCGGATATTTGTCACTATATGTGTTCAATGATGTTTTTTGAAACACTTATTTTTGACTATAAAGCTTTGATCTTTATGATCTTATATTAACTACACTAAGCTTATCTAATTACAATATAAATAAGCTTCTATAAATCAACTAACTAATTAATCACTATATGCCTACCTATATTAACAACGCAATATGCCAGAACTGTTCGAAAAAACTGAATATTTTTCAGTTTTTAACGAATGAAGAAGTTGATTATATTAACGAAAACCGACACGAGGTTAAATTTAATCCCGGAGAAACCATTTTTAAGCAAGGAGGAGCCTTAACCCATGTTGCATGTTTAACCTCCGGTTATGGAAAAGTTTATATCGAAGGTATTCACAAAAAGAATCTGGTTCTGAACATACTGCGCCCAACAGAGATGATTGGCGGGCCGGGTATGTTTAATGATTTCAGGCATCATTATTCTGTTTCGGCTATTGATGACGTAATTGCATGCTTTATTAAGGTTGAAGCATTTATGGAAGTGGCAAACCAAAACACCGTTTTTGCAAATGAACTATTCAAATGGATAAATCAAAAAGGGGTAAGAAATTTTGAGAAATTAATTAATCTTACGCAAAAGCAGATGCCTGGCAGAATTGCTGATGCCATGCTTTATCTTTCAAATGTGGTTTACGAAAACGACGTGTTTACGGTTAATATTTCTCGACAAGACATTGCTGACCTGGCTGCCATGTCAAAAGAAAGTGCCATCCGAATTATAAAAGAATTTAAAGAATCAGGATTAATTACTTGTGAGGGAAATGATTTTAAGATTCTTGATAAGGAAGCACTACAAAAAATTAGTCAGACCGGATAATACCTATATTTCGAATCTTTATTTTCTAACTTTGTAAAAATACAATTTAGTTAGATGATCGACATCCCCAAATTAAATCTCCCGTTTTTATCGCGTACCATAAAAATTGGCAATGTTGCCATGGGGGGATTAAATCCAATTCGGATTCAATCCATGACTTCCACTAATACTTTGAATACGGAAGAAACTGTTAAACAATCAATAAAAATGATTGAGGCTGGGTGTGAATTGGTAAGAATCACGACTCCGGGAATAAAAGAAGCTGAAAACTTAATAAATATCAAACAAAAATTAAAGCAGGCAGGGTATAATATACCCATCATTGCAGATATTCATTTTAATGCAAAGATTGCTGAGTATGCAGCCAGAATTGCAGAAAAAGTAAGAATTAATCCGGGAAATTATACAGGCAATCAGTCCAAACTTAAAACAAATTTAAACCCATTTGAATACCAGCTCGAATTAGAAAAAACGGCCGAAAACCTGTACCCGCTTATCAAAATTTGTAAAGAATACGGAACAGTTATCAGGGTTGGTGTTAATCATGGCTCTTTATCGGAACGAATCATCCATAAATATGGAAACACCCCTGTTGGAATGGTGGCTTCAGCCATTGAATTTATTCAAATTTGTGAAGCATATCAATTTCAAGATCTGGTACTTTCAATGAAATCCAGCAACCTGAAAATTATGGTTCAGGCCTATCGACTTCTGGTAAGTAAAATGCAAGAAAAAAACATGGATTATCCATTGCATTTAGGAGTAACAGAAGCTGGAAATGGATTGGATGGCCGGGTAAAATCAACAGCAGGAATTGGCACTTTGCTTCAGGAAGGAATTGGCGACACCATAAGGGTTTCACTAACAGAAGCTCCTGAAAACGAAGTTTTTTTCGCAAATAAACTGGTTAATATTTGGGGTAGAAATTTACATGAAAACGACCATCTACCAGGTCAAAAAACGGTGATAAATCCTTTTCAGTACAATCGCCGAAAAACACATTTAATAAACCAGATTGGGGAAGGAAAAGCACCTATCGTGATATCAAGCTCACAAAATAAAGAAGCCGATTTTATTTATGATAAAAAACAAAATTTACTGATCGGAAAAGAAAAGTGTTTTGAAATTTTTAAGTTGGAAGAACTTGAAGGGATTTCTTCCACAGCTCAGCAATTTGTTGAAATAAAATTGTCTCATCCGTTAGAAGAATTCCAGGCAAAAATTAATCGGTCAGAGCCTGATAAAATATTGATTTATAACTTAGATTCAAACCAGTCAATCCTTCATGTAAAACAATGGATTTCATATTTTCTTCATCATGAAATCAAAAATCCTGTCATTGTTAAGAAAACCTATTTGGATGAAGATTTTGATAATTTAATTATTCGTGCATCAACAGAATTTGGGTCTTTACTAATTGATGGATTGATTGATGGCATTTGGTTAGAAAACAAAACCGCCAAAAACAAAACTTCACATTTAAGCTTTCGAATTTTGCAGGCCTGTGGCGCAAGAATAAGCAGCACTGAATTTATCGCCTGCCCTTCTTGTGGAAGAACAAAGTTTAATATTGAACAGGCCTTTGAAGAGGTAAAAAAAGAAACACATCATCTTACAGGTTTAAAAATTGCGGTAATGGGTTGTATGGTTAATGGGCCCGGCGAAATGGCTGATGCTGATTACGGATATATTGGGGCTGGAAATGGAAAGGTTAATTTATACAAATCACGTGTGCTGATCAAGCAGGGGGTTGACGAAAAGTATGCTGTTACAGAACTGGTTTCTTTAATTAAAAAAAGTGGCGATTGGAAAGAAAAAAACTAACTTCCTCTAATCAGTTTGACACTCTTTGGAATAATTGTAAATTCAAAAGGCGAATGCCCAAGCGATTCCCCATCTGCTTCAAGAAAAAGTGAATTTGCTGGTTTTGATGAAATTTCAATTTGTTTTCCGGTAAAAGTTTCTACCTCCGGAATTTTAACAAATGAACCATCATACAAATTCTTAATATTTTTTATCACTTTAAATTTTGAGGCCTTACGAATAACAGTAATATCAAGCAATCCATTATCCGGCACAGCAAAAGGCAATTGCATCATTCCTCCTCCATTATACTTACAAATTCCAACATTCATGCTAAATATTTTACCCGTAAAAATATCCTGATCATCAATCTTTAAACTGATATTGGTATACTGATATTGGATTAATCCGAGAAATAGATTAATGAGATAAGCAAATGGGCCACCCCCGCCTTTTTCTTTCATGAGGTTGGTTTTTTTTGCCACCAATGCGTCATAACCCATCCCTGCCATATTCACAAAATATCTCGATTTAAGTGCTTCATGATGCGCATATTTTACCATTCCTGCATCCTGAACAAAAGTGTTATCTTTTTTGATGATCTTTATGGCTTCCTGATAATCTGAAGAAATTTGATACATCCTTCCCCAATCATTACCGGTTCCAACAGGAATCATCCCTATTTTAATCTCAATGGTCGGGATTTTTTTCTGCAGAAAAATCCCGTTGATGACTTCATTTAAAGTCCCATCTCCTCCAACAACAATAAATTTTCGATAGCCTTTTTCAATAAAATCAATACTTAGCTTAATGGCATGAAATTTATGTTCAGTAAAAACATGTTTAAATATAAATTCATTTTTTACAAGGAGTGATTGAATGAGTTTCCAATCTTTTTCACCTTTTCTTTTACCTGAGTTTGGATTGATAATGACCAACCATTCATTCAGTAAATCAGATTTTTTATCACTCAAAATAACTGATGTTAAAACATAAAATCGAAAGAGATCAAATTTAGGATATTTTTTTAATAATCGGAGTTCGATCTAAGCACATCAAATAAAAAAGGCTTCAATAGATCTAATATTAAGAATTTTAAGCTATTAAGACATTAGATACCAGATATTAGATCATAGATGAAAAACTTCTCATTGATCTCATATCTAAAGTCTGGCGTCTTTTATCTTTAATTATTAAAACGAAAACAACTTAGATTAAGGGTCAATCTATGTTTTTTATGCAAAACTCGTGTGTGATTGATTTTAAAAAACTATTTTTTCCAAAATGATGGAGCAAAAATGATCAAAACTGTGAACAGTTCTAGCCGTCCTAAAAGCATTAAAAAGGATAAAAACCATTTACCAAAGATAGGGATGTGAGAATAGTTTTCAACAGGTCCAACGGAGCCGATTCCCGGACCGATATTACCTAATGAAGCGGCAACCGAACCAACAGCTGATTCAAAGTCCAGGCCTATTGCCGACATGATTAGTGAACCAAAAGCAAAAATCATCATGTAAATTAAAAAGAAGGCCATGATTTTATAAATAATATCGCCGCTTACGGCTTTCCCATTAAATTTAAGTGGAATAATCGCTTGTGGATGAATCAATCGTTTAAGTTCCTGACTGCTGTTTTTTATCAATAAAAGCTGACGAATAATTTTAATTCCGCCACCTGTTGAACCAGCACTTCCTCCAATAAACATTAACAAAAATATAATTAACCAAAGTGTGCCCGGCCATAATAAGTAATCGGAGGTTACAAAACCTGTAGTTGTAATAATTGAAACAACCGTAAATAAAGTATTCCTAAATGCCTGCTCAATTTCTTCTGTTCCTAAGCTTATGATACCCACAGTGATAATAATGGTTACCGAGATAATCAATAAAATATAGTTTCGGTATTCTTCATTTTCCCATATTTTTCGCAAACGGCCTTGTAAAGCGAAATAATGGAGCGTGAAATTTGTTCCAGCCAAAATCATGAAAAAGATAATGATATACTGAATATAGGATGAATAACCAGCAATGCTGTCATTTTGTGTCGAAAACCCACCTGTTGCCATGGTGCCAAATGCATGACAGAGGCCATCAAATAAATTCATTCCTCCTGTCATTAACATGATGGTTTCAGCAACAGTTAATAAGACATAAATTGCCCATAATCGTTTTGCTGTTTGGGTAATACGAGGATGTAGTTTGTCAGGCGTAGGGCCTGGCATTTCGGCAACAAATAATTGCATTCCGCCAATTCCAAGTACCGGAAGTATGGCAACCGAAAGAACGATAATTCCCATCCCTCCAATCCAATGGGTTAAGCTACGCCAAAATAAAATTCCTTTTGGAACAGCCTCAATGTCTTTTAAAATTGAGGCTCCGGTAGTGGTAAAACCCGACATGGTTTCAAAAAAGGCATCTGTAAAAACAGGGATGGCTCCACTGAAAAGAAATGGCAATGTTCCAAAAAAAGAAGTAATCACCCAGGTTAGCGAAACAATCAAATAACCCTCACGTTTTCCAATAATTTTTTTAGTGTGTTTGCGTAAAACAAGGAAAAAAAGTGCGCCAATGCCTGAGGTAATTAAGCCAGAATATAAAAGGGCTAAATAACTACGCTCTTTATAAAACAAAGCAAATGGGATTCCTAAGAACATAAAAAATCCTTCAATCAGTAGTAAAAAACCGATAATCCTTAAAACCAGTTTGAAATTAATATCGGCGTTTTTCATTATGCAAAAGCGTGTTTAGGTCTCGAAAATACAAATTAAGAAAATAGGAATCAATTGAAAAGTTTATCGACTTTACTAATGGCTTGAGGTAAACTAAAAACAACCACTTTATCTCCTTCAACAATTTGGGAATCGCCTGTGGCAATAAAACTTTCATCTCCGCGACATATTCCACCAATGATGGCTCCCTCCGGAACTTTTAAATATTTGATCATTTTTTTTGTAACCGCAGATGATGGTTTTGCCACCATTTCAATTACCTCAGCATCCACGCCACTTAAGCATTTTAAAGAAGTCACTTCTGAGCCCATGGTGTATCGAACGATATAGCTTGCAGTAATCAGTTTTTTATTGACAATGGTATCGATGCCAATGTTTTGTGAAATATCTATATAGTCGATATTTTCGACCAAGGCTATGGTTTTCTTCACCCCGAATTTTCGGGCATGTAAACATGTAAGAATATTGGTTTCCGAATTATCCGTTACTGCAATAAATGCATCCATTCCTTTAATATCTTCTTCTTCTAAGAGTTGAATATCTCTTGCATCACCATTAATAACCAGGGTTTCCTCTAAATAATCGGTCAGGCTAAGACATTTTTCTTTATCCTTCTCAAATAATTTAATATTAATTTCTTTCTCCAGACGTTTACAGGCTGTTCGGCCAACCCTTCCACCTCCAACTACCATGATATTTTTAATCTCAATTTGCGATTTACCACTAATTTTCATCAGTTCATCTACACCATCGGGTTTAGAAATTACATATGCCAAATCATTGGGGTGAAATTTTTCGGCACCTTTTGGAATGATGGTTTCACCGTTTCTATGAATAGCAACTGCTCTAAACAAAAGGGTTGGGTTTTCTTTGGCAATTTGATTTAAGGTTTTGTGCATCACAGATGCATTTTCTTCAAGCTTAATCAGAAATAAAGAAAGTTTTTTATCAGTAAAATCGAAAATTTCGGTAGCGGCGGTTTGATGTAATAAATTTGTAATTTCCTGTGCTGCTATTTCTTCGGGACAAATCAATGCATCGATTCCTAAACTTTCATAAATCTGTTTATTTTCCTCACTTAAATTTTCCAGGCTGTTTACGCGAGCAATTGTTTTTTTTGCCCCGAGTTTTTTACCTAAGATGGCTGTAATGATATTTATTTGTTCATTATGAACCACAGAAATCAATAAATCGATCTTATGAATATTTGCACTTTTAAGAACCGCAATAGAGGTTGAATCACCGGTTATGGTCATTAAATCGGTATGCAATTCTACCATTTTTAGTAAATCCTCATGAGGGTTAACAATGGTAATATTATGATTTTCATGGGTAAGTTCTTTCGCTAAATGTAAACCCACTTCGCCATCTCCTGCGATAAGTATATTCATAATGATATTTTTTTTTGCGGCTGCGAAATTAATTTAAACAAATCAAATATAGCAAATTAAAGTGCAAAAAGGCTTCATTTATTTTAGAATACCAGGAAACACAAGGCTTATAAGGTAATTAATCAATCGTAAACTGATCCCAATCGGGGCCCACATTAAATTTATTTCTGAAATCAATTAATGATTTGTAAGATATTTTAACAATCGCAATCTCTTCTTGATTGGGTTTAAGCGTTTTTAAAATTTGACCTTTAGGATCAATCAACATTGAGTCGCCAGAGTAATCATTTCCAACCCCATCTTTTCCTATTCGGTTTACCCCAATAACATAGGCTTGGTTTTCAATGGCACGAGATATTAACATTTGTTTCCAGGGATATGCTCTGGAGGCTGGCCAATTGGCAACGTAAAATAAAAGATCGTATTCAAAAGTTTCATTTGAATAGGTGTTTTTGCTCCATACCGGAAAACGCAAATCATAACAAACCATGGGTCTGATTTTCCAGTTTTTAAGTTTAATAATTATTCTCTTATTCCCTGGAGTAATTGTATCAGCCTCATCACCCAAATGAAAAACATGCCGTTTTGAATACTGATCATACGTCCCATCTGAATTCATCGAAATCAGGGTATTGAAATAGCCCGCAGCTTTTTTCAACAATATGCTTCCGGCAATGGTACAATTTAGTTGATTTGATTTTTCTTTTAACCATTTCATGGTTGGCCCATCAGTAGTTTCCGCAAATTTTTCCGGATCAACCGGAAAGCCAGTATTGAAAACCTCGGGTAATAATATAAGATCTATCTTTTCTTTAATTTCATTCAAAAGACGATCGAAGTGATTTAAATTAGCCCGGGCATTTTCCCAAACCAAATCGGACTGAATGAGTGCAATTTTTAAATCTTGCATAATATTTTAGTTGCTTGGTCAAGTGTTTCTTTTTGTTTCGCAAAACAAAATCTTAGTCGTTTGGATTCAATGCCATCATGGTAAAATGCCGATACCGGTATTGAGGCAACACCATAATCTTCGATTAATTCTTTGGCAAATTCCATTTCTGTTTTATCTGATATTTCGCTATAATCCAATAACTGAAAATAGGTTCCAAAACAAGGCACAATACGAAATCGGGAATCCCGTATTTTATTTGCAAAATAATCTCTCTTTTTTTCGTAAAACGAATGTAGTTTATTGTAATTTTTTTTCTTGCTTATAAAATCTGCAATGGCATATTGAATTGGGGTGTTCACTGTGAAAACATTAAATTGATGGGCTTTTCTGAATTCTGTCATTAATTTTTCAGGTGCTAAAACATAGCCCATTTTCCATCCGGTTGCATGAAATGTTTTCCCAAACGAAGCTATTACAAAACTTCTTGCGGTTAAGTTTGGATATTTACAAACACTCTCGTGTTGCTGGTTATTAAAAATCAAATGCTCATAAACCTCATCACTCAAAATAACAATATCGGTATTTCTGGTTAAGTTCTCCAGCTGTTCCATATCGGATGAACTTAATACACTCCCTGTAGGATTATGCGGACTATTTATGATAATCAATTTGGTTCGATGCGTTATTAAGCGGGGTAATTCATCCCAATCGATGGAATAATCGGGAAGTCGAAGTTGTGCATATTTCACAATTCCACCGTTTAATTTAATCGACGGTGCATAGCTGTCATAGGCAGGTTCAAAAATAATGGCCTCATCTTCTTCTTGTATTAAGGCTGAGATAACCGTATAAATAGCTTGGGTTGCTCCGGCTGTGATATTGATTTCCGAATCAGGATTATAGCTTGCCCCATACGTGGATTTTACCTTTTTAGCGATCTGTTTTCTGAGGACAGGCACTCCGGGCATTGGTGCATATTGGTTGTGGCCTTTTTTCATGTAGTGATGAACCAAATCAATTAATTCATCTGAAACAGGAAAGTCCGGAAATCCTTGCGATAAGTTGATGGCTTTATTATCAGCAGCCATTTTGCTCATTACTGCAAATATAGAAGTCCCGACATTGGGTAATTTTGTCAATATTCTACCTTCAAAGTCGATCATAATTGTTTAATTTAATAGCAAATTTAATTAATTTACACAGAAAGTGTATTTTTGAATTTATTCATCACTTTTAACCTAAACCTATTTAATAAATAAGTAAAAAATTATGCAAACAATTAATCAGTTCGATTTTAAAAATAAAAAAGCTTTAATCAGGGTTGATTTTAATGTGCCACTTAACGATCATTTTGAAATTACTGACACCACCAGGATTAACGCCACCATTCCAACCATCAAAAAAGTATTAAAAAATAGTGGGGCAGTAATTTTAATGTCACATCTGGGAAGGCCCAAAAATGGACCAGAAGATAAATTTTCATTAAAACATCTTTGCAAATATCTTTCTGAAAAATTAAATCTGGAGGTTAAATTTGCCAATGATTGTATAGGGGCGGAAGCAACACAAAAAGCAGAGAATCTTAAACCAGGAGAAGTGTTGTTGCTAGAAAACTTAAGATTTTATAAAGAGGAAACTGCGGGTGATGCAAGCTTTGCCGAAAAACTTGCTTCACTTGGCAATGTTTATATTAATGACGCTTTTGGAACCGCGCACAGGGCGCATGCTTCAACTGCAATCATTGCGGATTATTTTCCTAAAAATAAGATGTTTGGCATCATCATGAACGATGAAATAAATTATTTAAACAAAGTAATGCTAGATCCCAAAAAACCATTTACGGCCATTTTAGGTGGAGCAAAAGTTTCGGGCAAGATTGAGGTTATTCGTAATTTACTAAACAAGGTTGATAATTTGATTATTGGCGGTGGAATGATGTTTACTTTTATTAAAGCACTTGGCGGAAATATAGGGAATTCAATGGTAGAAGAAGATCTATTTACTTTGGCCGTTGAAACTATCCAAATTGCAAAAGAAGAAAACGTTAGTTTATTTTTACCCATTGATGCTGTAATTGCAAATGAATTTTCGAACGAAGCCACTAAATCAATTTCTTCTTCTTACGATATTCCGGATGGATGGATGGGTTTAGACATCGGGCCAGAAACCACTAAAAAGTACCGATCAATTATTGAGAAATCATCAACCATACTCTGGAACGGCCCTATGGGCGTATTCGAAATGCAAAAATTTGAAAACGGTACCAAAGAAATGGCAATGGCCATAAGCAGGACAACAAAAAAAGGTGCTTTTTCATTAATTGGAGGTGGAGATTCGGTTGCAGCTATTAATAAATATGGCTTAAAAGATAAGGTAAGTTATATTTCTACAGGTGGAGGTGCTATGCTAGAGTATATTGAAGGTAAAGTATTACCCGGAATCATAGCAATTGAAGACTAAGAGATGAAAGATAAACCAGACTCATTTGTAACCGACTGCGTTAACGAATATGCAAAAAAACAAGATCTTAACTGCGCTCAAACAACACTTTTGGTTTTAGCTGAAAAATTTGAAATTAAATTAGATGAACAAATAATTATTGGATCAAATGGTTTGAATGGCGCTGGCCAATACCGCGCACAATGTGGATTAGTTGAAGGAGTTTTGATTTTTCTTGGTATTTATTTGCATTCGCTAAAAGCCGAAAAAGATGATATTCAGCATGCATGTAATTTATTTGCTTCAAAATATGAAACAAAATTTGGAAGCTTAAGTTGCAGCCAATTAAGACCAAATGGTTTTAATTCAACAGATCCGCCTCACCTGTGTGCTAAGCTAACAGAACAATCAATCACTTTTGCAATTGACTTCATATCTAACAATTAATCTATTTAAATTTATTCTTATCAGGATAAAAAATATATTTGCAGGAATTCTTAATTTATTTATCTATTTAAGCTGAATAAAATGCTAAAAAAAATCTTTGTTTTTCTGTTTATTTCCGGACTAATTATTAACGCTGGTGCGCATGATCAGGAAGATCCGGAATCTTTCAATTTAACTAAAGTTGGGCAAGACGTACCTGATTTTTCATTTACCTCAATTGATGGAAAAACTTACCAAATGTCGGACTTAAAAGGAAAAACTGTTTTATTAAACTTCTTCGCCACCTGGTGTGGACCTTGCATGAAAGAAATGCCACATCTTGAAGCTGAAATTTGGAAAGAATTTAAATCACGTGACTTTGTAGTACTTGCCCTGGGCAGAGAACACTCAATGGAAGAAATTGAAAAATTTAATACTAAAAAGGGATTTACTTTTCCTATTGGTCCTGATCCCGAACGTAAAATTTATGGCAAATTTTTTACTAAATATATTCCTCGCAACGTAGTTGTAAATAAAAAAGGAAAAATTATCTTTCAGGAACAGGGCTATACTGAAGAAGGCTTTAAGGAATTGATTAAGTTAATTGATCAGGAAACAAAATAAATTCTCTTAATAACTTTTTATCCGTCTAAACTGTTAAATCAATGGTCTGGGCGGATTATATTTTTATATTATTGAATTCATCTTTAACCTTAAATTCAAAACTTTTAAATTTATCAAGGCTAAGTTTAGGAATTACACTTGGCGCAAATTGTTCAATGGGTTCATACAGTATTGATCCCTGGCGCAAGGAATCCTTAATCACCGTTCTGCTCATATCAAAACTATTGATAATCCAAAGAACGACACTTATCAAAAATGCAGCTTTAATCACCCCAAAGGCTGCACCTGCAATTTTATTGATGAAGCCGAGAAGCAAAATATTAATGAATTGTTCCAAAATTTTTCCAACCATATATACTCCAAAAACAACCACCATAAAAGTGACTATAAAAGCCAAAATATTCAAATATTTATCGCTAATATTAAAATTTCGGGTTAAAAAATCTGATGCATAACCAGAAAAATTAATAGCTAAATAAATTCCCAATATTAATGCAACCAATGAGCTTAGTTCAATAATAAATCCTTTTTGATAGCCTCTGTACATCAGCCAGATGATGGGAACTACCAATATGATGTCTAATATATTCATGCTTATTTTAATCTTCTGGTTAATTCGCTTGAAAATATAAAATCGTTTAACTCGGCATTATCTGTTTTTAGTATGTCTTTATTATTACCTGTCCACGATAATTTGCCGTTAAAAATATAGGCAATACTATCACCAATTTCTAAAACAGAATTCATGTCGTGGGTATTAATAATGGTGGTAATATTATATTCGATGGTAATTTCTTTAATCAGATTATCAATTACTCCGGCGGTTCGGGGATCAAGGCCTGAATTGGGCTCATCACAAAATAAATATTTCGGATTCATTGAAATGGCTCGGGCAATAGCTACACGCTTAACCATTCCTCCACTTAGCTCGGAAGGTAATAGCTTACTTACATTTTCAAGATTAACCCTTTTGAGGCAAAAATTAACGCGTTCTCGTTTTTCCTCCCAGCTCATGTTTGTAAACATCGAAAGCGGAAACATTACATTTTCTTCAACATTTTTTGAATCGAATAATGCACCACCCTGAAATAACATTCCAACTTCTTTTCTTATTTCCATTCGCTGCTTATCAGCCATATCTGTAAAGGATCTTCCATCATAAATTATCTGCCCTTCGTCCGCCTCATACAATCCCACCAAACATTTTATTAAAACCGTTTTACCTGATCCACTCTGGCCAATAACCAAATTTGTTTGACCCTGCTTAAACGAAACAGAAACCTTATCCAAAACCCGCTTATCGGCAAAACTTTTTGATATCTCGAATGTTTCTATCATACAAGCAAAAGTTGGGTTAAAATCAAATCAAAAATAATGATAAAAATACTGCTCGAAACCACTGCTTTTGTACTTGATTTACCAACATCAAGCGCTCCGCCTTTGGTTGTGTAACCATAAAATCCTGAAACGGAAGCAATGATAAATGCAAAGAATATGGTTTTTATAATTGCATAAAAAACGCTAAAGGTGTCAAAATCCATTCTTAATCCAGAAATGAAATCCTGAGTAGTAACAATGCCAGATAAAGAACAAGCCAGCCAACCTCCAAATAAGCTGACAAATATGCTTAAAATGATGAGAAAAGGATTGATAATTACTGATGCTGTAATTTTAGGCAATATCAAATAATTGGCAGGATTTACTCCCATAATTTTTAACGCATCAATCTGCTCTGTCACCCTCATGGTTCCTATTTCGGACGCTATTTGTGAACCGACTTTTCCTGCTAAAATTAAGCTGATGATCGTTGGTGAAAATTCCAAAATAATAGATTGTCGTACAGCAAACCCGACAGTGGAAAGGGGAATTAACGGACTATCAATATTATAAGCCGTTTGTAAAGCAACAATTCCTCCGGTAAAAGCAGAAATAAATAAAACGATTCCCAGAGATTCAATTCCTAAGCCCTGAAATTCATACATCAATTGTTTTCTGAAAACACTTCCTTTATCAGGCCTCCTAAAAGCCTCCATCATTAAAAGAAAATATCTCCCAAGTGTACCAATCATCATAGTTATAGAATCTTTTGGCTAAGTTAATCAATATTTAAGACAATAAGTTTTCGCCCTAAATACAAATTTATAATTTTGCAATAAACGAAATGCAACATAATTAAATTGTTTTGCTATCGTTACATCTTGAATAAATATTTTTATGAAAAAAATATTGGGATTCATTTTTGGCATACTTTTATTGACCCTGCTCACTTCATGTAGCTCAACAAAATCAACCATGTACAAAAAGAAAAAAAAGAGCAAAAAGTGTAATTGTCCAACATGGACTTATAACGTTCAAATGAATCAAAATAGTACTTTTTATTATGGATGATTATCGGTTTATACTCATAAAATATCTGCCCGAGAATTCGTTAAATCTTATTTTTGAATGGATTAAACAATATAAAATTCATCTTCGAATAACCCGAACAAGACAAAGTAAACTTGGAGATTTTAGAGCTGCACACCGGGGAGCTCCACATCGAATTTCAATAAATAACAACCTTAACAAATATTCTTTTTTAATAACACTTGTCCATGAAATTGCCCATTTAGTTGTATATGAACAATACGGAAACAGGGTAAAACCTCACGGTAAAGAGTGGAAATTAGCTTACCGAAACTTAATGAATCCGTTTCTTATTGATAAGGTTTTCCCCGATGACTTAGAGCACATTATTTATCAATATTTACAAAATGCTGCGGCTTCCAGCAATACCCATTTATTGCTCGCTCGAGCACTAAAAAAATACGATCTGGAAGAAACACCCGGACAATTCATTGAAGAACTCGAAGAAAACTGCATTTTCAAACTTTCTAATGGGAAAATTTTTAAAAAGTTGGAAAAAAGGCGCAAGCGTTTTAAGTGTATTAATATTGAAAACGGTAAGTATTATCTTTTTGATCCCCTGGCGCGTGTTATTCCTTTAGATGATGAAATCGCGTGAGGATATTTTCTATCTTTATACCCTAAGTATTCTGTAAAATATTTGATGTATGGATGTTAACAAGAATAACTACTGCGTTATCATGGCAGGAGGTATCGGAAGCAGGTTCTGGCCGATGAGCAAAACTTCTCACCCTAAGCAATTTATCGACATTTTGGGGACTGGATCTACCTTAATTCAACAAACTTTTCGTCGATTTACTAAAATTTGTCCGGAAAAAAACATCCTGATTGTTACAAACCTGAAGTATAAAGATTTGGTAATGGATCAGTTGCCTGGGATTTCTGAAAAGCAAGTTTTATGTGAACCCATCGGTAGAAATACTGCACCTTGTATTGCCTATGCCAATTATAAAATTTTAGATGCAAATCCCGAAGCAAAAATAGTGGTTGCTCCTTCAGATCACATCATCCTCAACGAAGCGGCGTTTACATCTACTTTAATTTCTGCTTTAAAAGCAGCTTCAGAAAATGATTGGCTAATCACTTTAGGTATTAAACCAAGCAGACCCGATACCGGTTATGGCTATATTCAATATTTACCTGAGGAGGTTTATGATAATGATTATCGCCTCAAAAAAGTGAAAACATTCACCGAAAAACCAATACTTAAAAAAGCAGAGGAATTTTTAAAAAGTGGCGATTATCTTTGGAATGCCGGAATTTTTATTTGGTCACTAAAAAGCATTAACAAAGCTTTAGATATACACCTTTCTGAAGTTAATTCCATTTTTAAAGCTGGAATCGGGATATACAATACCTCCGAAGAAGATCATTTTATTAACGAAGCATACCATACCTGCCAGAATATCTCCATTGATTATGGCGTGATGGAAAAAGCAAATAATGTATATGTTCTGGCTTCTGATTTTGGTTGGTCAGACTTAGGAACCTGGGGCTCACTGTATGAAATAAGAGAAAAAAATGAAGATGGGAATACAATTATGGGTGAGAATGTTATGACTTATGATACTAAAAACTGTATCGTAAATGTACCCAAAGATAAACTTGTTGTGTTGCAAGGATTAGAAGATTTCATTGTTGTGGAAAACGATGGTGTTTTGCTTGTATGCAAAAAAGACGAAGAACAACAAATCAAACAATTTGTTACTGATGTGAAAGCACAAAAAAATATCAAATATATTTAACCTTAATTACCTAATTTAAAGACTACCATCATGAAAAAACTATTTGTAATAATTTTTGTAATACTTCTTGGCATAAAGCCATCAGTTAATGCAGATGAGGGAATGTGGATTCCTTTATTGCTTAAAAAATTAAACATTGCAGAAATGCAAAATATGGGGCTGAACTTAACTGCAGAACAAGTTTTCAGTTTAAATAATTCGAGTATTAAGGATGCCATCGTTATTTTTGGTGGTGGATGTACCGGTGAGATCATTTCTCCTGAAGGATTACTTATCACAAATCATCACTGCGGATACGGTTCAATTCAAAAAGTAAGTACGGTTGAAAAGGATTATCTAACCAATGGATTTTGGGCTTATAATAAAAAAGAAGAAATTCCGGTTTCCGGTTTATCGGTTCAGTTTCTAATTAACCTAAAAGATGTAACCAGCGAGGTTCTTAAGGGTGTAAATTCCGAGATGAGCGAAACCGAAAGAGACGAATTAATTGGTTTAAATTCAACCACTATTAAAAATGAAGCTACTAAAGACAATCATTACGAAGCTACTATTAGAAGTTATTTTGAAGGAAATGAATACTATCTTTTAGTTTATGAAAGATTTACTGATGTTAGATTGGTTGGTACTCCTCCCGAAAGTATTGGGAAATTCGGTGCCGATACTGATAACTGGATGTGGCCGCGCCATACAGGCGACTTTTCTATGTTTAGAGTTTATACTGCACCCGATGGAAAACCAGCAGAATTCTCTGAAGAAAACATACCTCTTAAACCAAAACATTTTTTACCAATTTCATTAAAAGGAGTTAAGAAAGATGATTTTGCAATGATATTAGGTTACCCTGGTGGAACCAATCGATATTTATCTTCATGGGGTGTTGAGCAAGTTATCAATCAACAAGCACCAATGACTGTTGCCATTAGAGACAGGGTATTAAATATTATGGATAAAGATATGGATGCTTCTGAAAAAGTCAGACTTCAATATGCATCAAAATTTGCAGGTATTGCCAATTACTGGAAATTTTATATTGGTCAACAAAAAGGTTTAACCCGTTTAAAAATTGCTGATAAAAAAAGAGCTCAAGAAGCTGAATTCGCAAAATGGGCAGATAATAATTCAACATATAAACCGGCACTCAGCTTAATGGAAAATGGGATTGAAGAAATATCGCAAAACTATCCTGCCAGTATTTATTTTAGAGAAGCGATTCAACGTGGAAACGAAATCATCAGATATTCAAATTCATTCAGAAGGCTTTATGATGAACTCTCAAAAAAGGATAAGGATAGTAAAAAAATTGAAGGCCTTACCAAACGATTATCTGAATCCATCGATCGTCAGTTTAAAGACTATAACAAGCCAACAGACCAAAAATTATTGGCTAATTCACTAAACCATTATTACACAGATATTCCTAAAGAAGATGCACCTAAATATTTTATTGAAATTGCAACCAAGTATAAAGCAGATTTTAATAAAATGGCAGATGATATGTTCAAGAAAACCATTTTTGGAGATCCTGATAAAATAGCGGAATTCCTTAAAAAACCAAGTTCAAAAATATTATCAAAAGATCCTGTTTTTAAACTAATGCAAGCTTTCTATGATCATCAGGAAATAATTACGAAAAAGATGACAAAACCACAGGAAAATTTAGCAAAAGGAAATCGACTTTATGTAGCCGGATTGCAAAAAATGTATCCAAATAAAAGTTTTTATCCAAATGCTAATTTTACCATGCGATTGACTTATGGGTCTGTTCAAGATTACTATCCTCAAGATGCGGTTCATTACAACTATATAACTACTTTAGATGGAGTAATGGCTAAAGAAGATCCAAATGTTAGAGAGTTTAATGTTCCTAAAAAATTGAAGCAAATTTTCGAAACCAAAGATTATGGCGATTATGAAGAAAATGGAACTGTTGTAACTTGCTTTCTTACCAATCTTGATATCACAGGTGGTAACTCAGGAAGTCCTGTTATTAATGCTGACGGGCAACTATTAGGCTTGGCGTTTGACGGTAATTGGGAAGCAATGAGTGGAGATATTACATTTGAACCTAAATTACAACGATGTATCGCTGTTGATATTCGCTATGTAATGCTAATAATTGATAAACTTGCCAATGCGCAAAATCTAATTAATGAAATGACCATTGTGAAAAAATAATATTTTAAAGTAAGTAAAAAAAAGAGGCCTGGCTGGCCTCTTTTTTTTGGATGCAACTGAAAAGTAGATTAAAGTGAACTAAGGGCTCCCCTTCCGTTAGATCCTTTTGGTTGATCATTTTTCATTGCAATGTTAATTTGAAATAGGCATGACAAAATAATTTCAAGATTAACAATCATATATACCATTCAAACAAAAATGTCACACCTGAAAATTAAAATTTAATAATATTATTAAACCAATTTCGGCTTAACATGCTGATTTACAAAGCACATACATATTAATATTTTTTATTTAAATAATAGAACTAAAGTCGATATAAACCTTATTTTTGAACTACCCTTTAAATATTGGTACCATGGGATTAGAAATTGAAAGAAAATTTTTAGTGGATAAACGACTATTTAAGCCAAAGTCAAAAGGGGCGCATATTCATCAAATATATTTAAAAAAGGAAATCAGTCATTCTGTTCGGATAAGGATTATTGGAAGCATTGCATTTTTGACAATAAAAACAACTATATCTGCCATGGTTAGAAATGAATTTGAATATGAAATCCCTTTAACAGATGCACAAGAAATGATTGATCTTTTTAAAGATATGCCTTCCGTTAAAAAAATTAGATATCAAGAGCTGATTGATGGAAGTGTATGGGTAATTGATGAGTTTCTCGACAACAACAAAAGTTTGCTAATGGCAGAAATTGAACTAACCTCAACCTCAGCTAAATTTACAAAACCAGAATGGTTACTAGAGGAAGTAACTGATGATCCCAGATATCATAATTCCAATCTGGCATCTTTTCCGTTTAAAAATTGGGCCGACAAACCTTAACATTTTTTAATAGCTGCAGGTTAGCTTAATGTTTAATTTTGATTATTAAATTTTTATCCATGATACCTCCATTGCAATTTTATCAAGAACGCTTAACCCATTTCTCTGAAGAATTAAAAAACACTTCAAATCTTGTTGATAGATATTCGATAATTAGAATAGTTGTTTTTATTGGAGGATTATTTTTACTCTATTTTTCAACCTCGTTTAGCCTTACAATCACTTTGGGTTATGCATTTTGCTTTGTGATTATTTTTGGATTAATTGTTTATCGACACAGCAAGCTTCATAAGCTAAAAAAAAACCTAAGCATACTTCGAGACCTTAATGAAAATGAAATCTTTGCGATAAATGGAAAATTCAGTCAATTTGAAAAAGGAGATGAATTTATAAGTAATGAGAATAACTATGCTGATGATCTGGATATTTTTGGACTGGGCTCATTGTTTCAATTTTTAAATCGAACATCAACTACAACAGGTAAAGAGAAACTGGCCGGCTGGCTGGCAAATCAAGAACTAAATGCAGAAAAAATATTACAAAAACAGGAGGCAATAAAAGAACTGGCTAAACTACCCGAATGGAGACAAAATCTGCAATTAATTGGTAAAAACACAAATGAGAAAAAACAGGATGTTCTTGATATTTTAAAATGGCTTAATGAAGCGTCACTAATTAAGAAAAACTGGTTTAAATATTTCATTGTTTTCATTAACCTTATTACCTTTAGTTTATTAACATTTAGTATCTTAAATGTCATTTCTCCTACTATTTTTATTCTTTATATTATCATCGTACCATTTTTAATTATTGGCTCATTTTTTAGACGAATTAATGTTATACATGCCCAGCTTGGAAGAAAAACAGATTTATTTTTGAAGTATTCAACCATAATAAAACACATTGAAGAAACTGAATTTAAAAGTGAATATTTAAAAAATATTAAAAAGGATAGTTTAATTATTGACAATACAGCCAGTAGGATTATAAAAAATTTGTCAAAGATTTCATTGGCTTTTAATCAACGTTTAAACATGATTGCCGGTCTTCTTTTAAATCTTTTTTTATTGTGGGATTTGATTCAATGCATCAGATTGGAAAATTGGAAAATCAAACACAAAGCAAAATTGGTAAAATGGTTTGATGTAATCGCTGAATTTGACGCCCTTTCAAGCCTGGGATGTTTTTATTTTAATAATCCCGCCTATCAATTTCCTAAAATTAATACAGCTGATTTTTCGATTAAAGCAGATGAATTAGGGCATCCGCTCATTCATAAAAAAAACAGAATAAATAATAGCATTAAAATTTTAGGCCAGGCACAATTTGTTATTATCACAGGAGCTAACATGGCCGGTAAAAGCACCTTTTTAAGAACACTTGGGGTAAACATGGTTTTAGCCTCGACCGGTGCACCGGTCTGTGCGCAATCATTTGTGTGGAGTCCGATTCAAATTTTTACAAGCATCCGAACCAAAGATTCACTCTTTAAAAATGAATCTTATTTTTTTGCAGAACTTAAGCAATTAAAAGTTTTAATTGATCGGCTTGAATCGGGTGAAAAATTATTTATCATTTTGGACGAAATATTAAAAGGCACCAATTCTAAAGATAAGCAAACAGGCTCGAAACATTTAATTGAACAATTAATTCGACTTAATGCTTCCGGAATTATTGCTACTCATGATTTGGCATTAGGCCAATTGATTGATTCATATCCTGACAACATCAAAAATATGCGCTTTGAGGTGGAAATTAAAAATGATGAACTCATTTTTGATTATAAGCTTAAGGAAGGTATTTCACAAAATATGAACGCAACTTTTTTGATGAAAAAAATGGGAATTACCATCTGATTATTACTTTTCCGGATAAAAAATTAGAAATCTCTAATCTTCTTTCGTTAATAGAAGAACAATTTATCAAAATATGATTAATTTCGTGGCAAAGAAACAAAATCATATACCATGAAAACAAAATTATTTATCCCCCTAATTATGTGTGTTGTAATCATTTCAACAAGTTGTAATAATTCTTCAAACAAATATTCACAATCCATAATTCCTCCTGATGTTACCCTAAATCCAATATCGGCTGCGGAGGTTGAGACTCGACTGGCAATTTATGCACCTTTCAAACTAACAACTGATCTTAGTCATTTGTCTGCTAACGAAAAGGAAATACTTCCACTTTTATTTCAAGTTGCTGACATTATGGAGGATATCTATTGGGAACAAGCCATTGGTAACCGAAAGGATTTCCTTAATCGATTACCCGATCCGGCTACAAAAATATTTTCCTTAATTAATTATGGGCCATGGGATCGATTAAATGGCAATAAGTCTTTTATTTCAGAAATTGGAGAGAAACCCGCTGGTGCCAATTTTTATCCTCCCGATATGACTAAAGAAGAGTTCGAGGCTTTTGATGATCCAAATAAAACCAGCCTTTATACCTTAATTAGAAGGGATGAGAATGGTGCATTAAAATCCGTTTGGTATCATGAAGCATTTGCTACTCAACTTCAAAAAGCGTCTGTTTTATTAAAAGAAGCTGCTGAATTGGCAGAGGATCCCGGATTTAAAAATTATCTAAACTTACGTGCAGAAGCATTAATTACTGATGATTATCAAGCCAGTGATTTTGCATGGATGGATATGCAAAATTCAAATATTGATTTTGTAGTTGGTCCGATTGAAAACTATGAAGATGCACTTTACGGATATAAAGCAGCTAATGAATCATTTATTTTAATTAAAGATATTGAGTGGAGTAAAAAGCTAGCTAAATTTGGTGCCATGCTTCCAGAATTACAAAGCAAATTACCTGTTGAGCAAGAATATAAAAAAGAAGTTCCCGGAACCAATGCAGATATTAATGCCTATGACGTAGTTTATTATGCCGGCGATTGTAATGCAGGCAGTAAAACAATTGCTATCAATCTTCCAAATGATGAAGAAGTACATTTAAAAATTGGTTCGCGTAAGCTCCAATTAAAAAATGCAATGCGTGCAAAATTTGAGAAAATTCTTGTACCGATCTCAAATATGTTGATTGATGAAAGTCAGCAAAAGCATATCAAATTCGATGCATTTTTTGAGAACACTATGTTCCACGAAGTAGGACATGCCATGGGTATTAAAAATACCTTAGACGGAACTCAAACTGTTCGTGAAGCTTTAAAAGAAAAATACTCTTCAATGGAAGAAGCAAAAGCCGATATCATGGGTCTTTATATCGTTACTCAATTATATGAAATGGGAGAATTAACAGAAGGTGAAGTAATGGATAATTATGTTACCTTTTTTGCAGGAATCTTCCGCTCAAGCAGGTTTGGTGCTTCAAGCGCACACGGAAAAGCAAACATGATGCGATTTAATTATTTCGCGGATAAAGGTGTATTCACAAGAAGTGAAGATGGAATTTATACCATACATTTTGAAGAGATGAAAAAAGCCATGATAGGATCTTTGCAAGATATTTTACTCATCCAAGGCAATGGTGATTATGAAACTGCTTCTAAACTCATTGAAGAAACCGGTATTGTAATGCCAGCACTTCAAGCAGATTTAGATCGATTAGGAAATGCCAACATCCCAGTAGATATCATTTTTGAACAAGGATTATCCATCTTAAAATTCTAGTTAACAAAAAACATAAATTCATAAAACGATGAAAAAAATGGTCATTTTGTTCTGTATTGCATGTATCGGACTTGTTTCATGTAAGCAGGAAACAAAACAAACGGTTAGTGAAAATCCGTTTTTTAGTGAATATAATACGCCGTTTCAGGTTCCTCCTTTCGAGGATATCAAAATTGAACATTATATGCCGGCCTTTGATAGTGGCATGATTGTACACAAAGAAGAGGTTGAGAAAATTATTAACAATCCCGAAAAAGCAACTTTTGAAAATACTATCGAGGCACTTGATAATGCAGGTAAAATACTTGGAAAAGTTGCCACCGTATTTTTCAGCGAAACCGGTATTAATACCAATGATGAGCTTGATTCAATTCAAATGGTGATTGCCCCTAAACTAGCTGCACATGGGGATGAAATAAGACTTAATCCTCAATATTTTAAACGTATTAAAGAAGTTTATGACAACAGAAATGAACTTGGATTAAATGCGGAGCAACTTTTCATTCTTGAAAGTCAGTATTTAGGATTGGTAAGAAATGGTGCAAATTTGGCTGATGACAAAAAGGAAGTTTTAAAATCCATCAACCAAAAACTTTCAACTCTTGCTGTTCAGTTTGATCAAAATGTATTGAGTGAAACAAATAGTTTTCAGCTTATCATCGAAGACGAAGCCGATTTGGCCGGTTTACCAGAATCTGTCAGAGCTGCAGGTGCTGCTGATGCCATAGCTGCCGGACTTGAAGGAAAATGGGTTTATACAACTCAACGACCAAGTATGTATCCTTTCTTGCAATATTCTGAAAAGAGAGATTTAAGAGAAAAACTTTACATGGCTTATACCAATCGAGCAAATCATGATGATGACAAAGACAACAAGGCTATTGTTGCACAAATCATGAAGTTACGTGTTGAAAGAGCTAATTTATTAGGATACAAAACGCATGCGCATCTTACTTTAGAGCCACGAATGGCAGGAACTCCTGACAAAGCAATTGCCCTATTAGATCAATTGATGGCTGCTGCCTTGCCTATTGCAAAAAGCGAAGCTAAACAAATGCAAGCGGTTATTGATAAAGAAGGCGGAAACTTCAAACTTGCCTCTTGGGATTGGTGGTACTATGCCGAGAAAATCAGAATGAGCAAGTACAACCTGGACGAGAATGAAGTTCGACCTTATTTCAAATTAGATAACGTAAGAGACGGTGCTTTTTGGGTAGCTAACCAGCTTTATGGAATCACCTTTACCCCAATTGAAAATATTCCACTTCCTCATCCTGACGCGCAAGCATTCGAAGTAAAGGAAGCAGACGGAAGCCACTTATCTGTTTTATACATGGATTTCCACCCTCGTAAAAGTAAAAGTGGTGGCGCATGGTGTGGAGGATATCGCGATCATCATTTTGAAAATGGTAAAGAAATTATGCCTGTTGTAACCGTTGTATGCAATTTTACAAAGCCTGCCGGTGATACCCCTTCTTTATTAAGCATGGATGAGGTTTCAACTTTGTTTCATGAATTCGGTCACGCACTTGATGGAATGTTTTCAAAAACCACCTATCAGAGCAGTTTTATCGCATGGGATTTTGTAGAATTACCATCACAAATAATGGAACATTGGGTAGCCGAACCAGAAGTTTTAAAACAGTACGCTAAACACTATCAAACAGGGGAAATTATTCCTGAGGAATTGGTTAATAAAATGGATGCTGCCAGTAAATTTAATCAAGGATTTGCAAACGTTGAGGTCATCGCTGCATCGCTACTTGATTTAGCTTATCACACCATCGACAGGCCTGTTGATTTAGATATTGCCAAATTCGAAAAAGATTATCTAAACAGTATTGGTTTAATTCCTGAAATCGAATCGAGATACAGAACGACTTACTTCGGACATATCATTGGTGGTTACGATGCTGGTTATTACAGCTATACCTGGGCAGCAGTGTTAGATCACGATGCTTACGAAGCTTTTAAAGAAAATGGTATTTTCGATAAAGAAACTGCCCACAAATTCCGAACTGCAGTTTTAGAGAAAAATGGAATAGAGAACGCCATGGATATGTATGTAAACTTTAGAGGAAGAGAACCTAAAATTGAACCTTTATTGAAAAATAGAGGACTTAACTAAGTTTAAATATAATTACATTTAAAAAGGCTTCCCCAAAAAGGAAGTCTTTTTACTTTTCTGTCATTCCGGAATACATGGCCGACCCCAGCAGGCGGGAATTCAGAATGACGATTTATTGACAAAATTTACATCATTAATTTTGTTTTTAAGCAATTTGCAGATGATAGATGTAATCTTACTATTCGTCTTTATCAATTTATAACGGGTATAAATTCACAGTTTATCAATAAACTTGTCATGGTTATTCCTTAATTTTAACCCACTTAATCAATTATTTAATTAAAAAAATCAGCTGTGAAAAAACTTATAATGTTTGTTTGCATAGCCAGCTTAGGACTAGCTGCATGCAACACTCAGAAAGAACAAGTTGCCGATAATGGCAATCCGTTTTTCTCTGAATTCGATACCCCTTTTCATGTTCCCCCATTTGATAAAATTAAAGCAGAACATTATATGCCTGCTTTTTTAGAAGGCATGAAACAGGAAAAAGCCGAAATTGAGGCTATAGTTAACAATCCCGATGCACCAACTTTTGAAAATACCGTTGTTGCTTATACCCGTGCCGGAAGTTTTTTAGGTAGGGTAAGTTCTGTATTTGGTGGTTTAAGTAGTGCAAATACGAATGATGAATTGAAAGCCATTGCAAAGGAACTTTCTCCTTTGCGTTCAGCGCATAGTGACGAAATCCGATTAAATCCAGTTTTATTCCAAAGAATTAAAACGGTTTATGAAGAGAGAGAAAAATATAACCTTGAGCCTGATGCACTTTTCATGCTTGAAAATTTATACGGTAGTTTTGTAAGAAATGGAGCCAATTTAGATGATGAAGCCAAAGAAGAACTTAAGAAGATTAACGTTGAAATTTCTGGTCTCAGCGTTCAGTTTGGTCAAAATTTGTTGGAAGAAACCAATGGTTACAAACTAATTATTGACAATGAAGCAGATTTGGATGGATTACCTGAAAATATCAGGGCGCTTGGAGCAGAGCAGGCAGAAATGGACAGTTTGCCAGGCAAATGGGTTTATACAACCCAACGTGCAAGCATGTATCCATTCTTAACTTATTCAAAAAAACGTGATTTGCGTAAACAAATTTACACCGCCTATACCATGCGTGGTGATAATGACAATGAATTTGATAACAAAAAAATATGTTCTGACATCTATAAATTAAGACTTAGACGAGCAAACCTATTAGGATATAAAACCCATGCCGATTTAATTCTTTCTACTCGAATGGCAAAATCATCTGAGCGTGTTTATGATTTATTGGATCAAATTTGGTGGCCTGCATTAGAGCTTGCCAAAAAAGAAGTAAAAGACATGCAGAAGATTATCGATAAAGAAGGTGGAAACTTTAAACTTGCTGCCTGGGATTGGTGGTATTATGCTGAGAAAGTTCGTGCCGAAAAGTATGCTTTTGAAGATAGCCAGATCAGGCCCTATTTTTCTCGTGAAAATGTGCAGAATGCAATCTTTTACGTTGCTAACCAACTTTACGGAATCACCTTTACGGAAATTAAAGATGCACCTAAACCTCATCCTGATGCTTTCCTTTTTGAAGTAAAAGAAGCTGATGGTAGTCATTTAGGTGTATTGTATCAGGATTTTCATCCTCGAGCCAGTAAAAATGGCGGTGCCTGGTGTGGTGGCTATCAGCGTTATAAAATTGTTGATGGAGTAGTTACTCCACCAATTATCACCATGGTAACCAATGCAGCAGCTCCTGTGGGTGATCTGCCAGCATTGTTAAGTATTGATGATGTAACTACTGTTTTTCATGAATTTGGTCATGCTTTAGACGGATTATTCTCAAACGTTCGTTACGAGCAAACTTTCCGATCTACTGATTTTACCGAATTGCCATCTCAAATTATGGAACACTGGGCAATGCATCCGGATGTTTTAAAAGTGTATGCAAAACATTACGAAACCGGAGAAATAATTCCTGATGATTTGATTGCCAAGATTGAAAAATCAAGTTTGTTTAACCAGGGATTTATTACGGTTGAATTTGTAGCTGCTGCATTAATCGATATGGAATACTATTCTCAAACTGTTGAGCAAGATTTAGACATCAGAGCTTATGAAAAAGAGTTTTTTGCAAAGCGAAAATTAATTCCAGAAATAGCTCCTCGTTACAGAACAACTTATTTCTCTCACATCATTGGTGGATATTCTGCAGGTTATTACAGTTACTTATGGTCGGGTGTTTTAGATAACGATGCTTTCGAGGCATTTAACGAAACCAGCTTATACGATAAAGAAACTGCACAACGATTCAGAAAAGAAATCCTGGAACCTAACGGTTTAAAAGACCCTGATGAAATGTACAAAAACTTTAGAGGTCGTGCACCGATTATTGAACCACTGCTTAAAAGTAGGGGATTGAAATAATTCTCGATACAATTTTTCTTCGAAAAATCACTCGAATAACATTTATCAAACCATAAAAAAGGAGCCATTTGGCTCCTTTTTTATTTTTTCATTTGATTTCGTTTGGTTCGTTTATTCTCAATCGACTCCATAAAAAAGCCTTTTTCGTAAATTGAGATTCCTGTTAGTTTGCGTTTATCACTATAAAACTTCCAGCGACCGTGCCAATAAAAGTGCAAATCTTCGGCATTAAAATCAATTTTAGCCCAGCCTTTTCGTTGTAATTTTCCCTGCTCATTATAACTCTTTATCTTAATTCGGCCTTTAACATGGCGTTCTTTGGTAGTTAGCTTTCCATCTCGATTATACATTTTGTTCACTCCTGTTTCTCTACCATTTTTATAATGAAATTTGGAGTGATAAATGGTTTTTTCGTTATCCCAAAAGCTAAACCACAGACCTGTTTTTATACCTTCCTTATCAACTTTGTTGTAATATTTGCATTGAGATTGTGCTGATAAAGTTATTGTCAGAATAAAGAGAATCGTAATTGTTTTTTTTATCATACTTACCCTATTATGATATGGCACCCTCATAGGAGGAAACCATTCCATTTTGCTAATTTAATAAATCATTTATGGCATCACGGATTTCTTTGTCTGTAGTGCCTTTTCCATAGCCACTGATAACTTTTTGGATTATTCTGTTTTCATCCAAAATAAAAAATACTGGGACAGCCTGAACCCCATAATTTTTAGTTACTTCTTCTTTTGACATCAGAAATTTATAATTAAAGTCATTTCTCTCCTGATATTTATTAAGTACATTTGAATTCTTCGCAAAAGCTTCAATACTAACAAAATCAAATTCTGTTTTATCATATTCGGTTACCAATTCTTTTAGAAATGGAATTGACATACGACAAGGACCACAACTTACACTTGTAAACTCGAGTAATATTACTTTGCTTTTTAACTTTATCAACTCAAAAGTATTATTTTCTGCATCACTCAATATCCAGTTTGGAGCTGGTTTGCCTTCAAAGTTGCTTTTACTAATTCTTTTACCCATCCGGTAAGCTTGAATTGAAAAATTAGGTTGAAAATAATCCTTTGCTTTAAAATCCTTAATGTTTATTTTATTAAATTCCACATCATTACATGTGTTTACAGAAATATCATGTGACATTTCTCTACGGATTTTATAAGGTAGATTAGTTAATTTATTGATCCAAATATCGTATCGAGAAATTTCCTGTCCGAATCCAAAAGGGTTTTTAATATGATAGGGTTTGCCAAAGAACTCAACCTGATCATCATCAAAAACTTCCAATTTGAAATGTATCACATCTCCCAAATCTTCACAATAGACCAAGATACTATCCGTTGTTTCAAGTGCATATTTAATAATGTTTTTGGCATTATTGAAAAAGGGTGAGTTAACGGGTCTAAAAGGAAGAATACTAACATTGAAACTATCAATTACAATCTTTTTTTGATCTTCATAAACAATGGCTCTCATTCTTCCATCATAACAAAAGGACATTTGGTTTGTGTCCTCCACTTGTAAATGGATAAAGCTAGCACCTATTGAAGTGTCTGCCGGGTTGTCATATTCATTCATAAAACTGTGATGAATCACATAAGCAGCTGTATCACCTGGAGCCCAGCCCTCTGATTTTATATAATAAGTCGCAGATTTGATTTGCTCAAGATTACTCAAAACCTTTTTAAGGTAAACCTTTTCAATGTTTTCAGTTTTGCAGCCATCAAATAAAATAATTGATATTAATAAAACCAAAATGATAGTGATAAGAAAAGATTCTTTTTTCATGTTAATGTTTTGGGATGGCTTCCCGCTGCGCGGGAAGTCATCCCTTGTTTAAAACTAACATACTCGTTATAAAACTAGATTATTAGTTAAATGTATTAAAAAAAATGAACTAGGAAATTGACTAATTTAAAACAAATCTAATGGGCAAATTATATTGTACACGAACAACTTTACCTCTTTGAGTTCCGGGTTGCCAATTAGGCATTGCCGAAACAACTTTTATTGCTTCTTCATCACAGCCTCCACCTAAGCCTTTATTTACTTTTACACCCGTAATCGATCCATCTTTTTCAACAACATAAGTAACATAAACCATTCCCTGTATTCCAGCTTGGCGTGCTTTTGCAGGATATTGAATATTATTGGACAAATATTTCAAGAGTGCATCTTGTCCTCCTGGAAATTCAGGCATCTGTTCTACTTGCACATAAGTTAATTTAGTTGTTTCTTCATTTTCATTAGCTCCGCCATCCAAAGCAAACCTGATTGGTAAATTAAATTGTACACGAACAGGTTCGCCTCTTTGAGTTCCTGGTTTCCATTTTGGCATCATTGAAATTACTCGAACGGATTCTTCATCGCATTCTCCATCTAATCCTCTATTAATTTCTACTCCTGTAATTGTACCGTCTTTTTCAACAACATAAGTTACATAAACCATTCCCTGTATTCCTGCTTTGCGAGCTGCTTCGGGGTATTTAATATTGCTTGATAAAAACTTTATTAACGCATCTCTACCACCTGGAAACTCAGGCATATCTTCAACTACTGCGAATATATGTTCTTCAGGATCTAAGGTTTTTAAGTCTGAACCTACTTCTTCAGCATTTTGGGTTTCAATAATGGTAGTTTCTGGAGTTAATTCTTTTTGTTTACAACTAAACGTAAATAAAACGATTAACATAGCTGCAATGGGTATCACCAGAAGAAATTTCATTCTGGCAAACCTTTTCGATTTTTTTGTCATCATAATAAATCTTTTTTTAATTAATGATTGATTGAAATTATTAGTCAGGTTATTTATTTGTAAACCAATGGCGTGATTTAACAACAAATGCTGATAATTGGCTCTGCTTAGTCCTGTTGCTAATAATCCCGCATCGGCCAGGTATTCGTGTATGCCTTTTATTGAATTTTTATACAACCAAATAAAAGGATTGAACCATTGAATGATGGTTAAAAACTCCAATAAAACTAAATCAATACTGTGTTTCTGATTAATGTGAATTTTTTCATGATCGATAATTTCTTTCAGGTTTTTATCTATCATACATGCTTCGTTTAAAAAAATAATATTGAAATAGGAGAAAGGAGAATATTTGCTTTCCAGTTTCACAATATTAAAGCCATTAATTTTTGTCACTCCAAATTTTCTGATCATAAAAACCAATTGAAGTAATTGAAAAACGAAGCGAATGAAAAATATGATAGCACCTGTTAAATAAACGATGAATGCTGTTTGATAAAAACCGAAATTATTTGCGATGCCTGTTTCAACATTTTGAGCTGTGATCGTAACTGCTTCCAGAACTACTACATAGGCCTGCTCCGAATCGTTATAAAACACTGGAAATTTAAATAAGGGAAGAAGGAATGATAGGATAATTGAGCCAATGAGGTAAAAACGATTAGCTGTAAAGAATGTATCTTTTCTTAAAAAAAACCAATAAATCAAGTAAAGCGCTGCTAAGCTAAACGCTGACTGCATCAAATAAATAAAAAATTCATTCATTGGTTTAATATTTCGTTTTTTGTTTTTCTTGTAATTGCTTTGCCTTTTGCATATCAATTTTTGATGCACCCATATTGTTCAAAGCATATTGAGTTACCCCACGATTATGATATGCTTTTGCACTCTGAGGATTTAGTTTAATCGCCTTATTAAAATCGGCTAAGGCTTTATCTAAAATTCTTGTATTAAAAAATACGATCCCCCGGTTATTGTAAGCTTCGGCAAAAGTTGAATCAATTTTTATAACGCGGTTATAATCATTTAAGGCATTTATTGCATCTAGGTTTCTAGCATATGCCAAACCTCTGTTATTCATGGCTTCGGTAAAATCAGGTTTTATCATTAAAGCAGTATCAAACTCATAAACGGCTTTGCCAAAATATCCTTTTGAAATATAGGCAGAACCTCGGTTATTATAAGCTGATGCAAAACCTGGTTTTAATTTTATTGCGAATGTATAATCATCAATAGCTTTTCGAAAATTATCAAATTTAGCAAATGTAAAACCTCTTGAATTATAGGCTTCTGCGTAATCCGCTTTGAATGATATTGCTTGGTTAAAATCTTCCAAAGCTCCATATAAATCATCAATATTTAATTTAGCAATTCCACGATTATTATAAATATTTGCATTCCGTGAATTTTTTTCAATTAACTGAGTGTATAGGGCTATTGATTTAATATATTCTTCATTTTCGAAAGCACTATTTGCTTGCCTTAATATTTCATTTTTGTTAGTTGGAATAAAAGCACTAAGAAGGGCAATACATAAAAGTGAAAGCAGTATAACAAAAATTCTCAGCCTTTTAAGGTTGTACAGGTCGTCTTCTGTAAATAATTGTTTAATATTTGCCAACATCTGAGAGATCCTTTCTTTAATTATACTTTTATATAAAAGATTTATATCAGGGCTTTTCATTTCTAAATAAAAAAGTTCCTTATTTACTGTTTTTTTGCTTTTTAATTTCTTCTTCCATTAGTTGTTTAATTTCTTCCATTTCTTGAATGCTGAGGCTATTTTCCATTGTAAAAAAAGAGGCCAGCGCTTGATAAGAATTTCCAAAATAATTATTCATAAAACCTTTAAAGTAACTTTTGGTATATTCACGCTTACTAACCAATGGAAAGTACTCATGGGTTTTTCCATAAGCTTTATATCCAACAAATCCTTTTCTTTCTAAAATTCGAACAATGGTTGAAACCGTATTGTAAGCAGGTTTTGGCAGGGGTAATTTTTGAAGAATGTCATTCACAAATCCTTTTTTAATATCCCAGAGAATTTGCATAATTTGCTCTTCGGCTTTTGTTAATTCTTTCATTTATCTTTGGTTTTGTTTTTATAACTAATTGTTTAGTTTGAAAAAACAATATTAACTAATTATTTAGTTCATTGCAAGTTTTATGCCATAAAAAAGCTGAATAAAAATCAATTTTATCCAGCCTAATTTTTGTTTTTCAGTTATCTTCTAGCTTCCGGAAGGAACTTTAATTTTATCTTCAATTTTTAATCCGCTTAATACCTCTATGTTTATTCCATCAGAAATTCCGGTAACCAGGTATTTTTTCTCAAATTGCTGAGGTGCTACTTCAATTTCCACGTAGGTGCTGTCTCCCACAAAAATGAGCAAACTTTCCTGAATAACTAGTACTTCTCCGCTTGTTTTTTCAAGAACAATAGCTGCATTGGCACTGTATCCTGCACGAATAAATTCACTTTCTTTTAATTCAACATTTGCTTTAATTTCAAATTGAATCGCACCATTTTCAACCACCCCTTTAGGGGCAATATGCTCGAGTATGGCATTAAATTTAGTGTCGTCAATAGCACCAACCGTAAGAATTAAGGGCATGCCTTCCCTAATTTTACCAACTTCGGTTTCATCAATTTTGCCTACGAAAACCATGTCGGTCATATCTGCTACGGTGGCTATGGTAGTACCCGGATTAAAAGTGTTGGATTCGATGACCGAATTTCCAACTTCAACCGGAACATTTAAAACCATGCCATCAACGGTTGACCTGACAATGGTATTTGTTTCGGTTTTTGAGTCTTTTACCTGCCCTTCCTGAATTAATGCCAAATTGTTTTCGGCAGACTTTACTTCTGCATTGGCTGTTTTAAAGGCCAATTCAACAGTTTCAAATTCGCTTTGCGAAATAACTCCTTCCTCTAATAATTGCTTTTGTCGGTCATGATTGATGGTGGCATTTCGTAAACTAATGTTTGCCTGATCCAATCGCGATTCGGCATTATTCAAATTAATCATGTTGGGGATGATCCTGATTTTTGCAATTAAATCACCCTTTTTAATTTTTTCACCCTCAACAACGTAGAGCTCTTCAATAATTCCCGATACCTGAGGAACCAAGTCAATTTCTTTTCGCGGCACCACTGATCCTGTAGCAACAGTTTGCTTAACAATTTCCATTTTTTCGGCCGTAGTTGTTTCAAAAACGACTGGTTCTTCTTTCGATTTATTGTACAAGAAATAAATGGTATAGCCGAAAACAGCTAATACTGCAACTCCTAAGATTATTTTTAAAACAGTTTTCATTCTTATTTGGTTTTAAATATTAATATTTTTCGTGAAACTTATTTTTTCAACTTTTTATTTAAAAAATTTATTTGAACAATCCCGACTTTGTCGGAGGGCTTTAGCCCGTGATTATTCATCATGTAATGCTTCAATTGGTTTGATATCTACCGCTCTTTTTGCCGGAATGAAACCCGCAAAAACTCCCGAAATTATTAACAGGAATAATGCTGTTAAAGCCTTTTCAAAATCGATAGAGGGATTAGAAAACATTTCGGTATCTGCGCCTGATTGAGTCATAGCAAAACTGATTAGTTCCAGTAAACCAACGCCCAAAGTCAACCCAACAAAACCAGCAAAAGTTGTTAGAAAAACTGATTCCTGAATGACCTGAACAATAATTTTTAAGGGTGTTGCGCCAACAGCTCTTTTAATTCCAAATTCTTTAGTTCGCTCCTTAACAACAATAACCATGATATTACTTACCCCGATAACTCCGGCGAATAAGGTTCCGATACCAACGATCCAGATTAATCCGTCAATTCCGTTAAATAACATTTGAAATTCTTTAAACTCCTGTTCCAGATTAAAACCATCAAAAGCACGTTCATCATCCGGGTGAATATTGTGGCGTTCTCGTAAAATGGCTTTTACCTTACTCTCAACAACAGTGGCAGAAGCTCCATCCTGAGTAGTTATGGCATATCCGGCGCTTACAACATCGCCCAGATTAAACGTTTTTTGGGTAGTGGTTAATGGTAAATAAATAACCTGCTCATCAAATTCACCTCCATTATTCTGGGAACGGAATGATTTAAAAACGCCCACTACCTTAAAATAAACACCATTAATTCTCAGATACTGTCCAATGGCGTCTTCATCTTCATCAAACATTTCTTCGTAAACCCGATATCCGATGGATGCTACTTTTCTGGTTTCTTTGATATCGGTATCATTAATAAATCTGCCCTGCACAAAGTCCATGGGATTAATAAAGTTAGTAGCAGGATAGTCACCCATCACCTGAAAACTTGCAACTCTTTCACCCCTGACAACATTATTTACCGCATTTCCAAATCCGGCAGTACGCGGTGCCAGCCATTTAATTTCTTTAACCCGATCAAGTAAAACACGGGTATCGGTATTGTTAAAACTATAAAGCCTACCCTTTGGGAAACCCTTGTATGAAATCGAAGTTCGGGCAGGATTTATAAAAACACTGTTGGTTGCCAGTTTGCCTAAACCACTGTAAGCTGCATCCTTTAAACCCTTACCTGATCCCAGCATAATGACCAACATAAAAATTCCCCAAAATACCCCAAAAGCTGTGAAAAAAGTTCTGAGTTTGTTCTTTTTCAGGGTAAGGAAAATTTCCTGCCATTTATCTATGTCAATTAATTTCATCTTCTAGCTGTTTTATTCATCTCTTAAGGCGACCACAGGTTTAACTCGGGCAGCTTTTCGGGCAGGTACAAAGCCTGCCAAGGCACCTGCAAAAATTAATACCAGGGTAGCTCCAATTGCAACTTCAAAATTGATTTCCGGATTTGAAAAAAACTCAATATCGGGCAATGTATTTTTGATGAGCTCCAGTAAACCCACTCCAAGCACCAGTCCAATATAACCCGCAAAAGTTGTGATTAAAACCGATTCTTGTAAAACCAAACTAACGACTGACCACGGAGTTGCTCCTAATGCTTTTCTAACTCCAATTTCTTTGGTCCGGTCCTTTACTACAATCATCATGATATTACTAACTCCAACAATACCGGCAATGATGGTGCCCATGCCGATAATCCAGATGAACAATCGAATGTTTTTAAACAAATCTAAAAATCGTTTAAAATCCAGAATGCCATTATCCACGTTTACTGCCCTACGATCATTTATGGCAAACTTGTGCCTATTCGCCAAATATTTTTTTGCTTCTTCAGCCACTTTAATGCTTACCGGAATATTTGCTTCATCAAAAACCAAATAAATGGAGGTCATTTCGTTGGCACTACTAAAAACACCTTGTGCGGTTGAAAGTGGAATGTAAACCCTGTTTAGAACTCGCTCACCACCTTTGTCGTCGAATACACCCACTACCCTGAATGAAAAATTATTAATGATAACGTACTCTCCAATTGGATCAGGAATATTTTTAAACAACGCTTCTTTGACTAAACGCCCAATAGCGATAACTTTTCGTTTTTCGTCAACATCTGTTTTATTAATAAAGCGCCCAGAAGTCATAATGGAAGCTGCCACATATTGATAGGGTGGGTGTATGGCATAAATATTAAAATTGCCGTATTCATTTTTATAAGAAACCGGAAGGGAGCCCGCTATTGTAAATCTACCCGTACTTCTATCCACGTCTTGAATCTTGCTTAAATATTCGAAATCCTCATTCGTAAAAGAAAGCAACCGGCCGGGTTGCATGCCTTCGTGCGCAATTGAAGTTGTACCTCTGTGAATTCCGATGATATTGGTTCCGTCATCTTCAAACTGTCGCCTTACCCCATTCTCTAATCCATAACCCGAACCCAATAAAACGATGAGCATAAAAATACCCCATGCCACACTAAAGCCTGTTAAAAAAGTACGAAGTTTGTTTTTCTTAATCGTACTAAATATTTCCTGCCATTTATCGATATCAAACATAAAATAGATTTCTATTTATTTAAGGTTTCAATCAGCCGTTTATTTTTGTAGGCCTTTAACTCACCATTAAAAATGTCTTTTTCCACAATGCCATCTTTAAGCCTGATAATTCGGTCTGTTCGGTTGGCGATATCCTGCTCATGGGTTACGATTAACATTGTAATTCCATCTTTATTAACTTCTTTTAAGATATCCATTACCTCCATGGAGGTTTGCGAATCGAGGGCACCGGTAGGCTCATCGGCTAAAATTACCTTTGGTTTTGAAATGAGTGCGCGGGCAATAGCCAATCGCTGCTTTTGACCACCCGAAAGTTCGTTAGGTAAATGGTCTGCCCATTCCAATAATCCCATTTTCTCAAGATATTCGGAAGCCAACATATTTCTTTTTTTCCGACTTACTTTTTGGTAATAAAGTGGGAGTGCAACATTTTCAACCGCGTTTTTGAAGGGAATGAGATTAAACGACTGAAATACGAAACCTAAGAGCTTGTTTCTGTGCTGTGCGGCTTTTGTTTCATTCAAGTTTTTTATCAACATTCCATCCAAATAATAATCACCTTCATCATGAGTATCAAGCAATCCAATGATATTAAGCAAAGTTGATTTTCCTGATCCGGAAGATCCCATCACCGAAACCATTTCTCCTTCACTTATGTTAACATCAATACCTTTAAGTACGTGTAGCTTATTACTTCCGGTTATATAGGATTTATTAATATTTCCTAATCGTATCATTTTATTACTGTTAAATGTATAGTCTATTAGCATTCGTTAATTCACAAATGCAATTTCAGGAAAGCTAAAAATCGATTGGTGCAAATCGATTGAATAGGAACTTGTTGTAATATTAGACGTTTTGACTATTTAAATGTTACAATAATATTTGCTTCTCAAAAAGAATATTTAACTTGTAGCTGCGTTTACATGTTTAGTAAACAATCAAAACCAAGCGATTTTGAATATCTATTTAAAGAAACGAAGGTGGAAATTTCTGCTATTTTCTGCAGCCATTATTATTGTTGGTGCTTCGCTTTGGTATACAAATACATTGGTAACAAAATTTGCCCAGAGCGAAAGAACAAATGTTAGCATTTGGGCAAGCGCCCTTCAGCGCAAAGCTGATTTGGTTAATTATGCCGATAATTTTTTTGAAGAAATTCGTAAGGAGGAACAAAAACGTGCAGAACTTCTAGCCGAAACCTATAGAAAAATAGCTATTGAAAGCAATTCGAACGATATTACTTTTTATACTAATATCATTTTAAACAATACCACCATACCGGTTATTCTAACCAACGAAAATGATAGCATCATTGGTAGCATGAATATTGACTACGATAAAAATTCAATTTTATTTTTAGATGGTGAGCTAAAAAAGGAATTTTTAATTTTTGATCCGATTTATACTTATTATTCACCTACCGAGGCAAATATACTTTACTATAAGGAATCAACAATTTTTACCGAATTAAGAATCGTTTTAGATGATTTGATTGAAACATTTTTTTCGGAAGTGGTTACTAATTCTGTTTCTGTTCCGGTGATTGTAATCGATAGTTCGCGCCAAAATATCATTGCATTTGGTAATATTGATTCTGTAAAAATGCAGAATAAATCCTTTGTTGAAAAAAAGATTCGGCAAATGGCGGAAGAGATTGAACCTATCCAGCTTCAACTTCCGAATAGTGGTACTACTTATATTTATTATCAGGATTCTGCTTTGTTAACTCAAATCAGATACTACCCATTTGTGCAATTTACCATTGTTGGTTTGTTTTTTCTTATTGCTTATTTACTTTTTAGCACAGCCCGAAAATCGGAACAAAATCAAGTTTGGGTAGGCATGTCGAAAGAAACTGCGCATCAACTGGGAACTCCATTATCATCCATGATGGCTTGGATTGAGTTACTAAAAATGAAAGGCATAGAAGATGAGCCGGTTTCTGAAATTGAAAAAGACATACACCGATTACAAAACATTACTGAACGATTTTCAAAAATTGGTTCTCCACCAAAGCTTGAAAACGAAAATATTGTTCAAATCATTTATGAAAGCATTGATTATCTAAACAAAAGAACTTCAAAAAAAGTTAAGTATATCATCCAACAAAATGAAAAAGTGGAAATCATAGCACCCATTAATAAAAACCTTTTTGGTTGGGTAATCGAAAACTTATGCAAAAATGCCATCGATGCGATGAGTGGAGTTGGGCAAATTAAGATTGACATTCAGGAAGAAAAGCAAGTAATTGTTATTGATATTTCTGATACAGGAAAAGGAATAACGCTTCCCAACTTTAAAACGGTTTTTAACCCAGGTTTTACAAGCAAGCAAAGAGGCTGGGGCTTAGGCTTATCGCTTTCGAAAAGAATCATCAAAGATTATCATAAAGGAAAAATATTTGTAAAATCATCCATTGTGGGTCAAGGAACAACCTTCCGTATTGTTTTAAATAAGTAATTTTGTCTTTCGCTTAATCTCAAAGATAAATTATGGCCGGCATTTATATTCACATTCCTTTTTGCAAACAAAAATGTCATTACTGTAATTTTTATTCCACTGTTTCCGTTAAAAATAAACCCGCTTTTTTGGTTGCCCTCAATGAAGAAATAAATCAACAAAAAAGCTATTTGGGTGAAGAAGAAATTCAAACCATTTATTTCGGTGGAGGCACTCCTTCGATGCTAAACAGAACTGAAATTGAGCATATTATTCTTAAACTCAACAAAACTTTTAACATCAATAAAAATGCCGAATATACCCTTGAGGTAAACCCAGATGATTTAAGTGAAGATAAGAGTAAAGAGCTTATCGATGGAGGTATCAACCGATTGAGCATAGGTGTTCAGTCATTTCACGAAGCTGACTTAAAATACCTGAATCGGGTTCATGATGCCAAGCAAGCATACATGGCCATTGAAGGTGCATTAAAAAGCGGATTCACGAACTTAACCATCGATTTGATTTACGGGATTCCTTCATTAAATAGTGAGAACTGGAAGAAAAACCTTGAAACTTTTTTTAACTATCAGCTACCTCATTTGTCTGCTTACGCATTAACAGTTGAGCCAAAAACCCCATTGCATGTTTTGATTGCAAAAAGCAAAATTGCTCCCATCGATGAACAAAATATGGTGGCACATTTTAAAATTTTACTCAGCCAAATGCAAGCCAATGATTTTATTCATTACGAAATATCAAATTTCAGCAAGGCTGGGTTTTACTCTAAACACAACAGTTTGTATTGGTTGGGGGGAAATTATTTAGGTCTCGGTCCTTCCGCACATTCTTATAATGGTGTTTCCCGTCAATGGAATCACTCCTCATTAACCAAATACTTAAAACTTGAGGACATCAAAAATGTTGTTTATGAAAAGGAAGTTTTAAGCACTGAACAAAAATATAATGAGTACGTGATGACCTCAATCAGAACTTCCTGGGGATGTAATCTCGATCATATTTTAAATGTATTTGGAGAAAAATACCTTTCGCATTGCAAAAAAAATGCACAAACCCATTTTGATTCAAACAAATTGGTAATGAACGGTAATATTCTAACACTTACAGATGATGGTAAATTCTTTGCAGATGGAATTACCGCTGATTTATTTATTGAGGATTAATTCCTACAAGCCGGAACTTTAAATAAACCGGATTGTGATCCGAGTTTTCAAAATTAAGTGGAAATACATAATTTTCTAAAACCTCAACATTAGGAGAAACAATAAAATAATCGAGAACCGATTTTTTACTGCTGTTATCGTAAACAGAAATCAAATCCCTATTTGTATATTGCACCGTATCAAATGCCCAAATCCAGTTTTCCGGAACAAAATCATCAGCGAAAGAAGGAACGGATTGTTGTAGTTTATTCAGATTTCCCTTAAAACGATCTTTAAATTTAGCCGGTAGTCGGTTCCAATCACCTCCGGCAATCACATAATTTCCGACATTAAATTCTTCCATCATTTTTTTATGTATGAGATCTAATTCAATTTTTCGCAATGAGTCGTTATTGACGTAGTACGAATTATGGGTGTTCATTAAAACAAGATGTTTTTGATTGGGCAATAAAAACCTGGTCAAAATAAATCCACGATCCAATAAAAACAAATTATTGGGCCAGGAAGCAATATTTGGATAGGCATGGCGAGACGCTTCGATAAGGGCGAATTTTGAAAAAGTCATCATTCCTGCCATAACCTTGCCCATAGGCCTTAATAAAGGAACCGGAACCCAGTTTACATCATAGTTTTTAGCAAAACAACTGTTGTAATTATCAAGTAATTCTGCCAATTCATTTTGCTGATTTACAAAATAACTGCGTTTTGATTGTTGATCTACTTCCTGAAAAAACCAAAAATCGTTTGTTTTTAAACTTTTGATGAAAGCTAAATTATTCTTTAAATATTTAACACTTAGTTCTTTATTTGCCCTAACCTGTGTTCCTCCATCATAAAAAAAATCCATTTCTTTTCCCAAACCATTGTAGCCCAGGTTCCAACTGATAATGGATAATATCGTATCCAATTCTATCTGAGAGGGGTTGTTTTGTGTTACTTCCAAAGATTTAAACTCTGGTGGGTCATAATCACTCAAACTTATGTATGCTATAAACGAAGCAATTAGAAAGATCAATGCTACAAAAGAAAAGATCAATCTTTTGAAGATGGTTTTATATTTTACTGCCATTATTGAACGAAGATATAAAATATGGTAAATTTTTTTAATTTTACTCATTAATATTTTAGACGAAAAATATGCCAATCCTAGGGTCCATCATAAAAAAAGCTTACGAGCTACGCAATATTCCATTCGAGATGAGGAGTAAGACTGATGCATTAACATCTCAAAAAAAAGTGTTGTATAAATTAATAAAGAAGGCCCAACATACTGCTTTTGGCGAACATTTTAATTTTAGTGAGATTCTTAAGCAAGATGATATTATCAATGCTTATCAAGAACAGGTACCTATTTACGATTACAATACTATGTTTCGCAAATGGTGGTATCGTTCGTTAAATGGTGAGGCTTATGTTAGTTGGCCGGGTAGGGTAAAATATTTTGCACTTACATCCGGCACATCCGAAGCTTCAAGTAAACAAATTCCGGTTACCGGGGATATGATTCGTACCATACGAAAAAACAGTGTTCGGCAATTGGTATCCACTGTTAATTACGATTTTCCGATTGATTTTTATCAAAAGGGCATGCTTGCAATTGGTGGAAGTACCCATTTAAATTATAACGGAACTTATTACGAAGGAGACCTTTCGGGAATTCAGGCCGGAAATATTCCGTTTTGGTTTCAACATTTCTATAAGCCAGGAAAAAGGATTTCAAAAGAACACGACTGGAGTACAAAACTTAAAGACATTGTTAAAAAAGCCAAGGATTGGGACATTGGAGTAATTGTAGGAGTGCCCGCATGGATTCAAATATTATTAGAAAAGATAATTGCGGAGTATAATCTCAAAACCATACATGACATATGGCCAAATTTAAAAGTGTATGTTCATAGCGGTGTATCATTTGAGCCCTATACAAAAAGTTTTGAAAAATTGTTCTCTAAACCCATCATGTATATCGAATCTTATCTGGCATCAGAGGGCTATATTGCCTATCAAAACAGGTTAGGTTCCAAGGGCATGCATTTGGTTTTAGATAGTGGATTGTTTTTCGAATTTGTTCCATTTAACGATGATAACTTCGATTACGAAGGCAATATCAAAAAAAACCCAAAAGCACTTACAATTAATGAAGTTGAAGAGGGAAAAGAATATGCGCTTTTATTGAGTAGTTGTGCGGGGGCTTGGCGATACTTAATCGGTGACACCATTAAATTTAACTCTCTTGAACATCAGGAAATTGCGGTTACGGGCCGAACCAAACATTTTTTAAGCATCTGTGGTGAACACCTATCACAAGAAAATATGAACCGTGCCATAAAAATGCTTCAGGATGAAATGAATGTTGAAATCAATGAGTTTACGGTTGCCGGAATCCGACATGGTTCTCTTTTTGCACACAAATGGTTTCTTGGAACTAACGATAAACTGGACCCGCAAATCGCCAAAGAAAAAATAGACGGTTATTTGAAAATGTTGAATGACGACTATCGCGTTGAAAGAATAGAGGCCGTTAAAGATGTGTTTGTTGAAATTCACCCACTCGAAAGCTTTCAAAATTGGATGAAAATCCACGGTAAAGAAGGTGGCGCACATAAATTTCCCCGTGTACTTAAAAAAGATAAACTAAAAGAGTGGGAAGATTATCTTCTTACGCTCTCCAAAGCAGAATAAATGGGTCCATTAATTGAAGGTATAATTTTAGGATTAACCTTAGCCATCTTTTTTGGTTTCGGACCGGCATTGTTTGCTTTGTTGCAAACCACCATTCACCGTGGTTTTATTTCGGGCTTAATGCTAGCCATCGGGATATTTTTAAGTGATTTGGTTTTAGTAGGTTTGTGTTTTGTAGGTGCCATTCAAATTATTTCGAAACCTGAAAACAATCTGGCTTTTGCCATAATAAGCGGAATTGTTTTAATTCTTTTTGGGATATTTACCTACACTCGTCCTGTAAAAATTAACAGCGATGAGGAAATGAACGAAAAAACGCCATGGTTAGGTACTTATATTTTTAAAGGTTTTTTTCTAAATATTGCCAATCCTTTTGTTTGGATTTTTTGGATGGGTGTTGTGGTTGGTATTACGGCAAATTATGAAGCAGATGTGCGATCGTTGTACATTTTCTTTTCGGCGACATTGCTTACTGTATTATCAACAGACATTCTTAAGTGTTTTGCTTCCTATAAAATTAAACGATTTTTAACCCCCAATATCATGCTCTGGATTAATCGAGTCGCAGGTATTGGTCTGGTTTTATTCGGATTATTTTTGATGATAAAGGCTTTTATTATCTTTTAACTAAAGATTAAAATCTGATTTTTATATCCTTGATATTAAGCTGAAGCTTAACGTTTCCATTCCATTCGTTTTCTTCAATATGATAACAAATGTCAAAGGGCATGCCTTTTCTGATGTGTTCAAAATATTCAGCCTGTTGAAATGCGATGGCAGGAAATGGGAGTCCGGAGATCAACTGATGAATAACGTTTAATTTTAAATGATTACCTCCAACAATTTTTGATAAGCCTGCATCAACAACCTCATTAGCCCTAAAAATAGGCGACATATTCCCTGGTCCAAATGGTGCAAATTGCTTTAAGATGCGATAAAATTTAGAGTCGATTTTATTAAGCGAAAGCAGGGCATCAATCTCAATTTCCGGAACCATCATTTCTTCACTAATATTTTCACTCACATATGCTTCAAATTTATTAATGAATGCTTGTAAGTTTTCCGGTTTTAAAGAAAGTCCTGCTGCATATTTATGACCCCCAAAATGTTCCAGCAAGTCACTACAATAATCAATGGCATCATAAACATCAAAGTTTTTAACCGAACGAGCTGAGCCGGTAATCAAACCATTAGATTTTGTAAATACAATGGTTGGACGATAATGAGTTTCCGTAAGTCGTGAAGCTACAATCCCAATTATTCCCTTATGCCATTCGGGTGAATAAACTACTGTACTTTTTAAATTAGGATACTCTTTATTTGAAGAAATAATTTCTAATGCATGTTGGGTTGCAGAAGCATCAAGGTTTCTTCTTTCTGTATTTAGTGAATTGATTTTTTCTGCCAATTCTCCGGCATATTTGGCATTATCAGCAATTAATAATTTTACTGAATTTCGTGCATTTTTTATTCTGCCGGCCGCATTAATTCTGGGCCCAACTAAAAACACCAAATCGCTAATTGTTAATTCCCGATTAAAAAACTGATCAGAATCTTCTTCGTTTTGTTTTTTGACATTGCTGTATTTCAATATGGCCTCGATGCCAGGACGGGGAAAAGTGTTTAATTGTTTCAATCCGTAATATGCAAGGGTTCTGTTTTCTCCGGTAACAGGAACAATGTCTGCTGCAATACTAACTGCAACCAAATCCAAGAGATCGAAAATATCAAGTGGTGAGCTGTTATTGTTTTTTTCGAATGCCTGAACCAGCTTAAAACCTACCCCACATCCTGAAAGCTCTTCAAAAGGGTAATCACAATCTAATCTTTTGGGATCCAAAACTGCAACCGCAGCAGGTAATTCATCGCCAGGCCGATGATGATCACAAATCACAAAATCCACATTCTTTTTTGTAGCATAAGCTACTTTTTCAATCTCTTTTATGCCACAATCAAGCGCAATAATTAATGAGAAACCATTTTTATGTGCATAATCGATACCCTGAAATGAGATCCCATAACCCTCGGCATAACGATCCGGAATATAAAAATCAATCTCACCATAAAACGATTTTAAATAGGTATAAACCAAAGAAACAGCAGTCGTACCATCTACGTCATAATCACCATAGATTAATATTTTTTCATCATTAGCTAAAGCCGTTTCTATTCTTTTTACGGCTTTATCCATATCCTTCATCAGAAAAGGATCGTGTAAATGAGCTAGTTGTGGACGAAAAAAATATTTTGATTGCTCATAGGTATAAATTCCTCTTTGTACAAGTAAATTGGCGATGTCATCATTAACATTTAATATTTGAGCCAATTTATTAATCTTCTCTTTATCACCTCTTTCTTTTATGACCCAACGTTTTTCCATATTAAATTTTCAGTGTATAAAGATACAGAATAGCAGAGTATTGCGTTATGCATTTTCTCCAACTATTTTGTTTGTGGCTTAAATTATAAAATAAGCAAATTTAGAATGTCGATCGCATCGCCTCAACAGGGTTTAATTTTGAAGCATTCCTTGCTGGCAGCAATCCCGAAATCAACCCGATTAAGCCAGAAACGCCAACTCCTATCATGATATTATTTAGCGTAAGGACTAATACAAATGACAAATCCATGCTATTGACAATGAGTGTAAGTAGGTAAATTATCAATAAACCACTAATACCACCAAGTAGTGATAAAAATACGGCTTCAAATAAAAACTGCAACAAAATAAAATAGTTTTTTGCCCCCAATGATTTTTGAATTCCAATTTGTGTTGTACGTTCTTTTACCGACACAAACATAATGTTTGCAATTCCGAAACCACCAACCAATAATGAAAACCCACCAATGATCCAGCCAACTACAGAAATAGCACTAAAAATACTATCAAATTGCTTTGAAATCATATCCGTTTCGTTAATTGAAAAATCATCATTTGCAGCAGGCTTAAGTTTATGCAAAGACCTTATAATGCCAGTTAATTCATCTCGCATCTGATCATTACTAACATAAGGTTTTCCTTTAACTGCAATATTAGATTGAATATTATTTAAATCAAGAACTGTTCGGGCAAAATTCAATGGAACTATTAACTGGTTATCTGAACTGCTTCCAAATATATTACTTCCTTCTTTTACCAAAACTCCAATAACTTCCAGATTTCTCCCGAATATTTTTAGCTTTTTTCCAATTGGATCCTGGTTTTCAAAAATTTCTTCCGCGATATCATTTCCGATAATTACGGTAGCTTTTCCACTCGCTGATTCAAGCAGCGTAAAATATCTTCCATCCGCTATATTAAGACTAAAAACCTCTCCATACTCATGTGACGCAATAACAATGGTTGCGTTTTCAATACTTTTAGATTGGTATTTTACTGTTCTGCTTGCTCCTGCAAGATAAGTAACCGCTTGAATAGTTCCACTACGTTTTTGAATATCATCAATTTCGCTAAATTTGGGTTGTGGCCTTTTAATGTAGTCCCACCACTTATATTCACCTCCATCGGGTGGAGGACCCCAGGGACTTTGGCTGATATATAAAACATTATCGCCCAAAGAATTTATAGTCGTACGAATTGAACGCTCCATAGAATCAAAAACCGTAAAAACGGAAATGATAGAAAAAATTCCAATGGTAATACCAAGTAAGGAAAGAAAAGTTCGGGTTTTATTTACTATTATTGCCTGCATGGCAAACAAATAGCTTTCTCTAATAAGTTTTAATAAAATCATTGTTCTTTATTTTCTGTTTACTTTAAACGCGGTGGCACAAAAAAGCATATCAATTTTCAAAGATAATATAAAAACATCAAGCTTAGGTATTGTGATGGTCCTATAAAATGGAACTGTTATTAGGTAAATTTTAATGAAAAAAAATTTATTTTTTATCATTGATTACATAAAACCAATTCAAAAAAATATAGTTGAAATATATTGCTTATTGCCTTGATTTTTAATAAAATTGCAGATCAACTAAAAAAGAGCTAATACATTGAAAAAGATACAGAACGCATTAATTTCTGTCTATAATAAAGACGGGTTAGAAGAGATTGTTGACACTTTAAATAATTTAGGTGTAAAAATTTATTCGACTGGAGGAACTTTTGATTTTATTCAAAAACAAGGAGTGGAAGTAAAAAGTGTTGAATCTTTAACCGGTTATCCATCTATACTTGGTGGGCGAGTTAAAACATTACACCCAAAAGTTTTTGGAGGAATACTTGGCCGAAGAGCGCTGGAAGAGGACTTAAAACAATTATCAGAATACGAAATTCCTGAACTAGATTTGGTAATCGTTGATCTGTATCCTTTTGAGGATACTGTTGCTTCCGGAGCTGAAGAACAAGAAATAATTGAAAAAATTGATATTGGCGGTATTTCATTAATTCGTGCTGCAGCTAAGAATTTTAAAGATGTTTTGATCGTATCAAACATGGGCCAGTATCATTCTCTACTTTCACTTTTAAAAGAAAAAGGAGCAGAAAGTTCATTGCAAGAAAGAAAAAGTTTTGCTGCTCAAGCCTTTGAGGTTTCATCACATTATGATACGGCCATTTTTAATTATTTTAATTGTAACGATGAAATTCCTGTTTTCAAACAAAGCTTAAATATAAATCGTTCTTTAAGATATGGTGAAAACCCACATCAAAAAGCTTTATTTTTTGGTAAACTTGATGATGTTTTCAAACAGCTCCATGGAAAAGAAATTTCTTACAACAACCTCACAGATCTTGATGCTGCCATTCATTTAATTACAGAATTTACAGAACCTACATTTGCCGTTTTAAAACACAATAATGCTTGTGGCATTGCCAGTCGAGATTCATTAGTTGATGCCTGGAAAGACACCCTTTCCGGCGATCCTATTTCTGCCTTTGGAGGCGTGTTAATCACAAACCAAATTATCGATAATAAGAGTGCCGTAGAAATTAACAAATTATTTTTCGAAATAATACTTGCCCCCGGCTATGAAAATAATGCCCTCGAATTACTAAAATCTAAGAAAAATAGAATAATTTTACAGAAGAAAGCGTTTGATTTTCCGGTAAAACAATTTAAATCGGCATTAAATGGTGTTTTGGTTCAAGATAAAGACCTGAAAACCGAAACAGCTGAATGTTTTGAAACTGTTACTTCAACACATCCAAGTACCTCAGAAATTGAAGATTTGGTATTTGCCAACAAAATTGTTAAGCATACAAAATCCAACACGATTGTTTTGGTAAAAAACAAACAGCTTGTTGCAAGTGGCGTTGGGCAAACATCTAGGGTAGATGCACTAAAGCAAGCTATTTTAAAAGCTAAAACACTGGGCTTTGATTTAAAAGGTGCGGTGATGGCTTCGGATGCATTTTTCCCTTTTGCTGATTCAGTAGAAATTGCTCATGATGCAGGAATTTCAGCTGTGGTTCAGCCGGGAGGATCAATAAAAGATAAAGACTCGATAGAATTTTGTAATACGCACAAAATGTCGATGGTATTTACCGGAATACGACATTTTAAACACTAAATAAACGGATTAAAATTAATCATCAACTAAAACAATAGAATATGGGCCTGTTCTCATTTTTAACAAAAGAAATAGCCATTGATCTCGGTACGGCTAATACAATTATAATTTACAATGATAAAGTTGTAGTTGATGAACCTTCGATTGTAGCCATTGAAAGAAATACTGGAAAAATTATTGCTGTAGGCAAAAAAGCCATGATGATGCATGGCAAAACCCATGAAAACATTAAAACCATTAGGCCTTTACGTGATGGTGTAATTGCTGATTTTCAATCTGCCGAATATATGATTCGTGAATTTATCAAAATGATAAATACAAAAACTACTTGGTTTCCTCCTGCGCTGAAAATGGTTATTTGTATCCCTTCCGGCATTACTGAAGTTGAAGAACGTGCTGTTAAGGATTCAGCTGAACAGGCTGGTGCAAAAGATGTAAAATTGATTCATGAGCCAATGGCAGCGGCGATAGGAATTGGAATTGATGTACTGGAGCCTACCGGAAATATGGTTATTGATATTGGTGGAGGAACCAGTGAAATAGCGGTGATTGCCCTCGGTGGAATTGTAAATAATAAATCGATACGGATTGCGGGTGATGATTTCAATTCAGATATTGAAGAATATATGCGGAAGCAGCACAATATCATTATTGGAGAGCGAACCGCCGAAAGAATTAAAATTGAAGTTGGTGCGGCCATGCCGGATATTGAAAACCCACCAGATGATTATGCCGTTCATGGCAGAGACATGTTAACCGGTATTCCTAAAGAAATTAAAGTAAATTCAGCTGAAATTGCACGGGCGCTCGATAAATCAATTTCTAAAATTGAAGCTGCCGTTTTAAATGCGTTGGAAATGACCCCACCGGAATTATCAGCAGATATTTATAGAACCGGAATTTACCTCGCTGGTGGTGGTTCAATGTTAAGAGGGCTTGATAAGCGTTTACATCTAAAAACCAAACTACCTGTTCATGTTGCAGAGGATCCTTTAAGGGCTGTTGCCCGTGGAACAGGTATCGCATTGAAGAATTTTGATAAATTTACTTTCCTGATTAGATAATCAGACTTTAAAATTGATGATTTTACATTAATTAACTAGTAAAAAATGCGTTATCTTTTTGCTTTTCTTCGGAAGAACAATATTTTTTTCCTGTTTATTTTTCTGGAAATTATCGCGTTTGTTTTAATGACCAATGGCAAAAATTACCCGGGATCTGTAATCCTTAATAGTACCAGTAATTTAACTGGTTCGCTAAACAAAAATTACACAAATATTACTGATTATTTTGAACTAAGAAAAACCAATCAGTTATTAGTGGAAGAAAATGAGTATTTAAAAAATTTAAGGCATACAAACACCATTGCTGATAGCCTTACTTTCCATCCTGATACTACTTACCAATATATTGGTGCAAAAGTTATTTCAAACTCTACCCACAAACCCAATAATTATTTGATGCTAGATAAGGGTGAAAAACATGGGATTAAAATTGATATGGCCGTGGTGTCTGGCCATGGAATCGTAGGATCTGTGATTGCTGTTTCTGAAAACTATTGCTCTGTAATGTCAATTTTACATAAAGACAGTAAAATTAGTGCCCGAATTAAAAAGAACGATCAGCTTGCAAATATTTTATGGGATAAAATGGATTATCAAAGAGGAACACTCACTGATATTCCATCGCACTTGCAACTTATTTATGGAGATACAATTATTACTTCAGGACATTCACTTATTTTTCCGGAAGGTATTTTAATTGGTACGGTTGAAAGTTATATTTCCAGAATTGGATCTAATTTAAATAGTGCGACGATTAAATTTTCTACTGATTACAACAAACTCAGACATGTTTATGTGATAAATAACATTCGAAAAATAGAGCAAATAAAATTGAAGGAGGTTGAAAATGAGTAGGCATATCTTCATAAACATCTTTAGTTTTATAATACTGGTTATCTTACAAATATTGGTATTTAATAATATTCAGTTTGGAGGTTATGTGAATCCGTATGTTTATATTTTATTTATTTTATTATTACCTCTTGAAACTCCAAAATGGCTGCTATTGATTTTAGCATTTATCCTTGGCTATACCATTGATTATTTTTCGCATACCATAGGGCTTCACATTGCTGCAACAGTTTTTATAGCTTATCTTCGACCGAAATTAATTTACCTGATAATTCCAAAATTAGAACCGGGGCCAGATGTAAAGATTGGTATTAAAATTTTTGGGTTTCAATCATTTCTCCTGTATACCGGTATTTTGGTTTTCGTTCATCATCTTAGTTTGTTTTTTCTTGAAATATTTCGCTTGAGTGACTTTTTATCTACCATGAAACGTGCTTTTTTTAGTGCAATTTTGACGATTGTAATTATAATTATAAGTCAATATTTTATTTACACCAAGAAAAAATAATTGTCTTTTATTGTTATTTTCAGGCTTTTATTAGCTTTGTACCCTGTAATTTATTTTTACTCTTTGCACAAACCAAACAAACTAAAAATAAACCAATGAAAAAATTATTTTATCTAATGTTGATTAGCTTGGTGTTAGCATCATGTACAACCCAGCCAACCAAAAATGTCTCTTTTTCAATTAATGTAAATATAGATGGCCTTGACGAAGGCACTGTTTATTTGCAAAAAATAGAAGACAATAAGTTGACAGAAATTGATTCAGCTGATGCTTCAGGTGTTATTGAATTTAAAGGAACTATTGAGTTTCCTGAAGTATATTATCTCGCCATTAAAGATAAACGAGGAAGAATGCCCGTATTTGTTGATGCAGGAGATATAAGTGTTACTGGCCATATTGATAGTTTAAGACAAGTAAAAATTAGCGGATCCCCGGCACAAGATGAGTTAAATGCTTTTGATGAATCAACAAAAAGTTATGATGATCAACGCATGGCTTTAATTGACGAGTACAGGGCTGCCAGCAAAGAAAAAAACGAAGAATTAGTTGAACAAATTATTGAAAAAATAGATGCAGTACAAGAACAAAAAATTGAGTTTACTTATCAATATATTATTGAAAATAAAGCCAGTATTGTTGCAGCTCAATTAGCAAATCAGAATAATTATTATTTTGAACTCGAGCAAATGGAAAATATTTCTGCTGGTTTTGATCCATCTATTGAACAATCACCAATTGTTCAGGCTTTTAAAAGTAGGGTTGCAACACTTCAATCTGTTGCTATTGGAAAAAAATACCTTGACTTTACGATGAATAATACTGAAGATGTCCCAGTTCAATTTTCTTCTCTCCTAAAAGGAGGATATACATTGGTCGACTTTTGGGCTGCCTGGTGTGGACCATGTAGAGGTGAAAATCCAAATGTTGTAGCCGTTTATAATGACTATAAAGACAAAGGGTTCGACGTAATTGGTATTTCTCTTGACAAAGAGAAAGAAGCTTGGCTAAAGGCTATAGAAGATGATAAATTAACCTGGGATCATGTTTCTGATTTACAATATTGGAATAATGCAGCTGCTAAAATGTATGGTGTTCAAGGAATACCTCACAGCATTTTATTAGATAAAGAAGGCATTATTATTGCCAAAAATTTAAGAGGTGAAGAATTAAGAAAAAAAATTGCTGAATTATTAGACTAATATTTCAACAATCATAAAACTTAAAAACTTCCTGAAATAATTCAGGAGGTTTTTTTTATTCTTTACTGTTTTGTTCTTTCCACAGTTGATTGAACGATTTTTCTTCAACTTTTGGTATTTCACGATGCGTACCCCAAGCCTTTTTATATAAATTTTTTAAAAGCAAATTTTTACTTTTTCCACCTAACATATCCATTTTCTTCCGACTCGACATTATTTTTTTCCAGGTCAAAATCGATAATTTATCCTTGGTACTATAATGCTTTCTTTTAACAGCTTCATTTCTGTTTACCAGTAATAATTCGTGAAGAGGTATTTTCACAGGGCATACCTCTGTACATTTTCCGCATATAGTTGAAGCAAAACTTTGATGTTTGTATTCTTTTAGGTCTAACATAAAAGGATTAATAACCGCACCAATAGGTCCACTATAAGTAGTGTTGTAAGTATGACCCCCAATATTTTTGTACACCGGACAGGCATTTAAACAAGCACCACATCTAATGCATGATAATGCCCTACGTTGTCGTTCCTGAGCTAATAAATTAGTTCTTTTATTATCGAGTAAAATCACATACATTTTTTCCGGTCCGTCAATTTCATTCGCTTTTTTAGGGCCAGTAATTATGGAATTATAAACAGATATATTTTGTCCTGTTCCATGTGTAGCGAGTAATGGTAAAAATAAATCCAGATCAAGTAGTCGAGGTATTAATTTTTCAATGCCGGCAATAACAATGTGAACTTTAGGAAACGACATAGTCATCATTCCATTTCCTTCATTTTCTGTTAATGCTATGCCTCCTATATCAGATATTAAAAAATTTGCGCCACTAATACCCATATTGGCTTCAATAAACTTTTCTCTTAATAAGTTTCTTACAAATTCTGTTATTTCTTCAGGAGAAGCATCTTTATCTGTATTAAATTTTTCGTTAAAAAGATCTGCCACATCTTCTTTTGATTTATGCATGGCAGGGGTTACAATATGGTAAGGTTTTTCATTGGCCAATTGAACGATGTATTCTCCTAAATCAGTTTCTACCGAGTCTATTTTCTTTTTAGTGAAAGCATCATTTAATTCTATTTCTTCGGTGGTCATCGATTTTGTTTTAACCACTTTCTGAATATTGTTTTCTTTTGCAATTTCCAGGATTTCCTTAATCGCTTCTTTTTTATCCTGCGCCCAAATTACCTTTCCACCGTTGGCATTAAAATTATCTTCAAACTTGATTAAATATTTATCAAGATCATTAATTACTTTATACTTTAAAAAACCAGCTCGATTGCGTGCTTTTTCAATTTCTTTATATTGTTTTTTACCATTTAATACAGCCGAATCGTATTTAGCCATATTAAAATTAATCTTTCGTCTGTGTTCCAGATCAAAAGCTTTAATCCCTGAATCTTTTATAAACTGACTATAAGCGTCCAATCTAGTTAATTTTTGAAATTTTAGAAACTCTGGTAAGATGTCGTCCACCCTCAAATTCAGTGGTTAGAAATGTTTTAACCATATCAAGTGCTAATTTTTCGCTAACAAAACGACCTGGTATTGAAATAATATTTGCATTATTATGTTGGCGTATTAAACTTGCTTGTTCTACAGTCCAGCATAAACCTGCTCTTACATTAGGATATTTATTAGCAGTCATTTGCGCACCATTGCCACTTCCACATAAAATGATTCCCTGTTTATATTCTCCAACATTAATTGATTTTGCCAATGGATGAATCATATCAGGATAATCAACACTATCGGAAGAATAGGTTCCCATATCTTTTATATTATAACCTTCTTCTAATAATTTCTTTTTAAGGTATTCTTTCATTTCATAACCACCATGGTCTGATGCAATAGGTATGGTATTAGTTTTATCTAGCATTGTTTATAACATTTATGTACAAAGGTACTTAAAAAAATAAGCAGCTTTATTATCGCCTTAATAATTAAGCTTTTAATTAAATGACAAAAATAGCTACTTTTTATAGTGCGTTAATTTTCAAATTCATACCAATTACTAACAAAAAAATGTTCATTTCATAATTAAGATGTTATTAAAAATTTAAATTTTCACAGTAATTAACAATCGTATACCCGTGCCAAAATTTATATGCTCAAAATTGCTATTTATGAGAATTTGTTGGATGGTTATTAACGTCATTTTATTAATCAATCATATCAATTATATTAACAATGATTTTAATTAACAGTTGTTAATATCTGTATTAAGCTATTATTTATCAATTAAGTGGTATTAACAAAACTTCTAAAAATTTGTTAATTAAATTGTAAAAAATGGATTGTCAAGTTTTATAAAAACTAGTTATCAGCCTTATCAACAAATCTATATTATTATTAAAAAATTATTTAAATCTTTATATTTTATATGGTATTACTTCATAAAAATAAATGTGAATTGATTAAAAGAATTATTTTTGCTGTGTTATGAAATTAATTGAAAAAATCATCCAGCTTAAAAAAGAAAAGAACGCGATAATATTGGCACATTATTATCAGGTTCCTGAAATTCAAGACCTCGCAGATTATGTTGGCGATAGTCTAGGACTTGCGCAAAAAGCAGCTAATGTAGACGCCGATTTAATTGTTTTTGCCGGTGTTCATTTTATGGCCGAAACTGCAAAAATAATCAATCCAAACACAAAGGTAGTCATTCCTGATTTGGAAGCTGGTTGTTCTTTAGCTGATTCTTGCCCACCAATGGAATTTAAAAAATTTAAAGAAAAATATCCCGATCACATGGTGATTTCTTATATCAACTGTACAGCCGATATTAAAACCATGTCGGATATCATTTGCACTTCGGGTAATGCAAAGCAAATTGTTGATTCATTACCTAAAGATCAAAAAATTATTTTTGCCCCAGATAAAAACCTGGGTGGATATATCAATAATATTACGGGAAGAAATATGGTTTTATGGAATGGAACCTGTGAGGTACACGATATTCTCTCAACTGAAGCCATTATTAAATTAAAAATTGAACATCCGGATGCTAAACTTGTAGCTCATCCGGAATGTAAGGGTCAGGTTTTAGAATTAGCGGATTTTGTTGGTTCTACAAATGCCATGCTTAACTTTTGTAAAACAGATGATTGTAAAAAATATATTGTAGCAACGGAAAGTGGAATTTTACATCAAATGCAAAAAGATTCTCCTAAAAAAGAGTTTATAATTGTTCCGACAGATGAAACTTGTGCTTGTAATGATTGCCCATACATGAAACTAAATACTTTAGAAAAGTTATATTTATGCTTAAAAAATGAAAAACCCGAAATAAATTTATCGGAAGAAACTATACAAAAAGCAAAAGTACCTATTTTAAAAATGCTGGAAATATCAAAGAAACTGAACATTATTAAGTAATTTTCGTTAAAACTATCTGCTATAAATCAATTATTTAAAAAAATGAGAAAGTTTTTAATTAATATTGTGTCAATAGTCTTAATTGGTTTAGTCTTTGGATCATGTTCTAATAAAATTTATTTTACAAATGACATGAGGATTAAACTAAATGATTATGATTTAGATATTAATAAAGTTCAGTTTTATACTTCAGATAAAATCACATTTAGAAAAATTTTGCCTTTCGATTCGGCGGCCATAGCAAATGGAGAAATTAAATTTGAAAATGGAAAATTAATTGATAATATCATTATTAAAAAAAATACACCAGGAACTTGCGAATTTGTTGAAGATGGATTATTAAATATGGCTTTTGAGGCAGGAGAAAATAAATATTTGATTTTTAAAGTCAGTAAAAGTGGAAGATATTATGAATTGCTTGTAAATCAGGATAAAAATAGCTTTGGCGAATTAATATATGATAATGAAAAGTATATTATTCAACCGGGAAGTGAAAAAGCCAAGTTATTGGTTAAAAAAAATGAAGATTATTTATTACGAGTGAAACAAAGAGTGGTTAAAGGAAGAAAAGTAAACTAAAAATACAGACTATAACTAACAAACAAAGGAGGAAAAATGATTAAGAAATTTATGATCGTTTTATTTGCATCCACATTATTTATTTCATGTGCAAATAATTCACAACAAACAGAAAAAAGTGAAAATACTGCTGCAACAGAGCTAACCATTGATAACTTTGAAACAATGGCAGGTGATTTAATCGGAAAACCTGTTGTTTTGATTGGAACCGTAAATCATGTTTGTGAACATGGTGGACAAAAAATGTTTTTGGTTGAAGAAGGATCTGAAGCTTCTATCAAAGTGGTTCCTAATGAATCAATGGCCGCTTTTAACACAAATTTAAAAGGAAGTAAAATACAGGTTGAGGGTATCATTGAAGCTCTGATTATTGACGAAGAATACCTGATGACGTGGGAAAGTGAATTAGCTTCCGCTGATAAAGAAGGCGAAGGAGATGGTCATGGTGTGGGTAAAGGTGAAGCAGCTGACATGGGTGAGCATATTGCCGCCACAGAAAGTATTGCGAATTACCGTAAACAAATGGCAGAAGAAGGCAAAACACAATTAGCGTTTTATTCAATTGTTTGTACTAATTACGAAATGATTCAAGCCAAAGAAAAAGAAGAATAAGAAAATTTTTATTACTTGAAGCCGGATATTATTCCGGCTTTTTTTATTTTAAATCATCTTTAGCGTTTTAATATGAAGTTAAATTGGAGAAAATGGAATCGGGTTATTCATCGAGATTTCGGTTATTTCTTTTTTGGAATGACTATTATTTATTGTCTTTCAGGAATTGCCATTAATCACATGAAGGATTGGAATCCTAACTATGTAATTGTTACACAGGAAATACAACTGGAGTTACCAGAAAAGATTGATCAGGCATATATTAAAAAATTCTTGTCTGATGAAGAAATTGATAACCCCTACTTAAATCACTATTTTCCTTCAGAAACAGATTTAAAAGTGTTTTTAAAAGAAGGAACTGTTTATGTTGATTTGGAAAGCGGAGAAGGCTTGGTTGAATTATCTAAAAGAAGAATGTTTTTTAAACCCATGAATTATTTGCACTATAATCCGGTAAAATACTGGACCTGGTATTCAGATATTTTTTCAGGTGCCTTGATTTTGGTTGCCATTACTGGATTATTTATTGTCAGGGGTAAAAAAGGAATTACGGGCAGAGGTGCATGGATGACTGTTTTAGGAATCTTGATCCCAATAATTTTTCTCTTAATTTTTTATTTTTAAAAGAGATATTATGAACGAAATAATCGTAATCATTTTGTTTATGTTTTGGTATGTTGGTGCCTTAATGGTATCTGAAAATGCCAAAAAGAATAGCAGATTGGGCAGTGAATGGTTGTTTTTCGTGAGTATGATTTTTAGCCCCATAGTGGGTTTAATACTATATTTTAGCACGAACAAAAAATAATATAAGCAAAACTTTGGGTAAACAAAAACACAGGCTAAGTAGCCTGTGTTAAAAAAAATTGTATTCACATATATAGATAATGCCCTAGGGCTTAATCTATAACTTTTAATTTGAAGTTTGAAGCTTAATGTTCAGATCTTCATTTGATGTTAAATCAATTTTTTCGATATAACTTTTATTGTAAGATATATAGGACGCAATTACGTTATATTCACCAGGTTTTAGGTTGGTAAAACTGTATTTGCCATCAAAATCAGTATATACTTTTTTATCACAACCTTCAAGCTTAACTTCTACACCTGCCAGAGTTTCGCCAGAATTTAAATCCATCACATTACCACTTAAGGTGATACTTGTTGCGGAACTAGTTTCTGTATTTGAAACATCTTTGGAATCTTTGCTGATGATATTTGTTGTAAAAGCAATTAAAGTAGCGAGTACTAAAAAACCAGAAATAATAATCTTTTTCATTTTCTTTATTTTTAAATTATGAGACAAAGTAACATCATTAATATTGCCACATGATGACATAATTATTACAAAAATGTTAATTCTATGTTTTAGAATTTACGTTTACTAATTAAATTTCCCTTCTCATCATAGTTTTTCCAAGTACCCGATTTTTTTCCGTTGGTATAATGCATTTCGTACAAAAGATTGCCTTTTGAATCCCATATAAACCAATCGCCATGTTTTAAATCTTTATAGTAATTGGCTTCACCAACCTTGGTTCCATCTTCATTCCAGTTTATCCAAAGTCCTGATTTTTTTCCTTCTTTATAGGCCCTTTGTTCTTTTTCCTTTGCATTTTCGTAATAAAATGTGCTGATTCCATCCAAAACCCCATCTTTAATTTTATAGTTAATTTTGATAGAGCCATCTTCATATTTTTCAATATGGGTTCCAGAATAAAGCATCCCTTTTTTGTAAAAAAGCCCGTTTTTGTTTTCGATGTTCTGTGAAATTGCTGACAAGGAAAATAGAAGTAAGAAGATTCCTAAAACAATTTTTTTATGTAAAATATTTGTCATTGTATTATGTTTTCGTGTTAATGATTAAAACCCAGAATTAAAATGCGTAACTCAGTTTAATTTGAAAACTGGTTCCTGGATTTATACTTGAGAAAAACTGATTACTTGCATTAAAAGATTTGTAAACAGATTCCTTTTTCTGACTAAGAATATTGTCAATTTTTAAACCAATTCGTAATCGATTGTCTTCGCCAAAACTTTTATTGGCGTTTAAATTTAAGCTATGATAAGGAACCGAATAAACATCGGGTCTGTCGGCTATACCAACGTATTGCAAAGTTTCGCCCTGTACATTATAGTACAAACCCGCTTCAAGCCCATTCAAAAAACCATTTTCTCCTCCGGCGTAGACAATTCCTGCATTAATGATATAAGGAGCCTGTCCTGCCATGTCTCGATATTTACTTATGTTTTGACCTACACGTGCACTGCTTTCTCGCGAAAGAAACTCAATATTACTGAGCTCAATTTTTGATTTAGTATAAGTAAGGTTGATATTTAAACTGAAGTTTTTAATGGCTTTACTAAAAAGACCAAGCCCTTGTCTAAACTCAAGTTCTGCACCGTAAACTTCTCCATCACCAACATTTCGTGGTTGATAAGAGCCAGGTACCCTGGCGTACTGAACAAGTTCAATAGGATTGTTAAACTTTTTGTAAAAACTTCCAACCGAAATAGTTTGTCCCATTTTTTGAAAAAGCTCCCAGCGTAAATCCAAATTATGAATATCAGAACTGGTCAATTTACCGTCCCAATATACGGTTCCGCTTTGAATATTTTTATCGTCGAATAATCCACCAATAAAAGTTCGACCGGTAATTGGATCAAAAATTTGTGAATAAGAAAGCTCTTTAAATGATGGCCTTGCGATGGTTTTCGCATACGAGAATCGAAGATTTTGCTTATTTGAAAGCTCTAAGATCATATTTATTGTCGGAAAAAAATTTAGATTATCCAACACTACATCATCATTTAAAACGTTTTCGCCCAACTGATCTTGTCCTGTATATCGCTGTATATAATTTTCAATCCTCAGTCCGGCAATTGTTTTTAAACTTTTAAAAGGATTGAATTCAACAGAAGCATAGGCCGCTGTATTCTTTACATTCGAATCAAATTTATTTGGATTGTCAGGAATAAATGCAGCTTCATAAGTAGTCCCTTGGAAAGGATTTCCATTGTATGGCCATAAATTATTTTCGTTAAATATTTCGTTAGGATCTCCTGTTAATGGCACGTTACGAATATTTACAGCAAAACTTTGGATATTATAATCACGGTTTTTATAAGTAAATGCCACTCCAAATTTTAATTTAATATTTGCGGCTTTTACCTTAAAATCTTTGGTAAAATGTAAAACCCCTGCAAGGTTTATTTCTTTTAAATCTCTCCAAATTCGTTCCGGAAATCCTACCTCTGTACCTATGGTATAGTTTCCGTTTCGGTTTTCGTAACGGGTAAATCGAATATCCGGATCATTGATGGTTGAGAGGGTTGGAGATAATTTCCATTCAATATCCCAATTTGATTTGGATGATGAATATTTTCCATCAATCAAGATATTTGTTAATGCTCGTTGACTGTATTGGAGGGTATGCTGAAATCCAAAGAAACTGGTACCCAGATTTGTTTTGTCGTAATCAAAAATTCCTGCCTGCGATTCACCATTCTGCAGATGCATTAAGTTTATTCGGTATTTGGCATTTTGGGTTTTTAATGCAAAGCCCGCCAATCCACTTATTAATACATTGTTTACACCATAACTGCCTTCCTGATATTCTCTTCTTTCTAATTCAGTAACGCTTTTATCACTTGCCAAACCATAGTTGGCATAGATTGCATTTTCGTAAAAATCAGTCTTGTTTTTATATGATAGAGAAAAAACATAACCCAATGTATATTTTCCGGCCGTAAATTGATTACCTAAGGATGTGCTTAATCCAAAGTCCATAAAACTCTGTTGTTTTTTAGCTGCCATGGTTGAATTAAATGACTGAAGGATGGACTTAAATCGGGAACCAACCGTTGAATTAACATGATCTGTTTGACTTATTACATCTACAAAAAAGGGAATGTTTTCGGTAGCCGGTATAGCTCTTGTTCCATCGTCAAATCCCAACCAGTCTGTTTTTCCACCTTCATAATTAAGGTGATTTTTGTTAAAATGTGAACTCGGATTGTATGCTGCAGTAACTGAAAAATTAGCTGTTTTGGTTTCCGGAAAATCTTTAATGTTAATATTGATTACCCCGCCCGTAAAATCGGCCGGAAGTTCGGCGCTAAACGATTTGTTAACGACCAGATTTTCGATGATGCTGGTTGGAAAAATATCCATTTGAATGGAATTTCGATCTGGATCGAGCCCGGGTAAATCTAATCCATTCATGATGGTTTTGGTATACCTGTCGCCAAGCCCCCGTACAAAAACATATTTTCCTCCTTCAACAGAAACACCTGTTACGCGTTTCATTGATGATGCAACATTGGAGTCCCCAATTTTTCTAAGTCCGGCAGAAGAGATCCCATCAATGACATTGGCCGACTTATGTTTCATGGTAAGCATTGCAGATTCTGTATTTCTGATTGCCGAAGCAGTAACTACCGCTTCTCCTAACTGAATCGCAACCTGGTTTAATTTAATATCGTCAAGTAAATGTACTTTGTATGCCTCTACAACTATACTTAAATTAATGGTTTCGTACGAAATGTATGAAATCCTTAACTGATAGGTTCCTGGGGCAATACTTAAACTAAATTTACCATCTAAATCGGTGGTAGTTCCATTTCCTGATTCGCTTACATATATTGTTACGCCAGGTAGTGTTTCTCCCGTTTTCCCATCAAAAATGGTACTACGAACAATCCCGTTCTGTGAGAATAGGCTGTTTGTTAACAAGAGAAACGAAATAATAAGCAATTTTGTTATTCGCATAATTTATCGATGTTGCTATATTTTTTATATGAAAAACTCATAGGTGAATTTTCACCCATGAGTTTCTCTGAAACGAATATGATGTATGATTATAAACCAGTCAATGCTCCTGCCACTGCAGCCCACGACCAAGTATTAAATTGTGAAAGATCAGCTCCCACAGTTGCTGCACCAGCAGCTACAGCTGTTGTGATGGCATCAGAGCCTCCCTCAAATACTTCAGCTAAAGTAACGCCGTTTGGTAGGGTCACTTCAAAAGCCGAAGAAGTGAAATTGGCGGCTGCTAAATATCCAGCATAACCTTCTACGTCTTGTGTATTGTCTGCAAGGTTTAAGAAATAAATATTCATCATGGTAGCATCAGTATTGTTGTCAAAGTCAATTAATCCTGAAGCAGAACCAACACTTACAGTACCGTTTTTAATGGTATAACCGGCACCAACGTAAGATCCTTCTGGTCCGTCAAGCTCGAAACACTCATCACCTGGATTAATTACAACAAAATTGTCGATGGTTCCTGCCCATGCCTGATCAGCATCAATGGCATCGTCACCTGTATTCCAAACAATAGCATTTTTTACATTAACAGTTCCTCCGAACCATTCAATTCCATCATCTTGGTTTGAAATGATTTCAACATTTTCAATAACGGTACCTGAACCAACACCGCCTAAAGTAAGACCGTTGATTTCGTTACCTTCACCAATATTAGTTCCACCATGACGGATAGAAACAAATTTTATAATACCTGAGTTGTCAGTATCATCATTACCACCATAAACACCATTAGGGTCGTTTGCTGGTACACCTTCAATTGACGCAGTTGGTTGATCAGCTCCCTGATCATCTTGATATGAAATATGAGCTTTTCCTAAAACAATCAAACCTCCCCATAATCCATTAAGGGTTGGTTCTAAATTAGGGCTGGCAATTTGGCCAGGTTGAATTTGATCAGCAATAGAGGTGAAAATAATAGGTGCAGAGGCAGTTCCTTGTGCATCAATTGTTGCACCCTGAGCAATGATAAGTGCAGTTGCATTTGCAGCACTACCTGCATTTCCTTTGACAATTACTCCTGGCTGAATAGTTAAGGTAACGCCATTAACAACAGCAATTCTGCTTTCCAAAATATATATTTTCCCTGTTTCCCAGGTAGTATTGGTGGTGATGTTTCCAGTTACAGAAATTACCAACTCTTCAGCTTCAACCGATAAAACAGCTGTAGCGTTGTCAGATTTAGAATTATTATCCTTAACTGTCAGGGTTACAGAAGCAGCACCAGCAGTGTTGGCCGTGAAGCTAACAACAACGGTTCCGTTCAATGCACCGTTTGAAGGCTCATTTGTTACATTTGCGGTTCCACCAATTGCTGAAACAGCTGAAGAAGCATACCCTCCAGGTACATTAACTGTAAAAGAAACATCTATAGCCTGACCCTCTTCCAAGCCTGTTGTTGCTGCCGGAGCATTTACCGAAGGCGCATCTGGTATAACTTCTTCTTTTTTACATGAGCTAAGAAGAATGGTGCTGCTAAATAAAATAGCTACAATAAGTTTTAAATTTTTTTTCATTTTTGTATTTGGTTTTTTATGATTTTATTTTGATGCAAAAATGTAATTATTGCATTACATCATCATTAAGGGGGGGTTATTTAACGGTTACAAGTGTGTTAAGTAATTATTACAGATGTTGCGAGAGCAGGATAAGTAAAAACATCAAAATAAATGATTTTGACAAAAAAATAAGCAGGCAATATTTAATTTACCTGCTTAAAAATCAATGAGTTTTAATGCTAAACTTCTGCTGACCGGGGAATGGTAAACAAAAACTCAAGCCCGCCATCTTTTGCGTTTTTGGCCGAAATACTGCCTTGATGGAGTTGAATTGCATTTTTAACAATGGCTAAACCCAAACCAGTTCCTCCGGTTTTTCGAGACCGGCCTGAATCTACGCGGTAGAATCGTTCAAAAATACGAGTGAGATGCTCTTCGGGTATCCCGCTTCCTGAATCTCTGAAAGAAAAATAATAATAATTTTTATCTTCAGAATATTGGGTAATATTGATGGTTGAACCATCACCAGAATATTTGATGGCATTATCAATCAGGTTGTGAAATATGGATTCGAGTAATGAGCGATTACCTTTTATAAGTATGTTTTTTTTAACATCACTTATGAATTTGATATTAACTGATTCAAGTTGTGACTTTAAACCTTCACTCACATCATCAATAACATCTTTAATACACACTTCTTCAAAAACAAATTTTCCGCTCGACTCTTCAATCTTGTTCAGAACCTGCAGATCTTCAATTAGTTCTTTTAAACGATAAGCCTGGGCATAGGCTTTTTTTATGAAGTAAGCTTGTTTTTCTTTATCAAGTTCATTTTTTTGTAAAGTTTCGATAAAACCAATAACAGCAGAAACAGGTGTTTTAAGTTCGTGTGCAATATTAGAAGTCATTTGTTGCTTCATCAGTTGCCGTTTTACCAAACGGGTGGTATCGGTTATGATGATCTCAAAACTTCTATCAGGAAACATGATACATTTCACATTGAAATAATGTCCGTTTTTGTTTAGGTTATATTCTTTTTGAGGAAACTGATCTCTGGTAATTTCTTTGTTGCTGCTTAAATGCGTATCAATAAAATTAAGCACTGGTTTAAATTCCTGAGCATCAAAAATTTTGTCGGCCGAAATACTGGATTTTTCAGAAATGATATTTAAAAACTGAATAAAGAAGTTATTGGTTAATATCTTTTCTTTTTTTGAAGAAAAGAAAGCCACTCCTTCGTTGAGGGCATACAGGTGATTAATAAGCTTTTCTTTTTCTAAGGTAATCTCATCTTTAGTCGTTTTTAATTGTTGATAAACCTGAACAATTTGCCTGCTGATAACCCCCAATTCATCATCCGGAAATTCAATATCGGAGGATATGTATTGGCCGCTATTAAGCCTGATTACAAAATCTTTAAGTTTTTCAATCGTTCTGGCAAGTTTGTTTGTTACTACGTTTAATACCAGCCATAAAACAAAAAATAAGGCAATAATGAAAAATAAGAATAACTGATCTGCTTTTAGGTAATCGATAATTTTATTGTTGAAAAGAACGGCTGTTCGAACAAAATATTGACCATAAAATCTGGAATAGTAATAATAGGTTTCTTGGGTTGTTGCTGAGGTACGAATATCAGCGCCAGAACTTGATCCAATTGATTTTTGAACTTCCGGACGATACAAATGATTTTCCATATTGCTTTCATTACCAACCTCACTATCGTAAAGTACAATACCCTTGGCGTCAATAATTGTGATTCGTACATTCAGATTTGGAAGAATGCCAACTAAAAAATCCAGAGATGAGTAATCACCAGATTCTATAATTTGTTTCTGTTGCAAATAGTTATTGGTGACAACTGTGATATTGTCAAGGGTGTTTTCAAGTTGATCTCGTTTAAATTCTTTTTCCCGATTTGCCTGAAAAATAAGTACCAAAAAGGTAAATACGACAAAAATAAATAAGAGATATATAAAAAATCGACGTCTGAAATTAAGTTTTACTTTCATCTGATTGCTCTTCTTTGTTTATTGGTAATCAAAACAATAACCATATCCGGCTTTGTTTTTAAGGTATTTTCCGTAATCGTTCATTTTTTTTCTGAGTCTGGTCACATGAACATCCACAGTTCGATCGGCGACGATAATGTCATCTTCCCAAATAGTTTTTAAAATTTCTTCGCGCGAAAATACGCGACCTTTATTTTTCATTAAAAAATTTAGGATTTCAAATTCTTTGCGGGTTAAAACGATGGGCTCGTTTTTAATCATCAGTTCGCGTCGCGAAAAATTTAATTCTAATTCATTAATCTTAATATTAGGCTCAGCTTCATTCATTTTTGCTTTTGAACGACTTAAAACTGCCTTTACACGTGCTGTTAATTCGTGAATAGAAAAAGGTTTTGTGATATAGTCATCTCCGCCTATATTAAATCCTGTAAGTAAATCATTTTCGGTTGTTCTGGCTGTGATAAAAATAATTGGGGTCGTTAATTTACGCTCGTGGCGAATAATGTTGGCAAGTTTAAATCCTGACATTTTGCCCATCATTACATCCAGTAATATCAGATCGAATTTTTTTAAATCCTTTTCAAGGGCGTCTTCTGCCGAATAGGCCACTTCTGTTTTGAAACCTTCTCCCTCTAGGTTGAACTGAATAATCTCACAAAGATCTTCTTCGTCGTCAACAATCAGAATTTTATTTTTTTTATCACTCATGTTTTATAATTCTATGAACGCAGTGTGTTGTCTAATCTTCAATAGCTGTATGTCTTATATCAGTTCCTTCAGAAGCATATATTGATGCTTCAGCAATATTGGTTGCATGGTCGGCGATTCGTTCTATGTCAGTAATAATTCCTTTGATATTAAGGAAGCTTTGCATTAATAACCTTGTGCTTTCATCTTGGTCTTTCAGCATTGATTTCTTCATGAATTTATAATTCAGTTCATCAATAACAGTGTCATTTTTAATGGTCCAAAAAGCATATTCTTTATCGTTATTTGTAAAGGATAAGAGGGCTTTGGTTACCATGTTGGTACTTAAGATAAGCATGTTTTCAATAAGCTCGGAATTTTTATTAAAGATTTCAGGGTCTTTGATTTTAAGAATATATTCATAAATATTAATGACCATATCGCCTATGCGCTCAAGGTTTAAAGACATTCGATAGATTGCAAAAATCTTCCTTAAATCACTTGCCATGGGTTGATATAAAACGATGGTATTAATGATGCGTTCACTAATCTTTACTTCATATTGATCAAGTTTGTTTTCGTTTTTTTCAAGTTGTTTTTTGAAATCTCCAATATTTTTGGTAGCATAATTATTCATGACGCGTTCAAGCAAATCCAATTGCTCGAGCACCAAATTTGAAAAACTTTCAAATTCGTCCTTAATCTTTTTTAATGCAATATCTTTTTTTGATTTCATGCGATAGATTTTAATTACCCAAATTTACCAGTTAAGTATTCTTCAGTTCTTTTATCTGTAGGGTTTGTGAACATTTCTTTTGTTTTCCCGTATTCAACCAATTCACCTAAATACATAAACATTGATTGGTTTGAAATACGTGCTGCCTGAGCCATGTTATGCGTTACTAAAACAATGGTATATTTTTTCTTGAGTACCTCCAGTAGTTCTTCAACTTTAGCCGTTGCAATTGGGTCGAGTGCAGAAGTAGGCTCATCTAATAAAATTACATCCGGCTGAAAAGCAAGTGCTCGGGCAATGCATAAGCGCTGTTGCTGACCTCCCGAAAGGAAGGTTCCCTTTTTTAATAATGAATCTTTTACTTCATTCCAAAGCGCCACATCTCTCAATGATTTTTCAACAATCTCATCTCGTTCATTTTTCTTTTGCCTGATTCCATTTAATTTATAACCAGCAATAACATTATCGTAAATACTCATGGTTGGAAATGGATTAGGCCTTTGAAAAACCATGCCAACTTTACGCCTCAAATCGATGTTTGACATTTCCGAAATATCTTCTCCGTTCAACAAAACGGTTCCTGTAGTAATGATGCTTGGATATAAATCATGCATGCGATTGAGTCCTCTGAGTAGGGTGCTCTTTCCGCATCCTGAAGGGCCCATGATTGCTGTTATCGAATTCTTCTTAATATCGGCATTCACACCCTTCACAGCTTGATTTACGCCATCATATGAAATGGATAAGTTCTTAATACTGAGAACGGGTTCTTTAATATTTAAATTTGAAATAGTCATTAATTTGCGTTTCGTTTAGCTGCAATTCGTTTCGAAATCAGGTTTAAAGTTAATACAAAGCCCATTAGGAATAAAGAAGAACTCCAAATCAAGTCAACCATGTTTGGATCATTATAAAATTCCCAGATTAACAATGGAACTGCACTTGTTGGTTTATCCAACTGATAGTTAACAGCGGAAGATCCCAGTGCTGTCAGCATGAGTGGTGCCGTTTCTCCGATAACTCTTGAGATGGCAAGTAAGACTCCTGTTGATAGACCACTAAATCCGGTTGGGATCATGACCCTGAAAACGACTTTGTGATAAGGTACACCTAAAGCCACTGCAGCCTCCTTTAAACTTACCGGAATCATCTTCAGTGTTTCTTCGGTTGAGCGTAAAATTAGTGGCAACATCATAATGGATAAAGATACACTTCCTGCCAAAGCTGAATAACCATTTGTTAAACCCTTTACAATCCAAATATAGGCGATTAAACCAAGTACGATGGATGGAACTCCCTGTAAGATGTCGGCAATATCACGAACGATATTTGCATAAATTTTACCCGGGTTTTCGTAAAGATAAAGCCCGATTAAAATTCCGATGGGGATGGCAATTAAGGCTGCCATGATAACCATAAAGAGGGTTCCGGTAATTCCGTTTAAAATGCCACCCGGAATGATTTCACCATTATTAATGGCTGTCATAGCCTCAAAGGTATCGGGTGCCGTCTCTGTAAAAAAGCTCAGATTAATTTGCTTAATACCCTTAATTACAAGCTTTGAAATAATCAGGATAATCGGTGAAATGGTGATGACGGAAAAGAAAATAACCAAGCCGGAAAAAATTTTATTTTTCACCTCACGTGGATTCTTCTCAATCCCTGATTTGTTTTTATGAGAACGCCACAATTTCATCATAGCGATAATTTTTTAATGATGAGTTTACCAGCTCCATTAATCAAGCCTGTAATTACAAACAGCGAAAGTCCAATTGCAATAAGTGCGCTGAGTTTTAATCCATCAGCTTCACCAAACTGATTGGCAATCACACTGGCCATGGTATTTCCGGTATCAAATAATCCACCGGGAATTTTATTGGCATTTCCAATAAGCATGGTAACTGCCATTGTTTCACCTAAGGCTCTTCCAAAAGCCAGGATATAACTTGCAAAAATACCCGATCGGGCATTTGGTATGATGACGTTAAAAATAACTTCAAAACGAGTTGCCCCTAATGAGTAAGCGGCTTCTTTCAAATCATTTGGAACCATTGAAATAATTTCAGCGGTGATTGAAGTGGCATAGGGAATAATCATGATGGCCAAAATCAGCCCTGAGGTAAAAATGCCAAATCCCTGACTGCTTAAACCCAGATCAACCATTAAAGGACGTAACACATAAAAGCCCCATAAACCATAAACAATAGAAGGTACTCCGGCCAATAAATCAACCAAGGTTCCAATAATACTGGCTATTCTTTTGCCTTTATAATATTCGCCGATGAATAAAGAGGTAGAAAAAGCCAGTGGTAAACAAATGATGAGGGCCAATACAGAAGTTAAAACAGTTCCTGCGATAAAAGGCAGTGCACCATATTCTTCTCTTCCTTCTGAGGGGTTCCATTCGGAAGAGAATAAAAAATTAATTCCGAATTCGGAAAATACAGGAATGGTACCTCCAACTAATGAAAGTACCATTCCTGCAGTTACAAATACGATAATAAGTGAAGCAGCAAAAAGCAATCCTTTGGTTATTTTCTCACTATTCATTTATTATCAATTTTATATTCAGTTAATTACTTAGTTAAGCAAAGATTTGCCATCGTAAGTTACTGATTTAAGAATTTGCTTTGAAAGTTCAATGGCTTTTGCCGGAAGTGGTGCATAGTGTACTTGTTGTGCAACCGCTTGCGCATCTCCTTGAATGATCCAGTTTAAGAAATTCAAAGTTTCCAAAGCTTGTTTTTGTGATCGGCCATTATAATTTTGTTCTTTGTAAACAATCAACCAGGTAAATCCACTTATCGGATAAGCATTTGGATCAGATGAGTTTGTTAGCATCACCCTGGTGTCGGTAGGTATTTCTCCCTGAGCAGAAGCACTAATACTTTCGATCGTTGGTTTGATGTAATTTCCGGCACTGTTTTTAACTTCCGCAAAATCAATCTTTTGTGCAAATGCAAACTCTGAGCCAATATAACCGATTGAACCTACTGTTTGTTTAATGGTTCCGGCTACTCCGGGATTCCCTTTGGCGCCCATTCCTACAGGCCATTTTAATGATTTTCCTCGACCCACTTCGGTTTCCCAAGCAGGACTGATTTTGCTCATGTAATCACTAAAAATATAAGTGGTTCCACTTCCATCTGAACGGTGTACAAATGAAATTTCCAAGTTTGGAAAATCAACACCTGGATTTTCTGCGGCAATTTTTGGATCATTCCAATTGGTAATTTTACCCATGAAAATTAATTCTAACAAACCGTTTGATAATTTTAAGTTTTCAACTTCAGGTAAATTATAAGCGATTACCACGGCACCAATACAGGTTGGAATGTGAACAATTTCGGCTGGCAATTCAGCGGCTTTTTCATCAGATAAAAAGGCATCAGTTGCACCGAAATCAACTACACGATCGCTTAAGCTTCTGATTCCACCTCCTGATCCAATCCCTCCATAGGTTAATAAAATACCACTCTCGCCGGTATATTTTTTGAATACCATGTTGTAGAATGGAAGTGGAAAAGTAGCTCCGGCAGCAGTAATGCTAACTGATTCCGTACTTTCACCTTTATCATTCTTTTGTTGAGAACTATTTGCGCACGATGCAACTGCAAAGGCAACAATAAGTAGTAATACTAATTTTTTCATCTGTTTAAAAGTTTTAGTTTACTGAAAATGAAGAAACTAAAAATTTCTTCACATTCAGGAACTCCCAATGAATTTTAATCATTTTCAAGTGTATATTTAAAATGTTAAAATTCATGGTCGTTTCATTTTGGTTTTTATTTATGATTATAATTTTAATTCAAGGTTTAAGTAAATTGCTGATAATATCTTTTTAGAATCATCTTTAGGATTCCAACCCTGATAGTTGGGGGCAATTTTTACTCCTTTTACCGGTGAAAATTCCATTCCGATGATAAATTGACTTCCGTTGTTACCGATGTTCCAATCGTTACCAGAAATTTCGCTAGAACTTAGTTGGTCGTATCTGGCAAATAATTTTGTTTTTTTACCTGATTTGTAGGTGGTATAAAAAGAATAACCGCTTAGGTTTTTATCTTCGGCGTTTTTAACATTAAGCAATTGGTTGAATTCGGCTCCAAATGTACAATTAGTGCCTACATATCCGGCAAAGAAAGCCAACGATTGTTGATTCACTTCATCTTTTTTGATAAAATCGTAATAAGCACGAAGCGTGAAATCTCTAGCCGGTTTAAGGGTTGCTCCTAATCCTGTTCGAAACACCGAATCAACAACAACCGTTTTATATCCCTCACCGTTGGTGATTGTTAAATCCATGCTAAAGTCTTTGTTAAATTCATAGGCTACAATCATTCCAAGGTCGGCACTTGAATTGTATTTATGCTCGTCCTGAAAAGATTTAAAAACATAACGGTAGCCCCAATTTTTCTCTTGCGTTTTGAACTGAAGCAATCCCAACAAACCAAAGCTTACCGAAAACCCATCTTCCTGATATTTTAAATAGGCGTTTTTTAAGTAGGCCGTTTGCTGCAATTTTCCTGCTCCCGGATTTCCAACATCAAGGGTAAGTTTACCTGAAAAATTTTGATTGAACTGATACTCATATCCAAAATAAGCACGAGTTACCTGAAATAAACTGGCACTCTCCCCATCACTAAAATCTGTGTGAAAATTTGAAAAAATGTTAATGAAAGGTTTACCAAATGATTCTTTTTCTTCTGTTTGTGCATTGACTATGCTTAGTAAGGAAATCATTAAAATGATTGATAAAAAAGTCTTTTTCATAATTTGATTAATGTGAATAACAATTTTTTGACAAAAGTCCCCAATGCTTGTTACTCCAGTGTTAAGCAGATGTTAAGTAAATGTTACAAACTTAAGATTTCCTTTAAAACCGACACTAACGGGCATTTTGTAATGCTTATGTTTTACAAATATTTATTTTCCGGATTCTTTATATTTTTCGATGAATTGGGTAGTCGTATAAGCCGAAATTGCTTTTCCAATTAAATCAAGAGGCAAGTTTTCAATTTTTTTAAACCGGACACAACTTTTGCCGATATCCATTTTTTTACCGGAAGCTTTGTAATCCAGAATAAATTTATCCGAAAGTTTTGGATCCATGTAAATGCCGCTTAAATAAACCGCCATGTGATTTTTTTGTGAAGCCAAAGCTGCATACATTAATGGTTGTTTGTTGTATGTGTCAGGGAATTTGGAAAGCGGTACCTGATAAGTTATCATCCCCCAATTCATTACTTCTTCATACCCATCTGGTAGGTTTTCGAGAATTATATTTCTTACTTCACTTAATTGTATTTTTCGATCTTCGGGTAATTCCGAAATATAATCTTCTGCGGTTTTTGCTTCGCTTTTCATCGCTTAATTTGTTAGTGCAAAATCCATTTGTTTTTTTGAGAGGTCAATCTTTTTCACCACGATATAAACCCTGTCGCCTAATTTAAACTTATCACCATGGCGTTGACCCACTACCTGATAATTATCTTCATCAAGATAATAAAAATCATCTTTCATGTCGCGCAACCTTACCATGCCCTCGCATTTATTCTCTTCAATCTGAACATAAAGCCCCCATTTGCTAACCCCAGAAATGAGGCCACTAAACCTTTTTCCAATCTGATCAAGCATAAATTCGGCCTGTTTGTATTTTATCGATTCGCGTTCGGCTTTTTCTGCTCTTCGCTCTAACTCCGATGCTTGCTGGCAAATTTTTTCATATTCGTTTTTATTAACCGATTTCTGCCCATTTAAATACCAGTGCAAAATGCGATGGGTTATTAAATCAGGATAACGTCGAATTGGAGAAGTAAAATGTGAGTAATGAGAAAATGCCAATCCATAATGACCAATATTTTTAGTTGAATATTCAGCTTTCGACATGGTTCGGATGGCGATGGTTTCAATCATGTTTTCTTCACCTTTACCTTTAATTTTTTTGAAAAGTTGGTTAAAAGAGTCGGCTAACTTATTGCGATTGTTGATGCTAATGGTATATCCTAATTTATTGATGAACTGAATAAAAGTGTTTAGTTTTTCTGGATTAGGTTCATCGTGAATTCGGTAAATAAAGGTTTTAGATTTTTCTTTTGCTTTGGTTTTTCCGATGAATTCAGCCACTTTTTTATTGGCTAAAAGCATGAAATCTTCAATCAAACGATTTGAGTCTTTTTGTTCTTTCACATAAACACTTAAGGGCTTTCCATCTTCATCCAAATTAAAGCGAATATCTTGTGAATGAAAATTAATGGATCCGCTTTTAAAACGTTCTGCTCTTAATTTTTTAGCGAGGTTGTTTAAAACATTAATTTCATCCACAAACTCACCTTCATTATTTTCAATTATTTCTTGTACTTCTTCATAGGTAAACCTGCGATCGGAATTGATAATTGTTTTGCCAAACCATTGATTAAGAACGTTTGCATTTTCATCCATTTCGAAAACTGCGGAAAAACATAATTTTTCCTCATTTGGACGGAGAGAACATAAATTGTTTGACAGAATTTCGGGAAGCATAGGAATCACTCGGTCAACCAAGTAAATAGAGGTACAACGATTAAGTGCTTCTTTATCGATGGTTGAGTTTTTCTCAACATAGTGAGATACATCGGCAATATGAACACCAATTTTCCAATTACCTGATTTTAGCTTTTGTAAGGAAAGTGCATCGTCAAAATCCTTGGCGTCGAGCGGATCAATGGTGAAGGTGGTAATTTTTCTAAAATCCTTACGTTTGGCAATCTCATCTTTTGAAATATCCTTAGAAATTTCGTCGGCAGCTTTTTCAACATGCTTTGGAAAGGAAAGTGGGAAATCAAATTCAGCCAAAATTGATTGCATTTCCACGTTGTTATCGCCTGGTTTTCCTAAAACCTGAATAACTTCACCAAAGGGGTTTTTAGAGTGCTCAGGCCATTCAGTTAGTTTAACAATAACTTTTTCGCCGTTTTTAGCTCCAGCTAATTTTGTTTTTGGAACAAAAATATCAATGGGAACCGCAGAATTGTCAGGAATTAAAAAGGCGAAGTTTTTCGAAATTTCGAGTACGCCCACATAATTTTCTTTGTTACGTTTCAGTACTTCAACAATCTGGCCCTCAATTTTTCTACCCTCTCGTTTAGGGAATAACATGACCTTAACATGGTCACCATCCATGGCTGTCAGGGTGTTGTTATTGGAAATGAAAATATCTTCTCCATCTTCATCAGGAAGGATATAGGCTTTGCCTGTGTTTTTCATATCCACGATTCCGGTGATGAACGAACTGGTGTGAGACAAGGTACTTATGAGCTCAGGGTTTAGTTTATACTTGCCCATTTTTACCTCAACAATTTCTTTGGATTCGGTTAGTTCGCGTAAAATAGCAGCAACTAAATCTTTAGAAGCTTTGTCTTTTATCCCAAGTTGAGATGAAATTTGTTTGTAGTTAAATGGACGGTGTGGGCTCTTGCTAAAAACGCTTAAAAGGCTTGCAACAAAAGTACTTTTTCCTTGTATTTTTTTCTTTTTTTTGGTCGGTTTTGTCATTGATTGTTGTGAATTTTTATTTAAAGATAAGACAATGTTGTCTGTTAATGTGAAATTTAACTAAGATGAAAGATCGAATGATGAATATTGAATGATAAATGATGAGTGGATTTGCTTTGATATTCAGTAGCTTGTCAGAGGAAAAAAGTTTTAATTTTATATTAGTTCAACAAGTAACAAGCATCTAGTATCAAACAATAAGAAGTATTCATTTCTCTATTTTTACATCTGTATTAGAATATGGTTTTCGGAATGGCATCGATTAATTTTTGAGTGTATGCTGTTTTTGGATGATCGTAAATTTCGTCGGCAATATCAATTTCCAAAATTTTACCATCCTTCATGACGGCCATTCGATCTGACATGTATTTCACCACCGATAAATCGTGAGAAATAAAAATATAGGTAAGGTTAAATTCTTGCTTAAGATCATTCAGCAAATTTAAAATTTGAGCCTGAATGGATACATCCAGCGCAGAAACCGATTCATCACAAATGATAAATTCGGGATTTAGCCCGAGGGCACGTGCAATGCAAATTCGTTGGCGTTGACCACCCGAAAGTTCATGGGGATAACGGTAAAAATAATCACTTTCAAGTCCGGTTTTTTGGAGCAGATCGATGGTTTTTTCTTTACGTTCTTTTTCAGTTTTAAACAAGCGATGGACTTTCATCGGCTCCATGATGGCCTCTCCAACCATTTTACGAGGGTTGAGCGAAGAATAAGGATCCTGAAAGATAATTTGCATTTTTTTACGAAGCGAACGCAAGTTTTCAGAGCTCATCTGTCCTACATTATTTCCATTAAATAAAACGTCTCCTGAGCTTGGTGTGCTTAAATAAAGCATGCTTCTCCCAAGGCTTGTTTTACCGCAACCAGACTCACCAACCAAGCCCAGTGTTTCTCCGGGATAAACTTTTAGGCTTATATCATCAACTGCCTTTACCCATGATTTTGGCTTACCAAAAAAACTGGTATTTATCGGAAAATAGGTTTTGAGTTTTTGAACTTCCAAAATTGGATTTTCTAAATTGAACTTGTCTTTTTGAGGCTTTACTGCAAGTTCAGCAATAAACTGATTGATTGATTTTTTTGTTTGCGAATCTACAAAATCAGCTATGGTTGGCAATCGTTTTAATTTTATGTCTGTACGTGGTCGGCAAGCAATTAAGCCCTTGGTGTACGGATGCTTAGGATTTGTAAATAAGTTTTTAACTCCTCCTTCTTCCACGATTTTGCCATTGTACATCACCAAAACCCGATCCGCAATTTCAGCAACAACTCCCAGGTCGTGAGTGATAAAAATAATGCTCATCCCATGTTTTTGCTGGAGCGATTTCAGTAACTCCAAAATTGATTTTTGAACAGTTACATCGAGCGCTGTTGTTGGTTCGTCAGCAATTAGAATATCAGGATTACATGAAATGGCCATGGCAATCATGACCCGCTGTTTTTGACCGCCTGAAATTTGATGAGGATAAGCCTCAAAAATACTTTCCGGTCTGGGCAATTTTACTTCCTTAAAAAGTTCGATGGTTCTTTTTTTAGCTTCGCCAGAACTCAATCCTTTATGAATCATAAGCGATTCGGTAATTTGTTTCCCACAACTGTATACCGGATTGAGCGAAGTCATGGGTTCCTGAAAAATCATAGCGATCCGATTTCCCCGGTATTTTTGAAGTTGTGTTTCTGAAAGTTTTAATAAGTCAACAACATGTTTACCATCATTAAAAAGAATTTTTCCGGAAGAAATATTACCAGGCGGACAGTCGATTAGTTTCATGATCGACAAAGCTGTGACAGATTTACCTGAACCGGATTCCCCAACAATTCCAAGGGTTTCGCCTTTATTCAGGTTAAATGAAATATCTGAAACGGCATGAACAGAACTACCTTTCATCTGAAATGAAACTACTAATTCTTGGACGCTTAATAAGGAATTGCTTCGCATAAATATATTTCTGAATCAAAATTAAGTTTTAATCCTATACATTTTTAGGGTTATGGAATAAATTAAAAACGAAGAATGAAATTTATTAACGATTTTCTTTCATTAATATATCCCGAAACATGCCCCGCATGCGGAAAGGTTTTGTTGGTTGGAGAAAAAGTAATATGTACTTCATGTTTTTACAAATTACCCCGAACTAATTTCCATTTGATGGATCAAAACCCACTGAATGAAATGTTTGCAGGTAGAATTGAATTTGAACAAATGCTTGCATTTCTAAATTTCCAAAAAGGGGGAATGGTTCAGAAACTTATCCATGAATTTAAATATAAAAACAGAAAGGAAATCGGTTTTGTTTTGGGAGAAATATATGCAAACGAACTGAGGCAATGTGAGTGGATAGATTCAATAGATTATCTTATTCCGATTCCTTTACATGAGCAAAAATTTAAAAAAAGAGGCTTTAATCAAAGTGAAGAATTCGCTTCAGGAATTGCTAAGGTTTTAGAAATTCCTTTATGGACAGACTTATTATATCGGGTGAAATTTTCAGAAACCCAAACAAAAAAAACAAAATACAAAAGATGGGAAAATGTGAAAGATATTTTTAAGGTTACTAAGTCTGAAATTATCGAAAATAGTCATGTTTTACTGATTGATGATGTGATTACAACTGGTGCAACCATGGAGGCTGCCGGACTGTGTTTGAAACAAGTTGAAAACCTAAGGCTGAGTGTTGCAGCTATGGCGTTTACAGCCCTTTAAAAAGATTCTGCTAAAACAACCGTTTCTTTAAATCGTTTTACATTACCATTTAAATCAAATAGTTCAATAAAAACGATGTAAATCCCTCTTGGCATTTTATTTGAATTTTCGTCAAGCCCTTTCCAGAAAATAGCTCCCTCAGTTCCCAATAATTCATTATTCACGAGATGATTTATATTGACCCCTTCCGAATTAAAAATAAATATATTGGCCGTATATCCGGCTTTATCCAAATGATATTCAATTTTGACAAAATCATCTCTGCCATCGTTATTGGGTGTGAAAATATCAGGTGAAATGATGATAGAAGAGTATTTGTTTTCGAAATCTGTAAATTGTGAATTTTCATAAGCAGGCGTGCCGAATCCGACCTCAAAAGAAGCCGATAGCCAATTAGATTTATCATAGCCGGGAAGGTTATAATGAATTTTTTCGAGTGCTACACCTTCGGTATAATTTAATAATGGATAGTGCATTTCTTCTTCGTATTCAACTTTATCAATGGTGACATTAATATTGTTTTTTAAGCTGATTATTCCTCCATCATCAACCAATCGCGGCAAATTTGGAACGGTGATAAAGTTATCGGGATAAGGACTTAGGTATTGCCCGAAAACCCTTTCGGGTGACCGTGACAAAATGAAATAAGTATCAGGATGAAATAATTTTGATTCAAAAGAAAGGCTTACGCAGCTTGTATCCGTGGGATGAGGAAAATCATTTTTAATTAAACAAAATTTAAGATCAGAGAAATCAAATATTTTTGTTGATCGGTTATAAATTTCAATGTATTCCTCTCCCTCATTAAGTGGCTGAAATAAAATTTCGTTAATTATGATGTCATTCAAATTAATTTCATCGGGGATGACAAATGAGAAAACACAATCTTCGGTCATGCTTTCCCCAAGGCAGTTTTTTAGTTCGGAAGAAATTTTTAATGTGCTTGTTTGACTCTTCACGAATGGTATATCAAAAATCAGCAACACTGATTTTTGATCGGCACTTATTTTGATTTGGTCGGGATTTTTTTCGGTTTCAACAATCTTATAAAAATACTTATTTGATAATGACAAACTATCCATTTTATGTTTAAATTCAAGCTGAATACAGCTGTCGCCTAAAATCTGAAATGAAATTATTTCCGGGCGTGAAGGGTTCGGATCATAGATTGAGTTTTCCCGTCCCGGACTACCTCCTGAAGTATAAGTTGAAAATCCCCAATTATCAGATTCAAAGCAAAAAGCCTGAGGATTTATTTGCTCAAGCGACCACCCACCCGTCAGCTTATCATCATTGCTAAATTGATCTTTGGTGTAGCTGAAAGATGAAATAAGTACACCATTCTGATTTTTAAGCCTTAAATTTGAGCCAACGTTTGGTAGCGAAAAGCCTGATAATGCATATACCTGGCCATATTCCGTCATTTCTTCTGCAGCTGAAGAATTGCAGATGATTAAAAAATTATGTGCCGGTAAAACAAATGTTTCAATAAATTTTGCATTTTCATTTATTTGTAATTGCCAATCCTTTAGGTCTATATCAAAAACAGAATTGTTATACAACTCAATGTATTCAATATTTGGTAAACCAACCACAGGCGAAGGATCATCCATTATTTCGTTGATAATTACCTCTAATGGCTCTGCTTCAAAATACGAGAAATATAAAATAGTGTCCAATATTTTATTATCAGCTTTATCATAAATATCGCTGACAAAAAGCGAATAGGTTTTTCTATTTTCAAATTCATTTGAAAAATACAAACGGATTGTTTTATCATCAATCATGGAAATGGTATCCGGATTTTCTATTCCATCAGAAACAAAATAATTTGAATGGTTTTTTCCACTGTCTAACAAAAGTTCTTCTGAGAATAAAATTTCAAGTTCTTTTTTTGAAATGCAATTAATTTTTGAAATTTGAGGAGGGATGCTGTCCAATTTAATAGGGTCACCAATCATACGAATAAGTATGTCATCAAAATAAAACTTTTCGGAATTGCTCGTAGTGTATTTGCACAAAAACCCAAAATTGTTTGAAATGTTGATTTCGTCATCAAAACCTGAAGCCTCAAGCACAAAGTTATTTCCATCCAATTGATCGGTATAAATTTCCCAACTTCCATCCAAATTGTGTAAAACCTTAATTCCTAATTTAAATGATTTAGAAATATTACATTCAGCACCACGGCAAATTGAAATTATGCTTTGTCCGTTTTGCCGAAATAATTCAATGGCATCATCAGATCCTGACTCGCCAAATTGTAAAAAATATCCGTTTAAATCGACTTTCAAATCTGCGTTGTCGGAACTAAGGTAAACACGGGCATTATTATTTGCTGAAGGACTAAATGCAAGTTGGATGTAAAATTGCCATTCACAATTATTAATAAAATCGCTTTGAGTTAAGAGCATAGAATTACCTGCACCACTAGCCTGAAGCTGTAATTTTTCATAGGCGTTAATTACAAAATGATTTGTATCACCAAACCATTGAGGATTGCTACTAAAATTTCTGTCGGAAAAGTTTTCAGAAATTTGAGCTGTAAGGAAAAATGGGGAGCAAATCACTAAATTCAGTAGAAAAAACCTGTTGAGGTTCATTCTGATTGTGTTTGCCATAATAAAAATTACATAATTTTCTTTATCAAGAGGTTAAATATAGTATTTTTGCCAAAAAATGTCAATCATTTGTTGCCATTTTGATACGCAAAGCGCATTGTACTAAAGGAATAAACGATTGTGAAAATATATAATGAAATAGAAGCGTTTAGTGGCGTAAAAAACCCAATCGTAACCATTGGAACTTTCGATGGAGTGCATCTTGGACATCAAAAAATTATTGAAATGATGAAAAGGGATGCCGAAAAATATGATGGTGAAACCGTTGTGATTACTTTTTATCCTCATCCACGAATTATTCTTTACGCAGATAGCAAGAATCTTAAATTCATCAATACCCAAAAAAGAAAAGTTGAATTGCTTGAAAAAGCCGGAGTAGATCACTTAATCATCATCAATTTTACCCGAGAATTTTCAAGGCTTAATTCTGCTGTTTTTATCAAAGAATATTTAGTCGACAAAATCAAAACCAAAAAATTAATTATTGGTTACGATCATCATTTTGGTAAAAATCGTCTGGGCGATTTTTCTACCCTTTATGATTTGGGTTACAAATACGGATTTGAAGTTGAAAAACTAGCTGCCCAGAATGTTGAAAATGTGGCTATTAGCTCTACAAAAATTCGCCGTGCACTCAATGAAGGAAAGATTAAAGTGGCTAATGCCCTATTGGGATACGAATACTCGATAACCGGAATTGTGGTGAGAGGACAAAAAATTGGTAGAACCATCGGATTTCCCACTGCAAATATTGATCTGGAAGATGAATACAAATTGGTTACCGCCAATGGTGTTTATGCCTGTAGGGTTGAGTACGAAGGAAATATTTATCTGGGAATGGGAAATATCGGATTACGTCCGACAGTTAACCATAGCAGTTTAACCATTGAGGTAAACATTTTTGATTTCGATAAAGAAATTTACGGTGAAAGTATTACCATCTTTTTTGTTGATCGGATTCGAGATGAGGTTAAGTTTGATAATTTAGAAGGACTTAGGGCTCAGTTGCAACTTGATAAGCTAACCGTTACTGAGATTTTAAAATAAGCCATTATGCCCAAAAAGAAATTTTATGTGGTTTGGAAAGGAAAAAATCCCGGGGTTTATGAAAGTTGGGATGAATGTAAAAAACAGATAGAAAATTTCACCGGTGCGCTTTATAAATCATTTGAAAGTGAAACAAATGCAGTAAGAGCTTTTGCAAGTAAGCCTAGTTTATACATTGGAAAGACCAGCTCCAAGTCCCAAAAAACAAATAAAAAACCCCTAATGAATACCATTTCGGTTGATGCAGCTTGTAGCGGGAACCCTGGTGCTTTGGAATATCAAGGGGTAGAAACAGCCACCAAGAAACTACTTTTTCATTTAGGTCCATTTCCGGAAGGTACAGTCAATTTAGGTGAATTTTTAGCCTTGGTTCATGGCCTTGCATTTTTAAAAAAACGTAAACTCGATATTCCTATTTATTCTGATTCGGTTACCGCTATGAAATGGGTAAAGGATAAAAAAATTAAGACCAACCTGGAGCGAAATAAAAGAACGGAAGAGCTTTTTGAATATGTTGACCGGGCCATATTGTGGCTGATCAATAACGAATATAAAAATCCTATTTTAAAATGGGAAACCTCTTCCTGGGGAGAAATACCAGCTGATTTTGGTAGAAAATAATCCCTCTTTTCAATGTCGAATTAATTAAGATTTTGATCAATAAAAAAGCCTCCCGAATTTTCGGAAGGCTTTAAAAATATTATGTTTGAATGTTATTTCAAAATAAATGAAGCATGACCAATTACGGTGTCACCTTCATAAATTTCTACTTTATAAGTTCCGGCAGCTAATTCCTGTCCTTCATTTTTATTATAATATGCACAAACATTAACCGCTAATTTTTCGTACGAAACAGTTTGAGCAATTGAATATTGAAGTTGCTCTCCATTATAGTCAAATGCATACTCGTCACCAGTTCCATTGCTTAAGATGGCATCATCAGGTCCTGCAATTCTAACATAAATGTCGATATCACCAACTGGTCGAAGTGCATTTTCGGCCAACATAAAACAAACCTTAATTTTGTCAGTTCTTTTTGTTTTATCAGTAGGAACTTCTTTTCCGCTTGATTTGGCCCTGATTCCAACTGCTGTTACTGTGTAGGTTTTCAATTCAGAAGCAATTTCAACTTTTTCAGTAAGTTGATTTTTAACTTCAGTTAATTCTGAAGTTTTTTTCTGTTCAGCAGCAAATTGACCCTTAATTTCTGTGTTTTCATTCATTAGATTTTGATTCTCTAATTTAAGGTCTTCAATTTTTGCTTCGTAAACCTTGGCTACTTCTTGTAATTCTGTAAGTTGTTTTTTGATTTTAAAATAGCTCCATTTGTAACGTAAACCTTCTTCAATTTGCTTGGCATTTTCCTGAATAATACTGTCTTTTTCAGTTAAATAAGCTGATAGCGTTTCGTTATTAGCTTTTAAATCATTGTGTTGAACCATTAATTGGTCAAGTTCAGTTTTTAACTCAATTCTTAGATTTTCTTTTTCTACCAATAGTCCGTTCAATTCTTTTTTGGTACTCATTGACCAATAGATTAATCCGGCAATGGCAACAGCGAAAACGATGGTTAATATTTTAAACAACATTCCGCCTTTTTGATTTTCATTTTGTGCGCTCATAGTTATTGCTTTACAATTTTTATATTTAGTTTAATTTGGATTTCCAAGAAAATGACACCTATTTTTAATTGAAGTCATTTTTATAACTCCAGGAGAGCAAATATAGTAATAAAAACAGCTTTTTTATCATTTTTGTATGATAAAATACTCATTTACAAACTTTATAAATAAAATTAGCTTAAATCTTATTTGATGGAAAAAGAAGCACAAATAAAAAAAGAGCTGGTTTTACAGCTCCTTTTTTATTAAAAATGTGTTTTTTTAGTGACTCGCACCTTTTACTTTAAGCTTATCACCCGTTTCTTTTACAATTTTTTTGTAAAATTCTTTGCTATAACCAGGCTGACTAACTTCTGGTGTAACATATTTGTATCCGGGAGGAATAGCTCTTTTTGTTTTGATATTACCATCCATATATTTCATGAATAGATGCTGATATAGTTTTTTCCAACCATAAGTTACACGGTCACCTAAACCTGATGAATAATTAGATAGGAATGCAACAGCTTTGTCCTTGTCTTGTTTGTACAATTCTAAGGCTCCAGCATCAATGGCTGCAGTATTTTCGATAAATTCCATTTCGTATGCCAGTTGTGCTTTTGCAACTTCTGGATGGATGTTGCTATATCTTGTATAGGCCAAATTACTTACTTGATTAAATACCCAAAATGCTGAATTATCCGACCATTCCATCATGGCACCGTTGCCAACAGCAAAAGTTTCGGGAATATTTGTAATACTTGAATACATTGGAGTGTAAACACTGCTGGATGCATCATCCAGGCCAAACCAAATAATTCCGCCAATTTCGTCAGGTAGCCATGAACGTGATTGAGAAACAAATGAAAATCCGGTTTGTTGTGTTGCAGTTGCTCTTTCGTTACAATAAGCAATTCCATCAACTTCCCAGGTAAGTGGACGCCATCTGTAAGGTACATTAAATGGTCCGGCACCTGCATCCAAACTCATGTCTAATTCAGTTCCTTCGAGGTGATCGCGCATAAACATCATCATATCGTGAACAGAAACTTTTTCATTAGGCTTGACCCATAAAGGCATGCGGTTTGAAGCAAAATTTTCTTTTACAAAAGGTTCTCCTTCTTGATGTTCCTTTTCGTGTTTAATGTCTCCTTTGACATAGTCCCAATATTCATCCATGTTATCAACAACTTTGTTGAACATGCTCCAAACACGAATTTCACAAAAACGTGATCCGCTAAAATCAACAGGGGCATAAACCTCTGAGAAATTAAAATCTTTGTCTTTTCCAGTATAAAAGTTTTTATCTTTTGCAAATGAAATAACATCTGTTGCATTAAATGTCATCGCATTTGGGTCATCCCATTTGTTTTCTTTCTGATAATCGAAAGTGGTAATACGGGCATGGTTGGCATGTCCGGAAACATATCCGTCAGGAATACGTAAAGCGACCCAAACTGCACCTTTTTCGCCTTCACCTTTACCGATCAACTCCATGATCCAAACTTCATTTTTATCGGCGATAGAAAATGATTCTCCACTACTGTAATAACCATATTCATTCATTAATTCTGAGATTACTTTAATGGCTTCACGTGCAGTTTTAGAACGCTGAAGGGCTACATAAATTAAGCTGCCATAATCCATTATTGCACCGGTTTGTTTAGCAAGTTCTCTTCGTCCGCCGTATGTTGTTTCGCCGATAGCAACCTGAAATTCATTCATGTTTCCAACCACGTTATAGGTTTGTTTGGCTTGTTTTATTTTACCTAAAAATTTACCGGTATCCCATTCGTAAATGTCCAACATGCTTCCTTCTGCCCAGGTTGTGGCTTTCCAATGATAAAGCTCTCCATAAAGAACATGGGAATCTGCTGCGTATGAAATCATGGTTGAACCATCAACAGAAGCTCCTTTTGTAATTAAATAATTGGTACATGCGTTGGTTGAAATTTGGACCGTTAAGGCCAAAATCAAACCGAATACCATTAACATCTTTTTCATAAGTATTTTATTTTATAAGTTAGAATTTGTGATTCATTTGGATGATTACAAATATAGTAAAAAGCAAGTAGATTTATGGAAAGGCATATGCCTGAAATGAAGCCAGTTTTATGCTTTACTCCGATTAATTATCCCAATGGAAAAATTTTCTTTTTAATCAAATATTTCCGAATATCAATTAAATTATTTTCTTCTGCTTCGGGGAATAAAGAAAGGTTTGCATTTTCAGGCTTTTCAAATTCTTCATCAATTCCGGGTATATGCAGTAGCCTTCCTTCTTCTACCTTTTTATAAAAATTAGGTTTATGATTTTTGCAGAAGTCAAGATCTGCATTCATATAAATCAAATGAAAGTTTTCTTTTCCAATTATTTCGCCAACTTGTTTTCGGATACTTTCTTTTGGTGAAATAAAGGAACAAATCACGATGATTCCCTGATCATTTAATATTTTGCACACTTCAGCAACGCGCCTTAAGTGTTCAGCCCGATCTGATGGAGAATAGTCAAGTTCTTTTGATAAACCTGATCGCACCGTACTTCCATCCATTAAAACGACATGCGCTCCTGAGTCGAATAATTTACGTTCAAGCATATAGGCAAGGTTATTTTTACCAGATCCGTGTAATCCTGTAATCCAGATGGTAGCTGCTTTTTGATTCAGTTTTTTCTGCCTTTCTTCAGTAGTAATTAATGGTTCGCCCTTGATGATTTTTTCTTTTTCTTGATCGGTAATGCGTGAAGGCAATTCCTTATCCGGTAGTTTATCGATAATCATTCCGACAGCGCATGTATTATGACTTACAGGATCAATTAAAATAAAGGAACCCGTTTCACGATTTTTTGAATAGGGATCGAAAAACAAAGGCTTAACGGTTGTAAGAACTACCCGGCCAATCTCATTTAGCTCAAGATGTCCAATTTCTGATTTCTCCATGGTGTTTACATCCACCTTATATTTTATCTGGTCGAATCTGGCTTTGGTTGTATTGGTGGTATGTTTGATATAAAATTGAGTATTTGGATTCATGGGTTTTTCATCCATCCAAACCATCATGGCTTCGAAATGACGCTCACTGCGTGGCATATTATCCGGATGAACGATCATTTCGCCTCTCGAAATATCAATCTCATCTTTAAGTGTAATGGTTACTGCTTGTGGCGGAAAAGCTTCTTGCAATTCTCCAGCTGAACCCAAAATACTGGTTACTATTGATTTCTGCCCAGATGGAAGTGCTTTTATTTCATCCCCTTTTTTGATTACTCCTGAAGCAATGGTTGTTGAAAATCCTCTAAAATTGATGTCTGGTCGGTTTACAAATTGTACCGGAAATCTTAAATCTTCAAAATTGCGGTCACTCCCAACGTGAACTGTTTCTAAAAATTCCAACATACATTTTCCGTGATACCAATCCATTCGTTTTGATTTATCAACTACGTTATCTCCCTTTAAAGCAGAGATAGGAATAAAGTTGATATCAGGAATGTTTAATCCGGTGATGAAGTTTTTATAATCGGCACAAATCTGTTCATACCGTTCTTGTTTAAAATCAACCAGATCCATTTTATTAATGGCCACAACAACATGTTTGATGCCTAAAAGGGAAACAATATAGGTGTGGCGTTTGGTTTGCGTAATTACACCTGTGCGTGCATCGACTAGTAAAATAGCAAGATTAGCTGTTGAGGCACCTGTAACCATATTTCTAGTGTACTGTTCATGACCAGGCGTATCGGCAATAATAAATTTTCGTTTATTGGTTGAAAAATAACGATAGGCCACATCAATTGTAATTCCTTGCTCACGTTCTGCTTTTAATCCGTCTAAAAGTAATGCGTAATCAATGTCTTCACCAGCATGTCCCATTCGTTTGCTGTCGCGCTCAAGCGCAGAAAGCTGATCGTCGTAGAGTTTTTTGCTATCAAACAATAATCGCCCAATGAGAGTTGATTTGCCATCATCAACACTGCCTGCGGTTAGTAATCGTAATTGATCTTTTTTCTCATCCTGGTCGAGAAACGTTTTTATGTCGAGGGTTTGTAAGTCTGTCATTATCTTCTAAATTCGGTTCTGATAAATTAAATTTTTACTAGATGCTAGTTGCTGGATACTAGTTATGTTTTCCAATTTTGTTCAACATATTGAATAAAACGATTTATCTTTTTTCCTAAATGTCTATATTCTTCAATTAATTCAGCCCATTTTTTATTTTCAGGATACAGTTGAGTAATCATTTCAATTTGACTTGAACATTCGTCACATGAAGCTTGCGAATAAGTTAAAAATTTAATAAAATCTGCTTTGTATCTCTTTCTTCCGTAACCTTCAGCAATTTGATCTTTTATACTTTTTGAAGATCTTCTAATCTGGTTCCCTTGTTCAAACTTTTCGAATGAGGGCAATTCTAAACTTAACTTATGGACCTTAATAGCTAAATCAAAAGCCATTTCATAAATTTCAAGTTCTTTATAATTACCCATATACTTTCTTAACTAGAAACCAGTAACTTGTAACTAGAAGTATCCTTCTCTTTTCTTTTGTTCCATTGAACCTTCCTGATCAAAATCGATCACACGGGTTGTGCGTTCAGAAACGGTGGTGGTCATCATTTCTTCAACAATCTTTTCGATGGTATCCGCTTCAGATTCAACAGCACCAGTTAAAGGATAACAGCCCAATGTTCTGAAACGAACCATTCTCATCTTTGCTATATCTGCTAACTCTTTGGGCATTCTTTCATCATCAACCAAAACCATAGCACCATTATATTCTACTATCGGGCGTGGCTTAGCATAATACAGTGGAACTATCGGAATATTTTCGAGGCGGATATACTGCCAAATATCTAATTCTGTCCAATTAGAAATTGGAAAAACACGAATAGATTCTCCTTTGTGAACTTTTGCATTATATACATTCCATAATTCCGGACGTTGATTTTTTGGATCCCACTGGTGAAATTTATCTCTGAATGAATAAATCCGTTCTTTTGCACGTGATTTTTCTTCATCTCTGCGGGCACCTCCAAATGCTGCATCAAAACCATACTTATCTAAGCCTGCCAGCAAGGCTTCTGTTTTCATGATATCTGTATGAACCTTACTACCATGAGTAAAAGGCCCAACACCAGATTCAAAACCTTCCTTGTTATAATGCACAATTAAATCCCAACCTTTTTCCTTGGCGTATTTATCCCTAAATTCAACCATTTCCTTAAATTTCCATTTCGAATCAATATGCATTAAAGGGAAAGGAACTTTGCCAGGTGCAAAAGCTTTTTCTGCAAGCCGAACCATTACTGAAGAATCTTTACCAATAGAATAAAGCATTACCGGATTTTCAAATTCGGCTGCTACTTCACGAATAATGTGAATCGACTCGGCCTCAAGTTGACGTAAATTGGATAAAATATAACTGTCCATTATGTGTTTTTAGCTTTTGTTTTTGAAGCACAAATGTAGTGAAAAAGTTGCTTTTACAGGTTCAGAAGTTTAAAAGATCAAACATACAGAAGTTCAACCATGCTTGTATTTTTTTAACCTTGGAGTTTCTGGATTGCTGAGCATTAAGAATAAATCTTAAAAATCATAACCTACCATCAACTGAATTTCTTGGAAGTATTGACTTAATATCGTAAATAACAGAATCCGTGTTTTTTAATAATTGCTTGATGTTCAGCTCAGTGGTCTATTTCCACTTTCTTTTATCGCACGCATATGTTTTGGTGCAATATAGCCTGAAGCCCCAATTAGTGCAAAGTTCTTTTTTGGGGAAGTTGAATTATTTTTTAATTCTGATTTTATCAATGAATGATGTATTATTTGATGAAGTTGGTAATGACAAACAAAGCTATTCATTTTTAAAATGAATGACAATCATTGTTAATTCTTTTAACAATAAGAATTTATTGAGAATGCTTTAACGAAATGATATTTTATTGATTCAACCAAAATTGTGTATTGAGCTGGATAAATACGTAATTTTGTACCAAAATAATTTAAGTAAAGAAAGATGTCAAATAAACTAATGGATCCGATTGGACGCTTAATGGGCTTAAGGTATAAATCTCATCCTTGGCATGGAATTGATATTGGCAAAAACGCACCGGAAGTATTAACCTGCTTTATTGAAATGGTTACAACTGATACGGTAAAGTACGAGGTTGATAAAGAAACAGGATATTTACGAATTGACCGGCCACAAAAATATTCGAATACGGTTCCTGCACTTTATGGTTTTATTCCTCAAACTTTTAGTGCCGATAGAGTTGCTGAATTTTGCAGAGAGAAAACCCAAAGAGACGACATTAAGGGAGACATGGACCCGATTGATATTTGTGTACTAACAGAAAAGCAAATAGTTCATGGAGACATTATCGTAAGAGCCAGACCAATTGGTGGATTTCGAATGATTGACGGAAATGAGTCGGACGATAAAATTATTGCTGTTTTAAATAATGATGCCGTTTACGGAGATTATAAAGACATTACTGATTGCCCTTCATTGGTAATTGACCGTTTGAAGCATTATTTTTTAACCTATAAAGACTTACCCGGTAACCCACGTGATGTTGAAATTACCCACACTTTCGGAATCGAAGAAGCTTACGAAATTATAAACAGATCGATGGAAGATTACCACCATAAATTTGATAGTTTGACTTCTGCACTCTCGGATGTGTAAAACGTAAATCGTAAATAGAGAGTTTTATTCGTGAGAGGGTGTTCGATGTAAATTTGTGTTTATAACTATGTGTAATACAATTGTTATACAATAGAAATACATTTGAAAATTTAATTGTAAATACCAAATTAGCTCCCTAAAATTCCCCAATTACCAATCACTAAATTGTTTCACCAATTAAAGTTGCAGGAGTACAACTTGTAATTTTAACCTTAACATAATCTCCAGGTTTATAATTTTTCTTGGGGAAAACGACCATTTTATTTTGTGAATTCCTGCCAGATAAATCTTCATCTGATTTTTTAGAAAACCCTTCAACTAAAACTTCATAAATTAAACCGATGCTGTTTTGGTTGTTCTGATGTGAAATTTTTTGTTGAAGCTGGATGATTTCGGATAAGCGTTTACTTTTGACTTCTTCCGGCACATCATCAGCATACTTTTTAGCAGCAAGTGTATCTGGGCGTTCTGAATATTTAAACATAAATGCATAATCGTAACTCACATGACGCATCATCGAAAGTGTTTCTTGGTGGTCTTCCTCTGTTTCGCTGCAAAAACCACTAATGATATCCGTTGATAATCCACAGTCTGGAATATATTTTTTGATGGTGGCCATTCGTTCTAAATACCATTCACGATCATATTTTCGATTCATTAATTTTAAAATTCTACTACTCCCTGATTGAACCGGCAAATGAATCGCATTACAAATATTTGGTTTTTGGGCAATGATTTTAATGAGTTCGTCAGAAATATCTTTGGGGTGGGAAGTAGCAAATCTTACCCTTAGAAGTGGATTAACTTCTGCCACTTTTTCAAGCAATTCTGGGAAACTCAATTGTCCATTTTCATCCCATTTATATGAATTTACATTCTGACCTAAAAGCGTTACTTCCCGATAACCTTGCTCAAATAATTCTCGTGCTTCGTTAATGATGGTTTCGGGATTACGACTTCTTTCTTTTCCTCTGGTATAAGGAACAACACAGTATGAGCAAAAATTTTGGCAACCCCGCATGATAGAAATGAATGCAGATACTTTGTTTGAACCTAAACGAACAGGCCTGATGTCGCCATAAGTTTCTTCTGCCGACAATAAAATATTGATTGCCTTTTCTCCGCTTTCAACCGAATTCATTAATTGAGGTAAATCTCGGTACGCATCGGGTCCGGCAATTAAATCAACATCTTTTTCTTCTTCCAGTAATTTTTCTTTTAATCTTTCGGCCATACAACCAATGATGCCAATTTTTAAATCAGGATGTTTCTTCTTCAGTTTTCCTAATTCAGTGATTCTTTTTCTTACACGCTGTTCTGCATTGTCGCGTATGGAGCAGGTATTAACAAGAATGACATCAGCATCCTCAATATTTTTGGTTGTGGCATAGCTATGATCAGTCATTATCGAACCCACAATTTCGCTGTCAGAAAAATTCATCTGGCACCCATAAGTTTCGATATATATTTTTTTTGTATTATTATCGCTCATTTAACACTCCCCACTTAATTGATTTTGTTAGATATCAAGCCTTTAGTATTTATTAAGGTTTGCAAAAATAACTAAAATATCTTTGGGTATTTGTGCTCATTAAGTATTTTAACCAGCTATTTTTTAGGATTGAATATTTTATTTGTCTTACTTTTGCAGCTCAATTTAATTAAATCATAATCAGAGAGGAACGAAGATGGCGAAAAATTTAGTAATTGTGGAGTCACCCGCTAAGGCCAAAACCATAGAGGGTTTTTTAGGGAAAGATTTTTTGGTTAAATCCAGTTTTGGACACGTAATGGATTTGGCGAAAAAAAATCTGGGGGTAGATATTGAAAATGGATTTATTCCTAATTATGAAATTTCTTCGGATAAGAAAAAAGTTGTTGCCGAATTAAAAAAATTAGCAAAAGAAGCCGAAACGGTTTGGTTAGCATCGGATGAGGATCGCGAAGGGGAGGCCATTTCATGGCATTTATTTAATGCATTAAAACTGGAAGAAGAAAAAACCCAACGGATTGTTTTTCATGAAATAACCAAATCAGCTATTACTGAGGCGATTGAAAATCCTCGAAAAATTGATAAAAATTTAGTTGATGCTCAACAAGCCCGTCGGGTACTCGATCGTTTGGTAGGATTTGAATTATCACCTTTGCTTTGGAAAAAAGTAAAACCATCCTTATCAGCAGGCCGAGTTCAGTCTGTAGCCGTGCGGTTGATTGTTGATCGTGAAGAAGAAATTAAAAATTTTAAAGTCACTTCTAATTATCGAATCACAGGCGTTTTTGAGGCTCAGGTTGAAGGCAAAAAAGTTAAGTTTAATGCTGAGGTTCCGAAAAGATTTACAAATAAAGATGAAGTAACAAAATTTTTAGAGCATTGCAAAGAAGCAAACTTTTCTGTAAAAAGTGTTGACAAAAAACCCGGAAAAAAATCTCCGGCCGCTCCTTTTACTACCTCTACTTTACAGCAGGAAGCCAGTCGAAAGCTTGGTTTTTCTGTTGCCAATACCATGCGTGTTGCTCAGCAATTGTATGAATCTGGTAAGATTACTTATATGAGAACGGATTCTGTAAACTTATCCGGAACTGCCATTAACATGGCGAAAGAAGAAATTACCAAACTTTTTGGTGAGAAGTATGTAAAGGTTCGTAACTATAAAACAAAATCAAAAGGGGCACAAGAAGCTCACGAAGCCATTCGTCCGACTTACTTAAATCAGTCAACTTTGGATGGAGATGCATCTCAAAAAAGATTGTATGAGTTAATCTGGAAACGAACGGTTGCTTCTCAGATGAGTGATGCCATTCTTGAAAAAACAAATGTCAATATTCAATTGTCGAACCATAGCGAAAAATTTGTATCAAAAGGAGAGGTTATTAAATTTGACGGTTTTTTAAAACTATATATCGAATCAACTGACGATGAAAATGGTCAGGAAGAAAGTGGTTTGTTGCCTCCATTAAATGCAGGTGATGCGTTAAAATATAAAGAGATTAAAGGTGAAGAAAGATTTTCTCAACACCCTCCAAGGTATACAGAAGCTTCGCTGGTTCGAAAAATGGAGGAATTGGGTATTGGTCGACCGTCTACTTATGCGCCAACCATTTCAACCATTCAAAAACGAGAATATGTGGTTCGTGAAGATCGGGATGGAATTGAAAGAAAATATAATTGCATTCAATTAAAAGCAGGCGAAGTTAAAGAAGTTGTAAAAAAAGAAAATACGGGTTTCGAAAAATCTAAACTATTCCCAACAGATATTGGAGGTTTGGTAACTAAATTTTTAATGCAGTACTTTGAAAACATCATGGACTTTAATTTTACAGCAAGTGTTGAGTTGGAGTTTGATGAGATAGCTGATGGGAAAAAAGTTTGGAACAGCATGATAAGCGATTTTTATGGACCATTTCATAAAAAAGTTGAAGACACTCAAGAGAATTCGAAAAAATTTAGCGGTGAAAAATTACTTGGTGTTGATCCTAAAAGTGGTTTAAATATTTATGTTAAAATTGGCCGTTATGGTGCGATGGCACAAATTGGAGAAACTGAGAGTGAAGACAAGCCTAAATTTGCAGGATTAAAAAAGGATCAAAGTATTGAAGATGTAACCCTTGAGGAGGTATTAGAATTATTTAAATTCCCTCGCACACTTGGAGAATATGAAGGCGGAGAAGTTAAAGTTGCAATCGGGCGATTTGGCCCCTATGCTTTACACGAAAAATTATTTTATTCTCTCGACAAAACCGATGATCCGGTTACCATTGATATTGCGCGAGCAATTGAAATTATTGAAGCAAAAAGGCAAAAAGTTCGCGAAAGCATTATTAAAGAATTTAAAGAGAATAAAGATGTAAGAGTGCTTAAAGGTAGATATGGCCCCTATATTTCAATCAAAAAACAGAATTTCAAAATTCCAAAAGGCCAGGTACCAGAAGAGTTAAGTTTGGAAGATTGCATTAAAATATCTGAAGACCCCAAAAACGCACCCAAAAAGAAATTCACGCGCAAGAAAAAATAAAATTTGATTTGCTGAAGTGCGAACGAAAGGTTATTTTTATTCCTACATTTAACAATTGTATTTCCATTGTATGTCTATTGTATGACTACTGTATAACTGTTAATTAATTTAATATCAATTTTACAATATGGACATTGACATATACCTCAATCCCATCGACCTGAATGGTTATGATTTTGCGGGAAAAACCAATCATCGTCGCATGGGAGATGTGGTGACCGCTTATTTTAATGACAAAAACTTCCCTGATTTAAATAATATCGACATTGCCGTGATTGGGGTTTTAGAAGACCGAAATGCCATCAGTAATAGAGGTTGTGCTGATGCTCCGGATGAGGTTAGAAAATATCTTTATCAGTTATTTGAAGGGGGTTATCATACCAGGTTAGCCGATCTGGGAAATATTAAAAGTGGACACACGATTGAAGATACCTATTTTGCACTCAGCAGTGTTATTAAAGAATTGCTTAAACAAAATATTATTCCAATAATTATCGGAGGTAGCCAGGATTTAACTTTTGCAAATTATCAAGCTTACGAAAACTTAGGTCAAATCATCAATATCGTTGCGATTGACCCTTTATTCGATTTAGGGAAAACAGAACAGGAAATGAGCTCTCAGTCATATCTGAGCAAAATTATTTTGCATCAACCCAATTATCTTTTTAATTTTTCAAATATTGGTTATCAAACTTATTTTGTAGATCAGGATGCAATTGAACTCATGAAAAACTTATTTTTTGATGCTTATCGTTTGGGTTTTGTACGATCAAAAATAGAGGAAGTTGAGCCGGTTGTGCGTAATGCAGATTTGCTGAGTTTTGATATTTCATCCATCAGACATTCAGATGCGCCCGGTAATAAAAATGTAGCTCCGAATGGATTTTATGGAGAAGAGGCTTGTCAGATTGCCCGCTATGCCGGAATGAGTGATAAACTAACATCGATTGGATTTTATGAAATGAATCCTGAATTCGATAATCATGGGCAAACTGCACATTTGGTAGCACAAATGATTTGGTATTTCATCGATGGATTTTATAATCGCAAACATGAATTTCCACATAAAGATAAACGCCAATTTGTAAAATATCATGTTGCCATTGAAGGAGAAAAAGACGAATTGGTTTTTTATAAAAGTAAAAAAAGTGATCGTTGGTGGATGGAAGTGCCAATTCGTTCTCAGCAAAAAGTTAAATTTAAGCGGCATCATATGATTCCCTGTTCCTATCAAGATTATCAAACCGCTTGCGATAATGATGTTCCGGATCGCTGGTGGCAGGCTTATCAGAAGTTAATGTAAATGCAAAATTATTAATTTTTGGCGCTAATTCTTCCTTTTTTTCCTGTTAGTTAACTGACAATCTGTTGTCATACAATAGACATACAATGGAAATACAATTGTTGCATACTTGTTATTAACATATAAGCAAATCAATGCATTAGCAAATTATCTTATGGTTCTTTATGGATTTTTTGTGATAAAACTTTTCCAGCCCGCATATGATTCTATATTTATTTGACTTTTACTTAATCAAGGGTGTGTTAATCCAAATAGTATCATTGTATTGTTTAATATAAACTGGGTTTTTAAGCATGGGCAAACTGGGGTCGTATAATTTGGTCTTATCCAATGCCTCGTATTCTTGTAAACTATTTCTTACAAAAAATTCACGGTATTGATAAAAGGTTTCAATATGACGCACGTTAATTTCAAATCCGTTAATATCGTAAACCTTATCTATTCTAACAGAAACATTATTAACATTTTTTTTGGTAATTGTATCCATAGCTCTTGCAAATGATTCAGAGTATATATTAATGACACTATCAATTAATTGTACCTTATCTATTCGATACCTTTTATTGTTAAAATTTAATTTATATTTATTGGTCTTTTTGGGATTGTTTCTAGTGGAGTCAACGGCATTACTCATTTCAATCACTACTTTTTTTTCTTTCTTGTTTAGTTTTACATATTTGATTCTGAACATTTTATCCGGATATTCAAGCTGAAAATAATTATTAAAAGATAGATAATTCAGATAATACTGATCCCTAATTCGTTGGTAGCTTAAATTTAATTCATAAAGCTTATTTTTCAATTTCCCATGATTTAGATAGGCTTTGTAAATCATTTTATGAATCCCCCAGTTTTCAGGATCAATATAGATTTCACCTATGGTTGACGCCATTGGTTCAGTATTATTAACGAGATTCGCATTTTTGAATTGGATTAAATAAAGTGTTTTGTTATTAAAATAAACGAGTTCAGGTTTTTTAAAATGGTGGTTTCGTATAAAATTCATTTGCAGAGTGTCAATATATGAGAGCGAAAAATAATTGGATCTTCTTATGGGATCATGAATTCTAAGGAGTAGTAGTTCATTACATATTTTGGGCATTGTTACATCAGGAACAATTTTCAATAATGAATTATCATAAGGAATTAAGGCACCTTCTTTGATTTCAAAGTTTTGATTTTGTTTCTTATAAAGAATCCTAGCATCGAATTTATCTGCAGTTCCAAATCCTTGATCTTCTAAATCAATGATAGATTCTAATAAGTTGTAATATTGGTCATTTTGCATTAAATATTCTCGGTAATAACCATGATAAAGTATTGGATCTGTTGGATAGTTATGCTCAATTCTGCTTAATGCATTTCTAATAATTTGAATTGATCCAATTCGCTTTTTTTTTGCCTTCACCTTTACTTCTGCGAGTTTATAAATATGTTTATCCAGTAAAATTTCATTAACATTATTGGTCTCTAAATCAGATACTAATACATGTTTGTTTAAGTATCCGATACATGAAATTCTTAAAGTATCAGTAGGTCTAGCCTCTGATATTCTGAAAAGTCCATATTCATCTGCAATTGCTCCACCATACTGGTAAAAGATAGTGGCAAAAGAAATGGGATCGTTGGTTGAGCGATCAATAATTTGGCCTTGCAGTATAATATTAGCTTGACCAAAAGTGAAGTTTATTTTTACGATGAAAATTAATAGAATCCAAATCATTTTCATAGGAAAAGACTTTAGAAATATATCAGGTGTGGTTTTGCTGCATTAATCGGTGATTTTAAACACAAATATTATACCGCTAAATCAATCATTTATGTTGCCGATCTGGATTATTGGCAAGAAAATTTTTCCATCCAGAATAGGATTTTTCATCAACAGAATTTCCCCTCTGAAAATAATGACAAACCGCGGCTGCCAGCCCATCAGTAGCGTCTAAATATTTAGGCATTTCTTTTAGGCTCAAAATGCTCGAAAGCATGGATGCTACTTGCTCTTTTGATGCATTTCCTTTACCTGTAATCGACTGTTTAATTTTTTTTGGTGCGTATTCGAAAATTGGAAGTCCTTTAGACAAACCTACCGCCATGGCAACACCTTGTGCCCTTCCAAGTTTTAACATCGATTGTACATTCTTGCCAAAAAATGGAGCTTCAATCGCTAATTCATCAGGATGATGTTTATCAATGATTACCGATAATTCTTCAAAAATGGCTTTTAGTTTGAGCGCATGATTACCGTGATTACCCAATTTTAGCACATCCATTTCTATTAACGACATTTTATTTCCAGCGCATAAAATAATGCCGTAGCCTAAAATATTTGTTCCGGGATCAATCCCGATGATGATGCGTTCTGACTTCAAAATTTATTTTAGATAAAGGTTAAAGAAACAAATGTAATTAAAGATTTAGTATGGAAGTGCAGGTAAATTTAAATAGCATTTAAAATTGATTCAGCAAAAATTAAATCAACGGGGCGGGTGATTTTAATGTTTTCCCAGTTTCCTTCGGTTAAATAAATGGGTTCTCCATTCATTTCATACACACTCGCATCATCAGTAAAACTACTTTGGTAGGATTGCTCGTATGCTTTTTTTATTTCTTTTGAATGAAAAACCTGGGGGGTTTGAATTAAGCGCAATTTTTTTCGATCTATAATTTTGTTTCCATTTTCTGTGAGCTCTCTCACAGATTCATTTATTTCGATAAATGGGACACCTGTCCCAAAAGATTGTGCAGTTTCGAAAGTGTTTTTAATTGTTTGCAGCGCCACTAAAGGTCTAACCCCATCATGAATTGCAACCAATCCTTTATCCTCAATTTGTTGTAAGGCATTTTTAACAGAGAAAAACCGTGCATCGCCTCCAATTACTATTTCGTGCTTTATCTCGCATTTATATGCTGTGCATATTTCTTTCCAACGATCGATATGTAGCTCGGGCAAGACCAGGATAATTCTGATCTCTGGATCAAATTGCTTAAAAATTTCAAGGCTATAAATAAGTATGGGTTTGCCATTGAGAATTAAAAATTGCTTGGGAATCTTCTCTCCCATTCTTTTACCGGTTCCACCGGCTACAATGATTACGGTTTTCTTGTCTTTCATGGGCATAAAAAAGAAATCCCCATGAAACCATGAGGATTTAAAAATCTTAAGTTAGATTATCAACATGGCATCGCCATAAGTGAAAAACTTGTATTTTTCCTTAATCGCTTCTTTATAAGCTTTTTTAAGGAAATCAAATCCTGCAAATGCAGAAACCATCATCATCATCGAAGATTGTGGCAAATGAAAATTAGTGATCATACAATTTGCTACGGTACACTCATAAGGAGGGAAAATAAACTTATTGGTCCAGCCTTCATAAGGTTTAACATATCCTGCAATTGATACTGAAGATTCCAGTGCTTTCATTGTTGTTGTTCCAATGGCACACACATTTTTTTTATGATCTTTTGCCCGATTGATAATTTTACAATTTTTATCAAGGATAATCATTTCTTCAGAATCCATTTTGTGTTTAGTCAGGTCTTCAACTTCAATATTCCGGAAATTACCTAAACCTGCATGGAGTGTTATATCTGCAAAAGAAACCCCAATGAGTTCCAATCGTTTCATTAATTCTCTACTGAAATGAAGACCAGCAGTAGGCGCAGCAACTGCACCTTCGTGTTTAGCATAAATGGTTTGATAACGTTCCTGGTCTTCAGGTAAGCTTTCCCTGTCATGAATTTTAGGCAATGGTGTTCTTCCTAAAGAGTAAATCGTTTTTTTGAATTCCTCGTAGGGGCCGTCGAATAAAAACCTTAGGGTTCTTCCGCGTGAGGTCGTATTGTCAATTACTTCTGCTACCAGCGATTCATCTTCGCCAAAGTATAGCTTATTTCCAATTCTAATTTTTCTGGCAGGGTCAACCAAAACATCCCAAAGACGCGTTTCTCGATTTAATTCTCTGAGCAAAAAGACTTCAATTTTAGCTCCTGTTTTTTCTTTTTCGCCGTACAACCGAGCTGGAAAAACCTTTGTGTTATTTAGTACAAATACATCCCCATCATTAAAATATTCTAAAATATCTTTAAACATCTTATGTTCGATGGTTTTTTCCTTGCGATTTAACACCATTAGTTTAGACTCATCTCTATTTTCTGATGGGTGACTGGCGATTAATTCTGCTGGTAAGTTATACTTAAATTGGGATAATTTCATAGTGGTTTAATTGTAACAGTAAAAGGGCGCAAAAGTAGTTCATTTTTAAGGAGAAGTCAAGTGTACCTCATTCTAAATTAATAAATAACAAGGGTTATGTCAAGAAGAGACTTCCTTTTTATGATTAATTAAGAATTCTTTAAATGTATCAATTTCCAAACTGTCTTCGAGTTTAAAGCTACCAATTCGGGTTCGGGTTAGGGAACTCAGATAAGCACCACTATTAAGCATTCTTCCAAAATCATTGGCCAGTGATCTGATGTAAGTTCCTTTGCTGCAAACAACTCTGAAATTTATAAGCGGCATTGAAATAGCTGTTATTTCAAATTCGGAGATGTTAACTATTTTCGATTTTATTTTAACATCTTGATTTTTACGTGCATATTGGTAGGCTCTTTTACCATCAATTTTAATTGCTGAATAGACCGGAGGGGTTTGTTCAATGTCGCCAATAAATTTTTTTGCAGTTTCTTTTAATAGGGTTTCTGAAATATGATCAATTGGATAACTCTGATCCGGTTCTGTTTCCAGATCAAAAGAAGGTGTTGTTGAGCCAAGTGTAAAACTACCGGTGTATTCTTTTTCCAATCCTTGATAAGTATCAATTTTTTTTGTGAATTTACCGGTGCAAATAATTAGCAATCCAGTGGCTAAAGGATCAAGTGTTCCGGCATGGCCAACTTTAATTTTTTTGATCCCGGTATGGTGTTTGAGTAGGTATCTAATGCTGTTTACAACACTAAAGGAGGTCCATTTATAGGGCTTATTAAATAACAATACTTCTCCTTCCGGAAAATTGTAAGAAGTCTTTTTACATTCTTCCATTATGCTAAAATTATTGCCAATAGTCCTATTACAAAACAGTAAACAGAGAAATAAATCAACTTACCCCGGCTTACAACTTTTATCATCCACTTACAGGCAAGAACACCTGTTATGAATGCTGCTACAAAGCCAATGATTAAAGAAATAGTTCCTATGTTTGTTCCGGCAGATATATCATTCGAAATGAGGTCTTTTGCATTGGCACCAATAATTGGGATTAAAACCATTAAAAATGAAAATCTGGCAATATTTTCTTTTCGGTTTCCGAGAATTAAACCTGTTGCGATGGTTGCACCTGATCGAGAAATACCTGGAATTACAGCCATGGCCTGAGCAATTCCAATAATTAATGAATCCCAAAAATTAATTTTACGTTCGTTTGATTTCTTCAGATAAGTGAATGCCAGAAGAATAGAGGTTAGAATTAGCATAATGCCAACAAAACGAATATTTCCATCATAGAAGCTTTCCACTTCATCACTAAAAAATAACCCAAGAATTATGACCGGAATCATCGAAATAATGATTTTGGTAAGATAGGCTGTTTCTTCGTTCCATTTAAACTGGAATAAGCCTTTGAGTAAGTTAATGATGTCTTTGTAAAAGATGACCATGGTACTCAAAACGGTAGCTCCATGAACAATTACAGTGAAAATCAGGCTGCGTTCTGCATTAATTCCTAAAACTGCTTTTCCAAGTTCCAAGTGCCCGCTGCTGCTTACAGGCAAAAACTCAGTTAAACCTTGAATAATACCAAGAATCAATGCTTCAAACCAATTCATTTACTAAAATATTTATGAGGGATAAATAAGAGAATTAGGGTAAACAAATTAGCTTTTTGGCTTTTTCATTATTGCGAAAATTTCAATAATAAAACCAGCAAGGATTAAGATTGGCGCGAGGGTTAATCGCTGAAAATTAAAAATCTTATCACTAAATACATTTGGATCTTCAGATCCTCCTCCAATCATGAGCACAAAACCAAGGGCTATGACTAAAAGTCCAATAATAAGCAATCGATAATTTTCTCGCCCAAATGAAAAAGTTACTGTTTCAGCTCCGGGGTTTTGCTTGCTTTGAGCCGAAGATTGTGGAGCTGGTTTGGCTTGTTTATGTGTGGCTTTGGTTTTTTTCATCATTTCATGAGATTTACTAGCTCAAAAGTAAGGGTATTTTTTGAAATGTTAAAAGAATTAACTTTTTTTAATAATACAGGTCATCTGTTTTCATATTCAGGAATTTACGCAGTGCGGAATAAGTTGACAGCCAAGTAATTAAAATTCCGGACAACATAACTAAAATAATAAGGCTTATAAACAGATTTGTATCCTGAAAGTCTATTAATTCCGGTAATTCAAGCTGTGCAAAATAAATAATACTAGCAATTAATATTAATGCTAAAACTGAACTATAAATACCTTGAATTATACCTTGAATCAAGAATGGTTTACGGATAAACGATTGTGTAGCTCCGACCAATAACATACTTTTTATTAAAAAACGTTTTGAGTAAACTGATAAACGAATGGTGTTATTGATGAGTGCGATGGCAATAAGTAATAATAATGCACTGAAACCCAATAATAAAAAACCGATTTTTTTAACGTTCTGATTGATGGCTTGTACCAGTGATTTTTGATAAAAAACTTCCTTAACATTTTTGTTTGCCAATAGCTCTTTTTCAATTACCTCTATGCTTTCCAAATTGGCATATTCAGCTTTCAATCTTAAATCGATAGATGAGGGTAAGGGGTTAAACCCTAAAAAATCTATAAAATCTTCTCCCAATTCTTCTTTTAAGTCTGCTGCAGCTTTTTCCTTGGTAATGTATTCTGTCGATTTTGAATATTCTGTAGCATCCAAAAATTTTTGTAATTGCAAAATTCCTGCTTCTCTTGAATCATCTCTAATAATCACCCGAATTCCAATATTTTCCTTTACATGATTGGAGAGTTTTTGTGCATGAAGCACAATTAATCCGAGTACTCCAAGCATCAGTAAAACAAGGGTGGTGCTTACTATGGAAGTTAAGTACGAAGTTTGAAGTCGACGCCTGTTGTATTTATCCTCTTTCCTTGCCATTATAAAGTTTAGTTAAAGCTAAAATAAACATTTTAATCTTAAAATAGATTTAGTTTCCAGTTCTGGAAATGATTTGTAAACAATCATTTCCTTAAATCAGCCTTAAAAATTTAAAATTGTGAAGATTAGCTTAAATTGAGTACTAAAAATTTCTATCTTTTTTCTAACTTCGCAGCCTGAAAATGCAATACTCATAAGCAAATAAAGCAAGAAGCATGGATTATAATTTTACTGAAATAGAGCCAAAGTGGCAAGAATACTGGAGCAAGAATAAAACATTCAAGGCTGAAATTGATCATTCTAAGCCTAAGTTTTATGTGTTGGACATGTTCCCCTATCCTTCCGGTGCCGGATTGCACGTAGGTCACCCATTGGGTTATATTGCTTCTGATATTTACGCCAGATATATGCGTCAAAAGGGCTATAATGTATTGCACCCAATGGGATATGATGCCTATGGTTTGCCAGCTGAGCAGTACGCTATTCAAACAGGAACTCATCCCGAGATCACTACCTTTAAAAATATCGATCGCTATCGTGAACAATTAGATAAGATTGGTTTTTCTTTTGATTGGGATCGAGAAGTTAGAACTTGTGATCCAGGTTATTACAAATGGACCCAATGGACCTTCATTCAATTATTCAATTCATGGTTTAATAAAGACACCGATAAATCCGAGCCGATAGCGAATTTGATTTCGGTTTTTAAAAAAGAAGGAAATATAAACATAAATGCCGCTACTGATTTAGAGGAAATCTTCACCGCCGATGAGTGGAATAAAATGGATGAAAAAGCACAACAAGAATTGTTGATGCATTTTCGCCTGGCTTATTTATCAGATACCATGGTAAATTGGTGTCCTGAATTGGGAACCGTTTTAGCCAACGATGAAGTAAAAGAAGGCCTATCGGAACGAGGAGGACATCCGGTGGAGCGAAAATTAATGAAACAATGGTCCTTAAGAATTACTGCCTATTCTCAGCGATTACTCGATGGTTTGAATAAAATCGAATGGTCAGATTCTTTGAAAGAAATGCAAAGAAATTGGATTGGTCGTTCGGAAGGTGCAACGGTATATTTTGGAATAAAAGGTTTTGAAGATACATTAGAAGTTTTCACGACTCGTCCTGACACTTTATTCGGTTCAACTTATATGGTGTTGGCACCGGAACATGAGCTTGTTGAAAAAATTACAACTTCTGATAAAAAGGAAACTGTTGATAAATATGTGACTTGGGCAAAAAATCGTTCAGAGCGTGAACGACAATCTGAGGTGAAAAATATTAGTGGGGAATTTACCGGAGCTTATGGAATAAATCCTTTGAATGGAAAAGAAATTCCAATTTGGGTTGCTGATTATGTATTAGCAGGTTATGGCTCTGGAGCTATTATGGCCGTTCCGGCGCATGATAGTCGAGATTATGCTTTTGCAAAACATTTTAATTTAGAAATTATTCAGGTTGTTTCGGGCGGCGATATTTCTGAAGAATCATATGATGCCAAAGAAGGCAAAATGATGAATTCAGAATTTTTAGATGGCATGGATGTGAAAGAAGCCATACAGGCAACCATCAAAAAAATTAATGAATTGGGTTGTGGTTTTGGAACCATCAATTATCGATTACGCGATGCCATTTTTAGCCGTCAAAGATATTGGGGCGAGCCCTTTCCTGTTTATTACAAAGATGGAATTCCATATACTTTAAGAGAAGATCAATTGCCCTTATTACTTCCTGATGTTGATAAATATTTGCCGACAGAAGATGGTGAGCCACCTTTGGCAAGAGCAAAAAACTGGAAAACAGAAGAAGGCTATCCTTTAGAAACGAATACCATGCCTGGTTTTGCCGGATCAAGTGCCTATTATTTGCGTTATATGGACCCGCATAACGAAAATGAATATTTTTCTAAAGAAGCCAATGAATATTGGCAGGACGTTGATTTATACATCGGAGGTGATGAACATGCTGTAGGACATTTGCTTTACTCTCGTTTCTGGAATCATTTTTTGTTTGATATCGGAATGGTGAAAAAAGATGAACCATTCAAAAAATTAATAAATCAAGGAAAAATTCAGGGCCGATCAAGTTTTGTATATCGCTTAAACCATGAAAAATATGCTGAATATTTACTTTGGGAACTAATCAAAAAAAATGGATTAGAGAAAGACATGATAAGAGATTTTCGTGATGGCCATCGTAAATTCGACTTTTATAATAAAAAAGAGAATGTAATTGTTGAAATTAAGAGTCAGGCAAAACTTGAAAAACTAGAAACGCCCTATGAAGAATATATTCAAGGAACGGACAAAAAACTAATTCTGCTTCCTATTGCAGATATTTTGGAAGACACAGAGGGTGCAATTATGGAAGCCATTGAAGCATTTGATGACCCCAATAAAGGTGTCATTTTTAATCGTCATGAGATAAGAGAACTTAAGCCCACTTTTGTTTCGAAAAATATTAAGGATCGTAAGTTATTTACAACACCCATTCATGTCGATATCAACTTTGTTGACAATGATGTGCTGGATACCGAAGCATTTAAACAATGGCGCCCAGAGTTTAAAGATTCTGAGTTTATATTGGAAGACGGCAAGTATGTTTGCGGTTACGAGGTTGAAAAAATGTCTAAATCCAAGCATAATGTTCAAAATCCTGATGACTTAATTCAAAAATACGGCGCAGACACCTTGCGACTTTACGAAATGTTCCTCGGTCCATTGGAATATCACAAACCTTGGGATATTAAAGGTATTGAGGGTGTTTTCAGGTTTATGAAAAAATTATGGCGACTTTATCATGATGCCGAGAATAATTTTACGGTTTCTGAAGAAAAGGCCACTAAGGATGACCTGAAAGTTTTGCACAATACCATTAAAAAAGTTCAGAATGATATTGAACGTTTTTCATTCAATACGGTGGTAAGTACGTTTATGATTTGTGTTAATGAGCTTACTGATTTAAAATGTAACAAGCGTGCAATTTTGGAACCTTTAACCATACTAATTTCTTCATTTTCACCTCACATTGCTGAAGAATTATGGTTACTACTCGGACATGGTGATACCGTAACTTATGCCACTTTTCCTGAATTGAATGAAGAATACATTAAAGAAGACTCCGTGCTGTACCCGGTTTCGTTTAATGGCAAGATGCGTTTCAAAATTTCGCTTCCGGTCACTATGTCGAAAGAGGAAGTTGAAAAAACAGTTTTAAATTCAGAAGAGGCTCAAAAATGGACTGAAGGAAAAACACCCAGGAAAGTAATAGTGGTGCCTCAGCGAATAGTAAATATCGTTATTTAACAGAACCAAACAAATCATTTACGTTTTAGTTCTTTACAGATAGGAATGAATTTTGTAAGTTTATTCGTGAAACAAATTTTTTAAAAGCTGATATTTTAAAAAATTATAGCTGAACGAATCCCGATTGCAAAGCAAATCGGGATAAAAAAGTCTAATGACAACACCTCATTAACCGTACTGCAAAATTGTTCATACTGAATTTGTTAAAACATGAAAAAGCAACTCCTATTTTTAATAATAGTTCTTTCTGCAATAACTCCTTATTCTTTTTCCCAAACCATATCGGGAAAATCAATTGTGAATGAACAGTGGAAACAGATTGATTCATTACTAAATCTTGGATTGGATCAAACTGCAAAAAAAGAAATTGATAAGCTTTTTGATGATTCTAAACTTTCTCAGAAGCATTCAGATTTTATAAAAGCGCTTTCTTATAAGTTTCGACTCAATCAAAAAAATCCAAACCCTAATCAATTTATTACTGAATTAAAACAAGAAATTAACCGGGCAAAAACTCCACAACTCCAGATTCTAAATTCTTTTTTAGGTGATTTTTGTTATGATTACTATCGAAATAATCGTTGGAAAATTAATCAAAGAACTCAACTCTTATCAGAGCCTGGTGAAGACATACAAAATTGGAGCAAGAATAATTTCATTGAGCGATCACAAAAATATTATTTAGCATCTTTGAAAGATGCTGATTTACTTTATTCAGTTTCGATAGCACAATTGAAGCCGGTTTTGTTTAATGATTCATTAAGTGAGATTTATTATCCAACCCTATTCGATTTATTAGCACAAAGAGCAATCAAATATTTTTCTGAAAATATTCAGGAACCAGCATCTGATAGAGATAATAACGGATCTCGATTTTTAATTCCTACCGATAAATTTTTATCTCTTGAAATTGAAATCCAAAACCCGGCTGATTTTCAAATGCAAATCTTAAAAATTTATCAGTCATTGGTGCGGATGCATCAACAACATTTTAAATCAATGGCATTGGCAAAGGCCGAATTGAAACGTTTGGAGTATGCATTCAAAGCTTTTCATCCGCAAAACCAAATGGCGTATTTGAACGCATTAAAAGAGCTTGAAAGTAAAAACAGTGATCATGCTGTTTCTGCAGAAATCAACTATGAAATTGCTGCAATTCATGCCAGCAATGGGTTCAAATACCATCCATTTAAAAATACTGAATACAGATGGGATTTAGTAAAAGCGCTGCGAATTTGTCAACAAAATATTCAAAAATCCCCCAAAACTTTAGGCGGAAAAGCTTGTAGTGACCTTATCAAAAAAATTCAAAATTCGGAATTGAATTTGGTATTAAAACAGGTAAATTTACCCAACGAACCTATTTTGTCTTCGCTTACCTACAAAAACTTAGATAAACTCCATTTTCGTATTCTAAGATTAAATTATTTACAGAATGAAGCGCTTAATCAGGATTTAAATAATGATGAGGAATTAAAATATTATTTAGCGCTGAAACCCCTTTTTGAATGGTCGAAAATGCTCCCCAATGAAAGTGATTACCAATCGCATAATTTGCAACTTCGAATCCCTGAAGTAGAGCCGGGTTATTATGTTTTATTGGCTTCTCCTGATTCCGATTTCCATCCCGATTCTTTGATTCACTTAAACAAGTTCTGGTCTTCAAATTTGAGCTTTATTAAAAGAGATGATTTGGGTAGGGCCATGGATATTTTTACCCTGGATCGGAAAACAGGATTTCCTAAAAAAGATGTTAAAATTGATGTTCAAACTGGTGAATACAATTTTAAACTAAGAAAATGGAAATGGAAACAGATGGCATCTTTGGTTTCTTCTTCGAATGGTTATATCAGGATTAATGAATTGATAATTAATGAGTCGTATCGTTTCATTTTGTCGAAAGATAATGATACCCTTGTTGAAAAACGAGTACCAAATTATGGAAGTTTAAAGTCCGGTTCAAATAAAAAAGTATACAAAACTCAATTTTTTACCGACCGCAGTATTTATCGACCCGGACAAACGGTTTACTTTAAGGGCATCGTTTATTTGAAAGAGGGCGATCAGTATTCAGTTGCTCCTCTGCAAAAAAATGAAATTACTTTTTTTGATGTTAATCATCAGAAAATAAAAAACATTACCAGAACAACCAATGAGTATGGATCTTTTAATGGCGAATTTATTATTCCTGAAAATGTATTGAACGGGCAAATGCTTATTAAAAGCAATACAGGATGGGTGTGGATTAGTGTTGAAGAATATAAACGGCCTAATTTTGAAGTTGTTTTTGATACGCTAAAAAGTCAGTATCGCTTAAATGATATCGTAAAAATAACCGGAAAAGCTACCACTTTTTCAGGAGCACCATTGACCAATGCCAAAGGTAAATTTAGCATTAAGCGCAGCTATTATCAACTTTATTATTGGTTTTTTTCTCACCCCGGCGCTGAACAAAAACAAATTGCTTTTGGCGAATTTAAAACTGATGAGTTTGGCAATTTTATTTTTGATTTTAAAGCCTTGCCTGATGAAGAAATGAGTTCAACTAATCATCCGGCCTTTAATTTTAGAATTGAAGTGGAGCTGAGTGATTTGAATGGGGAAACCCAAAAAGAAGAAACCAATTTGAGCTTGGCTTATTCAGATTTGGTATTGGAAACAAACCTCACCGAAAATTGGAATAAAGATGGAAATGAGTTTGTTGAAATTACTGCTCAAAATTTAAGGGGGCAAAAACAAAAAGTGAATGTAAAGGTCAGTGTTTTTAGGTTGAAAGAACCAACACAGGTATTTAAAAAACGCATCTGGAAACGACCCGATTATTTTATGACCGATGCCGAAACTTTTTATACCTATTTCCCGAATGATCAGTATGATAATGAAAACGATGCAGAAAATTGGGAGATTAACCATCAAATTTTTCAGGCTGAAATTAATACCGGTGAAGTGAATGGCGTACAACTCGAAGATCTTAAATCCTGGCCATCTGGTAAATATAAAATAATCTTAAGTTCAGAAGACGATTACGATACTGAAGTGGAAGTAAGTAGGAATTTCACTTTATATGCTTCTGATCATCCTCGGATGCCTTTCCCACTGATTGAGTTTTTTATATTGGATAATAACAAATTAAACATTGGAGATAAGCTCAGTTTTATAATTGGCTCAGGCAAAGAAAATGTGAGAATTCTTTATGAACTTCAGCATAAAAACAGGGTTGTTTTGAGCAAGTGGTTAAATCTTAAAAACGAAAAACAAAAAATCAATTTTCCGATAAGTAAAGATTTAACAGGCGAGTTAACGCTTAACCTTTTGTTTATCGTTGATAACGAAACTTATTCACATCAAGAGCAAATCATTGTTTCTGATCCCTCTCGTAAATTAAATATCAGCCTGGAAACTTTTCGCTCCGTACTCAAGCCCGGTTCAAAAGAGGATTGGAAAATTAAAATCACCGGAAGCAAAAAAGAAGCTGTAAACGCAGAACTCCTTTGCACCATGATGGATGCTTCTCTGGATAAATTGAAACCACATACATGGAATTTTTCCTTGCAAAATTATGAATACAATCATATTTTTTGGAATTCGAATTATGGTTTTGGAACTGGCTCTGGAATCGCACGAAATCAAAAATATTTTCCATGGTATCATAAACCTAAAGAAACATTGGAACTGAGGTTTTATTGGGAAGTGATGGGTTCTAGAATGTACATGGGAAGAAGTGTGATGAGTGTTGTAAATGATGAAATTGAACTTGATGCAGAAGCAACTGAGACAACCCAGTTTGAAGAATATGTTCCTATTACTAATTTGAAAGCAGCAGAAATTGAAGCACCCCAAATTCGAAAAAACTTTAGCGAAACCACCTTCTTTTATCCTGATTTAAAAACGGATAAAAATGGAAATATCAGTATTAGTTTTACGAGTTCAGAGGCTCTAAGTAGATGGAAATTCATGGCTTTATCTCATACAAAAGATTTGCGAATAGCCCAACTCACAAAAGAGGTTCTTACACAAAAAGAGCTAATGGTGAGTCCAAATATTCCACGCTTTTTTAGAGAAGGCGACACCCTGTATTTTAGTACTAAAATTATAAACCTTACGGAAGAGAAATTGAATGGGGAAGTGACCCTTGAGTTATTCGATGCCCAAACCATGAAATCAATTAAAGACATTATTCTTGATCCCCAAAAGCAGCAGTTTACAGTTGCAGCGCATGGTTCTATCGGTAAGCAATGGAAAATGCTTGTTCCTTCAGGTGTTCAGGCAATAACTTACCGACTCATTGCATCTTCAAAAAACCATAGCGATGGCGAAGAACGTATTATTCCGGTATTACCGAATCAAATTTTAGTTACCGAAAGTTTACCTATTCATCTAAATCCGAAAGAGCATAAAAAAATGATGTTTGATCGACTCTTAAATTCTGCCAACAATAAGGGCATCAAGCAGCATCATTTAAAACTTGAAATTACCTCAAATCCTGCCTGGTATGCCATTCAGGCCTTGCCTTATGTAGATGAGGATCAACATGAAAATGCAATATCACTTTATTTGGGATTTTATGCCAATTCGATGGCTTCACATCTTTTAAATTCAAACCCCAAAATTAAACCGGTATTTGACCAATGGAGATTGCTGAAGGCAGATGCCCTAAGCTCAAATTTAGAGAAGAATCAGGAGTTAAAAAGCGTGTTATTGGCCGAAACTCCCTGGCAAACAGAAGCCCAAAATGAAACAGAGAGAAAGCGAAAGTTGGCTTTGTTTTTTGATGAAAATGCAATTAAGCAAAAGTTGAATACCAAGTTCGATAAATTACTGACATTGCAACTTCCTGATGGTTCCTGGACCTGGTTTAAAGGAATGCAGGGAAGCCAATACATTACCCAATTTGTGACCAAAGGATTAATAGGCTTACAATCGAAAAATGCCATTCATCCTCATTTTAAAAAACAGGTTGAAGAAGCTACAAAAAGAGCAATGAGCTTTTTGAACAAAGCGTTTATTCACGACTATAACCAACTTAAAAATCAGAAGGAAGTTAATCTTGAACACAATCATTTAGCGAACCTTCAAATTCAACATTTATTTATTTTAAGCCTAAATGAAAACCTGAATCTCAAAACGGAAGAATTTGAGAAAGTAAAAGCGTACTACCTGAGCCAGGTGCAGAAATTTTGGCCTCAGCGGAGTAATTATTTACAAGCCATGATGGCACTCACGTTGTTCAGAAACGGAGATGTTGAAACTGCCGAGCTTATTTTAAAATCGTTAAAAGAGCGCGCACATTTTGATAATGAAATGGGAATGTACTGGAATAGATCAAATGGCTACTATTGGTATCAGGAACCCATCGAAACACAAGCCATTTTAATTGAAGCTTTTAATGAAATTAGCGGAGACAAAGAGATCGTTAATCAATTAAAACAATGGTTGATCAAACAAAAACAAACTCAAATTTGGGATACTCCTAAAGCTTCTGTTGAAGCTGTAAATGCCATCTTATTAGATGATCCCCAACTATTTGATGATAATAAGATCGTTGAGGTTTTTCTGGGTGATGAGCCGATACAAATTGAAAATGTGGAGGCAGGAACTTCTTATTTTCAGGTAGACTGGTCTGCCCCTGAAATTAAACCTGAGATGGGACGCATCGAGCTTAAAAACACAAACAAGCAAATTGCATGGGGAGCTTTGCACTGGCAATATTTTTCGAATCTTGACAGTGTGAAAGCCAGTGAAAACGCTCTCCAAATTAGCAAACAAATCTTTGTTAAAGAAACAGGAGAAAGTGGAGATGTTTTGAAAACGGTGGATGCTAATTTTAAGTTTAAGATTGGAGATAAAATTGTTTCAAGAATGGTGATTAATGTTGACAGAGCTATGGAATTTGTTCATATCAAAGATATGCGGGCCGGCGCTTTTGAACCCATCGAGGTGATGTCGGGCTATCGTTATGAAGGAGGTGTTGGATTTTATAAAAGTCATACAGATGCTGCCTCTCATTATTATTTTGATTATTTACGATCCGGGACTTATGTTTTCGAAAATACAATGTTCGTAACCCAAAATGGTAGTTTTTCAAATGGGATTAGTACCATTCAGTGTTTGTATGCGCCTGAATTCAATAGTCATTCAAAGGCTATTCGTGTTGAGGTAAAAAAATAAATTAAATATCCGGATGCGATCGTTTTGTAAGGTAATGAATGCCTTCAAACTTAACATAGCCCAATTTCTGAAATGTTTCAAACGAGGTTTGGTTGTATTCTTCAATCAGGCAGGCAATGATTCCAATGCCTTTGTCGTTTAATATTTTCTCAGCTTTTTCTACCAATAATCTGCCGATACCTTTTTTTCTGAATTCCGGTACAACAGCCAATCTGTTAATCCAACCTTTACGACCATCGTGGGTGGCAAAAACTGTCCCGATAGCAATATTGTTTTGTTCGGCAATTAAAATGGAGGCACAGCCTCTAGAAAGTTCTTCGGTGATACTTTCTTTCGAATCACGACCAAGTGGCTTGAATGGCAATTTTGCTTGATTCCACAAATCAATCAAAATATCGTAATCCGGTAAATTGAATTTCCGAATAATAATTTGATTTTTCATAATGAAACATTAATAATAAACCACTTCGGTATTTGGGTGTGTCTGTTTAAATTTTGAAACCCTTTTTTGATTTAGTCCTGTGTTATAGCATTTTAAAACTTCAAGATCGAGGTTTTCAACTGCATTCAAATTTCGAATATTTGTGTTGAAACATTCGAGTGTTTTAAGGTTTCTGAGGTAATCGAGATATTTTAGACTTTTAATCTGTGTACCCGGACAAATAAGTGTTTCGAGGCTGGTCATGAATTGAATTTGCTCAAAATCGCGAATTGGAATGTTCGAAATATCAAGATATTTTAGGTTAGGTAAATTCATGATTGCACTCAAATTATTAATTGGATTATTAGCACATGTAATTTTAGATAATTGTTTCAGATTTTCTAATGCATTAAGATTTGAAATTTGAGTACCCGAGAAAATTAATTCTTCGAGGGTAGATAAAACTTTAAGTGGCTCAAGCGTTTTGAGTTGTAAATTATTGCTAATATCCAAAGATTTAATATCGGCAATTTGCTGTAAAGATTCTTTGCTTAATTCATCATTTTTTATGTTTATTTTTTTGATGAATAGCTCTTTCCAATGCTCATTTATGCTCTCCCACCAATTTTGTAGAAATCTGGTTTGATAAACAACAACCAATTCTTTGTTTTTGGTAAATAATTTCAGGAAATCTGAGCGATCAACTTTTGTATTATCAAAATAGGCAAATTTCAAATTTGGTAATTCAGCTAAGGGATTCAAGTTTTTTACCTCAGTAAAATTGCCGTGAACCTGCTGCAAAAAATTAAGATTAAGTAAGGGGCTAAGATCATCAACTGAAGTACTTGAAAAATACAAAGATTCAAGTTTACTTAGGTTTTTGAGATGAGCAATTGAGTTAATATTCGTTAGTGATATATCAAGGTATTTCAGGTCGATTAAGTCGGCTATAGGTTCCAAATCTGAAATTGAAGTTTGAGAACAATTTAGATGCTCGAGGTAAATGAGTTTTTTAAGTGGCTCCAAGTTCGAAATTTCTGAACGTTTACTCACATCAATAATTTTCTGTTTGATTAATTCGTGGAGTTGTGCTTTTGAAGGATGTGCATCCAAATAAATATATTTTTTAAAAATATTTTTCCATGTTGTATTTAAATGATCCCACCACGCATTTAACTCAGCCGATTGGAAAACAACTAAAGTTTCCGAATTTGCTTTCATAAACTGATTGGCTTTAGCAGGTGAAATCAATGAATTGTCACAAAAAATTTGTTTCAAGTTTTTATGATTTGATAGTGGTTCCAACTGGTCAACCTTTGTATCGTCCATTACTAAAATCCTTAGGTTTTCCAGATTTTTTAATGGAGCAATTGAATTGACATTGGTAGCATTAATATGCAAAACCTCCAGCCCACTTAAGTTACTCAAGGCATCTAAGTCTGATATATTGGTGTTCGAAAATCTAAGATCTTGAAGATTTTTTAATGCGGCGATGGGATCTAGGCTATCAATTTTGGTATCAATTAAATAAAGTTGTTCGAGCTTGTCAAAATGATCTAATTCGTCTAACGTATAAACCATTGTATGGTTGAGGTTCAGTACCTTTAAATTTGTTAAATAACGTAAATGAAAAAGAGATTCGACTTTGGATCCGGAGCAAATTAAAGACTCAAGTTTTGTTAAGTTTCGAAGAGGGCTTAAATCCTTCACATTGGTATTGGAGAGGTCTATTTTTCTTAAATTTGAGAGTTTGGACAACGGTGATAAATCATTAATTTCAGGGTATTCGTTCAGGTTAATTTCCTGTAATCTTATAATATCACTCAGATGCTCATAAAGTATTGCCGGATCAAAAGTTATTGTGTCATGGTAATATTGGATAAGGCTGTCGAATGAGGGTAATGAAATCGTATCTGGCCCATATACAAGTAAGCTATCGAGCTGAAAAACTTGGAAACTATCCGCTAAAATTACATAAGTTGAATCGGTAAATGTGATCAATTCGTGCAGATAAACTGAGTCATCAATAAATCGATTTTGACCTAATATTTTTTTCCAATTTTCCGATATTGAATTCCACCAATTTCTTTGTTCTTCGTCTTCGTTCAACTTGGTGGTGTAAATACTGGCAATTTTTAAATCCTGTAATGCATCGTCTAAATTAATTTCAATGAATCGGACTTTGTTGGTATTAATTGAATCGCCACTTATCAGATTTCCAATCAAATTTCGATTAATCTTGAATTTGAAGTAAAGCCCATTGTCTTCGGTTAAATGATGGCTAACTTCTTCAATGGTAAAAACGATTTCAGCATTTGTAAAAAAGAAATCAATATCTTTTAAATAAGCTTGCACATTTTTATTGGTAGGGACCGTTCGGTATTCATCTAAATCATCTTCGATTTGTACATTTTCATCCAAAAATATTTTCGAAAAACTTTGGTTGATAATGATATCTTTTTCTTTAGCTAAGGTATTTTTACTCCCGATAAGGTTAAGGGTATACTCAAAATAATTTACCAGCTGTGTGGCTTCTTTTTTATAAATATCAATATCACGCTGGGTGTATATTTCTTGCTGGGCATTAATTGTTAAATTAATGCTTAAAAAAAATCCGATTATAAAGAAAGCCTTCTTTAACATAAAGAATGGGAATTAGTTTTGGTAAATGAACTTTTTCAATACCTCTTTATCCGCTTCTGAAATTTTTAGAAGATTGGAAATCAACCACCCCGAATTATTGCTTTTTCGGTTAAATTCTGATAATTCAATATACCAGTTTTCAACCTGAAATATATGAAATTTTACTTCCAGAATATTATTAAATTTTAAATTTCCTTTTCTAAATTCATAAATAAATATACTTAAGTAGTCAGGACTATATCCGCTTTCGGCGAATTGTTCAATGATTTGATCTTGCTTGAAGACCTTAATCAAATTCATAAAATCTAGCTCATGACTGAGTGGGTGTAAGAATTTTTGTTTTGATTCAGGAAGACTATCAATGCTTACAAAGTAAGAGGTAAAAGGTGCAAACAAAACATTGGTGATTACCCATTTCGACCCTACACTTTCCTCTTGCAATTTTAAAAACAGCGTGCATTCGGTTTCCTTTCCTTTGTAAATGAAAAGTGTTTTTACCTGCGCAAACCAATTGCCACCATGAAAATTTAATAAGCGAGGTTCATGATTATCAGCAACATCATTGATAAATTCAGTTTTTAAACTTTGGTCAATAATATTGCTTTCCCTGTTGAAAAGGAAGCCGATGAATTCCTTTCTAAATTCTTGATTTTTGAGTAAGGGATCATCAATGGAGAGGCGATTTCCGTAACGATCTTCCTCTCCATTAAATCTTCTGAAAAACTGATTGACCTGTTTGGTATGCGCATACAACATGCGCTCATCGTCAACAAATTTGTCAATTATTTGCGATTGAATGCCAGATCCGATAAACAGAATAAATACAAGACAAACAGTTCTTAATTTCATTTTGCAGTTTCGGTTACTCTCACATCCCCTAACAATACATCCCAGAAACCGATTAGTTTACCACCAATTTGTGTTTGTTTTCTTTCAACATAAACCGTGATGTCTTTTTTTGTTGTGTCTTTATATGATAATCCATCACTTGATTCACCTTCAAATCTTTGATAAATGGTGATTACCCCAACGTACCTTCCGTCTGGTTGTAACTCAAGGTCGCTGATATACTGAATATTGTACCAGCTGATGGTTATTTTATCGTAGTTTAAAGCCATTAAATGCTCTAAATATCCTCTTACTCCAAAATATTCAATTTTGGGACGGTATAAAGATGAAACGCCAATTTGTGCATCATCTGCAAATAATTCGAGGGTGCGGTCTATCACTCTGTTTGCTTCAGAAAATGGGGTCTCTTTACTTCCAACAATCGAAATATATTTACTCAGATCTCTGATTTTTTCAAGAGCCAGGCTATCAATAGCACGCTTTCTTTCCGGACTGATTTGGTTCTGCGAAAAGGTGTTTGCGGCAAATGCAACACAGAATACCGCAATTAATAATATTTTTAATTTTGACATGGTGCGTTATTTTTTAATTAATTCAATTTCAGTTATTTTTCCGTTGTTGTCCAAAACAAGATTTTCTATCCCATTATCAAATATTTTAACATCTTTTAAATACTCAAGATATTTTTTAATGGTTGTTGGACGATCATAATCTTTCATGCCATTTTCCTGACTGATAATAATTAATACAGGAATATCTTCTGAAGCAAATAATTTTAATGCTTCGGCTATTCGGTTGTTAGCAACCATAAATGTGCTTGCATTTGCAACAGAACTGAAACTTGATAAAACTGAATTATTTAAAGAAACGAATTTCTGTTTTTCTGCTTCAGCACGCATCTTGGCGTCTCTTTCATCTTTGAGGTTTGCTAAAACATCTTCAGCTTTTTTAATTAAATCGTTAACTTCCGAATCATCAATATTTAGTCCTTTGATGACATTTAATCGATTTTCTTTTTGCTCAATGGTCATTGATCCATCATCGTTGATGATTTCTAATAAATCTGTTTTTGCTTGATCAACTTTTTGAGCATAGGCAACAGCTGCTTGCTCCGCGGCTAGCTTTTGCTTACTTTTACAGCTGGTTCCCGCGAATAGAAGCGCTATTAGTGATACCGCGATAATACCAGTGTTAATAATTCTTTTTCTCATGTGCAATAATGTTAAGTGTGTATAATACCTGCGACTCATTAAATTAAAATATAACACAAAAATATCGAATTTTTCTGTTTTTTTAAAGTTTTAACATGATTTAACTATAATGAAACCGATTAAAAACTTCATTATCCCTGTTTTTATTCCTGAACTGGCTTGCCCGTTCCAATGTTTGTATTGTGATCAACGAAAGATTTCGGGAAAAATGAAAGTTGCAAGCGAGAGCGATGTTCTTAGAACGATTCATGCTCATCTGAAAACAATTCCTAAAAATTCGCAGGTTGAGTTGGGATATTTTGGTGGAAATTTTACCGGGATTCCTAAGCAGGAACAAGAAAAATATTTACAGTTGGTTCAGCCGTTTTTGGATGATAAAGTAATTCAAAATATTCGACTCTCAACACGTCCTGATTATATCAGTGATGAGATATTAGAATTGCTTAAAAAGTATAAAGTTGGTACTGTGGAGTTGGGGGCACAATCGATGGATGAAGAGGTTTTAAAAAAATCAAAACGTGGTCATACAGTTATCGATACGATTAAAGCATCAAAGTTAATCAAGAATTGCGGAATGAATTTAGGTTTACAAATGATGCTTGGTTTACCGGGCGATACAAAGGACAAGGCAATTTATACAGCTCAAAAAATTATTGAGCTTGGTGCTGAAAACACCCGAATTTACCCTACACTGGTAATTAAAGGAACCAAACTTGAAGAGCTGTATCGACAAGGCAATTATCAAGCTTTAAAGATGGATGAAGCAGTTGATTGGACTGCCGATATTATTAAAGTTTTTGAAAAATCTGATGTAAAGATTTTACGAATTGGATTGCATCCATCGGAGGGTTTACTTGATGGATCAGATTTGGTGGCCGGACCTTTTCACCCATCTTTTCGGGAATTGGTACTCACTGAAATTTGGCGTAAACAATTAGATCAAATTCAATTTGATGGAGATTTTTTGACCATTGCTGTAAATCCAAAAGAACTAAATCATGCGGTAGGTTATCAATCGAAAAATAAACTGATGCTTCTAAAAAAATTCAAAAAAGTTAAATTTATAACCAATTCTAAATTGGAAAAGGGAAAATATGAGCTTGATTGTAATTGATAAAAAAATACCTAGCAAAGCAAAAATCAATTTGTCGAAATACGGAAATTTACTTGAGTTGGAAACTAGTGGGATAACTTATGATTCCATCTCTGGTCATCCTGATATTTTTATTAGCATTTTGAATAATGATATTATTGTTGCTCCAAACCTTCCTCAAAAATTTATGGATGTTATGAAGGGAAATGGGATTTCTTTCCATCTTGGAGAACAAGGCATTGGGAAAAAGTATCCGGAATCCTCCATTTATAATATTGTTTCCACTTCTCGTTTTATCATACACAATTTAAAATATACCGATTTAGCAGTCAAAGATTTGGCCATGGGATTAGGCCAAATTCATATTGAACAAGCCTATACTCGTTGTAATTTGTTAGCCTTAAAAAATGATCAATTCATCACTTCGGATCGTGGAATTGAAAAAGAGCTTAACAGTCTAAGCCTCGAAGTTTTTTATGTCGATCCAAAAGGAATTTTGCTCCCTGGTTTTAAAAATGGATTCATTGGTGGTTGTGCGGGATTTTTTAACAACCAATTGTTTTTGATTGGAAGCCTTGATCATTATCCCGCAGGAGCAATCTTACGCAAAAAGTTAAATGAATGGGGCATTGAGCTTGTTGAACTTTACAATGGGTCTTTGTTTGATGGAGGCAGCATACTGTTTTGTAAGTAGTCATTTGTTATCTCGAAGGAAGTGAAACGACTGAGAGATCTTAATAATTAAAGATTTGGATGAGATTTCTCACCCATTCCTAACGGGTTCGAAAAGACAAGGATTAGTTTGTTCAAGCTTTGGACAAACAAAGAAAATGAAGGGATATTAATTATTCATTCTTCAAGATTTGTTGAACTCTATTTCACAATAAATTTAGCTTACTATTTTTTGTAATTTCGCAGAGAAAATAATACCAAAGAAACAAACAAGAAAGCCATATGTTGCGTACACACACTTGCGGAGAATTAACGATTGAAAATGTTGGAAGTAAAACCACCTTAAGCGGATGGGTTCAAAAATCCAGAGATTTAGGTGGAATGACTTTTATCGACCTGAGGGACCGATACGGAATTACTCAGTTGGTTTTTAATATGGAAACCCATAAAGAATTATGTCTGCAAGCCCGAAAATTGGGACGTGAGTTTGTGATACAAGTTACAGGAATTGTTGATGAACGAAGCAATAAAAATAAAAAAATGCCTACCGGCGAAATTGAAATTACCGTTGAAGAACTGAACATTCTGAATGTTTCTAAAACGCCTCCTTTTACCATTGAAGAAGAATCGGATGGTGGTGATGAACTTCGCATGAAATATCGTTACCTCGACCTCCGAAGAGCTCCTTTGCGAAAAAATATGGAATTGCGCCATCGCATGTCGATTGAAACCCGCAAATACATGGATTCGCAAAATTTTTTAGAAATTGAAACGCCTTACCTGATAAAGTCAACTCCCGAAGGAGCGCGCGATTTTGTAGTGCCTTCGCGCATGAATCAAAACCAATTTTATGCACTTCCGCAGTCACCACAAACCTTTAAACAATTGCTGATGGTGGCAGGTTACGATCGTTATTACCAGCTGGTAAAATGTTTTAGGGATGAGGATTTACGTGCCGACCGACAGCCGGAATTTACACAGATAGATTGCGAAATGGCTTTTGTTGAACAGGAAGATATTTTGAATACTTTCGAAGGTTTAGCTCGTCATTTATTTAAAGAAATTAAAGGGATTGAAGTAGCAGATATTCCGCGCATGACCTATGCAGATGCCATGAAATTTTATGGAAGTGATAAACCTGATTTACGTTTTGAGATGAAGTTTGTGGAGCTGAATGAGTTGGCTCAAAACAAAGGTTTTCAGATTTTTGATGATGCTGAATTGGTGGTCGGATTTTGTGCTGAAGATTGTGCTGGCTATTCAAGAAAAGAATTGGATAAACTTACCGATTTTGTGCGGAAACCACAAATTGGTGCTAAAGGAATGGTTTATGTAAAATGTAATCCTGATGGCACTTTCAAATCGTCGGTTGATAAATTTTTCGACCATGATGCACTAAAAGCTTGGGCAGAGAAAATGAATGCAAAAGCTGGTGATTTATTGTTGGTTCTTTCTGGTGATACTGAAAAAGTTCAAAAACAATTGGGCGAATTAAGGCTGGAAATGGCTGAAAAATTGGGCTTGAAAAATCCAAATATTTTTAAACCTATGTGGGTTGTTGACTTTCCATTATTGGAGTGGAACGAAGAAGCTGAAAGATTTCATGCCATGCATCATCCCTTTACCTCGCCTAAAAAAGAAGACATTGAATTACTCTCAACCGATCCCGGAAAAGTACGTGCCAATGCTTACGATTTGGTAATTAACGGTGTTGAAATTGGTGGAGGTTCTATCCGAATTTTTAATAAGAAGCTACAAGCAAAAATGTTTGAGGTACTTGGTTTTACAAAAGAAGATGCCCAAGCACAGTTTGGCTTTTTAATGAATGCCTTTGAGTTTGGCGCTCCTCCACATGGTGGAGTTGCTTTTGGTTTCGACCGATGGGTGGCTTTATTTGGAGGTTCTGATTCTATCCGCGATTTTATCGCTTTTCCAAAAAACAATTCGGGGCGCGATCAAATGATTGATTCGCCTTCTGAAATTGCCCAAGAGCAACTGGATGAGTTGGGTTTGAAAACGGTAAAAAAATAAAACTAATTTATCTTATTTGACTTTGTGTTTTTAAGCTTTGATCAAAAGCAGCATCGTAATCTTTGATGTTTATTCCGGTATCTTCAATTTTATAACCCTTTGAGTTGCGATGGGTTTTAACAATGTTTTTGCCTTCGCAGGCGCTAATGCCTGTCCATTTACAATTTTGGCAATGGAGCATTCCATTTATTTGAATCCCCCAACATTCATCATTTGAGAGAAATTCGGTTTTAATCGTACGCATATTACTTTTTTTACAAAGGTAGGAATTTTTATATATCTAGATTGATTAAATGTGTTGAAATTGTCACCAACTATGAATTTATATTTTATTGTGTAATTTTCTCAATGAAATCTTGATCTACTGTTCTTTCGTCTTGACACAAAAGAACCTAAAAATTAAGAAATTCTGATCCAAGCCTTCGCACAGGCCACTCCCTGACATCGCAGAATTTCAGGCCAAAGCTTTTTAAGTAAATATCTGATACTTAAAATTTAACTGCGTGTTATATTTAGGCTTTTATTAATTATTGTCATGGTATAATTATTTCGAATATCCTTTTACCACTAAACCCAGACAACGATCCGGTTATAGTAAATGTCTTTAAAATATGAGTTTAAGCCTTAAACAATGTGTTCCATTATTGAAGTATATATTTATAGGCGATGACAAACTCCATATTTTTATCCTTCCATTCAGGTATTTTAAGTTCTGAAAGTTTATTAGAAATACTTAGCGCTTCATCCTTTAATGTTGGATGTATATCCCTACTGACTTTTGCGGTATTATCTGCACTTTCTTCTGTTGATGGTTTATAACCTGTTATTACGATTTCTTTCCAAACGGGAATATTGATAGCTTTTTTATTAGTAAATGCTCTACAATATTTTATTACTCCACCTTTATTCATTTTTACTAACACAAAAACTTCACCTGTGGCGGAAGCACTTCTTGCTTCCTGTGGGTATTTAAGCTTATCTGCCATGAATTTAAAAATCTTAGATTCTGACTCTTTAGAAAAAAGTGTTTTCTGATTTCCAGTAAATGTTTGGCTAGAATCCGGTTTGAATGAAAACATAACAAATAGGATTGCTACTAAAGGAAGAATAATTATACTCTTCAGCGCAGCATAATTACGTGTTGGTTTTTTGTTGATCATGACAATTCGGTTTTTAATTAAACTTGAGAAATTATGTGCCAATGGGACATTCATTGGCCTTGATGGTATGTTTAGAAGTTTATATTGATATTCTTTTATGCTGCATGAACTTTTTAAAGAAAAATTATCTGCTAAGTATTCATGGTTTAAAACTATAGACCTTTTGATGAGCCACATAAATGGATTGAACCATAAGAAAGCAATTAGAAATTCGGAAACTAATAAATCAAAAGTATGTCCTTGCTTGATATGTGCCGTTTCATGTTCAAGAATCTCTAAATAGTCATCGCTTTCAAAGATTTTCTTTGGAATAACTACGTAAGGAAAGAACGAAAAAGGGGGATGTTTCATTTCTGATAAAACAAGCTTGGGGAACTTTGTGTTTTTTATAGTTCCCTTTCGAATTATCATAAACGTTCGCGTAACGCTAAATACTAATCGTAATAAGAAAATACCAGTTATTGAAAAATAAAGCCAAATTAATGAGCGATTTAAATCGAACGAGTTAATCTTTTCCGACATAGTTGCTTCAAAACTATTCCCTGATAAAATGATACTATATATGGCGTTTGTTTTTTCTATTGAAGAATCAGAGATGAAAATGTTAAATACATTTAGTAATGGAATAATAGTAGAAAGTATCAGGAGTCCTAAAAGGAAAACTCTATTTCGAAGATAAAAGGTGTCTCTACTGAAGAAAAGAATATAAGATAGGTATAATAGCATAGTCCCAACTGAAACCCTAAGTAAGTATATGAGTAAATGATCCATTTTATTTACCTTTCTCAATAATTTCAATTAGTTTTTTTAAGTCATCTGTACTTATCTTTTTTTCATCTACAAAAAATGAAACCACATTTTTATAAGATGATCCAAAATAATCGCTTACAACCTCTTTCATGTAATTTTTTCGATATTCTTCTTTCTCAATCAGTGGGAAATATTCATGGTTTTTACCATAAGCTTTATGAGAGATATAGCCTTTTTCTTCAAGTATTCGGACAACAGACGAAAAGGTAGTATATAAAGGTTTCGGTTCCGGACAAAGGTCAATCAGTTCTTTTATAAAACCTTTTTTGGCTTTCCAGAGGATTTTCATGGTCTCTTCTTCTTTTGCAGTAAGTTTTTTCATGGTGTAACTGTTTTTGCAAATATATAACGGATAGATCAGTTATACAACTGAAAATGCAAATAAATAACTGAAAAATACGTTTCAAATATATTATTTTGGAGACTAAGTATGATAAATACCTCTAATACAGCTAAATAGATTTGTAATAATTATTACCATATTTGTGAAAAATAAAAAGGAAGTTGTCCACGTTTTGGGACAACTTCCTTATATCTTAATAATTATTTACATCGGGTTGATCGCTATTTTCCTGGAAGAATCAATTTCTGTTTTGCCCCAGACATTAATTCTGCTATTAATTTTGTTTTCGGAAATTGTTCAAGTATTATTTTTATAAAAACCGTTATCGGTATGGACAAAATTAAGCCCGGGATTCCCCAAAGAAACCCCCACAACATGAGCATTACCAATACAGTAATTACGTTAACAGAAAATGTTTTCCCCATAAAAATGGGTTCTAAAACACCTCCCATTAAGATTTGAACTGCAGTTATTACAAGGACAAAAAACAATAAAGTCCCTGTTGGATCAAGCTCAATAAAAGCAAACAGGGATAATGCAACTACGGAAATTACAGATCCAATCATTTGAATGAAATTAATGAGGAATGCAAATAAGCCCCAGAAAATAGGAAAGCTAATGCCGAAAAAATAACATGCCAAACCAAACCCAACTCCTGTAAGTAAACTAATGATGAATTTCACTTTGATGAATTTAATAATCCCTTTTTCAATTTTCATGAATGTTTTAACCGAAGCGTACTTGATGTCAAACAGCGTACTATTCATTATTTGTTGAAAATTAATAGAACCTGCAAGCATTAGGATTACAAAGAATATAGTCATCAAAGTCATGGAGACCGTGTCCAAAATAAAATCGATGGTTGTACTAACATTTTTAGTGATGCTATTTTTCTCGATATAGTAACTTAAAATATTTTCTCCTTTTATGCGCGTCATTCCAAAAAATGATTCAACACTGGCCACTAAATCAACGAGCTTTGTTTCTGCTTTATCAAAGAAACTGCTTTTTGCCGAAGCAATTTCATTGGTTGATAGTTGAACTAATTCTCCTCCTATTTTTAAACTCCCGGCAATAATTAATACAATGATTAAAATACTAATTGTTTTTGAGACCTTTTTACGCTGAAGCCATCTCATCATAGGTAAGAATAAAAGTGTTATAAACATCGCTGAAACCAAGGGTATGAATATGAATGATAATACTTTCAGCAGATAAAAAATAAGAGGAATAACGATAATTAGTAAAAGTATATTGGTGGTTTTTCGCTTGCCCATGATGATATTATTGATAAATTCTTATTATTTCGCCATTATTTTTCCCTTTCACACTTCGAACATAAGCGTTCACTACTTTGTTCATTGGTATCGGGTTGTGACCGGGAAAATAATCTTTATATTTTTCATAAGCATCTTCTACCATCCCCAGAGAAACAACGTTAATGCGAAGTCCATTTTCAATTTCCAAAGCAGCTGCCTGAACGAAGCTGTGAATTCCCCCATTAACCATGGCTGCACTCGTGGTCATCAAAACCGGATCATCAGCTAAAATTCCAGTAGATAGCGTGATTGACCCTTTGGGGTTTAAGTAATTTTGTCCGATTCGGACCAAATTAACCTGTCCCATTAATTTGCTTTTTAGCCCGATATAAAAATCTTCTTCGCTCAGCTCATTAAAAGGAGCCCATTTGGCTTCACCAGCAATGCATATAATTGCATCGAACCTGCCAGCTTTTTCAAACATGGTTTTAATGGATTTACTGTCGGCAATGTCTACTTTTACATTTCCTGCTGTTCTGCCTCCGATAATCACTTCATGTTTTCCAGAAAAATAAGTACTAACTCTTTTTCCGATGGTTCCATTACCACCTATGATTAATATTTTCATGTTTTCAGTTTATTTTAAACCACTTCTTTCTAAAAGTGCATCAACCTTTGGTTCTTGGCCACGGAACTTAATATACAATTCCATCGGATGCTGTGTACCTCCTTTTTCCAAAATATTTTTACGGAAAGAAGTAGCGGTTTTTTTATCAAAAATTCCATTTTCTTTGAAAGCTGCAAAAGCATCAGCATCTAAAACTTCTGCCCATTTATAACTGTAATATCCGGCTGCATAACCTCCTGCAAAAATGTGAGAAAAGGCAGTGCTGGTGCAGGTTTCTTCGGTTTCTGGGAAGAGCTCTGTATCGCTCATTGCAGCTTTTTCGTAGTCGTAAACCGATTCAGAAACTGGTTCGACGATGCTATGCCAAGCCATGTCGCACATTCCTAAACTAAGTTGGCGATCGCTGGCATAACCTGCTAAAAAGTTTTTGGATTTGATTAGTTTTTGAATGAGTTCGTCAGGGAATTTTTCGCCGGTTTGATAATGAACGGCGAATAGGTCAAGCCACGCTTTTTCGCTTGCCCAGTTTTCCATTATTTGTGAAGGAAGTTCCACAAAATCCCAATAAACGTTGGTTCCTGATAAACTTGGATAAGTAGTATTTGCTAACATTCCGTGTAGGGCGTGACCAAATTCATGCAAAAATGTTTCAACCTCTCGAAAAGTGAGTAAGGATGGTTTGCTTTCAGTTGGTTTGGTAAAATTACAAACAACCGTAATCACTGGCCGTACTGAGTTTCCATTGATATTGCTTTGCGGACGGTAATCGCCACTCCAGGCGCCGCCTCGTTTTCCATCTCTCGGAAAAAAATCGAGATAAAGCACCGATAAAAAAGTGCCATCTTCATCAAAAACCTCATAAGCATTTACATCCTGATGATATACCTGAATTTCTTTATTCTCCTTAAAACTTAAACCAAACAATCGTTTGGCCAATTCAAAAACACCCTCTTGTACTTTTTCAAGTTGAAAATAAGGCCGAACTTCTTCTTCATTAAAACCATATTTTTCGGCTTTCAGTTTTTCAGTAAAATAGGCCCAATCCCACCTTTCTAAATTTCCTTTAAACCCTTCTTTTTTGGCAAGTTCCAAAACTTCTGCAAATTCTTTCTGGGCAGCAGGTTTTGAAGGTTTATGCAAGTCGGCAATAAATTGCTTAACCTTATCCGGATTTTGCGCCATTCGCTCTTCTAAAACATATTCGGCATAATTATTAAAACCAAGCAGTTTGGCAAGTTCTAAACGCAAGGAAACAATGTCCTTGATGTTTTTTTCATTGTTGAATTCATTGTTTTTAAAAGCTCTGCTTCCCGAAGCACGATAAATTTCCTCTCTTAATTCTCGATTGTCGGCAAATTGTAAAAAAGGACCATAACTTGGAAACTGCAAATTAAACATCCAGCCTTCTTTTTCTTTAGCTTTTGCAGTTTGAGCAGCAGCTTCGATTACCCCTTCCGGAAGACCGGATAGCTCTTTTTCATCGGTAATTAGCATCGAATAAGCATTGGTTTCGGCCAAGACATTTTCTCCAAATTTCAAAGCCAGCTTAGCCAACTCTGTACTAATTTCCGCGTATCTTTTTTTATCATTACCTTTTAATGCCGCACCTCGACGAACAAAGTTTTTATAGGTTTTATCAAGTAAATAGGCTTGTTCAGGATTTAAATCAAGGTTTTTGTGTGCTGTATAAATCACTTTAATTTTCGCAAAAAGATTTTCATTTAACGAAACATAATTGGAAAACTCGGTTAATTTTGGAGATGCATCACTGGCCACTTTTTGAAGTTCATCGCTGGTTTCTGCCGAGTTTAGATTATACATCACACTTGCGATTTGGTTGAGTTTATTGCCAGCTAATTCAAGCGCAACAATGGTGTTTTCGAAATTGGGAGTTTCTTTATTTTCGATGATGGCGTCAATTTCTTTTTTTGCATTTTCAATGGCAATTTCAAATGCAGGCATAAAATGCGCTACTTTAATGAGTTTGAAAGGAGCGGTTTGATGTGGGGTGTTCCAATCTGTGAGTAATGGATTTGTATTCATTTGATGTTTTGGTTTACAAGATGTTATCAATAATAAAAGTAAAAGTCCGCTGGCAATTTGTTTAAGCATTGTTTAGGTTTAATTAGGTGTGACAAAATTAGCGAATAAAAATTAGGATTGAGCTCATTTGTTTTGAAACTCGTACTTTTGCAGAAAAATTAAATAATGGATGCAAGTCAGGTAGAAATAATGGCTCCGGTTGGTTCATATGAATCATTAACCGCAGCTTTGCAGGCAGGAGCCAATTCGGTGTATTTTGGCATTGAGCAATTGAATATGCGCTCAAAATCATCGAATAATTTTACCATTGCCGATTTAGCAAACATTGCATCGATTTGTAAAGAACAAAATGTAAGAACATACATCACGCTAAATACAGTTATCTACGACGATGAATTGGTATTAATGAAAAAAATTGTAGATGCAGCAAAACAAAACCAGATATCTGCCATCATTGCTTCCGACCAAAGTGTAATTCAATACGCTAGCGAAGTTGGGATGGAAATTCACATGTCAACCCAGTGTAATATCACAAATATTGAGGCGGTAAAATATTATGCGCAGTATGCTGAAGTGATGGTGACTGCGCGTGAATTGAATTTGACACAGGTAAAAGCGATAACTGAAAAAATTAAAAACGAAAACATTTGTGGCCCATCAGGTGAATTTGTGCAGATTGAAATATTTGCTCACGGTGCTTTATGCATGGCTGTTTCGGGAAAATGCTATTTGAGTTTGGATAATATGAATTCATCAGCCAATCGGGGCGCATGTTTACAGGTTTGCCGACGACCCTATAAAGTAACCGACAAAGATGGTGGAATTGAACTGGAAGTGGATAATGAATATATCATGTCGCCCAAAGATTTAAATACCATTGAGTTTTTAGATTTGATTTTAGGAGCCGGCGTTAAGGTACTGAAATTGGAAGGCCGAGGTAGATCACCTGAATATGTAAAAACTGTTGTTGAGTGCTACAAAGAAGCGGTGGCAGCATATTTTGACGGAACTTACACCAAGGAAAATATTGATAAATGGAACCAAAAATTAGGATCGGTTTACAACCGTGGTTTTTGGGATGGCTATTATTTGGGAAGAAAAACCGGAGAGTGGACAGAGCGATATGGTTCGCAAGCAACAAAGCGAAAAGTTTATGTGGGCAAGGTGACCAATTACTTTTCAAACTTAGGAGTAATCGAAATAAAAATGGAAACTCAGGAATTAAATGTTGGGGATGAAATAAAAATATTGGGGCCTACAACAGGCGTTTATGAAGATGTGATATCAGAAATCAGGGTTGATGAAAAAGTGACAGCGAGAACCATCAAAGGAGAATTTTGCTCAATTCCTGTTAAAACTCAAATTCGGCGTTCAGACAAAGTTTATAAAGTAATTGATGTTGAATTTGAAGCCTAGAATTTATAAATGAAGCTATTTAATTTACATACCCACACCCACTATTGCGATGGGTCAGATAAACCGGAAGTTTATGTAAAACATGCCATTGAACTGGGGTTTTCCAGCCTTGGATTTTCAGGTCATGCCCCCATGCCTTTCGAAAATAAATATGCCATTCCTACAGCAAAACTCTCCGAATACATGGCAGAAATTGATCGGCTTAAATTAAAATATCAGGATCAAATCAATATTTTAAAATCATTGGAGTTTGACTACATTCCGGGAGTTACGGAAAATTTTGAGGTGATTTTTAATAAATATCAATTGGATTACAGTATCGGGTCAATACATTTGGTTGGGAATCAAAATTCAGATCATTTTTGGTTTACAGATGGGGGGAGTTCAATCCCTTACGAAAAAGGACTTCAACAAAATTATAACGGGAATATCAAACAAGCCGTTAAAGCCTTTTACGCGCAGACTAATGAAATGATTGACACACAATCACCAGATATTATTGGGCATTTAGACAAGGTTAAAATGCATAATCAAAATCGATATTTTAAGGAGGATGAGATCTGGTATCAAAAAGAAATTGATCAAACCTTAGATCTTATAAAATCGAAAAATTGCATTGTTGAGGTAAACACTCGGGGCTTGTATAAAAAGCGTTCAGATTCTTTATTCCCGGGAGTTGGGGTTCTGAAAAAAATAAAACTTCTAAATATTCCAATTACCATCAGTACAGACGCTCATAAACCGGAAGAACTTGCCCATTTTATTCCGGAAACAAAAAAAACATTAAAGCAAATTGGGTTTAATCAGATGATGAATTTTGAAAAAAATTGGGTAGAAGTATCGCTAAGTTAATCCAATTTACTTCATCTTTTTATGGGTACCATCGCAAAAGGCACCTTTACTTGAGTGCTTGCACATGCACCAATAAACAGTCTGTTTTTCAGTAATTGTGACTAATTTAGGGCTAAATTCACTTCCTTTATGCGATCCGTCGCAAAAAGGTTGGTTAGCGCTTTTTCCGCAAGCACACCAGTAATAATCACCGGGTTCCATTTGTATTACTTTGGGAAATTTATCTGCAATATGAGGCTTTGACATATTTAAATTTTAATAAAAAAATGAGTTTCCCTGAAATTTTCAGGATTTAATTTAACTAGAAAAATGATGAATAAAATTTTAATAAACTTCATTCATTTCAACTTCTGCCGGCAGAGACAGATGCCCTTGAACCAATAACCAATTCCCATCAATTTTTTCAAGCACTCCGGTAAAACGCATCCCCTCAAAACTCTTTGCTTCTTCTTCGTAAATAAAGTTATAAGCTAATAGCTCGCTAAAACTTGCAGTATTAGCCGATTCGTTGATTCTTATAACCTGATTACTTACCGTGATGTAGGTTTCGTGAAAGGATTTGAATTGGTTTTTAATTGCTTTTTCAATTTGTGCCCAGCCTATTAATCGCTCATCTGAATCTGTTCCGATCATCACGATATCATCATCGGCTGCCCAAATTTGTTCAATGATTTCAAAATCTTGTTTTTCGTTGGCGATTACGTACTTTTCAAGAACGGTTTTAATTTGGAGTATTTCAGCTTGGAAGTCAATAGGAGCTGGTTCTTCGTAATTACAACTTACCATGATCATGGCTAGTAGCAGGAATAAAATAACTTTTTTCATAGTCTTACTTTTGGTTTATAACTATGTTTTTTCTTAAAAATACAGAATTTTTGAGAGAAATCAAACTTATAATTTTGATTAATGGAAATGTGGTGTCAATTAATTGCGAAAATCATCTTAAATGGTTCGTAATCTGATTAAATTAAAACCAAAAAACCTTTATTAATTCACGAATTATTTGTAAAATTGCACCCTATTATTAACAGAGTATTTTGTCAATGATCCACATATATAAATTAAGCAGTTCTCGAATTATAAAAAGTTTATTTTTTGCGTTTCTGATGATGGCTAGTATAGGCCTTTTCGCGACCGAAGCCGAAGAAGAAAATCATGGAGAAAAAAAGCAAGAATATAATGCAGGTGAGGCAATTATAGAGCATATTGTGGATTCGTACAGCTGGCATATTCTTGACTATAAAGATCACGCTGTTGCCATTCCTTTGCCAATCATATTAATTGATGAGGGTAAATTTTACTTTTTTTCTTCGGCTAAATTTGAACATGGGCATGCAAGCTATAAAGGTTTTGAAATAGCTCATGATGGCGTAAAAAAAGGAAAGATTATAAAGGTCAACCACGATGCACATGCCGAACAGGTTGCACCTCTTGATTTTTCAATAACCAAGAATGTAACGGCTATTTTTATCAGCTTGTTTTTAATCTGCATCATTTTTATCTCGGTCGCAAAATCTTATAAAAAGCGAGAAGGAAAATCACCCAAAGGATTACAATCAATGGTTGAGCCACTCATCTTATTTATTCGCGATGATGTGGCGAAAGCATCCATCGGAAAAAATTATGAAAAATATGTTCCGTTTCTGCTGACCATCTTTTTCTTCATTTTCATTAATAATATGCTTGGTTTAATCCCATTTTTTCCGGGTGGAGCAAATGTAACCGGTAGCATTGCCGTGACAATGGTTTTGGCTCTTTTTACATTCTTTATTACCACATTTAGTGCGAATAAAAATTATTGGATGCATATCGTTAATACACCTGGCGTGCCATGGTGGTTAAAATTTCCAATACCATTGATGCCAATTGTTGAACTCATCGGTGTTTTCACAAAACCCTTTGTGTTAATGGTTCGACTTTTTGCAAACATTACTGCAGGCCACATCATTGTTTTAGGATTCATTAGTTTGATTTTTATTTTCGGAAACATGAGTACAGCCTTAGGGTATGGCGTATCTATTTTCTCAGTGGTATTTGCTGTTTTTATGGGATTACTTGAATTGTTGGTCGCCTTCATTCAGGCATACGTATTTACATTGCTATCTGCGCTTTATTTTGGGATGGCAACAGAAGAACATCATTAATTAAAAATCATCAATCATTAAATAAATAAAATCATGGAATTATTAACAACTTTATTACAAGTAGCAAGCGATTTGACTCCATTTGCAAAAATGGGTGCAGGTCTTGGAGCAGGCATCGCAGCAATTGGTGCAGGTATGGGTATTGGCCAAATTGGTCGTGCTGCCGTTGAATCAATTGCGCGTCAGCCGGAAGCAGTAGATGATATTCGATCTAACATGATTGTGTCTGCAGCTTTGATTGAAGGTGCTGCCTTCTTTGCTATTGTTGTTTGTCTTTTGATCGTTTTCTTATAGGCAACAAAAACATTCTGTATCCTAACGGTTGGTTAGGGTACAGAATTTTTAATTAATTAAAAATAATACTATGGAATTAGTAACTCCCGGAATAGGCCTGATTTTTTGGATGACCCTGTCGTTTGGGATTGTTTTGTTCATACTTGCAAAATTCGCCTGGAAGCCCATCATGAAATCTCTTCGCGAAAGAGAAGCTACCATTGATGATGCATTGAATGAGGCCAATAAAGCCAGAAATGAAATGAAGCAATTGCATGTTGACAATGAGCAATTATTGAAAGATGCGAAAGAAGAGCGAGATGCCATCATGAATGATGCCCGCAAGGTGAGAGATGCCGTAATCGAGCAATCAAAATTAAAGGCAAACGAAGAAGCCAATCGCATTATCGAAAGTGCTAAAGAAAGCATTCAAAATGAAAAAATGGCTGCAATGACTGATCTAAAAAATCAATTGGCAAATTTATCAATTGACATTGCGGAAAAAATCTTGAGAGATGAGCTTTCTGATGACAAAAAGCATAAAGATTATGTTAAGAAATTAATGGATGAGATTAATCTCAATTAATCATCATCAAAAGGATATAAATGAAAGAAATTAAGTTAGCAAGTCGGTATGCCAAAGCTTTGTTTGACTTTGCAATAGAACAAGAAGTTCTGGAGCAGGTTAAAAATGATATGGATCTAGTAATATCGGTTTGTAAGCAAAATAGAGATTTTAGATTAATGCTTAATAGCCCGATTATTTTTACTGATAAAAAAGAGGCTATTATCACTGAAATTTTTGGCAAGCTTATTCAAAAAATGTCGTTTCACTTTTTATTAATTATTACCAGAAAGAATAGAGAAGCACTTATTGATGGCATTGCCGAGCAATTTATTGAACAGTATAAAGTTTTTAAAAATATCACTACTGCCCAGCTTGCAACGGCTGTGTCGCTTGATCTAGCAGTAAAGGACAAAGTTATCGCCTTACTTAAGGAACAAACTCAGGGTGAAATAGAATTAATTGAAGAAATAAAAAAGGAAATGATTGGTGGATTCGTACTCTCATACAAAGACTATCAATACGATGCCAGTATCAAAAAACAAATCAAAAATTTGAAAAAAGAGTTTGGTACCAATCTTTACATTCGAGGATTTTAATAAAGAAAAAAATTAGATATGGCCGAAATTAAACCAGCAGAAGTATCCGCAATTTTACGACAGCAACTTGCCGGATTTCAAAGCGAAGCAGAACTTGAAGAAGTTGGAACTGTGCTTCAAATTGGAGACGGAATTGCACGGATTTATGGTTTGAGTAATGCAGAATCAGGTGAATTACTTGAATTTGAAAAAGGATCGCTTAAAGGAATTGTACTTAATCTCGAAGAAGATAATGTTGGTGCCGTTTTATTGGGAGAAGCCGGAGATATTAATTCGGGCGATAAGGTAAAACGTACCGGAAAAATTGCCTCTATTGATGTCGGAGAAGGAATGTTGGGTCGTGTAATTAACACCCTTGGAAAACCCATCGATGGAAAAGGTGAAATTAAAGGTAAAACTTATAATATGCCCTTGGAAAGAAAAGCACCTGGTGTAATCTTTCGTCAGCCTGTTAATGAGCCTTTACAAACTGGTATCAAATCAATTGATGCCATGATTCCAATCGGTAGAGGTCAGCGTGAATTAATTATTGGTGACCGTCAAACCGGAAAAACAGCCATTGCTGTTGATGCAATTATCAATCAAAAAGAATTTTACGACAAAGGCGAACCTGTATTTTGTATTTATGTGGCCGTTGGTCAAAAAGGTTCAACAGTAGCTAATATCTATAAAATCCTCGACGATCATGGTGCATTACCTTATACTGTAATTGTTTCGGCTACTGCATCCGATCCAGCTGCCATGCAGTTTTATGCTCCTTTTACAGGTGCAGCCATTGGTGAATTTTTTAGAGATACAGGTCGGCCTGCATTGGTTATTTATGATGATCTTTCGAAGCAGGCAGTTGCTTATCGTGAGGTTTCATTATTATTGAGAAGACCTCCGGGACGTGAAGCTTATCCTGGTGATGTATTTTATTTGCACTCACGCTTGCTTGAAAGAGCAGCAAAAGTTATTAATTCTGATGAGATTGCCAAGCAAATGAATGATTTGCCTGAAAGCCTGAAAGATATTGTAAAAGGTGGTGGTTCGTTAACGGCACTTCCAATTATTGAAACACAAGCAGGTGACGTATCGGCATATATCCCAACTAACGTAATTTCAATTACTGATGGTCAGATTTTCCTTGAATCAAATTTGTTTAATTCAGGTATTCGTCCGGCGATTAATGTTGGAATTTCTGTATCGCGCGTGGGTGGTAATGCCCAAATTAAATCAATGAAAAAAATTGCCGGTACTTTAAAATTAGATCAGGCACAGTATCGAGAACTAGAAGCATTTGCAAAATTTGGTTCTGAATTGGATGCTGCAACCATGGCCGTTTTAGGAAAAGGTGAAAGAAACGTTCAAATTCTTAAGCAACCACAATATTCTCCGCTATCAGTTGAAAAACAAGTTGCTATTATTTATTGCGGAACCAAAGGATTGCTTAAAAATGTTCCGGTTAAAAGCATCATCGATTTCGAAACTGAGTATTTACACTTTCTTGAAACCAAACATCAGGATTTACTTAGCAATTTAAAAGAAGGTAAATTATTAGATGAGGATATAAAAACTTTAGAAAAAGTTGCTGCAGATATTTCACGTAAATACGAGAAAAAATAATTTAACAAATTTGTTTAAGTAGATGCCAAGTTTAAAAGAAGTTCGAACAAGAATAGAGTCGGTTAACTCAACCAAGCAAATCACGAGTGCCATGAAAATGGTATCGGCTTCTAAATTAAGAAGAGCACAAAATGCGATTCTTAAAATGAGACCCTATGCCAATAAGTTAAACGAAATTCTTCAAAACCTAAATAAGAGCATCGAAAATAGCGATGATGGAATTTATTCAGTTGAACGTTCTGTTCAAAGTATATTATTCGTTGTTATTGCCTCAAACAGAGGTTTGTGCGGTGCTTTTAATGCAAATGTTATCAAAGAGGCTAATCGATTAATTGCAACAGATTACAAACAGCAATTTGATAATGGAAATGTTTTTATTCATTGCTTTGGAAAAAAAGTAGTCGATTTTTACAAGAATACCAATTATCAAGTTGTTGGAAAAGAGATTGATTTATATTTAGATTTGAGCTTCGAAAATGTAGCGTCAATTGGTGAAAGTTTAATGGCTGATTTTGTTTCCAAAAAGTATGATAAAATAATTTTGGTCTACAATCGCTTTAAAAATGCTGCGGTTTCTGAATTAATGACCGAACAGTTTTTACCAATTGTTTCTGACCAGAAGGTTGATAAAGATAATTCGACCGAAGCTGATTACATTTTTGAACCAAGCAAGCAACAAATTGTGGAAGAGTTAATTCCTAAGTCGCTTAAAATTCAGTTTTACAAAGCAGTTATAGATTCATTTGCTTCAGAACATGGCGCTAGGATGACTGCGATGCATAAAGCAACCGACAATGCCGAGGAACTATTAAAAGACCTCAAATTAAAATATAATAAGGCTCGACAAGCTTCAATTACCAATGAAATTCTTGAAATCGTAAGTGGTGCTGAGGCCTTAAAAGGATAATAAATTCATAAAATATTTTTAGGAGCACGAATTAAATCTAATTCGTGCTTTTTTGTTATTTCAAGGCTTCACATAAATTTAACTTAACAACGCTGTTTTTTATTAAATTTGTATTTAATTAATCTATAAAATTAATAGCCATGATTAAAGAAAAAGTTGAGAAAGCAATAAACGAACAAATAAAAAAAGAAGAGTATTCTTCCAGATTATATTTACAAATGGCCTCGTGGTGCGAGGTGAATGGCTTTAAAGGAGCCGCAGAGTTTTTATATGCTCAAGCCGATGAAGAACGTGTGCACATGCTGAAATTTGTACATTACCTAAATGACAGAGGTGGGCATGCCAAGATGATGCAGATTGAACAACCCCCATATGAGTATAAAAATATTTCAGATATTTTTGAACAGGTAATGGAACATGAAATTTTTATCACAAATTCTATAAATGACGTTTATGAAGTAACTTTATCCGAGAGAGATCATACTTCAGGAACCTTCCTTCAGTGGTTTATTAACGAACAAATTGAAGAGGAAAGCACCATGAGTACGATATTAGATAAAATTAAGCTGGTTGGAGAAGATAAGGCTGGTTATTTTCATATTGATAAAGAGCTGGAAGCCATGGCCGCAGCAAGACCTGCACCAGAAGCAATTTAAGGAATCGCCAAATATAAATTTCTAGCCAGCTCGATAAATACGGGTTGGCTATTATTCTGATATTAAATAAATGTTTGCTGTTGTACGCAACGAATACTTAAGATTATGCATCATAAAAGAAATGTTATTCAATAAATTTAAAATATGATAAAAATGAAAAGATTAGTTGTAGCAGTTGTACTATTAATTATGATTTTACCTGCATGTAATAAAGACGAACATTTACCAACGTGGTCAGGAATTGGTACCATAGAAAAATTAGATGCCAACCAGGATGAATATACGATTATACTGGATGGAGGCGAAAAACTAATTCCGAGTAGTTCAATAAGTGGAAATAACCTTGAAGATGGAGAGCGAGTGGTTGTTCAATATGAAATTGTCGAAGAACTTGGCAATGATGAATACAAAGTAAGGGTATACGACCTTGACAGGATTCTGACAAAAGATATTATACAACTTACTGAACTTAATCAAGATACCATTGGAAATGATCCTGTTTTTGTAAAAGATGAAAATATTTGGATCAAAAATAATTATATCAATTTTATTTTCAGTTATTATGGCTCTTATAGAGTGCATCTTGTTACTTTAGTAAAACTTTATGAAAATACACATACTGAAGATGGGAAATTAATTCTTGAATTCAGACATAATGCTCATGATGATTACTCAAGCAACTTATATAACGGGATTGTATCTTTTGATTTGGAAAGCATAAAAGAAGAAGGTATGGATGATATCGATTTTATCGTCAGGGTTAATTTGTATGATGATGAAACACTGGAATGGGAAGGGAATTACACCTTTAATAGTGTGCTTAAATCAAACGCAAATATCGAAACCAAAAATAAATTTGTTAGTAATCCGTCCGTAAACTTAGAATAAGTTGGTGATATAATGTATCGCAAATTAGCCTCCTTTTGGGAGGCTTTTTTGTGCAGATTTATCTTTTGAGTTTACGCGCTACTTCTTTCTCCAGTTTTTGATACCATTCTTCGCCAAATTTACGAATCAATGGATCCTTTAAAAATTTATAAACCGGCAACCCTAATTCATTGCCCTTTTTACGTGCAGGTTGACAAACCGACCATTCGTGATAATTTACTGCTGTCATATCGTTTACGGTGCTTAGCCTTACAGGATACAAATGGCAAGAGATGGGTTTTTGAAAATCTATTTTTTTATCTATCCAGGCTTTTTCGATGGCGCAATAAGCAATATTATTTTTAAAATAAACAAAAGCACATTCGCGATCATTTACCAAAGGAGTGACAAAATTTCCTTCAGCATCGTAATCAAAAACACCATTTTTCTCAATTACTTCCACTCCTTTTTCAACCATGAAAGGTTTTATAAAGTCAATATAATCTTCGAGAATAGAAATTTCTTCTGCTTCGAGTGGGGCACCTGCATCTCCTTCCACACAACAGGCTCCCTTGCATGCTGCCAAATTACAGCAAAATTTTGCATCGGCTAAATTATCCGAAATAATGGTATCATCAATAATTATCATTTGGCAAAAGTAAATAATTTGCTGATGTGGCAATTAGTTAATTTGTTAATGAAATAGGAGAGGTGGAGTGTTTAAAAAGCTCTTAAACTCCTTTTAAAACTTTATTAGCACATTATCTCATTATCACATTATTTAATTAGATATATTTTCTAATTTTGCCGCTGATATAAAAAGAGTAATAAATTAGTAATTAAAACCGTAGGAGGATATTATGGCTTTCAATTTAAGGAACCGAAATTTTTTGAAATTATTAGATTTCACACCCAAAGAAATTAAGTTTTTGCTTGAGCTTTCAGCTGATTTAAAAAAAGCAAAATATGCAGGAACAGAAGTTGAGCGATTAAAAGGTAAGAACATCGCATTAATTTTCGAAAAAGCTTCGACCCGTACACGTTGTGCGTTTGAAGTTGCTGCACACGATCAAGGTGCAAGTGTTACTTATCTAGGTCCAACCGGCTCACAAATTGGTAAAAAAGAAACCATGAAAGATACTGCCCGTGTTTTAGGTAGAATGTATGATGGAATTGAATACAGGGGATTCGGACAAGAGATTGTTGAAGAATTAGGTGCGTATGCAGGCGTACCTGTTTGGAATGGATTAACTACCGAATTTCATCCAACACAAATATTGGCCGACTTCTTAACCATGATGGAGCATTCAGATAAGCCTTTATCTCAAATTTCTTTCTGTTATACCGGTGATGCCAAAAATAATATGGGAAATTCGTTAATGGTTGGTGCCGCAAAAATGGGCATGGATTTTAGAGCAGCCGCTCCTAAATCTTGTCACCCGGATGAAGAATTAGTAAAAACTTGTCGGGAAATTGCTAAGGAAACAGGGGCAAAAATTACCATTACCGAAAATGTAGATGAAGCTGTAAAAGGTGTTGATTTCATTTATACCGATGTTTGGGTATCAATGGGCGAAGCAGATGAGGTTTGGGCAGAGCGTATTAAATCAATGATTCCTTATCAAGTAAATGCCAAAATGATTGAAAAAACCGGAAATCCGGATGTAAAATTCCTTCATTGTTTACCTGCATTCCATAACCGTGATACTGTTGTTGGGGAAGAAATTTACCAGAAATTTGGTGTTGATGGCATGGAAGTTACTGAGGATGTTTTCGAATCAGAACGATCGATCGTTTTTGATGAAGCTGAAAACAGATTGCACACCATTAAAGCAGTTATGGTTGCGACTTTAGGTAGATAAAACAAAAGGAATACAGTTGTCATTCAATCGACATTCGGTAGACATAAAACGGACACTGAGTTTTTTTCAGACACAAAGCATAGTTGGTGTGGTGAAAAAGGGTCAGTGTCTTTTTTTTCGGTAAGGATCATTTAACCTTAGCACATAAAAACTTAAAAAATGGGGAGGTTTTTTTATCTTTATCATTCAGAAATTTTAAATCTTAATCTAAAATAAAATGATCAACTCTTCAAAATATGTTTGTCCAAAATGCGGAAACAAGCAATATGAATTAGATGAAATGAGAGCAACCGGTGGTAATTTTGCCAAGATATTTGATGTTCAAAACAAAAAATTTACGGTAGTTACCTGCACCCAATGCAAATACTCCGAATTCTTTAAAGGTACAACCAGTACCTTAGGTAATGTTTTTGATTTCTTTACAGGATAAATTTCATCACTGACTTTCTTCGTAAAAGCAAATGAATCTGTACTTTATCAGGTTCATAGGATATCCTGCTTCCTTCGTCTAAATTCCATATGTTTTAAATAATAGCTAATAAAAATGTGTTATTTTTATTTATTAATAAATTGAAACCATGAAAGCAACAACCAAAATTTTATCAGCAGTAATAATTTGCTTAATTCTTTTTCCGTCCATAAATGTACAAAGTCAAAGACAGAGACCTGAATTGACCGATGAGCAAAAATTATTAAATATTATGCACACCATAAAAAGTCAACATTTGTATAATTATATCGACACGTTGGCAAGTGATGAATATGAAGGAAGACTTTCCGGTCATATTGGATATGATAAATCAGCAGCGTGGGTGATTAAGAAATTTAAAGAATCGAAGCTAAAACCTCTTGGAGAAAATGGAACCTATTTGCAAAAATTTCCGCATCCTTACACAGATGTTTTTCCGGGATGTTATGTTCGGTTGAACATGGATAATAAAGGTGAAAAAATCATAAAAGATTATATTTATATAGATGATTTTATTCCCGGTTCAACTTCCGGAAATGGCGAAATTACTGCCGAAGCAATTTATGTTGGATATGGAATAACTGCACCTGAATTGGGGTATGACGACTATAAAGGCATGAATGTAAAAGGGAAAATAGTGATTATGGAAAGTGAAGCTCCAGTAGGAACTTCTCATGAAGATTTCCTGAAATGGCGAGATTATACTTTTCATCAATATAAACTTTTAAATGCGGTAAAACATGGAGCTGCCGGTATGCTTTACAATTATGGTCCTATTTCTAATCCCAATAATGCCTATGTTGAAGGATTTATTTACTCACATATTAGTAAAAATGTGATGAAAGATGTTTTTGCAGGTACAGGAAAAAAACCGGATGATATAAAAAATTTGATTAGAGAAAAACTAAAACCACATTCATTTAAAACGGGTAAAGAATTTACCATTAAAAACAACACCTTTTATCATCCTGATGGAATTACATCAAATATTCTTGGTTATATTGAAGGATCAGATCCCGTGCTTAAAAATGAATATATTTTTGTTGGTGGGCACTTAGATCACATGGGCAAAAATTGGGAAATTATACCCGGAGCTGATGATAATGCCTCTGCCGTTGCAATTACGCTTGGTGTGGCTGAAGCCATGTCAAAACTTGAAACCAAGATGAAAAGATCAGTTGTGTTTTTTATCATAGGTGCCGAAGAAGCTGCCTTAAAAGGGGTTCAGTATTTTCTGAAAAATCCAACAATTGGTTCATTAGATAATATTGCGGGTTTTATTAATATGGATGGAGTTGGAATTGGTCATAGCATATCATGTGGTTTTGCAGAAAATTATCCAAAGTTCTTTGCATATCTGGATGAGGCCAATAATAATTATACCCATAGATATTTAATTGGAGGATTTTCAACTAATTTGGCTCGACCCCGACAAGATGCGGTTTTCTTTGATTGGTACGGAATTCCTGTACTTTCGCTGGGAACCTACGGTAATGCCGGAGGAGCTGGAACTTATCGTTATCATACCCCTTATGATAATATAACTAATATTACGCCGGAAATTTCCGAAGATATTGCGCAATTGTTATTTATGTCAATTTATAAAATGGCGAATGCCGATAAACTTGATTTTAAACGAGGAGAAATGAAACCGCAGTTTATAGATAAAGATCTCAATTTTATTAACTAGTTAAATTAGAATTCAAAATATTTGAAGTTAAAATCCCTGTCCTATTCGGTTGGGGATTTTTTTGTTTTGAAAGAATGTTGAATATTGTCAGAGCATGTCATTGTGATACAATTGCCATTCAGTAGTAATTCGATCGATATTCTACGGGTATACTTTAGAAATATCTTAGTCCTCTTTTGTTCAATTCATTTATTTACCATTTACCAATTTACTACTTAACAAATAATCAATTTAGCTCATCAACCAATTAACTAATTAACTATTTTTGCAGCATGGCAAACGAGGATATTTTTAAAAAAATCATTGCCCATGCGAAGGAGTATGGCTTTGTTTTTCAATCGAGTGAAATTTACGATGGATTAAGTGCGGTTTACGACTATGGTCAGAATGGAGCTGAACTGAAAAAAAACATTAAAGATTATTGGTGGAAATCGATGGTTCAATATCACGAAAATATTGTGGGGCTTGATTCTGCGATATTTATGCATCCAACCACTTGGAAAGCCTCCGGGCACGTTGATGCATTTAGCGATCCGATGATCGATAATAAAGATTCGAAAAAGCGCTATCGAGCTGATGTATTGGTTGAAGATTATTTGGAAAAAATTGAAGCAAAAATTGATAAAGAAGTAAGCAAAGCTGAAAAGCGATTTGGTGAAAGTTTCGACAAAGCTCAATTTGTTGCAACTAATCCTAGGGTTTTAGCAAATGCTGAAAAAATTCAAAATATTAAAGATCGGCTTTATCCTGCCATGGAGAATGATGATTTGGCAGGAATCAAGAAATTAATTGAAGATTTAGAAATTGCCTGTCCTGTTTCAGGTTCACGAAATTGGACTGATGTACGCCAGTTTAATCTCATGTTCTCCACTCAAATTGGTTCCTTAAGTGAAGATTCTAATCAAATCTTTTTAAGACCAGAAACCGCGCAAGGTATTTTTGTTAATTATTTGAATGTACAAAAAACCGGAAGAATGAAAATCCCTTTTGGCATTGCCCAGATTGGAAAAGCATTCCGTAATGAAATTGTAGCTCGCCAATTTATTTTCCGCATGCGAGAATTTGAACAAATGGAAATGCAATTTTTTGTGAAACCGGGTGAAGAAATAAAGTGGTATGAGTACTGGAAAGAGGCACGCATGAATTGGCATCTTTCGTTAGGAATTCCTGCTGAAAAATATCGCTTTCATGACCATGAAAAATTAGCGCATTATGCCAATGCTGCTGCTGATATTGAATTTGATTTCCCGTTTGGATTTAAAGAATTAGAAGGAATTCATTCACGAACTGATTTTGATTTAGGTGCGCATCAGGAGTTTTCCGGTAAAAAACTTCAATATTTCGATCCGGAGATCAATGATAGTTATGTTCCTTACGTAGTAGAAACTTCTATTGGTGTAGATCGAACTTTCCTGGCTATTATAAGTCATGCATTTACTGAGGAAAAACTTGAAGATGGATCGGAACGAGTTGTAATGAAAATACCACCGCTTTTAGCTCCTGTTAAAGTGGCCATTTTACCTTTAATGAAAAAAGACGGGCTTCCTGAAAAAGCGCGTGAAATAATGGATTCGTTAAAGTTTGATTATATGTGTCAGTATGAAGAAAAAGATGCCATTGGCCGACGTTATCGTCGACATGATGCCATTGGTACACCATACTGCATTACCGTTGATCATCAAACCTTAGAAGACCAAACAGTGACTATTCGGGAGCGCGATTCGATGAATCAAGAGCGAATTCCAATAGAACAAATTTCGGAAGTGGTTGATAAAAAAATTAAAGGGATTTAATTTCTTAAATAATTTGAGAAAATAAAAAACGACCCATTAGGTCGTTTTTTTATTAGTATTGTTTTATAAACTAGCAGATAATTATCTATTAGGAATAAATGTTTTGGATTCGTCGGGGTGTTTATACCAGTCGCGGTTTATACTTCCTCCTGATTCTGCCCAATCTTTAAACATCGGATAAGCATCAAGGATCACCGTTTTTTCGAGTGGAACCCTGAATTCTGATGCCACAATTTCAAGTCCCCAAGGCAGATTTGTACTTGTTTTATAAAAACCGGCAGGGAAGTTAAAAGTCGAGCCGGGAGTCCAATCCCATTCAGTTTTTGATCGATCATGTTGTGTTCCAAACAAAGCCATATTCTGAGCTTTTGTGGGTGGATGACCATACATATGAATTTCATGATCTCTATCATTATAAATATAAACTTGTACCCATAAAGAATTTCCAGCAATTACATGATCCCATGAGTACTCAAAGTCTACACTTTGGTTAAGGTTATCGACAATATTACCATCAAATAATTTAACAGCATTGAAAACCAATGGGTCGCTAGTTACATTTGTGACAGCATTAAAAGTTACTGTGTTATCGGGCAAATATGTCAGTCGAGTAGATCCACCATTATCTTTAAACCATTCCATTCCGACACCACGTGGAATTCCTCCACCAATCCAGTAAACTGAAGTTTGTACCCGGCCTCCAACCAGTTTATTTTGTGCATTCTGATATGTAGAAATTTTTGATTTTAAAACAACATCATTGAAATCATAATCACCAAGTCCTGGCCATAAGTCTTCAAATAAATGGTAATAATAATTATTTCCGGATGGATATATTGAGATATATGAACGATCAGGATCAGAAGGAAAATCATCATCATCATCATTTACTCCATCGCTATCGGTATCGGCAATGGGATCGGAAATAAGTATGTAATTTGCACCATTATTACTTCCCTGGTAATTGCCTGAAACGGCTGAGTTATTTATATTTGTACCATTGCCTTCATTAAATTTCCAGAGTCCTTTCAGGCCAATTTCATTGCCAATGGGTAGCTTATCATAAAAGGATTTTATTTCCGAATCGGAAAGAGCTTTATCCCAAATACTCACATTGTCAATCTGACCATTAAAAAATTCACTTGGAGTACTATCATCCCATCTGCCAAAAGAACTTATCACTGCATCTTCATCGAACAAAACTTCACTCGTACTTTCCCCTCTGTATTCTCCATCTATATATATTTTTCTTGAATTATTAGTGTAAAATACGCCAGTAATTTGATGCCAGGTTCCGTCAGCAACATTTTGATTAAAGCTTTTCACTCTTTCACTTGATCCATTTCTCGCTACAATTACCGGTTTATAACTATCTGTATACTTTCTAATACATAATCCATAATATTTACTCGCATAGTTCGGATTAGCGATATTCACTAAAACCATATCATCTGTTTCTGCTGATGGGCCGGAAGTTTTAAACCATGCGCTGAAAGTAAATGGAAAGCCGGTAACAATTCCACCTAAATTCCCATTGTTTATTTTTATATAATCCTGCTGTGATCCATCAAGATCTAGAACGAAATCTTCTGAGTCGGCGTGGGTGCTTTTTAGTGCGTTTGTTCCAAAATTTAGATTAGTTTGACTGGCCTGAAAATATAAACTCTTTTTAGATTGTGGAGAATATAAACGCAAGGTATCGCTGGGTTCCTGTATCTGAATATCAAATTGAACTTGGTTATTTTGGATGCTCCTTTTCTCAATAATGTTCCCATCTAGCTTATATAGAACCATTGTTGCTCCATTGTTCAATCCTTGTGTATTAACTGTTAAAACAATCCTTTCGTTACCTGACCAATCAAAACCAGAAGGAACATTCAGTGTTTCCATTTTGTTTGTTTCGACTGGATTTTCAGTATTAAATTTTTTGCATGAAGACAAAGATGTCATCAAAACAAGCACGATAAATAAATTTAGATATTTCATATTTTAAAAACATATAGGTGAAAAAACACAATTTTTATACCATGAATAAAAAACTTTCAATCATCTGATATATTGCGATATATATGTGGTTTAGTGGGAAATAGGTTATTCATATTAGGAAAAAAATCCCAATATGAAACAAGGAAGTTAGTGAATTTATAAATGGTGTATTTAGCGTAAAAAAGATGTTATAACCAATAAGTTGTTCATATCTTATGGTTATATATATGAGAACAGGAAAGATAAGTGATGATGGGTTTACTTTTTATTGTATTTCGTCATTGTCAGCCCAATACCAATACTCGCAAAACTCTTTACAATTTCTTTAGCTACTTTAATTCGAGGGATAAGTATTTCCTCTTCGGCTTTGGTCCATGTTCCGAGAACATAATCTGATTGATATCCACGGGCAAAATCATCACCAATTCCAACTCTTAATCTTGGAAATTCTGTTGTTCCAAGATGTTCGATAATACTGCTTAATCCATTATGACTGCCATCTCCTCCTTTACTTTTCATTCTTAAACTACCGAGAGGAAGTGCGATATCATCCAGAATACTTAAAGAGTTTTCAATTGGAATTTTTTCCTGATTTAACCAATATTTTACAGCCTTTCCACTTAAATTCATATAGGTAGATGGTTTTGCCAATACAAGTGTACGTCCACGATGTTTTATTTTTGCAATAGATGCCAAGCGTCTAGGTTCAAATTTCACTCCTGCTTCTTGCGCAAGTGCGTCAAGAATAATAAAACCGATATTGTGACGGGTATTTAAATACTCATCCCCTATGTTTCCTAATCCAACTATTAAATATTTCATTTTAAGCAAAAAAATATGGGTGTAAAGTTAGAAAAAACCTTACACCCATTTTGTTGAATTTTATTAGTTTGCTATTCAGCAGCTTTTTCTTCTGTTGAATCTCCTTCTGCTCCTTCTTCGCCTTCTTCACCCTCTTCTTCGTCTTCTTCTGTTTCTTCAACAACAGTACGTGCTGTAAATACACCAACAATCATTGAATTTGGATTTTCAAGGAAAGTTAATTTATCATCTTTAACATCAGAAACCAAGATTGAATCACCGATTTTTAATTTCGAAATATCGATAACTAACTGATCAGGAAGATCCTCAACCAAAGCACTAACCTTAATTTTCCTGATTTTTTTAATCAATCTACCACCTGTAATTATACCAGGTGCTGTCCCTGATAATGTAATAGGAATAGCTATGTTAACAGGTTTGTCTGCAGACAATTCAAGAAAATCGGCATGCAAAATATTATCATGTACCGGATGATATTGAATATCTTTAAGAATGGTAGTATAAGTTTTATCATCAATTTTTAATTCGATGAGATACACATTCGGAGTGAATACAATTCCTTTAAAATTCTTTTCCTCTGTGAAGAAATGAATTTGTTCTTTTCCGCCATAAATCACACAAGGAACTTTACCCTCTTTTCTGTGTTTTTTAGCATCTTTTTTCCCTACGTTCTCGCGAAGAGAACCGCTCATTGATACTGTTTTCATAATTTGATAATTTAATTTATTAAAATTTAAATAGTGAACTTATCGACTCTTTGTTTTCCAGTCGTTTGATAACTTCTGCAAATAACTCGGCGGTTGATAATACCGTAAATTTTTCGTGATCTTTTTTAAGAGGTATGGTGTCGGTAACCACAATCTCACTAAATAAAGAATTGGTTAGGCGATCATAAGCCTGACCGGAGAATACCGGATGTGTACAAAATGCACGTACACTGGCAGCCCCGTGTGCCATCATTAATTCAGCAGCCTTGGTAATGGTTCCGGCCGTATCGATGATGTCATCAACAATAACTATATCTTTCCCTTTTACCTCACCAATTAACGACATTTTAGCAATTTCGTTAGGCTTTGCCCTTGTTTTGTAACAAATAACAAAGTCGGTATCTAATGCTTTGGCATAAGCTGCAGCTCTTCTGGTCCCGCCAGTATCGGGGGAAGCCATGGTCAGGTTAGGTAATTTTAAACTTTTAAGGTAGTTCGTAAATATACTGGAGGCGTATAAATGATCAACAGGCACATCAAAAAATCCCTGGATTTGATCGGCATGCAAATCGATCGTAATAATTCGGCTAACACCTGCGGCAGTTAATAAGTTGGCGACAAGTTTGGATCCAATTGCCACCCGTGGTTTGTCTTTTCGATCTTGTCGGGCAAAACCAAAATAAGGAATTACGGCTACAATACTTTTAGCAGAAGCCCTTCTCGCTGCATCAACCATTAATAGTAATTCAAAAAGATTTTCCATGGGAGGTTGGGTAGACTGGACGATATAAACATCCAAGCCCCTGATATTTTCTTCATAAGAAGGCTGAAACTCTCCATCAGCAAAAATCGTTAATGATGAATTTCCTAGTTTGCACCCATAACTTTCAGCTATTTTTTCGCTAAGGTATTTTGAATTTCTTCCTGAAAATATAATACTCATGATGGTTGGCCTCTAGTTAAATAAATGGTTTGTTAGCGGGTGCAAAATTATGATTTAAAAACTAATCTTGCAATATTATCACCCACAAACTTAAAAACTAAAAATATTTTCTGGGGATAATATGATTTTTTGAGTATTTTTGCACTTTCAGAGACGACCTAATTTCATTTATGCCCGGATGGCGGAATTGGTAGACGCGTTGGTCTCAAACACCAGTGAGGTAACACTCGTGCCGGTTCGACCCCGGCTCCGGGTACAAAGTTTAATAAGCGCTCTCTTAGTTTTAAGTTGAGCGCTTTTTTTATCTTTATACTATTCTTGTTATATGAAAAGAGGATGTTTTTTAATACAAACATGGATGAAAATATCTTGTGCGAGTTCCATCCGACCCATTTTATAAATATTATTTACGGATGAAAAATTTTCTTAAAAATACCATAATTTATCTCCCAATTCTTTTTGCAATTGTTTTAATAGCAGGAATTTATATTGGAAAAAACATTATTCCTGGTGGCTTAACGCTAGATCAAGCTTTGATGCCTTCAGAATCAAACGGTCAATATAATAAGTTAGCCGATATCTTAAATTATATCGAGAATGATTATGTTGATCCGGTTGACCGAACTCAATTGACCTCAAAAGCAATAAAATCAATTCTTGAAGAACTTGATCCACACACATCGTATATTAGCGAGGAAGATTTTAATGCAGTTAATGACCCTTTACAAGGTTCTTTTCATGGCATTGGTGTGCAATTTAATGTGTTGGAAGATACCATTGCTATTGTTAGTGTAATCCCGGGAGGGCCATCAGAAAAAACCGGAATTATCGATGGGGATAGAATTATTAAGGTTAACGATTCATTAATAGCCGGAGTTGGTCTTAGTAGTAATGGAGCCATGAGATTATTAAAGGGCCCAAAAGGTACTACGGTTAAAGTTACGGTTTTTCGTCGTGGCTTTCCAGAACTCATTGATTTCGATATTATTAGAAACGTAATCCCTACTTATAGCTTAGATGTTGCTTATATGGTAAATGATAGTGTTGGCTTCATTAAACTAAATACCTTTTCAGCCACTACCTATACTGAATTTAAAAAAGCAGGACGAGAATTAATTAAACAGGGTTTAAAGAAATTAATTCTTGATTTAAGAGGAAATACAGGTGGCTATGTTAAACCAGCTGTTGAAATTGCAGATGATTTTTTGGAAAAAGATAAACTTATCGTTTATACCAAGGGCAATAATCGACCTAAGAGTTCAATATATGCGCGAGCAAATGGAATGTTTGAAAGCATTGATTTGGTCGTTTTAATTGATGAAGGATCAGCTTCGGCAAGTGAAATATTAGCGGGAGCTATTCAGGATAACGATAGAGGATCTATCATCGGGAGACGATCGTTTGGCAAAGGTTTAGTGCAAGAACAATTGAGTTTTCCTGACGGATCGGCCATGCGAATGACCATAGCAAGGTATTATACACCTACCGGCAGGTCAATTCAAAAACCTTATGGTGAAGATTTTGATGACTACTACAAAGAATTTTACCAACGTTTTACAAATGGCGAAATGCAAAGTGCAGATAGTATCCATTTTGTTGATTCGTTGATGTTTAAAACACCCGGCGGAAAAATTGTTTATGGTGGAGGAGGAATTATGCCAGATATTTTTGTCCCAATCGACATGAGCAATCCGGGATTTTATAATATTGTAATTAATAGAGGATTGGCATATCGGTTTGCTTTTAGTTATACCGATTCCCATCGGGAAGAACTTGGAGTGTATAAAAATGCAATTGATTTTAATTCTTCATTTGAGATTACAAATGGGCTGTATGATGATTTTGTTGCATTTGCAAATTCAAATGGAGTGGATAGAAAAGAATCGGAAATTGAAGAATCAAAGATTAAGTTGAAACTTTTAATAAAGGCCTATATTGGAAGAAATATACTAGATAATGAAGCTTTTTACCCTGTTTTCCATCAAATGGATACGGTTTTTCTGAAAGCCAAACATTATCTAACATCTAAATAAACCTAATTTATTAACCTAAAACAAATAGTCATGTCATTTGAATTACCACAATTACCATTTGCAATGGACGCCCTTGAGCCAAGCATCTCGAAGCAAACGCTTGAATTTCATTATGGTAAACACCACCTAACCTATGTAAATAATTTGAATAAATTGATTGTTGGGACTAAATTTGAAAATTCAAGTTTAGAAGAAATTATTTTAAAAGCTGATGGAGGAATTTTTAATAATGCGGCCCAGGTTTGGAATCACACCTTTTATTGGAATTGCTTAAGTCCCAATGGAGGAGGAGAGCCTACTGGAGAATTATTGAATGCAATCATCAAAAATTTTGGATCGTTTGTTGAATTTAAAGAAAAGTTTTCTATTTCATGTGCCACCTTATTTGGGTCGGGTTGGGCCTGGTTGGTTAAAGATAAGGAAAACAAGCTTCAAATTGTTCAAACGTCAAATGCTAATAATCCAATGAAACAAGGATTTACTCCACTTCTAACTTGTGATGTTTGGGAACATGCATATTATCTTGATAAACAAAATAGAAGACCTGCTTATGTTGAAGACTTCTGGAAAATAATAGATTGGAAGGCTGTTGCCGATCGATTTTAACCATTTTTAATTTATTTAATAGAGCTCCTTTATCAGGGGCTTCTTTAAATTTTAGATGGTTGATTTAGATATATGATTCATAATTATTTGTTTAAAAGAAAAATATATAGTAAAATTGTATTAAACTCACTAATAATAAAAAAATGAAACCTGGCGAAAATCAAAATCCAATTTTAATTCCCGAAGAAAGCATTATTGAGGGATTCATTAAAACAAAAAAATCATTCAGAATAGAAAGTAATTTTTACGGTACTTTGCTTTCAACAGAGAAAGTAATTATTGATGAAATGTCGAAGGTAGTTGGTGATATTGTGTGCTCAGAATTACTTATTAGTGGGAGCTTTGAAGGGAATATTTTTTGTACAGGTAAGTTTAGTGTTATTGGAAATTCTAAAATTAAAGGACAAGTTTTTACAAAACTTTTTCAGAATGAAGAGAATTGCGATTTAAATTGTTTTATTCAAATTCCTAATAATGCGGTGATTAATGCGATCCAGGATATTTTAATAAACATTGATTCTAACACCAAACTTTCTACTGATAAAAACCTGAAGAAAATAATTCAGCTATTTAAGGAAAATGTTTATACTGCAGCTGATGAAACTAAGAAAATTAAAAATGAGGATACTTCTTTAAAAGAAGGAATAGATGAATCTAATTTAGAATCGGAAAAAAAATAAAATTACATTACTATTTTTTTGAAATTCACCCCTTATTCTACCGTTACAGATTTAGCTAAATTTCTGGGTTGATCTACATTGCATCCCCTCAAAACAGCAATATGATACGAAAGAAGTTGCAATGGAATTGTAGCTAATAATGGTACTAATAGTTCATCACACTCTGGTATTTCAATTATTATATCAGCTATTTTCTTTACCTGTGTATCACCTTTGGTCACGATGGCAATTACCTGACCTTGTCGTGCTTTAACTTCCATAATATTACTCTGAACCTTCTCGTAAGTACCTCTGTTTGTCGCGATAAAAACAACTGGCATTTGCCGGTCAATTAATGCGATAGGTCCATGTTTCATTTCTGCTGCAGGATAGCCTTCGGCATGAATGTAGGATATCTCTTTTAACTTAAGTGCGCCTTCAAGTGCAACTGGGAAATTATAACCTCTGCCTAAGTATAAAAAGTTTCTAACATCCTTAAATTTATTAGCTATTTCAATAATTTTTGTATTTGTTTTTAATACTTGTTCAACTTTTTCGGGGATTGAATTTAACTCAAATAAAAGACGTTGAAATCTGGATTGAGCAATGGTTCCTTTTTTGTTCGCCAGCATTAGTGCCATTAAGGTCAGCACAGTAACTTGGGCAGTAAATGCTTTGGTTGATGCAACCCCTATTTCGGGTCCGGCATGAGTGAACGAACCAGCATGGGTTTCTCTGGCTATGGATGAACCAACAACATTACAGATACCCAGTATGGTTGCTCCTTTTGATTTTGCCAATTGAATTGCAGCAAGGGTATCAGCAGTTTCTCCCGACTGAGAAATAGCGATAACAATATCATCTTCATAAATAACGGGATTCCTGTATCTGAATTCTGAAGCATATTCAACCTCTACAGGAACACGTGCCAGGTCTTCAAATAAATATTCTCCAACCATTCCGGCGTGCCAGGATGTTCCGCAAGCAATTATTATGATTCGCTTGGCATTAACCAGTTTTTGTTCAAAGTCTTTAATTCCTCCAAGGGATACAACACCTTTATCAAGGCTTAATCTTCCTCTAAAGCTGTCTCTTATTGAGCGAGGTTGTTCATAAATTTCTTTAAGCATAAAATGCTCAAATCCTCCTTTCTCGATGGCGCTGAGATTCATTTCGAGCTTTTGGATATAAGGAGTCTTTCGCTCGTTTTTGATGGTTTTAATTTCAAGCCTGTTGTTTAATCCAACTAATGCAATTTCTTCTTCTTCAAGATAAACCACCTGTCGTGTATATTCTATGATTGGAGAGGCATCAGAAGCGATGTAGAAATCATCTTCGCCTATACCAATTACTAATGGACTGCCTTTACGTGCTGCTACTAAAATATCAGGTTCTGATTTAGAAATCAAAACAATGGCGTATGCACCAATAACTTGATTTAAAGCAATACGTGTTGCTTCAAACAAACCAACATTTTCGTATTTCTGAATATCTTCAATTAGGTAAACCAATACCTCTGTATCAGTATCACTGTTGAATTGATAACCTCGATTTACCAACTCGGCTTTAAGCGAATTATAGTTTTCAATAATTCCATTATGAATAATAGCGATGTTTTTACTTTCCGAATAATGCGGATGTGCATTTTGATCGTTAGGTTCGCCGTGTGTTGCCCATCTGGTATGCGCAATCCCAACTGTTCCTTCAATATTTTTATCTGATAGTGATGATTCAAGATCTGCAACTTTGCCTTTGCTTTTATAAACATGGAGTCCACCGTTTAATAAAGCTATACCAGCACTGTCGTAGCCTCTGTATTCAAGTCTTTTTAATCCTTTTAATAAAATTGGGCAGGCTGCCTTATGTCCAATATATCCTACTATTCCACACATAACAAAGAGATATTTTATTAATTTTAAAGCAATAAAAAAGATGCCAAAAAACGGGTATATTTTTATATTTACTCAATGATGGTATAAGTTACTTTTAATTTAATGCGATCAGAGTAAGGGGTTGGTAAAGAAGGGTTGGTCCCATTCAAAATATATTGCCCCCCATTAGTGAAACTTCCATAAATTTTTAAAGCTATTCCATAATCTGTAACGTCTTCAGAAAGTAATTGTTGAATATAGCGTGCTATTTGAAATTTATACTCATTATTAATTGTATCATGATAACCACCAAAATAGTCATCCCCTTCATAGAAATCAATAATACCATCTGAAGAAGTTCCATCGGCATTTATTTGTAAAAGCGTAAGGCGCTCAGGTGCAGTGGTTCCCTCTGTTTCGGCTGTGCCCTTTAGGGTTAGTTCAGCACTATTAATTGCTATTTTTCCTATTCCTTTTAAGCTTTTTATAAAAGGGAATTTGATTTTTGTAATTACGCCACCGAGTGATTGTACATAGACTTGATCTTGTGCCAGCAAAGAATCCCCCTCCAGTACTTGTGCTTTAAACTCAGGAGATGCATCTAAATAATTATTATGATCGTATTGGTTAAAACGTGTTGTTGAATCATAAAGTGCCATGGAATATTTGATGTTACTGGCAGAATCATTGCTATAATATAAAGTTAGGTTACTATATGTAGAAACGATATCAACATAAACCAAAGAACCTCCTTCATTAACCGGATCAGATATGATACAAAATCCATTTATATAATCAGCAAATTTTTCATTGCTTTGCAAAATATCGGTGGGTGTTGCGATTATTTTTTCGCCAAACTCATTGGTCAATTCCATTAAGTTGATACTGAAATATGGCCCGGCTAAAAGACTGTCCTCAAGATAAATAGGTGTGTTGGGTTTAGGCTGAAATGTAGTACGTCCAATTTCTGTTGCATAATGAGAAATTTCATCATTTGAGTAATAGAAAAAACCACTATCAGAATTCATTTTTTCATTCAACTCATAAACCCTGAGTGTTTGAAAAGTAGTGGTATCGCCATAATAACCGTTATAAGCAAGCGATAGGACAAGAGATTCTGCAACCGCATTCTCACCAAAGTCAATAGCAATAACACTTTCTCGCAAACGGAGTTGAGAGTAGTAATTTGCAGTTGTTTTCCCGAATATGGGATCTATGATACTTCCTAGTAAAATGCGACCATAATTAGTAGTAGCAAGTGGTTCTTGAAGAACGGAATGTGCTAAAATTGATGAGGTGTCATTTGATGAAACTTCAATATCTGCGGTTGGACGAATTCCTAAACCAATTAATTGAGCTTTCTTTGTGCAGGCGGTTAAATAAATTCCAGCCGATAGTAATACAAGCATGAAAAGTTTCCATGCGCCATCCAATATTTTCAATTTACGCTCTTTTTTAAATTAATAATTTTAATTACTATGATGATTGATCTTCAATAAGACTGTCATAGAACTTATTATATGCATCAACATAGGTTTCTTCAGGATGATATTCTAAGAATGGTTTTCCAGAATCTTTTAAATATACTTCAACCTCTTCATTAATTTTCTCACTACCAATAATCAGGGCATCTGAAAAATCAATGGCTGCCTTCATTAAGTTTATATAATTTCCTTCTTTGTAATGCTTAAGATCGTCTTCACTTATACCTTCAAGCATTATTTTTTTTGCAAAGTTTTTATTTAGTTTTTCAGCAAAATCGTCATCATAGAGTGAGGTAATAACTTTCGAATCACTAAATAGTGGATTATCAATAAAAGCTTTTTTCAGATATAATGGGGTCAGGCTACTTATCCAGCCATGACAATGTATTACATCAGGTGCCCAGCCAAGCTTTTTAACGGTTTCCAGTACCCCTCGTGTGAAGAAAATGGCTCTTTCATCGTTATCATCGTAAAATTTATTGCTTTTGTTTCTGATGGTAAATTTTCGATGAAAATAGTCTTCATTATCAATGAAGTATATTTGCATACGTGCTTGCTGAATAGAAGCAACTTTAATAATTAAAGGATGATCAGCATCGTCAATGATTAAATTCATTCCAGAAAGTCGGATTACTTCATGCAATTGATTTCGACGCTCGTTGATTAATCCGTAACGTGGCATAAATGTTCTGATTTCTTTGCCACGTTCTTGAATTCCTTGAGGTAAAGAACGACATATTTTCCCCATTGGTGTTTCTTTGAGATATGGAGAAATCTCTTGGGCAATAAATAAAACCCTTGCTTTTTGCATAGTCATCGGTTTTTGAAAACGCAAAATTACGAATAATTTGCTAATTATTCAACGAATTGCTAAGGTTGTGATGCGATATTTTTCCGTAAAACCTCTAATTTTCAATAAATTAACAGTTTTTAGTTTAACTTATTTTAACAGTAAATGAGTCTTATCCTCTAAAAAACAATGCTTTAATTATTAGAAAAGCCATTTTGGGATTCTCTTTTAAGCGGCGGGTTGAGTAAGCAAACCAATCCTTTCCGTAAGGAATATAAACACGCATGGGGTGCTTATTTTCAACAATTGAGGTTCTTAATTCCGGGGTTACACCATAAAGCATTTGAAATTCGTACATATGCTTTGGTACATTATATTTTTCAATCAATTTATAAGCTCCTTCAACCAGTGGTTTATCATGTGTTGCAATACCCGGATATATTTTATTTTGAAACATATATTCCAGGTCCTTTAGAAAATGCTCATTGATTTCTTCATATTTTTTATAAGCAATTTCTGCTGGTTCAACATAAATTCCTTTGCAGAGGCGATAATTAATAGGTGTTTCTTCAGAATTTAAATCTTGAAGACCCTTAATATCATCTAGTGTACGTTTTAAATATGCCTGGAAAACCAAACCAACATTTTTCGGAAATTCTACTTTAAGCTTTCTGAATATTTCTAACTCTAAATCTACGCATTGCGAATCTTCCATATCTACCCGAACAAAATTATTATAACTGGCAGCCTTTGCGACAATTTTACGAATGTGCTGATAACAAATTTCTTTGTCGAGTAGCAAACCAAACATGGTGGGTTTTAATGAGTAGTTCCCATTTATGTCATGTTTTTCAACGGTTTCAATAATTTCCAGATAGGTGTTGGTGTTTTCTTCTGCTTGTTCAAGTTTAGTTATGAATTCTCCCAGCAAATCAATGGTAACCATGATTCCTTCGCTATTCAGCTTTTTCGATTCATTGATGGCATCCTCAATTGTTTTTCCGGCAATATATCGTTTTGAAAAAAGCCATACAAAACTTTTAGGCATATAAGGTAAAATTGCGGCAATCAGTTTATTAATCATGGTTTTATTTTTTAATTAGTAATTTGCTTCTAAACCGATACAAAAATATGCATTCTTATTTTGATTAAGTAAAAATTAGCTATTTTTTTATTCATGTTGTAAAATCGTCGATCATAAAAATTAACTTTGCTTGTTAAATTTTTCACAGTAGATCAAATTGTTTAATATTCAGCAATATGTATAAAATAACGAAGCACCCTATTATAGAGGTAAAAGATTGCGAAAAAGTAAATTTTATTTTTGAGGGAAAAGAAATAACAGGAGATAAAGGGTTCACTATTGCCGCAGCACTCCATCAAGCAGGTTACCCGGTTCACAGCCACAGTTTACAAAATAGAGAACGTAGTTTGGAATGCGGTATTGGTAAATGTGGTGCCTGCGAAATGTTAGTTGATGGACAAATAAAGCGAATTTGTATAACCAAAGTAGATGATGTTAAGGAAGTTAAAGAAGTTCCACACGACTTCAAACCTAAACAGGCCAACTATAATAAAAGAGAAGCGACAAAAGTTTTTAAAACTACTGTTGTAATTATTGGTGCAGGACCTGCAGGATTGGCTGCCCGTGAAGAATTAAATAAGCATAATATTGAAAATATTGTCATTGATAATAATGACAAAATAGGGGGGCAGTTTTTAATGCAAACCCATCAATTTTTCTTTTTTGAGAAGGAGAAAAAATTTGGTGGAATGCGTGGATTTGACATCGCTGAAACACTCGCTGGCGAAAAATTAGATGGCATATTTCTAGATTCAACGGTATGGGACATTTTGGAGGGGAAAAGAATTGCTGTTAAAAATATTACCACCGAAGAAATATTTTATGTAGATGCTGATCATTTAGTTATAGCAACCGGAGCTGTTCCATTTATGCCAACATTCGAAAATGATGATTTACCGGGAGTGTATACAGCTGCTGTTGTTCAAAAAATGATGAACAGCGAATTAACACTTTTGGGTAAAAATGTACTTACTGTTGGAGCAGGTAATATTGGTTATCTCACTTCTTATCAGTTAATGCAAGGTGGTGCAAAAGTTAAAGCTATTATTGAAGCACAGCCAAACGAAGGTGGTTTTCCGGTTCAGGCAAACCGAGTTCGTAGATTAGGAATTCCGGTAATGCTTTCAAAAATATTGATTAAGGCCATTCCAAACGAAGATCATACCGGAATAAAAGGGGCTGTTATTGCCGATTGCGAAAATTTTGTTCCAATTCCGGGGACTGAGCAAATTATTGATGGTATTGATGCCATAAATATTTGTACAGGATTGGTTCCTGATGATCAGTTATTGATTAAGGGAAATGAAATATTCGGAAGAGCTTGTTATGGTGCCGGTGATGCCATCAGAATTGGCGAAGGAACTAGTGCCGTTTTAAAAGGAAAACAAGTTGCGTTTGAAATTCTTCAATCAATGAATGCCCGATTTAATTATGATGAATTTTTAAGTCTTTCAAAAGAATATATCGATTCGCAACAACACCCCGTTCGGATTTTGGAACAACCTCATTTCCCATCAGAAGAACGTTTGGAAGAAAAGCCTTTCGTGCTCATTGATTGTTTATATGGTTTTGCGTGCAACCCATGTGAGTTTTCATGTCCTCACGGTGCCATTACGAAAACCTCTACCAGCACCTGCCCAGATATTGATTTTGATAAATGTATAGGTTGTATGCAATGCGTTTATCAATGTCCGGGATTGGCAATTTTTGGTTATAATCTGAAAAAAGATTGGCTGTTTTTACCTATCGAATATGAAGCAAATGAAGGTGAAGAAGTATTTTTGGTAAATAATGAAGGTGAAAAACTTGGTGAAGGAATTATTGAAAAAATCCTGAAAAAACCAAACAAGACAAATATTGCAAGAGTAAAATCTATTGATTTAAAAGGTAAAGATTTAACAGAAGTTCGCGGGTTTATCGTTAAAGAAAATTATCCTGAAGAAGTTAAAACCAAAGATTCAGAAGCTATCGAATCTGAAACTTATGTTTGTCATTGTGATGATGTTACGATGGAAGAGATTTTAAATGTGGTTGGCGATCGTAAGTTTATTTCTGTTGATGAGATTAAACATACTACCCGATTAGGAATGGGAGCATGCCGCGGTAAGCGTTGTATTCCTCGTCTAAAACAGAGTATTAGAAAATATGGTATAAGTATTGTTGGAGATGCAACACCACGCGGGCCACTCTCAAATCAGGTTACTTTAGGTGAACTTTACCCGAATAATTTAAAAGAAGAAGTTATTGTTTACAATAATGAAAAAAAGATTAAAAAAACAAAAGTAAAAGCCTTAATTGCCGGGGGTGGTATTGGTGGTAGTGCATTATTCCGATATTTAGCTGAAGGAGGCCAGAAGCCTTTACTCATAAATTATGGTCGTGGTGCCTCATGGAGAAACATAGCTGGAGGACGTCCTAATTTCAGTGTTCCTGAACTTTCGGATATTGCAACACACAATCTTGAGATTTTCAAGGAGTTACAAAAAATTAAAAATATCGACTTCTTACCGATCAATTATGTAACCTTTGCTCACGATGAAACCATGTACAAGGCACTTGAAGCTTCTATGGCATGGTCAGATGCAGAAATGATCAATCCTAAAGATTTTAAAGATCGAATTTCTCCATATATAAATCCTAACCTAAATAAATATCAATCAGCTTTAATAACTCATAATTGCTGGCAAGCAACTCCTGGCCGTGTTATTGATCTCATACGTCAAATCGGCATTGAAAAAGGTGGAGAGGTAAAAGAAGATTGTAAGCTTATTAATGTAAGTAAAATCGGGAATATTTATACCGTTTTAGTGCAGGATCATAACAAGGAGTATGTTGAATATGAAACAGAGGTATTCATTAATGCTTTAGGCCCTGACGGTGAAAAATATGCCAAACAATTAGGTATTTCAACCGGAATTTATCCTGTAAAACATCAGGCATTTATAACCCGACGATTACCTATGATGGGGCATAACAATGCGCCTTTGCCAATGATTATCGATCGTAGAAATTACAAAGGATTTACAGCTGTTTATGGTCAGCAATTGGCCGAAACAGGTCAGATTATTGGTTGTGCTTCACCAGGAATTGAAGCGATGGAAGTGGATAAAGATGTTCGATTTAATTCCAAAGAATTTGTTGAAATTGCTTCGGAAGTATTTACCGATTGGATTCCTGAATTATCATCAGTTTGTTTCCAGGCCATTTGGGCGGGTTATTATGTTGAACCTAAAATGGTTATTGATCCGGAGCTAGGGTTATTCGTTGGTTTAAGGGGGCAAGGATTTATGCTTGGTCAGTATTTGGCTAAATTATACGTTGACAAACTTTTAGGTAAGGAAGTTCCAGTATACTTCAACCGAATGAAACTTGGCGAAGATGGATTATTGGAAAAGGCATTTAAGTAAAATCTTAGCAAAATACCTTATTTTACAAGCTTAATTAGGTATTGTTGTGAATTAAAAGTTACGACCAATATATATTTGTTATTCACAATATTAATATATAATTTTGCAGGCCGAAATAAAAAAGGCTTGAAGTGAGTTATTTAAAGGATTTTATTATTCCTTTTGAAGGATTAAGCATCGGAAATCATGAATTCGATTTTGATGTTAATCAGTTGTTCTTTGAAGAGATAGCGTATTCAGAAATAAGGAATGGAAGTGTAAGTGTGAAGTTGGATTTTGATAAGCAGGAAACCATGCTTATTTTATCATTTTCTATCGAAGGAAATGTGGAGGTACAATGTGATCGATGCACCGATAATTTTGATTATCCGATAAAAGGAGATCAACAATTGATTGTTCAATTTGGTGATCAATTTGTTGAGGAAGATGGTGAAATGATTGTGATTCCAAGAACTGACAGTGAAATAAATCTGGCACCTTATATATATGAATACATTTTTTTAATGCTTCCGATACAAAGAATTCATCCGGATGATGATTTAGGAAATTCTACTTGTAATAAGGAAATGTTAAAAAAGCTTGACGAGTTATCATTCAGTGAAAAACAAGATGATCCCCGGTGGGATGCTTTAAAAAAATTAAAGAAAAATTAACAGCATAAAATAAATACTAAAATGGCACATCCAAAACGTAAAATTTCAAAACAAAGAAGAGATAAAAGAAGAACACATTACAAAGCTGTAGCGCCTACTATTGCTACTTGTTCAAACTGTGGAGCTTCTGTTTTATATCACCGTGTTTGTTCAGAATGTGGTTATTATAAAGGAAAATTAGCAATTGAGAAAGCAGAAATAGTTTAGGAAATCTTCCTTCAGTAATTCTTCAAAATTTATTAGATGAGAATAGGATTAGATGTAATGGGTGGTGATTATGCACCAGAAGCTACAATAGCTGGGGCAATCATGGCTAATAAAGAACTCGGAACATCTGACCAAATCGTTTTAATCGGAGACGAAAAAGCAATTTACGCCCAGCTTAAAAAGGAGCAAGCTAATCCTGAAGAATTTGAAATAATTCATGCGGCCCAAAATATCAGCATGGGGGAGCATCCTTTAAAGGCTTTTAAAACAAAACCGGAGTCGGGTATTAACATCGGTTTTCGCCTTTTAAAAAATAAAGAAATTGATGCTTTTTCGGGTGCCGGAAATAGCGGTGCCATGGTGGTTGGGGCAACCTATTCTTTAAAGCCAATTCCAGGCGTAATTCGCCCTTGTGGTGCAGCCATTCTCCCCAAGCAAAATGGTGGGATTACCATTCTTTTAGATATTGGAACAAATCCGGATCCCAAACCGGATGTGATGTATCAATTTGGAATTTTAGGCTCTATTTATGCGGAATTTGTGCATGATATCAAAAACCCTAAAGTGGGCCTACTAAATATTGGTGAAGAGGAAGAAAAAGGAAATCTGTTAGTGCAATCTGCACACCAACTGATGAAGGGTACCAGCGATTTCAATTTTATTGGAAATGTTGAGGGGCGTGACTTATTAAATGATAAGGCAGATGTGATTGTATGTGATGGATTTACCGGAAATGTTGTTTTAAAACAAATGGAGTCGATGTACCGTGTTTTAATTAAGCGTGGACTCTTAGATGATTATATTCAAAGATTTAATTATGAAAATACCGGTGGAAGCCCTGTTTTAGGAATTAATGCTTCAGTGGTAGTTGGTCATGGTATTTCCAGCCCTAAGGCTATAAAAAATATGTTATTGCTCTCCAAAGAAATTTCTTATGCTGATTTATTCGAAAAAATCACTCAAACTCTGAATAAGTAAAATTTGCTATTTTTGATTTTTTTTAAAATTAAATTATTCTCATGATAAAACTTAGAGCTGCCATTACCGGCGTGCAAGGTTGGGTTCCTGAATTTAAACTTACAAATGATATTTTAGCGTCAATGGTTGATACTACTGATGAATGGATCATGACCCGTACAGGTGTTAAAGAAAGAAGGATTTTAAAAGGAGAAGGTTTAGGAACATCGGATTTAGCTGCACCTGCCGTAAAAGAATTATTAAAAAAAACAGGAACCTCGCCAGAAGAAATTGATTTATTAATTTGTGCAACCGTTACGCCCGATATGCAGTTTCCTGCAACCGCCAATATCATCAGCCATAAATGTGGAATAAAAAATGCGTTTAGTTTTGATTTGAATGCGGCCTGCTCAAGTTTTATTTATGCCCTTACAACGGCTTCAAAATTTATAGAATCGGGAACTCATAAAAAGGTAATTATTGTTGGTGCAGATAAAATGTCATCCATCGTTGATTATACCGATCGTACCACCTGTATTTTGTTTGGTGATGCAGGAACTGCAGTACTTTTAGAACCAACCGAAGAAGAGGTGGGAGTGATGGATACGATCCTACAATCCGATGGATTTGGAATGGAGCATTTACACCAAAAAGCAGGTGGTTCGGTAAAACCTGCTTCACACAAAACAGTGGATGCACGCGAGCATTTTATTTACCAGGAAGGCCAACATGTATTTAAGCATGCGGTATCTAAAATGGCCGATGTTTCGGTTGAAATAATGAAGCAAAATAAATTAAAATCTGAAGATATTGCTTACCTGGTTCCTCACCAAGCCAACCTACGAATTATTGATGCTACAGCTCGAAGAATGGGGATTAAGAAAGAGCAGGTAATGATTAATATTGAACGCTACGGAAATACAACTTCAGCTACAATCCCACTTTGTTTATGGGAATGGGAGAATCAGCTTAAAAAAGGAGACAATCTCGTTTTATCAGCTTTTGGAGGAGGATTTACCTGGGGCTCTGTTTTGCTTAAATGGGCTTACAATCCTAAATAAAGAAAATTTAAAGACATAAAAAAAGCAAGCTATTTAGCTTGCTTTTTATTTTTTAGGTAAAATCAATTTATTCAGCCAGAATAAGAATTTTATTTTTCAACACTTCAACAACCCCTCCCTTAATTTCAAAAAATTCAATTTGGTCTTTATCGTTTTTGATTTTAACCCTGCCTTTTTTAAGAGCAGAAATTAATGGAGCGTGATTATTTAAAATTTCAAATAATCCATCAATTCCGGGTAACTGAACCAAAGAGGCTGTTCCTGTAAAGATGGTTTTATCGGGTGTTATAATCTCAATATTCATAATGTGTATTAATTACTTTCGGCAAGTAATTTTTTGCCTTTTTCAATGGCTTCTTCAATGGTTCCTACCATATTAAATGCAGCTTCAGGATATTCGTCAACTTCCCCATCCATAATCATGTTAAAACCTTTAATGGTATCTTCGATAGAAACGACAACTCCAGGAACTCCTGTAAATTGCTCAGCAACATGGAAAGGTTGAGATAAAAACCGCTGAACACGACGGGCACGATGTACAACCAATTTATCTTCTTCCGAAAGTTCATCCATCCCCAAAATGGCGATGATATCCTGAAGTTCTTTATATCGTTGAAGGGTTTCTTTTACGCGTTGTGCAGTATTATAGTGCTCATCACCAACTACATCAGGAGAAAGAATTCGTGAAGTTGAATCCAATGGATCAACCGCCGGGTAAATTCCAAGCTCCGAAATTTTACGACTCAATACAGTCGTTGCATCGAGGTGTGCAAAAGTGGTTGCAGGGGCAGGGTCAGTTAAGTCATCTGCAGGTACATAAACTGCCTGAACCGATGTAATCGATCCCCGTTTTGTAGAAGTAATTCTTTCCTGCATAATTCCCATTTCAGTAGCCAATGTAGGTTGGTAACCAACTGCCGAAGGCATACGACCAAGTAAGGCAGAAACCTCCGATCCAGCCTGTGTAAAACGGAAAATATTATCGATAAAAAATAAAATATCACGACCACCAGATTTTTCATCACCATCTCGGTAATATTCGGCTAATGTTAATCCGGATAAAGCGACTCTTGCACGGGCTCCGGGAGGTTCATTCATTTGGCCAAAAACCATGGTCAATAAAGATTTCTTTAATTCTTTTTCGTCAACTTTTGAAAGGTCCCATCCACCTTCTTCCATACTCTTCTTGAATTCATCACCATATTTTACGAGGCCTGATTCAATCATTTCTCGTAAAAGGTCATTTCCTTCACGGGTACGTTCGCCAACACCGGCAAATACAGAAAATCCGGAATACTGCTTAGCAATATTGTTTATAAGCTCCTGAATTACAACTGTTTTACCTACACCTGCACCTCCAAATAATCCAATTTTACCACCTTTCGAGTAAGGTTCAATTAAATCAATAACTTTAATACCGGTATATAAAACTTCTTGCTGAGTGGTAAGGTTTTCGAATTTAGGAGGATCGTTGTGTATTGGGTAGGTCTCTTCTTTTGAAACTGCACCTAATCCATCAATAGGCTCACCAATCACGTTAAAAACCCGTCCGTTAATTTTATCTCCGATAGGCATTGAAATTGGAATTCCTGTTCCGATAACTTCCATTCCCCGACTTAAACCATCGGTTGAGTCCATAGCTACCGTACGAATTGTATTTTCACCGGTATCTTGCTGAGCTTCTAAAACAATGATATCTCCGTTTTTATTTTTGACTTCAAGGGCATCGTAGATATTCGGTAATGCCTCATCCTGGCCAAAAGTAACATCGATTACAGGTCCAATAACTTGAGATATTTTACCTACACTTTTTTTCTCCATTATTCGTAAATTAAATTTGGGTCAAAGATAAAAAAGTAAATTTAGTTTGAATAGAAAATTCGGTATTTTTTATAGGTTTATTGCTTGATTTTCTTCTATTTCCTTTTCTTCATGTCTTAATCCCTTAGATAAAAATTTTCGTTGAAAAAGAATTAGGATTGCAACTCCAATAGTGATTGTGGAATCAGCAATATTAAATACAGGCCTGAAGAAAATAAAATCTTTCCCACCTAAAAATGGGACCCAATCGGGATAATAACTTTCAATGATTGGAAAGTAGAACATATCAACAACTTTACCATGCAGCAGGTTAGCATATCCTCCTCCCTCTGGCATAAATGAAGCAACCTGGAAAAAAGTTGACTCAGAAAATAAAATTCCATAAAACACACTGTCAATAATATTTCCCAAAGCACCAGTAAAGATTAATGAAAAGCTTAAAATTAGTCCAAAGTTTGCTTTCCGTTTAACTAATTTATTAATGTACCAGGCAAGGGCAGCTACAGCTATAATTCTAAAAAGCGTGAGAATAACTTTACCAGTTTCTCCGGCAAACTCCATCCCAAAAGCCATTCCATTGTTTTCGATAAAATGAATGATCCCCCAGTTTCCGAAAAGATTAAATTCTTCACCTAGGTGCATGCTGGTTTTTATCCAGATTTTTAAAGCTTGGTCAATTAAAATAATTGGAATGACAATGAGTAGAACTTTTTTCAAGGTATTATTGATTGAAAATGAAAAGAAGTAATCATTACTCGCCTGATTACTTCTCACATGGTATTTAAAATATTTTATTTATTTTGATTTAGTTTTGCGTCCATGCTTAAAGTTGCATGAGGAACACTTCGCAGTCTTTCTTTAGCTATTAATTTTCCGGTAACCCGGCAAATGCCGTAAGTTTTGTTCTCAATGCGAATTAAAGCATTTTCAAGATTATTAATGAATTTTTGCTGTCGGGCTGCAAGTCGGCTGTTTTCTTCTTTGGATAGCACGTTATGTCCTTCTTCAAGTACTTTAAAAGTAGGAGATGTGTCATCTGTACCATGATCACCTTTATTGGTGTAAGCTTCTGTAAGTAACTCTAAGTCCTTAGTGGCCTTCTCTAGCTTAGCCAGTATTAATTCTTTGAATTCGACTAGCTCTTCATCAGAAAATCTTGTTTTCTTCGCGTCATCTTTTGCAGTATTCTTTTCCATGGTCTAATATTTTAATAAAACCGATTTATCTTATTCAGGTTAAATTACCTTAACAATTTTAATTCGGGTCTGAATGTCGTCGGTAAGTTCAACAAGTAAGGCTTCATTACCGTTTAAATCATTGACTAAAGTTAATGATTCAGCCAGCGTTTCAGAACAAATATATGAATTATTGTCAATAACTGCTTCATCAATTTCATTGTTTCTTAATAGTTCGATTTTAATGCGATCAGTTACCTCAAATTTCTGGTCTTTTCGATAGTTTTGGATGCGGTTAATCAGTTCTCTTGCAATCCCTTCCTTCTTTAATTCAGGGGTGATTGAAATATCTAGAGCTACCGTTAAGTTGTCCAAATTAGTTACGACCCATCCCGGAATATCTTCTGTAATAATTTCTACATCAGTTATTTCAATTTCAATCTCCTGATCATTGAATTTGAGTAAATATTTTTTATCGTTCTCAATGGTCGTAATATCGGCTTGGTTAAACTGATTAATTGCACCGGCAATTTGTTTCATCATTTTACCATATTTAGGTCCAAGTGTCTTAAAATTAGGCTTCACTTTTTTAACCAAAATACCTGAAACATCAGTTAAATATTCGATTTCTTTAACGTTAACTTCTGAGAGTATTAGTTCCTTTACAGCTTCAACTTTCTTTTTAAAGCTCTTGTTTAAAACAGGAACCATGATTCTGTTCAGCGGCTGACGAACCCTGATATTTGTTTTCTTTCTTAAAGAAAGTATCATTGAAGAAATATTTTGAGCTAATTGCATTCGCTCTTCTAAATCTTTATCAATCATGCTTTCATCGGCAGCAATAAAATCAGTTAAATGGACAGAGTTAGTATCAACCCGACCACTAATTTCATTTAAGTCGATAAACAACCGATCCATGTAAAATGGTGCGATTGGCGAAGCGATTTGAGCGATGGTTTCCAAACAGGTATAAAGTGTTTGATAGGCCGAAATTTTATCGTGCGAATAGCTGCCTTTCCAGAATCTCCTTCTCGAAAGTCGCACATACCAATTGCTTAGGTGTGCATCTACAAACTCCTGAATGGCGCGCCCTGCTCTGGTCGGTTCATATTCATTGTAAGCATCATCAACATTCTTGATCAGGGTATTCAGTTCTGAAAGAATCCATCGATCAATCTCCGGTCGTTCATTATTTGGGATAGAATCTTCTTTGAAAGAGAATCCATCGATATTCGCATAAAGCGCGAAGAAAGAATAGGTATTATAAAGGGTTCCGAAAAATTTTCGGGTAACTTCACCAATTCCATCAAGGTCAAATTTTAAATTATCCCAAGGTTGGGCATTGGTAATCATATACCAGCGAAGCGCATCGGCACCGTATTTTTCAATGGTCTCAAAAGGTTCAACTGCATTGTTCAATCGTTTAGACATTTTGTTTCCGCTTTTGTCTAAAACCAAGCCATTCGATACACAGGTTTTAAAAGAAACAGAATCGAACAACATCACGGCGATGGCATGCAAGGTAAAGAACCAACCTCGTGTTTGATCTACTCCTTCAGCAATAAAATCTGCAGGGAAGCTTGATTCAAATTCTTCCATATTTTCGAAAGGAAAATGAAATTGTGCATAAGGCATCGATCCCGAATCGAACCAAACATCAATTAAGTCAGCCTCTCGAATCATTTTCTGGCCTGATTTAGAAACCAATATAATTTCATCAACATAAGGTCGGTGAAAATCAAAAGTTTCGTAATTCTCGTCCGAAAAATCATCAGGATTAAAATCAGCCAAAGGACTTTCAGTCATAAATCCGGCCTTAATTGCTTTTTCTATCTCAGTTTTTAGTTCTCTGGCCGAACCAATACAAATCTGTTCCGTTCTGTCTTCGGTACTCCAAATGGGCAGTGCAACACCCCAATAACGTGATCGGGATAAATTCCAATCAACCAAATTTTCGAGCCAGTTTCCAAAACGTCCTGTTCCGGTAGATTCGGGTTTCCAATTGATGGTTTTATTCAACTCAATCATCCGATCTTTAAAAGCTGTGGTTTTAATGAACCACGAATCCAAAGGATAATAAAGAATGGGTTTATCAGTTCTCCAACAATGCGGGTAGGAGTGTTCGTACTTTTCGGTTTTAAATGCCCGATTTTCATTTTTTAGTTTGACGATGATGCTGATGTCGGCACTTTCGCTTTCATTTGTTTCAGGATTAAGATCGTATTCATTTTTAACATAACGTCCGGCAAATTCACCCATTTCTTCTGTGAATTTCCCTTGCTTGTCAACCAGGGTCAACGATCCAATTCCGTTTTCTCGGGCGATTTTAAAGTCATCGGCACCAAAACTAGGAGCGATGTGCACGATTCCGGTTCCATCTTCAGTCGTTACAAAATTTCCTGTTAATACTTTAAAGGCATCACCATCAGTAGGCTGTGCGTATGGCAATAATTGCTCGTAACTAATTCCTTTAAGTTGCTTACCGGTAAACTCTTCTCCCAATTCGAATGGGATTGCTTTCTGGCCTTTTTCGTATTCAGCTAATTTGAGTTCCGCATTTTTTTCAGGGAAATATTTCGCAGCTAAATCCTTAGCCAGAATTACCGTGATGGGCTCAAAGGTGTATGCATTGAACGTTTTAACTTTTACATATTTGATTTTTGGGCCAACAGCCAAAGCCGTGTTTGATGGCAATGTCCAAGGAGTAGTAGTCCATGCGATGAAAAATAAATCACCATGATTTTCATTAAAAAGAAAAGCAGATTTATTGTCATTTTTAATTTTAAACTGAGCAGTAACCGTATTGTCTTTTACATCTTTATAACAGCCGGGCATATTCAATTCGTGAGAACTTAAACCTGTACCGGCAGCCGGAGAATAAGGCTGGATGGTGTAACCTTTATAGATTAATCCTTTTTCATAAAGCTTGCTTAAAAGGCTCCAAACAGATTCGATGTATTTATTGTCGAAAGTGATATAAGGATTATCGAGATCGACCCAATAACCCATGCGTTTGGTCAGGTCGTCCCATTTATCTTTATACTTCATGACCTCTTTACGACAGGCTTTGTTATAATCTTCTACACTGATGGTTTTACCAATGTCTTCTTTGGTAATTCCAAGGGTTTTTTCAGTGGCAATTTCAATGGGAAGGCCGTGGGTATCCCATCCGGCTTTGCGTTTAACGTAAAATCCTTTTAAGGTTTTATAACGACAAAAAATGTCTTTAATGGCACGAGCCATAACGTGATGAATTCCGGGCAATCCATTGGCGGATGGTGGTCCTTCGTAAAATACAAATGGTTTTTTACCCTCTCTGTTCTTCAAACTGGCATCAAAAATAGCCTGATCTTCCCAATACTTTTCAACCTCAGTTCCGACTCGTGATAAATTTAATTTTTCGTATTCCCGGTATTTCATATAAATTATTGATTAAGCGATCTTTAATCGAACTTTTGTTTATTAAAGATTTGTAGTGAATTTTTGCTAATGATAAAGTGCCTGCAAAGGTAAAAAAAATTGTAAATAATTTAGCCAAAGCTGGTTAATACTGTTGAAATTCGTTTTTTCTAGACCTTTTTTAATAAAATGAATATAAAAACATACTACAAAGCAACCTTTATGGAATTGAATACATCTTGTTTTAACAGCATATAACTATATTTCTGTCATAAAATGAAAAAATTAGAAATTCTTCTCCTACTTTTTCTTTTTGTTCAACCATCATGTAAAAAAGAAGATGCCAGCATTTGTAATGTAGATAATCCAGCTACTGGACTTCCTTGGTTAGCTCAAATTATATCTTTAGCCGAAACAGACTCAACAGGAAATTATTGGGGTACAATTTATCTGGAATATTATAAGGGCAAGCCTGTTTTTTTTACCGACATGGCGATGGGAAGTGGCGGTGTAATTGGATATTGGTTTAATTGTGATGGAAGTAACTTTATCCTGGATAACCAAACAGAATTTCTAGCCTTTTCAAGTAATATGAAATTAAATAAAATAATCTACTCAAATTTGTTTAAGTATTAAGAAATGAAATATTCAATTATAAATATTTCAATGCTATTAATCTTGTTTTTAACAATTGCTTGTGAAAAGGAAATTGAATTTTCAAATTTTGTAGAAGGCTATATTATTGCTTCTTTTAGTTGTGATAAAATAGATGCGAAAACAGGACAGGCTTCTGGAGAATTAACCAAGCGTGGATTTCTTATTCTTCTCGAAAATCAAACAGACTCAATCTCTACTTTTAGTTTACACGATGATTTATTTGATTTCTCTTCTGAAATGATAGAATTTGATTATGACATAAATAATTGCGGACCTATTTTTTTCGTTGATAAACTTAAATATAAAATTAGATTTAAATATGAAAAAGCGCAGGAATCAGATAAGATATTTTTTGCTTGTGGCCCTTGTTCATCAATGGACGGTGCATTCAACTGGGAAGCATATCAGCAGGTAATCATTAATGAGGTGATAAAAATAAATTAAGCTTAGGATCAAAAAAGAGTCTCCATCCAGATATTTTATCATTGAAATAAGTGTTGAGATTTCTGTTTGATTGAATCACTTCAAAAATAAAATTGTTGGCTTACATTTTGTTATGATTATTGAAAATTATTATTATTTAATTTAGAGGAATTACAATTTGACCAATCAAAAATCGATATTATGAAAAATTCTATTTTTAAAATTTTTGCATTACTTCTTATTTTTATCATGTTCTCAGGATGTGCCACTATTCTAGGGCGAAATACTCACCCACTGGTTGTTAGCTCACGCCCCGATGGTGCTGATGTTTATATCAATGGTTTTAAAATGGGAACAACGCCGATTCAATTAGAACTAAAAGCGGATAAATCGTATATGATAGAGTATAAAAAAGAAGGTTATGAAACCGTAACTAGAATTGTTAATACCAAAGTTGGAGCAGGATGGGTTATTTTAGACGTGATCAGTGGATTAGTTCCAGTTATTATTGATGCCATTACAGGCGAATGGAGCAGATTGGATCAACAAACAGTGAATGCATATCTCGAAAAGCAAAAGAGATAAAGTGAAAAAAGCCGTGAATCTCACGGCTTTAAATTGAATATTTTAAATTTAAAATCGATAATTGTAATTTTTAGTACCCTGCCGCTTGCCCGTCTTTTCTTGATTCGGAAGCACCAAAATAAACTTTGTTTTTGGCATCCCACATAATGGCCTGGTAACCACCGTATCCGCCTAAATCCCATTGAATTTTATGTCCCATGTTCAACAGTTTTTGTAATTCTTCCCAACGGATTCCGCTTTCGAGGAAAAGAGTACCTCCATCAGTCATTTTTTCTCCGGTAGGTTGCGATGAACCTCCATGTTGAATTCTGGGTGCATCACCAGCTTCTTGCAAATTCATTCCAAAGTCAATCAAATTCATTACAATTTGCGCATGGCCTTGTGGTTGCATGGCTCCACCCATCAAACCAAAACTCACCCATGGTTTGCCATCCTTAGTAATAAAAGCTGGAATAATGGTATGGAAAGGTCGCTTGCCGGGTTCATAAACATTGGCATGACCTTCTTCCAAAGAAAATAATTCACCACGATCTTGTAAAATAAAACCTAAGCCTGGAGGACAAATCCCGGAACCCATCCCGCGATAATTACTTTGAATTAAAGAAACCATATTCCCGAATTGATCTGCAACGGTCATGTAAATGGTATTTCCTTTTTCAATTTCACCTGCATTATATGTTTTAGCTGCACGTTTGGGGTCAATTAATTTTGTTCTTTCGAGGGCATATTCGTCGGTAAGTAATTTTTCAATTTGAATATTATTAAACGCAGGATCAGCATAATACTTAGCTCGATCTTCAAAAGCCAATTTTTTCGCTTCGGTAAAATGATGGATGTATTCGGCAGTGCCAAAACCCATAGCTGCTACATCAAAATTCTCCATAATTTGCAATTGCTGAAGTGCAGCAGTACCTTGTCCGTTTGGAGGTAATTCCCAAACATCGTAACCACGGTAATTGATGGAAAGTGGTTCTACCCATTCAGAATAATGAGTAGCGAAATCTTCATACGAAAGAAATCCACCTTGTTCTTTTACAAATTTATCAATGGTTTTAGCAATGCTTCCTTTGTAAAACTCATCACGGCCTTTATTGGCAATTTTTTCCAAAGTATTTGCTAATGCAGGATTTTTGAAAATTTCACCTTTTTTTGGAGCAGCTCCATTTGGCATGTATACCTCGGCAACATTCGGAAATCTTTTTAAGTTTCGGGTACCGCCATCCATATAATAGGCAATAAGTTCAGTTACCGGAAACCCTTCTCTGGCATAATTTATTGCTGGTTGTAAAATGTCTTTCATATCCATGGTTCCAAATTTTCCGTGCATGGTAAACCAGCCATCAACAGCACCAGGAACTGAAATTGGTAATACGCCATGAGATGGAATTTTTTCATAACCATTTTCTTTAAAATAGTCAATTGTTAGCGATTTTGGAGACCTTCCACTAGCGTTAAGTCCGTATAGTTTTTGGTCTTTAGCCGACCATATGATGGCAAATAAATCGCCACCCATTCCGTTTCCGGTCGGTTCAACCAAACCTAATAATGCATTCGCTGCAATGGCAGCATCAATGGCGTTACCGCCTTTTTTCAAAATATCGAGGGCAACTTGTGTGGCAAGGGGTTGGCTTGTTGCTGCCATTCCGTGTTGTGCAATTATTTCTGAACGGGTTGCGAAATCATGACCTGTAATTCGATCTTGCGAAAATGCTAGAAATGAAATAGCCATGATGAAAGTGAATACGAGTATTTTTTTCATGCTTAAGATATTTAATGGTTTATTTTTTGTTGAATAAGTTGATAACATTTTTCGACATGGCAGCTACACCAGTTGTAAATGTTGGATTAAAATCTGGAATAAAAGCTGAATTATGTAAACCCGGAATCGGATTCCCATTTTCTTTACTCTCCTTGTAAAACGCTGGATTTACACTTCCTAACCAAAACAGGGCGATTGGAATATTGTCAGCAGTTCTTCCGTATTTCCCAAAATCTTCTCCAACGGTAGCAGGATTTACCTGATAAACATTTGCTTTTCCAATGATTTCTTGCATTGATTTAACACTGTTCAGAACCAGTTCCGGATTATTGGCTACCGGAGGGGTAAATTCCTCTTTAATTTCAACAACCGGTAACAGATTTTCGGGAACACCTGCTGATAATGCAATTCCTTTAGGAATTCGGTTTAGTGCTTCACAGATTTTTGCATAAACTTCATCGGTAAAGAAGCGCACAGTCAGTTGCATTTTCACTTCATCCGGAATAATATTATGTTTACTCCCGGCATGGATAGAGCCAACTGTAATTACTGCAGGATTAAAAGGATTTATCTCACGACTAACAACAGTTTGTAATGCAAGGATAGTTCTTGCTGCAATAACCACCGGATCAATGGTTGTATGTGGGAGGGCGCCATGACCACCTATTCCTTTTATCGTTATATCTACAGAGTTTACTCCGGCAAAAATTGGGCCCGGAAAATAACCAATTTCCCCAGCGGGTAAGTCGGCACTTACATGATAGGCAAAGGCATAATCAGGGGTTGGAAACCTAGTGAACAGGCCATCATTAATCATGGCCATGCTTCCAATACTTCCTTCTTCTGCTGGTTGAGCAATTGCCAAAATGGTTCCTTTCCATTCATCCCTGAGTTTTACAAGCGTGGTAAGTGTTCCAAGCCAGGTACTCATGTGCATATCGTGTCCGCAGGCATGCATTACCGGCGATTCAATTCCTTCTGCGCTATTCATTACTACACTACTTGCATAAGGTAAACCCGTATTTTCTTTGATGGGTAGCGCATCCATGTCGGTGCGTAACATAATTACTTTTCCTTCGCCATTTTTGAAAACACCGACTACTCCATTTCCTCCTACACCTGTTGTAACTTCAAATCCGATTTGCTTAAGTTGATCTGCCATTTTTTTGGCAGTTTCGAATTCCATTAACGAAAGCTCAGGATTTTGGTGGAGGTCGAAATAAAGTTTGTTTACACCCTCAATTTGATCTTCGATGGTGGTAAAAATCTTTTTATCAATTTGAGCAGATTTAGATTGGGCCTGAGTTAAACTATAACCGGCTAAAAATATTGTCAGGGTAAAAATTAAGCACTTTTTCATCTGTTTAAAATTTTTAAGTTATGAAAATGAAGAAATTAAAAATTTTTTCATTTTCAGGAACTCCCAACGAATTTTAATCATTTTCGTGCATGCCTGCCTGTTGGCAAACAGGTATTTTAAAATGTAAAAATTCATGGTCGTTTCATTTTTATGTTTATTTGCTTAGGTAAAGATACATATATGGAAATGCTAATATAAAAGTTTTTATTTCAATTATTGCCAAGTATAATAACAAATCGACAAGTAGAAATTTTCATCCGATAAATATTGAATCTGGGCGATTGATTAAGATTAAAGCAAAGGCATTTTTATTAATTTAGCAAATACATAATATGGAATAATTGATAAAACCGGCCACCATACAGGAAATTTTTGAAACAGCTAAAATTGATGAAGTTGTTGGAGACTTTGTATCTTTAAAGAAACGAGGGGTAAATTTGATCGGTTTATGCCCTTTTCATAATGAAAAAACACCTTCATTTACGGTATCTCCAGCCAAAGGAATATACAAGTGTTTTGGATGCGGTAAGGGCGGAAATGCAGTTAATTTCATCATGGATCATGAGCATTATACTTACCCTGAAGCGTTAAAATTTCTTGCTCAAAAATACAATATCGAGATAGATGAAGAGGAACAGACTCCTGAGCAAATTCAGCAGCAAAGCGCCCTGGAAGGTTTGTATCATGTTTCTGTATTTGCCCAAAAACACTTTTCAAAAACGTTGATCGAAACAGAAGAAGGAAAAGCAATTGGGCTTTCCTATTTTACCGAACGTGGATTTTCTGAAGAAACCGTAGCAAAATTTCAATTGGGTTATTGCCTGGATAAGTTTGATGATTTTTCAACAATTGCTTTAAAAGAAGGATATCAAAAAGAACAATTAATAAAGTCGGGTTTAAGTATTGAAAAAGATCAAAATATATTTGATCGGTTCAAAGGGCGGGTCATCTTTCCAATTCATACTTTAACAGGAAGGGTTATTGGCTTTGGTGGCCGAATTCTGAGTAGCGAAAAAAGTAAAGCCAAATATGTTAATTCTCCCGAATCGGATATTTACAATAAAAGCAAGGTGCTTTATGGCATTTATTATGCACGTAATGCCATTCTAAAAAATGAGAATTGTTTATTGGTAGAGGGATATACAGACGTTATTTCTTTGCATCAGTCGGGAATTGAAAATGTTGTGTCCTCATCCGGCACCTCACTTACTACCGATCAGATAAAACTGATTAAACGATTCACACCGAATATCACCATTTTGTATGATGGTGATGCAGCTGGCATCAAGGCATCTTTCCGTGGAATTGATATGATTCTGGAAGCTGGAATGAATGTTAAAATTGTGCTTTTCCCCGAAGGTGAAGATCCTGATTCCTACGCTCGAAGCCATTCTAGAGATGAGGTGAAGGATTTTATTAAGAATAATTCCAACGATTTCATTTCTTTTAAAACCAATTTATTGGTTAAGGAAGCGGATAAAGATCCGATAAAAAAAGCGACCCTGATCAAGGAAATTGTTCAAACCATTTCTTTAATTCCTGATGGCATTTACCGTTCTGTGTATGTGAAAGAGTGTAGCTCAATTATGGATATGGCTGAGCAAACCTTGATCAATGAATTAAATAAATTGCTTCGCAAGAAATTTACTGACCAGAACAAATCTCAGTATATTGAAGAACCACCGGAATTTAAACTTTCTGAAATTAAAGGAAAATCAACGGATGATATCACGGAAACGCATAGTCATGAGCTTGAAATCATTCGCTTATTATTAACCTATGCTGATCAGGAAATCATTTTTGAAGACATTGACGAAGCTGGTCGTACCATAGAGGTTCCCATTAAGATAGCCGAATATGTGATTCACGATTTAAAATCTGATGAAATTAGTTTTCGGGATCCCGTTTTGCAAGAAATCTTTAATGATTTTGATCAATCACTTGAGGACGGAAAAATACTCGGAAGTGAATATTTTATTCAGCACAAAACAGTTGAAATTTCAAAGTTGGCTGTAGATTTAATGGCAACGCCTTATGAATTGAGTGATAATTGGTTGCGCAAGAAGATTCCTGTTAAACACGAAAGTGATAATTTAAGAAAGCTGATAACTTCTTGTGTATTGTCTTTCAAGGCGAAAAAAATTGACCAGATGATTTTAGATAATCAGAAGGAATTGAATGAGGTTACTGATCCAGATGATTCAATGTTGCTGCAGCAAAAACACATGAGCTTGAAGACGATTAGTATTGAAATCAACAAACAATTGAGCCGGATTATTACGAAATAAGATTATTAGATTTTAGACTCGAGAAGTTAGAAGAATGCTTTTAACTAGAATCTAATTTCTTTCATCTATAAATCTAAGGCGGAAAATTTAGGATAGATCCCCAATTGTTTCAAAATCGGCACTTGTTCGACTTCATTTTTTTAAGAGTGAAACGAATTAAAAAAATAGCCTCATAAACACAACAGGAACCTAATCTCGCCGAGTAGGTTCCTGTTCACTCGCTGATCGCCGAGGCTTTCAGTTTGTGCCAAGTTACTGTTATTATGACTAGCTTTTTTAGTTTTCCCCCGTAGGGTTTCACTTTTAGCTCGGTTGGGCATCATCTGTTTTTCAACAGCTTTCTCCTTTTCCCTTTCTTAGAACTTGCTTAATTTCGGAATTCTTTGCAGTTTCCCTTCTTTTAAGTGTGAGTGTATTTGATTTTCCTCGCGGTCTGTCAATCCACCCTTCGTTCCTCGATTGGTCTTTTATCCCTCACTTGGTATCTCAAATATACAATTCCCATGAAAGTGATTTCAAGTTTTTTAATCTTATCTTATTCACAATTAGTTCACAAAGGTTATTAACAAATGTTAATAATGTATATGGTTAATTTTTCTTAAATTGGATCAGATTTATTGTTTTTCAGCACCTATCTTTGCAATTAAAATAAATGCGTAACTATGGCTACAAAAATTAAAGAGCTCGAATTTCAGCACCTTTTAGATTTATTTAATGAATACGATTCTGAATCGGTTTATGAAGAAGTAAATATTTTACCTAATAGCGATGATTTAAGATCGAAGGTGGAAAAATATGTCGATACCAAATCTATTAATAAACGTTCGGTTTTTGGGATTGATATCTACCGATATGGATTGTATAACCATTTAGAACAAACACTTATCCCTTCGGTATTTAAAATATTATTTAATAAAGCAATTAAACTGTGCCTTGAGAATAACCAATTTGTTTTTCAGAATTATAAAAAAGAACATATTGAAAATGCATTTATCAGTACGGGTGATGGAGGTTTTATCATTTTTGATACGCCTTTACATTCTTTGTTTTTCGCCATTAATTTTGAGATGATGGTTCGCGCATTTAATTCCTATCACTTATATCCGAAGCTTCGTGATATTACCGGTAGCATTAGTTTGAGATATGCGATTACGACAGATACAGTGCATTCTTTTGACAAAAATTATTACGGAACGGCCATTATTAATAATTCACGCATACTCGAAAAAGATTCACTTAATCGGTGTTTGATCGATCAGGATACTTATAATTGGTTTTTAATAAATATTGATGGAATTGAGAACTTACAGGTACTCACCATTCGTGAGATCGCAAATATTTATGAGTTTCAGGATTATGACCGAAGTTTTTTGAAAGGTGAAAATGAAATAATGAATACACGTGTGAGTAGATACTCAGGTATTATTAATTCGGATATTTCTAAAATTGGACAGATTAAGTCAAAAGAAATGAATTTGAATATTTATAATTTGCATATTCAGGTTACGATGAAAGCTTCTTCTTCTACAAAAAGCAAGCTTAAAAGAACCATTACCATAAGTGTTGGAAATCTGAATACTTCCGGAATTTAAGATTAATGTTTATATTTGAGTCACATCAAATATAAATATCATGAAAAAGAACGTTGGACTAATCGATAAAATTATCAGGATTTTAATTGCAATTGTAATTGCTTATGCGATTTATGCTAAGCTTATTGTGGGTATATTAGCTATTATTCTGGCTGTATTCGGAATTATTTTAATTGTTACCTCGATATTTGGATTTTGTGGACTTTACACCCTTTTTGGCATCAGAACTTGTCCGTCAAAATCAAAATAAAAGCTTACCTTTTTTTCTGAAAAAAATTACTTATGATAGCTGCACATTCGTCAGCTAAAATACCTGATGATATCTTTGTTTTAGGATGTATTAAGGATTGGCGGATGGTAGTGAATCCTCTTTTCGGATCTGAAGCGCCGTATTTAATTTCTCCAATTTGAGTCCAGTATGCTGCTCCGGCGCACATATGACAGGGTTCAAGTGTAACGTATAAAGTACATTGGGTTAAGTATTTTCCTCCCAGGGTGTTTGTTGCCGAAGTAAATGCTTGCATTTCGGCATGAGCTGTTGCATCATTTAGGGTTTCGATTAAATTATGAGCACGCGCAATTATTTTGTCATTAAAAACAATAACTGCTCCGATCGGAACTTCATCTTTTTCGAATCCCAATTGAGCTTGTTTCAATGCTTCGTTCATAAAGTATTCATCAGAAAATAATTTAACTTTCATAGTGCTTCTTTTTATAAAAATAACCGAAAAATAAAACCAATGAGGCTGTTAAAAATGCAGGGATAAAACTTGATTTAGGTTCGAATATTTCAGGTCTGATTATGCCTAAAATGAAAAAACACAGATTTACACAAAACCCGGATAAGATACTTGCGATTGCTAAATTTCGATATGGAAAAACATTCTCTTTTTTAAGCGCAAGAAATGTTGCCGGTACGAAAATAACAATGGTTCCGATTCCTACCACCATCAAGTCGACGATTTTAGGAAAAATAAGTGCGATGATGGTTGCAATAATCCCAAAAACAAAAGTGGCCATTCTGATTTTAGGCTGCATTTGTTTTGAGGTCTGTGCGCTTTTCCCGGATAATTTAAAATCATTTACAACAGAGATTGAAATGAGATTAAGGAAACTATCGCCAGATGACATCAAAGCTGAGATTAAACCAATGACGGCAAAGCCAAGCAGAAAAGAATTTGAGTGGCGGGCGATAAAAAGGTAGGTTACGTCTTTAGGGTCAATTTGACCCGGGATTACCAAATGAATTGCCATCCCTACCAATGGAAAAATAATATAAAATGGGAGCATTCCCAAACCTGAATAGATACTCATTTTGCGGGCCGTTTTTTTGTCTTGAGCAGCTAATAATCTTTGCCAAATATCAAGTCGTACTAGCACTGAAGGAGCCAAAAATAAAGGAAGTGCAATTAAAAACGACCATCCATAAAATGATCCATTTAAGAAGTTTTTTGGAAGTTCACTTAGTAAATTTAGGTTGGAGGTATCTTTTAAAATCCCCGGGATGAATATCAAAATGATCATTATAACAATGGCAAAAAACTGTAGCATATCAGTTAATATTACTCCGGATAAACCAGCGATTGCCGTATAGGTTATGACTATTAAACATGAAATTATAGCGGCAAATTGGTAATCGATTCCAAAGGCAAATTTTAGCAAAGAAGCCATTCCCACAAATTGTGCTGCCAGCAGAAAAAAGAAAATAAAAATATTTACCCCACTCACTGTTGCCGCAAAAAGCCTGGTGAATCCTGAATTTGTTTCTTTAATATATTTATAGATGAGGTATTGCGGGAATGAGTAAATTTTATTTTCGAACCCATCTTGCCTTATTTTTCCTGCAAATTTCGATAAAATAAAAAAGCCGATTACATAAGCTAATCCAATTCCAACGGCTGCGAATCCAGACTCGTAACCCATAGCCATTAAACCTATCGATGTTCCACCACCAACAAAAGTTGCCAATGTTGTAAGCACCAAGGGAAGAGTTTTGGTATTTCGATTGTTAACTAAATAAGCTTCAACATTTTTAACTTTAACATGCTTAACAGTGAGATATGCAATGATAATTAAATAAACAACAATCCAGAAAATGAGCCAAATCATCATACTTTTGTTTTCTGAGCTATTTATTGATGAATGATTTTTCGGGAAATCAAATGATTATCAATTACTAAGTTGACCATAAAAACTCCTGCAGGAAATGGAGTTAAATCAATAGATTTTAAATATAATCCCTCTACATTAAATTTTTCTTCCGAAAATACTAACCTGCCTGCCGGATCGTAAATATTTAGTTGAAGCTTATTTGCATCAATATCATCAAATGAAATGGTCATAAAATCATTTGCTGGATTCGGAAATATTTTAAGGTTTTTTTCAGCATTGTTATCATCGGTTTTCTCTCGGGGTATTTTAGTATAGGCCAGGCCTCGACCATGGGTAGCAGCTAAAATGGTTTGATCAGATTCTCTAAACTGAAGCATGTCAACACGTACATTTGCCAAGCCATTTGATAATGGGATCCAGGTTGGATTTTCCAATGTAAGCTCTTCTGTTGCCCATACACCTACTTCCGTTGCAAGAAAGGCTTTATTGGCATCAGAAGGATGGTATAAGGCCCAACGGATTGGCATATCCGGTAAGTTATATTCTATATCTTTCCAACTTTGTCCGCCATTAAAAGTTTGCCAAACTGAAGATACCCCATAATTAGAAAAAGTTACAAGGAGTGTATCCTCTGTTGCACCAACTGCAACACATGAAATATTTGCTGTTGGAAAATCAGCGCTTCCAATTTCTGTAGTTGAAGGGGTATTTTGTGCATTTTCAACTTTAAATAATCTTCCGGATTGGGTTCCTACAAATAAAGTTGTTGTATTGTTTTGCGAATGAGGAGAAACAGCGATGTGAGAAAAGGGTACATTCACATCTGAAGTAATCTGAATTAAGCTTTCTTGCGGCCCATATGGAATTCCGGAAACTTTCAATAATTTATTTTTGTGTGTATTTAAAAAAGTTGTTGCATTGGCATACAAGGTATTCAGCCGATCATCATAATCAGCAGGATTGATAAAAGTTCCGGTTTGATAATAAGTTGCTGCCTGGGTATTTATTTTAAAATTATCGGTTGAAAAAAAGAAATATCGATTATAATAAATAGAAGAAATTAAGATATTGGGTTCATTTTGATCGATAAAGCAATAAGCTCCATCTCCACCATCAATGCGGCTATCAAAAGCAATTGGGCTGCCAGAGTACCTCACCGTTCCGTTATCTTGCAGGCCTCCGATAAAAATGTTCGTTCCTGCCCTCGGATCCATTGCACAGCTATAAAATTGTAAGCTATTGTAATTGTTGTTTTTTTGTGAAAAAGCAGGTTGTATTTGAGTCGCTGATGTGGTATAAAAAATACCCCCATCCGTTGTAACTATCATTTCGTTTGAACTATTATTCAAAAACAAAATTTTATGAATGTCAGCATGAATATATTTATCCGTAACCCCATAATACATTCCTGTCCAGTCCGACACTTTTTTCCAACTAATCCCACCATTCGTTGATTTGTAAGTATCAAGTCCTCCAACAAAAACAGTATTTTCATCGTTAGGGTCCACAGCTGCAGCCAGCGCATGCCAACCAATACTTGCCCAATAATAGGAACCTTCATTTGGAATATTTGTTTTGGACCATGTTTGCCCCTTATTAGCTGATTTTAATATGTATTTTCCTTCTGAGTGTTTAAATTCATTTTCTAGATTAATCCATGCCACATCAATTAATGCATAAATAATATCTGGATTTGAAGGGGCACATGCTAAAATTACGCGACCAGGGATATTATATTCATTGATTGAATTTTCGATGATAGATACATAATCATCAAAAATTGTCCATGATCCCAAGGTACCTGCATCAGAAAATAATATGGTAGCTCCTCCATTGTCTTCCAGATTTCTCATGCTGCCTATAAAAATTCTTCCATCAGCACCAAACTCTATATCAGATGGAGTATAAGGTTTGTTACTTCCAATTATATCTGGTAAAACCTGTTCCCAGTTTGCTCCGTTATCGACAGAACGATATAATCCATCCGTTGGCATGCTTTCGTGGTTTAAACCTTTATATACACCCGAGGTTACACAGGCATAAATAACACTTAATCCATCTTCATTTCTTATCCCGATATCTGTGATATATTTAAAATTTTCTGTGGAGGGCAGCAGTTCCCAGCTTATTCCCCCATTATTTGTTTTCCAAATGCCAGATCCTACTCCCGAAGATTCACGATAAATGGTGAATGCAGTTTGAGCCTCACCTGTGCCAACATAAAAGGTATTGGGATCAATGGGATCTGAAACAATACAACTGATTGTCAGGTTGCTCCAAAATTCATCAACAGGCCTCCAGGGTGATTCATTATTTTTAAAGTCATCGTTTACCCAAAGCCCTCCTGTTACTGAACCTGCCCATGCTTTATTACCTGAATTATCAAGTGGGTCAATCATAAAAGCTCTTGTACGGCCGGCCATATTTGAAGGTACTTCTTCCCAGGTAATTTCTGCACCAAATGAACTTAAGTTTTTTTGTCGGTTAATAAATTTGGTTTCATTAAATGCGGTTTGAAGTCTTTCAGTTGGAACCCTTTTAATAATAGGATCAAGGGTCATGAAATAATTTTGAATTGCTGCCAGATCTGGTCTTGTTGGTTTAGGAAGATTATCTAACGCTTCTTCACTCAGTTGCGGTATGTGTTTATACTCTTGTATTAAGAATTGCTCATATTGAATTCTTTGGCTTGGTTGTTTTTTATTTTGATAAATAAAAAAAAAGATAAAAATAAGCGAAATTAAAAAGATCGATGCTAAGTAGCTTTTTTTCATAAGGTTAAAAGTAAATAATATTTAAACAGCCAATGAATGATGAATTAAATCCCAAAATCAAATTCTCTTCTTAAATAAAAACTTAAAATTATTTTGTTGCTTAGGTAAAGATACTATCATCTAATTTCTTTCGCGATCATTTATTAATGATTAGTTAAATTAAAGAAAGATTTTCGATCCTAAATATAATGATAAATGAATAAATTGCTTAGAAAAGAAAAAACCTGCACTATTTAAGTGCAGGTTTAGTTTTGGGTGGTACCACCTGGATTTGAACCAGGGACACACGGATTTTCAGTCCGTTGCTCTACCAACTGAGCTATGGTACCGTCCTCTTTGGTGGCGCAAATTTACGAAGTTTTTTTAATTTCAGAAATTTTTTTTCAAAAACAGCCTTTTTTTGCTTCATATATGTATTTTTGCATACTTATCTTATTGATTCATACGAATGAAGTTAATTATCGATTTTGGCAATACATTTACCAAACTTGCGGTTTTTAGGCAATACATTATTATTAAGCAATATCAGTTTAATAAATTAGAAATCAATGATATTGAAAAAATTATAGAAAAATATCCACAAATTCGATCTGTGATTGTATCTTCTGTAATTGACTATTCCAATGAAATCAGGCAATACTTAAAAAATAGATTATCATTTTTTGAACTTGACCATCTTACACCAATACCTATTATTAATCATTATAAAAGCCCTAAAACGCTGGGTAAAGATCGAATTGCGGCAGTCGTTGCAGCCTCAACGCTCTATCCAAATAAACACGTGCTTGTTATAGATGCCGGAACATGCATAACCTATGATTTAATAAACGAGAATAAGGAATATTACGGAGGATCGATTAGTCCGGGAATCAATATGCGATTTAAAGCTATGCACGAATTTACGAGTAATCTTCCTTATGTTGAGGCAAATAAAGTAGATTATTTAATAGGGTCAAATACAGAGGAATCAATCTTATCTGGCGTATACAACGGTTTAATTAGTGAAATTGATGGCATAATATGGTCGTATAAAGAAAATTATGAAAATTTAACAGTTATTTTAAGTGGTGGGGATTATATTTATTTTGATAAAAGACTAAAAAATAACATCTTTGCACTCCCAAATATTGTTATGATTGGGCTAAATATAATACTGGAATTTAATGATAGTAAAAAATAGTAGTTTTCGAATTCTAATAATTGGGTTGATATTACTTATTCATTCTTCTTTGTTAGCGCAAACCAGAACAACCTCACCTTACTCAATATTTGGATTGGGAGAAATCAATAATACCTTTAATGTTAAAAGCCTCTCCATGGGTGGACTTAGCTATTCTATTTTTGATAACAGTACCATTAATTTTGCAAATCCTGCATCTTATGCGGCATTCGATACCCTGGCTTTCATTTTCGATGCCGGGATGTTGGCAAATAATCTATCACTCAAAACCGCTGCTATTTCAGAACAAACAAGTTATGCATCCCTAAACTATTTGTCACTCGGATTCTCGGTTAATCGTTGGTGGAAAACAAGTATAGGTCTTGTGCCTTATAGTAATGTAGGTTATAATTATGGATATGTCGAAAATATTGCAAATGTTGGTGATGTCCAGTTTTATGATGAGGGAAGTGGGGGATTAAACCAAATTTATTGGGGGCATGCCATTAAAATTAATAAACATCTTTCGGCCGGGGTTAACATAAGCTATTATTTCGGAACTATTGATAAAGTTAGATCTGTAGGGTTTTTAGATTCAACAAACTTTATTTCAACACATTTTAGTAATTCTATTTCAATAAATGATTTTAATATCAGTTATGGATTGCACTATCATACAAACATCAATGACTTAAACATTGATTTAGGTGCCGTTTATAGCAGTAAGGCATCATTAAAGGCAAACAGGGATGAATTTGCCAGGACATTTGTTCCCGCTTTCACTGATGTTGAACAGTTTAAGGATACCATATCACACATTGTAGATAATTATGGGAAAGTTGTTATTCCTAAAAATATTGGTTTTGGTGTGATGTTGTCAGAAAAAAACAAATGGAAAATCGGCCTTGAATTTCAAAAGCAATATTGGGAAGAATATCAATCATTCAATGTGAGTGACTCTTTAAAAAATACTTTCAGATTTGGATTGGGATTTGAAATAATTCCTAATTATAACAGCGTAAGCTCCTATTTTAAAAGAGTAAGTTATCGCTTTGGTTTAAGATATGAACAAACACCATTGTCAATCAATAATACCCGAATTAATGATTTTGGCATAAGTTTTGGAGTTGGACTACCATTAAGGAATTCAAAATCAACGGTTAACTTAGGGATGGAATATGGACAAAGAGGAACAATAAAAAACAATTTAATTCGAGAACGTTACTTTAAGTTAATGATTGGAATAACAATGCACCAAAACTGGTTTCACAAAAGAAAATATGACTAACATTAAATAAATATAATTATGAAAACGAAAATTACATTCATTTTGTTACTTGCAGGCATGATCATAAGCCCAAGCATAAATGTTATAGCACAAGATGATTCAAAATTCGGAAAAGACCCAGAGACGTGTAAAATAAATATTTCATTATACACAGAGTTCTTTAGGCAATGGAAGGATTCTAAGTATAAGAGTGAGGTTGTTAAGGATGCGATTAAACCCTGGAGAAATGTGCTTCTTCATTGCCCTGCTGCTCAGGAATCAACTTATGTTAATGGTGTAAGGATTATGACCTATCTTATTGGAAAGGAAAAAAACGAAGCTTTACGAGAAAAATATATTGATACTTTGTTGATGTTGTACGATAAAAGGATTGAATATTTTGGAAAAGAAGGAAGTATTTTAGCGAGAAAAGGGAACGATTATTACAGATATAGAACTCAAAATTTCGCTGAGGCCAATGCTATTTTTAAACGCTCTATCGAACTTCAGGGTAATAATTCTCAAGGTGCTGTCTTAAGTTATTATTTTAGAACAGCTGCAAAAATGGTGCAAGAAGAAGTTGTTGAAAAAGCAACAATTATTGATGCATACGAAAAAGTTAGTGAGATTATTGATTACAACTTAAAAAAATATGCCAATGACGCTAAAAAATTAGAAGGTTGGAAAAGTACCAAAGGAAATATAGAGGCTGAATTTGAGCCATTTGCAACTTGTGAAGACCTGATTTCTATTTACCAAACTAAATATGAGGCCAATAAAGAAGATATTCAGTTGCTGAATAAAATTATTGATATTCTCGATAAAAAAGGCTGTGTAGAATCACAACTTTATTTTGATGCCACCGTTCAGTTATACAAAATGGAGCCATCTCCTGCTTCTGCTTACTTAATTGGAAGAATGTATTTAAAAGAAAAACAATATGCTGAAGCTTTACCATATTTAAAGCAAGCGACAGCATTAGAAGATGAAGAAGAATTATCAAAAATCTATTTCTACATGGCAATGGTTAATCAAAATCAAAATAAATTTTCCGAAGCCCGAGAAAATGCACTTAAAGCTATTAAGAATAATCCCAATTACGGCGAAGCGTATATTTTAATTGGTGACTTATATGGAACAACTGCAAGGGATTGTGGTGATAATGATTTAACCACCAGGGTTGGCTATTGGGCAGCCGTTGATAAGTATGAAAAAGCAAAACAGGTTGACCCAACTGTTGCCGAGGATGCCAATAGCAGAATTCGACAATATTCTGCTCATTTCCCAACAATGGAAACTATTTTCTTTTATAACCTAAAAGAAGGTGAAACTTATAAGGTTGAATGTTGGATAAATGAAAACACAAAGGTTAGAGCTGCTAAATAATTAAAATATTTGAAAATCTTTAAATTAAACAATTTACTGATCGTTAAAAGCATTGTTCTGCTTCTGGGCATAACAATGCTTTTTTCGTGTAAAAATAACATGAGCGAGGTGAGTGCGCTTATGGCAGGAGATTCCATTCCTGATCTTACTGCTAAAAATTTTGAATTTCTTAGGAGTAGCTCAGGCAGAATTGTTGCAAAACTTCAAAGCCCCATCATGGAGCAATATGATGGAGATGATCCGTATATCGTATTTCCTGAAGGTTTTAAAGTTGAGTTTTATGATGAATTTATGGTGGTTGAATCGGTAATAACAGCCAATTACGGAATTAATTATGTAAAGAAAAAATTACTTAATGCAAAAAATAACGTGATAGTCATTAACTTTGTTAAAAATGAACAATTGAATACTGATGATTTGGTGTGGGATCAGCGAAAAAAAAGAATTTATTCGGGATCAAAAGTTAAAATAACAAGGCCAACTGAACTTTTATATGGAAGCGGATTTGACTCTGATGAACAGTTTAAGCATTATGAAGTATTCAAATCAAAAGGAGAAGTTGAGGTGGAAGAAGAGAGCAAATAAAATGATGAGCCATAATATTTAGTAAATGGATAATTGGACAATAGTTGTTATAACCCTTATTTTATCTGGTTTTTTTTCAGGCATTGAGATTGCGTTTGTAAGTTCAAATCGGTTAAAAATAGAATTAGATAAAAGTAAAGGATTTTACAGCGCACGCATCATTGCCTCATTTGCTAGTATGCCTTCTAAATTTATTGGCGCACTTTTACTTGGCAATAACATAGCGCTAGTACTTTACGGTATTGCCATGACAAATATTCTTAATCCATTGTTTGTTAAGTTGTATATTAGCCCTTTTAACTCCGAATTTTTTATTTTAATTAGCCAAACAATTATTGCCACCTTTATCATACTTGTTACGGCTGAATTTTTACCCAAAGTATTATTCCGGATTAAACCGAATGCAGTATTAAAATTTTTCGCCGTTCCTATTCGAATTATTTATTTCTTTTTATATCCATTTGTTTTTGTTTTTATTGGGTTTTCAGAATTTATCTTAAAAAAATTGTTTCGTGTAGTTTTTGAAAAGGAAGATTACAGTTTTAGCCCAATTGATTTGGGAGATTACGTTAAAGAATTTACCCAGGGTGAAAATGATGAAAGTGAAATATCACAAGAAATTCAAATTTTTCAAAACGCAATCGATTTTCAAAATATCAAGTTAAGAGAGTGTATGAGTCCGCGAACTGAAATTGTCGCACTAGACGAAAGTGATAGTATTGATGTATTACGATCAAGTTTCATAGAATCAGGACACTCAAAGATTTTAATTTACCGTGAAAATATTGACAATATTATTGGTTATACACATTCGTACGACATGTTTAAAAAACCAGAAAAGATTATTGATATTTTAAGATCTATCATCATTGTCCCCGAAACCATGCTGGCAAACAAAGTACTCTCCATGATGTTATCAGAAAACAAAAGTGTTGCAGTTGTGGTTGATGAATTTGGCGGCACATCCGGAATGATTACAATGGAAGATATTATTGAAGAAATCTTTGGCGAAATCGAAGATGAACATGACATTGAAGATTTAGTAGAAAAACAAGTAAATGATGATGAGTTCATGTTTTCTGGGAGGTTAGAAATTGATTATTTAAACGAAAAATATAATTTAAATATTCCTACATCTGAAGATTATGAAACACTGGCTGGATACATTATTCATCATTATGAAAGTATTCCTCAACTCAATGAAGGCATGAAAATCCATAATTATAATTTTAAGATATTACAAGCCGAACAAAACAGAATTGAGTTGATTAGTTTAAAGGTTCGTGCTCACGATCTTTAATTGTTGATATATCCTTGATAATTTTTAATCAAAAAATTTACTTAATACGCCAATAATCCGTATTAAAAAATTATTTCTATCTAAAAAATCATATAAATGGTTGTAATTGTGTCAATTAGTGGGCGAAGCTTTGTGCCATATTTTTTTTTAAATATGAACTTTCTGTTGTACATTTGCAAACTCTAAAAAAGTATAATAAGATGGCAGTAATTGGAAAAATTAGAAAACATTCAGGATTATTGGTAATTGTGATTGGTGTTGCATTAGCAGCTTTTGTATTAGGCGATTTATCAAAAACTAAAACCCAAAACACCAATACCATTGGTGAAATTAATGGTGAGAAGGTTTCTTATCGTGAGTTTAGTAATAGGCTCGAAGAAAATCTTGGTTATGAAAAACAAAGATTGGGTAAACAAAGCTTATCTGCGGATGAAAATTTTAATGTGAGGCAGTTAACCTGGAATCAATTTTTAAATGACGCTATTTTAGGAAATGAATATGCAGATTTAGGTCTTAGCGTTTCTTCAGATGAATTATTTGAATTGGTACAAGGAAAATATCCACATCGGTTTATATTACAATATTTCTCTAATCCAAATACAGGTGAATTCGACCGAAACACTGTTCTGGGTTTTCTTCAAAATATCGATAATATGGATCCTGCAAACACCCAACAGTGGTTGCAACTTGAAAAAGCAATTAAAAGTGATCAGTTAGCACAAAAATACAATAACCTCATCAAAAAAGGTTTTTACGTTCCAAATGAGCTTGCAAATCTTGAATACCAGGCACAAAATAATAAGGTTAAAATTAATCTCGTAACAAAACAATATAGTGAAATATCAGATAGTCTGGTCACTGTAGATGATGATGAGATTACTAAATACTATGAAAATCATATTGCAGAATACCAGCAACAAGAAGAACTCAGAGACATCGAATATGTAATGTTCGAAGTAAAACCTTCGGTAGAAGATCGGGTGAGAACAACAAATCAAATCAACGAATTTTTCGAAGAATTTAAAACTACCGATGATGTAATAACTTTTGTTAATGCGGTTTCTGATACGCGTTATGACAGTACTTACTTTAAGAAAGGAGAATTACCTGTACAGCTCGATGAAGTTATGTTTAATGCTGAAGTAGGCACTTTCGTGGAGCCTTATCTGGATAATGATGTTTATCATATGGCTAAGCTTATTGATTCGCAAATCAGGCCAGATTCATTAAATGCAACCCAAGTACTTATCTCATATATGGGGGCTCAATTTGCCGGTCCTGAAATTACCAGAACACGGGAGCAAGCAAAATTATTAGCCGATAGTATCTTAAATGTTGTCAAGCAAAACAAAAATAAAATTAATGAGATTGCCGTTTCTTTGTCAGATGATCCTTCAGCAAAAGAAAATGAAGGCGAAATTGGATGGTTTGCTGATATGGATATGGTGGCTTCGTTCAATAACGCGGTATTAGAAAACCCTATTAACAGCGTTGTTATCACTGAAACAGCTTTTGGATATCATGTGATAAGAGTTATGGGTAAAAAAGGATTCAATAAAAAGGTGAGGGTAGCAATAATCGATCGGGCGATTGAAGCAAGTGGAAAAACATATCAAGATGTTTATACGGAAGCCAGTAAATTTGCGGGCATGAATACCACACCCGAACTATATGAAAATTCAATAATTGAGCAGGGATTAAATAAACGAAGTGTTCCTGGTTTACGTACCATGAGTAATTATATTGCAGGAATTGAAAATCCCAGAAGTATCGTTCAATGGGTCTACAATGATCTAACCGAAGTAGGTAGTATTTCTCCAATTTTTGATTTAGATGGTAAATATGTTGTAGCGATTGTTAAAGCTATTCATGAAAAAGGTGACCTGCCGCTGAGCGAAGTTTATGATATTGCCAAAGCTGAATTAATTAAAGAAAAAAAATATGAATACTTGCAGAATCGATTAAATGGTAAAACTGAATTTAATCAGATTGCGAGCGAACTTGGAAAAAATGCCAAGGAAATTGAATTAAATTTTGCTTCTCCTAATGTTGAATTTTATGGTAGAGAACCTGAATTAGTTGGTAAGGTTTTTTCAATGAAATTGGGAGAGAGTTCCAGTTTGGTTATGGGTAATAATGGTGTTTATGCTTTTGAAGTTATTGACATTACTGAAGCCTCTGATGATGCGCAACTGACATTCTATAAAAGCCAAATAAGAATGATGTTTGAAAACCGATTAGCCAGTAATGCCGTTTTCCAGGCACTTGAAGCGAAAGCTAAAATCGAAGATCACCGACATTTTTTCTATTAAAATATTTATTAAAGATTAAAAAGGTGGTAATTAAATTTATCACCTTTTTTTATAGGTTTTCTAATCTGGAAGCATCTTGCCTAATAAAAATAAAGAGCAGTATGGTAAATGCCCAAAGAGAAGATCCACCATAACTTAAAAAAGGTAATGGAATTCCAATAACCGGAGCTAAACCGATGGTCATGCCAATATTCACTAAAAAGTGAAAAAACAATATTGAAGCCACACTGTAACCATAAATTCGACTGAAAGAAGAGCGCTGTCGTTCCGCGAGTATAAATAATCTAATGATTAACCACAAAAATAAAATAATTACAACAGAACTGCCCATAAGGCCCCATTCTTCACCTATTGTACAAAAAATAAAATCGGTACTTTGTTCAGGCACAAAATTAAATTTTGTTTGAGTCCCTTTTAAAAATCCTTTGCCAATTAAGCCCCCACTCCCGATAGCTATTTTTGATTGATTTACATTATAACCGGCTCCTTTGGGATCAGCTTCTTTTCCAATTAACACATTTATTCTCTTTTTTTGATGTGATTCCAGGACGTTCTCAAAAGCATAATCAACACTAAAGATGTATCCGGAACTAAGAATAAAAATGAAAAAGATAGTGATGAAACTCCGCTTATTTTTTCTTATCCTTAAATAAAATAAAAAGAGAATACCAAAGGCAATGCCAACTACAATATACTTACTCGAAAGTAATGTTGCTATGAATAGAATTATCGCAATGAAACCAACGATCAAAAATTTACTTGATAAACCTTCTCTGTAAAGAACAATAATGAGTGATCCAAAAACCAGTGCTGTGCCAGTTTCTGGCTGGAGTAAAATCAGTAAAGCCGGAAGTATGATAATTAAGCCTGCTTTAAATAAACTACTAAATTTTCGAAGATTAACATTTTGTCCACTCAAAAACTTAGCCAAAGTTAAAGCCGTGGCAAATTTTACAAACTCAGAAGGTTGGAGTCCAACTCCTCCAATCTGAAACCAGGATCTAGATCCGGCAATTTTTGTTCCTATAACCAATACAGCCAACAAGGCAATAAAACCTAAAATATAAATAGCATACGAAAAGGCCAAGAACAGTTTAGCATCGATAAGTAAAATTGAAAAAGCCAGTACCAGGGCGGCAATAATCCAAATTAACTGTTTACCATATCGCTGTGAAAAATCAAAAATGTTACTATGAGATTCATCGTAAATTGCCGAGTAGATATTTACCCATCCTATTAAAACTAAGGCTAGATAAAGAAAAATCATTATCCAATCTATATTATAAAAAGTGCCTAATCTTGCTCTCAAGGGTTTATCTGAATTAAGTTAGCATTTAACATATTAGTTTCCCACCACGATGGCTTAACCGTTCCGGTTAAGTATTTTTCTATCATTAAAGTAGCAATTGGCGCAGCCCACATAGAGCCAAATCCGCTGTTTTCAACAACTACTGAAATGGCAATTTTAGGGTTATCACGCGGTGCAAAAGCGATGAATACAGAATGTTCTTTTCCAAAGGGATTTTCAGAGGTTCCGGTTTTGCCGCACATTTGCAAACTATCAATTTTATACCATCTTGCCGATCCATGTTCACCATTATAAACTAACGACATACCTTCAATAACATCTTCAAAATGTTCTGTTTCAATTCCAGTGTGTATGGGCTCATTAAAATCAGTTGGTGTTCCATCAATTGAACTAACAAAATGTGGAGGTAAATAAAAGCCTCTGTTTGCAATAATTGCGGCCTGGTTTGCCAATTGAAGTGGGGTTAATTCTATTTCACCCTGCCCAATGGAAAGAGACCTCACAGTAATGGCTCTCCAGCCTTTTGCCCCATAGTAATGATCAAAGTACGATGCTTCAGGCAGATTTCCGTTTCTTTGTCCGAGAATATCAGAATACAATTTTTGACCTACCCCAAACTTTTCCATTTGACTTCGCCAATTTTCATACCCTTGCTGAATAGTAGCGAATTTATTTTGCTCAATGATAGATCTGTAAACCTTATAAAAATATGGATTACAGGATTCTTCTATGGCATGATTCAAGTCGAGAGGAGATGCATGATTATGGGTACATACAATGGGGTAAGAAACTGTACCCTGGCATTCGTATCTGGTAGTCTCTTTTAAAACACCTTCTTTTAACCCTATCAGTGCATTTAAAATTTTAAAGGTCGATCCTGGTGGATATTGGGCCATAGTTGCCCTGTTAAAAAGAGGCTCGAGGGTATCGTTGCTAAGTTTTTTAAAATTCTTTCCACGGATACGTCCAATTAATAAATTGGGATCATACGAAGGGCTTGATACCATACTTAGAATTTCTCCTGTTGAGGGTTCAATTGCAACGATGCTTCCTTTTTTGCCGTTCATTAAAAGCTGACCATAGGCTTGTAAATCAGCATCAATAGAGATTGTCAAATTCTTACCGGTATTCGATAAGGTGTCATAACGCCCATCTAAATAAGCTCCCTTTTCTCTGTTAAATACATCCACTAATTTATATTCAACTCCCTTATCTCCTCTTAATTCTGATTCGTAAAATTTTTCAAGTCCATTTTTCCCGATATAATCACCCGAGCTATAATAAGGATCATTTATAATTTCATTTTGATCAACTTCCCCAACGTAACCTAAAATATGGGCGGCAATTGGTCGGGGATACTTACGTAAGGTTCTGGCTTGAACAAAAAAACCAGGAAACTTATATAATCTTTCCTCGAGATATCCATAATCTTCTTTCGATATTTGCTCTAAAAAAATGGATTGTTTATGGCTTGAATATTTCTTAGCCTTATTAAATAATTCAACATAGGTTTCAAGGTCAATTTTCAGCAATCGACAAAGCTCAGTAGTGTCAATATTCTGAACCTGGTTAGGGATTACCAATAGGTCATAGGCTGCTTCATTATATACCAAGAGTTCCCCATTCCTATCTGAAATTAATCCCCTGGCAGGATAACGTGTAATTTTTCTCAGCACATTATTTTCGGCAGACAACTTATATTTATTATCAATAACTTGTAAAAAAAATAATCGACCTACAAACAGAATCCCAATCATCACAACAATAAAAATAATTACGTTTTTACGATGGGCAAATGATTTGTTCATTCTGCTAGTTCAATTTAAATAGATTCAGGATGTTAGTTTAAAAATAAGATGATACAACGTGCATACGTATCATCTTATTTTTAGTTCAATAAAGTTACAAAATTAATATCGATACAATTAATTAAATTTGCGGATAGATGAAAGTTCAAAATTCAATAATAGATGATGTATTCAAGATTAAAAGTGAACGAGAATTTGAAACCCTCGCGCTAAAAATCTTTAATTTTCAGTTTCAGAACAATGAAATTTATAAATTGTATATCGATAAATTAAATTTGGATATCACTAAAATAAAGAAGCTGAAAGATATTCCTTTTTTACCCATTGAATTTTTTAAAAGCCATAAAATTGTGAGTTCAGATAACACTACAGAAGAAATATTTACCAGCAGTGGAACAACCGAAAGTAAACAGAGTAAACATTTTGTTACAGATATTGATATTTACAACAACGCATTCTTGAAGGGATTTTCTCATTTTTATGGAGATGTGAGTAATTTTTGCATTCTTGCCCTCTTGCCTTCTTACCTTGAAAGAGAAGGCTCTTCACTTGTCTTTATGGTGAATGAATTGATTAAGCAAAGTAAGCATGCAGATAGTGGATTTTATTTGGATAATCACCAAGCGCTTGTGGATAAAATCCATTTAGAAAAGTTGAAAGACAAAAAGATACTTTTAATAGGAGTAAGCTTTGCTTTACTGGATTTAATCGAAAATTATAAAATCAAACACCCTCATTTAATTGTGATGGAAACAGGAGGGATGAAAGGGCGTCGCAAAGAAATCATCCGTGAGGAATTACATGCGATTTTAGAAAAGGGATTTGGAGTAGGGGCTATTCATTCAGAATACGGAATGACTGAATTGTTATCGCAAGCTTACTCGAGTGGGAGGGGGATTTTTAATACTCCGCCTTGGATGAAAATATTGATTCGAGATGCCAATGATCCTTTTCATATTGCTGAAGATGGGAGATCAGGTGGTATAAATATAATTGACTTGGCCAATATTAATTCTTGTTCGTTTATTATGACTCAGGATTTGGGGAGAATTACAAATGAAAATTCATTTGAAGTTCTTGGACGATATGACACCAGCGATATCAGAGGATGTAACCTTTTAATTGGTTAAAAATTGTTTCTTAAATCAGGGATGTTTTTAAATCCCAATTTCAAGATTTCTTCATGATCAAAAGCTAGTTTCGGCAATTTAGAAATAGTAAACCATCTTGCTTTTTGGGCATCATCTCCGGCAATTACCGATTTTTCATTTGCAGATTCGCCCCAAAAAACCACTGAAATGGTTCTACCTCTTGGATCTCTGCCTGGTTTGCCAAATGTTTGTAGCTGGAAAAGATCAATTCCATCTAGCCCCGTTTCTTCATTTAATTCACGTTTCGCTGCCTCAATCAAATCCTCTTCCATTTCAACGAAACCCCCAGGTAAAGCCCAATTATTTTCAAATGGTGGAAATTTACGTTGAATTAGTAAAAGTTGCAATACTGGTTCTTTTCGAAAGATTAGACAATCAACAGTAAGGGCCGGACGCGGGTATTTGTATGTATAACTCATCTTAAAATTTCGTTAAAATTAAATATACGAAAAAACCCCCCATCTCTGGGGGGTTTAATGCACCAAATATTTAACTAACATGAAATTGCAATCACAAAATCACAATGATGACTTTGTGAATTCCTTTTTAATTATGGTCAACAAAACCATTTATGAGTCTGAATTATTAAGAACCTCGATAATATTTATTAAATTAAAGACGACTCCAGTAAAAGTAAGCGTTGACAATAAACATAATATCTAATTTTGTGCCAAACTCACATATGGTTAATAATCAGTAAGTAAGGATTTGGTTTGATTTCGAAAAGTGTTCGCAAATTCTGTTCGATTGTACAGGAGCGTACATATATTTTTAAAAATAAAATAGAATTTGGGCTTTGTGGATGAAAACAAAACTTCGCAATTATTTAGTTTTTGTTTTTCCTTCCAAAACAATTACAATTTCACCTTTAACCGTTTTGGATTTGAAATGGCTAAGCACATGCTCAAGGGTCCCCCTTGCATTTTCTTCATAAAGTTTGCTTATTTCTCTGGAAACTGAAACTTTCCGTTCTGCCCCAAAAATTTCAATGAATTGCTCAAGTGTTTTGACCAACCGGTGAGGCGATTCATAAAAAACCATGGTGTAGTTTTGATCAACCAATTGGCTCAATTTGGTTTTTCTGCCCTTTTTTACAGGTAAAAATCCTTCAAAAACAAAACGATCGGATGCCAAACCCGATTGAACCAGGGCAGGTACAAAAGCTGTTGCTCCGGGTAAGCATTCTATTTCAACCTCAGCTTCAATACAAGCTCTGATTAAATAAAAACCGGGATCTGAAATTCCCGGAGTACCTGCATCTGTAACCATTGCTATGATAGTGCCATCTAAGAGTTGTTCAACAATTGATGAAGTGGCTTTGTGTTCGTTAAATTGGTGATGCGAACGAAGCTTGTTATTGATTTGGTAATGTTTGAGTAAAATGCCTGTTTTTCGGGTATCTTCAGCCAAAATTAAATCTGCTTCTTTCAATATCCGAATGGCTCGCAAACTAATATCTTCTAAGTTTCCGATGGGAGTAGGTACGAGATATAATTTTGACATATTACTTTTTTGTATAAAATCTAAACGAGTGAAAATTTGCGATTCAAAATGGTTTTTAATTTTACAACTGCTTCATCCTTTTCTGGCCAATTAAATTTTTCTTGAAATGAATTGAATGAAGACATGGCTTCTTCTTTGTTACTAGCCAGATTAAGTTGTTCAACAGCCTGGTTGTAATTTTTTAAATTCCCTTCAAAAAGTTCATTGATGAATAAAAATTTATCATTAATTCCGATGGCAGATTTAATGTCATTAATTTGATTTTGCTGCATTTTTTCGCCAAGACTTGGATCTTTTTTGGCACTTAATTTATCAGCTATGCTTGGCTTAGGTTCAGAAAATAAATCAGAATTGGGATGAATAAAAACTTCTTTTTCGGTTGGTTTTTCTGAAGTCTGATGAATACTAAAAGTTATTTCAGGTTTCTCCTCAAGTTCTATAATATTTTCTTCTTTTTTTACCTCGTTTTTAATTTCTGGCATTGGTGGTTCAGCTTTTTCCGCCTTTACCGTTTCTGGTTCATTTTGTGTAATTGGCTTTTTAAGCTCAGGTATGATGGGCGTTGGTTTAGCTAGCTCTTTTTCGATTTCGAGCTTTTCTGTCATTGTTTGCAGATCTTTAGTTTTAGTAAAGTTCTCTTCCAGATGTTTAATCTGATCAATAGTATGGATAGATTCATAAAATTTTAACACATTCTTTTTTAGCAAGTCAATATATAATTGAGGAATTTCCCCTTGATGTAACTTCAACATCTCTGCCTGCTCGGTAATGAGCTCAAGCAGTTCAAACATTTCTTTTTTAGAAGTGTCAATTTTATTCATCTTTTAATTATTAAAATTGATATTAACATTACAAAATTAAGCCCAAAAAAATATTAATTTAGCGATGAAGTGATATCGATAAATTATATTCTATAAAGATAAAAAAAGTAAAACTGTTTCATTTAAATGTTTTTAGAAAAAACAGCAAATCCAACAAAACGATCAGGTTGGATCGAAGTAATTTGTGGTTCGATGTTTTCGGGTAAAACCGAAGAACTCATTCGACGACTTAATCGGGCAAAAATTGCCAAACAAAGGGTTGAAATATTCAAACCTGAGGTTGATAAACGTTACGATGAAGAAAATGTTGTTTCGCACGATGCCAACTCAATTCATTGTACGCCGGTTCAAACTGCCTCGCAAATTTTGCTTTATGATATTGATGTTGATGTAGTTGCAATTGATGAGGCTCAATTCTTTGATTTGGAATTGGTAAAAGTTGTAAACGAATTAGCCGATCGCGGATTTCGGGTAATTGTTGCCGGATTAGACATGGATTTTAGAGGCGTTCCTTTTGGTCCAATTCCGGGCCTTATGGCCACTGCTGAGTACGTTACGAAGGTTCATGCGATTTGTATGAATTGCGGTAATTTGGCACAATATTCACATCGTACCATAAAAAACGAAAGTTTGGTGGTTTTAGGAGAGAAAGAGAGTTATGAGCCCTTGTGCAGAAAATGTTTTTTAAAAGAACAAAAAGATTAAACCATTCCTCAAAAGATCAGTTTTCTTTAATTCCCTTAATTTTAGTAATATTGCAACAAAATTCATAAAAACTATATTTTGCATAAAATTCACTAAATAAAATATTTACATCATGAAAAAAATTACAGGCATTTTATTGATTCTTTCGGCACTTATTTTAAGCTCGTGTGGAGAACCAAAGAAAACTTCGAACGAAAATACAGTGGTTGAAATTAGTACAGATTACGGTGATATCACTTTAAAATTGTATGACGAAACGCCAAAGCATCGTGATAATTTCATTAAACTAATCCGGGAAGGATGGTATGATGGATCTGTTTTTCATCGTGTAATCAATGAATTTATGATACAAGGTGGTGGAAGTATTGGTGATGCGCAGGATCCAGATTATAAAGTTGACGCAGAAATTTTGCCTCAGTTTTTCCATAAAAAAGGTGTATTAGCTGCTGCTCGCCAAGGTGACCAGGTAAATCCTGAACGCGCTTCTTCAAGTTGTCAGTTTTATATTGTGCAAGGACGAAAATTTAGTGACGATGATTTTGCAGCAGTTGAAGCCAGAACCGGAATGCCTGTTCCTGATGAGCACAAAGAAATTTATCGTACCATTGGCGGAACGCCTCATTTAGATGGCGCTTACACGGTATTTGGTGAAGTTATTGAAGGATTAGATGTGGTTGATAAAATTGCCGCTGTGAACACTGGCCAAGGAGACCGACCGCTTAAAGAAATTAAAATGAAGATCAAGATTATTAAATAATTGACAGGAAACTTTAGTCAAAATTATTTAATTCAAATTATTACAGATGAAGGATAAGATTAAGCAATTGTTGGATGAAGTTTCTTCTTTTACAACTGAAAGTAAAGAAGAACTGGATCAGTTTAGAATAAAATACCTGAGTAAAAAAGGATTAATTCCTTCTTTGTTTGGAGATTTTAAAACCGTTGCTCCTGAACTTCGCAAAGAGATTGGGCAGGAATTAAATGCCTTAAAAAATAAAGCGCAGGATAAGCTTGTTCTGCTCACCGAAACGATTGAAAAAGCAACAACAGATTCAGGTGGGGAATTGGATTTAACTTTACCGGTAAATTTTGAAGAGTTGGGTGCGCGTCATCCGCTCTCAATTGTTAGAAATAAAATTATTGAAATTTTTGCCCGTTTAGGTTATACCGTTTCTGAAGGTCCGGAAATTGAAGATGATTTTCATAATTTTTCGGCTTTAAATTTTCCGCCCGAACATCCGGCAAGAGATATGCAAGATACTTTCTTTATTGAGAAAGATCCTGATATCGCATTAAGAACTCATACTTCATCAGTGCAAGTGAGGGTGATGGAAAATCAACAGCCACCAATTCGGACGATTTCTCCGGGTAGGGTTTTCAGAAATGAAGCCATTTCGGCACGTGCCCATTGTATTTTTCATCAGGTAGAAGGCTTGTACATTAACAAAAATGTTTCCTTCGCCGACCTTAAGCAAACCTTACTTTACTTCGCTCGTGAACTATTTGGTGAGCATACCAAAATTCGTTTACGGCCCTCTTATTTTCCTTTTACCGAACCTTCGGCCGAAATGGATATCAGTTGTAATATTTGTGGTGGTAAGGGCTGTAATATTTGTAAATATTCAGGTTGGGTTGAAATTTTAGGCTGTGGGATGGTTGATCCCAATGTATTGGAAAATTGCGGAATCGATAGCAAAGAGTACACCGGATTTGCCTTTGGCATGGGCATCGAAAGAATAACCATGCTTAAATATCAAATTAACGATATTCGCTTGTTTTTTGAAAATGACAAAAGGTTTTTGAAGCAGTTTGTTACGGCACATTAAAAAGTGTTAAGCATAAAAAAATATTGCTCCCAACCCTCCTAGGGTTTATTATTTTCAAGCTAAATTATGGTGTTTTCTTTTCGTTTTTATTTTCAATAAATTGAAGCTCTAATTCTGCCAGTAACTGGTTGATGTTTTTTACTTTCGAAAGCTCAATTTCGTAAGCTGTAAGTAAATTGGGGATGGTTTTAATGGAAGTGATTAATTCTTTTTTCCTTTCGCTCGATATTTCATTTTCTAATAAAAGAAAAAAATCAATTGATCCAAGGGTAGGTATTAATTTTCCATCAGCATGATAATTGGTGATTAAACAAAAATTATTTTTGGAATCGGGGCAATGATAGAAATAAACGGAATAACTTAAGTCAGCTTGGTCGGGACCGGCTTGCGTAAAATCATCAATTCTTTTCAGATGGATATTTAACTTTTTATTAAGAAAAAAAGTAAGCCGGTAATCTTTCAAATGGCACGAAATTCCAATCAAAGTATACTCTGAGGAGAAATCAATTTTTACTGATAATTTTTTGGCCATGGTGAAATCCTTTGGCTATAAATATATAAAAATTTGTAGTAAATATTTTGTGCGGTAAGATCTTTCAGCTTAAATGTAGTTTGGTAAAAGCTTTTTCGGCGGCAATTTGTTCAGCTCCTTTAATCGAAAAATCCTGACCACTCTCAACTACTTCGCCATCAACAAAAATTTTAACCAGAAATTGCTTTTTATAACCTTCGCCGATTTCTTCTATCACTTTAAAGTCAACAATCTTTTTTTCTTTTTGACCCCATTCAACCAACTTGCTTTTGTAATTCACAATTTGGATTTCAAGTTCATCAATATCAAGATGTACATTAATGATACGGTTGATGATAATTTTTCGTGTGAAGGAATAACCTTTGTCTAAATATAACGCGCCAATAAATGCTTCAAAAGCATCACCATTCATCGATTTGCATATATTTTTTGAGTCGTTGGATGAGTTAATCAATTTATTTAACCCTAATTTATGGGAGAGGTTATTAAGTTGTGAACGACTCACAATTTTAGAACGCATTTCGGTTAAAAACCCTTCATCCTTGTATGGGAATTTTTTAAAGAGGAGATCAGCAACAACGCTATCAAGAACAGCATCGCCCAAAAACTCAAGGCGCTCATTACTTTTTTTTATTCCATTCGAAAGTTCTTTGGCTACGGATTTATGTCGAAAAGCCAAACGGTATAAAGAAATATTATCTGGGTAATATCCAAACATATTTTTTAAGCTGAGGAACAGCTTTCTATCAGGCGAAAAATAGTTTACGATATACTTATAAAAACTCAAGATGAAAGATTATCCAACAAATTTTTTGAAGATAACGGAAGCATTGTGTCCACCGAAGCCAAAAGTATTACTTAGGGCAACGTTAATCACTCTTTCTTGTGCTTTGTTAAAAGTGAAATTTAATTTACTGTCAATTTCCGGGTCGAGATTAAATTGGTTAATTGTTGGAGGAACAATATCGTTCTTAACCGTAAGCACAGATGCAATTGCCTCCATTGCGCCGGCAGCTCCAAGTAAGTGACCAGTCATTGATTTTGTTGAGTTGATATTGATCTTATAGGCATGTTCTTTAAACAGGCTTACAATGGCTTTAGGCTCGGCAATATCTCCAACTGGAGTTGAAGTACCGTGCGTATTAATGTGATCAATGTCTTCAAGTTTTAATTCGGCATCTTCAATTGCAGCTTTCATACAATTTTGAGCTCCTAAACCTTCAGGATGTGGGGCAGTCATGTGATGTGCGTCAGCTGATAATCCGCCTCCGGCTACTTCAGCATAAATTGTAGCACCACGTTTTTTCGCGTGTTCAAGTTCTTCGAATATCAAAGCGCATCCACCTTCACCTAAAATAAAACCATCACGGTCTTTGTCAAAGGGTCGGGATGCAGTTTTGGGATCGTCGTTGCGCGTTGAAATTGCTGTTAAGGCATTAAATCCACCAACACCACCTTCTGTGATGGCTGCTTCAGATCCACCTGTTACAAATGCATCAGCTTTTCCAAGACGAATAAGGTTGTAAGCATCAACCAAAGCATTGGCCGATGAAGCACAAGCTGATACAGTGGCATAGTTAGGCCCTCTGTAGCCATGTCTTATCGAAATATGACCAGCTGCAATATCAGCAATCATTTTAGGAATAAAAAAAGGATTAAAACGAGGTGTTCCATCTCCTTTTGCAAAATCAAATATTTCTTTTTGAAATGTTGATATTCCGCCAATACCTGAAGCCCAGATTACGCCAACCCGATCTTTATCAATATGTTCATCATCAAGTTTTGCATCCTCAATAGCTTTATCAGCTGCAATTAACCCGAATTGAGCATAACGATCGTGCTTTCTTAACTCTTTTCTGTCGAAAAATTCACTTGCATCAAAATCTTTAACTTCTGCAGCAATTTTTGTTTTAAATTTTTCTGTATCAAAATGAGTTATAAGTGCGGTACCACTAACTCCATTAACCAGTGCTTCCCAGATTTTCGGGATGGTACTGCCTAATGGAGTTATTGCACCAAGGCCTGTAACAACTACACGCTTTAATTCCATTTAGTTTATTTTACGTTTTCTTCAATGTAAGTAATAGCATCACCCACGGTACCAATCTTTTCAGCTTGGTCATCTGGAATAGCCATATTGAATTCTTTTTCGAATTCCATGATTAATTCAACAGTATCAAGTGAATCAGCTCCAAGATCATTTGTGAAGCTTGCTTCTGGAGTTACTTCACTCTCGTCAACTCCTAATTTATCAACGATAATTGCTATTACTTTTGATTTAGTATCAGACATATCTTTATTATTTTGGTTAAACAGTGTGCAAAGAAATAAAATCTATCATTTAAAAGCAAAGAAAAACTAATATATTTAACTTTACTTTTTCATAATGAGCGGATTAATAAATATTTGCACATCAGCCCAAATTTATACAATTTCATGCGCATTTCGATAAATAAAACCATAAATTTGAAAATCAGTTGCCAATTTATTAATATAACCTCATGAAGAGAATAGCCATATTTGCGTCAGGTAGTGGCTCAAATGCCCAAAACATTGCTGAGTATTTTGCAGATAAAGAGAATGCTACCATTGCTCTAATCTTAACCAACAGTAAAAATGCATTTGTGATTAAGCGAGCCAAAAAATTAAATATCCCTGTGGTTATTTTTAATAGAAATGACTTTTACTTAACAGATAATGTGGTAAATAAGTTGGTTTCATTTCAGATTGATTTAATTGTTCTAGCTGGTTTTTTATGGCTAATACCCGATAATTTATTAAAAAAGTTCCCCAATAAAATTGTTAATATTCATCCGGCTTTGTTACCAAAGTATGGCGGTAAAGGTATGTTCGGGATGAGAGTTCATGAAGCGGTAAAGAAAGCTAAAGAAATTGAAAGCGGAATCACAATTCATTATGTAAATGAAGTTTACGATGATGGTGAAATTATTTTTCAAACCAAGGTAGGAATTACAGAAAGCGATCAAGCTGAAGATATTGCTGAAAAAATACATGCACTTGAATATGAACATTTCCCTCAGGTTATTGAGTGGCTTCTCTGAAATAATTGAATTTTAATAAGTATTATAAGAGCTCATCACATCAATCGATTTTCTGATTTTAGTCCTAAGTTTATAATCTTTAGGAGCGTAACCAAGACTAATTAATAAAGCTAAATCCTTAGTTTTTGGAATATTCAACAATTCTTTGATTTCTTTTTCATTATACCATCCAATCATGCAAGTACCTAATCCTTCCTCCTCTGCCTGTAAACAAAAATGTTCTGCTGCAATTCCTAAATCTATTAACTTCCAACTTCTTTTTTTAAGCCGACCACCAATCCGATTGACAATAGGCGGTTTTTCTAATGTGATGGCAATAATTACCGGAGCATCCAATACAAATTTATTGAAGTTAACAAGGGTAGAAAAAGTCTCTTTAGCGACTTTATTTTTCAATTTGGGTTCATCTATTACGATAAATTTCCATGGCTGCGAATTAGATGCCGAAGGTGCTAAACGCGAGGCTTCAAGGCAGCGCATAAGTTTTTCTTTTTCAACAGTCTGATGGGCATATTTTCGAACACTTTGGCGTTGATTGATCAAGCTTAAAAAATCCATTCCTATAATTTTATAACTTTTTTGAATACCTAAATTTATAATCTAAACTAAACTTTAACACACAAACACTTTAACACGTATCTTTTATTTAGTTAAAGCCTTTTTCTGATTTCTGCCGTTTCTTTTTCAAAACCTGGTTTTCCGAGCAGGGCAAACATATTTGATTTATAAGCTTCAACTCCTGGCTGATCAAAAGGATTAACCTTTAATAAATAGCCACTTAAAGCACAGGCAAATTCGAAAAAGTAAACCAATTGGCCAAGTACAAATTCGGAGATTTCCGGAATTTGAATTTGAATATTAGGTACTCCACCATCAACATGTGCAAGGGTTGTACCTATTTCGGCTTTGTGGTTAACTTCTGAAATTCGCTTACCGCTGATATAATTTAATTTGTCTAAATCTGCTTTTGTTGATGGGATTTTTAGATCTTCATTACTATTTTTAACTGAAATCACCGTTTCAAATATATTTCTCATGCCATCTTGAATATATTGCCCCATCGAATGTAAATCAGTAGTAAAACAAACACCTGCAGGAAAAATACCTTTATTTTCTTTGCCTTCACTTTCGCCATATAACTGTTTCCACCATTCGGTAAAATAATATAATCTGGGTTCATAATTTACCATGATTTCATTCGTAAAACCTTTGTGGTATAATACATTTCTCACAACCGCATATTGAGTGGCAGGATTATCTTTAAATGAAAAGCTCTCCGATAATATTTGTGCTTTCATTTTTTTTGCACCATCAACAAATGCTTTTATGTCGTAGCCTGCAGCAGCGATTGGAAGCAATCCAACCGGGGTTAGTACCGAATACCTGCCCCCAACACCGTCCGGAATATCATAAGTTTTATAGCCTTCTTTTGTAGCCAATTCTTTAAGCGCACCCCGATTTTGATCAGTGATGGCAAAAATTCTTTTTACAGCTTCTTGGTGTCCGTATTTATTTTCAAGATGTTGATTTAATAATCGAAAAGCAATGGCAGGTTCTGTGGTGGTTCCTGATTTTGAAATTACTGCCAGTGAATAGTCTTTCTTATCAAGTATTTTTAGTAAGTCATGTAAATAATCTTCACTCAAATTTTGCCCTGCATATAAAACCAATGGTGATTTTCTGTTGGAATCTAGTTGGACAAAATGATTGCTTAATGCATCGATGATTGCCCGTGCGCCTAAATAAGATCCACCAATACCAATAACTACAAAAATTTCTGAATTTGATCTAATTTTTTTTGCATCAGATAAAAGATCATCGATCAATTTATTACTGATATCATCAGGTAGGTCAATCCAGCCTAAGAAGTCATTTCCTTTGCCCGTTTTTGATATTAACGCTTTGTAAGCAGTTTCTATATCACCGGAATAAGCATTTAAATTTTCTTGATCAATGGTGTTCAAAACATTTTTTAATTCGATTTTCATGGTTTTATTGCTTAGTTTTTACAAATGTAAGGATAAAGTTTGCAGATGCTAGAATCAAAATGGCATAAAAAAACAGCCCACAATGTGAGCTGTTTTTATGAAACGAAAACCAAATTTTTATTATTAACTTTTTAATTACACAACTACGAACCCATGAAATTAACTAATGCTAAATAACTCTACAAATATACAGAGCTGTTTTAAGCCCATTTGTTAATGAAGATTAACAAACGTTAAAAAATGTTAATAGACTGTAAATCATTAAGATCAAATCATACATTTGCAGCATGAACAAGAAGTTGATTATACTTATTATCGTTTTAATGTCAGTAGCCTTGCTGGGGTTAATGAGTATACAGGTTTATTGGATTAGAAATGCAATCATTGTGAAACAGGCTGGATTTGTTCGTAGCGTTAATGAAGCAATTTCAACAGTAGTGCTTCGGCTTGAAAAAATTGAAATGGTTAATAAATTTAATACCCCACTTACCGTATTTTCAAACAGGCAATCGTATACAAAATTCCTCGATTCGATAAATGAAGAATTCAAGAAGGATTTGGCTAATATTTCAACTCCAACGGAGTATGAATTATTTAATAGAAAATCAAAATTAATTGGCCGGAATATAAGTAATATGATGAGCCTGGCAAATAAAAAACCGATTGAGAAAAGAATTAATGAACGATTATTGGATTCACTGATTAATTATGAGTTGATAAAATACGGGATTAATACACATTATGAGTATGGGATTTATAGTCCCTCACGGAACAGTATGTTAATACAAAAAACGGGTATGTATCCTAATAAATTACTTAGTGAGGAAAGCTTTCATTTTGCGCTTTTCCCAAGTGATATACAGGGAAGCCCGGGATTATTGGTAGTTTATTTTCCTAATGAGCAAAGATTCCTCATTAGCAAAATGTGGTTACTGCTCTTTGTTTCAGTCGTTTTAATTGTAATCATTATCGTGTCATTTTATACGGCTATCAGCACCATCTTTAAACAAAAGAAACTCTCGGTTATGAAAAATGATTTCATCAATAATATGACCCATGAGTTCAAAACCCCAATATCAACAATTTCACTCGTTTGTGAAGCAATGAAAGATAAAGATATTCAAAAAACGCAAGAGATTTATGACAATTACATCGGAATTATTGATGATGAAAATACCAGATTACAAGTAATGGCTGAAAAAATATTGCAAACAGCAATTATTGAAAAAGGGAAATTAAGCCTGAAAAAAGAATGGGTTGATATTCACGAAATTATTTTAGAGGATATCAGGAAAATAAAGATTCAAATAGAGAAACGTGGTGGAGAAATCTTTACTGATTTAAAAGCGGAAAATGTAAAACTTAAAGTCGATCGTTTACATATCACCAATGTGGTATTAAATTTGCTTGATAATGCGATTAAGTATACTTTAGATGAACCGGAGATTTTAATATCAACTATTGAGTCGTCTTCGGGGATAACAATTAGTATTCAGGATAATGGAATAGGAATTAGTAAAGCAAATCAGCATAAAATATTCGAAAAGCTTTTCCGTGTTCCTACTGGTAATGTTCATAATTTTAAAGGATTCGGTTTAGGGTTAAGTTATGTTAAAGCAGTCATTGATAAACATGGGGGTAGTATTCAACTAACCAGTGAACTAAAAAAGGGAACTACATTTAATGTGTTTCTGCCCTATGGAGATTTAAATAATTGATGTATGGAACAACAAAAAGTATTATTAGCAGAAGATGATAAAAATTTAGGCACCATCTTGCAATCTTATTTAATTGCCAAAGGATACCCGACAGAATTATGTATTAACGGTGAGGAAGCTTTTGAATGTTTTAAGAAAGGGGAATATAGCATTTGTATTTTAGATGTGATGATGCCCATTAAAGATGGTTTTACGCTGGCAAAAGATATCCGTGAGATTGATAAAGAAATTCCAATTTTGTTTTTAACTGCCAAAACATTGCAAGAGGATAAACTAAAGGGTTTTGAAATTGGAGCTGATGATTATATCAGTAAACCATTTAGCATGGAAGAATTACTCATGAGAATGAAAGCCATCCTGAGACGTGCTGGTCAGAATATTAATTCATCTAAAAATAATATTTTTAAACTCGGGAAATTTGTGTTTGATTATAATCGACAGCTTTTAACAATTGATGGTTCAGAACAAAAACTGACCTCAAAAGAAGCTGAATTATTAAAACTTCTTGGTGAAAATTTAAACCAAGTGCTTGACAGGAGCGAGGCCTTAAATAAAATCTGGTACGATGATAGTTATTTTAATGCCCGAAGCATGGATGTTTATGTAACCAAACTTAGGAAGTATTTAAAAGCAGATGATAATGTTGAATTGCTGAACGTTCACGGAGTTGGATTTAAGCTGGTTATTAATGACTAGATCGGATTTTTTAATAAGCTGAATACACCCAACTCAAAAATTTTATCATCTAAAATATCCCATAATCTTGCTGAACCAGGGCCTTTTGCTCTATTACTTAAAACAATAATTGATTTTTGTTGTTTCATATCGCGAATATAAAAAGCACGAAATCCTTTCCACCATCCATAATGATATACGGTGTTTTCTCTATCGTCTTTTATTCTCCAGCCAAAGCCATAATTATCTTTTCTTCTTTTTGATTTAGGACTACCAGGTTCAAATGCTAATTGAAGCGTACTATCGCTTATTAGCGTGTTATTATAAAGAGCCTGATCAAACTTGAACATATCTTCAACACTGGTATAAACGCCTTTATCTCCCATAACACCGTTTAGGTACTCATTCCGTTGCCTGATTGGCCGCCAACCCTTATATCGATAGCCGGGAATACCCTGTAAAATATATGCAGAAACCTCTTTTTCGCCATTCATATTATAAACAAAACTATCATTCATATTCAATGGCTTGAATATTTTATTCTTAATGAATTGATCGAATGAAGATTTACTAACCCGCTCAATAATATTTGCCAGGATTGCATAATTGGTATTGCAATAATGAAAGCCATGATTTGGTTGAAAGTATACAGTGGGTTTGTATTCAACAAACAATTTTAACATATCATCGTTTGTGAGTGGGATGGTTTTATTTTTCCAGTGCTCATGCGCCAATGTCATGTATCGCGATAACCCCGAACGATGATTCATCAATAATCTGATGGTAATTCCCTCATATGGAAATTCAGGCAAATAAGCCCTGATATCTGTATCAAGATGAACCAGGCTATCTTCAAGTAGCATCAGAGCTGCTGTTGCCGTAAACATTTTTGAAACAGAAGCAATTTGAAAAGATGAAGTTGTAGTGATATTTGTTTTTTCACGGATATCAGCATAACCAAAGGCTTCCTTGTAAACAAGCCTTCCTTTTTCGGCATATAAAACGGCACCTGAAAATGCATGTTTTTTATGAAGATTTTCAAAAGTGCTATGTAACCATATTGATTTTTCACTGATTGTTTGTTGATCTAAATCAACAAATAATTCATCTGAAATTTGGGGAATATCATTTGTTTCTTCTTGCTTCGCTTTGCATCCCCCAAGAACCCAAATAATGATAAAAAAGTAAGTAATCTTTTTAAGCTGCATACGCTGATATTTTGCCTTGGCAAAGTTATCAGAATTGATAAATATTATACTTGAGATCTTAAGATTTAACAGTTTTTAACCAAATTAATTTTTAATGAAAATAATTCCCCGAAGCTTTGCTTCGGGGTTTCCTCATATTCTCCCTTGAATAGAGGAGATGTCAGTCGTAAGACTTACAGAGGGGTAAAATAATAAAAATTCGTTTTTGAATCTTAAGCTGAAATAAAGTTGGCGAAATACCCCTTGACTCTGCTAAAGGGATAGTCAACTTTAAGAATTTTTTTATTACAGATTATAGTTTCTCGAAGATATCCTTAAACCGAATATTAACTTGCTCAGCAACCTCAAGTAATTCTTTATTCCCGAGTTGATCCATCATCGAGTGAGGGTCAATCGCGCATATTTCAGTCCCCGTTTTTTGTTCTATTACAATTACATTACAAGGAAGTAATACTCCTAATTTATCTTCTGATGATAATGCCTTAAAGGCTAAGTGCGGATTACAAGCACCTAAAATGGTATACCTTTTAAAATCGACATCGATTTTTTGCTTTAAGGTATTTTTCACATCTATTTCTGATAATACACCAAAGCCATGCGCTTTGAGCAAAGTTGTAACTTTTTCTATGGCTTCATCAAAATTATAATCGACTATTTTATTGAGATAATATTTCATGTGTTTCTGTTTTCTTTATTCCAAAATTAACGAATTTTTTGGGATGCATCTCCATAATCGGACAGTTTATAGCTGTATTCACGATCTGATATTTTTACATAAAGATTAAATCCCTGAAATACCGTCTATAGCGTTTTATGGCATATCCTTTGCATAAAGCAACAATATTAGAAAGTAAAAAATGAAAGATACCACCCTAATCTTAATTTATATCATCCTATTGTTACCCGTAGCTTTAATTGGCAGCGAAAGGCAGATCGGACTTATGCGCTCTGTTATAATCGGACTGTTGGTTACTCCGGTTATTGGATTGGTATTGGTTTTGTTCTCACCAAAAAAATTACAAATTTCACATTATAAAATTTTGAATAAATGCTCAGAATGTGGAAATGATAGCGAAAAGTGTTACTGTAAAAAGTGTAGCAGTGCAAAAAATTGGGATTTAATTAGTCGACGGTCATACAAACATTATCATCCAGTTTGATATTTATAAGTTATAAAGGTTTTTAATATTAAAACAGTTTTCTTGAATAAATAATTGTATTTCTGAACTTTAGTTATTTACAACTAAAAATTTATGTCCATATCCGTACATCTACTGTAACTATATGAACACTCTTAACGTCAAATGTATCGAATGCTGCAAATAATATTTTGATAATCATATCTTTAAAATTGTGGCATATTTTTAGCTACTTTTGTTCACCTATCAAATAAAACAAAAAGAAATGAAACATTTTAATGCATTGAAGAGAATTAAAGTAAACATGAAAATTGTTTTGGCTGGTTTACTTGTTGTTGCAATAAGTGGAACTATGTATTCGCAAAGGGTATGGACACTTAGGGATTGTATAGAATATGCTTTGGATAACAATATACAAATCAAAAAGAGTGAACTTACAGCAGAAACAAACAAAGCAAATCTGTTGCAATCCAAATTAGATTTAATTCCCTCAATTAATGGATCGACAAATTATACTTTTAGCAGTGGTCGTACCGACAATGGTGAATTTGAATATGTGAATACAAATACGAAAAGTGCTGCTTTTGGATTGTCATCCGGAGTGACACTTTTTGATGGGTTTCAGAAATACAATACAATTAAACAATATCAGTACAATTATTTGGCGAGTAAATATGATTCAGACAAAATGCGGGATGATATTTCATTATTACTTGCTCAAAATTATCTGAATGTTTTGTTCAGTATGGAACTGGTAGAACAAGCACAAGCTCAATTGGATGTTACCCAACAACAAATCAGGAATACACAAAAACTGGTTGATGCCGGAACACTTCCTAAAGGTAATTTGCTTGAAATTCAATCACAATTTGCCTCTGAAGAGGTAACCTTAATCAATGCTGAAAATCGCCTTAATCTTGCTTATTTAGATTTATTGCAGCTATTAGAACTGCCTGCAACAGATGATTTTAAAATTGAAAAACCAGTTCTTTCGGTTGGCAATGAAATGGACCTTTTACCTACAGAGCAAATCTATGGTATTTCTGTAGCACATTTACCTCAGATAAAAAGTGCAGAATTACGTTTTAAAAGTGCAAGTAAAGGTTTAGCAATTGCAAGAGGTTCTAGAAGTCCTTCGATTTCTGCTTTTGCTGGTTGGAGAACAAATTATTATGATCAAATTCATATCTATAATCAATCAACAACTCCTTGGACAGATTTAGGCATCAAACCATTTAAGGATCAGTACAAAGACAATCAAAGTAAGTACCTTCAATTTTCATTAAACATACCTATTTTTAATGGATTCGCCACTTCTACAAATATTGCAAGAGCAAAAATATCAGAAAAAAGTGCAGAGTATGATTTACAACTTTCTAAAAACACACTTCGAAAAAATATTGAACAGGCTTATTCAGACGCACTCGCAGCATACAAAACTTATAATGCAAGCATTAAGTCGGTAGCTTCTTTTCAGGAGTCTTTCAAATATATGGAACAGAAATTCAATGTTGGCATCGAAAATTCATTAAATTATAATGTTGCAAAAATGCAGCTAACAAGTGCCCAATCCCAATTATTATCTAATAAATACGATTATATTTTTAAATCCAAAATATTAGATTTTTATATGGGCAATCCTTTAACTCTTGATCAAAATTAGATATTTTAAATATTTCAAAGTTTAAATTTTATTAAAAGCCCTCCAACAGAGGGCTTTTCTTCTAAAGAATTAATAAGGCATCATCAAAATTTATTTTGTATTTTTATCGACCGATTATAATTCAGTATCACATTAAACATCATTGTAAATGAAACAAAAGAAATCAAATACCAAAAAGTATATTATTTGGATAGGAGCTCCACTCCTGATTCTCTTAATCATTTTTGCAGTTAATAAGAAAAAATCAACAGGTGGTATAAAAGTCAGCACCGAACTTGCAACAACCAGAACCATTATTGAAACAGTTTCAGCAAATGGCAAAATACAACCGGAAATTGATGTTAAAATTAGTCCTTATATTTCTGGTGAGGTAGTTGAACTTTACGTAAAAGAAGGTGATGAGGTTAAAAAAGGAGAATTGTTAGCGAAAATTGATCCTGAAATTTATGTTCGAAGTTATGAACGTGCAGAAGCAGCTTTAAATACCCAAAAAGCAAATCAAGCCAATGCCAAAGCAAGAGTTGCTCAAGTTCAGGCTCAATATGCAAATGCGGAACTATCATACAATCGAAGTAAAACTTTATTTGACCAGAATGTAGTTTCAAAAGCTGATTTTGACGCAGCGCTTGCATCTTTTAAGGTTGCCGAGTCAGAGGTTGTAGCAGCCCAAGAAAGTTTAAAAGCTGCCGAATTTTCTGTAGGTAGCAGCATTGCTTCGCTTAAGGAGGCCAAGGAAAATTTAAACCGGACAAGTATTTATGCACCAAACGATGGAACGGTTTCAAAATTAAATGTTGAAAAAGGAGAACGTGTTACGGGAGCTTCTCAGTTTTCATCGGGTACTGAAATAATGCGCGTTGCAAACCTCCAAAACATGGAAGTAAATGTAGAGGTTAACGAAAATGATATTGTGCGAGTTAGCTTAAACGATACTTGTTTAATCGAAGTTGATGCTTATTTGAACAAAAAATTTAAAGGAATTGTTACTGAGATTGCCACATCAGCAAATGTACAAGGTGTAAGTGCCGATCAGGTTACAAATTTTGAAGTTAAAATTCGAATTCTTCGGGATTCTTATAATGAATACGTTACGGAAGAAAACCCAAACTATTCGCCATTTCGCCCTGGGATGTCAGCAACTGTTGATATTCAAACAGAAACTGCCTTTGGAATCTTAACACTACCCATACAGGCTGTTACTACCCGTTCCGATTCGACAGGAAAAGTTAAAGCGGTAAAAACGGATAAGGATGAAAATGAAGATGAACCTGTTGCAGGAAATAATGATGTTGTGACTGAATATGTATTTTTATACAACGAAGAAAATAGCACTGCTAAATTACAAAAGGTTAAAACAGGTATTCAAAACAACACTTTTATTCAAATACTGGAAGGCTTAAAAGCCGGAGATGAAGTTATTGTTGCACCTTATCGCGCTGTATCTAAGACATTGAAAGACGGTGACGAAGTTAAAAAAGTTGATAAAGATAAATTATTTGTAATCGACAAATAGTAAATCATTATATTGATATAGAGACGCAGGGATGCGTCTCTTCTTTTTTCAAACCATGGCAAAACTATTATTTCTGGAAACGGCAACACAAGTTTGCTCGGTAGCAATTGCTGAGAATGGCAAATTACTTGCATTAAAAGAAAGTGACAGGGCTAATTCGCATGCTGCTTTGTTAACTTCTTTTATTCAGGATGTCCTTGCTGATGCAAATACTGAATTACAGGATCTGGATGCCGTTGTTATTAGCAAAGGTCCGGGTTCATATACTGGCTTGCGAATTGGCGTTTCTTCGGCAAAAGGATTGTGTTATTCTCTTGATATTCCAATGATTTCTGTCAATTCACTCCAAAGTATTGCTGCAGGAATGAGCGAGATAGCACAGTCGTCTATTGCCCTTTATTGCCCAATGATTGATGCCCGTCGCATGGAAGTTTATACCGCTTTGTTTGATTTTCATAACCATGAAATTGAAGCAACTTCAGCAAAAATAATTGATGAAAATTCTTTTGAAGAAATTTTAGAAAAGCATATTGTTTACTTTGGAGGAGATGGCGCAGAAAAATGCAAAGCTGATTTATCTCATCATGAAAATGCTAAGTTTTTAGAGGGCTTTAGCATATCTGCAAAGGACATGATTAAGTTAGCTTTCGAAAAATATCAAGCCAAACAATTTGAGGATGTAGCCTATTTTGAGCCCTATTATTTAAAAGATTTTATTGCCGGAATTCCTAAAATTAAAGGGTTGAGATAAGATTTATAATTCACAATCATCATCACAACAGCAACTCAATGTCTCACTTCTTGATTTTTGAAAAGCTTCCTTTCCTTCTTTAAAAGCAAACCAAGCCACACCTGCAGATCCTGCTATATCAATATATCCAATTCCTGTAAGTTCATATAAAAAACTTGATACAAGTAGAATAAAAGAAAGATAAAAGCAAGTCCTGGTGCAATTGGCATCAGCAATGATGGCATCCGAATTCAGCGCCTTTCCAACTTTAAGTTTATACTTCATCAAAAAATACATGGTGAGTATTGAAATAGAAGAAATAATTATTCCGACTAATGTGGTATCTGGTTTAATGTTATTAATAATATTTAAGGTGCTACCAACCAATAATCCTGCAACTAGTAAATAAAAAGCAAAACCTGTTATTTTTAAAGCTTGTCGTTCAAATTGATCACGTTTGAATACGGTAGATTTTTTCATTCTCCAAACAAGATGCAGAATGCCTATGCCGGAAATTACTTCCACAAAACTATCGACACCAAAGCCTAATAAAGCCAGGGTTTCATCCTCTAATCCGTAATAAACAGAAACCAAGCCCTCCAAAACATTATACACAATCGTAATGATGGCAAGGATAAATGCAGTTTTAATTAATCTTGATTGATCTTTCATGTTTTTTGTTTAAAATTTATTTCACATCTTTTATAAATAGATTTGAAATAAAGAATATTTTTGCACTTAAAATGCCTCTTTAGCTCAGCTGGTAGAGCAGCTCATTCGTAATGAGCAGGTCGTGGGTTCAAGTCCCATGAGAGGCTCAAAAATAAGCGGGAGTAGCTCAGTGGTAGAGCATCAGCTTCCCAAGCTGAGGGCCGTGGGTTCGAACCCCATTTCCCGCTCACTTCTTATCTGTTTAATGAGGATCAACATCCTTTTTACAACAAGCAGGCAATTTATCGTAAGCCTTTTTATCAGCCAGCACATCATCTGCATCATGCCCTAATTTCGAAATGGCTTTTCTAAGTTTATCAGGATTGGTTTTTGCTATGCGATATTTAATGGTTGCTATTTTGGTTTCATTATCGAGTTCGACAAAAGTAACGCCTTTTTCAAATTTAATATTTGATTCGATCCGCTCCTTACACATGCCGCAAACAGCTGAGGTTTTAATTTTAATTTCTTCGATTTTCTTTTTGTTTTGTGCGATGCTTGCACCTGAAATTCCTATCATCAAAATTGCTGCGATAAGAATTGTTTTAATCGTTGTTTTCATCATCTATTCGTTTTAATTTTTAATTTAATTATTGATATTCTGCTTTTAAATTAGTCGCCATTCAATTGTAATTCACTCACTTCGTTCGTGACATTTATTGACATTTTTTTGTTTTTAAGTTTATTTCGATTTAATGTCCACTGAATGTATAATGTAATGCATAACTATCTGTTCTTCATTCCCAACTTATCATCTTTTAATTCTGAATCTTAGTCCTGCATATAATTTTATTCCGGTCAACGGCCCCCAAATTAAAGATGAATCAAAATATTCACCAAAGGGATCATTAGCTGCAATGATCGGATTTTCTTGTTTAAAATCAGTTAAATTTTCGCCACCGGCATAAATCTCCCATTTTCTGAAATATTTAGTCACTTGAAAATTTAGTATGGTATAAGTTGGAGATGATTCAGCTAGCTGATATTCGACAGGATTTTCGCTGGTTCCAGGAATACGACTATCACCGTTAAACTGGGCTGTGAAATCAAATTGCCATTTGTTCAGGTTCGTTGCGTATGAAAGGTTAACTAAACCTTTGTATTTATTCACCAGTGGTTTCCTTAGCAATTCATCATTTATTGTTGTTTTCACATCATTAAATCTGAAAGCCGCAGTTAGGTCCATTCGTTTAAAAAGTTCATAATTAAGCTCAACCTGAAAACTACTTGAATAGGATTTCCCACTTAGATTATAAATAAATATTTTGGATAAATCCTGATCTCTGTCGATGATAATTTGATTGGAGAAATTAGTGTAGTAGGCTTCCGCATTAATACTCATCTGCTTACCTGAAATATCAATGTATTTTGTAAGATTTACACCATAATTCCATGCCTTTTCAATTTCAGGTTGTTCGTTAATAATGAGGTTTCTTGAGCTGGCCAATAAAAAAGTATTTTCAGCAAAAACATTTGCCGTGCGATAGCCTTTTCCAACCGAAGCACGAAAAGTTGTTTGTTCATTAATCATTATTCTTAGATGGGCTCGAGGTGTAAATAGTGTCCCATGAAGGTTATGGAAATCAGTTCTCATCCCTAAAATAAAACTCATTTTATCCACGTCATGAAAAGTATATTCGAAAAATGCGCCGGGAACACTTTCTTTTCTTCTAAAAGCACTGTCAACCAATGCTTCTTCGTATTGGTCCAAAACATAGCTAATCCCTGTTGTAAAGGTGTGGTTTGTATTTCCAATATAGGATTGAAACATTAAATTCCCGTAATAATTATTCTCAATCGCATCGTAATTTTTTAACCCGAAAATTGAATTTTGGCGATGATGAATAAATGAATTTATAAAGCCAAAATTAGTTCCTGGCTTTTTAAAGAGATAAGCCGTTTTAGTGAAAACTTCGTATCGATTGGTTTTAATATTGATGCCATATCCGTTTGAAGTATTATTAGGTTTTGCTGGATCATAACTTAATTGACCACCAATCCGTTCTTCGTTCAAAATTTTAATTCCAAGTTGTGCATGTATATTTCTTGAATTATCATATTTCCAACGATTAAAAATATTGAGTTGCTTCATTTTTGGATGATCCAAAAATGAATCATCATTCATATCAACTTCATTACGAAAATCCTCTCCATGAATAAAAAGCATGGTGCTGAGATTGTCTTTCACTTTTGTTGCACTGTAAATATTTCCTTCCTTTTTACCATAATTATTGGCGTATAAATTCAGGAACAAAAGTTCGCTATCATCGGGCTTTTTGTATTCGGTGTTGATCTGTCCCGTAATCGATTCATAACCATTTTTTACCGAAGCTGCACCTTTTGAAATTTGAATGGATTCCATCCAGCTACCGGGAATATAATTAAGCCCGAAGGCAGTTCCTAAACCTCTGATGTTGGGGATATTTTCAGTCATTAACTGACTGTAATTTCCGGACAATCCTAATAATTGAATCTGTTTTGCACCAGATACGGCATCCGAAAAAGATACATCTACAGAGGCATTGGTTTCAAAACTTTCTGAAAGATTACAACAAGCTGCTTTCTGCAATTCAGCACCGGTTACATTTTGGGTGTACAGGGGTTCCATTCTGGAAACAAATGAACCAATTGCCTTGGTGGCAATCACGACTTCTTTTAATTCGTTGTTCATTGATAACAATATTTTAAGTGGTTCTGTCAAAGATCTGTCAACCAAAATTGTATCTTTTTTGTATCCAATAAAACTCACCACCAAGAGTGGATTTTGGATGCCATCAGGAAGAACAAGTTTAAAATGACCTTCTACATTAGTTGAGGTTCCTCGTGTTGTTCCTGACCAGTAAACATTAACTCCGGGAATTGAAACTTCAACTCCCTTGGTATTCAGTTCAAGCACATATCCATGTATGGATTGATTTTGAGATTTCACCTGAGTGCTCAGGATCAAAATTATTGAGAAAAGTATGTAAGCTTTAGTATTCATATGATATGTAAATAAATCTCAAACTCACAAGGCGAACCTTGCAAGTTTGAGATAGACAATTATTTAGTGTTTATGTTCATCATGTTTGTGCTCTTCAGTTTTTTTCGCTTCACGATCATACAAGCAACAGCCAGGAAGTTTGTCATAAACTTTTTCATCTGCTTTGTACTTTTCGGTGTCATGTCCAACTTTTGCAATCGCCTTATGAATATCCAGCACATTCGTTTTTTCTGTATCAAATATCACCTTGGCCATTTTGGTTTTTTTGTCCCATTCGGCCATGCTTACACCGTCAATTGCTTTTGCAGCTTTTTCAATACGGCTTTTACACATTCCGCAATTTCCAAACACTTTAAATTCTTCAGTTTTTGTTTCTTGAGCAGAGGCTGATATTCCAATGAACATCATTACCGCTAATAGTATATTGAATTTTGTTTTCATCATTTCTGGTTTCAGTTATTTATTATTATTTGATTTTATAGTTTCTTTTACTTCTCCGCATTTAAGCATCACATCTCCAAAATATGGGTTACTGATTTCTTCGTCGGCGCTTAACCAAAAAGCTCCTTTATTGTCAAATGCCATCGGGCAAAATTGAACATAAAGAGTATTTTTATTCTTTAACTCAAATCCAAAACTTTTAACAACTTCGGTAAGTTGGTTGGAGACTACGCTAAAATGACTGCGTTTCATTTCAACCCCATCCATGTTAACTATGCCTTTCAGGTTGTCATCTATCGCTTTTAATGCCGACATCCATAAATTATGTGCAGCACCTTTGAGTAATGACATATCAACTTTTTCAAGTTCTGCCAGGGTTGATCGAGCGGTGGATGTAGCAAGTAACTCATCAGTTGCAACAAAAGCATCCTTCAGTTTAAGATAAGATTCAAGTACTGATCCCAATTGTTTTTTAAACTCAAAAGGAACATCAATTGCTTTTGTATTCATTTCCATTTGTGCGGCACTTGATTGATTTGCTCCACCATGATTATGACCAGTTGAAACAACACCACCTTCAGGATTCATCATGCTAGGAAGTCCTTGTAACTGGGAAGCCGCATCAATTTTGAAAACGCCATTAACTGCAATTTCTTCTCCTTCTTCTAATCCTGAATGAACCACATAAAAATTCCCTGCTTCAGGCCCCAAAGTAATTTCACGATAGAGGAAAGAAGGGTTTTCTCTATTTTGAACCTTTACATAAATAACGGCTCTTTTTCCGGTCCATAAAATGGAAGATTTTGGAATCAGAATTTCTGTTGAATTTTCGGCAACTTTTGAGTTCAAAATTCCTGAAGTAAACATTTCAGGTTTTAGCTCCATGTTTTTATTTGCCAATTCAACCCGAACTTTTGCGACTCTTGTTTTTGCATTTAGAAAGGGATCGATATAATTTACTTTTCCGCTAAACTCTTTTCCAGGATGTGATTGAACGCTAAATTTAATTTCATCTTTTAATTTAATCCAGGGTAAATCACTTTCGTAAGCATCAAACATGACCCAAACTTTAGTGAGGTCAACCACTTTAAAAAGCGGCATTCCTTCTTTTACATAATCGCCGATGGCCACATGGCGCATCATCACAGTTCCGCTAATGGGTGAGAGTACCTCAAAATACATTTGGGGCTCGCCTCTTTCTTCGATGGCTTTAATTTGTTCATCGTTTAAATCCCATAATTTCAATTTCCCTTTAGCAGCAATATAAAGAGATTTATAACTGTCTTTATACGAAAGTGCTTCGAGTAATTCCTTTTGGGCAGTCACTAATTCGGGTGAGTAAATGGTGGCCAATTTTTGGCCTTTTTTAACATTCTGACCTGTGAAATTGACAAACAACTGTTCTATCCTTCCTCCAAAACGAGCTGTTAATTCAGAAATATTTCGCTCATCGGCTTGTACTTTTCCTTGCAGATAAACAGACTTTTCAGGACTTCCTTTTGTTACGACCATAGTTTTAATGTCTGCAAGCTTGGCTGCAGATTCAGTCATTTGAATTTCGTTTGGTGAAAAATCTTCATCGTCAGAAGTCATTGTTGTAAGTGGAATTAAATCCATCGCACAAATGGGGCATAAGCCAGGTTTGTCTTGTTTAATCTGAGGGTGCATAGAGCAGGTCCAGATCTCAGGTTGAGTTTCTACTAATTCATGATCATGGCTATCTATTGCTGGTGGTGATCCATGAAAAAAGACCCAACCGAAAAATAATCCGATCAATAAACTCGGGATAATCCATTTTATATTTTCTTTTATGTTTTTCATTTCTTTATATTTTTTCATTTTCAAATTTGTCAAACCTGCCTGCGGCAGGCAGGTCGACATATTTTCAAATTAATTTCCTATTAAGTAATTTATGAAAGCGATGGCCGCATGTTTATCGGCGTTTGCTTTTTCTAATTCTAGATTATATTTTAACAGTCGTCTTTCCATTCGTAAAACTTCCTGAAACTCCTTACCATTTGTGGCATATTGGGTTTCAATTATTTTTAATGATTGCTTGGCCAGCTTCCCCTGACTTTTAAAAAGGGTGATTCTACGATCGGCATCTTTATAATCTTTATAAGCATTTTCGAAAATGGATTCCAGCACATTTTCTTTGTTCAGCTTTTCCTCCTTTTTCGCTTCCTGCAAAAACACTACTTCGTTCACCATGGCCTTATATTTATTTCGATAAATAGGAAGCGTGATGCCAATCTTTGGAAATAGAAATGCATCCTTACCCGATAAGTTATTCTCTCCTTTGCCAACAGCAGTGTAATCAATACCCAAATTGATACTTGGTGATCCACTTTTTTGAGCCAGCTCTTGTTTAAATAGCAATGATTCAAATTGATAATCGAGGCTAAGGAGTTGATGATTTTTCTCCAGAATTTGATTCTTCAAACTCATTTTATCTGCATGAATATTTTCATTTGATAAAAGATCAGGGATGGAAATATGCGCATTGTTTTCAACATTAAGTAAGTTGTTAAATACTACCGATAGCACGAAGAATTTATCTTTCAATAATTCCAATTCATTTTCCAAATCAGAGATTTCCATTTCAACTCTTAACTCATCGACGGCCGAAGCTTTTCCTGCTTCAATTTTAATTAAGGCCAATCGTTGAAGAGAATTTAAAATGCTGATGTTTTCTGAGGTAATGGCAATTGCTTTTCTTAAAAAATATAAATTGAAATAGGTTGATTTTACATCGTTAAAAAGCCTTGATTTGGCCTCTTCAAATATTTCGAATTTAGCTTTAGCCGATTGTGTTGCTACATTCTCTTTAGCCTTCAAAGTTCCGAACCATGGGAACATTTGATTGGCAGAAAATTTAGCTTGCTGAGGACCAACTCTTGTTTCGACGGATTGGATAAAAAATCCAAAAGCGATCGAAGGATCGGGTAGTTGTCCAACTTGCGGAACAACTTCTAAGGCGGCCATGTACTGGTTAAATTTAGCTTTTAATCCAGGATTATTTTTGGCGGCAGTTTCTAAATAAGCATTTAATTCTTCCTGAGCCTGAAGGCCTGAAAAACTTAGGATGCTAATTAATATGATTATTATCTTTTTCATATTAAGATGTTTTTTCTAATTTCTTGATTTTCTTTTCTTGCCAAATGCTGTACAAAACAGGCACCACAAACATGGTTAAAACCTCGATGGTCATCCCACCAAAAAGTGGAATTGCCATGGGAACCATGATATCCGAACCTTTTCCGGTGGAGGTAATAACAGGCAATAATGCAATAATGGTTGTAGCGGTGGTCATCATGGCTGGCCTTACTCTTTTGGACCCTGCCTCAAGAACCAATTCGCGTACCTGCTGAACTGTTTTGGGTTTCTTTTTATCGTAAAGCTGTTTGATGTAGGTACTGATTAAAACCCCATCGTCAGAAGCAATTCCGAAGAGGGCGATAAAACCAACCCAAACCGCCACACTCAGGTTAATGGTGTGAACCTGGAATAAATCACGAAGATTTAATCCGGCCAAACTACCGTTCATAAACCAAGGCTGACTGTACAACCAAAGCATTATAAATCCACCAGAAATGGCTACGATAATTCCAGTAAAAATCAAAGAAGTTGAAGTAATCGATCGGAATTGGAAATAGAGGATTAGGAAAATTAGAATCAACGAAATGGGAACCACAATCAGCAATCGATTGGTTGCCCTGATTTGATTTTCATAATTTCCTGTGAATACATAATTTACGCCGGCAGGCAATAAAAATTCTCCATTTCTCAATTGCTCGTCAAGATATTCCTGAGCATTTTCAACCACATCAACTTCGGTATAACCTTCTTTCTTGTCAAAAATGACGTAACCAACTAAAAAAGTATCCTCACTTTTGATTAACTGAGGGCCTCGGGAATATTTAATCGTCACCAAATCGCCTAAAGGAATTTGAACTCCTGTCGGACTTGGAATTAAAATTTTCTTTAAGTCTTCAGGATTGTCCCGATACTCGCGCGCATATCTTAAACGAACAGGAAAACGTTCACGACCTTCAACGGTAGTAGTTAATTGCATACCACCAATGGCACTACTAATGATGGTTTGTAAACCTTTAACCGTAATTCCATATCGTGAAATTGCATCACGATCAATCTCCATTTCAAGGTAAGGTTTACCCACCACACGATCAGCGAAAACAGACATACCACTGACGCCTTCAACTTGCTTTAAGTGCTTTTCAATTTCGTATCCAACTTGTTCGATACTCTCCAAAGTAGGACCATAAACTTTTATTCCCATCGGAGCCCGCATTCCGGTTTGAAGCATGACCAATCGCGTTTGAATTGGCTGCAACTTAGGCGCAGATGTTAAACCGGGAATAGTTGCTTTTTTGATAATCTCCGCCCAAATGTCATTGGGTGTTTTTATCTCATCTCGCCATTGCCTGAAGTATATTCCATTCTTATGTTCCGTCAGCAATTCTCTTGAAATAACCTTGAAACCATCTTCATCACGGTTGTAGGTAGTGCCATCATTTAAAATAAAAGCTCCATCCTTATCAACCTTAAAACGTATTCGATGTCCAGATTCGTTGAGAATATATTCTGATCGATAATTAATTACATTCTCATACATGGAGGTTGGTGCAGGATCAAGTGCTGAATTTACGCGTCCCCATTTCCCCACAACATTTTCAACTTCAGGAATTGAATTCACATTTTTATCCAAGATTCTAATCACTTCCAAATTTTCTTGAATCCCGGAATGCGGCATGGTTGTGGGCATTAATAAAAATGAACCTTCATCCAAGGACGGCATAAACTCTTTGCCTAATCCTGGAATTGCCTCACTCAGATTTTCGTACCCGATTGTATTTTTTACAAATCCCGGTAGGAAGCCAAAAATTTTATCAAATCCTTGAAATGTGGTAATCCCGAAAATAACGATGAATATTGGAATGCTCAGAAATTTCCACTTATTGCTTAGACACCAATTTAAAATGCGTGGATAGTAATAAACAACGATCATCAAAAAACTTAAGATGAAACCAACAATGAGAATAACAAATAGGAAGTTGGCTAAAAATGAGTTTTGCGCACCTAAAGGTGTCCACGCTTTAGTCAGGAAGAAAATGGCCGTGATTGCCGCAATTGCGACATTGAGATAGTTGATTAGTTTTTCGCGACCTTTTAGCAGATTGCCACTCAAAATTCCAGTGATTCCAAAAGCACTTATCGATAAGGCAATATAATTTCCTGAAATAATGGAAAGCAGTATACCTGCAATAACTAAAATGATATTCAGAGCCCCTTTGTATCGTTTTTTATCAAATTTGATTGAGAAAACCAAATGGGCAAGAGTTGGAATAATGATCAGACCGATTACCAATGCTGCAAGTATTGCAAACGACTTGGTAAAGGCTAGCGGTTTAAATAATTTTCCTTCAGCAGCCTGCATGGCAAACACCGGAAGGAAACTCACGATGGTAGTCGCAAGAGCCGTAAGTACAGCTCCAGAAACTTCAGTTGTTGCGGTGTAAATTATTTTTTGTAATCTCTTACCCCTTGCTTTTAGGTTTTCAGGTAATTCGAGATGTCGAATGATATTTTCGGTAAAAACAATGCCAACATCTATCATCACTCCAATTGAAATGGCGATACCCGATAGGGCTACAATATTCGCATCGACACCAGCTTGTCGCATTACGATAAAGGTTATTAATACGCCAATGGGCAGCAAACTGGAAATTAAGAATGAAGCTCTTAAGTTTAAAACCAATACAATAATTACGATAATACTGATCAGGATGGCTAAAGAAAGTGCTTCTTCCAATGTACCCAGCGTTTCTTTAATCAGGTCTGTTCGATCGTAAAAGGGAATGATGCTTACTTTCGAAATAGTTCCATCATCCAATGTTTTTGAAGGAAGTCCGGGTTCAATTTCTTTAATTTTTGCCTTTAGATTATTGATTGTCTCTAACGGATTACTTCCATATCGGGCAACAACAACACCTCCCACGGCTTCTGATCCACCTTTGTCAAGACCACCTCTGCGGGTTGCAGGCCCGAAATTAACCTTGGCTACGTCTTTTAATCGGATAGGCACATTGTCTCGAACGGTCACCACACTCTTTTCTAAATCTTCAAGATTTTTAATGTAGCCGATTGCTCTGATCAGGTATTCAACCCGATTAAATTCTATGGTTCTGGCGCCAATATCCAAATTACTGTTTTTAACCGCATTCATGATTTGTGCGATATTTACACCATGTGCCTTCATCGCATTGGGGTCAATGTCAATTTGATATTCTTTAACAAATCCACCAATGGAGGCAACTTCAGCGACACCTGATGCGGAGGTCAACGAATACCTGACATAAAAATCCTGAATGGTTCTGAGCTCGTGTGGGTCCCAACCTCCTGCTGGGTTTCCATCTTTGTCTCTACCCTCAAGCGTATACCAATAAATTTGACCTAAGGCTGTTGCGTCTGGCCCAAGAGCTGGTGTTACTTCGGCTGGTAAAGTTCCGGATGGGAGTGAGTTTAATTTTTCCAGAATTCGGGTACGACTCCAGTAAAATTCTATCCCTTCTTCAAAAATGATGTAAATACTTGACACCCCAAAAATGGAGTTTGAACGAATGGTTTTAACACCCGGAATTCCGAGTAAAGAGGTTGTTAGTGGATAAGATATTTGATCTTCGATATCCTGTGGTGACCTTCCGGGCCACTCTGTATAAACGATTTGTTGGTTTTCTCCGATGTCGGGAATGGCATCAACAGGAACCGGATCGGAAGGCAAAATGCCAGTGTCCCATCCAAAAGGTGAATTGATGATTCCCCAACTCACAAAAATGATTAGCATTAAAAATGTAACCAATTTGTTCTCTAGAAAAAACCTTATGATTCTATTAAGCATGTTAATTTATTTTAGTTTAATGATGAAAATACTTGAAGATATAGCTATTGCAATAGGCTAATTACCTAAGCATACCTCTGTTATCACAAACTAAAATTATAAACGGAAAGATTGGATGTCGGCTAAAAATGCCCTAACATCCGGTGGCGGGATATTGATTTCGAAATAGGAACTTGATTCACTTATTTCGGGAAGATTTACTTCAAATAAATCATTCACTAACATTTGAATTTCGAAAGAAAATTCTTGGTCTAGATCGATGGATTGAACTGGCGTAACATTTTCTTTTAATTGAAAAGTTTCACTTTCGTCAGTGCAACATCCACCTCCATCATCACCACAACAAGATTCGGGAGCTGAGTTTATAGCCACATCAACAAGATTACCACTACAATAATGTTTTGTGATGGTGAAACCAGTTGTTGTAAATAGAAACAAGCCAGCGATTAGAATATGTATGAATTTCTTCATCTGAGGTAAATGTAGTACATAAAAAGCGATAGTATTAATTTTTAACAGAAGTTTAACACTATCGCTTTAAGTGTTTTACAAATACGACAGGAGTTCGTACTTGTTTAATTGGCTCAATAATAATTGATAATCTTTTTCAATATCCAATAAATTATCTTTGATTTCGTACAATGATTTTAACTCAACAAAATATTCAGTCGTTGAAATTTCTCCTTCTTCAAGGGCTTTTTCAATGTTCTCTAAATAGTTTAATTGATTCCATAGTGAACGAAATTTTTCAAGTCTTTCACTTGCTGAAATATATTTGTCATAAATTTCTTTAACATGAAAATAGTGCTCATTTTCATGACGAACAATATTACTTCTCATATGTTCCAGATTCACCTTACTACTCTTTACCCTGTTTCTGTTTTGCCAAAGAGGAATCGACATTCCAAGAATTACTCCGGAAAATTTATCCAATGGGCTTTTTTCAAGTTTGTAACCCACTTCAAATTCGGGTAAAGAACCTGTTTTGGTAAGTTTGATGTTTAATTCGGCGATATTAATTTCCAACTCAATGAGTTTGTTGAGCGGGTCAATTTCCTCAATATGTTCGAATAAAATAGGTAAAGATTCAGGAATCGGTTGCACTAAATATTCTTCCAAATTCAGTTTTATGGGTTCTCCACCATTCATTTCTGTTAATTGATCTTCCTTTTGTTGAAGCTGATTTTCAATTTCCATGATCTGGTTTTGGATGGCCATTTCGCTGATTAATGCTTTATCCAGCTCAAATTGAGTGGTATAACCATTTTGAAGTTTCGCTCGAATATTAGCAACCAATTGCGAAGCATAATTAACCCTTTTATGGATTTCGTTTTTCTTTTTTCTCAGATAAATAATATCTGTGCAAACAAGCTTTGCCTCTAATAAAATATTCAAAGAGAATAATTTACGGCTATCTTCTGTTTTTTCGATTTCCAAATTCGAAATGTTGTTCTTATAAGCATAACTGCTTGGAAACTCAAATGATTGGGTGGCTTCAAATTCTTCAGAGAAACCAGTTGTATTATTCTGATCCCATAAATGCACATATGAAACCGATGGATTATCCAACGTTAATCCGGTTTTTGCTTCAATACTCAGTTTGTTTAAATAATTATTATTGGCCAGAATACTTTTGTTCTTATTCAAAACTGAATTTAGCACATCGTCAATATTTTGACTGATGGCTGGACCTGCAATGAGCAGCACCAGGAATATACTTAAAAATTTAATTTTCTTCATTTGTTTCTTTTTTTAACATTCGATGAAAAACCAATGGAATGATATACAAATTTAACAAAGTTGAACTTAATAAACCACCCAGAATCACAATTGCCATAGGGCTTTGAATTTCGTTACCGGGACGATCACCATTGAAAGCCAACGGAATCAATGCCAAGGATGCCGTTAAAGCAGTCATGAGAATTGGATTTAAACGATCTAATGACCCATGTAAAATTACTTTTGTTCGATTTTTTACTGACTTTGAAAGTGCAATATATCTTGAAACCAAAAGGATTCCATTTCGGGTTGCTATTCCAAAAAGAGTGATAAACCCAATAATGGAAGGAATACTGATTACTCCGGAAAACAACCAAACGGCAAATACCCCTCCAATAATTGCAAGTGGTAAATTCAGGAGTACAACTCCTGCAATTTTTGAACTTTTAAATTCCTGGTAGAGGATTATAAAGATTATCAGAATGGCTCCTAAACTGGTTAAGAGCAAAATTCGGGAAGCCTTGGCAGCACTTTCGAATTGTCCACCATATTCAACATGATAGCCTTCAGGAAATTGAACACGCTCTTCAATTCGAGCTCGAATATCATCTGCAACACCTCCTAAATCTCTTCCGGCAACATTAGCCGAAACTACAATTTTTCGTTGAATATTTTCGCGACTAATGCTGTTCGGTCCTGTACTTGAAACAATTTCAGCCAGTTGTTGCAGCGGAACTTTATGCCCATGTGCCACATCTATTTTTGCATTTCTGATGGCTTCCATCTTATCTCGATATTGGTCATCATATCGTAAAACCAAATCAAATTTTTGGTCACCTTCAAATACATCAGAAATTTTTTCTCCCCCCAAGGCATAATTTACAAAAGCATTGAATTCTTTAATCGTGATTCCATATCTGGCTAGCATTTCACGTTTAGGCTTGATTTTAATTTGAGGTGTTTCAACTTGCTGTTCCACAAATAAATCAACCACGCCTGGTACATCTTCAACGGCTCCTTTTATTTGCTGAGCCATCCTGTACATATTTTGTAAATCCCGACCGAAAAGTTTAATGGCAATGTTTGAACGTGTTCCTGAAAGCATATGATCGATTCGGTGCGTGATGGGTTGACCGACTTCTACCATGATGCCAGGGATTTCGGAAAGATGATGTCTGACTTCTTCCAGAAATTCATCCTTCGAACGTTTATCTAAAATATATGGAACATCTAGTTCTGAAACATTTACTCCGAACGAATGCTCTGCTTGTTCAGCTCGTCCGGTTTTTCGCGAAGTAGTAACCACTTCAGGGAATCCTAATAAAATTTTTTCTGCTTGTTTTCCTATTTCAAACGATTCCTCAATTGAAACTCCAGGATAAGTCGACAGATTTATGGTCATCGAACCCTCATTAAAAGGAGGTAAAAAAGTGTTTCCAAATGAAAGCAAAAAGCCCACTGAGATCATTAATAATAAAACCGTGAAGCCTAAAACCAAAGTTCGGAATTGCAAGGCTCTGGTAAGGGTAATTTCATAAAATTTCTTCAAATTCCGAATTAACCAATTATCGTTTTGAAATTTTAACAGCGATTTTTTATCGGTTAACATTAGGCTGCATAAAACCGGGGTAAGTGTTAAGGCAACAACCAAAGAAGCAAATAATGAAACGATAAAAGTAATTCCAAGTGGTTGCAACATGCGTCCTTCCATCCCATCTAAAAAGAACAACGGAATGAAAGCAACAATGATAATCAAGGTTGCATTTAAGATTGAAGCCCTGATTTCAAGTGAGGCTTTATAAACTACCTTCAATTTATTTTTCTGCTTTCCGAGTGGTTTCAGGGCATTCTCTTTAAGGCGTTTAAAAACATTTTCAACATCGATGATGGCATCATCAACAATTGAACCTATGGCTATGGCCATTCCTCCCAAACTCATGGTATTAATGGTAAGGCCTAAAAGCTTTAAGGTAAGTGCAGCTACAATAAGCGATAAAGGAATGGCGATGATTGTGATGAAAGTTGTTCTTGCATTCATCAGAAAAACAAAAAGTATAATGACGACCAAAAATGCGCCTTCAAATAAGGCTTCCTGAACATTTCTTACCGCATTATTTATAAAAGTTGACTGATCAAAAATATCCTCATGAATTTGAACTGTAGCGGGTAGCTCGTTTTTGAGCTCTTTTAAGGTTTGATGCAATTCATCCGTTAGTTTAAGGGTGTTGATTCTGGGCTGTTTACTCAAGGTGACCAAAACCGCATTTTGTCCCTCATAGGAAGCCATGCCAATAACTGGAGCTGAACCGACAGCAATTTTTGCAACATCATTAATTTTAATTGATTTGCCATTGACAGATTTAATAACTGCATTCCCGATGAGTTCAGGATCATTAGATCTGGCCAATCCTCTTACCAAATATCGGTTCGAATATTCATCAATAAAACTACCGGAGGAGTTTTGATTTAGATGGTCGCAACATTCAATCAATTCTGATAAAGACACCCCAAAATATTCCATTTTATTGGGATTTGCCAAAATTTGGTATTCTTTGGTTTCCCCACCAATGGTTGTTACCTGCGATATTCCGGGAACTGATAGTAAGCGTGGCCTGAATTTCCAGTCAGCCATGGTACGTAAATCCATTTCGCTGATAGAATCGGAAGTTAAAGCAAAAATCATCACTTCTCCCAATAAGGATGTTTGTGGCGCTAAAATGGGCTTTTCAACATTTTGTGGAAGCACTTCTAAAATAGTTGCCAGTCGTTCATTAATGGTTTGACGAGCCTGATAAATATCGGTCCCCCAATCAAATTCGGCCCAAACAATGGAGAATCCCATAGATGAAGATGAACGAAGTCGGCGTAAATTATTTGATCCATTGATGGCTGTTTCAATCGGAAAGGTCACCATGCGTTCTAATTCTTCCGGAGCCATGTCATGAGCCTCGGTCATAATAACAACGGTTGGGGCATTTAGGTCAGGAAAGATATCTATATCCAGATACTTCCAAACATATGCACCTGAAGCAAGAACAATCATTGCTGCAGCTAGAATGATTAATCTGTTCTTAAGCGAAAAATCTATTATTTTATTTATCATTATATGCTTTCTTAAAGTTAAAATCAGTTTTAATACTAATGAACATGACCATGAGAGGGTAGTTCTCCTGATGAAGAAGCCAGTTTAATACGATAGGCTCCTTTGGTTACTATGCGGTCTCCCGATTTTAAACCTTTCTTAACTGTGGCCAAAATGCCATTATTACTTCCGATCATTACATCACGGCTGGTGTAGCCTTCCCCATCCTCCTGAACATAAACATGGTAATGACCTTCATTTTCAATCAAAGCAGAAATTGGAATACAAATCACTGGTTCGCTTGATTTGGCTTCCAAAAAGATTTCGGTGAATAAACCTGCTGTTAGATCTCCAGGGTTTTCTATTTCAAAATAAACAGAGATATACGCATTATCTTCTGACGGTGTTTTTGAAATTGAAATGAGCTTACCATTCAAATCATTGGTAGAATATGTTTTATCAGATTGAGCCGTTATAAAATTTGCGGAGGCAATTTCACCAATCGAACCATATTTATTTTGAGGCAGATAGGCATGTAGGAGTAATTTATTAAGACCTATAATTTTACCCATTTGTTGGCCTTCATTTACAAAGTTCCCTGCATTAATTGTTAGATCTGAGATAATACCTGTTTGGGTTGCTTTAATTGTTTGACGTCCTTTCGAGAAATTTTTAGCGATGGTTTCATATTCGATTTTGGCTTTTTCAAATTCAAGTTTAATTGCGTTGTAATCTTTATCAGAAATAATACTTTCTTTGACTAATTTTTCAGCTCGCTCGAAATCAGATTTAGTTTTTTCATAGGCTGCATTTGCCTTATTGTATTTTGTGTTTAGGTTATTTGAAGTAAGTTGTCCTGCATCAATGGTAAATAAAACATCTCCTTTTTTAACCGCTTGCCCTGGGACTAAATTTTTAACAAAATGAACAATGCCTTCTGTAGGCGCGATGAGTGAACTCATGTTTGTCGGCATCGCTTCCAGCTTTCCTGAAACCGGAATGACAGATTTGAAATCTTGTGGAAAAAGTTGAAGCGTATTAAAATCTGTAGCCCATGCCTGCTCTTTGGTAAAAATAATCTCTTCTGCAATATGTTCCTCGACATGCGCTGCAAATGCTTCTTGAGCTTCATGATCGTTGTCATAAACATTAAATAAACCAAAGTCGAAATTATCACTAAATTCAAGACCCTCATAACTGATGGTTAAGGTCACTTTTTCAAGATCTTTTGCAACAAATTTGCCTTGATAAATACCCGGAGTTATGGGTGATTCAAGGGTTGAACTAAATTTTGTTTTTGTACCATTGATGCTGATAGTTACCTTTCCCTTTTCAATCGGTTTATAGGTTTTTAAATTGGTTAGGTGGATTAAAAAATTACTGCCATGACCTTTGGTAAAAGCATCTATTTCTGCAAATAATTCTAAATTCTCAGAAAAGACGGTATATGATTTTGAAGCATGATTGTGTGCATGCGCTTTATCTTCAACTTGTGATTGCCGGCATCCAAACAAACTGATTGTTGCAGATAAAATTATTATTGCTTTTAATGTTCTCATCGTAAATAATTAGTTGGTAATAAATAATGAAATCCTTTCAGCATTAGTGAAAGAGATAAAATAAAAATGAAATAGGATTGATTTAAACGAGGGGGGGGGCTCTAAGCCCATGATTCAGAATAACCGCATCGGTTATTAAAAATAAGTCGTTAGTTAAGTGATAATCTGCTGTGCTTTCTCCCTCAGAGGAAATAATAAAATCATCTTGAAATTCAATATTTAGAGCCAGAACCGGTTCTTTAAAAAAGAAACCGTGATTGCTACGCTCTTTTTGAAGTTGATCGCATAACAAACAATTATCATGTAATTCTGCTCCGCTATGTAAACTCGCACCATGACATGAACAAACTTGCATATCATGACTAAATTCAATATTATAAGAAGAACTTAACTTGTTTTCGTGGTGATGATGCGGGATAAAGCCATGCGCCAAATAAGTCACAAAAATCAGTAACTGAAAATATCGGGCTATTTTACGCATGAAATTTTTATTGATCATCATAAAATTTTATTGCGGCTAAGTTATTAAATAATTCAGATCGGCTTTTTTAGAACAATTATAAATTGGTTTTAAATTTAGTTGTTACAATTTTAACAAATACCTACCTAAAATGGCACATAATAATTATAAAATTATTATTTTTGAGAAGTACACATCTATTAATGAGTTTCACTATGAAATATAAAAATTTAGTCGTTGAAGTTAAAGAAGGAATTGGCCTCTTAACAATTAACAGGCCCGAGGCGCTGAATGCTTTAAATACAAATTTCTTTAACGAAATGGATCATTTTATTGAGGAAGTATCTAAAGATAAAGAAATTCAGATTTTAATTATCACCGGTAACGGAAAAGCATTTGTGGCTGGAGCAGATATTGCAGAAATGGTGGATAAAAACCCGGACGAAGGAAGTGCTTTTTCTAGACTCGGACAAAATACATTTAGTAGTTTGGAAAAGTTAGAAATTCCGGTGATTGGAGCCATCAATGGTTTTGCCTTAGGAGGTGGTTTGGAATTGGCAATGGCATGCGATTTTCGAATTGCCAGTTCCAAGGCTAAATTTGGTCAACCAGAAGTTAACCTCGGGATGATCCCGGGATATGCAGGATCGCAAAGATTACCTCGATTAGTTGGCTTGGCAGATGCTTTGTATTTGCTAATGACCGCAGATATGATAAATGCAGAAGAAGCTTTAAGAATTGGACTGGTTCAAAAAGTTTGTGATCCGGAAAGTTTGATGGAGGAGGTTTTTAAAATTGCAAAAAATATTCAATCGAAAGGACCCGAGGCTATTAAAAAAGTTAAGTATGTTACTCGAATAGGCATGCAAATGGATTTTGAAGACGCTACTGAATTAGAAGCTGAATATTTTGGAACCCAATTTAAAGCTGAGGGCGAAGAAGGCATGCGCGCATTTTTAGAGAAACGTAAACCGAATTGGTAAGTTCGGTGGACATTCCGTAGTCATTCAGTGGACATTCAATTGGAAAATTATTTCTTGATACAATGTATGCCCATTAATGTCGCGAATGAAATGAGCTAATGACAATTGAATGACAAATAATTAGAAAATATATAGATTAATCAAACGAAACAAATAACCTAATCAAACATAATATGAATTACGATGAAAGATTAAGAAACGTAACAGTATTAGGCGCCGCCGGAAAAATGGGTAGCGGAATCCTCTTACTGACTGCGATAGAAATGGCCGATCTGAGTTTAAAGCCCGAAAACAAGGGTAAACCTTATTGCCTTTATGCGATGGATCTATCGCAAGAAGGATTAGCTGGTCTTTTACGCTATCTGAAAGTTCAGGTAACTAAAATTGCCGAGAAAAAAATTGTTTGGCTCCGAAAAATGTATGCTGATCATGCAGATTTAATTGAAAACGAACAAGTGCTCAATCAGTATGTATTTGATGTTTTAAGTGTCGTTCGTCCGGTTACTAAGGTTGAGGTAGCTTATGAATCAAATTTGATTTTTGAGGCTGTTAGCGAAAACAAAGAATTGAAAATCAAAATCTTTAATCAGATTGATCAAAATAATCCGAATAAACCCTGGTATTTTACCAACACTTCTTCAGTACCAATCAAACTTATAGATGATGGTGCAAATTTGGGGGGTCGTGTTTTAGGATTTCATTTTTACAATCCACCGGCTGTTCAACAATTAGTTGAGCTCATCCTTCCAAAAAATCCGGATGCAGGGATGGAAGAATTTGCAAAAGATTATGCAAAAAAATTGGGCAAAATTATTGTTCCTTCAAATGATTATGCTGGTTTTATTGGGAATGGTCATTTTATGCGCGATTCGCTACATGCCCTTACTGAAGTTGAACGTTTAGCAAGAGAGATGTCTTTTGTAGAAGCTGTTTACACCGTTAATAAAGTGGCTCAAGATTATCTGGTTCGACCCATGGGTATCTTTCAGCTGATCGATTATGTAGGAATTGACGTGGTTCAGTTTATTATGAATGTGATGAATCCATTCCTGAAAGATGAAGATTTACATAGCGATCTTTTAGACAAACTCTTGACGATGGGTGTTAAAGGTGGACAAAATTCTGATGGTTCTCAAAAAGATGGATTCCTGAAATATGAAAAAGGAAGACCAATTGCGATCATAAATCCAGAGACCAATAAGTATGAAGCCATCAACAATTATCAGAAAAAATGTGATGAAAAATTAGGGAAACATCCCAATCCAAAAATTAGCTGGAAATCGACCATCCGCAGAAAAGATAAGAATGAGATATTTTCCGAGTTTTTTGCGACCATGAAATCCATGCCGGATTTTGGGGCTCAATTAGCCATGAATTATGGTAAACGCTCAAATGAAATTGGAAGATTATTAGTTAGTTCAGGAGTTGCGAATAATGAAGCTGATGTGAACACCGTGATGCTCACTGGATTTTTCCATGCCTACGGACCGATCAATGACTATTTTGTATTTTAGACGATAGAAATATAATTGAAATACATTGTAATACCATGGAAATACTATTGAAAAAGGATTGAAACATTGATCTTCATCAGAAAAAAGAATTTAACAAAAGTATTTCAGCAAAGAGAATTACTATCGTATTACAATCCTATAACTAAAACGTTAATTAATTTTGACTATATACATTGAGATGGAACTTGAAGAATTAAATATTTATCGAATTGCAATAGAATTAGGTGAAGAGGTTTATTCTATTGTAGATAAATGGGAATATTTTTCAAAGAAAACATTAGGAACACAATTGGTAAGAGCAGCTGACTCAATTGCTGCTAATATTGCTGAGGGTTATGGGAGATACCATTTTAAAGAAGTAAATAATTTTAGTTTTTATGCCAGAGGATCTTTATTTGAAACCAAAACCTGGTTAACAAAAGCAAATAATAGAGGACTGATTAGTGATGAGGAATTTAGAGAATTTGAAAAAAAGATTAAAGATTTGAGTGTGAAACTTAATAATTACATTAAGGCTATTAAAACCAAAATTTAAACAATGTATTACGAGAGCGTAGCAAACATATTGCGATGTATCACAATGTATATCCTGATTATAGTCAATAGAATGTATAATTAGAAAGGAAATTAAAGAACTATAAAAATAACATCATGAAAAAATTACGTAAAAAAGTATACATAACTGCAGGTTTTAACACCGTTTCCATGGGCACAGGCCGAAGCGAATTCAATCCAAAAAAAGAACGCCCGGGTTTGGAATATTATATTGAAACCGCAGGAAAAGGAACAATCGCACAAATCAATGACGCTGCAAATATTGATGAAGGGGTGATCGGAAATTTTATGGCTGCCCGATTTAACAAACAGGCAAACTTACCTGGTTTTATTCCAACCATTGATGAAAAACTACAATGGAAACCTGCCATTAGCGTTGAAGGTGCTTGTGGATCAGGAGGCTTAGCTTTACTTACCGGACTAAAATCTATTTTGGCTGAAACAGCAGACACTGTATTGGTAGTTGGTGTTGAGGTACAAAATACCATGAAAGCCCTTTATGGTGCTGATGTTTTGGCAGGTGCCGGATGGTATCAGAAACGTAAAGAAGGTCACGCCTTTTTCTTCCCTGGACAATTTAGTAATCGGGCAGGAGCTTATTACGAAAAATACGGAAAAGAATATGCTCGTGATGGGATGAAACGTTGGTTTGTAAATGCCATCGAAAATGCACGTCTATGTGAAACGGCTCAGGAGAATGAAAATAAAGTTCCTGATCTTTATGCACTTTACGACAAATTTAAATTGAATGGAGAAACCTTTGTCGATAATCTGACAGTTTTAGATTGTTCCAAAGTTTCGGATGGAGCATCTGGATTAGTGATGGCTTCAGAAGAAGGTTTGAAAAAATTAGGTGTAGCCAAAAAAGATGCCATTGAAATTGTCGGTTGGGCACAAGTAATCAGAAATATCACCAACGAGCCACCTGATTATACAGAAGTTACAGCCATCAAAAAAGCAGCAAAAGAAGCCCTTGAATCAGCAGGTTTAACCATTGATGATTTGGGGACCATTGAAACCCATGATTGCTTTTCCATTGCTGGTATTTTAGGTGTGGAGGCTATTGGTTTTGCGGAGCCTGGAAAAGGCGCTCAGTTTGTAGCCGACGGACATACAGCTCGTGATGGTAAAATTCCAATTAATACAACAGGTGGTTTGATTGGTTGGGGACACCCAACCGGAGCAACGGGAGTTCATCAGGCAGTTACCATTTGGGAACAGTTAACAGGTAAAGCAGGCCCTGCGCAAATTAAAATCAATCCAGAACGACCTTATGGTATGACCATTAACATGGGTGGCGATGATATTACAGTGGTTGCCATGGTTTACAAAAAAGCAGAGTAATTTAATTGTTCAATTTGACAATTTGCTGATGTGCTAATTTAGAAATGTACCCTGAGCGCCTGCCTGACGAAGGCAGGAAGTCTAATGGCACATTTTTGTAAGAATAAAATAAGGGATGGCTTCCTCAAATTTGAGGAAGCCATCCCTTTACCTTTTTTTGTCATTCAGACTGCAGCGAAGCATAATGCCTGAATTTATTGCTGACTTGGTTTTCAGCTGATTAGTGCAATAAAACCCTTTTGATTCAAAATCCCATCCTGTTTCACATTTTTTATTTATCTTAGTTTTTTACAGTTTGGATCATTAAAATCATTAAAATATGAAAAAGTTTGCCATTGTGTTAGCCGGATGTGGAGTATTTGATGGTGCGGAAATACATGAAGCAACGCTCACCATGCTTGCCATCAAAAAATTGGGTGCCGAATACCAAATTTTTGCACCCGATATTGATCAGTATCATGTCATCAATCATTATACCGGAAAGGAAATGAAAGAAAAGGAAAGACGAAATGTATTGGTTGAATCAGCTCGAATTGCCCGTGGTAAGATAAAATCTTTAGATGAATTTGAAGAAAAGGATTTTGATGCACTTATATTTCCCGGTGGATTTGGAGCTGCAAAAAATTTATCGGATGTTGCATTTAAAGGTTCAAATGCTGAAGTTGACGAAGAAGTTGAGCGGTCGATAAAAGAAATGTTGGCCGCTAAAAAACCAATAGGTGCCCTTTGTATTTCACCAACTATTATTGCCAAAGTTATTGGCGATGTAAAAGTTACCATCGGTCAGGATGAAGACACCGCTCAAATGATTGAAGCTGTTGGTGGAACTCATGTTACTGCCGATCATGGGGATGTTGTTATTGATGATGAAAAATTAATTTTTACAACACCTTGTTATATGCTAGATGCCGAAATTACTGACATTTGGGAAGGCGCTTATAATATTGTGGATGCCATGATTAAATTTATGGAGTAATAAAATTTAATGGACATTGAGCGGAGTCGAAATGCCCATTAAATTAGTTGAATTAAGACTTCGACTCCGCTCAGTCTTCATGTACGATGAACAAAATAACCCAACTTTTTAAAATAAAATATCCAATCATTCAAGGCGGAATGATTTGGTGCAGTGGCTGGGAACTGGCCTCAGCAGTTAGTAATGCAGGAGGTTTGGGCTTAATTGGTTCCGGCTCCATGTATCCGGAAGTTTTGCGGGATCACATCAAAAAATGTAAAAAAGCAACCCAAAATCCCTTTGGTGTAAATCTGCCTATGCTTTATCCTCAAACTGATGATCACATTCAAATCATTTTAGATGAAGAGGTAAAAATTGTTTTTACTTCGGCTGGAAATCCAAAAAAATATACTTCGTTTTTGAAAGAAAAAGGAATTACTGTTGTTCATGTAATTGCTAATAAAAAGTTTGCGTTAAAATGTGTAGAAGCTGGCGTTGATGCTATTGTAGCCGAAGGATTTGAAGCTGGTGGTCACAATGGATTTGAAGAAACTACAACCATGGCACTCATCCCGATGTTAAGAAATATCATCGATATTCCATTGATTGCTGCCGGTGGAATTGGAAATGGAGCAAGTATGTTAGCTGCAATGGCTTTAGGCGCTGATGGCGTTCAGATTGGGAGTCGATTTGCAGCATCTGTTGAATCTTCGGCTCATGAAAGTTTTAAGCAACAGATTATCAATGCTACTGATGGAGATACAAAGTTGAGTTTAAAAAGACTGGTTCCGGTTCGACTGATTCGGAATAAATTTTTAAATGAGGTTGAAAATGCTGAGATGAGGGGTGCAAGTAAAGAAGAGCTTCTTGAACTTTTAGGAAGAGGTCGTGCTAAAAAAGGAATGTTTGAAGGTGATGTGGATGAAGGAGAGCTTGAAATCGGACAGGTTTCTGCAAGCATTAATGAAATTCTTCCTACTTCAAAAATCATGGAAGAAATTATAAATGATTTTAATAAAGCCAAATTAAAAATAGATAAAATCTCTTTCTAACAGATTGAAAAAATCTTTATTTTTATACACTGAGTTGTTAACATTTTAACAAATAAAATTAACCTACTAACCTTAGTAAATATGAATTTTGAATTTACCGAAGAACAATTAATGATTCAGCAAGCTGCCAAGGATTATGCGGAACGTGAATTATTGCAAGATGTTTTGGAGCGCGATGCCAAGGCTGAATTTCCAACCCAACATATTAAGAATTTATCGGAACTTGGTTTTATGGGAATGATGGTTGATCCTGCTTATGATGGAGGAGGAATGGATGCCGTTTCATATGCTTTAGCCATAGAAGAACTCTCAAAAGTAGATGCGGCAACTGCGGTTGTTTTGTCGGTACATAATTCATTGGCTTGTTACGGAATTGAAAAATTTGGAACAGAAGATCAGAAAAAGAGATACCTAAAAGATCTCGCCCTCGGAAATAAAATAGGAGCGTTTTTGCTTTCAGAACCCGAAGCCGGTTCTGATGCTACCATGCAACACACGCTTGCGGAAGAAAAGGATGATCATTATTTGGTGAATGGTACAAAAAATTGGATTTCAACAGCAAAACATGCATTAGTTTATATTGTCATCGCTCAAACCTATCCTGACAAAGGTCATCGAGGCATTAACGCTTTTATAATTGATAAAAATACAGAAGGCGTAAGTTTAGGTCAGCATGAAGATAAAATGGGTATGCGTAGTTCTGACACCCATTCAGTAATGTTTACCGATGTGAAGGTTCCTAAAGAAAACCGAATAGGAGAAGATGGATTTGGTTTTAAATTTGCCATGCAGGCTCTGGAATCAGGTCGGATTGGAATTGCAGCTCAAGCTACCGGAATTGCAGCGGGTGCTTTCGAAAGAGCTCTTCAATACGCAAAAGAGCGCAAAGCTTTTGGTAAGGTTATAGGAATGCATCAGGTAATCGGTTTTAAGTTAGTAGATATGGCCGTTAAAATTGAAGCTGCCAGAAATTTTGTTTATAAAGCTGCCTGGTTAAAAGACAATCATAAACCTTTCGGAATTGCAAGTGCAATGGCTAAACAATATTGTGCTGATATAGCAATGGAGGTAACTACCGAAGCGGTTCAAATTTTAGGTGGTTATGGTTATGTAAAAGAATATCATGTTGAACGATTGATGCGAGAAGCCAAGCTTACCCAAATTTATGAAGGGACTTCTGAGATTCAAAAGATGATTATTTCTCGGTCGCTGTTAAAGGACTAAAATCTCAATTATGTTTGAATAATTGCATCACTGTTTCACTGTTTCATGGTTGATAAAAGATGAATTATGGCGAAAAAATTTATTCAGCTTAATGATATCGATGCCTATAAGATCTCTCTGAATCTAAGTAACGAAGTATGGCAGATAGTTCTTAAATGGGATTATTTTGCAAAAGATACTGTAGGAAAACAATTTGTAAGGTCTGTTGATTCAATCTCAGCGAATATTGCCGAAGGATTTGGAAGGTTCAATAAGAAAGATAAAATAAGATTTTATAGAATCAGCTTAGGATCATTAAAAGAATCTTTTGATTGGAATGAGAAATCGAAAATCAGAAACCTGATTGATGAGGCCGAATACGATGTGATTCTGAGAAGTTTAAGTGAACTGCCTAGGTTTATTAATCAACTTATTAATTACACGAATGAAAAGTTAAAAATTTAGGAATGAAACAATGGAACAGTGAAACAATATCTGTAATTTATGAAACTGTTTCAGTAAAGATTTAAAAGAAGAACACTTTCAATCAGTCAATTAATCTAGAATCAAGTTTAAACAACTATTCATTATCTTTGCTCAAACATTAAAAAACTAAAATTTTAAATATGAAAATATTGATCTGTTTAAGCAATGTTCCTGACACAACCACAAAGGTTAAGTTCAGTGCAGACAATTCAGCTTTTGACAAATCTGGGGTACAATGGATTATTAATCCATGGGATGAGTTCGCTTTAACCCGGGCACTTGAACTAAAAGAAACTACTGGTGGGGCTATTGAGTCGATAACAGTTGTAACTGTTGGCGGAGCCGATGTTGAACCAACGATGCGTAAAGGGCTTGCGATTGGTGCCGATGATGCTATTAGAATAGATGCAGATCCGACAGATGCTTATTTTGTAGCCGGTCAAATTGCTGAGGTTGCTAAAGATTTTGACATCATTATGGCAGGTATCGAAGCCAGTGATTATAATGGTGCGGCTGTTGGCGGAATGTTGGCTGAATTTCTAGATATTCCCTCTGTTTCTTCGGTATCTCAATTGAATATTGAAGGAGATAACATCACCCTAAATAGAGAAATTGATGGAGGTACTGAAGTTATTAAAGTTGCTGCTCCTTTCGTTGCCATTGTTCAAAAAGGAATTGCTAAAGAACCAAGAATCCCAGCAATGCGAGGAATTATGATGGCTCGTAAAAAACCTTTAAAAGTTGTTCCTCCTGCATCGGTTGATACTTTAACTGAATTTGCATCTTATGAATTACCTGCCCCTAAAGCAAAATGTAAAATGGTGGATGCAGAAAATGTTAAGGAGTTGGTTGATTTGTTGAAGAATGAAGCAAAAGCAATCTAATTTGCTAATTAGTCAATGCGCTAATGATTAATGAAAAGAAAAATATTATTCTAGAATTGTCCTTTAAGTTTGCCCTTAAGGTTATTGAATTTTCGGAACTACTCGAAAAGGAAAGAAAGTTTGTAATTGCTAATCAACTTCTTAAATCTGGAACTTCGATAGGTGCAAATATTAAAGAAGCGCAAGGTGCTGAAAGCAAAGCAGATTTTATTCATAAAATGAAAATTGCTTCAAAAGAAGCTGAAGAAACAGAATACTGGTTGGAATTATGCAGGCATGCAGAAAATTGCCCTATTGATTCAAATCTTTTAAAGGATTTAATTTCAATTAAAAAATTGCTTTCAAAAATTATTAGTTCGAGTAAAAAAATTAGCACATCAGCAAATTAACAAATTAGCATATTTGATTATAAAGTAGAGAAAAGATATTAAAACACATAAGAAACTAAATATTGTAATATGTCTATATTAGTCTATACAGAAAACTGGGATGGAAAGTTCAAAAAATTAAGTTACGAACTCATCTCTTATGCCAACGAAATGGCGAAGCAAATAAGTACCGAAGTTATTGCAGTTTCAATCGGAAATGTTGAAGAAACTGAATTGAAAACCTTGGGTATTTACGGTGCAGCGAAAGTTGTAAATGTAAACAACGAAAATCTTGCGGTTCTTGCCAATCAACCTTATGCAAAAGTAATTGCTGAGGTTGCTCAAAAAGAAGCTGCAAATATTGTGGTTTTTGCACATAACAATACCGGAAAAGCAATTTCTCCAAGAGTGTCCGTAAAATTGAAAGCAGGACTTGTTTCTGGAGTTACAGAAGCTCCGAGCAGTTACGAACCTTTTTCTATCAAGAAAAAAGCTTTCACAGGAAAAGCATTTGCGATCGTAAATGTAAAATCAGAAATTAAGGTTCTTACCCTTGCTCAAAATTCATTTGGCGTTTTTGAAGACGATAAAGATGCTACGATTGAGGCTTTTGATGTTAATTTGGATGCATCAGAAATTAAAACTGAAAGAACAGATGTAAATAAGATAACTGGTAAAATTTTATTAAATGATGCTGAGATTGTGGTATCAGGTGGAAGAGGCTTAAAATCAGCAGAAAATTTTGCTCCACTTGAAGAACTTGCTGAATTATTGGGTGGTGCTACTGCTTGCTCCCGACCGGTTTCGGATGAAGGATGGCGCCCTCACGCTGAACATGTTGGTCAGACCGGAAAAATTATTGCACCAAATTTGTATTTTGCCTTTGGTATTTCCGGAGCCATTCAGCACCTTGGTGGCGTAAGCTCTTCTAAAGTAATTGTAGCAGTAAATACAGATAAAGATGCGCCAATTTTTGAAGCTGCTGATTATGGAATTATCGGCGATGTGCAGAAAGTGTTGCCGGAATTAATTTCAGCTGTTAAGGAAGTTAAAGCGGAATAAAGAAAGAGATGAGTTATAAATTATGATAGAGCTCATAATTATGTATAAAGGGATGACTTCCTCTTGAGGATGCCATCCCTTTATTATTTTTTAAGCTTCAATTAAATTAAATTCTTTTTTGAGTTTTACCCTTTGAGCTTCTTCAACGTTTGATTTATGATCTTCAGAACATAAAGCTTCAGCTACTATTTCAGCAATATCTTTAACCGGAATCTGCGCTGATTTTTGAAATGTTTTTTTGCAGAGCGGGCAGGCAGTTGCCAAGATATCCGGTTTATTGATGAGCAAAGCATGTAGTGCATCATTTCTGATTAAATCAACTTGTTGGCTGGCCAATTGAAAATTTGCCAAACTGTTTCCGCAACAAGGAGCTTCTTTACCTTCTTTTTCGGAGGAAACAAAAAAAGCAGCCTTGTCGATAATTCGACGAGGAAACTCATAAATCCCACTTCCTCTTCCCAGTTCGCAGGGATCATGATAAGCAACGGTTACCGGGTTTAAATTTAAATGAATTTGATCTTGTTCGATGAGTCTCCATAAATATTCCGAATGATGTAAAACTTCAATTTCCAGATGATAATCTTCTTTAAAAACTTTATAACAAATGGGGCAGGAAGTGAGCAAGATTCTGGCTCCCGAGTCTTTAATAATTTTACTATTATAATCAATAAGCTTATGCGCCGACTGGACTTCACCGGCAAGTTTTAATGGGCGCCCACAACAGGCTCCGCCATCTTCATCCATAAAAAAGTAATCGATTGATGCAGCCTTAAAAATTTGAATCATCGATCGTTTAATCCCCGGTGTTAAGTGGGTCATGCAACCTGCAAAATATATGATTTTGGCTCTTATGGGTAATTGATTTTGTAAATATTCATATTTAGATTCATCCAAACTAAGATGGTTGCGTTGGGTTAATCGCAAATCTTTGAGGCTAATTCCGACAGGGCAGACTTCTTCACATTTGCCACATTGTAAGCAATTCATGGCCAATTCAGGATTCATTTCATGGTTTCGGAGTTTTTGTAAAAAATAAACAGCTTGTACTTGATTTTCTCCGGTAATATTGAGTTGGCATCGGTCAATACAGATTCCGCATCGAGGGCAGGCATTTACTTCAACTTCTGAAAAACTACTGTATTCTTTTTCGGTTTTGAGTCCGTAATTCCTGAGGAAGATAAGAAACATTTCGGTTGGAATGTGCATATACCTTGAATATGGAAGTGCCACAAAAAAAACGCCCAATGAAAGGCTGTATGCCCACCAAGCAGGATACATCAAATCTTTAACAGGAAGAAAAGAGGCAAAAAAAGCTCCCAAATTTCCAGTAAAAAAATGACCTGAATGATAAGCCCCACTTGTAAAGCTTTCGGCCAATAATCGAAGAGGAAAAATCCACCATAAGGATGCCAAAGCTAATTTATCTCCCAATTTTAGTTTGGTGGTTTTCTTCAACCCAAATATTTTTGCGTTAAATCGTTTTATGATAGCCAATAATAAACCTGTCAAAATAAAAAGAAGTAAAAAATCCATCAGAAATGAATAGGTTTTAGCAAAAAAAAAGGGAGGTTCAACTGGCTCAAAAAATTTGAAAAAGATGGCATAATAAATGGGATTGAAATAATCGCGGCTGAAAGATAAGGTCCCAAGCTTTCCAAAAACAATTAAAAGAAACCAGCCAAAAGCGAGGCTCATGTGCATATATCCAAGCACGGGGTTAACACGAAAAATCTTTCGGTGCAACAAACTTTCCATGAAAATTTCTTTAACAGCCAACAGGGTTTTTAAACTAAGAATGCCGACTTTGATTTTTTGTTTTTCATTGGTGTCAAGCCGAATAATCCAACGTGAATATTTTACAATGAGATATAAAAAGATAAAATATAAACCTAGCTCAAAGGGTAATACAAACGGATCAAAATTTCTCATCTTTTTAGATTTAAAAGATTAATTTTCTTTGGTTTCGAACGCAGATTTCTCTTCTAAAATCCATCTTTTAATTAAGAGAATAACGCTTCGGGTATTTACACCTCTGGGACAGACCAATTTGCATTTTCCGCAGAGCATACATTTTAAAATTTCTTGCTCAATATTTACATATTCGCCTCGAGAAAGGAGCATGTGTAATTTTCGGAAATTGAAAGGTGTTAATTTACCACAAGTACATGTAGCAGTGCAAGCACCACAGCCGATGCATAATTGTATTGAAGGCTCTTTCTCTTTAATGAATTGATAAAGTGAATTGTCATTTTTATCAAAGTCAATTTGACGGCCGATGTTTATGCCAAACCCAAACTTATCCATTAGTTTTTATTTAAATAATGATCGACTTCAATTGCAGCTGCCCGAGCATGACTAAGGGTGTCAGTGATATTCATAGGGCCACTGGAGGTGCCTGCCATGAAGACTCCGGTTTCGTTGGTAAGATTCGAACCATAGTGTGCGTCTTTGCTCATAATAAATCCATTTTTCTCAAAACTTAACAGCATTTTTTTTCCTAATTTGCTGGTCTCCTTTGAGGGAAGCATTCCAATGAGTAATACCAATAAGTCGACATTCATTTTTAAGGGTTGACCAGTTAGGGTATCTTCAACTTTGATTTGAACTGAATTATTTGAATTTTCGGCCGCTTCGGAAACCCGACCCCGAATAAATTTTACCCCCCATTTTTCCTGCGACTCTCGATACATTTCTTCATAATTGATCCCAAACATCCGCATGTCCATATAAAAACAAAAAACTTCTGTGTCCGGATTCATCATTCGGATTTCCATAGCTTGCTTAACGGCTGTTACGCAGCAAACTTTAGAACAGTGATAATTGCCACATTTTTCATCTCTTGATCCTACACAGTGAACAAATCCAATTCTTTTTGGCTTTTCACCTGTTTGATTTTTAATTACACCCGTTTTAAATTTTTTTTCCAAATCAACGGAAGTAATTACATTTTTATAAATGCCATAGCCATATTCTTCTTTTAATTGGGCATCAAACACCTCAAAACCACTGGCAAGTACAATGGCATTTAAATCATACATCCTGCTTTCCTGATCAAGAAGGCCAATGTTATTGGGTTTGATGTCGATATCGATGATCTCGGAGGATGTTTTTATTTCCACTCCCGAATTTATGAGATTCGATTTTAGGTGATCTAAAATGTCTGTGGCAGGTTTGCGATTTGGAAAAAGTTGAAACCATTCTTTTACATGCCCCCCCAATTCTTTTTCTTTTTCCAACAAAACTACCGAGTGGCCTAAATGATCTAGTTGATATGCGGTTTCCATTCCAGCAATTCCGCCACCAATAACGCCTGCTTTTTTTTGTGTCATGATTTTTATGCTTTACAACTGGAATATGCCGGAGTTCTTAGTAAATCAGGAATTTTGGGCTGCCCCATATTTTCCCCATCCTTTGTTTTATATTTGGCGTACTCATCATATTGTATTCCTATTTTATCCAATAAAAGTTCTGATTGAATTTGATGCATTTGAAGTCCAAGATCCCATGGATTATAGCCCATTAATAATCCGGTAAGTTCTTCATAGGTTAAAACCGGAATTCCAATTTTTTCTTTACCAAAGGTTTTGCCTTCTATTTCGGCAATGGTGTATTGCCATTTATCCATAAACATGGTACAGCCCGGACAATTACAAATAACCAAATCGGGCTTATAAGGATTCATTGATTCAAATTTCTTTTTGGTATTAGCCACTGAATAGCCCCGATCGGCCTGAATGAGATATTGGCGAAAACCAAATCCACAGCAATGGCGGCGTTCCGGATAATCAATGACTTTTCCTCCCCATGCTTTGATCATTCCTGAAAGAACCTTTGGAAACTCAGCCCCACCAACTCCATAAGCCGGAAACATTTTGGAATAATGACAACCTACATGCTCAACAACATTTAAGGGCAGATCGGTAAATTTGTTGGTTAAAGTAAATTTATTGAGGGCTGCGATTTCTTCCCGAAACTTATAGATGATATCGGAACAATGTGTAATGGTTTTGGGTTTTTTAAACTCGCGGCCCGTTGCGATTAATAAATCTTTTCTTACTTTTTCTTCTACTTTAGGGAACTGTTTCCAGGTTTCCAAAACTTCTTCATAAATTCCAAAAGAGGTTACACACGAAATAACAACATGTTCATAACCGGCTTCAGTCATTAGTGCAAAATGTCGGGCAATAACGGTCATGATGGTGTCAAAAGGAACCACGTCGGCATGATAACCAATTCCTGTACAAGTGGTGTGCCGTGGATCTTCAAAAATATCCTTTCCCAAATGATTTTTTAAAAGGTTCATGAAAAATAATTCAGAAGCAGGGAAAAAATTTTGACGAATACAGCTCCTCACAAAAAAATAATGATCGTCGGGAATTTCTTTTTGATAATCTTTCCAAATAATTTTTTTTTCAGCTATGGTCATCACGGTAATGTTTTCCACTATTAAAAGTATAAGTGTGTTTGAAATAATCGTTATCGATTCCTTCGCCAAATTGAATGTTCATTTCCTTGGCTTTTTGCTCAGAGTATTTTTCAATGCAATCAAACAGATGCTGGCCACTGGTTTGCTTGAATATTTGATTGAGCTCATAAAGCGATTCAGCAGAAGTATTTCTTAAAGCACCTCCACCATCTTCTTTATATCTTGCACCCAAGCGATCATAAACTTCTTTTTTGTGTTTATAAATCCAATCCCAAACAGGTCCTTGTTCTGGATGCAATTTAGGGATGACCCCATCCGGATAAATACAGTACCCGTATTTTAAAATATTATCGCCCACGATTCGTTTAACGGCAAATTGTTGACGGCCTTTTTCCGAATCGGTAAAATATCCCAGTTTTTGAGATAAATAACGAAGAGCCATGATGATGGAACCTGGAACATTTCCACGGGGACAGCGGGTTTTGCACGACATACATTGACCGCAATACCAAATGGTTTCGCTCCTAAGCAAGGCATCAATCTTTTGTTCGTCTTTGCTTTGAACCGTATCGACGATAATTCGTGGATCGTAATTGTAAAATTCAGCAGCAGGACAAATAGCGGTACAAATTCCGCAATTCATGCAAGAGTGAAATCCCTCAACAAATCTGACATCTTCTTGTAATTGCTCAAATAAGGTTGGCATAATTCAGTATTTTGATTTCAAAATCAAGCTGCCAAATTAGCGTTTAAGGTGTTGTTTAACAACCTATTAAAAGCGTATTTGAGAGGTGGTATAAATACTTAGTGCAAGACTGGATATACTCGTTAATTTGGATCTTTACGACTTTAAGTTTAAGAATATATAAGATTTTAGATGCTAGATATTAGACGGTCTGGTTTTCAGATTATAGTTTGACCAATCCCCATTTAATGGCATAAACAACTAGGCAGGCGGTGTTTCGACAACTGGTTTTTTCAAGGATATTGGCCCTGTGTTTATCAACGGTTCTCTTGCTTAAAAAGAGTTGATTGGCAATTTCCTGATTCGAATATCCCTGGCAGATAAGTGCCAGAATTTCTGACTCTCGATCCGATAATGATTCTTCAACTTTGATAAGTTCAGGGCCCTTTTTAATCAATTTATAAAGAATTTCCTGCGAAAAATAATTGCCGCCTTTACCCACAACCCGAATGGCTTCTCGCACTTCATCCAGGGTTGAATCTTTAATTAAAAAGCCTTTAACTCCGGCATTAATCATCTTAAAATAATACTCCTCCTCACTAAACATGGATAAGGCAATAATTTTAATTTCGGGTTGCATTTGCAATGATTTGATGGTGGCTTCAACACCGTCCATTTCCGGCATACTAATATCCATTAAAGCAATATCGATGTCGTTTTCATTTATAATTTCAAGAAAAACTTTTCCATTCGAAGCTTCGTAAATTTTTCCGACCTCTTCCAAATCACTTAATAAAGTAATTAACCCGCTTCGGAATAAGGCGTGATCGTCAACAACAATGATATTATTCTTTTGCATTTAATTTGAGTTGTAAATTTATTTGAATGCCTGAATTTGGCTTACTTTTAAAATCGATTTTTCCGTTGATAGATCGAACCCTGGAAATTATGTTTGCGTATCCTCTTCCTTCGCTTCTCGCTAAAATTTCTGCTGTATTAAAACCTACCCCATCATCGGTGTAAAGCATTTTTAATTCTTGACCATCTTTTTTCAAGTTAAGATTTATTTTTTGAGCCTCCGCATGTTTAAAAGTGTTATTGATTAATTCACAAATAATCCGGTAAAGCACAACTTCTACATTATAATTTAGCCTTTCTTCATCTAAATTTGAATCGATTTTTACCTCAATACTTTTAGACGCATTTACTTTGTCAACGAAAGATTTTATGGCAGATGTTAATCCAAAATTTTCAAGGATGTGCGGGCTTAAATGATTTGAAATTTCTTTGATAGATAGGATGGCTTCTCCTGCAACTACATTTATGTTATCAATAATTTTTTTGTTTTTGGGTTCTTGCCTGGTTTTGGAAAGTGCTGAGGTGAGCATTTTTATGGAAGATAATAAAGGGCCCAATCCGTCATGTAAATCTTTGGCAAAACTTCTGCGTTCTTTTTCTTCTGTTCGGATGATGGTGTTTAATTCTTTCTTCTCTGATTCTTCACGAAGCACATCAATTTGTTTTAGGAAATCGAATATTTTCCGAATGTAAAAAACCCCAATTAAAAAGAAAATAGAAATCAAAATTCCTAACCAATGCGCCATGGTAACTTCAGGGAGGCTGGTGTCTTTCTGGATGAAAGGCATAAGTTCAATAAATCGCCGGATAGCCATTAGAATGAGGGCCATGGAAATCAATATCCAGGAAATATTGAATTTTGTTTTTTTGATTAAAGGAATGGCGAGTAAGGCAGCTATAAACTGCAAAACAATAGAAAGGATGAGCGCAATTTTGATCAGCATCATACAAAATTAGCTAAAATATCGAATCTTTCTAGATATTTGGACTTCAAAAAAAAAGGGATGACATCCGCTTGAGGATGTCGTCCCTTTCAGCACAAGCTGATTGTATTCATCAATTATTTTTTGGGTAAATCATAATTCTCTACCACAAAATCGATGTCTTTATCACCCCGTCCGCTTAAATTTATTAATATAGACTTTAGAGGATGATCTTTAGCTAATTTTAATGCATAAGCTACGGCATGCGCACTTTCCAGTGCAGGAATAATCCCTTCTAATCGACTTAATTCATAAAAGGCATCAATGGCCTCTTTGTCATTAACATTATCATAATAAACCTTGTCCAGATCTTTCAACATGCTGTGTTCCGGACCAACACCCGGATAATCCAGCCCGCTGGCAACAGAATATACGGGCGCAGGCTCTCCTTTTTCATCTTGTAAGGTGTAGCATTTAAAACCATGGATGATCCCAGGTTTTCCAAATTTCATGGTGGCGGCATGATCTCCAAGTTTCATAGAACGCCCGGCTGGTTCTACGCCATGAAGCTGACATTCTTCATCATCCAGAAATGCTGAAAATATTCCCATTGCATTACTTCCTCCACCCACACAAGCAATCACATTATCTGGTAATTCACCTGTCATTTCATAAAACTGTTCACGTGCTTCAATTCCTACAACACGTTGAAAATCACGAACCATCATAGGAAAAGGATGTGGCCCCACTACTGAGCCAATACAGTATATGGTATTCTCAGGATCTTTGAGGTATGCTCCAAATGCTGAATCAACAGCTTCTTTCAGCGTTTTTAAACCTTGGGTAACAGGAACAATTGTTGCGCCCAGTATTTCCATTCGTACAACATTAGGGTGCTGTTTTGCGATATCCACTTCACCCATGTGTATCTCGCATTCTAATCCAAAATATGCTGCTGCTGTAGCCAGTGCAACACCGTGTTGTCCTGCGCCGGTTTCCGCAATTACTTTTTTCTTACCTAAGTGTTTCGCAAGGAGCACTTCGCCCATACAATGGTTTAATTTATGAGCTCCCGTATGATTTAAGTCTTCACGTTTTAAATAAATACGACCTCCATATTTTTCAGATAGTCGCGCACAATAATATACAGGAGTTGGACGCCCCTGATAGTGTTTCCGGATGCTTCGTAGTTCTTGAATAAAATTATGAGACTTACTTATGGTGTAATATGCATCCGCTATTTTTTTCATTTCAACTTCCAATGCAGGAGGAATGAATGCCCCACCATATGCTTCAAAGAAACCTTCTTCATTTGGATATTTTTTAAAATAATTTTGATTCGGAGTTTTTAAGACTTCTTCTGATTCGCTGAGGTAAATCTTCTTTTGTTGTGTCATTGATTCTAATTTTTAATTGTTGATTTATATTAATTGTTTATGCTTTTTAACACTTTTATTAATTTGTTTATCCCGATGCGCTTCGCTATCGGGATTTGTTCAACCTTAAATTTTTACTGCGAATGATCTTGTAAAAATTTAGTTTCACAAAAAAAAAGGCTCTGCTGCGTAAGCAACAGAGCCTTTTTGATAAATATTTTTTAATTATAGACAGGCAATTGGTTTACGCAGCGCTTAGTTTTAAGCACCACCACCAATTGTTAGTATATAATTTGTTTTGCATTCTTTATTTCGATTTTTTCGAAGCGTAAATCTAGGAATATTTTTTTATTAATTCAAAATAAAAATTGGTCATTATTATAATCCCAACGATTGTGAAACCAATTCCGCTATATCCAGGTTTTTCATTTCCTCTTCTTTATTTTTATATTTAATTCCGTCGGTCATCATTACCATGCAGAAGGGACAAGCGGTTGCCACAATATCTGCCTTGGTTTCAATGGCATCTTCGATGCGCTCAATAAATACTTCTTTATCTCCTTTTTCAGCCTCCTTAAACATTTGTCCACCTCCGGCACCACAACATAAAGCAAAACTTTTGCATCGAGCCATTTCCACATTTTTAACAGGCAAGGCTTTTAAAATATCACGAGGCGCTTCATATTCACCATTGGCACGTCCCAAATAACATGGATCGTGGAAAGTAATTTTTTGATTGTTAAAAGTGTCGTCGAATAAGAATTTGCCTTCTTTAGCCTGTTCCGCTAAAAATTGGGTGTGATGAATTACTTCGTACTTTCCGTCGAATTCCGGATATTCATTTTTAAAAGTATTGTAATCGTGAGGGTCGCAAGTGATTATTTTCTTCACCTCATAACCATTTAAAATTTCAATATTCATCATGGCCTGCATTTGGAAAAGCATCTCGTTTCCCGCCCTTCGGGCAATGTCTCCACTATCAGTTTCTTCAATACCTAAAACGGCGTAATCGGTTTTTAGGTGATTTAAAATTTTAACAAATTCACGGCTTACTTTTTTGTATCGATCGTCGAAAGCACCTGCTGAACCTACCCAAAACAAATATTCAGGTTTTTTACCTTCGGCAAATTTATCAGTCATTAACGGAACTTCCAGATTTACGTCTTCTGCCCATTTCATTCTGTCTTCCGGCGAAAATTGCCAAGGTGCTCCATTGTTTTCAATATTGGTGAAAATAGCATTCAATTCTGCAGGAGCAGCTGATTCTTCCATCACTAGGTAGCGGCGCATATCCACAATTAAATTCGGATGATTGATGTTGATCGGACATTCCTGGGCACAGGCATTACAAGTAGTACAAGCCCATAATTCTTCTTCACTAATATAATCCCGAATCAGAGCTTTATTATCTGAAAAATCTTTCCCATCTTTAACCAAACCGGGGCCTTTTTCTTTCATCCGGGCACGCAAATCCATTACAATTTTGCGAGGAGATAATTTTTTACCCGTAATATTTGCGGGACAAACCGAGGTGCATCGTCCGCATTCCGTACAAGACAAGGCATCCATATAATTTTTCCAAGTGCTATCTTCAGCATCCAAAACGCCAAAACGTTCAATTTCTTCCTCATCTTTCGGTGCATCAAAAGCGGCATTTGGATCCATCATCAGCTTAACTTCTTTGGTAATATTGGGCATATTTGAAAGATATCCCAAAGGTTCCAATCGGCTTAAAAATACGTTGGGTACCGACATAAAAACATGAAAATGTTTGGAGTATGGAAGAATATTTGCAAAGATGAAAATCAATAAAATATGTCCCCACCAATTAAATTCATGCCAGAAAAATGCAGTGTTACTTGGAATCTCAAGCAAGAAAGCAACAGCGATAAACTTGCTAACAGGATATACTCCAACGACTTCATGACCTGTTAAAATAGCATGGAGCACGTAAAAGCTATTCATCCCCAATAAAGTAAACATTAAAACTAAAATAATGGTGAGTGCGATGTTGGCGTCTAATTTAGAAACCTTTTTCATTTCTGTTCCATAAAAACGACCAATGTGCATAAACAGTCTTCTGAACAAAAACACGATAATTGCGATTGCAATTAAAAAGGCGAAAATATCTCCTGAAGCTATAATTACCTCATAAATTGGGCCCATAAAAGAAAGAACTCTTTCGGTGGCAAATAAACCATCAATAATCATTTCGATACTTCCAATCAGGATAACCATAAAACCCCAAAAAACCAATGCATGAAGCAAACCTATAACTGGCATCCGGAATATTTTGGTTTGTCCGATGGCGACTTTCATCATCAGCATAAAACGAGCCGGAATATTCTTAATTGGGAAAGCTTTGGTGAATTTCATATAACTGAAAATTCGCATAAAAGTCCAGCTAATAACTCCTAAGGTTAAAAGTAATGATATGGCGAAAACGATTTGCTTGATCATAAGTCTTTCATTTTAAGTGATTAGGTAGTATAAAGTTAGTTTATTTTGTGCAATATTATAGATTATTTCATTTAGAATTAAACTAAATGTGCTTATGGGTTCTGGCACATGAAATTTCTTTTGAACTAAAATTTGTGATAAGTTCCATTAAATAAGTTAATACGTAAAAAATAACTAAAAGATAAAAGATACCTCTGATTATAAATTGATAGAATTGGATGTATCGGGCTTAAGAATTGTTAGAAAATTACACCCGAAAACCTTATATTTGCATATAACCTACTAGTTTTAAATAAAGTTCTTTATATGCTTAAACAGGAGATTTATAAACCTCAAAATCATGTTAGAATCGTAACTGCTGCATCATTGTTCGACGGGCATGATGTTGCCATCAATGTGATGCGCCGAATAATCCAATCCAGTGGTGCTGAAGTTATCCATCTTGGCCATAACCGATCGGTATTGGAAATTGTTGAATGTGCCATTCAGGAAGATGTTCAGGCTATTGCCATTACTTCCTATCAAGGTGGACATATGGAATTTTTCAAATATATGCTTGACTTATTGAAAGAGAGAAATTCCGATCATATTAAGCTTTTTGGTGGTGGTGGTGGTGTAATTCTTCCGGAAGAAATTGAAGAATTACATGATTATGGAATTACCAGAATTTATTCTCCGGATGATGGCCGCACGATGGGTTTGCAGGGAATGATTAACGATTTGCTTAAGCAATCTGATTTTAAAGTTGGTAAAGGGGTTAAAATTGATCTTAAAAAATTAGAACAAAAAGACCCGCAAACCATTGGTCAGCTTATTTCTGCAGCAGAAAATAACCCCGATAAAATTGAAGAAATCCTCCGGAAAATCAGAGCAATTGCCAAAAAAGATAAAGCTCCAGTTTTAGGAATTACCGGAACAGGTGGTGCAGGTAAATCCTCTTTGGTTGATGAAATTGTTAGAAGATATCTAATCGACCTGCCCGATAAAACCATTGCCATCATTTCTGTCGATCCATCTAAACGTAAAACAGGTGGCGCACTACTAGGTGACCGAATTAGGATGAATTCTATTTTTAACCCAAGGGTTTATATGCGATCGTTGGCAACTCGTCAATCAAACTTAGCAATGTCGAAATATGTGAAGGATGCTGAAAGCATTGTTCAGGCTGCTAAATTTGATATGGTGATTTTAGAAACTTCCGGAATTGGCCAATCCGACACCGAAATTATTGATCATAGTGATCTCTCACTTTATGTGATGACCCCGGAATATGGTGCGGCAACCCAGCTTGAAAAAATTGACATGCTCGACTTTGCCGATATCATCGCCTTGAATAAATTTGATAAACGTGGCGCTTTGGATGCCTTGCGCGATGTGAAAAAACAATACGCCCGTAATCATAATCTTTGGCATGACGATGTTGATACCATGCCGGTTTATGGTACCATTGCTTCGCAATTTAACGATCCCGGAGTGAATGAACTTTATCAAGCCATCATCGCAAAAATTAAAGATAAAACAGGTGTTGAATATCTCTCTAAAATGACTCCTGAAAACGAGATGTCGGAAAAGGTTTTTATCATTCCTCCCAATCGCACCCGATATTTATCAGAAATTTCGGAAACGGTCAGAACCTATAATAAATGGGCCATCGACCAGGCAGATATTGCCCAAAGATTATATTGTATTCATCATGCCATTAAAGAACTTGACCCCCAAAAAGATAAGCTAAGTATCGAGTTATTTGAAAATAAATATGCCGAACTTAAACGTGACATGGATGGCCATAATGTGGAGTTGGTAAATGCATGGCCCGATAAAAAAAATGCGATTGAAGCACCGATTTATACTTATAAGGTAAGGAATAAGGAAATTAAGGTTGAAACAGCTACCGAATCGTTATCCCATTTAAAAATCCCTAAAATTTCATTGCCTAAATACGAAGGATGGGGCGATATTTTAAAATGGATATTAAAGGAAAATTTACCTGGAGAATTTCCTTTTGCAGCCGGGGTTTTCCCATTTAAAAGACAAGGTGAAGATCCAACCCGTATGTTTGCCGGAGAAGGTGGCCCGGAACGTACCAATCGGAGGTTTCATTATGTTTCATTAGATATGCCGGCTAAAAGACTCTCTACGGCTTTTGACTCGGTAACTTTATATGGTGAAGATCCGGATCGACGCCCCGATATTTACGGCAAAATCGGAAATGCCGGCGTTTCGATTTGCTGCCTGGATGATGCTAAAAAATTGTATTCCGGTTTCCATTTAACTGATCCGATGACTTCTGTTTCGATGACCATTAATGGTCCGGCACCCACCATGGTTGGTTATTTTATGAATGCAGCCATTGATCAGGAATGTGAACGCTATATTAAGGAAAATGGGCTTGAGAAAAAGGTTGAAGCAAAAATTGCAAAAATTTATGCCGATCGAGGTACTGAACGACCGGCTTATCAAGGGAAACTTCCTAAAGGAAATGATGGCCTTGGGTTAATGCTTTTGGGGGTAACTGGTGATCAGGTTTTGCCCAAAGATGTTTATGAAAAAATAAAAGCCGATACCTTATGTACTGTTAGAGGAACCATCCAAGCTGATATTTTAAAAGAAGATCAGGCACAAAATACCTGTATTTATTCAACTGATTTTTCACTCCGATTGATGGGTGATGTGCAGGAATATTTCATTCAAAAACAAGTTCAAAATTTTTATTCGGTTTCCATTTCAGGGTATCACATAGCAGAGGCTGGCGCCAACCCTATTTCACAGTTGGCTTTTACCCTTTCCAATGGCTTTACCTATGTTGAGTATTATGCTTCACGAGGAATGAAAATAGATGATTTTGCACCGAATCTTTCTTTCTTTTTCTCGAATGGATTAGATCCGGAATATTCTGTTTTAGGCAGGGTTGCGAGGATTATTTGGGCGAAAGCCATGAAAATCAAGTATGGAGGAAATGAGCGTTCTCAGAAATTGAAATATCACATTCAAACTTCAGGACGATCTTTACATGCGCAGGAAATTGATTTTAACGATATTCGAACCACACTTCAAGCACTTTATGCCATTTACGATAATTGCAATTCTTTACACACCAATGCCTACGATGAAGCCATCACAACTCCAACCGAAGAATCTGTCAGGCGAGCAATGGCCATTCAGTTAATTATTAATCATGAAATGGGTTTGGCGAAAAATCAAAATCCACTTCAGGGATCTTTTATTATTGAAGAATTGACAGATTTGGTTGAAGAAGCAGTAATGTTAGAATTTGATCGAATTACGGAAAGGGGAGGTGTTTTGGGTGCCATGGAAACCATGTATCAGCGAAGCAAAATTCAGGAAGAATCATTATACTACGAAACCCTGAAACATAACGGGAAATTACCAATTATGGGTGTAAATACCTTTTTGTCATCAAAAGGATCGCCAACTGTTTTGCCCGGAGAAGTTATTCGTGCAACCAAAACTGAAAAAGAGTATCAAATTAAAATGCTCAAACAGTTACACAAAACTTACGCAAAAGAATCGAAAACCCATCTTCAAGCATTGCAACTGGCAGCTGTTCGTAACGAAAATGTTTTTGAACGACTCATGGAAGCTTCCAAATACTGCTCAATAGGACAAATTACCGGAGCATTATTTGAAGTGGGTGGACAGTATAGAAGAAATATGTAAATTTGAGCCTCTATTTTTTACTTGACTAAAAAACAAAAGCATGTATTCAAAGAAAATATTAGTAATCTATCCGGAAGAAAAATCGACTTATTTAGCTGTTTACCACGGATCTGAAATGTCATTTTTAAAAAATATTAAACATGCCGATGATGAATTGAAAGCTTTTAAAGAGATCAAAGATCAGCTGGCATTTCGTAAAAAAGCAATTCTGGATGTTTTAATTGAAAATGAGATTGATATTCAAAAAGTTAACTTGTTGATGTCGCGTTCGGGTATGATGAAACCTGTTAAATCAGGGATTTATGAGATTAATGATCGAATGATAACAGATTTGATTGAACACAGTAAAAGCGACCATCACATCAATTTAGGGGGATTAATTTCTAAAGAAATAGCTGACGAAATTGGTCAAAAAGCTTATATGGCCGACCCTGTGGTAGTTGATGAGTTTGATGAAGTTGCCCGTGTTAGCGGCCATCCGTTGATTGTGCGTAAATCCAGATTTCATGCATTAAGTCATAAACATTTTGCCCGAAAATATGCCAAGTCAATCAGTAAAAAATATGAAGATCTAAATTTGATTGTGGTTTATGTTGGAACCAAAGGGATTTCGATTGGGGCACATAAAAAAGGTAAAGTGATTGATGTAAATCAATCTTATGATGGGGATGGCCCCTTTGGAATTACCAGAGCCGGATCATTACCCACAGGTGATTTAATTCGATTGTGTTTCAGTGGAAAGTATAGCGAAGATGAAATGTTGAACATGGTTCAACGAGGCGGCGGATACGCAGCTTATTTGGGAACCGATAGTTTATCAGAAATTGATCAACGGTTAATTTCGGGAGATGAAAAAGCCATCTTTATTTCTTATGCTTGTGCTTATCAGGCTGCCAAAGAAATTGGAGGCATGTATACGGTGCTTAATTCAGATGTTGACGCAATTATTCTTAGTGGAAATATTTTTAACAGCGAGCGATTTTTAGAAAACCTTACCAAACGGGTTGGTAAAATTGCCCCCATTGCATTATATCCGAGCAAAAACGACTTTGAAGCCATTGCGATGAATGGACTTCGCATGCTGAAAGAGGAAATTGCAATCCAAGAATATAAATAAAATGCTAGCCCTAAGCCAAAACTTAAGTTGTGGCTTAGGGCTAGCATCACAGTTCTCGCCATAAATTTTATCTGAATGTCACATTCACTTGTTAAAATATGGGTTCGTGCCATTATCGGTGTAAAATATCGGGAAGAACTCATCCTTCCTAAATACGAGAAATTAATTTACAGGATTTTATCGAGAGAGATTTCCAAAACAGGTTGTAAGTTGTTTGCAAGCGGTGGCATTGAAAACCATATTCATATCTTGATAATGGTCAAAGCTATGATGAGTATTAGCAGTGTGATGAAACAAGTTAAGGGTGCAAGTAGTCGAATGACTTCAAGATTAAAGTTAGGTTCAGAAGATTTTCGCTGGCAAATTGGATATGGAGCTTTTTCAGTTTCCGAGAAAAATCTAAAGGGAGTAATCAGGTATATTAAAACGCAAAAAATGCATTATCGGCAAGTGAGCTTACATGATGAAATGTTATCTTTCCGTTCTTCAAAAACTACAACTTAAGTTGTGGTTTTAGAAGCGATCTTTGAAATTCTCCAATGATTCTGGGTTGGCAAGCGCATCTTTATTTTTCACTTCCTGTCCATGGGCTACTTTTTTAACTGCCACTTCAACTTTCTTTCCATTGATGGTATATGGAATATCTGGCGTATCCAAAATTATTGCCGGAACATGACGAGGACTGCAACTTTTACGGATGATGCTTTTAATTTTTTGTTTTAATTCTTCTGATAACTGTTGGTTTTCTGCTAGTTTTACAAATAGCACAACTTCTTCATCGCCTTCAACTTGATGACCTATGACCACAGAATCTAAAATTTCCTCCATGTTTTCAACTACCCGATAAATTTCGGCAGTTCCAATTCTTACGCCTCCCGGATTTAAAGTAGCATCTGAGCGTCCGTGCATCTGAATTCCACCATGATCGTTAATTAAAATATAATCGCCGTGATGCCAAATATTCGGATACACGGCAAAATAAGCATCGTGATATTTTTCTCCCTTGGGATCATTCCAGAAATAAACCGGCATGGAAGGAAAAGCTGTTTTGCATACTAACTCACCTTTATTCCCAATAATACTTTTACCTGAATCATCCAGACAGTCAATATCCATCCCTAATCCTTTGCATTGAATATCGCCTTTATAAATCGGAAGAACCGGATTACCCAAAACAAAGCAGGAAACAATATCGGTTCCTCCTGCAATAGAAGAAAGCTGAACATCCCTTTTCCAATCGCGATAAACATATTCAAAACTTTCTTCGGAAAGAGGTGAACCTGTTGATAAAATGGCTTTTAGATTTGGGAATTCCGAGATTTGATTAGGTATGACATTTTCGGATTCAAGCATGGCAATGTATTTTGCACTGGTGCCGAATATCGAAATTTTAAGCTCATCAGCCATTTTTAACAGTGCGTCGGGATTGGGATAAAATGGATTTCCGTCATAGCAAACGATGGTTGCTCCAACTGCTAACGAGCTTACAAACCAATTCCACATCATCCACCCACAGGTGGTAAAATAAAAATGGATATCATCTTCAGTTAAATCGCAATGTAATTTTAGTTCTTTTAAATGTTGAATAAGTGTTCCTCCGGCAGAATGAACGATGCTTTTGGGCAAACCGGTTGTGCCAGAAGAATACATGATGTAAAGCGGATGATCAAAACTTAATGGCTCAAAAACTAATTTATTATCTGTTGGTTTTGCAAGTTCTTCGTAGGTGATGGCATTGGTGAATTTTTCAATTTCAACCTGATTGGTATAATTTACCAGAACCACTTTTTTTACAGAAGGTAACTGATCCAGAATTTGTAGCAGCTTTTCCTGCGAATCGAATTGTTTTCCTTTAAAAAAATAACCATCGGCAGCAAAAATTACCTTAGGTTCGATTTGTGAAAACCGATCCAAAACTCCTTTAATTCCAAAGTCGGGAGAGGACGAAGACCATATGGCTCCAATTGAAGAGGCAGCTAACATAGCGATAATGCTTTCTGGCATATTGGGCATAAATCCGGCAACTCGATCTCCTTTATCCACACCTAATTTTCTAAGGCCGGCTGCAGTTTTTTCAACCTCAGCAAATAATTCTTTATAAGAAAGTTGTCGTTTTATTTTTGCTTCACCCCTAAAAATGATTGCAGTTTTATCATCACGGCGTTGGAGCAAGTTTTCTGCATAATTGAGTTTAGCTCCTTCAAACCATTTAGCCCCGGGCATTTTTTTGGCGTCATCAACAACTGCGCTGTATTTTTTTGAATGAATGATGTTTGCATAGTTCCAAAATTCCCCCCAAAATGTGGCAGGGTTTTCAACACTCCAGGAATGCAGTTGTTCATATTCATTTTGAGATAAATGATATTTCTTATGAACCAGATTCAGAAACTCCTGCATCTGTGATGAAGCAGCTTTTTCGGGGTTGGGTTGCCACAGTTTCTTGATATCCATCTTTATTCAATAATTATTTACTTAATGAATATTACTAATGAATTTGATAAATTGAAAACCTGCCTTCTGCAGGCAAGTGTGCTAATTTGAAAATGATACGTTATCCTTACATATTATCAAATTAACAGCCAATATATCGTGAAATAACCAAACGTTGAATTTCAGAAGTTCCTTCACCAATTTGCAGTAAACGCTGGTCGCGATAAAATCTTTCAATCGGATAATCCTTCATGAGGCCATATCCGCCATGCAATTGAAGGGCTTCATCAGCTACTTCACGAGCAATTTCCGAGCAATATAATTTCGACATGGCTGCTTCTTTTGCGAAAGGTTTATCAGCATCTTTTAACCAGCAGGCTTTATATAGCAGGTTTCGGGCCAGTTCAATTTTTGTGGCCATATCGGCAAGTTTAAAAGCGTTAACCTGAAACTTAGAAATTGGCTTACCAAATTGTTTTCGTTCATTGGCATAATCTAAAGCCATTTCAAAAGCTCCTTGAGCCAAACCAAGGCCCATGGCGGCAATTGAAAGCCGACCGTTATCGAGGGTACTAAGCATAATTTTAGATCCTTCTCCAACTTTACCAAGCAGATTTTCTTCCGGAACTTTGCAATCTTCAAAATACAGTTCGGCCGTATCAGAAGCTCGCCACATCATTTTACCATGCATGGCACTGCGCTTGAATCCGGGGGTGTCTTTGTCAACAATAATACACGTAAATTCAGGTTTGCCATTATTCTCACTACTTATTGCTTGAACAGTTGATCCAATTGAAATTTCAGAAGATCCGTTCGTGATAAATATTTTTGAACCATCGATAATCCATTGTCCATTTTCTAATCGAGCTTTGGTTTTAGTTCCTCTTGAATCAGATCCGGCAGTAGCTTCGGTTAAACCGAAACCCCATAAGGCCTCACCAGTGCATAGTGGAGGTAGGTATTTTAGTTTTTGTTCTTCAGTTCCGAAATAGAAAAGTGGCCCAATTCCAAGAGAGTTATGAGCAGCTAAGGTTGCAGCTTGAGAGCTGTCAACGCGAGCAAGTTCTTCAACGGCAATGATGTAAGATAGAGTGTCAAGTTCCTGTCCACCGTATTTTTCGGGCAGGTACATCCCAAATAAACCGAGCTCTCCCATCTTTTTTGTTAAATCGAGGGAGAATTCGGCTTTTTCGTCAAGTTCTTGGGCAACAGGTTTAATCTCTAATTCAGCAAAGTCGCGAACCGCTTCGCGGATCATTTGTTGTTCTTCACTTAATTCGAAATTCATATTATGATTGTTTGATTAATAATATGCTAATGTGCTAATTTTAAAAGTTAGTATTCTTAATTGAATGATCTGAAACCATATAATTTTCGCAAAATTAAAACTGTGCTTTTTGAATTAGCACATCAACTCATTAGCACAACAACACATTAATAAATTGGGTGTTTATTCAATTTCAACCAAAGCTGCTCCGGCATCAACCATTTCATCAAGTGCAACTAAAACTTTGGCAATTTTACCATCTCTTTTTACAGAAATATTATTTTCCATTTTCATGGCATCAATAACCACCACCACATCATCTTTTTTCACTTCATCACCTTCTTTAACAAGAATTTTAAATACCCGACCCGGGATAGGTGAAAGGATCATGTTTTCTTCATTTACCGAAACTTCTTCCTCTGCAGCAATATGCTCAGTATCCAGTAAATCATTACGACGGATTAAAAATTCTCCACCATTAATGCTTACTTTAATCATTTCTTCGTCGGCTTTTGAAAATCCGGCAAAGTAATTATCATTGCCGATTTTAAAATCAACTTCGCTTTGAGTGATATAAAGTAATTCACATTCATATTCTTTTTCATCGAATATAAATTGGTAGATACCATCTTGAGACTTATTGATTTCAATTTCGTGATCTTGACCTTCAAAATGTATTTGAAGTGCCATTAAATTACGCCAATATCCAATGGCATTCCATACATCATGTTTGGGATCCATATATGAATTATCGGCAGTTTCATTATTTAGCGAGTGGAGTAAATAGGCAAGAATTGCAACTTGATTTTCAACGGCGCCCTTGGTGTAATTACTCCTGTCGGGTGTTGGATCTACTACTTGCACGGTGTTTGAATTTTTTGGAGTTGGCGTGGTTTTGGGGGCCTTTAATTTGGCAATTTCCTCTTCAAAACGTTTTTTAGCCAAACCTGATTTATAATCTCTATATTGGGTTTCATGCATGGCAAATTCGAAAAGTTCTTCATCGTCCGGACCGGTTTCCCAGCCATTTTTCTCCATTTCTTTTCGGAAGGTTTCTAAATCATCAGGACACGCATCCTGTGGAACTCCGGTATAGAATTCCCGATTTTGTTTTTTGGCTAATTCGATAATTTCTGGAGCTAACGGACCGGGCAATTTCCCGGCTTTACCTAAGATCATGTTCCAGGTGTTTTCATCCATGATAGAGTAACGCTCTTCGCCTTTTGATAATTGAACGATATTTAACAGTGCAACATTTTTTACATACTGACTGAATGGAGTTACCAGTGGGGGATAGCCTAATTTTGGCCAAACAAAGGATACTTCATCAAAAAGTTTCACCAGCAGTTCGTCTTCATTTAATTCGGGTTGTCCAGCAGCTTTTAAAGAATAGTTAATCCCATCCTGTACTCCTTTTAAATCGGCCATCAAGCTACCCATCATTCCACCGGGAAGACCGGATTGAACCATTAATGAGGATAAGAATCTGTTTTTTGGGTTAATGAAAAAACCTAAAAAGTCGTCGATGAAAGTTTGGGTTAAAGCCCTGGCTTCCATATAGGCTTTCATATTAATTTCCGGAACGTCAAATCCGGCATCTTTAAGCATGGCTTGAACTGTAATAACATCAGGATGAACCATTCCCCACGATAATGGTTCCATGGCAACATCAATATAATCGGCACCTGCTTTTGCTACTTCTAAGATAGAAGCCATTGAAAAACCAGGGCCAGAGTGGCCATGATATTGAATTTGGATATTGGGGTGTTTCTTCTTGATTTTAGCTACCAATTTTCCGAGTGTAACCGGGCGACCAATTCCGGCCATATCTTTTAAACAAATCTCATCAGCACCGTATTCAATCACTTTATCAGCTAATTCTGCATAATAATCAACCGTGTGAATTGCAGAGTGTGTAATACTGAGTGCAGCCTGTGAAATCATTCCGGCTTCTTTTGCATATTTTACAGAAAGTTCAAGGTTACGATGATCGTTTAATCCACAGAAAGAACGAGAAATATCTGTACCCTGAGCTTTCTTAACTTTATACATCAAACGCCTGATATCTGCCGGAACGGGAAACATTCTAATTCCATTAAGTGCACGCTCGAGCATATGCGTTTGAATGCCTGCGTCGTTAAAAGGTTGCGTCCATTCACGAACTGCCGTATTTGGATTTTCACCATACAATAAATTAACCTGTTCAAAGGCTCCGCCATTGGTCTCTACTCTTGCAAAACAACCCATATCAACAATAACAGGAGCAATTTTTCGCAATTGATCAATCCTTGGAACATATTTTCCGGAAGATTGCCACATGTCTCTATAAACCAGGCTGAATTTTATTTGTCTTTTTTCCATTCTTAAAGTACTTTCAATAATTAATTATAAAATTTATTTAACCCAATTTGGCTTTCTCTTTTCAAGAAAAGAAGCCATTCCTTCTTGCCCTTCTTTAGAAGCCCTTAATTCGGCTATTACTTTGGCGCTATAATCTATTGCGCTCTCAAAATCGTATTTATTACTGATGTTGTATATCAGTTCTTTGCATGCGGTAATTGCATTTGGTCCGCTCGACATTAAATAATGAACCATTTTATTTATTTGTTCTTCGATTTCATTTTCAGCATGGGCTGAATTTGCCAGTTGATATTGAGCTGCTTCAATTCCTGAAAATCGTCTTCCGCTTAACATCAAATCTCTGGCTCTAAATTCTCCAATTCTTTTTAAAACATAAAGCGAAATTGTTGCAGGAGCAATTCCAAGTTTAACTTCCGAGAATGCAAATTTTGCATCTTTGGTACAGAAAACATAATCACAAGCAGCCAGTAATCCGTTGGCACCCCCAATGGCTGCGCCTTGCACTACTGAAATGGTAGGCTTTTTACAAGTATAAATGATGTTAAAACATTTGGCGAGTTTGAGACTGTCTTCATAATTTTCATCAAATCCAAATGCTGCAATTCCCTTCATGTAATTCAGGTCAGCACCGGCACAAAATGATTTCCCCCTTCCTTTTAGTAATAAAACACGTACTTCTTCTAATTCATTTATGATTTCAACACATTCGATGATTTCTGAGATCATCTCTTCATTCATGGCATTGTGTTTATCCGGTCGGTTCAACCAAATGGTTCCAACTTGTTCCTGGAGTTCAAATTCGATATGATTAAAAGTTTTCATCTTTTATGTTTTACATTCTAAAGACACCAAATTTTTGATCTTCGTAAGGTTTGTTCAACGACATCGAAATTCCCAATGCGATGACTTTACGCGTATCAACCGGATCAATAATTCCATCATCCCATAACCTGGCGGTACTAAAATAGGCTGAGCCTTCATCATCATATTTTTTAATGATGCCATCACGTAATTTGTCAATTTCTTCCTGAGGCATCTCTTGCCCTTTGGCTTCGTATTGATCTTTTTTAACGGTAACCAAAACATTTGCTGCCTGGCGTCCACCCATTACCGAGATTTTGGCATTTGGCCACATGAACAATAAGTTGGGACTGTAAGCGCGACCTGCCATTCCATAATTTCCAGCTCCAAATGAGCCACCAAAAATAACCGTAAACTTAGGAACATTTGCATTGGCAACAGCATGAACTAATTTTGCACCATCTTTGGCAATTCCTTTTCTTTCATAATCTTTACCCACAATAAAGCCGGTAATGTTTTGAAGAAAAATTAAAGGTATTTTCCGTGAACAACACAGTTCAATAAAATGAGCTCCTTTCAGGGCTGACTCATTAAATAGTATTCCTTTATTAGCAATTATTCCAACCGGATACCCCATAATTTTAGCAAACCCAGTAACCAAAGATTTACCATACTTAGCTTTAAATTCATGAAATTTACTTCCATCAACCATACGCATGATAATCTCAAGTGGATCAACCATTTTACGAAAATCGATGGGTGCAATACCGTAAAGTTCAGTTGGATCATATGCAGGTTCTTCAATCGGGCTAAGATCAAGTTTTTGCCTGTTTTTTTTATCCAGGTTTTGAAAAATATTTCTGCAAATTTGAATGGCATGAATGTCGTCATCGGCCATGTGATCTGCTACACCCGAATGTGTGGTATGAACCTCAGCTCCGCCTAATTCTTCCGGTGTTACAACCTCCCCTGTTGCTGCTTTTACCAATGGAGGACCACCGAGAAAAATGGTTCCTTGATTTTTAACAATAATGGTTTCATCGCTCATGGCCGGAACGTAAGCACCACCTGCTGTACATGAACCCATAACGATTGCAATTTGTGGTATACCCTGGGCCGACATCAGTGCCTGGTTGTAGAAAAAACGTCCAAAATGTTCTTTGTCGGGGAATACATTTGCCTGTTCCGGTAAAAATACTCCTCCCGAATCAACCATGTAAACACAAGGTAAATGGCTGTCCATTGCAATTTCTTGAGCCCTTAAATGCTTTTTAATAGATTCTTTAACGTAGGTTCCGCCTTTAACTGTTGCATCATTTGCAATGATTACGGTTTCTCGTCCGTTAATAACGCCTATACCTGTAATAATACCTGCAGAAGGATGACCATCATCATACATTTTATAGGCAGCCAATGTTGAGAGTTCTAAGAAAGGTGTATTGGGATCAATTAATTTATCAATTCTTTCTCTGGCCAGGAGTTTGCCTCTTTCTTTATGCTTTTTAACTGCATTTTCGGAGCCGCCTTTTTTAACTTGTTTGTGAATTGCCTTGTATTCGTTAAGGAGTTTTAAAAAATCTTCCTTGTTTTTTTTAAACTCAGCAGAGCTTGTGTCAATTTTAGTTTCTAGCTTAAACACGTTTCAGTTTTTTCGTTTGACTAAATTTTCTCTTAAAAGTATGCTTATTCTCAAATAATTTGTATTTTTACTTCAGTTGTTAACGAACTAACAACTGAAGTCAGATGAGCTACAAGTATAGTGAAAATTTTATTCAATTGAAAATTATCAAATTGCATATCAGTGAATGAATTTAGAAATACTAACTATAGTTACAAAGGAAAAAAAATAGCCATAGAATAACAAGCCTATCTAATCAATATATAAAACTTTAAAAAAATTAATATGAAATATCCAAAAAAAGTAACAATTGGTGATATAACAGTAAGAGATGGGTTTCAGCATGAAGAACAATTTATTCCTACCGAAGCAAAATTATGGGTTCTTGAACAATTGATGCTTGCGGGTTTTAAACATGTTGAAGCAACAAATCTGGGTAACCCTCGCGGAATGCCACAGTTTAAAGATGCAGATGATTTAATGAAGATGCTTCATAAAAGCAAAAAAGTCAAAGACATTATTAAAAATGTTTCAGTAACGGCTGTTACGATCAGAGAAAGGGCGATTGAACGAGCCATTAAGGCAAAAAAAGAAGGCTGGGGCCCGGACAGGGTGCTGGTAATGGTTTCAACAAGTGAATCACATCAGCGTCAAAATTCGGGCTTGAGTATCGCTGAATATTTTAAAATGTGTGAAGAATGGATCCCTAAAGCCCATGATGCCGGCATAAAAGTAAATGGTACTGTAAGTACAATTTGGGGTTGCCCGATTGAAGGACCAACTGAAATGTCGAAAGCCATTGATTTTACAAAACGTTGGCTTGATATTGGGGCTAACGATGTTGAACATGCAGATCATGATGGATCAGCATCTCCAGATAGAGTTTATAGATATTATTCAATGTTATTGGATGCCATCCCAAATCCGGAAAAACATATTGTTCATTTTCATGAAACCAGAGGCTGGGGATTGGCAAATGTATTGGCAGCGCTTCAGGCCGGGATGACAAATTATGAAGCTGCTATGGGTGGATTAGGTGGGCAGCCTGCAAACTTTGTGAGTGGAGTTCCTGTTTCCGGAACCGGAGCTTATTATTATAAAGACCCGATGAATGTAGGTTTGGTAACCATGGAAGATATGGTTGTGATGATGGATGAAATGGGTATTGATACAGGACTGGATGTAGACAAAGTGTTGGAAATCGGAAGCATGGTTGAAAGAATTGTAGGCCGAACTTTACGTTCAGAGTCTATAAAAAATGGAAGAATCCCGAAAGAACTATCGGGTAGAAAATAGGGTTGATTTGTATAGTTGTGTAAACTGCCAGTGACTATTACTGGCAGTTTTATTTTTAATAAAAGATGATAATTTAATGCAGAAAATTAAGATCATAGAAACGGTACGCGATGGGCTTCAGGGATTGGAAACCATGGTTTCAACTTCAAGAAAAGTTGAATACATCAATGCTTTACTAAAGCTTAATTTTGATGCTGTCGATATCGGCTCTTTTGTTTCGGCAAAGGCCATTCCTCAAATGGCTGATACAGATCAGGTCATTAAAAAGCTCGATTTGTCAGATATCAAATCAAAACTAATGGTGTTGGTGGCCAATAAAAAGGGAGCAATTAAAGCTGCTGAATATGAAATTATTGATCAAATTATTTTTCCTTTTTCGATCTCCGAAACTTTTTTAAAAAAGAATATTAATGCAGATTTTAAGAAAGCCGAACATATTTTAGATGAGGTGATTAATGTGTGTGACAAAAACAAAAAAGAGCCCATTATTTATTTGTCGATGACTTTTGGAAATCCTTATCAGGATCCCTGGAATCTGGATGTTATTCATTTCTGGACTGAAAGATTGATAAATAAGGGAATCGGGATTATTCCTTTCTCAGATATTACTGGTGAATCTAGTCCAGAGATAATTAGAGAAGTATATTCATCCGTTATCCCGTCTTATCCAGATACAGAATTTGGTTTTCATTTACATACAAAACCCAATGATTGGTATGAAAAACTAGATGCGGCATATCAAGCGAATTGCAAACGGTTTGATGGTGTTTTGGGGGGCTTGGGAGGCTGTCCCATGACCGGATACGAATTATTATCAAATCTTGATACTAGAAAATTAATTGAATATTTTGACAAAAAGAAGATTCAAACCGGATTGAACATGGAACATATTGAGAATATAAATCAAAATTTCAATCATTTATTTTAAAGCAACCATTAAGCCTCCGGTAATAAAAGCAATCACCCACCAGGCATAAGCATATCTTGAATAAAGGTGCAATGATTTTGGAACTTGTTGATTGGCATTTTTCAAATGAAATCTCCAGATTAAAATTACATCAAGAAGCATCCCCGTAAGTGATGAATAGCCTAAAAATGCATGTACAGAAAAAGGGCTGTTTGGAGAGCCTATAATCATAAAAGTGGTAGCTGATATATCTAGTACAATTCCGATTGAAACAAAAATCAAGACTGTTTTAGTAATAAGATGTTTACGCTGTTCTGTAATTATTTCAATTGAATATGAGATCAGTGCACAAACAACAATGCTTGTTCCAATGATTAGATAGGTATTCATGAATTTATTGATTCAAGAATTCTTTTAAACTAAAAGTTTCCTTCACTCTCACTCCTTTATCAGTATCCTCAAGCGTACAGCACTCATGGTATAAATCGTGTTCGAAAAACAAGACTGTTTCAGTTTCTAAAGCTTCTTTAAAAAATCGCTCTCGATCTTCCAGTGTTATCAGCGGCTTGGTGTCGTAGGCCATAATCCAGGGCATTGGAATATGAGCCGTTGAAGGGAAAAGATCAGCAGTATATGCGAGTGTTTTACCCTTAATTTTTAGGTGAGGAATAATCTGTCCCTGCGTGTGCCCATCGTAGATTTTTGCAACAATATTAGGAATGAATTCTCCTTCTTCCTCTATGATGTTTAATTGTCCGCTCTCTTTGATAGGCAAAATATTTTCTTTTAAAAACGAAGCCTTTTCTCTTCGGTTTGGATTGGTAGCCCATTCATATTGTGCCCTGCTCACCCAATATCTGGCATTTTTGAATGCAGGAACCAATTCTTTATCTTCATTGTATTTAATGCTACCGCCGCAATGATCGAAATGTAAATGGGTGAGCACCATATCCGTGATATCATCAGTCGTATAACCATGTTTTTTTAATGAAGATTCTAAGGTAAAATCTCCATTTAAATAATAGTGTTTCAGGAATTTTTCATCTTGTTTATCGCCAATTCCGTTGTCGATTAGAATTAACCTTTCATCATCTTCTATAAGTAAGCATCGCATAGCCCAATTACAAAGATTGTTTTCATCTGCCGGATAAACTTTATTCCACATTACTTTAGGCACAACTCCGAACATGGCGCCGCCATCTAATTTTAAATTTCCTGTTTCTATTGCGTATACTTTCATTTTATAATTTTTTCTAATTAATTTGATTCAAAGCAATGGCATATGCCCCAATTGAAATTGCTTTGGAGGTTCCTAATTTACTAATGCCCACTCCAATTTTTTTAACGGGATCATAGTTTTGAAATTCATCGGTGAACGGAATTTTAATTTTAATACGAGTATTGGCTTTAAAATCATTTAAACCTTCATCCGATGCTAAATTATAAGCCTTTATTTCCATGCGATCTAATTCATTCCCGATTAATGTGAGAAAATTAGTGTTCATTTCATCTACCAATTGCTGTAAAAATAAGGGGTGAGCTCCAGCCAAACCGCCACCAATAACAATTAATCCGTCTATTAAACTAGAAGCATTAGCGAGTGTATCACCTGCCACAATTGCTAACTCCTTAAAAGCATTCAATGCTGCATCTTTATTGCCAGAAATTCTACCCATTGCAATCTTAAAAATGGTTTCCGGTTCAGGAGCTTCAGCTATTTTTAAATTAGATTCCTTGGCATAAATTCTTTTAATGGCTTTGATGGTGAGGCTATCTTCAGCACTTGTTTCCGGATGAAGTTTATTTCGCATGCGATTAATTTCAGCTGCAGCAGAATTATCACCCGTAAACAAAATATTTTTTGATACAATCCCTGCCCCATATCCCGAACCCAGGGTAACACCTAACAAATTATGATAAACCCTTGAACTATTCGCATCGGACAATAATTTATTTACTTCAGGTAAAAACCCTGCAATGGCTTCTCCGTAAGCAAATAAATCCCCATCATTATTTATAAAAACTGGAATGTTAAACTTGTTTTCAAGCATGGCTTTAAGTGCAACCCCCCCTCTAAATACTGGAATGTTTTGTAAATCTCCTATGATCCCATTTTTATAATCTGCAGGACCGGGGAAACAAAAACTTATGGCAACGGCTTTATTTTTTGTTTCTTTATTAAGTTCATTAAAACCATCAATGATGGTTTGCAAAATTTGTTCAAGACTTAATCCTTCTATTTGTTTCCTAATGGGTTCACAAGTTTCTTTACCTGATTGAATGGCTGAAAAAACAAAATTAGTACCACCGGCATCAAGCGTAAGAACGATTCTGTTATCATTTAAGTAATTCATGGTCGATTTAATAACGGTATAAATTTAGGGATTATTTAAATAAGAAGACCTGCCAAAAATGGCAGGTCGGTTGGTGTAAAATATATGTGGTCAGAAGCCTCACATTATTTGGCTTCCTGTTGGATTTTAGCTCGTTTTTCAACTTTACGGTAAGTAACTTTCATGCTGAAAAATTCCTTTTCGATCAAAAGTGAAGTTGCATTTTCAGATGATATAAGAACTTCATACTCAGGTTTAACAACTTTGCTTTTCAAATCTCGATATACATAAGGACCGTAAGGATTACATTCAACAACAAAATAGTTATCTGCACCATCTCGTCCATCATAATATAAAGATCCTTCTTCGCCATAGTTAATCCAGATTTCATAATCGACCTCCCAGGCATATTCTAACCAACCGTATCCATCCCAATATTCACCGTCATAATACATGGTATAAATGCCAGGATTGATTCTGTAGTATTCATCCCAATAAAAAATATTTGGTATTGCATGTGAACCTGGTTCAATATAGTAAGGCTCTGAATCCGACCAACTTAATGCCAAATATGCCCTGCCATCAAATCCATCATAGCCCCAGTAATCTTTTTCACAGGAACTTAAAAACAGAAGCAAAATACTTGCAAATAACAGTTTAAGCATACTTTTATTGATCTTCTTAAATCCATTAACAAGATTCTGTGAATCTTTAGTTTGGATTAATTTCTCTGGTTTTAAAAATGCCGCTCGTTTCATAACATCTGATTTAAGTTTAACAATAACGGGCCCATGTTGTATAATCCAAACAGCGTGCCAATATTTAAAGGAGGACTGTAAAATTACATTTGGCACGTTGTTTGGTCGAATATTAGTAAGTAGAATAAAAATTCATGAAAAAGTACATATGCAATATTTATTTATGTATTTTTAGTTTATGGTTTTTAAAAATTCCATGCTTATTTAATTTTTTTCAATACATACATAGGTTGGATAGACCTTAAACTATCATATTTAAAACCATAAATTGAAGTCTCATTTATAAGCTCTTAAAAAGAAAAATTAACCCCATAAAAACAGAAACATGAATTGGAAAACAATTTTAATAGTAGCACTGTCATTTTTGATGGTTCAGTCCTCATGGGCAGATGGTAAAAAGAAAAAAAAGAAAATAACAGTTAGTGGATTTGTAATGGACGTTAATGAAAAGCCTCTTGAAGGAGTTGCCATAATTATTGATGATGTTCAATCTAACGTTTTTACCAACAAAAAAGGGTTTTATAAAATTAAAATTAAACCCGATATCAAAACAATCATGGCATATTCGCTGCTTCATGGTGGAATTGAAATGGAGTATGCAGGTCATAAAAAAATCAATTTCATACTTAAATATGATGATGCAAATGCGAATTATATTTCACCAGAACAAGGTAAAATTTTAAATTATGGTTATGGTAAAATAAGTAGTAATAACAGCACTTCAAGCATAGGAAAAATTGAGGAAGAAGAAATGGAAAATGATAGTTACTCAAATATTTATGAGATGATACAAGGACGAGTCCCTGGAGTTTCTGTAAGTAATGGTCGCATTATCATAAGAGGAATATCTTCTATAATGGCGCAAGGGGATCCTCTCTTCGTTGTTGACGGAGTACAGACCGAATCCATTGCTTTTATTAATCCCAGACAGGTTAAATCAATTTCAGTCTTGAAAGGTTCTGCTGCTGCCATTTATGGCTCGAGAGGAAGTCTGGGTGTAATCATAATTACTTTAAAAGATGGTAGCAAATAAAGTAATTTTGTAAACTACTGACCTTTGTTGCTAAGGAGTGGTGGGATTTATGTTATTTCATACTTAGTGTGCTTCAAGCCAATTATTACCTGTATTCATATCCACAACCAATGGAACTTCGAGTTTAATGGCATTTTTCATTTTGTCTTCTACAATCATTTTAACGATTGGAAGTTCCTCTTTTAAGGTATCAAATACCAATTCATCATGCACTTGGAGTATCATTTTTGATTGAATTTTTTGTTTTCTAAATTCTTCGTAAATTCGAATCATTGCGATCTTAATCATATCGGCTGAGGATCCTTGGATGGGTGCATTAATCGCATTTCTTTCGGCAAATCCCCGTACCATTGCATTATTTGAATTAATATCTTTTAAGTATCTTCGCCTGCCCATGATGGTCTCCACATAACCCTTTTCACGAGCCGAACTAATGGTGGCGTCCATATACCTTTTCACTCCTTCGTATTGCGTGAAATATTGGTTGATTATTTCAGCAGCTTCTTTTCTTGGAATTCCCAAACGTTCTGATAATCCAAATGCAGAAATTCCATATACAATTCCGAAATTTACCATCTTCGCATTTCTTCGCATTTCTTTTGATACTTCATCAAGACCAATATTATAAACTTTGGAAGCTGTTGCCGTATGAATATCAATGCCATCTTTAAAAGCAGCAACCATTTGCGGATCCTTACTTAGTTCTGCAATGATGCGCAGTTCGATTTGAGAATAATCTGCTGCAAACAGAATGTGATTTTCGTCTCTGGGAATAAATGTTTTTCTTATTTCTCTCCCTTTTTCAGTTCTGATGGGGATGTTTTGTAGGTTTGGGTTTTGAGAACTTAATCTGCCTGTGGCAGCAACGGTTTGCATATAAGATGTGTGAATTCTTCCATCTCGGGGATTGACCAAGGCCGGTAAGGCATCAACATAGGTTGATTTAAGTTTGGTAAGTGATCTAAAATCTAAGATTTCAGAAATAATGGGATGTTTTTTTACCAATTTTTGAAGGATATCTTCACCCGTTGAATATTGCTTGGTTTTGGTTTTTTTTGGATTGTCAATAATTTTTAAGCGATCAAATAAAATTTCACCTAATTGTTTTGGTGATGCCACGTTAAATTCTTGCCCCGCATGTTCATAAATACGATCGCGAATCTTGATAATTTCTTCATGTAATTCTGTGGAGTATGCATTAAGTACTTCTATGTCGAGCTTCACCCCTTCGGTTTCCATTTCTACCAAAACCGGTATAAGTGGAGCTTCAATTTTATTATAAAGATCTTTGGTGCCCGATTCTTCCAGCCTGGGTTTAAAAAGTTCAGCCAATTGAAGGGTAATATCTGCATCTTCACATGCATAATCAACGAGTTGTGCTATTTTAGAATGCTGAACCTGCCTCATGTTGAGTTGATGACCTCGTTTTTTTTCTGTGATTTCGTCGTAACTCATCGTTTTGTAATTCAGATAAGTTTCAGCCAAATAATCCATTCCGTGTCTCAGGTCAGGTTCGAGGAGGTAGTGTGCAATCATGGTATCGAAAAGAGGACCTTTTACGGCAATTTCATACCACTTTAAAATGGTTAAATCATATTTAATATTTTGACCAATTTTCTCTGTTTTTTCGTTTTCAAACAAGGGTTTAAATTCAGAGAGGATAAGAAGGGCATCGTTATAGTTTTCTGGTAAAGGAACATAAAAAGCCGTGCCAATTTCATAAGCAAATGATAAACCTACAAGCTCTGCATTATTCGCATCAATATCAGTAGTTTCTGTGTCAAAACAAAATGAAGATAATTGTGATAAAGTCTCAATTAGTTCTTTTCTTCCATTCGCTGATTCAATGAGTGTGTATTTGTGAGGCGTATTAGAAATGCTGTTTTTTTCGGGAATTGTTTTTTCTGCTTCGGGCAAATCAGAGAATAAATCTGCATAAATATTTGTATCCTCTTTTGTTACGGGATTTTCTTGAGTAGATTGATCCGTAAAAAACCTTTTTGCGAACTGCCGGAATTCAAGCTCGTCAAAGAGTTCGGTCAATGCTTCGAGGTTCGGGCTTTCGTGTTTTAAATATTCTTCATCAAGTTCAACAGGTACGTCTAAAATAATGGTGGCCAATTGTTTTGACATGATAGCTTGTTCACCAAAATTCTCAAGATTTTCTTTTAATTTACCTTTTAATTGATGGGTATTTTTCAAGAGATTTTCAACGCTACCATATTCAGCAATTAATTTTGAAGCAGTTTTTTCACCAATACCCGGAACACCTGGTATGTTATCAGAAGTATCGCCCCAAAGCCCTAAAATGTCAATAAATTGCGTTGGATTTTTCAAGCCATACTTTTCACAAACTTCTTTTACCCCAACAATTTCTGGTTTGTTCCCCATGCGAGCTGGTTTGTACATGAAAATATTATCTGAAATTAATTGACCAAAATCCTTGTCAGGAGTCATCATATAGGTTGTAAAACCTTTTTTTTCTGCTTTCTTTGCCAGTGTCCCAATAATATCATCAGCCTCATAGCCATCAAGCGAAATCAACGGAATATTAAAAGCTTCAATTAATTTTAAAATATAAGGGATTGCTAAAGAAATATCTTCGGGCATGGCTTCACGATTTGCTTTGTAGGCTTCAAATTCTTCATGCCGTACGGTTGGGGCTTTGGTGTCGATGGCTATACCAATATGGCTGGGCTTTTCGGTTTTTAAAACCTCGTATAAGGTATTTGCAAATCCAAGAATTGCTGAAGTGTTTAATCTTTTTGAATTGATTCGGGGGTTTTTGTTTAATGCAAAATAGGCACGATAAATTAATGCCATTGCATCAAGCAGAAAGAGTTTTTTTTGTTCGGCCATCGTAATTTAGTTGTTTGTCAATTTATTCAATAATTCAGGAAGAATAATACGTGGATTTACAAATATAAATCAGGAGTTTCCTTTGAAGCAAATATACTTAAAAGATCAGGATACGGCGATAAAAATCAATTTCCTAATTCTAATTTGGCCAAAAACTTTATCCTTTTTCAATTTTTTTCAAACACATTTATCCTTAACTTTACCTTAGATACACGACTTATGGCTAAAAAGAAACAGAAAAAGATTTTTGTACTCGACACGTCAGTTATTTTGTATAATCATAGTGCATTACATAGTTTTGAAGATAATGATGTGGCAATCCCAATCACGGTGCTTGAAGAACTCGATAAATTTAAGAAGGGGAATGAGATTAAAAATTTCGAGGCTCGCGAATTTATTAGAATTATGGATCGCTTGTCCGGAAAATTCACGCTTCAAGAATGGATTTCACTTGATGGAAAAGAAAAGGGGAAATTTAAAGTAGTGATGAATGAAAAGAGTGAATTGGATGCGGTTAAGATTTTTGGCGAAAATAAACCTGATCATCGCATCCTTAATGCAGCCATTGTTTTAGCAAAGGAGAATCCTGAAAAAAAAGTGATTCTGGTTACGAAAGATATTAATCTTCGGTTGAAAGCAAAATCGTTAAGTATACCTGCCGAGGATTTCGAAACCGGTAAAATAAAAGATGTTGATTCTTTATATTCGGGAAAGTCGGTTATCGAAGATGTTGATAAGGCAGTAATTGATAAATTGTATGCCGAAGGCAGTTGCAGTCTTACTGATATTGGGGAAAAAGAATGTCACCCAAATCATTATTTTATTTTAAAAAATAATAGAACCTCAGCATTGGCTTGTCATAACCCATTGACAAAAATGCTCGAACGTGTCGAGAAGAAACCAGCTTATAAAATTTCGCCCAGAAATGCCGAGCAGGTTTTTGCTTTGCATGCCATTATGAATCCTGATATTAAATTGGTGACCCTTCAGGGTGTTGCCGGAACAGGTAAAACACTTATTGCGTTGGCAGGAGCATTAGATCAAAAACGACTTTATAAACAAATTTATTTAGCTCGACCAATCGTTCCTCTAAGCAATAAAGACATTGGTTATTTGCCTGGCGATATTAAAGATAAAATCAATCCTTACATGGAACCGCTCTGGGATAATTTAAAATTTATTCAAAATCAATTTAAGGAAAACGACAAGGAATTTAAAGCCATTACAACTGCGTTAGATTCTGAAAAATTGGTAATTACACCTCTTGCTTATATCCGAGGTCGCAGTATTTCAAATGTTTGTTTTATTGTGGATGAAGCTCAGAACTTAACACCTCATGAGGTAAAGACCATTATTACACGAGCTGGCGAAAACACAAAAATTATTTTTACAGGAGATATTTATCAGATTGATACGCCTTATCTTGATTCGCAAAGTAATGGATTATCGTATTTAATCGATAAGATTAAACATCACGAAATTTATGCTCATATAAGATTAGAAAAAGGAGAACGTTCAGAATTGGCCAATTTAGCCAATGAACTTTTATAATAATCAATAACTATTTTTCTTCGAAAATAACCGTCATTACTGTTCGACCAACAATGCCCAGACTAATGGGGTCAATTACCGAAAGATTATCTCCAGTTGTATGCCAATGCTCAAAAAAACCTGTTGAGTTCGCATCATCATAATGAATGATGTCGATGGTGGGAATGTTTAGATTTTGGTTAATGGCTACATGATCATCTAAAATTCCTCCCGATCTGGTTGGCCTGAAATAATCAGCATAACCCAATCTTGCAGCGGTCTTCCATACTTTATCCATTACTCCGGGGGCGTATCTCATTGAAGTTTCTTCTTTGGTAAAGATGGGATCAGTAGCTCCAACCATGTCTAACAAAATTCCAAATCTTGCACGGTAATTAATTTTGTGTGGATTTTTTGACCAGTATTGCGAACCAAGTGCCCAACTGTCATTATTGCCATAGGTACCTGAATCTTCAACATCAAAAAGTACAATATCGATACCTGCAGAACTATTATGTTCTGATAAGTGACGTGCTATTTCGACTAAAACGCCTACACCACTGGCACCATCATTTGCTCCTTGTAAAGGTTTATCGTGATTTGATGGATCTTCATCCTGATCGGCAAACGGGCGCGAATCCCAATGTGCGCAAAGTAAAATCCTGTTTTTCTTTTCCGGCTGAAAAGAAGCGATAATGTTTTTCCCATCGATAATTTCTCCGTTAAATAAACGGGTTTTAAAATGTTGAATTTCAACTTCCGGAGTAAATCGTTTGAGCGTTGATTCCAGATAATTTAAGCAATTTTGGTGTGCCTGTGAACCTGGTGTTCGGGGGCCAAAACTCAACTGTTTCTCAACAAAATAATAGGCCGAGTCTGCATTAAATTCAGGAATGAAGATCTGTTTTTCTTCAATCTTATTATTTGCGGTTTTATTCTCTGACGATCGTTTTGCATTCCCACAAGAAATAGTGAATATAAAAATTAAACTTAAAAATCCAGCTTTTTGATATATGGTTTTCATCTGATTATTTAATTAAATTAAATGTTTCTCCAAATTTATTTTGAAACACAAAATCTTTTAGTGGTTTTCTTTCACGGGCTTCTTTTTCTGATACTTGCATGCGTGGATGTAAAATTTCAGGATCTCCCAAGTATCCAATGGCGACAATACTTAACGCTTCAATATTTGAAGGGAACTGAAATATTTCGGCTGCCTTTTCTTTTGAAAAACCACCCATTTGGTGAACGTAAATATCTTCACTCATAGCCTGAATACTTAAATGTGCAATTGCTTGCCCCACATCATATTTATATGCAGCATTTGGTTTGTTGTTTTCTCTAATTTTATTTCCGCAGCAAAGCATTAAAACAGGAGCATTTTTGGCCCATTGTTGATTGAACTCAACCAATGTTTCAAATATTTTCTGATAGGTTTTATCTTGGTTCTGCCCAACAATAATTTTCCAGGGCTGATCATTCATTGATGAAGGTGCCCATCGCGCCGCTTCTAGCATCTTTATGATTGAGTCATCAGGAATCTGTTCATTTTTAAAAGCCCTCGGACTCCATCTTTTGGCTAGGAGATGATTAATCTCTACACTTGTTTTTGCTAATTTTGACATATTTAAAAGGTTAGTGTAAATGTTGTTCCTTCTTTTTTACTGGACTTAACTGAGATTGCACCTTTATGCAAACTCATTATTTGTCGGGATAAACTTAGCCCAATTCCAGAGCCTGTTTTTTTTGAAGTGAAGAAAGGCATGAAAATTTTATCGAGGATATCTGGCTTGATGCCATCTCCATTATCCGATATTTCGATAATCGCCCTTCCGGCATCATTTTTAAATGCCATTATTGATATTCGGGGTTTTTTTAAATCTTTAATTGCATCAATGGCATTCAATAATAAATTGATAATTACCTGATCGATTAAATCGGGATCAGCTGTAATTTTTAATTCTTCAGGCATTACTTTTGAGAAACAATCGATGTTGAATTTTCCCATCTTAGGTTTCATTAATTCTGCTGCGCGCTCAAATAAATCTTTTACTTCAAAATATCTGAAATTTGGTTTTGGAATTCTAGTTAGGTTGCGATAAATCTCAACGAAGTTCAATAAACCCTGACTTCTGTTTTGAATGGTTTTTAAAGCACTGCCTATTCCATCTAAATCATCTTGATCAAGGGATTTCAATTTTCGATCTGCATCAGGATCTATAAACATCATTTCCTGAACGGTTGATGCGAGGGAGGAAATAGGAGTTATAGAATTCATGATTTCGTGGGTCAGCACTCGGATTAATTTTTGCCAGGATTCTATTTCTTTTTCTTCTAATTCAGCATGAATGTTTTGTATTGAGATCAAAACATATTCTTCACCTCTCATCCTAAATTCGGTCGCATAAACCGACAATTGTAACATCTCATCCTTAAGAAATAGTTTAATTAAGGTATTATCGCCGGCTTTCATTTTGTGAAAAATTTCCGGTAAATCTTTTTTGATTAATCTCAGGTCGTCGATATACCGAAGGTTTGAAATTTTGAAAAGGCGTTTAGCAGCTGTGTTTAACACATCAACTTTTCCATCTCTTGTAAAAGAAATGATTCCGATACTTACATGCTGAACCACTGTTTGCAGGTAATTGAAATGCTCCTCTTTTTCAGTCCGATAACGTTTAAATTCATTTATTATCTGATTAAATTCATTGTTTAAACCCTCAAAACTTTTTCCCATTCCCTTATCAGAAAATGTAGTCGCAAAATCTGCATGCCTGATGCTTTCAAGAAATTTCCCGAGTTTTTTATTGGTGCGTTCAACAAAACGTATGATGCTAACAACCTGAACCACGATTAAGGTTCCCACGATTACAAGACTAATCATGTATTTTTCAAATTCTGCCAGATAGATGAGCAGAAAAATTGAAATGGCGAGTAAAATAATTCTGGCGATGACCAGGAGACGAAATCTATTATAAACCATATTTTTCTATTCTACGGTATAAAGAGGCTCGTGTTAATCCAAGTTCTTTCGCAGCTTTGCTAATGTTTCCTCCATGCTTATCAATTACTTTTCTGATAAGCATTTTTTCTGTTTCTTCAAGGTTCATATTTGATGGTATCGAGTCTGAGTTACGATCTGCATCATTTTGCGAAATAAAAAAATCCTGAGGTTCCAATAAATCGGACTCACTCATAATAACGGCTCTTTCAACCGCATGTTGTAATTCTCTAATGTTTCCAGGCCAGGTGTGTTTTTCGAGCCTTTTAGCTGTGCTTGAGTTTAAGCGTTTTTTTGCAATCTTATATTTTTTGCAGTAGATGTCTAAAAAATGATCCACCAAAAGTGATATGTCTTCAATTCGCTCACGTAAAGATGGAATTTGAATTTCAACCGTATTAATTCTGTACAATAAATCCTGACGAAATTTATTGTCATTTACCATTTGATAGAGTGGCATATTGGTTGCGCAAATTAAACGAACATCGATTGGTATTTCTTTATTGGTACCTAAGCGAACCACTTTTCTGTTTTGTAAAACACTTAGCAATTTTGACTGCAGACTAAAAGTCAGGTTCCCAATTTCATCTAAAAAAATGGTTCCTTTATTAGCCGCTTCAAAACGCCCTGCCCGATCTTCTTTGGCATCAGTGAACGCTCCTTTTTTAAACCCAAATAATTCACTTTCAAACAAACTTTCAGAAATTGCACCTAAGTCGACACTAATAAATACCTGATCTTTCCTGTTCGAAGCTCGATGAATGGCACGGGCGATCAATTCTTTACCAGTACCATTTTCTCCCAATATCAATACGTTGGCATCTGTTACTGCCACTTTTTGAACGGTATTTAATACCTTTTGTATTGATTCGGATTCACCAATTAAATCACTGTATGCATGGTTGGTGTCGGCAATTAAAACTTTTTGTTTAGATCTTAAATCTTCTAATTCAACCTTTGATTTTTTAAGTTGAAGGGTCGTCGTAATGGTAGCCAGAAGTTTTTTGTTTTCCCAGGGTTTAAGTAAAAAGTTTGTAGCACCTTCTTTAATTCCTTGTACAGCTAATTCGATATCACCGTAACCAGTTATTAAAATGACAATGGAAGTAGGGTCAATTTCGAGTATCTTATTCATCCAATGAAATCCTTCCTTCCCGCTGGTTGCGTCAGGAGAAAAATTCATATCAAGCAAAATCAATTCATAACTTTCATTTCTGAGTAAATCAGGAATATTGGCAGGATTGGCTTCGGTATGTACAATGTTAATGTGCTGTTTAAGAAACAATTTGGCTGCTAAAAGCACGTCCTGATCATCATCAACGATTAAAACTTTGGCATCTAATTTATCCATAATTGTGAGGCAAAAAACTGAATGAATTTAAACAATGGCAGTAAAGGTATGAATTCTGTTCGTAATTGTACAAAAAATTGAACGATATCGAACAACATGGAGTGAAAACCCTTATTGGTAGGGATGTAAATAGCAGATAAATAGCTCATTATAATTAGTGGCATACATTTAGTTAAATAGTGTTAAAATCGTTAAAATTTAAGAAATGGATAGAGTTATTGAAAAGAAGAAGTGGCCTCCAAAGAAGATAGCAAGTATTGTTGCAATAGCTGCATTTGTGTTTTTCATTGTCTACTTATTATTCCTTCGGGATAAGTCAAGTAAATTGTATGTAGACAAAAACCAGATTACTATTGCCCCTGTTTTGCAGGATAAATTTATGGAATTTATCCCCATCGATGGAGTTGTATTTCCCAAAAATACCAATTATATTGATGTGGCTCAGGGTGGAGTTGTTGAGCAAAAATTTGTTGAGGATGGAGCTTTGTTAAATGAGGGGGATACCATCATAAAACTTCTCAATACTCAGATGGAATTAAGTTATATGGAGCAAGAAACCAGAATGCTTGCTGAAGGAAATAATTTAAATACAACCAAATTAGCGTTGGAGCAGAACAATTTTTACCGACAAAAAGAAATCGTTCAATTGGAATATACCATCGATAAAACAAGAATTGATTTTGAACGTAAGGTTCAATTATTTAAGGAAAAAGTAATTTCGCCTAAAGAATTTGAAGATGCCGAACGTGAATATACTTTCACCATGAAACAACTTGATATCTCTCTAAATCTGCAACGATTGGATTCAATGTCAGGTGCTAGTCGAACAAAATCAATTAATACTTCCCTGGAGCGATTAGAGCAAAACCTTGCATTGTTAAGAAGGAATATGGAAAATGCATACATCAAGGCTCCTGCAACAGGAATACTTTCTTCATTCAGTGTTGAGATTGGTGAGACCAAAAGGGCAGGCGAACGACTTGGACAGATTGACAAACAAGACGGATTTAAGCTTCAAGCAAATATTGATGAAAGATATATTTCACGTGTATATATTGGTCAGGGCGCCGAGTTTGACTTTAATGGAAAGAATTATCCACTGGAAATTTCTAAAATTTATACCGATGTAACCAATGGATCATTCCAAGTTGATTTGTTTTTTCAGAATGATTTTCCTCCAAGTATCAAACGTGGACAAACCATACAATTACGTCTGAAATTTAGTGGCGAATCTGATGCAATTATTATCAAACGTGGTAGTTTCTTCCAGGAGACAGGTGGAAACTGGATTTATGTTGTTGACGAAACAGGTAGCTTTGCAATTAAACGACCTATTCGACTTAACCGACAAAATACAAATTATTATGAGGTTACCGAAGGTTTAGTGCCGGGTGAAAATGTTATTGTATCTTCATATGATTCATTTGGGAGTAAAGACAAACTCGTATTCAGATAAATAGTAATTTATACCAACTAAAAGTAATTTAAAATAATTTATATAAAAATCATTTCATATGTTAAAAACAATTAATCTATCAAAAGTTTTTCGAACTGACGAAGTCGAAACTACCGCATTAAATAATGTTTCTTTTGAAATTAATAAAGGCGAATTTGTAGCTATTATGGGTCCTTCAGGTTGTGGTAAATCAACATTACTTAACATTCTTGGATTACTTGACAACCCAACTGGTGGTGAGTATTTTTTCCTTGATAATGAGGTTGCAAAACACAGTGAAAAACAACGTGCAAAATTGAGAAAAAACAATATTGGTTTTGTTTTTCAAAACTTTAATTTAATTGACGAACTCAATGTTTTTGAAAATGTTGAATTACCTTTAATCTATCTAGGATACAGCTCAAGCGAAAGAAAAAAACGCGTTGAAGAAGTTTTGGAGCAAATGCAAATCATTCATCGTAAAAAGCATTTTCCATTACAATTATCAGGTGGACAGCAACAGCGTGTTGCAGTTGCCAGAGCCGTTGTTGCCAATCCAAGTTTAATTCTTGCGGATGAGCCAACTGGTAACCTGGATTCTGCGCATGGCGAAGAGGTTATGAACCTGTTAGAAGGCCTTAATCAAGCTGGAACGACAATCATTATGGTTACGCACTCTCAAAGAGATTCTGAATATGCCCAAAGGGTAATCCGATTATTTGACGGACAGATTATTAATGAGAATATTAAAAGTGCTGCATCAGTTTAACAACTATTAGAAATAGATTTTACCAGATTTAAGGTGCTTTTTAGTAGGTAAATTAATCACGTATTTTTATTTAAATACTTCTTTACTTGTGGTTTGGGCTTCTGATAGGTTTAGCGCCATTTTCGCAGGGAAGGAAGTATTTTGTTTTACAGAAATTAAAGGCTACCAAGTATTAAAACATGATGTTCAGCTTAAGAAATTAAATTAATTTATAAATTTAAAATTAAATATCATGAGAGAAGTAGTAGTATTAATACCAGATATAGACAGAGAGCAGAACGTTGAAATAGATGTACGAATCAATGGGCGTAAAAAAACCCTTGAATACAGGGTTGAGTTACTCGATTGGGAAGGTAATGATGTTCCGCCAAAAGATAAAGTTCAAGTGCTAAGGCATAAAATTGCGGCCTATGACAAAAATTGGGAACTGGTTGAAATAGGTGCACCTACCGATACCAATATTCCTTTAATGTTTAGAAAAAAAACTGATAAGTAGCACTTAATTTGAATTCATTTATCGGATAATTAATTAAATATAACTAACATGAAAAAATTATTGATGATTATTGTTTGTGCTTTAATTCTTGTTTCGGGATTTGCACAAAGTGATGTAAAATCTGAAAAAGAAAGTATTAAAAAATTGATACTATCGGCCTATATTGATGGGATCCATAACAAAGGCGAAATTTCTCAAATTGAAAAAGGATTTCACCCGGGATTTAATTTATTGATTCTTCAAAATAATAAACTCGAAAAATTGCCAATTTATAATTGGATAGAAAGTTCAAAAGAAAGAAAAGCGAAAAATCCAATTCCATTTACTGAGGAAGAAAAAATGAAATGTGAATTCATGAATATTGATGTAGAAGGAACTGCTGCCGTCGCAAAAATAAAATTGTCAAAAGCCGGAAAAGATATTTTTATTGATTATCTGTCACTCTATAAATTTAATGAAGGGTGGAAGATTGTTGGAAAAATTTATTATCGATTACCATAACTTTTATATTTAAAATCTAAAATCGCTCAAACCTAATCTCGCATTACTATATTTGCATTTTTATTTGATGACAAGGCGCTTGACAAAAAGAACATACCTGATTTTATTATTAAGCCTGCTAATAAGCGGGCTTTTTGCACAGAAAAGAAGCTACCATACGCTGCGAACCAAACAACAGCTTATCATCGACGGTGTGCTTAACGACGATGCATGGGAGCAGGTTGAATGGGCCGGTGATTTTAAACAACGCGAACCTCATAGTGGTGCTGATCCATCTCAAAAAACTGCTTTTAAAATATTATACGACGATAATTATATTTATTTGGGCGTTAAACTTTACGATACAGACCCCGGGGGAATTGAGAAGAGAATGACCAAAAGAGATCAAACTGCAGGTGATCAGATTTATGCAGGATTTGACAGCTATAATGACGATCGTACCGCTTTTGTTTTTGGGGTTAGTGCGGCTGGTGTTCAGAGCGATATGTTAATCGCAAACGATAATACCGATCCTGATCCAAATTGGAATGCAGTTTACGAAGTAAAAGTTTCAATCGACAATGAAGGCTGGAACGCGGAATTCAAAATCCCACTATCGCAACTTCGATTTGCAAATATTGAAGAACTTACATGGGGGCTTCAAATTTTCAGGGTTATTTTTAAAACCCAGGAAAATACCATCTGGCAATACGTCCCTGCGGATGCTCCCGGTTGGGTAAGTGAATTTGGTGATTTGCTTGGATTGAATGGTGTGAAACCTAAATTAGATACTGAGATTATTCCTTATACTGTTTTAAAAATGAATCGCTTTGAAAAAGAGGAGGGTAATCCGTATGCTACAGGAAGAAGTGAAAAAGCTACAGTTGGAATTGATGGCAAAGTAAGTTTGACCAACGATTTAACTTTAAATTTCACCATAAACCCTGATTTTGGGCAGGTTGAAGCGGACCCTTCTGTTGTAAACCTAACCGCTTTCGAATCATTTTTTGAAGAAAAAAGACCTTTTTTTATTGAAGGGAATAATATTTTTAGTTTCAATTTGGCTAATGGTGGCCCATTCCATGTTGATAATCTTTTGTACACCCGAAGAATTGGAAGATACCCTCATCACGAGCCGGATGTTGCCGATAACGAATATTTAAGTTCTCCCAGCAATACAAATATTTTAGCAGCATTTAAACTATCAGGAAAGACAAAACGAGGTGTCTCAATCGGGGTTATGGAAAGCATGACTCCTCGAACTGTTGCTAAAATTAGTGATGGAAACAACGAGCGTACAGAAGCTGTCGAACCTTTTACAAACTATTTTTTATCCCGATTTCAAAAGGATTTTAATAAAGGAACGACAACTATTGGTGGAATGTTTACTGCAACCAATCGAAAATTAGAGGATGAAAACTTAAATTATTTACCAAAATCTGCCTACACCGGTGGAATTGATTTTTCACACTCTTGGAATAACCGGACATATAATATTTCGTTCAAGTCATTTTTTAGTTTAGTAAATGGGAGTACTGAAGCCATTACCGAACTTCAGGAAGCTCCCGCCAGATATTATCAGCGACCCAATGCCACTCACCTCGGTGTGGATTCTAGTCGAACAAGTTTAATGGGGCATGGTGGGATTTTACAGTTTAACAAAAGTGGAAATGGACATCTATCGTATACCTTTTTTGTTAATTGGCGTTCGCCCGGGCTGGATGTAAATGACATCGGATATATACAACGTTCTGATGAAATCCAGCAGGTTGCATGGGCATCGTACAGGTGGTTTGAACCCTTCAGTATTTTTAGAAGTTTAAATTTAGATATTGCCTTTTGGACAGGTTGGGATTTTGGTGGAAAAAATATTTATAAAGGAGCAAACTTTAGCGCCAATACTCAGTTTAAAAATTACTGGAGCATTTCTGGTAATTTGAATAAAGAAGGAGTTTCATTTCCCAGAACCGAACTTAGAGGAGGTCCGTCATTAAAAGTACCTGGTGTTTTTCAAACTTCATTCAATATTAATTCTGATAATCGAAAAAAACTAAGCTTGGGCTTTAACGGATCTCTAAGTAGAGGGGATAATGGATTTCTTAGCTCAAACAATTATGGAGTGTCAATTTCATTTCGGGCTACCGATGCATTCACCATTTCACTGAATCCAAATTTCTCAAATTCATCAAATGAGCTTCAATATATTGAAACCGTTGAGTACAATGGTGATCAGTATATCATGGGTAAAATCAATTCGAAACAGTTCAGTGCAGCACTCAGAATTGACTACAGTCTGACTCCCGATTTTTCAATCCAATATTACGGACAGCCCTTTATCTTTGCTGCAAATTATACCGAATTAAAAAAGATTACCAATTCAACAGCCGATGAATATGGTGATCGCTTTCAGCTGTTCAAACCTGACGAAATAAAATTTGATGCCGGAAGTGAAAATTATCAAATTGATGAAAATTTAGATGGAATTGTCGATTATGAATTTGAAAATCCAAATTTTAATTTCTTTCAATTCAGATCAAATTTGGTTGCACGATGGGAATACAGACCCGGATCATCAATTTATCTCGTTTGGGCGCAAGGTCGTACAGGCGATAACTCCAAAGGCCATTATTATTTTAAAGATGATTTCGAAGATTTATCAAAAGTCTATCCCGAAAATATTTTCCTTTTAAAGTTTTCGTACCGAATTGTTTATAGCAGAAGTGGGAAGAAATCATAGATTTATTTTAGCAATAATTAAGTTTTAATGACTAATTGCTTAAACCAGAAATGCCCATCACAAATTAAATTTTACATTTATATATCATCAAGTGTAATAAATTAGATTTTTATACGTCTAACCATTGAAACCTAACCTGCTTACATCATGATCAAAAATTATTTCAAAAGTGCTTATCGAAATATCGTAAGGAATAAGTTTTATTCGTTTATCAATATTTTGGGACTCTCCATTGGATTTACTGCAACCATTATCATTTTATTGTTCAATCAAAATGAGTTGAATTACGACAAGCACAATGAAAAATATGATCGAATTTACCGGCTTGAATCTCACTTTACCATTGCAGGTAAGGACGATCTTTTTGCTGTAACTTCTGCCCCCCTTGGTCCGGCTTTTAAAGTTGAATATCCGGAAGTTGAAGAATTCGTAAGGCTATTTGGTGGTGATGGAATGTTGATTGAGATTGATGAACATGAATATTACGAAGACCGCTTATTTTGGGCTGATTCTACCATCTTCGATATTTTTACACACGAGTTTATTTATGGAGCCGCCGAGAATGCTTTAACCGAACCCAATTCGTGTGTGATTAATGAGAGCCTTTCGAAGAAATATTTTGGTGCCAATAATCCTATGGGAGAGGTCATTAAAGCAGCAAATGGAATGAACTTTAAAATAACCGGGGTAATAAAGGATCAACCTAATAATACGCATCTTAAATACAACGGACTCTTTTCAATCGTTACGCTTTCAGAAAGGGTAGGCAGAGAAAGATTCAATAGTATGGAACCGGCCCAATTCTGGAATATTACCCCTTATACTTATATCCTTTTGAAGGAAAATTCTTCAATGGAATCCATTTTGGAAAAGTCTCCTATATTTTATGAAAAGTATATGAAATCATTGGGAGACCAGATCAATGCGAATTTTGTTCCTATGGCAACACCGTTGGCCGAAATTCATCTAAATTCAACATTAAAAAATGATGAACCCACAGGAAATAAAGGATATGTACTAATCTTTTCAATTGTTGCCGGGTTTATCCTCGTGATTGCTGGGATTAATTACATGAATATGGCTACTGCTCGTTCGGCCAAACGCGCAAAAGAGGTTGGTTTAAGAAAAGTGATCGGAGCCATTCGTTCACAACTCATGCGACAGTTTTTAAGTGAATCGCTTATACTTGCATTTATTGCATTTATAATTTCATTGTTTGCAGTTTACCTCATTATACCTTCGTTTAATGAATTGGCAGGTAAAAATCTGGTATTTGGACTTGAGTCGTCAGGTACGATTCTGTTGACCTTTTTAATTGCCATTGGGGTAGGGCTGGTATCAGGAAGTTACCCGTCATTTTATCTTTCATCTTTTCAACCTGTTAAAGTATTAAAGGGCAAGATTAGCTCGGGCCGATCCAGAGGTACTTTACGAAAAGTATTGGTAGTATTTCAGTTTATCATTTCAATTGCAATGATTGTAGGCACCTTGGTTGTTTCAAAGCAACTAAATTTTTTACGATCGAAAGACCTGGGTTTTGAGAAAGACAATATACTGGTTACAACCATACAGGCAGATACTAATCTGTTAAAAAAGATGCCTACATTCCGAGAAGAACTTTTGCAAAATCCGAATGTGAAGGATCTATCCACTTCAAACGGATACCCAGGTAATATAGGCGGTATAGTTGTTATGAAGGTAGAACAAGACTCAAAATTCGGAGCATCTGATTCGACTACTATCAGTTCTGGTGGAGGTCAAATGGTTGAGGAAACCCTAAATTTTACTATGATCGATTATGATTTTTTGAACCTTTATGAAATAAAACTCATAGCAGGTAGAAATTTTAGTAAGGAGATGGGTACAGATTTAGAGGAAGGAGTTATCATTAATGAAGCTTGTGCTAAAGAATTGGGATGGACGGATAATCCTTTAGGGAAGAAAATTGGTTTTGGACTAAATTTAGATGGAACATTTACCAGAAATACAAAGGTAATTGGAGTTGTTAAGGATTTTCATTACCGATCATTGCATAATACCATTGAACCACTTTCTCTGTTTCTAAGCGATCGGCCCAGAAATGCAATATCAATAAAAATCGGGCCCGATAATCGTCAAGAAACCCTTCAGTTTATTGAGGATAAGTGGAATGAGTTTGGAGCTATTCACCCATTCGATTACGACTTTCTAAAAGATACCATGGATGAAATGTACCAGGCCGAAGAAAAAATTGGTAAAGTATTTACCATTGCTTCATTGCTTTCGGTATTTATTGCATTGCTCGGATTATTGGGATTGTCATCTTTCATCGCTGAACAACGTACCAAAGAAATAGGCATTAGAAAAGTAGTTGGAGCTTCATTGGAATCTATTCTCGCATTCCTTTTTAAAGAGTTTGTAATTCTAATTGTAATTGCGCTAATTATTGCATCACCTATTGCATGGTATTTGCTGGATAATTGGCTTGATGCTAATTTTGTGTACTCAACTTCTATCGGGTTACTAACCTTTTTAACTGCCGGATTGATTGCTTTTATCATCGGTATACTAACGATCAGTTTTCATATTTATAAAGCGGCCAGTTCTAATCCGGTGGATGCACTTAAATACGAATAACCATTTTTGTGATAAATAAAGAGATAGTGTATTAACAGTGAATTAATTAATCAACTAAATAGTTAGTTTATAAAAAATATTTATTATTTTTACAAAGTAATTAACCTTACTTGAAAACATGATAACTAATTATTTAAAAACAGCTCTCCGTAATTTAATTCGGCAAAAGTCATACTCCTTTATTAACATAGGTGGATTAGCCATTGGAATGTCGGTGTGTATTCTTATTCTGACTTATATTTTTTATGAATTGAGTTTTGATAAATTTCACGAAAAAAAAGAACAAATTTATCGTTTATGTGTGGATGCCAATATTGGTGGCACTCCTATGGATTTAGCTTTAAGCAGTGGCCCCATGGGGCATGCCATTCTGGAGGATTTTCCGGAAGTCGTTAATCAAACAAGAATTTTTCAAACAAGGAGTCGGTTTTTATTTGCATATGAGGAGAATAAATTTTATGAGAACAATATTTACTATGCAGATTCGAGCTTTTTTGATATTTTTTCTTTCGAACTTTTAAGAGGAAATCCAAAGGAAGTTTTAGCTATTCATAATGGTATTGTTTTGACTGAAAAATTAGCTCATAAATATTTTGGAGAAGAAGATCCAATTGGTAAAGTGCTGCGGATTAATGACAATAGTAATTTAACAGTAACCGGCTTATTAAAAAATGTTCCAGGAAATTCACATTTCCAGTTTGATGCTTTAATTTCTACATCTGGGATTTTAAACAGCCCACAATATGGCTTACAAAACTGGGGATCCGTAGGATTAAATACCTATTTATTGTTAGACAAGGGTGTAGATTATTTGTCCTTTCAAGAGAAATTTCCCTCTTTTGAAGATAATCGAATGGGCTTTTTAAAAGAAGCAAATGTGATCTTTGACTTGTATTTACAGCCCCTTTCCAGTATCCATTTGCATTCACACAAACGGGGCGAATTGGCAACAAATGGAGATATTAAATACATTTATATTTTTTCCGCCATCGCAATTTTTATTCTTCTAATTGCTTGTATTAATTATATGAATTTGGCTTCTGCACGTTCGTTTAAGCGAGCAAAAGAAGTAGGGCTGCGTAAAATTCATGGCGCAGTAAAAGGTCAACTTATCAGGCAATTTTTAGGGGAATCGGTGCTGTTTAGTTTTATGGCATTACTTTTATCTGTTCTAATCGTTCAGTTGGTTTTACCCTATTTTAGTGATTTGATTATTAACGACGGTTCTCTGGTCGTTTACAAGGATATTATGGTTATAGCCTTGTTTTTCTTTATATTGACCTTAATTGTTGGATTGTTGGCAGGAAGCTATCCTGCATTTTATCTTTCTTCATTTCAGCCACTTGCTGCCTTAAAAGGAGGAGGAATTACCGGGAAAAAGAAGTCTTACATCCGAAATATTCTGGTGGTCCTACAGTTTACAATTGCTACGGTTTTGATCATCAGTACTGGTATTATATACAGTCAGTTGAATTATATGAACCATAAAGATTTGGGTTTTAATAAAGAAAATAAAATGGTGATTCCATTACAGAATCAAAGCCTGATCTCTAAAATTCAAACCTTAAAAAGTGAGTTTGAAAATTTGTCGGTTGTGGAAAATGTAAGTATTGTTTCCGGACTTCCGGGTTCAAATATTAACGGAAGGGGATATTTCCCGGAAGGAAAAGATCCGGGTATACCAATCATTATGTATAATTTTAACACAGATGCGGATTTCTTTAATACTTTCGAAATGGAGTTTGTTGAAGGAAGAGGATTCTTGCGTGAATCTGGAACCGATTCTTTGGCAATTGTAATAAATCAAACCTTGCAAAAGCAAATGGGATGGGAAAATCCCATTGGAAAAATAATTAGTACAAATCCAAGCAGAGATGACTCAAGACAGTATAAAGTAATTGGAGTGGTAAAGGATTTTCATTATACCTCACTACTTGACCAAATAGGCCCTTTATTAATTCATTATGCCCCTGAACTTACCCATAATATTGTTTTAAATTTAAATGATGCTGGTTCTCATCAACAGATAGAACAGGTCAGGGCAAAGTGGAATGATTTGGTTCCGGAAATGCCTTTGGATTATTCGTTTGTTAAAGAAAATTTCGAACGCAGATATCTTTCTTATTTAAAAATGGGGAAACTATTTACAACCTTTTCTTTAGTTGCCATTTTTGTTGCATGTATTGGGTTATTTGGGTTAGCTTCTTTTTTAACAGAAATCAGAACCAAAGAAATTGGTATCCGAAAAGTTAATGGAGCTTCAATAATAAATATTATACGCATGCTTAATTTTGAATTTGTGAAATGGGTGTTAATTGCCAATATTATTGCCTGGCCAACGGCCTATTATTTCATGACAGATTGGATTCAAAACTTTTCATATCGAATTAATATTACATGGATTTATTTTGCGTTTGGGGCAATCATATCACTAATTATTGCATTGATTACTGTGAGTTTCCAAACATTTAGAGCTGCAAAAAGAAATCCGATTGAAAGTCTGAGGTACGAATAGTTTTAAAACTGAAGGATAAAGGAAGTTTCATTGTATGGCTTTGAACTTACAGAGATGCTTCCTTTATGCAAATACATAATTTGTCGGGAAAGACTTAGCCCAATGCCCGATCCATTTTCTTTGGTTGAGTAAAATGGGATAAAAATCTTATCCAATTCTGTTTCTGGAATGCCTTTCCCGTTATCTTCAATGGTAATCATCAAACTTCCTTCGTTTGATTTTTTTGCAGTGATGGTAATTTTAGGATTTGATTGATTGGCCAAAGCTTCCAGTGAATTTTTTATGAGGTTGATCAGCATTTGTTCAATCAATGATTCATCAGCAAAAAGTTCAAGATTGACTTTAATTTTACTTTCAAATTTGATGTTTTGGTCCTTAAACTTTTCTCCATAAAACTTCTCAATTTTGTTAACCGTGTCAGCAATTTTAAACTTAGCTAAATGGAGCTCTGGGTTCTTGGTTATATTTTTGTAAACCTCAATGAAGTCAATTAATCCCTTTCCTCTTTCTTCAATGATTTCAGTATTGATGGCAATATCTTTAATGATTTCATCATTCAATTCACTTGCTTTTTTTATAACTCCATCCTTATGAATATATCTCTTAATTACTTTCGATAGTGAGGTAATTGGAGTTAAGGAATTCATAATTTCATGATTCAAAACCTGAATCAATTTTTGCCATGATTCCAGTTCATTGTGATCTAACTCCCTTCTTATATTTTGAAAAGAAATGATATGAATGATCTTTGATCCAATATTTATGATGGTTTTTTTTATCGCTAAATTTTGAATTTCTGAATTGAGATTTAGTCTTATTAATTGTGATTTTTCATTTGTATTGTTCATAATTGCATTGTGAAAATCTGGTAGTTTTGAAGCCAATGTATTCATAAATTGACAGGCATTGCATTGTAAAATATTTGAAGCTTCGGGGTTAAACAGTTCAATCTTTCCTTTATCATCAAAGGCAATGATCCCTATTTTGGCATGGTCAACGATGGTGTTCAGATAATGTGTTTTTTGTTCATTCTCAATTCGAATATGTTGCAATTCTTTGTTGATTTGATCGAAGGAAAGATTGAGTCCTTTAAAGTTTTTCAACACCTGTTCATCCTGATAATTGACAGCTGTATCTTTTGATTGTAAGCGAAGTAAAAATGAAGCTAAATTTCTATTGGTTTTATTAATATAGGCAATCAAGTAGATCGTTTGAGCGATAATTAGCGTAAAAGAAATAATGCTTGCCATAATTTTATCTTCCTGCCCTATAAAAAATGAAAGTGCAACACCTGTAACAACAATAAGAATGATACGGATGATGATGGATGTGTAAAATCGATTAAAGCCCATGTTTTTCAATTTTTAGATATAGGGTGGTACGTGAAATATTCAATTCCTTGGCGGTTCTGGTCAGGTTACCCTGATGCTTGTCAAGTACTTTTTTAACAATATATTTTTCAACATCTGCAAGTCTATTCGATGTACCCAAATCCCAGTTATTGCTGGTTTTTATCTCAATTCGAAAGTCTTCAGGTCGAAGAATATCTGATTCGGCCAGAATCACTGCTTTTTCGATGGTATGTTTTAATTCTCTCACATTTCCTGGCCAAGTGTGGTTTAACAGGGTTTCAATTCCTGTACTACTGATTTTTATTTCACCTTTATTATACTTTTTGGAATATCGCCTAAGGTAAAAATCAGCAATGATTAAAACATCGTCGCCTCTTTCACGTAATGGAGGTATTTCAATTTTGATGGTGTTTAACCGATACAATAAATCTTCTCTGAATAATTCCTGATCGGTTAAAACAAATGGATCTTTATTGGTCGCAGAAATTAACCGAATATCAATTAGAATAGGATTATCTGATCCAACTGGGGTAACCTTTCTGTTTTGTAAAGCACTCAAGAGTTTAGATTGTAAATTCATTGAGAGATTGGTGATTTCATCAAGAAATAAAGTTCCACCTGATGCTGCCACAAATCGACCTGTTCTATCACTTTGTGCATCCGTAAAAGCTCCTTTTATATGACCAAACATTTCGCTTTCAAAAAGGTTTTCGTTGATCGAACCCAAATCAACACTCACAAACAATTCCTTTTTTCGTCCGGAAAGTCTATGAACTTCTCTTGCCACCAATTCTTTTCCTGTGCCATTTTCTCCGAGTATTAAAATGTTGGCATCAGTGGCTGCTACTTTGCGAATGGTTTTAAATACTTCAGTCATTTTGGGTGATGAACCCAAAAAATCATTTGGCGTACTCAATGAATTTTCAATGACTACTTTCTGAAATCCTTTCAGTTTTTTAACTTTTCGTTCCGATTCTCTAAGTTTAAGCGCAGCATGTAAGGTCGTGATGAGTTTGTCGATGTCCCATGGTTTGGTTATGAAGTCGTAAGCGCCTTCTTTAATTCCTTTCACCGCAATATTCACTTCGCTATAAGCGGTAATTAAAATGACAAGGATGTCTGGATTATGTTCTTTTATTTTCCTGAGCCAATACAAACCTTCATTCCCAGAATTGATTCCAGCTTTAAAATTCATATCAAGTAAAACAATGTCCCAATCATTTTCATCCAGATGGTTGGGAATTAAATTGGGATTCTTAATTGTGACAACCTGCTGAAATTCGTACTTTAACGATTGCTTAAGCGTAAGCAAAATGCTTTCGTTATCGTCAACAATTAATATTTTTCCTTTGCTTGGATTCATTGATAAACAGCTTGTTGAAATGCAAATATATGCATTCTGTTCAGATGTAGAACGAGTAGTGTTCAGGTTCTGGACGGTTTTAGTAAAAATATTTTATTTGACAACTTTAAGTAGCAGATAAAGAGAGCTTAAGGGTTTTTGGCATTTGGTTTGACTTAATTTCTACATAATTATTAACCTAATTGAAATGATTAAATCCTACTTAAAAATTGCGTTAAGAAGTTTCACGAAAAACCTCACCTTTTCTATAATCAATTTATTTGGTTTGAGTATAGCCATTGCCTTATTCATCTTGCTAGCTTTATACATTACAAGCGAATTAAGCACCGACAGGCATATCGAGAATGTGGAAAATATCTATTCACTTCACGATAAAAAAAATCATTCCATATTTACCAATGCCATGTTTGCCAAATATATGTATGGCCGTTATCCGGAGGTAAAAGAAGGATGTACTTCCTTCGTTTGGGATGGTGAATTTTTTCTAAAAGATGGCCACTCTGTTCATTTTGATCATTATGGTGCAGTTGATTCAAATTATTTCAAAATTTTTAAAAATGAAGCCATTTTAGGAAAGCTGGAACATGCCTTGGATGGAAGGAATGGAATGGTGCTAACTGAAAGTGCAGCAAAGGTTTTATTTAATGATAAAAACCCAATTGGTGAGATTGTAAGCATGGAAAATGAATATGATTTTGTGGTTAATGCTGTAATTCCAGACATTCCTGAAAACTCGTTTTATCAAGCAGATTGTTTTTTATCTCTTGAAAGTTTTTTAATTATTTCCGAAAGTTTAATAACCAATCCTGGAAACTGGTCATTAACCACTTTTGTTCAGCTTGAAGAAAATGCAGATATTACTGCTTTAGAAAAAAAAATCAGCAAAGATTTATTAGCGGAATTTGGCAGGGATACAGAATTTGGTTTCATCCCTTATACCGATCTATATTTCAGTGATGTTCACATTCCTGAAGAATTTGAACATGGCAATAAGCAATTTGTATTCTTATTTATTGGGGTTGCCCTCTTCATCATTATTATTGCTTGTATTAATTATATCAATTTAACAACTGCAAAAGCAACTACTAGGGCAAGAGAAGTAGGAATTCGAAAAGTGGTTGGAGCCCATAAAAGAAAGTTGATCATCCAATTTTTGACAGAATCTGTAATTTTAATCTTAGTCTCTCTTTTTATAGGTTTTTTAATGGCTGAACTTTTTATAGGTGAATTTAATTTGCTTGCACAAACCAATTTTCAAGTAAAACAGTTTTACGCTTTTCCTTTTAATATTTTATTTGTATTGGGCGCTATTGTGCTCGGTATTATTTCCGGACTGTATCCTGCACTTGCATTAACTTCTTTTAAAACAGTTGAAGTGATAAAAGGAAAAATTTCTAAAAGCAAAGGAGGAATTATTGCACGAAAATCATTGATGGTATTTCAATTTGTTATTTCATTGATAATGGTGGTTGGTGCCATTGTAATCTTTCTGCAAATAAAGCATGTTCGTTATACCAATGTTGGATTTAATAAAGAAAATGTAATTCGATTACAAACAAACGAAGAGCGGGCTTTTGAAAATGCACAAACCTTTAAAACTGAATTAAAGGCTATTCCAGGTGTAGAAAATGTTTCATTTTGTTATGCTGTACCCGGAGAGGTAGGTCATGGTATGGCTGATGAAATTGATGGGGTAAAAGTGAATATGCGTTGTTTAGAAATTGACAATGAGTATATTGATTTAATGGGCCTGGAAATGGTTAGTGGTCGTAACTTTACTAAGGATGATAAATCGGATTATGAACGCTCATACATAATGAATGAAGCTGCTGTTAGGAAATATGGATGGGAGAACCCTTATGAAATTAAATTTTGGGGTGGCTTTAAGTTGGTTGGCATTGTTAAGGATTTTAATTTTGAGAGTTTACATGTTCCTATAAAGCCTTTATATATGCCATTTTGGGGGAATTTGGATAACATTGCCATTCGCATTAGTTCAACTAACCAAGAAGCAACACTCGAAAAAATAGAACAAGCCTGGACTGCTCGTTATCCCGAATTTCCTTTTGCCTATAAATTTCTTGATCAAATTATCGATCAGCAATATCAAGACGAAGAACGCCTTGGAAAGGTAGTTACTTACTTCTCAATTTTTGCACTCATCATTGCTTGTATGGGTTTGTTAGGGATGACTTCTTACATGATTCAACAAAGGAATCGTGAAATTGGGATAAGAAAAGTGCATGGTGGTGCGGTGAAACAAATTGTGCAAATGTTGTCGTTCGAATTTGTAAAATGGGTTTTTATTGCTTTCGTAATTTCTGTTCCGCTGTCCTATTATCTTATGAAAACATGGTTAGATAGAAATTTTATTTCTCAGGTAGAACTGGATTGGTGGATTTTTGTGGTTAGTGGATTGGCAGTCGTAATTGTTTCACTAATCACTGTGAGTTTACAATCTTATCGTGCAGCAACGATGAATCCGGTAGACAGTTTGAGGTATGAATAATTTTAAATAACATTACGGGTTTACATTCTGCAGGGTATCAACCTTAAAAATAAATTTAATAAATATGATCAAATCCTACTTAAAAATTGCGATAAGAAGTTTTACCAAAAACCTCACTTTTTCATTGATCAATCTTTTTGGATTGAGCATTGCTTTAGGGCTTTTTATTTTACTTTCTCTTTATATAAAAAGTGAGTTAACAACGGATAAACATCTTCAAAATGTCGAAAATATTTATTGTTTGTTCGAAAAAAACAGGAGCCATATTTTTGGGAATGGCCTTTTTGCTGAATTTGTTGATGAGCGTTATCCTGAAATAAAACAAGTTTGTAGGTCAATCATTTTTGATGCAGAGCTATATTTAGAGGATGGGAATTATGTTTCTTTCGGTAAAGTGGGATTGGTTGATTCTACCTATTTTAATATTTTCAGCAATAAGGCGATTCTAGGGAATTTGGATCACGTGTTGGTTGAACGAAATGGAATCGTTCTGACCCAAAGCTCAGCCAAGGTACTTTTTAAGGAGAAGAATCCAATCGGAGAAAAAGTTTTTTGGAATAAACAATTTGAACTCATAGTGGAAGCAGTCATTCCCGATATTCCTGAAAATGCTACCTATGCTATGGATGCCTATGTGTCAATTACTGCATTACTTAATATCCCCAATGGACCGCTTACTAACCCTAACGATTGGGGCATTAATACTTTTGTTGAACTTGAGAAAAATGCAGATGTTCAAGGACTTGAACAAAAACTAAGTAAGGATTTATTGGCTCAGTTTGGAAGGGATGCAGATTGGGGTTTAATAAAATATAGAGACCTGTATTTTAATCAAAAAGTTCAGATTCCAAATGAGTTTAGGCGTGGGAATTGGCAGTTTGTGATGTTGTTTATAGGAATTGCATTGTTCATCCTGGTAATTGCCTGCATCAATTATATAAACCTAACTACGGCTAAAGCAAGCAGTCGGGCACGTGAAGTCGGCATCAGAAAAGTGGTGGGCGCTTATAAGCAAAAACTGATAAAGCAGTTTTTAGTTGAATCGATTCTACTCTTGATCATTTCCCTAATCATGGGATTTCTTTTGGCAGAATTATCGATTAGCGAATTTAACCGGTTAGCCGAAACAAATTTACAAGTTAAAGTATTTTATTCTTTCCCATTCAATTTAATATTTATTTCTGGTGCTATTTTATTGGGTGTTATTTCAGGATTATACCCGGCCCTGGCACTTACTTCGTTCAAAACAGTGGAAGTTATTAAAGGAAAGATTGCACGGAGTAAAGGTGGAATTATTGCAAGAAAATCATTGATGGTTTTTCAGTTCGTAATTTCCCTGATTATGATTGTGGGGACCATCGTTATCTATCAACAAATTAATTATGTTAAGCATTTGAATTTGGGTTTCGAAAAAGAAAATGTAATTCGATTAAAAACAAAGGACAATGCTTATGTAAATGCACAGGAATTTAAAAATGGATTATTAGCAGTTCCCGGTGTTGAAAAAGTAGCTTTTTCCAATGCCGTACCCGGCGACATTACAAATGGGATGTTTGCTCAGATAGAAGGAAAAGATATTAATATGCGTCATTTAAAGTGTGATCCAAATTATTTCAATTTGATGGGAATTGAATTGGTTAGTGGACGAAACTTCTCAAGTGAGGATGAATCGGATCGGGCCGGAAGATATTTAATGAATGAAGCTGCGGTTAAAATTTATGGATGGGAAGATCCGTATCAGATCAGGCTTTGGGGTTTTAAGCTCGTAGGCATTGTAAAAGATTTTAATTTCGAAAGCCTGCATCAGCCGGTCGGCCCTTTGTTTATTACTTTTTTAGATACGATGGATGAAATAATTATTCGTATTTCGGGAACAAACAAAACGGCAACTATTGATGCAATTGAAAATGCCTGGATGAAAAAGTATCCGGAAGTTCCGTTTAATTTTGAGTTTGTTGATCAGGTAGTCGATCAACAATATAAAGCCGAAGAACGCCTTGGGAAAATAGTGACTTATTTTTCGGTTTTTGCATTGATAATTGCTTGCATGGGATTATTGGGGATGACATCTTTTATGGTTCATCAACGAAAAAAAGAAATTGGAGTTCGAAAAGTACATGGTGGCCTCACAAATCATATAGTTCAAATGTTATCCTTTGAATTTGTGAAATGGGTTGTTTTAGCGTTCATTATTTCAACACCGCTTTCTTATTATTTAATGAATAACTGGCTAAGCCAAAACTTTACTTTCAGGGTTGATTTGGATTGGTGGATATTCTTGGTAAGTGGCGTTTTAGTGGTATTTATTTCCTTGTTAACGGTAGGAGTTCAGTCCTATCGTGCAGCACAAATGAATCCGGTTGATAGTTTGAGGTATGAATAAAACTTTAAGGGGTTGGAACCCTGCTGGGTGTCATCCCCGGATATAATAATTTAAATCTATTACAATGTTTATTTCCTATCTAAAAATAGCTATTCGCAGTTATTACAGAAATAAAGCAACTACAATTATTAATCTTATTGGATTAAGTATAGCTTTCTGTCTGTTTATTTTACTGATGCTTTATGTGAATAATGAAATCACAACCGATAAGTATCATACGAAATTAGATCGGATATTTCGGATTATTGAAGGGGATGATGTTACAAATACAACCTCTTCAACTTTAGCAAGATATGTAAAAGAAAGTTATCCTGAAGTAAAACAAGCTTGTCGTACCTTAAATATCTCAGGTAAAGTTATGTACGACGGGGAAAACTTCAAATTTAAGCAAATGTGTCTGGCTGATTCAAATTACTTCAGGGTATTCGACTATGATCTTATTGCGGGTGATTTAAATCAGGCATTAGTAGGCGCGAACGGACTTGTTATTACCCAGTCATTTGCGGAACAATTATTTGGAGATGAAGATCCGCTTAATAAGGTTGTTCAACTTGGTGAAAATAGCTATTGGCTGGAAGAAGGTTTTTCATTTGTAGTAAAGGCTGTAATTAAAGATGTTCCTCAAAATTCAAGTTTAATTGTTGATGGGTTTATGTCGTTTGGGATGATTGAGAAAACGGCACCATATATGATGAACAATGAAAATATTTTAAACTTTACTACCTGGGTTCTACTGAACCATTCCAGCGCTAAAGAAAAAATACTTGAACCATTAAACATTGAATTAAAGAACAGGTATTATGGTTGGAATCAGACTGAACTGCAGCCCTTAAGTGAATTGTTTTTTAGTCAATCCCGAGATAATTATAGACATGGAAATATACAATTGGTATATTTATTTAGTGCTTTAGCTTGTTTTATAGTGTTCATGGCTTGCATTAATTATATTAATCTGGCTAATGCACAGGCAAGTTCAAGGGCTAAGGAAGTAGGGATGCGAAAAGTGATGGGAGCCCTAAAGAGGAAACTTATTATTCAATTTTTATCTGAATCCATATTTCTTGTTTTCGTATCTCTGATCATCGGATTTTTGCTGGCAGAATTCTTGATCGGAAAATTTAATTTGTTAGCCAATACCAATTTTAGAGTAAGAACATTTTATCAGTTCAAATATTTGTTAATGTTTATCCCAGGAGTGCTTTTGATTGGTGTACTTTCTGGTTTATATCCAACCATAGTACTTTTAAAATTTAAACCGATAGATGTTATTAAAACTCGTTGGACTAAAATCGCGGGTGGGTTAAATGTACGACGGGTATTGTTAATCGTTCAGTTTGTAATTTCTTTGGTTATGATTTTTGGAACCATTATGATCTATCGGCAATTACAGTTCGTTAAGCACATGAATCTTGGTTTTGACAAGGAAAAAATAATACACCTTCAAACCAGAGATAAATTAACTAAAAAAGATCACCCTTTTAAAATTCAAATACAAGCTTTGCCGGGTGTAAAAATGATTGCCGTTTGTGATGGTATACCTGGGGATGTTCAGAATGGGATGGGAGCAGATGTAGCTGATCAAAAACTTGAAATGAGGCATCTTAAGATAGATCAAAATTATCTTGAGATGATGAACATAAAACTTATGTTAGGAGAGGGTTTTACACGAGATAGTATTGATATGAAGAAAACCTTTATGGTGAATCAGGCTGCAGTCAAGAAATATGGATGGGATGATCCTCTTTCCATTAAAATTTGGAACCGGAAGTGCGTTGGAGTGGTTAAGGATTTTAATTTTAAATCGGCACATCTGCCGATCGGCCCCTTATTTATTACTTATGAAGAATGGATGAGCGAACTTTGTGTAAAATATGAAGGCGTTAATTTGACAGAACTTATTGGAAGTATTGAACAAATTTGGATTGATAATTTTCCTAATCGACCATTTGAATATCGTTTTGCTGATACTGTGTTTGATAACCTATATAAATCGGAAGATAGATTGGCAAAAATAGTTAGCTATTTTGCATTTATTTCACTGTTAATTGCCAGCTTAGGATTACTTGGCCTGACTTCTTTTATTGTTAATCAGCGTACCAGAGAAATAGGAATCAGGAAAATTCATGGTAGTTCAACAACAGATATTATAAAAATGTTTTCTTTCGACTTTATTAAATGGCTCACAATTGCATTTATCATTTCAATTCCGATATCATGGTATTTGATTGATTTATGGTTGCAAAACTTTGCTTATCGGGTAAGTATTGATTGGTGGGTTTTTGCCGTAGGTGCTATGATCTCATTATTGATTTCTTTAGTTACTATTATTAGCTTGACTTATAGAGCTGCTGTGATGAATCCCGTTGATAGTTTGAGGTATGAATAATGCTAATTTGATAATTTGAAAATGTGCTAATGAGATAATGTGTTAAAGAATTTCCTCTGCAATTGAATGACTATAAATGTCTACCGAATGACAATTGTATAACAACGTATTTCCATTGTATTACAACCGTATTTCAATGTGCTGAGAATAAGTAAGAAAATTAAAATGCCATACTCAAGCGCTATTGTATCATTTTAAAACTTTAAAACAAAAGAAGTTTCGTGGCTTGGTATAGAGTGTACTGAAATACTTCCTTTATTCATCCTCACAATTTGGCGCGACAGACTTAAGCCGATTCCAGAACCCATTTCTTTGGTGGTATAAAAGGGAACAAATATTTTGTCCAGGTCTTCTATCGGGATGCCAACTCCATTGTCTGTAACTTTAATTAAAACTTCAGCTTTATTCAATATCGAAGCTTCCATTTTTATTCGTGGATTGGGGATTTCTGACAATGCTTCAATTGAATTTTTAATCAGATTTATTAGAACCTGAGTAATTAATTTTTCATCAACTGTGATGAATAAATCATCTGTTTTTATGAAGGAGGTGAAGCTAATTTTTTTTGAACGGATCTCATTGCTGAACAAAATGTTGATGTTATCGAAAAGTGCTGTAACCGTAACTTTTTCAAAAACAGGGCTTGGTATTTTTGTGAGGTTACGATATGATTCAACAAACTTTAACAGTCCTTGATTTCGCTTTTCGATGGCATTTAATCCTTCCAGGGCTTTGTTGATTGTTTCCGGTGAAATTTGATCGAGGGCCTTGGCTTTTTTATTTTCAGAAAGTAAACGAATAACGGTATTTGTTAATGAATGGATGGGAGTAATCGAATTCATAATTTCATGCCTGAGAACTTTAATCAACTTTTGCCAGGCATCCAATTCTTCATTTTCCAACTCAACGCTTATGTTTTGGAATGAATATAATCGTAATTGTTTATCCTGATTTGTAAAGTGACTACTCGTAATATTTAACATCAACACCTCAGGCCCTACTTGAAGTTTATGGAGTGTTTGTTCTTCATTTTTTAATTGATTTAATTGCTCAACAAAATCGGGATAAAATTCTTTTAATTGGCTTAATGTTCGGATGTTTTCTAACTTTAATAATTCACGTGCAGCTTTATTAATGAGATCAATTTTCCCATTTTGATCGATGGAAATAATAGAAGTTCCTATGATTTCAAGCGTTTGCAAAAAGTATAAATGCTCCCCCTCTTTTTCAATTTTTGAGTCGGCAATAAGCTGAATAATTTCATTGTAAACCTGATTGAGTTTTTCATTAGAGCCCTTTATATTTAATTCCTCAAATCGTTCCATCAATCCTTGATTTTTAATTAATTCCATAAACCTGAAAAATCGACGATTCGAATTTTTAATATAGTCGATTAATAAATAAACTTGAAGAATAAATAAAGATCCAAAAGTAAATTTGGCAATAATTAAGTAATCCTGGGTCATCGACCATGAAAAAACCAAACTGGTAATTCCTATGAAAATAACCTGAAAAATGATGCGATAACTAAATCGGTTAAAGGCCATATTTTTTAATTTTATTATACAAGGTTTTGCGACTAACCCCCAGCTCAAATGCAGCAGCAGAATAATTCCCTTTGGCCTTATTTATCGCCTTTGAAATAAGCTGTTTTTGATTTTCCTCTAAATTTAATGATTCATGTGAATTTGTATTTGGATTAAAGTTGGTAAAATTATCGATATTGAAAATCGACGAATCACTTAAAATAATTGCTTTTTCTACGAGGTGTTCAAATTCCCGAATATTACCCGGCCACGAATATTTTTGAAGCGATTGAATATGTTTTTTATTAAAGCTAAGCAAAGGCATTTGGTATTTATCCGAATATTTTTCCATGAACAGTTCAAGCAATGAAGGAATGTCTTCCTGACGATTTCGTAAGGGAGGTACTTCTATTTGAATAGTGTTTATTCGGTAAAGCAAGTCCTCACGAAATTCAACATTCTTTACCATTTCCGATAGGGGTTTATTAGTGGCTGATATCAAGCGAATGTTAACAGGAATAGCCTGATGATCTCCTATTTTTGTTATTTGCTTATTTTGGATTACTGATAATAATTTTGATTGCTGAGTTAAGGAAATATTTCCAATTTCATCCAGAAACAAAGTTCCTTCCGAAGCCGCTTCTATCCTACCCATTCGATCTTCTCTTGCATCTGTAAATGAACCCTTTTTATGGCCGAATAATTCACTTTCGAAAAGAGACTCGCTTAAGGAAGCTAAATCAACTTTTACAAATAATTCAGAGCTCCGTTTCGAAATTTTGTGAACCTCTCGTGCAAGGAGTTCTTTTCCGGTCCCATTTTCACCAAGTAATAGAATATTTGCATCAGTAATCGAAACTTTTTGTATGGTTTCCCAAACTTCAATCATTGCTTTAGACCTACCTAAAAATAATGGGTGTTCATCATTTGATGTTTGAGCAATATGAGCTTGTTTTGCTTTTAGTTTCTGCACTTCCAAACGTGAATTTCGAAGCTTATAAGCTGATAAAACCGTGGCTAAGAGCTTTTCATCAACCCAGGGTTTTTGTATGAAATCAGTCGCTCCTTCCTTGATGGCCTTTACCGATAATTCAACATCTCCGTAGGCAGTGATTAAAATGATGATGGCTTCTTGGTCAACTTTTAGGATTTCATTCATCCAGTAAATTCCTTCATTACCGGTGCTTCGACCGGTTGAAAAATTCATGTCAAGAATGAATAAATCAAAAGAATTTTGTTGAAGCAAAGAAGGGATGAGGTTCGGATTTTTTTCAGTTACAACTTCAAAGTACTCTCCTAAAAATAACCTGAGCGCAATTAAAATTTCTTCATTGTCATCAACAATTAATAGTTTCCCTTTTCTCATGATTTACATTCTATATTCTAACAAATATATCAATGATTTTTGAATGTGGGTAATTATTACTCAGCGTTTGTGAAAAAATTACCCACTCATAATTCTGGAATTGATTCTAAGTTGCACTTAATCAGGCTTAAAACATTTTGGCATTTGTATTGCCTGCTCGCTAAGTATTATTCGTTAAATTCAAGCCTTGAGCTTGGCAAAGAATTTAAGCTATGATCAGAAGTTATTTAAAAATTGCTTTAAGGACTTTTAAAAGAAATCAACTAATCTCAGCCATCAACCTTTTTGGTCTGACATTCGGGTTGGCAGTTGCTGCATTAATTGTGTTGTATGTTCAAAATGAATTAACCTACGATGTTTACCATAAGGATTCAGAACAGATTTATCGTATTGATGAGGTAGTTGAGAGTGGTGGATATAGTTTGGGAAATTCAAGAGTTTGTGCTCCTTTGGGTCCATATCTGGTTAATAATTTCACGAAAGTAATTGAGCAAACCCGATTAACCCGTCCTGAGAATCTGATGTTTGAGCTTGGGCAAAATTCGTTAGAAGAAGAAATGTTTTATGCGGATTCAAGCTTTTTTCAAATATTCAGCTTTGATTTTATTTATGGCGATCCAAGGACTGCCTTAACAGAGCCCTTTACATTAGTACTCACGAAGCATGTGGCAGAAAAATTTTACGGGGATGCCAATCCTGTGGGTGAGGTGATCAAAGCAAGTAATAATAGACTTTATAAGGTGACAGCTGTTGTTAAAGATACCCCCAAGAATACTCACTTAAAAGTTAATATCATTAGCTCTTTTATTAGCCAATACCAATTTATTGAAGGAGAGAATAAAATTGATGGTTGGGGCCTTGATTACCATTCTTATGGTACCTATATTAAATTAGATAAAAACTATAGTTATGATCAATTCATTACTGATTTTTCTGTGGTTACCAAAACCTTTTTCTCTGATAATCCGGATCATATTTATAAACATAGTTTCCTGCCGATAGAAGATATTTATTTGTATCATGATGGTGATGGTAGTATTTCGAGAGTAATATTATTCGCAGTGATTGGGATCTTCGTACTCATTATTGCCTGTATCAATTACATGAATTTAAAGACGGCTGATTCTATAAAGCGTTTAAAGGAAATTGGTATGCGAAAAGTGATGGGAGCTAAACGAAAACAGTTAATCCGACAATTATTATTTGAATCAATTGGATTAAGTCTTGTATCCTTGATTTTTGCTTTAACACTGGCGGAAATCCTGCTACCACTTTTTAACTCAATTTTGCAAAAAGACTTGAGTTTCGATTACTTAAGTAATTGGCCCTTGAGTGTTTCTTTCATTATTCTCAGTTGTGTAACTGGCTTTTTAGCAGGATCCTATCCGGCTTTTTATCTATCAGCTATTATTCCGGTTGATGCACTTAAAGGAAAATTTGTTTTTGGCTCTCGCCACACTTTTTTTAGAAACGCGCTGGTAGTGTTGCAGTTTGCCATTACTATCTTTTTAATTTGTTGTACAGGCATTATTTTTATGCAAATAAGGCATACAACCAAATCGGATTTAGGATTCCAAAAAGAGAAAGTATTGGTTCTTGAACTCCATTCAAAAAAAACCAATCCACATTCAAACACACTGGCCCTAACTGATCAAATCGAAAATACAGCCATTCATATCAGAAATGAATTAAACAGCATTCCTGAAATATCAGCTGCTTCTCTGGCCTCTGGATTTCCCTTTGGAATTATTATGGTTGGACATTATGTAACTGAAGATATTGAAAAAGAACAGGTATTTGTATCCTATTTGGTTGATCATCATTATATTGATTTGCTAAATTTAAAAATCATTGATGGAGCTCCATTTTCTGAAGAAGGAACAATTCAAAAAAATGATGTGATTATCAATGAAACCCTGGCCAAAAAAATGAACTGGGATCATCCGATTGGTAAAACATTTACTTCTACTGATGGCGAGCCTGAAGAATTTAGAGTGGTTGGTCTTGTAAAAGATTTTCATACTAAATCATTCAAAACCCGTATTTACCCGGTTTATTTAAAGTATGATGAACAACCAAAGTATTTCAGAAGTATAGGACTTAAATACAATACCCCAAATCCTCAAGGGCTTATTGGTAAAATTGAAAACCTTTGTAAAGACATTGACCCATCTCAGGAATTTAGCATTCAGTTTTTATCACAGGTTGTAGAAAAGGTGTATATGGACGAATATCGAACGGGAAAAATGTTTACCAATTTTGCCATTCTTGCTATTATTATTGCCTCGATGGGCTTATACGGACTTGCTTTATTTATCAGCCGTCAGAAAACAAAAGAAATTGGTGTCCGAAAAGTTTTTGGAGGAAGTGTGAGTGAAATTATTCTTATTCTTTCAAAAAATTTCATGAAACTTGTTATTATATCTGCAATCATTGCTATTCCGGTAGCCTGGTATTATACCGATAAATGGCTGCAATCTTTTGTTTATCAAGTTGAGAATAGATGGATTGTGTTTGTTTTAGCAACCATTTTAGCCAACGTAATTGCTTTTGTAACCATCTTCTATCAATCCTTCAGAGCAGCAAGTTCAAATCCGGTTGATGCTCTAAAATATGAATAAGTTGTACTTTTAAGATTAATTGAATGATCAGAAATTATTTAAAAATAGCCTTAAGAAGTTTTAAAAGAAATCAGATAATCTCTGCAATTAATCTTTTGGGCCTTACAATTGGACTTGCAGTTGTCGCACTGATTGCTTTATATGTGCAAAACGAATTAACTTATGATGCCTATCATGAGGATTCAGAGAATATTTATCGCATTGATGAGTCGGTGAATATTGGTTATAATATCCTTAAATACAAAGTTTGTGCACCGATGGGTCCCTATCTAAAAAAGAATTTTCCAAGGGTACTTAATCAAACCCGGGTTACCAGACCTGAAAAGCTAATATTTGAGCAAGGGGAAAATAATTTTGAAGAGGAGCTCTTTTATGCAGATTCTAGTTTTTTTGAGCTATTCAAGTTCGATTTTATTTATGGCGATCCTAAAACGGCTTTAACTGAACCTTTTACCCTGGTTTTAACAAGGGATGTGTCGGAAAAATTATATGGAAGTGCAAATCCATTGGGAGAAGTTATTCAAGCAAGTAATAAAAGATTATATAAAGTAACGGCTGTTGTTGAAAATACCCCCAAAAATACCCATTTAAAAGTGAACATGGTTAGCTCCTTTATCAGCCAATACCAACTCATTGAAGGGGAGAATAAAATTGATGGTTGGGGACATGGGTACAATTCTTACGGTACATATATCAAGCTAGATAAAGATTACAGTCTTGATCAGTTTGTTACTGATTTTGAAGTCGTTACCAATACTTTTTTTTCTGATAATCCTGAGCATGTTTATACACATCATTTCCGACCATTAGAAGATATTTATCTGCATTATAGTGGGGGCGGGAGTTTGTCCAGAGTCATCCTTTTTGGAGTCATTGGAATTTTCGTTTTAATCATTGCCTGCATTAATTATATGAATTTAAAAACGGCAGATTCTTTAAAGCGACTGAAAGAGATAGGTATGAGAAAGGTGATGGGAGCGAATCGTAAGCAGTTGATTAGGCAGCTACTACTCGAAACAATTGGGTTGAGTTTTGCATCCTTAATTCTAGCCCTGACCCTGGCCGAAATTTTATTACCTCATTTTAATGCGATATTGCAAAAAGATTTAAGTTTTGCTTACTTAAGTAATTGGCCATTGAGTCTTTCATTGGTTATTCTGGCATCTGTAACAGGTTTTTTAGCTGGCTCTTATCCCGCATTCTATTTATCAGCTATTATACCAGTAAATGCACTCAAAGGGAAATTTGTATTTGGCTCTCGACATGCTTTTTTTAGAAGTGCCCTTGTCGTGTTACAATTTGCCATTACCATATTTTTAATTTGCTGTACTGGTATTATTTTTATGCAAATCAGACATACCACCAAAACAGACTTAGGATTTCAAAAAGATAATATCCTTATCCTCGAACTTCACCAAAAAAGAACGAATCCAAATTCAAATCAAATGGCAGACTCTGATGATAACACTGCCATTCAGATTAATAATGAATTAATGGCTATGCCTGAGATATCTGCAACTGCAATAGCCTCTTCTTTCCCTTTTGGAACGATGATGCTCGGAAGCTATGTAAGCGAAGGAGTTGAAAGTAATCAGGTATTTTTTCATTATATGGTAGATCATCATTATATTGATTTGCTTAAATTAAAAATAGTTGAAGGAGATGTTTTCATGGAAGATGGGTCAATTCGTGAGAATGACGTAATTATTAATGAAACTTTAGCTAAGCGAATGAATTGGGAGAACCCTATCGGTAAAATATTTAACTCCAAAGATGATAAAAATCAAGAATATAGAGTGATTGGCATGGTAAAAGATTTTCATTTAACATCCTTTAAGACTGAAATTTACCCTATTTATTTACAATATAATGAACAACCCAAATATTACGGAAGTATTGGAATTAAATACCAAACAAATGATGTTCAGGCCTTGATGTACCGGATAGGAAATGTATGTAAAAGTGTGAATGCATCACAAGAATTTAGCATTAAGTTTTTGTCTCAGATTGTGGAAGATAAATACATGGAGGAATACCGCACAGGGAAAATGTTTACCAGCTTTGCCATTCTTGCCATTATCATTGCATCTTTGGGCTTGTATGGATTGGCGCTGTTCATCAGTCGACAAAAGACTAAAGAAATTGGAGTGAGAAAAGCATTTGGTGGCGGAATTAGTGAGATCATTTTTCTACTGTCGAAAGACTTCTTAAAATTAATTGTTATTTCTTCAATAATCGGAATTCCAATGGCTTGGTGGTACACTGACAAATGGCTCCAATCATTTATTTATCAGGTAGAAAATAGGTGGTTTGTTTTTATATTGGCTACCATTTTGGCAGTTGTAATTGCTTTTGCAACAATATTTTATCAATCCTATAAAGCTGCCAGTTCAAACCCAGTAGATAGCTTGAGATATGAATAGGAGAGAGGGATGCCATCCCAAATTTGGGATGGCATCCCTATATTATCTCAAATTTTTTTTCATATTTTGTTATACCAAAATAAAATGATGGGCATACATATCCTCAAAAGATGTATTTGTGGTAAGTATTTGCTGGTATGTCGAAAAAGCATCATACTGCCCTGATATTTAGGATATTTTTTAACAATTATTTATGAATTTTGGGGTCTAATCAAATGATTATTTAAGTTAATTTTGAAGCGTTCTTGATTAGGACGCTTTTAATTTGAAAGCAGAATACTTAGCATGAGTTGCATAAATTAAATCGTAATACATGAATAAAAATTTTAAACGAGGCTTAACAGCAGTTATAGTTATTGTCCTTATCGGAATAATTGCTTACCCAAAATTGAAACCACTTTTGATGCCTAAGCAAGATGATGCTTTAAATGCAGGAAGAGGTTCGCAGAGGCAGATTTTAAATGTAAGTGGTTACTTAATTGAGCCAAAACAATTAAGCGATGATGTAATCTCAACAGGTACCTTGCGTCCTGATGAGGAAGTTGACATGGCTTTTGAAACTTCAGGTAAGATTGTAAGTATCCGTTTTACGGAAGGAACTAGGGTCAAGAAAGGTGATTTACTGGCAAAGATTAATGACAGGCCACTGCAGGCTCAGCTTCAAAAGTTGCTGGCTACAAAAAAATTGATTGAAGCTAAAGAATTTCGGCAACGAAGTTTGCTCGACAAAGATGCAATCAGTCAGGAAAGTTATGACCAAATCGTAACAGAGCTGCAAACAATTTCTGCAGATATTAAATTAATTGAAGCTAGGATTTCAGAAACTGAACTTCGGGCTCCATTTGACGGGATTATCGGATTAAGATATTTAAGTGAAGGGGCCTACGCCAACTCATCAACCAAAATTGCAAAACTTATAAAAATTAGCCCTTTAAAAATTGAATTTTCCATCCCTGGAAAATATGCACAGGAAATAAAAATAGGTTATCCAATTACTTTTACCGTAAACAAAAAATTATATGATGCTTCTGTTTATGCGGTTGATCCCAAAATTGATGTGAATACCAGAACATTGGTGCTCCGGGGATTGTATCCAAATAAAAATGAAGAACTCAAAGCCGGAAATTTTGCAGAAATTGAATTGCAAATGTCAAATATCGAAAATGCAATTTCAATTCCTTCAGAAGCTTTAATTCCGGAAATGGATGGAGAAAAGGTTTTTGTTTATCGATCGGGGAAAGCAGCTTCTGTAAAAGTTGAAATCGGTTTACGGACAGCTTCCGAAATTCAAATAACCGAAGGGCTTAAATTTGGAGATACATTGTTAACTACCGGAATACTGCAGCTTAGAGAAAACCTCCCAATCGTGCTGGATACCCTAATAAAAAACAACTAAACTCAAACATTGATCTTATGAGTCTTTCATCCTTAAGTATAAAGAGACCGGTTCTTGCAACAGTAATGGCGATGGCGATTCTGCTATTTGGATTTGTGGGATTAACCTATTTAGGCGTTCGAGAATTCCCCAGTGTTGATCCTGCCATCATTTCTGTGAGTACTTCATACCCGGGCGCTAATTCTGATGTAATAGAAACACAAATCACAGAACCACTTGAACAATCAATCAACGGTATTCCCGGAGTTCGCTCACTTACCAGTACTAGCCGCCAAGGCAATAGTCGAATTACAGTTGAATTTGAGCTTTCTGTTGATATGGAAACTGCTGCCAACGATGTAAGGGACAAAGTATCGCAGGCCATGCGAAGATTGCCACGAGACACTGATCCTCCAACCGTTTCTAAGGCAGATGCAGATTCAAGCCCCATCATGTTTTTGACCGTAGAAAGCAAAAAAAGATCGCTCCTTGAAATCTCGGAAGTTGCAGAATTAACACTCAAAGAACAGTTACAAACCATTTCGGGTGTGGCAAGTATCATGATATGGGGACAAAAACGATACGCCATGCGCTTATGGCTCGACCCTGTAAAATTGGCTGGCTACAAATTAACGCCATTGGATGTTAGAAACTCAATCAATCGCGAAAATGTTGAATTGCCTTCCGGTTCCATTGAAGGCGATAACACGGAGCTGACCATCAGAACCCTTGGCTTAATGACTACTCCTAAGGAATTTAATGACCTGATCATTAAACAATCTGGCGATCAAATTGTACGTTTCCAGGATATTGGCAGGGCAGAATTAGGGCCTGAAGATTTAAGAGGTATCCTTAAACGCGATGGTGTACCCATGGTTGGGACAGCCATTGTGCCTCAGCCAGGCTCAAACCATATTGATATTGTAGACGAAGTTTTTCGTCGCCTGGAATTCATCAAAAAAGATTTACCCGAGGATATTGAAGTAAAAGTTGGCTTCGATAATACTGAATATATCCGCTCATCTATCAGAGAAGTAAAAGATACCATCTTTATTGCTTTTTTTCTGGTTGTCATTATTATTTATTTCTTCCTGCGAAGCTGGAGGGCAACCCTTATTCCGATTCTGGTTATTCCAATTTCATTGATTGGAGCTTTCTTTATTATGTATCTGGCCGGATTTACCATTAATGTTTTAACCCTACTTGCCATTGTACTTGCTATTGGAATTGTGGTGGACGATGCCATCGTGATGATGGAAAATATTTACGTTAAAGTTGAACAAGGGATGAATCCCATTCAGGCCGGATTGGAAGGATCAAAAGAAATTTATTTTGCAATTATTGCAACAACCATCACTTTAATTGCCGTATTTTTCCCCATCGTGTTTCTGGAAGGATTAACCGGTAGGCTTTTCCGAGAATTTAGTATTGTAATGGCCGGTGCCGTTGGTATTTCTGCTTTTTTAGCTCTATCACTTACCCCAATGGTGTCTACAAAGCTTTTAAAACCACAAACAAAACATAGTTGGTTTTTCAGAAAAACAGAACGGTTTTTTGAACGCTTGAATAATAGGTATCAAAAAGATTTAGATGCATTCTTGAAAAGAAAATGGGCTTCCCTTTTAATCGTCGGAATTTCTTTTATTCTCATTTTTATACTCTGGAAAGTTATCCCTGCAGAAATGGCACCATTGGAAGATCGTTCACAAATTTCTGTTAATACTTCTGCTTTTGAAGGAGCCACCTATGAGTTCATGAGAGATTATACCGAAGATGTGGAATCTGTAGTGATTGAAGAAGTTCCTGAATTGGATGGTACCATCAATATGATACGAGGTGGCGGATCAGGAAGTATCAGAGTGATGCTCCCAAAACCATACGACAGAGAACGTACCCAACAGGAAATTGCAGATGCCATGTCGAATGCGCTTAGAACTAAAACCAAAGCCAGGGCTTTTGTAAATCAGCAATCAACTTTTGGGGGAAGACGTTCGGGAAGGCCTATTCAGTATGTACTTCAAGCTACTTCAATCGAAAAACTCAGAGAAATAATTCCACCTTTTATGGCTAAGGTTATGGAAAATCCAACTTTTCAGCAAGCGGATGTAAACCTGAAATTTACCAAGCCTGAATTACGAATTCATATCAATAGAGAGAAAGCAACTTCTTTAGGAGTTTCAACACAGAACATTGGTCAAACACTGCAATTGGCTTTAAGCGGGCAACGTTTTGGATACTTTTTTATGAACGGAAAACAATACCAGATTTTGGGAGAACTTGCCCGAAATGATCGGAATAAACCACTTGATCTTCAGTCTTTGTATGTTCGAAATAATTCAGGTGATATGATTCAGTTTGATAATCTGGTAACTTTATCTGAAGAAACAGCTCCACCTCAACTTTATCGATATAATCGATTTGTGGCTGCAACTATTTCAGCAGGTTTGGCGAAGGATAAAACAATTAGTGAAGGGTTGGAAGAAATGGACAAAATTGCTGCTGAAGTACTTGATGATACATTTAGAACAGCCTTGGCAGGAGATTCAAAAGATTTTAAAGAAAGTTCATCCAGTTTAATGTTTGCCTTTGTGCTGGCTTTAGTCTTAATATTTTTGGTTCTTGCAGCTCAATTCGAGAGCTTTAAAGATCCTTTGATTGTGATGATGACCGTTCCGCTGGCACTTACCGGTGCGCTTCTTTTTATGTGGTATTTTAATATCACGATGAATATTTTCAGTCAGATTGGAATTATTATGCTCATTGGACTGGTTTCGAAAAACGGGATTCTAATTGTGGAGTTTGCAAACCAAAGAAAACAAGCAGGAATGTCAAAATTGGAAGCGATCAAATACGCTTCGGCAGCTAGATTAAGACCTATTTTAATGACCAGTATGGCAACCATCTTAGGAATTGCACCACTGGCTCTTGGGTTTGGAGAGGGGGCACAAAGCAGGGTAGCTATGGGTACAGCTGTTGTTGGTGGATTAATACTATCAACCCTGTTAACATTATTTGTTGTTCCGGCTATTTATTCATTCATTTCAAGTGAAACAAAAAAATCGTAAAATGAGATTTATATATTTTAGCATTTTAATCTTTTTCTCTTTTTCCGGAATCAATGCTCAGACTATTTATGAGCTTAACGATTGTATTGGCATAGGATTGGAAAGAAATTTTTCTATCAGGATTGCCCGAAATACAGCATCAATAGCTAAGAATAATTATACCAAAGGAAATGCTGGATACCTGCCATCGGTTGATTTTACCAGCCGTTACAGTGGAAGTTTAAACAACAATACCCAAAATTTGGTAGACGGCGGACAGAGTGTTACCAAAGGAATTAACAATACCACAACCAGTGCCTCTCTTTCGATGGGTTGGACTATATTTGATGGGTTTAGTGTTCAAACAACCTATAAGAAATTAGCAGAACTTGAGCAACTTGGTGCTTTGAATATGCAAATGGAGGCTGAAAATTTAATTGCAAATATTATTTCCGGATATTATAATTACATACTACAGGTTCAAATGCTGAAGAATATGGAGTATGCCATGTTGCTATCAAAAGAACGACTTAGAATTGATGAAGAAAGATATTTATTGGGATCGAGCTCAAAAATGCAGGTTTTGCAATCTCGTGTTTATCTGAATGCTGACAGCTCAAGGCTTTCAAAACAATTCGAGGTGGTACGTTCTGCACAAATCGGATTGAATGAACTCATGGCCATGGAAGATTTGGGAGCAGCGTTTGAGTCAAAAGATGTGACCATAGAAGTAATCCCTCAGTTTGAGTACGAAAAAATATTCGAGCAAACACTAAGTAAAAATACCAGTCTTTTAATCGCTTCGAAAAATAAAAGTATTTCAGAATACGATTATAAATTAATTGAATCCAGATCATATCCTTATTTGAGTTTATCATCCAGCTATAATTACAATTTCAATACCTACTCAAACAGCACCAATAAAAATCAAATTACCAATGGGATGAATTATGGATTGACCCTTGGCGTGAATTTGTATGATGGTTTTAATCAGCGCAGAAATCTGAAAAACTCAACAATTGAATTGGAGAATAAGGAGTTAAGATATTTTGAGATTGAACAAGGAGTTAAAGCCGATTTGATTACCATTTATAATGCTTACGATAATAATCTTCGAATCATAAACTTAGAAGAACAAAATGTTCAAACAGCCACTGAAAATTTAGACATCGCTCTGGAAAGTTATAAATTGGGAAGCTTGTCTGGCCTTGAGCTTCGCGAAGTGCAAAAAAGTTTATTGGATGCCAAAGAAAGATTATTGCTTATCCATTACCAGGCAAAATTAGCAGAAATCTCTTTGCAACTGATTTCAGGAAATATTATGGCTTATTACGAATAACATTGCACAGATGAAAAAGGGACGGCATCCTTCAAGAGGATGCCGTCCCTTTTCTTTTCTTAGCAACTGGGCATTTCGATACATTCCGACTTTGTCGGAACACTAAATGCCCAATTCGTTCCGCACCCTGAGTGTCACGCATAGCGGGACGTATCGAAGGGTGCTTTTTAATTCCCTTTTCTAAACCCGATTTCATCTAAAATAATAACAGCTTTGCGCGTTTTATTAAAGATAAACCTAATCTGATCCAAATGCTCAACCTCAAACTCAGGATTCTTTTCCTTAAATACATTCATTGGAATTGCTACTGTCTGTAAAGTAGGCTCACTAGATTTTCCATATCGACTTTCCATTTTTTTATAACGGAGATAGGTGGTTTTAAGCGGAGGCATGATTGAAATGATTTCAGAAATCAGGATAGCAGATACCTGCCCATTGGCATCAGTTAATTCAATGGTAAAATCAACCGGAATTTCGGGCTTATCTTCATCTTCATCTTTTTCCTTTTTATCTTTCTTCTCATCATCATCTTTCGAATTTTTATTCTCATTCTGATTTTCTAGATTCTCATCGTTTTCAACATTCTCCTCTTTTTTATTTTCATTATTGTTATTATTTATATTGTTCTCGTCATGATTATTATTCTTATTAAACGACCAATTTTCTTCTTCTTCAGAAGTATCAGCTGTATCGTGCTTTGGAACTTTTGCATCGATTTGAGCAACGGAAAACACCAAAGATAAGTCAGCGCTTTTTAAAATTTCTAATTGATCATTTGAAAGGGTGACCGCATAAGACGGATAAGTTTTTACTTGCTCACAGCTATCTACCAACAAATTTTCACCTTCAGTAGCGCTAATATTTATTGAGTCTGATTGTAAGCTGTCCTTTTTAAGTTCAGGATTTTCCCAACCTAAATAAACAGCTTTGTTCATACGGATTCCACTCCCTCTTCTGAAACCAAAATCTTCCTCGCGCCAAATTCGAAGTTCTTCACCCATAAGTTTTCCACCTTCCAATGTCGTTGTAGTTACATCAATATCTTCGTCAAAATCTACCAATAATTTGGTTTCCGAATCTTCGAAACGATTGATGTAATAAGTTTCGGGTAACCATTGCTGGGCATATCGGTAATCTTTAAACAATGGCATGTATTCCCGGTTCCCTTTTAATGTAGTTTCCAGAAAAGCACCCATATAAACCTTGGCCACTTGTCGTTGATCTTCACCTGAAATTAAAGCTTTGGTATTTAGCATTAAAGCCCAGGGCATACCAGCGTCGTGATTTCCCCATACGGTATTAAACTGTCCGTGATTAGCTCTGTAGATATAAACAGATGTTTTAAACTTATATTCACCATCATCAAATTTTATTCGCTTAAATTGCTTATCGCCTGAAAAAGAGGAAACATCTGAATCGTGAGAACCATGCAATAATAAATAATTGATGTTTTTTAATGGCGTTGGTTGATCAGATGGTTTGTATTGACCATCAACCGGCGCAATGGCAATTACGGATTTTATATTGAAATTAAAGTCAAATTTAATTTTTGCATCATCAGGATAGTGCGATAAGGTATTAAATGAGGCCGCAATGGCAACCGCTTCTCCACCTCTCGAATGGCCAATCAAAGAAATATTATCCATATCAACTTTTCCATAAAATGGATTTTCGGGATCTTTTTGCCATGACCGCCAAACAGATAAATGCTGAAGCATCATCCAACCGCGACCATCACTTTCGGTCTGGTAATTCTGAGTCCAGTCGCCATTTAAAAAGTTTTCATCAACCGAAACAACGATGAAGCCTCGACTTGCTAAAAATTCTCCCAAATAGGCGTATCCCGGATCGGAGTATTCGCGCATACTGTGGTTACCGTGAACGATCAGAACCAATGGGAATTTTCCTTCCCCATCCGGATACCAAACTCTTCCGTTAATTGGGAATTTAGTGCGATTAAATCCCCAAAAACGCTTCCTTATTTTATTAAACCGCCCACTAAGTTTGTTAACAAAAGGTTTGGCATTCACACTTTCCGTAATGATTTGCGCATCTTTTCCAAAAATATCGCGGCGGTCCTTACCACTTCCATAGCTTGTTGTTTTCACCGCAAAACTTCCATCCAATGAAGGATTTGGAGCATCCAGTTGCATTGAAATTTGCTGTTCGTATTTCTTAACTTTAGTTAAGCCTTTTTCTGTTCCGGTTTTACCAATCCAAAGAATAAAAACAACAATGCTTGCGACAGAGCCGATGAGTGCAAGTAAAACAAATATTTTATTTAGCCATTGAGAGGCTTTAAATTTTCCCCAAAATAGAGCATAAATAGAAGCTCCCAATAATAATATGGCCATGATTACCCACAATACATAAGGCCAGGTAGAATTAATCGGGATTCCTGAAAATATCATTAGTGTAATAACGCCGGCAATGAAAAATGAGCCGTGTTTTATTGGTATTTTTGAAACAATTCGTAAGGCCAGTTTGGCCGCTAATGTAAATAAAAACAAGCAAATTATACCAATCCCAACACCAATAGCAATGTCAATGATGAGGCCTTCTCCTGAGCGAAAAGTGATACCTGCTTCATAGCCAAGGTAGGCTAAAACAGCAATAAAAAATGATATTATAGCTCCTTTTTGGGTGCTAAGAGACGGGCCGTTTTTGATCAGCCATTTTTGAAGTTTTGTAAAAATCCGTGTGATAAAATCCCAAAACTTATGAGCTGTTTTTTTGATTTTCGCAAAAATATTACGGATACTTTTCATGATCGAAGATTTAAAGATTTAATGAATTAGATTTTGTATTCTATTGTTTAGATGAATTTATTATAAATTACAGGCATTTGACCTTTCCACTGTTCCCATAACTCGTTATCTAAGATCAATTTAGCCATAAAATGACCAACGTTTATTCGGCTGGTTTTGCCAGGATTGAAGAGGGCACTCCTTGTAGGTGAATTATAGATTTCATATTCAGTTACCTTATCTTGATCGATTAAAGAATCTGGACGAATTGCAACCCATTCAATCAAAGTATGCTTTTTACCAATGTTTAGTCTTAAAAAATCAGCTGCTTTTTCATTGTCAGAATGGGGAGGAACAAGCAATCGAATTAATGCCATCACTAACTTTTGTCCGATCGAAATGGGTTCATTTAAGTCTCTGTTTCTGTTACCGACTGTATTCATCAATACAAACTTTAAAGGGTTATCCGGCGAATTTATTTTCATTGCCTCACAGGATAATTTAACGGCATCTGTAACAAGATTTCTGGGTTTTCCAAAGAGGCCTTTCATGGTCAGATTGTGCCCAAGGCAAGAAGCAATACCTTCACAATCTTTGGAGTATTTTGCCATATCTTTCACTCCTATTTCCGAAATATTGGCTTTGATGATTGATATTTTTTTGTTGTTTTTCCAGGTTTCTGGAATTTTTGAAGATGGCCGCATAATGATCCTAACATTTTGTCCCATTTCCAATAATTGCTCTACCAGGCATTTTCCGGTTGCACCACTGGCACCTAAAACTAATATTGTCATGATTTCACTTTATAATTTTGATTACTTTTTATTCTGATCGTTTAAAATTTAAGAATGAAGGTACTACCAATTTTTGTATTTGATTCGACTGATATCGTGCCTTTATGGAAACGCATTATTTGACGAGAAAGGCTTAAGCCAATGCCAGAACCTTTTTCTTTAGTCGAGAAAAAGGGAATAAAAACCTGATCGATAATTTCATCATCAATTCCTAATCCATTGTCTGTAACTGTTATTAGTGTATTTTGACCTTTAATTTCAGCGCTTAGAATTATTTCAGCTTGCTTGGTTTTGGATGTGAAATAAATGGCATTGTTAATCAGGTTAATTAAGATCTGTTCAATCAGTTTCTCGTCGGCCAGAATACTCAATTCATCATTTACTAAAGTTTTGAGTAGAATATTTTTTTGTTTTAACTCTTCAGCGAAAAGGATTCCCATGGTTGAGAAAAGATGGCCTATTTTTAGCATTTTAAATTGCGGAGCCGGAATTTGCATCGATGATCGGTAATCTTCCACAAAAGAAGACAGTCCTTTGCTTCGACTTTGAATCACTTTCAACCCTCGAAGTAAATCTTTGATATTTTCAGTCCTTGTTTCCAAAGCATCTTTTTCATGCTTTTCAAGATTGTTGATTAATCCTGATGAAAGTAATGTTATTGGACTTACCGAATTTAAAATTTCGTGGGTCATCACCCTGATCAATCCTTGCCAGGCTTCTAATTCTCCTTGTTCGATTTCATTCCGGATATCCTGAATGGAAACAAGTTTGATGGCTTTTTTATGGATGATAAAATTAGTCGCATGTAATGATAATTGCCTTAAATCGCTGCCAATTTTAAGTTTGATGAGTTCAGGGTTATTTGGTTTAAGCTTTTTTAAAGTTTCATCAAATCCCCTTTTAATTTTGTTCAATGCCGCTATGTTTATGAAAACAGGAATATTGAGCAATTCGTTGGCTGTTTTATTGCATAAGTGAATCTGTCCGTTTTCATCAAAGGCAATGATTCCAACTCCAATATGTTGAATGGTTGCCTGAAAAAACTGGTATTCGCCTTCCTTTTCAGCTTTAATTTTCCCGAAAGCATTAACAACTTCTTCAAAGCTTTCATAAAGCTCGTTAAACGGACTTTTTGTACCTTTATTAAACTTAACTGTTGTGTCGTTGTATTTTATTGATTGTAAAAAACGGTTCAGTTCCCGATTGGTTTTTTGAACGTATCTGATCAGCAAAAATATTTGAATAAGCCAAAGTAAGACTAAGAAATACCGGGTTATTAACATGTATTCCATCGAATAAGTCCATACAAATAAACTGGTATTGAGCCCAATCAAAACTACTTGTAGTATGATCGATAAATTAAAGCGATTAAAGATCATACCTTTTCATTTTGTCGTAAAGTGTTGAGCGGTTAATTCCAAGCTCCTTAGCTGTTAAGCTCATATTTCCATTAAATTTTCTGATGGCTTTTAAAATAATTTGTTTTTCATTTTGTGCCAAATTGTAAGAAACAATATCTGCATTTTTTGCTTGATTTTTACTGCTGAATGAAAAATTACTAGCTACCATTTGATCTCCATCTGTCATAATCACCGCCTTTTCAATGGTATGTTGAAGTTCCCTTACATTTCCAAACCAGGAATGTTTTTTCAATTTTTCTATGGCTGCCTTGCTAATTGAAATGGATTTGTTTTTATATTTTTGCGCATAGTGGTTCAGGAAATGAAGGATTAAAGTTTCAATATCATCGGTCCTTTCACGAAGTGGAGGAACTTCAATCTGGATGGTATTGATGCGATATAGCAAGTCTTCCCTAAAACTATGTTCATCAAGCATTTTATAAAGATCCATATTGGTTGCACATATAAGACGCAAATCGATAGGGATTGTTACAGCAGAACCGACCCTTGTAATCTCCTGATTTTGAATTACAGAAAGTAGTTTGGATTGAAGATGAAGTGGAAGGTTTCCAATTTCGTCCAAAAACAAAGTCCCTCCGGAAGCAATTTCAAATCTGCCGGCCCTGTCTTCATGTGCATCGGTAAATGCACCTTTTACATGACCAAATAATTCCGATTCAAATAAAGTTTCGCTTACAGCCCCCAAATCTACACTCACAAATATCTCATCTTTTCTATTCGAGAGGCGATGAATTTCACGGGCAATTACTTCCTTACCTGTGCCGTTTTCACCTAATAATAAAATACTGGCATCGGTTGAGGCAACTTTTTGAATGGTCTCAATCACCTTTAAAATTGAAGTTGATGATCCATGAATAAAATGATGCCGTTGTTGAATGTTTTCGGTCAGGTGTTTTTGTTTTGATTTTAGTTGATGAATTTCTTGTTTTGATTTTCGCAATTTGTATGCTGCCATCACGGTCGATAATATTTTTTTTTCATCCCACGATTTTTGGATGAAATCGGCAGCTCCTTCTTTGATGGCTTTGACTGCAAGTTCGACATCGCTGTAAGCAGTAATGAATACGATACATGCTTGAGGGTCTATATTTAAAATTTCATTCATCCAGAAAAACCCTTCGTTTCCTGAATTGATGCCAGCCGAGAAATTCATATCCAATAGGATGAGATCAAAATTCCCCTTTATCAAAGCCGGAATTAAATTTGGATTCTTTTCAGTAACGATTTTTGAAAAGTGAGGAGCTAAAAATACTTTTAAAGCCAACAGCATTTCCTCATTGTCGTCAACAATTAAGATACTCCCTTCTTTATTCTCCATAAATAGGTTTAAATTTATATTCTAAAGATATAAAATATATTGTTGTAAATACAAACAGTAGTGTTGGAAAAAGCAACAGTATTGTTTTGTTGAATGTGTGTAAGATGCAGTAATACAGCAAGTAAGTATTTTGGCATGGGACTTGACTAAGGATTATGGAATTAACTCAAAAATGTAAAACATGATCATCAATTATCTGAAAACTGCAATCCGTAACCTTTTACGAAACAAAATATTTTCATTAATTAACATTCTGGGATTATCTGTTGGCATGGCAGCTTGCATGCTCATCATGCTTTGGATTCAAAATGAATTAAACTTCGATAAATTTCATGAAAATCGAGATAAAATGTATCGTGTAATGGCTTATGGTGAACGGTATTTTCAAGAAGGTTCAGAAACAACCCCTGCCCCTTTGGGTCTTCAGGCCGCTCGTCAAATGCCTGAAATTGAGAATCTAACTCTTTTTGAAGGAGTCAATGATTTATTATTTCAGTATGGAGATAAAGGATTTTATCAAAAAGGAGGCATCATAGCTGATACAAGTTTTTTCAGTTTTTTTACATTTAAATTTATTGAAGGTAACCCGAATCATCCTTTTAAAAATGCAAACGAAATAATTATTGATGAAGAGATCGCACAAAAATTATTTGGAGATAAAACTGCCTTGGGCAAAGTTATTGAGGCGGATGGGGAATCAGCAATAGTAGTAGGTGTTATAAAAAAAGTACCTGAAAATTCTTCATTGGTTTTTAAATATGTGATACCCTTTTCATATGATAAAATTAATACGAGTTCTTATGGTTGGGGACGTTTCATGTTCTCTACTTATATTCAGTTAAATGATCAGGCTAATATTGACAGTATTGGGGCTCGATTAACACGCTATGCTAAAAAAGAAAACTGCGGACAGGTTGTTAATGGTGGCATTGTTTTTAAACTTCAAAAGTTTAGTCAGATTCATTTAGATGGAGAAACGGCTCACGGAGGATGGAGATCATATTATAATCTTACGGATAAAAAATATGTGATAGCCTTCAGCATCATCGCGCTTTTTATTTTGATTAATGCTTGCTTTAATTATATCAATTTATCAACAGCTCGTAGCGAAAGAAGATCGAAAGAAGTGGGTGTTAGAAAAGTAGTAGGGGCCCGCTATAAAAATATTTTTAAACAATTTATGGGAGAATCTCTTCTTACTAGCTTGATTTCTATACTTATTGCTTTGATATTACTAGAGCTTGCGCGTCCTGTTTTTAGTCACTTAAGCGGTAAAAATTTAACCATCGAATATGGCAGTTTGGAATTTTTGTTAAGTGCGCTATTCTTATTTTTGAGTACGGGTTTATTAGCTGGAAGCTATCCTTCCATTATTATGTCTTCCTTTAGTCCAATTAGTTTATTACGGAAATCTTTCCAATCAGTGAGATCCGGTATTTTTAGAAATATCTTGGTTGTTATTCAGTTTTTTATAGCCTCGGTTCTTATTATTGGATCAGTGATTATTATTAAGCAGCTAAATTTTATCGGGAATAAAGATCTTGGATTTGATAAGAATCATATTATTTCTATCCCTTTCAAAGAAAATTTGGCTAAAAATTATGGATATTTAAAAACACAATTGCTGCAAGACCCGAATATTATTTCGGTAACTGCATCAGATTATGCATGGGCAGATAATGAAAGTCGATGTACCGGTTGTTTTGCCTGGGAAGGTATTGATGAGGATAATATGCCAGATATGCACATCCCTTCGGTTGATTTTGATTTTTTCAAAACAATGGGTGTTGAGATTGTGAGCGGAAGAGATTTCTCCAGTAAAATTTCATCGGATTCTACAGCTGCAGTGATGATAAATGAATGTGCTGCAAAGGCTATTGGGGTTGAAAACCCATTGGTTTTGCCTGCTAGTATGTATGAATTTAGTACCTCAAAACGGAAAAGTGTTCAAATCATAGGAGTGTATAAAGATTTTAATTATGGTTCATTACATCGTAAAATTGAATCTCAAGTTGTGAGAATTGAGAGAAGACCAGAAAATTTTAGTCAGGTGTCGGTAATGTTAGTGAAAATCAATCCGATTAATAGAGAAGCTGCCCTTAAAACACTGGAAAATGCCTGGTATGAAGTTAATAATGTGATCCCTTTTGAATATCGTTTTCTGGATCAAATTTATGAGGGTTTATACAAAAGTGACCAGGATATGGGAATGTTAATCATCTATTTTACAGTATTCTCTATTCTTATTGCATGTCTTGGAATATTGGGCTTAACCATTTTTATAGCCGAAAGAAAAACGAAGGAAATTGGAATTAGGAAAGTAAACGGTGCAAGTATTTGGAATATTATATGGACCATTATCGGAAAATTTATGATCTGGGTTTCTGTAGCTTTTGTACTAGCCATACCTGTTAGTTATCTGCTTATGGAGGAGGTTTTGAAGCGATACTCGTATCGGGTAAGCATCGGGGTTCAAGATTATCTGATTGCAATTATAATTGTGGTTTTGGTTAGCTTAAGTTCAAGTATTTATCAGGCTTATAAAGCCGCTACTTCAAATCCTGTAGATGCTTTGCAGGTTGATTAAAATGTAAGGATGAAAATTGTTTCTTCTTTAGGTTTTGATTCAACAGAAATACTTCCGCCATGCATTCGCATAATTTGACGCGAAAGGCTCAGCCCAATTCCTGAGCCTTTTTCTTTGGTTGTAAAGAAGGGAACAAAAATATCATTGATGATTTTTGCGCTCTCCGGATTTCTTTCAATATCAATAGCCCTAATAACAGTAGGTTTTCAAGTGGTCAGAGCTGGAAGAAAAAATCCGATTGATGCATTGAGGTACGAATAAAATAGTTCATTTGCGTACATAGTTTGTTCAACAGCGATCATCGCATGGGGTAAAACAAGTCTAAACAATCTTCTTATTTAAAGATAATCAATGCTTTACATTTAAGGCATGGTTTTAGCAATTATTCAATACCGAACCTAAACCAAATACTCATGAAAAAAATCACCTGTTTGTTCCTGACATTAGGTCTAATTATGACAGTCCAATCGAAAGCTCAAACCGCTGCAGACACAACTGGCATTAGAGAAACTGTAATGAATTATCTGGAAGGTTTTTATACAGCAGATGCTGCCCGCATGGAAAAAGCTTTGCATTATGATTTAGCAAAAAGATATGTTACACCTGAGAAAAATGGGAGAAATTATGTTCAAAACATGACCGCCATGATGCTTTATCAGGTAACTAAAATGCAAGAAGACAAATCTGCTGAAAATGGGAAATTAAAATGCGATATTAAGATTAGCGAAATTTACGGCAATGTTGCAATTGTAAGAGCCGAAACAGACTTTTTTACTTTCGTTGATTTTATTCAATTGGGAAAAATTGATGGTAATTGGAAAATAGTTAATGTTATTTGGGAACGAAAACCCGTTAAAGAAAATTCTTAGCCTTATAACTTCATGTTTATTTAATTTAAAAAGATGAAAAATGGAAAATTTATCGCACCTGCCAAATATCGAAAAACCCCTAGAAGAAAAACTCATATTACTGGGGATTACCTCCCCCAAAGACTTAAATTACTTGGGGAGCAAAGAAACTTATTTGAGATTGAAATTGATTTTCCCACACGATTCAGGGATCAGCGTATTGTACGCACTTGAAGGAGCAATTCGTGGAATTAGTTGGACTCAGTTAAAAGAAGATATTAAAGCTGATTTAATAAAATTTTATCAACTATTTAAGTGATTTTTTCCTGTTTTTTAAAGCCATGGAAATTGTTATCAGAACAAACAATCCGGTAATAAGCGATGATATTCTGGCAAGGAAATCGCCATTTTTAGCATAAAAAGTTAATTCGTTGTTTAAATTTATTTTCTGCCTGATGACATCCGGTTCCCAATATTTGGTTTGTTGAATGATATCACCCCGCTGATTTATAAAGGCAGAAATTCCGGTATTCGCCGATCGTGCAATCGATCTTCGGTTTTCAATAGCCCTTAGTTTTGCATAAACAAAATGCTGTCGGTGACCTGGCGTATCGCCCCACCACCCATCATTGGTAATGATGAAAATAGCCTGAGCACCATTTCTTACAAATTCAGATACAAACTCTCCGTAAATGGACTCGTAACAAATTACAGTAGCTGTTTTAACCCCGTCTTTTGTAATAAAATTTTTGCGCATATCGTCAGTTGCCAGCGTACCAACAGTACCACCCAAATCAATGGCAAATTTTTCTAATGGACGCAGAATACGCCATGAAGGCATCATTTCAACTCCCGGAGTTAATTTAGATTTGTGATAAATTTGATGCTCTTCAGTAGCATTCAGGAAGACTCCGGTATTAAATGCAAAATAATATCCACTTCCTCCTGTGTATTTTCGGGCAGCATTATTAAGGGTATCCTGCCCGGTAATTGTTTTGTGTGTTGATCCTCCAACAACCATATAAGTATTTGGGTATTTCTGCAAATAACTGGTAAGCCTTCTAATGGTTGGGTAATAAGGTAGGTTTGATTCGGATATTCGTTCCTGATTAGCCGATTCTGGGAAAACAACATAGTTAACCGAACTATCAATTTTTTGGTCGCTTAGTCTCAACATACGGTTAACTACAATCATAGGGTCTAAACCATACTGTTCGCTGTAGGGATCAAGATTTGGTTGTACAACAACAATATCGGTAGGGTTCTCGGTTTCAATATAGTTTTTGTAAATATTTAAAGAAATGACAACTGGTACAACAAGCGTTAATAAAATAGTTGTTATCTGAATATACTTTGTTCTGCTCAGCTTTTTGTCCTGAACAAAATTAGCAATGAAACGGTAGATTAAAATATTGATTATCAGGATCCAAAAAGTTCCACCTAAGGCCCCTGTAAATTCATACCATTGAATCCATTTATGCCAGTTGGCAAACCCATTTCCGAGGTTTAGCCAAGGGTAGGATAAGTCCCAATCCAGATGAAAATATTCAAACGCCATCCAATAAAAAATCAATAAAAAATGGCCCTTGTTAAATTTATACAGTACCCTTCTACTAAAATGATAGACCGTAAAAGGCACTGTCATGAAAAAAGAATTTAAAAATAAAGCACCTATTCCGCCTGCTAATGTAGAGTTCCAAATCCAGTAATTGGTTAATAAATTCAATATAAAAAATGCCAGATAACTGTATAAAAATACATTGTATCGGCTATAGCTTTCACGATGCTTAACAAAGTGATCTTCAAGAAAAAGTAAGGGAACAAAACCAAAAAACAATAAAATGGGGAAGCCGTTTAAGGGCCAACCTAAGGCAATAATAATTCCGGATATAACAGATAAAGCAAGGAGGTGGATTCTTTTCATGCGATTCGATAATTTTGATCAAAGATAAATCATTTCATCTGAATTAGCAGATTAGTCGATATGACAATTGGTAAATAGGTTAATTATAAAAAAGATAGAATAATAGGATGTGTCGAAATAGTTAAGATTAATTTAATTTTCTGTGTACTTAATTATAACGATTGTTTTAGTGCTAATTTTGCAATTTAATTTCACATTCTAAAATTATTTACAGAAAAAACATGGAATTATTTTTCTTAACCTTTGCGGCTTTGTTTTCGATTATGAACCCTTTAGGTACGGTTCCAATTTTTGTTGGACTAACGCAAGATCAAACCAAAAAAGAAAGAGCTGTGATTGCCTTCTGGACCTCTTTTAATGTTATGATGATCTTACTCCTTTCATTTTTTGCAGGAACTTATGTGCTTTCTTTTTTTGGAATTAGCCTGAATTCTTTAAAAATTGCAGGTGGACTAATCATTGCTTCTTCGGGATTTGCATTGCTTACCGGAAAGTTTGCTGAACATAAGGGTATGAAGCGGGAAAGGGTTCAGGAAGATATTCAAACCCGTTCGGAAGTATCACTTACCCCATTAGCTATTCCAATGTTAGCAGGCCCAGGTACCATTTCTTTTTTAATTGCATATCATCAAAAATATAATGAACCAATGGATATATTTCTTATCAACGGAGCGATGTTAATTACGGCCTTAAGTATCTATTTAATTTTAAAAAGCTCACATTTAATCGTGAAGCTGCTTGGCGCATCCGGAATTAATGGGCTTTCGAGGATTATTGGATTTATTGTAATTGCACTTGGGATTGAGTTTATAATTTCTTCCTTGCTAAATGTTTTTCCTGGCCTTAATTTTTAGATAGTGCCATAATGGGAAAAAGTATCAAAACGGGAAATATAAAAAGTTATCCCCATTCCATAGTTAATACAATGTCAGTGCATTAGTTAAAAATTAATCTAATTGGCATTAATTTTGACTGGTATATAAAATACAAAACACCAAATTATGAAAAATTATAGAGGCCTTCTCATATTATTGCTTATTCTAATTTACACATCCTGTTCAAAAAAGAACGATCCAATTCTTATTGATGATAAGGATATAACCATGGAGAAAATAATGGTTAATCCAAATTTTGATTGGACTTCAAGTATTAAGGGAGAACTAATTGTTAAGTTAAATAACCCCAATAATGTATCAACCGATAAGGAAATTATAAATATTGTAGATGCTTATGGATCAGTTATTAAAAGAGCTTTTGTGAGTGATAGTACGGCATATTTTACAATAAATTTGCCTCAGAATGCACAATATTTTGTGCAGTTTCCTGTAACTGGTGATCAAAAGCAAATTACCTCGAACGGGATCATGGAAATGAATCTCGGAGAAACCAAAACTTCGACTTTTAGGCTTAAATCCTCTTTTGAAAGTTGTACAAGTTGCGATAACCCGATGGTAAATTCAGGAGGAGAGCTTCCAGCAATTAGCAGTGGTTATACCATTATTCATCAAGACAATGTCCCGGGATGGGAAACTACTGCAACCGATAAAAAAATTGAAATCTGGAAGAGTGGATTCCAAGGAGTTCCTGCACAAGAAGGCAATCAGTTTTTTGAGCTTAATGCAAATCAAGTCGCGCATCTTTATCAGGAATTATGTTTGGAGCCGGGTGCGACAATTATGTGGTCTGTTTGGCACAGAGGACGTTCAGGTGTTGATGTGGGAGAAGTAAGGATTGGAGCAACTGTTGAATCGGCTGAGGTATTAGAAACAATGTCGGATGGGACGGATGCATGGGGTTATTATTCAGGTTCGTACACGGTTCCTGAAGGACAAACTTCAACGTTCTTTGTATTTACTTCTGTTTCTTCGGCAGGTAGTGGGAGTTATGGAAACTTCCTTGATAATTTTGAGATTAAATGTGATTTTGATGGAGACGGAATTCCTGATGATGAAGATGATGATCCGGTAGACGATGAAGTGTCTTTCATTTCGTATTTCCCAACTTCAGGAAAGCAGGTTGTAGCATTTGAAGATTTATGGCCTTCGACCGGAGATTTTGATTTCAATGATTTAACCATGTCAAATCAAGTTGTTATTAATAAAGATGAGAACTTCAATTTATTAACAGCTGATTTTACGGTAAGTATTGATGCGATAGGTGCAAACATTCACAACGGAATTGGCCTGATGCTTTATGATGAAAATGGTGAGCCCTTTGGTTCAAATATCATAAGCTCTGTTAGTGGTGATGCCACCATTGATAATGGAAACGTAAATGGATTGATTTTGACCAATGATGTTTTTGAATTTATTGATGGGTATTACCAGAACAATGGAACCGGGCCAACTGCCATTCCTGATACCATGAAATTCACGGTCACCTTTAACAGTAATGCAGCAGAATTTATTCCTGAATTATATATTTTCCGTTCAGTTGCACGATCACATGAAATCCATAGAAGTAATTTCCCAGCCACAGCATTGATGGACAATAGTTTATTCAATACTGTGGATGATAAAGGCCACTATAAAACGGCCAATGGTTTACCATGGGGATTAGAGATTATTTTAGAAGGGCAGTATAAAAGTCCCAGAGAACGTGTTGATATGTTACAAGCTTATCCACAGTTTCAATTGTGGGCTACTTCAGGAGGAACCCAAAATACAACCTGGTATAATTTTCCGGTTGAGGCGAATGTGGTTGATATTTTTGATAATTAATTTAGTTGGCTTGTTAGATTAAAGGTTGTCATGTCGAAGGAGTTTAGCGACTGAGACATCTGGGCTTTTACGAAATAATTATATGAGAAACCTAATCGGATTTATCCTTCTAGGTTTTTCTTCTTCATTTTGTCTTGATACAAAACGAAGCAAAAAATCAAGAAAATCCGATGCTTCCACCCACAAGGCCTTCCTATTCCCCGTCGGATTTTCGGGCTTTTCTTCATGTCTAAAGTGTTGATTTTTTCTAATACAGATTACTTATCCAATCTCCAAACGCATAAATATTCTTTTTGTAAGAATCAAAACTAATACTATCTAAATCTTGTTTTATTTTAGGATCTGGGGCTAATTTTACCATGTGTTTCATTATATTATACGTGGACAATTGCTTGTTTGTTTTAAGTGTCTCATAAAAAGGTAGTTCTTCAATTTTGCTGCCAATGTATTTGTCTGGAACTTCAACAGCAGGTTCTTTATAGTGAGTTAATCTATTACGAATTTCTGTCAGCTTCCCATAAAATCTCTTGTGAGAAATAATATCATTTGAGTCCTGTTTTGTTTTTGAATTTTTAAGAATTAGTTCTAATTTTTCTTTAGCATTTTTATATTTAATAACATCCCATATTATTACTTTTTCTTCAGGCTGTATGTTTAATAATAATCTTGAAATCATTAATTCAAATCTAATATTTATTTTAGTTTCAAGATATAAAGCACCCCAAGTAATAAGTTCAACATTAGGAATATTAATTTCATTCTTGGTCTTATCAGGGATTATTTTATCGATCAAGATTTTATATATTTCACTAAAATCATATGAAGCTGTCATTTTATTTTTTGACATCGATATCCGACTTAGGTTTTCTTTAAATTCCATTATATTATTAATTATCAGGAATAAACACAATTGTGATGAAATATTACCGAGATGATTGACTAAATTAATAAAATAATATCAAGTAAATGAATCTAAATACTTTAGTCTAGTTTTTCTGTACGAGTTTTCTTAAATCAAAATCCTTCAAGTCGAATTATCTATTTAAACAGATGAGATTTTAAGGAATCTTCTATTGAACATTTAACATCGAAAGTTATAAATTGACAATTTAATTATCACATCAGCACATTAACTAATTGACAAATTAGTAAAGGAAGTTATTATAAGGATAGCGCTTCGCATGCATCTCTTTTACATGCTTATAAATCAAATCTTTGAAATCAGGATAATTTTCTTTTTGCTTAGCCGAAATAAATAAACAAGGCGTATTTATTTTTGCCATCCATGATTTTTTTAATTCTTCAAGATTTATGTTTTCTTTGGTAGATGGTGTTAAATCGTCTTCTTCTTTTTCAATAAAAGTAAAGGCATCAATCTTATTAAAAACTAAAATAGTAGGTTTATCAATCACTTCAATTTCGGCCAGGGTTTCATTGACAATGTGGATTTGTTCTTCGAAATCTGGGTGTGAAATATCCACTACATGAATTAAAATATCTGCTTCCCTTACTTCGTCGAGAGTCGATTTAAATGATTCGACCAAACCGTGAGGAAGCTTTCGAATAAAACCAACAGTGTCTGTAAGCAAGAATGGGAGATTGTCAATTACCACTTTTCTAACCGTAGTATCGAGGGTGGCAAATAGTTTGTTTTCCGCAAAAACTTCTGATTTGGCTAGCAAATTCATGATGGTTGATTTACCGACATTGGTATAACCTACTAAGGCAACCCTTATCAGACTTTCACGGTTTTTACGTTGTGTAGTTTTTTGTTTATCAATTTGGATCAATCTCTTTTTTAATAAAGAAATTTTATCGCGGATAATCCGACGGTCGGTTTCAATTTCTGTTTCACCAGGCCCACGTAATCCAATTCCCCCACGCTGACGCTCCAGGTGAGTCCATAGACCTGTGAGGCGAGGCAAGAGGTACTGGTATTGCGCCAATTCAACCTGAGTCCGAGCATGTGCAGTTCGAGCCCTTTTGGCAAAAATGTCGAGGATTAAGTTGGTTCTATCCAGAATTTTGCACTTCAACTCTTTTTCAATATTTCGAAGTTGAGAGGGCGATAGTTCGTCGTCAAAAACAGCCATGTCAATTTCATGTTCTTCGATATAGGCTGCAATTTCAGTTAATTTACCTGTACCTACAAAAGTTTTAGGATTAGGAACATCTACTGTTTGTGTAAATCGTTTATCAGGAATTCCTCCGGCCGTATCAATCAAAAATGCCAATTCGTCAAGGTATTCCTTGAGCCTTTCCTGACTGTTAGTTCTGCTAACAAGGCCAATTAAAATGGCCTTTTCAGGTATAATCTCTGTGCTGTAGCTTTTATCTTTCGACATTTTAAAACTTCCTGAAACCAATAATTTCTCTGATTTCTTTAATGGTAACTGCTGCGCTCTCACGTGCTTTTTCAGCACCCGTGGTTGCAACCTTTTGTAAATAATCGTTATCCGAAGATAATTCTTTTATTTTATCAAGGAATGGAGCTGTGAATTTAATCATGTCTTCTGATAATTGCTTTTTAAAATCGCCATATCTGATTTGGCAATTATTATAAGCATCCTCAAAAAATTTCAAGGTATCGTCTGTAGAAACTATTTTCATTAATGAAAACAAATTTTGAATAGCGTCAGGTTTAACCTGATTTGGCTCTGTGGGCCCACTATCGGTAACAGCTTTCATTACCTTTTTATGAATAATTTTTGGGTCGTCGGCAAAGAAAATAGCATTGCCTTCTCCTTCTGATTTCCCCATTTTACCCGATCCATTAAGCCCGGGAATTTTCACTAATGCTTCGCCAAAATTATAAGCCGTTGGCAGTGGGAAATAATCTACTTTATACATGTGATTGAAACGTCGTGCGAAAGTTCGCATCATCTCCAAGTTCTGTTCCTGGTCTTTTCCAACCGGTACTTTTGCAGCTTTATGGATAATTACATCAGCAGCCATTAAAGTAGGATAAGTAAGCAATCCTGCATTCACATTATTGGGTTGCTGTCTCACCTTATCTTTAAAAGAGGTTACACGTGTAAGTTCACCAATATAAGCATTCATGTTTAAAAGCAGATACAATTCAATTACCTCAGGAACATCACTTTGTACATATATTGTTGATTTCTCAGGGTCCAAACCCATCGCCAGGTATTCAACCAAAACTTTCTTTACATTTCCGTGTAAGTCTTCGGGGGTTGGGTGAGTGGTTAATGAGTGATAGTCGGCAATGAAGAAAAAACAATTGTTTTCTTCCTGCATCCGTAAAAAATTTTTAACTGCCCCAAAATAATTACCTAAATGTAAATTACCGGTTGGCCGTATTCCGCTTACTACTGTTTCCATGCTTGCAAAAATAGAAAAATTGCTGTTGAAATAATTGAATATATCGACTGATTTGAAAAATTAACAGGAAAAATGTAATTTTTACTTAGATCTTAATTTCTTCACCCTGATCATTAAAGAAGTGATATTCGAGGAAATTGTAAGAAGGCATTGATTGTAGCTTGATTCTTTTTTTAAATTTCCAATTCCATTTCCTTTTTATAGAAATCAATCCTTGTGTTAAGTAGGCATGAACAAAAGGATGCATACTTACTTTTAAGCTTTTTTCATTTTGATCGTGTAATAAATACCGGATGTTATTTTCGATCTCATCAATAATGATAATGCTTGGCTTAATTTCACCACTACCTGCACAAACAGGACATTTTTCTAGGATGTTGATATTCATTTCGGGCCTTACCCTTTGCCGAGTGATCTGTACCAAACCAAATTTGCTTGGCGGCAAAATGGTGTGCTTTGCATGATCTCTGGCCATTTCGTCCTTTAGTTTTTGATACAAAGCCCGGCGGTTTTTCCCATCATGCATATCAATAAAATCAACCACAATAATTCCACCCATATCTCTTAACCTGAGCTGTCGTGCAATTTCAATGGCCGATTCCAGATTAACTTCCAGGGCATTAATTTCCTGGCTATTTTCTTTTTTAACCCTATGACCACTGTTTACATCGATAACATGGAGTGCTTCGGTATGTTCGATAATTAAATAAACGCCACTTTTTATGGTCACTGTTTTTCCAAAAGAACTCTTGATTTGTTTATCAATACCCATTTGCTCAAAAATAGGTTTGGTTCCTTTGTAAAGTTTCACAATGTCTTCCTTGTCGGGAGCAATTGTGTGAATGTAACTTTTTATATCTTCAAATAATCCGGCATCGTTGATGTGGATATTGTTAAAAGATTCGTTCATCAAATCTCTTAAAATCGCCGAGGTGCGATCAAGTTCGCTAATAATTTTTTTGGGCGCCTTAGCTGTGGCAATTTTTTTTGTTAAAAGATCCCATTTTTTTACTAAATCACGCAGATCAGTATCTAGCTCGGCCACCTTTTTGTTTTCGGCAACGGTACGTATGATTACCCCGAAATTATTTGGTTTGATACTTTGAATCAATCTTTTTAATCGATTTCGCTCATCAATGCTTTTAATTTTCTGAGAAATTGAAATCCGATTTGAAAATGGCACTAAAACCAAAAATCGTCCTGCAAAAGATATTTCTGATGAAATCCGTGGCCCCTTGGTTGAGATGGGTTCTTTGGCAATTTGAATTAAAATTTGTTGATTTGATGCAAGAACCTGGGTAATCTTGCCTGTTTTATCAATGTCAGGCTCTAAGTCAAATTGACTCATTACAGGCACTTCACCAGTATTTGACGATAATCCAGCCTTGGTGTATTTAATTAAGCTTTTAACTTGAGGCCCAAGATCGAGGTAATGTAAAAATGCATCTTTCTCGTAACCAACATCCACAAATGCAGCGTTAAGCCCGGGCATAATTTTCTTAACACGGCCTAAATAAACATCGCCAACAGAATAATTATTGTTGTTCCTCTCTTTGTGCAGTTCAACAAGGAATTTATCCTCCAACAACGCTATCTCAACCTCTGTAGAACTTGAATTAATAATTAATTCCTTATTCACTTTATGAATATTTTAAATTTAGATCAACCAATGATAAATATCACTGATTGTTTAAGTGAGGAGTAGCTATCTCAGGTATAAAAATATTAATCACATGAGTTTGGAAAAACTCATGTGATTAGAAAAAAGAATGGTCTATTTCTTTTTATGTCTGTTTTTCCTTAAACGCTTTTTTCGTTTATGGGTTGACATTTTATGTCTTTTTCTCTTTTTACCGCTTGGCATAATATTTTGGGTTTAAATTATTTAACGCTTGTTTTAACTTGACTAACAAATGTTTTCGCTGGTTTGAAAGATGGGATATTATGCGCTGGGATAATAATTGTAGTATTTTTTGAAATATTTCGACCAGTTTTTTCAGCTCTTCTTTTGATTGTGAAGCTACCAAAACCTCTTAAATAAACATTTTCGCCTTTTACCATTGAATCCTTAACTGCCTCCATAAAAGCTTCAACTGTTGCCTGAACTGCAACTTTTTCAATACCTGTTTTATTAGCAATTTCTGCTACGATTTCTGCTTTTGTCATTACAAATTATTTTTTAATGATTTGATATTAAATTTATTAATTCGGGCAGCAAAGATAATCTTTTTTTAAAATAATATAAAACTTAATTAAAAATTTTATTTCTAATGTTCTCTATATAAATTTGTTCGCTTATGGACAAAAAAGCAGGTAGAAAATTAATTGCGTGGTATGAGAGAGAAAAAAGAGATTTACCCTGGCGTGAAACAAAAGACCCATACCTTATTTGGGTGTCTGAAATTATACTGCAACAAACCCGCGTTGACCAGGGCCTTCCATATTATTTAAAGTTTGTAAGTGCATTTCCTAATATTAAGTCATTGGCCAAAGCTACTGAAGAAGAAGTGCTAAAACACTGGCAGGGGCTGGGATATTACTCAAGGGCGAGAAATATGCATACAACTGCACGGATGATATGTGAGACACAAAAGGGCATTTTCCCTTCAAACCATGAGGATATCTTAAAATTGAAAGGGATCGGCCCTTATACCGCTGCGGCAATTGCATCGATTTCTTTTTCGGCTCCTTATTCTGTTGTGGATGGGAATGTGAGTAGGGTAGTTAGCAGATTATTTGGGATTGATGAAGCTGTAAATTCGACCATAGGTTTAAAAATAATCAATGAAAACCTGAAAACCATATTTATTGAAGATGACCCAGGGAATTTTAATCAAGCCATTATGGAATTAGGTGCCATGGTTTGTAAGCCAATATCTCCCGATTGTAATGATTGCATTTTGAAAGAAAATTGCTACGCCTTAGCTAATGATAAAATTGAATTGCTTCCGGTGAAGACCAAATTGAAAAAACCCAAGCAGATTTATTTATATTATTTTGTAATTAAGCAGTCTTTAAAAAACGAAAAAATTCTGTATTTAAATCAACGCAAATCAAATGCCATTTGGAAAAATATGTATGATTTTCCGGGAATTGAAACCGAAAAGAAAATAGAAATTAACGACCTCATTACGGATTTTAAAAAAAAATTTAATTTATCAAATATTGACAATGGCTCACTTAAAATATCAGGGCCAGTTAAACATCAATTAACCCATCGAAGCATCAAAGCTTATTTTATAGAGATTAATGTTGGCGCGGATTTCGAGTATAAAAATCATAAAAATTTAATCTCGTTAAACCTTACCGAATTATATAAATATCCGGTGCCAAAATTAATTGAGAACCATCTTAAAAAGTATGATTTAAGCAATGATTTTTAAGTAATTTATGGGACAAAATTTACAATTGTGGATAAAAGAAAAAGTAAGAAAGCGATTTTTAATCGTACCTTTGTTTAACCAAAAATTTTTTAATTATGGCAGGAATTAATAAAGTTATCTTAATTGGAAATCTGGGTAAAGACCCAGAAACTTTTACCTTTGAAAATGGTGTAAAAAAAGTAAGTTTTTCGGTTGCCACAACCGAAAGTTACAAAGATAAAGAGGGCAATAAGGTTGACCAAACCGAATGGCATAATGTGGTTTTATGGCGCGGATTGGCCGATGTTGCCGAAAAGTATTTATCAAAAGGAAATCAGGTTTATATTGAGGGTAAAATTAAAACCAGGGCATGGGATGATAAAGATGGAAATAAAAGATATATCACCGAAATTTATGCAGATAATATGACCATGTTAGGCGGAAGAAGAGATGATTCTCAAACACAGAAATCAAATGAAAAAGTTCCTGAGGTCGATATTCCCGCCCCTGAAGATGATTTACCATTCTAAAGAAGGAAATTCGCAAGAAAATCCCTTACAATTAAAGTTTAATAGCAAGAAGCTCATGAAAATTTATTTCATGAGCTTTCTTTTCCTAAAATTGTTTAATTGCAATAAGCACCAATTTTTTTTATAGGTGTATTTTTTTATACCTTTGCCGTTGTAACACAAGTAGTAATCATTAAATGGCCTAAAAAATAATACTTATAAACTATCAATGATCATTCTTAGTTCACTATTAAATCCTTTTAGTTTAGAAGCTCTTATTGGTTTGTTAATCCTTTTCATTTTATTGTTTTTTTCGGCTATGGTTTCAGGGTCGGAGATTGCCTTTTTCTCATTAGGACCTATTGAAATGAATACCCTTAAACAAAGTGGCACCAATAAAGATGAATTGGTTTTGTCGTTAACAGATATCCCTAAACGTTTGCTGGCAACCATCTTAATCGCTAACAATTTTATTAATGTTTCAATTGTCATTTTATCAACCTACCTATTAACCTTAATGTTTAATTTGGTTGAATATCCAATTATTGCATTTGTTATTCAAGCAGTGGTTATTACCAGCCTTATTTTAACGGTGGGTGAAATTATGCCAAAGATTTATGCCACACAAAAGGCTATCCTGTTTTGTCATTTAATGGTAAAACCCTTAAAGGTATTGATTAAGGTTTTTTATCCATTAAGTACGGCCCTTATCAAGTCAACATCTGTAATTGATAAACGTATTTCAGGTAAAGGCCATCAATTATCCAGAAGTGAGCTTTCTGATGCCATTGAAATTACGACCGATGATGAGGGTGAAAAAGAGCGCAAGATTTTACAGGGAATCGTGCGATTTGGTGATATTGATGTTAAAGAAATTATGAAATCGCGTACGGAAGTAACAGCGGTTGATTTGCTTATTAGTTTTGATGTTTTGCAACAGGTAATTCTTGAATCGGGTTATTCCAGAATGCCTGTTTATAAAGACACTTTTGATAATATTGAGGGAATTTTATACGTTAAAGATTTATTAGCTCACCTTAATGAAAGTGAAAACTTTAAGTGGCAGGAACTTGTACGCCCCGCATTTTTTATCCCCGAAAATAAAAAAATCAACGACCTTTTAAAAGAATTTCAGGAGAAGAAAGTTCACCTGGCAATTGTTGTTGATGAGTATGGGGGAACTTCAGGAATTGTAACTTTAGAGGATGTTATTGAGGAAATTGTGGGCGACATCAGCGATGAATTTGATATCATGGAAGATGAAATTTCATTTGATAAGATTGATGATCACACCTATATGTTTGAAGGCAAAACAACTTTAATTGATTTTTGTAGAATTATTGAAGAGGATGAAAATATTTTTGATGAGGTGAAGGGAGAATCGGATTCACTTGCCGGCCTGGTACTTGAGTTAACAGGAGAAATTCCGGATGTTAATCAAAGTGTTAGGTTTGATAAGTTTGATTTTATTGTAACGGATGTTGATAATCGAAGGATTAAACAAATTAAAGTAATTATTGATAGATAATGATATGAAACATCAGAATAAAGCTATTCTATTCGTGTACATAACCTTATCGTCATTTGCATTCATTGCTTGCAATTCGGATTATATGCCCAAACCCAGAGGCTATTTCAGAATCGATCTTCCTGAAAAGTCTTATCAGGCTTTTGATACGAGTTTTCCGTTCATGTTTGAATATCCGACTTATGCAATTATTACTCCTGATAAACAATCCCCAGATCAACCTTATTGGATAAATGTTGATTTTCCGCAATTTAGTGGCAGCCTGCATTTGAGTTATAAAGATGTAAATGAAAATTTATCAGCCTACATGGAGGATACGCATGCGATGGCTTACAAGCATATATCAAAAGCTTCATCTATCGATAACCGTCTTATTATTAATGAACAAGATAGTGTTTATGGTTTGATCTTTGAAATTAGTGGATTAAGTGCGGCGTCACCGTATCAGTTTTTTGTGACCGACAGCATACAACATTTTTTAAGGGGTGCTTTATACTTTAATGTTGCACCCAATAACGATTCTTTAGCACCTGTAATCAGTTTTATAAAAGAAGACATCGAACATCTGATCACAAGTCTCAAATGGAAAAAAAATAGTTACCGTTAGCGATTTTTTAACGATTCTTAATCCAATTTTTATTTCCTGCCTTAATTTTTAAAATTAATTTCCGTACTTTTGACCCACCAAAAACCAGTCAAAGGAATGTAAAAAACAGTTTTCATAGCTTAAAAAAGGAGGGAATATGATTGAAACCATCAAAATTGGAACGTTAAAATGGCATCACATTCTTAATCCCACGGATGAAAACCTTACCTATTTAAAAGATAATTTCTATTTCCACCCACTGGATATCGAAGATTGCAGAACTGGTAATCAGCGATCAAAAATTGATATTTACGACGATTATTATTTCATGATCCTGCATTTTCCGACTTTCGACAAGAATGGAACTTTTTTGCACACCAAGGAAGTGAAAATATTTTGGGGCGAAGACTATATCATTACCATCGGACAATCGCACTGGGTGGTTTATAATATGTTTCTGGAGGCGAAAGAACAAAGAGAACGAAATGAAGAATTTGGAGTTGGAACTAGTGATGCCCTGTTGTATAAGGTACTTGAAAAATTAATGACCGAGTCGTTGATGATTATTCGTCGTGTTGGTAATGAACTGGATTATATTAGTCAGGAATTATTCAGTAAAAAAGCAGAAAAAACCATTGGGCATATTTCCGTTACCCGAAAAAACATCATCCTTTTAAATACCATTTTCAAACCCCAGCTTCGGGTATTTCATAAATTTGAAACTGGATCGATTGAAGGTTTTGCTGAAAACATGGAAGATTATTGGGGTAATATTCTCGATTATTACCAACGTATGTGGGATATGACGGAAGATTACGAAGAACTAATTGATGGTCTTTCAAAAACCTTTGACTCACTCCAGGCCAATAAAATCAATGAAATCATGAAAGTACTAACAATGGTTTCATCTATTCTACTCCCATTAACTTTTATCACCGGATTATATGGGATGAATCTTGGCTTACCGTTTCAGAGTGAACCAAATTCTTTTTGGGTTGTAATTTTATCGATGGTTGTAATTGCCACAACCATGATCATTTATTTTAAACGCAGAAAGTGGATGTAAGCTATTTTTTTGAATTCTTATTCATAATCTCAGTTTGAATCCGCATCGATTCAGCATGCATTAATTCCAATAACTTGAGTAAGAAATCTCGATCCAGATTTTGTTTAAGCCCTTTTTTAAGCCGGTCTTCAATAATATAACTCCAACGCTTTAGTTGTAGAATGGTTATTTTGTGCTTGTTTTTATATTCCCCAATTTCATCAACTATTTTTATTCGTCTTCCTAATATTTCAAGTAATTCCTCATCAATTTCGTCAATTTGAGTTCGAAATTTTGTTAATTTATTTTCAAATGCCTTCGTACCTCTTGTGTTTCGAAGAATTAATTTGTCGAGCAGAAATTGGAGCGCTTTAGGCTCTATTTGTTGTTTAGCATCCGACAGTGCCGCCCAAGGTTTAATATGCGATTCAATCATTAAACCATCCATCTCCAAATCCATTCCTCTTTGGGCGATGTCAGCTAATAATTCGGTATTGCCACAAATATGACTTGGGTCAACCAAAATGGGGATATTTGGAATTAATCGTTTAAGCTCTATCGGGATTTCCCACATGGGTGGATTGCGATACATTGACTGATTGAGTGAATAAAACCCACGATGCACGGCTGCTAATTTTTTTATACCTGATTTATTTACTCTTTCCAAAGCACCCATCCAAAGCTTTAAATCAGGATTTATTGGATTTTTAACCAATACCGGGATATCTGTTCCTTTTAATGCTTCAGCAATTTCCTGAACTGAAAATGGGTTTACAACGGTTCTGGCTCCAATCCATAAAATGTCAATTCCGTGAGCAAGGCATTTTTCAACATGTTTTGGTTTTGCCACTTCAACAGCAATTTTTAAATTGGTTTCCTGCTTTGCATTTTGTAACCATACCAGTCCTTTTGACCCCACACCTTCAAAATAATTTGGGCGGGTTCTGGGCTTCCATAATCCGGCACGATATACCTTCACGTTTTTAATTTGAGCCAGTTCTTTTGCAGTAGAAATAACCTGTTCTTCATTCTCGGCGCTGCATGGACCGCTAATCACCAAAGGTTGGTTGTCATAGTTTAGCCATTTATTAATTGGAATAATTTCTAATTTCGTTGCCATTGTTCAACAAAGGTATAATAATATAAAGCGTTTTTAATAACAATATTGTATGGATTATAAATGAAAATGTCGTTTTTTTGTAAAAAATTTTAATTCAGAAGAAATGAAGAGAACAAAAATCAACGAAGTATTAAAGAGCCAGGCTTTTAACACAACGATGGTTGTTAAGGGCTGGGTAAGAACAAAACGTGTTAGTAAGAATGTTGCTTTTATTGCATTAAATGACGGCTCGTGTTTAAATAATTGTCAGATTGTTGTTGATTTTGAAAAATATAATGCTGATTTTTTAGCCAGAATTAGCACGGGTGCAGCCTTATCTGTAGAAGGGGTTTTGAATCAATCGCAGGGTGCAGGCCAAAGTGTAGAGGTTAATGCTACCCACATTGATATCTTGGGTGAGGCCGATCCCAATACTTATCCTTTACAACCTAAAAAGCATTCACTTGAATTTCTTCGTGAAAAGGCACATTTAAGATTTAGAACAAATACTTTTGGTGCAATCACGCGGATTCGTCATGCCATGATTTTTGCGAATCACAAATTTTTTAACGACAAAGGTTATTGTAACATACATGCGCCAATTATTACAGGATCAGACGCGGAAGGTGCAGGTGAAATGTTTAAAGTTACTACGCTCGATTTAAATAAGCTTCCTAAAAATGAAGATGGAAGCATTAATTTTAAAGAAGATTTTTTCGGTAAAGCAACCAATCTGACCGTATCCGGTCAGCTGGAAGCTGAATTAGCTGCGTTGGCCATGTCGCAGGTTTATACTTTTGGTCCTACTTTCAGGGCCGAAAATTCAAATACTTCACGCCACCTTGCCGAGTTTTGGATGCTTGAACCTGAAGTAGCCTTTCATGATATTAACGATAACATGGATCTGGCAGAAGAACACCTGCAATATGTAGTAAAATATGCACTCGAGCATTGTATGGAAGATCTTACTTTTTTGAGTAATCGACTGATTGAGGAAGAAAAAAACAAAAAGGAAGAAGATCGTTCGATGGAGTTGATTGAAAAATTAAAATTTGTTACAACTAACGATTTTGTTAGACTGACTTATACCGAAGCCATTCAAATTCTGAAAGACTCTAAACCTAATAAAAAGAAAAAATTCCAATATTTGATTGAAGAATGGGGCGCAGATTTACAATCGGAGCACGAAAGATATTTGGTTGAAAAACATTTTAAAAAACCGGTTATTTTGGTTGATTATCCGAAAGAAATAAAAGCTTTTTATATGAAGCAGAATGATGATGGCAAAACCGTAAGAGCCATGGATGTTTTGTTTCCACAGATTGGTGAAATTATTGGTGGTTCGCAACGTGAAGAAGAATATGATAAGCTGTATGCACGGATTAAAGAATTAAATATTCCGGAAGAAGAATTATGGTGGTTTTTGGAAACCAGGAAATTTGGTACGGTACCTCATAGTGGTTACGGATTGGGCTTTGAGCGTTTAATGTTATTTATAACGGGTATGGGTAATATCAGGGATGTGATCCCATTTCCACGAGCACCTCAAAGTGCAGAATTTTAATACTTAAATGGTCTCAATTTCTTAGGCAAAAAATGAAACCATTTTGTACTTAAGGAATTCAATTATATTACAATTTATAAAAATTCTATATCACGATCAGGATTATCATTTTATTCTTAAAAGTGAAGGATTTTTGTATCTTAGTAAAAGATCAAAAAAGCACAGACCACAATTAAAAGTGATTTAAATGTTAAATCAACGACTGCAGCAGAAATTACTTCAGAAACTATCTCCTCAACAAATCCTGTTGATGAAATTGTTGCAGATACCCTCTATTGCCCTTGAACAGCGTATTAAACAAGAGATTGAAGAAAATCCGGCACTTGATGAAACTGCCGAAAGTGATGAACTCGAAGAACTAAGCGAACGAGATGATATTGATGGTGAAGAAAATGTTGAAGCTGAAGAATATGATAGCAAGGATGATGAGTTTGATTTAAGCGATTATATTGACGATGACGAAACCCCTTCTTACCGCTTAAATGCAAATAATAGCAGTAGCGATGATGAGCACAGAGAAGTGCCATTTGTTTCCGGTACCAGTTTCCATGATGTTTTATTCTCGCAACTTGGATATAGAATTCTAAATGAAGAAGAGCATATTATCGCAAGTAATATCATTGGTAACCTTGACGATTCCGGCTACCTCCAAAGAGATATTAATGCCATGGTTGATGATCTGGCATTCACACAAAATATTAATACAAGCAAAGAGGAAATTCTGAGATTACTTAGCATCATACAGGAATTTGATCCGGCCGGGGTCGGAGCGAGAAGTTTGCAAGAGTGTTTGCTAATCCAACTAGGCCGGAAGGAAGAAAATCGAAGCATCGAACTTGCCACCTTGATATTGAATAGATATTTCACTGAATTTACAAAAAAGCACTACGAAAAAATTATTAAAAAGGCGAATATAACGGAGGAAGAACTGAAAGAAGCAATTGCTGAAATTTTAAAACTTAATCCGAAGCCAGGAAATTCATTGGGAGAGACTTCAAAAACAAATCATTATATCCTACCTGATTTCATGATTTTTAATAATAATGGAACGCTGGAGTTAAGTTTAAATAGCCGAAATGCACCAGAATTACGTTTGAGCAGATCATACACCGATATGTTACAAACATATTCTGAAAGCAAAAAAACGAAGCAGCAGAAGGATGCATTTATGTTTGTAAAGCAAAAAATTGATTCTGCGAAATGGTTTATCGATGCCATAAAACAAAGACAAAACACCTTGTATGTAACCATGCATGCCATCATGGAATACCAACGTGAGTATTTCCTATCGGGTGATGATACGCAATTGCGCCCAATGATTTTGAAGGATATTGCCGAAATTGTTAACCTTGACATTTCAACCATATCACGAGTGGCCAATAGTAAATATGTGCAAACACCTTTTGGTACCTTTCTACTTAAAAGTTTCTTTTCGGAATCGATGCAGAGAGATGATGGGGAAGAAGTTTCGACCAGAGAAATTAAAAAGATCCTGACGGATTGTATTAATATTGAAAATAAAAGCAAGCCACTTACCGATGAGCAACTAACGGGTATCCTTAAAGAAAAGGGGTATGCGATTGCCAGAAGAACTGTTGCTAAATACAGAGAGCAGTTGAGTATTCCGGTGGCTCGTTTACGTAAAGAATTATAACGCGCGTTAAACCCAGGCAAATGCAAACTAAAATTGCTAAAGTAATTTCATACTTATTTCACCCTCTACTAGTACCCACTTACGGTTTTTTAATTCTGTTTAATATCAAAGCATATTTTTCATTAATCATTCCAACTGAAGGTAAATTGCGAATTTTACTGCTTATTTTTATTGTCACATTTATCTTCCCGGTAATGGTCATCCTGTTTTTTAAGAGTAGAAATATGATCAAATCCTTGCATCAACTGTCGAGGCAAGAAAGAAAATTTCCTTATATCACTACTATTCTTTTTTATTTGATGGCTTATTATTTATTGAAGAATGTTCAAATTTCACCAATTTTTCATTTTTTTACATTTGGAGCTACCGTCTTAAGCATGGCGGCATTTGTGATAAATTTTTTCTGGAAAATTAGTATTCATATGATAGCTGCTGGTGGTGTGATCGGGATGCTACTTGGCCTGTCATTCACCGGAATTATTGGCAATCCTTTATGGGTGATGACTTCAATTTTCATTGCCGGGTTGATTGGATTTGCTCGCTTGCAACTCAAAAGTCATACTCAATTACAAGTCTATACAGGATTTTTTCTCGGTGTATTTGGGATGATGTATTTGGCGCTATATTTCTAATGCTTTTAATTAATTCAACTTGTCAAACCACTTATTTCAATATTAGTTATTGAAATAAATGGCAATGGGATAAGATTTTAGATGTATTGACTCAGATCAGTTCAATTAAAAAGGCATAAAAGTAAATCCAACTGAGAAAGGATGAATTTGAGGTCCTCTTTCTAATTCGAAAATTTTAGATAAAGAATAGCTAAAATTTAAATTTGCCCATTTATAGCCAATTCTTAAAGTGGAAGAAACCAATATTTTTTCAGTATAAACAATGTCTTTCTTTTTCTCTACTACTGGAATTCCTGAACCGTCAAGCCGATCCCCTTTATATGTAGTATGGTTATCGAGTCTGAATCCGAGTTTTATTCCAACTGCAAATCTGAAACCTTTTGTGTTTTTATATCTAAGCTCGAGAGGAATATCAAGATATGAAAAAGTTAGTTTACTACGGTCGTAATTAATTCCACTAGCGATGGTATCGAGTGTGATCACCTCTGCTTTTACGTCATTTATTACTGCGTTTGAGGCAAAACTTATGGAAGAAATCCCTAACCCACCGGCGATGCTAAAAGGACTCTTCTTTAGTCGATGATTATACATGCCATATACACTATAACCCAAGTTAAATCCTTTTTGAGTAACATTATCCGGAATGCCCATCCAAAAATTATTATAAACATCCAACCCAATGTTAAAATTCTTTTCATAAAGATTATCAACTTCCTGAGCAAAAGTATTGATCCCTAATAAAACGAATACGACAAGTATTGCAATTTTTCTCATACATTTTTGATTTAATGTGCAAATATAGTGTTTTTCAATAATTAAAAGCTAAATCTGCTTTTGAACAATCAACGCAATTTACAGCTAATAATTATGGGAGGATATTTACTTAACTTTTATTAACATTAAAAAGGCTGCCCTAACCAAAAGGCAGCCTTTAATCCCATTAAACCAATCAATTAAAATAAAACTATTAACCAAATTCACAAAACGTGAGAGCCCTAATTATTATCTACAAAAACACCTAATTAATATCTCATTGCTCATATCCTATCAATTATATTTTTCTATTAGTATTTAGTTTAGTTATTATAGCGTTTTATGTTAAGTAAATAATTTTATTTAAAAATCATATTGCTAAATTAATGCAAGAATTCGCGTAAAAAATAGGTAATCTACCTATTTTTGAATTGGTTAATTACCTATAAAACTTTAAGTGAGATGGAGATTAGATAAACTAACAGCTAGGGAAAGAGCATGTTAGCCGTTTTGTAAGGGTTTGTTTTCAAGACAAAGGCAAAAAACGGAACACCCTAATATAATGGTATTCCGTTTATTCCGTGGTCCCACCTGGACTTCCCTCCATCGCTGCGCTCGTCGGGATATTTATCCGCCAATGGCGGAAACTTCTCGTCCAGTTAAAATGTTTTCTGAATAAAAAAAACGGAACACCCTTGTCTAAAGGCATTCCGTTTATTCCGTGGGCCCACCTGGACTCGAACCAGGGACCAATTGATTATGAGTCAACTACTCTAACCAACTGAGCTATAGGCCCAAAGTATATTTATTATGATATACTTGCTTCCGAACTGAAAGCGATTGCAAATTTATATATTTTTATGTTTTAATAAAGCACTTTTTTAATTTATTTTATTTACAATGACATTAATTAAAAATATCATATTCGATTTTGGTGGTGTGATTTATAATATTGATTTTAATCGGGCAAGGATAGCTTTCTCAAAAATTGGAATACAAAATTTTGATCAATTGTATTCTCAGGCAAAACAAAATGATTTGTTTGAAAGACTGGAAATGGGTTTGGTCTCACCTGAAGAGTTTCGTAATGAAATTAGAAAATTATCTAAACTAAATTTTTCAGATACAGAAATTGATGTAGCATGGAGCTCATTGCTAATTGGCTTCGACATCAGGAGAATAGAATTACTTCATGAGCTCAAAAAAAATTACCAAATATTTCTCTTCAGTAATACCAATAGAATTCATTATGCGCATTTCTTGAAACAATTTCAAGAATTAACAAATTTTAAATCTTTCGATGGCTTGTTTGCGAAATCTTATTTTTCATTTGATATTAAGAAAAGAAAACCCAATCCTGATGCTTATGAGTTTTTGGTAAATGACATGAAAATTAATCCTAAAGAAACTATGTTTATCGATGATACAATACAAAATATTGCTCCTGCTGAAAAATTGGGAATCAAATGCTGGCATTTAACTGAAGAAGTCTTAAACTTATTTGAATACAATAAACTTAAGCAAGAGGTGTTAGATCAGTTGGGTTAGCACCGTAGTGTTCATCTATCTCATTCAGTGTTTGAAAAATGTCATTCGGGTTTTCAAAACTAACAAGTTTTATTTTAAATTCCTTGAAATGTTGAATCCCCTTGAAATAGTCTCCATAATGTTTACGGATTTCAATAATGCCTTTATGTTCACCTTTCCATTCAATAGATTTTTCTAAATGTAATTTGCAAATTTTTACCCTTTCTGAAATATCTGGTTGAGGTAAAATTTCTCCGGTTTCAAGAAAGTGTTTAATATTTCTGAAAATCCAGGGATTTCCATAACTCGCCCTTCCAATCATTAATCCGTCAACATTAAAATTATCTTTAAAATATTTAGCACTTTCGGGACCTTTTACATCACCATTGCCGAAAATTGGGATCTTCATCCTTGGATTGTTTTTCACATCTCTGATCAGCTCCCATTCAGCTGCTTCACTAGATTTCATCGTCCTGGTCCGGCCATGAATGGTTAAAGCTTTAATTCCAACATCTTGCAAACGCTCTGCAATTTCTACAATTTGCCGGTGGTCGTTGTCATAGCCTAAACGGGTTTTTACGGTTACAGGTAACTTGGTTGCGTTAACCACAGCAGCTGTCATCTGCACCATTTTCGGGATATCGTTTAAGATCCCTGATCCTGCTCCTCTGGCAACTACTTTACGTACAGGACATCCATAATTGATATCGATAATATCGGGGTCAGACGATTCAGCATACTGAGTTGCTTTGATCATCGAATCAATGTTGTGACCGAAAATTTGGATCCCAATCGGGCGTTCAAATTCGGAAAAATCCAATTTCTTAACACTTTTTGCGGCATCCCGAATTAATCCCTCCGATGAAATAAATTCGGTATACATGATATCTGCCCCAAATATTTTACACAAATATCTGAATGGCGGATCACTTACATCCTCCATGGGGGCTAACAGTATTGGAAACTCTCCAACTTCAATATGAGCTATTTTTACCATCTACGTTTTGCAAACTGCAAAATTATTAATTTTATTTTATATATTTAAATATATTTTGTACGTTTGTTATATTGTTGATATTAAACATTATAATCAACATGTCTATTTTCCTATATCTGTATATTATTTGTATATTTTAGGTAAACCATATAGAAACTGTATATTAATTTGTTTGAATTTTGTGATTTGAAAATTAAAAAATTTACTTTAAAATTTGTTGCTCTAGGCAAAGATAAGAAAACATACCTACGGTATTATGTCACTAAATCTGGTAAGGGTGAAAGTTATAATATTCCTTGTGATGTTGTACTTACAGCAGAACAAATTAAAGCACTTAACGATGGAAACCTCGGTGGTATGATACAAAAGAATCTTTTTAACCTCCGAGATGAAAAATTGCAGTATATAAGACGGTTTTCAGTTGCCAACAATACTTTCCCAACTGCGAGTCAATTAAGGATTTATGATAAATTGGTTTGTAGTACTTTCGATATAGAATACTATATCAGCCAGTATCTCAAACAACTTAATATTAAACCCAAAAGTAAAAGGGTATATTCATATGCACTTAATACATTCAAGGCTCATTATAAAACTAATTTGCTAAATAACAGCATTGAAGAAATTATCAGTAAAGAAACAGTTGTTACTTACGGTAATTTATTCAAGCAGTTTGCGATGCTTAAAGGCAAGAACATTACACTTACGCATATTTATAATTACCAAACAACAGCGATAAGGTTCTTAAATTATGTTGCAGGACAGCTAAATCTGCCTAAGATTGATTTTTTTCTTAAGCTACCTGCATACAGTGCAAAATGGCATATTGATGAAACAAGTGTTAGTAGGCTGTTAAAACATAAGCCAAGGACAGAAACAGAAGCTGTAGTTCTTGATATAATTAGGGTTAATATTTTAATTGGTCTACGTATAGGTGAGATTCTGACCATTGAAAAAGACAATATTCGAATTGAATCAGATTGTCTTTATATAAGGTTTGTAGAACACAAAAAGAACAAAGAACGTACCATTATAATTGTTGATAAACCAGTAATTGATATTATTAAAACTTATATTTATAGGGCTGAGGGAAGCTATCTATGGTCATTTCAAAATCATGATTGGTTTAATGTTGTACTGAGAAAAATTGCCGTAGAAGTCTTCAAAGAAGAAACAGTAAAAGTTTATAAGAATAGGTTGAGTGGCATGAAATATGTCGAAGTACTGAAGTCAAGTGCTATTTCAAGCCATGCATTCAGAAGATATGCTATTGAGCGTAATATTGCTAAATATGGCATTGACGTAGCACGAACTTTTTCTGGTCATGCAGATACTGCAATTATGTATAAGTTTTATGCTGAGTATATGAATTCTGAAGATTTAAAGAAAAAATTATTAGCAAAATCCTAGCTTTTCATAGAGCTAACAATTACATTTCCCAAATTGAAAATATTTCCCAAGAAAAATTGACATTCCCAATTTTATAAAACCCGTTTCAGCAACCAGAAAAAATAATTTATAATTTTTTATAAAATTTTGATTATCGAAATCTGTTCATATATGCCAGATTTTAAAAGCGATGTGCTCCTTCACACGCCTCACAGGCAGCCATAATAGCTTGGGGTGGAGGGGGTTGAAAAAATTAACGGATACCCCCGGGACTTCATTTATTATAATTTAATTCTATAGTATTTATATTAAAACGACATGAAAAATACTGATGATATTAATGACAGCAAACTCCAAGACCTCATAAACCAAATGACTAATACACCTGACCAGTTTAATCACCTTCAAATATTTATGAGTCGAACTGGCAAGATTGATTACCCAAAAGCTAATGAATTTCTAATGGTCACTCCCAGTACTTTTGGTAAGGTTAAGATATTAGATTTAAATGTTGAAAATGATATTATCAATATAAAATTTCTGGATTGTGGTGCTAAGGCTGTTGGGAGTGTTGGTGTTGATATTAATGATGATAAGGCAAGTGTTTTATTTATTTGCTGGAGTGATGTGAAGGATATGGTGTTTGCGGATATGATGGCACATGCTGATAATTCAGAGTTGTTGGGGCTTTGCAGTTTGATACGTTAAGACTATTCTAGCATTAACTACATACATTAAAATCGTTTATGTCATTTTCAGTCCAATAGGATTATTTGTCAATTCAAATTTACTAGTGTTCGATAATATTAATACAATACCTGAAGATGCTCTATATTGGTATTCGTCATTAATATATTTTCTTGTTATTGAACCATTTTTCAATAAGTGATTAATTGTTTTTTTGAAAATTTCAATCTTAATTTTCTGCTCTCGTCCATTTGATGTAACTCGCTTAATCCCTGACCAATCAACTGTCAAGATTTTATTAGTCTTCCCGTCTGCTCTTTTAATTGTCTTTCCTTCAAGTGGCATAACATACTTTTCCCAAATAGTTTCAAATTCCCCACTTTGCATTTTAACTTGTGATTTAACGTTGGTTTTTATTGCAGGGATGTCAAGCACCTCTATTCCTAATTTCTTGGCAACTTCTAAAGCATTATCTATTATTCGTCCGTTTGTAGCCATAATTGCTTTTGTGCAATTGAAATAATCTTTTGCTCCATGAAGTTCCATAATCATTTGTCTGTTTATGGGTCTTGCTGAATTTCCAAACATTTTGGCTTGAATGGCTATTTTAATTTTTCCTTTTGTTGCAAATACATCAACTCCATAATCATTCGAGTATTGAGAAACATTTGTTGAGTATCCCTTTTGCTCAAAATATTCAGCAACTATATGTTCATATTCATCTGGTCTCATCCTTTCAAGTTTGCAAATGGTCTATTATCAAAAATTTTAATATACTGACTCAGTAATTGTTTTTCAATTTCTCTTGGGTCATCATTTGGTGTTGGTTTCCAACAAAAAATTAAATCAGAATATTTTTTAAGTTGCCAAATGTATCTTCCGCCCCAATGTCCAACATTTTTAGTTTGACCAAATTTTAAATACTGTCCAAGTCGAGAATTTAGTGTTGCCTGTCCTGTTAGACTTCCTGCTTTCCCTATATAAACCACTAGTGAATTAGGTACTAAACTCAATTTCAGTTTACTAATCGGCACATTTGGGTCTTTTCCTTTAAAAAATCCACCAACACCTGTGGTTAAAAATTCAGTCCTTTTACAATTTGGGTCAATTACTAAATAAACACCTTTGATTTTCGGAATAGAACTTTTATCATTCCATAATTCCGCCACAGTTTTGAAGCCCCTAAAACCGTTCTTTTCAATATCTGTTATATCGTTGAAATCCATTTTGTTGTTTTTCTAACTTGTGATAACGCCACTCTTGCATGATTAGTTGCAAGTTACGGAGTAGCTAGACAAAGTTTTATATCCCGTATAAATCAGTTCTTGTAAATTTATAAATATCTTGAAATCTCATTTCACCAAACGGGTCAATTTTTTTATTGTCCTTAATTTTTTGAACCACTTCAATCTCCCAAATGTAGAAGCTAAGATTGTCATTAGGATTTAAAATTCTGACATAATCCTTCAACTTACGTTTATAATCATCCAAAAACTCATAAGTTTCATTATCGTAAAAAATCTGATAAACAACATATGCTTTCCCTTGAGTTTTACAAGCGGAAGCTGTACGATGATAAAACTGATAGCTGACCTTTAGTAATGAATCGTCATCATATCCGTTTGAAAAAGGTTCAATTAGACTTGTCCAATAGTCAAGAACTTTTAATTTGTTTTCTTTATTTTTCCCCTTGCTTTTCCACTTACTAATCGGGTCAGATTTCATTTTTGCATACTCAGTGAACTTAGCTTCAATTGCAATCTTAAAATCTTGAGACAAAATCATTAAATCTGTCATTGACGATTTGCCTTTCCCTTTTTGGGGTTTCGTTGGATATTCAAAACATAATGCTGGATTAGCAGAATGTAAATCTAACTTGTTGAAGAGTTCATTTAATTTATTATCGGTATCCTTCCAGAATTGAACCAAAGGGATACTTGAAGTTCTAAATGAATTAATCTTAGTTCCAGAAAACTGGTCAAGAATAGTGTCAAAATCATATGGATTGGGCTGTCCAAATCTCAGTTCTAAATTCATACTTTATTTACCTGTTTTATTTATCAAATACACTTTATTTTTCAATCGTTTAATCAAAAATTCTTCCAGTGCTGGTGCAAGAAACACCTTATCTTCCTCAATGGGAATATTACTAATTAATTCCATGCTGAATGTAGGACTTCCCATAAAGTGACCAACCTCCTTTTTTGATGGATACAAATGTGAATGAAATCGATTTCCGAAATAAGAATTCATGGATGATTTACCGATGTATAGACCCAAATTGTCAGGGTTTTCATTATTAACACCAAAAATAAAGTAAATGCCTCGTTTTCCTGAATTTAACCATTCTTTCTCTTTTTCCCATGCGAAATGTGTTAAATCCATATAGCAATCCTTATTATCCAATTCACGTTCATTAAGTAAGGGAATCCCGTCTTTTAAATAGGTGTTGAATTCATCAATTGATGCGTTTATTTCTTGGATTAAACTAATGTATTTTTTCATTATTTATTGTGAATGCAATTTTTTTATTCATGTATTTCATAGTCTAAATCAACAAACTTCTTTTTCATTTCATCAATAAAAACTTGAGTGTTTTTCTTATCCCAATTTCTAGCAATGAAATAGTCTTTGCCATTAAAATTAATTTCAGGTTCATTATTTGTTCTATACCTATTGTACTTTATTTCATAATCTAATATTTCATCCCTTGTCTTAAGCAAATTATGACTGCATGATTTGTTTTCCATGAGGTATTTAAATGTCGTTTCATTTATTAAATTATGCTTTTCCAGTAATTTAATTGTACAGAAACCAATATCTGATTTCTTAATTTTTTCAGTTTCAAGTACTCCATTAAACGTAATTGAATACAAACTTCTATTTCTATTTCCATTAGATAAATTATCTAATTCAATAGTTGCATTATCCTTAGTATCTTTTTCTTGTTCAGGGTCTGAATTAATTGCATGTTTTGGATATGCAATTCCTACAAGTTCTTCTGCCTTCGCAAAAAGAAGCATCTCGATGGTAGCAATTGAAGTATTAGTTTTAGAAGCTATCTCTTTCAGTAGAGTTAAATAATTTTTATAAAATGTATCTTCATTTAACTTAGTCCAATTTTCTGATTTAGCTATGTCCTTGATGTATTTATTACATTTAGTGATAGTTTTATTTTGACTTGTTAGAATTGGATAAACTAATTTATCTTCTGTATCATATATTATCTGCAATGAGTTCAATGAAACTGAAACACGGGCATCGAAAATTGCATATTCGTTAGGATTATGAATGCAAATAGCTTTTGACCATGAAGCGATTCCTTCTTTTCCTTTTGAGATTAGGCTTTCAGCGGGTAGGATTGAGTATTCGTTTAGTGTTTCTTCACTGTTGGAATGAATCCCTCCCCATGCAGCAATATAATAATGTATTAGTTCGTATTTTTTATCTTGAGTCGAAGCAGAAGTCCAACTTTTATGTAGTTCATTCTTTAAAGCAATGTTTTTTATATACTGATTTCCGTCTGGAAGAGAAATCTCATTCGGAAGTTTTTCTTCATTGATTTTTCTCCAATTGTACCAATTATTATTTTCATTAATATTTGATTTTGCTAGTTCTAAAATAGCATCTTTAATTGTCATATATTATTTGTTTAGGCAGTAACTATTAATTTTTATTGATGATAATTGATATGCTTTTTTTAATTCCAATGTAATTTCTCATATTCACTTTGTTCTTGCCTATTTAGGGGCAGAGATGAATTTCCGTTACGAACAAAGAAAAATTCTTTCCCTTCATAATTAATAAAAACTGGCTTACCACATTTTGAAATTTTTATCAAACAAATCTCATTTTCATCTACTTTTGGGAATCCGACTTTTAAGTATTTTTCAAAGTTTGCACCTAGATATTTTTTAATTAGTTGCCTTAAGTGCAATTCAAAACCATCACTATCTTTTTTTGCAAGGGTGTTATAATCTTTTTGTAATCCTAAAGTATTTCCATCATCATCAACCCCAATTATAAGAGTTCCTCCATCAGCATTTAGAAATGCTGAGATGGTTTTTGCTATGACAAATTCAAGTTTCTTATTCACTATTGCCTCTCTAATATCATATCGCAGTGTCGATTTGAACTCAATATGTTCATTTTCTCCTACTAAAATTAATTCCTTGATTTCTTCTTCTTGGGTACTTTTCCTATGCTTTAGTTCGATTCTGTTTTTTAATTCTCTAAAAATAATTTTTGCCCTTTTTTCTATAAAAACATCATAATCATCACTTAAAATTCCAAATTCATCAATATTTTCAATCAAATGAGATTTTATTGATTTGGGTAGTTCTTCATTTAAATCTAAGAAGTCCTGAATATAAACAGAAGGTGCTTTGGCTCTGATTTTTCGTTTGTTTAAATCAGCTCCAACTAAAGTTATATTTACGAGACTATTCTCATTTCTTATTCCCTTTTTCTTCAAGTATGCTTTTGGAAAGAAATGATGGTAGTTTTTACTATTTGCTACTTTTAACCAAGAATTATCAAGTATTACCTTTCCATTGTCTTGAAAATCTTTTGGTTCATTATATGCTAGAAGGCATAAAATAGCCTTGCAGTAACTACTTCCAGCACTAAAGTTTGTTTCAATTAAATCTTTTGGTGAATTCAAATAAACTTTAATGTCATCATAATCTGGTCTAGTCCCAATTAATATTTTGTCAATTCGTTTAATGTCTTGAGCTAATTTAGATTCAGTTGAACTTGAATATCTAAAGGATAAAGACATTCTCCAGTAGAACTCTTCTAAAAATTTAATTTGCTCTCCTTTTGGTTTTTCCTTCTGGAAATAAAAGAAATACGTAAAAGGAACTAATAGTGAATCATATGGCAGAATTGATGAAACTGGTATTCGGTATACTGAACGAAAATAATCAATACTATCTTTTAGTGCAGATATAACATCATCCCAAATGTCAATGATATTTTGTTTGTCTAATTGAAGTATGACTTTTCTTTTACACTCTTTGTTTTTGCTTAAGATAAGACCTAGTACACTAAGGATTACTGAACTTGAAATTGTATCGTATTTACTTTCGGACAATTCTTTTAATAATTCCTGAAAGCTCTCTTCCATGTCAAAATCTTGTTCCTCATCATAGGTTTTTGCTGACATGATTTCAAAAAGTGTTAAAGTTTGCCCTCCAGTATTTATTCTTGTAAAAACTTCAATTGCTGAATCGATATCCTCTTTGCGTAAAACAATTGTTGAGAAATCATATGTTGAAAAAGTTTGGGAATATTGATGTATTTTTTTAAAATGTTCATCATTGAAATTCTCCTTAATCTCAAGAAGATTCTCATTGAAATTTAAAACTTCATTGAGAGTTATATAACTTCCTTCGGGTTGCTCAGATACAACTACCTGATTATCGTTATTTTCAACATCACCATCCAGATTAACATAAATATCGCCATAGTTTGTTATTTTCTTTTCGCCTTCTTTTTGGATTTTTGCACCTAAATATGCGGCATAAAGAGAAGTTATTCTTTGCTGTCCATCCAAAACATATTGAACCTTAATATCATCTGGTACAGGAGGAAGTTCAAGATTTCCAATATTCTTAATATCATTTAATCTTTCATTTGTTTCCCACATGATAAATGTTCCAATAGGATAACTTTTTAAAATACTATCCAGTAATTTTGCTGTTTTTTCCAAACTCCAAACAAAGTTTCTTTGGAATTTAGGGACTTTAATTTGTCCCTTCTGAATCTCAGATATTAAATCAGTATATTTCTTGGAATCTGGTTTTGGTTGTTTGCTCATTTCTTATTTACTTTTGAATTAGTATTTAAATGTTATTTTTTTGACGTGTTGAAATATAATGAATCTCAATATTTCCTTTCAAAATCATAAAAGAAGCGACCAATAATTCTGTTAAGGTCTGAAACATTACTTGACTTAAATGGAACAAATGTATCTATCACAATTGGGTCATAAAATTGCCCTGTGGCATACCATTCAAATATATTTTTTATGTTATCTCCAACATTAACAACAAACTCTTTAATTTCTACATTATAAATAAAATAGTTTCCATCATAATAAATAAACTGTTCATTATCTACTCCATCGCCAATTATTAATGATTTTGATAATTGTTCATGTGATATTACAGAACAATCATTAAAGAATTTGTTTTTACTGGTTTGCTCACGCCAAGGAAGAAGTAAATTATCAATGAAATTTATCGGAAAAATTCTAACGCAATCTCCCAATAATCCCTCACCAAAATAACTTATAAATTCAATGTAGTCTTCAGGAAAATCTGATATCTTAACATTGTCCAAAAACCATAATGAAGTTGGCTCGGTAATTTGCTGTGGCTCAATTTTTATGTCCTCATAGTTTTTGGGGAAGAATCCCCTTCCGTAAAAACTGACTATTTTTGTCATTATACATTTTTATAATGTGTTTAAAATATATTCTATTTTATCTTTCCAGTATGGCGTTTCTACTTTATGGTACCTATCATAATCAGGATGTAGAATAACTAAATACATTCTTGAAATTTTCATATTGTAATTATTTTCAAGTATAAATCGATACAAACTTTGTTGAAGGCAATAACGATTGTAACTTGTGTCTGGAATATCTGAGAGTTTACCTACCCCGCACTTTCCCCAATCATCAATTTTTATGGGTTCATAATTATATGAATTGATAACTTTTTTGCTCCTTTTCCAATCATATATTTGAAAGTTTTTCCCATCTCTTGCAATTAAATCTATTGTACCAGCAACATTGTATTTATCATCAAAAATACACCACTCCGAACGATATGGAATGATTGATTGATGTTCGCTAACAAATTGCTTAAATAGATGAAACTCTTCAGTCTCATGATAAGGTTGATTAAGATAATATTTCTCAATCTGTTCATGTAAGTGTGTGCCAAGATTAGCTGCATCCAATCCACGTTGATTCCATGTTTGTACAATCTCTTCGGGAAGCAATCCGTGTAAAAGATGATTTTGATTTAAATTGTTCGCGGCACGAAAAGAATCAAATTCTGGAAAAAACTTAGATATTATGGTGCTTGCTGATGGAACAGGGACGTTATCGATAGTATAAATATGAGGTTCTGGGTAAAATGTAATTCTTTCATCTCTAGGATGCGCATTAGTTTCATTAAAACCAATACTTTCAATTTTATCTGCTATACCTATTTTAGTGGGTTCAACGAGATTTTCTTCATTAATTTCTTGTTGGTTAAATCCACGTTCAACTGTTTCAGGTTCTTCAACTATTTCCCCAAATTCGTGATTTAAATACTTTTCCCTATACTTTTCTTTCTCCCATTTCTGAGCTTGTACTATATCCCAAACTGGCTCGGACTTTAAGTTAATTGGCTTATTCAGTTCGTTGGGGATAGTATAGTTAGAATCAATTGTATTAATGATGGAAGCGATGTATTTTAAACATTCATTTTCTTGAGAATGAACCTGAAATTCCGAAAACCTTATCACAAGCCAGCCTCTATCAACGAAATAATTGTCTCTCATTAAGTTATCACCTTTACAATGCGTTGGTTGCCTTGTAATACCTGCGTAGGGTTCATCTATCTCAATATCAATACGGATGTTATTGTCCTTTTTTTTCTCAATAATGGCAATATCTGGCTCAAATGGTCTTGTATCCTTACCTGTATTTAAACGAACATCACCTAAAACAACGAAATGAGTACTAAAGTGTTTTTGAATTGAGTTTTGAAATGATTCTTCTTTACATCCACGTTTTTTTGATTTACCAAATCTATGCGTCCTAACTATACACCCTTTCTGGGGTATTCTAATAACAGTATAATTATCTTTACTTTCGGAAATAGTAAGTTCATAATTAACAAATAGATTATCAGATATTTCATTATTTAATTCCTTAATGGATTCGGGTAGTTTCTCTTTAAGTTTAACTTTTTTGTTAACCATTTCTTTAGGTTTCTCAATTGGCTGAACATCAATTTTAGACTTTATTTGAGCATCTGTAATACTATTTTTTTCTAGCTGAGAAGATTTGTTTGCTTCAATTTTTTTATAATACAGAGCCAAATCTTCTTCATAACCATTATTATCATTTAATGCCTTTTTAGCAATTCCTCTATTATAATAAGCATTAGCATAGTTTGGGTTAATTTCAATAGCCTTTGTATAATCTGCTATAGCACCATCATAATCTCTTAATTCGCCTTTAGCAACTCCTCTGTTATTATAAGCTACTAAGTCGTGTTCAGATTTAATATCCTCTGAATAATCCGATATAACATCATCGAAAACTTTTATCGGGCATAGGACACCACCTCTGCCACGTGTATAATGGATATGTTTATCTTTTTGGTCAGTTTCAATAGCCTTTGTGTAATCTGCTATAGCACCATTATAATCTTTCTGTTTCTGCTTAGCTCTTGCTCTGATATTATATGCAAATTCAAAACTTGGGTCAATATTTATAGCAGCAGTACAGTCAATTATGGCACCATCGTAATCTTTTAATGCCATTTTAACAATTGCCCTATTATTATATGCAGATGAATAGTCTGAATTAGCTTCGATAGCTGTTGTGTAGTCAGATATAGCACCATCGTAATCTTTTAATGCTTCTTTTGCTATTCCCCTGCTATTATAGAAAGATGCATACGATTTAACTTCAATTGCTTCTGTATAATCTGTTATGGCACCATCATAATCTTTTAATGCCCTTTTAGCACTTCCTCTATTATAATAAGCGAGTGTGTCATGATTTCTAATAGCCATAGTATAATCTGATATAGCACCATCATAATCTTTTAAAGCCATTTTAGCATTCCCTCTACTAGTATGCCATTCTTCGTAGTCGTGTTCAATTTCAATAGCCTTAGAAAAGTCTGACATAGCATCACTAAGATATAAACTATTACCATCATAATCTTTTAACAAGTATAGAGTGCCACCTCGAGGATGTATACAGGTAAACTCATTTTGCTTCATTTCGATAGCCTTAGTATAATCTGATATGGCACCATCATAATCTTTTAATGCCATTTTAGCATCCCCTCTGTTTTTATAACAAAAATTATAGTTTGGATTAATATTTATAGCTCTTGTGTAATCTACTATAGCACCATCATAATCACGTATAGCTTTTTTGGCATTCCCTCTGTTGATGTATATGAATTCGTTTATTCGGTCATATTCAATTGCTTTATTATAATCTGATATAGCACCATAATAATCATTTAATGCCTTTTTAGCATTTCCACTTTTTATATAAAAACATCCCTCGTTTTTGTTATTCAGAATAGCTCTTGTGTAATCTAATATTGCACCCTCAAAATCGTTTATCTCTATCTTAATATCCCCTCTTTTATTATAGGTAAATGCATAGTTTGGGTCAATTTCAATAGCCTTTGTGTAATCTGATATTGCTCCATCATAATCTAGTAATTTCCTTTTAGCATTCCCTCTGTTATAATAGGCAAATGCATAGTTTGGGTCAATTTCAATAGCCTTAGTATAATCTGATATTGCTCCATCATAATCTTTCAACATATATTTAGCAACCCCTCTAAAATCGAATGAAATTGCATGTGTTGATTTCAATTCAATGACTTCAGTGAAAAGTTCAATAGCTTTAATGTAATCGTTCTTTTCTTTAGCTAAATAATTGAAATGTATTTTTTTTCTGTAAGTGGGGTTTGTTACTAATTCATTATAGAAATTATAATCTTGAACAAAATTTTTACTGTCAAGTAAATAAACGGCTTGATTGAACAATAATTCAATTTTATCCATAAGGTATTTTATTAATTATTGAAATTGCATCAAAATATTCAATCTATACAATTTGCCTAATGGGGAAATAAGCAAACTCGTTATATTTAATCATTTTGCATTATAAAATTAAGGCTAATTATTCAGTATTATGTTCAATTTGTTTTAATTTAAAAACAATATGAATTAAATCTGTATTATGACTAAACAAAGGGACGTTTATTTACCCCAATGAAAAACAGGGGAGGATGCGACCAAAAAAATAGGGGTTCAGAGACCCCTAATTGTTTACCCACATTTATTTACTAATTGTACTTATTTGTTTAGGTAATCTTCAATCGGTTTGTGGTTGCCACGCTTTTCATCCGCTTTCTGTTTATCTTGAGCATGACGAAGAATATAACCTGATTTGCGTCTTGGTTTCTTATCCTTTGAACCAACTGGGCGTCCCAAACTTTTGCCTTCTCTCTCTAAAATTTGTTTTTTTCGCTGCAACGCTAATTTTGTGCGTTCAGAAATTAGACTTCTCTCAAATTCGGCAAAAACCGCTAAGATTTGAAAGTGTAACCGACCAGTAGCAGAAGAAAAATCGAGATTATCACTAACTGATATAAATGTGATGCCTTTGTCAACCAATTCTTTTATTTCCAATATAAGTTCTGTCGAACTTCTCGCCCACCTATCAATTTTGTAAACGATGACACCCGAATATTCGAAATTTCTTAATTTTTGAAGTAATGCTTGTTTTACGGGTCTGGTTTTTCTGGTTGATTCAACCTCATCATAAATATCGAAATTATATCCCTTTTCTTTAGCGTACCTAATTAGTACATCCTGTTGGGATTTTGTTTGTTGGTCAGTTGTCGAGACACGTTGATAGATGGCATACTTTTTCATATATAATGTTGTTTAATTATCTGATGTTTTTTATACAGTCAAAACTGAAATCCAAAACCCTTATGAAATGGGGATTTCATGTGGTCAATTTTGATAGGGTTTTTTGAACAGTTCATATTATGTTTAATTCAATTTTTGATAAAAGGAAATCGAGGAAAAAAAGTATATCGTTCTGGAACCTTAACTATAAATGCATTAATAGGCACATCATTTAAAACTTCTACGATAACAACATAATCACTTGGTATATCATATTCAGTGTAAAACTCTAGTTGTATAAATCTGGGTTTATCTTTTTCCATGAAGCAAATATACATAATATATTATGTATACTGTAATTAATACATGTTTTATTATGTATTATCGTACTTTTGTTTCAAATAATTTATTATGACCGATAAACCATCATCCAAGGATGTAGAATTAATACTTAAAGAAATTGGAGCGAGAATAAGGAAATACAGGAAATCCCATACGAAGAATTACGAAAATTTTGCTCGTGAACATAATTTTAACAAAGTGACTATCTCCAGAATTCAAAATGGTGAAAACTTTACCATGAGTTCATTGATACAGGTTCTTCAGGTATTGGATATTTCGCTTGAAAAATTCTTTAAGGGATTATAATCATTTATTATCTCGGCATAATTATTCGAAATTAATGGAATGCTTTGCGTGTGGGGACTGTAATTAACCGATTTACTATCCACATATTCATATTTTACCGTTATAACGCCCAATTACATACTTTACTTTCCCTTCCCTCTCCTAATTAAATTGATTTATAACACCATCCATGGATGGTTTGACTGAATTAAAGTACATCCTCACGCACCACATTAGGTGCAAATATTTCTAATCAGTATTTATATTTAAAATAAGTATTATGAGTAAGACCAAGCATGAGAAAATTGAATCCCACAATAAAAACCGATTAATTACTATTGGAAATATGTTGAGGGAAATGAGATTTTCTGAAGGAAAGAATCAAGATGAATTTACTGAGCATCATGTATCACGTAGAAATATACAGCATGGCGAATATGGGGATAACATTACATTAATAAGTCTCTTCAATTTGATTGATTGTTTTGGCTACCGTCTGGATGAATTTTTTGATGGGATGGAGTAAAGCAATTATTGATTTTCAATTTAAATAGGTTTAAATTCCTGAAGTATTTTTTTTAACTTTTCTACATCATTTGCATCAAGCGGAAAAACAAACATTGTCGAATCACCTTCAATTGAATAAGTCACCATTTTTTCGGAGGAACTCACAAACAAAATCCTTTGTTTGGTGCACTCAAAAAGGTAATTTCCTTCCATTGTTACTTTTGTACTATTAATGGGTAACAATTCATCATTCCCATTGCTGTGTCTTAGTACAATTGATTTTTTATCTGGGATAAAAACAAAAACACCATCAATATTCATATCACGGATTAATTCAAATTTATCATCTTCAATCGTTCCCAACTGAGTTGTGGTAAACTTTATTTTAACACCATTTTTTTCGAATTCTGATTTATTTTGGCTTTGTACACAGCCAAAAGAAAATATGATAAGAGTGAGGATTAATGTTAATGATTTATTCATGATTGTTTTTTTAGAATCCTACTTTTAACAGATAAATCTAAATATTAATTTTTTCGATTTCTGATTGTGCCCTAACATTACCATTTTCAGATGCTAATTTCAAATCATTGATAGCATTTTGCTTTTCCCCAAGTTCGATATATATCAATCCCCTTTTATAGAATCCATCCATGTCATCAGATGCTAGTTCAATATATGTATTCATATCAATCAATGCTCCACTATAATCTTTCATTAAGTATTTGCAATATCCCCTTGTTTTATATGGTGTTGGATTTTCTTTATTTTGTTCAATTGATTTAGAAGAAAAAATAATTGATTCGTTATATAGATAAGCGTTCATCTTCGAAATGGCAATATTGCTTGTTTCTTTTGATTTCTCCTTATCATCTAGTGAATGATAGTAGCTAGTGTAGAGAAATTTCTTTTTAGTCCCTAGTATGATTAATGCTAATGGTGAAAGAATAAATACAAATATTGCCCAGCCTAACTCATCTCGATTTTTAGCCTTTGCAATTCTCCATCCCCAGTTTGTAAATATTAGTAATGTGAAAAATAAAATTCCAAGTAATGTACCATCATCATCACTCCAAACCTCTTCCCTGTAGGTTAATGACAAAAAGCTCAGAATCCACCATAATATTCCAACAATAATTGGACTACTATCTCTTTTATATGAGTTGTCATATTTTTCATCAAGTGGAGATTTTTGATGTACAGGTTTTTTAGTTATTGGCTTAATTACTTTTTTTAAACTATCCTTTATTTGAGTTGTATCTCTTTTTGTTTTACTTTCAGGTTGGTTTGGTTGTGAAGACTGTTTAGTGCCACATTTAACACAAAACTTAGAATCATCATCAATTTGAGTTCCACATTCCTTACAATACATATAGGATTAATTTGGTGTAGCTCAAATATACAAAAATTGAAGATTTGATAATGTTTATTAGAATCTTACCTTAGTTAATCAGTTTTTTAAGTTCCAAATCATATTTTTCATCCTTCCCAACTAAAATATTTTAAAAGTTAGAATCATTCTAAATAGGCAATAATAAGTAATGGTGATTTTTTATATGACAGATATTCAGCATGATAAAAATCTTTTTAGTTAGGAATGTAAAGTTCTTAATTAAGAACCTTTAAATGCTTGAATTTCAGATGCCAAATTATAAATATCCTTGATTTTTCGATATAGGTGGTTTATATTTGCCTCAGACGTTCGAATTACTTTCCACACAAAAAGGACTGAACGTCTCAACCAATTTCTTGGTTGGAAAATAACTAAAAACACAATATTAAGCGTGAGTTGATGCTATGCGTCAATTTGAAAAATATTTGCGACAGTTGTTGTGATGTAAGTAAATTATAGTAATTATTAAAAGATTAATATTATGATATTTAATGGTGTAAGAAAACTTGAAAAACCTCAAAAACTAGTTGTGGATTTTCTGAATTTTGTTGAAAAGCAAACCAATTTATTACTTGACCATACGACCCTAGAAGGGTTAGAAGCATGGGTAACAACTTCTACAGGGAATCCTAAAGTACCGACTCTTTGCTTGCCAGCAGAGTTTTATCGAGTGAGTTTGAAAAACTATTCTGTTCGATTCGAAATAAAGTATTGCCTGTGTGAATGCTGTCAAAAAATCACCGATATAGACCTCATACCATCAAATAGTTATTATGAGGAAGATTTAAAAAATGTTACAAATTGTTTAGAAACTATTGTTCCCAACATTTCGACACATCCATTCATCCCGAATTTTGGATATGTTCGCTTTAATTAAATTTTATCAATCAATTAAATTTTTGAAACTCATGATGTTTTTTCAATCATGTGCGTATTTATGTATACAACTGGGGCACAAACCTCAGACAAAAAATAACTGTATATAATACAATAAACAATGGAAGATTTAAAAGGGTATAAAGCCAATTATGAAATTAAAAAACAACACCTGTACTGTCGAATGGATGACAGTATGATTACTCAATTAAGAGATATCAGAAAGAAGACAGGAATCAGTGTAAGTGAAATCATTAGGGAGTCAGTAAGAAGGTTGCTACAGGAAATTGATGAAGATGGTTCAATCAACTTAAAGTTGTAGTAAATAGGTTTAATGAAAAGAAACCATAATATGGTTTCTTTTCCACTAATTAGAAAATATGATTAATGAATTAGAAGATTTTGAATTATTAAAATATCAATGTGGTCAGGACTTACATCCAGTTTATGGAACTGTATTGGATACCTTCCCAGATATCTCAGGTGCAATAGTACAGGGACAAACATATTTATGGGATTCATTACAAAAGATAAAATATAATTTTGGATTCGATATTGATGTTGATACATTCCTTACACCTAAATATATTAATGGTAGTATAAACAATCAGTATAGTGATTTGAAATTACAATTACCTGCAATATGTTATAATGCCAGATTCAATCATTATAAATCAATTGTTAATTGCAATACCATTAATAATATCATGTTTTTGGATATTGATGATTTTAGTACGAAAGAACAGGCATTGGAATATAAAACCAATATAACTCAAAAGTATGATTGGATAGTAGCGTGTAATTTATCACTCAGTAAAATTGGTCTGCACATTATTGCATTGATTGATACAATCAATGACAATAATGATTTTAATTATAAGTATGATTATATCAGTACTAAATACTTCAATGGTAGATTGGATAAGAGTAGTAAATCATTAACTAGGTATACAATTGTTCCATATGATTATGATATTTATATTAATGAATCACCTACTGTACTGGAGATTGATAGTATTATTAGGAATGATAAAAAAGGTATGTCTAGTGGGTATATAAAAGAAGATATAATAAGCACTGCGTATACCTTTTCTCAATCATCATCACTAAATGATGTTATGAATAATGCTGCACGAAAGCAAAATCTAATATTCAAACAAGAATTAGATGAATCATCATTTACTGACCCTAACATGCCTGTTTATGACCGTGAAGGAAAAGATATTATCCATATCAACTTATTCCCATACCGTCATACTAAGATAAAGAAGGGAAATAGAAATAATTTCATTGGTGCAATATCATCACAAATGATTTATCTGAATATTGAATCACCCAAACATATTGATTTAAGAATCAAAGAACATATATTCAACTTCATCTATAGTATTAATAAAAAGATATGTGACCCACCACTAAGAGATAAAGAGGTCATGAATTCATTTAATGCCAATTGGGAAAAGTATATGAATGGTGAACTTGATGTTAGTAGTCAGTATCAAAAACAGCGTGCATTCTGGTCAAAACATTCAACTTTAAAAGCCAATGAAAAACGAATAATTACATGTGGAATTAAAAATGAACCAATAGTTAGGGAATCAAATCGAAGAATAAAAAATGCCATTGATATACTGAAGAAAAAAGATGGTAAAATAACCCAAAAACTTGTTGCCATTGAATCTGGATTGAGTCTTCCAACTGTTAAAAAGTACTGGAAGGCATACAAGGCGATGGTAAAAGAATATAATACACAGCAGAACTAAGTCAATACATCATATCGTAAATTTCCATATATTTACTTTTCATATGATATACAGTACGAGTTTGTTTTTACTCCCCAAAAACAAATAGCAAAAGCAGGATTTTTTGAAATTATAAAGAATAATAAACTAAATATTTATTTCCATATATGGGTGGATAAAGTTTATAAAATGTTAGCAAATATAATATAGTTGCCATCATTACAAAAACCGAACACAAATGAATCTAGATTGGATAAGTAAATTGATATCAGATTTACCTGAAACTTCGCTTACACGTAGAAACCTCATTGAAATTGCTGGATATCCCAAATGGGAGAATGTTAACAGTAATTTGTTAGCATTTTATTTTGACGAAAAAGAGGAACATGGATTTAATAGGTTATTTCTTAATAGCCTACTTGATTTATATGAAATAGAAAGCGGTAAAGAGATACAGCGTGAATTATTTGAAACTGATTTTACTGTTGATAGAGAGGTTTCAACAGTTAAAGGAGGGCGAATTGATTTAGTTTTAAAAGATGAATCATTGGAAAATGATGATTCTGATAATACAAGCTGGGCGATAATAGTTGAAAATAAATTATTTGCGGACTTATATAATAATTTAACTGACTATTGGAAAGCAGTAAAATCAGATTCGAAATTTGGTGTTGTTTTGTCAGTTAATCCAATGAAAATAGACAGTAAACTTGAAAAAAAGGGAATTCTATTTGTTAATATCTTACATAAAGAACTAGTTGAAAAAGTAATGCAAAACCTTACTGACTATTATCTTGAGTCAAATGATATGCATTTACTTTTTCTTAAAGAATATATTGCAAATGTTAATTCGTATTACAGAGATAATAATAAAATAAAAGAAATGGACGATGCACTTAAATTGTTTCACGAAAATAAACTTGATATCGAGATTTTTAAACAGAAGGATATGGATTTATTAAAACACATATCAAGAGTTATATTTAATATTTTTGATGATATGGGGTTTCCTCCATATTCAAGAAAAGATTCTTCAAAATCAAAACACTTTCAAATAAAAGATGACTTCTCTAAGCTAAGTAAAGATATTCAGGACAATATTGATATCGCTAAAAAATTTAGATTTTGGATTGATTTAGGACGTTTGAGATACGATGGAACATTTAAAGCATTTTTTGAATTACATGGAAATATGAATACTGTATATGGGGACAAATTAAAAAATATACTAGAAAAAGAAAACCTGTTTACTGAAAATATAAGAAAAGGAAGCGGTGGCAGAAGTGGCTCTGGATATCAACATATTTTAAGTATATCAATCCCAATGGGAGATTTTTCAGAAGTTGGATTTGACTTACGATTAAAAGATGTATTGAAGAAAGAATTGTTTGAGGGAGGATTCATTGATAAAACTATTCTAGGATTAAAAAAAGTTATAGAAACTGAATATAATACGGGAGGTAACATCGGCTAATTAAACATGACAGTTCGTGCTCGGTAGAAATCTACCACATTAGATAGCAAACCGTTGTAAGTAATTGTAAGAAAACGTCTAAATGACAGATAAAGTGAATAAAACAACTAAAAAAGACATTGCTTATTCAATCGCAAAAGGTGGACTTGGAACTATATCAATTATCGGTTCTTTAGCATCTGAAATATTTGGACTTGTTGTGACTCCACCACTTGAAAAAAGACGAGCGGAATGGATGAACGATATTGCTGAGAAACTTAAAGTACTTGAAAATAGAAAAGAAATTGACTTGAATGAACTTGTAGAAAATGAACAATTTATTGATGTAGTTCTGCAAGCAACAACTTTTGCGTTAAAGACAAGCGAAAAGAAGAAAATAGAATCCTTTAGAAATGCAATTCTTAATACTGCCAAAGGTAATACTCCAAATAAGACAAAAAGCCAAATATTTTTGAATCAACTTGACAAGTTCACAGATTGGCATATTATAATTCTTGACTTCATTGATAGTCCAAGAAATTGGTTTGAAAATAAAGGGAAGACTCCACCTAATTATATGAGCGGAAGCATACATTCTCTTATAATTGAGGCATTTCCTGAATTGAAAAATCAGGACGAACTATTGAACATAATTTGGGATGACCTTAAAATGACTGGTTTCCATAAAACAGGTGGACTTAAAGCAATGATGACTGGAAATGGAATTTTAAGTGAAAGGACAACTACATTCGGAAAAGAATTTTTAGGTTTTATAATGAATAAAAATAAATAAAACTACTACTGCCAACAACAAATATGGTGCATTTGGCTGTTTGTATTGATAAATACATATCAGGCTAATACATACCCAATTTTATAATTCTTACTATTTTAGGTTTACATTCTGACCAGTATTAATTAAACCATTAAAAATAACTTTTACCTCCATAATTTAAAAATCCGTTCCTGATTGATGTTGAAAATCTTATTCGTAAAAATTTTTTATGAAAAGAAGAAAATTCATCACTCAACTTACTTTATCAACAATTGGTTTACCATTTATATCTACAATCATTAATAATGATATTCAAAGTAATAATTTTAATTGTATTTCATTGAGTCCTATGGCTATTGGCGCAAAAGACTTCTTTCTTGAAAAAGGATTAAGTTTTGATACTTCACTATCCCTTGAGGATTGGTCATCCAGAACCCAATCTTTAATTTGTAATTATATTGATAATGTAGATTCAAGGATACTTCTAATTGCAAATCCTTCTTCCGTGAATGAAAGTAAAGTTTTATTCTCTTTATTGTCCTCGCTAACGAAAAAACCCAAGGAATTTCACGCCTATATTTATTTGCCATTCATTTTTCAAGGAGAAAAACTGCAAAATGAAGCAGAAAAACTTAGGTTGCATTTCCAAAACCATGAAAATATAATATGTATTTCCCTACAAGAAGCACTGCAGCGTTATGGACATCTTAAGTGGGGTGAATATTTCGAAAAAAGTTATACTGAATTATATTATGATTTTATTCAATATGTAATTTAATATTTTAGAAAGTGTGTTTTTACTTGAAATTCTTTCCCAAGAGTGCGTAGTGATGTCCGTGCTCTTTTTATTTATATAACAAATTTTTAATTGGTGTATTTGTTTCAACCCAGCTCAATATTTTTTTTCAACTGTTTCAATATTCTTTCAATCGTTCCATCCCCAAATGCTGCTGCTAATGCACCATCACAAAACCTGTTATTCCTAATTATTGCAGTAAGTAATTTCAATAATGTAATTGTATCAACATTATCATATTTCCCACTCCTTACTAATTTCCGACCTTCATCCCAATGACCCCAATTAAAGTTAATAACCAAATCAAGTTCATACATCCGATTTTGAAAAACTCCAATTATATCAGCTTCACTTTCTGTTGTTAGTTTGAAGCCAGCAGGAATATTGTCAGTATCTTCCCAATCTCCATCATATCCTTTATGTGATTCTATAGGTTGAATTAATGAAAATAGTTTATCCCAATCAGATTGGTTTAGTGAATTAAGATGCGCTGGAAGGTCTTCTAATGTCATTGAAATATAATTAGGCTGTTGGGAATGCTAATAACCAAAGCTGTTTTTTCTAGTTTTATTTTTACTAAAATCTAAATTAGAACAGGGTACGGAATGTTTTAATTTTTCACTATTTATCTCAATTAGTTTTTCAGGAAAAAAGTATTCTTTTTTATTTAAATCATTCAGTTTAATAATCCCATCCTCCAATATTTCATCAAGAACCCCTATAGTGATATTATAAGATTTACTTCTTCCAGAATAATTATTTTTCGATAGTTTTTCACACTTATTAATTACTAATTCCTTTTTCTTTTCAGATAGGATATTGAAATTAACATTAATTGGATTTCCGTATTGTTTGAAAAGCTCCAGATTACTGAAACAAATATCAGTTTTCTCTATAATCCATTCAAAATAGTCTATGTTTAAACGGTATATCCAATAAAACTGTTCACCTTCATTTTGACCAAAATCTATATAGTCGGTGCTATCAAATAGTTTGTGCATACTTATTTTATAAATTTATAAATGTTTCAATATCCTTTAATATTAACTACTATAATATACCAATGCGTTTTAATTCCCAAAAACATCTTGCAGTTGCATTAATGTCAATAGTAGCGTTATGAGCTTCTTCAAAATTATATCCAAATAGTTTGTAATGTAATTCACTTAGTTTTGGATACTTGTATCCATACTTCCCATTAATAGCCACATAGTCTGTTGTCTTCTTCATTGTGCAGATTTTGCTTTTCCCTTGAATTGGATTTGTCATTCCATTTCTTAAGAATTCTGCACCAACAATTTTTTCGTCAAATGAAATATTATGAGCAACTAGTGTGTCTGCTTTTTTTACTTGTTCATGAAATTCGTTCAAAACCACAACTAAATCTTCTCCAATATTCTTAGCTCTTTCAGTCGTAATTCCATGAATTGATGATGATTCAAATGGGATTTTAAATCCACTTGGTCTGATTATGTGGTCATTCCTTTTAATTTCATTGCCAGAATTATCATAGAGAATCCAAGCTATTTGAACCAATCTTGACCAGTTTGACAAATCGCTTAATGGTGCATTCCAATCTTTAGGAAGACCTGTAGTTTCTGTATCAAAAAACAATAGGTATCCTCCCGAATCATTATTACTCATTTTAAAGATTTCAGGATTATCTTCTATTTCCATCTCTGCTTTAGGACTTCCTCTCTCACTGGCTGCCCTAATATCTTTTATATATTCAACTTGGTCACTGGTTTCTTTTCTTGCAAGTCCTCTGTTATAATAAAAAGACTCAACGTCTGGATTAAATTCAATAGCCTTTGTGTAATCGGATATAGCTCCATCATAATCATTTAGAAATCCCTTAACAAGTCCCCTGTAGTTATAAGCATTAGCATCGACTGGGTTAATTTCAATCGCCTCTGTGTAATCGGATATTGCACCATAATAGTCATTTAATGATTTTTTAACAAGTCCCCTGTAGTTATAAGCACTAGCATCGTTTGGGTTAATTTCAATCGCTTTTGTGCAATCGGACATAGCACTATCATAATTTTTCAATGACTTTTTAGCGAATCCTCTATTTTTATAAGCAAATGCATCGTTTGGGTTAATTTCAATCGCTTTTGTGTAGTCTAGTATAGCACCAGCATAATCTTTTAGTTCTTGTTTAAAAATTCCTCTGATAAAATAAGCTGTTTCATTGTTTATGTTAATTTCAATAATCTTTGTGTAATCTGATATAGCTCCATAAAAATCATTTAATTTATATTTAGCAATTCCCCTTTTCGCATAAGCATTAGCATTGCTTGGGTTAATTTCAATCGCCTTTGTACAACCTGATATAACATTATTATAATAATCTGTTGATTCTTTATTAATCTCCCTGTCATGATATGTTTTAGAAACGTTTGGATTAATTTCAATCTCCTTTGTGTAATCTAATATAGCTCCATAATAATCATTTAATTCAAATTTAGCATCCCCCCTTAAAATATAGGCTAATGAATCGTTTGGGTGAATCTCAATTGCCTTTGTATAATCTAATATAGCTCCATCAAAATCATTTAATTCAATTCTAGCATTCCCTCTGCTCCAGTTTGCAAGGAAATCATCTGGTTCAATTATAATAGCCTTTGTATAATCTGATATAGCACCATAGTAATCTTCTAATTCAGATTTAACAATTCCCCTATTACCATAAGCAAATGCATAGTTTGGGTCAATTTCAATCGCCTTTGTGTAGTCAAGTATAGCACCATCATAGTCTTTTAATTCCTTTTTAGCAATTCCCCTATTTGTATAAGCACTAGCATTGTTATGACTAAATTTAATAGCCTTTGTATAATCGGATATAGCACCATCATAGTCTTTTATTGCTTGTTTAGCATATCCCCTGATTGTATATGCATATGAATAGTTTGGTATAATTTCAATTGCCACCGTACAGTCTGATATAGCACCAGCATAATCTTTTAATTTATACTTATTATAACCCTTGCTACGAAAATAAGCAGCCTCATCCTCGTCACCTTCATTTATAGAATCGGATATAGTATCATCATTATCATTTATCCCCTCTTCGTCAATTCCCCAGTGATGACTAGGAACTGAATAATGGGGGTTGATTTTATTTGCCTTAATGTAGTCTAGTTTAGCACCATCAGAATCTTCTAATTTATCTTTAGCAACTGCTCTGTTATTAAAAGCATAAGCATCGTTCGGGTCAATTTCAATCGCCTTTGTGTAGTCAAGTATAGCGCCATCATCATCTTCTAATGCACTTTTAGCATTCCCTCTGGCATTATAAGCAAGTACATTATTTGGGTGAAGTTCAATTGCCTTTGTGTAGTCAAGTATAGCACCATTATAATCTTCTAGCGCCTTTTTAGCAACTCCCCTGCTATAATAATAAGATTCATCGAATTGGTCAATTTCAATTGCCTTTGTGTAATCTGATATAGCACCATCATAGTCTTTTAGTTTCTTTTTAGCATTTCCTCTATTATTATAATAAAATGAATCGTTTGGGTCAATTTCAATAGACTTCGAGTAGTCTAGTATAGCACCAGCATAATCTTCTAATTCAGATTTAGCAATTCCTCTGTTATAATAAGCAAATACATAATTTGGGGTAATTTCAATCGCCTTTGTGTAGTCTAGTATAGCACCAGCATAATCTTTTAATGCCTGTTTAGCAGTTCCTCTTTTATCATAAGCAGATTCATGATTTGGGTCAATTTCAATAGCCTTTGTGTAGTCTAGTATAGCACCAGCATAGTCTTTCAATTCCTTTTTAGCAATTCCTCTATACTCCAAAGAGATAATATGTGTGGGTTTTAATTCAATCACTTCACTAAAAAGTTCAATAGCTTTGGTATAATCGTTTTCATTTTTAGCCAAAAAATTAAAATCACCATTTTTTCTATAATCAGAATCTGTCTCTAATTTTGCACAGTAATTCTCATGGTTTGGAGTTAAGTCTTTGCTGTTTAGTAAATAAAAGGCTTGATTGAACAATTTTTCAATTTTATTCATAAGGTATTTTACTCGTTATTAAAATTAACCCAAACCAAGCTAGAAGAGCTTAGCATAAGTATTGAATTTTGTTTTTAAACATCAATCAATATTCTATTATAATATTGTCTATTAATATTGCTTATAAAGTTTATATGTTTGGAATATCTTGTTGTTTTAATTTATAACTATATCTCTTGATTAAAAATACTTTTGTGTCTGTTCCAGTTTTTCCCTAATTACTTAGGTATGATGCCCAATAACTCTATGCTTTGTGGAGTTGGTATCATACAAGTATCAGCTCTTAATATCTCACCATCTTTGGTTTCAATTAAAAAGGTTACTTTTTGTGTTTTACCATTATTAATTTGATTTATTACTAAGCAATGTTTGTCTCTATAAATTCCAACCTCAGCAATCAACTCTCCTTCGCTTGATTTAATGGTATTTAGCTTTCCATCAAGATATGCTAAATAATCTTCTTTGTTCTTTAGTTCATCAAACACCCATTGTGATGTGTAATTAAATTCTTTAGTTAATAAATCACGGATATAACTTGAGTCTAAATTATTCCAAGTCTTGGCGAATTCGATAACTAATTCTTTGTCATTTTTCATTGAAAATCTATTTTATTGATAGTTATTATAAGATTCTTAGAATGATATTGTCACCCTCATACAATTTTTTTTTGCTTATTGATATCTTTTACTCATTCATTTTTTTTACCAGATATAATATATAACCAATGATAACAAGCCCACCAATAACTAAGATTTCTGATGAAAATTCAATTATAAGATAGATGACAATTCCTAAAGAAACTAATATGCCCACTAGTGTTCTAAAATCATAATATCCCACTTTTTAAATTTTAATTAGTAATTATAGCTTTATTTACTCAATGAATTCATTAATTCAACAACTAATTCTTTGCATGTTTTCATAATGGTATAAACACATTTTTATTCATCCAGTTCAGGAATTAATCCCATCATTTTTGCAATTTTCATTTCATTTCTATGCTGATGTGATACATCAAAATAATAGGTATGACCATCTTCATTATTTAATTTAATGCCATACGCCCTTATGCTAAATTCAGGAATACCTTCTGCGGTTACAAAATATTCGATGCTTGGTTTCCAATCGATATTAATTTCACCATGCCTATCAGAAATGAATTTATTTATTAGATGCCTAGCCACACCCATAGATGAACAGTTCAAAATTAAAGCTGATTGAGGACTAAGTCCATCTCCACCTAAAATGGGTTTAAAATCAACATCTGTTTTAATCTTAGAAGATTTTTTCCGAAATATGAAATCTAGTATTCCCATAGGTTTAGTTCGTTTTTGAATATTTAAAATGAGTAATTAACTTTTCCCAATCACCAATGGAAAGCAATATGATTTGTGACTGGAGGCTTTTTAATGTCATTGAAATTAACAGTAAGCAATTAGGTAGGCTAAAGTTAGTGAAAAATTTAATTGGAGTTTAATGTCAATTTAAATCTAATTGTTTCCATAAAATTATCAAACTGCAGAAAACAAGGTAATATATGGTAATTGAAATGAAGTTATTAAAAAATATAATGAGGGATTGAAAGCAAAAAATGAATAGTAATTAGTCAGAAATATTTTAATATTCCATATATTTACTCTTCATTACGATAATACAGTACGAGTTTGTTTTCTCCCCAAAAACAAATAGCAAAAGCAAGATTTTTTGAAATATAAAAATTACCAATATGCAACCAATACATCCTTATTCGGACATATATAGTTGCCAAAGGTGCACATGTATACTAGTAGTAAAGTATTTAAAACAGACATATTATGAACGAAATTATTTGCCCAAACTGTAATAAGGCTTTTAAAGTTGATGAGGCTGGATTTGCTGATATACTAAAACAAGTTCGAGACCATCAATTCGAAGAAGAAATAGAGAATCGTTTAGCACTTGCTGAAAACGATAAAGAAAATGCTGTTAAACTCGCAGAAGCTAACTTAAGAAATTCATTACATGAAGAATTGTCGAAAAAGGATAAAGAACTAAGTGAATTAAAAGCTGAAAGTAGTAACGAACTTGCCAAAAAATTAGCTGAAAAAGAATTGGAAATCTCTGAAATGAAATCTAAAATTCAAAATGCAGAGACAGTGCAGAAGCTAGAAGTTTCTGAAGCGATTAAGAAAATAGAGAAAGAGCGTGATAATCTTGCTAATGATTTAAAAATAAAGGAGACTGAAAAACAATTACTTGAAAAATCTATTAAAGAGCAGTTTACAAATAAGCTCGTTGTAAAAGACGAAACCATAAAAATGAAGGATGATGAAATTGCTCGGTTAAAAGATTTTAAGCAGAAACTTTCAACAAAAATGGTTGGTGAAAGTTTGGAACAACATTGTGAATCTGAATTCAATAAACTTCGAGCAACTGCATTTCAAAATGCCTATTTTGAAAAAGATAACGATTCAAGAGGCGGAAGTAAAGGTGATTTTGTTTATAAAGAAACAGATGAAGCAGGTAATGAAATCATTTCAATTATGTTCGAAATGAAGAATGAGAATGATGAAACTGCTACAAAAAAGAAGAATGATGATTTCTTTGCAAAACTGGACAAAGACCGAACAGAAAAAAAATGTGAATATGCAGTTTTAGTTTCGCTTTTGGAATCGGAAAATGAACTCTTTAACACAGGAATAGTTGATGTGTCATATAAGTTCAACAAAATGTACGTAGTGCGTCCTCAATTTTTCATTCCCATTATCACACTTCTTCGTAATGCAGCAATGAAATCCATGCAATACAAAGCAGAGCTAAATTTGATTAGAAATCAGAACGTGGATATTACCAATTTTGAAGAAAAAATAAACATGTTTAAAGAGGGTTTTGCAAGAAATTATGATTTAGCTAGTCGCAAATTTAAAGATGCAATAGATGAAATTGACAAAACAATTATTCATCTGAAAAAAACAAAAGATGCATTGGTATCTTCGGAAAACAATTTACGATTGGCTAATAATAAAGCAGATGATTTGACTATTAAAAAATTAACCCACGGAAATCCTACAATTAAAGCAAAATTTGATGGACTTTCGGATAAGTCAGAATAAAAATTTGACAATAAATAAAAAGCGCACCACAACAAAAACAATATTTAATGCGGGATTCAGTGGATAAATCAACCGCAGTTCTTCGTTGCAACACCGCAAATTTGTCTTTGACGATTGACGTAAAAACAGAAAATATGAATAAACGAATTGGCTCTGTTCAGGTTTGAAAGTGAAGTGCTTCGAAAACCTGCACTCCGAATAGCTAGACCGTTACAGCACATTTGGTTTTTTGCCACCGCTGCATTTACACAGATTGAAAGTATTACATAAATATTAAACAAGGAAAAAATTAAATGAGGGGAAAAATTCAAAATTACTTAAATCATATACTTCAAGAGATAGAAGAAAATCAATCGACTGAATTTGATATAACTCAAGTTAAATTTGAAAACTTTCAAACTTTTGATTTTGTAAATTTCCAATTAATATATCAATACATTTTAGACGAGAATAAGAATGATTTTTTTATTGGTTTACCCGAAGATAATTACAGACCTAATTTCTACTGTTCAATATTCCATTCATTAGTCCTAATCAAACTTTATCAGAACTATTTCAGTTATGAAAAATCAAAACCAAATCTGATAAAAGGGGATTTGATTTTTATTAAATATCGAGGAAAAAAAAGGGTTTGTGAAATAAAAGGATTGAATTGTGAAAAAACACGAATTAATTTAAAGTTCCCTGAAAAAAACGAACACGTAGATGATTTCTACATAAAGGATAAACAATACACCAAAATTAACCCTAATTTGTCAAATGGCAGAAATACTGCTAAGAATATTGGAGACTATTCTAATTTTCTTTCTGAAAATTTCGGAAATGAATTTCCTTTTATCACAGACTTTAAGAAACGAACAATTGTAATAGCTGACCAAAAGTTTTTTAAAGAAAGTAAACACTTACCTATTCGATATACAAACAAAAACGGTAAAATAAGAAATGACTTACCATTTTTTAATTATTTAATTGAGTGTTGTAATAATTTTGAAACTGCCCAAAAATACCTTCTCAATTCTAACCAAACATTTGATGAAATAGTTGTAATTGGAGATTCAAAATATTTAAATAGTTTCGATTCCATTTTGCAAGAAGCAAAGTATCTAGGCAAAGTGAAGAATGTCATATTGATTGGCACACAAAAACCTAATACACCAAATGATTTTATTGAGTGGTTATGGTCAAATGATGAATCTAAACTTGCTAATAATGAATTGCCTAATCTTCCTCATAAAGTAGTATTAGAAAATGATGAACTTTATTCAAAACTCATTGAATTTAAAAACGAAATAGAATGCATTAAAAATGAGAGTAACGTAAACCTTTTATTTCTACTCAAATACACTAACTTTTATTTCAGGATTATTGTATCCAATTCACAATTGTCGCAAGGAATTTATCAAGAGTACACGGAAAGGCTTGAAAACTATTTCAAAAGCGATGGCTTTGAAGAAGAATTGAATGATTTCTTTTATGATAAGAACATTTACAATTCTGAAACTATACGGAGTTTTACGGATAAGATTTTCAAGATATTTTCAGAGATATCACAAATTATGGGAAGAGATAATCTTAAATGGAACTATATAAAAGCAAAATCAGAAGAAGTAAGTGGCTTATTTTTATTGGTTGAGAAAAGGAGCTTTGATGCTATTCAAAGTCAAATTAAGCGAGAGAGAATTAGAAACATTCAACTTATAAGTGAGAAGAGAATTGATAATGAAAAAGAGTATTTGGACAAATGGCTAAACGACTCTAAAAACACTGTAAAAAGGACTGTACTTGTCCCTTATTTGAATAATGTTAATTTATTTAACAAACTAAAATCGGTAAAAGGAACCTGCGAAGTGCTGTGCTACGGAAATATTGATGAAATATCATATGATAAAATTCAAGACTCATACCGTAATGAAGAAATAAATAGACTGTCGCATCAAGATAGATTAAAATTTTTCAAATCTAATTTTCAATATGTAATCGAGCCAAAGAAAAGAGATTTAGATGATATATTTAATTTCAACTTAGACAACGAAAATTTTAAGAATAATCCTTACGATAGTGTGGATTTGCCAAAAGGGAAAGCAACTTATCAAATAACTTTTTCTGATGCATCTACTGAAAAATTTGATTCGTCAAAAGGTGTATTTTTGGTAGAAAACAAAGAGCAAATAAAAACAACAATCGGTGAAATTTATGAAGGCGCTATTATTAGATTTTATCAAAATACAACACCTAAGGAGTTTAACAAAATATTGAAAATATTTGACACGGATAATTTATTGACTTCGTTTGATATATATTCTGTGAGTTGGAAAGAAACCCTAAATAAGTTAAAAATAAGGTTTGAAGGAATTGAAAACTTATATAATATACTCTTCAATGAATCATATAAAATAAACTTCAATACTTTTAGATTGTATTTTGATGAAAATTCTCAAACAAGGTTTCCGAGAATTAAAACATTGGAAGCAATAAAGGACTTCTGTATAGCTAATAATCAAGATGATGAACTAATTGTTACAGAATTTGAGAAATTCAAGACTTATTCAAAAAAAGACCATTCTATAAGGCAACAGGCAGGGCGAATATTAGGAAATGACTTATTGGATTATGTTGCTTCAAACAAGTCCGAAGTAAGCGATTCTTTAAATAAATTATCTGATGAAATATTAGCTAAGTTAACCGAAACAATACAAGAGAAAGAAGTAACAAAAAAGACATTTTTGGAAGATGAGTAGATATATAGATGAACCAAGATTAATTTTTCGAGACACGATAAAAAACAACCTGATTGGTCCAGGTTCTGATGTTTTTATTTCAAATGCAGAGGAAGAGATTATTTCAGATTACCCTTTAAGTCGTTACTTTTCTGGAATTTTATTTCCTGAAAAAGAAGCGGAGGAACCAGAAAAAGACTCCAAAGGAAATGATGACGATGCGAATGCAAATGCTGAAATTGAAGATTCCGTTGATGAAATCGCTCAACAGAAAAATGATGAACCTGAAATTAGTTTCGATGAAGAGGATTCCAATAAAAAGAATAAAGCTCCAAAAGTTAATACACCAGAGTATTCAGAAGCTAATCAATACTTTCCAACCAATTTTGGTTTGACTTTTTGTGTTCCTAAGGAAACAAAAAGCATTAATATTACTTTCAACTTTGCAAAATATCAGCAATTAAAACCAATCAATGCAAAGATTGAAATTGACGAGAAGGATTATAAATGGTTTGTCGAACATCAATTTAATTCGATTAGTCAATATTTAGACTACGAGAATGGTTTAATGTTCTTAAATAAGGAAAACTTTGAAATAAGTGGTTTGGACGTACGAACTTATAGAGCACGATTTAAAGAAAATGAACAGCAAACAGAATTAATAAACAGTGTTGGCTATAAAAAGGTAGAACTGCTATTAGGTCGTCTTTGGAAAAGAGAGAAACAAAAACCCAAAACCATTCAATTGGATTTGAATGAAATAAATATTGATGAATCAAAGGAGTATCAATTTAAAGAGGATGAAAGCGACAATAAAAAAGCAGCTTGTTATTACAAAAAGATTTATGAAACTGGATATGGAAAATACATAAAAATCTTACTTGCAAATACTGAAAAACATCCTAAAAAGAAATTCTCATTTAGCAATGAACTTCTCAATACTAAAGCCATTTTTCAAGGTGAAATTACAATTAGCGGCACGGAGTTTTTACCATACAAGCAATTGTCTGAAACGAATCCTTTTGACGATGAACTGAATTTAATAAATTTCCAATATCGTAATGAGCATTCTTTTGGAATTGGTCACGGTTGTGCTGTTAATTGGGATAATGACGAGAGACCCATGGAACTAAAAACAACGTTTTTACCAGAAGTTGACATTAAAAATTACAGTAACGAATTTAAAATAGATTTCCCTGAAGAACTAAAGGAGATTACAGAATTAAAAAAGCTGTCAATTTGGACTGAATTAGATAAAAGCACAATAATAAAGAAACTTAGGTTATTTGCCGATGAATATAAGAATTGGATTATTAAACAGGAATTAATAGCTCAAAACCCAAATTATCAGGAATCTCTGAATGAAATAATAAAAAAGCAAGACCAAACATACACTCGATTAGTTAAAAATATTGAATTTTTAAGTTCAAATGATGTAGCGTTTCGTTCATTCTTGATTTCAAACACAGCTATGTATATCCAAATGCTTATTTCAAACAATTCAATTTTTGGAAAAAAAGGAATTGAATTAGACGAACTGGATAATGAAATAAATTACAATAGTTTAGATTATTTTAAAGAAAACAAAACGTTTAATCCTAGATACAGACCTTTCCAATTAGCATTTTTCCTTTTAAACATTGAATCAGTTGTAAATGATGAATCTGATGATAGAAAAAATATTGTTGATTTACTATGGTTCCCTACTGGTGGTGGTAAAACAGAAGCCTATTTAGCTTTAACTGCATTTACAATAATTAGTAGAAGAATTATGCATAAGGAAAATGCAGATGGTGTTTCTGTTATTATGAGATATACTTTGCGATTATTAACTGCACAACAATTTGAACGGGCAACAAAATTGATGCTTTCATTAGATTTTCTAAGACGTCAATTTCATGAAACAGATATTAACCACTTTGGAGATTCACAAATATCTATCGGTATGTGGGTAGGAGCATCAACCACTCCAAACTCTTACAAAGACGCTAAAATCATTTGGAAAAAAATATCTGATGAACTCACAAAATTAAACAACAAGAAATCAGGTGATTATAATAAAGTAAATTCGTTGCCAATTACGAGTTGTTCTTGGTGTGGATGCAATTTAGTATCTCAAAACACTCACGGTTATTATCAACAAGGATATTATGCAACTGATAAAAGTTTTTTTGCAAAATGTATAAATCCAGAATGTGCTTTTAGCGAAGAATTGCCAATATATTTTGTTGACGACCAAATTTATAACACTCCACCTACTCTGCTTTTTGCTACAGTTGATAAATTTGCTATGCTCTCTCATAGACAAGAAGGTCATAAATTATTTAACTCACTTCCTCAGAATAGCAGCAAATTACCTCCAGACTTAATAATTCAAGATGAATTACACTTGTTGAGTGGTCCTTTAGGTTCGATAACTGGATTATATGAATCTATCGTAGAAATGCTTTCAACAAAAGGAGAAAAGAAACCTAAAATAATCGCATCAACTGCAACAACAAGAAATACAAAGCAACAAGTTGCGATGCTTTATGGAAATAGAATTTTGAATATTTTTCCGCCCTTAGGAACATCTTATGATGACAATTTCTTTTCGTATGTTTCACAAGATAGCAAGAGAAAGCATATTGGTTTTATGCCAACTGGAAAGACAGCCTTGAATTCTCAAATAAGAATATTGGGCAATTTATTGTTAGCAAGAGTTGAGTTGTTTAAATACTTTAGAGAGAAAGAGAATTTCTCTATCGAAGAATCAAAGCTACACGAGAATAATTTTTGGACTATTGTTTCATTTTATAATAGCTTGAAGGATGTTGGTAAGATTTACAATAAAGTACCTGCTGAAATTTCTGACTTCTTAAAGCTACTGCACAACCGACACAACATTAGCAAACAAGTTTATGGTTTTAATTACTTTGGACTTTCTGCAAGAACAAAAGAATTAACAAGTAGAATTGAAAGCAATTCGATTAAGAAACTATTGAATGAATTAGAACAACCTTTTGATTTGACAAGTAAAGATAGTTGGACTTTCGTACAAAATTCTGTTGATTTAGTATTGGCATCCAATATGTTTTCAGTAGGAATTGACATTGAAAGATTAAATGTGATGCTTATGAACGGGCAGCCCAAAAATGTTGCAGAATATATTCAAGCGTCAAGTCGTGTAGGTAGAAAAGACAGAGGTATTGTTATAAATTTATTAGATGCTAATCGTTCAAGAGATAAATCCTATTTTGAAAACTATGTGCCGTTTAATAATGCCTATTACAAATTCGTTGAGCCTTTGAGCGTAACACCATTTACAGAAATAGCTTTAGATAAAGTTTTAGCAAGTTTATTAGTGTGTTTTGTAAGACACATACAAGGATTAAATGAAGACAAGCAAGCAAAGGATTTTGATGGAAACTTTCTAAAATTGAAAGATTTTATTAAGAGTAGAATCAAAAACAAAAGACAGTTAGATTATGCTTTAACTAAATTAGAGGAGTTGGCTCAAAGATGGAGTGAAAAAGCGGAAGCTAATCCAGATTTATCTTATAAAGATGGGCTAATTCATAAAATATCTGATTTGGATGACTGGAGTCTGATGATGTCTATGAGAGAAATTGATACAAATAGTATAATTAAAATAGTGAATAAATAATGGGGCAATTTGAGCAAATACAAACACGAAAAGCGATAAGCGCATATGGTGGAGTTGGTTCTATTTTAGAAACCAGAGATGGTTCTATTTTAATTTCTTCTTTCAGTGAATGGGCATTCTTTCAAGTTGTTAATGGTAAATTTGAAGACCACAACATAATTAATGATAAAAGATTTAAGAATAGACTTAGTAAGTATTTTCAACAATTAGAAAGCCTTATAAGAATTCCTATTAATGACATACAGCAAGGCTATATTCCCGATAATAAATTTGCTTTTCTTTCAGCCAAGTACTTTCCAGAATGGTTCTATTGTAATTCTTGTCACAAGTTTGACAAACTTAGTAATTGGAAATATAATTGGGATAACAACGTAAAAAGCAAATTGCCAAAAGATAAGAATGGTAAAGACAATGACTATTATTTTTTCCCACCTAAGTGTTACTCTTGTTATCTGAAAAACGAAAAGAAAAAGAAGAAGTTTTTTGATTTAGAACAAGTTCGATTTATTTTAACTGCTCCAAATGGTGAAATTGCTGATATTCCTTGGGATAAATGGGCTTTACTGCCAAAACAAAAAAAGAATACCAATAACGAATTGGGAAATATAACTGAGGATGAAACAATATCTCTTTCAGATATTAATGTCCCCTCAGATACATCATTTGAGTATAAAACATCTGATAAATTAGACGATTTAAAAGGGATTTGGATAATAGCTAAAAATAAAAAAGGAGAAAAGGTTAATTTTACCACCCTTTCAGGTTTGTTTAGTTTAAGAATTAAAATTCAAGATTTATTTCCAAACACTAACGAAAGTGATATTCTTTTCAAACCAGTAATTCGTTCTAGTAATAGTGTTTATTATCCTAACATCTTATCAAGTATATTCATTCCAGCAAATGATGAATTGAATGAATTTACTATTGGTCTAATCAAAGAGGAATCAGAAGAAGGAAGCGATGCATCTCATATTTCAAAGAATTTAAAGCGATATAAAAAGATGGATATTGATGCAAACACAATACAGGATTTAATTGATAACAACTTTAGCGAAAAAGAAGCTGAAATTGCCAAAACAGAAAATCAGTATAGATTTGATGAATACAAATTCATAATTGAAAATGAGAACTGTGTCAGAAAAGAAGAACTGATATTTTATAAGATTGATAATCAGTTTTTTCAAAACGAATTAATCGAGTCCATTTATAAAATGGATAAAATTAAAATTACATCAGTTCAAACTTCATACACAAGACAGGAACCAATTTCAATGGATTCATTTTTAATGGATGATGATACTCATGCATTAAGTGTAGAGTCTATAAAAAAGAAGTTTACATCAAAAGAGGGAGTAAATACATCATATTTACCTGCTATAGAAAGTTATGGGGAAGGTATTTTCTTTGGTTTTGATAATGAGAAACTAGATAATTGGGTTAATGCATATCCAGATATAGAAAAACGTATATCAACGATTGCTGTCAATCATAATAATCTTGAATCAGATTTTAATGACGGATTAGAACTTACTTCAAAATTCATTTTATTACATACATTTTCACATTTAATTATTAAAGAATTAGAATATTTATGTGGTTATCCTGCTACATCTATTCAGGAAAGGCTTTATATAGACAATGAATTAGAAATGAATGGTGTTTTGATTTATACGATTGCAGGTTCAGAAGGAAGTTATGGAGGTTTAACATCCATTTGTGATAATGATAAAATTGGAAAATTAATTGAATCAGCAATGATTAGAGCAAAAGATTGTGCAACCGACCCAATTTGCTATCATACAAACGGACAAGGGGTAAGCAACTTGAATTTATCAGCTTGTTTTAGTTGCACATTACTGCCCGAAACATCTTGTGAAATGTTTAATTGTTATCTTGATAGACGAATACTAATTGACAAGGAATATGGGTATTTTAGAGATATATAGCTGTCCAATCTGCAAGCTCATTGTCTAGTCCATGCGAACTGACACTTCACCAAAGACATTTAGCCAACGCACTAAAACAAAACCAAATTAGTGCTTCGATTGTGGTTTAGTAGCGAAAAAGAAATCTTGAAAAGCAGTGAAATATTTGAAATAATGCTAAATAATAACTCCAGTTGTTAACAACGGCTTAGAGTACATCTATTTTATCAATAAAAAATATCATCGTTTTCGTGTTGCTTCCTGTCCCCTAAAGGATGGGTTCTTACTCCAGAAACAAAGTAACACAAATGCAATCATTTTATCTCCTGTGGGGGTTGTTTATCACTCCCTAACTGCATTTCGGACACCAGCATCACATGCATTAGTAACGCTCATAGGTGATGTTAAAATGCCTACTGTGACCATCAAATTTCACCTTCAAAGTGTTAGCACTCTGTATAGTGAATTAAGACTCCAAATAAAGAGTGATTCGATACGGTTAAAATATCTCGAAAATTAATACTTCTAAACATACCATTCAAAACCCTGTAATATCATTTAATACAATTAACAATAAATCTTTAAAATGTATTTTGTAGTTATATTTGCTTAGGCTTTTTGCCGTTAAAAAGTGAAATGTGTATAGAAACTGTATATAGTAAAAATTTAAATGAATGTAAACAATTGATATACAGTAAATATAAAGTAAATCAAGTTAAAATTATTAATTTTACGCTTAAATAAAGATAAAAATATGAATATCAAAAAAGAGCCACTTCTAGCAGCTTATTCAGCACCCTTAAAGCTAATTGCATTCATTATTCTTTTACTAATTTCATTATTATTTAGCTCAATTTTCGGATTGGCACTGGCATTGCCGTTTTGGGGTTTCGATTTGCTCGAGCTTGTCGGATCAAAAGATTTCTCCAATCCGGAAACAATGGGGTTTCTTAAATATCTGCAAATTGTTAATCAAATTGGTTTATTTGTTTTACCTCCTATTGTATTTGCTTATTGGGCATCTCGTAAAATTGGCTCATATCTGAATTTAAATATTAAACCACAGCTTAGGGCCATTATTATTTCTATCATCATAATTTTTGTAGCCTTACCTTTTATTAGTTGGCTGGGTGAAATAAACAAAAGTATGAATCTTCCTGAATCTTTAGCCGGAATTGAAAATTGGATGGAGAGAATGGAATTGGAAGCTAATCAGTTAATTATAGCTTTTTTAAATGTTAAGAGTTTTAGCGGGATGTTGTTTAATGTTTTTATGATTGCAGTGATTCCTGCTATTGGTGAAGAATTTCTTTTTAGAGGTGTAGTTTTGAGGTTATTTAAGGAGTGGACTAAAAATATTCATTTGGCTGTACTTATTTCTGCGATTTTATTTAGTGCTCTGCATATGCAATTTTATGGCTTTTTACCTCGATTAATGCTGGGATTGATATTGGGTTATATGTTTGTTTGGTCTGGTTCATTATGGGTTCCTATGTTAATTCATTTTATTAATAACGCTTTTGCTATCGTTTACATCTATGCAACCGGATCAATGGAATTGTTAAATTCTGATGTTGAATCGATAGGATCTTCAGATAGTGCAATCGTAACAGCTGCCAGTGCAGTCTTTCTAATTTTCTTGATGCTAATTCTATACAAATGGCATCGAGATCGACAATTATCTGCATAAAAAAAGAGGAAATGAATACATTTCCTCTTTTTAATTAACTTGAAATTTTTGCTTTATCTGCGTGTAGCAGCAACTTTTCTTGTAGAATAGTTGATTTTAAAAGCTCCAGCTTGTCTGAGTTCTTGCTTGATATCAGAAACCAGCCCCATTTTTGTTTCATTATGAACTTTTAATGAAGTAGTGATAAATTTACGATCAACCTCATCACGTGCTTCTCGCTCAGTTGCAACAAATTCCTGAATTTCAGAAACCAATGCAAAGCGATCATTCAATTGAATACGGGATTCTGTACCGTAAACCTTTGTTTGATGAGGTGGTCCAACTATGATGAAACTTACTAATGATTTTTTCTCAAGTTTTTCAACTTCAGAAGCTTGTGGTAAAATATTTTTTACCATCACAGTGGTCTCTTTCATAGTAGTGGTTACCATGAAGAAAAATAGTAGCATGAAAATAATATCAGGCATTGATGAAGTACTAATTGCTGGTACTTCTTTTGATCCTTGTTTTTTAAATCTTGACATATTATTTTCCTCCTATAATTTTATTTCTTCAGGTTCAGCTTCAGAAACACTAACCTTGATAGCCTTATTAATATCCTCGATGATGTTTAAATCAACAAGTTTATCATATGGTCTACCAAATTTCTGTTGTGCAAGATCATTTCTAAGATCTGCAAAAGCAGCTGCTAATTCATTCTGAACTTTTATATACATTTCATATGATGTACCACGTGTACTCTTTAAAGAAATAATACCTCTAGTCACCTGAATTTCACCTAAATAATCGAAAGTTTTAAATTCAACAACTGGATAAGCAGGATCATCAGGATGAATAGACATAAAATCTTTAACATCCGCTCTAAGGGTGTTAATATTTCCTGGTTTGCCATTAATAAGCAAGTTGTCTTGATTATTAACCAGGATGGTCATCATATTCCTTTTATTAATGTCCGGTATTGGTGCATCTTTTGGAGGAGGTGGCGATAACTGACGGATGATTCCTGTATCAACGTCCATGGTAGTTGTTACCAGAAAGAAGATGAGCATCAGGAACGCAATGTCTGCCATTGAGCCAGCATTTACCTCAGGAGTTTTCCTTGCCATTTGTTAGTTATTTAGATGTTATTTTAATAATTTTCCAATGCTGGATACTACCAATGATAAGATAGCTATTCCAACAAGTATATAAGTCATGATTAGTCCACCCCCAATAATTTGAGAGATTCCGGACGATACATTTTGTTTTTCGTAAATGGCAGCATTAGTAGCATCAGACGCTAATGCATAAGAAATCCCATAAAGAATAGCAAAACCTACCAATACAAATAACATTCGTAAGCCGCTTTTAGGATTTTTAATGAAGAAAGCAATCGGAAATCCAACCAATAACAAAATGGTAAAAGCAAATAAAATATATGCCCATGTTAATACCGTATCGGTCATTGATTCTCCGTTCATGTAGAATAGTACAAATAGAACTGCTGATATAGCAAATACAACTAGCAGCCCAATTTGTAATATTTTGTTGATAGTATCAGTCATGTTCAATTAATTTTTTGATTTGAATTTTGTAAGGATGTCGATAAAAGTAATGGTGCTGTCTTCCATATCGTTTACTAAACCATCTACTTTTGAAAGAAGATAATTATAAAAGATTTGAAGAATAACCGCTACGATCAAACCGAATACAGTTGTTAGAAGGGCTACTTTCATACCACCAGCAACAATGTTTGCAGAGATATCACCAGCTGCTTCAATTGATTCAAACGCTACAATCATACCAATTACTGTACCCATGAAACCAAGCATAGGAGCAATTCCAATCATCAATGAAATCCAAGATAATCCTTTTTCTAATCGACCCATTAAAACGCTACCGTAAGAAACAATAGATTTTTCAACGATCTCAATTCCTTCAGAATATCTGTCTAATCCTTGATAAAAAATACTTGCAACAGGCCCTTTGGTGTTTTTGCAGATATCAATTGCTGCGTCAACTCCGCCGGTTTCTAGTGCAGATTCAACCTGATTTAATAATTTTTGGTTGTTAGTGGTTGCAAGATTCAAATAAATGATTCTTTCAATACTAAGTGCTAAACCAAGAACAAGTGTGATCAGTACCAATCCCATAAATCGCCAGTCACCTGCGATAAATTGTTCTTTGATTATTTGTTGAAAGCCTAATTCTTCTGCTACATCAGTTTCAAGTGTATTAACAACTTCAGTGGCTTGTGCTTCAACTGGTGTTGTGTCAGTTGTCATTTCAGTGTCTGTAGCTGCATTTTCTTGTGCCACGACCATGTTTGAAAATCCAAAAGTTAGCATTCCTGCTATCGTCATTAAAGCAATTAATTTTTTCATAGTTAACATTTGTTTTTCTTAATAATTCAGACTTAATAAGTGTATTAATTTATTGTTTTTTAAATATTTCTGAAATTCACAGTTGGCAAATATAAATATTTATTTTAATTGAGTAAAACATTTGCCTAATTTTTACTATTAATAAATGGCGGAGAGGAAGGGATTCGAACCCCCGGTACACTTTTGGCGTACACACGCTTTCCAAGCGTGCGCCTTCAACCGCTCGGCCACCTCTCCATTTCAAATAACTAAATGTTTCGTTGCAAAAATATAAAATTATTAATGTGGATGCATTTTAAATAGTCATTTCTCCACGTAATGATTTTTGAAGCAACGTTTTAATTTTTGATGGCCCCTTTTTCTCTCCTAATAAATACATCATCTTAGTGATAGCCGATTCTGTTGTAATATCGTAACCACCAATGATACCTGCCTTTCCAAGATCTACACTTGTCTCGTATTTCCCAATCACCACCGATCCTTCTTTACACTGTGTAACATTAACAATAATTATTCCATTATTCATTGCCCTTTTTAACTCCTCAATAAACCATTGTTCCGTTGGTGCATTCCCAGCTCCAAAGGTCTCTAAAATAACAGCTTCAAGCTTTGGGATATTTAAAATAGCTCGAACTGCATGTTTTGAAATACCAGGGAAAAGCTTCAAAATAATAATGTTGTCATTTAATTTTTTATGCGCAATGAGCTCTTTTTTGTTCGATTTTCTGATAAAATTGAAATTATATTTTATGTGAACCCCAACTTCGGCGAGTGGAGGATAATTACCTGAAAAAAATGCATTGAAATTTTCCGCATTTAGTTTACTCGTACGGTTTCCTCTTAGTAATTTATTCTCGAAATAAATAGCAACCTCTGGTATGATTGGTAATCCATTTTTCTGAGCGGCAGCAATTTCAATGGCAGCAATAAAATTTTCCCGCCCATCTGTTCTAACCATCCCTAAGGGGAGTTGCGATCCGGTTAGAATTACCGGTTTGTTCAGGTTCTCAAGCATAAAGCTTAACGCTGACGCCGTATAAGCCATGGTATCGGATCCGTGTAGAATAACAAAGCCATCATAATTATGGTATTCTTTTTCGATAATCTCCACCAATTTCACCCAATGTTTCGGATGCATATTTGAAGAATCAATTAGGGGATCGAATGATTGAAAACTAATATCACAATCTAATCTATTAAGAACAGGGATTTGATTAAAAATCTTATCAAAGTTAAAAGGTTGGAGGGCACCACTTTTTTCATCCTGAATCATTCCAATGGTACCTCCAGTATATATTACCAAAATCGAAGATCTTTTTTTCATATTTCTTAATTTACCTTAAAGAGGTCTTTCGCATTTTGTGTTGTGATCTCAGCCACTGCTTCAATACTTGTTTTTTTAATTTCTGCAATTTTTTGAGCTATATAATAAGTATGAGCACTTTCATTGCGTTTTCCCCTATAAGGAACAGGAGTGAGAAAGGGTGCATCTGTTTCCAACAGTAAGTGATTCAGTTTAATAGCAGAGACGATTTTATCCAATCCTGCATTTTTAAATGTTACCACTCCACCAATCCCTAATAAAAATCCCATTTCAATAACCTGATTTGCTTCTTCTAAATTACCATTGAAACAATGAAAAACCCCTTTAATTTTTTCTAAGTTAATTGCATTAAGTACCTCTAAAATTTCTGTCATCGAATCTCTCGAATGAATAACAATAGGCAAATCATATTTTTTAGCCAATTCAATTTGGAATTTAAAAGCAGTTATTTGTTCGCTCTTAAAAGTTGTGTCCCAATAAAGATCTATACCGATTTCACCAACAGCAATAAATTTTCTTTTTGCTAACCAGCTCTCAATTATTTTTAGCTCATCTTTAAAATCTTTTTTTACATCAGTTGGGTGAAGCCCCATCATCGCAAAAACATTTTTAGGGTATTTTGCTTCTAAACGGAGCATCTCATCAATCGACTTGCTATTAATATTTGGAAGAAACATTTGTTCAACTCCTTTATCAATTGCATTCTTTACAACCTCGTCGCGATCTTTATCAAATTCATCCAGATATAAATGAGTATGTGTGTCGATTAGTTTCATGGGGGCAAAATTAACATATTGCTCGATATTAAATTGAAGATTGTTTATTGAAATTGCAGATTCTTTATATTTGCATAAATGCCAGATTTAAAAAAGATTCTTTTTATTCGATTTAGTTCCATAGGGGATATTGTTTTAACAACGCCACTAATCCGTTGTTTAAAAACACAATTACCTCATGTTGAAATTCATTACCTGACAAAAAAGAAATTTGAAACCGTTCTGGCAGCAAATCCATACATCGATTGTTTGCATACCATCGACGAGAAGGTGGCCGAAGTTATTCCTTTATTAAGGAAGGAAAATTTTGACCAGATTATTGACTTGCACAAAAATTTTCGATCGTATGGTGTGAGACTTCAATTATTAAAACCAACTTCAAGTTTTTCTAAATTAAATTTTAAAAAATGGATGCTGGTTCATTTAAAGATTGATCGACTTCCCAAAATTCATATTGTCGATCGTTATTTCAAATCATTAAGCAAATTTTCAATAAAAAATGATGGAGAAGGTTTGGATTATTTTATCCGTGAAGATGACCAACTATCATTAACAAATTTACCTGAAAAATATAGAAACGGATTTATTGGAGTTGTGATAGGTGGAATGCATTTCACCAAAATTTTACCCTCTGTAAAACTTATCGAGCTGATAAAAAAAATTGAGAAACCTGTTATTTTATTGGGTGGCCCTGAAGATATAAATCGAGGCGAAGAAATTAGGATGGCAGTGAATGGACCTGTTCTTAATTATTGTGGTAAATATTCTCTGAACCAGTCAGCTTCATTGGTTTCTTTGGCAGAAAAAATTGTGACCAATGATACAGGACTGATGCATATTGCAGCTGCATTTAATAAAGAAATATTATCGGTGTGGGGAAATACTATTCCTGATTTTGGAATGTATCCTTATTTACCTGAAAAAAATCCCAAAAAATCTCATCTGTTTCAAGTGGAAGGTTTGAGTTGCCGACCCTGTTCAAAAATAGGATACAACGAATGTCCCAAATCACATTTCGATTGCATGAATAAACAGGATGTAAATAAAATGGCAAAAATTCTTAATCAACCTTAATTTAGTCCAACAAAGGGGTTGTAGTTTTTTTCATGACCGATCGCAGTTTCTGGTCCATGTCCAGGAATTACTTTATAATTATCGGGTAAGGTGAAAAGTTTGTTCTGAATGCTTTCTTTTAATAAGTCAAAATTACCGGTTGGTAAGTCGGTTCGGCCAATACTTTCTTTAAACAATACATCACCTACAATCGCTAAATTATTTTCTTCATTGATAAAGCAAACACTTCCGTCGGCATGACCAGGTGTATATAAAACTTTTAAAACAGTTGTCCCGAATTTAATTTCATCTACTTCTGAAATAAATTTAATTGTTGCCCGAATTGGGTCTAGCGTAAATCCAAAAGCTAATCCATGCTCTACGGCTCCTGCCAAGAACTGTTTACCAGCTTCGTGAATTTCCATGTCGAGATTAAATTGCTCACTTACAAAATTACACCCTAAAATATGATCGATATGACAATGCGTATTTAGGAGCCGAACAGGTTTTAAAGATTCAGATTCAATAAACTGTTTTAGTTTATTTTGTTCAGATTCATGATAACAAGCAGCATCAATAATGACACACTCTTTTGTTTCGTCAAACAATACAATCGTGTTTACCTGAAAAGCATTAAACTCAAATATTTTAATTTGCAACATAAATGAATATTTTTTTAACAAAGATAAAATTATGTGACAATAAAGATTGTTAAAAAATTAACAAATTCACGCATCAAAAATTAACCGAAATCGGAGAAATTAAATACATCTTATTTGAGGCGATATTTTTAATCACCTGAATTTACAACCATGTTAGAAGGTTTGAAAAAAGAATTAATTTTGACTAAAATTTTAATGAAATTTGCCTAGCAAAAAGTTGACCACTTTTAATTTTTAGTGAATATTTTTAAGGAATATTTTTTTTTCAATCTTTAGTTTTTTTGAAGTCAACGCCTTACGATTTTTCAACCATCCTATGTTAATAACATTTTTCTTCACTCAGGATTTTCTGTTGTATCTTGCTGTTACAAAAACACCTAATATTTGATTTTTTATCCTACGGGATATCAGCTACTTATCAAAATCAGATTTATATTTTTTAAGTTAATTTTTTAAGCATGGATAACAATCTTTTTGCCAGTACTGACAAAGAATTGGAAGAGAAAAAAACGACGAACTATTACGATGGAGTTTTAGAAAAAAGGATACGTCCTGAACTGCCGGAGGAGGAACTAAACACAACAAATGAAAATAGAGGGGAAGAAGAATTGGAAGCAGCAGTAATAGAAAACAAAAAAGCAACTCAAACCAAATATACGCACGAGGAAGTTCTCGAAAAAGCAACGGAATATTTTAAAGGAGATGTACTTGCCGCGAATGTGTGGATGAATAAATATGCATTGAAAAATTCAGCAGGTGAAATTTTTGAATTGACCCCTGATGATATGCATCGACGTTTAGCTGGCGAAATAGCCAGAATCGAACAAAAATACCCCAACCCATTAGGCGAAAATGAAGTTTACGAATTACTAAAAGATTTTAAATATATCATCCCTCAGGGTAGCCCGATGGCCGGAATTGGAAATGATTTTCAGGTCTCATCTCTATCCAATTGTTTTGTAATTGGCAGCGATACAAATTCGGATTCTTACGGAGGTATTCTTAAAGTAGATCAAGAGCAGGTTCAACTCATGAAAAGAAGAGGTGGTGTTGGCCACGATCTTTCTCACATCCGACCTTATGGTAGCCCGGTAAAAAATAGTGCACTAACCTCAACAGGCATTGTTCCATTCATGGAGCGATATTCAAATTCAACGCGTGAAGTTGCCCAGGATGGTAGGAGAGGAGCTTTGATGTTGAGTATTTCTGTGAAACACCCTGATGCTGAAAATTTTGTGGATGCAAAAATGGAAATGGGTAAGGTCACAGGTGCCAATGTATCGGTGAAATTGGATGATGATTTTATGAAAGCCGTTATAAATAATACCACTTATAGGCAACAATATCCCATTGATTCAGATAATCCAACATTTGTAAAAGATATAGATGCAACAGCACTTTGGAATAAAATTATTCATAATGCTTGGCAATCGGCCGAACCCGGTGTACTGTTTTGGGATACGGTAATTCGTGAATCAGTTCCTGACTGTTATGCAGATAAAGGATTTAAAACCCTATCAACAAATCCATGCGGCGAAATTCCTCTTTGCCCTTACGATAGTTGTCGATTACTTGCCTTGAATTTATACAGTTATGTTGATAATCCATTTACCAAGGAAGCAAGTTTTGATGGAACTTTGTTCAGTAAGCATGCACATTATGCGCAGCGGATTATGGATGATATCATCGACTTGGAAGTTGAAAAAATAGACGGCATCCTTGCAAAAATTGATGCCGATCCTGAAATTTTTGAAACCAAAAGAATTGAATGGAACTTATGGACCAACATCCGCCAAAAAACACTTGAAGGACGAAGAACAGGTATTGGAATAACCGCAGAAGGTGACATGCTCGCTGCTTTAGGTTCACGTTATGGAACTGAAGGTGCAACGAATTTCTCAACAGAAGTTCACAAACTTTTAGCGATTGAAGTCTATCGTTCATCCGTTGAGTTGGCAAAAGACAGGGGCGCATTTCCAGTTTTTGATATTGAAAAAGAAAGAAAAAATCCTTTCATCAACCGAATTAAAGAAGCCGCTCCTGTTGTTTATGAAAACATGGAAAAATATGGTCGAAGAAACATTGCCATGTTAACCATCGCACCAACAGGAAGTGTTAGTATTTGTTCGCAAACTTCTTCTGGTATTGAACCAGTTTTCATGGTTTCTTACAAAAGAAGAAGAAAAGTTAATCCGAATGATAGAAATGTAACGGTTAGTTTTACGGATGAAGTTGGAGATGCCTGGGAAGAATACAACGTGTTTCACCCCAAATTTATCACCTGGTTATCCGTTAATGGGTATAATGAGAAAGAGGTTCAAGCTTATTCTGAAGAGAAACTTGAAGAAGTGATAAAAAAATCCCCATATTACAAGGCAACCTCAAACGATATTGATTGGCTCAGCAAGGTTTCTATGCAAGGAGCAATTCAGAAATGGGTTGATCATTCAATTAGTGTTACAGTAAATGTGCCTAAAGAAGCTACAGAGGATTTGGTAAGTAAAATTTACCAAACGGCATGGGAAAGTGGTTGTAAAGGAATGACGATTTATCGCGATGGTTCACGGTCAGGAGTGCTGGTTACCAATGATGAAGGTAAAGAAGATGAGAACGAATTTAAAGAAACCAAAGCCCCAACCAGGCCAAGAGTGCTGGAAGCAGAAATAGTAAGATTCCAAAATGATTATGACAAATGGATTGCTGTTATTGGCGTTTTGAATCAAAAACCTTACGAAATCTTTACAGGAAAAGCTGATGGGTTTTTTATTCCACCTTTCGTAACCAAAGGTTATGTTATTAAAAATAAACTTGAAAACCAGACGACCAGATACGATTTCCAATTTGAAGATAAAGAAGGTTATAAAGTAACCATCGAAGCCCTTTCGCGTTCGTTTGATAAGGAATACTGGAATTACGCTAAATTGATTTCCGGAATTTTAAGACATGGAATGCCAATCCCGTTTGTAACACAACTGATCGGAAATTTAACATTGGATGATGAATCGATCAACACCTGGAAGAATGGTGTAATCAGAGCACTTAAAAAATACATCCCTGATGGCACTGCTATGAAAAAGGCAAGTTGTCCTGAATGTGGAGATAACGATAGTCTTGTTTATCAAGACGGTTGTTTGACCTGTAATTCATGTGGTTATTCAAAATGCGGTTAACATAGCAATAACACATTACGCTTATATATGCCCTGGCTTTTTTAGTCAGGGCTTTTTTTAATCCTTGCCAATTTAGAAATGTATTTTGTGGTAGTCAAATTCCTGGCTGTCGACGAAGGTTTTAATCTTTGAGGCCATCATGGTAAAAATCTTTAAATCGTTCTTATTAAACCAGGCAATGGCGTCTTCTTTCCCACGACAAGCATCTGCCAGAATAATTAGTAAGTCGAATTTGTTTTTTTCAAGCCATTTATAGGCTTTTTGATCATTCACAATAGCTGCATCTAATGCGGCAAATCGAGCAAACCTGTTTTTTATTAACCAAGTTGCTGCCTCATCGCTTCCACGAATGGCCTTTGATAGCGCAGCCAGCTCCGGGTAGCCGTTTTTTAGTAACCAATCCGTTATTTTTTCATTTCCACCAATGGTTTCAGTAAACGCGATTAATATTTTGGCCGGGTAATTTTGCATGATTAATAAACTTCTGTAGCTATTCCCAATTCATTCACTCTTAAAGCAATTTCGTTTAATTTTTCCTTAGCAATTTTATTCAAATCCTGCGCAGGTGTTTCACGATCAATCGGATAGATCATCACTTTTTTAGGCTTAATTTTTTTAAGGTGTTCAAGCCATAAACTAATTTCTTCTTCAGTGGTGTTATCAATTGTTTCTCCTTGATAAATTCCGGATAAAAACAAAGTTTGAATAATTAAATTTCCCTTAAATAGACATAGGTGATCAACCAGTTGGCTGATGCTGATTTTTGAATTTGGTAAATTAATTCTTTGAAATTGCGTTTCTGAACCCGCATCCAATTTCAAAATATTATTGTCCACTTTTAGTAGGGCATTAAATATTTTTGGTTTTTGAATTAAACTGGCATTTGATAAAACGGTGGTTGTTGCCTGAGGGAAAAACTCATCTCTTAATGCAATGGTATCGTCAACAATTCCGGCAAATTCAGGATGAATCGTTGGTTCTCCATTACCCGCAAAAGTAATATTATCCGGAATCATCTTATCGCTGGACATTTGCGCAAGCTTCTGTCGTAAAAGTTTCTTGATTTCTTCTCTTTTGGGTAGTGGCTGATGGTTTGAATTATGCTTTTCGGTCCATCCACATTCACAATAAATACAATTATAAGTACAGTATTTATAGTCTGTTGGCAAAAGGTTAATTCCTAATGATACCCCAAGTCGTCTGCTCTTAACAGGGCCAAAAATCACTTCATTAAATAAAAATCCCGACATAAAATCTTTTTTGCAAAATTAGATAATATACTGGATTAGCTGTGAAAGTAAAACCACATTTTATCCGCTGAACAGAAAAGAGACAGTTTTTTGCTGTAAATATGTTAATTTTGAAATATAAATGGACAAAATAACTCAAATAAAAGCACCCGTAAAACCATTTCTGAAAGAATTCACCAAAGAATTTAATCAGTCGATGAAGAGCAAAATTCCGCTTTTAGATACCATTACTAAATATATGGTTAAGCGGAAAGGAAAACAGATCAGGCCGCTCTTCGTTTTTTTATCAGCCGGAATGTGTGGCAAAATTTCACCTAAAACAAGTCGAGCCGCATCTTTGATAGAGTTACTACATACGGCTACATTAATTCATGATGATGTTGTGGATGAATCCTATAAAAGGCGGGGAATGTTTTCGTTAAATGCTTTATGGGGTAATAAAGTTGCAGTTTTAGTGGGTGATTTTTTACTATCGCGAGGTTTACTTCAATCCTTAAAAAACAAAGATCATGATTTGCTTGAAATAGTTTCGGATGCAGTGCAGGAAATGAGTGAAGGTGAGCTATTGCAAATCGAAAAGGCTCGAAAGCTCGACATTAAAGAAGAAGTGTATTTTGAGATTATTCGGAAAAAAACAGCCAGTTTAATTGCTTCTTGCTGTGCCTCGGGAGTTGCTTCAGTAGGAGCCTCTGAAGAAAGGATTGAAGCATTCCGCAAATTCGGAGAGGATGTTGGAATTGCGTTTCAGATTAAAGATGATATTTTCGACTACCAACAAAATACCAATAAAGAAAAACCTGCCGGAATTGATATCAAAGAAAAGAAAATGACCCTGCCATTAATTTACATGCTTCAGCATGCAGGGGTGATAGAAAGAAGAAAAGTGATCTACCAAATAAAAAACAAGAGCAGGGATTCAAAGGTTGTTGCAGAAATCATCGGAAAAGTGAAAAAATCTGGAGGCATTGAGTATGCGGCGAAAAAAATGGAAGAATACAAAAATTCAGCCATCAAATTTTTATCAGCATACCCTGAAAGTGAATTCAAAACTTCGTTAATTCAACTTGTAGAATTTTCTGTAAATCGAAAAAAATAATTATTCCGATTTCCATTTGATGCTGCAGCCAATACTTGGCATTTGCTGATCATCAATTTTATTTCCGGCAACCAATGCCGTAAGTGCCAATCGTAAATCGTTCCCCGTAACTTTAATGCCATTTCCTGGAGTTGAGTCATCAAACCGTCCGCGATAAACGCATTTTAAATTGGCATCAAAAACATTAAAGTCGGGTGTGCAGGCAGTGCTATAAGTTTTGGCAATACTTTGCGATTCATCGTAAAGATAGGAGAAAGGGAACTTTAATTTTGTCGCCCATTCCTTCATTTTAATCGGACTGTCTTCAGGGTAATTCGCAACATCATTTGAATTGATGGCAATAAAAGAAATTCCCTGTGGAATAAATTCATTGGCGATTGTTATAAATTCGTGAATGATATGTTTTACAAAAGGGCAATGGTTGCAAATAAAAGCAATCACCGTTCCTTTATCCGATTTAAGTTCATTCAGGGTTTTGCGTTTCCCACTTACCGGATCGTAGAGTTTAAAATTAGGCGCAGTAAATCCAAGAGGTATTTGTATCGTTTCAGTAGAAGCCATAATAGTTCAGTCTAGTTGTAATTAGTCTAATTTTAAAAATTCTTATTCCGAAACAAATTTGATGTTTCGTTTCAAGCCCGCAAATTTAGTTCTTAAAACGGCAGAGTTTTCAAAAAGTTTATTAAATTTTTCCGGGTCTAATTTTTCCCAGTCTTCTTTCTTCATTTGGGTTAAATTATCAGAAGGCTTAAATTCAGGAACGAGCGTGGGGATGGCTTTATTGTTCCATGGGCACACATCCTGACAAATATCGCAACCAAAAATCCAGTTGTTGAACTTGGCTTTAAATTGATCAGGAATCTCATTTTTATTTTCGATGGTCAGGTATGAAATGCATTTTCGTGAGTCCAATCGGTTAGGGGCAATCAGGGCATTGGTTGGGCAGGCATTAAGGCATTTTGTGCATGATCCGCAAAAATCATCAATGGCTTCATCCGCTGTTAATTCCAAATCGAGAATGATTTCACCAATAAAAAAGAAAGAACCCTGTTCCTTTGTGATGAGGCAGGTATTTTTCCCGATCCAGCCTAAACCACTTTTTTGTGCCCATCTTCTATCCAACACTGGCGCCGAATCAACAAACATTCTGGCTTTTCTTTTCCCTGTCAAAGCTTCGGTAAAATTTAGTAATTCGGTAAGTTTATCTTTCATCACAAAGTGATAATCGCGGCCGTAAGCATATTTAGAAATTTTATATTGATCGTCGTCCTGCAAAACTTTCTCGGGGTAATAATTTAATAGGACTGAAATCACCGATTTCGCATTTTCAACAAGTATCCTTGGATCAGTTCTTTTTTCAAAATGATTTCGCATGTAAGCCATCTCCCCTTCATGATTCTGATCCAACCATTTTTTTAAATATGCAGCATCTTCCGGCAGGAAATCTGCTTTTGAAATGCCGCAGGAATGAAAGCCAAGCTCGAGGGCAAAGTCCTTAATTTTTTTCGAAATGGAAGTTTTATCTGGCATAAAATCTCATTTAGTAAAAATAAAGTACCCGAAGCAATGCTCAGGGATTTCCACGTACGCTCCCTTGAATAGGGGGGCTGTCAGTTGAAAAACTGACGGCAGGGTAAAAAAATGTTTTTCATCTTTAACCAAAATTAAAGTTGATGAAATGCTTCATGACTCTGCCATTGGAATACTCAACTTTAAGGTTTTTTTATTTAAAACAGCGCAGACTGATCACTTTGCTTCGTTTTCCCCAGGTGTTGGTAAGCCAATGGGGTTACTTCTCTTCCGCGAGGTGTACGCATCATGTATCCTTCCTGAATGAGAAATGGTTCGTAAACTTCTTCAATGGTTCCTGCTTCTTCGCCCACGGCAGTTGAGATGGTTGAAATTCCAACAGGACCACCTTTAAACTTTTCAATGATGGTTGATAAAATTCGGTTGTCCATTTCATCCAAGCCATGCTTATCAACATTTAAGGCAGCCAAAGCGAATTGTGAAATCTCCAAATCGATATTTCCGGTTCCTTTAATTTGCGCAAAATCTCGAACTCTTCGTAAAAGTAAGTTTGCAATTCGAGGAGTTCCCCGGCTTCGACGAGCGATTTCGTTTGCGGCATCTTTACTTATTTCAACCTTTAAAATGGCAGCTGAACGGTTGATAATGTTTTTTAAAATATCAGCATCATAATAGGATAAGCGTGAATTAATCCCAAACCTTGAACGAAGCGGAGCTGTTAATAAACCGGAGCGTGTTGTTGCACCAATTAGGGTAAATGGGTTTAGGGTAATCTGCACACTCCGGGCATTCGGGCCCGATTCAATCATGATGTCTATCCGAAAATCTTCCATGGCCGAATACAAATATTCTTCAACCACCGGACTCAAACGATGAATTTCATCAATAAATAAAACATCATTTTCCTCTAAATTTGTAAGTAATCCTGCTAAATCGCCGGGTTTATCCAAAACCGGCCCCGAGGAAACTTTAATCCCAACATTTAGTTCATTCGAAATAATATACGACAAAGTGGTTTTGCCAAGCCCGGGAGGGCCATGTAAAAGAACATGGTCTAGCGCTTCACCCCGCTGCTTTGCAGCCTCAACAAAAATCTTAAGATTCTCAACTACTTTATATTGGCCTAAAAAATCACCAAAGTCTGCCGGTCTTAATACTTTTTCAATATCTCTTTCCGTTTGACTTAAGTGATCTTTATCCGGATCTAAATTTTCGTTCATTTTTAAGATGATGATTTGAATAACAAATGTAGCAATTTAACAGATTAGATGAAGATAGAAAAGTATTTACGATCTAAATCATTGATTTAGAAATATTAATTAATTAAATTAGCTTAATCTAGTACTAAATTCTTAGATCATGAAAAATATAATTGTTGCTATCGATTTTTCAAAGTGCTCAATTCATGCACTTGAATATGCAATCATGATTGCGAATCAAATGAACGCAAATATTAAAATGGTATGGGTAGATAATCAATCTACTACAGATATGATGTTCTCTCCGGAAGAACAAGAAGACAGGCAAGAGAAAAAGGCCTATTTTGAAGAAATTCTTGTGAAATATAAACCCCAATTAATTAATGGTAAGCTTGATTACAGGTTGAGAAGAGGTAAGGTTTTTATTGAAATATCTGCTCAGGCAAAACATGATCATGCTTTTTTAATTGTGACGGGAACACATGGCGTTAGTGGTTATGAAGAATACTGGATCGGAAGTAATACTTACCGTATTGTAACCAATGCCCCATGCCCTGTTGTAGCTATCAGGCATGATTTTAAATTTGAAAATCTGATTCAAAAAATTATTTTTCCGCTGGATAGTACAAAGGATTCATCGAGTAAACTTGCATTTTCGGCCGAACTGGCTAAGGTATTCGATGCACAACTTTTTATTTTGTCTATCTATCCAATTGCTATTAGAGCACTAAAAAGAAAAGTTGATCAAGAAACTGAAAAAGTTGTACAATATCTTGAAGAAAATAAAGTTAAATTTGCAGCCGAAACAGTAAAGTCTGATGATATTACAAGATCGATAATTAATTATGCCAATGTGCAAAATGCAGATTTAATTGCCATTACAACTGAACAAGGAGTAACAAATTCAAGTGTATTTCTTGGACCGAATGCAAGGCAGATAATTAATAACTCGAATATTCCTGTTTTAAATATCAGGCCTAAAATTTAAGTTAAATAATTTATTTAATGAAAAAGTATTTAATAGCCCTGATCGTCTTGATGAGCTCCAGTTCTATGTTAGCGCAAGAATTTTACCTTGAAAAATCTGTAAAAATTTATCAAGACAGTCGTGTTGATAGTCTGATTTCTTTACATCGGAAAATAAATGAATTCAATCTTGCAAATGAATTGCATGATGGGATTGATGGATTTCGGGTCCAATTGTATTTTGAGTCGGGCAATAATTCGAAGGCTCGAACCATGAACATAAGAGATCAGTTTTTGAGACGATATCCACAAATCGGGGCCTATGTAATTTATAGTTCTCCATATTATCGCTTGAGGGTTGGCGATTTTAGAACAGAAATTGAAGCCGAACGATTTCTTCAACAAATCATTCGACGATATCCGGCAGCCTATGTAGTTAGTACAAAAATTCGGTTTCCTGAACTGGATTAATCAATTCAGCTAGATTTCAATGAGATTTAGGCTAGTTTCGATTTACCGCATTCAAATCTTCAAAAGCAACTTTTAACCTGTCAACAATGGCAAGTTCTCCCGCTCTTAGCCATTTCCTCGGATCATAATATTTTTTGTTAGGCTTGTCATCACCTTCAGGATTTCCGATTTGAGCCTGCAAATAGTCATGATTTTTCTCAACATATTTTTTTACTCCTAACCAAAAAGCCCATTGCGTATCGGTATCAATATTCATTTTTACAACGCCATATGAAATGGCTTCCTTAATTTTAGCCGGTTCACTGCCCGAACCTCCGTGGAAAACAAAACTGACAGGATTAACAGCTGTATTGAACTTTTTTTGAATATATTCTTGAGAATTTTTTAAAATGACAGGCTCAAGATTTACATTGCCTGGTTTATAAACACCATGAACATTTCCAAAAGCAGCAGCAATGGTAAATCGATGACTTACTGAACTTAGGGCTTCGTACATAGCAGCAACCTCCTCTGGCTGAGTATACAACTTTGAACTATCCACTCCGGTATTATCTACGCCATCTTCTTCTCCACCGGTTATGCCAAGTTCAATTTCCAGGGTCATCCCAATCTTATTCATTCGTTTTAAATATTCCGTGCAAATAGCAATATTTTCTTCCAATGTTTCTTCCGACAAATCAAGCATGTGTGAACTGAATAATGGTTTGCCATGCTGTTCAAAATGTTTTTCACCGGCATCTAGTAAACCATCAATCCAGGGCAATAGTTTTTTGGCTGCATGATCGGTATGAATAATTACCGGAATACCGTAATGTTGTGCCATTTGATGTATGTGAAGTGCTCCTGAAATGGTTCCTTGAAGTGCAGCTTTGCCTCCTTCGTTATCTGCTCCCTGGCCTCCATAAAACTGCCCACCACCACTTGAAAACTGAACAATTACCGGAGAATTAACCAGTTTTGCTGCTTCTAATACTGCATTTATAGAATCGGTACCAACAACATTTACGGCTGGTAGTGCAAATTTATTCTTTTTGGCAATTCTAAAAATTTCCTGAACATCATCTCCGGATACTACACCAGGATTTACTTTATCTAAAACTTTTTCTGACATGGCTTATTTATTTGATGGTTTACACCTCAAATTTAAGCTTTTTTAAGCATGTAAAAAAGGTAGATTTTGTGAATTGTTTCTCATTTAATTGTTCATAAAATTTGAGGTTAGACTTTAAATCTTAGATAAAAAGATAATTTTTCTAAATCCAGTATCTAAAGCCTTATTAACGTTGTAGATAAACATTTGATATCTTAAGCTCTGCTTAGTTTTGATATTCATAGATCGAATTAAAGATACTTACATCAAAAATACGCCTTCACTTTTCATGTCCTTTCGAATCTCATCAGGCCATAAGCTTACTTGTACCTCACCAATATGTCTTTTCTTAAGCATAAACATGCACAGTCTTGACTGTCCGATTCCTCCACCAATACTTTGAGGCAATTTTTCATCCAAAATTTGTTGATGAAAAAACAGATCTTTTCTGGAAGATTGTTTGCTTATTTCAAGTTGTTTCAACAATGCGGTTTTATCAACACGGATTCCCATCGAAGAAATTTCAAAAGCACTTTTTAATTCGGGATGCCAAACGATAATATCACCATTTAAACCTTTGTAACCGTTGATTGAACTTGTTGTCCAGTCGTCGTAATCCGGTGCGCGGCCATCATGAATCTCTCCCGATCCTATGTCTCCGCCAATCCCGATGATGAATACAGCCCTGAATTTTTCTGCAATTTTATTTTCACGCTCTTTTGGCGAAAGATCCGGATAAAGATCACGTAATTCTTCGGCATGAATAAAAATGATTTCTTCAGGCAAAATGGCCTGATATTCGGAAAAAGATTCTTGTACTTTTTGTTCAGTAATTCTAATTGCCTTATAAATTTTCTGTACTTCAACTTTAAGGGTTTCTATATTTCTTTTTGACGAATCAAGATGTTTTTCCCAATCCCATTGATCGACATAAATGGAGTGAATGGGGCTAAAGTCTTCATCAGGACGAATGGCTCTCATATCAGTAAGTATTCCTTTTCCGCTTTCCACCTCTAATTCCTTTAATCTGATTCTTTTCCATTTTGCAAGGGAGTTTACGATAACCGCCCTTTTTTCCTGAAGCCCTTTTACCGGAAAGTTTACAACGCGTTCAATCCCGTTTAAATCATCGTTGATCCCTGTTCCATCTAATACCATGAGCGGTGAAGATATCTTGGTTAATGCTAATTGTTTTGAAAGTTGTTTTTCAAATGTTTCTTTAACAAATGTGATTGATTGTTCTGTTTTTAAAAAATCGCTTTTCATAATTTAAGATTTTAGTTTCAAGACTTTAGATGTTAGATAAAACTTGATCTTCTTTACAGTTCCATCATTATTTTCATGTAGTCTTGATTCGATTATTTTTTGTTAATTGTTTAAAAATGGATAAAAAAAAGCCTACTCGTTAAAGCAGGCTTTTGACATAGGAAATGTGTGCCTGCTAAGGTGAAAAATTATTATTATTAAAATTATTTGTGCTTTGCATTTTCATTAATTTTTGTGCAAAAAAAAAGCCTTCCGAATTTTCGGAAGGCTTTTTTTAATATTCTTTTAGAATTTAAAACATAAGCTTTCCGACACCTAATAAAATATTATTAGTGTTATTATTAGAAAGATTATTATTTAAATATTGAGTCATTTTTTTTGTGTTTGTGACAACAAATGTAAGCGTAATTTTTAAAAAGCCAAGAAAATCAAAATATTTTTTTTGAGAGAATCTTCATTCTTTTATAAAATTACAAAAATGAATCATTAACTTTGTGCCTTCAAATAATGGCTCCGTAGTTCAACTGGATAGAATATCTGACTTCGGATCAGAGGGTTAGGGGTTCGAATCCCTTCGGAGTCACTACTACAATAAGGGTTTCAAGACATCAGGTTTTGGAGCCTTTTTTAATGAGCAAGATTTGAGCAAGGTTTTGGTTGAAAATGGAGTGATATTTAGAATTGAAGTTTAATTAAAAAAGAAAAAAATAACCTTGGGTGAACAACAAATTTTAAATAGGGTAATTATATCTTTAATTAATTACCTTTCATTTTTCAAGGAGTCTTAATAGATCCTTTGCATAACTTTCAACCCTGACATTATCTCTTCTTCCAATTTCTGACTGTCCCTTCTTCAGGACAAAATTTCTTTCTGTCATTAGTAACGCTTTAAGAATTATCTCGTTATTTCCTTCTTTGCCTTCTTCAATAAAGTTTTGGCTTAGGCCTAAGGCTTTTAACTCAATATTAGTTATCTCATTTTGATAAAACTTAATATCATCAACATTTGCACGATAATTTTTTAAGAAAAAAAATGCAAATACTTGAACAAATGTCAAGATTAAAAAACGTGGCAAAAAGTAGTTAAGAATAGTCTGATTATTTTGATAGTCTCCACTAAACTGAAATAATGTAATTCCTAATCCTCCAAATGCAAGCATAGTAATTAAGACTCCAATTGTTAGATTAATATTTGCTCTTTTAGAAAATGAATTGATCATCAATTGAAATCTATCCATTATTTCGTTTTTATATTGGGCATTAAACAGTAATTTTCGATTGATCTTTTCATCTTTTGTTAATAAGAAATCACTCACAAGCGCACCAGTTATTTTTTTAGAATAAACTTCAATTTCATTCTTTATAAAATCAAGTATATCCTCAATAGATTCAAACGATGATTTCTTGACCTGAAGATCAATCTCAGTTATTCTTTTCAAACTATGACTTATTTGCCATAATATATCATCTGTTATTTGTTTCACTTTATTTTCCTTTTCATCTTTTAGGTAATTGAACAAGAGTATTATAAAAAAAATTAATACAATTGATGCAGTTATAATTATTATTATAGAGAAAGGTATTGTTGATTGATTGACAGAAAGATCTTTTACACCATAACCCGGTATGTAATATTTCAAGGGCGTAAAAGAAATTAATAAGGTAGTTAACGTTATAAATAGAATGGCCGATGTCCCTAAAACGACAAAAACATTTAATCTGGTCAGCTTGAAAGATAATCTTTCTTCGTAGGTTTTATCGTTCAATATAAGTAGCCGATACTTGTTTCTCAGGTTATCTAATATACTTGTTCCCATAATTGATATTGTTAACTAATCGTAAATAATTTATAATTAAATATCAGTGCTTATTTCGTCTTGTCGTTGATATATCGCTCAAGGATTCTTTCTATCTTCTCAAGCCGATAGGAGATCATTCCAATGTAGGTTTCAGGAGGTGTCCTTTTACTTAATCCGTTCAATTCCTTAAATGGTAGCCTAAAAAATTGCTTTCTACTAACTTTAATGTAATCTGAATACATTACATTAAATTCAATAAAATCGTTGAGTTTTATTTCTGAATTTTCTGTGAAATTAGTTAAGCTAAAATTAAACTCTTTGTTGCTTGGCAAATATTTAATTCCTTCTTGGAAAATTCCGAGGTTCTCCAATTTTTGAAAATACCCACTTTCATATTCAATATCTTTTTTAATTTCAAATTTTACATTTTTAGCAACACCTTTCCCTACATTTTTAATGATTAGCCTAATTGCGGTTGGATCTGTTTCTAAATTTGCTAAATAAGCAACTATGTGAGCCTCAATCTGGAATTCTCTTGATAATCTAGTTTGTTTGGTAAGTTTATATGTAAAAACAGCATAGGTTACAGTAGAAATGGCTACTATGCCACTGAAAAATAATGTTAATATTTCTGAAGTTCCCATTAATAGAAATTAGGTTTTATAAATATACATTATTTACATGTATTACCATGGAAAACTATTTCATGATAACAAACTTCCTACTATCCTGAATAACTTTACCAGAATTGACCATAACACCCTTCAATTGTTTATTTTTTCATATATTTACTTGACGATACATTTGATAAGAATGAGTTTGTTTTTTATCCCCAAAAACAAATAGCAAAGGTTAGATCATCAGAAATATATAATAAGAAAAAGACTAATAGGATTCCCTGTTGGATTGCGTATAGATACCTTTAAGCATGTAAATAAAAGTAGTTGGATGTATTTTATGAAAATGACTAGCTAAAATTGGAATAAGAAAATGAGAATGTATTGTGAGATTATAAGTTGGTTGATGGGATTAGACTTGACGGTTCAAATAGCTTTAATTAGTTCGTTTACAACAATAACTGTCTTAGTACTTAAAGGAATCTTTAATCTTGTATATAAAAGATATTCTTTTCAGTATAAGATGAGAAAGGAATATGACTTTGTACAAAGAAAAAGTATAAAAGAGCAATTAGCTAAATCAAAAACACCCCTAATAAAGGCTTCTGAAGAATTAAATTATCGCCTCTGGAATCTATCTAACTACATTGATGAAGGATGGCACAGCATCCCTGAAAAGGAATGGACAGATCAAAAAAGATATTATCTAAGAAGTTTTAGTTATCGGTTTTTATCTTTTATATTTTGGATTTTGAAAGCTGAAAATTCAATGTATAAATTTGATTTGTCCAAAGCAGATAAGGCAGATCAAATATATCTAAAACAAATAAAAACACTTAAACACTTCTTTTGCGAAAGAGAACTTCTGGAAGAATTGGGTTATGTTGCTGGAAAGTATTCTAACCATTTTTACAAAGATGAACTTGATAGTTATTCGAATTATATCAAATCTGAATCAGAATGTTTAAATTATATGGAATTTGAAAAAAAATTCAACACAAATTTCAAACAGATTCATAAAGTGATAAAATATTTAACGGACATTAGGTCAGATCCGAAGAATCTTAACTACAATACAATCAAATCATTTCATGTTTTTCTTTTACTATTCTTAAATGATTATGGTCTTGACTATCACAAAACTAGCAAGAAAAAAATCAAAAAATTAGTAACAACAAAATATTTTGATCTAAGAATTAAAAAGGGTTTAATGAAATTCTTAGAAAGGAATAAAGTTCAGAATGAGTCGAAAATTTTAATTAAATATTTTAAACTACAGCCAACATCGGTGAATATTTCATGGTTCGCTAAACTGAGAAATTTATTTTACGATTTCCATTCTTACCTTTCGTCAGAAGGATAGTTGTCCAAAAATAACCACAAATGATTTCTAAAAATATAAAAACAATATTAGTGATTTCAGGGCTTATTGTGATTATCTCTCTGATTGTTTTTACATTGACATCCATGCCATATTTTCTTCATTTTAGAAATGCAATGATTTCATATAATTCACAAGACTGGGGAGCATTTGGAAGTTTTATTGCTGGTTTAATTGGTATTATAAATTTGGCTGTATTCATAATATTGACAATTTACATTTCAAGGTTGAGTGACACAAATTCAAAATTGCAAATCGATACCCAAAAGAAAATCATTATCTCTCAGTTTCGACAAAAAGAAATTAATAAATTAAATGATCAATTAGATAAAGCATTCAATTTTCGTGGATATGAAAAAAAAGAAGATATTATCAACGAATATAACTTAATATCTATTTTCTTGACCAATTTTCTAAATCAAAAGCAATATCTTTTTCCGTTGTTGAGAGACAAATCAGTGAAGAATAACGTCATGACCCTTCTTGATAAATATGAACAATTATCAAGGATTGTGGATGAAATACATGGAGTTCCTGAAAATGAGATTGAAGAATGGATGTATGAAAAACTCGAAACCAAAATAAAATTTACCGTTATTGTCAAAAGCCAACTTATTGAGATTTTACAACAATTTGTAATAAATGACTTAGAAAAAATATAAACAGTCCCCTTTCAAAGAGTATTAATGTATTGCTCACTATTGCGAATTTTTACAAGTAATCTATTGCTTTCAGTTCGCAGAAGATTAAAATTTTTGATAATTTAACTAACACATTGAAGTAATAAAAAAAGCATAGAATGGATCCGGTCTCAATAACAATAATTACATATGTTTCTTTGAAATTTATTAACAAGTTTATTGCAGAAGAAGGATATGGAAGAATTAAAAAGTGGTTATTTCCTAAAAACAACTATTGCAAGCAATTAACAAAGGTTATATATGAAACAATTGATAGCTATGAAAAACAGTTTTCTTATGATACAAAGGGATATAAGTTCCCATTTTATCACTCAGAAATTATTTTTGAAGAGCTTAATAATTATATACTTTTCAAGCCCTTAAATTCTTCGGAAGATGTAATAAGAAAGCTGAAAACAAATACAAATATCATAATTCCTTCAAAAGAAGAGTTAAGTAGTTTTTATAATTTGTTTGTCGAAAAAATAAATTCAGATAAAAGTTTAAGCGATTTATACATTGATGAAAATTTTAAAACTAAAATATTCGACATTTATAAAACTGTTAAGAATATTGAAAATAAAATTGACACAATTGATGAGCTACTAACATTTAAGCCTACTAATAATTGGTTCACAAAGCAATGTAATTCATCCATACTGGACTTAGGAAACAGATATACACCTGAAATAAATTTCGAACTTGAAATCTCAAGTATATTTGAAGGCCTAGGAAAGACAGATGTCTTTAAAAAGAAAATGACAAAGAAATTTGATGAACTTCTTATTAAAGGTAAAAAAGTATTAGATAGAAAATCGGAAACAAAAGAACTGATAGTTGATTTGGAAAGTCATTTTGATAGAATGTATGAGCTATTTATGTCCATTGACTTCAGTGATAATCTTCATATCCCTATTAAATCTTTTAATGAAGCCTTAATAAGCATATCTGAAATTCTGCAAAAATTGGATATCTACTATCGATCGGAAGAAAGTAAAATTCAAAAAGAAAAAAACGATTATAGATTTCACTATAAATATGGCTCTGAAATAAGAAATGTAAGAGAGTTTGGGGATGAAATATCAAGTTTTGATACATTAATAAATGGTACCATTTGTCAGCTTGCTAATAACCCATTTCTAATATTAGATGGGAAAGCAGGAATAGGTAAATCACATATGTTAGGAGATATTATTTCCAAAAGAATTAGAAATAAGTACGAAAGTATCTTTCTTTTAGGACAACAGTTTACAACTGAAGAAGACCCATGGCATCAAATATTAAAAAAATTACATGTGACTTCTAAGCTAAATAAATTTCTGGCTGTCATTAACGATAGAGCAAAAAAATCAGGTAAACGTATTATATTTTTTATTGATGCAATCAATGAAGGAAGAGGAATATATTTTTGGAATGATAATGTAAGAAGTTTTATTAATGATTTAAAAAACTATGATTGGTTAGGACTTGTATTAACTATTCGAACATCATATAAGAATTTAATCTTTCCAAAAACTGAAATTGAGAGCCTCAAAATTATAGAGCATACAATCTATGGGTTTATAAATTCTGAGTATGAAGCAAGTAAATTATTTTTTAATAATTATAAGATTGAATTACCAAGTGTACCTCTTCTTAATCCAGAATTCCAAAATCCTCTATTTCTAAAGCTTTTTTGTGAAGGAATTAGCAAATCAGGTTTATCTAAAATCCCAGATGGCTTACAGGGAATTACTTCAATAATTATTTTTTTCATAAAAAATGTAAACGAAGTACTAAGTCAGCCTAAACGTCTTCATTATTCCAAAGGAGTTAACCTCGCAATTAGATCAATTAATGCAATTATTCAATATAAGATTGAAAATGAATTGCGTCATGTTTCTTACGAAAAAGCTATTGAAATTGTAGAGAATTCAGTTTCCCAGTTTGTTACAAAAAAGGGTATTTTTCTTGATGAACTAATATCTGAAGGAATTTTTTCTAAAAATTTATTTTGGAAGGAAGATGACGTTTACGAAGAAGTAATTTACTTAGCTTATGAGCGTTTTGAAGACCATATTACTTGTCAATATTTGTTAGAAAAATATTCGAATGTTGAAGACGAATTTAAAGATGGTGGAAAACTGATTCAATTTGTAAAAGATGAAGATGCAATTTATATAAACAAAGGATTAGTTGATGCTTTTACAGTTCAAATACCAGAAAAGTTTAATCAAGAACTTTATGAGTTTATACCTCAGCATAAAGATAAGTATCCAATAGTAGAATCATTTGTGGAGAGCCTTCTATGGAGAAAATTTGATACTATAAATGAGAAAGCTAAAGATTATGTAAATAATTATGTATTTTCTTATGAAGGTACCCAAGATTTATTCTGGGAGACAATTCTATCTGTAACCTCAATACCAGAACATTATTTCAATGCAAATTCTTTACATAATCACTTAATTAAGTTCACTCTAGCTGAGAGGGACTCTGGATGGACTCAAGATCTGAAATATAAATACAACAATGATTCTTCGGTTAAAAGACTTATTGATTGGGCTTGGAATGAAAATGACAAAAGTTATATTTCAGATGATTCAGTAAAACTCTCATCAATAGCTTTAGCTTGGTTTTTAACATCAACAAACAGACAGTTAAGGGATTGTTCGACAAAAGCATTAGTTTGTCTATTGCAAGACCGTATAACTGTACTAATAGACGTTTTGAAGTTATTTAAAAACGTTAACGATCCTTTTGTTTACGAAAGACTTTTTGCAGTTGCATACGGATGTGCGGTAAGAACAAACCAAAAAGAAAATTTAGCTGAACTTTCTGAATATATTTATGAAGTAATTTTTAATGAAGCAACTGAAGTATATCCTCATATTCTATTAAGAGATTATGCAAGAGGAGTTATTGAGTATACAAATCATCTTCAAAATGAACTTAGTTTTAGTATATGTAAAGTTAGACCTCCATATAAAAGTTTTTGGCCTGAATCTATCCCTTCTGATGAAGAGCTTGAGGGGAAGTATAACAATGATGACTATCATCATTTGTGGTCATCTGTTATGAGTTTTGGTGATTTTGCCAGATATACAATTGGGACAAATCACGGCAATACACAATGGTCTGGATGCAAATTAAATGAAACTCCTGTTGATAGAGAGCAATTGGTTGATGATTTTAAATTTGAATTGTCTTCGGCACAGCTAGACTTATTTAATAATCTAGATCCAATTATTACCTCAGATGATGGAGAAGAATTAATGTTTGGAAAAACTAAAATTAAATTTGGTACTGCTATTGGAAGAAAAACTGAAGAAAAACTCTCTGAGATTAGAAAAAAGTTCAAAGAATCTCTTAGCCCTGAAAAATTAAAGTATTATGAAGAACAAATTGAGCCCTTTCTTGATCATAATCATAAAATAATTAATACAGGTAAGCATTTTGATTTGAGGGTTGCACAACGATTAATTTTTTCACGTACAATTGAACTCGGCTGGGATCCCAAGCTCCATCTTTCTTTTGACAAGGGAATAGGAACAGGTAGAGGCAGAGATAGTTATCCACATGAAAGAATTGGTAAGAAATATCAATGGATTGCCTATTATGAGTACATGGCTAAATTATCTGATAATTTTATAAAACATGAAAGGTGGGGAGCCAAAAAAGGATTAGAAAGCCCTTATCAAGGCCCATGGGATCCATATGTTAGGGATATCGACCCAACAATGCTTATAAGTAATACAGGCTACAAAGAAGGCAAATCTGCAAATAATTGGTGGGAAATTAGAGATATCTTTAATTGGGACTGTTCACATAAAGAATGGGTTGATAATTCAGATGATTTGCCAAAATTTGAAACCCAAATACAAATTAAAGACCCCAATGATGATGATTGGTTAATTCTTGAAGGACACCCTGGATGGGCAGAATCTAAAAAAATAGGTGAAGAAAGCTGGGGTAATCCTCACAAAAGTATTTGGTGCCAAATTAGAAGTTACATTGTTAAGGAAGATGATTACAACGATTTAAAGATTTGGTTAACCAAACAAGATTTTATGGGTAGATGGATGCCAGAATCCTCAGAAAAATATGAAGTTTTTAGCAGGGAATATTATTGGTCAGTCGCACATAAGTATTTTAAGACTGAATATTATGGTGGCAAGGAATGGAGAGAAATTCATTGTGAAGATTCAGGGGATTTTATTACTTCAGTTATGCTAACGACTGAGAATTTCTTATGGGAAGAAGAATTCGATAGATCAAAAGAGGAAACAATTAGATTTTTAAAACCTTCCCAACATATCTATGAAGGAATGAAATTAAATTACAGTAAAAGAGAAGGAGAATTCATTGATAAAGAAGATGAAACAGTTTGTTTTGCAGCTGATGTACATTACAATTCAAAATCTTTTCTTCTTGTAAAGAAAGAACCTTTTCTAGAGTACCTTCAAAAGAACAACTTTAAGATCATTTGGTCATTATTAGGAGAAAAACAAATAATTGGCGGCAGACATACATACAAGGACTTCATTGGCAGACTTGACGTGAGCGGTGTGTATTATTTAGAAGACAATCAGGTAGTTGGAGATTTTAAAACAAAAAAAATTACTTAAAAATATAATATTAAATAAAATGTGAAAACTCATTAGTGTGTAACATGCAGATACGGCAGGAATTTTTTTAAAAAGCTTAAAATTAATTCTTTATATTTTTCCCATAAAATTTCTGCCACGATATTGACCCCCAAGAATGGTTAAGTTTTTCGTCAGGTTTCATCCTTAAATAGGTCTGAAAAAAATGAAAATATTATTCTTCTCATTTTGTCAATAAAGTAAATTTCTCGTTTTTTTTAGTAAATTTTTATTTTCATTATTGACCTAGTTAAACAGACAAGATTATCCCCGCATATAGATATTTAGTTTTTTCAGGGTTAGGGGTTCGAATCCCTTCGGAGTCACTACAACAACAGGGGTTTCAAGATGTCAGGTCTTGGAACTTTTTTTTATGCGCAAGGTTTGAGCAAGGTTTTGGTGAATATCTCTTAATCTTAACTACTAAAAAGTTCACCTTTGCTGACACTATACAATGAAAGTGTCTTATTCAATTAATAAAGTACTACCAGCTTTAGTACCTAAGTATTGTTATTCAGATCTGAATATTAGTGAAGCATGGTTTTTATAAATCATCTTAGTCTTGACCTTAAAAAGTTCACCTTTCGCTGAAAATTTACACCAAAAAGAAGATACTTGGTTGCATCTTTTCTGAAAAAATCGTTTTTGATAATGGAAAAGATGCAACCAGTAATTTCACAGAACCAGTTCAACTGATCATGAGGATTAGTAATGGTTTGGGGAGGTCTCAAAAAAAACAGGAAGTCAAAAATGGCCTCCTGTCTCTCTGGGTACCCCTTACAGTTGAACGTTGCAACCAGATTAATGTGATTTTATTAGATTACAAATAGTCAAACCACTGATTAGGAACCAGATATAAATCGAGGACCTTTGGGTTATGAGCCAGGTAAGCCAAATCTCCCTCCCTCCTATCTTATTTATTATCAATATAATACGTCGATTATTATTTTTTCAATTCCTTACTCTACTACCAAAATCCACTCATTTTCCTTACTTTATTCCTTACCCAGTTTATCTCTATCAGTTAAAAAATAAAAAGATTCATGGCTCAATCACTTGAGCCTTATTTATGATGTTCCATTTTCTTTTCTTCTTTTGCGCGCTCATATAGACAACAGCCATGTAATGCTTCATAAACCTTATCATCGGCTTTGTGCATTTTGGTATCATGACCAACTTTTGCTATAGCCAGATGTACCTTATGGACATTGGTTTTAGCATTATCCAAGCTCACTTTAATCATTTTTGTTTCTTTATCCCATTCAGCAGATGTTACTCCTTCTACTGATTTTGCAGCTTTTTCAATACGGCTTTTACACATTCCGCAATTTCCAAAAACTTTAAATTCTTCAGTTTTTGTTTCTTGAGCAGATGCTGATATTCCTATGAACATCATCACTGCGAGTAGTAAATTGAATTTTGTTTTAATCGTTTTGGTTATTGATTTTTTGAACCTTGAAATGTGATATACATTCCTGTATTATCAGGGTTTCGGAAACTATATCCGAAAGTATGATTATTCATATCAAAACCACCAAAATGATCCTCTTGAGTGCCATGATGATCTTCGCGTAAATGAAACATCCATCCAGTTGAGTCGCTGGATAAGGTGGTGTTTCCCATCATATTACCACCCATACCATTTCCTCCTGATCCATTCATCATACTTCCCTGATGGTTTCGAGCATGACCATATTCGTTCATAAAATCATCTCCTGTAAGACAAACATAAATGCTGTCATTCTGATTAAATACATCAAGCATAAAAGCAGTGTCATATTCTCCGCCATAACAATGTACCCAAATTGATGAATCCGCATTCATTGTTACATCAGCTTTGGCTGTAATAATGGTTTTTAGTCCGTCATCATTAAAAGTACCTGTGTACGTACCAAGAATCTGATCTATCGCATTTAGTTCAATCTCGCTTTGATTTTCCTTTTTACAGGATGCCATTAAAACACCTAATAAAAATATTAGCATGATTAGGCTTGTTGCACTCATTTTTAGTTTTTTCATCGTTTAAAATTTAGTTATTTTAGTAATTAATTATTATTAGTTTATATATAAAATTTGCTATTTATTCGTTAGTTTTCTTCTTAATATCAAGCCATTAAAGTATAGGGTAAACCCACTAAGAATGGTCAATAAACCTAGAATTGAAAATATTCTGAGCAAGATATTTCCAAAATGATCGCGTCCTTGATAATCCATGGTATGCATCATCCACATGTAATCAAAAATTCTCCAATTAGAATTTCTAATTTTAGTTATGGTTCCAAACTCCGTACTCACATAAACAGTTGAACCAGATTTATGATCAAACTTTATGGCGTATGCAGGAAGGGGCTGACCACGGTATTCATGATGTTTGCCAACCATATTCTCCGTTAAGTAAATCGTACTTAATATCTCAGATTTAGGGGTAAATCCAGCAATAGCGAGATTCTCAGCTTCTTTTTTATTCAAAGGAGATCTGACCAAGCCCGAATTAACATTGGCGAGTACAATCTTTTCATCTGTGCTACTGATGAAATGAATCTGATAAAAAGGATGCCCCAGAAAATTAATTGTACTAAAAGAGATCAATGAATCAATTGGTGTATCCATCTCAATATTAGTGAATACATCGCTTGGATTTTTCCAATCTTTAAACTCAGAAATTAATTGCTCACTTTTTCGATTTGGGTCGCCATGAATCTGATCAATATCACTCCAAGCAAAGAATAATCCACCGAGCGTCCAAAAAATAAATTGGATTCCAATTACGAGTCCTAAATACCGGTGAATCTTTCGATAATAATATATTGAAGTTCTTTTCATCTATTATATTACAAAATGTATTGCTTTTACTTATTTCTTAATCGTAAGGCATTTGATATTACTGATACGGAACTAAAACTCATTGCAGCAGCAGCAATCAACGGACTCAGTAGAATTCCAAAGAATGGGAAAAGTATTCCAGCTGCAATCGGAACACCAACCGCATTATAAATAAAGGCGAAGAAGAGATTTTGTTTGATGTTTCGCATCACTTTTATACTTAAATCTCTAGCCCGAACAATCCCAGTAAGATCACCTTTTACCAAAGTAATTTCAGCACTTTGCATAGCAATATCTGTTCCTGTTCCCATTGCTATTCCAACATTTGCTTGCTCAAGTGCCGGAGCGTCATTAATTCCATCCCCAGCCATTGCCACTATGTATCCTTGTTCTTGCAATTCAATCACTTTATTATATTTATCATCAGGCAAACAGTCGGCCATAAAGCCATCTAGTCCTAATTCATCAGCGACTGATTTAGCAGTATATTTATTGTCGCCCGTAAGCATATGGACTTTAATTCCAAGATGTTGTAATGTCTTAATTGCATCAGCAGATGTTTCTTTAATTTTATCAGAGACACTTACTATTCCTTCAACTTTTTTATCAATAATTAAGTACATAACGGTTTGTCCGGTCATTTGCCACTCTTCAACTAGGGTTTTATGTGTATCCGTTAAGGATGAATGGAATTCATCAATTAACCGATGATTACCTAAGCCAATTTCTAGCCCTTTGTAAATTGCTTTAACTCCTTTTCCAGTCACAGATTCAAATTTGTCGAGCTTAACAAGAACTAATTGTTTTTCTTTTGCTCCTGAAACAATTGATTTAGCGAGAGGGTGCTCACTATCGGAATCTACCGACGCTGCAAGTTTTAATACTTCGAGATCACTCAAATCTCCAAGGGATTTAAACCCTTTTAGGCTTGGTTTTCCTTCTGTTATAGTTCCGGTTTTATCTATGATAAGTATATCAACTTTGTTCATTTCCTCAATAGCACGAGCATCTTTTACGAGTACTCCAGATTGGGCACCTCTGCCAGTTCCTACCATAATGGACATGGGTGTAGCCAATCCTAATGCACACGGACAAGCAATTATCAATACCGCTACTGCATTAACAAAAGCGTAAACATAAGCTGGCTCGGGGCCCCAAATTGCCCAGACAGTGAAAGTGATTAATGCAATTGCAATTACAATCTGTACAAAATATTTTGCCACTGTATCTGCCAGTTTTTGAATAGGTGCGCGTGAGCGACTGGCTTGATTTACCATTTCTATTATTTGGGCCAACAGTGTGTCGCTTCCAACTTTCTCGGCTGTCATTTCAAAAGCTGTTTGACCATTAATAGTTCCCCCTGTTACTTTGTCGCCAATCACTTTATCTGAAGGGATGGGCTCACCCGTGATCATACTTTCATCTATCACAGCTGTACCCTCTTTAATAGAGCCATCAACTGGAATTTTTTCACCTGGTTTTACCTTTAATATATCACCTTCCTTCACATCTTCTAATGGAATTTCAATTTCTTCATTATTTTTAATTAATCTTGCTACTGGAGGTACTAGCCCAAGCAATGCTTTTATGGCAGAATTGGTTTTACTATGTGCACGTAATTCCATCACTTGCCCTAATATTACTAATGTCAGAATTACAGCAGCAGCTTCAAAGTATAGATGAACATTTCCACCATCATCTTTGAACTGAGCAGGAAAAACAGTTGGGAATAGCAGTGCAAAAACACTGAAAATATATGCAGCACCAACTCCAATAGAAATGAGTGTCCACATATTAGGGGACCATCGACGAATGGAGTTCCACCCACGTTTGAAAAATTCACCACTGCTATAAAAAACAACCGGTGTAGCCAAAACAAATTCAATCCAGCCCCAGGTATTTTTCGATGCAATATATTCTAGATGCAAAAAACTGAAGAATTCTGACATTGCAATTATGAATACCGGAATACTCAATGCCAGCGCAATCCAGAATTTTTTTGCCATTTTTTTGTAAGCGAGTTCTTCGTCACTAGTAGTTTCTCCTTTTTCAGGAACCAGATCCATACCACATTTTGGGCAGTTTCCAGGATGGTCTTGTTTGACCTCAGGATGCATCGGACAGGTGTAAACTGAACTTTTTGTCACCGGAACTTGTTCTTTAATAATGTGCATTCCACATTTTGGACAATCTCCTGGTTTGTCGTAAGTTTTATCTCCCTCACAATGCATGGGGCAGTAATACTTTTCATGATCTTTTTCGTGAACCATCTCATTGTGTTTGTGTTGCGAGTGGTTGATGCTATTCTTATTCATATCGATATTTTTTTTGTTTTTTCCGACTTCTATTTTTTAATCAATAACTTGTATTGTTTACAGTTAATCCAATCACTGCCACATGTATAAGACCTATTCGGGAGGTTTTGTAGATTTCTTAATAAACTGCCTCCAATTACCTCTCAGCGGAAGAAAGCCAGGTACTCTTCTACGGTACTCGAGATATTCTTCTCCGAACTGTTCGATGACCTTTTTTTCTTCCGTACGGGCAAGCCGGACATATACCAGAACAATAACAGGAAAAAGACCTACCGAAAATAAAGTAGGCCAGTGAATAATACCTTCCCCGAAAAGTGCTATAAATAATCCCGTATATTGCGGATGCCGAACCAAACTATATAAACCTTCTTTTACAATTCTTTTTTCCTGATTTGCACGATAGACTTGTCGCCAACCTTGAAGAAAAATACCAAAACCTGTAAAAAGGAGGAAATAACCTGCTATCATTGAAATCATCATCCCTGTTTCACCAAGTCCCACCAAGGTGGACCAAAGGTTTGCATTAATATAAGTGCTATCCAATCCCAAAAAACGGACAAGCAGGTAAATTGTAAGTGGAAAACCATACATCTCAGCATACAATGCAATTATAAAGGCCTGGATTAGTCCTGCACCGGCCCACTCCCGCCATGTTTTGGGGGCGAGATAACGGTACAACATCCAGGAAGCTATTACAATAACAATTAATGCGACTGCCCATGCCCCCGAGTGTTCAATTCCTCTTTCCATTTTATATTCCTTTTAAATTGTTTAAACTGAGTTTAGTTTTTGTCAAATTCAAATTAATATTAAGCCATACTTTTAATTTCCTTATCTAAGGTAAAACCCAAGTTATACAACATTAAATATATTTTATCAGTGTTTAAATATTTCTGATTGAACTCCATAAAAAGATTTTCTGAATCGAGACACAGACTTATAATGCCTTTTTGTTTTAATATATCTTTTAACAACACCCTGCATTCACTTTGTTCCTTCTCACTTAATACAGTTCTTGTTTTTATGATCTGAAAGCTATTTCCTTTTTCCATTTTTTTAAAATTTAAATGTTATACTCCTTCTTTAGTCCAGACTCTTTTTTAATTTATTTAAATAATCAAGAAGTATTTTTTTATGTTCATTGGAGATAATTGCATCTTTATGAACTAATGTGTACGAATACATTGGCATTTTTTTATTTTCTATCTGTTTTATCATCGATGACAATTTGCTTTTTTGTTTTCTGATTGAATATGAGCCAAATTCACTTAAATTTAATTCAGCCTTACCTTTATAAATATGATTTTCTAATAACAAGGAGATAGGTTGAATTTTACTATACCACGGATATTTAGTGTTATTGCTATGACAATCGTAACAGGATGTAGTCAAAACGTTTGCTAATACTTCAGGTACTTCGTATGTTTTTAATAAATCCAACGAAGACTCAGGGATGCTTTCATTTATTCTGGTAGGTATAACTTGAATACCCACCAGAATAATCAAGAGAGCTATGCCTCCTCGTTTTAGCATTTTCATTTAATGCTAAATTCTTGTTGAACACTACCACACTTTAGCATTTTACTACCATAGAATGGGTTTTTTATTTCCTTGGCTTCACTTAACCAATTGCCACCTTTCCCTCCATCATACATTGGGCAAAACGTATTGTATAATTTTCGATCAGCACCAACGATTAAGATAAAATCCTTAATATCTTCACTTAATATTACAAAATGTTCTCTTTGATGATCAAGGCTACCCTTACTCTCTGTGATATGCTCTGCATGTTCACTCGCATCTTCAAATATTTCGTTTAATTCTTTTCTATGCATTTCAGCTTGAGATGAAACATCGAATTTTGCTATGGCATCGAATAGTAATTTACCAGAGCTTGCAGCCGTGATACTATTGTCCTGCACCAATGCGTTCTTAAGATTAAGATAATTCTCAATGATGTCTGAGGTCACTTTAGAATATTCTATCTTAATTGAAGATTGATCAGTAGATTTTTTATCCATTTTTGCATGGTCGTGTTGAGCGATAACACTCATACTTACTAATACCATACTTAATATAATTATTGATTTTTTCATTGTTTTAATTTTAAGTATTATTTATTATCTAATAAAATTATGATTGGCATCAAGAGCATTATTAAGCCGCTCGAATATTACGATGTCAATATTTTTAAAGTTAAATCGAAAGAGATATCTTAATTAATTCTCAATGCTTATGTTTATGCAGAATCAATTATTGATATGCAAACTTATTGAAGCATTTCTTTCGTTTTTTTATACTCCTTTTCGGATATTTCTCCTTTTGCTAAACGCTCATTTAAAATATCCAACGAAGTTTTATCCTTTCTTTTATTATATCTAACGACAATTATTATAGCTATTAAAATTCCAATTAGGCCAATGATCCAGGTCCAACCCATTCCCCATCCCATTCCTAAAGCATCATGCATAATATTCTCCTTTCTTTTTAATTTTGTTTTATAATGATTTTATGACTCTATTCAATTTATCCTTAATTTCATTTGCAATCCCAATCAGATTATCATTTTTTATGGCCATCATCGAAGCCACAGGATCAACAGCGGCAACTTCAATATTATTATGATCCAGCTCTTGTACGATTATATTACAGGGTAACATTACCCCAACTTTATTTTCCTGCTTCAAGGCCTCATGTGCAAATGCTGGATTGCAAGCTCCAAGAATGGTGTATTTTCCAAAATCAACATTCAGTTTTTCTTTAAATTTTTCCTGGAGGTTTATTTCTGTAAGAACGCCAAAACCTTCCGTTTTTAACTTCTCCGATACCCGATCAATGGCTTGATCAAATGAAGCATTGATTGTTTTACTTATATAATAGTTCATTTTAATTAAATTTTAGTGTTGGTGTTTGTGTTCTTTTAATTCTGAGTCCTTTGATTTCATTGGCATTTTTTCCATTTTCATCATCCCCTGATCCTTCATTCTTTTCATCATTTCTTTCATCATTTCAGGATGTTGTGCCATCATTTCCGACATTTTAGTTCGCATGGTAGAGTCTTGTTCACACATTTTCATCATATTACCCATCATTTTCTGCATCATCTCAGGGTTTTCTTTCATCATTCCCATCATCTTACTGTGATCCATTCCCTGATGTTCGCCTTTCATTTCCATTTTATCATCACAATTCATCATCTTCATATCACCGGTCATTTTCATCTCTCCCTCGTGCTTCATCATTTTTTGATCTCCGTTCATCATCATCATGGCGTGTTCATTGCCTTTCATTACCTTCATAAATTCCTTCATTAATTCATGATTACCAGCTATGGTATTGAAGATTTCACTACGTGTTTCTGCTTTATCAAGTAGTTTTTTTACATTTATTTCCTGACCAAAACTTGTGAAGGTCATTAATATTATTGTTGCGAATGTTAGTGTTAGTTTTTTCATGATTTTATTTTTTAAATTTATATTCGTCTTCTAATTATTTATATTGAATTCTTTATTCTTTTAGCTTTAATTGCATATTGCATTTAGGGCAACTACCTGATTCATCATAAGTTTTGCCCCCCTCACACTTCATCGGGCATTGATATACCATTTTTAAGGGTGAATCAATTCCGCTTTGATGTGAATGGTCTTTGCCTCCGCAGCAAGATTGTGTTTCGTGTTCTTTGGTATTTGATCCAAAACTGCCGAATAACTCTTTTAAGGTTTTCATGTGTTTCTTATTTTATAATTATTATAATTCAAAGATAGAGCTTGTATTCCCTTAACCTGTTACATAATTACTTGAATGATTTACATAATTCTCAGATAATCAGACATTATTAATTGATTTTCGTTTGTATTTAGCAAGTTTTTTAAAATATGATGGCGTAAAACCGGTAACTTTTTTAAATTGCCCTGACAAATGGGCAACACTGCTATAGCCCATTTCATAAGCTATTTCACCAAGGGTTTTTTCATCATATACCAATAATTCTTTTACGCGTTCGGTTTTCAGGTTAATCATATATTTTTCAATGGTGATTCCTTCAACTAAAGAGAAAAGGGTACTTAGATAATTGTATTCATGGTTTAGTTTATTAGCCAGATAGTCTGAAAAATTTACTTTAATATCTGGTGGTCGTGGATAAATAAAGTCGATGGTGATATTTTTAATCTGCTCAATGATTCTACTTCTGGCATCATTAATGATCTCGAATCCTGCATCTTTTAACTTCAAACTAATTTGTTCCAATTTTTCAGTTTGAATGGGTTCGGAGACTACAACTTTTCCTAATTCTATATTGGCATAATCTATACCTGCATCCTGAAAAATATTAGAAACAACCATAACACATCTTCTGCACACCATATTTTTAATGTGAATATTTATTTTGTTTGTATTTTGTTTCATAAAGATTGTTTTAGACGATTAATTTCTTGAATGTCTATCAAGATTAATATTTTTTTTATGTCAGATAAGTAAAAAATATTTCATTCTTTTTCTCCTGTTGCAATATATGTGGAGCCCCAATAAAAATGCTTTAATTCTTTTGATTTGAGATATTTTTCGATTGATTCCCATGCATGACGGTCTTTTAAATCATAAGTACCTCCGTAAGGTTTGATAAATAAGGCTAGCATAGATTTGGCTAACCAATCGGGCCACCTAGTAGGTTTTTTAAAATCAAGAATAACAAATCTTCCGCCTTTAGCCAGTGATTCTGAACCTGTTTTTATGATTGCGTCAAATTCCGGTATTAAAGTAATTGCGTATGAAGTGACAATGCCATTACTATTTTCAGGAAACTGATATTTTGCAGCATCGCTTTCTACTAAAGTAAAATTTTTCCAACCTTTTTCTTTTACTTGTTTTTCAGCTACTTTCAGCATATCATCAGATAAATCGACACCGATTATTTTACCTTCAGAACCCACAGCATTATATAAATGCGGAAAATTTAAACCGGTTCCACAACATAAATCAACAACCGTATCTCCTTTCTTCAAATTCAAAGATTTTACAGCGATTATTCTGTAATAATTTACTCTCCATCCAATAAGATTGAAAAGCTTAACATCATTATTGTATGTAGAAGCTCTTCTACGATAAATTTCAATAATTTTTTCTTTATTATTTTTTATCATAAATTTATTTGTAGGTGAATTCATAATATTATAATTTCATGATTCAACTTTCATTTAAATAATTGATTTAGGGACATATTTCCGTATAATTACTCTGTCACCCTTGTCGTAATTAAAATAACTCCACATCCAGTTTAAGGCGATCAGCAATTTATTTCTTACACCAATAATGCTAAATAAATGAACAAATGACCATAGTATCCAAGCCAAAAAACCACTGAATTTTCGATTATTTATAAATGCAACAGCCTTTTTCATCCCCACAGTTGCAAGTGAGCCTTTGTCGCGATATTGAAATGGAATTAGTGTTTCATGAAGGGTTAATCTAACTATATTTCTAGCTAGGATTTTTCCCTGCTGAATAGCCACTTGCGCAACCATGGGATGACCTTTAGGCAAATGATCAGACTTCATTTGGGCAATATCACCAATGGCGAATACATTTTTAACTGACCTAACCCTATTATACTCATCTACTAATATCTGGCTGTTCTCACTGAGAGATTCTTTTGGTAATCCTACTGGAGGACTTCCTTTTACACCGGCTGTCCATATTAAATTTGCAGCTTTTAATGTGTTATTATCGCTCAGTTCGATTTCATATCCATTAAAGGATTTAACCAAAGTATTCAGCTTAACATCAACCTTCAGATTTTTTAAATATTGGAATGTTTTTTTTGATAAGCTTTCAGGCATACCTTGTAATAGACTTTTCGATCCTTCTATAAGATAAATTCTCATTTCAATACCTTTCAACTCTGGATAGTCTTTTGCCAAAATATACTTTTTGAATTCTGCTAAAGCTCCCGCCATTTCAACACCTGCTGGACCCCCTCCAACAATTGCAGTACTTATAAATAATTCTCTTTCCTTTTTAACACAGGCTACTGATGCTTTTTCTAAATTTATAAGAAGTTCCCTTCTTATGTTTAATGCATCATTTAAGGATTTTAGACCTAGACCATATTTTTTTATCCTTGAATTAGAGAAATAGTTTGTCCTGCTGCCAGTTGCAATAATCAAATAATCATACTTAATAGCTCCAATTGAAGTTTGGATGGAATTTTGAGAAGTATTAATTTCTGTCACTTCTGCCATTCTGAAAATTACATTTGATTGCTTCGAAAATATTTTACGGAATGGGAAAACAATATTATCAGGCTCAATTCCACTAGTGGCTACCTGATATAAGAGCGGTAAAAATTGATTGTAATTATTTTTATCAAGAAGTATAATTTGAAAGGATTCTTTTCGCAATCTTTTTACCAATGACAAACCAGCAAACCCTCCACCAATAATAACAATTCTTGGATGTGGAGTTGTTGGAATACAAATTTTGCCTTTTTCAGAGCAGTTTGTTTCAGTACAATATTGTATAATATTTTCCATCTTATGAATTGAATCTTATATCGCTAAAAAACCTTCTTCGTCTGTTCTTACTTTGAATACTTCTTCAACCGGAGATATTAAGATCATTCCATCTCCACGATATCCTGTTCGTGCATTCTTTCGAATAAGTTTAACAACCTTGGTTGCATTTTCAACACTAACCAGTATTTCCAGTTTAATAATGCGATACGCATCTGCAAATGGATATTTATTACTTATGTGTGCTTTTTCATGATCAGAATAATGACCAGTTCCTTCGCATTCTGCCATAGTCATACAGCAGAAGCCTTCTTCTTCCAATGCTTTATACACGTCTTCCATCATTCTGTGTCGGATGTATGCTTTTATTAGTTTCATCTTTATTTATTTTAAGTGTGATATTATTTTTGAAATCCTATTTTTCTTTATCAGTTTTAGCACAATTCGCAATTTCTTTAATTTGACAACTTCCGCATGTTTCGTCTTCACTTTCAAATTCACCTAAGTCACATGACTGATCTTTCAATTCAGCCTTAGGTTTAAGGTATTTTTTCAAACCCAAAGCCAAAATGAAAAAGATCAACGGTATTATTGTCATTAAAAAAATCTTAAAAAGCATCTTACCATTCGTTAGTTAGCAGATTTTAAAAATTCTGCGATTTTTAAGGCCTCTTCTTCTGTCAATTGAGCTCTTACACGCATGTGCATCACAGCTACATCCCAATCTACATCACTGAATGTATCAGGTGATGGAGTGTTATGGCAACGAATACAAGCTTCGCCCCAAAGTTGTGCTCCACTTTTTTGAGCTATGAGATTTTTGTTAGTGCTACAACTACTTATAATCAATCCAATAAAAAAGGCTGGAAGTAATACGATTGTTAGAATATTTATTTTCTTCATGATATTTAAGTTTAGAATTAATATTTAGAATCCAATTGCCCAATGAACAAAGAAGGCATTTGTGGGTGCTTCATTTGCATCATGCCCACCAGTTCCATTATTGACTTGGTAAGTAAATTTCAGTACAGTACGCCAATCAAGCCAATAGTTGAGACCTAATTCCCATCTATTTAAATCAGATTCCCATTCTGCACCTTCCGGTGTAACAAGTGTTGAATATCGGGCAGCCAATTCTAAATTTCTGAAAAATGGATCTTCTACCATAGAAGGGCGTATTGATAGCTGCCCATAAAATGTATTACTCTCGTTTTCAAAATTCTCAGCTTCATCGTGTTCATCTGATTCAAACAATGCCTCGTCAACTGAAATATTGCTATACTGGGCTTTAACATCAATTACACTGTTTAAGAATAAAAGATTTTTGACGTAGGATAAATCAATAGCCCAAAGATTAGATTTAACATCTTCATAAATCGATTCAGGATCTCCAACATTACCATACATACCCGAAAAGCCAAATTCTAGGCTTGAATTCGTAAATGGAAAAACACCGATTCTTCCACCAATAGCTTTGTTTTTATTGTTGTCAGGGAATTCCGCGTAGTGTAATTTTCCTGCTTCTTCGGGCTCGTCATCACCGGTATTCAATTTAGGACCATTCAATACATAAAAAGAGTAATTGAACTTGAGCGCTCCAAATACTTTTGCCCCACTTAATTCAATTCCAATATCACTGGTTGGTAAAACACCTTCGTGCCCAACTCCTAAAGGATTGGAAGAAAACTTATTGATCCATGCAGGATGTAATCTTGTGGCATAAATTCCAAAAGGAGTTAATATTTTACCCAATCGAAGTGTTAAATCCTTAGATAATAAATAAGAGATATTCGCGTACTCCAATCCAATCTTTAATTCGCCATCTTCCAGTTCAAGTTCCAATTCACTCTCAAACAGTAATCTATCAGATTGTTTATAAATGAAAATTGGATTAAATGAACCTCCATCAAAGGTGAACTCATCCTTAGTTGAAATAAGTCCAGAATGCGCATATCCCCTTAACAAAAAAAGGCTTTTACCGGGTTTGTATTTATTATCTAAATTTAATAGTTTACCTTCAAGAGTGCTTATTTTGTTTTGGAGTTCTATGATACTCGTTTCCTCTTTATTTTGAGCATAAATGCTCATTGAAATAAAAACGAATAAGAACAATAGTACATAGTTAGTTGTTTTAGCTTTCATTAGTTTTGGTTTTAAGATTTCTGAATGTAAATTCTTATTATCCATTCAGGAACGAACATAAAATGTTTACAATAATCAAATTGTATTCTCATATTTGCGTTCGTTGCACAATAATTCATGTTATTTCTTTTTCAATGTTCTCACGTAATTAACCAATTCCCAACGTTGATCATCTTTGAGAATATCTTTGTATGGTGCCATTGGGGGTTTACCACTTGTGAGTTTCCAAAATATTGCCCCATCAGATTGTTTCTGAAATTTTTCAGTTTGAAAATTTGTAGGTTTTGGATTTAGCGACATACCTGCCAAGCCATTACCCTTACCTTTATCACCGTGGCAAATTGCACAATATTGGGTATATAGCTTAGCTCCTTTTTGAATCACCATTTGATCTCCCTTGAAAGGGTTGTTTAACAAATCAACTGCTTTTGGTGCAACCCACTCCGAAGATTGGGCAATAAGACTATATGAAGTGGATGAGGTGATAATAAGGATAAAAATCAACCCCTTTTTAAAACTTCTATTTCTATATGTTTTTTTCATGTTAGTTTAGTTTATTGATTAGTAGATTGAGTTATTAATTTTTAGTAAACTTTGGATAATTTGAAATTTAACTTCGAAAGTTTGTGACTGACCTTTCAGTACAGATTGGAAAGTAGTATCTTGGATTATCATTTCTAGCATACATGCATAGTCACCTGTTTCTGTATGTGTTATCAGCCCACTTCCTTTCACAGGTTTTTGTTGCTCCCCCATTTTGAGTATCCCTTCAATAATAAAAGGTTGAGGTGGATGGCTTTCTGTCTTTATATATTCAAGATTAAGTTTTCCTGTATATTCCAATGTATGGGAGCCAAAAATTGAACTTAGTGATAAGCCTTCTGGTATACTATCTATGATTTGGTAGCTGGTTTCTGAAATAGCTTTAGAGTTTATATCTTTAATCGTCCAAGATATTTTTGCATTCTGGTAATCAATATTTATATATAGGTTATCGAAATGCTTTTGAATAATATGGTCCTTGCTAATTACTGATAGCATTAAATGTCCTTTGGATGTTTGATAATACTCTTGACTTTGAGAATGATGACTCAAAACATTTGTTACTATCAACAGAAAAATAAATTTATATATCATACTATCCTTTTTCATGATGCTCCTATTCATTCAAATCACAACAATCTAATTTCTTATCTCCGTAAGTTTTTTTATTCTCTTTGGCCAACTTATCGATGAATCGGCTAAAGAAATTGGTTATCCTCTTTTCTTTAAATAAAAAACCTGCTTTTACCAAAACCTTCTTAATGTATACCTCATCAACAAGTTGTATGTAAAAATCAAATGTGATAGAGGTAGCATTTATCCAAACATAATTTACTCCATTAACGGTATGAAGAACCTCCTCAAGCATTTTCTGCTTCTTATAATTCATCGGTATTTTTGACTCGTATTTCTTAGTTAATAAACTTTCATTCATGGCTCTTAGGTTTTTATTTAAGTGAATACACTAATTTTTCATCAACACCACCGAAACCTTTACCGAGGTGCCTATATATTAATAATGTTTTTTTTTCTCCTGTTTCAAATAATTCAATCTCATTGCTATTAGGCACTTTTAGAATCATCTCACTTCGTTCATTTATAATATTAATTGTAAATTCAAATAACGAAGGCCCATCTTCCATTATGTTTTCATCATTCATTAAATCATAAATAACACAGGAGTAAATGACTTCAACCAAATCATCATCATTGATTGTATTAATTGAAATATGTTTTATTTCATCAAGAATATGATATTTTGGGAGTGGGATCTTTACTATTCGCCAAATTGTATTGTCAATATTGAATATTGAAACTTTGTCTGATTTTCTATCATATTTAATATATTTCAATGATCCATCATCTAATTGAAAGATCTTCTCTTTGCTATCTATTCTACCTTTAAATTGAAGTTGTCCAAAAGCAACAACTGATACTAGTAACAGTCCTATAAAAAATTGAATCTTAAGTTTCATAACTTTTTATTTTTTAATATCATTACACTTTTAATTAAGCTTCCTAATCAGCTATTTCGCTCACTAATAAATAGTTAATGATAATGCTTATGCATTTTTAAATATTCCTGTGGGCCATTATTCAAGAAGTGAAAACTGCATTTACCATCTTTTTCACAGTCCACAACTTTTGATTCTTTAAGTTTGGATAAGTGATAAGAAACAATTGGTTGTGGTATCTTTAAGAAATTTTGGATTTCAGATACAGAGAGCTTGACATGAAGACTTAAACAGCGAACTATCTCAAGTCTCATAGGATGAGCTATTGATTTTAATTTTGCTATAATGTCATTTGCTTCACAATAATTGATACTAATGTTGTATTGATTACTGTTTTCCATAATTCAATTTATTTGATTAAAACTGGTAAATAAAAACTCACTTTAGCTCCTCCATTAACTTGGTTACATGCTTCAAGTCTCCCATTATGATGCTCGCAAATTAGTTTGATTAAAGGAAAGCTTAATCCTGTTGTCTCGTCTATATGATCCATTCCAGTGTCAAAAAGGCTAAATAAGTTATTCAATGCGATATCAGAAAAACCATCTCCATCGTCTATAATTTCACAAATAGTTAAATATGGGTTTGTATCTCGCTTAATGTTAATCTCAATTTTGGATGTGCAAAAATCTACAGCATTTTCAAGTATGTGATCTAAGCAAAATCCGAATAAACCGATATCAATATGAACATAAACTGGTTCTTCATTTGAATTTGGTAAGAAAATAATTTTGATATGTTTTGGCTCTATTTTTGAATGTAACTTACTTATTCTTTCTTCAACCTCAGCCTTCAGATTAATTTTTTGTTTCTTCAATTTAACAGAATATGTTCTTAATTCGGTTATTTTTAGTGCAGTAATTGAAAAATTCTCAAGCCTAATAACTGATTTCTCTAGTAATTCAACAATTTCAGCAAGCTCTTTGGTTGCAGAGATATCTTTGAGTAGTTCAACAGAGCCAACAATCCCATTCAGAGGTGTTCTAATTTCATGACTTATCAATTGTAGAAAATTTGATTTTATCTTATCTAATTCCATTAGCTCCTGATTTTTCGCCATTAAGATCTTTCTATGCTTGAGAGCTTTTGAATATAGACCAGAGACAAAACCAAATACACCTCCTAAAAACGAAAATATTAAACTCATTGGTAACATCTGAATTCGAAATGAGTGTTTTATTCTCGCTAGAAAAACTTCCGAGAATAATTCAAAAGAAATAGCGGAAGGATGAAATTCAAACCAATATATTACCATCGTTATTGGGTGAATTATTAAAATCCCGATCAATACTCCAATCACAGTATGAACTAGCACAATGTTTAAATTGATTTTTATCATGGATTTTAGTGATTTCATGGTTCTTAAGATTTAATAAACTGCTATTCAATTATTACCATTCTTTTTTAAATTCAACCTTTCATACATTTACTCCTGATTCTTATAATTTCGCATCGTGGTAAATAACAGGAATATCATTGAAATACCTGATTCATTAATCCGTTTCCTACGCTTCAAATTCGTTAATAACATTAGTATCTTTTTCTGTTTTGTAAATATTTAACCGTTTCTTCTGTTGTTAACTGATTTGTTACATTACCTGTTCTTAAGTAAAACACCGTTCTATTTCCTTCCTTAACGTAAACTGGGAATCTTACAGGTTCAATAAATAAAGTACAAATCTCTTTGTCTAGGATGGCATGAATTACTATATGTATTTTGGTGCAAATTGGTTTTCCGAATTCGTTCGAAACCAATAATATTATACGTTGCTGGAAGCCGTCACAATTTGTTTTCTTCAACGATTGGTAATCTTTATCCAAGCCAAGTATCTCTCCGTCATCTGAAACTCCAATTAGTAATGTTCCGCCATTTGAATTTAAGAAACCGGCCACCGATTTTAAAATAACATGTTCCAAATTTTTATCGGTGAGCTTTGTAGCGTAATTAAATCTCAATGAAGATTTGAATTCGACTTGTTCACTCTCCCCATTATTAATTAGACTTGGGATACTTTGCTTTAAAAGCTGCCTTTTTCCATGAAGAAGATGCTCCTTCTTTTTTATTGATTTAATGTACAATCCCGAACCAATGCCACCAATTAAGCCTAACATTGAGAAAGCAATTGACATTGGCATCATATGAAGACTAAATGTATGCGTGATGCTTTTTATAAAAATACTTCCCAGACCATACAATCCATCCAATGAATTATTCATCTCCATCCAATGAATAACCATACTTATGGGATGCAATAAAAAGTATCCAATTAGCAATCCAACCAACGAATGCAGTAGTAATATATTATTGTTTTTCATGTCAAACCTAATTCTTATCCTATGCATGATTCATGGTATATTTGCCGTGAAGAAGTTCAAGCTCCTTCACGGCATTTAAGTCTATTTTATTGTTTCCCTGTTCTCACCGCAACCTAACATTGCTTCGCCAAAATAAGGGTTCCTTATTTCTTCGTCGGCGCTGAACCAATATGCCCCTTTATCACGATTAGCCATAGGGCAATATTGGTAATAGGCTGTTGTACCAGTAAGACCATAAGCTTTAATGCTTTTATAAAAAGCCAAATTTAGACCCGCGAAGGCAGTACGCTGTACTTCAATATCTGAAGTAGTGTGCATATCCTTAATGGCCTGCTCAATCGTTGAGAGCTGATTCATCCATAACATATGTGCATCTCCTTTTAATAATGCCATATCAACTGAAGCAAGAGATTTGCTGAAACTTGCTGCGGTTTTATGAACCTTACTTGCGTCCGATGCTACAAAGGCATCTTTCAAGGTTAGATATGAATTATAAAGCGCGGTAAATTGAGTTTTAAATATAGGATCGGTTTTCATGGGTTTATCATCTTTTGTCATCGCCTCATGTTCTGCTGCTGACATCGTACTTCCACTGGAACCTGTATTCATTTTCGACATGTCATGAGGGGTAGAACCTGCTCCTCCACTAGGGTTCATCATGCTTGGAAGTCCCTGTAATTGAGAAGCGGCATCAATTTTAAATACACCATTTACTGCTATTTCTTCCCCTTCATTTAATCCTTCGGAAATTACATAGAAAGCACCTGCCTCCGGACCAAGAATCACTTCACGATATAAAAATGATGGTGATTCACGATTGGCCACTTTCACATAAACAACAGCGCGTTTCCCTGTCCATAAAATGGCTGATTTAGGAACAATGATTTGATTACTTGCCTCAGCAATCTTGGATTCCAGTAAACCTGAAGTAAACATTTCAGGTTTCAAAACTAAATTAGGATTTGATACTTCTAATCTCACTTTTGTTACACGCGTTTTCCCATTTATGAATGGGTCGATGAAGCTAACTTTTGACGAGAAAGTTTTTCCGGGTAATGCCTGAATAGTAAATTCTAATTTATCACCCAGCTTAATCCATGGAAGGTCGCTTTCATAAGCATCAAACATTGCCCAGATTTTAGTCAAATCAATCACCTTAAAAAGCGGCATGCCTTCTTTCACATAATCGCCAATCGCTACATGGCGCATCATCACTGTTCCACTAATTGGAGATAAGACATCAAAATAAAGTTGAGGTTCTCCTTTTTGTTCGATAGACAAAATTTGTTGATCGGTGAGATCCCATAACTTTAGTTTGCCTTTTGCAGCCGTATATAATGAAGGCCTTGATTCCTTAAATGATAATGCTTCAAGTAATTCTCGCTGTGCGGTAACTAATCCGGGCGAATAAATGGTTGCCAGTTTTTCTCCTTTTGAAACATTTTGACCGGTAAAATTCACAAATAATTTTTCAATCCGACCACCAAAACGTGCAGTCAGTTCAGCTATCTTACGTTCATCTGCTTGAATTTTTCCCTGTAAATAAACTGTTTTATTCGGAGAGCCCTTTGCCACAATCATTGTTTGAATTGAGGCAAGCTTTGCCGCAGATTCTGTCATCACTATCTCATTTGGATCAACATCATCACCGCCAGAAGTCATACTCTGCAAAGGAATTAGATCCATTGCACAGATAGGACATTTACCAGGTTTATCTTGTTTTATCTGCGGGTGCATTGAACAAGTCCAGATCGTTGCATCTTCAGTTTCGTGATTATGACCTTCCTGACCTTCAATATCAGTTCCGGTTACAATAGCATCACTCGATGAATGAAAGAAAATCCAACCAACCAATAAACCTATAATGAATACCCCAAGTATCAGTTTGAAGTTTTCTTTTACTTTTAAAATTATTTTTTTCATCTCTTTATTTTTTAACAAATTTTAAATTGAATAATTATCAATTTGATTTTATTTACCCATTAGGTAGCTTAAAAATGAAATTGCTGCCTGTTTATCAGACCTTGCTTTTTCTAGCTCTAAATTGAATTTTAAAACCTTGCGTTCCATGCGAAGAATCTCTTCAAAGTTTTTGTTTCCGGTAGCGTAATCAACCTCTAAAATATTTACTGATTTTTGTGCTAATATGAGTTGAGAATTGTAAAGGGCAATTCTTCTATCCGCATCTAAATAGTCTTTCCACCCATTTTCAAATAGTGTTTCGAGTAGATTTGTTTTATCAGCCTTTTCATATTCATTGGCGGTTTCAAGATATACAACTTCCTGTACCATTGCTTTGTACTTATTGCGGTAAAGAGGAATTGTGATACCAATATTTGGAAACATAAAAGCATCCGTACCAGCCATATTATTATCGCCCTTTCCAATAATAGTATAGTCAAGCCCAATCTTAAAATTTGGCCTTCCCAAATTTATGGCAACCTCTTTCTTGTAATTCAAAGCGAGTTGTTGAAAATCTAAACTCAAGAGTTGATGATTTAATTGATTGATTGAATCAAGTGCAGCTTGGCGAGTCAGTTGAAAATCATCTTCCCATAACAAATCCGGAATAAGAATTTCTTTCTTTTCGTTAACATTGAGCAGATTGTTAAACATAACTTCGAGCACCGTTTGCTTATCTTTAAGTAAAGCCAATTGATTTTCGAGTTCTCCAATTTCAATTGCAATGCGGTATTCATCAACAGCTGAGACCATCCCGGCTTCGAATTTAATGTTAGCCAACTTTTGGAAAGTACTTAATATCTCAATATTTTCGAGCGTTATTTCAAGCGCTTTATGATTGAAATAAATGTTGAAATATGTTGCCCTCACATCATTAAATAGTTTTGCTTTAGCTTCTTCAAACGCTTCGAACTTAGCTTTTGCAGCTATATTCGCTGCATTTTCTTTAGCTTTTAGGGTTCCAAACCAAGGAAACATCTGCGAAGCAGAAAACCTAAATTGTTGAGGGCCAAGCCTGGTTTCGACGGGCTGTACAAAGTAACCGAATGCCACAGAAGGGTTGGGCAATGTTTTAACCTGAGGAGCAACCTCCAATGCAGCCATATACTCATTGAACTTAACCTTAAGTCCCGGATTATTTTCTGCTGCTGTTAGCAAATATCCGTTCAGATCACCTTGGGCTGAAACAGATGAAGACATAAACAGCAAGCATATTCCGATGATTATTTTATAATTCTTCATGGTTTAAGCATTTAATTTTTTTAATTCTTTTTTTACTTTGGATTCTTCTAACATGCTATGGAGTACAGGTACAATAAACATGGTTAATACCTCAATGGTCATTCCACCAAACAATGGTATTGCCATCGGAATCATAATGTCTGATCCTTTACCAGTAGAAGTTAAAACAGGAATTAGGGCTATGATGGTTGTTGCAGTAGTCATAACTGCCGGTCTAACCCTTTTTGTGCCTGCTTCAAGTACTAAAGCTCTTACCTCTTTAACAGTCTTAGGTTTGAGTTTTGCCTGTAATTGCATGATATAGGTGCTAATTAAGACGCCATCATCCGTGGCAACTCCAAACAGGGCTATAAAACCAACCCAAACAGCCACACTAAGGTTTATGGTACGAACCTGAAACAAATCTCTGAGATTTAAACCAGCGATCGAAGCATCTAAAAACCAAGGTTGCCCATAAAGCCATAACATAATGAAGCCTCCCGACAAGGCAACAATAATTCCGGTAAAGATGAGTGAGGTGGATTTAACTGATTTAAATTGGAAATACAGGATTAGGAAAATAATTATTAAAGCTATTGGAACAACAATAGTTAATCTTTTTGTTGCTCTAATTTGATTTTCGTAATTACCAGTAAATATATAACTTACCCCCAAAGGCAGATTGAGTTCTCCTGTATTTATTTTATCATTTAAATAGGCTTGTGCCTTCTCAACTACGTCAACCTCAGCAAACCCAACCTTTTTATCAAAAATGACATAACCAACAAGGAAAGTGTTCTCACTTTTTATTAATTGTGGACCACGAACATAATGAATCGTGACAAGTTCTCCTAAAGGGATTTGTGCTCCGGTTGGGGTAGGCATTAAAATCTTTTTAATGTCTTCCGGATTATCTCGATACTCTCTGGCGTACCTCAATCTTACCGGAAATCGCTCGCGACCCTCAACGGTTGTTGTTAATTTCATTCCACCAATTGCACTGCCTAGTGTATTTTGAATATCTTTAATAGAAAGTCCGTAACGAGAAATGGCATCACGATTAATTTCCATTTCCAAATAAGGTTTGCCAACCACACGATCTGCAAATACCGACATTGCTTGTACTCCTTCAACCTGCTTTAAATGTTTTTCAATTTCGTAACCAACTTTTTCAATACTTTCAAGTGTTGGTCCAAAAACCTTGATTCCCATCGGAGCCCTCATTCCCGTTTGTAACATTACCAAACGCGTTTGAATAGGTTGCAATTTAGGAGCAGAAGTTAACCCGGGGATTGATGCATTTGCAATTATTTCATCCCATATATCATTTGATGATTTGATTTTATCTCGCCATTGCCGAAAATATTCTCCGTTTTTATCATAGGTTAAGTCCCCTTTATCAACTAAACGGAAACTTTCAACTTTTGGATTATAGGTGCTGCCATCTTTTAAAACAAAAGCACCATCTTTATCAACCTTAAATCGAATTCTATGCCCAGATTCGTTAAGCATGTATTCTGATTTGTAATTGATCAGGTTTTCAAACATGGAGGTTGGAGCTGGGTCAAGTGCAGAATTAACACGCCCCCATTTACCCACCACACTTTCCACTTCCGGAATGGAGTTAAGTTTCTTATCCAGAATTTGCATGACTTCCAAATTTTCTTCAATTCCGGAATGGGGCATGGTTGTGGGCATCAATAAAAATGAACCTTCATCCAAGGACGGCATAAACTCTTTGCCAATTCCAGGAATCGATTTATCAAGGTTATTATAAACTCCTGTGTTCTTTACAAAATTTGGCAAAAACCCAAAGATATTATCAAAACCTATCCAGGTTGTGAATCCAAAAACGACAATCAGTAAAGGGACAGATAAAAATTTTAACTTATTATTTAAAGCCCAATTAAGTATTTTGGAGTAGGAAACAATTACTACGGATAAGGCTCCGAGAACTGTTCCAACAATAGCAATTACAAATAGGAAGTTGGCAAACATGGAATTCTGGGCTCCAAGTGGTACCCAGGCTTTTGTAAGGTAGAACACCACCACCACCACTGTAATTCCAATATTAATATAATTAACCCAGTTCTTTTTCTGTTCCGACCATTTGTCTTCGAAAAAAGCATTAAGCCCATAGGCAGTTAAAGCGAGTGCGATATAATAACCTGAAAATACAGATAGTAATAATCCTGCAACACTAATGAGTATGCTTCCAATTTTTTTATACTTATTTTTATCAAAACGGATAGAGAAAACTAAGTGGGCGAGTGTTGGTATGATTATTAAACCTATCAATAATGCCGCAAGCATAGTAAAGGTTTTGGTATAAGCTAAGGGTTTGAAGAGCTTTCCTTCAGCTGCTTCCATGGCAAACACCGGGAGAAAACTAACAATGGTTGTTGACAAAGCTGTAATAACAGCTCCTGCAACTTCAGTCGTACCCTCATAAACCACATTTAATAGTTTCTTTCCTCGAGCCCCAATATTTTGGGGCATCTCCGTATGCCGGATGATATTCTCGGTGAATACCACGCCGACGTCCACCATGACCCCGATGGCTATTGCGATTCCTGATAATGCGACAATATTGGCATCAACACCAAATTGACGCATGGCAATAAATGTGATTAAAACTCCAATTGGGAGTAGACTCGATATCAGAAATGAAGCTCTTAGGTTTAATACCAACACAATGACAACCAAAATACTAATCAGTAATTCTAATGAAATGGCTTCCTCTAAAGTTCCTAAAGTTTCTTTTATCAAACCAGTTCGATCATAAAAAGGAATAATGGTCACTTTCGAAATGGTTCCATCATCCAATGTTTTTGAAGGTAGCCCGGGTGCTATTTCTGCGATTTTTGCTTTTACATTATCAATGGCTTCGAGAGGATTGGCACCATATCGTGCAACTACAACACCCCCAACTGCTTCCGCTCCTCCTTTATCAAGGCCGCCTCGTCGTGTGGCCGGGCCAAAGTTTACCTTAGCAACATCTTTTAATCGAATAGGAACATTATTTCGAACAGTAACCACACTTTGCTCAAGATCTTCTAAATTCTTAATATAACCCAATGCTCTAATTAAATACTCGACACGATTAAACTCAAGCGTTCGGGCACCTATATCAAGATTACTATTCTTAACTGCGGCCATAATTTGCATAATATTTACGTCATGCGCTTTCATGGCAACAGGATCAATATCAATTTGATATTCTTTAACAAACCCACCAATGGAAGCAACCTCTGCCACTCCGGAAGCTGAGGTTAATGAATATCTGACATAAAAATCCTGAAGTGTTCTTAATTCATGAGGATCCCAACCACCTGCCGGATTTCCATCTTTATCTCTACCTTCAAGGGTGTACCAATAAACCTGTCCTAATGCAGTGGCATCTGGTCCTAAGGTTGGCGAAACATCTCCTGGCAATGTTCCGGCCGGAAGAGAATTTAATTTTTCTAAAATTCGGGTACGACTCCAATAGAATTCAATATTCTCTTCAAAAATGATATAAATACTGGAAACTCCAAAAATGGAATTTGAGCGGATGGTTTTTACCCCTGGTATTCCAAGTAATGAGGTTGTTAAAGGATAAGAGATTTGATCTTCAATATCCTGTGGCGACCTACCCGGCCACTCTGTATAAACGATTTGTTGATTTTCTCCGATATCGGGAATGGCATCAACAGGAACAGGATCAGAAGGTAAAATTCCTGTTTCCCATCCAAATGGTGAATTGATGATTCCCCAACTTATAAATATAATGAGGACGAGAAAAGTAACCAGTTTGTTTTCCAGAAAAAAACGGATGATTTTGTTAAGCATAAGAAATGATGTTTGGTTTGTTAATGAAATTTACATAAAGGTACAACAAATGCGATAGGTTAATTACCTAGGCACAAGTTAATATCATCAAACCAAATACTATAAACGGAAAGACTGGATGTCAGCTAAGACATCCAATAAAGGCTGTGGTTGTATATAATTTTTATCAAAATATATAAACGAAACTAGATTGATCGATTCAAGTTCAAGTGGTTCTATGACCATTAGTGAAATATCGAAGTCATGTTTAAAATCAATATTCAATATTTGAGAATCAGAAAACTCATCTGTGAGTTGATAAAATTCGCTTTCATCTTTACAACAATCATCATCTTCCATATCGCTGCAGCCATGGGTTGGAGCATCAATGGCAACTTCAACTAGTTCACCTCCACAATAGTGTTTACTAATTGTAAAACCAGTTGTTGAAATGAGCAATAAAGCTGCGACGATGATATGTATAAATCGTTTCATTTTTTACAAAGGTATATCAATACATGTAGATTTATTAATATTTAACATAAAATTAACACATATAATGCATACTATATATCGATATATAGATGTAGACTGTGTTGCGTATATATCTTTATATAAAACGTATATATAGGTCTATCATCATTTGTTTATCCATTCTGAGTTTGAGGTTTGGTCATAGTTTACACCACTCTGAAAATAATACCTATGGGTTATTGAAAGGGTCGATATTTTTGAAAAAAAATTGGCAAAATTTTTTAAATCAGTTTTACTCAATAAGTTGGGGCTTCAGATTTTCTGGAAAAATATTTTTTTCAGTCAGGATATTGATGTTGGTCTTAAGTACCAGACAAACAGTATATTGAGTGGGGATTCGGGGGTGACCTGGCCGGGAGCTACTCCACCGGGTCCGGGTAAGGAGGATCACCGGTAAAAATTGAAAGTCAAATTGCACAATTCCATTGATTTAATGTTCTCAAAACCCTGTCCCAGTGGAAAAGGTCGCTTGTTGATCAGGACAATGATCGGGAATTCCCGTGAAGATCAGAATAAAAGTCATATTGCACAACTTTGTGCAATTTGAGTTCTATTTCGGTAGATCCGGTTTATTTTTTGGGCAAGATTGCATGAGTATTGCCTATCAAAAATGAACGTTTTTTAGATAGTTGAGATGGGAGTAGGGCGTAAGTAAATTAATTCAAATTCCCAATTTAATCTTGATAATTATGAGATTGGGAAGAATTCTTGACATGATTATATTCAAATGAACTTAAAGAGTTATTCCAAGAAATCATGTTTTTTTGCAGCTTTCTTTATTTTCATAACAGTTCTTGTTGAGATACCATTTATTTTACTTGTTTCACGAATCGTAAATCCTTTCTTTAGTGACTTAACAACAGACACACTTGTCTTTTTGTTTAAGAATTCTTTCTCAGTTTCGTTTGAACCTTGTGGTCTTCCAAGGATACCGCCATTTTGGACGTAAACCATCCTTCCAGTACTGGTCCTCTCTTTAATATTTTCTAGCTCCATGCTATATACCGAGGCCATGGTTGCACAAACAATCTTCCAAACTGGATTTCTTTTTCCTTCAGGTCTTGACTGTAATCCAAGATTTCTTACTATTATGTTTACTCCTTTTGAGTCCAACCACTCGCACATGGTAATACAATCGCCAACATTTCTGCCAATACGACTCAATTCTTCAATATGTAATTCTATCACAGAACCAGCTTCAACAAGATTTACCAATTCCTTACCTTTTGGTCTTTCCTTAAAAGGGATTGTGCCACTAATCTTATCAAATAACACAAGATCATATTTATTTCTATCTGCTGAGAACCTATTCCCACTCTGATTTATAGTTGATACGCGATTATATTTTACCCTCATAGTGTGCTACATTTTATCTCACTATAAATGTAACACATTTGCATCATTCTGCCTAACATTCAGCTAGTTATTTTAAGTTAAAGGTGCATTACTTTTTATTAAGATATTTTGTATCACACTTCAAGAAGTTAAATAGGATTAAAAATCTACCCTGATCCCGGAATATCTATTTTTCGAAAATCGGTTTGCACATCGAATAGAATTGGGGTGTATTTCAAGTTGGAGGCTGTGCAAACAGATTTTCCCCGAACCCGGGAAAGAGATCCACATCCACTTCATATTTTTTATTAAACTTTTTCTTACTTTAGCCATCACCACAGACAAACAAACACATTTATAAATAAATAATTTTATTGAATGTCATCTTTTAACAATATTGAAATCAGTGATATTAAGAGGCTTGATGATCACGAAAGAAAATCCGAATTTAAGAGATTGATTGAATCAATTAATCTTTTACAAGAAGAGTCCTATGATTGCACTAATCAAAATGTATGGTCTTATCGTAGTTCAAAAGATGTCCGTGAGAATGTGGAAATCAAGTTCGGCAATATGTGCAATGGATTTCCATTTGAGATTACAGAAGGAGCAATGGTTTTCAATAGTGAGTGTGCTTATATAGCAGGCGCCTATTCAAAGGATGATAAAAAAAGTATAGAGATTCAGCAGGCAATTATCGCTGAACGAAATGGGATGAAATGCAAACGAATTTATCGAAATCGTAAGGATATAACACAGTATATGCGAGATGATTTCTTTGAGTATAATGTCCAATGGATGACTTATGTTTTGTGGGTAAAATCTGTCAAAAACAAGCCTTTTGGAGATCTTTTAAAACGCATCCCAATAGATGCACATATTGTTGAAAACACAAGTAAACATAAAGGCCGGACAGCAACATTCTGGGGAGCAAAAAATCCTGAGTTAATGGAAGTAAGGGCTATTGCAGAGGAGAACGTTTTAAATAATGAAATTTTTCAAACCATTAGGGCTCTTGAACATGCTCAAATGCTGGCTTCAAATTCCATCAATAATGTAGGTAGGTTTGAAGGTGTAAATTGCATGGGGAAGATAATCAAGTTGATGTCGCTTAGTTTAATATATGGTCAAGAACCTCCCATTGACTATGACTTATTGGAGAGTAAAAGACTGTTTTTACTTGGGAGTCCGATTGAATTTCAATCTGCTCACGTAATTTAAGTATAAGTTGAAGAACTTCTGGTCATAAGTATTAAAGTTCGGATCTGAATTTAACCCTGATCATCCCGGAAGATCTATTTGTCAAAAATCCGTTTGCACATCTTATAGAATTGGGGTGTATTTCAAGTTGGAGGCTGTGCAAACCGAGTTTCCCCGAATCCGGGAAGGAGATCCACATCAACTTCAGGTTTTTTCAATAAATTTATCATATTCCAGAAGTATTGAAAAAATTAAAAACTGAAGTGTCTGCTCATCCATTGGGCCTAAGGAAATCCTATTGTTTCCCAAATCTTTAATCGTCATGTTATTCATATAGTCCTTGGCGAACTCCATTTTTCTCTGAAGGTCATCATCCATATCGGGAATGAGCTTGTCTATCATGGAATAAAACAATAAGGCCTTTTCGTGATTTTTCATTATAATGTATTTTTCTTTTTTAATCGTTATTTTGTTAAGTAATCGGTTAATGCGAGCCTAACCACTTCTGATTTAGTGATGTTTTCCGTTTTTAGCATCTCAATTAATCTTTGGTGTTGCTTACTGGTAAGGCGGATGGAAATGTGTTTCGTTTTTGTCTTCATATATCTATAAATATATGATTGTGCTACAAAATCTCGATTTTTTTTAAAAAAAGGTCTGGTATTGTCGATTGGGTCACTTCTATTGACGCATTCCACATCTTATAATTGTAACACATTGTTGAACAATACTTTAGTTATTAACACTGCCAGCAGGAATTCATAACACCATTGATACAATGAAATAACACGCAAAACCATATTGCGTTTTACGACGAATAAGTACTTTAAAAGGATGTTTATTGACACAAACTGAGAATGAGAGCTTATTAAACAACCTAATTGGTTTTAGGTAAATGCTCTTATAAAAAATTGTTTATTTCAATTAAAACTTTCACAGTATCTAAAATGTAAATCAATTTGCTAAATTTATGGTTTAAAAAATATAGACTATGAATGTTCACATAACTTGCACACCAGATTTTTCAGAGAGAACACTTGATAATGTCGTAGCTACTCTGAATTCAACGAAAGGTGTTATAGACTTTAAGAAAGCTAAAGTGAAAAACCTTGTACAATATGGTTTATTACTCAATAATTTCTCTGATAAAACCTCTTTAAACAACAATGATTTATTTACTATTTGTGAAAAGTATCGAATTAATTATGATATTCCAGAAAATGACTTTTTTGTAATAATTTCTGATAAATTACATTCAGGTGATTGGTTTAGTGCATTCCGAGAAAACAACATCTATGTTATTGGAAGTGACTGGAAAAAATTCACAAAGAAGGATTATAAATACCCGATTGCATTTCAGGTTGTTGAAAACCTATTTCAGACCCTCTGTAAATTAAAAATTGAAGAGAAAATCGGCGATAAGTGGCAAGGATTGACTAAAGACCGAATAGATTCAGATATCCACATGGAGAAAACCACTTGTGTAAATGGCATGTGTGAATACAAGTCTTGGATTTCTGATAAATTTATAGCAGGCTACATTTGTGATAGTTGTTATGAAAGAGCTGAACAAGAAATTGAAAACCCATTAGTTCTTGATCATATTGAAAGGTTACTTAAAGACCTAAGAGATGAATTTGCTCGTCGGGGTAATAATCCTGAGAGGGTAATTCTTCCAATAAGAGTTGACGAAAAGGGAGAAATTAATGTAGGATCACAGAAAATTGTACTTAATGCACAACGAACTGCATTTTACATATACTTTCTCCACTCAAACGATGGTATAAGATCTGATAATATTGGTGAAAAAGAGAATGTCCTTGGGATATTTGGTTACTATAAAAAACTTGATAAAATTAGTCCTGATATTGGGACAATCGCAGGACCCTTAGGCTGGCTCCCTCAAATAAAAATCAATCAATTGGATAACAGCAAGGACTTTTTTGATAAAAAGTCATCTAAAGGAAAGTTTGAGAGAGTAAGACACGAAATTAAAAAGTCAATTGTAAAAGCATTGGGTCCTGAGATATCCCAATATTATATAATTGATAATTTTAAACTAGAAGGTCTGTATAAAGTAAAAATTTCTCATGATAAAAAAGAGATAAATCTTATCCCTGCCATATTGTAATACTTTCCGAGTGGATATCCAATCGATTCTTTTGGATATCCTAATAATCTGATATACAGAGATATATACCTAATTTTATGACATTATTAATTAAAATAAATGTCATGGAAAATTTCAATTTTATTTCGGAACAACAAATCAAAGTTGTAAACATTGACCAATTAAAAGAAGTTGAATCATTTAGAAACTTCTACGAAGAATCTTCACAAGAAGACCAGGACCAACTCAAACAATCATTAAAAGTAAAAGGACAATTAGTCCCAGTGATTGTATTTAAGGACTATTCTATTAACGATGGATATCGAAGAGTTGGTTTACTTAAAGACTTAGGTATTAAAGTTGTCAAAGTTATTGTACTTGATGAAGAACCAAGTCTTGATCAAAGAATATCCTATAATCTTTATCGAGTAAAGACCCATCAGGACGTCACTAACGAAGTTTTATCAGTATTCAAATCTACTCCCAAGAAACAAGGGACGAAAAATGATGGTGTTCCGTATGACAGATACCAAATCATTATGGAAAAACTAGATTTTCGATGGAAGTCTGGTAAATCAATAAGAAAAGTCGATTCCATTATTAAGGACGATCTTGAAAATAACCTTCTACTGAATGGAGTAGTCAATAAAGGTTGGACTCTTGATGATTGTGAATTGTATGTCAAGAAACTAAAAAAGAAGGATCTCGATAAGAAACATGGATTTACTAAACAACTTATTGAGGGTAAATTATCCATAAATCAGGTAAATAAATTTATCCAAGAGAAGGATGATCTTGAGAAGGGTTATAATGACACCTTTGTGATACCCAAGAAATCTAAATCTTTTAATATTAATTGTAGAAACCTGAAAGACACAACGGAATTCTTGGGGAAGGTTAATACTATTATGACATCAATACCTTACTGGAAACTTCGTTTTTATGAAAATGATGAAGATTATAACCAGTTGGGACATGAAAAAACCCCAGAGGAGTATGCTACTAATGTTGCTAATATCTTTAAACAACTTGAAACTTTACTAAACAAAGAATCTAACGTTTTTATAAACATTGGTGACACTTATGTCGATGGGTGTGCGATTGGGGTTCCTGGTATCGTTAAGGATGCGATTCTAAAACACACTAACCTCAAGTTTAAGGATCAACTTGTTTGGAGTAAACCCAATCCTCGTCCACAAAATGAGACCATTGAAAGACCCATAAACAATCTTGAATATGTATTATGGTTTGTTGTTGACCCCAAAGAATCCAAGTATAACCTTATCAAGTACACTGATAAGGTAAAGGAAATCAAAGTTACTGATGGTGCTAAGGATGTAAGTGAACACGGAAAAGTTTGGGATAGGGTGAAGTCTCTTACAAAACCATATCAAAAAATTTACTCTCATATGGCTGCTCAGGACGTTCTTCATATGATTAAATGTTCAGCGGGAATGAATTCTCCGGTTTATAAGGCGTATTCTAAGGGTGGTCCAGCTGTGATGGCTGAACTTCTTCCAGTATTACCCATTATGATGACTACGGATGAGGGAGACATCGTCTATGATCCAATGGCGGGTACTAATGTAGTTGGTAGGATGTCAATGTTATTAAATCGGGTTGCCCTATCAACTGAGTTATCCTCTCATTATCACAAAATAGGTTGTCGGGTTATTGATAATACTCAAGACGAAATAAATACTGAAGATTTAAAAGTGATTACTAACGAATTTATGATTGAGTCACCTCTTAGGAGGGTGGCTTAATCATATATAAATTTTAATCACTATGAAAGTAATTATCCCCAAAAATTTAAATGTTGATTCATTGACTGAAGGTCTCAATAAATCAGATCTACAAAAAAATACTATCAAGGAGAAGATATATAGATTAGTATCCAAACTGGTAGTAACTCATCGAAATCAGACCAAATTTAATCCCCTTGGATACTTGAACATTTGTTCATCTGAATTGAATCGAATCCTGAATAGAGATTATAAACTCATTTTAAACCTCTTGAAGACTAATAATATAATTGAGGTTTGTAATAGTTATGAGGTTGGTGGTCGATGTAAAGGTTATAAGCTTGACAATAAGTATCTAACTGGTTATTACATCTACGAATCTATCAAATACAACAAGAAGAAAGACCCACCCCATATGCTTGATAAATACTTCAACAAAAAACTCAAACTAACACCCAATTATAAAGATGAAGTAATAAGGTTAATTGAGTTTGTAGAAAGTAGATTGTCAAGTGATAAACAATTGAAGCTATTTAGAAATCAAGTAGGATCTTGGATTCTAACATGTGATGACATTAATCGCAGTGTTTTCTGGCACAAGGTATCAACTACCAATCATAGGTATAATACAACCCTGACTGGATTATTTACGATGTTGAGAAACTATTTGAAGTATGATAATCAAAATTTAATTCAAATAGATGTAAAGTGTTCTCAAATGTATGTATTAGCTAGTATTCTTAATTATGATTTTTTTAAGTCCAGACAGGAGAATAGTTTTCATTCATTATCTAATTATATAATTAATGAATTAACTAGAGTGGAGATTTCTTCATATTTATTTTCCCCCTTAATGTTCGCGCAGTTTGAGAAAAGAAAATATAATAATAAGGAGAAAACTAGGGATCATAGCGAGTTTCAAAAATTTAGAGATGCACCATTTAGTATTGATTTTTACTCCCATATTTTCAAAGAGATCTATCGCAGAAATCCTTCAACAAAAGAAAGAGATTGTATTAAATCTGATATTATGTACTTCTTGTTTCAAGAGGAGAGAGGTCATCGAGTAAGTATTGAAACTATTAATATTATTAAAAGGCAATATCCATTCATTAATAGAATTGTAGAATACATGAATGATAAAATTGGGAGAAGAGCATTTGCTCTTTTGCTTCAGAGAGCTGAGAGTTACCTGATTTTAGATTGTGTAGTCCCAGTATTTTATAAGAGATACCCCACAGCTCCAATCTTTACAATACATGATTCAGTAGTTACAACTGAAGCGTATTCAGATCAACTTAATGGAATCATGTATGAAGTTTTATTAGAAAATACAGGAATTAAACCTGGTCTTACAATAGATCCTTTATCTCCTTGTAACAATCTGATAGAATTGGGAGATGAGATTGTGGAAGAGATAATTAAAGAATCTAAACCAAAGTCGTTTAAAGAGTCGGAATGGTTGATTATGGATAGGCACATAAAATTAACTGAGAAATTAATAAATAAGTAATCATGGTTCAGAAAATACAAATTAATTAATAACAATAACTAAAACTTAAACAAATGAAAAATTCAAAAAAAGGGGCAAACGATGAATTTTATACTCCTGTTGAAGCTGTTGAAATGATAATTCCCTTCATTCCGAAAGATGTCAAAACGATTTGGGAATGCACTGCTATCAAAGGAAGTAAAATCGTTCAAGTTCTAAGAGATAATGGGTTTGAGGTAATTTCTTCGCATATTTTTGACGGACAGGATTTCCTGAAATATGAACCTGAAGAAAATTATGATCTTATTATTACGAATCCTCCTTATTCTATCAAAGATGATTTCTTAAAAAGGGCTTTCGACTTGAAGAAGCCTTTTATATTTCTGCTACCGATAACAACCCTTGAGGGATTGAAAAGAAGCGAAATGTTTCGAGAGCATGATATTCAATTAATTATTCCCAACAAGAGATTTGAGTTCATACCTGATGCTAAAAATGGAGTCTGTTTTCAAACATCATGGTTCACCCATGGATTGGGGCTGGAAAAAGACCTGAATTTTATGGACTTGAATGATCGGAATCAACAACTTATTAATAAGTCAGATGAAGGCGGTTCTAAATTCGACCTTGGTGACGGATTCAAACAGGTTGCATAAATCAATTATATGGAAAGAAATTATGTAATAATCGCTACAATACCAGTGTTTATGAGGGTTTTCTTTGGAATTATAATTTAAATTATTTCATTAAAGATTAAAAATATAGATGCTGCTGCTGAAGTACTCAATATCAACATTAAAAAAACAAATGAACTAATTAATATCAATAACTAAAACAATAAAATAATGACACGTAAAGAAAAAAGATCTATATCACGACTGATTGAAAAAAAGAGAAAATCATGGAGAGTTCCAAACTGGACTCCTCTGGCGTTTATAGAGAAGAGAGATGATCCCGTTCAACCCGAAGGTGAACAAGCTGTTTTTAAAAATGACATTTATACTGTCATAGCCAGAGTTAAGGATAATGGGATGATTCATCTATCATTTCATAATAATGATAATTCGACTGAAATTCCATGGACTCATAAACAGCAAATCAAAAATGATATATGTGGTAGGGAAACTGAAGCAATTGAAATATTTCCTGCAATGAATCGGATTGTTGACGCAGCTAACCAATATCACTTGTGGGTCTATCCGGAGGGTTATATCATCCCAACGGGGTTTCCCGTAGATACTAAAAATAAACTAAGAGAGGTGTATAAATAATCATGTAAATTAGCTACAACCCAGTTTTAACGCGGGTTTGGTTTGGTATTGCAATTTATTTTATGTATATTTTTACTAAGTAAAATTGAAAATCAGATATGTTTAGAAACGAAAAATATTTAACCGTTTATATGTTGGGTATGTACCTGAATGTCTCCAGGTCGTTTATCTATAAGAGGGTCAGCGAAAACTCAATCCCATTTAATAAGGTTGGCAAAAGCACCCGGTTTGAAAAAGAAAAAATTGACCGATGGGTTGCAAACGACTGTATGAAAGACACTGAATTACCAAAACTTCCAAAATTATAATCCATGGCTACTTTCAATTTGGTTTTAGATACAAGAGTTAAGAAAAGGGATGATAAATACAATCTGGCAATTCGAGTCAATATGGGTAGTGAACAAATGTATTTGAACATTTCAAAGATGACCCAAAAACAATATGATCGTGTCTTTATAAAGAAGTCAATGGACACAGACAGCATTGAGTTCAGAAAGACCTGTAATGAATATCTTACTAAAAGTGAAGGTGTTTACAAAAATCTCAAACCATTTGATAAAAAGGAATACCGAAGACAGTTCTTCAACAAAGAACCTGAACAAACCAAGTCATTACTGCTGAAGGATTTGTTCAACAATTTCATATTGAAATCTGATAATCTTAAACCGGCAAGCATAGCTCATAACAAATACAGCAGATCAGTCTTTGAAACATTTAGTCCTAACATTAATGTTTTGAGTATTACACCAAACTACATCGACCGATTTGTTAAAGAAAGATTAGCTGCTGGGGTAAGTCAAAGTGCAATTAATTCAACGCTGAGGGATTTAAGAAGAATTATCAATTACTCTTTACAAGAAGACAAAATTATTCCTGCCAGTTACGAATATCCTTTTGGAAAAGGTGGTTATAGTATCAAAAGCTATTTCCCTAGGAAGATTGTGATGTCAAATGATGAGATTAAAAAGGTTGTTGAATTAAACGAATTTGAATCCCAACAAGAAGAATATGCAAGGGATGTTTGGTTATTTCTGTACCGATGTAACGGAATCAATTTTGCTGACCTTCTTAGGATGAGATGGGATAACATTCAATCAAACTATATCATCTTTTTCAGAAAGAAAACCGAGACCACAAGGAAAAACAACAAAAAAGACATCGTGGTTCCAATACACCCCAAATTAAAGGAAATAATTGATAAAATAGGGGTAAAAGATAGCCCATATATATTGGGCAAGTTAAAAGATGGGTATTCGGATAGTATGTTCGAGAATAAGAGTAAACAAATGAAAAAAGTTGTAAATAAACACCTTAAAGAGATTGGGGAGAGGCTGGAAATATCGGTTCCGCTGAGGGTGAAAACGGCAAGGGATTCATACGCTACAACATTGAGGCGAGCTGGTGTTTCGAAAGACGATATTGGTGAAATGCTGGGTCATTCCAATTCAGTCATCACCGAACATTATTTGGCCAGTATCGATATGGAGTCGACTTTTGAAATCAATAAACATCTTTTTTAATAGTACCATAAATTACTAATCTCTTAATCTTTGACTCTAATAATCCCAAAATAGCTGATGATATTTATAGAATGCGCTAATATAATATAGGTAACGTATTGGGATAGGTATGAAGTATTTTATAGGAAATTATTATAATCTATAAAATTTCAACGGAAATTAGTGTCGTAAATCTTAGTAGTATAACCAGATACTAAGTGTAAATAACTGTAAATTGTATGAATAGTGGTAGGTAGTTTAACTCTATCCTGTCAAACCGTGATGAAGTTTGATGGCTACAAACCTAAATATTTACTACTTACCCTGCCATTGCTCATACAAAATGTTGTCGATAGTTTTTAGTTTACAATCAACCTTCTAGTAGTCTTTCTACCGTCATATTCCAGTGTAATAAAGTTAATGCCGGCTGGTATGTCTTCTAGTCGTATCAAATTGGTCTTGAAAAGGTGTTCTGAGAATATAATTCTGCCCAAAGCATCACTAATTGTTATCCTTGAGGGAATTCTATCAAACTCTATGGTCACCAAACCATTGCTTGGATTTGGATATATGATTACATTATTTTTTACTAAAATATTATCGGAAACAGATAAGAGATCGGACACAATAAATTGCCCCATCATTCCACCATCTTCATGTATCAGCATATGGCAATGGTACATATAAGGAACGGTGGAAGCAAAATCTTCAAACTTGGCAATAAAACGAACAGTTTCTAGAGGTTTAACCATTATTACATCTTTCCTTCCTTGTTCACTTAGCGGAGGTGTATTCCCATTTCTATCCAAAACATAAAACTGTACATCGTGTATATGAAAAGGGTGGGCAATCATTGAATTATTTATAATAGTCCAAATTTCAGTATCACCAAGAGGTACAGTTTCATTAATTACATTAATATCGAATAATACACCGTTGAGATAAAAATTGCCATTTAATTGATTCGGGCCAAATGTAACTGGACTCATGGTAATGGTTCTTGATGTATTAGAATTTGCTTCAGGTATTGGTGTAACCGTGGCTAGAGGGCTTGCAATAGTTGTTACTGGAGTAGCTGATGCCACATCAACATTGAATTGCATAATATTAAAATCTGCACCGTTTAATGGATTAGGATTGTATCCGTTTAAGGTCATTCCACCCCCCATGCCACCTCCCATTCCAGGGTTGGTAGCCCCGTAAATTCCATTTGGAAACTCAGAGGCATAACTCTTTAAAAAAACTGTTTGACCGCTCATTCCTGAAAAATTGACTAAAATTTCTGCTCTTTCACCAGGTCCAATTTGTAATCTGGTTAAAGGTAGGTTGTCAGAAAGCAACCCTCCGTCAGATGCTATTTGATAGAATGTTTGATTCTCACTTAATCCTATGTTGAATACTCGCATGGAGGATCCGTTAAGAACTCTAAATCGAACTACTTGTTCTGGAACAGTTAAAGCTGCATCTATGGTTGCGTTTACCATCACAACATCATCAGAATTTGATGGAACAACTATCTGATTATTAGCATCAAAATCTTTTGTTTGAATTGCTAATGGAAAATCATCAACACCATAGGTTCTTGGTAAGTTTAAAGCAACTTCTTCGGCATCCTTAACAATGATAAAACCTGCTATTCCTTTCGAAACGTGCTCATTGGTTTTTTCATGTAAATGCGGATGATACCAATAAGTTGCAGCTTTGTCTAAAATAGTAAAACTGGGTGACCAAGTTGTATTGGGGGCAATAGTTGTATGTGGGCCACCATCGTTCTCTGCCGAAACGTGCATGCCATGCCAATGAATGGTCGTAACCTCACCTATCTGATTATTTACTGACAAGTTCACGATATCACCTTGATTAAGTATTAATGTTGGGCCAAGAATATTGCCATTCACACCCATTGTATTGGTTATTTGTCCACTATAAAATTGGTTAGTTCCGTTTTGTAAATTCAAATTGATATTAGTACCTGATAAGGTACTTGGAATAAGCAAAGGGTTTTGAGCAATTCCTACATGAACGACAAAAATACCTATTAGAAAAATTATAATTTTTTTATTCATTTAAAGTCTTTTTAAATTACTTATAACGTATGAATATATGTATAATATATAGCCATCCATTGGGGGTTGAATAAATGTTTATCTGAATGTACCATACTCTATTTATTTTCCGAGTTTTAATATCCTGAAAGCCCCCTTGACCACGATTAAAAACACAATTGTACCAATGATTAAATCAGGATACTTTGATTGGGTAAGCAAAACCAAAAAACCTGCAAGAATAACACCTCCATTTATTATTACATCATTGGAGGTAAAAATCATACTTGCTTTCATGTGAGCTTCGTTACTTTTTGATTTTTGCAGAATATATAAACAAGCTGCATTCGCTATTAATGCAAGGATTGAAACACCAATCATTATTCGGTAATCGGGCATTGCTTCAGAACTAATGAACCTTCTGGTTACTTCAATAATGCCTAAAAGGGCTAATGATAGTTGAAAATATCCGCTTAAACGGGCAACTTTCTTTTTTCGCAATGCCGATGAACCTACCGCCCATAAGCTTAATCCATATACAAATGAATCGGCTAGCATATCCAAAGAATCGGCAACTAAGCCCATTGATTTTGAAATTAGCCCTGTGGTCATTTCAATGATAAAAAAAGCGAAATTAATCAAGAGTACTGACCAAAGGAGTTTTGATTGCACATTTGAACTTTCAACAACGACTTCACTTTCCCCAATTGGTATTGTACTTGATAGCTTTGTTCCAAAATTTAGTTCATCTAATCTGGTTAGTATTTCTTTATTATCATCGGTATGATACACTGTAAGATTCCTATTTTCAATATCGAAATCGAGTTTTGTAATTTCAGAAATGCCACCCAACTTCATCCGAATCATATTTTCTTCGGAAGGGCAGTCCATTTTTGATATATGATATTCTGATTTTAACATTTCTTGCAATTTAAGTTTTCTTTTTCGAGCTGAACAGTAACATGTTTAATATTGAACTGCTTTGCTAATTTGTTTTGTAAATCGCTTATTAAACTGTCGGTATTTTGGGTTGATGTTAACACATGAACAGACAAGGCGTTTTCATTTGTACTCATAGCCCAAATGTGTAAATCATGCAAGTCTATTACTTCACTTGTTTCAAGAATTGCAGATTTTACATTCTCAAATTTGATAGTATCCGGGACTGCATCCAATGCTAGCCTGATTGATTCTGTGAAAAGTTTCCATGTTCCCCATAATATTACAAGTATGATTATAAAACTCATTATAGGGTCAATCCATTGTAATCCCGTTTTTACAATTAGCAAACCAGATACTACAACACCTAACGATACACCTGCATCGGCTGCCATGTGTAAGAATGCCCCTTTAATGTTCAAGTCATCTTTTTGCCCTTTTAAAAACATAAGAGCGGTAATGGTATTTATAAAAACGCCTATTCCTGCAACTATCATTACCTGCGTTCCTGCAACAGGTTCAGGGTTCTTGAATTTTCCAATGGCATCCCAACCAATAGCAATCACTGCACCAAATAAAAGAAAGGCATTTAATACGGAAATTAAAATAGTTGTTTTCTTAAATCCGTAGGTAAAGCGTTTTGTTGGCTTTTTAGTTGACATCCATACGGCAAACCAAGCAAACACCAAACCAAGTACATCACTTGCATTATGTCCTGCATCGGCTAGTAATGCCGAAGAATTTGCTATTAAACCATAAAATACTTCGACCGCAACAAAGGCAATGTTTAATCCGATACCAATTGCAAATGCCTTGCTATAATTTGATTGCTGCGAATGCGAATGTCCATGACTGTGATTGTGTGCCATAACTTACTTTATTAAAGTATCCATCTTTTAACTTTAGACATATATTCCTTGTATTCTTCACCAAGTTGACTCAAAAGAAACTCTTCTTCTAACCTAACCTGTACTTGAATTACAATTACTCCGACAACAAGAATAATTGCTGTGATAAGATTAGGAATGATAAGAAACAATCCAAGGAAAACAATAATTACTCCAAGGAAAATAGGATTTCTTGAAATACTGAATAATCCACTTGAAATGAGATTTACTTTGTTTTCATTATCAATACCTATTCGCCATTCGTTTGCCATGTTGCGTTGTGCAATAAAAATGAACAGAAAAGCAAAATGTATTAGTCCTATTCCTGACCAATAAATGTAACTAGATTTCAAGTATTCAATCGGTATTAAATATTTTATAATTGATGTTGCAAACGCATTAATTACAATGGTAATGAAAGCTACTGCTGAAATTAATTTATATGTTTTACCCACGAAATTAATGGTAGAATCTTCTTTGCTAAATTTAAACGGGTTTATGCCTTTTCGTTTATAGGTAGCATAACTTGGAATTATGAATAATGCAATAAGAAAAATGCAATAGTATAAAAATAGATAAATACTCATACCTTAAAGTTTAAGATATACAGGTTGTCGAAATCCGACAACCTGTATAAAAATACAACTAATTATTATTCTCTAAACCTGTTTTCACGCGGTATGTTTTTTCAACATCAGATATGTAAATTAGACCGTCTCCGGAATTTCCTGTACGGCCTTGTTCCGATATTATAGAAATTATTTTGTCCACATCTTCTTTTTTACTTACTATTTCGAGTTTAGCCACCTGACTATCCGATATCGAAAAGTGCGTTGAAATAGAAGGGTCGTCACTCTTAAATTTACCTGTACCTTCTGCCATCGAAATGGTAATGTTTGGATATCCGGCATCCATTAGCTGATGAACAATGTCGTTAACCTTAAATGGTTTTACAAATGCTTTTATTTCTTTCATGATTTTAGTTTTTAATGTTCGTGTGAAGTTTCTCCTTTTCCTATCTCAGAAAGCAAATAATAGGCTGAATTCAAAACAACCTGTGTGTTTTCAGGTAAGGAATCAATAAGTGTTATTTGAGTATAACCATCATCTTTAAGCCCTGTAATAACTTCGACCATACGAAATGCCATTTCGCCGTTGTCGTTATGCCCTGAGTCATTGTCTGCGTGAGCTTCTGCTTTTTCTTCTGTACCATGGTCATGTCCATCATGTTCATCAATTTCTTTAGACTCCAGAGCTTCATTATCGACAATAAAAATGAACGATTTTGTTCCCTCGGTAACAATGGCATCATTGGGTAAGGTTTGGGTAAATTGCTTGTCGGTGTGCAAATGCCCTGAAATATACATCCCCGAAATAAGACCAGATACCTTTTCGTTTAATCTTGCATGAATATGTACAGCTCTCGTATTGGCTTCAAATTCTTTTCCGATGGCAAAGACGGTGGCTGTAAATTCTTCATCTGGACGGTTTGAAACCGTAAAATGAACCGTTTGACCTTCTTTTACAAGATGAACATCGTTCTCATAAATCATAAAGTCGGCATGCATGTCACTGTTATCAGTAATTGCAAAAAGTTTGTCCTTGGCATCGACATAAGTCCCAACTTTAATATTGACATCATTCACAAAACCATTAATGGGAGCTATGATATTTACGGTATTCGAAATAATCCCTTCTTCAATTTTATCAGGAGAAAGGTTAATCAATTGCAAACGAGATTTTAGTCCTGCGTACTTTGATTTAGCCGTATTGTATTCTGATTTTGCTTGTTGGTAATCTTTACCTGCACCAACATTGTTTTCAAATAATTCTTTCTGACGTTCGTATTCTTTTTCCAGGTATTCCAGTTTATTTGCGACCTCAGAAAACTGTTCCTGAAGAACAATATAATCGGGATGTTCAAGAACGGCGAGAAGCTGCCCTTTAGCTACTTTATCACCATGAAACACTTTGATGCTTTTTACATTTCCGCCTATAATAGCTGTTACATCGGCACTGCTTGAAGGTGGCACTTCGAGCTGCCCATTGGTTTTTACCACAGTAGTTAAATTCCGCATTTGAATAGTTCCTAATTTTAGTTTAAGGGCTTCCTGCTGATTTTTATTAAGAATAACCACTCCTTCAACAGTATTTTCTTCGTGTACATCTTCTTCGTGTCCGCTTTTCTTATTTGAGCTGCACGATGTAAGCGTTGCAATGGCTATAATTGCTATAAATATTTTATTTTTCATTGTTTTCATTTTTTATAATTATTTACCTGTTATGTATTTTAATTGAGCTGACAATTCAAAGTATTCTGCCTGTTGATTTAGAAATTCCTGCTTCGTATTAATTGCCGATTCCATATTTTGAATAAACTGGACATAGTCAATACTTCCCAGTTTATATCCTAAATTTGATGCCTGAATTTGTTCATCAGCCAAAGGCAATGCTTCATCTCTGTAATAATTAATAACATCAAGCAATGCAAGGTATCTACTAATCTGCTGATTATACCCGGCTCTTATTTCAAGTTCCTTTTGATGGTACTGCTGACCAGTAATTTGTACATTTATATTTGCAGCTTTCGTTTTTCCCGATTGAGAGAAAAACAACAAAGGAACGGTAACTCCGGCTTCCCATCCGTAGAACCCCGAATTGCCATCAACCGATTGCATTTTATAGCCAAGGTTTAATTTTGGTAAGAAATTGGCTTTTTCGGTTTTCCATTCCGATTCTGCAACATTAATTGTAGTGGAATAGTACTTCAATAAAGGACTTTCAATTAATGAATCGCTCTTAGAAATTATATCAAAAACATTCTGCCCGAGGTTTTGAATATTAACGTCAAATTCGGATGGATATAACAAGTATTGATTTAAGAGTTGCAAGCTTGCCAAATAATTGCTTTCAGCTATTTTTAAATTTACTTGCAATTCTTTGTATTTAGCCGAAGCGGAAAGGTATTCAATTTTAGAGGTTGCCTGTGTTTTGTACCTTAATTCTGCCGCTTTCTGAAAATCGGCGTATAAGGTGTCAAGCTCCTTTAAAAGCAACCATTGTTGTTTAAAATAAACTGCCTTATACCATGCAATACTCACATCTCGCGAAAGTGTTTTTTCAGTTAAATTCAATCCCATTTCAGCTTGTTGAGTGCGTGCATCAGCTAATTTGCTTTTCGCAGGAATACCAAAAATATCAATGTCCGATTGCCCAATTCCTAATCGGTTTTGAACTCCCGGCATACCACTTCCAACTTCTTCCTTACCGGTAAAAATTGAAGTACTTCCAAAATCATAAGCTGTTGCTTTCAGGGCTTTTTGCTTGTCAACCTCCATCTGAGCAGCTTTAATAGAAGGATAGTTCTCTTTTGCTCTTTCAATAACCTGTTGAAGCGTTAAACTTGTACTTTGAGCTTTTAGGTTACCTGGAAAACCAATACCTCCAATGATTAAAAATATTGCAATTATTGCTGATTTTGGTACAGGAATTTTAATTTTAAATTTTCCTGTTTCAACAAATCGGTATAGAATAGGTAAAACTATTAAGGTTAATAAAGACGAAGTAAGCATACCTCCAATTACTACGGTTGCCAAAGGTTGCTGTACCTCGGCACCTGCCGACGTTGAAACAGCCATTGGGATAAATCCTAAGATATCAGTAGAAGCTGTTAGAAAAATTGGACGAATGCGTCTTAATGAACCTTTTTTAATAATGTCGTTGATGTTTAGGGTGCCTTCTGCTTTCAATTCATTATAACCCGAAATCAGCACCAAACCATTCAACACCGCAACACCAAACAAAACGATAAAACCTACTCCGGCAGAGATGCTAAAAGGCATGTCACGAAGATATAATGATAAAATTCCACCCACTGCTGCAAAGGGAACAGCAACGTATATCATAAGCGTTTGCTTAAACGATTTAACTGCAAAAAATACCAGCATGAAAATTAAAGCCAAAGCAAGCGGAACTACAAGGGATAAACGTTTAGATGCCCTTTCGAGATTTTCAAATGCACCACCATATCGAATATAATAACCAGAAGGCAGCTCAAGTTTTTCATCTAATATGGTTTGAATTTCTTCAACCAGTGATTTTATATCTCTGCCTTCAACATTAATTCCCACATAAGTTCTTCTGTTAGTATTGTCACGGCTTATTTGCATAGGACCGGGCTGATAACTTATTTCAGCCACTTCCTTAATAGGCACTTGGTTGCCATCAGGTAAACTCACAAATAAATTTCGGATATCGTCAATGCTTGTTCGATGTTCTTCATCTAAACGTACAACTAAATCGTACATTTTTTCACCTTCGTAAATTATTCCTGCAACACCACCACTAAAAGCAGTTTCGATAAGTGTGTTCAATTCTTTTATTTTAAGACCGTATCTTCCCATTTTATTTCGGTTATACCGTACCGTAATTTGTGGTAAACCACGGGTTGCCTCAGCTTTTACTCCAGCAATTCCTTCTATACCTGCAATAAGTTTTGAAATTTCTTCGGCTTTATTTGCCAAAATATCCAAATCATCGCCATATAGTTTTACCGCAACATCTTCCCGAATTCCTGTAAGAAGTTCGTTAAAACGCATTTCAATGGGTTGGGTAAACTCAAAATTGATACCGGGCAACACACTTACCTTTTCTCGCACTTTATCAATTAATTCCTCTTTAGTTTCCGCTTTTGTCCACTGGTCTTGTGGATTTAGAATTACAAAAATATCGGCTATGTCAATAGGCATTGGGTCAGTTGGTAAGTCAGCAACACCAATACGGCTTTGGATACTTTCAATTTCGTCAGGAAAGTTTTCCAATACGATTTGTTCTAATCGTGTAGATGCTTTTTCTACTTCTGTTAAAGAAGTTCCCGGCTTAAGAAAGGCTTGAAAAGCAAAATCACCCTCATCCAGTTGCGGAATAAATTCAGCCCCCATACGTGAGAATAAAAATCCACCGAAAATCAATAATATAACAGCACCGCTAATAACCCAACGGCTACGTTTAAGTGCCCAAGTTATGATTGGTTCATAAACACGCTCCATTTTGCCAATGACTTTTTCGCCCCAACTTTGTTTTTCGTTTTTTGGTGGTTGCAAAAATGACGCAGCCATCATTGGGATATAGGTTAAACACAGCACTAATACTCCTAAAACTGCAAAACCAAATGTCATAGCCATAGGGATAAACATTTTGCCTTCAACACCCTGAAGAGCGAGAACAGGAATAAAAACAATCAGGATGATTAGCTGCCCAAAAAAAGCAGAGTTCATCATCTTGCTTGCTGATTTATATGCCAGCTCGTCTCGCTTCGTTTTATCCAGTTTTGTACCGATATAGTTTTTGCTGTGTAAATAAAAAATCATACTTTCTACAATAATTACTGCGCCATCAACCAGTATTCCAAAATCAATAGCTCCCAAACTCATTAAATTAGCCCATACACCAAAAATGTTCATCATGATAAATGCAAAAAGCAAAGCTAATGGGATGGTAGAAGCGACAATCAAACCCCCTCTTAAATTGCCCAAGAATATTACAAGTACAAAAATTACAATGAGCGCACCTAGCGATAAATTTTCAGCAACCGTGGATGTTGTACTCTTGATAAGTTTACTACGGTCGAGAAAAGGTTTTATGGTTACTCCTTCGGGTAATGATTTTTGAATTAATGCCATGCGTTCCTTAACCAATTTTATAACATCGTTAGAATTTTCGCCCTTTAACATCATCACTATACCTCCTACGGCTTCTCCTTTTCCGTTTTTGGTAAATGCTCCATAACGTACAAAACTGCCATATTTCACTTCCGAAACATCACGTACAAATACAGGTTGTCCATCAATATTGGTAACCAAAGTATTTCTAATGTCGTCCAACGAACGCATTAATCCTTCGCCCCGTATAAAGTTAGCTTGAAAGTTTTTTTCGATGTAAGCTCCACCTGTATTTTGGTTGTTAGCTTCAAGGGCATCAAAAATGTCAGAAATAGTTATGTTCATACTTCGTAACTTATCAGGATTCACAGCTACTTCATATTGTTTTCCTCTACCTCCAAAAGAATTCACTTCAACAACTCCCGGTAACATTGCCATTTGTCGCTTTACAATCCACTCTTGCATGGTTCGTAGCTCCATGTCGTTATAAATAGTGTCGTAACCCTGTTCTACTTCAAGGGTGTATTGGTAAATTTCGCCCAAACCTGTACTGATAGGTGACATAAATGGTTCTCCAAAGCCTTGGGGAATTTTTTCTTTTAGCTCTGCTAAGGCTTCACTTACCAATTGCCTTGGTAAATAAGTTCCTGCACTCTCTTTAAATACAATAGTCACAACCGACAGTCCGAACCTTGATACACTTCGTATCTCTGTAACATCAGGTAAGTTCGCTACTGCCAATTCTACCTGATAGGTAACAAACTGCTCAATGTCTTCAGTTCCTAAGTTAGGAGCTAAAGTAATCACCAACACCTGATTGTTTGTAATATCAGGTAAGGCATCAAGTGGCACTTTATTTATTGAATATATTCCTCCTAAAATCAAACCGATTGTCATCAGCCAGATAAGAGCTTTGTTCTTTATTGAAAAAGATATTATACTATTTATCATTTCATCTTTATTTAATTTGTTAGAGACTCGATACTATTTACTATTTCTCGATTCATAATACTTTTTAAAATTTTGTTTATTTTTAAAATATACCAGTTCCGGTTTTCCTCTTTCTTTAAGTCCAACAAAAGCGTTTGCTTTGCATATCGTATCGCCGGAAAATGCCTCCAATGTATAAGCAACTTTATGAAAGTGTTCAAGTAGTTGTTCATGGCAATCGTGGCTGCAGAAATAATATGAACTACCTTTTACAACAAGCTTCACACTTTCGTGATGTTGTAACGTATTATGTGAGACACAAACAAGATTCTTTGGTATTTCTTTGCCATATAATGCATATTTACGCCAAGTATATTTGGTATCACACCAATAGGTATAAAAAACAAGAATTGACAATACAATTAGAAAAAGGATACTAAAACCGGTCAGCATAGTTCTGTTAAATTTTTTTTCGTCAAGCTTTTGCTTTTCAAGTAGCTGCTGCTTGCTTAATCTCTTTTTTTTCATACATGAAAGATTAAGTGGTTACTACTGCCGATAAAATAATCTATCGGTTAAAATAATATGAAAAGAAATTAAACAGTTGTAGGGGGTGCCCTCAATGAATGGTTGGTAAGGAATATTTGTGTATGTGGAAAGAATATGAAACAATGAGCATAATTTACCTCATTGAGTTTTGATGCTAATTCAATATTTGTGTTAAAACCAAAAAGGTGTAGGTTGAAATTTGATTCAGGGGCGGAATGTATAGTTAAATCATTTCCGTTTTCCGAAATAATAAGGTTAAAGGCATGACAATGTGTATCTGTGTTTTCATTGTGCCTTTCTGTATCGGTATTTTCGCAATCTAAATTTTGCAGATGTGCTTCGATGGAATCGAAATGATGATGATGAGGAATTGTAGCATGAAGTAAAATTATCAGACCTGCCAATAACATTAAAACAATTCTATTATTTTTTCCTTCAAACATCATTTATTTTAAATCTAATATTACAATGGCAAATATACATAAAAGTTCATGCAACCAAGTTGCAAAGCTAAGATTTGCAGTTTGAGCACACTCCTTTAACTACCATGTTAACACTTTCAAGAGAGAAACGATTTGGAAGATTAATTGAAGGAACAGGGAAATCATTTAAACAAAACGTTTGATTGCATTTTGTGCAAAGAAAATGAACATGCAGGTCTTCGGGCAGACATTTACAAGTGTCCTGACAAAGTGCATATTTTACCGTTCCGCTCCCGTCATCGATACTATGAATGAGTTTGTTTTTTTCAAAAGTTTTAAGGGTTCTGTATAAAGTGGCTCTATCAGCTTTTTCAAATTTTCTTTCAAGCTCTGGTAAATTGATTGCATTTTTTTGCTCAATCAGAACTTGTAAAACCAACTGTCGCATTGCGGTTGGCTTGATATTTTTATCTATAAGTTTTTTATCTATTTCGGTTTTCATTGGTACAAATTAACGACAATTTTTGCTTTGTTGAATAGAAGGGCATTTTGCCGAACCATACGAACAATACACACAGCAATCTCCCTGTTTTGGTTTCAGAACTGTTTGGCAATTTGTACATTCATAAAAAAACTGACAAGAGTCTGTTGGCATGGTTTCCTCTTTTTGAAAACCACATTCGGGGCATGTTATTACAGTTTTAATGATGATTGTGCTCGTGTTCATGACTGTTTTGGTTCATATCCAATAATACTTTTCCTGAATCTTTCAATAAACCTATTGACCATTTAATAATTACCAAAGAACTAATTAAGGCTGCAATGGTGTCTATAAATGGGATGTCCCAAATCATGGCTGCAATTAATCCTAAAATGGCAGATACACTGGTTAAGGCATCGGCAATAACATGTAAATAGGCTGCTTTAATGTTGTGGTCGGTATGCTCATGGTCGTGACGTAATAAAAATGCACTTGCAATATTCACCAGTAAACCAATTATGGCAACCAATATGGCTTCTTTATAAACGATGTCTGCCGGATTGTAGAATCGGTGCAAAGCTTCAACTATTATAACTACTGCAAAAATCAAAAGCATTAAACCACTGCTATATCCCGAAAGGGAAAGTATTTTGTTAGAGTTGCCTTTGAATTTTTCACTTTTTGAAACTTTTCTAACTATGATATAGGCAATCCAGCTAAGTCCAATGGCAAGCACATGGGAGCCCATGTGAATGCCATCGGCTAATAAAGCCATTGATTTTGTTGTCAGACCAAAAATTATTTCAACAACCATCGTAATAGCAGTTAATAGCACTACCCACTTGGTTTTATTTTCGTATTTATTTTTTTGCTCTGACATGAGTATTTGTATTTATTTCTTCTTAAAAGACATTAAAGATATTGATTTAGCTGTGCTAACGAAATATTCATATCCCTTTCCAATTCAAGTAAATTATTTACACTTTCGTAGTAAATGGAAAGTTCGAGAATATAGTCAATCAAGTTTATCTGACCTTTATCCAATGCTTTAATTAATAAATCTGAATTATTGAACAAATTTAATTGTGTTCTGTAATCCGCAGTATTAGCTTGAAGAGCTATTGTCTTTGTATATAAAACTTTTAAATGATTATAAAGCTGTACCTTATTGTCATTGACCGTATTCTCAAAGGCCAGTGCATTTGCCATTGCGAATTTTACGGTGTTTTTGTTTTCCCACAAAGGAATAGACAAGCCCACTGAAACTCCTTGAAAATCCTGTCCAGCTAAAGATTCGCTCATATAACCTGCCTGAAATTTAGGCAAGCTTAGTGCCTTGTTTAGGCTTATCTGTTCTTGACTCAGTTCAACTTCTTTTTTTAACCAATTCAACAAAGGGTTGCTTTGTTCTGCTTGTACATACCATTGTTCAAAATTGGCAGGTATTATTGTGAGTTGAAATTCAGTTTCATTAAAGTCAATCGCAACACCGCCATTTAAACGTGTCAACTCTCCTAGTAATGCTACTTTTTCAATGGTTAATGATTCCATTTCTTTATTCACATTCAATAGGTTCAATTGCGCTTTGTTGTATTCCAAAATATTTGCTTCCCCAGCCTCTAATTTAGACTTATAGGAAGTTGTAATACTAAGTGCATTACTCTGTCTTTTTGAAAGCTCTGATATTAGTGCATTTAAATAAATCAAGTCGAAACAAACTAATTTAGAATTCAGAAGCAACTCTTTTCGCTGCTTTTGATACTCCAATTCAACTTGTTCATTTTTGATATTTGCAATTTGCTTTTTATAACCGTAAGCTGTTGGAAAATCGAAAGATTGCTTGACACTAAAATCAGTTCTATTCCCAATATTAGAAGGATTACCCCATAAATAATTGAATTCTACTTCAGGGTTCGTAAAATAAATTCCAGTTTTGTTACCAATTTTATCGGCTTCGGCTCTTTCTTTAAGTACAGAAAGGGTGGTGCTATTTCTTTCAATTTGATCTAAAACACTGTCAATTGCGTTTTGAGCCAACAGAGTTGAACCAATCCCCATAAAATATATAAGAGCTATTATTATTTTTTTCATACTTTTTCAGTTTTAATAATTCCACGATTGTTTAAAATGCTGTAAACTATGGGCACAATAAAAATGTTAAGCAGTGTAGATGTTAGTAATCCACCCAAAATAACTTGTGCCATGGGGCTTTGAATTTCATTGCCCGGCAAGTCGCCTTTCATTGCTAATGGAATTAATGCCAATGCAGCTGTAAGAGCCGTCATTAAAATAGCATTCAAACGGTCTGATGAGCCTTTGGTAATGGTTTCAATTAGTGAAACACCCTGATTTTGTAATCTTTGATAATTCGAAATCAAAAGAATTCCATTTCGGGTTGCAATACCAAAAAGTGTTATAAAACCAATAATTGCAGGTATGCTTAATACACCTGAAGTAAAATAAATTGAGAATACTCCACCAATTAATGCTAAGGGTAAATTAAGCAATATGATGCCTGCCAACTTGAAGCTTTTAAATTCCTGAAATAGTAATAAGAAAATAATAAGAATGGCGAGAATGGAAGTTAACATCAGGGTTTTTGATGCGCTTGCTTCACTTTCAAACTGTCCTCCATATTCAATTCTATAGCCTTCAGGCAATTCAATGTTTTCACCTACTCTGCTCTGAATATCTTCAACTACACTACGTAAATCACGACCAGTTACATTTGCAGCAATTACAATTTTTCGTTGTACATTCTCTCTGCTTATGGCACTTGGGCCAGAAACAGAAACAATATCTGCCACTTGTTCCAAAGGAACTTTTTTGCCATCCTCGGTATCAATTAAAGCAGCACGAATACCTTCAATTGTTTCGGTATAGTCACGATTCAGTCTTAGCACTAAATCAAATCTGCTTTGACCTTCGTATATATCTGCTCGTTTCTCACTACCAAATGCAATGTCAACAAACTCGTTGAACTGTTCAATGGTTATCCCATATTCAGCAAGCATGTTGCGATTGGCTTTTATTTGTATTTGAGGTATTTCAACCTGTTGGTCAACATTCACATCAACCAATCCCTCTACATCAACAATTGCAGCTTTTACTTGATTACCGATGATGAACATTTTATTCAAATCGTTGCCAAAAAGTTTAATAGCAATGTTTGCCCTTGTACCCGAAAGCATGTGATCGATACGGTGTCCAAGTGGCTGTCCTACTGTTGCTGCAATGCCCGGAATTTGAGCAATTGTTTCTCTCACATCAGCCATAAACTCCTCACGACTTCGGTCTTCCAATTGAAATGTTGCATCAATTTCGGCACTATTCACTGTTTGTGAATGTTCGTCTAATTCCCCTCGGCCTGTCCTACGAGCTGTTCCATTGATTTCAGGAATAGATAATAATTCAGTCTCAACCAAGTTGCCTAATTTATTGCTTTCTTCCAATGATGCACCTGGTTTTGTAACTACCGAGAGGGTTAATGATCCTTCGTTAAATTCAGGTAAAAAACTTCGCCCCATATTAGAAAATGCAATAAGTGAAACAGCAAAAAAGAAAAGAGATGTTAATAGAACTAGCGTTTTGTGCCTCAATGACCATGAAAGCGCTATTTCATAGTAAAATGAAAGTTTACGAACTAACCATTTTTCTTTTTTATTTTTTGTAAGATATTTTTCATTTGTAAGCAGCAATTTAGTTAGCAATGGAGTTAATGTCATCGCAACAATTAGTGAAACAAATAAAGAAACTATAAATGATATTCCAAGTGGTTGTAACATGCGACCTTCCATACCTGAAAGAAAAAATAAAGGAATGAAGGCAACGATTATTATTAGCGTTGCATTTAAAATTGAGGATCGTATTTCTTTTGATGCTTCGAAAACAACTATAAAAGATGATTGCCTTTCTCCTAATGGCCTTAAATGATTTTGCCGGAGACGTTTATACACATTTTCTACATCAATAATAGCATCATCAACTAATGAGCCTATAGCAATAGCCATTCCTCCTAAACTCATGGTATTAATATTCAAACCCAATGCGCTTAATACTAAAATTGCTCCTAATAGTGATAAAGGAATCGCTAAAAGAGAAATGATTGTAGTACGGAAACTTCCTAAAAACAAGAATAATATGATAACAACAAATATTCCTCCTTCAATTAAAGCAGTTTGTACGTTATTTACAGAGGTTGCAATGAAATCCGCCTGACGGAAAATCTTAGTATCCAGCACCACATCAGGAGGCAAGGTTTTTTGAAGTCCTTGCAGATTTTTCTCAACACTTGCTGTCAATTCCAATGTGTTGGTATTAGGCTGTTTTGATATGGATAGGATAATCGCTGGTTTTGCATTTTGAGAAGCATGTCCCATTTTAATTGCACCGCCTATTTTAACTTCTGCAACATCTCTTAATCTTACAGGTTTACCATTGTTTGATTTGATGTAAGAATTACCCAATTCTTCAACATCAGCAGTTCTGGCCATACCACGTACTGCATATTCATTTCCAAACTGCCTAATGGCACTTCCTGCTGAATTTTGACTTATACCTGTACAAATATCTGCCAATTCAAACATCGAAACATCATAGTATTTCATCTTGTCAGGATTAGCTAAAACCTGATATTGCTTATAATCGCCACCAATTATAGTAACCTGAGAAACACCACCAGTTGCCAAAATCAATGGTTTTACGTTCCATTCGGCAATGGTTCTTAAATCCATCATGCTTGTACTGTCGGCTTGTATTCCTATCAAGAATATTTCGCCCATGATGCTTGATTGTGGAGCTAACGTTGGTTGTCCAACTCCAAGAGGCATTCGCGATGAGATACTGATTAGTTTTTCACTCACAATTTGACGTGCCTTGAAAATATCTGTGCCCCAATCAAATTCGACCCAAACAAATGAGAAACCTTGCGAAGAAACAGAACGTACTCTGCGTACATCAGTAGCTCCATTAACAGAAGTTTCGATGGGAAATGTTACCAGTCGTTCTACTTCTTCCGATGCCATGCCATGAGCATCTGTCATAACAACAACGGTAGGAGAAGTAAAATCAGGAAACACATCCACATCCATATTTACAGCAGTTCTTGTCCCGAGAACTATCAATAACACTGAACTAAGTAGTATTAGGTACTTGTTGTTCAGGGAGAACTTTATAATATTATTTAACATAGTTGTATGATTTAATGGTTATGACCAGAATGAGCATCTAAGGTTCCGGTTGATTGTGCCAGTTTCACTAAAATTGACCCTGTTGTTACAACTCGTTCTTGTGCATTGATGCCTTTGATAATTTCAGTAATCAAACCATCGCTTACACCCACTTTCACTTCTCTTTTTTCAAAGAGTTCGGGATGAACCTGAACAAATACAAAGTATGTACCCTGCTCTTCTAATAACCCAGTATTAGGGATTGTTAATGCCTCAGTATTGGTCAACGTTTTTAAGTATAACTCAACAAAACCACCTGACACCAAAGCTCCTTTATTATCAATTTGCAAGCTTATTGGGATTAAATAGTTATCCTTATTCGTATTTCTTCCAAAGGATACTACTTTACCATTTAATTGCTTCAGGGTATATGTTTGGTTATTATGCAGCGTTCGGATATTTGCAGAATTTATTGTTCCCAAAACAGGAGCAAATTTTTGCTGAACTTCGGCTTTTAGCAATAGCGTTTTGTTTTGCGAGATGCTAACAATTGGCTGACCTGCCTCTACATATTGTCCGTTTTGCACGAAAACTTGTTTTACATAGCCATTCATTGAGCTTGTTACCTTCTGCCCAGAAGCATTGAAATTCTTATTCAAGTTGTCATAAGTCACTTTTGCATTATCGAATTGATTTTTGGCATTCAATAGGTCTTTTTCAGATATAATTTTGTCTTTTGCCAATTCTGCCAATCTTTCATAATCAGCATTTGTTTTGTCGAAATTGTTTTTTGCCTCTTGAAAGCGTACCAATGAATTGTTATTGGCTAAACCGCTTCCAGAAATTGAAAATAAAACTTGTCCATTCGTCACACTTTTACCTTCTAAGACATTCTTTGAAGAAAGCACTATAATGCCATTAGTTTTTGCTGAAATTAAAACTTCGTCGGCCTGCGCAGATTCAACTTGAGCTGTGGTTTTTATAACCTGACCAAATGGCTCAACTTTTGGATGCTCGGTTGCAAAATCAATTTTCCATGATTGTTCTTTCGTGAATACAGTTGAATTGGTTTCTGAAACTACTATTTCTTCTGCTGCATGCTCTGCATCATGTATATCTCCATAAACAGTAATGTTATTTACTATGATTTGTGTTTTTCCTCGATCGGAATTAATATCGAAAATTATTTTACCAATTCCGGCGACTTGAGGTTGGATCTCAAATTTATAGATTCCTGATCTTACTGGCTTCGTGAGAGTTTGTTTAATGCCCTTCGTTCCAACTATAAGAGTAATTGTAACATCACCACTTTCTATGGGTTTGAAGTCTTCAAGCCATGTAAAATGTGCCAATACAGCTGAATTCTGACCTACTGCTAAAGGATCGGCTTCAGCAAAAAGTTCCATATTACTGCTATATTCGGTAAGTTGTAATTTAGCTTCATGAGCGTGTGCATCATCAGTTTGTTGAACTGTTTGATTGCATCCAAAAAGTACTATTGCTAGGGAAATTATATATAATATTTGTTTCATTGTCTTTAAATTTAAATATGAGAATATAGCCATGATAATTCATGAAGAAATGTCTTCTACCATGGCTATATTTAACATTGTTAATGTTTGTGGGCTTCACCGTTTTCATGTGAATGCTCATGATCCGAGTGGTCTTCACTCTTTACTGAATCTTTTTTGATGTGAGTTGAATCGTGTTTAAGCTCAAAAGACTCCTGATCTGGTGTAGCAGAAGATTCATTACTATGGCTAGCATGTTCAGAGCCATCATCATGAGTATGAGTGTTTGTTTGTGTGTTTGATCTACTTCCACAAGAACTTAATAATACAACCATTGCCAAAACTGTAAAAAATAATTTTTTCATTGTTTTAATTTTTAATTAGAAATATTCGGATAATATAAACCAAGACTACCAGGGCAGTCTGTAATTAAAATATAGAATTAGTAAGAAAGTTTAATTAATACTAATTAGGAAATACTATACAATAGAAGGAGGCCCCCGTAAAGCGATTGCTCCGGGTTTAAAAAGATTTTTTATTATAAATGGGGCTGCCCTGAAGCTGAGATTGGTAAACTTAGGAAGTTCTGAAAATCCACCAAGAATAATATTTGAAACGTGAAATGAAGTTAAGTTTTTTAAATTTTGATTTGATTCTAAAACACTTGTTCTTGCGTAATCAAAATCGTTTGTGGCAGAAACATGTTGATGAAGAGGGAAAGGATGCTTATGGTCTTTGTCCGTATCCTTTTCATTATTGCTCTCCTCATTTGAATCGTGATGATGGTGTTTGTCATTATGCTCATGACTATCTCCATCAGTTTCTACATGATTGGTAATAAAATTGTATGCCATCTCATCATGATGATGATGCAAAATCACTTGGTGACTTAGCACTACCAAAAATGATAGTAAGAGCGATATGGCATAAATTTGTTTTTTCACAACTGCAAAAGTAGCAATTTTAGTTTATTAAAGTTAACAGTTTATATTTTGTGCATTGGCAAATTACACTCTTTTGCAATTTTTGGTTTGTGCGTTGGTTGGTGTGAATTGCAAATGTGTGTAATGTGGGTTGGGGTTTCTCTTCTTCTTTTTGCGGGGGTGGGAGTCATAATAAATTTCTCCGAGGTTACACTGAACAGTTTAACTTCTAATAATATTGAAACTAAACTCTACCTAACCTCCAATTCAATATATAATTAATGCAAGTATTTTATAGAAAAAACTTATTATCTATAAGATACACTGGTATTATTCCATCAATCCTTCAGGTTTTATATAATTAAATGATTGTATTCTATAATATATTATGAATTTTGTTTTCTCTTATTGTGTTTTATTATTACACAATGACCATGTTGAACTCTGCAATTCCAATACTTCATTAAGAACGCGCAAGGTTTCGAGCAAGGTTTTGTATAAAATGGTGACAAATGGTGGACATCTTAAATTATACTATTTTAAAAATCCCTAGGGACCAAGTATACTGGGAATTCTAAAATCTCCCTTGAAAACCTTCGGATCAGAGGGTTAGGGGTTCGAATCCCTTCGGAGTCACCAGAGAATCAAAGCATACTAAATTAATTCAAAAAGCGAGTATAAAAAATGCTCGCTTTTTTTGTTGAGCGTTTACCTTCAAATTGCGCAGCAATCAATATTTTAATTCCCTCCAATGTTTCTGGAGGGATCATGCAATAATCCCCCCCGTTAGTACGCCTTTTTATTTGCACACAATTTATCTTTTTATGTCATTTCAACAATAATGGGTTGATACATTTGTACAAAGCGGAACAAGAGATTTCGTGAATAATACGGTTTATGTAAATGGTAAGTACTTATTTAGCCGAATTACTAACCAATTACAAATTAGACTTTAAACAACAATATCTCTTGGAGAACAATTTGGATGTGTTGTTGGAATAAGAAATAATGAACCGAATGGTAAGAACACATTAAGCTATTTTTCATATATTTGAAGTACTCTCCAAAACATTGATTTGTTAGTTAATATGAGAATGAAATTTATAATCTTAACAAAGGTAAATTAAACGTCAGCGATGCTATCAAGGTATATTGTTGTCATATAATTATTATAGATGAAAAATGAAGCCCATGCACGTATAAAGATCAATAAACTGCTTGAAGATGCAGGCTGGAGATTTTTTGATGATGAGAATGGCAAAGCAAATATTCTGCTGGAAAATCATGTGAAAATTACACAACAAGAGCTTGATGCTTGGGGTAATGATTTTGAGAAAACAAAGTCAGGAGCATTAGATTTTTTACTTGTGGATAGCAATAATAAACCCATCTGTGTGTTGGAAGCGAAGAAGGAGAGCCTTCATCCTTTGGTTGCTAAAGAACAAGCCAGAAAATATGCTAAGAACGTTGATGCTCAATATATCATTCTTTCAAATGGCATTGTGCATTACCTGTGGGATTTAAGAAAAGGAAACCCTAAGCCTATCTATAAATTTCCTTCTCCTCAAGAAATTAGTGCAATAAAAGATTGGAGTCCAGATCGAATTTTATTAGCAAATGAACAAGTTGAAAATGACTATATCACCATTATTCAAATGCCCGATTATACTGAAAGACCTGAATGGAATGGAAGCATTGAGGATAGTAAAGATTTTATCTGGAACAATGGATTACGTTTTTTACGAAAGTATCAGTTAGATGCTGTGAAACATATACAAAAGGCTGTTGGTGATGGCAAGGATCGATTCCTGCTTGAAATGGCAACAGGAACTGGAAAGACCTTAGTCTCTGCTGCCATTATCAGGTTATTTCTTAGAACTGAGAACGCAAGAAGGGTTCTGTTTTTAGTCGACAGATTAGAACTGGAAGATCAGGCATGGAAGGCATTTACTAACTATTTAAAGCCCGACTACTCAACTTATATCTATAAGGAGCACAGGAGTGACTGGATGAAAGCTGATATTGTGGTTACAACCATTCAATCATTAATGGTTGATAATAAATACATGTACCTGTTTTCGCCTACAGATTTTGATTTGATTATTTCTGATGAATCACACCGCTCTATTTCTGGTAACTCAAGGGCTGTATTTGAATATTTTCATGGATATAAATTGGGCTTAACTGCCACACCAAAAGATTATCTTAAAGGTGTTGACCTTAACGAAGCAAAGGACAATGACCCCAGAGAAATTGAGCGTCGTATGCTCCGTGATACCTATAATACTTTCGGCTGTGAGGGCGGTGACCCCACTTATCGTTATTCATTGTTAGATGGCGTTAAAGATGGCTACTTGATCAATCCTAAAGTATTGGATGCACGAACTGAAATCACCACCCAGCTTCTTTCTGATGAAGGCTATGCAGTTGTTGTATCAACGGAAGAAGGAGAAGAAACGGAAACCTTTGTTTCGAGCGACTTTGAACGAAAATTCTTCTCTGAAAAAACAAACCGAATCTTTTGTCAGACCTTTCTGGATAATGCCAAACGAGACCCCATCACCAAAGAAATAGGAAAGACCATCATTTTTGCCGTGAGCCAGAACCATGCCCGTAAATTGGCTGAGATTCTGAACGAATTTGCAGATCAGATGTTCCCTAATAAGTACAATTCTGACTTTGCATTACAGGTAACTTCACAAGTTGGAGATGCGCAGCAGATGACCATTAATTTTACCAATAATAACTTAAACGGAAGATCAAGCTGTTTGGAAGGGTATAAATCGAGCAAAACCAGAATTTGTGTAACAGTGGGGATGATGACAACAGGATATGATTGTCCTGATTTGCTAAACCTTTGCATGATGCGACCTATTTTCAGCCCTGCTGATTTCGTACAGATTAAAGGTAGAGGAACCCGCAAAAACACCTTTCTTTTCAAACATAAAGATGAGTTAGGTGATGATGAGGTTATACAGTACGAAAAGGATTTTTTCAAGCTATTCGACTTCTTTGCCAACTTTGAATATTTTGAGGAGAAGTTTGATTACGATGAGAAATTAAAACTCCCAAAGCCCAAAGGTCGAGGTGTTGAAAATCCCCTTCCACCGCCTCCACCAGATAACTATACCAGTTTTCGACCTGATCCAATTGCCATGCTCAAAGAACAGAAAATTGGATTGGAGGGTATGAAAATCGACCGGATGCTATTTAAAAAGTTTGAGAACAGAATAGTTATGGATGATGTTATCAAAAAGCATGTTGAGCTGGGCGATTGGGAGTATGTTATCAGTCACATACAAAGTGAAATTTTTAATAAACCTGAAGAGTACTTCAATCTGGAGAAATTAAGAAAAGCTGCCCGAATAGACCGCAAGGTTTCAATCAGGGAAGTGGTGGAAAAAATCTTTGGCATCATCCCCAGGTTCAAATCAAAAGACGAATTATTGGAAGACGAGTTTGGTAAATTCATTTCTATTTACCCCCCCGAAGAAGATGTAAACATCAGGGCATTAAAATATTTTTTTAAGGCTTATATTGTAGATCAGGACATTCGAAGGATTATTGAATCAAAAGATTTTCATGCTTTGCAAACCAATCCTACCCTCACCATTTCTCAATTCAAAGAAGTGGCTGAAAAATACCGAGAAGTAATTCCTGTTTACATAAAAGATTATATCAATTTAGATAAATTTGCAGCATAAGTAATGGTGGCATGCAACAAATAAAAATATTTATCAGCAGCGTTCAAAAAGAATTTGCATCCGAGCGAAGGGCTCTTGTTGATTATCTTTCATCTGATCCTATGCTGGGGAAATTTTTTCAACCTTTCATTTTTGAACAAACTCCTGCTGCTGATCATTTTGCTTCAAAGGTTTATCTAAAAGAAGTGGAACGCTGCCACATTTATCTCGGAATTTTGGGAAAGGATTACGGTTATGAAGATGGTGATGGAATTTCACCTACCGAAAGAGAGTTCGATCATGCTACCCGTCATAAAAAAACACGATTGATATTCATATCAAAAGAAAAAATTCGTCAGCCTAAAGAATCTGCTTTTATTAATAAGGTACAGGATGTTTTGGTAAGAAAGTCTTTTTCCGGCTTATCCGAATTAATAACTTCCATCTATGCAGCATTGGTATCTTACCTGATGGAAAAAGAAATCATTCGCACTGCTCCTTTTGATGCCTCATTTAATCTAACTGCGAGTCTTGACGATATTGATGTCGAAAAAATTAAAGCATTCATAAAGATCGCCCGCTCAAAAAGAGGCTTCCCATTTCAGGAGACTGAAGAACCAAAAACGGTGCTCACTCATTTAAACCTACTGGAAAACGAACGGATTAAAAATGCAGCTTTGCTTTTATTTGGGAAACTCCCCCAGCGTTTTTTTATTAACTCCGAAATTAGATGTGCTGTATTTTATGGATTAGAAGTCGAAAAACCTCTTTCTTCATACAAGGTTTTTAAAGGCGATGTTTTCGAGTTAGTCGATCAAACCGTTGAGTTTGTTTTAAGCAAATTGGATTATCGAGTTGGTACGCGTAAGGAACAGATTCAAATTCCGGGAACCTATGAAGTACCGAAAGAAATTGTCACAGAAGCCATTGTTAATGCCGTGGCTCACCGTGATTACACAAGCAACGAAAGTGTTCAGGTAATGATTTTCAAAGACCGTTTTGAAATTTGGAACCCCGGTTCACTTCCAATTGGGTGGACTACTGAAAAACTGAAGCAAATGCACAGCTCCGTTCCTTCAAATCCGCTTTTAGCAGAACCCATGTACCTTGCGGGCTATATAGAAAGAATGGGGACAGGTACTTCCGATATGGTTAGGATGGCCAAAATAAACGGATTAAAAGAACCCGAGTTCGTTCAGGAAGAATCTTTTGTTGTAAAAGTGTTCAAGCCTGTTTTAATGGATGATACACCACCAGATAAGGACCAGGTAAGCGACCAAGTAAGCGACCAAGTAAGCGACCAAGTAAGCGACCAAGTAAAAAGCCTTATTATAGGGTTAGTCAAGGAGATGAACAGGCATGAATTAATGAATGCACTCAAATTAAAACATGGTCATTCATTTAGAGAAAATTACATACATCCTGCCATTGCAAATGGCTTTATAGTAATGACCCAACCCGATTCACCTAAAAGCCCGACCCAAAAATACAGGCTTACCCAAAAAGGCAAGCAACTGCAAATTAAATTGAAGAAAAAATAAGATGCTCGATACAACTACAAAAAAACGGATTGACGATTGCAGGGATATATTGGTAGGTAAGTTACCCGACCCCAAATCACAAATTGAACAAATTACCATTGGCTTAATTTATAAGTTCATGGACGATATGGACAAAGAGGCCATCGAATTGGGAGGAGAAGCTAAATTCTTTTCGGGTGACTATGAAAAATATGCTTGGGATGCCCTATTTGATTCTAAAGTTGCCGCAGTTGAAATGCTACGTCTATATGCTGAGGCTATTGAAAGCATGGAGAAAAACCCTGAAATACCGCAGTTGTTTAGGGATATTTTTAAGAATGCTTACCTGCCTTATCGCGACCCTGAAACCCTAAAATTGTTTTTGAAAACCATAGGTGAATTTGAATACACCCATAGCGAAAAGCTGGGTGATGCTTTTGAGTATTTACTTTCGGTAATGGGTTCGCAAGGCGATGCCGGACAATTTAGAACCCCACGTCATATTATCGACTTTTTGGTTGCAGCAGTTGACCCCAGCAAGGCAGATACAATATTGGACCCTGCCTGTGGAACTGCTGGATTTCTTATTTCAGCCTTTAAGCACATCAAAAATAAAAATAAAAAAGGGCTAACTCCCGATGAGCAAAAGAAGCTAATAAAAAACTTTTCGGGTTATGATATTTCGCCCGATATGGTGCGATTGAGTTTGGTGAACTTATACCTGCATGGTTTTGCTAACCCCCATATTTGGGAATACGACACCCTGAGTAGCGAAGAACGATGGAACGACAGCTTTGATGTGATTTTGGCTAATCCTCCTTTTATGAGCCCTAAAGGCGGCATACGCCCTCATAAAAAGTTTACCATTGGAAGTAATCGCAGTGAAGTGCTATTCGTGGATTATATAGCCGAACACCTCAACCCGAAAGGACGTGCAGGGATCATTGTACCGGAAGGCGTAATTTTCCAAAGCGGTAAGGCTTATAAAGAACTGCGTAAAATGTTGGTTGACAACTACCTCTATGCAGTAGTGAGTTTGCCTTCTGGCATATTTAACCCCTACAGTGGTGTAAAAACTTCCATTTTGCTGATGGATAAAGAATTTGCTAAATCAAACAACAAAATTCTGTTTGTTAAGGTTGATAATGATGGCTTTAATCTCGGAGCGCAGCGAAGTGCAGTAAAGGGAGGGCAGTTAAATGATGCCCTTGAATGTATACAGCAATTTAAGGAAGGTGAAATGAGTGAAGAACTTATGGCTCATGCTGTTGTAAAATCAATAATTGCTGAAAATGGGGATTATAATTTAAGTGGTGAAAGGTATAAAATTTTAGCTAAAACAGATAGTGATTGGTCTTTCGAAGAACTGGGTAAAAACATTGATTTTATTAGTGGATTAACATTATCTATTCCTGATAGTATGGATGAAAATGGTACTCCAATAATTTCAATGAACAGTATTCTAGAAGATGGAACATTAGTAAAAAAAGGTATAAGAAATATCAAATTGCCTTCTAAAAAGATAACATATTTAGAAAAAGGAGACTTACTTTTTAATTGGAGGAATGGAAGTAAGCACTTGGTTGGTAAAACTGCTTATTTTGATTGGGAAGGTGACTATGTATTTGCTTCATTTTTATTAGGAATAAGACCTCATAAGGATAAATACAATTCAAAATTTCTTTGGAGCGTTCTAAATTATTGTAGAAGCCAAGGGCTATACATGCAGTTCATGAGACGGAATGTTAATGGGCTATTTAATAGGGAGGAACTTAAAATATTCAAAGTTCCCCTTCCACCCTTATCCATTCAAGAAGAAATAGTAGCCGAAATAGCAGGCTATCAAAAAATAATTGATGGGGCGCAACTGGTGGTTGAAAACTACAAACCCAAAATTGACATTGACCCTGAGTGGGAGATGGTGGAGTTGGGTGAAATATCTAACAATTTTCAATATGGGAGTTCGAAAAAATCAAATGATAGTGGGAATATTGTTTGTTTGAGAATGGGAAATATTCAAAACGGAGAAATTGATTGGTCTGATTTGAAGTTCGCTCCTGATGATGAAGAGTTTGAAAAATATTCACTCTCACCAGGAGATGTTTTGTTTAATAGGACAAATAGTCCAATACATGTTGGAAAAACTGGGATTTACAGAGGAGATAGAGAAGCCGTTTTTGCAGGTTATTTGATTAGAATTAATTATCAGAAAGACAAAATTATTGGTGAATATTTAAATTATTGTCTTAACACCAAGGAAGCCAAAGAATTTTGTCAAAGAGTTAAAACTGATGGGATAAATCAATCAAATATAAATGCTAAAATTCTGGCTACATTTCAAATTCCACTTCCAACACTCGAAATCCAAGAACAAATAGTCATCCAAATCGAAAAAGAACAAGAATTAGTCAATGCCAACAAGCAATTGATTGAAATATTTGAGCAAAAGATAAAGGATAGGATAGCCAAGGTTTGGGGTGCTTCGACTTCGCTCAGCACAAGTTCGGCGGAGCTCAGCACACAAGAGCGTAAAACTTCAGCAGAAGAGATTTCTCCTATTGCAGCAGAGCCGAGTGAAGAATATAAAAAAGATTGGAATCGAAAATTTGATCAATAGCCGAGGGGGAACTGTACAAAAAGAAATTGAGGTGGTTTTACCTAAAGAATTAACATATTATGGCCAATAGCGAATTTGAAAAAATCAATGGTTTTTATTGGCTTTTTTATTAGCAATTTAGGTGATGCGTTATGAATCGTACCAGTTGTTACGGATTATTCTTTCCTTTCAATATTCAAGCCTTTAGAAATTCTATATATAAGACGTGTATTTATTAATTAAATGAACAGCCCATCGCTTCTTCACAACATATGAAAAGATTATTAATACCATTAAACTTACAAGAATACCCATCAAAACATCAATTATATAATGATGATTGGAATAAACTGCTGAAAACCAAATTCCAATCATAAATATCACAAATAATATGTTTATCCATCCTAGCTTTTTTTTGATCGCATAAAATAGAACAATAACAGGATAGGTTGAATGCAACGATGGCATGGCTGCAAGAACATTGGCATTTTTATTATAGATGCTATCAAAAATAGGAAGTCGCATTATTTCATCAAATCTTGCAAGCCCGGCACTGTTTCCTGGAACTCCTAAACGCAAATCAAAACCATACAAATCTATATACCAAGGTGGTGCTGCAGGATAAATGTAATAAATAATAAATCCCATTATATTAACCAATAAAAAAGTCAGTGAAAATTTAGTAAACAGGATTTTATCTTTCACAAACAGATAAACACCAAATGCAAGCGGTATTGGAACCCAATTAATATAAAAAAGCCCGGAAAGGATATCCAGCCATGATTTGGTATGGGTTGCAAAATATTCGTTAGGAGTCAGTATAATATTGTTCAATGAAATCCCAAACATTGCCTTCTCAAATTCGTAAGGTTCTTTGATATGAACGGTTGAAACTTCGTAATTGGGTAAGGCTCTCATAGAATCATAAATAATCCAATAAATGATAAAAATTGAAAACCCGATGATGAATTTACGGGATTTTTCATTTGTATAATAACAAATCAAGTAAAGCGCGACGAGCATGATTTGATCTTGTCTGATCGTCCCTATAATGAAAGTCCAAAGGATGTATAATGTAATAAGAAAGCTATTGGTTATTACATTTTTATTCGTAAATCGTATAAATGCCATAGGCGAAAAAAGTTATTCAGTTTATTATTTTTTCATAAATATCTTTTCCAGAATAAAGCTCTTTTCCGAATAATTCGATGTATTCAACTTTTGGCCAAAATCCTGAATTATCAGCATAAATATAAATATGACACAATTCAGATAGCTTGTTGTCAATTAACATATTGATACTTGCTTTAAAAGGTTCATGTTGAATCAATATTAATTCTCTATTATTATATGCAACAAGTTTTACACTAAATTTTTTATCAATAATTTTATCTGATTTGCATTTCACCCCATAGGCAAAAAACTTCTCAATATTCCTTAATTCCATTTTTCGCCCGTCTTCCTCATACCTGATCCAGTATACATTAATTGGATTTTTATCAATCAAATTTCCATCATTATCAAAGTTGGCATCATACACGATGGTATTTTTATTTAAGTTTCTCTGGATGTAAAATAATCGTTCAACAGTTTTGGCTGGTATTGGATAATTTGTTTTTTCGTTGATGGAACTCGACAAAAATCCTAAAATCAATATTAAAATAGTAGTAATTTGATTCATTGTTCTTACAGTAATTTCTTGGCTTTATACCACGAAATGGTTTCTTTTAATCCTTTTTGTAAATCATATTTTGGAGTAAAGTCAAAATCTTTCATCGCACTACTGCTATCGCATAACCAATTTGAACTACTAATTTCTTTATATTTTTCGGTATATAATGTGGGAGTTTTGCCAAATAATGCAAATATCTTCTCAAGACAAAAAGCGATAAATTTCACAAAAGTTTTTGGAAATACAATAGAGATGGTTTTAACATTCAAATGGGTTTTTATGATTTTTGAAAACTCTTTGCTTGTGTAACTATTCCCATCGGTTACAAAATATGATTTTTCGCAGATGTCTGATTCAAGAGATTTAATGATTAAACCAGCCAAATCTTTTACATAGATAAAACTTAATTGCTGTTTTGAACTCCCAATATATGTTTCCATATGATTCTTAATCGACTTATATATTAGAAAATAATCCTTCTCGCGAGGGCCATAAACACCTGTAGGGCGAAATATCAAATAAGGAAAGTCCTTTAATCCATGAATAAATTTCTCACTTTTCAGTTTGCTCTTGCCGTAATAAGAGATAGGGTTTGGGTTACTAGAATCATTAATTGGTTGCATGCTTTGTTCATTTCCCGGGCCATAAGCTGCCAGACTACTGAGATAAACAAACTTATTGGGAACACAATTGGCCTCAATTAATGCTTCGATGATATTCTTGGTGTATTGAAAGTTAACTCGTTCAAAATCTTCTTTTTTATACGACTTTGTTAATCCGGCACAATGAATTACACAGTCAAATCGACCAATTTCTTTCTCATAATAAACCAATTTTTCAACAATCAATTCTTTCCAAGATAAGCCCAACTCAATGAAGTTAATTCGAGGATCTGATAAAAAATCTTTCCTGCTGGAAGTCCTCATGCCTGCATAGACTTCAAATCCTTGATTTAATGCTTCCTGTACTAAGAAACTTCCAATAAATCCACTGGCTCCGGTGATCAGTACTTTTTTCATTCGATTTTAGATAAGTTTTATAAAACATCTGCGTTTTAAATGTAATCTGTTTTCATAGCTATCAAAGAGCAATTGTGCTGATAGATTATCTTCCAGTTGAACGCCTGTAATCGCTGTTTTTATTCCATTATCAATAAAGGCTTGCATAGTTTCAGAATAGATGATAGCAGTTACTCCTTTGTTTTGATAATCAGGCCGAACGGCCTGCAAAAACATATCTACTGTATCATTCCACCTCAGCGCTTTTAAGATATGAATAAACCCAAAAGGCAACAATTTCCCTTTAGCTTTAATCAATGCTTTTGATAAAGACATCATGGTAATTCCAAAGCCAATTACATCCTCATTTTTATCAATAACAAAACTTAAATATTTAGGATCAATAACCGAAAAATAGTGCTTGGTATAAAACGTTATTTGTTTATCACTTAATGGGACGAATCCATAAAGATCACTGAAGGACTCGTTCAATGTAATAAACATCTTTTTTGCCCAAGGCAGAACATCTTTAGATTTTTTAAATTTCAAAGAGCGCAACCCATATTTTGCCTTGATAATCCTTGAAAATTTCTTTAATCGATCGGGCACCTCATATGGAACCTTTATTTCATATTGTACCCAATCTGTATCCTTATAATATCCATATTTTTCCATATGGTCTTTATAATATGGATAATTATAAATAACTGCTTGAGTCCCTATTTCATCAAAACCCGCTATTAGCATTCCTTCCATATCTAAATCGGTAAAACCGAGTGGCCCATGAATGCCATTTAAATTGTGAGACTTTGCCCATTCTTCAACTTTACTTAATAATAAAGCTGATACTTCATAATCATCAATAAAGTCAATCCAGGAAAATCGGGCATAACTCTTTTGCCACAACACATTAAACTTCCAGTTTATTATTCCAGCAATACGTCCAACTATTTCCTTATTTCTATAAGCAAGAAAATACACAACCTCACAAGTATCGAATGCAGGATTTTTCTTGGGATTGAGAATGGCTTCTTCAAAAGCATGAAGGGGTGTTACCCTATAAGGATTGTTTTTATACAATTTATCAGGAAATCTGATAAAATCTTTTAATTCAGCTTTTGTTTTGACTTTTTTTATATATAATTCGACCATAATTAAGGTTATTATAATCGTTTAAGTAATTCACGGCAACGAACCAAAGCATCGATTGATTGATGAATCATTGCTTTGGTATGGGTTGCCATGAGTGAATAACGAAGAATTGCTTCATTTGGTTTAACGGCAGGTGTTACTACACAGTTAATATAAACCCCTTTTTCAAGCATTAATGCAAAGTATTGATAGGCTTTTGTATCTGATCCCACTTTTATGGGAATGATGGGGGTTGAAGAATTTCCAATGTCAAACCCTTCTGCTGCTAGTAAATTACGGGCATAAACAGTATTACCCCATAAATGTTCAATATGTTCCGGCTCTGCTTTTATTAATTCTAAAGCTGCAATAACTGTAGCTGCAGAAGCAGGAGTTGTGCCGGCACTAAATAATAAAGAGCGAGCTTGATGCTTAATGAATTCTATCGTTGATTTATCTCCGGCAACAAATCCACCCAAAGAGGCAAAAGATTTACTAAAAGTACCCATAATTAAATCCACCTTATCTTCCAATCCAAAGTGATTGGCAGTACCGCGCCCACCTTCTCCCAAAACTCCTAAACCATGGGCATCGTCAATCATGACAGAAGCATTATATTTTTCAGATAATTCTACAATGGTATTCAATTGAGCAATATCTCCTTCCATACTAAACACCCCATCAACCACGATTAGTTTAACTTGATTTGGAATTGTCTTTTGTAAAACTTTCTCTAACGATTCCATATCATTATGCCTGTATTTAATCACTTTTGCAAAGGTAAGGCGGCTTGCTTCAAAAATTGAGGCATGATTATAATCATCCATAATCAGATAATCATTACGCCCCAAAATACATGATATCACGCCAATGTTTACCTGAAACCCAGTGCCGAAAACTATAGCAGCCTCTTTATTTACAAATTCGGCAAGCAATCTATCCAATTTTTCATGAATTGCCATGTTGCCATTTAATAAACGTGAGCCAGAAGCACCTGTCCCATATTTATCAATAGCTGACTTTGCAGCCTCAATTAATTTAGGATGGTTATTTAGTCCTAAATAACTATTTGATCCAAACATCAGTTTGGATTTTCCATTAATAATTACTTCAGCGTTTTGTCCTGACTCAATTACCTTATAATATGGATAGAGCCCATTTTGAACGATTTCCTGGAGTCTGTTGAACTGAGAAAGTTTTTTCTGTAAAAGTCTCATGTGAACGAATTTAAAATTCAAATTTGAATCTGGCTCTAATCCCATAATCTGAAACATTAGGATTTTCCAAATAAGTAATTCTTTTTACAAGATCAACCCTGAAAAATTTAAAAATATTTCCTATCCCAACGCTCATTTCCATATAAGGCTTATCTGTTAAAATAAAAGTGCTCTGGCTACCGTCTAAATTTGCTGGAAATTTCATTAATCCTGCTGTTACTTCGGGATTATTTTTATCAGTAACTCCACCGTAAATAGCTTTAAAGGATACTATCTCTCTCCACTTCAGCCGTTTTAATAGAGGGATTTTATTAAACAAGAATCCATAAAAGTGATGTTCTGCATATAAAGAAACATATTGATCACTAACAAATTCAAGAAAGTTCATTAGATTATATGAGCGTAGCTGATAAGAATAGGTTTGATTGGCCCGAGGAATATATAATAATGGAAATGGGATCTGATTACCAAAAACTTTCCCTGCTTCGATTTCAAAGTTTGTAAATCCAATTGGGGTAATATAAAATCGTTTAAATGCATTTATTTTAAGTTTGCTATAATCATAATCAGCATTAAATAAGCCTTTGATTCCTTGTGTATATGTAATTTGAAATATGGGGTATTTTGTTATGATGGGCGTTTTATAATCCATCCCTTCATAATAAGTTTCGTTAGGTGCAAAACGCAGTTGTGCCGTAATTTCGCTTGAAGAAATGTTATTTTCAGAATAATCACCATAGTCGAAAAGTAAGGATCCTCCGGGCTCTTGCATCATATGGGCAAAATTAAGGGTGGTAGAAAATCCATTAGACCATTCTTTGAAATGCTCAACCTTATATAAATCATAAAACAAGATTTTATCGGCTAAACCCCGTTTGAATGATAACATAAAATTATCTTCATTAATAAAATCCATATCCATACCAGGAAAATTAGATTCAACCTGCCGTGTCGCCATTAAAGTGTGTCTGGGATGCTCTTTCAACGATTTTTTATTTAGCGACAACGTAGCACTGGCTGAATATTTTAATTGTTCACTTTTGAAACCGTATAAAATGTAACCTTCTAGTCGTAGCTTTTTGCTAAATTTTTCGCTGGTTCTGGCACCAAGTCTTAACCGGAATCCTTCAACATCGTTAAAACTGTAAAATGTATTAACAGGCCCAACATCAATTTTATCAAAATTCCAATATCCTGCAACAAATAACATGATAATGTCCATGGTTCTCTTAAAAGCAGGTACATTCTTGACACTATCCATCATTGAATATATATTTTCTTCTTCTTGCGATAATTTTGCAATCCTGTTGGTTCTCCAAAAATCATCGCTTTTGTCTGTATATCCTTCTTCTTTTACGATATTCTCATTTCCTTGATAAATAGTGTCTCCTCTTACTTTTTCAAATACGTAATTAGCATAAAAGTTGTTTTTTTTACCAAACATTCCAATACCCTTTCTCCCAAGATTAAAATCAACAATAATTTGATCTTCAACCAGCATCCATTTTTCATTGTTGATATGATCAAATTCCTGAATAATTTGAAGGTCGCTCACAAAATTTAAGTTGATATCTTCGGTTATTCTTAAATTAGCTTTTACAACCGCATACCTGTCATCGTTTGTGATGTATAGTTCACCCTTAAAAGCAAAATCCAGTTTATTTCGTGGCTGAAACCCAAGTTTAATGCAGTCTTTGCCATTAACATCAACTGTATCTAAAATGTGAAATTTATATACCGCAGGAGATAAGGGAGATAATGGACTTACAAACTCATTGGTAAGGAGGGTAATACTATTTTCGTAAATATCAATATCCTCATACATATAATCAACAAGCATGCTAACTCCATCATTATCTATATAATCATGAAAGCCTATCATCTTAGTTCCTGAAACATATTCTTTTTGAGATTTTGGTGATTTACGATAAAATACTTTCGACTTGGATTCTTTCAGAAATACCGGGAGATAGGGTTTTCCATTTACTTCGGAAGTGTCCATGTAATTGAAAATAAATTGGAGTTTATTGAAAACCTTTTTGTTTTTAAAATCATCACCGATATTATTGAGATCAAATTCAACTTTCTCATGCTTGTCATACTCATAAAAATCAAGGCTTTCTTTTCTATTTGAATCTTTGTTTTCGATAACCTTATGAATTAATTCAACAGCAGGGTTATCTTTATTTTTATATCTAATTTTAGTTGCTTTAATCTCGAATTCATTCAAGCTAATTCCAATAGTGCTTAGTTCGAAATTAACAACCTGATTTTCTCCGGTTAAAACATTTACAGTCTCAGAATTGTATCCTATAAATGAGGCTTGAAGCGAATCAGAAGCCCAAAGCGTTTCCAGATTATATTCACCATTAAAATCTGTGATTGTCCCGATACTTTTACCAACAAATTTTATATTTACAAAGGGAAGTGGTTCGTGAGTATTTTTATCGGTTATTGTCCCTCTAACCCTAGTTGTAATTTGTCCGTATCCTAAAAAAGGTGTTAATACAACCCATATCGCTGTGCTGATTAAAATGGTTATTTCATTCCACTTAATTCTCCGTCTCATAGGTTCAATTAATTGAATATGTAATATTTGTGTGTAAAAAAATTAAATCCTATTCCAATAAGTACTGATACAATAATTTTTGCAAAAATGTATTGGAATCCTGAATATTCGACAATAAGATAGAGGCCAATGGTATTAAGAAAAATGCTTGTTAACCAAACCACTATGTATTTTATTGCTTGTATAGATAGCCTTTTATCCTTTTTCATAAATGCCCAGTTACGTTCTAGTAAAAAAGATGTAATGCCACCTGTGATTGCTCCTATGAATGCTGAAAGTAAATACCAAAATCCAAAAAGTTCAGTCAATAATACCAATACAAGAAAATCAACGGACGTTGCTATTGCTGCTACGATATTGTACCTAAAGAAGGAGCTAAATGAATTGAATCTTAAATTCATTTTAAATGATCTTGAAATAAATAAGAATTTGAAGAATTAGAATTGTATAAACCCCGGCTAACGCATCATCAAGCATCACGCTCCAAGTGTTTTTTAATTGATCGATGCGTCGAATAAAAAATGGTTTTACAATATCAAAGAACCTAAAGAGAATAAAAGCAAATAAATAATAGTGCCATTCAAAAGGCAGCGCAAATGCTGCGATCCAAACTCCTAAAACTTCATCAATTACAATTTTTGGCGAATCGTGTATCCATTCACGCTCAACAATTCGTATCGAGTAAATGCCTAAAAAGAGAATACTAACAATAGCAAAAAGGTTAAGAACAAGAGCCGTCAGCCGAATCAAATCATTATTAATCATTACCAAGTTGACACCATAACATATTGTAATCCCAAGCAAAGAACCTACAGTTCCTGGCGCAATTGGTGAATATCCCGTTCCTAACCCTGATGCTATTAGTTTATTAAATCTCATCTTAATCTTCGTAATAATCCAATCCTAAATAAGTAATAAGCGTTTCACCCATTAAGTGTCGTAGGTTATTCTCAAATTTTATTTTTTGTAGGAATATATCATGAATTGGGTCTAAGCCTTCAGCTGTTTGCGGCGATTTAAAATAAAATGATAGCCATTCTTGTATTCCTTTCATTTCGGCACGTTGAGCCAGATCCATAAATAGGGCTAAATCGAGTACAACCGGGGCTGCAAGTATTGAATCTTTACACAAAAAATTTACTTTTATCTGCATCTTGTAGCCCAGCCAACCAAATATGTCAATATTGTCCCAACTTTCTTTATCATCACCTTTTGGTGGATAATAGTTAATCCTTACTTTATGGTACATGTCTTTATAAAGTTCAGGATACTTGTCTGGTTCAAGTATGCTGTCCAAAACGCTTAATTTAGATACTTCTTTGGTTTTAAAAGATTGCGCATCATCTAAAACTTCCCCATCCCTATTTCCCAGAATATTTGTTGAAAACCAACCATCAATGCCCAACAAACGGGTTTTAAAACCAGGGCCTAAAATTGTTTTCATCAAGGTTTGCCCTGTTTTGAAATCTTTACCGGCTATCGGAATATTGTGTTGAATTGAAAGTTCAATGATGGCAGGAATATCAACGGTTAAATTAGGGGCTCCATTTACAAATGGAACTCCGCTTTTAATAGCCGCATAAGCATAAATCATACTTGGTGCAATGGCTGGGTCATTTTCTTTTAATCCTTTTTCAAAATCCTCAATTGAAAGATGCACATCAGATTTTTCCACATATACTTCAGTTGAAGCAGTCCAAATCATTACCAATCTGCTACAATTATTTTCCTTTTTAAAGTTTCGGATATCAGCCATCAATTCGTTAGCCAAATCCATTTTTGTAGCAGCCTTTTTAACATATTCGCCATGCAGGTTTTTACAATAATCAGGGCTGAATACCGCGGGCATCGGTTTAATTGCCAACAATTCTTCTTTTAATGAGTTAAGCAAATCTTTTTCCAATACACCTGCATTTAAAGCTGCTTCGTAAGCATTGTCCGTAAAAATATCCCAACCGCCAAAAACTAAATCATCTAAGGATGCTAATGGGACAAATTCATCCACTTTTGGGTTTCTGTTTTCCGTTCTTTTGCCCAGTCTTATTTTGCCAAGCTGAGAAATTGAACCTATAGGTTGGCCCAGCCCTTTTTTAATTGCAAACACACCTGCCATAAATGTAGTTGAAACTGCTCCTATCCCAGGCATTAGTATGCCTAACTTGCCTTCCGGACGTTTAATGTTTTGTTTTGAATTCATGTATGTAAATTTTATATATTAGTATATGATCTCATTTGTTGTTTTTATTTGAATATGTTTATCTGTGGTTTAGGGTCACATATTTTTATGGCAATGATTTAATCTTTGAAAAGCGGTGTAATTTGTAAGGATGGCCATTATGAAAATTGGAATGGTAAAAATCGATATATTTTCGATTAAAGGAAATGGGAGCCAATCAACAACTATTTTAAAATCGCCTACATAAAATGAAATTACCCCATAAATTATAGCTGAGATTCCTATTGTTAAAACGCGTTCAGGTCGCTGCATCAACCCTACTTTGCATTCAATGCCAAGAGCTTCTGCCCTGGCCCTGACATAACTTACCATTATAGAACCAATCATTGCAATAAATGCAAATAGAGAACTCAAAAAATAATCATGAGACACCAAGTAATAACAGATCCCTAAAAACATGATCATCTCACTATACCGATCAAGAACAGAATCGTATAACGCCCCAAATTTCGATACTTTATTGGTTGATCTGGCTAATTGACCATCAAGCATGTCAAAAAGTCCTGCAAAAAGTGTTACTGCTCCAAACCATGCAATGTACCTATAGTCTCCACGAATCCCCACTTCTGCTCCTATAATTAAAACTAGAGCTGAGATTATGGTAATAATCAAACCAATTGATGTTATTCCATTTGGGGTTATGCCCGTTTTTTTCAGAAGAACTATTAGTGGGTTTAAAGTTTTATAAGCATTTAACTTGACTTTACTCCAAAATTTATTTATTTGCATTTCTTTATTTTTTTGAACTTGAACAAATGAAACTTATCATTATTTGCTCTTTCAGGCTTCAAAATTAGGGGACTGGATGATCATATTTTTCAATAATAGCCTGAAGTGCGAAATTTGATACATGAAATGATTTGATTGATGAATTAATTTTATTTAATAGATTATTGGACACGATATAAAAAATTAAAATTTATAATATTTACTTTATTGAAAGCTTAAAAATAACTGATTCTAGTGCTTTGCAATCGCTTGTAAATAATATGCCTTCTTTATTTTATAGATAGTCTTAGCATCTACTAACCCATCCTGCGATTGCTGATACATAGCCTGTGCTTCCAATAAATCAGAAGTACTGACAATTCCTGCATCATGATTATCTTGCATTACATTTAAATGCTCCCAGGCTTGTTCATTTGAAGATTCAGCTACAAATATTTGCTTATAACTTTCAAATAAGTCTTTATGCGCTTTATCGATTTGGAGCAATATCAATTCCGATTTTTCTTCAAGATTATTTTGTGCTATATCTACTTTGATCTTATGCTCCTGAATTTTATACGAACCTCCCCACCATCCTGAAATTGGAACAGATAATGTTGCAAATGCCATTCCGTAAGTATTTTGTTGATCCATCCAATCAAGATATAAACCCTCCACTCCAACAGCTAATTGAGGCAGATACTCACCAAGAGCCATTTTCTTTTGAAGGTTTTCAGCATAAACAGCTTTGTTCAACATTTTGTATTCATTCCTGTTTAGAAGGGCATCGTGAGCATTATAATTCAAAAGGCCGGGGTTTGTTATTTTTATTGAAGTATCAGAAACACAAAGGTTTTCCGAATAGGATATCCCAATATGCTGGCTCAAAGTCATTTTCAAAAGGTTAAGTCCATTTTCAAGTTTTAGTTCATTCGCTTCAACCTTACTTAACTCGAATTTAACTTTTAATAAATCGCTTTTTTGAATTAATCCAGCCTCATAGGCCACAGATACATCTTTCAACAAATTATTAAGGAGGTTTTTATAACTCTTCAGGGTTTCCTTTTTCTCCTCCAAATTTACAATTGTCCAATAATACTCTTCGGTTTTAACCAGCACTTCATCCGTAGTGAGATTTAGGTTGTACCCACTAAGTTCTTCCCCTAAAGAGGCCAGCTTATTCCCATTTCTTATTCTGCCTCCTGCATAAATCGGTTGTATTGCTGAAACATAACCGACATTTGCATAATCCAGTAATTCTATGTTCATCCCCGGGAAATAAGCAAACTGTGTTGCCGTAGCTATATTGGCCGGGATCCCGTCGTATACTGGAAGATTCATTTCCGGGAATTCCATTTCAATAAAACTTTTGCTTGATTTCATGGCAATAGCTCCGGCATCAACCTTTGGAAAATAATTAGTAAAAGCATTTTTCTTTACTTCTTTTGATGCATCCAGTTTTAATTGTGCTTCCCTTAACCTTTTGTTATTTTTGAGTGCATATATTTTACAGGAATCTAAAGATAAGGTTTGAGACTTTAACGGGAAGTACAGTCCACTGATCAGTACTAAAATAATTATATATCGTTTCATAATACAAGTCAAATAATTTGAGTTAAACATTCTGGAGCGTTTCTTCAAAACGTTTTTTCCCTGTTGTTTTCCAATACAGTACAGGCAAAACCAATAGCGTTAGTATCATTCCGAAGATTAAACCGAAACAAATTACGGTTCCTAAAGGCCCCCAAAGTGACGAATTACTAATAATCATAGGCACCACACCCACTGCAGCCGCCATGGACGTAAGAAAAACAGGGCGCATTCTTCTTTTGCCAGCAGCAAATGCAGCATCTTTGTAAGTATAACCTTCTTTGGTAACCAACTGCATGGCATAATCCACCAAAATAATTCCGTTTCTAACAGTGATTCCCATCAATCCAATGAGTCCGATAAATGATGTTAGACTAAATGGATAACCTATAATGTGTAATCCAAGAACAGCACCAAACAAGCTTAGCAACATGGTTGACATGACCAAAAAGGTACGACGGAAGGTTTTGAACTCTATTAAGATGATAAAAAATATTAACAGGACACTCACCACAAGTGCATATATAAGAGGGGTAAAATTTTCAACAATGTCTTGATTTTCTCCTCCATATTCAATTTTCACGCCATTAGGTAACTTGAGCTTATTTATTAAGGGAACTACATCATTGAACACTTTACTATAAATAACATTTCGTTGCACTTCTGCCAATACCGTCATTGTTCTCACACCATTTCTCCGAACGATATTCCCTTCTGTCCATTCCGGTTTTAAGGTCGCAATTGATCGAAGGGGCAAAGATTCAAAAGTAATTGGGGAAGTTACATACTGATCTTCCAGATCATTGATATCATCTTTCAGATTGTCTTCTTTTGAAAGTATTACACTTACGGGATAATCACCTTCCCAAACCGTTGTTAAAGGCAATCCATTCATGGCGATCACTAATGACGAAGCGACCAATGATTTAGCATAACCCAGTTGATTGGATTTATTTGGATCCAGTTCAACATCTATTCCCTGTCGCATTTCCAGCCAATCGTTTCTAACCCAGGTTGTTTTTTTATGGGCAGTTAAAATTTCAGAAACCTGTTTGGCAGTTTCTTTTAAATCTTTTATATTATCGCCGGAAATACGAACCTCTATCGGAGAAGTAAACTTTTTAAAGGCCAACTGCACCCATTTTACATGTGCATTTGGGAATGCGCCATAATATTTTACAGCATACTCATCTAGGACTTCAACGGTTGCATCATTTGAAATGGTATTTACAAGTATTTGCCCGTAATTTAGAGCCGCCATGTGCGGGGCATAAAGGGTATGAAAGCGGGGAGAGCCATTTCCAATAAAACTTGCAACATTTGTAATCCTTTCATCTTGCAACAATGCTCTCTCCAAACTATCAATTACTAATTCCGTTTTTTCAATTGAAGAACCTTCGGGTAAAAATACTTCCACAGAAAACTGTTTCCTTTCTACTGTTGGGAAAAGCAATTGATCCGTATTGGTAAAAAGGATAATTGCAACAACTATAGAAAGTATTCCTATGGAAATAGTGGTTTTAGGATATTCAAATGTTTTACTTAATACAAAATCATATGATTTTTGGAGATTGTTTAAGAAATTTCTGGATTTATTGCTGGATTTATTATTGGGGGGCTTATTTAATCCCGTCTTGATAAAAACAAAGCACATGAAAGGAACCAAGAGTATCGCAACTATCATTGAAACCCCTAAAGCGATGCCAATTGTAATGGGAAGTACCCCTACGAAATCACTTGCTATACCTTTCAGAAAAAGCATCATGGGGAAAAAAGCTACTACAATGGCGGCTGTTGCCGATAAAACCGGAATAAAAAGATCAGTTGCTGCCTTCCATGCTGCATTCCAGGGAGTTTCCCCATGATCAAGTTTCTCAATATGATTGTCAATGACCACAATGGCATTATCCACAACCATTCCCAGCACAACAATCAATCCAGCAAGGGTTACAATATCAAGCTGTATCCCCACCATTTGCATAATGCCAATGGTTATTAATATTGTAATAGGAATAGTTATAGCTGCTACTGAAGATATCCTGAAAGGCAACAACACCATTGTAACTGCAATTACTGCCAAGACTGCAATTAAAAATTCTTTCATGAAATGAGAAATTGAATTGTCTACTGCTTCAGGAAGGTTCGATATAATATTGATTTCCACATCATCGGATACTTTTTCTTTAAACTGGGCCAATACTTCTTTTACTTCTTCACCAAATTGAACAATATTGTTCCCCATTTGCATTTCAAGCGAAAGCAATAAAGAATTGTTTTTATTGTTGCGGATGTAGTTGGATGGCTTTTCATATTTACGTTCTATGCGGGCAATGTCCTTTAAACGAATTATATTTCCTTGTGGGTCGGAATAGATGATTTGTTGCTCAAGCTCTTTTTCAGATTCAAACTTAGGTGGAAGATGAACAGGCATAACCAATTCCCCATTATCTAATTCACCGGCATAATTAAAAGCCTCCTGAATCTTAAAAACAGCAAGTAAAGTCGCTGGTTTAATATTGTATTCGTTAAGTTTTTCCTGATTTATATAAACATTTATATTTTCTTTCTGGGTGCCATAATGTTTTATTTTTGAAACTGATTCTATTTTTCTAATATCAGCTTCCAAGTTTTTTATAATCTCTTCTAGTTCTCTATAGTTTTTATCCTTTGATGACATGGTAATCAGAAGAGCGGATGTATCGCCAAAATCATTGGTGCCCATCAATGCAAGCACACCCATTGGAAGCTGTTGTGCTTTCAATTCATCCAAACCATGACGCAATTTCGACCAAAATTTGTCTGCATCGTGTATATTATCGTTCAACTCAACAAAAATAATCATCATTCCTTCTTTGGAATGAGAGTATGTCTTTTCTTTATTTACTTCTTTGTAACCGAAGATATAGTTTTCGACTACCGTTGTTAATTGATCTTCTACTTCACTAGAGGTAGCTCCAGGGTAGACACCAATAATAAGGCCTTGTCGAATTGTAAAATCAGGGAATTCATTACGGGGCATAAATAATAATCCATATACTCCTAAAATCATCATAACTATCACAAAGGCAATAATGATTTGGTTGTACTTCATCGCAGCCTCTATAATATTATTTACTTTTTTATTCATCTCTATTAATTCTTAAATCGTATATAAAAATGGAATTTACTCAAATAACCACATGGTCATTATCTGATAGCTTATGTTGCCCTTCCACAACCAAAACATCCCCAATTGACACCCCCGAAATAATCTGAATCATATTATCGGTTAACACACCTACTTTAACGATTTGCTTTTTGACGGTATTTGTTTCTGTGTCAACCTTATATACATAATGGTTTTCATCCCCGTTTTTTATAACCGATTGGTAAGGAATGGTAATCGTTGAATTCGTGCTCTGAATTGAAATTGCCACATTACTTACCATCCCTGATTTTATCTTCAAATCTGTGTTCTTCACCCGGATTTTTATTTCATAAGTTTTTGAGATTGGATTAGCCATGACCCCAATTTTTTCAACTTGTCCGCTATAAATTTCATTCCCAATTGCGGCAATTTGTAAACGAACTAGTTGCCCTTTCTCGATTTTGTTAATTTCATTTTCGGGAACCGAAACCCGAACAAATACCTCATCAATTATGACAAGTTTAAAAATGGGATTACCAGGAATAATAGTCGATCCTACTTCAGCATTACGAGATCCGATAATACCATTGGTGGGAGCTATGATGCTGCAATTGTCAAGGTTTTGCTTTGCAATTTGTGCCGAAGAATTTGCTTGTTCCAACTTCGACTTAATCTCTTCCCACTGTATTTCTGGCAGACTTCCTTTGTCATGTACCTTTTTTAAACGATCGTAAGCATCTTTAGCTTGGTTTTGCATGGCTTGTGCAGCCAAAAAAATATTTTTGAACGAAGTTTTATCTTGCTCAGCGAGAACTTGGCCTTTTCTTACATGATCGCCCTCATCCACATATATTTTATTTAAAGATCCCGGTAATTGGAAACTCAATGGAATGGTTAGGGTTGGAACAATGATACCACTATAGCTAAAATCAGTACTTTGAGTAGGTTCTTCTATTATGATTGTTTTAACTTTTATTTCCTTCTTGTTTTCGGAAATTTTACTTTCAGTAGTTTTATTTTCTCCACAACTCACTAACATTATGATTAGTGTTAATCCTAAAATTAAATTTACTTTCTTCATTTTTTACTTTTTATAATCAATAATACCAATATAGATTTTTAGTCGTTTTTATAGCAAAAAAACTTAATCAAATATCCGAGGAATAAGAAGATTTACTGACATCTCTAATTTTTGTTGATCTATCCCTTCTTCACTTTCGATTGAATAGCGAACAATACCGAAAAACCCTGCAATCAATATCTCTGCAAACCATGGGATATCCTCCTTTTTAAAATGAATAAATTCTCCTACATCATAAGCATCTTCTAAAAAACGAGTAATATAAGCCGTTTCAAAAGCCATCAATTCCCTAAAATATTCTTGCGGAAATTCTCCATGAGTTACTTCAAACTTCACAATTCTGTATAGGTTTATTTTGTTCAAAATTCCCTTATGAAATTCAGCAAAATAACACATCAACTTATCTTTTAGTTTAGGTATCCCAACAAGGTGTTCCTGCACAATGGATCGAAGCTTTTTCATTTCCAATTTAATTACTGCGTCAAACACTTCCTCTTTACTTTTAAAATAGTGGTAAAGCGTACTTTTAGCCTTACCACAAGCAAAGGCAATTTCGTCCATAGTTGTCTTTTTTAATCCAAATTGTTGAAATAATTTTTGTGCATGGATAAGAATATCAGCTCTTACTATTTCATCTTTTGTTAAAACCATTTTTTCGACCATTTTAGTTTTTCGGTAGCAAAGATATATTTTTTTTTATAAATCTAAACTATGAATCAAATAATTTTTAATGGTCTTTCAACAATTCGAAATTCAATTCTGTTTAGAATATGAAAAGATAATGATATTAAAAGGGCTTGGATTTGTGAAACAATAAATTCAACGATATGAATATGGCTGATTACAAAGGGTTATCATGCTTATTTTGTTTTCATTATCCAGCTAAAATAGTTTATCGATCAAGCCAATTCTTAAATTCTGTTGCTTTTAAACGGCTTATGGTGACAGGTTCTGTAAAAGGATGTACCAATTTCACGATTAATTTTCCACCAAAATAATTCTCAAACTTATGGACAGATTCACTATTTATAATTATCGATCGATTGGCCCTGAAAAATAATTCAGGATTCAATTGTTCTTCCAATTTTTCCATGGTTAGATCCAGAATGTGTTCTTTGCCATCAAAAGTCACGGCAAAACTGACACGGTTTTCGGTATAGAAATAGGCAATATCTTTCACCTCAATTTTAAAAAATGAGCTAATTCCAGAGACCAAAAATCTTTTCCGATAATTTTTTTCGCCTTTTCGGATTATATCTAGTAAATCTTTATAATCCGAGTTTTTATCACCCTTATCTAATTGGTTATGAATTTTTTCAAACTTTAAGATGGCTTCTTCCAGCTTTTCCCCTTTTATTGGTTTTAGAAGGTAGTCGATACTGTTTACTTTAAATGCCTGAATAGCGTATTCGTCATAAGCTGTGGTAAATATAACCATACTTTCAACTTGCACCTGTTCAAAAATTGAAAAGCAAATCCCGTCCGTCAATTGAATATCCATAAATATTAAATCAGGCGGTGGGTATTCTCTTAACCATGCAACTGTACTTTTAACACTTTCAAATATTCCTGTGATCTCCCATTTTGGCCTGACAATATTTATCATCCCACTTAATAAGCGTGAGTTGTGCTGTTCGTCTTCGATTATAAGTATTTGCATTTTAATTGCTTTTGGGCCTATAATAAAGGAATTTTTACTATGAATTTTTCATTCTCCATTTTTACTTCAACCGGGATTTCTGAAATAATTTGATAACGGTTAATGAGGTTTTTTAATCCTGTTAGTGTAGAATATGATGCTTCCTTTAGTTGTAAGGTATTTTCAACAATCAGAAATCCATTTTGCGTTTTAATTTCTATTGTTAATGGACTTTCTTTACTTGCAACATTATGTTTTATTGCATTTTCAACTAAAAGCTGAAGTGTTAAAGGTGCTATTTCCTTATCCAGGACTTCTTTTTCGATTGAAAATATTACATTCAATCCTTCACCGATTCTTTCTTTATGAAGACCAATATATGAATCCATAAATTTTCGCTCATGCCTGAATTCAACAAGCATCTTATCCTTGCTTTTAAGTACGTATCGATATACATCGGTAAAATTCTCCGTAAAATTCACTGCTGCATTTTTATTATAAATGATCAAAGATTTTAGAACACTCAAATTGTTAAATAAGAAATGCGGATTTAATTGATCTTGTAATGCATTGTAATCCATTTGTAGTTTTTCTTGTTTCATTTCATCAATACGTTGCTGGGCATACACCCATTTTTCCATTAGCCGCATCAGCAAATGCCCGCTTGAAATAATCGTGACAAATACCAGCCCCAAAGCAGAACCCATATATAAAACAGATTTGGGAGCCTCAATATCGTGAGGTGAAATGATATTCATAAACTGAAAAACGACAATAATCAATCCTATATTCATGGGGATTTGAATAGCAAATCGCCGTCTTAATTTTTCGGGGATAGGTAGAAAATATTCAAGGATATTATCCAAAACAATATGCATTTCACTCAATAAGTTAAAGGATAATATAACACGTAAATAATCGAAAAAATTCGGTCGGCCCAAGGTCTTTAAATCACTGGAATGTACGATTAATTGCATGATTATAACCCCCACTAAACTGACAATTGTAAATCGAACAATTATGGTAGAAAAAGCATAATTTGGAAGTCGCGTGACACATGCTCCTTTATTCCTAGATTTCATGATCCCAACATATATGATGATCTGTAAATTTAAACAATAATACTATTCAACCGGGTTTAAATTCCCTGTAACTCTTTGCCATGTTGTTTGTAGTAACTGATATTGAGCCAGAATACCAATTAGCTGATTATTTGCACTTTGCCAACTCATTTGTGAATTCAACAATTCAGATACTGTATTTAATCCCGCTTCAAAGCTAGCTTTGGTTTCATCCAGGCTAACTTTTGCTTCTGTTAAGTTTTTCTTTGCAATAATAATCGCTTCATAAGTTTCCTGAATTTGAATTTTAACTTGTTGGATTTCAAGATCTAAAAGTTCACTAGTGTTATCTAATTCAATTTCAGCTTGCTTGATTTTCATCCTGGCAGCATCCTTTTTATGTTTTGACTGCCCCCAATTGATAATTGGAATTGAAATTTGTCCGGATAAATTTGGGTGAAAGCTTATATCTTCTAATAAATTATTGACATAATAAGTTGAATAGCTTGCACTAACCCCAATCTGGGGTAAATATTCTGATTGTATAATTTTTTTATCGTACTCGGAAATTTCCAATTGTTTATTTAAAATTTTAAACTCGTTGCGGTTTGAAGCAGAAGCATCACTTCCCATTTTATTAAATATATCAGCATTTTCATCAAGGGTATTCACCACTTGAATATCTATGTTTAAATCCTGGCCAATTAAATGATTTAAGTACATTTTTGATACCCTGAGCCCATTTCTGGCTTTAAGCAGATTTAATTCTGCATCGTTTTTCTGCACGCTTACCTTTAGCTTTTCACTTAAAGGAGTTAAGCCAATATTAAACATGTCATTCATCTTATCTTCTATTTCAGTCAACATTTCAATAGATTTCTCGATTAATTTGGTATTGGCTTCAACAGAAACCAAATTCCAATAAGCTTTATCTGTTTGTTCGATAATTTCAGCATATTTAATATTGTAGTTAAACTTGTATATGTCGATCCCAGCATCAGCTTGTTTGTTTGAATATTTTATTTTACCACCAACATAAACAGGTTGAGTAACTGACACCTGGCCAGTGATTAAATATAGGTTTTCTAATTCTAAATTTATTCCGGGAGACCATACATTACTGGTTCCTGAAAATTCACCATTTTGAGCAGCTTCAGCACTAACAGCAGTTTTCAAGAATCCACCGGGCATCGAGATGTTTTCCATATCAGGCATGTACATGATGCTTGATTTTGCACTTACGCTTGGCAAATATGCTGTTCTGGCAGTTTTTTGATTTGAAACAGCCTCTTGAACCTGATACTTTGCCTTTTTCAGTTCTTTATTATATTCTACGGCTTGCTGGCGGCAGTCTTCCAGGGTCATGATTTTTTGACCTGAGATTGAACCAATTGCGATTATACAAAATGTTGTCGTAAAAATTTGTTTGATTAAATTATTCATACCAGCTATTTTCTTATTTCTTTCTATTTTTTAATTTGCTAACATCTACCTTAAAAAAGGTTACATACAAAACCGGAACAACCATTAAGGTTACCACAGACCCAATCAGCAGGCCAAACATAATTGTAATCGCCATGCCTTTAAACATCGAATCTGTTATTAACGGCATCATCCCCAAGATAGTGGTTAGTGAAGCCATCATAACTGGTCGCATCCTTGAAAGTGCCGAATCAATAGTAGCATTTAAAACTGTTTTTCCTGCTTTTAAACCCAGATTTATTTCATCTAATAAAACGATTGAGTTTTTGATCATCATCCCAATTAAACCTAAGGCACCAATAATAGCAACAAATCCGAAATTAGCACCTGTTACATTAAATCCAAATGAAATACCTAACAGGGCAAATGGTACGACAATAAAAATTATTAAGGTTTGCTTTAAATTGTTAAAAATGGCAATAATGATAATGAGCATTAAACCAATGGCCAGCGGTAAATACTTAAAAAGTGCATCGTTGGCCTCGTTCGATTTAGCATAAGTTCCATCCCATCGTATTGAGTATCCTTTAGGAAGTTTTATGGCATTAACCTGATCTTCAATTTTTACTTGAACCTGGGTTGCAGTATAACCGTCCATTACATCTCCCTGAACTTTTAAAGCTCTTTTGCCATTATAGCGATGTACTGATTCGTCTTCCCATTTTAATTCAATTTTGTTTACTATTTGATTGAGTGGGATACTTCGGGTACTTTGTTGCCCCCAAACAGGAATCGATAACAGGCTTTCCATATTATCTGCAATTTCAGTATCAGTTTTTAATATGATTGGGATTTGTTCGGTTCCTTCATAATATGACCCAATAGGCATCCCATTTGTAGCCACCAAAATTGAATTGGCCAAATCATTTCTGCTTAAACCTAATCTTTGAGCATCCTGAACCGAATAATTAGGACTTAGTTTTTTGGTGGCATCTTTCCAGTTATCAGTTACGTCAATAATCATAGGTTCGTTTCTGAAAATCCTTTTAGCTTCTTCAGCTAATTGACGAAGAACAGATGGATCAGGACCTGAAAATTCAACTTCCACTTCAAAGTCCGAGAAGCTTGCTCCAAAACGATGTATCCGACTTAAAGCATTTGGATAGTTTTTAGCTAAATACTCACGTAAATCAGGAATTATTTCTTCCACTCTTTCAGTTGTTTTTGTTTCTACGATCAGCTCACCATAGTTTTGCCCGCCCTGGGGCATATATCGCATCAGGGCATAACGTGCCGGTGGGCTTCCAATAGCGCTTGTTACTGATTGAATACCTTCTATCTTTAAAATATGTTCCTGGATATTTTTTATATCATTTTCTACGGCATCGATATCAGCTCCTTGTGGAAGATTGTATTCTATCACAAATTGATTATAATCGCTTCGAGGCATAAAATCAATGTTAACAAACTTAAATGCATAAAGTGATATTAAAAGAGTTACAATACTCCCTAATAGAAATGGAATCTTATGAGCAAGCGCCCATCTTAATCCTTTACCAAAATATTTATATATACCCTGATTATAAGTTTCCTGGTGTTCTCCTTTTGGTCGTTCTTTGCGATAAAAATATTTAGCCATAAACGGGGTTTGTATCATTGCAAACACCCAACTTAATAATAAAGAAATGACGAGTACCGTGAATAAGGAGCTTAAAAATTCACCTGCAGCGTTTGGCGCCAGAGCTAAAGGCATAAAGGCCAAAATGGCCACAAGGGTAGCTCCAAGTAAAGGAATCCCGGTTCGCTTTGCCGAACCTAAGAATGCATCTTTTCTATTAATTCCCTTTTTTAAGTCAACCAATATTCCATCTGCAACAACAATTGCATTATCAACCAACATTCCCATAGCCAGAATTATAGCTGCCAGGGAAATTCGATGTAAGGGCATACCAATTGCTAACATTACAATAAGGGTCCCCAAAATTGTAAAGATTAATCCACTAGAGATTAATAGTCCTGAACGATAACCCATTGAAAATAAAAGCACGAGTATCACTACTCCAACTGACATCACCAAATTCCACATAAAATTAGAAACAGCAGCTTCCACTCTTTCCGGTTGAGAATAAATATTGTGGATATCGATTCCTGCCGGAAGTTTTTCTTTTATTTCTTCTAAACGTTGAACAAGTTCTTCGCCTAATTTAACCACATTAATACCGCTCTCATTTGATAAGCCCAACGATAATGCTTTTTTGCCATTAAAATAGAGTGCTTGTCGTTTAGGAAACATGGTTGATCTTTGAACCTTTGCAATATCACCAAGCCTAAAGTTCCCTCCCTTAGGAACCTGAATCAGCAGGTCTTCAATTTCCTTCATTGAGTTTATTTTACTTCCAACACCAACCCTGATTGATTCTTGTCCAAATATTATACTTCCAGGGTTAACAATTTGACTCTGATTCTGCATTGCCATTGCAATGTACATCGGATTGATATTTAAATTGGCAAGCTTTTCTGATGAAAAAGATACATCGATTGCTTCCTGTTGTGTCCCAAATATTTGAGATCGCCTGATGCCTTTTATGCTAAGAAGCTCTCTCTCAATAAACTCTGTATAATCACTTAATTCTTTATCTGAATAACCTTCGGCCGTAACGGCATACAACATGCCATAAACATCTGCAAAATCATCATTAACAATGGGTTCATAAGCACCTTTTGGCAATTTACTTTTGGCATCATTTACTTTTCTTCGCAAATGATCCCACAACTGAGGAAGGGCATGTGTTTTTACTTCTGAATTAATATTTATTGTAATCTTAGATAAACCTGGTTCTGAAACTGATGTTATATCCTTTATGTTCTCCAGTTTTTGAATTGCTTTCTCAAGCACATCAGTAACTTCAAGTTCCACTTCATGCGCTGTTGCTCCGGGATAAACAGTTACGACCACCGCAGTTTTAATCGGAATTTCTGCATCTTCAAGCTTTCCGATGTTGAGATAGGCAAATATACCACCGAAAAATACTGCAAAAAGTACAGTTGTAATAAGTGCCTTTTTATCCATCATTTTTTCAAACATTACAAAAGCCCTCCAATATTAGTAGGTGATTGAGGCTGAACAGGACGTACCACTTGATTTTCGTATAAACTATGAACTCCTGCAATTACTATAATATCATTCGGACTTAATCCTGATATTACTTCTACTTTTCCACCCGATGAGATATTTTTTATACGCACATTTCTCTTATTTACGACTTTTGAAATGGAATCAAATACCCAAACCCGGGTTGTGTTTTCCTCATAAAAAACAGCTGATGAAGGAATTTTAATTGTACTTGCCTCTTGATCACATATCATGCTGATTTCGGCAGACATACCAGGAGAGATTTTCAACTTTGAATTGTTGTTAAACGTAAATTTCATCTCGTACATTCCGTCATCCTTAGCTTTTTCGCTAATACTCAAAATAGATATTGGTAGGTTTGAAACATTTGCATTTTTAACCTCAAGTAAATTCTTGCTTGAATTTTTGATTTTAGTCAATTGGCTTTCGGGGATTGAAATAATTACTTCTAATTGCGATAAATCAATTATTGAAACCACCACTTGCCCAGGATTGACAGTTTGAAAATTCTCAACAAATTTTTCATAAATATATCCTGAAACCGGTGCTGTTAATTTTGAATCTTTCAATTTGTTTACTGCATTTTCATAAGCAGTTTTTGCCATTAAATATCCGGATTCAATTTTTTCATAAGAGTTAGCAGGTATTTTCCCCTTCTCAAAAAGCTGTTTATATCTTTCAAATTCGCCTTGCATTTGATTAAATTGAACCTTTGTGGATTGAACTTGTAATTCATAATCTCGTTTATCAATTTCTGCAATTAATTCGCCTGCCTTTACAAAATCACCCGGCTTAACATTCAGCTTAGTCAAAGGCCCACCAACGCGAAAAGAAATGGAAGTCAAACTTTTTTCCTTAATGATGCCATTGAAAACAAGTTTTTCAACAAGCTGTTGATCAACTATTTTTTCTACTTTAACATATTTAACAGGTTCAATTGGTTTTTCATTAATCTGTGTTGAGCATCCGAATAAAAATAGTATCGCGGATATCATAACTGGATAAATAGTTTTTTTCAACTTCATTTTATAAGATTTATAAATTTAATTTGTTGTCAAAAGTATGAGATACAAAAGTTGTATCTTGGAGAGATTGCGTGAAGTGACAATTAGAATGTCTGAAGTGATTTATATTATGATTAAATACTTTTTTGAATTAATGCTTTTTTGTTAAATCTAATCTGAAGGAATGTTTTCCTAGGTTAGATTTATAAGAACTTACATATTTAGTCATGCCGAATATAAATAGCTTTGGGTAGGCCAATAAACTCACTAAACTTTTTAAGATGCTGATTTATAAAACGGGTAAAATTATTAATCTTAACTTTTTGTTCTGTTGCATTTAGCTTGTCTGAAATAGGATTGAAAACAAGCCTGTTAGGGCTTTTGTCCTTATTTCCAACCCGATTAATTGATCTTGTATAATTGTTTAAATTGGTCGTAATTGGCCTTAATTTTGACTGGGCAGTGTTGGTTTAGATCCATAGAAGGTCATGGAATCATCTTTAAGGCCTTTGTGTTTAATTAAATCAATGTTTCTCATATTCACACCATTGCATGCAAGTAAAAAAAGAAATAGCCATTGGCTATCTGTTGTTCTATTGTAGAACACGAAGACTCAAACAGATTTTTAAGTTGTTCGCCTATTAAAGCCTTCTATTAGTTTTCGGATGCGGATATTCGACACTTTTGTTTTCCAAAAGGATCAACTTTCTTTTGTATTTTGTTGTCATCAATCGCAATGTTAAACAAGCTCTTTAATTCCTTAAACAGATACCTGAACCTCTACAAGTATGAGTCGTTGCAACCAATATTCTTCTGGAGGCTTCATAGGTTCTCAGCATTGTCGAAACTCCTTTTCAGTTAGATCCATGTTGACAGGATACAATTTGGCCTTTTTTTCTATTGTATTCATATAAGACATATAAGCATAGTTGAAATGTGGTTTTCAAAGAAGTTCAAAAAATATAAATTTATATCCAAAAATTTCAGGAAATCTTGTAACAAATCTTGCGACGATTAGTCTAATACATACACGATATACAAAGAATATTGACTCAAGTATTTGTAGATGAGAAATTTCATATTTATTATAGTTTTTGTATCAGTAGGCTTAGGAACATTCGGTCAAGAATTTACAAAAAAAAATTACCATGCTGTTTCAGTACAAAATCCACCAATTATTGATGGCAGATTAGACGATGAAGCCTGGTTCCCAGGAGAATGGATTAACGATTTTAGACAATTTGAACCTTATAATGATGCGGAAGCAACGCAGCGTACGGAGTTTAAGATTTTGTTCGATGCGAATAATCTTTACGTAGGGATGAAAGCTTTTGATACAAGTCCGGACAGTATTGTTAAAAGGCTTACAAGGCGTGATAATCTGGATGGTGATTTTATGGGTATAGCTTTTGATAGCTATCACGACCTGCGAACAGCTTTTATGTTTGCTGTTACAGCAGGGGGTGTTAAATTCGATCAGATATTAACTGAAGATGGTGATAACGAAGATGATTCCTGGAATGCAAATTGGCAGGTGAAAGTCAGTTTTGTTGAAGAGGGTTGGGTAGCCGAATTTAAAATACCATTTAGTCAATTACGGTTTAAAAAAGAATCGAATGGTGTGTGGGGCTTACAGGTTTTTCGTCAAACTTATCGTCACGATGAGTTAGATTTTTGGCAGCATATTCCAAAAGATGCACCTGGTTTGGTGCATATGTTTGGAGAGATGAGCGGCTTAGAAAGTATTAAACCACGTAAAATATTTGACATTACCCCTTATGGAGTTGCAAAACTTGAGAATTATAAGGCTGAGAAAGATAATCCTTTTCAAGATGGGAAAGATACTTATGTAAATGGTGGAGTCGATGCAAAAATTGGAGTGACCAATAATTTAACCCTCGATTTAACCATTAATCCTGATTTTGGACAGGTTGAAGCCGATCCTTCAGAAGTCAATCTGAGTGCTTATGAAACTTTTTTTACAGAAAAAAGACCATTTTTTATTGAAGGAGCAAATATTACAACTTTTGGTATTGGGATTGGTGACGGTGGCGTTGGTAATGATAACCTGTTTTATTCGCGGCGTATCGGTCGAAGACCTGGTCTTTATCCTGATTTGGGTGATGACGAATATGCAAAGGTCCCTGTCAATACACCAATTTTAGGTGCAGCAAAACTCACTGGAAAAACCAGTACAGGGTTATCGGTAGGTATTATCGAAAGTGTCACTGCCGAAGGCAAAGCAGAGATTGATCTAAATGGTTCAAGAAGGTTTGAAACGGTTGAACCTTTAACCAACTATTTTCTTGGCCGTGTTCAAAAAGACATGAACAATGGAAATACAATGATTGGTGGAATGTTTACAAGCACCATCAGAAACACAAACGATCTTACAGCAGATTCATTTCATAAATCGGCTTTTACAGGAGGTGTTGATGTTACCCAATATTTTAAAGATAAAACCTGGATGTTCAATATAAATGCGGCCTTTAGTCAGGTAAACGGAAGCACTGAAGCCATTGCTGCTACCCAGGAGTCATCTGCCCGATACTATCAAAGACCTGATAATAATTATACCGATTATGATCTAAGCAAAACTTCACTGTTTGGTTCTGGGGGACGTTTACAGCTTCTTCGTCAAAAAGGACATTGGAACCATTTAGCGGTCGTTCTTTGGAAAACACCCGGTTTTGAATTGAACGATATGGGATATCTGCGTCAAGCCGATCAAATTTTTGCTATGTACTGGGGACAATATCGTGTTTGGGAGCCAAAAGGTATTTATCGAAATTGGAATTTAAGTGCTGATTTATACAATATTTGGGATTTTGGAGGAAATTTTTTGGGCCAGGGAATTGAACTGAATGGTAATATGCGCTTGAAGAATTTTTGGAATGTGTGGGGACACTGGAACATGAATACAAACGGAATGTCGAATTCCATCCTTCGTGGCGGCCCAAGAATGAAGGTACAGGGAAATGCTCAGATTCAGGGTAGTATTAATACTGATAGCAGAAAAAAAATATCGGCAAATATTTATTCCAGATACTCCAGTGGCTTTGAGCATTCTTCAGATAATTTTTTCATACGCTTGGGATTAACATACAAACCAACAAACAGTCTTACTATATCGGTGAACCCCGGATACAGCAAATCATTTAATGAACTTCAGTACATTGCTGAAGAATCATTCGATGATCAAAATCGTTATATTTTTGCGAGTATAGATCAGCATGTTATTAATGCATCAATCCGTATTAGTTTTAATTTAACGCCAGATTTAACACTGCAATACTGGGGCCAGCCATTTTTTGCCAAAGGAGAATATAAAAATTATAAAGTGATTAATGATCCCATGAACCAGGATTATAAAAACCGGTTTAATGTTTATCAATCCGGTCAAATGAGCGAACTTATTGATGAGGTTTATGAAATTGATGAAAATTTAGATGGTGTTGTAGATTATTCCATTGAATATCCTGATTTCAATGTACAGGAATTTTTATCAAACCTGGTCATTCGATGGGAATACAGTCCTGGATCATCAGCTTATCTTGTATGGAATCAAACAAGATCAGCCTCACATAATAATACATCTTCTTTATTTGGCGATGATATCCACGATTTGTTTGTTGGAAAGCCTCATAATATTTTCCTCATCAAATTTAGTTACCGTATTGGTATTTAAATTGTCAGTTTATCTGTTCTTCAAACTATTAATAAATATTTTGAATTCCCTGCAATTTTTCTGGAGAGATCATGCAATAATCCCCGGTCTATTCATTTTTGTAACTCATAATTGTTTTATGTGCCGCCAAACGGCCAATTTCAATAAGTTCTTCGGCCTTGAAAAAATCGTAGGTGGTACTCGAATCTCTCGAAATATTAATTAACATGTCTGGATTGTATTTTTCAAGCGTTGTTTGAACCTGGTGATAGGTCATTAAGCTAATTGTTTTACTTATGACTTCAAAATAACTTAATTTTTCATCATGATGTAAAGGATTCATTTTTTTTAGTTGATTCTGAAATTCTTTTAGCTTTTGAACATAAATTGATTGCTTATCCTTTGTATCCTTTTTTGATTGAACGGGTTTCTCAATAGGAATATTTGCATTTACATTTACTACCACGAGGATGTCATTAGGAATTCGTTTTACATGACTAATTGGGATGTTATTTATAATTCCCCCATCAACCAATAAACCCTCTTTCGTTTTAATCGGAGTAAGCACAGAAGGAATGGCTATGGAAGCGCGAATGGCCTCATAAATACTACCGGATTTAAACACAACTTCCTTTTTATTAATTATATCGGCGGCAACTGCTGCATAGGGTAATTTTAAATCTTCAATATTTCCGTCGGAGATGAACTCTTTCATTTTTCCAAAAAGACGATCTCCCTTAACTAAGCCTTGAGAACCCAAAGTGAAATCAACTAAACTGAACACTTTTGCTTTGTCCAGTGTTATGATCCATTTTTTAAAAGCTTCCATTTGATTTAGGGCGTAGATTCCGCCGACCAAAGCTCCCATAGATGTTCCGGCGATTGAAGAAATCTCGTAACCACTCTTTTCTAATTCTTCAATAACCCCAATGTGGGCTATTCCTCTGGCTCCGCCACCAGATAGTACCAAAGAAATCTTTTGCTTCATCATCTTAATTTAAATAATAATATGAATATATAAAAAACATGATGCAAATATGTTATTTAATTGCAAAGATTTCAATTTGTTTGATGGAATCCTAGAAGCAGAACCTGAACCTCTCATTAAAAAATCGTATTTTTAAAATTCCATGTCCAAATTAGCCCCTTATCGTTTAACCATCTGGATCTTTGTAGGATTCTTTTTAGGTATTGCCGCAGGATTTCTAATTGGAGATCCCATTGTTCCTGTTGCCAATCCTTTATCTCAAATATTTTTACGTTTATTAAGAATGGCCATTATGCCATTGGTAGTTACATCCATTGTAAGTGCCGTGATCCAGGTTGGGTCGGCCTATGGTTTGGGCAGAATGGGATTAAGAACCTTTGGCTATTATGTGATGACCAGCTTTTTGGCCATATTCACAGGGCAGATTTTAGTTAATGTATTCAAACCTGGCGTTGGTGCCGAAATCGGATTAGAAGCCAACCCGGAAACGATTGCTGCTGTGGATCGTGGAATAGGCGATATTTTATTAAATATCATTCCCGAAAATCCATTTCATGCGCTCGCTAACGGAGATGTTTTGCCAGTAATCTTTTTCTCCATTTTATTTGGATATTTTATCACGCGATTAAAAACAACGCAAAGGGATTTACTCGGAAATGTATTCAACGCAGCTTTTGAAGCCATGTTAAAGATGACCACTTTTGTGATTTGGACTGCACCACTTGGTGTTTTTGGAATCATAGCAAAAATAGTTGCTGAAACAGGATTTGCGTCTTTTAAATCTTTGGGATTTTATTTTTTGATTGTGATCGCCGGATTATCGATTCATATGTTTTTTACTTTACCACTTCTTTTAAAAACGCTTGGAAGGGTTAATCCTTTTAAGCATTATCGAGGAATGTTACCGGCCATTTTAACTGGATTCACTACTTGCTCAACCATTGTAACCCTTCCCTTAACCATGAAAGCAGTTACAGAAACTTCCGGCGCATCAAAGCGTGCTGCAGGTTTTGTTTTGCCCATTGGCGCAACCATGAATATGGACGGGACTGCCCTTTACGAATGTGTTGCTACCATTTTTATTGCACAAGTTTATGGTTTTGAACTTTCTTTTGCAGCTCAGATGACAGTTGCTGTAACAGCTGTTTTAGCATCGATTGGTGCAGCTAGTGTACCTATGAGTGGTATGGTTATGATGTCAATTATTCTAAGTGCAGTCGGGCTTCCATTAGAAGGTGTAGCCATTATTTTAGCGGTCGACCGAATTTTGGATATGTTTAGAACTACTGCCAATGTATTTAGCGACAGCGTTGGGGCGGTTATTATTTCGCGTTTTGAAGAACTGGCTTCAGCAAAAGCTAAATAATTACCATTTTATTCATATTATTTTATTCAATTTAACGTGTTAATTTGCATTCATATTTAGATTGATTCCAGCTTAATTTCGGCTAGTCGTAAATTTCAACCTGTAAGGCTGGCATATATAGTAGCTTGTATAAAACAATTGATTAATATAATTTCAATATTGGATTTTTTTTAACTTTCAATTTTAAAATTAGCCTTAGTTTTAGATCGAGCAACACGCTTAAACTTATAACCATTTAAATCAAACTTATTATGAAACGCCTGATTATTTCTTTATCTGTTTTATTCTTTTTATCCTTGAATGTAGATACATTCTCGCAATCAAGAAAAGTTATTGATCGAATTATTGAAATCGGAACAACCGACAATCAAACCATGAACCACCTTGATGTCTTCTCTAATAGATTTGGTGGAAGACTGATTGGATCTGATGCATACGAAAATGCAGCCGAATGGGCAGCTCATAAATTTAAAGAATGGGGACTTGAAGTGGAAATGGATTACTCAGGTGAGTTACCTGTTGGATTTAACCGAGGACCATGGTTCGGGCGCATGTTGAGTGATAATGGAATGCAATTGCATTTTGCCACTCCTTCGTATACGGCCGGAACAAAAGGAGTTCAAAAAGGACATGTAGTTATTGAACCTAAAACCCAAGGACAATTTGATAGGATGAAAGGTAAATTGAAAGGTGCCTGGGTTTTAATCGGGGGTAAAAATGACGGTTGGCCCATCGATATTTCTGCAAAAGCCGATCATTTAAGAGACTCGATAAAAGGATTAAATGCAGAAATAGAAAAGAAAAATAATGAAGCCAGAAGTTATAATTGGTCGCACAGAGGAGAAGAACAAAAAGAAATGCACCCCCTGGTTGAAGAACCAGCATTATTTTATAGTGAAATGAAAAAGGCCGGAATATTAGGAATTATTCAGGCATCATCAAATCCGATTAGAGCACTATACGATCGAAAAAATCTTCCTGATATGACTTTCGAAAACTTACCAACGATTCCGGATATAAAATTAGATGAACATCAATATGAAATTATTGAACAAATGGCAAAAGAAAGACAACGTTTTGAACTTGAATTTGATATTAGAAATCACTTTAAAATGGGCCCGGTAAAATATCATAATGTAATTGGGATGATAAAAGGAACCAAATATCCTGACGAATATGTGATGATGGGTGGTCATCTAGATGCCTTTGATGTTGCAACCGGAGGAGTGGATTGTGGAACTGGAATTACTGTTGCAATGGAAGCCGCGCGATTAATTATGGAAGCAGGCGGTAAACCCAAACGAAGCATCTTGTTTTGTTTATGGGCAGGAGAAGAATTTGGCTTGTTAGGCTCAAAAAGCTGGGTGGAAAATAATGAAGATAAATGGGTTAAGATTTCTAATTACTTTAACCGTGATGGTGGCCCTACTGTTGCTAACAGTTTAAGAGTACCAGAAGCCATGTATGGCGATTTCGAAAAAATTTGCGAACCATTAAATGATATTAATCCTGATTTCCCATTCACATTAAGTAAACGTGAGCCAGCCAGAAAACCTACAAGAGCAGGTGGTTCAGACCATGCTTATTTTGCCTTAAATGGCGTACCTACGATTTCTTTTGGTACTGCCGACCCCAAGGGATATGATTTTAATTATGGAGAAATTTGGCATACAGAAAGAGATTTATACAATATGAGTATTCCTGAATACATGGATCATACTTCTGTTGTTTCTGCAATTGTGGTTTTAGGCCTTGCCAATCTTGATCATCTGCTGTCTAGAGAAGGTTATTATATCGAGGAAAAGAAATAGATATTACTATCAAATGGAAAGCCATTATCCTCAATTCGAGGATAATGGCTTTTTTTATGCATCAATTCGGGGATTTCCCAAATCAACAAAATATACTTTAAATATTTTCTGGAGCAGAAATAAATTTAGATTTAAAAAATGAGCCATGTGCTTTTCTGAACGAGATGATATTGAGACATCTTGCTTATGCTGCAATGAATATTATATTGTGTTAAATCATTAACAGTTTGGTAGATATAAAAAACTTTTATCTTTGGCTTATAATAATTCCGAAAGATAAAGTTTCAATTGTTAAGCAAAAGAAGCAAATCAGTTAAAACATTAATAAATGATAAAAAAAGTATTGGTAGCCAATCGGGGTGAAATTGCTGTTAGGGTGATAAGGTCTTGCAGAGAGATGGGAATCAGAACAGTTGCGGTTTATTCTGATGCGGATAGAACTTCAATGCATGTAAGATATGCCGATGAAGCTTATAATATAGGCCCGGCGCCATCCAACGAAAGTTATTTGGTGATGGATAAAATATTTGACGTTGCTAAAAAATCGAAAGCAGATGCCATACATCCGGGTTATGGCTTCCTATCTGAAAACGCTGATTTTTCTGCCAGATGCGAAAAGGAAGGAATTATCTTTATTGGCCCATCTGCTTATGCAATTAATACCATGGGTGATAAAATTACTGCCCGAAAAACAATGTTGGCTGCTAATGTGCCGGTTGTTCCTGGTACAACCGAACCTTTGACGGATATGGATTCAGCCATAAAAACGATTGAAGAAATAGGATTACCTGTCATGGTGAAAGCTTCTGCCGGAGGTGGAGGTAAGGGGATGAGACTTGTTAAAGAAAAATCTGAGATCCTGAGTTCCATTAGTGCGGCAAAGTCAGAAGCCATGACTGCTTTTGGAAATGATGCCATTTATGTTGAAAAATATATTGAATCACCCCATCATATTGAATTTCAAATTTTAGCTGACCGGCATGGAAATGCCATCCATCTATTCGAAAGAGAATGTTCTGTGCAGAGGCGTCATCAAAAAGTGGTTGAAGAAACTCCTTCACCCATGATGACAGAAAAGGTAAGGGCAGAAATGGGTGCACATGCCGTGGCTGCGGCAAAAGCTGTAAATTATCAAGGTGCTGGTACCATCGAATTCATCGTTGATGATGACTTGAACTATTATTTTCTGGAAATGAATACGCGGCTTCAGGTTGAGCATCCCATCACCGAAAGAGTAGTTGGGGTTGATTTGGTAAAAGAACAAATTAATATTGCAAACGGGAAAATTTTATCCTTTAAACAAGAAGAACTTCGTCAGGATGGCCATGCCATCGAATGCCGAATTTATGCTGAAGATCCGGATAATAATTTTATGCCAAGCCCGGGTGTTATTAAACATATTTCAGAACCTCTTGGTTTAGGCGTTCGTCATGATGGTTATGTATACGTAGGATATGAAATCCCAATGTACTACGATCCTTTAATATCCAAACTAATTGTTTGGGCCAAAACGCGTGATGAAGCAATCGCCCGTTTGCGAAGAGCGCTCCATAATTATAAAATAACCGGAATTAAAACTTCAATTAGATTTTTGGAAAGGATATTAGATTGTCCTGATTTTGAAGCTGGAAACTACAATACGCATTTTGTTGAAAAAAATTATGACTTCTTGATGTCAAAATCACCAACCTGTGGGAATTGTGAAGAGGTGGCCATCATTGCAGCTTTTGTTGATTATCTCGATAAAATAAATGCAATTCAACCGGATAAGTCAAAAAATCAGTTAGGAAATAACTGGAAAGATTTTGGAAGAAAGAAAAATATACTACGTTTCTAAATGGATAAAAAGAACATATGTCTTACGAAATAAAAATAAACGACAGAACTGCAAAAGTAGAATTATTGAATAGAACCGGAAATAAGGTTAAGATTTTGCTTGATGATAAAAAGTATGATGCAGATGTAGTTATGGTTGAAAAAGGAGTTTACTCATTGATAATGGATGGTATATCCTATAATATCGAAATGATTGAAAATGGATCGAGCAAAGAATATTTGGTGAATACCCTCAACGAATCATTTAATGTTGAAATTATTGACGCCGAAAGTAAATATTTGAAAAGCAGAAAAAAAGATGGTGGTGCCGATTCAAATATTATTTCTACGCCCATGCCAGGAAAAGTGGTCAAGGTTTTAGTAAAACCCGGAGATCAAGTTAAAGCTGGCGATACTGTCATAATTATTTCTGCCATGAAAATGGAAAGTGAATATAAAGTAAAAAAAGACCGGTTGATTAAAGAAGTTTTGGTTAAAGAAGGTGACGTGGTTGATGGTCACCAATCATTAATTATCGTTGAATAAAAAGAATTTGAAATGGCAAATTTAGAAGATAAATTTAAACAGTTTGAGCAGATTAATAAAAAGGCTGAACTGGGTGGCGGTGTTGAAAGAACAAAGCGACAGCACGATGCCGGAAGGCTTACTGCCAGAGAGCGGGTTAAGTTTTTACTTGATGTCGATACTTTTGTTGAACTCGATAAATTTGTTGTTCACAGCGCAACCGATTTTGGAATCGATAAAAATAAGATTCTGGGTGATGGTGTAGTTTCGGGTTATGGTAAAATTGATGGGCGATTGGTTTATGTTTTTGCTCAGGATTTTACAGTTTTCGGAGGAACATTGAGTCGTGCCAATGCCAATAAAATTATTAAGGTTATGGACTTAGCCATGAAAATGGGTGCACCGGTTATTGGCCTAAATGATTCCGGCGGGGCCAGAATTCAGGAAGGAGTGGAGAGCTTGGGAGGTTATGCGGATATTTTTTATCGCAATGTGATGTCATCGGGGGTTGTTCCGCAAATTTCGGCGATCCTTGGCCCTTGCGCTGGTGGTGCTGTTTATTCCCCTGCAATGACCGATTTTGTGATGATGGTTAAAAATTCGAGTTATATGTTTGTGACCGGACCTGATGTTATAAAAACGGTTACGCACGAGGAGGTTAGCAAAGAAGAATTAGGAGGTGCGATGACCCACAATGCAAAAAGTGGGGTAGCTCATCTAATGGCCGATGATGATGAAATGGCTATGATGATGATACGCGAGTTATTCAGCTTTATTCCTTCAAATAACATGGAAGAAGCACCAATGAAACCATGTACAGATGATATTAAAAGAGCGGATGAAAAGCTTCAGACACTCATTCCTGCCGATCCTAATAAACCTTATGATATGCATGATTTAATCACAACAGTGGTTGATGATCATAATTTTTTCGAAATACAACCGCATTATGCACAAAATATCATTGTTGGTTTTGCTCGTTTAGGTGGGAGGTCGGTTGGAATCATTGCCAATCAACCTGCATATTTAGCAGGAGTTTTAGATATTAATTCCTCAATAAAAGGAGCTCGCTTTATTCGTTTCTGTGATGCCTTTAATATTCCGATAATTACCTTAGAAGATGTTCCAGGATTCCTGCCGGGAACAGCTCAGGAGTGGGGTGGGATTATCAAGCACGGGGCAAAATTATTGTACGCCTTTGCAGAGGCTACCGTTCCCAAAATCACTTTGATTACCAGAAAAGCTTATGGTGGTGCTTATGATGTAATGTCGAGTAAACATATCGGTGCCGATGTAAACTTTGCTTATCCAACGGCAGAAATTGCAGTGATGGGTGCCGATGGTGCTGTAAATATTATATTCAGAAACGCATTAACTGAGGATGAAAAAAAGACAGCAGTAGATGATTATCGCAATACTTTTGCAAGCCCTTATAAGGCCGCTGAATTAGGATATGTTGACGAAATTATTTACCCGAAGCAAACCCGATATAAACTGATTGAAGCGTTGGAAATGACCAGTAATAAAAGCAAATCAATTCCATCAAAAAAACACGGGAATATTCCCCTGTAATTTACGAAATATTAAAATCAGCTTTGATTTCTGTCATTGTTTCTTGTAGTTCCAGATCCAGCTTTTCAAATAACAAGGGCAATAATTGAAGGTTAATTTCTTCTTTGGCATATTTTTCAATTTGCCTGATCTCGGTTGTTATCGTTTCAATACTAAAATGATCGATACTGGTTTTGAGCTTATGAGCAACAAACTGAACCGTTTGGAAGTCTTTTTTGGCGATACAATTTTTAATATTAGCTAACATTGATGGTGTTTTGTCAAGAAAAATTTTCACTATTTTGTTCAACATCTCTTGATCATCACCAACAAATGCTTTGATTCGATCAACATTATATTTTTTTTGTTGCATGGAATAAAGATTTAAATTTCCTTGCTTTTCAACATCCTATAAATTGTCGACTTACCAATATCAAGTTTCTTAGCAACCTGAAGTACGTTATTATTATACTTTTGTAAATAAAATTTGATAATCTTCCTTTCATAGCCTTGCAAGGTGTCTTCTTCAATCAGAAAGTCGCTTGTTCCATGTGCTGAATTAAAAGTAATATCAGATTCCTTTATGGTGTTATCATTAGAAAGTACTGCAGCTAACTCGATCACAGCCTTTAGCTCTCGTACATTTCCGGGATAGGGATACTTTAACAGTTTTTCAGAAGCATCGGCCGAAAGTGTAGGTACTTCAACTTTGTTTTCTTTTGCAAATTCTTCAAGGAAAAACTTCGATAAAACAATGATGTCATCACCTCTATGCCTTAATGGGGGCATTTCAATGGGCAGCCCCAAAAGTCTATAATATAAATCCTCTCGCACATTCCCTTTATGAACTTCTTCTGATAAATCTTTGTTGGTCGCCACAATTAAGCGCACATCAACCTTTATAACGTCATTGCCTCCAACACGTGTAAATTCTCTTTCTTGCAGTACCCTGAGCAATTTAGTTTGCATATTAGCGTCCATCTCAGCAATTTCATCTAAAAATAAAGTTCCCTTATTTGCAACTTCAAATTTGCCAAGCTTACGACTATTAGCACCGGTAAACGAACCTTTTTCATGCCCGAACAATTCACTTTCAATGAGCTCTCTGGGCACAGCCGAAACATTTATGGCGGTAAATGGTTTTTTTGCGCGGGGAGAATTGTAGTGTATGGCACGTGCAGCAAGTTCTTTTCCTGTTCCGGTTTCGCCGGTTAAGGATATTGTAATATTTGACTTGGCGGCTTTTTCGATGAGGTCAAATATGCCCTTTATCGCTTTACTCTTGCCTTTAATGGCTTTGTCTATTTTGTACTTTTTGCCAATTTCTTCTTTCAGAACAGAAATTTCCTGCTTCAGCCCAATGTTCTCTTTTATCTTGATAAGGGCATTCCAAAGGCGATCTTTTGTTTCATCATTTTTTTCAAAATAATCATAAGCTCCTTCTTTTAACAAACTAACTGCAGTTGAAATATCTTCTTGTCCTGATACGATGATAACTGGAACATCTGGAGCTATATCTTTTATCTTTTTCATTACTTCCAGTCCGGTTGTGTCCGGTAGTGTAAAATCTAAAGATATAACGGATGGTTTTTTATGTAAATTGGCTAAGAACTCTTTCCCGGTGAGAAAAAGTTCAACCTCATAATCGGGATTTTTCGATAGATGGTGTTTTAACATCTCTCCATAGAACTCATCGTCTTCTACTATAAATATTCGAAATGGGTTCATCTTCGTCTGTTTTTAAATGTATATTGTATCATAAGGAATTTATTCCCGAATGAAGAATTAGTACTTATACTTACATTTTAGGAAAAGGTTCCCAAAATGGGATAATATTTCTTATCCTACATGTTTTATGCCAAAAGAAAGCAAATGTCTACACTTCACTCGAATTACTTTTCCATTATCTTTGCATTTAATTCATCATTTGATCCATGATTTTTTTTCGATATTTATTTAACCTCTTTAAGTTATTAATGATACTGATATTAACGGTATTGGGTTTATTATGGTTACCTTATATTGAAACCAAATATTACAATTTCCCTGAACCAAAACAATTTTCGGGGCAGCAGATTTTTAATCCCTATTCCTCCATGGATTCAAATTCATGGGTAAAGGCGAATTTTCAGATTCAGTCCTATGCCTGGAAAGGAATTACCAGTGGAAGGATGAACACCAACGACAGAATTGACAGTATTTACCAGCTTTTGGATTATGATATCATCGCAACTTCCGATTATATGAAGATAAATCGCCACCGCGAGAATTATCCTTCCTATGTTCCTGTATATGAACATGGTTATGGAATTTTTAAAAATCATCAGGTATGCATTGGTGCAAAAAAAGTGGATTGGTTCGATTTCTTTTTTTATCAAACAATAAATCATAAACAACAGGTTTTAAATAAAATTCGTGCAAATAATGAACTCGTTTTCATAGCCCATCCTAAATTGAGAAAAGGTTATGCCCCGGATGATTTCAAATACTTGACAAATTACGATGGAATAGAAGTTTTGAATAATTACAGGGTATCATTAGAACATTGGGATGCTGCACTATCATCAGGACATTATGTCACTATTTTAAGCGATGACGACGCACATAATATCAACAATCCGGATGAGATTGGCCATTATTGTACGTTCATTAACGTGACCGAATTGAATAAGGAAAATATTATTTCATCTTTAAAATCAGGAAATGCTTTTGGCGCGGAAATTTATAGGGAAAGAGGCGATTCATACCAAATTAAAAAGGAGAAGCTAAAAGAGATAGCTACCATAAAATCAGTTCGCTTAGTTGATGATACCATTCGTATTATGGTCGATAAAATGGCTTCGGAAATTAGATTTATTGGTCAGGATGGTAAGATTGTAAAAATAGCCTCAGAAACTTTATCAGCTGATTATCAAATTCAAGAAAGTGACAGTTATATTAGAATTGAAATATTTTTTCCCAACGGAAATAAATTTTATTTGAATCCGTTTATCCGTCATGATGGTGACATGCAATTACCTCAAGTAGAAAGTGTGAAATGGTTGAACACATGGCTATATAGGATTGTTGCTTTTCTAATTTTTATTTCAATGGGGTATTTCATTTTTCGAATTGCACGCAGTATTCAATTTAAAACTCGTACATGAGTTTAAAGAATAAATATGATAAAATTGTTGCAGGCATCATCGTTTTAGCAGCAATTATTCGGGCACTTATTGCCTGTTCAATTGAATTTGGGAATGATGAAGTTTATTATTGGACTTACGCACTATACCCGGCATTAAGCCATTTTGACCATCCACCCATGTTGGGATGGATCATCCAAATATTTAGCCTAAATCTGACCTTTGATTCTGAATTATTTCTAAGACTTGGACCCATTGTTTTAGGAATGGGGAGTCCCTGGTTGGTTTATTTAATTGCAAAAAAACTTAAAAATCCGAAAACAGGCTTATTTGCCGTTTTACTTTTTACGAGTTCCATTTATTGCTTTATCATTGCCGGAACCTTCCTTTTACCTGATGCTCCGCAAACCTTTTTCTGGTTACTAAGTGTATATTTTCTTGTCCATGTTGTTACAAAAAAGCATGAGCTTAAAACTCAAAAAAAATATTTGATTTATGCAGGAATTACGATTGGATTAGCCATCCTTTCGAAATATACTTCGGTTTTTTTATGGGGAGGTTTTGGACTTTATGTCATATGCTGCGAACGGAAATGGCTTAAAACAAGAACCCTGTATCTTTCCATTTTAATTTCAGTTATATTAAGTCTTCCTATCTTTATTTGGAACTTCCAGAACGATTTTATCAGTTTTATTTTTCATGGCGATCGTGTTACTACTACACAAGCAATTTTAAGGTTAGATTATTTCTTCTCCGAATTGATTGGCCAGGTTTTATATAATAACCCGGTGGTTTTTGTACTGATAATTATTTCATTGGTTGCGGTAATTCGTCGGCAAATTAATATTCAAACCGAATATCAGCATCTTCTTCTTTTCCTGAGCATACCATTGATTTTAACCTTTATTGGAGTCTCACTGTTCAGACAAACTTTACCGCACTGGACCGGACCGGCTTACATGACTTTGTTGATTTTTCCCGCAGTTTATCTGGTTCAAAAGTTTTCTGTTAAGAATTTCCCATGGCCCATAGTTTTATCAATATTTCTGCTAGGGGGTGTCATCGTTATGGGAATCGGGCAAATTAATTATGGTTTATTACCATTGGATCATTCAACCGAAAATAACAAAAAAGGTAGATCAGATTTTAGTTTGGATATGTACGGTTGGGATCAGGTGAAGGATGAATTTGAAAAGTTTATTGCTACTGATAATTCAGAAGCTAAAAACGCCATAATTGTTCAAAGATGGTTTCCTGCTGCACATCTCGATTATTATGTTGCAAGTCCGCTTGGGATAAAGCTATTCGCCATTGGTGATTTGGAACGAATTCATAAATATGCTTGGATAAATGAAGAAAGGGGGGGGCTCAAAATTGGAATGAGTGGATATTATATAACCATGAGCAACGATTTTAATCACCCGGGGCATTTCTATAATGGCATTTTTAATAAAATTGAACTTGTAAAAGAAATTCCTATCCTCAGGAATGAAAAAGTTGTTAAGTATGCTTTTGTATATAGGCTCAGCGGATTAATAGCAGTACCTGCACCGGTTTTAAAATAAATATTTTAATTCTTTTCTAAAACTCACCAAACAATTCTTGAATAATTTACTTAAGTGAATATAAATTCATTATATTTGCAGCGTGAGACCAAAAGATGATAAAAAAATAGAAGCGATTTATTCAGCAACATTGTATTTAAACGAGCATTTGGGCTTTACGGGTATGACCATGGCCAAAATTGCCAAGGAAGCAGGGATTGCTACAGGTACCTTATATATCTACTTTAAAAATAAAAATGAACTTATAAATAGCTTGTACTTGTATTTGAAGAGGCAAAAGGCTAAAAATCTGATGCAGGATTTATCACTAGACCAGCCCTACAAAATTTTGTTTAAAGATTTGTTTATGAGAAGCATGAAAAATTCGATGGCTGATTTTCGAGAATCGGCATTTTTAGAACAATATTTTAGATCACCTTTTATTGATGAAGGTATAAAAACTGAAGGGATGCAACCATTCTTGCCTATTTTTGAAATTATTGAAGAAGCTAAAAAGGAAATGATTTTAAAGGATGTAGATACCCCTTATATATTTGCATGTATGAATGGTTTGCTTAATGAATTTACAAAATCAATTAAGGAGGACCAGATTCAATGGAATGAAAAAAGTGCAGAAACCATGTTTCAAATGCTTTGGGATGCTTTAAAAAATTAAAAAATTTAATAGAAAAATGAATAAAAATTCAGTTAAGATGAAAAAGAAAATAATACTAATTACGGGAGCATCTAGTGGAATAGGAGAATCAACAGCTAAATTATTAAATCAAAAAGGATTTATAGTTTATGCCGCTGCACGACGTTTAGAAAAGATGAAAACACTTGCAGATCTAGGCATTAAAATTTTATCGATGGATGTTACCGAAGATCAATCAATGCAACAAGGAATTGATAAAATAATTAAGGAAGAAGGAAGCATTGATGTTTTGATCAATAATGCCGGATATGGTTCTTATGGTGCCCTTGAAGATGTGGAAATTTCAGAGGCAAAGCGTCAATTTGAAGTAAATATTTTTGGATTGGCCCGTTTAACTCAGTTAGTATTGCCATATATGAGAAGTCAAAAATCGGGACGGATTATTAATATTTCTTCAATTGGAGGAAAATTTGGTGAGCCATTGGGCGTATGGTATCATGCAACAAAATATGCCGTGGAAGGATTAAGTGATAGTTTAAGACCAGAACTAAAACCTTTTGGAATTGACACTATAATTGTACAACCTGGAGCCATAAATACTGAATGGGGTGGTATTTCTTTTGAGAGTATGAAAAAAGCTTCGGGCAATACTGCCTATGCCCCTCTTGTAAAATTGAATGAACCAATGTATCGCAGGATGATTGAGAAGAATGAAGGTTCAGATCCTATTGTTATAGCGAAAACAATTTTAAAAGCTATTGAGGCAAAAAAACCAAAAACGCGCTATGCCGCAGGTAAATTTGCTAAACCATTGCTAATTGTACGAAGCCTTCTTAGCGATCGCTGCTTTGATTGGATGATGGATAAAGTTCGTAAAATGGGCTAGTTAAAAACATTTTAATATAGATGAAGAAGAAAAAACGAATGATTATAACAATATCAATAATTAGTATCATTGTTTTAGCTGTGATGATATATAAATTAAACCCCCAACTCGGAGGTAAAATTAGTAATGACTATAAAAGAGAATTAGGTGGCTCCCCAAATTTTAATGGTGAAGTTTTTGAGAATCCTATAGCCACAAAAATGGCAGCTCCAAGTTGGGAAACCATGAAAGAATTCCTTAAAAAGGGAGTTGATCGAAAACCGACTCAACCGATCAGCACAGAAAAATTTAATGCCGGAGATTTTGAATCCAAAAATGATTCTTCAGACATAAAGTTTAGCTGGTTTGGGCATTCATCCGTTTTATTAAAAATTGAAGGGAAGAATTTATTAATTGATCCCGTATTTAGTAAGCGAGCATCTATGTTTTCATGGATGGGGCCAAAACGGTTTGATTATGAAAACCAGATGACAGTTGAAAATTTACCCCAAATTGATGCTGTTTTAATTTCTCACGATCATTATGATCACCTTGATTATCGGGTTATCAAAAAACTGAAGGATCGTGTAAAGCAATTTTATGTTCCTCTGGGCGTACGAGTTCATCTTGAAAAATGGGGTGTTCCGCCAGAAAATATTACAGATTTAGATTGGTGGGATGAGGTGGAATTAACCCAGGACTTAAAAATAACTTTAACGCCAGCGCGTCATTTTACAGGTCGTGGCCTAACCAATCGTATGACAACACTTTGGGGAGGTTGGGCTTTTTTAGGAACTCATGGAAAGGTTTTTTTTAGTGGTGATTCCGGCTATTTTAATGGCTTTAAGGAAATGGGTGAAAAATTTGGTTCATTCGATTTGGCTTTTATCGAATGTGGACAGTATAATGTAGATTGGGAAGCCATTCATATGTTACCGGAGCAATCGGCACAGGCAGCTGAGGATGTCAGGGCAAAATTTGTGGTTCCTATTCATTGGGGAAAATTCAAATTAAGCACACATTCATGGATTGAGCCCATTGAAAGATTTCTGAATGCTTCAGAAAATAAATCTTTTCAAACCTTAACACCAAAACCAAATGAGCTTGTTTGTCTTTCTGAAATTTCTGATGTGAACTTTTGGTGGAGAAGATAATAAAAAAAAGCTCTACGAGGGTTTAAAACCTTGTAGAGCTGGTACTTAATCTTAATTTAATTTATATTTTTTAAAAATCAGATACGTTAAATTGGATAGTTTTTTCGTTGCTGCTTTTGAAAATAGTAACATCTGTATAAGATTGAGCTTGTACATAAGTGTTTATTGTGTTTACAGAATAACTTCCATTATTTACCGTAAATTCGAAAACCCTCCAGGTATTACCACTTCCTGTGAAAGTTGGTGGATTAAATGCCTGTACCAATCCATTGGAGTCGTAAAGTTCAACTTTAGCAGGAGAAGATTTGATCCCGCTGCCACCAGTGCTACCTTGTTCGCTATAGTTATGAACAGAATAACGATACATCCCATTAAGAAACCCTGTAATAGTAGTAGTTTCAGGGCCTTCACTATGTTGATCGTCTACATCTAAGCTAACATAATCATTTGGGTTTTTATTAGAAAAATACATATGGAATCTTTCTCCATTACTTTCCGGCCCGGATAAATGACTATCAAGATCTTCAGGAGCCATGCCCCAGGTCAAAACAATTCTTAAACTACCTGCTTCCGGGGCATCTACTAATGTGATTGCTTCCAGGGTGTTCGATCCAGATGAAATTGTGATTCCTGTAATAATGCGCTGGAAAAATCCATTAGAAACTACAAAGCAAATATAGTTTCCTGATACAGCATTAGTGAGTGTGAAATTTCCACTTCCATCCGTTGTAACTACGTAATCTGCATTTTCATATGTAGTTGCATTTAGATTTCGTGTAAAATAAAGTGTAGCATTAGCTAAACCCTCACCAGTTTGAGAGTTGATTATCTGACCGGTTAAGTTTGCATCTCCAACCACCTCTTCTGGTTCATCTGTTGAGTCTTTTTTACAGGAGTAAAAACTTGTGGATACTCCAATTAATAAGAAAATGCCGATTAAAGCGAGTTTGGTTTTCATAGTTGTGTTTTTTAGCGGTTAATAAACTTCGTTTTAATTTAAATAGATACCAACAGTCAGCATGAGGTTCTCATTACTGTTGTCATATCTTATTTCTCCGAAGAGAGTTTCGGTGCGGATACCAACTCCAAATTCAAAATCAAAATGAGTTTGCGTGTCTGAAATGTCCGGTTCTCCGGTTTCCTTCATTTTTACCATTGCCAAACCATAATTTATTCCACCAATGCCGTATAACATAAAATCTACGTTATCCATGAAATAATAATTAACATCGGCGTTAATCAATGCATAGCTCAGTGTTTGTTCAATGCTGTAACCGCTAAAGCTTGATTTAACAGTGTAAGGAAGAAAATATGAAAGTCCGCCCGTAAGGAAGATTTCATCAGATATTTCAAATAAACCTCTGGCATGCGCCCCAAAATTTATGGATGCATCACCATTATCGTTATATTTTAATTTTGTTCCGGCAACAGCTCCAACACCAAACTGAACCTGAGAAAATGTGGTCCCAGCTATTAATAATATTGTGAAGATCAATAATGTTTTTTTCATGGCTATTTGTTTTAATAGGGCCTACTCTAAACGCTTTTCGGCATACGCGGCATTATTTAGTTTTAGGGTTGCCTATTATCCGCTTGCTTTTCAGCATAAGAATTAGGAATCTCTTCAACTAATACATAAGATTTGATTACCAAATTTAATTATATTTTAAATAACTTTTAATGATCTGTTAACAAATTTTTACACCCTAAGTGATTTATTTCTATGTATTTTGGTACTTAGAATATATAAAGCTAAATCATGATTCATAAAAATTGATGGCAGATAAATATTCGCAATCAGATGTTTAATATTCGCTATGGTTTGTTGAGTAATTGTTGCTTTATGTATATTGAGATATATTGTTTTCAGAGAAGAAAGGATAAATACTGCTTTAAAAGTATATCAGGTAATTGATTGTAGTATTAGATAAGTTTTATAAAGAATTAAAAACTTTTAAAAGCTCATCCTTTTTGCGTGTTGAGACGGGAATTACTGCTGAATCTTTCAACACAACAAATCCACCTGATCTTTTATCATATTTCTCGATAAAGTCAACATTAATTAAATGTGACTGATGTGTCCTGATGAATCCATAAGGTTCTAAAAGTTCGGCAAATTCCTTGAGTGTTCTTGATACCACTACATTTTTATCATCTTTAATAAAGAAGGTGGTATAATTCCCATCTGAATTGCATCTTATGATATCTTTTACATCAATCAAATAAATAGCTTCAGCAGTTTTTAAAGCAATTTTTTTCTGGCTTGATTCCTGGTTTTTTAAAAAAGCATCTGTTAAAACTTTTGTATTTTCCTTTTCTATTGTTTGCTTAGCTCTGTTAACGGCTAAGCTAAGCTCATCAACATCTATCGGTTTAAGTAAGTAATCTATGGCACTGAACTTAAAAGCACTTACCGCATATTCTTCGTACGCAGTAATAAAAATCACCTTAAACGGAATTTCTTTCAATTGCTTTAATAAATCAAAGCCTTTTCCATCCGATAAGCAAATATCTAAAAAAACCAGGTCTGGCATGTCTTTTTCAATGGCATTAATTCCTTCAGCAATACTCTCAGCGAGAACAACCTGTTCAATATCCGAACAGTTCCATTTTAACATTTCTTTTAAAGCCAACCTTACATATTCTTCATCATCTACAATTAAAACTTTCATGCTTTTTGTATTTTAAAAAATTAAAATGATTCAATAAACGGAATACAAAAGCTCACCTTTGTTCCTGAGTTTTTCAATCCCATTTCACCTAAATCAACGATCTCAAAAACTTTATCCCTCATTTTTGAATTGTTGAGTTTTCGTATCCGCTCAATTGTTGTATAAATACCTAGTGATTTATGTTTATTGTTATTGGTTAATTTAAGTTTTTTAGCTTTTTCAATTCCAATTCCATTGTCTTCAATGCTAATGGTTAACATATTTTTAGCTTTTTTAAAGTGGATGAGGATCTGACCTTTATTGTCGGATTTTTCTTTAAATCCGTGCGCTATGGAATTTTCGATAAAAGGTTGTAATAACATTGGAGGAACCGATACGTTAGATGGATTTATTTTATCATCAATGCTTATTTGATACTCAAAACGATCAGAAAATCTGAGTTGCTGCAATTTCAAATAGTTTTCGATAAATGAAATTTCATCATTTAGCATGATCGATTCTTCTCGCGAATGATAAAGAATGGATCGCATGAGCGATGCAAATTTTGAGAGATAACTAATTACGGTTTTTGTTTCTTTTTTATAAATAAGCCCTTGTAATGCAGCCAGGCTATTAAAGATGAAATGGGGATTCATTTGAGTCCGTAATAATCTTTGTTCTAATTGTAAATTTTTCTTCTCTTTTTCTAAACTACTTATTTTTAAGGCCAAAATTGTTGACACCACAAGCAGCACCACTAAAGCATTTAGCGATATAAACCACCAGGTTTTCCAAAAAGGTGGCTTGATTATTAATACCAAATAAATTCCTTCTTCGTTCCAGATTCCTTCGTTATTAGAAGCCGAAATATGTAATTCGTATCGCCCGGAAGAGATATTTGTAAAGGAGATTCTGTGTTCAGAACCTAGATCTATCCATTCATCGAATGAGCCGGTTAACCTATATCGATAAGCATTTTTTAGAGGTTCAGTAAAATCTAAAGCAGAAAACTCAACAGAAAAGAATTTTGTAGATGGTAATATAATAATGGTATCGCCAGAAGAGAGTTCAGTTGTTATTAAATCATTTTGTTTTGAAAAGGAAGTAAATGCAATTTTAGGAATTAAATCATTTGTACTTATGTTTGCGGGATCAATAACCGTAATTCCATTATCTCCACCAAACATGAGTAAGCTATTTTCAAGTTTGCAATTTGCGCTGTTAAAATTATTATCCTGAAGCCCGTCAAGCATATCGTAATTGCGAATGACTTTTTCAGTTGTTAAATTAAACTGAGAAATTCCGTTAGAAGTGCTAATCCATAAGTGATTATTTTCATCCTCAAGCATAGCCTTGATGCTTTGATGTGGAAGACCATCAGCTACCGAAAAATGCTTTACTTTTTTGTCCAGACCTTCAAACTTATTTAAACCACTGTTTCCACCAACCCAAACATTTCCCTTGCTATCCTGAAAAATTGATTTTACATCTTCACTTCTTAACCCTGTAGGATCGTGAGGGTCACCAAAGTAATTCTTTAAGTCTCCATTTGGAAGTATTATATTTAAGCCTTGATCAGAAGTCCCAATCCAAATATTACCTTCGGTATCCTCAAATAGTTTATTCACCAATGCAGAACTTAGGCCATAAGCTCCTTTATACCTAAGGTGGGTAATTTGATTGTTTTTTTTGTCATAAATACAAGCTCCGGTTTCTGTTCCTAACCATAAATTACCTGCATCATCTTCAGTAAAGCATTGTACATTTCTATTAATTATTCGGTCGATGTCTCCGGTCGAATCTTTAACCCATTCGACGGTTGAGTTTGTTAAATCTAATTTCCCAAAACCTATGTCGCTCCCTAACCAAATATTTTTATCCCCATCCTTAAACAAAGTGTTTACAAAGCACCAGTGTTGTGTTTTATTAAAACTATCATCAAAAAAGTTCATAATTGTTCCCTTTTCGATATCAAAAATACATGCGCCACGATTGGTTCCTAAAATGATTTTATTATTTGTAAACTCAATTGCACTGCTGATTTTAACTTCAGAATAAGGATCTTTTAGGTAGTAGTTATTTAAAACTTCTTTACGCTTCAAATTTCTTTTCTGAATGAAATCGTGATAGATTAAAATTAGATTTTCAGCAGTTTTTAATACCGTTATTGGAGCTTCGGTAAGAGCAATTGAATACGGTAATAATTGTCTGTTTTGTAATTCGTAAAAATTAATTCCAGCATTACTCAGGATGCATAAAGTATCGGGAGATAATTTAAAAAGAGAAGTAATATTGTCTTCTAAAAGATTTGGATTTTTCTGTTTTGTGATTGTTTGGAAAGAGTCCTCTCTTAAATTCTGAATTAATACTCCTTTATCAGAAGCACAGAATAATAACTTGTCGTTATATGAAACCATGGCATTAATGTCTTTAAATGCAAGGTCAATGATGTTTTTTTGATCCCCAAAGGGCACTTTTAGTTTAGAACCACCAGTTTCCTTTACGGTTTTGTAATAAGATGTAAAATGCTGACTATAGATATCATAAGCGTATAATTTGTAAGTTTCGGAACCAAAATATATTCTGCCATTTGTATAATGAATAGATTTAATATTTCTGTTTTGTGGACGACTGCCATTTAAAAAACTCAATCCGGTAAACCTTTCTTTGTTTCGATCAAACTCAGCAAATCCATTTGCACCCCATATCCCGCAAAAAAATTGTGCATTTCTTATTTCAATGAAATCATTATACCAGTCGTGGTTAGTAGTTTTTGGATCGTAAGCATAATGAATGAATTTGTGAGTTTCAGGGTTTAGTTTATTAAACCCAACACCTGCCCATAACCCGACCCAAATATTGTTTTGTTCATCTATGTATAAAGAAGATACCCTGTTTGATGAAAGCCCCTGTTTTATATTTTCGTCAAATTTAAAATGAATTATTTCATTGGTTTGGATGTCTAGTTTGTTTAATCCGTTACTTTTAGTTCCAATCCATACGTTTCCGTTTTTATCCTGGAGAATGGAACTAATATTATTTCCGGACAGCGTATTGGTTTGATTGCTGATATGTCGGTAATTCTCAAACTTATATTTATTCGGAATATATTTTGAGATCCCATTCTGGGTCCCGATCCAAATAATTCCTGATCTGTCCTCATATAATTTATGGATGTGGTTATCAATAATTGAGAAGGGGTTATCCTGATTTTTTCGATAATTTATAAATGAGTTTTTGTCGTTTTTAATCAAACCTCTGGCTGAACCCGCCCAAACAGTTCCATTTCTATCTTCAATAATTGAGAAGGTTGAACTCTTAAATATCTTTTTAAAGGATAAAGTTTCTCTATCCATTAAGTATATTCCATCAGTAGCAGAAACATAAAAATTATGATTAGAATCTTCGAAATAACAAGCGATATCATTATCGCGTTTTTTATTTGGGTTGTTTGGATCTGCCAGGTAATAGATAAACTCTTCTTTTGCTCTGTTAAATACCATTATTGGGATTCCTCTTCCTCCAATCCATAAATTACTCTCTGAATCTTCATAAATTGAATGGTATCGGTAATAAGGTTGATGTGGTTTTTCGTGTTTATATTTTGTAAGTTCGAGGGTGCTGATTACAAGTTTATGCAAAACCCCACCAGCCGTTTCAATCCATAAATTATCTTGTTTGTCAGCAAATAAGGCTTTAACGTGGTTATCGTTTAATGAAAATTTACCATCACCTTTATAAAATGAAGTAAAGGTTTCGGTAGCTCTATTAAATAAGTTTAATCCGTTTTCCGTTCCAGCCCAGAGATTCCCAAGGTTATCAATTTCTAAAGAGGTGACTAAATTATTTGAAATACTTGAAGAGTCATCCTTAATATTCCGGTAAGTAACAAATCCGTAACCATCATATCGAGATAATCCATTGTCTGTAGCAAACCACATAAATCCAATGGTATCCTGAATAATATCCAGCACATTGTTTCCTGCTAATCCATCCTTTATGCTTAAAGATTCAAATTTTGTAAAGTGCTCAACTTTAATAGGATACAAATCAATATCAGCCGAAGCTGTTTGATTGAATATCAGCGCAAAAATGAGGATGGCAAGAATTCTCATAGAAGTTAGTTAGGTTGAATAAATTTAGGAAAATTATATAGAATATGTCCCATCGCCCTAAACAAAATCAAAAAATGAAAGTGTGGATAAAATATTAACCCTACGAGGGTTTTAAATCCTCGTAGGGTTGGATAGTTACAACGAATTATTTCTCCCTTTTGGGGACCTGCCTTGCCGCAGACAGGGATGCTCGCCTTAAGCGAACAGAGGGGTTTTATCTCCCAATCATCTTCTTAGGATCAACCCATTCGGTAAATTGTTCATCTGTTACTAAACCCAGAGTGATTGCTGCTTCACGCAAAGTACTTCCATCTTCGTGTGCTTTTTTTGCAATTTTTGCTGCATTTTCATAACCGATATGTGGATTTAACGCAGTTACCAACATCAGTGAGTTATCAAGATTTTTTTCGATATTCGGAATATTGGGTTTAATGCCGATGGCACAATTATCGTTGAACGAAACACAGGCATCTCCAATTAATCGGGCAGACATCAGCAGATTGAAAATCATCATGGGTTTAAAAACATTGAGTTGAAAATGCCCGTTCATACCACCAATGGTGATCGCTGCATCATTTCCGATTACTTGAGCACAAGCCATGGTAAGGGCTTCGGCTTGAGTCGGATTTACTTTTCCCGGCATAATCGACGAGCCTGGTTCATTGGCCGGAAAACTGATTTCGCCAATACCACATCGTGGACCGGAAGCCAGTAATCGGGTATTTTGACCAATATGCATCAAACTTACTGCAAGGGTTTTTAAAGCACCTGAAGTTTCCACGATGGCATCATGAGCAGAAAGGGATTCAAATTTATTTTCGGCGGTTACAAAAGGGAAATTTGTTAATTCAGCTATTTTCTTCGCAACCAATTTAGCATATCCTTTTGGCGTATTAATCCCCGTGCCAACTGCTGTTCCACCAAGTGCAATTTCACTTAGGTGGATTAAAGTATTTTTTAAGGATTTTAATCCATGATCGAGTTGAGAAACATAGCCCGAAAATTCCTGACCCAAAGTTAAAGGAGTGGCGTCCATTAAATGCGTTCGACCAATCTTTACGATTTCGTTAAAATCGTTTGCTTTTTCTGCCAAGGTACTTCTGAGTTTTTCAATGCCAGGGATGGTAATTTCAACAATCATTTTATAGGCCGCAATGTGCATGGCTGTTGGAAAGGTGTCGTTTGACGATTGAGATTTGTTTACATCATCGTTGGGATGGATAAAAGTTTTTCCTTCTCCAAGTTTTTCACCATTTAAAACATGAGCCCTGTTCGCGACAACTTCATTAACATTCATGTTCGACTGCGTTCCAGATCCGGTTTGCCAAACTACCAACGGGAAATGATCGTCCAGTTTACCTTCTAAAATTTCATCACAAACTTGTCCGATTAAATCAGCTTTTTCTTTTGGAAGAACACCTAATTCAGTATTGGTAATTGCCGCAGCCTTTTTTAAGTATGCAAAAGCATAAATAACTTCCTTGGGCACTAATTGGCCGCCAATTTTAAAATTATCTTTTGATCGTTGGGTTTGTGCACCCCAATATTTATCAACCGGAACTTTTACAGCACTAAGCGTGTCGTTTTCTATTCTGAACATGGTTTCTTTTTTTGTGTTATAACAAAAATAGCCTAAATAATTTCGGAAAGGAGATTGATTGGGAAAGAATTCAGTAGTCAGTATTCAGAAAATGGAATTCTGATTGATCGTTTTTATTGTAATAGAGTAATTTAATTTGTTTGATGAGATTCCGGAACCTTGCCTGGCGGACTGGTAGGAAGCCCGGAATGACTTGGAGTTAGGGGGTTAATAAAAAAGGTGGTAAGATAAAAATACCTCACCACCAATTTAATTATTTCAAAAAAGACTTTAGTTGCTTGTAACAAGATTTTAAAGAATACACCATTTTAATTACTAACTACTAACAACTAAATTCTGACTAATGTCTACTAACTACTTCTTTATGCTATAAAAATCATTTCCTTTATCATCCACCAAAATGAATGCCGGGAAATCTTTTACTTCAATTTTATAAATGGCTTCCATCCCAAGTTCAGGATATTCCAATAATTCCACTTTGGTAATATTTTCCTGAGCCAAAAGAGCTGCCGGGCCACCTATACTTCCCAAATAAAAACCACCATGCTTTTTACAAGCATCTGTAACCTGTTGGCTACGGTTCCCTTTGGCAATCATAATCATGCTTCCGCCGTTGCTTTGGAAAAGATCAACATAAGAATCCATACGGCCGGCTGTTGTTGGACCAAACGAACCTGATGGTTTACCCTTTGGAGTTTTCGCAGGACCAGCATAATAAATGGGATGATCTTTAATGTATTGAGGTAATCCATCACCACTATCAATTTTGTCCTTAAGTTTTGCATGCGCAATATCACGGCCAACGATAATGGTTCCATTAAGGGATAACCTTGTTCCAACCGGATGTTTTGTGAGCTCTGCCAACATATTTTCCATTGGTTGATTCAGGTCGATGGTTACTGCTCCTTTTTCATCGGGTTTTCTTAATTCTTCTGGAATATATTTACCAGGGTTATCTTCCATTTTTTCAATCCAAATCCCATCTTTATTAATCTTGGCTTTGATGTTTCGATCAGCAGAACAAGAAACACCCATTCCAACAGGGCAACTGGCACCATGTCGTGGTAGCCGAATAATACGGATATCTAAAGCAAAATACTTTCCACCAAACTGTGCACCTATTCCTAAATTATAAGCAGCTTTTAAGATTTTCTCCTCTAAATCTAAATCTCTGAATGCCTGACCACCTTCGTTTCCTTTTTTTGGTAAATCATCGTAATATTTGGCAGAAGCAAGTTTTACAGTTTTTAAATTAGTTTCGGCTGAGGTTCCCCCAATCACAAATGCAACATGGTATGGAGGGCAAGCGGCAGTTCCTAATGATTTTAATTTATCAATTAAAAAAGCTTCCAGACTTTCAGGGTTTAACAAAGCTTTTGTTTGCTGATAAAGCGTTGTTTTGTTTGCTGATCCTCCTCCTTTAGCTACAAAAAGAAATTTGTATTCATCTCCTCCGGTTGCAAGAATATCTATCTGGGCGGGCAAATTTGTTCCTGAGTTTACTTCCTTGTACATGTCCAAAGGAATGGTTTGAGAGTATCTCAAGTTTTCCTCGGTATAAGTTTTATAAACCCCTTTTGATAGCGCTTCTTCATCTTTACCATCTGTCCAAATTTGTTGGCCTTTTTTACCAACAATGGTTGCGGTACCTGTATCTTGACAAAATGGAAGTTCACCTTTTGCTGAAACTTCAGCATTACGTAACATGGTTAGTCCAACATATTTGTCATTTTCACTTGCATCAGTATCTGTAAGAATTGCAGCTACTTTTTTAACATGCTCGGGGCGAAGCATGAATGAGGTATCACGCAAGGCAGCGTTGGCTAATTTTGTTAATCCTTCGGGCTCAATCTTAATGATGGGCTTTCCTTCAAACTCAGAAACTGACACATGCTCTTTTGTGAGCAGATAATAATCCGTTTCATCTTTTCCCAATGGAAAAGGTTCCTGATACTTAAATTCTGGGGTTGGCATAATAACTTAATTTTTAATTGGATAATTAGGTTGTAAATATGATTAATGAAAATTATAATTCCAATTTTTGATTATCGGTTGGCTTAAATTTCATAATTAGTCCATCAAGGTGCATCCCGATGTTTTGGCTGGAAGTATTGAATTTTTCAACATCTTCATCCGAAATAAAATTAAGCTTATTAGCGATGATGAGTAAGGTTTCAAGTTCTGTAAGTTTTTGATTAGCAGCGGATAATTTAGCTCTTCTTTCTCGAAAATCTTTGGTAGTCATCCCATTTGAGATATGAATAGGAATTTCAATTGCGCGGCTTTTTAGTTGATCGATTATGGATTTGGCTTCTTCTTCGGGAAAGGTACTGGTTAGGACGTAAACACTTTTGACTAGTTCCAGACTGTCTTGCCAAACTGATAGATTGGTGTAGGAATGTTTGTTTTTCATTTGTCTAAATTTTGTAATACGTTAATTATTTACCACTTATGCTTTAATTGTTCTCCTTCGTATCTCTTAATATAAACATGAGTGCTTCATAAAATAAGTTTTATTAGGTCAATTTAATTATAATTCGTCAATATTTTCCGGTGGCTGAGCTAAAATTGCTTTATAATCTTTTGATACAATAGGACGCTGGATGAGTTTTGGATGCTCGATGAGTATGTTAATCCATTCTTCATCTGTGAAATTTTTGCCTTTAAATTCAGTTTTATAAACTGCTTCCTGAGTCCGTATGATGTCTTTCGGGCGCTTATTCATTTTCATCAAAATTTCTTTTAAGGATTTTTTTGATAATGGATTTTTAAGGTAATCAATAATCTCAATATCGTATCCTTTTGATTCTAAATAGGCTAAGCCGGCTCTTGATTTGCTACAGCGAGGATTATGATAAATCGTGTACATGTGTTTTTTTATCAAAGTTAATTATTTCCGAATTCCATTAAGTATGCTTTTATAAAATCATTGATTTCTCCATCCATCACAGCCTGAACATTTGAAGTTTCATGACTTGTTCTTACGTCTTTAACCATTTTATAAGGATGCATTACATAGGATCGGATTTGCGATCCCCATTCAATTTTTTTCTTATTGCCTTCAATTTCCGACTGGGCATCTCTTTGTTTACGAAGCTCTAATTCGTATAATTGAGATTTGAGCATGCGAATGGCTTTTTCCCGGTTTTGTCCCTGAGATCTTGTTTCCTGGCATTCGATTGCAATACCTGTTGGTTCATGATGTAATCGAACTGCCGATTCAATTTTATTTACACCCTGGCCTCCGGGTCCGCTGGAGCGGAAAGTATCCCAGCTAATATCAGCCGGATTAATTTCAATGGTAATATTATCATCTACAACGGGATATGCATAAACAGAAGCGAAAGAAGTGTGCCGGCGATTGGCTGAATCAAAAGGGGAGAGGCGTACCAAGCGATGAACCCCATTTTCACCTTTTAGATAACCGAAAGCAAAATCACCAACAAATTCAAGTGTTACGGATTTTATACCGGCGCCATCACCTTCCTGGAAATCGAGTTGTTTGACTTTAAAATGATTGCGTTCGCCCCAACGGATGTACATTCGCATTAACATTTCTGCCCAGTCTTGACTTTCAGTACCACCGGCTCCGGGATTTATATTAACGATTGCTCCCAATTTATCCTCTTCGCCCGAAAGCATATTTTTAAATTCCAGATCTTCGATTATTTTTCGACAGCTTTCGTATTGTTGCTCAACATCTTTTTCACTTGCTTCGCCTTCTCCAAAGAATTCAAAGATGACACTTAAATCATCAATGCTTTGGACTCCTTTTTCGTAGGCTGAGGTCCACATTTTTTTGTCTTGAATTTTTTTAAGAATTTTTTCGGCTTTCCTGGGGTCATTCCAAAAGTCAGTTGCCTGGGTCAGCTTTTCTTCTTCGGCGATGAGTTGGTTCTTCCGGTCAATGTCAAAGAAACCTCCTTAAAGCATCCAATCTTTTCTTTAATTTTTTGATTTCTTCTTGTGTAGCCATTAATTATAAATCTGCGTTTGAATAACAAATTTACTAAAATTTGTGCGATTATTTTGAATGTATTTTAGGCAAGTTCAGCATTAACAATATCCCAAACAAAACCTGAGTGGAATCCTTTATTAATTGCATATGTGGCTACTTTGTATTTCTTTTTAAGGGGATTAGGTTCTTTTACCTTATCAAATTTTTTATGGATCAATTCCTTTAAAGTTTGATGGTAGTCGTCCTCATCAATTTCGGCTAAACCAATTTGGATGATTAATTCCGGGATTTGCTTTTTCTTAAGTTCATAAATGATTTTATTCTTGCCCCACTTTTTATTTCTGAATTTACCAATCGCAAAGGATTTGGCAAAGCGTTCCTCATTCAGATAATTATCATCGATAAGTTGAATAATTATTTTATCTGCAACTTTTGGCTGACTTTTCCACTCATAAAGTTTGTTTTTAACTTCAAATATTGAACGCTCCTGATAGCTGCAATATTTTTGGCATTTTAACAAAAGATATTGATGGTGTTCAGTCATGGGTGTTGGTTTTTATGTGTTCATAAAAGTCTCGAAACCTAAGTTTTATCTGATCTCTAATTTGTCTATATTTCAACATTACTTGTTCTTCTGTTCCCGTTGCCATTGCTGGGTCCTCAAATCCAATATGTAATCTGTTTTTAACAAGACCTAAAAATACCGGACAAAATTTTCGTGCATCATCACATACAGTTACTACATAATCAAAGGAAGAAGTAAGAAAACAATTGACCTTTCGGGGTTTAGAATTACTGACATCTATTCCAATTTCAGCCATCACTTTAACCGTTCTTGGATTGATAACTTTACCTGGTTCTGTGCCTGCAGAAAGCACTTCGAGCTCAGGATCAAAAGACTTAAGAATGTACTCAGCCATTTGACTTCTACACGTGTTTCCTGTACAAATAATTAAAATCTTTGATTTCATTTTATTTTTAGTTCTGAAGTAATTCACTAACTACTTCGGGTACTCCTTTTCCGGCTGTTTTCCTGAGAATAGTTAAATGTTTTAAGTTATGATTTTCGGATGCATGAGGGTCAATTAAATATTTTTTACTTTCTTGTTTTGCTAAATTTATTAACCCTGCCGCTGGATATACACCTAAAGAAGTGCCAATTACCATTAAAATATCTGCCTGCGCAACTAATTTAGAGGCGATTGCAATATTAGAAACCGGCTCACCAAACCAAACAATATGTGGCCGTAATTGCGATCCTTTTTCACAATGGTCGCCCCATTTTAGTTCCCAATCATCCATTTGATAAATCAAGTTTTGATCAACAGTACTTCTTGCTTTTTTTAATTCTCCATGCAAATGTAAAACCTTTGTCGATCCTGCCCTTTCGTGCAAATCGTCAACATTTTGAGTTATGACTTGAACATCAAATTTATCTTCTAATTTAACCAAGGCGTAATGGGCAATGTTTGGTTTAACTTCAAATAATTGCTTTCTTCTTTGGTTATAAAATTCAAGTACGATTTCAGGATTTTTTTCCCATGCAGTCGGACTTGCTACTTCTTCAATTCTATGATTTTTCCATAAACCGTTCTGGTCTCTGAAAGTTTTAAGTCCGCTTTCAGCGCTTATGCCAGCACCACTTAATATAATTATCTTTTGCATGAAATTTAATTGAGCTAATGAAAAGATTTGCTGGTATAAATTTAAACAAAAAAAGCACCCTAATCAAGTAGGATGCTTCTTAAATCTTTATCAATAAGGTCTTTTAGAATAATTTCATATCATCTAAAACTTTCATTACTTTTTTCAAATCCTTGGCAGAATCTTGTAATAATTTGGTCTCATCTTCGTTTAACTTCAGTTCAAATACTGTTTCAACTCCACCTTTTCCTAGTTTTACTGGCACACCCATGTAAATGTCTTTTAAGCCATACTCACCTTGTAGCCATGCACAACATGGGAAAATACGTTTTTGATCGTCAACAATGGCCTCAACCATTTGTGCAGCTGCAGCACCCGGTGCATACCAAGCTGAGGTACCCATTAAGTTTACCAATTCTCCACCACCCATGCGAGTTCTGTCTACAATTTTGTTTATTTCATCTTTCCCAAGTAATTCTGTAATGGGAATACCGTTAACAGAAGTGTAACGAGGTAAAGGTACCATAGAGTCACCATGTCCACCCAAAGAAAGAGAATGAATGTCTTTTGGAGATACATTTAACGCATCTGCAATAAAAGCATGATATCTTCCGGTATCTAAAATTCCTGCCATACCGAAAACTTTATTTGAAGGTTTGTTTGCTGCTAAATAAGCAGCATAAGTCATAACATCCAAAGGGTTTGATACGACAATTATAATGGCTTCGGGAGAATATTTAACAACTTTTTCGGTTACATCTTTAACGATACTTGCATTTGTTTTTATTAAATCGTCGCGCGACATGCCTGGTTTACGAGGGATTCCTGAAGTAATCACTACAACTCCTGATCCTTTTGTCTTCAAATAGTCATTTGTTACACCAGTTACCCGTGTATTAAAATTTTGGATTGAAGAAGTTTGCCAAATATCTAAAGCTTTACCTTCAGCAACACCTTCTTTTATATCTACTAATACTAATTCTCGAGCCAAATCTTTATGTGCAATTACGTTAGCACAGGTTGCTCCTACATTACCAGCTCCAACAACAGTAATTTTATTCATAGTTCTATTTTTAGTTTAAATTAAGGAGATTCATTTTTTGACAAATATATAAATAACTGATTGTTAAAACAATAACAACACTAATTTATAAATGTATATAAATAGCTTCTCTTTATTTTGAATTTTGAAGCCCTCATGTTTTTATGTCGAGTTAAATCGATACCTCGATTGACAAAAAAAGCTACCAATCTGGTAGCTTTTTTAGATTATTTTCCCCAATTAAATGGAGTTTAAAAAAATGCTTTAATTTAACATTTTCCACCCTTTTCTCTGAGTTCAGCACATTGAGCATCCACAACTGCAATCATAACCATATTTACAATGTCGTTAACACTACTACCCATGTTTAACACATGAACTGATTTGTTCAATCCATTAATGACCGGTCCGATGACCTCATAATGTCCCATCTCTTGCATTAATTTGTAAGCTACGTTTCCTGCGGTTAGATATGGAAATATGAGAGCGTTTGCCGGACCATCTGCTAGTTTAGAAAATGGAAAGTTTTCCTTGATCATCTCTGCATTTAATGCCACATTTGCTTGCATTTCACCATCAACAACTAATTCTGGATAATCTTTGTGCAATTTAGCGACAGCAATTCGTTGCTTTTTTGGAATTTCGCCATCATTTGATCCGAAGTTTGAATAGGATAAGAAGGCGACTCTGGGCTTAATTTTAAATTGTTCAATCGCGTATGTTGTTTGTAGTGTTATTTCTACAAGTGTATCCACATCAGGGTTTTTGTTAACCGTGCAATCTGCAAAGAAAATAGGTCCTTCTTTTGCGTTGATAATGTACATGCCCGACACAATATTTGCATCTGGTTTTTTACCAATTATCTGAATGGCTGGTTTCAATGTGTCAGGATAATTCCTGGTTAGTCCGGATATTAATGCATCAGCATAGCCGGTTTCAACAAGCATTGGGCCAAAATAATTACGATGTTGCATCATATCTTTGGCAGCCGTTAAAGTTACCCCTCTTCTTTGACGCTTGGTATAAAGGATGTCTGCAAATTCATGACGGCGTTTCTTCTCGATGTCAGATTTTGGGTCTATAATTTCAACATCTTTTAATTCCAGGTTATTGACTTCAATCAGCTCTTTAATTACTTCCACATTTCCTAATAAAATAGGATTTGCCAGTTTTTCGTTAAGAACGATTTCAGCTGCTTTTAATATTTTGTAATTTTCAGCCTCGGCAAAAACAACTCGTTTTGGATCTCTTTTAGATCTGGCTTTAATTTGGCGAACAATTGGATTGCTAACTCCAAGTCTTTTTCTTAATTCATCTCGATAAACATCCCAATCGGTAACTGGTTTTAATGCTACACCAGTATCCATAGCTGCTTTTGCAACGGCAGGTGCAACGAATTCGATCAGACGTGGATCCATCGGTTTTGGAATGATATAATCTTTCCCAAATTTTAAATTGGTGGCATGATAGGCTATATTTACTTCTTCGGGTACGGGTTCCTGAGCCAATTTTGCAAGTGCATATGCTGCTGCCAATTTCATTTCGTCATTGATGGTAGTAGCTCTAACATCCATAGCTCCTCTGAAAATAAAGGGGAAACCAAGCACATTATTCACTTGATTCGGGAAATCCGATCTGCCAGTACCCATGATAAGATCTGCACGAACAGATACAGCTTCTTCGTACATGATTTCAGGTACAGGGTTTGCGCAAGCAAAAACGATTGGATTTTTAGCCATCGATCTAAGCATATCTTTAGTAAATACACCCGCAACAGAAAGTCCCAAAAACATATCGGCATCAACTACGGCTTCTGCCAGCGTATGCACATTTCGCTTTGTAACAAATTGTTGTTTTGTTTTGTTTAGGTCAGTGCGTGATTCGTGCAAAACGCCCTTCGAATCCAGCATGATTACATTTTCTGGTTTTACGCCTAAAGCGATATAAAGTTTAGTACAAGATACTGCAGCGGCACCAGCACCGTTAACCACAACTTTTATTTTCTCAATTTTTTTCTTATTTATTTTTAATGCATTTAGAAGCCCGGCAGAGGTAATAATTGCAGTTCCATGCTGATCATCGTGCATTACCGGAATATTAAGTGCTTCTTTAATGCGATCTTCAATTTCAAAACATTCAGGGGCTTTAATATCTTCAAGGTTAATACCACCAAATGTTGGAGCAATATTAATTACTGTTTCCACAAACTTATCAATGTCTTTGGTATCCACTTCAATATCAAAAACATCAATATCAGCAAATATTTTAAAAAGCAAACCCTTTCCTTCCATTACAGGTTTACCGGCTTCTGGTCCAATATCTCCAAGACCTAAAACTGCAGTTCCATTTGAAATTACGGCAACAAGATTTCCCTTGGCTGTATATTTATAAACATCTTCAGGGTTGTCTTTAATTTTTAAACAAGGGTCTGCAACCCCTGGGGTGTATGCCAAAGATAAATCTCTTTGGGTTGAATAAGGTTTGGTTGGAATAACCTCTATTTTGCCAGGTCTTCCTTCAGAATGATAGATTAAGGCATCTTTTCTAAATAAATTATCCATTACTAAAAGTTTATTGTGAATATCTAAACAAATGAATTACAAAATTAAGAATATCTAGCGTTCAACATATCTTTAGACCTTATATATACTGATTAAAAATTATAATTTATTAATGATTATCAGGGGGGCCATCTTAGGCCATGTTTTAAAGCTTACAAATTTTGCTACTACAATTAAATTCGTATTTTTACTTGCCTGTTAAAGCAGATATTATCTTGTGATAAATAATCTAAAATCTTATTGAATGTATTCGTATATCGAAGGAAAAATAGCTGAAAAAACGCCAACTTATGTAGTGATTGATGTGAACGGAATTGGCTATCAAATTCACATTTCATTGCATACCTATTCGCAAATTGAAGGTCTACAAAAGTGCAAATTATATACTCATTTTGTGGTAAGAGAGGATGCCCAGCTTTTGTATGGATTTCAATCAATTAACGAGCGAAAACTTTTTGTTCATTTGATATCTGTTTCGGGAGTTGGGGCTAATACGGCCCGACTTATTTTATCTTCGATGGGCCCGGATGAACTTTATACCAATATTATCAACAGTAATTTTCCTGCGCTTCAATCTGTAAAAGGCATAGGTGGAAAGACTGCACAAAGGATTATTATCGATTTAAAAGATAAGTTAGAGAAAGAAGAGGGGATTGTTGAAAATGTTCCGTTTTCACACAATACGAAAAAGGAAGAAGCGTTATCTGGTTTGGTGGTTCTTGGTTTTAACAGAAACCTTGCGTCCAAAGCTATTGATAAAGTTCTTGAAACAAAAGGAGGCGACCTAAGTGTTGAAGAATTGATTAAAAATGTATTGAAATCATTTTAGCTTTATCTTTTTAGGATTAAAAAAATCATGATTTTTTCATCTATTTAAAATTTGTAGAATGCTTGTTATTTGTCGCTTATGTTTTAATTACAGCTTTGTGTGGCTATTACCAAAAAACATAGGTGTTTCATTTTATATTTTAAAAATCTTTTTCAATCTTTGAGATCTTCGAAAACACATATTTTTTTATCAGGATGGATTTTTATTTTTCTGTTCATTTTAACTTCGATTAAATTGAATGCAAAACCTGATGAAAAAGAAATTAAAGGAGAAAGTTATAACCCATTCCAAACACAAGACACAAGCACTGTTTATAAATTAAAATACCCGTTTAAAAGTGAATATTTCAATCCTCTCAATTATAAATTCACGAGCCCGTTATTTTTAAAAACTCCATCGAACATAAAATCTCAAGTTGCCTATAATCCCGATGGCAATAAGTATGTTTTTTTTAGCAGGATGGGAAACCTGAACTATCGTTCACCATTTAATATGGGCTTTCAGGAATATCAAAACTATTCACTGAAAAAGTCGGAAAGTGATTATTGGAAACAACGAATTCAAACATCGAGCGGAGATAATAGAGCAGGAATTTTACCTGCACTGCATGTTGGAAACGAAGTTTTTGATCAAATATTTGGAGGCGATTTAATCGATATCAGGCCGCAAGGATCGGCCGAATTAACATTTGGCGTATTGGCGAATAATCGAAAAGACGAAACACTGGATGTGAGAAGAAGACGTACCACCAATTTTGATTTTAAAGAGAAAATCCAGATGAGTGTGCTCGCCAATATTGGAGATAAAATTCAATTCAAAACAAATTATAATACCGAATCTACTTTTGATTTTGAAAATAAACTCGCATTAAAATATGAAGGCAAGGAAGATGAAATTGTAAAACTAATTGAAGCCGGAGATGTTAATTTGCCCTTGCCTACTACACTCATTACAGGTAGTCAAAGTTTGTTCGGAATAAAAACAAAATTGCAATTCGGGCGAGCAACTATCACCAGTGTTTTTTCTCAACAAAAAAGTCAAACCTCTTCAATCACAGTTCAAGGTGGGGCGCAAACAAATGAGTTTAGTCTAACAGCAGTAGACTATGAAGAGAATAGGCATTTTTTTATTGGTCAATATTTTCGTGAGGATGTGATCGACAGTGAAGGAAAACTTAGTAACCGATACAACGAAGCATTAAAAAACCTTCCAATAGTTGCTTCTAATGTAAATATTACCCGAATGGAAGTTTGGGTGACCAATATTGGACCGGCAGTAACTGATAATAGGAATATTGTAGCTTTGGCTGATTTAGGTGAATACAATCCAAATAATAAAATTCTCAATCCAGTTCTCGGCGGGCGCTTGCCTTCGAATTATTCAAATGGATTATTGAGTAGGATTGATACTGCTCAAATTCGCGATATTAATACGGTTTCAAATTATTTAAAAAATGACCCGTTAAATATGGGGTCATCAGGTTATTTTATTGCAGGCGAGGATTTTGAAAAAATAGAAAGCGCCCGAAAGTTAAGACCATCTGAATATACATTTAATAGTCGATTGGGTTTCATTTCCTTAAATACCACGCTTAATTCAGATCAAACATTAGCCGTTGCCTATCAGTACACGGTAATCGGAGATGATAAAGTTTATCAGGTTGGTGAGTTTACTGATCAGGGAATAAATGCGCCACAAGTTTTGATGGTTAAAATGTTGAAAAGCACTTCTGTGAATACCCGTAATAAGATGTGGGATTTGATGATGAAAAATGTTTATTCGATCAGGGCTTATCAGGTAAATCCCGAGGATTTTATTTTTAATATTTTCTATTCAGGAAATGAGAATGGAATTCCAACCGCATACCTTACTGAAGGAAGCGAAAAAATAAAAGGGATCCCATTAATTAGGCTGATGAATATGGATAATTTGAATCCCCAGCTCAATCCACCCCCTGATGGTATTTTTGATTTTATTGACGGAGCTGCAACCAATGGAGGAACGGTTGAATCTTCAAATGGAAGAATATTCTTTCCGGTACTTGAACCATTTGGTAAGGACTTGAGAAAACAGTTTTTAGATTCGGAACTTGCTAATAAGTATGCCTTTGATTCGCTGTATACACTCACCAAAACTGGTGCTGAACAATATCCTGATAAAAATAAATTCATCCTTGAAGGAATTTATAAATCTTCATCAAGCAATGAAATTTCATTAAATGCGCTAAATGTTCCTCAAGGTTCAGTTATTGTATCGGCAGGTGGAATTCCTTTAACAGAAAACGTAGATTATACCGTTGATTATACCCTCGGGCGAGTTAGGATTATTAACGAAGGGATCTTGAATTCAGGAACGCCTATAAGAGTATCGCTTGAAAGTAATTCCATGTTTAATTTACAAACCAAGCGGATGATGGGAACCCATATCAATTATGCCCTGAAGCAAAATACAAATATTGGTGCAACCATCATCAATTTGAACGAAAGACCACTTACCCAAAAAACAAACTACGGCGATGATCCTATTTCAAATACTATTTGGGGCATCAATTTTAATTTTGAAGAGGAATCACGCTTGTTGACGAAATTGGTTGATAAGTTGCCATTTATTAGCACAAAAGAAAAGTCAGTTATTAATGTGGATGGTGAATTTGCACATTTTATCCCGGGTCATTCCAAGGCAATTGGTAAAACTGGAACATCTTATATAGATGATTTTGAAGGAAGCAAATCAACCCTCGACTTAAAAAACTTTGGTGCATGGTTGCTGGCCAGTACTCCTCAAGGTCAGTTTGATGTTTTCCCTGAAGCGGCGCCTAACGAAGGAATTAATTATGGGAAAAACAGGGCAAAATTTGCCTGGTATATTATTGATCCGTTATTTTATGATCGAAAAACCAATTTAAAGCCACCGAATATTGACAATAATGAATTATCGAAAAATAGTGTACGTCAGGTGTTGGAAACAGAGATATTTCCCAATAAAGATATTCCTAATGGCATTCCAACAAATATTCCAATTTTAAATATGGCTTTTTATCCTAAAGAAAAGGGGCCATATAATTACGACGTTGAACCCATTGGTGGATTAACATCAGGGATTAATCAGGAAGGTGAGTTGAATAATCCGGCATCAAGGTGGGGTGGTGTTATGAGAAAAATTGAATCTACCGATTTTGAAGCCACGAATGTGGAGTATATCGAATTTTGGTTGATGGATCCATTTTCGGAAGATGCAACTAATAATGGAAAACTTTATTTTAATTTGGGTGATGTTTCAGAAGATATTTTAAGGGACTCAAGAAAGAGTTTTGAAAATGGACTCCCATCTACTGAGGAGGTTATTAATGTAGATACCACTATTTGGGGTCGGGTTCCCAGTTTGCAATCACTGGTCGAATCATTCAGTAATCAGGCCGGGACAAGAGTTTTTCAAGATGTGGGTTATGATGGTTTAAGTGATGCGGACGAGCGTTCATTCTTTAACAGTGCAAATGGCAGGCACGATTATTTGAATAAAATCCAAAATAATTTTGGAACAAATTCAGTAGCATATATTAATTCTATAGAAGATCCGGCCTCCGATAATTATCATTATTTCCGAGGGAGTGATCTTGATGACAATAATAAATATGCAAGTATCCTTGAACGATATAAAAACTTTAATAATCCGGATGGGAACTCCCCTTCGAATGATCAAAATCCTGAACCGTATCCAACTTCAGCTACTTCGCTTCCAAATATAGAGGACATCAATTATGATAATACTTTAAGTGAGGCTGAACGCTATTTTCAATATGAAATTGAACTGGATAAGTTGAAAATGAATATTGGTGAAAATTATATCACTGATATTTATGAAGCAACTTCGCATCAATTGCCCAATGGTACCTTAAAAAATACCAAATGGTATCAATTTAAAATCCCAATTAGCCAACCAGATAAGGTTATCGGCAACATACAAGACTTTAAATCGATTCGTTTTTTAAGGATGTTTATGAATGGATTTGAGCGTCCTGCGGTACTTCGATTTGCAACCCTTGAGCTTGTGCGTGGAGAATGGCGAAGATTTAATAATTCGTTATTACCAGGAATGGAAGCAACGGTACCAATTGACCTGCAGAGTGAAACTACCTTTGATGTTTCTGCAGTTAATATCGAAGAAAACGGAAAGCGTTATCCGGTACCTTATGTTGTTCCACCCGGAATTGAGCGGGAAATTAATATTGCAACTACAGATATTATTCGAAGGAATGAGCAATCGATGGTTTTAAAGGTTGATAATTTAGAAGACGGTGATGCAAGAGGCGTTTATAAAACCACTGATTTCGACTTCAGGCAATATAAAAACCTTAGGATGTTTGTTCATGCTGAAAAAATGATTGAATCAGAAGAGCTTCAAACAGGAGAATTAAGTATTTTTATGCGTTTTGGTGCTGATTTTTCTGAAAATTATTATGAGTATGAAATCCCATTAAATTTTACGCCCTGGGGAACATCTGCTGCGGATCCGGATGCTATTTGGCCTGAAGATAACAGTTTTAGTATTGATCTGGAGAAACTAGTTGATATCAAGCAACAACGTAATATCGCCATGCGTGATCCAAATTCTAATCTTAGTAATTCAACTCCATATGTAGTTTACGATGGGAATGCAAAAGTGACTGTAATCGGAATGCCTAGTATCAGTGATGTTAAAGCGATTTTAGTTGGAATAAGAAATCCTGAACAAGTTAACTCAGCAGCCGGAGATGATGGATTGCCAAAAAGTGCGGAAGTTTGGGTGAATGAAATGCGACTCACCGATTTTAGCAACAAAGGTGGTTGGGCAGCTACGGCTCGAATTTCAGCAAACCTTGCCGATTTAGGTCGGGTAACATTCATGGGAAGTCATAATTCAGCAGGGTTTGGAAGCATTGAGCAAAGGGTTAATGAAACTTCCCGTGAAGCAATAACCGCTATTGATTTTAGTACTGACATGGAATTGGGTAAGTTCTTTCCTGAAAAATCAGGGATTCGAATACCTTTCCACTTTGATTATTCTGAAACACAGAGTACGCCTCAGTTCAACCCACTCGACCCCGATATAAAACTCAAAGATGAGTTGGATTCTTTTGATACACAGGATCAGCGTGATTCCTTAACTAAAATTACAGTCGATTATGTACAAAGAAAGAATTTAAATTTTATGAACGTTCGTAAAGACAAAGTAAATGGAGGAAAGAGTAAGGTTTATGATGTTGAAAATCTAAGCCTGTCTTATGCCTATTCTGAAATTTATTCGCGCAATATCGATGTTGAGTATGACATGAAAAAGGCATACAGGGGTGGATTTGGATATAATTTTTCTAATAATCCGAAACCGATAAAACCATTTGGGAAATCGAAATTTTTAAGCAAATCAAAGTATTTAAAGCTTATCCAGGATTTTAATTTTTTCTTAGCACCTAAATTAATTTCATTCAGAACAGATATGTTCCGTGAACATAATCAACGCACACTCAGAAATAAAAGCAGAGGTGATGTTCCCATGGAAACTTTTTATATGAAAAAGTGGGATTGGAATAGGAATTATAATGTAAAGTATGATTTATCTCAATCGTTAAGAGTCGATTTCAGGGCAAACGCCACAGCGTATATTGATGAACCACAAGGTAATCCCGAAAAGGGAGATGAGGAGTATAGTGCTTACAGATCTGAAATTTTTAAGGAAATTGGAAGGCTGGGAAGTATCAATAGGTATAACCAAATTTTGCAGGCCAACTATACCCTTCCTCTTCAAAAAATTCCAATTGTAGATTGGATCAGTTCTCAAATAAATTATCAAAGTAATTTTAATTGGGGAGCGTCACCTCGATCAATTCAGGAGCAATTTGGAAACCAAATTGAAAATTCGGCACAAATTCAATTTACCGGAGATTTTAATTTCGTAAAATTTTATGAAAAAATACCATATTTTAAGGCATTGAACCAACCTCAAAGGCGTGTTCAGAGTAGAGCCCGGAAAGTAGCCGGTCAAGATTTGCAGAAGGAGGTGATGCAAGGTGAGGAAGATGCAAAACCTAAAAATCGAGTGAATTATTTAAAATTGGTTGCAGATAATATGTTGAAAATTCTGATGGGTGTAAAAAGAGCCTCTTTTAATTATTCAGAAATTAAAGGTACCTATATTCCTGGTTTTTATCCAGAACCGACTTCCTTTGGTAATTCATGGAAATACCATTCCAATACTGATATCGGCAATGATCAACCAAGTACTTTAGCACCTGGTATTGGTTTTGTTTTTGGTGACCAAAGAGATATTAGAAATGATGCTGTAAGATATGGTTGGCTGTCGGTTGATACTTTATTAAATCAACCATATGCAACCAAATCAACCACTAATTTAACAATGCGGGCAACGGTTGAGCCATTTCCGGGTTTTAAAGTTGAGCTAAATGCAGACCGGGCTTATTCAATTAATCATTCTGAATATTTTAGGGCAGATGGCGATGGTGTTTTCCATTCATATTCTCCGGTCGATAACGGAAGTTTCAGCATGTCAACAATTGCGTGGTCATCTGCCTTTAATAAGGAACTAGCAGACAATATCTCGGAGAATTTTGAAAAATTTAAAGCCAATCGTGAAATTATTGCCTATCGATTGGCCGAAGAAAATCCAAATTATTCCGGACAAACATTTGTGGCTGACTCAGTTAACGGGAATGAGGTGAGATACCCACTAGGATATGGTCCTGCTTCGCAGGATGTTTTACTCTATTCTTTATTGGCTGCCTATACCGGAAAAGATCCAAAGAAAATGACTCTTTCCAAATTTCCCAGAATCCCACTTCCAAATTGGAGAGTGACTTTCACCGGTCTTACGAAAATAGAGGCCTTACAAAAGATTTTCAGAAACATTACCATTGTGCACGCTTATCGTGCGTCATATAATGTTGGTAATTTTGTATCAACTGTGGGACGACAAATGCTCAATGGCTATCCAGCTACACTAAATGTTGATGGTGAAAATTATATTCCGGAATATGATATTTCGCAGGTTTCAATTAGTGAACAATTTGCCCCGCTTATAAGTATTGATGTGATTATGCAAAACAGCATGACTACTAAAATAGAAATTAAAAAATCAAGAAACCTATCATTCAGTTTTGCAAATAATCAAATGGTTGAAGTGAAGAGTAAAGAAATTATAGTGGGAATAGGCTATCGGATAAAGGATGTAGGCTTCACGATGAGAGTGCCCGGTGGTGGGCAATCTTCAAGAAGAATGAGCAGTGATTTGAATTTGAAAGCGGACTTCTCCATGAGAAGTAATAAAACAACTCTCCGCAGAATTGATGAAGGGATTAATCAAATTTCGGCAGGGCAAAAGATTATCTCAATTAATACTTCAGCCGATTATATGGTTAATCAAAAATTTAATGTCCGCTTATTTTTTGATAAAGTGATAAACAACCCATTTGTTAGTAATCAATATCCAAATTCAACAACAAATGGTGGAATTAGCTTAAGGTTCATGCTGAATTAATAAGGCTGAAAGTAATTTAGACAGTTTTTAAATTATTTCTGATATTCTTCCTTCTTAAAAAATTGTACTTTTGGCGCAACAATAATTTTAATAAATAAGCAATGAATATACCAGAAAATTTAAAGTATACTAAAGATCATGAATGGATCTTGGTAGAAGGCGATGAAGCAACCATTGGAATTACCGATTTTGCACAAAAAGAGCTTGGAGATATCGTTTTTATTGAAGTAGAAACAGTTGATGAAACATTAGCAGCCGAAGAGGCTTTTGGTACAATTGAAGCAGTAAAAACTGTTTCAGATATGTTTATGCCAATCGGTGGTGAAGTGATTGCGTTTAATGAAGAAATTGAAGCAACTCCGGAAAAAGTTAATCAGGATCCTTATGGTGAAGGTTGGATTATTAAAATAAAAATTGCTGATTCAACTGAACTTGACTCATTGCTTACGGCAGCGCAATACAAAGAGTTAACCGAAGCATAAGCTTTGTTTCAAGCAGTAAACCAATACCTGTTTTGCACTCCCTAATGATGCTAAAAAACTACTGGCCTGTTTTAGCATGGTCATTGATTATTTTGATCTTAACAGGAATTCCTGTAGCGGAGATGCCGAAGGTTGGAAATTTATGGGATTGGATTGGGTCAGATAAACTGGCCCACTTTTTTTTATTCGCAATATATTTTTATTTATTAATAAAAAGCACCTCAAAACAGCTGAAATTAGAGAGGTTACCTGTTAGCGTTTTAATCTATTTATTGCTTATTGGCATAATATTTGCAGGTTTGACAGAAGTATTGCAAGATACATTGTTCATTAACAGAAATGGAAATATTTATGATTTTGTAGCTAATGTGATAGGGTGTATGGCAGGATTAACCATCTATTTAATGGCTACAAAAAAAAAGCAAATAAAATGAGAAACCAAAAGGTTTTTTTAATATTTTAGCGAACGATTTTAAATAATTATAGATCAACTATAAAACGTCAATCATGGATGCAAAAAAGACCCCAAAAGCAGATCTCGAATCAAAAAGAATGCTATTTATGCAATTTGGTTTGGTAATCGCGTTATCTCTCGTATTTGTAGCGTTTGAGTATAAAAGTTATGAAAAGAGAGAATTAGATTTAGGAACACGAGAAGCTGTTGACATAATTGAAGAAATTATTCCGGTAACTGAGCAAAAGGTGAAGCCACCTCCACCTCCACCTCCAAAACAAACAACAGTTATTAATATTGTTGAAGACGAAGTTGAGATTGAAGATGAAATCGAAATTGATGCAGAAGCTTCTGAAACTACTGAAATTGAAGAATACGTTCCTATTGAAATGGAAGAAGAAGCAGAAATTAAAGAAGATCATATTTTTGCTGTCGTTGAAGCCATGCCTGAATTTCCCGGAGGCCAATCGGAAATGATGAAGTTTCTGTACGATAATATAAAATACCCAACCATGGCACGTGAAAGTGGGATACAAGGGATGGTTTATATTACCTTCGTTGTGGAAAGGGATGGTTCAGTAACTGACATCAAAGTTAATCGAGGAATCGGTGGTGGTTGTGATGAAGAGGCTGTTAGAGTTGTTAAGCGCATGCCAAAATGGATTCCTGGGAAACAAAGAAACAAACCAGTAAGGGTTCAGTTTAACTTACCTGTTCGATTTACATTACAGTAAAATCTGTACTTTAACATAAAATATAAATCCTCTTGCCATTAGCGAGGGGATTTTTTTATGCCTTTTTTGTAAAATAGTTGATGATGATTTGTGCTTTTGCATTTCCAATTACAGCGGTAATTTCATCAGGCTTTGCTGATTTTATTTTCTTTACGGATTTAAATTTCCATAAAAGCTTCTGTGCAGTTGCATAACCAATTCCTTCAATTTCGGTTAAAACTGATTTTATGGTGCCTTTCTCTCTTTGATTCCGATGATGTGTTATTCCAAAGCGGTGGGCTTCATCACGCAATTGCTGAATGATTTTAAGACTTTCGGATTTTTTATCAATATAAAGTGGAATGGAATCTCCCGGGAAATATATTTCTTCAAGCTTTTTAGCTATACCGATGATTGAGATTTTCCCTCTCAATTTAAGTTCGTCAAGGCTTTTAAGTGCGGCACTTAACTGCCCTTTTCCCCCATCAACTACAATGAGTTGAGGAAGTTCTTTTTTCTCATCAATTAAACGTTTGTAACGCCTTAGTATTATTTCTTGCATAGAGGCAAAATCATCGGGCCCTTCAACGGTTTTAATATTGTAATGACGATATTCTTTTTTATCGGGTTTTGCATTTTTGAACGAAACCATGGCTGCCACCGGATAATCACCTTGTAAATTTGAATTGTCGAAACATTCAATTCTAACAGGTAATTCCTTCAATCTCAAATCTTGCATCAGTTGATTGAGAATCCGTTTTGAATGGCGTTCGGGGTCAATCAATGATTTTTGTTTCATTTTATCTAACTTGTAATATTTCGCATTTCTTTGCGATAACTCAAGTAATTTTTTCTTGTCGCCACGTTGTGGGATGATGAATTTAACACCAGGAATTTCAAGCTTGATATCATGTGAAATTATCATTTCCTTTGCATCGCTATCGAAACGTTGATGCAACTCAGCAATGGCAATAGCTAAAAGTTCCGGAGCACTTTCATTTAGTTTTTTCTTAATTTCCATTGAATGCCCTTGAACTATGGCTCCATCCACCACCTTTAAAAAATTAGCGAATGCCGAATGTTCGTCTACTATAATTGAAAAAACATCAACATTGTCAATCTTGGGATTGACAACAGTAGATTTGCTTTTATATCGTTCCAGTAATTCAAGTTTTTCTTTAACAATTTGTGCTTTCTCAAAAGCCTCTTTTTTGGCATAAGTGACCATTAATTTTCTGAGTTGCTCAGCAACTGTTCCGATATTTCCTTTTATGATATTGGTAATTTCACTAATTTTTTGATCGTATTCTTCCTTCGTTTCTTTTCCAATGCATGGGCCAAGACAATTGCCGATGTGATACTCCAGGCATACCTTAAATTTTTTCTGATTGATGTTTGCTTCAGTTAAATTGTAATTGCAATTTCGAAGGGGATAAAGCTGTTTTGTTAAATCCAATAATGTTTTCATCATGGGAACTGATGCATAAGGCCCAAAATATATTGAGCCATCCTTCACCAATTGTCGGGTCGGAAAAATACGTGGAAAACGTTCATTTTTAATGCAGATCCAAGGAAAAGTTTTATCATCCTTGAGAAGGACATTGTAACGAGGTTGATATTTTTTAATCAGATTGTTTTCAAGCAAGAGGGCATCAAATTCAGTTTCAACCACAATGAATTTGATATCAGCAATTTTCTTAACCAAAATCCCGACCTTGCCGCTCGCAGTTTGATCTTTGTTGAAATAGGATGAAACTCTTTTTTTTACATGTTTTGCTTTTCCAACATAAATAATAATCCCATCTTTATCGTAATACTGATAAACACCAGGCTTACCAGGTAAGGATTTAATGATCTTTTTTAAATGATCGATGTATGGATTTGCGAATTTCAAATTGTTTGGTAATTATTAATCATTTTCTTTCATGGCATCCCAGCCTTGAGCCTTCAATTCGATTGAGGTTCCGGATCTACTGATTAAATTTTCGCCTTCATTGATTTCTGTCATATGCCCAATAACACTAATCCCATCAAGTGTTTTAATTTTATCATAATCGGTTTGACTGATCGTAAAAAGTAATTCATAATCTTCACCTCCACTCAATGCTGCAATGGTGGGATCAATCTTTAATTCTTCAGCCATATTAATCGTGGTTACATCAATAGGGATTTTATCTTCATAAATCTGGCAACCTAATTTCGATTCTTTGCAAATATGCTTTATTTCAGATGCCAAACCGTCTGAAATATCGATCATGGATGTTGGCTTAATACCAATTTCTTTAAGCATTTTAACTACCCCAACACGCGCCTCCGGTTTTAGTTGCCGCTCAAGAATATAATCATAACCTTCTAATTCGGGTTGCATATTCGGGTCAGCTTTATAAACCTCTTTTTCTCGTTCAAGCAATAATAAACCCATATAGGCAGCACCTAAATCACCGCTAACGCAGATTAAATCATTTTGATTTGCGGTACTTCTATAAGTGATATCTTTTTCAGCAACTTCTCCAACTACGGTAATTGCGATGAATAAATTACTGGCACTAGAGGTAGTATCCCCACCAATTAAATCAACACCATATTTTTCGCAGGCCAGATGTATTCCCTCATAAAGACTTTCAAGTGCTTCAACCGAAAACCGATTCGAAGCTGAAATGCCCACTGTGATTTGTTTAGGTGAACCATTCATTGCTGCGATATCTGAAAAGTTTACAATTGCCGCCTTATACCCAAGATGTTTCAAGGGAGTGTAAGTAAGGTCGAAGTGAACGCCTTCAGTTAGTAAATCAGTAGAAATTAATATCAGATTATTTCCAGCTTTTAGCACAGCCGCATCATCACCAACACCTTTTATGGTATTCTCGTTTTTAATAATGATGTTTTTTGTCAGATGATCAATTAATCCGAATTCTCCGAGTGCTGATAATTCGGTTCGACTGCTTTCTTGCTCAATCATATTTTGTGTTTTTTAGGGCTTGTTAGTGCTAGATTTTTAATAAAATTAACATTTTTAAAATGGGCAGCAAAATTATGAATTATATCGGGATCATTTTTTAATTTTCTGGCTTATTTTATTTATCTTTGCTGGCCTATTCTTATTTAAACTTAATACAAATAAGATGCAATATTGATTAAAGATGAGTAAAGAGAAAAACAATATATTGGATGAGGTTACGCAGGGTGAGTACAAGTACGGATTTGTAACTGATATTGAAACAGAAACTGCTCCCATTGGCTTAACCGAAGATACGATACGATTTATTTCTGCAAAGAAGAATGAGCCTGAATTTATGCTGGAATCGAGATTGAAGGCATACCGATATTGGTTAAAAATGAAGACACCAAATTGGGCTCATTTAGATATTCCGCCAATCGATTATAAGGAAATAATTTTTTATGCAGCTCCTAAAAGGAAAGCTGAATTGGAAAGTTTGGATCAGGTTGACCCTGAATTGTTGGACACTTTTAATAAATTGGGAATTTCTTTGGAAGAGCAAAAAAGACTTTCCGGGGTAGCTGTTGATGCAGTTATCGATAGTGTTTCAGTAAAAACTACTTTTCAAGATACACTTTCAAAACACGGAATCATCTTTTGCTCATTTAGTGAAGCCGTTCAAAATCATCCTGAACTGGTGAAAAAATATATGGGCTCTGTGGTTCCTTATACCGATAATTATTTTGCAGCTCTTAACTCTGCAGTTTTTAGTGATGGTTCATTTTGCTATATTCCAAAAGGAGTGAGATGCCCGATTGAACTTTCAACCTATTTCAGAATCAATGCAGCTAACACCGGTCAATTTGAACGTACTTTGATCATTGCCGAAGATAATTCATATGTCAGTTACATGGAAGGTTGTACCGCTCCGATGCGTGATGAAAATCAGCTTCATGCTGCCATCGTTGAGATCGTTGCAATGGAAAATGCTGAAGTTAAGTACTCAACCGTTCAAAACTGGTATCCGGGGAATAAAGAAGGTGTTGGAGGGATCTATAATTTCGTAACCAAACGAGGTATGTGTAGAGGAGCTAATTCAAAAATAGCTTGGACCCAGGTTGAAACCGGTTCGGCCATTACATGGAAATATCCTTCATGCATTTTATTAGGGGATAATTCTGTTGGTGAGTTTTACTCTGTAGCAGTTACAAATAATTATCAGCAAGCCGATACAGGGAGTAAAATGATACATATTGGAAAAAACACCAAAAGTACCATCATTTCGAAAGGCATCTCGGCAGGATTTAGTAACAATAGTTATCGTGGTTTGGTTAAGGTCACAAAACGAGCTGAGAATGCAAGAAATTTTTCACAATGTGATTCGCTGCTTTTAGGAGATAAATGTGGTGCCCATACTTTCCCTTACATCACAACGGATAATAAATCATCCATCGTTGAGCATGAAGCTACCACTTCAAAAATATCAGAAGATCAATTATTTTATTGTAATCAGCGAGGAATTGATACTGAAAATGCCATTGGATTAATTGTGAATGGATACGCTAAAGAAGTGTTGAATAAACTCCCGATGGAATTTGCCGTAGAGGCACAAAAATTACTGCAAATTACACTTGAAGGAAGTGTAGGTTAATCATATAAAAAATACATTAAGAATGTTGTTGAATATTAAAGATTTACATGTTTCGATAAACGGTAAAGAAATCATTAAAGGATTAAACCTTGGAATAAATCACGGTGAGGTGCATGCAATTATGGGCCCAAATGGAACTGGAAAAAGCACATTAGCTGCGGCAATTACCGGTCGAGAAGGCTACGAAATTACCGAAGGAGAGATTATTTATCAGGGAAAAGATATTCTTGAAATGGCACCTGAAGTTCGGGCCAAAGAAGGAATCTTTTTAAGTTTTCAATATCCGGTTGAAATTCCGGGAGTAAGCATGACTAATTTTATGCGAACGGCTTTGAATGAACACCGAGAATATCAAGGTAAAGAGCCAATGCCAGCCAGCGAATTCCTCAAAATGATGGATGAGAAGAAAAAAATGGTTGAGATTCACTCTAAACTCACAAATCGTTCAGTAAATGAAGGATTTTCAGGTGGAGAGAAAAAGAAGAATGAAATTTTTCAAATGGCCATGCTCGAACCTATTTTATCTATTTTAGATGAAACAGATTCGGGCCTCGACATTGATGCATTAAGAATTGTTGCCAATGGGGTGAATATGTTGAAAAAACCTGAAAATGCTTTTATGATTATTACGCACTACCAACGTTTACTCGATTATATTGAACCTGATTTTGTTCATGTATTATTTGATGGCCGTATCGTAAAATCAGGAGGAAAAGGCCTTGCCATGGAGCTGGAAGAAAAAGGTTATGATTGGATTAAAGAAGAAGTGGAACGCTAATCATTTAGAAGCGACAAAGAATGAATAAAAGTGACGAACAAATATTATTAGAGAAAAAGTTAGTTGATCTTTTTGAGGCAAACAAAGAAACGGCCTTTGTCAACGACTTGGAATCTGTTACCCAAAAAAGAGCCGAGGCGATTAATCATTTTAAAAACAATGGTTTTCCTGTTGTTACTGAAGAATTGTGGAGAGGAACAGATTTATCAAAGGTTTTATCTGAAGACTACCATCAGTTTCTGAAACCTCAAGATAAAGATATTGATTTGAATAAAATTTTTGTCTGTGATGTTCATGATTTTGACACGGATATCCTTTCGCTATTTAATGGTTGGCTTGTAAATGGAACTGAACGCCTTAAAACTTTAGCCAATGGTGTGATCATGGGAAGTTTGTCAGAAGCCATGAAACAATATCCCGAGATCATCGAAAAATATTATAACAAAAGCGAACGAATAGAAATACAAGCTCTTAATTCGTTAAATACTGCCATGGCGCAGGATGGAGCATTTATTTTCATACCGGATGGAGTTCAGGTTGAAAAAGCCATTCAAATGATCAGCATCGTAAATCATGATCAAAATCTGTTGGTGCAAAACCGTAATATGGTAATATTGGGAAATAACAGCAGTTTAACCATGGTTCAATGTGATGATTCAACCAATAATTTACCAAGTTTCAATAATTCAGTAACAGAAGTTTTTGTTGGAGAAAATGCGAATCTTGACCATTATAAACTTCAAAACCTAAATAATAAATCCACGCTAATTAATTCTACCTTTTTCGCGATAGGAGCTCATTCCAATATTTCAACCAGTGCTATTTCTTTAAATGGTGGATTGATTCGCAATAATGTATATGCTGCCTTAAATGGATCTGGTGCGCATGCGGATGTGTTTGGGGTTTATTTGATGGATAAAAAACAGCATATTGATAATTATGTTTTTATCGATCATAAAGTACCTGATTGTACAAGTAATGAGCTATTTAAAGGAATTTTAGATGATGAAGCAAAAGGTGTTTTTAACGGACATATTTTAGTGCGAAGGGATGCTCAACGTACGAATGCTTTCCAAAACAACAAAAATATTTTACTTACTGATACAGCCTCAATTGATACGAAACCATTTTTAGAAATTTATGCTGATGATGTGAAATGCAGTCACGGAGCAACGGTTGGTCAATTGGATAATGAGGCCATGTTTTATCTCCGTTCAAGAGGTATTAGTGAAGATAATGCACGTATGCTCTTGATGTACGCTTTTGCGGCGGAAGTTATAAATGAAATTTCAATTGAAGCCCTCCGAAATCGCATTGACGATATGGTTAAAAAGCGTTTACGGGGTGAACTCTCCGTTTGTGAAACTTGCGTTTTGCATTGTGGTAGTCCTGAAAAAGAAATTCATTTCGATATTGACATGAGCAAAATTTAGTAAATTTGCGGTACATGAATCCGTTTGATATCCAAAAAATCAGAGCCGACTTCCCTATATTAAAGAGAGAAGTTTATGGGAAAAAGTTAGTGTATTTGGACAATGCTGCGACTACCCAAAAACCACAAGCCGTTATAGATGCTCTGGTAAATTACTATACCCAAGATAATTCAAACATTCATCGGGGTGTTCATTATTTAAGCCAGGTAGCAACAGTGGCTTACGAACAAGCAAGAGAAAATGTTCAAGCCTATATCAATGCCAAGGAAAAGCAAGAGGTTATCTTTACCAAAGGAACTACCGATTCCATTAATTTAATGGCATATTCTTTTGGCGAAAAGTATATAAAAGATGGTGATGAAGTTATAATATCTGCCCTTGAGCATCATTCAAACCTCGTACCCTGGCAAGTTTTATGTAAACGAAAAAACGCCAAACTCAGAATTGTACCCGTTAACGATAAAGGAGAATTTATTTTTTCAGAATTCGAAAAAATGATTTCACCAAAAACAAAACTTGTTTCAGTAGCTCATATTTCAAACGCACTTGGAAGCATTAATCCAATCAAAGAAATCATTCAAAAAGCGCACGAAAATAATATACCTGTTTTAATTGATGGAGCTCAGGGAATGCCACATTCTTCAGTAGATGTTCAGGCTTTGGATTGTGATTTTTATGCTTTTTCAGGTCATAAAATGTATGCCCCAATGGGGGTAGGTGTTTTATACGGAAAAGAAAAGTATTTAGAAGAAATGATTCCTTACCAAATGGGTGGTGAAATGGTTGATCAGGTGACCTATGAAAATACAACCTACAACGAACTCCCCTTTAAGTTTGAAGCAGGAACACCAAATGTTGAGGCGGTGATAGGACTGAATGCAGCTTTAGAATATATCAAAAGTATAGGCATCGAGCAGATTGCCCAACACGAAAATGAGTTAGTCAAATATGCAAACATCGAATTAAAGAAGATAGAAGGAATAAGGTTAATTGGAGAGGCAGATCAAAAAGCGGGAGTTGTTTCATTTTTGATTGGCGACATTCATCCCTTTGATGCCGGAACAATTATCGACCATTTTGGAATTGCCATCCGAACAGGTCATCATTGTGCGCAACCAATCATCGATCATTTTAAAATACCTGGAACCATTAGGGCTTCTTTTGCAATGTATAACGAAATTGAAGAAATTGACTTACTAATTAAAGCCATCAAACAAGTAAAAAAAATGTTTGATTAACAACTAAAATTTTACAAAATGGAGCTAGAAAGCATTCGCAAAATTGAAGATGAGATTATTGCTGAATTTGCCCATTTCGAAGACTGGATGGACAAATACAATTTTATCATCGAGATGGGAAAGGATGTACCTTTAATTGACCCATCACTGAAAACAGATAATAATCTAATTTCTGGATGTCAATCCAAAGTTTGGCTGCATGCACAATTCAAAGACGGAAGAGTTTTGTTTAGTGCTGATAGCGAAGCTGTGATAACAAGAGGGCTTGCCAGTTTATTAATTCGAGTGATGAATAATCAGACACCGGAAGATATTCTGAATTCAGATTTCTTTTTTGTAAAGAAGTTAGGTTTGAAAGAACACCTTTCACCAAACCGCTCGAATGGTTTAACTTCAATGATTAAACAAATGAAACTTTATGCTTTGGCTTATCAAACCAAAGCTTCACAATCAGAATCAAATTCTGAATAATATCACTCCTCATGTCATTTGGTAATAAAAATATCGAACTCGAAAATACAATAATTGAAGCCTTAAAAACGGTTTTTGATCCGGAGGTTCCGGTAAGTATTTATGAGCTGGGTTTAATTTATGAAATAAAAATTGACGATCTTAACAATGCTAAAATCGTTATGACTTTAACAGCACCAAACTGCCCGGTTGCCGAAAGTTTGCCCGTAGAAGTTAAAGAAACCGTTCAAAATATTGAAGGAGTGAATGTGGCCGAGGTGGAACTTACCTTTGAACCACCCTGGGATCAGGAAATGATATCCGAAGCTGCAAAACTGGATTTGGGCCTTTTATAATTCTTCTAAACATTTTCGTATTATTCGTTTTATTCCTTTAATTTTGCGATAGAATATTAGGACTATGGTAGAATATACAGGTGAGATTTTGAAGCGGATAAATAATCCATCCGAACTTCGGAAATTAAGTGAGCAAGAACTACCCTTGCTGTGTTCTGAAATCAGGGAATTCATTATCGATGCTACCTCAACAAATCCTGGCCACCTTGGAGCCAGTCTTGGTGTTGTTGATTTAACAGTTGCCCTTCATTATGCTTATAACACCCCTTACGACCGTTTAATTTGGGATGTTGGACATCAGGCCTATGCACATAAGATTTTAACCGGACGAAAAGATCAGTTTCATTTGAACAGAAAGCAAAACGGAATTAGTGGTTTTCCTAAAATGAGCGAAAGTGAATACGATGCTTTTGGGGTTGGTCACTCCTCCACTTCAATTTCGGCCGCATTAGGAATGGCCATCGCCTCTGAACTGAACGAAAATAATAACAGACAGCATATTGCGGTTATAGGTGATGGTTCAATGACAGGTGGAATGGCGATGGAAGCATTGAATAATGCGGGTGTTTCCAGGTCTAATTTATTGGTAATATTAAATGATAATGGTATTGCCATTGATAAAAATGTAGGGGCCTTACGTGAATATCTGGTCGATATTTCAACTTCAAAAACCTATAATCGACTTAAAAATTTTATCTGGAAATTATTAGGTAAGGTGACAATTAACGTGGGGCCAAACCATCAGCGTATTGCGCAGCAAATTGACCGTGCAATTAAAGGTTCAATTTTAAAGAAGAGTAATTTGTTTGAATCTTTTGGGTTCCGATATTTTGGGCCGGTTGATGGGCATGATGTTGAAAGACTTACCGGTTTGTTCGCCGACTTGAAAAATATTCCCGGCCCAAAGTTATTGCACGTTATTACAAAAAAAGGCAAAGGTTTAAAATCGGCGGAAAATGAACAGACGCTTTATCATGCACCAGGTACGTTTAATAAAAAAACCGGAGAGCTTACGCAAACTATATGCACAGAAAAATTAGCTCCAAAATATCAAACCGTATTCGGAAGAACCATCATAGAACTTGCAGAAGCTAATGATAAAATTGTGGGTGTAACGCCTGCAATGCCTACTGGTTGCTCTTTAAACTTGATGATGGAGAAAATGCCTGAAAGGGTTTTTGATGTTGGAATTGCAGAGCAACATGCTGTTACTTTTTCGGCCGGACTAGCCACACAAGGAATGATCCCTTTTTGTAATATTTACTCAACTTTTATGCAGCGCGCATATGATCAGTTAATACATGATGTTGCTTTGCAAAAGTTACCGGTTATTTTTTGCCTCGACAGAGGTGGATTGGTAGGTGAAGATGGGGCCACTCATCACGGAGCATTTGATCTTTCGTACTTGCGATCCATACCGAATATGATTGTTACTGCACCGATGAATGAAGAAGAATTGCGTAATTTGATGTACACTGCTCAACTAAAAAATCAAGGTGCTTTTTCAATTCGTTATCCTCGGGGCAGGGGAGTAATGCCTGAATGGAAAACACCATTTAGCGAAATTGAAATTGGAAAAGGAAGGGTAATTGCCGAAGGCGAAAATGTAGCCATCATTTCAATAGGCCATGTTGGAAACACTGTTGTTAAAGCTTGTAAAAAATTACAAGAAGAAAAGATTCATGTCGGGCATTTTGATATGCGTTTTCTTAAACCAATTGACGGCCAATTACTTCATAAGATATTCAAAAATTATACAAAAATTATTACGGTTGAAGATGGTACCATTATTGGCGGATTGGGAAGTACCATACTGGAATTTATGGCTGATCATAACTATCAGCTCGTGGTAAAAAGACTGGGAATTCCGGATCAATTTATTGAGCAAGGTTCAATTGCCGAGCTAAGCAAAGCATGTGGCTTTGATGTAGAAGGAATTTATCGAACTGTTAAAGAATTAATTGATAAAAAAACGAATTCACTCCTCAAAAGAACCCATTAACTTGTTTCAATTTAACTTAGATATTAATAGGTTGCTAATAATTATTTCACTGTAAATGAAGTTTGTCCATAATATTTTTTCCCTTCACTGGTAATCCCTCTAATTATTACATCGTATTCGGAGCAATGATCTGAAGAATAAAATGATATTGACTTATCATTCGAAATATTCAAACTGGGATTCCAGTATAGTATCGTTCTGAAATCAGCTATTTTTTCTAATCCTGAATCATGAATAGAATAGTTGGGTGCAGTAAAATTATATGTAGGAGTGATTGCTTGATATTCGAGGAATGTTGATCCCTTTGGCATTTCTATACCCCCAAAATCCATTGTGTTTGTAGTGAGCTTGATAAGTCCACCAATAACGAATTCTCCCAGAACTAAGTTATAAGGATATACTTCAATTTTCTCAATTTTTGATGGATGGACTTTCAGTAATTCAGTATCATCAAAAATCGGGATATTATCAATTAAAATTAAAGGATCTTCAGTCTGAAATGAGTTAAGTACATCAACCAGATGTATATTCAAACGATTGTTTTTTCTGCGAATCAGGCAGTGAGGAACGATTTCTCTGAATACTACTTCAAGTGAATTTAGATCAATAAAATCGGATGTTAAGATCGTAATAGGTGGCTGCATCAGATTAATTGGATACTGATATTTCGGTTTTTGTTTAGATGATAGTTTTACTTTGTATAGATCGTTAGTTTGCTGATTAATCCACATTTCTTTCAATAATAATTCATGAGATTCATTTACCGTTAGAGACAGGGCATCTAACTTTGGATAAGAATTTGAAAAATCACTATTAATTTTTATTTCAAATTCATCCGCATATTGAGAAATCGGACAAAGAAAAATGTCTTGATTACTTTCAACATTATTCAATGAAAAAATATATTCACCATCTTTTTTACTACTATTAACATGAACTTGAGGATTGTTTTTAATTACCGAAAGAAATATTGGGATATTTGATTTAGGCTTCATACTTAATTTATCGTACACAATTCCACTGATGCTTACATCTCTAATTTCGGGTAGCCATTCATAGATAATGGGTATTTCATTTGAAGATTGTTCTTCTTTAATATTAGATGATAATAATTTGTTATAATAAATTTGTAAAATGCTTTTTTGTAGTTCGTCCAGTAAAAACTGATCGTTATTAATGAGATATGATTTTAGTAATTCCGGATTATCAAATATCTGAACCGGAAGCTTAGTATATGCACCCTTCTTTATTACCGAGACAGATAAATTATCAATTGTTCCTGAATTAATAATCTTCGGCTTAATTCTCAAGTTTATTAGTTCTCTTCGTCCGAAAGATTGTTTTCCTTCCGCAAGTTCTACTAATAATTCATTCGAATCATTTTGAAAAAGCACAAAGTTGATCATTGTATTTCCCGAAGAATTTTTAAGACTTAAATGATTAAGCCCAGGGCTTAAAATCTGTTTTTGAATTTTGAAATTAGTAGTCTCATTCAATAAAGTAATCTGCGTCTTATGAATAATCTTATTGGTCTCGGAGGATATATGAAGTTGATATTCGTTTTTTGACCTTTCAATAGGATTCGAAAATTTTTGAGTAAAGCTCACGATATATTCATCAGTTTCTTCTCTTATATTTTTAATTGTGATTCCTTCAGAATGGGCAATGGGTAGAGGCTTCGTAATGGTGTCGTTGTTTGAGTATATGAGACTTAAAAAATACTTCACATTTTTTTGCGGTGTTATTTCGAATAATCCCATGCCATTTTTTGTAAAGGGAGGGTTTGCTATAACGTTTCTTTGATTATCAATAATTGATATGCTTTTGATAAGGTTCACATGATTGTGAACTCGAAAAGCAATTTTTGAACCAATTCCGTCTAATAAAAAACCAAATTCTGGAATGAGGTCAATTTGATTTGTACTTAATTCTGTGGCATTTAAAGGTAGCGGTTTTGTTGGATCAATAATAGTAAGCAATGACGTAAAATAAGTTTCGGGAGGATAATTTCTTAGCAACTGTGTATAGGCTCTTAAGAAATAATTATCTGATAAAAATATTTTTGGAATTTCAATTGTCCCTTCGGAAAATCCATTTTCGATTTTAAACTTATGCCTAACAAGTGCACTTTTTGAATGATTAAAAAGTTCAACATATAAAACCTTGCTAATAACACTATCGGCTTTATTTTTACTATTTATATGTGCATTAAACCAAATTCGTTCTCCGCTTAAATAAAAATTTCTATCGGTGTTTATAGTTATTTTTTCAATTGGCTCATTAGGCAGAACACCTCTATTTATTTTTACTTGCGATTTAGTGGTTTCAAAAGCCAACAGTAGTAAAACAATAATTACAATTTTTATTAGCTTTTTCATTAGTTTATAAGTTTATAAAACATGTTAGTTTTTGTTACTTATCCCAATAATCAGGTTTTGTAAGCACTCCACCTCTAGATGTACAATCTATACATTCGACAGGCGGGAGTGTTTCATCAGTTTTTAGATAGGGGATGTCACCGGACATTCCACCGTAAGCTGTATACGTAACTTTAGCTAAATAATAAGGTCCGCGACCCTGATTTAGTTTAATTTGTAAATCTTGTCCGAGCAATATTGGGAAATCATCGCCCTTACAATTCATATTCCATCTTGATCTTATTTCAGGTGGTTTCGTTACTGTTAGTCGAGCACCCTCAGTTGTGCTGGCTACAATAAAATATCCCAGTACAGCATCTTCATTATCGTTAATATTATATACATTTCCTCGAATTTGATAGGGCTGTTTTGTGTATAATCCTTCCAGGCCGTCTTCCTGATTGATGAGTTCATTCAAAAAATTGTAGGCATTTTCTGAAATTGTATATTGCGTAAGCAATAGGCTGTATTTATATTTAAGCATTTCACTATGAACAGATACGAAATTTAATGGCAGATTAATAATTTTTGATGAATTTAAATGAGCGGTACTGGCAGTAAATAATTTATTTTCCATAGATTTCCAACAATAAAATAAAGTGTCAATTGATGCTGGGGTATAATATCTACCTGTATGATTTGGACCTCCATATGGGTCATAAATTCTTGAGGGTTTATAAAAAGAGCGAATTTCCCATGTTTCATCAAATTGCCAATAATAATAATTTTTATCCTTATCAGAACTAGCAGTTGTAACATAAAATTGATAACCATCATCATGATCAGTGTTCGGATCTGTGTTATACAAATTTTTAGCATAGGGCGATTCTAGATTTGCAGTTAAAGACTCTATCCCAACCGGAGCTAATAATTCTTCAAATCTCGATTCATATTGTTTTTCGTTGGATGTTTTAACAAAAAGCTTATAGCTTCTTCCTACCATGCCACGTATCCCATTTTCAGCTGTCTGGTAGACTCCATCTTCAATTTCAGATAGTGTTTCTGAATTTCCATCGCTATCAATAATTTTTACTATTGCACTGCTTACCGGAATGAATTCTGTCTCGTTAATTGAACCGGAAATTGAGAGTTTAACAGTATAAGGACCGGGTAAATTAGTAATTTTCCCTTCAATAACCAGTCTGTTTTCATAATCTTCCTTTACCACAATATCAAATTCTTCTATACAAGAAACTGTGAAAAATAATGATAGAAACATTGTAATTACAGCGACCTTATGTAATTTCAAAAGCTTAATTGTCATAATTCCCTAATTTAAAATTATAAGTTAAAGAATAAATTGGCGAACCAAAAACACTGAACTTATACCCTTTAATTTGATCTTCTTCTTTCTTAAAGTAAACTGAATAAGCATTTTTTCGCCCCAATACGTTATAAATAGAAAAACTCCAATAACCGTGAGCCAGCTTGTGCCTTCTTAAGTTCCCCTCCAGGCTGAAGGAAAGATCTAGTCTGATATAATCGGGTATTCGATATTCATTGCGTTTCGAATAATTCAGGTATTTAATCCCTTTATAATAGTACAAAGAAGTAGGGAGGGTAATTGGTCTTCCGGTGGCATATACAAAATTAGCCGACATGCTGAATCGCTTTGAGAAATCTCTATTTATTACAAAATTTAAAGCATGGGGCTTATCAAAATTTGATGGGTAGGGGTTCCCGAAGTTAATTCTGTTTTCTTGGATGTCACTATCAACGATCACCTGACTACTCGAGTAAGTGTAATTAATCCACCCGGTAGTTTTCCCATATGGCTTTTTAAGCATTAATTCTATGCCATAGGCGTCTAATTTCCCCTGTAATGTGCTTCTCTCCACATATTCATTTAAGAATAAGCTTGCTCCATTCTTTAATTCAACTAAATTTTGAATTTTTTTATAATAAGCTTCAATGGATAATTCAATACGAAATGCCGGGAAGTTTGAATACATGCCCACCGAATATTGATCTCCTACCATTGGTTCTGTATTATAATCGGTTAATTTCCATTTATAATTTGGGGCAATTGCAACAGTGTTACTAAGCATATACATGTACTGATGAAGTCGATTGAATGCTATCTTGAATGAAAGGTCCTTAGTAACCATATAATTAGCGGCAAATCTGTAATCCAATCCTTGATGACTTTTAATTGATTTATTTTTACTAAAAAATAAAGTATCTTGAATACTGCTTTCAGATTTAGGGTAACCATCAAGATAAGTATATACTTTTTGAGGCCCTAAATAGGTATAGCGATTATATCTAATACCTCCATTAATGGTTAATTCAGGAGATATTTCCCATTCATCACTTAAATAAATTCCAGATTCTATGCCTTTCTCTGATCCTAAAGAAATGGGCATAAAATTACTTTCTTCATTTAATGGAACAGGATTACCCCGATCAATATTATATAGTACAGAATTCGTCCCGATAATGAGTTTGTGATTTTTATCAAGATTTAGGTTAAACCTGGCATTAATCTCGCTATGCATAATCTTGTTTAAGTGTTTGTATGCAAAGCTTAAAACTTCTGTGTTTTCTTCAGTAAAAGCATAATTGCTATGAGCAATACTAGTTTCAAAGTTGTGATTGTTTTTAAAATAGTGTTTCCAATTGATAGAAGCAGCAATATTTTGGTAATCATATTTAGACTTAGTTGCCAAATTCATTCCATCATTACTCACATAAGAAAATATATTGAGCTGATTGCGTTCATTTATGTTGAAACTTAAATTGGCAATCAGATCTGCAAAATTAACTTTACTTCGCCCAATTTCTATATCATCCACCATACTTAGAACCCAATTAGAATAAGTTGATCGGAAGGCGAGAAGATAACTACTGGTATCTTTTTTTATTGGCCCCTCTGCAAGTATTCGTCCGGTAATTAATCCAATTCCTCCGTTAACCTTTGTTTTTTGCATGGATCCTTGTTTAGCTTCAACATCAAATACAGAAGCCAGTCTTCCTCCATAGTTTATTGGAATATAGTTTTTGTACAATGAAAACTCACTTATTGCATCAGAGTTGAATGCCGAGAAAAATCCGGCCACATGAGAAGTATTATAAATCGGGACATTATTAAGATAAAATATGTTTTGATCTGTTGGACTTCCCCTTACGTTAAATCCAGATGATCCCTCTCCAACAGTTTGAACACCCGGGAGAAGTAAGGCAATTTTTAAAACATCCCGTTCGCCAAACACCAAAGGAACTTTTTTAACTGCTATCATTGGAATTCGCTCGAGACCCATTGAGGTTCCCCTCACCTTACTGTATTTCTCTGCACTTATGATAACACCTTCAAGTAAAAAGAGTTCATCTAATACTTCAATGTTCAGATCTCCATCTGATAACACATCTACTTCAATTTTTTGTTCAATGGTACTTACACTGTTTATTTTAAGTACATGTTTCCCTTTATCAATTACTAACTTGAAATATCCTTTTTCATCAGCACTAACCCCAATCCCTTGATCAGATTGAAATATTGTTGCGCCTACCACAGGTAATCCTGTTTTTGAGTTTTTCACGTACCCACTAATTGTTGCCTTTTTTTTATTCGCCCCTTTTTCTCTGGTTCCAATTATTATTGTCTCTGCAAAAAATTCATTGGTTGTTTTCAGAAAATCATTTTCACTCTTAACCTTTTCAGTATCTTCAGACTGAGTTTTTTGATGCGCAACTGGGATGTGGAAAAAATTTGAAGGCAATTCAGTATTAATTGAATCCTCTTTAGTCATGAAAACATTTCCATGATGGTCGATTGCAATTAGAATCCCCAGTTCTTTAAAATTATCTTGTAGTATTTGTTCCAAAAAAGTTGAGTCATTCTTGAAATGTAAATCGAATTCCGGAATTAGATTCTTTTCATAATAAAATCGAATATTATTTTTCTTTTCAATATGCTTAACAAAATTATCCCATGAAGAATGATGATCTTCTTTTGTTACAATAATCTGTGATTGACCATAAATATGATCTGAATAAACTATTGCATAGATTAAAATAGTTAAAAGAATTAAAAGTTTTCTATTTGGAATATAGCTCGTCACAATATTTTATTATTTGTAATAATTGATTATGGTCAGCGTTTCGAAAATTAATTTTATTTTGATGCAGGAATGTTGTAATTTCCTTTTGGTAAGGAGAGAATTCAGTAAGAAGATCTTTTTTGCTTTTTATGCTAATTAATTGTGAGTCTTTTAATAGATAAATGGTTGTTTTTGGCTCGTAATATTTTATGTATTCATATGAATCTGTATGTTTAGTCCCACTTTTGATCTTGTATTTTAGAAACAAAGCCAAATTACCTTGGTATAATAGTTCAATAAATCCAATTGGGTTTTTGATGTTTAGTTTATTTGAATTGACAAACAAATGATTGTCAATTGAAACAGAATCAATGATTGATTTGTTTAGAACAATTATTGATGCCTGTTGGCGATTTATATAGTAAATGTCATCGCTTTCTATATTGTATTTTAGGGTTACCTCCTTAAACCTGGCTCCAGAGCTAAAAATATTTCCCTTTTGCCAATCATTACTCAGAAAAAAAGGATGACCTTCTGCTTTGGGGGCATAAAATTGGCTAATCATGCCGTTAACCAAACGATCGTCTGTTCCGTACATAATTTCAGCAATGCGAATGATTTCATTATTAGTAACCGGAACTATTTGTTGGCCATAACTAAATATAGAACATAGGACTCCTATAATCAGAAATGATTTTTTAAGAAAAACACAGCCAATATTCATCTTTCAAATTTAAAAAAAACTTTCGGAATTCAATTTTGCCTGGAATCCGCGTTAATTGATTCCAAAACAATGAAAATGTCGCATGTTAAAATACAATTATTTATTTAGATGGTTCTATCCAATATTTACCCTATGATAAAATTTAAATGTTTTTTATGTAGATAAATTCATCTTAATCATTCCATCTTTACGCTAAAAGATGTTTTGCCATAAAAATAATTTCCATCTCCTGAAAATCCCATAACGATTACATCATATTCAGAATTGTGATCAGAGCTATAAAATTGTATGGTTTTTTTATCAGCTAATACCAATTGAGGATTCCAATAAAGCGTAGTCCTAAAATCAGCTAACCTGCTCTTAATTCTGTCTTCAGAATCATAAAGAGGTGCTTCAAACCTATTTGAAGTTGAAATTGTTTGATAATTTATAAATACAGAACCTTCGGGCATTTGTATATCTCCGAAATTTTCTGTTCGAGTGTTAATTAATACGAGGCCTTCAATAATGTTATCGCCTAAAATAAATGGCAATGGATAACATGCAATTTTCTCAATTTGAGAGGGATTAATTTTCATTAACTCATTCATGTCAAATATTGGAATATTATCAATTAACACCAACGGATCCTTATAAAGTAGGTTTTCTGCATCATTTACTACAGTTAAAAAATAGCTACCCTGTCTCTTGTTTACAATACATCTGGGTATTAGTTCATTAAACACCATTTCTAAGGTTGGTGTATTAATGTATTTGTCAAGATTAACAGAAACTGGTGGATTAATGAAATTGAAGGGAAGCGGCTCTGCTGCAATTTCGGATAAGCCCGGATCTGTTTTATAAATGTTTCCGGCCTGATGATTAATATTCATTTCTTCTATTAATAATCTATAACTCGAATCAATTGATAGTGGAATGGGTTTAAAATTAGAGAAAGAAGTTGAAAAATCATTGTTTATCTGGAGCTCAATTTCTTCGTCGTTTTCTGATCGAAAGCCTATAAAAATATCCTGACGATCTTTTAAACTATTCAGCGAATAAATAAAATCACCATTTTGTTTTGTTTTAATAATATGAATTTGAGCCGGATCTTTAAATGCCGAAATGTAAATGGACAAATTAGAAACGGGCTTCTTGGTATTTTTATAATAGGCAATTCCACTTATACTAACATCTCTTATATCCGGAATCCATTTGATAATTAAATTTGAATTTTCAATTTCAGACTTAGTATTTAATCTTAATAAGTCTGTGTTTAGAATTGTGCCTTTTTTTACCACCGACACTGATAAATTTAACGGTGATTTTAGCTCACCAATTGCCGGCTCAATGGTTAAAGTTATTAATTCTCTTTTTCCGAATTGTTCTTTGTTTGTATTTAGTAGCAGAAGCTTACTTTCATTTATTTTATCTGGGATTGATTCAATCTGCTGTTTGTTTTCGGAATCATTAACTGCTTTTTTTTCCTCCTTTATGAGTGGTTCATTTGGATTAATAATTGAAATGATTTTTGTAAAGTAGAAGTCAGCATTAAAGTTTTTAAGATATTGTGTGTAGGCTCTTAAATAATAATTGCCTGTTTTAAAATCTTTAGGAATATGGATGCTTCCGGAAGAAATGCCATTATTGATAAAATATTTTTGTTTTAAATTGGATGCTTCATTATATAATTCTACGTATAAAACTTTACTCAATTCAAGCTCTAAATGAAAATTTGCGTAAAGACAATGTGCTTTAAACCATATCCTTTCTCCACTTAAATATAAATCACGATCTGTGAATAGTTTAACTTCTTCTTCGGCGTAAGCAGGAGTTTTTATAGTCTGCTGATCAGCATTTCCTTGAGCAAAAAGCTGATTGAACGTTAAGATCAGTAATATGAAAAATATTCGACTCATTTCATTTGTTTTAAGAAGCAATTTCTAATCTACCCAAAAATCTGGTTTCTCTAATACTCCACCCCTTACCTGACAGTCTATACATTCTTGCTTGGGAAAAATAATTAATAAGTTCATCCCATTGATGCGACAGTCGTATATTTTTTCTTTAGCAATATATCTGGGTAGTTCTTCAGGTGATGTTCCATAATCATTTTGTAAAGATTGGAAGGTATAAACCTGAGGGGTTTCTGAACAATCCGGAGCTCCAAGGTATGTGCAAGGAAGAGGTGAGTATAAATCAACATCATCCGGAGGACTTACAAAAATACGTTTGCTTTGAGATGCAGATGCTACCAAAAAATAGCCCAGAACGATTTCTTCAGGGTTTTCAGTATTAAATAAATTTCCTTTAATCTGATAGGGCTGACTTAAATACAAACCTTCCTGCCCAGCACCTTGATTGAGGAATCCATCAAGATAATTATGCGCCTTCTCAGAAATTGTGTATTGATTTGCCAGCAAACTATATCGGAGTTTGGCCCTTTCATCATTAAATGGCAAGAAACTTAATGGCAGATTGGTTAGTTTTTGAGTGGATAATCCTTGTGAGCTGAAGGTAGCGCTTTCAATTTTGTTTGTTTGGTAACAGTATTTAAGAGAATCCGGATCACTGGGATCTTGATAAACGTGCGTGCCATTTATCAAGCCTTTATAAATTAAATGAATTGAAAAAGGGGTTTCATATTTGTAGGTTTCCTCCAGTTCCCAATAAAAGTAATTCGTAATTGAGCCAATAAAGGATTCACTGGTAACTAAAAACTGAAACCCTTCTTCTTGCTGATTGTCGTGGGTAAAACGCCTGTCCCTTTGTGAAGATAATGACTCAATGCCAACTGGATCCAAAAGTTCTTCAAATTCAGATTCATAATTTTTGCCATCACTTGTTGTAATAGAAATTTTATATTGATGGCCAATGATTCCCTGAATTCCTGTTTCAGATGTTTGGTAAGTACCAAAATCAATTTCGGTTAGTACCTCAGAGTTTCCAAAATTGTCAATAATTTCAACAAGAGCTCTTGAAATTACATTATTACTCGAAGTTGCATAATCTTCAAGCGCAACCGATTTAGTGAGTTTTACTTGATAAGGTCCGGGCTCGTTCGTAATTTTCCCTTCAACAAAAAGTAAATACTCAGTGTCAAATTTTACTTTGGGCCAAAACTCCTCAACACATCCATAGAGTGTGCATAAAAACATTAGTCCTGCAAAAAGCGCAAGTTTATTTAGCTTTAATTTGTTATTCTGCATAGTTTCCAAGCTTTAAATTATAAGTCAATGAAAAAATTGGAGCACCAAAAATTGATATTTTATAACCTTTAAGATATCCGGCATCTTCTTTGAAATAAACTGAGTAGGCGTTTTTTCTTCCAAGTAAATTATAAACTGAAACCGACCACGATCCGTGAGCTAATTTTCTTTTAACCAGATTTCCTTCAAAATTTAAGGATAAGTCAACCCTGAAATAATCAGGTAAACGGTATTCATTTCGGTAAGAATAGTTCAGGTAAAATGTATTATTTTGTGATACAACAGATGTTGGATAGGTAATTGGCCGACCAGTTGAATAAACAATATTTGAAGAAACATTTATTCTTCTGGAAAAGTTATGATTTATGACCAGATTAACAGCATGCGGTTTATCATAATTTGAGGGATAAGGATCGCCAAAGTTAATCTGATCTTCTGGAAAGCTACTGTTTATGGTAACCATTGAATTTGAATAAGTATAGTTTAGCCAGCCGGTTGTTTTGCCAAACATTTTTTTAAGCATAAACTCAAGCCCGTATGCCTCAGATTCACCTTGCAGTGTGCTCCTCTCAGCATTTTTTTCCAGAAAAATACTTGCTCCGTTTTTAATTTCAACTAAATTTTGAATTTGTTTGTAGTATGCTTCAATGGATAATTCGTATTGCCGTCCTAAAAGATTTGCGAACAATCCTACGGAAAATTGATCGCCAACAAGCGGTTTTGTATTATAATCAACCAGTTTCCACTTGTTGTTTGGAGCGATCGCAATGGTATTCGATAACATGTAAATGTATTGATGCATGCGGTTGTAAGCCATTTTTATTGAAAGTTCATCATTAAGCATAAAATTAGCCGACAACCTATAATCCAATCCCGAATAAGTTTTAATTGCTTCATTCTTACCAAAAACTAAGGTATCCTTAACATTTAACAAAGTTTTGGGCAAACCTTCTTTATAAGAGTTAATTGTTTGAGGACCAAGATAGGTATAGATATTGTATCTTAAACCTGCATTGATTGTTATCCTAGGTGTCAGGCTCCATTCATCACTTAAAAATAAACCACTTTCGAGCGCTTTTTCTTTCCCTAAATCAACAGGTTTAAATTGACTTTCGGACGATAAGGGTCGTGGATTCCCTCTGTTAATTTGATAAAGGGTTGAATTTAAGCCGAAAAGTAGCACGTGGTTTTCTCCAGCCTGATAATTGAAATTTGCGGAAGCTTCTGTATGTTCAATTGATTACCATCTTTGTATGCTATGCTTTCAATTTCAGTATTATCCTCATTAAAATTATAATTGCTATGGGCCAAACTCAATTCAAAGCTATATTTGTTTTCAAAGTAATGTTTCCAATCTATTGAGGCTCCAATATTTTGATAATCGTATTTTGTTCGGTCGGCAAGTTGAATATTGTCGGTACTCAAATAAGAAAATATGTTTAATTGATTTCGTTCGTTAAGCTGGAAATTCAGATTGAGTAATAAATCGCCAAATTTCACTTTACTATTCTTTAGTTCTGCATTATCTAATAGTTTTAAAACCCAATCAGAATAAGTAGATCGTAATCCAACAACGAAACTGCTTTTTTCTTTTTTTATAGGCCCCTCAACCATTAACCTTTGGGTAATAATTCCTATTCCACCATTGGCTTTAAATTTATTTACCGATCCTCGTTTGCTAGTTATATCAAATACCGAAGCCAATCGGCCACCATAATTTACCGGAATGCTGCTTTTATATAATGAGAATTTATCAATGGCATCTGAGTTAAATGCGGAGAAGAATCCGGCAACATGGGATGTATTATAAACAGGAACTTTATTTATGTAGAAGAGATTTTGATCTGAAGAACTTCCCCGAATATTAAATCCGGATGTCCCTTCTCCAACGGTTTGCACTCCGGGTAATAATAACGCAACTTTGATTACATCACGCTCACCAAAAACCAAAGGTATTTTTTTTACATTTTCAATATTAAGGCGTTCAATGCCCATTTCAGTTGTTTTTACTTTATCATCCTGCTTGGCTGTTATCACTACATCTTCCAACTGAACAACTTTATCTTCAAGGATCAAGTCCAATTTCCCATCAGACAAAACCTCAACTTCAATAATTTGTTCTTTAATGTTTACTGCATTTATAATCAATTTGTGAACACCTATCTCTAAATCTAATTCGAAATGCCCATTATTATCTGTACTCACCCCATGCTTTAGTTTTTCTTCCATGATGGTTGCACCAACAATTGGGCTTCCATTATTAGCGCTCCTGGCTTGGCCGCTAACCTTTGCGATTTTCTGATTTAATCCTTTTTGTTTGCTACCTACAACAATTTTTTTTGAGATGTATTCTTCAAGGGTTTTTAAAAAAGTGTCGTTAACAACTTGTAAGGTATCTGTTTTTAAATCTTCAACTTTTTTATTTAATGCCTCGAAATAGTCGGAAGGAAGTTGGGTTTTTAGTGCAATATTTTTTGATAAGAAGATGTTGCCCGATTTATCTATGCTAACTTTTATCTGACCTGAATTAAAAGTTAATTCTAATAATTTAATCAACTCAATTGTATCCACATTAAAGCTTATAGTTATTTCAGGAATTATGGACTGATCGTAAAAAAAAGAAACTTGATAGTTTGATTCGACTTTTTCTACAAATGTTTGCCAGGACAGATTATTATAACTCTTATTAAGGATATAGGATGATTGACCTAACAGATGAGATGATAAAAATATTAAACTTGAAAGGAGCAGTAATCTACTCGATTTCCGGATTTGTTGGGAAGTTATCACAATATTTTAATAAAGAGATTAATTGGTGCTGAGTAGCCTTTTTATATTTAATTCTATTCTTTTTCAAAAATCTTGAAATATCTTTTTTATTAGGAGCAAAATAGTAGAACAAGCTTTTTTTTGAGTTTAAATTAATCAGTTGATCACCATGCTTTAGATATACGATAAACTTGGGTGTCATATACATGAGGCTGATAGAATTTGTTGTTGAGACTTGCGTAATCCCAATTTGATGTTTTAAGTATGAAGTGTAATGGCCCCTATACAGGAGTTCGACAAATCCCATTTTATTTTGAATGGTCAATTTATCCGAATTAATCAGTCGGCGATTATTTATTATAAGTGAATCAATATATGATTTTGTTAATACGATGACAGAAGGGTTTTCTCCTTTATAAAATATTTCGTCTTTCTCAATATTATACTTCAAGTTCGCATCTCTATATTTCATTCCATTCATAAAGATGGCTCCTTTTTTCCAATCGTCTGATATCAAAAAAGGGTGGCTTATGGTATTCATATTTTGAGGGTGATAAATATTCCCAAAATCTAATCGATCATCTGCACCATAAACCAAGTCTGAAAGTTTGATTAATTCATTAGCTTTTTGTAATTGAGATTGAGCGTATGATTTAGCAGGAAAGAAAAACAGAATACCTAAAACAAAAATAACTATTATTTTATGCCTTTGATTATCAAGTGGCATCATTATTAGGCTCATTGATTTTTTTTTGAATTTAGCTAATATACTTATATCCTTTATATGTTTGCAAGTGGCTAAGTTGAAAAACGAAGATTGTAAGATAAACCAGATTATTTTTCTGCTTTCTAATTTATTTCATGGGCTTATTCTAATGAATTGAAAATTTTGATCAACTTACAGTTGCAATGCACAGCAGCATTCATAGCTTATTTTTTAATATTGGAAAGAATTAAGCGTGTTTAGTTGATCTTTTTAATCGTTTCTTCAAAAAAGTAATTTATGTTTACGATGCAATTAATGAATCACATTTTTGAATAATTCCTGAATATCTATAATTTTAAAAAGATGTAATGAGGTAAGAATAATTACAAAAATAATCACCCAACGCACGAAATTTACACCTTTCTTTACGGCCAATCTGGATGCAATAATTGCACCTAAAAATGTTCCGATTGTAAGTGTAAGCCCATAGGCCCAGTTTACCTGATCATTGATGATGAATATGATGAGCGTAAAAGGTGTATAAATTAGAACGATGAGTAGCTTGATGGCATTCGTCTTAACCAAATCGTATCCAAGTCCTACGATTGCAGCAATCAAAAAATACCCAATTCCCAGTTGTATAAAACCTCCATAAAACCCAATGCCGAGAAAAAGAAGGATTTGCCAAAAACTAATTTTTTTTTCGGTAAGATTTTGGCGGCCATGCAAAAGTTTTTGTGGATTGACTAGCATCAATACCATCATTAAAAGCATGATTCCACCTATCGCTTTTTCAAAAATTTCCTCGTTAATATCAACAGCTACCCATGCACCAATGAGGGATCCAATTACCGCAGGAATTGCCAGAAACATTGCTTTCCTGGTTTCCAAAACTTTTTGTTGTTTAAAACTTGCAACACCCGCAATATTCTGAAATAAAATCCCAATTCGATTGGTTCCATTCGCAACATTAGCAGGTAAACCTAAAAGCATTAAAATTGATAAGGATATAATCGACCCACCACCTGCCAAAGTATTAATAAAGCCAACAAAAACACCGGCAACTATTAGTAAAATTATTTCGTAGGTATTCATCAATATGCGGTTGAATAATTATTTATAAATAGCAGCAGTATTCACTTTTTTTCCAAAGACCCGGATGATCAGATAAAGCGCCAAAATTCCTGTAGGGAATAATATCCAGGATGAAATTCCATAGGCCGCGGGCAATGTTCCGATTACAATAGCCACGAATCCAACTGAGAGTGCATATGGTAATTGTGTCCTAACATGGTCGATGTGATTACAACTACTTGCCAGAGAGCTTAAAATGGTAGTGTCTGAAATTGGCGAACAATGATCTCCTAAAACAGAACCTGCTAAAACTGCTGAAACAACATTGTGAAATATAGCTAAACTCACATCGTAAGTTAATCCAAACTCATTCGAAATGAGCCATGAAGCAGGTAATAATAAGGGATATAAAATAGCCATGGTTCCCCATGAAGAACCGGTTGAGAAAGAAACCAATGCTGCTAAAATGAATGTTAAGGTTGGAATTAAATAGGGTGAAATTGACATCGCCAGCATACTTTGAGATATAAAGTCTGCAGTATGCAAATGCTCAGTAACCATTGCAATTGACCAGGCTAAAGTTAAAATGACCACTGCAGTTAACATGGTTCTAAAACCATTTACCAAACTATCTACGGTGTCTTTTAAACTGAGTAATTTTTGACCCAGAGTTAGTGCGAAAGCAACCAATACACTTCCAAGTGAAGACCATAGCAATGCTTTGTAAGAGTCAGCATTTCCAATAATAGTGGATAATTTTTTTGAAAAACCAAGCGCAGTGTCATTCCAAACCATATCATCCCAACCGGTATATACCAATCCGGTAAAAGTTCCGAAAATAATAACCATTACCGGAATCACTGCATTAAACCATCTTGGTTTAATTTTGTCGGAAATTTCAAGATCGTTTAATTTATTAGAAAACCCATCATCATCTTTCAATTGAATTACACCCATTGATCTTGCTTTTCTTTCTGCCTTTAGCATGGGGCCATAATCCACTCTTCTGTAAACCAGAATCAAAATGAAGATTAAAGTAAAAATGGGATAAAAAGAATAAGCCAATGAATTCAGAAAAACATTGTAAGCACTTTCTTCAAGATTAAGCGTATCAATCCCGTTTTGAATATAACTTATTTCAGCCCCAATCCATGTTGTGATAAACGCTATTGATGCGACAGGAGCTGCCGTTGAATCAACTATATAAGCAAGTTTTTCTCTTGAAACCCGCAGCCTGTCAGTTACAGGACGCATGGTATTTCCAACCACCAAGGTGTTGGCATAGTCGTCAAAGAAAATAGCGATGCCCATCACCCAGGTAACTAATTGACCTGATCTGGGACTATTTGCATACTTTGATAAAATGTTTACCACACCTTTCATCCCGCCATTTTTCGTAATAATGTTTACCATTCCCCCAATAAGTAGTGAAAAGATAATTATAGATAGGTGCCCTTGGTCGCTAAGGGTTTCTAACAAATAATGGTCAATAAATGAAAATAAGCCCTGAAAAAAGGCAATAAACAAATTACTTCCCTGATAATAAAAAATAATGGTGGTTCCGAATAAAATTCCGATGAATAAGGCTGAAAAAACTTCTTTGATGATTAGGGCCATTAGTATGGCAATTAATGGTGGAAGTATTGACATCCACAATGGGATGGGAGAAGTTGTCTTTGAATAATTAAATCCTCCAATTTGAATGTGAGTAGTTTCTTTCTTAATAATTTTGTAAGGGATATGGATTACTCCATCTTTTAGCCTGGCTTTTACGGGGTTCCCATTTATCAATATTTCAGGAATACCGTTATTTTTAATCAACTCCTTAACTTCTGAATTTGGGACTAACTCAATATCCAGGTTTACGCGCTGAACAATGATTGATGGAAAACTTACCTTAAAGTCACTATCTTTAAATTGATAGTTGCTTGTTAATTGCGAAAACGAAAGTTTTACGAATAAAACCAATAAGGCGAAGAGAAAGAGTTTTTTAAGCACAGGTCTAATTTTTTTGTGTAAAAATAGGGAATTCTGCGAAAGCACAAAATGAATTAGATGAAGACTTAGAAGTTTTGGATATATCGAAGTGAAATTTTAGTTATTGGATTTATAAAAAGTAATACAATGGAAGTAAATCGTAATACAATTGTTAATTAAATTCGAATAAATTAAATTTTCAAATTGGCAAATTATCTCATTATCAAATTAACTTATTGTCCATCGTATTTCTGAATATCTTCACTAAAATAATCCAGCTTAATACCCACTTCTTTAAACATTTCTTCAGATTCGGCAGCGGAGTGGTAACGTTTTTCACATACCACGCGTTCAATACCACAGTTGATGATGAGCATGGCACAGGTTCGGCATGGCGTCATGCGACAATAAAGCGTTGAACCATCCAATGCAATTCCAAGTTTGGCGGCCTGGCAAATGGCGTTTTGTTCGGCATGTACAGTGCGCACACAATGCTGAGTTACCGACCCATCTTCATGATTTACTTTCTTGAAAAGATGACCTACATCATCACAATGTGGTAACCCTTTGGGAGATCCTACATATCCGGTTACCAGCATTTGCCGGTTCTTAACAATCACACATCCACTTCTTCCACGATCGCAGGTTGCACGTTTTGAAACTGCATCGGCCATCTCAATAAAATACTCATCCCAACTCGGTCGCTTATTTTTACTTGTATCTTTCATTTTATGTCAAATTATAAAATATGTATCATAATTTTTTCAAGTTGATCCGTGAGTTCATCAATACTCCCATTGTTTTTTAAAACATAATCAGCCAACTCAATGCAACGTTTTAAATTTTGTTTATTCGGATCGGTTGATTCAAATTCTCGTTCTTCATTTTGTAAAAAAATTTCCTTGCTAACGTTATCGGTAGATGATTTTCTAAGTTTAATCCGATCATATCGGATATTTGGATCAGCATCAACAGCTAAGAAATAAAAATTATCTTTTTTTCTTAAGGAGATGATCTCTCCTTCGGTTCGGATACTCTCGATGATACAATTATTCCCTTTTTCAATGGCTTGATTATACAATTGATCAACTACAAACGAAGGAGAATTTGCTGCCCTAAGTTCATTGGCAATATGGGTCATGCTGTCCCTATTCACCGTTAAATTTCTTTTTTTGATTTCTTCAATCAAAAATCCACGTACAGAATAATGAGTGAACCCCTTTTCCTCAACCAAATAATCTACGATGGTTCCTTTTCCTGCGCCTAAAGTTCCGGTAATTCCGATGATAATCATTTGGTAAATTTAGTGAAAAGAAGTTTGAAGAAAGTAAGTGGATTGGATTTTATTTTAACGATTGGAGGTGGTTAATTGATGGATGTTCAATGGATATACGATAGTTATACCTTGTAATACATGGTAATTAGATTGTTGAGGATTGTTTTTAACAATGAAACAATCGAACAATGAAGCACATGAACTAATATAAGCTTACATATTATTCGTGAAAAAGCACCGAAACATAGTTTACTACTTCATCCGAAGGTCGGACCTCTCCCGAGTGACCTCTCTTTAGTAAGGTAACTTTTGGAGCATCAGAAATCATTTTAGAATATTCAATCAAACTCATGATAGGCCCAAAACCACAAACCGAAATGTTTTTTGAATTCACCTGTTGTTCAACTCCCACCGAATTTAATTTATAAATTTCTTTTAATACAACGTTGTCGAGTTCTTGTCCGAGTTGAGGTGATATGAAATGTGAAAAATCTGAAGAAGCTATAAAAAAGATTTTTTTCTCACTTTCTTTTGCAACATTGAAAATTTCCTGCGCAACTGTTTTTGCATTTTTAAAGTTTTGAACGGATAATGTGATAGGCACGATTTTGAATTCGTTGTCCATTATATATTTCAAAAAGGGAAGCATCACTTCGGCCGAATGTTCATGCTGATGAGCCATGCTTGATTTTGGGAAAATTATTTGATTTATAAAATCAAGATCAAGATCTACCTTACCTAAAGGCGTTTCCCAGGCGTGATTTTCATCGGTGGCAATGGGTGGGCCAAACCCGGTATGATTAGGATTGACAATGATAATGATTTCTGGTTTTTGTTTAAGTGATTTTAAAATCTCAAAAACATGGATGGCCTGATATCCTGAATACATAAAACCTGCATGAGGTACAATGGCACCAATAAGTTTCTCATTAGCCAATTCATAATTTATTTTTATTCGTTCGGATAACAATATGCTTTCATATAGTTTTTTAACATCCTTTTTATGAGAAGGATAAAATCGACCTGAATGAGCAGCTTTTCTTGTTTTCATCGGAGCAAATTTTTAAGTATGTGATGACCACATGATACGCAGTTTCCTGATTTGTCAAGTTTCTCAACTTTGGTGTTGTAAGCAGATCTCGATATTAAAAGCTCATTACAGTTTGGGCAAAAGGTATTTTGAGCTTGTAATGTTTTAACATTTCCCAAATATACATAATGAAGTTTTTGGGCTGCGATTTCATAAAGTGATTCTAACTTCGATTCAAGTGTTGGAATATTTTTAATCTTGAACATGGGGAAATATCTTGAAATATGAAGTACGGTATCTTCCCCGCATTCTTTAACTATCCAATCAACCATGTCCTCAAACTTAGCACCATCATCATTTAATCCGGTAATGACCAGATTAGTAAGTTCAAGATGCTTGCCCGATTTCTTAATTTGCTTTATCGCGTTGAGCACAGGAGCTAAAGAGGAAGAAGTAAGATTTTTATAAAAATGTTCGGTAAAAGACTTAAGGTCGATACTAAATGCATCAATGGTTTCGAGTAAAATTTTGAGCGGTTCAGGGTTTATAAACCCATTACTGACCAGCACATTTTTTAATCCTTTTTGTTTCGCTAGACGTGAGGTTTCAAGAACAAATTCATACCAGATAATGGGCTCGTTATAGGTGTATGCAATTCCTATATTTTTTGGATCTTCTATAGCTTTATGAACTAATTCCTCTGAAGTATAACTTTTCAAGAAAGCATAATCGTTGACGGTAGCTTGAGAGATTTCATAGTTCTGGCAAAACTTACATTTTAAATTACATCCAACACTGCCAATCGACAATATTTTCTGAGCAGGATAAAAATGATAGAGTGGTTTTTTTTCAATGGGATCAAGTGAGATGGCACTAATTTTTTCATAGTTCTCTGAAAATAAAACTCCACCAATGTTTTTACGAACTAAACAAATTCCCGACTTACCATCATCAATTTGACAATGGTGGGGGCAGAGATTACATTTTACTTTTTTCTGCCCCAACTGATCGAAAAAAACTGCTTTTTTCATTTTTAAGATTCTAGATGTTAGACGCTAGAAATTAGATTTTTTTGTAAAAATAAAAACTGATATTCACACTTCATCTAAAAAATTTATCATTAATTATTAGCCACTATTCATTAGTCATTTCTATGCGCTTTCATCTTTTATGTCTCTAATCCAATGTGTCATTTTTACCGGTTCAAAACCTTGCATCTGTTTCATTAAGTCTTCAATATTATCGCTGATTTTTAAATTATCGAGATGCTCCTGGCGCACAAATCCATCAGCAACAGCTCTTTTTAAAAAACTGAATAAATGATCAAAATACCCATCAATATTTAAAATGCCTATGGGTTTATCTTGTACCCGTAACTGAGTCATTGTAATCATCTCAAACAATTCGTCAAGTGTGCCCATCCCACCCGGGAAAGCAATGAAAGCATCAGATATTTTAGCCAATAAAATTTTGCGATCCTGCATGCTGTCAACAACATGAAGTTTCGGCAAATTTGTATGACCAACCTCAATATCAATTAAAAATTTTGGAATAACTCCCACAACCTTTCCACCGTTTTCAAGCATGGTATCAGCAAGTACACTCATGATTCCAACATTTGATCCACCGTAGGTAAGTTCAATGTCATTGGCACAAAAATAGAGGGCCATTTTTTTGGCTTCTTTCTTAAAAATATCCTGATTCCCCATCGACGAACCACAAAACACACTTACGCTTTTCATTTAGTAATTTTCTTATTTTTGTTTGTTGAACTCAAAGTTAATAAAATGCCCATGAAATCATTATATCCGCTAAAGTTTAATTCCATATTCAAAGATAAGATCTGGGGTGGCCAAAGAATAAAAACAGTGATGGGAATGGATTTTTCTCCCCTTCAAAATTGTGGCGAAGCTTGGGTATTATCGGGAGTTGAAGATGAACAAAGCGTTGTTTCGAATGGATTTTTAGCCGAAAATGAGCTCAATGAGTTGGTTGAAATTTATATGGGTGATTTGGTTGGTGAGAAAAATTTTGAGGAGTTTGGAAATCAGTTTCCCATCCTTGTAAAAATAATTGACACCAATGATTGGCTGTCGATACAGGTTCATCCCGATGATAAATTGGCCGAAAAAAGAGGATTGCCCAGAGGTAAAACGGAGATGTGGTATTTGTTGGATGCCGAAAAAGACGCCGAAATTATCCTGGGTTTTAATCAGCAGATAAATAAAGATAAATACCAAAGCTTAATCGAAACCAAAAATCTAAAATCGGTTTTAAATGCTGAAAAAGTAAAAGCCGGAGATGTGTTTTATGTTCCTGCCGGAAGAGTACATGCTTTGGGCCCGGGAATGCTTTTGGCCGAGATTCAGCAAACATCGGATACAACTTATCGTATCTATGATTGGGATCGGATTGATGTGGATGGCACCATGCGTGAACTTCATATTGAAGAAGCACTTGATGCCATTGATTTTAAAGTTGAAAAAGATTATAAAACCAAGTATGAAGTAGAGAAAAACAAAACTTCTGAACTTGTAAAAACAAGGTTTTTTACAACCAATCTTATCGATTTAGATGTGCCGCTTAAAAAAGATTATGTTGCGCTTGATTCCTTCGTAATCTATTTGTGTGTTGAAGGCGCATACGCTTTATTATTTGGTGATGAAAAACTGACGACCCAAAGAGGAGAGACCATTTTGATTCCGGCCACCATGAACGAGGTGCAAATTATTCCGGCACCCAATGCCAAGATTTTGGAGGTTTATATTGCTTAACTCAATTTAATCCCTAAATATTTTTTAGAAATACGGCGGGTAGGTATCCAAGCCGCAAGAATTCCAATGGTGCTTACGGTAAAGAAAATATAAATAAAATCAGGCCATTGCATAATAACCGGGTATGCATTAACAATAAATGAGCCGTTCGCATCACCCAAACCTACCAACTCAAATTGCATTTGTAACACACAAATGAGGGTTCCTAAAATTAAACCGCTAATGGCACCAATCATCGAAATTAAACTTCCTTCCAGCATAAAAATTCTTCTGATTAACCGATTGTCAGCACCCATGCTTTGCAATACGGCAATGTCTTTTTTCTTGTCAAGGATAAGCATGCTGAGTGAACCGATGACATTAAAGGTGGCGATTAAAAGAATAAAAGTCAGAATCATAAAAATGGCCCATTTTTCCGACTTCATTATTTTATAAAGCAATTCCTGTTGTTCGAATCGATTTTTAACTTTGAATGAATCTCCAAGCAAGGCTTTAATTTCTGATTGAATTCTGTCTGAATTTACATCTTTACTTAATCCAATTTCAACATAAGTAATATCATCATCGTATTCTAAAATTTCTTTAACAAAGGGAAATGGGGCAAGGATGTATTTCGAATCAAAACTTTGTTCAACCATAAATACTCCGGAAACCAAAATATTTTGACGGTTAAAATCTTTTTCAGGATTGATGTTAAAACCTGATGTTTTTTTCGGGGCCAATATACTAATGACCTGCTCTTGTAACTTCATTCTGAAATCCAGATAATAGGCAACTCCGGATCCGATAACAGCGTGATTAAATCCATCTGGATTGAGCTTGTATTCTCCATCAACGATGCAGGAATCTAGTCCCGTCATATTCGCATAATCTTCACTAACTCCTTTGATATGACCAAAATATTGTTTCTCCCCGTTCTGAATTAAAACATTTTCTTCTATCACTTCCATAAAAAAAGCGACACCCTCAATCGCTTTAATTTTTGCAGTTGGAAATTGGGAACTTTGAATGGTTTTTCCTTCTGCCGGAGTGATAACCAAATCGGGGTTAAAATTATTAAAAAGAGAAATCACCAATCCTTCAAATCCATTAAACACAGATAAAACAATGATCAAAGCCATGGTGCCAATGGTAATTCCTGCAACAGAAATCCCTGAAATAATATTGATGATATTGTGAGATTTCTTTGAGACTAAATAACGTTTAGCGATATAAAACGAAAAGTTCAACGACTATTAGTTTTTAAGTAAATTTTCTATGTTCTCGATATAATCGAGTGAATCGTCAATATGAAATTGTAAATCGGGCACAACCCTTAATTGGTTCTTAATTCGACTGGCTAATTTGTGTCTGGTTTTCTTGGTATTCTCTTTTATTCGCTCTAATATCAGAGCAGTATCGGCACCGGGTGCAAAAATGCTCACAAAAGTTTTGGCAAATGCCAAATCTGGGGTAACTGAAACTTTAGTCACCGTTATCATTGCTCCTGAATAAAGACTTTTACTGTCAAGTTGTAAAATTTGACTCAAGTCCTTCTGAAGTAATTTTGAAATTTTTTCCTGTCTTTTTGATTCCATAATGTAAAAGTACTACAATTCAGTAAAAATACACAAAGTACTGATTAATGCGAGTTGGCATTTTATTTATATTTGCACACAAGCAATTTATGAAGAATCTTTTCAAAATATTAAAATACGTTATACCCTATTGGGGAAATGCAGCACTAAATGCGCTATTCAATATTTTGTCGATATTGTTTTCATTGGCCTCGTTTGCCCTTTTTGTTCCGGTTTTGAATATCCTTTTTAAAGCTAGCGATGCTCCTGCTGAGGCGACAGCAGAATTAAATCCAATCAAAAATATAGAAATTGCTGAATTCAGCCTTAGTTCGATGTCTGCTTACATTGATTCCATTAAAGAATATTTTTATTATAAAGTGGATGTGTTGATTGCTATTGAAGGTGAGATGCAGGTACTGTTTTATATATGTGTTTCTATCGTAGTTCTTTATTTTCTTCGGAATTTGTTCCGCTATTTAGCGGCATTTTTTCTGGCCCCTATTCGTAGTAATGTGGTTCGAGATTTAAGAAATGTAATGTATCGCAAAATTCTAATTCTTCCGCTTTCTTATTATAGTGAGCAGAAAAAAGGAGATATCATAGCCCGCATGACTTCTGATGTTCAGGAGGTTGAGGTTTCGATTATGAGCTCACTCGAAATGATGTTTCGCGATCCCATCAACATTATTGTTTATTTAATTGCCTTATTGGTAATAAATACACCACTAACTTTATTCGTTCTTGTCTTATTTCCGGTGAGTGGTTTTATAATTGGCCGAATTGGTAAAAGTCTTAAAAGATCATCAGTAAAAGGACAAAGGCGATTGGGAATTTTATTATCAATAATTGAAGAAACCATTTCTGGCTTAAGAATAATAAAGGCATTCAATGCCATTAACTTAAGCGACAAAAGTTTTAAAGAATCAAATCAGTTTTATACCAAAACCATGATCCGTTTATACCGTAAACGAGATCTAGCGTCGCCTATAAGCGAGTTTCTTTCAACCATCGTGATGGTGGTGGTTTTATGGTTTGGCGGACGCTTGGTATTAAGTCCTGATACAGATTTGGATGCTGCTCTGTTTATGACTTATTTGATTATTTTCTCGCAACTTATACCTCCTGCAAAATCAATGACAACAGCGATTTATAATATCCAAAAAGGTGGGGCATCAGTCGAAAGAATTCATGAGGTGCTGGATGCGGAAGAACTGATTGTGGATTCAGAAAATGCCCAAAATTTAAAGGAATTTAATGTTGCCGTTGAATATAAAGAGGTTAACTTTTCTTACGGTAAAGCCAAGGTGCTGAAAAATATTTCATTAAAGATTGAAAAGGGTAAAACCATTGCATTGGTGGGGCCTTCAGGAGGAGGGAAGTCAACCTTTGTTGATTTGTTGCCACGATTTTACGATTGTGCTTCGGGTCAAATTTTAGTTGATGGAATCCCGTTAAAAGATTTAAAAATTGACGATGTAAGAGGGTTAATGGGAATTGTTTCTCAGGAAACGATTTTGTTTAACGATACGATTATGGGTAACATCACGATGGGGATGGAAAATGTGAGTGAAGAAGATGTAATAGCAGCTGCAAAAGTCGCCAATGCGCACGAATTCATTTCAAAAATGGAGAAGGGTTACCATACGAATATTGGTGACCGAGGCATTAAACTTTCCGGTGGGCAGCGCCAACGAATTAGTATTGCAAGAGCCGTATTGAAAAATCCACCCATTCTTATTTTAGATGAAGCAACCTCTGCACTTGATACAGAATCAGAGCGTTTGGTTCAAGATGCTTTGGTAAAATTGATGCAGAACCGAACTTCAATTGTTATTGCACATCGACTTTCAACCATTCAATTTGCCGACGAAATTGTGGTGATTAGCAAAGGTGAGATCGTTGAGCGGGGTAAACATGCCGAATTACTTGCTAAGAAAGGGGTTTATAAAAAATTACACGACCTTCAATCTTTCGCCTAAAATTCAAAAATCATTAAATTGTTTATAAGTGCCGAAAAGCAAATGTTTTAAGCATTGTTCAAAATATTTAATTTTGCTACATTAGATTCTTAATAAATGAATTCCTTAAAAGAAAAAATAAAAAGTATTGCTTCTGACTATCTTGATGAATTAATCAAGATTAGAAGGCATTTGCATGCCAATCCTGAGCTTTCAATTCAAGAATATAAAACAGCTGAGTTCATTGCAATTAAACTTAGAGAATTAGGGCTTGAGGTGCAGACAGGTATTTTCAATACTGGCCTGGTAGCGCTCATTAAGGGAAAAAATCCTGATAAAAAAGTGATTGCATTGCGTGCTGATATTGATGCGTTGCCAATTCATGAAAAGAATGAAGTTGAGTATAAATCCTTAAATAAGGGGGTGATGCATGCCTGTGGACACGATGTGCATACTTCATCATTAATTGGAACTGCAAAGATATTAAATGAATTAAAGGGTGAATTTGAAGGAACCGTTAAATTGATTTTTCAACCTGCTGAAGAGAAAGCTCCAGGCGGAGCCAAGCCCATGATTGAGGCTGGAGTACTTGAAAATCCGAGACCTGAACTCATGTTTGGACAACATGTTTATCCTGAATTAGAAGCTGGTAAAATTGGAATGAGAGCCGGGAAATACATGGCTTCTACAGATGAGATTAACATCACTGTTAAAGGTAAAGGTGGTCATGGTGCGATACCTCACAACCTGATTGACCCGGTTGTCATTGCATCCCAAATTATTATTTCTTTACAACAAATTGTGAGTCGAAATGCACATTTTAATATTCCTACAGTATTATCATTTGGCCGGTTTATTGCTGATGGTGCTTACAATGTAATTCCTAATGATGTTGAGTTAAAAGGAACTTTTCGAACTTTCAATGAAGCATGGAGAGCCGAAGCACTTCAAAAAATTGAAAAGATGGCCAAGTCAATTGCAGAAGCTTCAGGAGCTGAATGCGAGGTTTATATTGAACATGGCTATCCGTTTTTAGTGAACGATGACGAATTGGTTCAAAGAAGTTTTACTAATGCCAAAGAATATTTGGGCGAAGATAACGTTGTTGAATTGGATTTAAGAATGACGGGAGAAGACTTTGCTTATTTTGCACAAGTGTTGCCCGCTTGTTTTTATCGTTTAGGAGTAAGGAATGATGAAAAAGGAATTAATTCGGGTATACATACACCCACTTTCAATGTGGATGAATCCAGCCTTGAAATTGGAATGGGAATGATGGCCTGGCTTGCCCTAAGTGAGTTAAATTACTAACTAAAAACAAACTAAAATTTAGGAAATAAAACTTATGAAAATGAAAAGAATTATCTTAACACTGTTAGTTTTAATGGCCTTAACCATTACTTTAAATGCTCAAAATTATTATACCGGAGTCGGCTTTAGAGGGGGTTTATCAAATGGATTAACCATTAAACATTTTGTAGGTTCTGATAAAGCTATTGAAGGAATTATTGCCGGACGTTGGGGCGGAGTTTTAATTACGGCGCTTATTGAATTTGACAATGATTTTAGAGCTGAGGGATTAACATGGTATTACGGTGCAGGAGGACATATTGGTTTTTGGGATGCGCCAAAAAATGCAAGTTGGTGGGTTGATGGCGATGTGAGTTCGCCAATTGTTGGTGTTGATGGAATCATTGGTATTGAATACACCTTTTCGGATTTTCCCATCAGTATTTCACTCGATTGGAAACCCGCTATAAATGTAATTGGCTATACTGGAGCTTGGGCAGACTCGGGCGCTTTATCAATCAGATATGTATTTTAAAAATAAAGAATGAAAGTTAAGGGCGAAGAATATCGCACCATATGGATGGAAGGAACTACGGTTTACATGATTGAGCAAAACCTCCTTCCATTCGAATTTAAAATTCATGAAGCAACAACTTATTTCGAAACTTGCTTTGCGATAACAACCATGATTGTTAGGGGTGCAGGGGCTTTGGGTGCAGCTGCAGGATTTGCTATGGCACAGGCATTTATGCATGCCCCGGTTGAAGGGTATTGGGATTTTGTGATGCAGGCCAAAGAAGAAATTGAAGCCACCCGACCGACAGCCAATAATTTATTTTATGCCGTAAATAAAGTTTATAAAGCCGGTAAAAATTCTGCCGAAGATGCCGTGAAAGAAGCCCAACTGATAGCTGATGAGGATGCTAGGGATTCTAGATTGATAGGGCAATTTGGTGCCGAATTATTTGGTGATGAAGTACGAATACTGACGCATTGCAATGCTGGTTGGCTCGCTTTTGTAAACTACGGTACAGCACTTTCACCTATTTATATGGCGAATAAAGAAGGGAAGAAAGTTTTTGTTTATGTGGATGAAACCCGACCACGAAATCAAGGAGCAAAGCTTACAGCCTGGGAGTTAATAAACGAAAAAATAGAACATGTCATTATACCGGATAATGCGGCTGCCTATTACATGAAACGTAAAATGATTGACTTTGTAATTGTTGGAGCCGATCGAATTGCACGAAATGGCGATGTGGCCAATAAAATTGGAACCCTCGAAAAGGCTATCGTTGCCAAAGAATATGGGATTCCATTTTATGTGGCAGCTCCTACTTCAACTTTCGATCTTAGTTGTTTGCATGGGATGGAAATTGAACTTGAAACACGTCATGAGGATGAGGTACTTTACCAAACGGGTATGGATGCCAATGGAAACATGAGTAAAATAAGGGTAGCATCTCCAGGATCACATGCCGAAAATCCGGCTTTCGATGTAACCCCGGCAAAATTTATTACCGGATTTATCACCGAAAAAGGGATCATTAAACCTTATGTGCAATCCATCAAAAAGATTTGTAAGCCTGAATAAATCTTGATTTTTCATCTAAGTATAGAATGCTTCTAAATAATTAGTAATTTTGGGAGATGATGCAACAACTCGATTCAAAATTTAGCATTAACGATTGGCTCCCAACAACCCTCGAAGAAGTAAAGAAGAGAGGCTGGGAACAGTTGGATGTGATTCTGTTCTCGGGCGATGCCTATGTGGATCATCCGTCTTTCGGGCATGCGGTGATTGCACGCATCATCGAGCAGGCAGGATTTAAGATTGCTATTGTTCCTCAACCTAATTGGCAAGACGATTTGCGGGATTTTAAAAAATTAGGCACACCCAGATTGTTTTTTGGTGTTACTGCCGGATGCATGGATTCGATGGTAAATCACTACACTGCCAATAAACGTATTCGTTCAAATGATGCATACACTGCAGGCGGTAAAGCAGGGTTTCGACCTGATTATACCACCATTGTTTATTCAAATATTTTAAAGAATTTATATCCAGAAGTACCGGTTGTAATAGGAGGAGTTGAAGCATCCTTACGCCGAGTTACGCATTACGATTATTGGTCAGATCAACTAAAACCATCTATACTCGAGGAAAGCAAAGCTGATTTGCTGGTATATGGTATGGGTGAGCAGGCCTTAAAAGAAATTCTGGAAAAACTGAATGAAGGATATTCAATTCATGATTTAAAGGATATTCAACAAACTGCTTATCTTTTAAACAAGAATGAAGAGTTACCAGTTTCTGAAGCAGCCACGGTTGAAATCAATTCGCATGAAGAATGCCTCCGTCAAAAGAAATCTTTTGCTGCTAATTTTAAAATTATCGAGCAGGAATCGAATAAGGTTCAAGCCAGAAGAATCGTTCAAAAAATTGGTAAGCGAACTTTAGTTGTGAATACCCCATATCCTGTAATGACTGAAGATGAAATTGATGCATCTTTTGATTTACCATATACCAGATTGCCTCACCCAAAGTATAAAAAGCGTGGTGCCATTCCGGCTTACGAAATGATCCGACATTCGATCAATATGCATCGGGGCTGCTTCGGAGGTTGCAGTTTTTGTACCATCTCAGCACATCAAGGAAAATTTGTAGCCAGTCGATCCGAAAAATCGATTTTAAAAGAAGTTGAGGCCGTTACCCAAATGCCTGACTTTAAAGGATACATTAGCGATATGGGGGGGCCTTCGGCTAATATGTACAAAATGAAAGGTGTTCATCAGGGGATTTGCGACAGTTGTGTTCGTTCGAGCTGCATCTTCCCAAAAGTCTGTTCAAATCTGGATACCAATCATCATCCCATGAGCGAAATTTATCGCAAAGCTGCCGAGCATCCAAAAGTTAAAAAAGCATTTGTTGGAAGCGGAATTCGTTACGATATGTTGGTTGACCGACCTGCTGAAGAAACAAAGAAGAATGGCTATAATGAGTATATTGATCAGGTTGTAAAAAATCATGTTTCGGGTCGATTAAAAGTAGCACCCGAGCATACCTCCGAGCCTGTTTTGAAACAAATGAGAAAACCATCCTTTGCACATTTTCATACTTTCAAAAAGAAGTTTGATCAAGCCAATCAAAAGGCCGGATTAAAGCAACAATTAATCCCTTATTTTATTTCCAGTCATCCGGCCAGTACAGCAGTTGAAATGGCCGAATTGGCTGTTGATACAAAGGAGTTGGGTTTTCGATTAGAACAAGTTCAGGATTTTACCCCAACTCCTATGACTTTAGCAACAGTCATTTATTATTCCGGCATAGATCCCTACACCATGAAACCGGTTTATACCGCCAGAACTAAAAGTGAGAAGTTAAACCAGCAAAGATTTTTCTTCTGGTATAAACGTGAAAATTGGCAATGGATCAGAAATACACTGGATAAAATGAATCGTCCGGATTTAAGTTCCAAACTTTTATCGAATAAAAAATAAATTCTTTCCTTTGTGGTGCATTGAGCGAAGTCGAAAAGTACCACATGGGAATACAGGTTTCGACCACACTCGTTTGACGAATACTTCACGTTTGGTCTTTAATTTTTAAATACAGGTCGATTAGAATTCAAGATTGATAATCTTGTAGCATTTTTTAATAACTTTGAGTTCATCAAATAACGACAATGAAGATAGCGATTATTGGATTTGGGGCTGCTGCCATCGGGTTTATCGAAAAACTCAAAACGCAGAATGTCGAAATTCATGTGTTTGAAAAAAGCAAAGATATTTATTCATCCAGCATTTCAGGGATTAGAGCAGACGGGAAATTGTTCGTTTCAACTGAGATGGGAGGAGAGTTGGAAGTGGATCCCAAACTTCAAAAAGAGTTGGTCGATTTCTGGATCAGTAAAACCAATAATAATGGGGTGGAAACCGGTAAATCTTTTTCCGACCCCCAATATTACAGGGCATTTTATAGCAAGGGGTTTTTGCCTATTCATTCTGATTTTTACCACCTGGGTACGGATCAACTCAAAGAAGTTTTATACAATATTTTTGAAGAGTATAAAGCGGCTAAAAACATCCATTTTCATTTTAATTATGAAGTTACATCACTCGATATTCAAGATCATACCGTTATCATCAATCAGGAATTTGAGTTTGAAAAGATGGTGGTTGCGGTTGGCCGATCCGGGCATAAGTTAATCAAACAAATTCTTTCGACTAATCCCGAACTGATTGTTGATAATACCAAAGTTGATTTGGGAATTAGGTTCGAGGTGCCTAACCATATTGTTGAAGATCTGAACAGAGAAATGTATGAGTTTAAAGTGAAATTTAAAAGTCGTACTGGTTATATGGTTCGTACTTTTTGCAATAACCCTTCAGGTTACGTGGTGACTGAGAAATATGAAGACTTCAAAACGGTTAATGGGCATTCAAAACTGAAAGAAAAAAGCAAGAATACTAATTTTGCGATTCTCACGACTGTTCAATTAACAGAGCCTTTTAACGACCCCATTGGTTATGGTTCACACATCGCCAGGTTAACAAATATTCTGGCGGGAGAGAAAGTGATACTTCAAACCTATAGTCATTTTAAAAACTCTAAACGAACTAAGAATTTATATCGTGTACAACCAACATTACCTGCCGATAAATACATATTGGGAGATATTAATTTAGCTTTTCCGCGTCGGATTATTGAAGCCATTATCGACTTTATCGAAAACCTAAATGAAGTTGTTCCTGGGATGTCAAATCCCGATAATTTGGTTTACGCGCCCGAAATCAAATTTTATTCTAACACTTTAAACAATGAACAATTTAAGCATTTAAAATTTATCGGAGACTGCTCCGGATATACCCGTTCCATTATTTATGCAACGGCACATGGTCATTTAATGGCCGATCAAATTCTAAATCAATAAATAAAAATAATTTAAAACAAAATGAGAAAAAAAAACTTTAGTAATGTAAAGGCATTTCCCCTCCTAATTATCTTAATGGGGTTGCTAATTTCGATGCCATCAACGGCGCAGCGAAAAAAAGGGAAAACGGATGAAAATAAAGCCGAAAGTGGAATAAAATCAAGTATGGTTTCAGGCTTAAAATTCAGAAGTATTGGTCCGGCATTTATGTCAGGTAGGATTGCTGATTTTGCTGTTAATCCTGCAAATCATAGTGAATATTATGTGGCTGTAGCCAGTGGTCATGTTTGGAAAACAGAAAATAATGGAACAACTTTCTCCCCGGTTTTCGATGGACAAAAATCTTATTCAATCGGAGTCGTTACCATGGATCCAAATAATTCAAATGTAGTTTGGGTTGGTACAGGTGAGAATAATCACCAACGAGTCCTTGGTTACGGAGATGGCGTTTATAAAACTTTAGATGGCGGTAAAAGCTGGAAAAACATGGGCTTAAAAGAGTCCAGACAAATTGGAGGAATTGTGGTTGATCCAAATAATTCCAACATTGTTTTTGTGGCTGCCGAAGGTTCTGTTTGGGGCCCTGGTGGCGATCGAGGTTTATACAAAACTACCGATGGTGGTGAAACCTGGAAAAAAGTATTGGAAATTTCGGAACATACGGGTGTGAATAATATCATCATGGACCCTCGTGATTCTAAAATATTATATGCTACTTCTGAGCAACGTCGACGTCATGTACATACCAAAATTGGTGGCGGACCGGAATCAGCTATTTATAAATCTACAGATGGTGGCGAAAGCTGGCGAAAACTAAAATCTGGTTTACCTGGTGGAGATATTGGGGGAATGGGTATAGCCATTTCTCCGGTCAATCCTGATGTAATTTATGCCATCATTGAAGCGGCAGGAAATTCAGGCGGATTTTTCCGTTCAACAAACAGAGGCGAATCCTGGTCGAAAATGAGCAGTTATGCTTCAAGTGGTCAGTATTACAACGAAATTGTATGTGATCCTGTGGATGTTGATAAAGTTTATTCAACCGAAACCAGAACCAAAGTTACTGTTGATGCAGGAAAAACATGGACAAGCCTTTCCAATAATGGCCGGCACGTTGATGACCATGCCATGTGGATTGATCCTCAAGATACCAAACATTTTATGATTGGCGGTGATGGGGGAGTTTATGAGACTTACGATGATGGTTCTACCTGGATATTTAAATCAAACCTGCCAATTACTCAGTTTTACAGAGTAGCAACAGATAATACTTTCCCTTTTTATTGGGTTTATGGAGGTACACAGGATAACAACAGTTTAGGTGGCCCAACTCAAAATACCAGCCGCGAAGGAGTCACACAGGATGAATGGATTATTACACAAGGTGGTGACGGCTTTTGGCAAGCAATTGAACCAAGTAATCCTGATATCGTGTATTCGGCATGGCAATATGGAAATGTTGTTCGTTACGATAAAAAGAGTGGAGAGTCTATTAGTATAAAACCTTCTCCAAAAGCTGGTGAAGAAACCTATAAATGGAATTGGGATGCGCCATATTTTATCAGCCCACATTCTGAAACCCGCTTGTACATGGCTGCTAATAAAGTATTCAGAAGTGATGATCGCGGAAATACCTGGGAAGTGATTAGCGATGACATTACCTCAAAAACAGACCGAAATACCTGGCCAGTTATGGATCATTATTGGAGCATTGATGCGGTTGTTAAAGATGTTTCAACTTCCTTATTTGGCATGGGTGTATCGCTTGCCGAATCAAAAGTTCAGGAGAATTTAATTTATGTTGGTACCGATGACGGCGTTATTTCCGTATCTGAACAGGATGGAAAGGATTGGTTTCAAATCAAGAAATTTCCCGGGGTTCCGGAATATACTTACGTGAGTGATATCATGCCTTCTAAATTTGATGCAAATGTCGTTTTTGCAACATTTAATAACATCAAGAGAGACGATTTCAAACCTTATGTATTAAAAAGTTCGGATAAAGGTAGAACCTGGGTTTCTATTGCCGGTAACTTACCTGAAGATGAGACAGTACATAGCATCGAGCAGGACTTTGTAAATCCCAATTTGATTTTTGTGGGTACAGAATTTAGTTTTTATTTCTCAGTGAATGGTGGCGAAAACTGGACCAAATTGGCTTCAGGACTTCCTTCAATACCTGTTAAAGATATCGCTATTCAGGAAAGAGAAAATGATCTTGTACTTGCAACATTTGGCAGAGGTTTTTATGTATTGGATAATTTCACTCCTTTAAGAGAGTTAAGCATGGAGTTACTTGATCAAAAAGCACATATTTTCCCGGTTAAGGATGCATTGATGTATGTTGAAACAAGTAATAAAAATGCGGATCAGGGATCAACGGTTTATGTTGCTTCAAATCCAACTTACGGTGCTACTTTTACTTATTACCTTAAGGATGTTCCGGAAACCTTGAAACAAGTTAGAACAAAAGCTGAGAAAAATCTCTTTAAAGACAAAAAACCTATTCCTCAGCCAAGCATGGATGAGTTAAGGGCTGAAGAAAATGAAATTGCACCTTATCTGGTTTTCACTATTAAAGATAAAGATGGCAATATAATTCGCACCATAAATCAACGCCCCAAAAAAGGAGTTAACAGAGTGAATTGGGATTTAAGATATGCTTCTAGTGGAGCAATTCGATTACAAGGAAATAAATTTTCTCCCGTAGCTTCTGAAGGTGGTAGATCAAGATGGCGAGGTGGAGGAGGAACTCCGGTGATGCCAGGGAATTATTCTGTATCTCTTGAGATGGTAGCTAAAGGTAAAACTACTTCTTTGGTAAGTGATGTGAAATTTACAGCCAAAAAACTGAATAATACAACATTGCCAGGTGATCCTGCAGAATTGTTAGCCTTCCAGGAAGAAGTGACTAAATTGTCGCAACTCTCAAATGGCACCCAGGCAGTTACCAATGAATTGATGACCAGGGTTCAGTATGTAATGCAAGCGGTAAACAATACTCCTGGCATTCCTCACGAATTAATGGTAAAAGCTTCTAAGCTTGAAAAAGAATTAGATGATATTTTATGGAAATTTAATGGTCAACAACCAAAAGCAAGTCGAGAAGAAAACTGGCCTGCACCGCCTGCAATTAATGAGTATTTGAATGTTGCTGCTTATGGTACTTTTGGTTCAACTGCTGCACCAACCCAAACCATGAGGGAACAAATGAAACTTGCAAAAGAGGCTTTGAAACCTGTGTACGACAGGGTGAAAGTCATTTTGGAAGTGGATATTGTAAATCTTGAAAAAGAGCTTGATAAATATGGAGCTCCTTTTACTCCGGGTCGATTACCTGCTTGGGGAAAATAAGATTTAAAATTTTAGAATTTTTGAAGAGATGGTTCAATTTGAGCCATCTCTTTTTTTTAGTAAGTATGAATTTTTACAAGAAAGAATTCAGTAAGAATTTTAAAAAAATTATGCCGATTTGCTTTGTAAATCGGCATCTCAACTTTGTATAGAAAACAAGAAAATTTTTAATGTGGAGCGAGGATCATTGAATAAGACTATTCCCGGCGTTAAATTCCTGTTAAAGAAATTTAAATATTATTTATAATCGTTATAAAGTTCGTAGCTTTGCGCCCGAAATAAAAAGTTTTAAAGTTTTCGGTTGTCTAAATATTTTATGTAAAATCAAGTATTGTATATTTTAATTTCACCCCCTTATTTCCTCCATTTACCGATCTCAAGTTCCTGGTTTTTGAGAATAGAAATATTATTGCAATTGGAAAAATATGGGATTAAAAAAAGATCGTATTTAATAAATTGAAATCATGATTGGAAGAAAATTTAAGATTGTAGGTTCAGTCGTGCTACTCCTGGTTATTGCTGTAGCACTTATGAGTGTATTTAGTAGTATGAAAAAGGAACCGCCAAGAAATGAAAAAGAGGTAGCCAAAGTTTATGTAAAGGTAAAAAAGGTAGTTTACAGCGATATGTCTCCAATGTTTTCGGAAGGTGGGAGACTTGGTTCTCAGAACAAAGTGGATCTGATGTCGGAAGTACAAGGTAAAATTCTTGCTACCAAAACCACCTTAAAAAAAGGTGAACGGTTTAAAGAGGGAGATCTTTTAATTCGAATTTTTGATGAGGAAGCTAAAAGTAATTTAATGGCAAGTAAAAGCAGATTTTTAAACTTACTGGCTGGCACTTTACCTGATTTAAATATTGATTATCCTGACAGCTACAATAAATGGCTTCAATTTTATGAAAGCATTGATATTACAGAAAATCTTCCGGAATTGGTAAAGTTTTCATCAAATAAGGAAAAAACATTTTTAGCAAGCCGGAGTATTTTAAATGATTATTACTTGATTAAGAGTGCAGAAATCAGATTGAGTAAGTATTCAATTTATGCGCCATTTAGTGGTTCGTTCATGGACGTTTATTATGAAGTTGGTTCTATCGCCAATCCGGGTAGTCGCATAGCCACCATTATACAAACTGATAAGTTAGAACTTGAAATTCCGGTTAGAGTTGAAAACATTGAATTCTTAAATATTGGTGATGAAGTAAATATTGAAGCGAACAAACACGAGCTTTTAGGTAAAATTGTTAGAATATCTGATTTTGTTTCTGCCGAAACCCAATCGGTAAGTGTTTTTATTTCTCTCTATCCAAACAATAAGGTTAAGCTTTTTGAAGGAATGTATTTGAATGCCAATTTCAATGGAAAACCTTTAACAAATGTGATGGAAATGCCTCGAAATGCTCTCGTTAATCGCAATCAGGTTTTTGTTGTTGAAGATGGTAAACTTGCCAAAAAGAAAATAAAAATCTTGAAATTAAATGAAACAACGCTTCTTTTTTCAGGTTTAGCGAAAAATACAGACTTGGTTGTTGAGCCGCTAATTAATCCAAGAGTTGGAATGAACGTTGAAACACTGAGATAGATGAAGAAATATATTACCATATTTGTAAAATATCCATTTTATGCCAATATAATTATTGCGGCCATTTTAATTGGTGGTTTAGTTAGTTTGTTGAGCATGAAAAAATCCTTCTTTCCTGAGATGGAAACAAGGAGCATCTTTGTAAATGTTGCATATCCTGGTGCTTCTCCAACCGAAATGGAGGAAGGTATAACTGTTCGGGTTGAGGAAGCCATTCGGGGTTTAGCAGGAATTAAGGAAGTAAATTCAACTTCTTCCGAAAACTTTTCAAGTGTTGTAATTACAACAACCGGCGAATACGATATCGACGAAACATTAATGGAAGTAAAAAACGCTGTAGATGGAATATCATCATTCCCAGTGAGTGCAGAGCGTCCCATCGTGTTCAAGCAAAGAGCCAGATCTATGGCCATGTTTTTAGGCCTTTCGGGCGATGTTAGTTTGATGGAACTCAAAAAATATGCCGATGAAATCGAACTAGATTTGCGCTCCTCCGGTGTCATGTCGCAGGTCAGTGTTGGCGGTTATCCGGCACTTGAAATTTCTATTGAAACTTCAGAAGAGGATTTAAGAAGATACAATCTAACCATTGATGAAGTAATGAATGCTGTTTCTTTAAACAATCGGGATTTATCGGGTGGATTGATTAAATCGGAAGTTGAAGAGATGTCAATCCGAATGAGATCAAGAAGTGTTGATCCCGAAAAAATTGGGAATATTGTTCTCCGTGCCAATCAGGATGGAAGTTATATCCGAATCAAGGATGTGGCAACTATCGATCAGAAATTTGCTGATGTAGCCAGTTCTTCATTGATGAATGGGAAGCCTTCAATCTCTTTTAATATCAATAAACTGATTGAAGAGGATTTGGTTGAAATATCTGATTATTGTAAGAATTATGTAAAAGAGTTTAACGAAAAACATACGGAAGTTCAAATGCACGTAACATTTGATTTTCGAAAAATGTTGGGTGCTAGGTTAGATTTATTATATCGAAACGGCGGAATTGGTCTGGCACTTATTTTAATTACCCTGGGATTATTTTTGAGTTTCAGGCTCTCTTTGTGGGTGGCATGGGGTATTCCGGCTTCCTTTTTATTGATGTTTATGGTTGCAGCTACTTATGGCATTACCATTAATATGATTTCTGTTTTTGGGATGATTTTGGTTGTTGGAATTTTAGTTGACGACGGAATTGTGATTGCCGAAAATATTTACTCCCATTTCGAAAGAGGAAAGAGCCCCAGGCGAGCGGCCATCGATGGCACCATGGAAGTACTCCCTGCAGTTTTAACTTCAGTTTCTACAACCATCGTTGCCTTTCTCCCTTTAATGATGATAAAAAATGAGCGGATGCAAATGATGTTTGAAATGGCATTCATCGTTATTTTTAGTTTAGCATTTTCTTTGTTAGAAGCATTTTTTGTTTTACCTGCCCATCTGGCTAGTGAGCATATTCTCCGGGCCAAAAAGAAACAGAATCTTGGAATGAAGTTGCGGAAAAAACTGGATCAGGCTGTTGAGTGGATGCGTGATAAATTATATGGGAAGTTGTTAAAGTTTGCAATCTCAAATAAATGGCTTGTTTCGTTTTTACCTTTGGCCTTTATTTTAATTACCGTTGGTTTGTTTAATGGTGGGTTGATAAAAACAACATTCTTTCCTTCAATTCCTTTCGATCAGTTCAATGTCAACTTGGCATTTAAACCCGGATCAGGAGAAAAACAAACACTGGAATATTTAACCCGATTTGATAAAGCCATTTGGGAAGTTAATGATGATTTGAAAAGTGAATTTAACGATACGGTTGATTTTATCGATTTCACATTTGTATCAACGGGTGGTGCTTTTGATGGATTGGAAATGGGTTCGCATGCAGGATCAATTTTTGTGATCTTACGTGATTTAGAAGATGCAGGTGTAAACAGTTTTCAAATTGTAAACAGATTGCGTGATAAAATTGGGGCTGTACCTGAAGCCGAAAAATTTACAATTTCCGGTCGAAATACTTTTGGAACACCAGTGTCATTAAGCATTTTGGGTAAAAATTCTGATGACTTAAATGGTGCCAAAACCATACTGATTGAACGAATGAATAGCCTTTCTTCATTAAATAATATCATGGAGAATAATGGGATAGGAATGCAGGAAGTTTTGCTTGATTTAAAGCCGAAAGCTTACTTTTTAGGTTTAAGTCAGATGAGTTTAACCAATCAAGTTCGTCAGGCATTTTTTGGCGGACAGGCTCAGCGTTTGCAACAGGGTAAAGATGAAGTAAGGGTTTGGGTGCGATATCCCAAAACCGATCGTCTGAATATTGGACAGCTTGAAAATATGAAAATCAAAACCCAAATGGGTGAATTTCCTTTGTCTGAACTTGCTGACTATAAAATTGAAAGAGGCCCGGTTAGCATTAAAAGATATAACGGTTCCAAGGAAGTTCGAATTACAGCTGATTTGGTAAACCCCGATGAATCGGTACCACCAATCATGGATAAAATTAATACTGATTTTGTTCCTGAAATTTTAGCGGTTTATCCAAGTGTGAGATTTGAGTTACAAGGTCAGTCGAAAGATGCTGCTGAGTCTGGAAAAGAACTGGCTATTTATTTTGGAATGGCATTTTTGATCATCTCTTTTATCTTAATGATTCACTTTAAATCATTCGGACAAGGGTTGATTGTTTTGATGATGATTCCGTTGGCATGGTTAGGCGGAGTTTGGGGACATGCTGTTGAGGGTATTCCTGTTTCTATGTTAAGTGCATGGGGATTAGTAGCCTTATCGGGTGTAATCATCAATGATGCGGTTGTGTTTTTGTCAAAGTACAACCTGTCCTTGCAAGAGGGTTTATCGGTTAAAGATGCAGTTTATAAAGCGGGTCTCTCGAGGTTTAGGCCAATCATATTAACTACTATTACGACTTCTGTAGGATTGTATCCAATTATTTTTGAACCCAGTTTTCAGGCACAATTTTTAAAACCAATGGCTGTTGCACTGGCTTATGGCGTATTCATAGGAACAACTTTTATACTTGTATTGTTTCCAATAATTATTCTTTTATTAAATGACTTAAATGTGGCTACAAAATGGCTTTGGACAGGAGTTCGACCAAAGCCGGAAGAGGTTGAAAAGGCAGTTATTTATGACAAAAGACAAATCGATTAAAAATATTAATACAAAAAAGATGCGTAAAATATCTATTTTACTAATACTAAGTTTGCTTGTCATTAGCCTTTATTCTCAAAGTGAAATGAGTCTGAGTGATGCTATTGAAAGAGGATTGGAGAATAACTATCAAATCAAAATTACTGACAAAAGTGTTGAACAAGCCAAACTCATGAATAATTGGGGAACCGTGGGTCGCTATCCTTCAATTAACTTAGGTGTAAACCTGAATAATAAATTTGATAATGCAGATAGCAGAGTAGTAGTAGGCGAAAGGGATAATTGGACTACCAATACTTTGTATCCAAATATCAATGCCAGATGGACTTTATTTAATGGTTACGGCATTAATATCTCAAAAGAAAAACTTAATTTGCTTGAAATATTTTCTGAGGGAAATGCCGAATTAATCATTGAAAATACCATTCAATCAATCATCCTGGGCTACTTTAAAGTTCAACTTGAACTAGAGAAATTGAAAGTAATGACTACATTAAAATCACTATCGAGCGATCGGTATAATTATGTCATGCAAAAATATGATTTGGGAAGCTCAGTTACTTACGATGTTTTGCAAGCTAAAAATGCATATTTGAATGATTCTACAAATTATTTATTTCAGGAATTGAATGTTAAAAATGCCCATCTCAATTTAAACTTGTTGTTAGGTGAGGAACCGAACAACAGATACGAATTAAGCGATGATTTAAATCCGATTGATGAAACCTATGAATTGGGCGATTTAATGGATAAAATGCTTAGCGATAACAAAACCTTACAAAACCAGTACATCAATCAGGAAATTTTGAAAAAGGAAGTTGCTTTTAAAAAAAGCAGCTTGTTTCCAGTGGTTTCTTTAAGCACAGGATTTGATCATTTTAATTTCCGAACCAAATATTCTGATCAGGATGCCAGCTTCTCAAACTCCTACGATTTTTATGCAAATGTTTCTTTAAGCTTTAATTTGTTTAATGGAGGAAACACACGAAGAGCCATTCAAAATGCGCAAATTGATGAGCGAATTGGGGAACTTGGCCTGGCTGAGATGCAATTGAGATTGAAAAATGTTTTAGCAAATTTATTTGATTTGTTCAGTATCAGAAAGCAATTGTACGATGTTTCAATCGCCAATTTGGAAAGTGCAGAATTAAACTTAAAATTATCTGAAGAAAAATTTAAAGCAGGGGTGATCAACTCTTTTAACTTTCGAGATGTGCAGTTGTTGTATCTTAATATTGCCACACAAAAACTAGAAAGTATGTATAACCTGATCGATACACATACCGAATTGGTTAGGTTGACCGGAGGAATTCTTGCTGAATAAGATTTTCTAATCTGGGATGGCTTCCCTCTTTTTGAGGGACGCCATCCTAAAGTAATAAAATAAAGCAATGGCTTTCTTTTTTTTATAGATGTCAACCTGCTTTGATAATATCGTTAGTTAATTGGTAACAGCCTTTGTAAGGATCACAAATTCTGCAACTGATAACTGCTCTGCTCGCTTTGTTAGAAGCTTAGTAATTTCTTCGGTTGGCTCAAAAGTAAAAGACTTCAATGCATTTCTCAAAGTTTTGCGCCTCTGATTAAAGGCTGTTTTAACAACGGCTTTAAAATCACTGTCGTCACAACCAAGAGATTCAACATTGTTTCTTTTCAATCTGATCACGGCAGATTTTACTTTTGGTGGAGGGAAAAACACCCCTTCTTTTACCGTAAATAAATATTCAATTTTGTAATAGGCTTGAAGCAAAACACTCAATATTCCATATTTTTTGGAGCCTGGAGGAGAAGCCAGCCTTTCGGCCACTTCTTTTTGGATCATCCCAACAACTTCATCCACTTGGTTTTTATATTCCAGTGTTTTGAAAAAAATTTGAGAGGAAATATTGTAGGGGAAATTACCGATAATTCTAAACTTTTCTTTGCCAAAAAGTGGTTTTAAATCAAGTTTTAAAAAATCACCTAAGATCAGGTTATCAGAAATTTCAGGGAATGTCGCAGTCAGGTAATCCACCGATTCCTGATCGAATTCAATGTATTTGGTGTTTAGGCTTTTGTTTTGAAGCAGGTATTGGCTCAATACACCTTTACCAGGCCCAATTTCAATAATATTTTTTGAATCGTTACTAAGACTATCTACTATTTTTTTAGCAATATACAGGTCGGTTAAAAAATGCTGGCCGAGTGATTTTTTGGGTTTTACCATCTTAACTGATTATATCATAACCTGTATAAGAGCGCAGTGCTTTAGGGATTTTAATACCTTCAGGAGTTTGATTGTTTTCAAGCAAAGCTGCAACGATACGAGGTAATGCCAATGCACTGCCGTTTAAGGTATGTGCAAGTTTGGTTTTTCCATCTTTGTCCTTAAATCTTAATTTTAACCTGTTTGCCTGAAAACTTTCAAAATTGGAAACAGAGCTCACTTCTAACCACATTTCTTGGGCTGCCGAAAAAACTTCAAAATCATAGGTGAGTGCAGAAGCATAACTGAGATCTCCTCCACAAAGCCTGACAATTCGGAAAGGGAGTTCCAGTTTTCGTAGTAAGGTAGCAATGTAATCCTTCATCTCCTCTAAAGTTTCGTATGATTTGTCGGGTTGCTGTACCTGAACAATTTCTACTTTATCAAATTGATGCAAGCGATTCAGGCCCCTGACATCTTTACCATAAGATCCGGCTTCGCGCCTAAAACAATTTGAATAAGCCACATTTTTGATGGGGAAATCGGTCTCTTTTAAAATAATGTTGCGGTAAATGTTTGTGATCGGGACTTCAGCTGTTGGAATCAAATAAAAATTGTCTTCTCCAATGTGATACATCTGACCTTCTTTGTCGGGCAGTTGACCTGTGCCAAAAGCGGAATCTTCATTTACAAACAAAGGGGGTTGGTATTCGAGGTAGCTGGCAGTAATGGCTTCATCTAAAAAGAAGTTAATCAGTGCTCGTTGCAACCTCGCACCTTTTCCTTTGTAAAAAGGGAATCCGGCTCCGGTAACTTTACTTCCTAAGTCAAAATCAATGATATCGTATTGTTTGGCTAATTCCCAATGTGGTTTTGCTTTTTCGTAGAGTACCGGAATTTCGCCTTCTTTGTAAATTAATTCGTTGTCAGCATCGGTTTTTCCTACGGGAACAGAAGGATGCGGAATATTTGGCAATTCAATGAGTTTGTCGGTAAGTTCTTTTGAAGTTTTAGTTAAATCATCTGCCAAAGCTTTTGAAGATTGCTTTAGTTCAGCAGTTTTGGCCTTAAATTTATTGGCCTTTTCAATTTCTCCTGATTTGTATAATCTACCAATTTCTTTTGCCAGTTTATTTGACTCAGCTAATTGTTCATCTAATATTTTCTGAATGGCTTTTCGCTCATCATCCAATTTTATAATTTCATCAATAAGTTCAGTCGCATTAAAATACTTAATGGCAAGCAGGCGAATTGCTTCTGATTTGTTTTCTCGTAAAAAATTAATTTGCAGCATCAGGTTAAAATTTTATACAAAAGTAAAGGAATAATAAAATAAATGATAAAAAAAATCCTCCCGTTTTAGCGAGAGGATTTCTACAAAAAATTAAATATTTTTAATTCGCAGGCGCAGTAGTTACCTCTTCGAAAGGAACAACCGATACATACGATTTATTATTTCTTTTTTTTCTGAAAGCAACAGTTCCATCTTTAAGTGCATATAAGGTGTGATCTTTTCCCATCCCTACATTTTCACCTGGATTATGAACTGTTCCTCTTTGGCGAATGATGATATTACCAGCTTGTGCAAACTGACCACCATAAATTTTTACACCTAAACGTTTACTTTGTGATTCACGACCGTTATTCGAACTACCGGCACCTTTCTTATGAGCCATAACTATATTTTTTTAAAATTATTCTTTATCAGCTTTTTTTGTTGGAGCTTTTGCCTTTGTTGCCGGAGCTTCCTTCTTAGCTTTAGGAGCGGCAGCTTTTTTAGGAGCAACTTTCTTTACTGTTTCTTTTTTCTCTGCAGCAGCTTTCGAGGCTTTTGCTTTAGGTTCAGCTTTAGGAGCGGCTTCTTTTACAGCTTCTGTTTTAGGAGCAGCTTTCGCAGTCTCTTTTTTAGCAGCAGCTTCAGTTGCAGCAATTGATTCAATTTGAATTTTGCTTAGGTACTGACGATGACCATTCTCTTTTTGATAACCTTTTCTTCTCTTTTTGTGGAAGACTTTAATTTTATCAGCTTTTTCATGAGAAAGAATTTTGGCTGAAATACTGGCACCTTTCAAGAAAGGTGTGCCAACACTTACTTTACCGTCATCATCTAATAATAAAACATCATTAAATTTAACTTCTGATCCTTCTTCTCCTTCCAGACGATGAACAAAAATCGCTTGATCTTTTTCCACCTTAAACTGCTGTCCGGCTATATCAACAATTGCGTACATGTTATTTTTTTTAAAATTCCGTTATTTTTTGGAAGTGCAAAATTAGCAAAATTATTTTATGTGCAAAGCATTTAACGATAATTTTTTAAACGAATTCATATTTTAAACCCAAAGACTTTCAAGCGCTTGGCATTAACTAATAATACGCCGAGTAATATCATTAAAATCCATAGGATATAAACCAATCCGAATTGTTCGCCATCAACGATGCCCCAGAAAAATGCAACAATGGGAATTAAATAAGTAACCGATGATGCAAAAATTACCGTATTGATTTTTATTAGATAATTAAAAAAGATAAGCGCGATAGCTGTTCCAAAAATGGCAAGTGTTGCGATATAAACCAGTCCCATCCAAAAGTTTGGATCGGTATGGTATTGCTCAATGAAAGGGGTTGAGGTGAATAAGTAAATCAATGTGGGTAATCCAAAAATAAAAAAAGAAAAAATAGTGATGGTAAAGGAATCAATTTCTTTTAAAAAACTTTTAATCATGTTCCCGTTTAAGGCGTATAAAATAGTAGCTACAATTATGTATGAAGCATAGCCCAAATTAAACTGAAAACTTGCATTTCCTGAAACAGAAATAAGACCGATAGCACCCAGTAATCCAATAAAAACACCAAGCGTATTAAACCATTTAACTTTTACATTGAAAAAAGAAAGTCCAACCAATAAGGTGAAGAGGGGTGTAAGAGAGTTTAAAACACCTGCTGTGGCACTGTCGATGCCATGCTGAGCCATTGGGAACAAAAAGGCAGGAGCTGTGCTACACACTCCTACAATGAATAAAACAAGCCAATGTTTTTTTTGAATTTTTTTAAATCGTTTAAAAGCAAAAGGCATCAATACCAAAAAGGCGATGCCTACCCTCAGGCACCCAACCTGCATGCTTGAGAATACAGTTATTCCTTTCTTAATTAAAATAAAGGAACTGCCCCAGGTTATCATTAATGAAAGCAGAATGATCCAGGAAATGATTTCGCTTTTTGAAATTTTAATCATTGTTATTTTTGAAAGCACAAAGATAGAATTTTAAATGTTCGCTAAAAGCACTATAATTTTTCTATCGTCATCAAATTAATATCTTTGCAGCGCTAAGCAAAAATTAATGATTACTGTAAATAATATCGGATTGAGTTTTTCAGGTAATATTTTATTTGAAAATATTACCTTTTTAATCAATACCAACGATCGGATTGGTTTGGTTGGGAAAAATGGAGCCGGAAAAACGACCATTTTAAAAATTATTGCTGGTGAATTGCCAACAAATTCGGGTGAAATTGTTACACCTTCTGATATGGCATTTGGCTACTTACCCCAGGAGATGAAGATTGTAAGTACCCGGTCAATTTACGACGAAACACTGACAGCGTTTAAAGAGATTAGGCAGATAGAAAAAAACATCGAAAATTTAACGCAGCAAATACAAAATCGTACAGATTACGAAAGTCAGGATTATCTCAAAATTATTGATGAGTTAGCCAAAGAAAACGAGAAGTTTCAAATATTCGGAGGTACTTCAGCTCAGGCTGATGTAGAAAAGGTTTTAAAAGGCCTCGGGTTTAGTCAAAATGATTTAACAAGATCAATTATTGAGTTTAGCAACGGTTGGCAAATGCGGGTTGAACTGGCAAAAATTCTACTCCGACGACCACCTTGCTTACTGCTTGATGAGCCAACAAATCACCTCGATATTGAATCCATTCAATGGCTTGAAGATTATTTGATTAATTATCCCGGCGCATTGGTTCTGGTTTCGCACGACAGGGCTTTTTTGGATAATGTAACGAAGCGAACCATTGAAATTACCCAAGGCAAGATTTACGATTACAAGGCATCTTATTCAACGTATGTTCAGTTAAGAGAAGAACGATTAGATCAACAAACCTCTGCTTACAACAATCAACAGAAACAGATTAAACAAGTTGAACGGTTTATTGAACGATTCAGGTATAAAAACACCAAATCGAAACAGGTGCAATCAAAAATAAAACACCTGGATAAAATGGATAAAATTGACATCGAAGAGATTGATCAATCGGCCATTCATTTCCGATTTCCACCCGCCCCTCCGGCAGGCAAAATTGTTGTAGAAACAAATAAACTATCTAAATCTTATGGAGATAAAAAAGTGCTAAGTGACATTAATTTTCTGGCTTTAAGTGGCGAAAAAATTGCTTTCGTTGGGAAGAATGGCGAGGGTAAAACTACGCTTGCAAAGATTATTGCCGAAACTTTGGATTATGAGGGTGAATTAAAACCCGGCTACAATGTTGAAATGGGTTATTATGCCCAGAACCAGTGGGAGATGTTAGATCCAAATCTTACGGTTTTCGAAACAGTTGATGAAGTTGCCAGAGGGGATATCAGAACCAGATTAAAAGGATTGCTGGGAAGCTTTTTATTTAGCGGCGAAGATATTGATAAAAAAGTAAAAGTCTTATCCGGTGGTGAAAAATCCAGATTGTCTTTAGCTAAACTACTGCTTTCTCCGGCTAATTTATTGATTTTGGATGAGCCGACCAATCACCTTGATATGCGATCCAAAGACATCCTTAAAAGCGCTTTGTTGATGTACGAAGGGGCCTTGATCATTGTTTCGCACGACCGGGATTTTTTACAAGGGTTAACCACCAGGGTGATTGAATTTAAAAATCAAACCATTAAAGAATATATTGGCGATATCTATTATTTTTTGGAGAAGAAAAAAATAGAAAATCTTTCGGAGCTTAATGCAGCTTCAAAAAATTTGCAATCGAAAGATAAAACACAATCGGATAATAAATTAAAATACGAGCAGAAGAAAGAACTCGAAAGAAGTATTCGCAAGATTAATACGCAAATAGAAAAGCAGGAATCGAGCATTGAAAAAATTGAAAATGAAATTGAAGCGCTTGATAACAAACTTGCCTCTCCAGATCAGTATCAGGATGAAATTAATTCAGGTGAACTATACAAGAATTACAATGATTTGAAAAATAAACTCAATTCTGAAATGAAGCGTTGGGAAGAATTGCAGTATGAGTTAGAGATTAGTGAATCAAAATTAGATTCTTAATAATCCGACTCATTCCGAAGTCCCGCCTGAACGGATGGGCAGTTATTTCGGAATCTCAGCTTCTCAAATCAGATCCTGAAACAAGCTAGTTAACCTGTAGATCAAGTATGATGCAGTCAGATTAGAAAAGCTTAGTAATCTCTTTTAATCAACCTATCTGCCAATATTTTCAATTCATTTTTACTATTGGCATTCACGTCAATTTTATCAAGGTAAAGCAGTGCTTTATCGTAATAGCGATAAATCTCATTCTGTACATGCTTATCAACATCCAATTCAACATAAACCTTTTTAATTTGTTTAATTTTAAGTTTTTGGTTAGGATGATTCTGAATGAAATTGTTGTTCAATAATTCGAGTGATTCACCTTTGGCCAACTCAAAAGCTTTTAAATAGAGGTAGGTTTTTTTGTTGGTGATGATATCACCACCGGTTTGCTTTCCGAATTTTTCTTCATCCCCAAAAACATCTAATAAATCATCCTGAAGTTGAAATGCCATCCCCAAATGTTCACCAAAACAATAAATATTGTCGATGTTTTCCGGAGTAGTTTCGCCGATAATTGCTCCAATTTTTAAGCTGGCACCAAGAAATACCGCAGTTTTTAAGCGAATCATGTCCAGATAATCTTCGATGGTTACATTGGCTTGATCTTCGTAATTCATGTCCAATTGCTGACCTTCGCATACTTCAATGGCTGTTTTATTAAAAACCGCTAAGATTTCAGCTAAAAATTTAGGATTTGTTTTGGTGATGTATTTATAGGCTAAAGCGAACATGGTGTCGCCCGATAAAATGGCGATATTCGGATTCCACTTTCGATAAACAGTTTCTTTCCCACGTCGTATAGGGGCATCGTCCATAATGTCGTCGTGAAGCAAAGTGAAATTATGAAAGATCTCTATTCCCATTGACGGGTTGATGATGTTTTCATATTCGCCCCCAAAAATATTACATGAAAGCATGGCCATAACTGGTCGGATACGCTTTCCTCCTAAGTTTAAAGTATAGGCGATGGGTTGATATAATTCTTTAGGTTCAAATGCAAAATTTTGATCATTTAAAAATGCATTAAACTTATCAAGATGGTATTCAAAATTCCGCATTCTTCTCTTATCCTTTTAGCAAATTCAATAAATAATTGCCATAACCGCTTTTAAGCAGTGGTTGAGCAAGTTTTTCAAGTTGGGCAGCATCAATAAATTTACGTCGAAATGCGATTTCTTCGATACAGCCAATTTTTAATCCTTGTCGGCTTTCGATTACTTCAACATATTGCCCGGCTTGCAACAACGATTCAAAAGTACCTGTATCAAGCCATGCTGTTCCACGACTAATAATTCCTACTTTTAATTTTCCTTCCTTCAAATAATGCTTGTTTACGTCCGTAATTTCATATTCACCCCGTGCACTTGGTTTAAGGTTTTTAGCAATTTCTACCACTGAATTATCATAAAAATACAAACCCGGAACTGCATAATTCGATTTTGGAATTTTTGGCTTTTCTTCAATTGAGATGGCCTTAAACTCCTCGTCAAACTCAACTACACCATACCGTTCAGGGTCATTCACATGATAGGCAAAAACAGTTCCGCCATCGATGTTTTTGGCACTTTCGAGAAGGAGGTTTTGCATGCCACTTCCATAAAAAATATTATCTCCTAAAACCAAGGAAACGCTGTCATTACCAATAAAATCTGCACCCAAAACAAAAGCTTGTGCCAAACCATTAGGGATTTTTTGTTCAACATACGAAAATTTACAACCAATTTGAGACCCGTCACCCAAAAGTTTTTCAAAATTAGGCAGGTCTTCAGGCGTTGAAATAATTAAAATTTCATTGATATTTGCCATCATTAAAATGGATAGCGGATAATAAATCATAGGTTTATCATAAACCGGCATGAGTTGTTTACTAACTGCTAAAGTGAGCGGGTGTAAACGGGTTCCTGATCCTCCTGCTAAAATTATTCCTTTCATGTTGTAGATGTTAGATGTTAGACTTTAGACGCTAGATGAGCAACGATTAAAGCCTATTCTTTGTTAGTTAAATTTCTATTTAGTCTAATTTCTAAAGTCTTAATTCTAATGTCTGTTTTTTATGCTGAACCTCTGGTATCCAGGTTTTCAATTTCCAGATGATCGATTTCTATATCTTCTTCTTCATCAAATATAATAAGTAATGGTTCTTTGAATTTCTTAGTTGTGATAAATTTATCTAAAGTTAATAAAAGTGATGGTAAGATAAATAAATTTGATAGTAATGCCACTACTAAAGTGAACGAGATTAAGTAGCCAAGTGCCTCTGTCCCTCCAAAATTTGAAAGGGTAAATATCGCAAATCCAAAAAAGAGAACCACAGATGAGTAAATCATACTGTAACCGGTTTCACGTAAAGCGGCTACGACAGATTCTTTAATGTTCCAATTGTTAAGCTTTAGCTGAAGTCGATAGCGCGACAAAAAATGAATGGCATTGTCAACAGAAATTCCTAATGCAATACTAAAAATTAGAATGGTTGATGGTTTTATTGAGATTAGGAAAAATCCCATCATTCCGGCTGTCATCAATTGAGGAATTAAATTTGGAATAAGTGAAATTCCGATCATTCTGGCAGAGGTAAATAATAAAGCCATTAATGCCGAGATGATGATCAGCGCAAGTAATAAACTTGTCATTAAATTTTTTACCAGATAGTTGGTTCCTTTTAAAAAAACGACACTCGTTCCGGTTACCGTTACCTCATATTTATCGGGCGGAAAAATCTTGTCAATTTCAGGAAGCAGCTTATCCATGATTTTTTTAATCTCCATGGTGCCTATATTTGCCATTTGTACACTAATTCGTGTCGTTTGTAAATCCTGATCAACAAAAGAATTTAAGATGGTTTTTTCACCTCCATCAACATCCGGAACATAAGAAAGGATAAAGTTTTTTTCCTGACTGTTAGGCAAGGCATACATTTTTTCATTGCCCTTATAAAAAGCCTGCTTGGCAAATTTTACTACTTCCGATATTGAAAGCGGTTTTGACAATTCAGGATAGGTAGCCAGAACTTCCTGTAATTGTTCAATTTTTTGAATATTTGAGAGGCGCATTACGCCTTTCTTCTTTTTGGTATCAATGGTGATTTCCAGGGGCATCACCCCTTTAAAATGTTCTTCAAAAAAGATTAAATCTTTATAAAGTTGATCCTTTTTTGAAATGTCATCTACAATATTCCCGGTGGTTTTAAGCTTGCTGATGCCAATAAACCCAATCACTAAAATGATTCCTGCAATGGTATAAATAATGGTTCTTCGATACAATACAATAGTCACTACTTTTTCAATAATTTTCCCAACATTACTTTTCTCCATATGTTTGGTATGGCGTTTCGAAGGTGGAGGCAAATAGCTAAAAAAGATGGGGATCAAAAACAAAGTAAGCACAAAAGCAAATAAAATATTGATAGATGCCACCACTCCAAATTCGACTAAAATTTTATTTCCGGTAACGATAAAGGCGGCAAAACCTGCAGCAGTTGTAGCGTTGGTTAACAAATTCGCATTTCCAATTCGTTGAACAACCCTCGAAAGTGCCTTCACTTTATTGCCGTGGTTCATGTATTCGTTATGGTATTTGTTAAGGAGAAAAATGCAATTTTCAACCACGATTACGATCAACAGTGGTGGTAAAATCCCTGTCAGCATGGTTATTTTATAACCCAATAATGAGATGCTTCCCATTACCCAAACAACATTAATTACAACAATGAGGATGGTAAAAAATACCACTTTTATGGAACGGAAGAAAATTAGCAAAATGATCGATGCAATGATTAAAGCCCCATAAATAAATAACTGTAGCTCGTCTTCTACCATTTTTGAAGTAATGGTTCGGATATAGGGTAGCCCGGAATACCGGATTGGGATATTGTGTTTTTTACTAAAAATTTCAACGGTTTCCTTGATATCGTAAATCAATCCTACACGACTTTTGGTGTTTAATTTTTGTTTATCGAGTGTGATCATCATCATGGTTACATTGGTTTCTTTATTAAAAAGTAAACCTTCGTAAAAGGGTAGTGAATAAATTATTTCTTTGATGCTGTCAAGTTCTTGCTGAGAGGTTGGTCGATCACTGATAAGTGGGTCGAAATCAAACTTCTTTTTTTCATCGTTACGAATCAATTGATAGAGTTTAGCCACCGAAACAACTTCCTCAACACCGTCAATTTCTTTTAGTTTATGAGTTAAATCATACCAGTCGTTGAATTCATCCAACTGAAATAGTTTATCGTCTTGTACACCCACAAAAAATACAGATCCATCCTGACCAAATTTTTGTTTGAAGTTTTCATAATCGATGCTGGCCGAATCAGTTGCAGGCAGCATTTTAACCATTTCGTAAGAGAGTTGAATCTGGGTAGCTTGGTAGCCCATAAAAGCGGTTATCAAACCGATGATGATCAAATTGGCCAGTCGATTTCTAAGAATGATTCTAACTAAATATTTCCACATGCTTTTTGCTTCTCAAATAATAGATTTAAACGACTGGTTTTTACCTGTTTACTTTTTTAAGTGTTTCATTTCCAGGGTTGCCGAAATTAGCAAAATTATCTGGAATAGAAAAATTAAAGCCCGAAAGAATGAGAAGAATTATTTTTTTTAACAGCTTGATCAACATGAGATTTGTGTTTTTTATGAAGAATTTCCCTAAATCTGTCAATGACTTAATTCTTATCTTTGCCATAATTATATGATCATGAAGAAAATCCTATTTGTTGATGAAACCCATGAAGTGTTGAAAAAAAGTTTTGAAAAACTGCGATTTCAATGCGATTTAAAACCAAATATCTTGAAAACGGATGATCCTTTAGCTGATTATCTGGGGATAATTGTAAGAAGTAAGAAGATTACAAAAGAGGTTTTGTTACGTGCAGAAAATCTAAAGTTTATCGGAAGGGTAGGGGCAGGAATGGAAAATATTGACCTTAAATTTGCTGAGCAGAGAGGAGTGAAATGTTTTAATGCCCCGGAAGGTAGCCGCGATGCGGTAGGTGAACATACCGTTTCTTTGTTGTTGGCATTGATGAATAAAATTGTTTCGGCTGATGCTGAAGTAAGAAAAGGGATTTGGAACCGAAATGGAAACTGGGGTACTGAAATTAAAGGTAAAACGATTGGTATTATCGGTTACGGGAACATGGGCAGTAGTTTTGCAGAAAAAATCAGCGGTTTTGGAGCCAAGGTAATCGCTTACGACAAATATAAATTCAATTATTCTAATCGTTTTGTTCAGGAAACAACTTTAGAAGGTGTTTTTGATAACGCTGACATTTTAAGTTTGCATGTACCCATCACAGAAGAAACTCATTTTATGGTTAACGATGCTTTTTTAAAAAAGTTTAAGAAGCCCATTGTGTTACTAAATACCGCCAGAGGTGAGGTTTTAAAAACCACCGACTTGGTAAAGCATTTAAAAACGGGTAAAGTGTTAGGTGCCGGGCTAGATGTTTTGGAATACGAAAAACATGCGTTTGAAAAATTGGAAAGTTTACCCGAAGATTTCCAGTTTTTAGCTAATTCTAAAAATGTAGTTTTTAGCCCGCATGTTGCTGGATGGACCAATGAATCCTACCGAAAATTAGCAGAGGTTTTGTTCGAGAAGATTAAGAAAACACTTGACTAAAATCACCATTAGATTAATGATCTTTTCTTCATGATTTTATTAGAAGATTGAAATCAAATAAGTAATAAATAGATTATTGCATATCTTATCGAATTGTCAAATATCGATTTACTCTTTTTTTGTATTCCAAATATGTGCTTCCATGTTTTAATTCCAAATATTTTTCCTCTTCTAGAATTATATAATGAAATACAAAGATTAAGCATAAGTATAAAATTATCAAGATAATAGAAGGGAAATAAAACAAATACCCCAAAAATAGAATATCATAAGATAGAAAATAGGGATTCCTGCTAATCCGATAAACTCCTTGGGTAATTAATTCCGTTTTTTGATCGTATTGAATTGCAATTCGCCAAGAATTTTTCATTGCAATAAAAGAAAGAATTCCTATTAAAAAACCTATTGATACAAGTACAAGGGCTATTATTTTAAATGAAGAAGATTCAGGAAAATTAATTTCTAAAATCCAGGCTGGTTTTAGGAAAATCAATCGGGACAAGATCAAGAGGTAGAACAGGGTTGACACCGAGAACGACAGGGTTAATTTTTTGGATTTCCCACCAATGCGTTGTTGAGTGGATAAATGGGTTTTAATGTTTTTAATCGCAAAAGCAGAAATAAAAAGTATCAGTATTAATCCGAGGTAAATTCTTTCAATCATTTGTATTAAAATTTGTTTAAATTGATGCTTGGTGCAATTTCATCCCCTTTAATAGGTTTTATTGTTTAATCCCGTTTGCATAGGTTAGCGTTTTTTCTTTTTCCCCTTCGGTTGACCAATAAGTCCACACCCCGTCTTTAAGTCTGTTTTTAAATTGTCCTTCCACTTTAATGTTCCCACTTTTATCAAATTCAAAATATTTCCCATCTATAATTTCAGGATCTAAGCTTGCATAATATGCAATCCCCTGGCGGATTCCATTCATGAAATAATCTTTAATTATAAAAGATTGAGTGAGCCCATCTTTTTCAATTATTCGATAGAATTTGGCTTTGCTTAGATTAGTAGTAGGCTTCCAATATTTATCCAAAAAGATTTTCCCAACATTTTTTGAGAGAAATTCATCATCATGAACCTCAATTCTTTTTCTGTCATCGATTGGATGTTTAATAAGCTCAGACAGATGGTAAGAATGTTTCCCTTTTTTTAATTCTTCGTTTAAACTAATTTTGGTAATCTGTGAGAAATTAGCATTTACGCTGATGTGAATGTCTCCGGTATTTAAATCGGCAACCGTTGAATAAATGGTTTTTGCGAAAATATTTTTTTGAGCTGTTTTTTTAAGAATTTCAAAAGCTTGTACTACCGATAAATCCGGCTTTATTAATAAGCGTTTTGCTTTCTTAAACCTGGAACTACCAATGTTATACCAATGAAATTTCTCAATATTTTGATGGTTTGAAATCCTGAAATTTGTGCAAAGCTGATAATGATTTTTTCTTTTTGTAACGGTTAATTCATTGTTTTTAGAAGTAAGGATCACACTTTCCCCGCTCTTATCTACCACCATCAACTGGGCAACCTGAAATCCGGCCCAATAATATTTTTCAAAGAGCTGGATTACTTCATCGACATTGGCGCATTCTTCTAAAATTTTATAAAGTACATTACCTCCGATATTAAATTGGGAGTTGATCGGATGGGTTTTATCCTTGGGGTAGGCTCTCAAACCATCCCAAAAGAGTCCTTGATCATTCAAACCCGATTGTAAAGAACCATCATATCCAAATAAAACATGACCATATCTGCCATCTTTTGCAGGGATGAACCAAAGCTTCGAATCTCGTTTTTTAAAATCTTCATTTCCTCCGATCAAGGTCCTGTTGCCATTGGTAATCATAAAAACGGTACAGGCATGCAAATGGAAACTTGTTTGCAATATAAAGACAAAAAGAATGATTGAAATTGTTTTTTTCATCAATGGTTTATATAATTTTGAGATTCTTGAATTAGCTTTTCAATCGATAGTAAGCAACTTGTTTTATAACCAATTAGATGGACTTTTATTTTAAACGAACCTTATTATTTGCAGAAATATAATCCCACCAAAATAATCCGGAGGATAATGCTCCTTTCCTGATATTTGATTTTTTTATGCTGTGCGATGCTTCCTCATTCGTATGTGCTGTGCGAAACTTCTTTATTAAATAGGCTAAAAATCCACGACGTAAATCGGTGATTAATATTATTCCTTCTGGTTTAGTTACTCTTTCAATCTCATTCAACATCAAAACCGGATTTTCAACAATGTGAAGCAGAAAGGTATTTATAACTACATCAAAAGTATTATTCTCAAATTGTAAGTTCTGTGCATCTCCTTTCAAAAGGACAATTTGTTCATCTAATCCTTCATTGCTGATGAGATTTCTTCCAATGTCAAGCAAAGGTTCGCCCAAATCAATTCCGGTAATTTTTGCTTCAGGGAATGTTTTAGCTATTTCAATAGGAACCGAAGCAAACCCGCATCCGACATCCAAAATTGTCCCCTTCACAAAACCATTTGTTTTTAAAAGTTTGGCAAAGCGTTTTCCAACTTGTTTAATGTTTCTTTTGTTTCGATTATAATACCCATTTGCCCATTCTTGGTTATCAAATATGCGTGGGTGAAATAAATCAATTTGCTTCATTATTTTTCCTTGGTTTCAAATTAATATTCTAATTCGTACATTCTGTATTCTGTTAGAACCATGTATGTGCTTTATAAACTTGATGCTGCGGAATGAATAAATTTCAATAACCAAAGATAAGAGAAATTAACACATCTAAGCAATCTTAATATGAAGCTTTTTATCATCTTATAAAAATGAAGCGATTTCGAGATAAAGATTTCTCTTTGCGTTTGGAATGATAAGGTAATGGTTAGTGTGAATTTCCGCCGCAGGCGGATAAATGTCGAGAACTAAATACGCTGTTCTTTTGTCTTGACACAAAAGAAGTAAAAAGTAAAAAACATCCGATCCATGCCTTCCCGCCTTCGTTTCACTTCGGTGGCAAAGCCCACAAGCCACTCCCTGACATCGCGGATGTTTAGGCCTGCGCTTAGAATAAAAAAGTATTTTGAAGCTTCTTTTTCAGCAATATAGGGTTTGTTTTTCGTTAAGAATATTTGAATCCTTGTAGGAAATTTAGGAAAATGAATCTGGGTTTTGTGTATTGTACAAAAAGACCCTTGAAAAAGTGTCCTTCCTGTTGCAGCCAGGTCTTTTGCTTCGCCCCAAAAAGTCGGGATGAGCAATAAATTTCAAGCGGTATTTTACTTGGTCGTTGGCCCTCCCATTTCAGTAAACACACTGTCGATGGGTTCCCAGAGTTCAATTTTATTTCCTTCTAAATCCATGATATGCACAAACTTTCCATACTCGTAAGTTCCGATCTCATCCACGATGATTACGCCGTTTGCTTTGAGTTTTTTTACCAATCCTTCAATATTTTGTACCCGGTAATTGATCATAAATTCTTTTTCAGAAGGATCAAAATATTTGGTCTTTTCATCAAAAGGGCTCCAGTTTAAATAATTGATTTCATCAGGGCGGTTGGCATTTCTAAACTCAAATGGCGAACCATATTCGGTGATGGCCAAGCCTAAGTTTTTGCCATACCATTCTTTTACTTTTTGAGGATCTTTAGAGCGAAAAAAGATTCCGCCTATTCCGGTTACTTTAGGGGTTGTATCGTTCATGATTGTTTTTTTAGTTTCTGGAGTATTGGTATCAAGTGTTTTTGTTTCATTCTGATCTTTGCTTGTATTACAACTTAAAATCATTAAAACAAGCACTAGTATTAAGGTTGAATTTCTCATATCATTCTTAATTTAAGTTATAGAGCTGTCTTCTTCGTTATGATCTTCAATGCTTTTTTCAACTTTTGTTTTTAATTCATCAATATTTTTAATCGTTGATTCATTTTTTTTAATCTCATCCTCTTTTCTCAGATTTTTTCCCTTCTTGGTCAGCATTTTTTTTTGATTGCTTAATTTTTCGAGCTGATCTTTCTTTTTTTCAATTTTTTCTGATTTTATGGCCTTATCAAAAATTAAGTCTTCAGGTAAGGGTTCGACTTTAGAAACCGCTTTTTTAATAATATCTTTTGGAATAAATTCCTTTTCATTCACACTTCTTTGATTCATGAATGTTGGGGAAACGATCTCAATTTTATTTTCGTGGAGAACATCCATCACTTTGCCATTTAAAAGCGAGTTTGTACTAAAATATTTGCTGCTATCTTCTAAAAAACCATGAACCTTGTAGGTTACGGAATAATCACCCAGTAGGGTGATATAAACATAAGGATCTGTTAAGCCGGTTAAGATAGCTGCTTCTTTCAGCGATTCTTCAATTTTTATTCTCGATGTGTCGTAGCCCAACGATACAGATGTGGAGATCACGGTATCTGATTTTCGAGTCAGTTTAACCGGAATGGTTGCGATATATAAATTTGGTATGGTAATAAAATTGCTGTCCTCGAGTTGAATTTCTGTGTGAAAAATGCTTTTCTTCGTCACTCTTCCGTGGAAATCGCCAATTTTAATCAGATCCCCATTTCTAAAACGGTTCATGGTATTGTTCATAATACCCGCAATCAGGTTTCCTAATACAGTGGTTGAACTTAAGGCAATTCCAGCACTTATGATGATGGCAAGAAAACTTATGATTTGTCCTTTAAGTGCATTATCGATTGGCATGGTTAAAATAAATGCCAGAACTCCAACAATTATTAATAAAGTTGATATGGAATTTTTTAGAATATTAGCATGTATTTTTACGCTTTTTATTTTTCTAAATATCCAAATATTAAAAAATAACAGTAGTGTCAATACAACTGCAATCCCGACTGGTTCGAGTAAGGATTTAATGATGTTTGTTAAATGCTCCATTTTTGGTTACTTTAAAAGTCAGATGAACTACAACTAATTGTATAAAGATACAACCATTATAAACCCGCCAATAAAAATTTGTGAGTGATTATTTTACAACGTTTTGGCAGCAACGGACTCTTGGTTTATTTTTTTTGACATTTTGCCAAGATACATTTTAATGGTGCTTCGTTATCCATGTGTTTAATAGGCTCGTCAATTTCATGGAAATCAACAAGACCATAATTCTCAAATTCTTTTTGAACAGTTTTGGAATCGTAAAAAAACACTTTTAGGTGTTTCATAACTTCAAATCGATTTCTACTAAGTTTTCTACCCATTCCAAACATGTTTGACTGGTCTGAGACGACTGTAAAAAACATATACCCTCCCGTTTTCAGTTGATTATAGCAATCCTGAATAAATTTCTTTCGTTCATTTTTATTCAATAAATGGATTACCGCATAACAAAAAATTCCATCGTATTGCTGTTTATCAAATGGCATATCGGTTACAGAACCATGGTGGATTTTTATATCAAGTGCATTTTCACTCTTTCCCATTTCAATAGCAGATTTTGAAATTTCAATTCCGTTTACTTTTATTCCTGAATGATGAAATATTTTTGCATTACGCCCATATCCAATTCCAGGAATTAAAATGCTTTTAATCTCATGAGCAAGAAAGAAGTCGTGAACAAGAATTGCAGAATCTGAAGGCTCAAAACCCCAGCTTGTTCTCTCTTCTAAAAATTTGTTTTCCCAGAATTCTACCATTGATTTTAAATTTACCATTTATTTCTGATCACTGCGCAATTCTATGACATTTTTGATCAGTAAATGGATTGTGTTTATAAAGAGTTCCTGATTCAGCATTATGCTTAGAAAAGTAAGCAAAAAGAGTCGATTAGATCCCTTTTGGTTTAAATAGAATTGATCAGAATCCCCGGGGATAAATCAGTATTTAAACAATGATGTTATTATTATTTTACAACTTTCTTCCAACCGCTGTTCTTGAGAGGAAGCAGTGAGCCTTCCAAATCAGGGTATTTTTTTCTTAAAATATCATATTCGGGATTAATAGCCGTTTTACCCCAAATGCCTAACATCAGCTTCAAACCTTCTTCATTTTCGGGATACTGTCCCTGATCATCTGTATCAACAATCCATTCATTTAAAATGCCAGCATATTCGTTTAATACTTCAAGGTAATTTGGATCATTTGCCAAATTATTTAATTCGTAAGGATCGTTTAATAAATCGTATAATTCTTCAGGTGGTCTCAAATCTGACATAAAGCGATCCTGATCCGGGTTCAACTTGTTTTCTGCATGCAATTGATGCATTACCTTCACAAATTCGATACCGTCAAAATCCATGTATGTAGCTTGGGAATAAGGTCGATCAATCATGAAGTTGCGAATGTATTTATACTCTTTAGAACGTACCGATCTAATGCGATCAATGGTGAAATCACAACGATCGCGAGAGGAAATCACATATTCGCGCTGTGGATCTGTTTTGCTGAAGAAATTTCGGCCTTCGATATTCTCAGGGATTTCAATGCTGGCGATTGCCAATGAACTCGGACCTATGTCTATTCCTCCAATGAGTTGATCATCCACGCTTCCTGCTTTCAAATCAAAACGACCGCTGAAATCGGCTATGATAAAAGGCACATGAATCCCGCCATCATATAAAAATTGTTTGTTTCGGGTCATTCGCATGCCATGGTCAGAAAAGAAAAACACAATGGTGTTTCCGAGTAAATCATTTTCATCCAACAGTTTAATAATTCCACCGACCCTTTTATCCGTAATTTGTATGGCATCCAAATGATTGGCATACTCTTCGATAATGACCGGATGATAAGGCAAATAGGGTGGAAGTTGAATTTGGGTCCTATCAACAGGTGTTTGAACCCGTTCTTTAAAACTGGAAAAAAAAATTTCTTTACCCCCATATAATTGAATTTGTCCGAAGAAAGGCGTTTTGTTTTTTAATTCTGGCAGGTCGATATGTACTCCGCTTTTGCCATACAAAGGATGCTGTGAGTAATCCTGATCATATAAGTTTGGTCTATCATAGCTAAAGTTATAATCATCCTTCCCATTATTAAAAGTAAAATATCCAGCTTGCTTAAAGAGTTCCGGAATGGTTTTTACATCTTCAGGAAGGTAAATAGCAGACTCTTCGGTACGTGAGCTGTGATGATTATGTGTGCCTAAAGTGGTTGACATGATGCCTGTGATCAGGCTGGAGCGGCTGGGCGAACAAACCGATGCCGACATATAGGCGTTTGAAAATCGGATCCCTTCATTTGCCAGATGATCAATATTGGGGGTAGAAATAATGGAAGTGCCATAACAGCCCAAAAGGGGTGCGGTGTCTTCAAGTACGATCCAAAGGATGTTGGGTTTTTCATCTTCGGCTGCTTGTTGATTGCAGGAGTCCAGTGCCAGAGTAGTAGCGATAACTGGAAGTACAATCATGTTTTTAAATTGACTCATTCTTATTGGTAATTAGGTTAAATTTTGTTCAGAATATGAGCAATAAACATTAAAATTTAAAGATAAAAAAAAGGTCACATTTCGACGGGCTTAATCTGACCTTTTTAGGTTGTTTTGAAATACAAAGCCTTTATTACAGATTTCTTGCCCAAATGATTGGTCAGGTGGGGTTCCGGAATCTATAGCCTTTAGATGTTATGCGTGAATGTTTCCAAACCTTCGCTTTAATCCATCCAATTGCTTTTCTCAAATAAGATCATGGAATCAAGCATCAGTTTTCTAAATTCATTGATAGGGCTGTTAAACAAACCAATGAATAAGATGTCTTTTTCTGGGATGGTGATATAAAAAGCCCTGAAGCCTCCCTGAGAGCCTGTATGATAAATCAGTTTTACTCCAAAATTGGTTATTTGATCTCTGAATAAAGATTGTTCGCCTATCATCCAACTATATCCAACATGTGGGTTTAAAGTGTCTGTCCAGTTTTTGGGATGAAAAACAGTTCTGGATTCCTGAATCAATTCTTCACTTAAGAAGAGGTTATCTTGAATGGCATCTTCATATTTAGCGAGATCTAAAACCGTACTCCAAACGCCTCCGTTACCAGCTGCGGTAAATGTTGGAAATTCACCATAATCGTTCTCTACATATTTTTCTCCATCAAAATCGTAGGCATGCGCTACCCCACTTTCGGGATAAGCACCATTCGTAATTTTACTGTTTGCCATTCCTGAGGGTTTAAAAATGTTTTCCTCAATAAAGATTTGCCATGGCTGATTGCTTAATGATTCGATCATTAAAGCCAAACCGTTATAAGCCGGATTTGAATATTGAAATTGTGCGCCTGGCTCGAAGTTCAATTGTTCGGCTTTCTTCAAGGGCTCGAAGTTTTCAGCATCTTTGGCCGTTAAGTAAAATTCTGGATTATTTGAAACCTCTCTCAAATCGGGTAGTCCCGAAGTATGCGACAAAAGATGCTTGATTTTAACTTTTTTGGCAAGTTCTTTATTGCTGAAGTCAGGGAAGTATTTTAAAAGATTGTCGTTTACAGATAATAGATTTTTTTCATGGAGGATTAAAATTCCATTTGATACGAAGGTTTTTGAAATAGAGCCGGTATTAAAAATGGTGTTTTCGGTGATGGCCTCTTTGGTTTTCAAATCGGCCAGTCCATAGCTTTTTAAAAAAACGGTTTTACCATTTTTTTTAACCAATATGCATCCTCCGGGTTGGTCCGGAGAAAATTCTTTTTTGAATGTTTCATCTAAATCTGCCTCTAATTTATTTCCAGATTTTGGGCTGCTGCATGAGGTGATGAATAAAATGCTCAAGAAAAATACGAATTGTTTCATCATGTTATTGGGGGAGTTTTTATCTAAATTAATTTGATCTTTTGTCATTTTGTAAGGCTCATGTTTCTAGCGAGTAAGAACCTGCCAATGTTTTAGAGCCTTTGTTGGGTGTTCGTGTTTTTATTTTAATAATTCCTTTTTAAAGTATCTGAATGACAATACTATCAAACCAAGCAATCCTAGGATTTTAAGCATTTGTCCGAAAACTTGTCCTGTAGATTTACCAAAATCAAATACTGAATCGTAATTGGGATAATTGTCTATTAGGGTATAAAGAAATGAAAGAAAAAATATTGCTATCACAATAATAACTAATCTTAGAACCTTGCTGTTTTTCTCGTTTGACATATTTGTTTTTTTAAGTTAAAATATTCAATTTGTTTGATTTTTTCGCATGATGCCTAACGGTTTTACCATGATTAAGTGGTCTCGCTTTTAGCGGGAACAGGCAGGAATACCCTAAGTTTTGATACCCGTCTGAGTGCCATAAACTGTAACTTTTATTAGCAAATGTTATTCTATAAAAATATTATAAATTCCAGTCTGTTCGTCATACTCAAATTCGCAACCTTCCAATTTAATTTCATTATATTTGGTGTAAGCACATCTATCGTGTATTCTTTCCGAATCAACATATAAAGTGCAGATTGCTTCACCTAAAATTTCTAGTCTGTAATTTACAATTTCTGTCTTCCAGCCAATTGTACGAATAAATACTAAACTTCTATCATTAGTAAAAGGAAAGGGGGCGATACTATTGTCCGAAAGATTAATTAATTTAACATCACTTGTATAAAGTGTCCCGTTAGTAAGCAAATTCTGCCCTGATACTTTATCAATCAATGCAAATCTTAATGGAGCAGGACCAGTAAAACATTCATAAGAAGGAGGATCTTTTTTACAAGAATGTAAAATGACTAGTACGAATAAAAGTAAGATTGTTGTTCTTGGTTTCATGATATTTCAAATTTTAATATTTGCTAATGGTTTATGTAAGTTGAGTGCGGGATTAAAAGTTGGTAACTTTCAAGACCGCACGAAGCCAATTCGTTTATTCAATACTTCAAATTTTCCGTCAATCGTCAAAGACGAATTGGCGGTGTTGCAACAACGAGGAACAGTTGATCTACCTGCTGAAACCCGCATTATATTTACATTTTGTTGTGCGTTCGTGTTTTTATTCCTTTGCAAATAAATTATCATCATCTATTGTAGATAATTCGATATGTTCGGCATCTTTTTTAGTTGCTTTTATATAATATCTTGATGGCGAATGAATTATCATTTCAAATTTATTTGAAGTTAAAGAATCCATTACTTCACCATAATCGTTCATTTTCATTAAAAAAGATTTTTGTTTTTCGTTAGGAAAACCAATTGTTCCTTCAAATACAAAATTATTTGATTCACTGAAAATGATCTGGTCAAACCAACTAAAGGTTGGATGCTCGAATCTTCTTGTCCATAACGTGTCGCCTATTTCATTTGTCCTTATCACTTGACAATCGGTCATTTGTGGTAAAGTTCTACCTGCTCTACCAACTATAAGGAATCCATTGTCATGTAATTGTAAAATGTCATTTCCGCCTTCAAGCGAAGGGTGTTCGTCACGTTTATAGGTTTTGCTTAAAAGCTCATTTCCATCTGAATCATATGTTTTTAAATATACTTGATGTGAAGCATTATAAGTTCCCGTAATTGCAAATCCGTTATTTGATGTAGAAACAATTTGGATTGGAGAATATTTATTATCCTTAAAATTCTTTTTCCATTGAAGATTGAAATTTTTGTCAAGTTTTATTGTTATACCATATCCAAATAAGATAAAACCTTCATCATTTGTTCTGAGCACATTTGAAACATACATGTCATCAAATTTAAATTTTTGAATTTGATTCCCATCTTGTGTTAACAGAACAATTAATGCTGAAGAATATATGACATCTCCACCTTCACTTATTGAACCAAAACAAACATACACCCCATTACTTAACTGAATAGCTTTTACCATTTGGAAAGAATAAAATATTGATCCCCAGCCTGAGCCATAAATAAGGGTTCCCCATTCATAGTTATTTTTTGTCCATTCGATATTAAGATTTTTATCAGTTTTAATCAAGGTGTATTTTCCGTTAGAAGGACCGGAAATAAGAAATTCATTATCGTTAGTAAAAGATATGTTATCAACATTGTCTAATTGAAATGTTTTGGAAAGATTTCCTTTGAAAGAAATTTCATCGAATTCATCTTTGCATCCAAAGACAAAAGTCCAAGCTATGAGTATCAGTAAAAATTTTGATTTCATAAGAATAGTTTTTCTTTAAGATGAAATTCATAGTGTAATGGTTGCTTTTAAAATGACGCAAACTATTATATATACCTTTCTTGCACAATGACATCCAAATCCTCCAAAGGCGGACAAGTTGGCAGGGATGCTGCAGTTTTTCTTGTGTTTTATATTTCATCGATTTAAATAAATCGAGGCGTTTCTTGTTTTTGGGGAGTTGATGGTCTTAAATCATTGTTTTAAAATCAACCATAAATTTAATAATCAAATATATGAAAAATGTAGATGTGTTGGAAGGCTTAGGAATTTCCCATATAAAATGTAGTATGTGAAATGTAAAAAGCAATAAATTGCAACTGTATTACTATTTTATTACTACTGAATTACTACTGTATTACCACTGAATAACCATGGTACATGAGCATACCAATAAATATTTACAATCTTCGAATTAAAGAGCTTATGCTTTGATTGTTAAATTTAGTATTTCGCAGCTTTACCATCAGGTAAACTCTTTAAAATAAATTCCCTTAAATCGTCGTTGGCGGTTTTTAAATCTTCCTTTCGCAAATACATCATATGACCGCTTCGGTAGCCTTTAAAATACATTCGGTCTTTTAGTTTTCCGCTGGGATCAATTTGCCACATCGTATATTTTGAGTTGAAATAGGTGCAAGCGCCGTCGTAATATCCGGTTTGGAACATGATGTTGAGGTAAGGGTTTTCGGCCATGGCCTGTCGTAAATTATCGCGGGTATTGTTATTGTCGTTGTTCCATGGGCGAACAGAACCAAACATATTGTATTTAATATCGGTTATAAAATTCAGGTGTTCGCGCATATAGAAATTAATGGCCGGAGTAAAGGTGTGTAACCACGATTTGATTTCTGCATTAAAATCGGGACTTATACCGGCATCGGTTTTATCCAATCCCAGATATCTGGAATCCAATCGACCGATGGTCTTTCCGGTTTCATCTCTCAATAATTCTTTCCAGAAAAAAGAAGTAGATATGTCCAAATTATGTTGAAGAATGGCCTTTTTAGAAAGCCCTGAATAATAAGCCATTTTTTCGGCTACTGCCTGTTTTTCTGCTTCATTAATAAATCCTCCCTTTGCAATGGCAGGCATTAATTTATTGATGGCAAAATCTTCAACCTCCGGTAAAACCTCGAGTAAATCTTTTTGTTGCAGTACTTCGGGAAGAACTTTATGATGCCAGGCTGTGGCTGCAAAGTAAGGCAAATTAATGGCAGAAGAGATGGCCGGATCAGAATTGAAGGCTTTATAATCAGCAGGCGAAACCAGGATTACACCGTTTAAATACATCCATTGCTGATCTTGCAATTCGAGTGCTAAACCCGAAACACGCGTTCCACCATAACTTTCGCCAATGATAAATTTGGGCGAAAGCCAGCGATTGTGTCGGTTTACAAAAGTGTTGAGCCATTCGGCTAAATATTTGATGTCGGCATTAATTCCAAAAAACTTCGTGCGATCAAGTCCTTCTCCATTAGCGGGAATCATTCTTGAATAGCCCGTATTAACCGGGTTAACGTAAACAATGTCTGTCACATCAAAAACAGAAAATTCATTTTCATGCACGCCATAAGGCTGCAATGGATATCCTTCGGGGTCGATATTTAAGGCCATGGGGCTGGTATAGGCCATGTGCATCCATGCTGAGGCCGAACCAGGACCGCCGTTATAGGAAACCAGTAGAGGTCGCCTAGCCATATCCGTATTTCCTGATTTTTTGTAATAAGTAAATTGAAGGGTGGCAACAGCTTTGCCATTTTCATCCCAAACAGGTTGCATTCCTGCAGTGGCAGTGTAGGAAATTTTGTTTCCGTTAATGGTAGCAGTATGTGAAGTAACAACTGCAGTGTCGATAGGGATGCTTCGGTTCTGGGCACTTAGTAGATTAATGCTTAATAAAAAGGAAAGCAGGCAAAACGTTAAAGTTTTCATGAATTAAATTTTTAAGGCCAAGTTAAAAATTTAATTCAAAAAGAATTTAATACAACTTGTGCTTAAACTTTTAGGCACTTAGTTGCTTTTCTGACCCGCTTTCTATTCCACTGTTTTTTTATTAACAGTAACATAAAAATCTTAGCTTTGCAGGCTAATTCAAACGAGGTATCTTATGAGCGAAATAAAAAATGGTAATCCTGCAGTTGTTGGTTTAGCCGGATTCGGATTAACGACACTTTTACTGCAATTTCATAATCTTGGTTTAATGGGTTTGGGTCCTGTGGTGGCCATGGCTTTTGTTTTTGGTGGCTTAGCTCAGTTTATTGCTGGTTTTGCTGAGCAAAAAATGGGCAATAATTTTGGATTCGCAGCCTTTACCGCTTACGGTTCATTTTGGATTGGATTAGGTGTAATTTGGATGCTTAATTATTATGGAGTTTACAACTCATCAACTACAGATGTTGGTTACTATTTGGTAGCCTGGACCTTAATAACTGCAATTCTGACTTATGCTTCCTTTTACATACATTCGGCCATGGCATTTACATTTGTAACACTTTTGATAGGATTTGTTTTATTGGATTTAGGTCATTTTGGATTTCCGGTATTTAATAAAATTGCGGGTTTCGAATTAATTGTTTGTGCATTTTCAGCATGGTATATGCTGGCCGGAATCATCATTAATGATGTTGCCGGTCGTGCTGTTTTAAGCATGGGAAAACCATGGATTAAAAAGTAGGTAAAGCGTTAAATTTATATGAATACAGGTTTTGAATCACTATTTTTTGTGATTTTCAAGAATACTTGAGCTAACCCAATAAATATCACTTTTCTCGTTTTTATCGTTATACCTGCTAAAGAAAATATATTTCTCATCAGGTGAGAGGCATGGACAAGATTCTCCATATTCGCTGCTACTAATGGAAGCATCAAGTTTAATGGGTTCTCCCCATTTATTCTCTTCATTTCTAAATGCAACATAAATGTCACCGCGGTGATTAAAGAGGATAAAACTTTCATCTTTTGAAACTGAGGCGTGCAAACCAAAAGGAAAGCCTGCAATTTCTGTTCTTGGATATTCGCCATTTACCATTTCAGAGCGGTAGGTCTTACGTTCATCAACATTGGAATAATACATGGTATGATTTTCTGTGAAGCTTGCCCAAAAAACCCTATGGGGTTTGTTAACAGGAGAATCTAGCAATTCTGCAGATGACCAGCCATCTTCCTCTTTGAAGGATCTCCATAAATTAGTACCGCTATCATCACTGGCAGCAAAGTAAAGCATCTTCCCATCTGATGTATAAAAGGCTTCCTGCTCCCAGATGTTATTTTTACATAAATTGGCAACTCTGGGATTAGACCAAGTCCCATCATCAAGCTTGTTTGTTGCCATTAATCCCCCACCCGGATCTTCAGCAGTGAAAAATATTTCATCGTAATTTGGGGAAAATGATATTCCGTATTCGTATCTATCCGCTACAGAGATAAATCCTTTTGCAAAAATTTTAGGAATAGAATTTGGTGGGTTTTCGAATGGATTAATGCTTAAGCTGTTTGCATTGTTTTGAGCAATAATCGTTGCTGAAATAGCAAAGACTAAAAGAAATAGAATGCTAAAATGTTTAAGATTCGTCATAATAGTTATATTTTATTCTTATAATCTGGATTACCAGTAAATAAATTATTTACTATTTTCCACTTATCATTAAGTTTTGCAATATGCAGATATTCGATACATTCATTAAAAATCACTTTTACACTGGCAATGGTAGGCAATGCATCTAAAATGAATACCTCAGTATTTAATCGATATTCCCTGTCTGTGTGGTATAATGTAATATAATCCATCCGGGATTTGTTTATGGTTCCTAAAAAGTCAAGACCATCACGAGTTGAGATACTCCTTTTAATAAATTCAAAATGGACCGCTTTATCAACTCTAGAGGCATCTTTGTAATACCAACCCTCAATATAATCCAGGGCAGCTTGCTTTATTTTTATGCTATCATTGGATGTTTGACTTTTTAAAGTGATTGAGATAAATACCAGGGTAATCACAATGATGATTTTTAATGATTTCATATTTTTCGTTTGTATTCTATGACCAGATTCTTCGCTACGCTTTATGGTTTTAACGATTGCAATTTAAGATTTTCAATGATTTCTGTGGATACCCAAAAGAAATCTTGCCCAGGTGTGTGACGCATGAAAAACAAATATTTACCATCTGGAGAAACTACTGGAAATCGCTCCATTTTCTCTGTATTTATTTTACCTCCCATATTTATTGGCGTTCCCCAATTATTGTCATCAGTCTTAAAACAGATGTAAATATCAAGACTTCCATACCCAAGTTCTCTATTAACTCTATTAAAACCTGAAAAGATGAGATAACTGTCGTCGGGTGAAACAAAAAATGCCCAAACCGGTCTGAAATCAGGATGAATGATGACGGTATCCGGTTTGGAAAACTTACCATCTGAATATCTAAACTTCAAAGGTTTTTCATTCCGATTGTAAGCGTAATTACCCATGTGATAAGCATAGCCATTTGGATTAAATGAAGGAGTCCAATCACCGTCTGGAGTATTTAAAGGTGCTCCAGCGTTAATTGGTTTACTCCAGCCAATTTCTGTCCTGTCAACATACCAAACATCCTTCTCTCCTAATCCACCTTCGATGCCTGTTGAGTAAAAATATAACCTGTTTCCAGTAGGGCTAAAGCTCGGGCCACCATTTAAGCATGTTAAATGATCTTTTATAAAATCTGCAATGGCAGGTTTCGACCATGCTCCATTTTTAAATTCTGAGAAATAAATTTGTTCAGAATTTTTCATTGAAGTGTCAGCAGGAGGATATTTTGATGACCAGGCCGACCAATAAATTTCATCTCCTTTAGGCGAAACTGCGACTTGGCAATGCTCGGCCCAGCTCGTATCAGAGACAATGCCAGGGGCAAAAACTTCAGGTGTTATGCCTGGAGGAGTAAGGCCAAAATAGGCATCTTCAGTTTCAAGAAAATTATTTTGTGATGAATTGCAACTCACAGCTACAATACCAATCAGTATAAAAAATAATATTTTTTTCATTTTAGTTTGGTTTTAGGTTTTTAATAATGTCTGTTGATACCCAAAAAATATCTTATCCTGGCGTATGATGCATAGCTTGTGTTGTGCCTCAGGCAAGCTGTTCATTATACCGAGTGTTAGTTGCTGTATTTATTCTTCTGCATCATTGAAAAACAATTCAATTGCATGCATATAATTATTTAGAAGGTATATTATCTTATTTGGTTCATCCGAAATATTATAATGCCAATTCAAACCATCTGGAGCATTGAATTTTAAATTATTTAAGAAGGCTTCATTATAAATATCTTTTGACTTACTCCCGAAAAGATAGTATTTCACATTTTTATCTTTTAGTTTATCAAAAGCGTTTTTTGAATTGGTTTTATTGGTAATTAATCTAAAATCAGGAATATCTGAAATATAACCATCGAATAAATCCGGATATTCAAGCATAAAATAGCTACTTATCAAACCGGTTGTACTACCTGGTCCCCATATTATTTTTTCAGTAACATTGTATTTAGAATCAAGATATGGTAATAATTCTTCGTGTATGAATTTTGCAAGCAAATTCAAATCAGCTTCTATATTTAACGAATCATATTTAACGTATTTGTATTGTGGAAATCCTACAACAATACAAGTTGGTATACTTCTATCATATGCCATTAATTCGGTGCATGAAGAGAAGGCTTTAAATGCGGCATGCGGATCCAGTAATAAAATCAATGGAAATTCTTTGTCCTTCTTATAATTGAAGGGAAGATGAGTAAATATATTTAGACTATCTGCAAGAAGCTCAGACTTTATTTTTGTTGTGAATCCTAATTTTGTTAGGGGAGAATCTCCTACATTTTGTCCAATTGAACTAAGTGTTAATAATACTGAGAATATTAAAATAAAGATGTTTTTTTTCATGTTTCTATTTATTGAGTTTGTATAGAATGTTGTTCTTTATTATTGCATATACATTTTTGTATGCTTGGTTTTGTTCATTATCAATTAGTGATCAATATTTTAAAATATCCATTCGTTCAATTGAAGTACCGCAGTATTTCAAAAATTATAATTTTCTCTTTCGTCAATATTCTTATTTATTCTTTTGAAATATAATAATGAGCTTTGGACGGGCATCTTCTTGGGGAAATATAGAAGAGCAAAATAATGCAGAATTAGTTGTTTCTGTATCAATACTAAATCCCATTAAACCATAATTAGGAAGACTACCATTATACCATGACTTAACAAAATCGCTAATGTCAACAATATGGTATGTACTCTTTGTTGGCCAATTAGCTAATACTCTGGTTTCGGATAATGTGTTTGGTTTTTGTCTATAACCAATATCTGCATTCCAAGGTTCGCTTATGCACTCATATACTAATTGTCCTTGTTTATCACCATTATATCCATAACAAACCAATTGCATTTTAGCTTCAATTATCTTAATCCCTTTGGGTAGTTCCTTTAAATCCCATTGCATTAAAAACCTTTCATCACAGTCATGATAATCAGCATCCTCTGTTACTTCATCGTTTTTAAATCTTCCTTGATAATATATTTTCCCTTCTCCATTCGGATTTGCTGTATTTGGTTTGCAGGTGCATATATATAAGTCCTTACTTATAGTTGTTAGGACTAATGTGTCATTCAGACTTTTGTCTATAGGCCCTTCATCCGCCTGTGATTTTACATTAAATGCTGATAGGTTCAGCACACATACCATTGTAAATAAGAGTAAATTAATTTTAATTTTTTTAAATTTCATATCAGCTCAATTTTATCCTTTTTTAGTACCAGTTCTTATTTGTCATATTCCTGTTTTATTTTATTAATCAAATCGTTATCACCCGAATTCTTTGATATTGAAACAGCTAAATCCCTTATTTTTTCAGCCTTCTTATTCTGTCCGTCTTTTCTGTAAACCTTGTAAGCTATTTCAAAACATTTCAAATAGTTTCTATTCTGATTGTTAACGTTCTTTTGATTTTTATCATTAGTCATCTGAACGTTTAAGTAATCGAGATGAAACACATTTTCTATCAAGTTCATGTTAAAATCCAATAAATTAGTTGGATGTTCAGAATATCTTAATGCCAATCCAGAAACATGCATTTTATCTTTGTGTGTTCGGTAATATTTTGGAGTTGCGGTAAAACCAACGTAAATAGGTTTGTCACCTTTATAATTACCTAATATATGAGTTAAAACAGCCTCTAAATTGTAGGGATTTGATTCATAAAACTCATTTTCAAGTTCGATAATATTATGTTTTTCAAACACTTTATCTCTATAACTTTTCACGAGTAACATATCAAAACTTAATACTGTGACATCAGTCCTAATATTTTTAACGTCTTGTAGCATCCAAAGTGGATAGGTATCATTATCGTTTTGAGTAAATATAATGGCGTTTGGTTCTAAGGACATTAATACATTATATCCATAATTCAACAAACCTGGTGACATTTCATTTCGTTCAAACCACTTATTATTTACTTCCTTTCGTTTTTCAAAATCAAAAATGCAATCTGTATAAGTAATCATTGTTGCATGAATACCTCCAAAATCAGGATTCATTTCATAAGCTTTTAAAAGATATGCACCTTTTGTCGGGTCAAATCCTCTTTCCGACCAAACAACGTAATTATATGTAAATGTATTTGGCACATTTTCTTTAATCAATTTTACAATCTCAGATCCTAATTTTAGGTAAGAAGATTCTTTTACAAATTCTTTACTCCAACCAGCTGTTCCTTGTGCATTTCTGTTTGCACGAAAATAATTATACCAATTCAGTTCATTTGTTTTATCTTTTTCAATTTCTTTCCACCATAATTCAGCTTGCTCAACATAATACGAATGCGGTTTGGATTCTTGAGCAAATGAAATTTGGTTTTCGGGTTTTTGCCCCAAATAAGCATCTTCTGTTTCATTTAAATTACTTTTTTCAAAAGGTTTGTTAATCCATATTTCGACAGGACAGGGAACAGAGGCATAGCTTTTCTTAGGGTCTAATTTTACATTTACAATAACAGCATCTATTTTGCCATCTTTATTCATATCACCTAACGCTACTGCCGCACTATTTGAATTTCCCAATCTAAGTTTACTATCTGTAAAGTGACCTTTACCGTTATTATACCAAACCCTGTTGGGTGCACCACTGCCCATAGGAACTTTTCCGTAACAAATAAACAAATCAAAATCACCATCACCATCAAAGTCGGCAGTTTTTGCAGCGTTGGAATTATTACCAAGTGCTTGACCGCTATCTTTAAAGTTTCCCTTTCCGTCATTAAAAAATATCATATTTCCACTAGTGCCATTACTGGCAAGAAATAAATCCATATCGCCATCATTATCAAAATCACATAAAATTGCATTTCGACTTACTGCAGTAGAAATATCATGGCTCCTTTCAGTAAACTTCTTTTCGGCACTACCAAACCAAATTTTGTTTGCAGAATGCTTCATTGTAGGAGGTGGTGTGTGTGGAATAGCCACATAGATGTCGGTAAAACCATCACTATTAATGTCGCCGAAAGTATAACTTGCCTGTCCCCAACCTCCCAGACTTTTACCCGAGTTTGTGAAATTAGCTTTACCGTCGTTACATAAAATTCTATCCTCTGTTGTAGAACAACTGATGATATCGATATCTCCATCATTATCCACATCAGCTAATACAGACGAGTACATTATAATATCGGAGGAAAGCTTGATTTTGAATTCGTAATGATTGTCCCCGTCATTAAGATAAATGCTGTCTTGGCTGACTACATCTACGAATCCATCACCATTGAGGTCTGCAAAACTTGCAAAAATACCAGAGCCAAAGCTGAGATCTGTTTCGGAAATTTTTCCATTCCCATTGTTTAGCCATGTTTTGCTACCAAAATATGCATCCAAATTACCATCCCCGTTAATATCTACCAGTTTGATATCCCAAGAATTAGTAGCTTGTATACTTTGCCCATTTGTAATTAATGATACCTGAGCCTTGGCAGTATTAACTTGCAATGCAAGTATCACAAGGCCGATAGTTATTCCTTTAAAAAATTTTGCCGTTAATCTGTAATGTTTTTTATTCATAGATTACTTCATTTTTTATTTTCTTAATCGATCAATAATTTTTGCACTTACCCACATTACATCTTCATTCCCACGTACAACCCATCGAGTGAAGAATAGATATTTGCCATCAGGAGATACAGAAGGAAAACGTTCCTGTTTACCCGAATTAATGTTTGTACCTAAATTTATGGCTTCTGTCCAGGTTCCATCAGATTTCCGGAAACATATATAGATGTCGCCAAGGTCTTTATCGGGATTTAGGCGATTGGATGAGAACAAAAGATAACTCTCATCAGGAGCAATAAAAGGTGTCCAATTCATGATGCCATCACCAAGGTTTATGCTTGATGGAAGTAATTCAGGTTTTGAGTATTCTCCCGCATTAAGTTTCATCCTGTAAATACCAAAATCATTCATTGATCCCAAGCCTTCAGCATGGCCCAGAAAATAGAATGTACCATCCTGAGTTACTGAATAATTATAGGCATACTTAATTTCAGGGAATCGAGAGAGCAGATTCATGCATATTTGCTCGTTCCAAATATTGTTTTTTTTCTCAACATAATACGGCCCATTTTCCTCACCATTCTCCTTCCCAAAAGGAAGAAAATAAAGTCGCTTGCCATCGGGTGAGAATACAGGTCCGCTTGTGTATGGGGAGATTTCAGGTGCTTTCCAGGTATTGCCAACACGCTTCATCGTCATTCCAAATATTTGTGTTTCTTTACCTCTTTGGCGATAATTCGACTGCCAAAACACTTCGTTGCCATCGGGAGAAAATGTAGGAGCTCCATGTTCGATAGTGGTATCTGTTGATACGATACCAGAGGCAAAAACTTCAGGGATATTTCCAGGAGGTGTTTGACCCAAATAATCTCCTTTTAGATTGGTAAATTTTTGAGGAGAGGCTTCGGGCATAGCCTTCTCTTTAAGCTTTTTGATATTATTCGTACTCACCCAATAAATGTTTGGTAAGCCACCATCTTCGTTATATCTACTAAAAAATAAATATTTACCATCCGGAGTGATACTTGGGCATGTTTCATTGAAATTAGAATTTACCTCACTACCAAGGTTAATTGGTTTTGTCCATGTTCCGTCTTTCGTCTTAAAACAGATGTGAATATCCTTGTCTTTAGTTTTGTCATTTTCTTTTAGGGCATCTATTAGCATAAAGTCCTGAGATGGGGAAATAAAACCATGGCTACCATATTCAATTCCGACTTCGAATATTTCGGGAAATTTACCATTTTTGTTGGGAGCATAATACAATTTTCCTTTTGAAACATTTCTATAAAATAGATCTCCATTCTCCGCTGGATTTGAATAAAAAACCATATCATCATTTATCGGAGAATCAAGTTTTATTGCATCACTCCACCAGTCACCGGAACGGCTTGCTTGCCAAATTTCAACACCCTTAGAATCACTGGCTGTAAAATAAATTTTTGTGCCAATACTATTTACAAAGGCCTCCATTTCGCCCTTTTTTCCTTTTGTTAAATTTGCTTTTTCAGGATTTGTCCATTTATTGTCTATACGTTTTGAGAAATATATACTTGAATTTTCGCCTTTTCTTTTACCTGTAAAATATATTTCTTCTAAATCAGGAGTAATCGAAACTGCAAATTCATATCTTCCATTTACTGAAACAATTCCAGGGGCAAAAATGACTGGCACATCACCGGGTGGAGTTTGCCCTAAGTAATCTCCTTTTAGAATAGGAAAGTCTTTCGTGCTCTGTGACTTCAATCCTGATTTCTTATCTGAGGAATTTATGATGGTACCTTCGTATACATCTGAATAATAAGTCCAATCTGGAGCGCTTGTTGTGCCGCCTATCATATAAATTTTATTACCTACAGCGGCATAGCCTGCAAAACAGTTAATTTTGGGTAAGGGTGAGGTCTTTTCCCAAGTATCACTTTCAATGTCGTAAATTAAAGCGGACGACAATGATTTACCTCTTTGATCTTGACCACCTAAAACAAGAATCTTATTATCTATTACTACTGCCCCGGGTTTGAATAGACTGATGGGCATATCCGCTTTGGTGATCCATTCATCTGTTTTTGTATTATAACATTCAACGGTAGCAATTGTTGTCCAAATGCTTTTATCAGAGCCTGCGCCTCCAATAACATAAATTAATGAATCCTTTGTTACGATTGCAGGGTTATTTCTTAATGTAGGTATTGGTGCTTTTTCTAACCAGGAATTAGTTTCCGGGTCATACATCTCATTCTTTTTCGTAATGTTTTTGAATGAGGTAATCCCACCAATTACATAAATCTTATGATCCACCACGCCGCAATCAATATGTTGCCTGGCAGTTGGCATTGAATCCAGCCTTTGCCAGGTGTCTTTCTCTGGCGTGTACTCATAATTTGTTTTCGTAAAACCTCCACCTATCGCATATATTTTACCAGAAGCTTCTGCAACAGCAAGATTTCCTTTTGCTTCGGGCATATTTGCTAGTTTAATCCAAGTATCTGAAGGAATATCATATTTATAAAAATCCGAGGTAATCGATCGCGGAGCGTAGCTACTAGGAATGTAATATATTTCATTATTCAATACGATTGGTTTGGCTCCTGAAGTTTTATTGGGGAAGGATGTGAGTTTTTTCCAAACAATGGTTTGGTTAAAGAACTCTTCTTTTTTATCAGGCATTTTCCATGATGCTAATTCTTTGTCGAACAGAATGGCATCGGGGTAATTTTCCTTCACAATAGCTGCATCAAATTTTGGAGTGGTAAAATGATAATGGATTGGAAGAATATATTTAGCTCCAATCCCTTCTTCCAAAAACTTTCTTTCAGTTGGGCTATCAGTTAGATAATAATGTTGAACAAAGGCAAGGTCAATTTTCTTCTCAGGTAATTGTAAGGCTCTAAACTCTTCAAAAGTGTATTGTTCGTTGTCAAAATCACCGGTTTGAAAGATTGTGATTCCGTTTACCGAGATAAGAAAGCCGATATTTATGATTTGAGAATCTGGACCGTGAGGAAATAGAAAAGTTTCAACAGTGATTCCCCGAACTTCCTTCTTGTCAGATTTATCTTTTGAAGGATTAAAGCCGATTCTTCGCTCATGAAAATTATCAATTGTATCACGTGCATTAAGTGCATCAACAGTTTGTTTTGTAGAAGCAAAAATGGCATTCGGATTATTTCTCATATGTTGCAGCACCATATTTACATCAATATGATCGCCATGGGCATGCGTAACCAATACTAAATCCACATCATCAAAAGGAGCTTGAGCATTGTTAAGCTTTTCTTGAATCTGTTCGGGTAAAATATAATCCCCCGCAAAGCCTTTGAATAAAGCATCAACTAAGATTTTCTTATCACCAATCTGGATTAAAAAACCCGCATTACCAACGTAGGTAACTTCGACATTTGTTTGCTGAGCAAATGTTGGAACCGAAATGTAGCTCAGTAATAGAAATATAATGATTGCTTTTATTTTCATGATGATTCATTATTAGAATTAGTTGATAAGTTCTCCTTCATAAACTTCTGTATAATTATCCCAATTTGGATTACCACCAACTGTTCCTCCTATTACATATATTTTGTTCCCGATTGTGGTACATCCAAAAAATACATTTTTAATAGGTAGGGGAGATGTTTCTTTCCATTGATCAGATTTAGTTTTATAAATAAAAACCTTTTTTGAGGTGTCATTTTTACCATCTATTACGGTCTGTCCGCCTAAAACAATGATTTCTTTATTCACCACAACAGCTGCTGTCCCAAATAACAATTGTGGTAAATCATTGATATGTTTCCATTTATTTGTATTGATGTTGTATGTCTCAACTGTCCAAACATCTCCCCAGATATCTTCTTCTGAACCGGCACCACCTATCACATAAATGAGAGAATCAACAGTTATAACAGAAGCATTTTGCACTAAATAAGGAATGGCTGCTTTTTCTGACCATGTATTAGTAACGGTATTAAAAACTTCATGCTTTTTGGTAATATTTTTCCATGAAGTAAGTCCACCGGCAATATATATCTCATTTTCATAAACACCACAGTTGATATGTTGCCGAGCAGTCGGCATAGGTTTTAATAAATTCCAGTTATTGGTTTTTGGATCGTATTCTCTATTGGCATTCTGGAACTTATCACCGCCAATGGCATAAATTTTACCATTTAGAGCAGCTAGTGCAAGATTAGTTGCTGGGTTTGGAATGTTAGCTAATTCTTTCCATTCGTTTAGTTGAGGGTCATATTCATAAAATAAATTGGTTACAGAACGAGCCCCGCCAGCTACGAAATAGATTTTATTATTCAGTGTTACCGCTTCACCACTTCTATATCCTTCCGGTAGGGATGCAAGCTTTTTCCATGTTATCGTTTGTGCAACAGATGATAATATGAAAGCGCACAAGGATATCATTAAGATTATTTTTTTCATTGGGATAATAATTAGGTTGAATATTAACACAAAAAAAGCACCTTTTTCTTAGGTAGCAATAAGTAAAATGACGAATGGTTATTTAAAATGATAAACTGTAAATATTTTAACCCTGGTAAGCCATTTTTAGTTCTTTAAAACAGTTACGACTTACCTCAAAGGGTTCTTCGATATTTTTTAAAAATACCTGATTTCGACTTTTCGAAGAGGTGTCAATTTTAAGGATAGCCTTTAGGTTAACGATGGTGGAGCGATGGATGCGAATAAAATAAGTCTCGGGCAATTCGACCTCCCATTGCTTGAGGGTTTTTAGAATGATATAACTGGTGCCATCCTGGGTTAAAATCTTAGAATGGTTTCCCACAGAGGTAATGGCACAGATGGTTTTTATTTCAACAAATCGAGCGGTACAATTGTTCTGTTTTAAGAAAATGGAATCATGGTAATCAAATTTTTTCTCACCCGACTTATTGTCGTACGGCTCTTCAAAAATTCGGGTTATAGCCAATTTTAATCTTTTCGGATCAACTGGTTTTAACAGGTAATCGCTGGCATTAACATCAAAAGCTTTGATGGCAAATTCGTCGTAAGCAGTAACAAAAATGATTTTAAAATCAACACATACTTCTTTTAACAAATCGAATCCGTTTTCACCCGTTAGCTGAATGTCGAGAAAAACCAATTCCGGTTTTTTTGATTGAACTAAAGCCACCGCATCTTTTAGGTTGTCTGCTTCTCCAACAACCGCAATTTCAGGATGTTCTTTTAACAAAAAAAGTAGTTCCTTTCTGGCCGGACGTTCATCATCAATAATTATGGCATTAATTGTTTCCATCTACTATTCAGAAATTGTTTTTTTATAATCATAAATGATAATTTGTGAAACAACCCAACCATCTTTTTCAAATAATTTAAATGCGTAGTTCTCCGGAAAATAAAGCGAAAGCCTTTTTTTGGTGTTTTCAATTCCGGTTTTAGTGCCTTCATTGTTTTTCTCACATTCAATAAGATGACCACTGTTATGAACACTTATTTCCAAATGAGAATTAGCCTTGGCAATAATTTTAATATTTAAAGGAGTGGAGCTTGATTGCAGGCCGAATTTTATCGCATTTTCTACCAGTGGAAGAATGATGAAAAAAGGAATCTTCATTTGATGAAGTTTTTCATCAATATCATAATCAATATTTAACTTTTCCTCAAATCTGATTTTCTGAATTTCCAAATAATTTTTGATGGCGTTAATTTCATTCCCAAAAGTGTCGGTCGTTCCATTTTGCGATAAGGAATAGCGAAAGAAATTCGATAGTTCAGTAATCATATTCCGAGCCACTGTTTTATCTTCTTCAACCATCGATCGAATGGTATTTAATGCATTGAAAAGAAAATGTGGATTAATTTGGTATCGTAGCATTTGCAACTGCGCCTCATTGGCCAAATTGGTTGCCTGAAGCGTCATTTCTTTTTGCTTTTTTAAATTAAACCAATGGTTGATAAGGTAATATATGGTAGCAAATGCAATGACAATAAATATTAAACCAATAGATTTATAGAAAAATATTGTGCTGAAAAGTAATGGTTTCGATAGAAGTATATTATTGAAAGAAAACGAGAGGGTCATCCAAACGAATGAAAGAATATAGCAGAATGGGAGTAATGAAAATATAATTATTTTCTTTGATGCAAGATTTCTTTTCGTCAACGTATTAAGCATCCAAAATAAGAGTGTTATTACAATATAACCCGCAAAAAATCTTGAAACATTTGATACTAAAATATCTTTTAGCGGTGTTTCGTTACCTGGTGAAACGATCCATGAAAAAGTTGAAACAAGGAAATAAAAAAACAAGCCTCCAAACTTGGCTAATTCCAATAAATGGGTTTTTTTAAGTTCTTTTATCAACATAGGTTAAATAGGTTTTGAATTTTTTTGAGTAACAACAACTCAAAATAATTACAGCTAAAACAAACCAGCAGTTAACGTTTTTATGAATTGCTATTTTGGGGCTAAGTTAAAAGAATTAATTCAAAAATAAAGATAAGCCGATTCGCTTATCTAACATCCATGTTTAAGGGAACAAATTGGGATGAAGTTTTGATATTTCTGATAGGGTGGGAAATTAAATGGGTCGGGTTTCAATTTTTATATTTTGTTGAAGATATCCCCACTGTCTCATCCCTGCCGTTGTGCCGAGAGCTGTTTAAATGGTTTGGATTTTAGCTCGGTTCTTTGTTAGGCGGTGTTACTTATTTTTCATTCAAAAATTGGTTTTTAGTTTCTATAAAAATCATTAGTTTGTGTCGGGAAAGTGATCAACTTCAATTTCTTCAACTTCAAATAATACTGAATAATTATTTTTTAATTTCGGAATGATTGCCCAGTGCATGAAAGCTCCATAAGCAAGACCGGTATTCAGATATTCAATCTTAATCGAATAGGTAATTGTTTTATTAATAAGGTTATCTGTTATTTTGTAGGTATCTCTGGTATATTCTCCTGTTAGAGGGATGTATTTCCCAATAATAGAGTGCTGATCAAAATCAAAAGGAGGTAAAGTGGCGTTTTCACAACCACCCATGAATCTACTAAACTCAGCAAGTGTATATGCTCCAAATTCCTGATAGGCTGTATTGTCAGTAAAAATTACCTCTCTACGATATTCTTCCCCTATGGGGCTAAAGCAATTATAAAACGGATGATTGAGGAAATCAACTTGATCTGTGATGTCAATAACTTGCAAATCTTCTTTGTCGTTACAAGTTGTAAAGAGCAGAATAGAAAAAACACTTATCAATTTAAGATAAATGAAGAAATTTCGTTTTTTCATGGTTAATTATTTTTATGTCTAGTCCTAAAATACGGCTACAGGTTAAAATTAAATTTACGCCGCTTTTTCAAATAACTTTTGGGGAGTTTTATACCCTAAAGATACATGAAGTCTTTTATAATTATAAATTTCGATTGCATTTTTTGTAGCAATTTTTGCACTGGCTGTACTAAAGAAACATTGATCGAGATAAAACTCATCCTTTAAAATGCCGTTAACTCTTTCTGCTACTGCATTTTCATAACAATGATTTTCTTCGGTCATACTGATTTTAATTCCTCGTTTTTTGAGTTGATTTACATACATGTGGCTGCAATATTGCACGCCACGATCTGAGTGATGTATCAGCCCTTTATCGGGGCGAGCCTTTCTTACGGCTTGTTTTAATGCCCTCAAGCAGCCTGTTAGTTCCAAGGAATCACTGAGGTCGTGTCCAACTATTTTCCGTGAATACAAGTCTGTTATCAATGCCAGATAGCAAAACCCTTTCACAGTTCTGATGTAGGTAATATCTGACACCCACACTTGGTTAGGCCTGTTTATTTTCAACTCTTTAATCAGGTTGTTGTATTTATGAAAATGATGATAAGAGTTGGTTGTTCTGGCGCAAGCTCTCTTTCTGTAAACCAACATCTTTTCCTCTCTGAGGATGTTAAACAAACGATCTCTTCCAATCTTTAAATCAAGTTCAATAAAAGCGTCTTGTAAGTCTACGTGCAGCTTGCGTGTACCAACCCTGGGCTGTGTCCTTCTTTCTTTTTTAACCAACTCCAGAACCTTCTCTTCAACAATCAACTTTTGTTTGTATCGCTTGTGATACTTGTAAAATGCATCGCGTTTAAGACCAAAGCCATTGCAAATACTCGAAGTACTTGCAATGCCTGATTTACGAGCTTTTTCAACAGAAGTAATCATTGCTTGATGTTTAGCTTTTTTTTTAATTCCTCTACATCTTTAAATCCTAAACCCTTAGCTGCATATTCCAGATACGAGTCCTGTATCAAAGCATCGATATCCTTTTTGATCAACAACTTTTTGAGCTGTTCGATCTCTTTTTTAAGGGCTTTTATGCGTCCCAATTCATCGGTGTTTTCAATCATAATGCGTTGGTTCATTAAGTCTTTACGATCATACTTTCTAATCCAACCATTAAAGGTACTTGAAGCTACTCCATAAATTTTGGATAACTCTCTTTTACTATACTTTCCGGTTGCTAATTCATCTAAAACTTTTAGTTTAAAACTCTCACTAAACCGTCTTACTACTTTGTCGTTTTTATACATATACTTGTTGTTTTAGTGTATACATATTTTAGGACGACTCAAACTTACGGCTAACGGTTTAGGCTATGAAACGTGGCAAAGTTTCGGAGCGCTTTACTTTCCACCGGAAAGTGAAGTGTGAACGAATTGCCCACGTTTCTGCCGAGTAAGAATTTGCCATGTTTTATGAGCCTTTGTTATGGCCTGTTTATTTTTTTATGCCATTCCATTAATACTTAGTTCAAATAATTTATCTGTTTCCAAATTGTACTTAATATTCCAAAAGAAGCTGCCTCCATCACTAACATAAATCCATTTTTGTAACCACATTTTGTCAAAGTGTTTTCTTTCAGTTCTGTCCCAGAAGAAATTAATGTATAAAATTTTATTTCCTTTTGAATCTATGTACCCAATGTACTGTCTTTTATATTTTTTTAAATTCTTGTGGATTATTGGTGGTTGATTAATCAGTTTTTGATTCAGTTTCTTAAGGTCTTTTTTTAAAGCATTTTCTACCAAATCAACCATGTTTCTAGTTGGTGTGAATTTATTTGCAAGTGGAATCTCTGTTTCACTTTTTGTAAAAATGGCACAATCAAAATTCCGTGTTTTGTAATGGTCGACGATTGAACTATTTCCATTTGTCTGGCAAAAAACAACATTGCAAAATATTGTCAAAAACAACATGAGGAAAAGTCTATTTTTCATTTTCTTAATATTTATTTTTCAAATCTAATGTTGTCAATTAATTGCATTTTTTAAATTGGCCATAACGGTTTGGCTATGAAACGTGGCAAAGTTTCGGAGCGCTTTACTTTCCGCCGGAAAGTGAAGAGTGAACGAATTGCCCACGTTTCAGCCGAGTAAGAACCCGCCAATGTTTTATAGCCGTTGTTAGGCAACGTAAATTTTATTTGTCGTAATGATATTTACAACTATAAATCCTAATTTCATTTTCACTTACCTGGTAAACCAATCGATGTTCTCTGTCTATGCGACGAGACCAAAATCCAGATAAGTCATATTTTAATGGCTCAGGCTTTCCAATTCCATCATAAGGATTTTTTTGAATGTCTTTAACTAAGTCATTGATTTTTTTAAGCATTTTTTTGTCTTCATGTAACCATGAGGTATAGTCTTCCCAAGAGTTTTTTGAAAATATTATTCTCATTATTCTTCAATTAAGTTTTCAGTAATAATATTCCCTTCTTTCATTTGTCTAATGGATTCATATAGTCTGTCAGCATTTGTCTTAGTGCTTAAAAGATGGACTGTTTCCATTATTGAATTGTATTCATCTAATGAAATCATTACGGTACCTTTCCCTGTTCCACGCTTAATGATTAATGTTTCATTATTTGCTTCTACAGTATCTAGGAAATTTTTCAGTCTGGTTCTAAATTCTGTATAATTTGCAGCTATCATAATTTTGAGTTTTAAGTAATTAATAAAGCACAAATATAGGTACGTAAATAAGAGTTTCCTAATTTTTAATAATTAATTTTTCCAAGATTCTTTTATGTTGCCTAACGGTTTGGCTATGTTTACGTGGCGCCTGCCTTGCCGCAGGCAGGCATTTTGCGGCACGATTTCCTGTCCGCCGAGGACAGGAAATACCACGAAAACCCTAGAGTTTCGTTACCCGTTAACGCGCCATGAAATATAGCTGTTGTTACCGTTTTGTTAATTTCAGTTTATAAAAATTCCTGCAAAAGATTGGCGTTTACCAAAGATTCTACCGCAACAGTTTACAGTCTTTAAATCATCACTTGTGTTTAAACTACTTTCACTTTGTCCCGAAGGAGCGAAGCAGTTAGTTTAGTCATGCCAGAAAAATTTATCCACACAAAATTCTCATGGATAAATGGGGAGTTTCAAAGTTTAAATTTAGCAAATTTTCTGACTTAAATTTCTCTGTTTCTGAATTTATATTTTAATAAACGGTAACGGTTTGGCTATGAAACGTGGCAAAATTTCGGAGCGCTTTACTTTCCACCGGAAAGTGAAGTGTGAACGAATTGCCCACGTTTCTACCGAGTAAGAATTTGCCATGTTTTATGAGCCTTTGTTAACGTTAGTTTAAACCTTGTCCATAATTTTCAGACGGTTAAAAAACTGTCCAGCACCGAAATAATTATCCGAGTGCAGGACTACAAAATTTTAATCATTCAGGTAGGGGAGAGTTGTCGAATGTTTAATTCTGTATCTAAGAGTCAAATATAAAAAATCTAAGTTAAAGAACGATTAAAAATAAAAATCTCAATCCGAGAATGCCACTTTTTCTGAACGAAAAAATGATTCAGGAAATGAGAGAAATTCAAAGAACGAAAAGCGATAAGTTTCTAAAAATTAAGCATTTTCATAAATTAACGTTAACGGTTTGGCTATGAAACGTGGCAAAATTTCGGAGCGCTTTACTTTCCGCAGGAAAGTGAAGTGTGAACGAATTGCCCACGTTTCTACCGAGTAAGAATTTGCCATGTTTTATGAGCCTTTGTTATGCTTAGTTTATTTATCATTTGTCTCATATGTCTCAAGATGTATCGTATTTCCTAATACAGGTTCTGATTCACATGAGTTAATTAATTGTCGTTTCTGTTTCCAAATAACCTTGTAGAAATATATTGGAGCATAAAAATATCCAAAAAGCAAAATTTTAATTCCAGAAGAACTGTATTTGTCAAATTTGTAATAAAAGTAAATGCAGTAGAACCAAAGAGTCGCAACGGGTAAACTAAAATATCCGAAAAATTTAAAGTACAAAAATATGTCAATGCCCAGATTCAGCTTAGAATCTAAAATTACAAATAGTGGGAAAGTGAACAAAAGAATGATCATAAGGATATTCAGATAAAAACAAATTCTGAGTACCAATTTTAGATTTTTTGAGATGTTTACTTTCTGTGTCATTTGTATATTCTTAAATTAAGCATAACGGTTTAGCTATGGTTGCGTGGCGCATTTTTGCGGCGCGCTTTCCTGTCCTGCGAGGGACAGGAAACAACACGAAAACCCGAAGGTTTTTTTACCTGTCTGAGCGCCATGAACTATAGCTTTTGTTACCGCCTGTTTATATTTTAAATTTAAGAACTACTTGGAAATATTGATTATAATCCTTTGATTCACCATCTATTACTCCAAAATCATTAGACCAAATTATTTTTGAGATGTAAGATAATCCATGGTTATATCTTATTCCAAACTCTAGTTTATTACCTATCATATAATTTAAGCCGAATAATCCCGACAATTCAAACCTTCTATTAAACAGAGTAGTAACGTCGTTGATGTAGTCGTTTGATTTGATTTTTGCATTTAACAGATAACTAAATTCTGGTCCTATAGAAATATAAAACCTATCAAAGATGTAATAATCCAATAAAACAGGTAATTGCAAATAGTTAAGATTATATCTTATAAATTTGTCATAGTTTTTTCTTCTACTACCTTTTTGCATGAATCCTGGTTCAATTGATAATCCCCATAACTCAGACTTTTTGTATCCAATATATCCATTCAAATTATAGGTAATTATGGGTTCATAAAGTAGATTGTCAATATGTCCTTCAGGTATGTTCGTTATATTCCAATTAGCCATATCAAAACCAGCAACAAGTCCGAATCTGAAATTTTGGGAAAAAGCTGTAGAACATGAAATCATTACTATTCCAATAACAATAAGAAATATTTTTTTTGTCATATAAATAATTTTTAATTGTACAATCGCCTATTTAAATTGGCGGTAACGGTTTAGCTATGGTTGCGTGGCGCATTTTGCGGCGCGCTTTCCTGTCCTGCGAGGGACAGGAAACAACACGAATACCCTAGAGTTTCGTTACCTGTCTGAGCGCCATGAACTATAGCTTTTGTTAGCAACAGGCTTTATTTTTTGATTTATTTTTCATTTGTTGTCGTATTTTTTTCAGATTCTAACAGGAGCGCATTTAGCTTCTCTAAAAGAATCTTGTAATTTTTTTTATCGCTCATATTTGAAATAATAATCTTTCTACCACGTACTCTTAGAAGAAGGCTATTTGAAAAAGTATTAAAGGTCAGGTGTTCTTCCCATTTTTCAATTTCTTTAAATTCAATAGTTTTTAGACCAAAAAAAATATTCTTTAAAACTAATGAATCTGATTCTACAGAGATTTTATTAAATAATTTCATATAAAAAACTGTCAAGTAAAACCACAAGGGGAGTCCTAACCCTAAATAAAGCAGTTCATTATTTTCTTGTTTGTAACCAAGATTCATAATGAATAGAGTAAATAAAATCATAAAAATTAAGAAGCCAATAATTAATTTTAATCTCATCAATATTTATTTTTACGCCTATTTTGTCCCATGTTTTAAGAGCTTGTTGCTAACTAGTATATATGTACACGTTTCTTGCATAATAACATCCAAATACGCGTGTATTGTACAGGTTTTCTTGTATTTTATATCTCAAATCCATCCTTCGGATGATTTATGTTTTTCGGGGAGAAAATCAAATATATAAAATATATTAATGCGGAACCTGTATAGTCGCAGCTAAAACAAATCAGCATGTTATAAGTATCAGATACCAGATAAACAGTTCTTTGATCAATAGGTATATTTATTATGATCTATATCAAAAATTAATATGATATTAATTAAAAATAAATACAATCTATATTAAAATAAAATATGATCTATATTAAAAAATATAAACTAACTTAGTAAATCAATCAAAGAACCCTATCTGATTATTGAAACAACTTTAAAAAAACATCCATATGACCGTATTGTATAAGGTTACCAACATTAAAAGCCATTTCGACCCCGAACAAAAAATGCGCTATATGGCGCGTCCGCATGGCCGAGAAATGATAACCACCGATAAAATATGTGAGATGATCGCCGAACGATCAAGCTTGAGCAAGGCCGATATCACAGCTACCTTATATGCTTTCGAGGAGCTGATACCACAGCTGTTGCTCGACAATTATTCGGTAAGTTTAAAGCCATTGGGCATTTTTTCCTTGTCGTTTAAAAGCAAGGTTGAGGATGATCCGGCCAAAGTGGACTATAGAAGCGTAACAGATGTGCGTATTCAGTACCGCCCCGATGCCAAGCTTAAAGCGAAAGTTAAAAAGGCGGTGATTAGAAAAAGAAAGTAAAAGTTCAGAAGTTCAAAGGTTCAGGTGTTTAGCGAAATTAATTCACTTTACAATTTAGGAAATCCCACTCAACCAATTCACCAATTTACGATTTCACAAATAACAAATCATAACAACCGTATGACCATTGTATGTCCACTGAATGACCACTAATGTCTGAATTCCAAAGGTTTAAAAGTTCAAAGGTCCAGAAGTTCAAAGGTTCAGGTGTTTAGCGAAATTAATTCACTTTACAATTTAGGAAATCCCACTCAACCAATTCACCAATTTACGATTTCACAAATAACAAATCATAACAACCGTATGACCATTGTATGTCCACTGAATGACCACTAATGTCTGAATTCCAAAGGTTTAAAAGTTCAAAGGTCCAGAAGTTCAAAGGTTCAGGTGTTTAGCAAAATTAATTCACTTTACAATTTAGGAAATCCCACTCAACCAATTCACCAATTTACGATTTCACAAATAACAATTCATAACAACCGTATTACCATTGTATGTCCACTGAATTACAAGGCTTACTACTTACCACTCCAAAATTTTTCTAAAATCAAAATCTTCCGGATTTTTCAAATATTTTTTTGCAGCGTCATAATCTATAGGTTCAAGATATTGCAGCCCGTGGTTAATAACCAAATTAGCTTTTTGCGAATCCATATTTACCAGTCGAGGTCTAATTTTTCCATGCTCATCTTCAACATCTTTTAAGTAAAGCGGAGAGATATCGCCTTTTGGGTCAGAAGTTACCATGCAAGCCGTCATCCCTTTATCAAATAAATGTTTTACGCCCATGCCCAATAAATTGCAATACATTAAATCAAAAGCAGTGGGTTTGACACAACGGATTTCATATCCCAGCTCAACAGGTCTGCTTTTAACTTTGAGGCTTAATTCTTTCAATTTTCGGGCGAGGAGCATGTTAAAAATATGGGCTTTACTTACATTCCCAAGTTCAGGATGACCGTGGTCATCGTAAGTAAAATTAATGTCGGACGACTCAATTTCTTCGTCGGTCATAAAATGAAACACCCCTTCGCTAATGATGGCTACTCCATAATCGATGCCTAAAATTTTACGTTTAACGATGGATGAAACAACCAGATTAATGATCCTATCGAAGGTGATTTTTGTTTTGTAAAACATTTCCGGAATGATGATCATCGGATAATGACAAGCTCCGCCTATTCCAAAAGCCAAATGCCCAGCTTCACGCCCCATGGCCGAAACTACAAACCAATTTCCACTCGTACGAGCGTCTTCATAAACCGTGGATGCAATTTTTACCCCTTCTTCTTTAGCCGATTGGTAACCAAAAGTCGGGCTGCCTTCAGGAAGTGGTAAGTCATTATCAATGGTTTTTGGAACATGGATATTTTGCAATTCGATGCCTTGTTCTTTCATGTATTTTGAAATGCGATTGGCCGTTGAAGCGGTATCATCTCCACCAATAGTAACCAAAAGTTTAACATTGTTTTTTACAAAAAAATCAGTGTTAAATTCATCATCTTTTGGTTTGTACCTGCTCATTTGCAAAGCAGAACCTCCTGTTTTTAGTATCTGATCGGCAAATTTAAAATCAATTTCAATCGTCAATGGATTGGTCGTAAACAAAGTTTGGTATCCCTTATTGAGCCCAATTACGCTATAACCATCTTTCAAAAAAACTTTAGAAACAGAACTTATTACAGTATTGATTCCCGGAGCAGGACCTCCTCCACATAAAATTGCAATGGCTTTTGTCATAATTTAATTAGATTTTAGTATCAAGTATCAAGTATCAAGATGTGAGAATACAGATTTGAGTCTTGTGTCTTTTATCTTGAGTCTCGTTTCAGTTTTTAAATAACAAATATAGCGAAATTGATATTAAACTCAATTTAAATGGTGGGGGGGTAATAGGCAATTATTTTTGTAATTTCGCAGCTGATTCGTAAAATTGATAGGCATTTTGAATTTAGCTCAGCTATTAAAAACGTATAAAGAAAGTCCACATTTTCAGCAGTTAAATGAATTCCTGAAAACCGAAAATACCAGAATCTGTCTGAAAGGTTTGGTTGGGTCTTCAATGCCTTTATTTGCGGCCAATAGTTTAAACGAGTCAGGAAGCATTCATGTGTTTGTCTTGCCGGATAAAGAATCGGCTGCTTATTTTGCCAATGATTTAGAAGGAATATTCGAAGAGAAGTTCTCTACCTTCACCAAAAAACAAATCCTGTTTTTCCCCACTTCGTACAAGCATCCTTACGAAATTGAAGCCACAGACAATACCAATTTGCAGCTTAGAACCGAGGTGCTTGAAAGAACCGGAAATACAAATCGAAAGACGGCAGTTGTCACTTATCCCGAAGCCTTAGCAGAAAAAGTAGTGAGTAAAAAATACCTCACTAAAAATACCCTTAAATTAAAATTAAACGAATTGGTATCCATTGATTTTACCATCGATATGTTGATGGAATACGGATTCGAACGATCAGATTTTGTAGTAGAACCCGGCCAGTTTTCGGTTCGTGGAGGCATCATTGATGTGTTTTCTTATGCCGATGATTTTCCTTATCGAATTGAATTTTCAGGCGAAGAAGTTGAATCAATCCGAACCTTCGATCCGGTTGATCAACTTTCAAAAGATAAATTGAGCAGAATTACCATCGTGCCTAATGTGCAGGATCGATTAATTACCGAATCGCGCGAATCGTTTTTAGATTATCTTCCGAAGAGTTCAATTTTATGGATTGAAAACATTGATTTTTCAACAGATCGAATTGATCAGGAATATCAAAATGCAACTGCAGGTTTTGAGAAGTTAGAAGGCATGGTTAATCGGCTAAAACCGGAAGAACTCTTTATACAAAAAGCAGATTTTGTTAATTCACTCAGCCAGTTTTCAGTCATTGAGCTTAAAGGAAATCCGAAGAATGCCGATTACCTGATTCATTTTAATACCAAACCCCAACCTTCATTTAATAAAAATTTTGATTTACTAATTTCTGATCTGAAAGAGAATAGTAAAAATGGATTTCAAAACATCATTTTATCAGAGAACCCAAAACAAATTGAGCGCTTATACACCATTTTTGAGGATTTGCAATTCGAATTGGAAGATGAGGCCAAAGTTGAAATTCAAACCATAGTTTTGGCTTTGCATGAAGGTTTTGTGGATGAGGATTTAAAAATTGCCTGTTATACCGATCATCAGCTTTTCGACAGATACCATCGCTTTCACTTAAAAAGTGGATTTAAGAATAAAGAGGCTTTCACCTTAAAAGAGCTTTATGATTTAAACCCCGGAGATTATGTTACACATATTGATCACGGGATTGGTCGCTTTGAAGGGCTGGAGAAAATTGAAAATAATGGCATCGAACAAGAAGCCATTCGCTTGAGTTATAAAAACAATGATCTGCTTTATATCAGCATTCATTCGCTCCATCGCATTACAAAGTATATTGGAAAAGAAGGAACCGCGCCTGCTTTAAATAAACTAGGTACCAATGCCTGGAATACTTTAAAAAGCAAAACCAAACAGCGGGTAAAAGATATTGCCAAGGATTTGATTAAACTTTATGCCGAACGGAAATCTGCGCAAGGATTTCAGTTTACCCCCGATACCTACCTTCAGCATGAATTAGAAGCTTCCTTTATTTATGAAGATACGCCCGATCAGAATAAAGCTACCATAGATGTGAAAAATGATTTGGAGCAATCCTACCCTATGGATCGATTGGTTTGTGGAGATGTTGGTTTTGGGAAAACAGAAATCGCTATTCGGGCAGCTTTTAAGGTGGTAACCGATAGCAAACAAGTGGCCATATTGGTTCCTACTACCATTCTGGCATTGCAGCATTATAAAACTTTTAGTGAACGTTTAAAAGATTTCCCGTGTCGGGTTGAATACATTAATCGATTTAAAAGTGCTGCGCAACAAAGAGAGATTTTGTCCGATTTAAAAAAAGGGGAAGTGGATATTTTAATCGGCACGCATCGATTAGCCAGTAAAGACATTGAATTTAAAGATTTGGGATTATTAATTATTGATGAGGAACAAAAGTTTGGGGTGTCGGCAAAAGAAAAATTGAGGCAGATAAAAATCAATGTTGACACTTTAACCTTAACGGCAACACCTATTCCCCGAACGCTTCAGTTTTCATTGATGGGCGCCCGTGATCTTTCCATTATTAATACCCCGCCCCCAAACCGTCATCCGGTACAAACCGAAATCAGATCCTTTTCGGAAGAAGTTATTCGGGATGGTATTTTGTATGAAATTTCAAGAGGCGGGCAGGTATTTTTTGTACATAATCGGGTGCAAAATATTGAAGATGTTAAAGCCATGATTTTAAGATTTTGCCCGGGTGTGAGCATTGGGGTAGCACATGGTCAGATGGATGGAAAAACCCTTGAGCGAAGAATGCTTGAATTCATCAATGGCGATTACGATATTTTATTGGCAACTACCATTATCGAATCGGGTTTGGACATTCCAAATGTGAACACCATTTTTATTAATGAAGCTCAAAACTATGGGTTGAGTGACCTGCACCAGCTAAGGGGCAGGGTAGGCCGAAGTAATAAAAAAGCCTTTTGTTATTTGCTGTCTCCACCACTTTCTACTTTAACCGATGAAGCTCGTAAACGATTGAAAGCCATTGAAGATTTTGCCGATCTCGGCAGTGGGTTTAATATTGCCATGCGAGATTTGGATATCCGAGGGACCGGAAATATGCTCGGTGCTGAGCAAAGTGGATTTATTTCGGAAATAGGATTTGAGATGTACAATCAAATTTTGGATGAAGCCATTCTTGAGTTAAAAGAAAATGAGTTTAAAGAGGTGTTCAAAACTGATAATGAAGAAAAGGAATTTGTAAAGGATTGTCAGATAGAAACGGACATGGAAATAATGATTCCGGATAGATACATCAGTAATATTACCGAACGGCTTAGTTTGTATAAAGAATTGGATAATGCAAAGGACGAAGATGCCTTAAATAATTTTCGCGAGAAATTAATTGATCGCTTTGGACCCTTGCCTTACCAAACTCAAGAGTTGATTAATACGGTACAATTGAGATGGCTGGCCAAACGGATTGGCTTTGAACGGCTTCTTCTCAAGAACAAAAAAATGATTGGTTACTTTATTGGCAATGAAGAATCGCCATTTTATCAATCCCGAATTTTTAGTCATGTGTTGAAATTTATACAGCATAATTCTGATCGTTGTAAAATGAGAGAGCGGAAAGGAAAACTTACCCTAAGCTTTGAAAATATTTCAAATATAAATGCTGCACTAAACGCATTGCAGAATATGTTGGATGAATTTGATATTCAGGGTTAAGGCTTTGTATGTAAATAGGGTGAATTCCTGCAGGGAATCACTTTATTTGTATCGTTAATTAATTATAAAAATTTTTTTCTTATAAAACATTGACGTATTTTCGCTATCTAAATTTATAACCGTGGCAGATAGCTTAGTAATTATTCCAACCTACAACGAAAAAGAAAATATAGAACGTATCATTCGTAAAGTGTTTTCGTTAGAAACAGATTTTCACATCCTTATTATTGAAGATAATTCTCCTGACGGTACAGCGGATATTGTCAAAGGCCTGATGAAGGAATTTCCTGGCCAGCTTCATATTGAAGAACGAAAAGGAAAACTTGGATTAGGGACGGCTTATATTCATGGCTTTAAGTGGAGCTTAAAACATGACTATGATTATACTTTTGAAATGGATGCAGACTTCTCACATAATCCGGAAGATTTAATTCGATTGCGCAATGCCTGTGCAAATGAAGGTGGAGATGTGGCTATCGGATCGCGTTATGTGACTGGTGTAAATGTGGTGAATTGGCCCATGGGGCGTGTATTGATGTCTTACTACGCTTCGGCTTATGTTCGGTTTATTACCCGAATGAAAATACGTGACACTACTGCCGGATTTAAGTGTTATAAAAAGGAAGTTTTAAAAACGATTGATCTGGATAAAATTAAATTTTTGGGTTATGCCTTTCAAATTGAGATGAAATATGTGAGCTGGAAACTGGGATTTAATGTCGTTGAAGTTCCAATTATTTTTACCGATCGCATTGAAGGTACTTCTAAAATGAATTCCAGTATTTTTAAAGAGGCCATATTAGGAGTTATCGATTTGCGTTTACGCGGAATGTTTAATCGTATCAAAAGAGTTAGCTAAAACATACGATATTTTGTATATTGCTAAGGTATAGGGATAATTCTATACCTTTTTTCATGCCTGATTGGTTGATATTTATTTTTTAAACCAATAATGAACAAGTTGGGATAGAAGAATAACCTCATATTTAGTCTTAATGCTTGTGTCTTGAATCTAATTTCTTAATAATATGAAATATCAAATAATTAACGCACAAATTGTTAATGAAGGAAGGTCTTTTCCCGGAAGTGTTTTAATCGACGGTGGAATCATTTCCAGGGTAATTGAAGATGAATTTTGTCAAATCGACCGTTTTGACGGATATAAAATAATTGATGCAAGTGGCAATTATTTAATCCCTGGAGTCATCGATGATCAGGTGCATTTTCGTGATCCGGGCATGCCCGATAAAGCCGATATCTATACCGAGAGTAAAGCTGCGGTTGCAGGTGGTATCACTTCTTTCATGGATATGCCAAATACCATACCTAACACGTTAACTCAGGAGCTTCTTGAAGAAAAATATAAGTATGCTGCAGGAAAATCCTTGGCAAACTTTTCATTTTATATGGGTGCTTCAAATACAAATTTGGAGGAAATTTTAAAAACAGATCCCAAAAAAGTTTGTGGTATCAAAGTGTTTTTGGGTGCCTCAACCGGAAATATGCTCGTTGATGACATTGAAGCATTAAACGGAATTTTTGAAAAATCAAATTTATTGGTTGCTGTACATTGCGAGGTTGAAGGTATTATTCAGCATAATTTAGCTAAACACGTGGAGAAGTATGGTGAAAATATACCAATTAAAAATCATCCCCAAATCAGAAGCGCTAAAGCGTGTTATGAATCTTCAGCTTTTGCAGTAGAATTGGCAAAAAAACACCATACGCGACTTCATGTTTTACATTTATCAACGGCTGCTGAAATGGAGTTGTTTGAAAATAAAACCTCAATCGAGGATAAACGAATCACTTCAGAAGTTTGCGTTCATCATCTTTATTTTAATGACACTGATTATGATAAGTTGGGAACTTTAATTAAATGGAATCCGGCTATTAAAACAAAAAATGATCAGGATGCCTTGCTTAAAGCTTTGCTTGATGATCGTTTGGATGTTGTAGCTACAGATCATGCGCCACATACCTTAGCCGAAAAAAACAATACATATATGAATGCGCCCTCCGGTGGACCTTTAGTTCAACATTCGTTAAACATGATGTTGGAGTTTGTTCACAATAAAAAAATGCAAATTGAGAAGGTGGTAGAAAAAATGTGTCATGCACCTGCAAAATGTTTTCAAGTGGAAAAAAGAGGGTTTATACGCGAAGGATTTTTTGCTGATTTAGCCATCGTTAATATGAATAGCCCATGGACTGTCAGCAAGAAAAATTTGTTTTATAAATGCGGGTGGTCACCCCTCGAAGGCAAAAAGCTAAAATCAAAAGTCACCCATACTTTTGTGAATGGGAATTTGGTTTTTGAAAATGGCAATTTTGATGAAAAAAACAAAGGAAAACGTTTAAGCTTTGATCGCTAAAATGAAAATAATTAAAATTATAATTGTACTGGGAATTGCACTTATTCTTGATGCTTGCAGTGGTAGTTTTAAAGGAACGGTTGAAAAAGCTTATCCTGACGGAACCCCAAAGCTTATTAGTTATTATGCTGAGGGTGAACCAAATGTTTTAGTGAGAAAAAAGATGTATTATCCCAATAAACAACTTCGAATAGATGGCTTTTTTAAAGATGGGGAAAAGGATGGTAAATGGGTTTATTATTACGAAAATGGCGTTTTATGGAGTAAAGGATTTTTCAGTGAAGGGAAAATGGATGGGAAAAATGAAACCTATCATCCCAATGGAAAATTAGCGATTAAAGGGTCATTTAAGGAAGGTGTCCGTATCGGGCAATGGTATTTTTACAATGATGATGGAAGCCTCGAAAAGGAAGTCAATTATGACGAAAATTAACTAATTTATTTCACTTCTGTTAAAATAATATATACGGGCAAATGATCGCTATAACCACCGTAATATCTATTTCCTGATGCGGTTCGATTTGGCCTTCCAATTCCGTTATTATCTTTAAATAAAACCCATTCCGGCTTATGAATTTGTATGTCTTTTGATTGTAATTTTAGAGTGGCATTATCTTTCAAAAGACTTCCTGAAACAATGATTTGATCAAATAAATCCCACGATCGATAGTAAAGTGTTCCTTCTCCATTTTTAAATTTTGCCAGAGAAATATTGTATAAATTTTCAGATTCAATGTTTTCGGAAACAGCTAAGGCCTTTAATGATTCTGTTAAGCTTGCATCAGTTGGGTTGTCGTTTAAATCTCCCATGATGATGATTCGGGCATTCGCATCAACACTTAAAATAGAATCAGATTTAGCTTTTAAAAGTGCTCCCAAAAATTTGCGGTTTGGTTCAGTTGCTTCTGCTCCACCATAACGCGAGGTCCAGTGATTAACAAAAACATGTATGGTTTCATTACCAAAAATTTTGCCTTTGCTGTAAAGGATGTCGCGTGTTGTGTATTCAGGATCAGTTGGAAAAGTTATTTTAAACCATTCGTTATGTTCGGGCTCAAAAAATTCAGGTCGATAAAGAAAGGCAACATCAATTCCCCTTCTGTCTGGGCTGTTTTTATGGATAATTTGATAATTGTAGTTTTTTAGTTTTGATAAAGAAATCAATTCTTCAAGTACTTCACGGTTCTCGACTTCTGCCAAACCAATTAAAGCTGGTGGATTTAAAGTGTCAATTGAAAGTAAAACATTCGACATGTTTTCGATCTTATGAAGATATTTTTTTGAATCCCATGTTTGCTTACCACCTGGCAGGAATTCTTCATCATCTATACTTGGATCATTAATGGTATCAAATAAATTTTCAACATTATAAAAAGCAAGGGTTACATCAGCATGTTTTTTCTTTTTATCATCACATGCATTAAAAATAAAAAGTGCTGCTATCAGAATGAGTAAGTATTTTTTCATATTCATAATTCATTTAAGGATTTACTAAACTTATAGATCTGAGTCCTTTAGCTTTTCAATTTCGCGCCTGTCACGTTTAGTGGGGCGACCTAAACCATGATCCCGTCTTTCATAATTTAATTCGCGCATCATTTTTAATTTATCGTATTCTTCTGCTGTGGTAAGGTCTTCCATAGCTTCAGCTGCCAGGGTCGCAGAAACCCGATTTTTAAGAATCCGCATTACCTTAACAGATTTCAAAATCGGATTTTGTTGAACGGTAATGATATCGCCAACCTTAATTTCTTTCGAAGGTTTTATATTTTTACCGTCAACTTTTACTTTTCCGCTTTTGCATGCTTCAGTAGAAATACTTCGGCTTTTAAAAATCCGGACAGTCCATAGCCATTTGTCAATTCTGGTCGATTCCAATTTTTATTTTTGTCTGAAATATACTTGAACAGGTACACCCTCAAAATCAAAATGCTCCCTCAGTTTATTCTCTAAAAATCTTCGATAGGCTTCTTTAACTTCTAATGGAAAATTACAGAAAAATGCAAATGCCGGAAAATTAGTAGGCAACTGAGTGATATACTTGAATTTAATATATTTTCCTCTCGATCCGGTTGGAGGAGGTGTAGCTTCGATAATCGGTAATAGTAATTCGTTTAGTTTTGAAGTTGTGATTCTGGTTGCTTTGTTTTTATAAACTTTATGTGCAATTTCAAGTGCTTTAAAGATTCGCTGTTTTGTGAGCACTGAAGTAAATACGATTGGAACATCATTAAACGGTGCTATTTTCTCTCTGATTTTTTTCTCAAATTCGATATGGGTATTTGATCCTTTGTCAACTAAATCCCATTTGTTTACAACAATTACAACACCTTTGCGATTTTTCTCAGCGAGATGAAAAATACTCAAATCCTGACCTTCAATTCCTTCTTTTGCATCAAGCATTAGAATACAAACGTCACTTTTTTCGATAGCCCGAATGGAACGCATGACTGAGTAAAATTCGATGTTTTCGGTCACTTTTGCTTTTTTTCTTAAACCAGCTGTATCAACCAACATAAAGTCAAACCCAAAACTTTGGTAGCGGGTGTTAACGGTATCGCGAGTGGTTCCGGCAATAGGCGTAACGATGTTTCTTTCAACACCCATCAAGGCATTAATAAATGAAGATTTACCAACATTAGGTCTGCCAATTACTGAATACCATGGAATGTCATGATTTTCCGATTCAGTATCATCTTTTTCAGGAAAAGCTTTAACAATTTCATCTAAAAGATCACCTGTTCCGCTCCCATTAATGGATGAAATGCAGTAAATTTCGCCCAAACCTAATTTGTAGAATTCATGTGAAAGATGAGCTCGATCATGGTTATCAACTTTATTTGCAACCAAAAAAACTTTCTTGTCTGATCTTCTTAACAGTTCAGCAACCTCTTCATCCATGGAAGTAATACCTGCCATCACATCAACAATCAAGGCAATTACATCTGCTTCTCCTATAGCTAAATCAACTTGCTTGCGAATCTCTTCTTCAAAAATATCTTCAGAGCCGATCACATAGCCTCCGGTATCGATAACTGCAAAATTAATTCCGTTCCAATTCGATTGTCCGTAATGGCGATCACGGGTAACTCCACTCGACTCTTCAACGATGGCATCTCTTGATTCAGTCAATCGATTGAATAAAGTAGATTTGCCAACATTAGGTCTTCCTACTATTGCCAGAATATTGCTCATGATTTTTGTTTATTTATTGATAGCCAAAACGCTTTAATTGAAGATCTTTATCTCTCCAATCTTTATTAACCTTGACCGTAAGTTCCAGAAAAACTTTCTTTCCCACAAAATCCTCTATGTCTTTTCTGGCTTCTGTACCCACTTTTTTCAAGGCCGTACCCCCATGTCCGATAATAATTGCTTTTTGCGAATCACGGGCTACAAAGATAAGGGCATAAATTTTAATAAGCCTATAAGTTTCTTTAAATGATTCAACAACAATCTCTACGCTGTATGGAATTTCTTTTTTGTAGTATAGAAGTATTTTTTCTCGTATAATTTCCGAAACGAAAAATCGCTGTGATTTATCTGTTAATTCATCCTTTGGGAAATAAGGTGGATTCTCGGGTAGTTTATCCAATAAAGTATTGAAAACAGCTTCCAGATTAAATTTATTTAACGCAGAAATCGGGATAATTTCAGCTGTAGGGAGTCTTTCTTGCCAATCAGTCAATTGTTTTACTACTTCTTCCTGCGTACTTAAATCTATTTTATTGATGAGCAGAATGATGGGTAATCCCGAATTTTTGATTTTATCAAGTATGGCCGGATGATTAAATTTATCGTTTACTTCGATGACCAAAAGAAAGATATCGGCATCCATCAAGGCGGAATCGATAAACTTCATCATGTACTCATGCAATTTATAATGAGGATCGACAATGCCAGGTGTGTCGGAATAAACAATTTGAAAATCGTCACCATTCACAATTCCCATCAAACGATGACGGGTTGTTTGTGCTTTTGAAGTGATGATGGCAAGCTTCTCGCCAACCAACGCATTTAGCAGGGTTGACTTACCAACATTGGGATTTCCAATGATGTTTACAAAGCCCGATTTATGTGGTTTTTTATTCAAATTAATTTTAAATTATTTGGATTGCAAAGAAACAAAATATATCTTTGCACTCCTATTTTAGTGATATACAATAATAAAAATATATTGCGGGGTGGAGCAGTGGTAGCTCGTTGGGCTCATAACCCAAAGGTCATCGGTTCGAATCCGGTCCCCGCTACAAAGAAAACCGACATAAATGTCGGTTTTTTAGTTTAAAAGCGCAGCAAACTTGTTTGTATGCGCTTTTAAATTTTAATCAATACCGTTAGGGATTGGTTTTTTTTGTATAGCCCCTCAAATATGGATTAATGAAATTAACCCGGTTCCCGCTACTCAGAAGGCCTGAACAAGGTTCGGGCTTTTTTTTATACTATTATTTTAAAACAAAGATAAAAGCCTTCTCAATTGAGAAGGCTTTTGACTGTCTGTATAACACAAAATTAAGCGGATATTCTTCGATAATAAAATTGATTGGTAATGGTATTTATACTTTTGGTTTTACCAAAATCTTTTGCAATTCTTGCTAATTCAAGATTTCATTAAAACTCAATGATATCATTATTGGTTTCAAAAATTATTTAAGCTTTAATTTGTATCCGTCTTTTTCACAGATGGGACATATGGAATTCTTTACCATAGATATGTACCCACATCGATCGCACTTAAAGTATTTATGATACTTTGGAGCTTTGGTTGCGGTGTTTAGTTTTAATCCAAATTTCATTGTAGTAAGTATTAAATTATTTCTTTCATACCTCCTATGCAATTGTTGTGCCAGTTGTTGTAAGGTGCACATAGCCAGCACCATAGATCAAATAAAAAATTGAAAAAATTTAAAAGAGTATTTTTTGGGATAAACACGATTTATGAAAACTGTCTGTATGACCTTGTTTTACTGACAAAAGCAAATAAAGCTCAAAATCCGAAATAGGAGATTGCTTACGATTTCGGATAGTTTTACAGGTAATTATTTTGATGAATGCGTTTTAGGTTAAAAGCATTGATATAATGCCAGCCTAAAGCAATGCTGTGAACCTTGATTGATACGCGATCCCTTCTGGCAATATATTTAAGTAAATGGTAAGGATAAGAAACAAAAGTCAAGAAGATAAAACTGATAAAAACATTAAATTGCCTATAATTACGACGAATAAGCAAAAGTCGATTTCTGGATTTCCAATAAGCCTGAAGCGGACTGTTTTTACCAACAGAAATACTTTCTTTATGAAAGACCAACGATTCTGGTATGTAATGAATCTCATAACCGGCTTTACGAATGCGCTCTTGCCAATCGAGTTCTTCATAGTACAAAAAGAAAAATTCAGCCATTAAACCAACCTTTTCGCATACTTTACGTGAGGTCATCATCGCAGCGCCTGAAGCAAAAGGTGTGATTTTTTGTTCATTAAACTGGCCTTCATCTTCTTGATTATGGCCAATAAAATGACTGGTAGCTGTAAATTTTGTCATGGGAGTTGCGCCCGCAAACTGAATAATTTCAGGTGAATGATAGAATCTTACTTTCGAACCAACCATGCCAATTTTTGAGTTAGATTCCATCGCTGTAACCATGGGTTCTAGAAAACCAACTTCTACCTCTGTATCATTATTTAAAAGCATAAAATATTCGCCTTTGGCTGCACGGATTCCTAAATTATTTCCACCGGCAAACCCCAGGTTTTCATCACTTCTTAAAAAAGTAAATTTTGGATATTCTTTTGCCAAGTGTTCACAAGGATTTTCAGCAGAAGCATTATCAACAATGATGACTTCGTAATTGGGGTAAGAAATCTTACTCACCGAATCAAGAAATTCTATGGTAACTTGTAGTTGATTAAAATTAATTGCTATAATTGAAACAAGCGGAGAGTCGGTCATTTTTAGATGGATTAGCTATACAGCAAATATAAAAATATAATTGCTTATAAGTACTTTTATCATACCAGATCGCACTTTTATTGTTATTTTTGAAAGAAAATTTAATGGACATTTTTGATAAAACTTACCATATTCAAATTGAAGAGATTCAGGCTAGAATAAATCAAATCATTAAAAAGAAAATATCTGAAGAAGAGAAAATTGAAATTTATCGACGGATACTGGGAATGATTGACTTAACGACCCTGGATGGTTCAGATCATAATCAAAAAATAATTTCACTCTGTGAGCAGGCCAAAAGCATGCAAACGGCAGCAGTTTGTGTTTATCCTCCATTCGTAAAATTAGCCAAGACGCAATTATCAGGAACACAGATTGAAGTTGCTTCTGTAGCTGGTGCCTTTCCAAGCGGACAGTCGCCTATCGAGGTGAAAATTGCCGAAATAGCTTATGCCATTGAGCAAGGTGCGGATGAAATTGATATGGTAATTTCAAGAGGAAAATTTTTAGAAGGCGATTTTAAAACAGTTTTCGATGAGATTAGCTCTATCCGTACTATTTGTAAGGATGTTCATTTAAAGGTAATTCTGGAAACCGGAGAATTACAAACATTAAATAATATTAGAAAAGCGAGTGATATTGCTATTTTAGCTGGGGCTGATTTTATTAAAACTTCTACAGGGAAAATTCAACCTGCCGCAACAACAGAAGCATTTATTGTGATGTTGGATGCCATTAAAGCGCATTTTAATGCTACCGGGAAAAAAATCGGGATTAAGCCTGCCGGAGGAATCTCTGAGCCAGATCAAGCCGTTTCGTATTATCTGCTAGTGGAAGAAATCCTGGGAAAAGACTGGTTAAATCCAAAACTATATAGATTTGGAGCCAGTCGATTAGCTACGAAGATTTGGAATCAGATTAATAGCAATTAGGACCTGTAAAAATCCTTACATCTTCTTAATTTTTACTTCAATTTCAGGATGGTTTTTTAATAACTCAACTAATTCTAATGGATCGGTACCTCTATAATGATATGGGTATAAGACCTTGGGTTTGAACATTAGTGCTGCATCTGCTGCCATAATTGGAGTCATGGTATAAGGAACATTCATTGGTAAAAATGCAATGTCAATTTTTTTGAGATAAGCCATTTCCGGGATATTTTCCGTATCACCAGCTACATAAATTCTTTTGTCCCCAAATTCAATTACATAGCCATTTCCATCACCCTTTGCATGATATGGTTGTCCTGTATTACGCATATGTTTAATATTATATGCTGGCACTGCTTCTATCAAAATACCTTCCATTTTTATGGCCTGTCCATTCGCAATGACCTCCCCTTTATTTAGCTTATTGAATGAGGTATTATTACTCAAAAATTTTGTGCTGCTTTTAGAAATAAAAGCGAGGGTTTTTGTATCAAGATGATCGCCATGATCGTGGGTAATTAATACCAAATCGGCCTTTGGGTAATCTTCAAAGTTATAGCCACTACTACTTGAAGGATCTATATAAATTATCTTATCTTGAAAGTTGAAAATTAAGGAGGCATGTCCAACAAAAGAGATGGTTAAATCACCTTGACTGGTAGTTATTACCTCTTTCTGAAGTTCCTCTTGAGCCATTGCAGAGAAGCCAATGATGAATAAAAACACAATAAGTGTTGTTGTTTTTTTCATGATGTAATGATTTTGATTTTATCAAATATACAAAAATTAAAGTGTTTGGTTTTTAAAATAGACTTAAGCAGCTTAACCTGCCAAAATTAATATTTTGGAAGCTTTTATTCGTGTTGCGATATTCGTATTTTTGGAAGTAGTATTTTTTGAGTAAATATTCTAATGGAATAATGAAAATATAAAGCGATGAAAAATTTAAGGGATTTGAAATTATGGGGATTAATATTGGTCCTCGGGTTTCTGTCTTGTAATCCGGATGATGATATCCTTGTTGATCCGGTTGACGATAGAGATAAATTTTTAGGTAACTGGACGGTGAGTGAAACTTGTTTTAAGTCAAATTATACGGTAACAATTTCTGCTGATCCGGGCAATTCAGCACAAGTGTTACTTGCTAATTTTGGCAACCCCGGTCCAAATTATAGTCCTGCTGTAGGGTTGGTTGCAGGAGGCAAGATATTTGTGGCAAATCAGGTCATTGGCGATGGATGGACCATTAACGGAACGGGTAATTTACAAGGTACTCAAATCATTAACTGGACCTATACTTTGGTTATAGCAGGCAATTCGCTCAGTTGCACCTCTGAATTTATAAAATAAACGTTTACTTTTTTAATTTCAATAGTTCCATTCGCTGGGCTACGCTATCATACAGCATTTTAAAAGTTGGAAGATCTTTTTGATAAAATTTCATACTTTCATCAAATTGTAGTTTTGTAATTTGATGTTTTTCAAAAATGTGATTGTAATAACTAGGAGCAGGTGTTTTAAAGTCATCACTCTTAACCATCGGGTCATTAGTTCTGAAGTATGCTTCTGATAACTGAACATCTAACAACACATCTATCATTTTTTCTTCTGAAAGAATCAATTCTTTTTTTTGATTTGAGCTGCAGGCAAGGAGTAATAATAAGGGAATAAATAAAATAATGTTCTTCATATTAATTGCCGATTTCTGACATAAATTTAATTCTCATCATGCGTATTTCTTCTTCCGAATACTCATCTTCACCCAATTCTTTTAACGCATCTTCAATAGAATCGGAGGAGGCATCTTCTTTAAAATATTCAAAAATTTCCTCCTGATGATATTCATCCACAATTTCTTCAATATAATAGTTGATGTCGATTTTTGTTCCCGACGCAACAATATGCTCAATTTCAGTGAGTAATTCCGGTACCGTTAAGTTTTTTGCCTGCGCAATATCTTCGAGAGGTAATTTACGATCAATATTATGAATGATATAAACCTTTAATCCGGATTTATTAACTACAGATTTAACCACCATATCATTCGGGCGCATGATATCGTTTTCTTCAACATAAGCCTTAATAAAATCTAAAAATGGCTGTCCATATTTTTGAGCTTTCCCTGATCCAACTCCGGTGATTTGTTTCAATTCATCCATTGTTATAGGATATTGAATGGCCATGTCTTCTAATGAAGGATCTTGGAAAATAACAAAGGGAGGAAGTTTGTCTTTTTTCGAGATATGTTTTCGAAGGTCTTTTAATAATGAAAACAACACTTTATCAGCAGTACTGATTTTATGTGAGCTACTTGCATTAACAAAATCATCCTCTTCCGGATTATCATAATCATGATCCATGGTCAGCATGATTGAAGAAGGTTTGTCCAGAAATTTTAATCCGTCGGGACCTACTTTTAAAAGCCCATAATTTTCGATATCTTTTAACAGTAAACGAGCAATTAAACTTTGTCTGATTACTGCATTCCAGAACTTTTCACTTTTCTCAACTCCCTTTCCAAACATCTCCAATTTGTTGTGCTTAGATTGTTTGACCGTTGCAGTGTTTTTTCCAACCAAAATGTTGATGATGTGGTTTGCTTTAAAAAGTTGTTTTACAGCCAGCACTGTTTCAAGAACCATTTCAACGTATTCTTTTCCTTCAAAACTGGTTTTTGGATGTAAGCAATTATCGCAGTTATTGCAATTTGGTTGATCGTAAACCTCACCAAAATAGTGTAATAATTGTTTTCTCCTGCAAACAGAAGATTCAGCGTAGGCAACGGTTTCAAAGAGTAATTGCTTTGCTATTTCTTGTTCGGCAACAGGCTTTCCTTTTACAAATTTTTCAAGTTTTTGAATGTCATCGTAACTGTAAAAAGTGATACAATTCCCCTCACCGTCGTCACGACCACCTCTTCCTGTTTCCTGATAATATCCTTCCAAGCTTTTGGGGATATCGTGATGAATCACAAAACGAACATCAGGTTTGTCAATTCCCATTCCAAAAGCAATTGTGGCAACAATAACATCAGATTCTTCCATTAAAAATTTATCCTGATTTTGCCTTCGTGTTGCAGAGTCCAAACCTGCATGATAAGGAAGTGCTTTAATGCCGTTTACCTGAAGCGTTTCGGCAACTTCTTCAACCATTTTTCGACTTAAACAATAGATAATCCCCGACTTACCAGGATGTTTTTTAACGTATCTAATAATTTCACGGTTAACATTTTTATCTTTTGGTCTTACTTCGTAGTAAAGGTTTGGCCTGTTAAAAGAAGATTTAAAAATATTGGAATCCATCATTCCAAGATTTTTTTGGATATCCTGTTGTACCTTAGGTGTTGCTGTTGCCGTAAGCGCGATTACAGGAACGTCTTTCCCTATTTCTTGAATGATCGGTCTTAACCTTCGATACTCGGGTCTGAAATCGTGTCCCCATTCTGAAATACAATGAGCTTCATCAATGGCATAAAAAGAAATGGTGATTGATTTTAAGAATTCTATATTTTCAGCTTTAGTAAGTGATTCAGGGGCAACGTATAATAATTTGGTTTTTTGGCTTGATAAATCAGCTTTTACAGTTGCGATTTCAGATTTTGACAGGGATGAATTGAGGAAATGTGCTATTCCTTCCTCCGAGCCGTAGTTCCGTAATGCATCAACTTGGTTTTTCATTAATGCGATTAGGGGAGATACAATGATGGCTGTTCCTTCACTTGTTAATGCGGGTAGTTGGTAGCACATCGATTTTCCGCCACCGGTAGGCATGATGACAAATGTATCATGACCTGATAATACACTTTTAATGATTTCTTTTTGATTACCCTTGAAATTGGTAAAGCCAAAAAACTTTTTTAAGAAATCATACAATATTTTATCATCAATGCTCGTCATGATCTTTTAGCATCCTAAGTTTACATTATATTTGTAACTTTATTGTCAGTATATGTTGGTCAATTTTTATCAATTGGCAATGTGTCTATTACAAATATAACATAAAAATAAATTTTTTGTGTAATAATATATAAAATAAGCGGAATTGAAGACAAATAAGGAAATTGAGCAAATAGCGATTGAAACTATTGTTATAGAATCTCGTGCGATTAATAATTTGCAAGAATTCATAAATGAGGACTTTATTCGATGTGTAAATTCGATTCATAATTCAAAGGGGAGGGTTATTCTCACTGGGATTGGAAAGAGTGCTCATATTGCGTCTAAGATAGTTTCAACCATGAATTCAACGGGTACCCCTGCTATTTTTATGCATGCTGCGGATGCCATTCATGGAGATTTGGGGATTATCCGTGAGCAAGACATTGTTATTTGTATTTCGAAAAGTGGAGAAACACCTGAAATAAAAGTATTAGTGCCTCTTTTAAAAAACTCTGGTAACTTATTGATTGCCATGGTTGGTAATAAAGATTCATATTTGGCAAAACAAGCAGATTTAATTCTAAATACCTTTGTAGAAAAAGAAGCATGCCCAAATAATTTGGCTCCAACGGCAAGTACAACGGCTCAACTAGCAATGGGTGATGCGCTTTCTGTTTGTTTATTAGAATGTAAAGAATTTACGGCCAAAGATTTTGCGAGGTATCATCCGGGAGGTGCATTGGGCAAACAATTATACTTAAGGGTGGCTGATCTATATATTAATAATGAGAAACCTTTTGTTTTACCTGATACCACAATTGATGAAGTGATTCTTGAAATATCATCGAAAAGGTTGGGAACTACAGCAGTTGTTGAGAATGGTAAACTTATAGGAATCATTACTGATGGTGACTTAAGAAGAATGCTACAACAAAAAAGTGATATAAATAAGTTAACTGCAAAAGAAATCATGACAATCAATCCACGACAAATCGCGGAAGATATGTTGGCTGTGGATGCCCTTGATTTAATGCGTAAAAATAATATTACACAATTGGTTGTGACAGAAAATCAAGCCTATAAAGGAATTGTCCATTTACACGATATCCTTAAAGAAGGAATCTTGTAATATTTTAACATTATTTAAGTCTTCTCTATTAATAGTAGATTAATTGAAGTGTAACTTTGAATTAGTCATAAGTGTCTTACAAAGGACTCAAATTTCCAAAATGATCATAAAACGAAAAGTACAACGCATTTTTCTTGCCATCGTAATGGCATTGTTTTGTGTTAGCTCTGCAAATGCACAGCTAACCAAATTGATGGGAACAGTTGTTGATGAGCAAACCAAAGAACCAATCCCTTTTGTGAATGTTTTCTTTGCAGGAACTTCCATAGGCACCATCTCTGATTTCAATGGTGAATTTTCTCTCGAAACAATGAATGCCGGTGATTCGCTTACGGCGTCGTCAATCGGGTATAATCCCCAAACATTGTTAATTCATAAAAATCAATTTCAAACAATTAATTTTCAATTGTCGCCCAATAGTTACGCTTTATCCGAAGTTGTTATTGTAGCAGGGGAGAATCCGGCTGATATTCTGCTTAGAAAGGTAATCGCAGCCAAAGAACAAAATAACCATAAAAATTTTGACTTTTACGAATATGAGGTGTACAACAAAATTCAATTTGATGCCAATAATCTGACCGAAAAATTCAAGAATAAAAAAATACTAAAACCTTTTAATTTCATTTTTAATCACATCGATACATCAACGGTAAACGGAAAAGCTTTTCTTCCAATTTTTTTGACAGAAACCCTTTCAAAAGTGTATTATAGGGAAACACCACGTGCTAAAAAAGAAGTTATTAAAGCGTCGAAGGTTTCAGGATTTGAAAACGAGAGTTTCTCGGAGGTGATGGGAAATATTTATCAAGATGCAAATATTTATGAAAATCATATTGAGTTGTTCGAGAAGAATTTTGTGAGTCCTGTTGCAAATTTCGGATTAACCTATTATAAATATTATTTGGTTGATAGTTCATTCATCGACGATCAATGGTGTTATCAATTAATGTTTAAACCGCGTCGTAAGCAGGAACTGACTTTTACCGGAAATATCTGGATTCATGACAGCACTTTTGCCGTTAAAAAAGTAGATATGCGAATTGTTGATGATGCCAATATTAATTTCATTAATGCATTAGATATCAGGCAGGAATATCAACTTAAAGAGGGCAAATATTGGATGCTGACCAAAGATTACATGATTGCTGATTTTAATGTGATTGAAAATTCAAAACGCACCTTGGGATTTTACGGGCATCGTTCAACTTCTTATGATAAATTCGTTTTTAATCGGGAAGCCGAGAAAGAGATTTATGGCTACCCTGCAAATATTATGCTTAATGATAGTGCTATTTTATATACAGATCAACATTGGAATGAGTTAAGGCATGATACACTCACGGTTAAAGAGAAGGCCATTTACTCAATGATCGACTCCGTTAAAAATGTACCCATTTTCAGAACATATATAGATGTGATTTATGTATTAACCAGTGGATATTATATTGATGGAATGTTCGAAATGGGCCCGATTTATAAAATGCTAAGTTTTAATCAAAGAGAAGGAGCACGTTTTAGATTTGGAGGACGAACCAGTAATAAGTTCAGTACAAAATGGATGTTGGATGCTTATTTTGCATACGGCCAAACCGATGAAAAATTTAAATATGGAGGAGGGTTTTTGAAAATAAATTCTAAAAATCCAAGAAGGGCTTATGGGGCTAATTTTAAGTATGATACAGAGCAACTTGGGCAAAGTGTAAATGCATATAGTGAAGATAATTTTTTTAATTCATTTATGAGTAAAAGTGCCATTAATAAATTGTCGATGGTGCGCCAGTATCAAGCATTTTATCAACATGAATGGTTTGGTGGTTTCTCAAATTCTTTAACATTTACACAACGCGAAGTATTCCCTATAAGTGGTGAAAATTTTTTAATTCATGATGGGAATGAGTATTTTAAAATTCCGTCAATTCGTACGAGTGAGATAAGCCTTCATTTGCGATTTGCTTATAATGAGAAATTTTTAATGGGCGAGTTTGAGCGGGTAAGCTTAGGTACAAACTACCCGATATTTGAAGCAGCTTATAGTTATGGAATTCCTAATTTGGTAAAAAGTGATTACTCCTATCACAGAGTGCAGATGAATTTAAAGCAATGGTTCAACATCGGCTCCTTGGGTTGGTCTAAATATATAATCGAAGCTGGCCGGATTTGGGGCAAATTGCCCTATCCATTATTAAAAATTCAGGAAGGAAATGAAACCTTCATGTATGATGAGCTTTCTTATAATTTAATGAACTATTATGAGTTTGTGAGTGATAAATATGTAAGTATAAATTATACTCATCACTTTGATGGGTTGTTTTTTAATCATATTCCTCTTTTAAGGAAATTAAAATGGAGAGAAGTTGCGTTCGCTAAGGGAGTTATGGGAACCTTAAGTGAAGAGAACAAAACATATTCAACTTTTCCGGCTGTAACGCATACTTTGGAGAAACCCTATTGGGAAGCAGGAATGGGCATCGAAAATATTTTTAAGGTGTTAAGGGTCGATGCCATCTGGCGTTTATCGCATCTTCATAATGAGAATGTTCATAAGTTTGGAATATTCTTCTCCTTCCAGTTCACCTTTTAAAATATATCCTTATTTTTGACCTTAATTATGATTCTATACACAGAAAATATTGTAAAAAAGTACCGAAAACGATCTGTCGTTAATGACGTTTCGGTTAAAGTTGAACAAGGCGAAATTGTCGGTTTGCTTGGGCCAAATGGCGCCGGTAAAACGACCACCTTTTATATGATGGTTGGTTTAATCAAACCTTTTTCCGGGAAAGTTTTTTTGGAAGACAAGGAGATAACAACCGAACCAATGTACCGACGTTCTCAACTCGGAATCGGTTATCTGGCTCAAGAGGCTTCTGTTTTCAGGCATCTGAGTGTAGAAGATAATTTGAAAGCAGTTTTGGAGTTTTCTCATTTCAATAAAGAAGAACAAAAAGAACGCTTGGAATTATTGCTTGATGAATTTGGACTGGATCATATACGAAAAAGTATGGGTATTACCCTCTCAGGTGGTGAACGAAGAAGAACTGAAATTGCCAGAGCTTTGGCAGCCGACCCTAAATTTGTGCTATTGGATGAACCATTTGCGGGTGTTGATCCAATTGCGGTTGAGGACATTCAAACGATAGTTGCAAAACTAAAAGAGAAAAATATCGGGGTACTAATCACCGATCATAATGTTCACGAAACGCTTAGCATTACAGATCGTTCTTATTTATTATTCGAAGGATCAATTCTTAAGGCAGGTACTTCCGAAGAATTAGCACAAGATGAACATGTAAGAAAAGTTTATTTGGGTGAGAATTTCGAACTCCGACGATAGATTTTACTTTTTGAAAATAAGAGAGATTAAAATATAGCTCCCCAGGATAAGTGGAATAGCACTTACTTGTATCCAAATTATTAGTAATACCGATATTAAAATCAACAAATACCTACTTTGATTTTCTTTCCAACTAAGGTTTTTAAACTTAAGAGATAAGAGTGGTATCTCAGCGATCAAAAGAATAGATATCAGAAAGGTCATTCCCAATAAGAAATAAGTATTTTGACTTAAATCAACCATCCAATAAACTGGGTTCAAAAGATTCTGGTTAATTAAGCCAATCGAGGCAAACATAAGTGCACTGGCTGGGGTTGGTAAGCCAATAAACCGTTCTTCTTGCCGTGTGTCAATATTGAATTTGGCCAGCCGCCATGCAGATAAAAGAGGAATTAAAAAGGCGAAAAATGGGATCAAACCATGGCCACTAAAAATGATTTCTGGAAGAGGCTGACTTGTTTTTATTAAAAAAAACATGATAAATCCGGGTGCCAATCCAAATGAAACTAAATCGGCCAATGAATCTAATTGCTTACCCATTTCGCTGGTAACTTTTAAGAGCCGTGCAGCAGCACCATCCATAAAATCGAATATGGCGGCTATTCCAATAAAATAAACAGCCCATTCAATCGATCCCTGATAAAGAGATACAATTGATAAAATACCAGAAAGTAGATTAAATAATGTAATTAAATTGGGAATGTTTTTTTGCATCCGAAGAGATTTAACCAACTTCACTAATTTTCATCATCTTTTCAAAATTAAGAATTTCAATATTTTTTCCACTCACCCTAATTAATCCATCATCCTTAAAATCCTTCATAATTCGAATCACACTTTCTGTTGACATACTTGTCAATTCTCCAATATCATTTCGAGATAAAGGTAAATTGAATTCATTCGATTTAAAAATCCTTTGTGAAAGGCATAACAGAATATCTGCCATTCTACCGTGAAGTTGTTTTTGAATTAAGCAGAAAAAGCGACCATAAGCCTGCGCAGTATTTTCATTTAGTATATTGATAATTTTTGTTGCAAAGTTTGCATTTTGTCGCAGTAATTGCTTGAAAATATTTACATCAATTAGATTAACTTTTGAGTCGATGTAAGTTGAAACTGAGTATAGAAAGGTATTGTTTCCATCATAAACAGAAGGCAATCCAACTAAATGACTTGATGGCGTGATGGTAAGGATTAAATTCTTAGGTTTCCCTTCTAAATAAACCTTAACCAATCCTTCTTCCAAAAACATAATATGTGATGCAAATGATCCTTGTTTGCAAATTGTTTCACCTTTTTTGTATTCAACGGTAAGCTGGTTTTTATCAACCAAAAGTTTTTCTTCATCTGTTAATTGATCAAAGCAGGAAGACTCCTGAATGAAGTTAGCACAGGTGTTTATATAGTTATTAGTATTCATATATGCATATATGTTGAGTGCAAAAATACAAAACAAAAGGGATTTTTTTATGACCTAGATCAATTTTTCCTTGATTCATTCCACTTTTTTTTAAATCTGATATCATAGTATCCGTTGTTTGTGGTGTTTCTCAATAATATAGATTTGTGAAATTATTAACAAAGATACATACTTAATTAATACAAACTCTAAAACTAAACACAAACCAAACGAATAGAATTATGAAAAAATTAATGAATTATGCAATCATTTTGGCTCTGGTTCCAACTTTGTTATTTACGAGTTGTAAGAAAGATCCACCACCAATAGTAGAAACTGACCATTATGCGGTAATGACAAGTTACATGGCTGCAAACGGGTTAGATTTATCAGATATGATAGCTTCCGGTTGGGTTATAGCAGCATCAGCAGTTGTTGATGCCGATAATGGATTTACTGTTCCAGGATATCATGTTTTTGATTTAAGAAGTGCAACTGATTATGCAGCCGGACATATTCCAGGTGCAATTAATGTTACTTTAGGTAATGTTGTTAGCTCTGCAAGTTCTTATACAGACAAACCAATCCTGGTTGTTTGTTATACAGGGCAAACTGCAGGACATGCTGTTGTTGCGCTACGTTTATCTGGTTATTCTGACGCCACTGTTCTTAAATGGGGTATGGCCGGTTGGAATCCTAAATTTGAAGGTCCATGGGCTGGAAACTCAGGTCATGACAATGGAAATATTGCGGTTGGAAGTTCAAACTGGGTAACTTCAGCATCTCCAGCTGTAGGATCATTTGGTACACCAACATGGTCTGCTAATGCAGAAGATGGTGCTGGTATATTAGCCGAAAGGGTTGCTGCTTTAACTAGCGGTGGTTTTAAAGGTGTTGCTTCTTCAGCAGTTCTTGAAGCTCCTGCAAGCTATCAAATTTTTAACTATTGGCCAGAAGCTGATTATACTGCATTTGGTCACTTCGATGGCGCATTCCAATATCAAAATATGACGATTGCTTCCGGTGGTTTAAGTGCTGTTGATCCTGCTGCTATTTCTGCTGTATATTGCTATACAGGGCAAACATCTTCTATGATTACTGCATGGTTAAATGTGTTGGGATATAATGCTACCAGTATCAAATTTGGTGTTAACTCATTAAACTATGATGGTTTATATAATGCGAATAAAACTACTTATCACGGAGCTGAAAATTACGGCTACGAAACAGGAGAAGGCACAACTGTTATAGACAGTTATACAACACTTAAAGAATATATGGTTGCAAATAGCTTAGATCTTCCTGATGTATTAACTGGTTGGACTATTCCAGCTTCTACTTTAGCAACTTCATTATCAGAAAATTATATTTTTGATATCAGAAGTGCAGATAGCTATAACGCAGGCCATATCGAAGGTGCCATAAATGTAGCCCTTAAAGATGTGGTTACAACCGCAGCTAATTATTCAGACAAACCTATTGTTGTTGTTTGTTTTACTGGTCAAACTGCTGGTCATGCAGTGATGGCATTACGTTTATCGGGATATGCTGATGCCAAAGTTTTATTATGGGGGATGTCAAGTTGGAATTCAACTTTATCAGGTTCTTGGGCAAATAGTATTGGAAGTACTGGTGTTGGTCATGCAAACTGGGTAAAAACGGCAAGTCCTGCAACTTCTACCTATTCTGCACCAAGTTTTACTACTGCGGCTAGTGACGGTTCTGGTATTTTGGCAGAGAGAGTTGCTGCTATGTTAGAAGGTGGATTGGTAGGCGTAAAAACGACTGATATTTTAGCTGATCCTTCAGTTTATGGAAATCAAATTTTTAATTTCTGGGGAGAAACCGATTATTTAGGATATGGTCACTTTAATGGTGCATTCCAATATAATACAATCAGCTTAGCTGATGATAAAGTAGCTGCTATCGATCCAACTCATCCATCTGTTGTTTACTGTTATACAGGCCAAACTTCTTCAATGATCACTGCGTGGTTAAACGTTTTAGGATATGATGTATTGAGTGGAAAATTTGGAGCTAACGGTGTTATCTATGACGGAATGACTGGTCATAAATTCGTTACTCCAACTACTGATTTACCATTGGTAACAAACTAATCATTTAATAAACCGGAGGAGGAGAAATCCTCCTCCAATAAATATAAAATTATGATGAAAAAATTATTTATTTGTATTGTTTTCGTGCTTGCTGCCAGCACCTTTGTGAATGCACAAGGTTGTATTGAGCCAAGTTCAGAAGAAGGTGTTCAAGTGATTGGATACATTCAGCCTCAGTTTGGACTTAACTTTTTTGGCGATGATGCTGCCGGAAACAGTTTAAACACAAACAGCTTTTATTTTAACAGAGCAAGATTAGGCGTTGTTGGAAATATTCCTTACGATGTAAGTTACTATGTAATGATGGATTTTAGTTCTTTTAAAGGCGGACCTTACCTTTTGGATGCTTTTGTTACTTATTCTGGCTTAGGCCCTTGGGCTAAAATTTCTATGGGTCAATTCAAAAACCCTTTTGGATTAGAATTAGGAACTCCCTGTCAGGCTTTATACACTGTGAATCGTTCTATGGTTGTGAATGAATTGGCAAGTCCATTCAGAGATATCGGAGTGATGGTTTCTGGTGGTACTGATACCATTTCTTTTTTCGGTTTAAAGAATAAAAATATCTTCTCATATAGCTTAGCCTTATTAAACGGAACTGGTAAAAATGTAATGGATACTGATCGTTATAAAGACTTTGTTGGTCGTTTGGTATTTGCTCCAACCAGCTTCTTAAAAATTGGAACAAGTTATAGAACTGGTCAATTAATCAACCCAGATCCAGCAATTAATGTTGCCGATAAACGTACCCGTTTTGGTGCTGACCTGTCTTTAAATTATAAAAATTTCATTCTTCAAGGAGAATACATTTCTGGTAAAGATGAAGGTTCGAAATTAGTTGGTGGTGGATGTGGTGAAGAACCATCTCCGGTTGCCGGAACATTTAATTCCAGCGGTTATATGGTTCAAGCTTTATATATGACTCCTTGGCAATTACAACCAGTTCTTAAATACGAATCTTATGATCCTGATACAGATGTTGAGTTTAACAGTATGAGTACAATAACCTTTGGTTTCAATTATTTTATTAACGAATGGACTCGTATTCAGTTGAACTATATGTATAATGTTGAGGAAAGCTCTGATGTTGATTGGGCAAATTATCACGAAATTGATAATGATGCACTCATCTTACAACTTCAGGTTATATTTTAACAATAAAATATTTTGTTAGCTAATAACCATTTAAATTCTATATAATATGAAAAAAATAATTTTATCCTTAATGATAACCCTATTTATTGGGTTAAATGCTTTAACAGCTCAGGTCACGATTTCAGCCAAGGATTTTTCTGCCTTGCAAAAATCAAATAAAGATCTTGTGGTTGTTGACGCTACAAAAGCTTCAGACTATGCTAAAATGCATATCATGAAGGCCATAAATGTTCCTTATGCTGATTTAAATAAAACTGGTGATATCGCTGGATTAATAAAAGATCCAAAAGACATTGCTGCTTATTTAGGTACAAAAGGAATCAGTAATGACAGCGAAATTGTTGTTTATGACGAAGGATCCAACAAATACGCAAGTCGGGTTTATTGGGTGCTTAAATATGTTGGTGCTACAAATGTTAAAATTCTTCATAAGGATATGGATGAGTGGAAAGGGGCACGTTTACGCTTAACTAAATCACCTACTCCGGTTAAAGCTGAAACATTTACAGCCAATGTAAATCCTGCCATTTATGCGGCAATATCAGAAGTAAAATCAGGGTTAAATAAATCGAATGTGGTTTTAGTTGACTGTCGCGCAGCAAATGAGTTTGATGGTTCTATTGAAACAAGCAAAGGCCATTTACCAGGTGCAGTTAATATGGAATTCAAAGAGGTACTGAAAGCTAACGGTGCTTTTAAATCAAAAGTTGAGCTAGAAGAATTGGCAAAGAAGTTTGGTTTAGCTGCCGACAAGACCGTCATCTTGTATTGTGCAACTTCAGTTAGAGCTGCCGTATCTTATGTAGCCTTCAAGGAGATTTTGGGTTTAGATAACGTGAAAGTGTATGATGGTGCCTATAATGAGTGGGTAGCAGATGCATCAAATAAAATTGATTAAATATTAATTAGGTTAGTTAAGAGCCCCTCATTTGAGGGGCTTTTTTTATGTTATTTATTCACTTATTTTTGCAGCCGAGCATTTTATGATGAAAAAACCTGCTTATATATTGATTGATGATTTTAATTATCCGCTTCCCTCAAATCGGATTGCAAAATTCCCATTGGAAAAGAGAGATCAGTCAAAATTGTTGGTTTATCAAAATGGTTCTTTATCGAAAGAAAACTTTAAGGAGCTTCATCAGTTTTTGCCTGAAAATAGTTTGTTGTTTTTTAATGAAACCAAGGTAATTCAGGCGCGATTGCAATTCTTTAAAGAAAGCGGGGCAAAAATCGAAATATTTTGCCTGGAACCAATTCAGCCAACAACTGAGATTCAACTGGCATTTCAGCAAAAAAGTGCAGTAGTTTGGAAATGTTTTATCGGGAATTCAAAAAAATGGAAAGAGGGAAGCATCAAAAAACAAATTCAAATAGAAAATAAGGAACTTGAATTTGTAGCCAAAAGAGTTGGGAAGGAAGGAGAAGCACATCTGGTTGAGTTTAGTTGGAAACCCATTGATTTCACTTTTGCACAACTCCTTGAATCAACTGGTTTGGTGCCTTTGCCACCTTACTTAAATCGCGAAGCAGAAGCAGCTGATAAAGACAGATATCAAACCATTTATGCCCAACACGATGGTTCGGTTGCTGCACCAACGGCAGGCTTACATTTTACGGATGAGGTATTTAAAAAACTTACTAAAAAAAATATTAGTACCGATAAAGTAACCTTACATGTTGGTGCAGGAACGTTTAAACCTGTTTCGGCTGCAAGTATTGGCGAACATGAAATGCACACCGAAAAAATAATCATCCAAAAATCAACCATAAAAAAAATTATAGAAAAAGAAGATAAAAAAGTAATTATGGTTGGCACTACCACCATAAGAACTTTGGAAAGTCTGTATTGGTTTGGCGTTAAATTATTGGTTGATCAATCTCCTGATTTTAGAATTAACCAATGGGATCCGTATCAGGAAAAATATCAAATTGATGAAACCCTAAAGATTGTTTTAAATTCTGTTCTGGATTTTATGGATAAAAATAATTTGGATGAATTACAAGGAGAAACCCAGTTGATGATTGCCCCGGGTTATGATTTTAAAATCGCGGACATCCTCATCACCAATTTTCATCAACCCAAAAGCACCTTACTATTGCTCGTTTCAGCTTTTATCGGTAATGATTGGAAAACAGCCTATCAATTTGCCCTCGATAACGATTTTCGGTTTCTGAGTTATGGCGATTCATGTTTGTTTTTCAGGAAAAATTAAGGTGATTTCCATTTTCCCCTAAAAATTATTTTTCGGATTAATTTTCTTTTTACTTTTGGTTCTTCATGAAAATTACCGGCACATATCCCCGAGTCTAAGTTCTTAAATTAACACCTCGTTAATTTTTTACCGAACTTTCGTTTACTGTGGTTTACCACCACATCATTACCTATTTATTTTATTAATCAATTAAAAAATTCCGGGAGGAAAAACTATGAAAACAAATGTACATCCATTAATGGATATTGTAAAAATTGAGCTTTTAGAAAGCTTTAAAAAAGATCAAATGATGAAAAGAAAAATATTAGATGAATTAGAAAAAGAAAAACGAAAATGGATTTACACTATATAAAATCAAATTATAATTATTTTAGAAGATTGAAAATTAAGGAATCTTGGAATAATATTAAGGAAGCAATTTCCGGAACCGATCAGGACTTTACCAAGGGCAATCTATCCAAAGCAATATTTTTGCTTTCGGTACCCATGGTGCTCGAAATGGTTATGGAATCTGTATTCGCAGTTGTCGATATCTTTTTTGTGTCAAAACTTGGTGCTGATGCAGTTGCTACAGTTGGCCTTACGGAAGCGGTAATGACTTTGGTTTATGCGATCAGCATTGGGTTGGCTATGGCCACAACTGCAATGGTTGCCCGACGCACAGGTGAACATAAACCCGAAGAAGCTTCAAATACTGCATTTCAGGCAATTATTACAGGAATTTTTATATCCCTTTTAATTGCTGTTCCGGGTTATATTTTTGCAGAGGATATCCTGCGTTTAATGGGGTCATCCGACCACATGATTAATGATTTGGCAGGCTATACTCGAATTATGTTGGCTGGAAATGTTGTAATCATGCTGCTTTTTATTATAAATGCTGTATTTCGAAGTGCAGGTGATGCTGCTATTTCTATGCGGGTTTTGTGGTTTGCAAATATATTAAATGTCATCCTTGACCCTTGTCTTATTTTTGGATATGGTCCATTCCCTGAAATGGGAATTACAGGTGCTGCCGTAGCTACAAATATTGGTAGAGGCATGGCTGTTGCTTATCAATTTTATATTCTGTTCGGAGGAAAAAGAAGAATTAAACTAAAGTTGGAAAATTTGCGGGTCAATTTTGTACTTATTTGGCAATTGATTAAGCTTTCGATAGGTGGAATAGGGCAAAACATAATTGCCACTTCAAGTTGGATTGGTTTGTTTCGCATTGTATCAATTTATGGAAGTGAAGTTGTTGCTGCTTACACCATTGCCATTAGAGTGATGGTTTTTACGCTTCTTCCTTCATGGGGGATAAGTAATGCAGCTGCTACATTGGTAGGTCAAAATTTGGGGGCCAAACAACCCGAAAGAGCCGAGCGATCTGTTTGGTTAACCGGACGAATAAATATGCTTTTTATGGGTTTTATCAGCATCTTTTTTATTGCAACTCCCGAAGTATTTATTCGACTATTTATTTCTGACAATAGCGTGGTTGAAGCGGGGAGTAACTGTCTCAGAATAATGAGTTATGGATTTATCGCCTATGGATTTGGGATGGTTTTAATTAATTCGTTTAACGGGGCAGGGGATACCCGAACTCCAACTTTAATTAATCTTGTCGCCTTTTGGATCATAGAAATTCCATTGGCTTATTTTTTGGCGATTAGCTTGAATTTAAGAGAAAATGGCGTATTTGTGTCAATTGTTTTAGCTGAAACTATTCTTACGCTGATGGCCTTCTATTTCTTTAGAAAAGGTGATTGGAAACTAATGCAGGTTTAAGTTTTAAAGGGTGTGAAATATTTTTAACACCCTTTATTTCTTTGATAAATATTGGCTTGATTATTGCATTATTTGTATGATTAAATAAATGTTTAATATTCCAAAAACATAGCTAAATGAAAAAGAAGATACTATTTATGATTTTGTTTTCTGTTTTTATTTTGCAGGGAGCAATTGCAAAAAATGGAGTAACGAATAAAAAAGTTGTATTGACCGGTTTTGTTAAAGATATAAATAACCAACCTATTAAAAATGCAATTATTCTAACCCCAAATTCTGATTATTCAAGAAAAACAAATAATAAGGGTTATTACAAGATTAAAATAGATCCCTCTGCAAAAAAAGTCATGGTTTTTACTGCTATAAATGGTTATTTAGAAAAGGACTATCAAGGAGAAACTAAGCTCGATTTTATTTACCCACAAGCACCTGATTATAAATATTCTGAGGAAGAACAAAAAGCTAGAAACCAGGAGTTAATCGCAAAAGGTTATAACGAGGATATTATTTATGAAAATTCAGAAAATGCCATTATTTTTAATGGACGAAAGGTTAACCCATATAAATATTCAAGTTTTGAAGAGTTGCTGGATAAAGAAATGAGTCCCAATGTTTATGTTGTTAGCCGCTTCGGCTTATATATTGTCGACGGTGAATATATTCAAGGTGTTTGGAACCTGAAATCGCTTAAGCCAACCATGATAACGTCCATTGAAATTGAGAATATTGATTATGTATTGCCTTTTTATGGCCTACGCGGTATTTATGGTGTTTGTAAGGTAAAGACCAAAAATGTTATTGCAGAGAATAATGTTAAGTAAAGAAGAACAATAGTGTTTTAGGTTTTCGCTAAATTGGTAATCAAATTTATAATATGAAAAAGTTAATTTTATTTTTGATTTTGTCAGTGATCATACAGCAGGTTTCGCTTGCTCAAAAAGTAAAGAAGGCTAAAAAAGTTGTCCTTTCAGGATATGTAAAAGATATAAATGAGCGAGCCATCCCAAACGCTATCGTTGAAATTGAAGGAATGAAAATTCTCAAAGTTACGGATGAAGCTGGTTACTATAGTTTCAATGTTGACACTTCGAAAATTAGAAAAATTAGGGTGATAATTCCACAACATCCTATTTATGAGTATAATTATTCCGGGGAGATATACTTAACATTTAAGTTCCCTTTGGAAAGCATAGCTCATGAAAAGGAAAAAGTGGACTTGGGATATAAAAATGAATTTGATGTAACATTATCATATGAGACCACAACTATTAATTCAAAAAAGGTAAATCATGATAAATATCATTCGATATCGCAAATGATAATTAATAATACACCTAGAACTAGATTAAATGGTGCTATGTTGGTTGTTTTGAACGGTGCTCCGGTTGAGGGAGGAATAACTGCACTAAATCATAGTTTTAGTCCTAAGCAGATTAAATCTATATCTGTTTTGCGCGGAGCAGCTGCGGGTATTTATGGCATGAAGGGTTTTAATGGAGTTATCGTAGTTCAAACTATTTAGTTTATAAAGCGATCGAGACTTTAAGTGTTAAAAATCTATTTTAAAGAGGGATTTTTTCCCTCTTTTTTATTCCTATTTTTGCTTAATGATTTCAAAAAGCATTACCGGAATTATTTTGGCGGGTGGTAAAAGCCGAAGAATGGGAACCGAAAAAGGCTTGCTCAAACTTGGCGATAAACATATGATTGAGTATGCGATTGAAGTTTTAGAGAAAGTTTGCGATCAAATCTTACTAATTGAGAACTCAAATGCATATCATTTTCTGGGCTATCCGGTCTATCCTGATATTTTCCCAAATAGTGGCCCAATGGGCGGTATTTATACAGGCCTGGTCAATTCTAAAAACAATTTGAATTTGGTTTTGTCCTGCGATATGCCATTCATTAAACAAGAATTATTGAAAGATTTAATAGCAAATTCAGATGACAAGGATATTGTTGTTCCCTGGCATGGAGGCCATAAGTATGAGCCCATGTGTGCACTTTATCATAAAGACGCAAAATCTGTATTTTTAGAATTTATACAGCAACAAAATTTTAAAATCCCCGATACTTTTAAGCTGCTTAAGACAAATAAGTTTTTAATTGAAGAATCCCTTTCTTATTATTCGTCAGAACTATTTTTTAATGTGAACTCAAAAGAAGAGTTTGCTGTTTTACAAAGAAGATACTAAAGCAATGATCCATCGTTTCCCAAATATGTTGATCGTTGCCGGTACAGGCAGAAACGTTGGGAAAACCAGCTTTGTTTGCGAAATGATTGAAAGATTTGCAAAAGCACAAAAAGTAATTGCCATCAAAATTTCCCCACACTTTCATCAAATTTCTGAATCTGAAAAATTGATTAAACAAACCAATGATTTCGAAATTATTGAAGAATTGGAGCCTTTAAGTTCAAAGGATAGTTCAAGAATGTTAAAGGCTGGGGCGAACAGGGTTTTTTATGTTCAAACAAAAACCGATAAAGCTTTGCCCGAAGTAATCAAAAATCTTGAATATTTTTGGACAAAAGATGTTGCCGTGGTATGTGAGTCGGGTGGACTCAGGCGTTTTGTCGATCCAGGTTTGTTTGTCGTTTGCCGATCAGATCAGCAGACTGAAATAAAACCACATCTCAAAAAGCTTGAATCTGTAGTCGATCAGTTTATTCTGTTTCAGGATGCGAAATTTAATTTTGACCTGTCGCGAATTGAATTTGAAAATGGGAAGTGGATTGTGAAAAGTGAATGAAAGGTTTTTGTCAATTTCGACGAATGAAATGAGGAGAAATCTATAATCCACGAGATTTCTCTCCGATAAATCGGAATCGAAATGACAGCAAATATTACCTGAGTTCCCAATTAGGAAGTACACACCCTTCTGTAATCTGAGTCATCAATTTTTCAAAATCAACTAAACTCGCCTGCATTACTTTTGAGTCATCTTTATGACAAGTTAAACAGGCTCCAACCATTAAAATATTTTTTTGTTCTTCCAGGCTAAATGGTCGCATTCCGGGTCGTGTAGCTCTAAATTCCTGGGTTTCTTCTAAAAACCCAATCCAGGCATCTTCGGGTAATCCGTCAAATTTATTAGCTGCAAAACGGGGTTTAAATTCCCATTTCCCAGTGTTGCCTTCAATCAAATATTTTAATTCTCCTCGCCCGTAACCGATAGCTAGTGGATCATTATGACATGATTCGCAGGATCTTCCTTTTGCCATAGTTGTATGACCAGAAGCCGGAGCAAACAAACGATGAAAAATTTCTTTTTGTGCATTTCTATCGTAATTTTTTTTATCAATGCTTAGCACCATGCCAGGTATAAATGTTTGAATTTCTTTTGAATTGGCTTTTTCAACTATACCTAAGGTTGGGGGATCTGCATAATATTCTCCGGCATATTCAATCCATGCTCCGGTAATCATTTTATTATCCAGCAAATCGTAAGTGGGTGTATTCTTTTCAAAATCGTTATGGCATCCAATGCATTGAGGTGCCCAAGCCGTATGGCAACTTCCACAGCTTAATTCATCGTGGGCATCACCTATGGTGCAAACCAAAGCAGGAGCTTTTAAGGGCAAAAGCTTATCCTTGTTTTTACTTATGAGATGCGCAATTCCTTTTTCATCAATCAATGAATTGGTTATGGGTTTGGAACTTTTTGCAATGCTTAAAAATTCTGCCGACTTGAATGCATAATTTCTTGTTTCCAAAATTTTTGAAGATTCAAAGTCCAAGTCTGTAAGTTTAATGGTTTTGGGCCGGCCGGAAAAGTGACAGTCTTTGCATTGCACCTGCATTTGATCTTCTTTATGCTCATGTAAGATTCCATCACCCATGGTTTCGTAAGAAGTATGACAATCCACACATTCCATCCCTCGTTGGTGATGAATGTCCTCACTTACCTTTTCAAAAACTCTTTGGTCGGCCAACAATTCGTAATTTGACCAATCCGCAATTTCAGTTGCCTCAAACTTGGTTTCATGTAAACCTTTAAAGTTTGTGGCAATTCTTCCCGAGCGACTGTGGCATCCAAAACAATGATCATCTGTGATGTTTAAAGATAAGGAAGGATGAAATTGATATTTGATCGAATCAGGCGGATTTATTTTTAGTTGAGATAATTCACTCAGCGCTTTTTCGGAATAATTCAAATGACAGGCATTGCATCCACCTCCTCTGCTTAACTGGTCGATTTTGCCTGTTTCAACTTTTGGATTTCCAAGGTGACAAGCCGCACATAAATCTCGCAGGTGGTTGTCGGCAGCAGATTGTTTTATTTCTTGAATATGATAAAGGCCTGACGGACTTTCAATTTCATTAAAAACAAATTTATCAACACTAACCACTCCACTCATGGTATTTAAAATACTTTTATGGATGCGGTTGGTGATGTCGGGGTGGCAATCTATGGTTCCACAACTTCTATTGGCATCGGCCAGATTTCCTGGGATGAGTATCATTTGGTGATGCGCCTGACTTTTATCGATAGCAAAGGGATTGCCCTGATGACAAGAAACACAGCCAATGGCTTTGGGATCGTGTGCAGGACTGAAGCCCTCCATTCCATCATGACAGACCAAGCAACTTTCTCGTTTCCCCATTATTTCAGGAATCAAAATGGCTTGCTCCAGTATTTTGTCACTCTTTATGGCTTGGGCGTAAAAAGGGGTTTCAGCTTCCCAAAATTCCCATCGCCATTTCCAATCTTCTCCCCTGAAAAAATAACCTACCAGTGTTAAAATGAGATAAATTCCGAAGAAAAATAAAATGACACGCTTGATTAATTTTGACTTATTGATGCTCGCATAAGGGAAATAATAAATTAAAAGAAGAACAGCCAAGAGTATTAAAAGAGAATAGGCCGGACGGTTAAACCAATGCAAAATTTCCTGATATCCAACAAAATACCAAGGCCCTTTCACAATGGCATTTAAGTTATCGTGCAAGGGTGCCTGAAAGAAATAGGAAAACATTAACGCAATTAATAGTGCAGCAAAAAGGGTAGGTAATTTTGCCCAGATGGTTCTGGAATGTTCAAAAGTGATGATTGCGATAAAAATAGTCGCCGTAGCGATATGATGAACATAAATGAGTTGGAAACTTCCTTCGGAGCCTAAAAAGCTATGCGAAATGAGTGCGCCAATTAATGGAATGGAGTCAATCAAGCTTTCAATAATTCTTCTGGCTTGGATACTGTCTGAATCGGCCTTTAGAATAAAACCAGAAATCATCACATAAATAACAAATAAAATTGAAATTACCACCCTAACCCAAACGCCATGTTTTAACCTGAAATCCTTTTTTACTTTTAAGTAATCCCAAATATGAAGCACCGAAAAGATTAAAAAGAATTGGGCACTCCAGTAATGCATGTTCCTGAAAAAGCTGGCCACAGGGTTCGAAATCATTAACAAACTTATTGAATCGTAGGCGGCATTAACATCGTAAGGTATGGCAATGATTACACCACTGATGGCACAAATAATTAAATTGGCTATGCTGATGGCCCCAAAAGTGTCGAAAAAAATGATTGATTTTATTTTAGATCCTGTTTTCCACATGATCAACTTAATTTAACAACAACTTCATTGGTTATTTGGTCAATAGCATATTCTAGTTTTTGTAATGCTTTTATTGACGGCCCCTTTGTTGGGATCCCTGTTTTATCGTATCTCGATCCATGACAGGGGCAAACGATTTCACCATTTTCTATTTTATTGATTTCACAACCCAAGTGTGTGCAGCGAGAAGAGAAAACAGTCATCTCATTTTCATCTTTTGAAATAATTATTGGGCCGATAATATTTAGCCCAGAAGTGGGATTTGGAACTCTAATCTCTCTATTACCCGATTGAAATTTGCGTTGATCCTTTATCATCTTGTTTAATAAAAAAACAAAAGGCACAAGTAGCGTGTAAATTAAGATTTTAAAAAATTTATGTCGGCTAATTTTATTTTGCATCACCATCTATACTTCATGCAAAAATAGTTAATCTCTGGATGTGAATAAGCTGGGGCTGTTAATTTAGATTCTGTCTTAGCCTTTTAGACTAATATTCAAAAGCCGTTTTGGATCTAATATTTCAAATTCTTTCCCTTTAATGCTGACAATCTTGTCCTGATCAAAATCCTTTATCACCCTTGAAAGACTTTCAATTGACATGGAGGCTAATTCGGCTAAATCTTTTCGCGAAAAGCTGATACTAAACTTAGCGTTTTTATAGATGGAGTTGGATAAGCATAAAACAACATCCGCAAATCGACCATGCATGTTTTTCTGTGATATTGATGAAAACCGATCGTATGATTGTATGGTAGATTCATTAATAATTTTAATCACCTCAGAAGAGAACTTTGCATTTTTCTTGGTAAAATCGCGGAACACTTCAATGTTTAACAAACATACCGTAGAATCTTCATAAGTAACTGCTGAGTAATGGAAAATCGGATCACCAAATAATGAAGGTAAACCAATTAGGTTTCCGGCAGGAACGATGGCTATAATTAAATTTTTATCTTTGCTTTCTATATAAAGTTTAATTAGTCCTTTTTTTAAGAACAGGATATGAGATGCAAAAGAACCTTGCTTACATACCATTTCACCTTTTTTATAGTTTATCTCCAGCCGATTCTCATCTATCATTTCTAATTCGGAAAGGCTGAGTTGCTTAAAGCAAGATGATTTATTTGTACAAACTTTACAACTTTTGGTTTTAATCGGAATAGCCATAAATTTATTTGAAATTTCTACTGCCGATACAAATGTAATTTAATTATATTTATTGTCAGGGTTAGGTCAAATAAAACTTGATGTAATACGGATTTTTTCATGATTCAGACAAGTTTTAATAATAAAAAAGGTATTCAGATGAAGCATATCTTTGCAAAAGAAATAACATACATATATTTATATACGTTACTATGAGAACCAGAAGAGATTTTATAAAGATATCAGCTCTGGGTACAGCAGGTGTTGCAGTTGCTGGAAGTGCATTTTCCTTTGCGAAAGGGAATGCGCTTTTTGCACAGGATGCATCTCAGTCAATAGACGATTCTGAATTGAAGCGCACACCAACCTATTGCGAAGTGTGTTTCTGGAAATGTGCAGGATGGACTTATACCAATTCAGCCGATGAAATTATTAAGATTTTAGGGAATGATAAAGATCCTCACTGCAATGGGAGGCTTTGTCCCAGAGGTACCGGTGGTATTGGAATGTACCATGATAAAGATCGACTAAAAACACCATTGATTAGAGTTAAAAAGGAAGATGGCAAATCAACTTTCAGAGAGGCAAGTTGGGATGAAGCGTTAGATTTGGTTGCAGCTAACATGAAAAAAGTAGCTGAAAAGCATGGTCCTGAAAGTATAGCCCTATTTAATCACGGGTCATCTGGTCATCATATGGGGCATTTGCTCAAAGCATTTGGTTCAACCAATATTGTAGCGCCTTCTTATGCACAATGTCGCGGACCTCGAGAAGTTGGTTTTACAGCCACCTTTGGATCCGGAGTTGGATCGCCAGAGCCTACCGATATTCGAGATACCAAATGCATGGTTTTGATTGGATCGCATATTGGCGAAAACATGCATAACGGACAGGTACAGGAAATGGCTGAAGCTATTGATAAAGGTGCAGCAATTATTACCGTTGACCCCCGTTTTTCAACGGCTGCAAGTAAGTCTAAGTTTTGGTTACCCATTAAGCCGGCAACTGATATGGCTTTGCTTTTGGCTTGGATTCACGTTATTATTAATGATGAATTATACGATAAAAAATACGTCGAACAATATACTTACGGTTTTGATCTCCTAAAAAAGCATGTTAAAAACATGACCCCGGAATGGGCTTACGGAATTACCACCATTAAACCTGATGTAATTCGTAAAACAGCTCACGAAATGGGGAATGCTTCTCCTGCAGTAATTATTCATCCCGGAAGGCATGCTACCTGGTATGGCGACGATACGCAGCGTTCACGTGCTATTGCCATTCTTAATGCTTTATTAGGATCGTGGGGAAGGCGCGGAGGTTTTTATTTCAAAGAAACCCTTCATGTTCCGCATTACCCAACTCCAGCGTTTCCAAAACCAGCGTGGTCATGGAAAGAGGCTTTGAATGGAAAATATCCATTGGCAGGATTGTCAGTTTCAAATTCTTTAATTGATGCTTCAATACCGTCTGATGATAACAAATATCAGATTCATGCCTGGATCGTTTCAGGTACGAATTTACCTTTAACAATGCCCGACAAACCTACTTTGAATAAGGCAATGGACGCACTGGATTTCATGGTTGTGGTAGATACCATGCCGATGGAAATTACGGGATATGCTGATGTTGTTTTACCTGAATGTACTTATCTTGAGAGGTATGATGATCTGAGGGTTGCACCTCACCGGGAGCCAAATGTTGCAGTTAGGATGCCGGCTGTTAAACCCAAATATGATTCAAAGCCAAGTTGGTGGATTGCAAAAAAAATAGGTGACAAATTAGGACTTGGACATTATTTCCCGTGGGAAAATTATAAAGAGGTAATTGAATGGCAATTACAAGAACTGGGCACTTCTTTGGAGGAAATGAAAACCACAGGAATTAAAATGTTTGATCGTGAATCGGGTGCTTTGTACATGAGAGATGGAGAGGAAATGGAATTCCCGACAAACACTGGTAAAATTGAGCTTTATTCAACAGAATTGGCACATAATGGATTTGACCCCATGCCAAAATATACAGCACACCCTGAACCAGCAAGCGGATTTTACAGATTGATTTATGGTCGTGCACCTATGCACACTTTTAGCCGTACAGCCAACAATCCAAATCTTGTTGATCTAATGGATGAAAACAAAGTTTGGATAAATCCTAAGGTTGCAAAGCTTTGGGGGCTGGAAAAAGACCAGGAAGTTTGGCTTAAAAACCAGGACGGCCAGGTTTCAACTTTCCCTATTAAGGTGAGAGTAACGGAAAGAATCAGATGGGACTCTGTTTATATGGTTCATGGATTTGGACACAGTAATAAAAATTTAACGAAAACATTTGGTCGTGGTGCCAGTGATTCGGAATTGATAACCAATGTTATGATTGACCCGATAATGGGTGGGACTGGAATGAGAGGCAATTTTGTCACTTTCATTACAGAAGATCCCGGAAAGGAGACCAACTAATGAGATATGCGATGGCGATTGACACTAAAAAATGTGTCGGATGCAGCGATTGTGTTGTGGCTTGCCAAACCGAAAATAATGTACCCCACGGTTATTGCCGCGATTGGGTAGTAGAGGCAATGGATGGAACTTACCCAAGTTTAGAATTGGAGATTCGCTCTGAGCGTTGTAATCATTGTGATAATTCACCTTGTGTTAGATGTTGCCCAACTGGAGCGAGTCATTACGAAGCTGGTGGTATTGTTACTGTTACGGCTAACGAATGTATAGGTTGTGGTGCTTGTATTGAATCTTGCCCTTACGATGCACGTTATTCGCATCCTGATGGCTATGTTGATAAATGTACATTTTGTCTTCACCGCGTTGAAAAAGGAGAGAAGCCGGCATGTGTTGCTGTTTGTCCAACTAACTGCATGTATTTTGGTGATTTAGATGATGCTGAAAGTGATGTTTCTGTTGCGCTTAAAAACAGGAAGTATAAAACCCTGGCACCGGAAGCCGGAACAAAACCACAAATATTTTATTTGATTTAAAATTGTAAACTTATGAAAGAAGAGATTTTTGTTAGCGGCAGAAATATTCCAAATATTGATCCTTATTTACACATTTGGCATTGGCAAATTCCAGTTTATTTGTTCCTGGGTGGTTTAGCAGCAGGCATATTATTTTTTGCTTCTTTGTACACTATTCTTGGAAAGGAGAAAGAAATGCCAACCACTGTTAAATGGGCCACCTTTTTGGTGCCGGCAGCTTTGGTGCTTGGTTTATTTGCGCTTTTCCTCGATTTAAAGCATCAATGGTATTTTTGGCGATTGTATTTGACGGTTCGGTTCGAATCGCCAATGTCGTGGGGAGCCTGGATTTTAATGATCATTACCCCATTATCAATGATGTGGGTTTCAAGCTATATAAAGGAGCTATTTCCGAAATGGGATTGGAAATTCGAGATCTTAAATAAGTGGGAAAAATTAATCATCCAATATCGAAAACCATTGGCATGGGCCATCCTCATTTCAGCGGTGATTTTGGGAATTTATACCGGAATTTTATTGTCGGCATTTAATGCCCGCCCATTGTGGAATACAGCAATTTTAGGCCCTTTGTTTTTAGTGTCGGGTTTATCTACCGGTGCAGCCACCATTATGTGGATGTCGAAAAGCCATTTTGAGAGAAACTTGATGAGCAAAATTGACCTCATTTTAATTGGAATTGAATTGTTTTTCATTATTCATATGTTCATGGGATTTTTAGCAAGTACAGCTGTTCAGATTAATGCGGCAGAATTATTCCTTGGCGGTGAATTTACGGTTCAGTTTTGGGTTTACGTGGTAATTTTAGGACTCGTAGCACCAGCAATTTTAGAAATTCTGGAGTTAAGAGGCTATAAAATTCCTGTTGCAATTCCGGCGGCACTCATTCTATTTGGAGGATTAATGTTTCGTTTCATTATGGTTGAAGCTGGTCAAATTACAAGATATCTTTATTAATATAAATGGTTAACCGTAAAAAAATGTTTTAATGACAAATCAAACAGATCGAAGCAAAAAATATTTTAATCCTTACTTTGGGGGTGTAATGCTAGGATTAATTTTACTCCTTACATTTTATATTACTGGTAGAGGATTGGGAGCAAGCGGGGCGGTTAAAAGTACAGTTGTAACTGCAGTTCATACCGTAACTCCTGAGTTCGCAGAAGAATCACATTATTTAGGTAAGTTTATTAGTGACGACGAACATCCTATGTATAATTGGTTGGTATTCGAAGCTATTGGGATATTATTGGGCGCATTTCTATCAGGTGCTTTAGCAGGGAGATTAAAATTACAAGTTGAGCACGGACCAAAAATAACCTCAAAACGCCGGTTAATTTTCGCTGCTTTTGGGGGTTTATTATTTGGAATTGGATCTCAGCTTGGGAGAGGATGTACCAGTGGAGCAGCCCTAAGTGGAATGGCTAGTTTAGCAACATCAGGATTCATTTCCATGATTACCATTTTTGGAACAGCCTATTTGTTTGCTTATTTTTTCAGAAAAAATTGGATTTAATATTATCAATTTAAATTATTCATTCAACAATAATCAGTTAAAAATATGGGACCATTAATTCCTCAAGGTATAATCGGTGGCGAATGGAATCTGGTAATCGCAGTATTAATCGGACTGGCATTTGGATTCGTTCTGGAATCATCAGGATTTTCTTCTACACGCAAATTAGCCGGCGTATTTTATGGCTACGATTTTGTAGTGCTAAAAGTTTTTTTTACAGCGGCAATAACAGCCATGTTGGGTTTGTTGTATTTTAATTATTTGGGTTGGGTCGATATTAACCTTATATACGTAAATCCTTTGTTCATTGATTCAGCTATTATTGGAGGGGTGATTATGGGAGTCGGTTTTATCATGGGTGGCTATTGTCCCGGAACCAGTTTTAGTGGTGTTGCAATTGGTAAAATTGATGCCATGGTTTTTACAGGTGGAATGTTCGTAGGGATTTTAATTTTTGCAGAGGCTTTTCCATTACTGGAAGGATTTTATAGCAAAGGGTTTCTGGGGAACATTAAAATTACAGAAACACTTGGAATTTCAGCTCCATTGTTTGTGTTTATCGTAATTATGGTTGCCATTCCTATGTTTTATTTTGCATCAAAAATTGAAAAGAAAATTAACGCTAAAAAAGGAATATAATGAATATTAGGTATAGTTTATTAATTGCAATGGTTATTATTCTGGGTGGGATTCTGTTGATATTACCCGAAAAAAAACAAACCAGTAAAATAAGCCCGGATTCATTACTTAATGAATTAAAAGAACAAACCCATTTCATGAGTACTGATGAAATTGCAGAGCGCTTAATTAATCAGGATCCTTCAATTTTATTAATTGATGTTCGCATGGCTGATTATTATTTTGAATATTCGCTGCCAGGTGCTGAAAATATTCCTCTGGAAGATATTCTTCATCCCGACTGGGAAGAATTACTTGATCAAAGTGATCGGGACATTGTATTTTATTCCAATGCGGATGTTTATGCTGAACAAGCTTGGATGCTTGCCCGTAGAATGGGATATGAAAATTTATTTGTAATGAAGGGTGGCTTAAATAGTTGGTTTGAAACAATCATACAGCCTAAAGCTCCAAAAGAAACCGCTTCTTCATCAGAGCTCGACCTTTATCAGTTTAGAAAAGGAGCAAGTATTTATTTTTGTGGCGGACAAGCCATTGTTACAGATGATTCACTACAGGATGTTGTGGTTGTAACCCGGAAGAAGAAAAAATCAGTTGTTGAAGGTGGTTGTTAAAAATTAAAGCATTAAAAAATGAAAGATACAAATCAACGAACAAACAGGTTATCCATAGCAGTATTCTTTTTTGTACTGATTATAGTCATTGGATTTGTAACCTTAAGTAAACCCGATTTTGAATATCAGATTACAACAGCGCAAATGTTGGAGCAGGTGTTATCATTTGATGACGAAATGAGCCCCGAAGAAGCGGAAGAAATAATTTATGATGAAGTTTCCGGTTATATTTTTGTCGATCTAAGAAATCCTTATGAATATGCAAAAGGCCATATTGAAAATGCAATCAACATCCCTTCGGTAAGCCTGTTAAATGATGAAAACACAGCTTTTTTTGAACGACTGCAAAAGGATTCAATCATTGCGGTTTTATACGATTATGACCAAACAGAGGCCAACGGACCGTGGATGCTTTTAAAACAATTAGGTTATGATGTTAAAATTCTTTTAGGCGGATATGGATATCATTCGGGTGAAACTTACGATATGTTTAGCGAGTCAGAGCTTCCACAATATTTGGTTGAAGAGCCAAAAGTTAATTTTGCAGAGCTAATGGAAACCCTTTCAGAGGGTGGAAATACAATAGTTAATGAGGTCCAGGCAGAGATCGTGGTTCCTATACGTAAGAAGAAAAAATCTGTTGTAGAGGGCGGTTGCTAAAAATTAGTTCTGTCGTTTTAGCCAAGTTTACAAACACTTTCAAGTCTTTCAGGATTTAATAATTTAATCCTTTTACCATCAATTTTAATAATACCGTCTTTTCTGAATTCGGATAAAATTCGGATTACGTTTTCCGTGGTCATTTCAATTAATTCGGCTATTTCACGACGCGAAACTGGCAATTCAAATTCATCATTCTGATAAATATGAGTTGAAAAAAAGATCAGGATATAGGCTATTCTGCCCCTCAGGTGTTTCCTGTTTATTTCAAATCTTTTCTCAATAATATCATCATACATCCGGCTCATTTTTTGCATGATCTCAATGGCAAAAGTCCCATTATTTTGTATGATTTTTTTTAATGCATCCATCTCAACTGAGCAAACAACTGAATCCTCTAATGCCGAAATAGAATATTTATAAGTTGAGAACGAAAAAATGCTTAACAGTGAAATAAAATCGCGGGGTTTTGCAATACTAATAATTTGATCTTTATTATTTAATGACGGGGTGTAAAGCTTAACAAGTCCTTGTTTTAAGTACAAAAAAGAAGTAATATCTTCGCCTTCTCTGCTTATGATCTCTCCTTTCTTGAACATGATTTCCTTCTTGTTTTCGTTCAATAAGTCAAGCTCTTTACTGCTTAGGTTTCCAAATAGCAGATCTTTGTATGTGCATGTTTTACAGTGACTTGAAAATAAAAACTCTGGCATTAGTACTTGGTTTTAAAGCAACATATCTACAAACATAAATACCATGATATATATCATATATAGAAACTTGTATAGGTTATGGGCTCTTGTTAATTTTGTCACAAATTAATATGGTATTCAAATAAATACTTAAATACAAACATACAAATATTATAAATATAACATCAGATGAAGAAATTATTAATATTAGGTGCAGGTACAGGCGGAACTATTATGGCTAATAAGATGCGTAAGGTTCTTGAGAGAGAGGAGTGGGATATCACTCTTGTTGATCAATTTAAAACGCATTATTATCAGCCGGGTTTTTTGTTTATTCCTTTTGGAATATACAAGAAAAGTGATGTCATCAAACCAAAAAGTGATTTCTTCCCGGTTGGAACGAATGTGATTTATAGTAAAATAGATAAAATTCAACCAGAAAAAAACTCGGTGTTACTGGAAGATGGAGTGCTATTAAATTATGACTACCTTATCATTGCAACCGGAACCCGAACTGCCCCTGAAGAGACACCGGGTTTAAAAGGAGATTTATGGTATAAAGACATATTCGATTTTTATACCGTTGAAGGAGCAGTTGCCTTGGCAGATTATTTCAAGACCTGGAAAGGTGGTAAATTGGTTGTAAATATTGCTGAGCTTCCTTATAAGTGCCCTGTTGCTCCTCTTGAGTTTGTGTTTTTTGCGGATGCTTTTTTTACAGAAAGAGGAATGCGTGACAAAGTAGACATCACCTATGTAACACCATTACCGGGTGCGTTTACTAAACCAAGAGCAACAAAAATGTTAGGTCAACTATTGATTGATAGAAATATAAAAATAATTCCTGATTTTAATATTGCCGAGGTTGATAACGAAAACAAAAAAATTATCGACTATGCAGGTAAAGAAGTTGAATTTGATTGTTTGGTTTCGGTTCCTACAAATATGGGAGATGAAATGATTGAGAGAAGTGGATTAGGAGATGATTTAAATTTCGTGCCGACCGATAAATTTACTCTGCAGTCTCAAGCTGCCGAAAACATATTTGTAATAGGAGATGCTGCAAATGTTCCAACTTCAAAAGCCGGTTCAGTAGTTCACTTTGAAGCTGATATTTTAGAAGAGAATCTTTTATGTGCCATCGAAGGCCGACCATTTACGGCAAAATTTGACGGGCATGCAAATTGTTACATAGAAACCGGGTACGGAAAAGGAACTTTAATTGATTTCAATTATGATACAGAACCACTTGCAGGTTCATTCCCATTTCCGGGTATTGGCCCATTTGGGTTGTTGAAAGTTTCTCGTATGAACCATTATGGCAAATTAATTTTCAGATGGATTTATTGGCACATCCTTTTAAAAGGTAAAGAAATGCCAATCGACTCTGAAATGCAGATGGCAGGAAAAAAATTATAAATCAAGTCATTTTTAAAGACGAAATAAAAAATTAGGAAAATGACAGACATAGAAATTCAATCGAAATTTGATGACATAAACAGGAAACTGGATATGGTGTTGGAAGAGGTGATCGCCCAAAAGCAATCTCGTCAAACCGTCGAAGATTTGGTTACTGATGTTTCGCTTATTGGCTCGGATATGTTCAAAGCTGCGGTTGTGGAGCTTGATAATGCGGGAATTGATGTAGATGGAGAAGCCGTTAAGCAACTTGCATTTAAATTTATCAGAAATATAGATACATTTAATGAGCTATTTGGGATGCTCGAAAGTGCCAATGACCTGATTAAAGATGTTACACCGATTGTACATCAGGTTGGGCTTGATGGCATTAATGCAATGAACCAGCTTGAAGAAAAAGGATATTTCGAGTTTATTAAAGAGTTAGGGAAAATGATGGACAATGTGGTTACCCATTTTGGGGCCGAAGATGTTAAAAATCTTTCGGAAAACATTGTTCCCATGCTTGAGCTGGTGAAAAGCCTAACGCAACCCGAAATGCTAAAAGCATTCACAAATGGTGTTAATATATATAAGAGTTTAGATACTGAAAATATTCCTGAATACTCTCTTTGGAAGATAATGAAGGAAATTAATACCCCGGAAATGAAAAAAGGGATGGGATTTATGATCACATTCTTAAAAAATATAGCAAAAGAAAATTAATAACATATTTAAAACATAATACTATGGCAACAAAAACAATAGCAGGCGTATCTGTAGATATATCAGGTGAAGGTTATATGAATGACCCATCACAATGGACCAAAGAAATTGCAGCAGAAATAGCAAAAGAAGAAGGTGTTGAATTAACCGACAAACATTTTGAGTTAATTGATTTCATCAGAACCAAAGTGTTGAATGGTGATGCATTAACCATCAGAGGTATTGGGAAATCCGGTATCGTTGATATCAAAGGATTTTATCAATTATTCCCGGGTGCACCTTTAAAAAAAGCAACCAAAATTTCCGGAGTGCCTAAACCAGCTAGCTGTATCTAATAATAAAACTAAAGAACTAATATCATGGGAAACAAAAATGAAACTCCATTAAAAAAAGTTTGTTTAATTTGTGCTAAAGGAAGCATAGAAGATGTTTATGCCTCTTTAGTAATGGCTAACGGAGCAGTGATGGAAGGAATTGAAACTAAAGTTTTCTTCACTTTCTTCGGACTTGATGCCATCACCAAAAAACAAATGAGCAAATTAAAAACTGCAACCGTTGGTAATCCAGCCATGCGGATGCCAGGCGGACTGCCATTTCCTTCAATTATTGGAATGTTACCTGGTGTAGAAGCTGGTGTATCTGCAATGATGAAGAAGCAAATGGAGGCATTGGATATGCCACCCGTTGATGAATTTTTGGACATGATAACTGCAGGTGGTGGTGAAATTTACGCGTGTAAATTGGCCATCGATATGTTCAAACTAAAAGCAGAAGATTTGAATGAGAACGTAAAAGATATCATTACCATTGGTGATTTTTACGGCATGTGTGGTGGTGAAAACACACAAATTATTTTCACCTAAATTTTGATTAATAATTAGGTTAATAGATTGGTTTTTAATTAAAGCCTTCTGAGAGTGATAAACTTTTGGAAGGCTTTTTTTTGTATAGTCCTACGAGGGTTTCAAACCCTCGTAGGGTTGTAGTTTGAAATACAGAATTTTTTAGCATCTTTGTGTTAGAGTTGTAATTGAAAATAAAAGTTGATGACCGAAGTAAACTCAAACAAAAAAAAGAAAAAAAGTGTCGAGAAGGAAATGACCTTTTGGGAGCATCTGGAAGAGCTTCGCTGGCATATTGTACGCTCTTTTATTGCTGTTATCATTTTAGCTATTGTTGCTTTTTTAAATCGAAAAATAATTTTTGATGTCATCATTTTGGCTCCAAAAGATTCAGATTTTATTACCAATCGCATCCTTTGTCAGATTGCAGATTATCTGTCAATTGCAGGGCTGTGCATTGGTGACCTTAATATAAAAATTATCAACATTAACATGTCGGGTCAATTTATGACCCACATGTATATTTCGATGGTAGCAGGTGTGATTGTAGCATTTCCGTATATCATTTTTGAGATTTGGAGTTTTATAGGCCCTGCACTTCACAGCAAAGAAAAAAAATATTCGGGAGGTGCGGTAATTTCAAGTTCACTGCTGTTCATTTTAGGAGTCTTATTTAGTTATTTCTTAATTGTACCCTTAACCGTTAATTTCTTAGGAACCTATCAGGTAAGTGATTTTGTTGAAAATAACATGTCGTTAAGTTCCTATATCAGCACAGTTGTTTCTGTTACTTTTGCAGTTGGTTTGGTTTTCGAATTACCTATTTTTGTTTACTTTCTTACCAAGGTGGGTGTTATTACCCCAACTTTTATGAAAAAAAACCGGAAGTATATGGTCGTTATTCTTTTGGCTATTTCGGCCATCATCACACCACCTGATGTGTTTAGTCAAATACTAGTTGTAATTCCGCTTTACGGATTGTACGAAATGAGCATTGGAATTTCAAGAAGGGTGTACGCCAAACGAGAAATTGAAATGGATAATTAATCCAGCCTCAGACTTCTTCTTTTACAAAATTAAATACCAGCTTGGCAAATTCTTTTGGTGCTTCGGCATGAACCCAATGCGAAGTATTTTCAATAGTAATAATTTTTGATTGGGGGAAGTTGTACTCGATCACAGGAAAATCTTCCGGCAAAATATAATCTGACAATCCACCTTTGATAAATAAAGCAGGTTTATTAAAACGATCAATGGTATCCACCCCGTCAAAAAGTTCATCTAAATGATCACAAATAGCTTCAAAATTGATTCGCCAGGCCAGTTTGTTTTTTTCTTTCCAGTATAAATTTTTAAGGATGAATTGACGGATCCGAAAATTGGGAATTCTTTCAGTTAATAGCATGTCAACTTCTTTACGCGAGCTAACCATATCGAATTTTATACGGCGCATGCCATCAATTATTTTGGCGTGATGCCCACGATTTGAGTAAGCACGTAAACTGATATCGACAATTATAACTTTTTTTAGCAACTCGGGATTCTCCAGCGCAAATCGCGAGGTGACTTTTCCGCCCATGGAGTGGCCAATCAGTATGGGTTGTTCAATTTCGTGTTCTTCAATAAATTCGTAGAGATCGTCGGTTAATGCCAGATAATTAAAGGTATCACTGTGTGGCGATTGTCCATGATTTCGCTGATCGGGGATAAAAACCTGGTAACCTTGTTCAGCAAGTTTTTTTCCAAAAGTTACCCAGTTGTCAGAAATTCCAAACAAACCGTGCAGGATTATTACTGGTTGGCCTTTTCCGAATGTTCTAAAAAATAGTTTCACTTATTTCTAATTTTGTTATTAGTCAGCTATTTGCTAGTCAATATTTTTAATTATTCTTAGGGTTCTCAGATCAAAAAATACGTGTTTTTTAAAATTTCAATTCCTCCAGACTATCTTTCATCCTGAACCTCCTTTTAAATAAGTAAACAATAAAATATATAATTGGAGTATCAAGTAATGCCACCCCCAGTTTAAACATATATCCGTTCAACAAAAGAATTCCAAAAAGTTCCCATTCGATTACTTTAAAACTGCATAATAAAATGAGTACCGTAAAAGTATCAATAAATTGTGAAGTAAAAGTGGATGCATTATTTCTAAGCCATAAATGCTTGCCTTTGGTAAGTTTTTTCCAGAAATGAAATAACTGTACATCGATAAATTGAGCGAGTAAATAAGCAGTTAAAGATGCTGCCACAGCCACGAAGGTAAATCCAAAAACGCGGGTAAATTCATCATCCTGTATGGGTGACCATTCGGTTGCGTTTACCCATGAACTCACAATGATGATCAATAGCATAAACATACTCGCAAAAACACCTGCAAACACAACCTTTTGTGCGCGTTTTTTCCCATAAATTTCGGAAATAATATCGGTCACCAAAAAGGTAATGGGGTAGGGTAGTATGCCTACCGATAATTCAAAATTGTGCAAGCCGAAAAAATCCCAGCTAAAAAATTTCTGAAAAATTAAATTGCTTGTAACCAATGAGGCAATAAACAAAGCCCCTAAAATTAAATATATGTTTTCTGCTTCTGATTTAAGCTTTTTATCCATGAGTGTTTATTTAGTAAAGTCATGGCAATTAGGTGTGTGATAAATTTAAAGTTTTAAAGCCCTTCGATAAAGTTGAATGGTATTCTCAAGGCCCAAATATAAGGCATCGCTGATCAATGCATGCCCAATTGAAACTTCAAGCAAACCCGGAATATTGTCAGCAAAATATCGAAGGTTGTGTAAATCTAAATCATGACCGGCATTAATCCCCAGTCCACATTCTATGGCTACTTTAGCGGCTTTGGTAAATGGGGCAATTGCTTTTTCTTTGTTGATAAGATAATTATCTGCATAACTTTCGGTGTATAGCTCAATTCTGTCAGCTCCTGTTTTTACTGCATTCCGAATCATCTTTTCATCTGTTTCAATAAAAATTGAAGTTCTGATTCCGTGATTTTTAAATTCAGTAATAACTTCTTTCAAAAAAGATTCATTTTTTAAGGTATCCCATCCTGCATTAGAAGTGATTGCATCCGGAGAATCTGGAACCAGCGTAACTTGAGCGGGTTTTACTTCCAAAACCAGGTCAATAAATTTAGGAACCGGATTTCCTTCAATATTAAATTCAACACCAATTTTGGGTTTAATATCTCTGGCATCCTGATATCGAATATGCCTTTCATCAGGCCGTGGGTGCACCGTAATTCCTTGAGCCCCGAATCTTTCGCAATCAATTGCAGCTTTTAAAACGTTGGGATAGTCACCACCGCGTGCATTGCGGATGGTTGCTATTTTATTAATATTTACGCTAAGTTTAGTCATGTTTTTAATCTTTACACAAAATTAGTAATAATTCTGATCTTGTATCTTGATATTTCTGGTTGGTAGATAACAGATTCTGGATGCTGGATGCTGGTTTTTTCTAGAATCTTGATACTTGAATCTTGTGTATTAGCTTTTAGCATCGTTTGACTTTTACTCAATTGTCGTAACTTTGAGTTTTTATTTGTATTAAAATGAGAGTAGTTATTCAAAGAGTTTCAAGCGCCTCTGTTAGTATAGCTCAGAAGGTTAAAGCGGAAATTAAACAAGGTTTACTGGTTTTATTGGGAATTGAAGATGCTGATGCTTCTGAAGATATTGAATTTCTGTGCCGCAAGATTTCTCAATTGCGAATTTTTGATGATGCAGAGGGTGTGATGAATTTAAGTTTAAAAGATGTAGATGGCGAAGCGATTGTCGTTAGCCAATTTACTTTGCACGCCAGCACAAAAAAAGGAAATAGGCCTTCTTATATTTATGCGGCAAAACCGGATGTGGCTATCCCGCTTTATGAGCAGTTTGTAAAATATTTTCAGCTGGAGCTGGGCAAAGAAATTCAGACCGGAGAATTTGGTGCTAAGATGGATGTGGCGCTGATAAATGATGGACCGGTAACCATCATTATCGACTCAAAAAATAAAGAATAAGTTAAACATAATTCAATCAGTATGTTTGTTTTTCCATGGCAAGATAAGTACAGTGTAGGGGTTGATTCGATTGATGAACAACACAAACAGCTTTTAGAATTATTGAATGAGCTTGCCTCGGCAATGGCTGAAGGAAAAGGTAAAACAGTACTGGAACCTGTTTTGAAAAAACTTATCGGGTATACCATTTTTCATTTTAATGAGGAAGAAAAATATTTTGAGAGAATTGAATACCTTGATGCTGAGATGCATCGTGAAGAGCATATTAAGCTTATTGAAGAGGTTAGTCGATTTAAAAATGATTTTGATGCCGGCAAAATTGGATTAACTGTTTCACTTATGAAATTCTTAAAAGAATGGTTAATTGATCATATTGCTGGAACTGATAAAGAATTGGGCATTTTGTTAAACGAAGCGGAAATTAATTAAAAATGAGTTTAAAAAATATTTTATTATTGGGCGATCCTCGTTTGTACGAGGTTTCGGAAGAAGTTAAGAAAGAGGAACTTGAAAGCATTAAACCTAGTATTGAAACTTTACATAAAGCTTTGATGGAGTATAAGGAAAAATACAAAGCCGGAAGAGCTATTGCAGCTCCTCAAATTGGCGTATTAAAAAGGTTTATTTACATGAATATCGATAAACCAGTCGTATTTATAAATCCTGTTTTATTCGAATTTAGTGATGAAAAAATGGAAGTTTGGGATGATTGCTTTTCTTTCCCCAATCTTTTTGTAAAAGTGGAAAGGGCAAAAAGTTTAAAGATTACTTTTCGAGATCTGGATTGGAAAGAACATACTTGGGTTCTTGAAGACGATCTCTCTGAATTAATACAGCATGAATACGATCATCTGGATGGAATATTGGCAACCCAAAGAGCCATTGATAATAAATCGTTTAAAATTAGGGCTTGTTGATGACAGAAGTCAGAATATAGAATTCAGAAGACAGAATTCAGAATCTTTTTTCTAAAATCTAAATTCTAGCGTCTAATGTCTAACCTTCCAATTTAGCCATAAAAACTTTCTGATCGATAATAAAACGCGTATGCGTACCAAATCCAATTTGTCCTTGTTCATCTTCAGCAGAAACTTCAAAAACTATCTTTTTTCTGTCAACTTCAACAACTTTGGCAGTACATTTAACTTTTTTACCAATAGCCGTTGGCTTGGTATGTTGAACCTTCAGTTCAGTTCCAACTGTTGTGAAACCTTCCGGTAATAAATGATTGACGCATTCGAGTGCTGTTTTTTCCATGAGTGCAATCATCGCCGGAGTAGCATAGACTTCAACTAAACCAGAGCCATAATGGGTAGCTGAATCTTCAGGTAAAACATCTTTTTCAATAAAAAATGACAATCCTGTTTTGATTTGAGGGAACATATTATTGATATTGAAAATTAATGGTTTGTTTTAAATCGGGATGCAAACTTTTAGCTACAGGGCATGTTAAGGCAGCATTTTCAATAATTTTTTTCTGCTTAGGTGAATAATTGTTTGGGGGGAATGAAAAATCAATTTTAACTTCTGAAATTCTTCTTGGATCGGAAGCCATGATTTTGGTAATCTCCATTTTTGTGCCATCAATATTAAAACGGTGGTTGTTGGCAGCAATTCCAACAATGGTAATCATGCAACTTGCCAAGGCTGTTGCTACCAAATCGGTTGGTGAAAAAGCCTCTCCTTTGCCTTGGTTGTCAATGGGGGCGTCCATTGTTATTTTATTTCCCGATCGTACATGTAATGCTACTGATCTTAAATTTCCGAGGTATTCACTTTTTGCAGTAATCATAAATTAGTTTTTTTCAAAGATAATCATTAAGGTATTCGATTGGAAAGTAGCAAAAAAAAAGCCTCATAATTTGAGGCTTCATAGATAGAATTAGATTTTTAGTTCTTTTTCTTTTTTGCAGCTTTCGCTGTTTTTGGAGCTTTGGTATCGCAAGCTTTTGTAGCATCGCAACATGATTTTTTAGCAGTTGTACTACAATCTTTTGCAGCAGCTTTTTTAGCAACTTCTGTAGTTGCTTTCTTAACCTCTTTTTTCTGAGGATCTTGCGCGTTAACTGAAATCGTTCCAACCGCGATAAATGCAACTACTGCTAAGCTTAAAATGATCTTTTTCATAAAATTATTTATTTGAGTTTGTATCTAAAAATATAATTATAACAAATGTAGGTTCATTCAGTTCTTATTCTGTTAAATGGCTGTTAAAAACTGTTAACGATTTGTTAATTTAAAATTTGCCATCCAATGAAGGTTGTATATTTGTTGCGTACCTTTACATAGCAACTTAAACAAAATGACAGACTTAAGTTGGCGAAGAATTAGTACAGATTAAGTTCATCTTTCATAAATAAAAATTAAGTGTGAGAAAGGAATTATTTAGGTTTATCATAATTATCGCATCCTTTTCAATGATCGGGATTATCATTACGCAATTGTATTGGGTGAAAAAAGCAGTTGTTTTTAAGGAAGAACAGTTTGATGAAGGGGTGCGTATAGGATTGAAAACCGTTGTAAGTCAATTACTGAACGACCATACAGATTCAACTTTGGTGATGATGCAGGAAAACCCTAATTGCTTTATAATGAAAAAAAAGTTAACCGATATCATTAATAAAAATACACTTTATGAATTGATGAATAAGGAGCTGGAGTGTATGTTAATTCAAAATAGATATGAATATGGTGTTTACGATAGAAATACTGGTGAATTTTTGATGGGCTCCTACATGCAATATCAAGATGAGATTATGGATTCACAGCACAATGTTTCGCTAAGTTGCTTATGTGATTCAGATCAATATTACCTCGGTGTTTATTTTCCAAATCAAACCAGTCGTATTCTCATGAATATGATCGGGTGGCTATTCTTGTCTGCGATTTTTATCATCATCGTAATTTTTAGTTTTTGGTATACAGTTATAAGCATGTTCAGACAAAAGCGATTATCAGAAATGAAAACTGATTTTGTGAATAACATGACCCACGAATTTAAAACACCTATATCCACAATCTCATTGGCCAGCGAAATGTTATTGAGACCGAATGTTTATCAGTCAGCTGATAAAACACAGAAATACGCCAACATAATTTTCGATGAAAATACACGATTAGAAAATCAGGTTGAGCGGGTATTACAGATTTCAATACTCGATAAAGGTGACATGAAGATTAGACCAAAGGAGATTGATATTCACAATATCATTCAAAAAGTAGTTGATCATTCTAAGCTAGGGCTTAAAAAGAGGAATGGGAAAATTACAGTTGAACTGAAGGCTGAAAATTCTTTGGTAATGGCCGATCGTGTTCACATTGTTAACATGATTTCAAATTTACTCGACAATGCTAAAAAGTACACCAATCGCAGTCCCGAAATTATTATATCAACCAAAAATTATAAAGATGGTATTTGTATTTCCATTAAGGATAACGGCATTGGAATTAGTCATGATAATCAAAAGCTAATTTTTAAAAAATTATATCGTGTACCAACAGGTAACATCCACAATGTAAAAGGCTTTGGCCTTGGGTTATACTATGTGCAAACAATGATAGAAGCACATGGTGGATACATTAAAATTAATTCAGAACCAGGGAAAGGAAGCGACTTTCAACTTTTCCTACCCTTCGTTCCGGTAAACCAGGAGGATAGTTATGAAAGAAAAGATTAGAATATTGTTGGTTGAAGATGATCCAAATTTGAGTCTTGTTTTACAAGATTATTTAGAGATGCTTGAATATGAAACCAAGCTTTGTCGAGATGGCGAAGAAGGATTAAAAGCATTTAAACGTCACCGCTTCGATTTATGTGTTTTAGATGTAATGATGCCCAAAAAAGATGGCTTTAGTTTAGCTGAAGATATCAGGGCAATGAATCAAAACATTCCAATAATTTTCCTTACTGCCAAATCTTTAAAAGAGGATCGCATTAAAGGATTTCAGGTTGGATGTGACGACTACATAACTAAGCCATTCAGTACTGAGGAGTTAAGCTTAAGAATAAAAGCGATTTTAAAGAGATGTCAAATTATTCTGGAGGAAAATAACGGAATAGAAGCAGTTTTTGAGATTGGGATCTTTACATTCGACTCGAAAAACATGATGCTAACTGCTCCCGGTATTGAGCAAAATTTAACCCGGAAAGAAGCTGGTTTGCTAAAGCTTCTTTGCCAGCACAAAAATAAATTACTCTCGAGAGAATATGCCTTAAAAATGATTTGGGGCGAGAATGATTATTTTATAGGAAGAAGTATGGATGTTTTTATTGCTAAACTTCGCAAGTATTTAAAAGCGGATCCCAATATCTCTATCACCAATGTACATGGCACTGGTTTCAAATTGGAAATCGAAGAATAATAAAAGAGTTTGTTTTTAGTAACGTCTCACTTTTAAACTGGTAACAGCGGCTTCAATATCGATATAGATTTTATTTTTTGCAGCGTCAAAATTATCGGTTTGATACAGCCCTTTATTTAATCGGGTAAACCCATTGAAGTTTTTAGACGACAATACCGTATGAGTTGTGAGCTCACATCCTGAGTCTTCAGGGATGGCTATGGAGATGGAAGAAGCACCAGAAGCAATGCTCACATCAACCCTTTCCTGACGATCTCCAACTTTTAAATATGTGGAAGAAGCTCCACCTTCAATGTCAATATCCCGGGTTTTGTATTTGCTTAAATCCATATCTATTTTTGCAGCCCCACTTCCCAATTTAATATTCCAAACTGGATCTTTGTGCAGCTGTATATCAACATCATTTCTTAATCTTCTCATTCTGATATTAGAATTTTTTAAACTCAAATCAAGGTATTGATGACTTCCTTTTTTATTGGTTGAAAAAATATAAGGCCCAATGTTTCCATCTTGTCGAAAATCAAACAATTTATCGGTGTTACCACGAATAATAAATTCTCCGGCAACTGCTTCAATATTTAAGGTTGCCTCTTCGATATCGGATGAGTATTGTTCGTAATATTGATGATCAGTGCTTTTGTAATCCCTTTCATATTTATAATCGTAATCGTCGCTAAAATTCCAATCATAACGATATGATCGGCCTTGGGTAAAAGAAGTGTTTGTGAAAAGCATTAATACGGTAATTGCTAACACCACAAAGGTGAGAATCAACTTTATTGGATTTTTTATTGGGAGTAAAGTTACCCCAAGTAAGATCAATAGCATGGGCCATAATTTAAAGATGCTCCACCAATTGAAATTTAAAAAATCAAGATTGTTCAGAATAAATAAAACTCCGAGTGCCACTAAAATGCCACCCCAGAATAAGTTGCTATTTTTCATTGTTTAAAAATTTTGAGTTAAAACATGATTTTAAGCCGAATTTAATCGATTCATGAATTCATCAGTTTTTCTGCTAAATGTGCTTTAGCATAATAAGGAATTTATTTTTTAGACTTATCGTATCCCGATTTGATCATTATGATACCAACCACAAGTAAAATGATGGGCCATAAATCTCCAAAATCAACACGAGGCAAAAAATGATCTGCTAAAAATATTAATCCCAAAGTGATTAAAATTAATCCGGCTATTAAACTACCATTATCTTTGTTATGGTTCCATGGCTTGTCGGGATTGAAATTTTCATTCTTTCCCTGATCAGTATTTTCTTTTTCCATATTATTGAAATTAATGGGTTGATTATAAGAAGTTGTAATCCCTGATGGAAGGGCGATCCATAAAATCAGATAAATTAAAACACCACCACCTCCAAAAAGGGCCACCACGATAAAAAGTATTCGGATTATTGTAGGGTCGGTATTCATGTGGTCTGCAATACCTGCTGCAACTCCTCCAATAACTTGTTGGTTGCTGCTTCGGTAAAACCCACTTCTTTGATTTTCCATAATCTTTTAATTTATGATAATAACAAATATACAAAATGATTTTCCAGTTGAACAATGATCATTCTATAAGTTAAGACGCAAGAAAAATGTAAAAATTACAATGTTTTAATTTTTATTTTTTTTTGGCAGATAACAACTTTTTCGTTTTCCAAACAAACGATATCGATTAAGCGCGATAAAATCATAAATTTTATCTAAATATTTAGTCGGAAAAATTTTAAAAATATAAAAAACAAGAAATAAGCCCCCCAAGATTTTTAGAATTGCAAAAATGGCCTCAGATTTTATAAAATATTGTTCATTATAGTAGACGATAATACTATCTGAATTCAAAATATAAGCAGGTGCATTTTGTAATATAGTTTGATTTTCTTTAGAACTTAAACCGTAATATTTCAATTTTTTCTTGCGGTCAAAAGCATTTAATAGGCGAATTGTATTGCTACATAAATAACAATAATCATCGAAGTATATAAAGGTATAATTAGTTAGTAACACTTTGGCTAGTAATTTAATATGAAATAGTTTTGCACTTATTTACAATACAATTTAAATTGATTCAAATAATTAGTTTCTATTTTTAATTTGGATAAGTTTTATTAAATTTATAGGATAAGTCGTAAATTACAAAGACTTATCTAATTAAAACAAGTTATAAAATAATTATTGAAATGAATTCAGGAAAGATAAATATTGAGAATGGGAAGTTAACAGTACCAAATAATCCAACAATTCCATTCATCGAAGGTGACGGGACAGGTCCGGATATATGGGCAGCTTCTGTACGTGTATTTGATGCTGCCATTCAGAAAGCATATGGTGGAAATAGAAAAATTAATTGGATGGAAGTGTATGCCGGAGAAAATTCATTTAATCGAACAGGCGAGTGGTTACCACAAGAAACCCTCGATGCATTCAATAAATATTTAGTAGGTATAAAAGGACCTTTGACAACCCCGATAGGTGGAGGAATCACCTCTTTAAATGTTGCTTTGCGACAAAAACTTGATCTTTATGTATGCCTGCGTCCTGTTAAATATATCACAGGTGTACCCTCACCGGTTAAAAAGCCCGAAGATGTTGATATGGTGATTTTTAGAGAAAACACAGAGGATATTTATGCCGGAATTGAATGGCCGGCTGGAAGTGATGATGTGAAGAAGGTCATTCGTTTTTTACAGGATGAAATGGGGGTTAAAAATATTCGCTTTCCGGAAACGAGTGGCATTGGGGTGAAACCTGCTTCAAAAGAAGGAAGTTATCGCTTAATTAAAGGTGCCATCGAATATGCCTTAAAAGAAAATCGGAAATCACTTACCCTGGTTCATAAAGGCAATATCATGAAATTTACTGAAGGAGCCTTTAAAGCATGGGGTTTTGAAGTTGCGGTTTCGGAATATCGAGATAAAGTTGTTACCGAACGAGAAAGCTGGATTATTTCAAATAAAGATAATAATCCTGAATTGAGTATTGAGGAAAATGCCATCATGATTGACCCTGGTTATCATATGATGGTTGATGCGCAAAAGAAAGAGAGACAAGATGAAGTTGAAGCTGCTTTAAAAATAATGCCTACACATGGCAATGGACAGTGGAAGAAAAAACTGCTTATCCGTGATTCAATTGCTGACATAACATTGCAACAGGTTTTAACAAGGCCTAAAGAATTTGAAGTGATTGCCACCATGAATTTAAATGGTGATTATTTATCAGATGCACTTGCAGCTCAAGTTGGTGGAATAGGTATCGCACCCGGAGCAAACATAAATTATAGCACGGGTCATGCTATTTTTGAAGCTACTCATGGAACTGCACCGAAGTATGCAGGTTTAGATAAAGTTAATCCCGGATCTGTAATCCTGTCAGGAAGTATGATGCTAAAATATATGGGTTGGGATGAAGCTCATGATTTAATTTGGAATGCATTGGTGAAAACCATTGCTCAAAAAAGAGTAACTTACGACTATCATCGGATGATGGATAACGCCGAATTGTTAAAATGTTCGGAATTTGGGGATGCCATTATCGGAAATATGTAGAAAATTTAAAAGAACATTATTAAATTAATAAAGAATAAATGACGAGTTTAAAAGAAAAATTATACAAAAAAATTCAAGAACACCGCCCTCGAATTGATCGCCTTAATGAAGAATTTGGAGATGTGGTTGTTGATAAAGTAACGATATCGCAAATTCTGGGTGGGATGAGGGGACTCAAGAGTCTTGTAACTGATATTTCATACCTGGACCCTAACGAAGGAATCAGGTTTAGAGGATATAAATTACATGAGGTTATGGAAAAACTTCCTAAACCTAAAGGTGCCGAAATGCCATATGTTGAAGGATTATTTTACCTCCTTTTAACCGGTGATATTCCAACAGAATCAGAAGTTTCAGAAGTTGTTGATGAGTTTGCCAAACGCAGAATCTTACCTCGATATATTTATGAACTTATCGATGCTTTTCCCTGCTGCAGTCATCCCATGACTATTTTTTCAACAGCAATTTTATCGATGCACAGGGAATCATTTTTTACAAAAAAATATTCTGCAGGAATTCCTAAGGCAGATTATTGGGATCCGATGTATGAAGATTCATTAAACTTATTGGCTAAGTTACCTGAGATAGCGACCTATATTTACGCCAAATTATACAGAGACGGAAACAGAATCCAATCAAATCCACATCTTGATTTGGGGGGTAATTTTGCTTTCATGATGGGAAAAGAAAAACCTTACGATGACGTAATCAGGATGCATTTTATCCTTCACAGTGATCATGAGGCTGGTAACGTGAGTGCACATACCGGACATTTGGTTGCGAGTTCTTTATCCGATATTTATCTTTCAATATCTGCAATGGTTAATGGTTTGGCCGGTCCATTGCATGGATTAGCTAGCCAGGGAGTTCTGCAATGGTTGCAAGATTTGAAGGAGAAAATGGGAGGCGAAATTCCTACTGAACCCGAAATGAAACAATTTGTTTGGGAAACCCTTAATTCAGGACAGGTTATACCGGGATTCGGACACGCGGTTTTAAGAAAAACCGATCCAAGATATTTATTACAACGTGAATTTAGTTTGAAGCACCTGAAAGACGATACTTTGTTTAAATATGTTGATATGCTGTACAAAGTAACACCTCCAATTCTTCAAGAGCATGGTAAAGCAAAAAACCCCTGGCCTAACGTTGATGCTCAGTCAGGAATTATTCAATGGCATTATGGATTAACAGAGTATGACTTTTATACCGTTTTATTTGGGATTGGCAGAGCCATTGGAATCTGTGCAAATATCATATGGGATCGTGCTTTAGGTTATCCGCTTGAGCGTCCAAAATCATTAACAACTGATATGCTTGAAGAAATTGCAGGTATCACTGTACCAATAGTGGAAAAAGATTAGTTAAATAACCAGAAAAGCATATAAATTAATCTGCTTTGATAAAACAGATAGAATTTACATTACCGGCTTATGGCAGAGGTTATCATTTGATAACAAATGTTGTGATGGAGTTTTTAACAGAATTGCCTGAAACCGGAATATTGCATTTATTTATAAAGCATACTTCAGCAGGACTTACCATTAACGAAAATGCCGATTCATCCGTTCGGGTAGATTTTGAAACCATCATGAATAAAATTGTTCCTGAGGGTTTACCCGATTATTTGCATACTTTAGAAGGAAGCGACGACATGCCTGCTCATGTTAAAGCTTCCTTAATTGGAAATTCAGTTAGTATTCCAATTAGTGATCATCATTTAAATATGGGGATTTGGCAGGGAATTTATTTGTGTGAATTCAGAAATCACGGGGGTGCAAGAAAAATGATTGCAACCATTTATTCGTAATCAAGATTTGAAATCATTTTTGGTAGTTCAACCGTAAACTTAGCTCCTTTGTTTTCTGTATTCTCGCACCAAACTTTTCCCTTCATAGCGTTTACATATTTTTTAACAATGGCTAATCCAAGTCCTTCTTTTGTGTCTTCATTGGGTTTGTCATTTTGGCGCTGATAAATTTCAAAAAGAGAATTTGGATCTTCGCATGCTATTCCTTTACCTTCATCAATGATTTCAAGATAAACCATATCTTTATCCGAAAATAAATTGATGTCGATGCTTGAAGAAATTGGCGCAAATCTGAAGGCGTTCGACAGCAAATTATCAACAATTTGATGCATATATACCTCATTCACTTTCGATTTGCAAAGGCATAAATTAAGATTCACTTGAAGTTTTTTTCGGACGATAACCATATTGAAATTAAGTAAAACTTCTTTAATGATTTTTGAAATTTCAATGGGTTCGGTCTTTAAACTGAATGTTTTTGACTCAATGCGATTGATGTTTAAAACCTCATTAATCATTTTATTAATGCGGTTTAACGAATTTTCAATAATTGATGCGTATTCAAATTGTGAATCACTAATCTGATCGTCATCTTTCAGTAAGCCAATTGAGCATAAACTGCTGGTTAATGGGTTTTTGATGCCATGAACCACCACGCTCAACAAATGGTTTTTTTCTTCATTAAGTTTTAAAAGGTCATAATTTTGTGCTTCAAGTAATTCTTTTTGTTTAGAGATACTTTGGTGCTGAAGCTCAATTTCGTCTTTTTGTTTCTGGATTTTTAAGTAACTTTTTGAAAGTTTCTCCTCGAGCACATTCATGCTTCGCATCCGATTCACAAGTACTTTTAATACCCCATTAATGACTTCTTTCTTTTCAAAAAGGATTTTGAAAAAATCATCATGAGATAACTTAAGTAAATCACTTGGGGTATCTGCTGTTACCGATGCTGATCTGGTTTCTTCATCAATCAACGAATATTCGCCAAAAACACTTCCGGGGCCAAGTTTCGTCAATACATGATTGCCATCATGAACGCGAACAGTTCCGTCAACAATAATGTACATTTCATTACCAATATCTCCTTTTCTGATGATTACCTTTTCTTTACGCGCATGTTTTTCAACAAGGGCATTGGCAATTTCAACAAGCACATCAGATCCCGTTTCAGAAAAAATGTGGGTATTTTTGAGAATTTTAATCCGATCCTCAATAATTTGTTCCTTTTTAGATTTAGTCATTAGGTGCGAAATTGACAGATAAAAGTAAGGAGCTTCTGCTATTGTTGCAAATATAAATTAAAGAAATGAACTTTTAAAACTTAATAATATTCAGATGATTTTGTGTAGGTGATGATATCCGGAAGGAAATGTCTAAATTCTTCTTCAAAGGCTTCATAATCTTTTTTCAGATCATCAATAGATTCTTCCATTTTTGAATTATTAGTGGTTCTTCGCGACATGCCTTTAAAAACGCGATTCAGATCTTTTAAATTGGCATAGTTGGCCAGCCAATTTTGGGTAATCATAAATGGAAGTAATCGCTTTGAGCGAGGAGGTAAAAGTTTAAAATTATGGATGAGTAATTGATAAGCTTCAGCCACAAATTCTTTTAAGTGTTTTTCGTGATATTCATCCCAATACTTCGCTAAAAAATGATCGTAATAAATGTCTACAATCACACCCGAGTACCTTTTATATTTTGGATAAAGTCGCTCACAGCTCATTTTAAAAATGGGGTGTCCATCTGTAAATTTATCAATTTGACGGTGAAACAAAATGCCTTTTTGAATTTCTGCGGAATAGGCTTCGAAAACCTTTCCTTTCACTGCATCGGCAATGAAATTACCAAGTATAATCTCTTCCTTCGGGGGTGCTAAATAAAGATGGGCCAGGAAATTCATAACTGCAAAAATAGTTATAATTAGGGTATATTAGAATGATTTTATACTACAAAAAGTTAGGATTTGTTTTGAGAAAAAAAGGTAATTTTGCATCAAGAAAAAATATTAAATAATATTTTAGCCTTAAACCAAAAAATATGCAAAAGTTGTTACTGTTGGGTGATGAAGCAATTGCACAAGGTGCCATTGATGCAGGAATGTCCGGAATATATGCCTATCCCGGAACTCCTTCTACTGAAATTACCGAATTTGTTCAGAAATCAAAAGAAGCAAAAGAAAAAGGAATTCGATCAAATTGGTCGGCAAATGAAAAAACAGCCATGGAGTCTGCCCTGGGAATGTCCTATGCAGGAAAACGAGCCATGGTTTGTATGAAACATGTTGGATTAAATGTTGCAGCAGATGCTTTTGTAAACTCTGCTATTACAGGAGCTAACGGAGGACTAATTATTGTATCAGCCGATGATCCTTCCATGCATTCATCGCAAAACGAACAGGATTCAAGATTTTATGGCGATTTCGCCTTTATGCCGATTTTGGAACCATCAAATCAACAGGAAGCTTATGACATGATCAAATACGGATTTGAGCTATCTGAAAAAATGTCAATACCGGTTCTTTTAAGAATAACGACACGTCTGGCTCATTCTCGGGCAGGTGTAATTCGAACAGCAGCTGTTGAACAAAATCAAATAAAATTCCATTCAAATCCACGACAATTTATCCTGCTACCAGCCATCGCTAGAAAACAATACAAAGAATTACTAGGCAAGCAAAAGAATTTGAAAACGGAAGCTGCAAATTCTGGATATAACAAGTATTTGGATGCCAAGGATAAGCATCTTGGAATCATTTGCTGTGGACTTGGTTATAATTATTTAATGGAGAACTTTGTGGGTGGTGATATTCCGCATCCTGTATTGAAAATCGGTCAATATCCTATTCCTGAGGAAATGGTTGAAAAAATATACGAAAGTTGTGATGAATTATTGATTGTAGAAGATGGCTACCCACTTATAGAACAAAAGTTAAAAGGAATTCTAAATTTAGGGAAAAAAATTAGAGGCAGACTTGATGGCAGCCTTCCACGTGATGGCGAACTTAATCCCAATAATGTGGCCTCAAGCCTTGGGAAAGAAGATACCAGAGGTGAAAATATTCCTGATTTTGTTGCCGGCCGACCACCATCACTTTGTAAAGGTTGCGGACATAATGATGCATTTCTGGCTGTAAATGAAGCCTTGAAACCTTATCCCAATGGGAAGGTATTTTCAGATATTGGGTGTTATACTTTAAGTGCACTTGAGCCACTCGAATCAATCGATACTTGTGTTGATATGGGTGCATCAATTACAATGGCTATTGGAGCTGCAGACGCCGGATTAAGACCAGCGGTTGCTGCCATTGGTGATTCAACGTTCACGCATTCGGGGATGACCGGTTTGCTGGATGCGGTAAACAATAATTCGCAAATCACGGTGTTGATTCTTGATAATTCAACCACCGGAATGACAGGTGGACAAACTTCATCGGCGCTTGGAAAAATTGAAGCAATTTGTTTGGCAATAGGGGTGGAGGAAGAACATATTCGGGTTATAAAGCCACTTCCAAAACAACATGAAGAAAATGTCAGGGTAATTGCCGAGGAGTTGAAATATAAAGGAGTCTCTGTTGTTATTCCCCGTCGGGAATGCATTCAAACCCTGAACAAGAGAATGAGATTGAAGCATAAAGCAAAACAAATTGAATTATAATCAGAACGCACTATGAAAAAAGACATCATACTTGCTGGTGTTGGAGGACAGGGAATCCTTTCCATCGCCGCAACAATAGGAACCGCAGCCATAGATGTAGGACTTCAGCTAAAGCAAGCTGAAGTTCACGGTATGAGCCAAAGGGGAGGAGATGTGCAATCGCATCTCAGATTATCGTCAGAAAATATTGCCTCTGATTTAATTCCGGAAGGAAAAGCAGATTTGATCATCTCAATTGAACCCATGGAATCGTTGAGGTATCTCCCGCTTTTATCAAAAGATGGCTGGATTATTGCAAATACAAAACCTTTTGTGAATATCCCTAACTATCCTGATTTGGACTTGATTTTAGATAAAATCAAGTCAATACCAAATCATATTATCATTGATGCCGATGAAATAGCAACAAAAATTGGATCAGCTCGATCTGCAAATATCGTTATCTTGGGTGCAAGTGCTCCATTTTTAGATATTGAAATTAGCACCCTCGAAAAGGCAATCAGAACTATTTTTGGCAGTAAAGGTGAGGAAGTTGTTCAGGTTAATCTGGAAGCTTTCAGAGCCGGACTAAATTTTTCTTTAATCAATAAATAGTCCTCGTATTTTCGTGGATCAAAAATCGTATTTTAGCTTTTTTAAAGTTAACCATGATAGCTATGCGTATTTATATTTTTCTAATTGGGTTACTGATTTCAGGGTCGTCAATCATTGGCAAAAATTTGCCCATAGATTTAAAGCCTCAAGTTTCATCAGAAATAAAAGCAATAAATGATTTGGTAGACCGTTGGCATAAAGCAGCTGCGGATACCGATTTTGAAGCCTTCTTCGATTGCATGGATGAGGGTGCTTATTATATCGGTACAGATGAAAGTGAGAAGTGGAATATGAAAGAATTTAAGGCATTCTGTAAGCCTTATTTCGATAAGGGTTCTGCCTGGGATTTTAAACCTTTTGATCGGGGAGTTTATTTGAATGAAGCTAAAGATTTGGCATGGTTTGATGAAAAACTAAATACCTGGATGGGGGTATGCAGGTCATCCGGAGTAATTATTAAGGTTGGTGAAAAATGGAAAATTAAACATTATCATTTATCAATTGCGGTACCTAATGAACTGACTCGTGATTTTATCCAACTGGTTGAAAAATATAAAGCCGAACAGCCTAAATAGCTCATTAATGAAGAGAAGAATAATTGAAGTTTTAATACTAATCCTATTTGGTTTAGCCATCATACTCATCAACGAATTTAATAATCATTCAAAAAAGCAAACACAGGTATTGCCTGAGATTCCTGAGTATGTGCCAACATTAAAGTATGGTATCATTATCGACTCTTTGGTAATTGTTAAAGATAAAATTAAAAGAAATGAATTTTTGGCTGATATCTTAATGTCACATAAGGTTGATTATGCAAAAATTGATTTGGCAGTTAAACGCGCAAAGCCAATATTTGATGTTCGGCACATACGAACGGGACATCATTATTCGATTCTTAAAACGAATGATTCGTTGCAACAAGTTCAGTACTTCATTTATGAAAACTCACCTACTTCTTATATTGTTTTTGATTTAAGAGATTCGGTACATGTACATGCCGGGAATAAAGAGGTTCAGATCAGGATGAATGAAATAGAGGGAGAAATCACCTCCTCTTTATGGAATGCAATTATAGACCAGGATGGTGATCCGAATTTGGCCAATGAGCTGTCTGAAATCTTTGCCTGGACGATTGATTTTTTCGGGATTCAAAAAGGTGATGCTTTTAAAGTTATATACGAAGAATTATTGGTTGAAGATAAAAAGATTGGCCTGGGGAAAGTACATGCGGCTTTGTTCAATCATTCAAGCAAAGACTATTATGCCTTTTATTTTGTTCAAGACAGTGTAGGGGATTATTTTGATGATAATGGCGGTAGTTTGAGAAGGGCCTTTTTGAAAGCCCCATTAAGATTCAAAAGAATAAGCTCCAGGTTCTCACACAGCAGATTGCATCCAGTACTAAAAATCAGACGCCCTCATACCGGCATCGATTATGCAGCAGCTGTTGGTACACCGGTGCATACGGTAGGGGATGGAACTGTGGTTGAAATGAATAGAACCAGAGAGGGAGGGAACACGATAAAAATAAAGCATAACGGAACTTATTCTACTCGCTACTTGCATCTATCAAAATATGCCAACGGGATGAAAGTGGGGAAAACAGTTAAACAAGGAGATTTAATTGCTTATGTTGGTAGAACCGGTTTAGTAAGCGGACCACATCTTGATTTTCGGTTTTACAGAAATGGAAAAGCGATTGATCCGCTCAAAGTTGAGTCACCTCCGGTCAATCCGGTAGATTCACTTTATATAGACAAATTTAAGCAGCTGGTCAATAATTACAAAGAATTATTAGAAAAGCAAAGTAATCAACCAAAGTTGGAATATCCAAATATTAATTAATACATAAATCCTTTTGAAATAGCTGTTAATTGTTTGAAAATAATACAAAAGGGGCCTCTGTTAGGTAATATTTTTTTACTTTTACATATGTAGGCATTTTAGATTATTGTAAACCTATTTAATTTATTTTTTATGAAAAAAAGTATTGAAAAAACAGTTGCACAGTTTATCCTAGGCATTTCTTTTGTTCTTATTGCAGGTTCTACTTTTGGGCAGGGAATGTTTAATTATAAATCATATAGTGATTTCTTAATTAATCAGGAAAGAAGTTTACTAGAACGTTCAATCTTGGAGGTGAGCAAAATAGAAGGCTCTCCATATCTAGACGAGAAATTTGTTAGGGGTAATGTTACTACCCTGGACAGTATTCAATACCGAAACGTTCCTTTGCGTTATAATATTTATAATGATGAGATTGAATTTATGGTGGATGAAGAAAAATATCTTGCAATTTCAGAGCCAACATTGATGGCAAATATCAGTATTAAAGATGCAGTTTTTATTTATTTAAAAAAAGATCATAAATATGGATATTATCAGTTGCTTGAGGATGGTAAAATAAAATTATTATTGCGTTATAATGTGAGGTTCAGGCAAGCCAACTATTCAAACGGGATTAACCAGGCCAGGCCACCTAAATTTAACAGAGGGGTTAATACCCATTATATTCAGCTGGGATATAACGAACCACAACTAATAAGAAAGAAGAAGGACATTGATCGTGTTTTTGGAAAAGATAGCGATGCCATTAAAGCGCTTATCAAAAAAGAACATATTGATATTCATAATGAGAATGATTTGCATAAGTTGGTTAAAATGCTGAATAAAGAGATGTAGTTTTATCATCATTTCAGATCTAATGCCAGGAGATCATAATAGCTATTCTGGATTCATTTTATAAAAACTAACTAGTCGGACAGGCATGAATCGACTACTATAATTGAATTGTATTTGCCCGATTCATTCAGAATGATAGCAGTGACCTATGACAAGAAAAAATTGTGAATTAGTTAATATGTCCATTGTTAAGTAGCTGAATATTTTAATATCATAAATATAGAATATAAAAAGAAATGGCCAGGACAATTTGTCCTGGCCATTTCTTTTTATAGGTATAACTAAAAAATCTAGTTTACACCGGTACGTTTATCCCAGAATAATTGTTTTCCCCAATAGTAGTCAACAATACCAGCTGCTGCTGCACTAACGTTGGCACCATTTAAGGTAAACTCTTCATTTGGATAAGGCTCACGGAATGGTTGTCTGTTATGACCAGAGAATACCGAACCAATAGCTGCAGGCATTACAGGGAAATCTGTTCTGCGGTTTTCAGCCCATAATTCTTGTCCTTGCTTAAATAAAGCAATCCATTTTTGTAGATAAACTTTCTCCAAGTTGCTATAAACAGTTAGATTATCCCATGCAACTTCTGGTTTAGCCATATATGCGGCTAAAGAAGCTGTCATTCCGGTTTCATCAAAACTAGCTTCAATACCAGTTTCATAAGCTGTTTTTGCAGCAGATGAATTTCCAGCCATCAAATAAGCTTCTGCTTTGATAAATTCTTGCTCAGAATAACGTAGGAAATATGAATAACCCGCATAATCGTTGCGATATTTTACTCCAATTCTGGAAATATCATTAACGTTAAACGCGCCGTTTGGCGCACCTTCTGGAGCTCCATTATAAATACCGGCAGCAGTTTTCTCTGCATAAACAGGAAGTCTTGGATCAGCTAAATCTAACATCATGTCAATAAATGTTTTAGCCATACCATGATCATCACGTCCGTCGTTATCACTTGCCCATGGCTCTTTGTAAGGAGATACTCCAGGCCACTTCAATTTTGCTTCTTCATCGTTACTTGCAAAAAGAGGATAAGTTGCAGCGCTTCCCAAAACTTTGTTTAGTTCAGCAGAGTTTTGAGTTCTGATTGCTAAACGTAAGTGAAGTGCATTACAAAATTTTTGCCAGCTTTTAGGGCTGTTACCATATAGGAAATCACCTGCACCTAACACATTGTTGGCAGAAGCTGGTGAATTGAATAAAGTATTTGCGTATTCAAGTTTAGTTAACAAATCAGCATAAATTGTGGCTGCATCATCGTAAGCAGGCGTTAAATTAGCATCAGTTTCAGCAGTAAGTGCTTCAGAATAAGGAATGTCTCCCCATTTGTCTACGGCTTGTTGCCAGTTATAAACTGATAATGTTAAAGCTGCTGCTTCAGCATACTTATTTTCAGTGGCTTGAGCTTTTCCTATTACTTTTAATAAATCTTGCTGAATACGATAATAATTTCTAAAATCTGCCTCAAGAATAGCTGGACGGAAATTATATCTGGCTTCATCTATATAAGCAATTTTTGTGATATGGCCTGCATAGCTTAAGCTACTATTCATTTGATTCCATGAATCATAGAAAGATAGCCCAGTTGTGGCAATGGCGTTAGCCAATAGGTTTGTCATCGGCCCATCAGTAGGGTTATTGGGATCCGTGTTCATCTCCTCCCAATCCTTGGTGCAAGATGAGATAAAAATCAACGCAGTTAGCACCAATGTTATATTAAAATATTTTCTTTTCATAATTTGAATTTTAAATGTTAGTGGTCAAAAATTAAAAAGTTGCGACAATTTTAAACCCGATTGTACGTGAAGTTGGTAATTGATTTGACTCTTGGCCAACACCAGATGTACCTACTCCAAATCCTGTTTCTGGATCAATTTTAGGAGTATTTGTTTTATGTACCCATAATAAGGCTACGTTTCGCGCGTAGGCAGAAAGGTTAAGTTTTTGGATACCTGGAATTTTATTAACCAATTTCACAGGTATATCATAACCTAAGGATAGTTCACGTAACTTAATGAAAGAACCATCAATAACACTGAATTCATGTAATTTATACATGTTAGCGTAGAAGTCATTGGCAGAAAGTCTGAGGTCATTTACACTTCCATCAGCTTTTACAAATTTCTCATCAGTCATTACATTTTGACCAGCGACAACACCGTCTTCACGAATCGTTCCTTGCGCTGTTTCTTCTAGTACACCGGCAAGAACACCGAACATTTTTGTTACAGAGAAGATATCACCACCTTTACGTCCATCAACCAATGCGTAAAAATTGAAGCCTTTATAACTCAACATGTTTGCTACACCCCAGTTAAAATCAGCGGAAATATTTCCTATTACCTGATCTGTTCCGGTTCTTTCTGGGTATCCGTCTGCATCAACAATAATAGCACCATTATCATCCCTTAAGAATTTTGCACCTATCATTTCTCCATAGGTTCCACCAGGAATGGCTTGTACAGTCATTGACCAAGAAGAACTAAGTTGATATTTTTGTAAATCTTCATATAATGAGACTACAGTATTATCATTTTTTGCATATTTAACCTGCATTGACCAATTAAAGCCATCACCTTTTGATTTAATGATATCACCGTATAAAGCTAGCTCTATACCTTCGTTTTGAAGTTCACCTGCATTAATCCATTTATTACCAAAACCTGTTGCTGACGAAACGTCAATGTTCATAATTTGGTCAGAAGTGTTTTCTTTATAATAAGTAAGATCAACACCTAATCTGTTTTGGAAAAACTTAAGTTCTAAACCAGCTTCAATAGCTTTTTTCTTTTCTGGTCTCAAATCTGCATTAGCCAGAGATCTCATAAACCCGTAACGAGTTACTCCATCCCAAGCACTGCTTTGTGCACTGTAATAACCAGCTAATGTATAAGGATCAGCGTCACCACCAACTACTGCATAACTGGCACGAACTTTTCCAAATGAAAGAATATTCGGGTCAACTTTTATTAAATCGGTAAAAATTAAACCAAATGTTCCGGAATAATACGAATAACTATTATTCGTTGTTGGAAGTGTAGAACTCCAGTCATTACGGAAAGTAGCTCCAAGGAATAAGAAATCTTTGTAAGATGCATCTGCCTGAGCATACAAACTGTTTGTTTCTTTTTCTCTCATATACATGTCAGCAGTAGGGTTTCCGCTTACGTTACTAACGTCAAAGAAGTTAGGAACAGTAAGTTCTGCAGCACTGATTGATTGATAGTTATAATACTCATTACGATAATTCGCTCCAACAAGACCAGTGATTCTGATGTCTTTTGTAAGTTCTTTATCAATGTTTATCGTTAAATCAGCATTTTTTGATTGATCAATTCTTGTTGTTTGATCGAATTCTCCACCATTCTTTTTATTTTGGTTCGATTGGTTGTAGATAACTGATTTTCGGAAATCGGTTGAATAATCTGTTCCAACTCTTAAAGCAACATTCATCCAATCTAAAACATCATATTTGAAATTTACACTACCAAATAATCTGTCTTTGTCGCGTGAATTTGTGTTTTTATAAACAGTCCAATAAGGATTGTTATGATAGTAATATGACCAGGTATAAGGTTTTCCGAAAGCATCGAGTTTGTCCCAATTCTCTCTTAGTGGATTGATGTCAACCTGACGGCCAAACCAGCTACCCATTGATTGTAGCACATTACCTGCACTATATCCTTGAGCTGGAAGGTTGTCGCTCTTAGTTTTGATATAAGTAGCGGACGCATCAACGCTAAATTTGCTAGTTACTTTCATTGAAGTATTAACAGCAAAAGTATTTTTCTTTTGATCTGTATTAGGAATGATACCAGTTACGTCATTATTTGTATAAGAAAATCTTGAAACGGCTTTATCTGAACCTGTAGTAATGGTCAGGTTGTGAGATTGATTAAAACCTGTTTCAAAGAAATCTCTAACATTATCTGGATGAGAAATCCAGGGAGTTGGAGTGTAAACAGGATTACCGTTTGCATCCAAAGTATAAGGTGAGTCGAATTGGTTGAATTTTAATCCGATATCAAGTCGAGGTCCCCAACTTTCGTCCCAACCATCATTTACTCCACCCCAATTACCATCATAGTAGTTGAATGATTCGTTTTCACAATACTCTTGATAAGATGAATAAACACCAGGATTATTTAATTGAAACTGATTGTAGGTATACTCATCTCCTGCAGTTGCTTGACCATATTTGTTTTGATAGTCAGGTAAAATTGACAATCGGTCAATACCGATATCGTAAGTGTATTGTACACCGATACCTTTTTTAGTAGCACCACCCTTTTTAGTTGTAATGATCACAACTCCATTTAAAGCACGGCTACCATAAATAGCAGCAGCAGCAGCACCTTTTAATACAGTCATTGACTCAACATTATTAGGGTCAATATCCATTGCTCCATTACCATAATCAGCATCTCCTGAACCAACACCTGTCGATGAATTGTTCATAGGAATACCATCAACTACAAATAAAGGCTGGTTGTCAGTTCTCATTGAACTGTTACCACGGATATTGATACGAGCAGAAGCACCAACGGCTCCTGAAGCTGTAACAATTTGTACACCGGCCATTTTCCCAGATAAAGCTGAAACAACGTTTGTTGGTCTTGTGTGCATTAAATCTTCACCACTAACTTCATCAATAGAATATCCAAGTGTTTTCTTCTCTCGAGAAATTCCAAGAGCTGTAACAACAACTTCATCTATTAACACAACATCAGGATCAAGAACCACATTCAACACATTTGATGATCCAATTTGCACATCTTTTGTAAGCATTCCAACAAATTGAAATCGAATGGTTGTATGATCGCCTGTTAAGTTAAGGCTAAACTTTCCATCTAGGTTTGTCGTAGTACCTATTGTTGTACCAGGCACCATGACTGTTACACCCGGAATTGGCAAACCATCTTCAGAACTGGTAACAGTACCAGTTACTACTTTTGTTTGCGCATTAGCTATTCCTATGCTCATTAAGAAAAATAAGCACGTTAGCCAAATTGTAAATTTTCTCATAATTAAAAAATTTGGTTAATAAAAAATTTGGTTCATATTTAGTTTACTTTTTGTTAAGTTCTTGTCTCAATTTGAATCCCTTAACAACTAGTATTTTTCATGCTGCAAAATATGAAATAACCCAGTAAATAACAAAAAATTAACAAAAAAAATAAGCATTAGTAACCATAGGATACTAGTATATATAATTACATCTGAGAAAATATCGCTGTAATTAGTTGATTGAAAGTAATAAGCGTATGAAAAATAATGATATGTCGGATTTTGAATATGATTAATTATTATTTAAAAGATATTTAAATCATTTAGTTAATTATTAATATTTAGAAAGCAAGATGTGTTAGCTAAAAATAGGTAGGGAAGATTCGTTAACTAGTTATAATGTTTATAAAAGCTGGTAAATATAGTGATAAACAAGAGGTTGACCACTAAATTTATATAACTGATATCCCAGAAAACAAATTTAATTATGAAAAAGCTAATTATTGAAATGGTATAGATAATGAGCCCAATTTTCTTTAATCGACGTAAATAAATTATTCCAACAACTGAAACCACATAAAAGAATGCCCCAAACATACTAAAATAAAGTACTTCATTGGTTCCAATATCATCTGGGAAATAGTTTGCCAGAGCGGTCGTGATAAATTGATTAAATATGATTCCTGATACGAAGATGATGAAAAAGACGATGTGATAAGTTAGTGCAACAATACTAGCTATTTTTAGCAGAGCGGGCTTTTTTATTTGAATGTGATCTTCCATAAGTTTGTTATATCTAATGCATAAACTTCAGATGACGATAATAGAATAAAATAAAAGCAACTGTTATTAAAACTCCAGCAAGCGGGAATTGATCAGATTTAACATAGAGGGTTGGTAAGATCAATAAAAGTATTTGTGCAACTGCATATGCATGAAACCCTACTTTTTTAAGTTTCCACATTCTCAGCGCTCCGGCAAATGAAATGCTATAGAATAAGAAACTAATAATGAAAAAACTCTTTGTGAATGAAAAAATTAAATCAGCACCTGGTAAATTGAGACCTCCACCTTCATAGGTTTCCATAAGCATATCAAAACTCAAATAAATCACAAGATTTGAAAAAGCTGCTAGTCCACTTCCTATAAATGTCAATACGCATAAGATACTTAAAGATTCAGGCCTTTTAATATCTTGATTGTTTGATAATTCATTCATCATATTCATGGGTCAAATTTACAGTTTTATTCGTGAAACTCAAATTTCAATTTAGCTTGATTATTTAACGCTAAGGGCAATCTTTTTAAATTAAGATTAAGAAAAACTTTGGAATTTATGAGCAGCGTAATCCCGATTTTCTTGTCTAAAAATATTTTATATCGTGTTCAAGTAGAGAATCTGTTTTTAAAACCTCAACACAAGCGCTATCCTTGTAAATAAAAAGTCCGGCTGTAAACCGGACTTTCAATACGTATGAACTAGAAATTAGTCGAGTTTCCCTACCACCTTTTCAACTTCTTCCAAAATTTCACATGATTTAACCAATTTTTTCATTGCGTTGTGATCATCAAAAAGGGGACGATCAATATCCAGAAATTCGACATATTTACGGATTACTTCTTTCGCTTTTGTAACGCCAAGTCCAAATTTATATTCTCTAAAATCGAGCGCCTGGGCGGCAGCCATAAATTCAATTCCCAATATTCCGTAAGCATTATCTAGAATCTGGTTGTTTTTTAAGGCTGTATTCATTCCCATAGAAACAAAGTCTTCCTGGTCAGCAGCAGCAGGGATGGATTGAACATATGCCGGAGCTGATAAAATTCGTTGTTCAACAATTTGCATGTCGGCCGTGTACTGACTTAACATTAAACCTGAAAACATTCCTGCTCCTTTTGTTAAGAAGGCTGGTAAACCCACACTCAAGGCGGGGTTATTTAAACGGTTCATTCTTCTTTCCGACATTACCGAGACCATGGTAATACATGCACCGGCCATATCAACAGGAACTGAAACCGGAGTACCCTGGAAATTTGCTCCGGAAAGCTGTAAGTTTTCATCCGGAAAAAAAATAGGATTATCCCCAACACCATTTAATTCGATTTCTACCTGTGAGCGCGCATAAGCCAGTGCGTCGTGGGCAGCACCAACTACCTGAGGGGTTGAACGCATTGAATAGGCATCCTGAACTTTGCATTTTACTTTTCCTTCTTTTAAATCGCCACCATTTACTAATTTGTTAATTGCATTGGCACTTCTGATGGCACCTTTAAAACCGCGTACTTCGTGTAATTTCGGGGTATAAGGTTTCATGTTAGCTTTTAATGCTTCCAGCGACATGGCTGCGGCAATCTCAGCTTGTTTTAACCATCGCTCTGCGTCATAAAGAAATAAAGCGCTCATGGCAGTTAATACATTGGATCCATTTATGGTTGCTAATCCGTCGCGGGCTTGTAAACCAGGAATGGGAATGCCTGCTTTGTCTAAGGCCACTTTTCCTTGCAGGAGTTCACCTTTATAAAAAGCTTTTCCTTCTCCCATCATTAATAGGGCAATTTGCGACATGGGGGCTAAATCTCCGGAAGCACCAACAGATCCTTTTTCACATACAAAAGGTGTTACACCTTTATTAAGCATGTCAACTAAAGTTTGAGTAATTTCAATTCTTACCCCTGAATTACCATGGGCATGAACATTAATTCTTCCAAGCATGGCACCTCGAACATGCTCCAATGGCATTGCTTCTCCAATACCTGCAGCATGATTATAAATCAAGTATTTTTGAAAATCTTTTACCTGATCATCATTTAAAACGACTTCCGAAAATTCGCCGATTCCGGTATTTACCCCATACATGATTTCACCAGCAAGTATTTTATTTTCGAGCATGGTGCGACATTTATTAATTCGCCCAATTGCGTCAGGATGTAATTCAACTTTTTTAGAATGACGAGCAACTGCAACTAGGTCTTCAATGCTTAATCCAGATCCTTTAATTATGTAAGTCATATTTTTATATTTTAGGTGTTTAATATTTTTATAATAATCTTTTTAATGTTCTGTAGTTAATGATCTTTTATTCATAAGGAATTAACACATTAATGAATTGGCAAATTATTACACATCCTCTCTTAATGCATCCGGAATATTTAAAGGTATCGATTGTAAAAAGCTGACCGTGATATTCATGGCATCACTCATAATCTGATCATCTTCAATAAAATTAACTACCTTCCGATATTCTTTAATAAACTCTTCAACAAAAGTGGACGATTTTTTTGGCTTTCTGAATTCTAATGCTTGAGCAGCATTAAATAATTCGATGGCTAAAATTCGTTCCAAATTCTGAACTACCCGATATCCTTTTGTTGCAGCATTTGCTCCCATACTCACATGATCTTCCTGCCCTTGAGATGATTCGATGGTATCAACAGATGCCGGAGTACAGAGCTGTTTGTTTTGACTTACAATTGAAGCGGCTGTGTATTGCGGAATCATGAAACCGGAATTAAGACCCGGATTAGCTACTAAAAATGCAGGGAGTTCCCTTTTCCCAGAAAGTAACTGATAGGTGCGACGCTCTGAAATACTTCCCAGTTCTGCCGCTGCGATGGCCAAATTATCTAAAGCAAGTGCCAAAGGTTGACCATGAAAATTCCCACCCGAGATAATCAAGTCTTCATCCGGGAAAATGGTTGGATTATCGGTAACCGCATTTATTTCGCAAGAAAAAACATAGGCTACGTAATTGATAGAATCTTTTGAAGCTCCATGAACTTGCGGAATGCACCTGAACGAATAGGGATCTTGCACATGTTTCTTGGGTTGATTGATGATTTCACTTCCTTCAAGCAACATTCTAATTCGTTCAGCAGTTTTTATTTGTCCTTTGTGATGTCGGATTTGGTGAACCAAATCATTAAACGGCTCTATACGTCCATCGAATGCTTCAAGTGAGATGGCACTAATGATATCGGCTAATTGTGAGAGTCTAAATGTTTTTAATAAACTAAGCACACCGTAAGCACTCATAAATTGAGTCCCATTTAATAAGGCCAAACCTTCTTTCGAACGTAATGAAATCGGTTCTAAACCCATCTCTTTGTAAACGGATGCTGCATCTCTTCTTTTACCTTTGTAGTTAACTTCTCCTAAGCCTAAAAGCGGTAATGATAAATGAGCAAGTGGGGCTAAATCTCCCGATGCCCCAAGTGATCCCAGTTGAAAAATAACAGGTAAAATATCATGATTAAAAAATTCTATTAGCCTTTCAACTGTGCTTAATTGTATTCCTGAGTGGCCGTAAGAAAGGGATTGGATTTTAAGTAAAATCATCAATTTTACAATTTCCTGAGGGACTTCATCGCCTATTCCACAGGCGTGTGATTTTACCAGATTACTTTGCAGGGTTCCTAGTTCTTCTTTTGAGATCCGATGGTCGCAGAGTGAACCAAAGCCTGTATTGATACCATAAATCGGATCATCTTGAGCGGCCATTTTATCGTCGAGGTATTGACGGCATTTTAAGATTCTCCTTTTCGATTCATCTGAAAGCGCAATTTGATACCCCTTTTTAAGTATTTCATATATAATTTTGAAAGTCAGTTTTTCAGGACTTATATAATGTATTTTCATTTTACGTCTATTGAAAATTCAGTAAATAATTATAAACTAGTTATAAACCGGAAATTTAATTGTTAGGAAAATTGGTTAAGAAAATGGATAATCGAAATAAATGAAGATGATCCTAAATTTCCGATTGATGCGAAAATTAATCGCACCCATTGTCGGACTTAGCAGAGTGCCGTACGATTCACTTTAATTTTGAACTTTAAGGTCCAGTTCATGTGTCTTGATTAGACAATAAAAGTATAAATTATTTATATTCAATGCTAAAGAAAATTTAATTTATTTTGTAGAAATTATTTAACCATGAGTCAAACATTAGTAGAAATTAAAGATTTGATAAAAAATAATGATGCTGTTCTGATTTACTTCTCAACAGATCATTGTGCACCATGTGTCACCTTAAGACCTAAGGTTGGTGAATTGCTCAAGAATAAATTTCCTAAAATGAAGATGGCGTTTATTGATGCAGAGTCGGCACCTCAAGTTACTGGCAATTTTAATGTATTCTCAAGTCCAACTATTATCATTTTTTTTGATGGAAAGGAGACAAAAAGGTATAGCAAATACATTTCAACTTCCGAATTAGAACAAAATATTCAGCGGTATTATGACATGATTTTTGAAGGGGAATGAATTTAGATACAGCTAAAAAAATCAGCCAACGTTTTTCTGAGTTATACCAGCTTGGATTGACAACTTCTTCTGGAGGAAATATTTCTTGCAGGGATGAAGAATTGATTTGTATTTCTCCATCTCAAATTGATAAAGGATATTTAAACGCGCATGATTTCTCTTATTTGACGCAGGATGGTGAACAAATTGGAGATAATAAACCTTCGATGGAATATCCTTTTCATTTATCCCTTTATAAAAAAATCTCCCAAATAAATGCGATTATTCACCTCCATCCTCCGGTTTTGGTTGCGCTTAGTTTGTTAAATAAAAATCATCCAGATTTAAAAAATTTAAGTGAAAAATATAAGATTGGTTTTGCAGATTATGCAATTCCGGGAAGTGATCAATTAGGTTCAAATATCTGTGATGCTTTTCAAAAAGGAGTTGATTTTGTGTTGATGGAAAACCATGGATTGATCGCCATTGGTAAAAATATCAACGATCTCAAAGATAGGATTATAGACTTAAATGAAGCGCTAGTAAAATATTTTGGATTAGGTGGTTTGTTGAATAATTTTAAATTGAATGATAGGTTTGAGCTAAAATCTGAAAATTCAGTCTCATTTTACGAAAAAAGAGCAAAACACTTTTTAGGAATAAAAAATGAAGTAAAGTTTTTTAAAGAGGATGGAACAGAGATATTTTATTCTGCATTTCAACCTCAATCATTAAAATTGCTTTACCTCGGTGATTTCTCAACTCATATCATTCCCGAAAGTTTTTTGATTTTAAAAAATCCACTTTTAATTGATGAAACATTCGATAACAGTTCAACGGAAAATTACCTTGAACTACTTGATGCAGAGGTTGAGGTTTTATTGTTTAAGGATGCTTGGACTTTGATTTCAGGAAAAAGCCTCTATAATTTATATGATAAAATGGAGGTGCTTAATTTTACAGCTAAAGTGATTTTATTAGCTCAAAATATGGGAAATTACGATTTGCTCGATGAAAATCAAATTCAGGAATTAAAAGAAAAATTCAATATCCAAAAATAATTATCAAAATCTACTAAAAAATCTGCTCAGCCTCTGCGTAAGTTGATCATAAATGGGTCGTGTAAATTCGATAAAAAGATCTTGTTGATCCGGTAGTGGGCTCACACTTCTTTTGGTCAAACGCAATTGGTTATTATCTAGTGCTTCTTCATCACCTACAAATATGGCGTATTGATTCACCCAGGTAAAAGTTCCCGGAATAATTTCATCAAGTAAGAGTTTGTCAGTGGCAGGTTCAAAAATTCTTGCCCTCAATGATCCGCCTGAAACGACCTGATCAGATAATAGTTTTAGTTTGGCCTGATAAGTTTTAAATTGAGTTTTTGTAGTATCTCGTGAATCAATTTTTACCCTTTTCTCTGCAATTTCTTCTTTTTCACTATGGGTTAAATTTCCAACTGAAAAATCAAAGAAATCCAAATTAATAATATAATCCGGAATAAGATCTTCTTTTTCTGCCTGAAAAGGAGTGAAAATGTTTACAAAACCATGTTGATTGAACTGATTGTTAAGGTATTCAAAAACCTGGTCATAAAAAAACTCAGATGATAATTGAAATCGGGATACTGAAACAGGGATGGTTTCCAAAACCACTTTTACGGTAGCTTTTTCTTTCGAAATCTCCATTAAATTGCGAGCATTTTTATAACCTGTAACAAAATTATCGGCCATTTTAAAGTGCTCATAGGCTATTCGGGCCGATTCACGAGTGTTTATATCTAGCTCTTCAGTTCCTGCATTATAACGATCATTGGCAGCCTTTGTATAAGTGGAGTTTAATTCCGACGTAAAACTTTTTGGATTAGCAATAATATTTCGTGCAGCAGGAGTTTTCCTGATTTCACTTGACAAATGGTTTGCCTGCTCCATCAGATTAATAGCACTTTCCCATTTAAACTGGGCATTGATATTTTGAATATGATCTAGTTCCTCGCTTATCCAATTGATTGCAGTCGGGTAGCCTTCTTTAAGAACTTTGGTCGCATTTTTATTATTAGGAGCTGATTTAAGTCGATCAACAGCTTTTGATAAGGCTGAAAAATAATCGCCTTTTTGTAGCGCTTTTTTCCCTGTTGAACAGGATACCAGCATGAGTATTATAAATACGAAAGAAATTGGTGTATTTTTCATTAAATGAGAGTTCTAATTACCGGCAAATATACAATTCAGATGATGTAGTTACAAATGTATTATTAAAGAAGATAAGATGTGATAAAAGTAAAAAATATGATAAATATTATTACAAAAAATCAATTCAGGTGCAATATTAATATGGTGGATTTATCAGGAAAACTTAGCGACAAGTTCTTTGATGCTCAATTTCGTTTGATCACCCGTATCCATGTCTTTAAGCGTGATTAGATTTTCTTGCATCTCACTCTCACCAACAAGTGCTACAAATTTGATGTTTTTATTATTGGCGTAACTCATCTGTTTTTTCATGCGGCCCGAATCCGGGAAAAGTTCTGCATTAATGCCGGCTTTGCGAAGTTTAGTAACTGCCTGAAGACAATAGGCTGCTTCCTTTAATCCGAAATTTACAAACATAATTTGTGTCCCAATTTGAGCACTTTCAGGGAAAAGATTTAATTCATTCATCACGTCATAAATCCGATCTGCACCGAAAGAAATTCCAACACCTGAAACATTGGGCAATCCAAAAATTCCGGTTAGGTCATCATATCTTCCTCCACCACAAATACTTCCCATTTTCGCATCCTTGGCTTTTACTTCAAAAATAGCACCGGTATAATAATTCAATCCTCTGGCAAGTGTTAAATCCAGCGTCCAATGGGTTTTGAGATCAAGCTCTTTGAGGTGCTTCATTATGGTCATTGTTTCTTCCAAACCACGCATTCCAATTCCTGAATCTTTGAGCGTTTCCATCAATACAGGAAATTTCTCTTTCAAAATTCCTTCAAGTAATATGATGGGTTGTAGTTTTTCAATTGCTTCGCTCGAAATACCTTTGGATGCAAGCTCTTCATTTACCTTTTCTAATCCGATTTTATCCAGCTTGTCGATGGCAATGGTAATGTCAACAATTTTGTCAGGTTCGCCAATGGTTTCGGCAATACCTGCTAAAATCTTACGGTTGTTGATTTTTACTTCAGTTTCAATACCTAATCTTCGAAAAACTTCATCAATGATTAAAACCAATTCAACTTCATTCAATAAAGAATCACTCCCAATTACATCAACATCGCACTGAAAAAATTCACGATATCTTCCTTTTTGAGGCCGATCAGCCCGCCATACAGGTTGAATTTGATAACGTTTAAACGGGAAGGTAATCTCATTTTGGTGCTGCACAACATAACGTGCAAAAGGGACAGTTAAATCATATTTTAACCCTTTATCAGAGATATAGGTAGCAAATTTATTGGAATTATCAGTAGCCTTTTGCTCATCCGATAATTTGTTAACGAAATCACCTGAATTCAAAACTTTAAAAAGAAGTCGATCACCTTCTTCACCATATTTACCCATCAAAGTTGACAAATTTTCCATGGCAGGCGTTTCGATGGGTTGGTAACCGTATAATTTGAAAACCTCTCGAATGGTATCAAAAATATAATTTCTTTTGATCATCACTTCTGGTGAAAAATCGCGGGTTCCTTTCGGGATTGAAGGTTTTTGAGCCATTAATTCTGTTTTAATCTTTAATGCAAAAGTAGGGGAAAATATTCTTTTACAAAAGCCCAAGTTCGCTAAGTAACAAATTATTGTATTCCATACAATTCTGATCTCCTTCAGCTGGTGCCCATATTGCAAAGTTTTTGTCATCAGAAGCATTCCAAGGACCGTCTTTCCATTCAAATACCAGACTGTCCTTCTCTAATGTGATAAGTGTATGCCATTGTTTAGCCGGAATTTCAACTCCATAACTTTCGTTTGCTGAATCTAAGATGATATAATCGATAATTTTACCATCTTCCGAAAATTCAATAACCAATACCCGGCCTTTTAAAATAATGAAGCTTTCCATTTTATCAGGATTTTCATGCTTGTGAGGCTGTACATAAGTTTCGGGATTAGTTGCATGAATCATCCGATGGATTCGCTCACTCGCATCTTGATGGAAATTGTAATTTTTTCTTTTTCTATCAGATTTTGCGGCTTCCTGAATCAAGGGAATGGTAATTTCGTTTGTAATATGAATCATATATTGAGATTTAAGATTAATTCAAAAATAGTAATTAAGAGAATTCGGATAAATTCCGTCGATATAATAATCCCTAATTTGCTCGATATGCTCCCGGGGTTTTTCCAGTGATTTTCTTAAACTTGCGATTAAAGTTTGTCAGGTTATTAAATCCAACTTCAAATCCAATTTCGGATATGGTTTTGCCATCATTACTCAACAATTTCTGAGCTTCGGCTATTCTTAAATCATTCACTAAACTGGTAAAAGTTTTTCGGGTTCTTTTTTTTATGTATCTGCAAAAAGATGGGGTACTCATGTGTGCAGTTTTAGCAGCTTCATCAAGGCTTGGGTTATCTTTATAATTATGAAGGATATATTCATATACGGCAGAGAGTTTTTTATCTCCGGTTTCGGATGATCTGATTATCTCAGCATCCGGGTTTAAGAGTATCTTGTCAGCGTGATCATGCAGTAATCCAAGTAAACGAATAAATAATTGAAACTTAATCAAGGGCGAAGCACCAAACATTTTTTTGAAAACAAATTGAATTTCTGTAGGTGTCGCTTTCACGAAAACTCCTTTTGTAAAATCATTCCTGAATTGCTTCAGTGTGTTTAATTCTTGAAGCTCATTAAATAGATTATCGTAAGTAATTTTATTGAAGAATATAGATATAGAATGAGATGACTTGTACTTGTTTTTAGAATAAAATTTATCTGATAAAAAAACATGAGGATCATTTGGCCCAATTATAAATAAATCACCAACACTAAACCGGCCTCTCTTTCCACCAATTATAAATTCACCTTCTCCTTTCAGAATTAGTGTAATTTGGATTTCCGGGTGATAATGGAAAAATTCATAAAAGTATTGCTGTTTGTCTTCTTCCAGCTTAATACTGCCTTCATCCTTTTTTGGGATTTTGAATAAAATTGCTTTCACGGGAGCTCATTTCTTATTGTGACTCACTAATATTAGTTTAGAATTATGCATTAAAATTAACAAAAAATAAATATAAAAAGGTTAAAAAAGTGCTGATGATTGATAATATAGATGAAGTGCCACAATGCGATAAGAATTAATATTGTAGCTGAATAATCTATCAAATTATATTATATGAAAGTTGAATGGAAAGGCGTTTATCCAGCAGTAACAACCAAGTTTACGGATGGTGATAAATTAGATTTAAAAACCTTTGGATTAAATATAAAGGCTCAGGTTGATGCTGGCGCTAATGGAATTGTTTTAGGTGGCACGCTTGGTGAAGCGAGTACCTTAAGTGATGATGAAAAATCATCACTGGTTAAGGAAACCATAAATTTAGTGGAGGGGAAAATCCCGGTCATTATTAATGTGGCTGAACAGTCGACTAAGGGTGCAATTATCGCTGCCGAAACAGCTCAAAAAAATGGTGCTCACGGATTAATGCTTTTACCTCCGATGAGGTATAAGGCAACTGATTATGAAACTTTGACTTATTTCAAGGAAATAGCGGCGGCTACAGATTTGCCGATTATGATTTATAATAATCCGGTCGATTATAAAATTGAAGTAACACTGGATATGTTTGAAGAATTACAAAGTGTAAAAAACATTCAGGCAGTGAAGGAATCTACCAGGGATATTAGTAATGTAACACGAATGATTAATCGTTTTGGTGATCGTTACAAAATATTGACAGGAGTTGATACCTTAGGTCTTGAATCTTTACTGATGGGTGCCGACGGTTGGGTTGCAGGATTGGTTTGTGCATTCCCACAGGAAACTGTAGCCATTTACCGTTTGGTAAAAGCTGGTAAATTTGAGGAAGCTTTGATGATTTATCGATGGTTTCTTCCTCTTTTAGAACTTGATGTAAATCCTCAATTGGTACAAAATATTAAATTAGCAGAAGTAGCAACCGGAATTGGAACTGAAAATGTCCGCGCACCAAGATTGCAACTCATTGGAGATGAAAGAAAAAGGGTACTTCAAATCATAGATTTGGCATTAAAAACGCGACCGATTTTGCCAAATTATTTAGATTTATAAAAAAATATTAAAATGATAACAGGTAAAAACGATATTGGAAATAATCAAAGCAGTAGGGGCAGTCAAGTTTTTAATACTTATAACGCCACAACAGGAGAAGCATTAAGTGAAAGGTTTTATGCAGCGACTAATGATGAGGTTGAAGAAGCAGTGCATTTGGCTAAATTGGCCTTCCCTATTTATAGCAAAACTTCACAGAAAAAAAGAGCTGAATTCCTGAATACAATCGCTGACGAAATCATGAATTTGGGCGAAATTCTGATCAGGCGTGCATCTCTAGAAACGGCACTCCCCGAAGCCAGATTGGAAGGTGAAAGGGGAAGAACGGTAAACCAGTTGAGAATGTTCGCAAAGTTACTGGAGGAGGGAAATTGGGTTAATGCGAATATTGATACAGCCTTACCCGATCGTCACCCAATTCCAAAACCAGACCTAAGAAAAATGTTTAAAGCTTTGGGTCCTGTAGTTGTTTTTGGAGCAAGTAACTTCCCATTGGCGTATTCCAATGCAGGTGGAGATACCGCATCCGCATTGGCAGCCGGGTGTCCGGTAATCGTAAAATCTCATCCGGCGCATGCCGGAACCGGAGAACTAGTCAGTAATGCCATTTTACAAGCTGCTAAAAAAACAGGAATGCCAAATGGCGTATTTTCAAATTTAAATGATTCAGGTTATGCTGTTGGTACAGCTCTTGTAAATCATCCAGCGATTAAAGCTGTTGGATTTACTGGCTCATTACGTGGAGGAAGAGCATTGATGGATCTTGCCTCCAAAAGAGAAGAACCTATTCCTGTTTATGCAGAAATGGGAAGCATTAATCCGGTTCTTTTATTGGATGAAGCACTTAAAAAACGAGCAGTAGAATTTGGTAAAACATATGCCGGATCTGTTACTTTAGGAGTAGGGCAGTTTTGTACAAATCCGGGATTAATGATTGGAATAGAAGGTAAACCCTTAAATGCCTTTATTCAAAGTTTAGCTGAAGAAATCAAGATGGCATTGCCTGCTGAAATGCTTACAGATGGCATTGCTTCTGCGTATTCAACCGGTCTTGATAAAGTTCTTTCTCAAAAAAATGTAAAAGTCGAGGGAGTGACCGGCACTGAGAATAACAAGTTGCAAAGCAGGCCATTGGTTGCCTCAACAAGTGGAAATAATTTTATCAACAACCCTAATTTGCATGAGGAAGTTTTTGGGCCATTTTCGTTGGTGGTAAGATGTAAGGATAAAGTCGAATTAAAATTAGTGATTGAAAAATTGAAAGGCCAACTTACCGCCACTGTAATTGCCGAAGAAAAAGAAGTTAATGAGTATTCAGAAATCATCGAAGCATTGAGTAATAAGGTTGGCCGGATTATTTTCAATGGGGTACCAACCGGAGTGGAGGTTTGTCCCTCCATGCATCACGGAGGTCCTTACCCGGCAAGTTCCGATTCTAAATTTACTGCTGTTGGTGTTGATGCCATTACGCGATTTGTACGTCCCTTAAGTTACCAAAACTGGCCTGAAAATTTATTGCCCGATGAACTTAAAAATTCAAATCCATTGAAAATTTGGAGAACCGTAAACGGTAAATTATCTCAGGATATTTTATAAACTTTCAGATGGCATTAAAGACATTTTTTTGCATAGATGCACATACTTGCGGTAATCCCGTGAGACTTGTTGCCGGGGGAGGTCCTATTCTTGAGGGAAAAACCATATCCGAAAAACGCCTGCATTTTTTGAAGGAATTCGACTGGATTAGAAAAGGGCTCATGTTTGAACCTCGGGGATCGGATATCATGTCGGGCAGTATTTTATATCCACCTGCCGATCCAAAAAATGACATTGCCATTTTATTCATCGAAACCAGTGGCTGTTTGCCGATGTGCGGACATGGAACTATCGGTACAGTTACCAGTGGAATTGAACAAGGACTTATTCGCCCCAAAATTGCAGGGAAGCTAAGACTTGAAACACCGGCCGGTTTAGTGTTGGTCGATTACAAGCAAAAAGGGAATAAGGTTAGTTCCGTAAAATTTGTGAATGTTCCGGCTTACTTAGCGGCTACCGATATTGACGTTGAATGTCCTGAGTTGGGAAAACTGAAAGTTGATGTGTCGTATGGGGGTAATTATTACGCCATTGTTGATGTTCAGGAAAATTTTCCGGGTTTGGAAAAATTCGAGACTTCCCAACTCATAAACTGGGGTCGGGCAATTAGAAAAGATATTCGTGAAAAACATGATTTTGTGCATCCTTTGGATTCAAATATTCATGGATTGAGCCATGTGTTATGGACAGGTGCAACTATCGATCCTAAATCAACTGCCCGAAATGCGGTTTTGTATGGCGATAAGGCCATCGATCGGTCTCCTTGTGGAACCGGAACTTCTGCACGAATGGCTCAATGGTTTGCCAAAGGGAATTTGAAAATTGGTGAGCCTTTTATTCATGAGAGTATTATTGGAACAAAATTTATTGGGAGAGTCGAAGGCGGGACTAAAATTGGTGATTTCGATGGAATTATTCCAAGCATAGAAGGCTGGGCACAATTGCTTGGGTTTAATAATATTATTATTGATGATGATGATCAATTCCCTGAAGGATTTCAGTTAATTTAGATTTGAGATGCAAAAAATTGTAATTATCGGGGGCGGAATAATTGGTTTAATGTCAGCTTATTATTTAAGCAAGCACAATTTTGAAATTACAGTTATCGATAAAACTGATCTTAGTTCAACCTGCTCAACAGGTAATGCCGGCATGATTGTCCCCAGTCATTTTACTCCACTTGCGTCTCCCGGTATGGTTTACAAGGGTTTTAAATGGATGTTTAATCCAGAGAGTCCATTCCGTTTTTACCCTTCATTTAATAAGGATTTAATTAGCTGGGGGTGGCAATTTTATCGAAAAGCAAACAAAAAACATGTTGAAAAATCGATTCAACCATTACTGAAAATCAATATGTTAAGTAAAGGTTTATACGAGCAACTTGCCCGGGACGATTCATTTTCTTTCGATTTAAAGAAAGAAGGGATTATGATGTTATGTAAAACCCAATCAACCTTTAAAGATGAAATTGAAGTTGCCAAAAAAGCAAAAGAATTGGGTTTAGATATTCAGGAATTGACTCAAAATGAAATTAATGAGCTTGAAAATTGCAGGGTAAATGTTGTAGGTGGCATTTTGTATAAAAATGATGCACACTTAAGCCCCGATTTGTTGATACAGCAACTCATTGAATTTTTGAAAAAGAAGCATGTCAGATTTGAGTTGAATCAGGAGGTCACTGATTTTAGAATTAAGACTGGAAAAATAAATGAGATTCGGATAGGCGAAAAGCAGATGAAAGTTGATCACGTTATACTTGCCGCTGGAGCCTTCTCTCAGGAATTGGCCAAAAAACTAAAGCTCAAAATTCCCATGCAAGGAGGAAAAGGTTACAGCATGACCTTTGAGAAACTTAACATAAAACCAAAATATCCGGCACTCTTAATTGAAGGTAGAGTAGCTGTTACACCGATGGGAAAAAACTTAAGGGTTGGTGGAACCATGGAAATTGGCTCTGATTTACAAAGTATTAATAAGCGAAAAGTTCAAGGAATTCTAAAATCTATGCCCGCGTATTATCCCGACTTAAAATTTGATTATCCGACTGATGAAAAAATTTGGAGTGCTTTGAGGCCAACCTCTCCAGACGGCTTACCTTATATTGGTCGTTCCAGTATATATGAGAACTTAATTATTGCCACCGGACATGCCATGATGGGATTATCTTTAGGACCGGCAACCGGTAAACTTGTTGAAGAAATTCTGACCGATCAAAAAACATCTCAAGATTTAAAATCATTTAATCCAGATAGGTATAATTAATCTGGAAAAAATTCAAAACTCAATTGTTTTTATCCCATACCTCGAGAAGTCGAAAAATTAATTCTTAAATCAGAATATCCTTTCATTCTGGATCTTCCATCTTAAACTTTAAGTTTGCGGTAATGAATTCTTTTGGGCTCAGTATTACCTAACCTTTTCTTTTTATTCTCTTCATAATCTGTATATCCACCTTCGAAAAAGTAGACTTGAGAATCTCCTTCAAAAGCTAAAATATGGGTTGCAACACGATCTAAAAACCATCGATCATGAGAAATAATTACCGCACAACCGGCAAAATTTTCTAATCCTTCTTCAAGTGCACGCAGGGTATTGACATCAATATCATTCGACGGTTCATCGAGCAACAAAACATTGGCTTCTTGTTTAAGGGTTAAAGCCAGATGCAAACGACTACGTTCTCCACCGGATAGTACTCCTGCTTTTTTTCCCTGATCTCCACCACTAAAATTAAATCGGGCGACATAAGCTCTGGAGTTCATTGAGCGATCACCGAGTTTGATAATTTCATTTTCTTCTGAAATTACCTGCCATACTGTTTTATCAGGATCAATTTCGGCATGAGCCTGATCTACGTATCCCAGTTTAACGGTTTCTCCAACCTTAAAAGTCCCTGAATCAGGTGTTTCCTGCCCCATAATCATACGGAATAAAGTTGTTTTTCCAGCCCCATTTGGGCCTATGATTCCAACAATTCCGGCCGGAGGCAGGCTGAAAGTTAAATCTTCAAATAGCAATTTATCTCCAAAGGCCTTGGTAATACCTTGAACTTCAAGTACAGAATTTCCAAGTCGTGGGCCATTCGGAATATATAATTCCAGATTTTCTTCCTTTTTCCCAACATCCTGACTTAGCATTTTTTCGTACGATGCCAAGCGTGCTTTTGATTTGGCATGACGGGCTTTTGGTGCCATTCGTACCCATTCCAATTCCCGTTCAAGGGTTTTGCGCCGTTTGCTTTCCGTTTTTTCTTCCATGGCCAGGCGTTTGCTTTTCTGATCGAGCCATGACGAATAATTTCCTTTCCAAGGAATGCCTTCACCACGATCAAGTTCCAAAATCCATCCTGCAACATTGTCTAAAAAGTAACGATCGTGAGTAACAGCAATCACTGTTCCTGCATAGTTTTTTAAATGATTTTCTAGCCATTCAACCGACTCGGCATCGAGGTGGTTGGTAGGCTCATCAAGCAATAAAATTTCCGGCTCAGAAAGCAACAATCTGCAAAGAGCTACTCGCCGGCGTTCTCCTCCCGACAGGTTTTTAACAGGCGTGTCTCCGGTGGGGCATCGCAAAGCATCCATAGCTCGCTCCAGTTTTGAGTCAAGCTCCCAGGCATCTTTTTGCTCAATTAATTCGGTTACTTTTCCTTGTTCATCAATGAGCTTATTCATCTCATCATCACTCATTGGGTCTGCAAAACGTGCGTTAATATCTTCATATTTTTGAAGCAGATCAACGATATCCTGAGTGCCTTCCTGAACAATTTCCTTTACAGTTTTTGAATCATCCAAATGAGGTTCTTGTTCAAGATACCCAACATTATAGCCCGGAGAGAATACAACTTCTCCTTGTATGGATTTATCAATTCCGGCAATAATTTTTAACAGGCTTGATTTACCGGAACCATTTAATCCAATTATTCCAATTTTAGCTCCGTAAAAAAACGAAAGGTAAATATTTTTAAGTACGGTTTTAGATGGAGGATAGGTTTTGCTAACTCCAACCATTGAAAAAATTACTTTTTTATCGTCGCTCATTATTTATTTTTGTTTTACAATGTTTTGATAGTAAGATAGTAAACCTTGATTGATAATGCTACTGTTGTGATTCTCTAGTATCGTATTTCTGGCATTGATTCCGATTGATTTTCGATATTCCGAATCAATCAGACACTTTTTTATTTGGTCAATAAATTCCGCTTTGGTATCAGCTATTAATATGTCTTTCCCGTTTTGATATTCAATTCCTTCAGCTCCAATCGAGGTTGTAATTATTGCCTTGCCAGATGCCATTCCTTCAATTATTTTAATTCGGATTCCACTTCCTGAGAGCAAAGGTACAATCATGATTGAATTTGCTGAAATAAAATCTTTTGCATTTTTAACCTCGCCAACCAACTTAAGTTGATTTGATTCACGTTTTTTTAACCAATCAGGAATCTCTTTACTTGCAATATTAAATTTCAAATCAGAAAAATTAGCTTGAACTTCAGGCCAAACTTCATTTAAAAACCATTTTAAGCCTTCGGCATTTGGCATCCAGTTCATCGCGCCTATAAAAAACAAAGATGTTTCGTGTTTTTCATTCTTGGCTAATTGATAATCTGTTGGCTTAATTCCAAAAGTTGCCGTTATAATTTTTTTAGAGGTGAAATTCGCATAGTATTTTTTGTCAATTTCCGAGATGCAAATAATTCCGTCATAACTATCTAAATAATCAATTTCATAATTTTTTAGTTGAACGGAAAGATGATCAAGGTATAATTTTTTGATTGGATTCTTGGTGTTTTCTGCCAGTCGTTGCCAGATGAGGTGCTCAATATTGTGGGCTCTAAGAAAGACTTTTGCCTTCGAGTTTTTTTTAATTGTTTTTAAGTAGGGAGTTAAGAAAATAGTTTCGATCTGAATGATATCAAATTCTTCATCCTTTAAAATCTGCTTTAGTTTGTCATCAAATTTTTTAGAAATAAAGCGGTGGACATGATATGATTTTCGGAGGAAAAAGCAATAAAGAGCCGGAATTAACCTGGGTTTTAAATCTAAGTGAACGGCTTCTAGTTTTGTTTTTGTTTTATAGTTTTCAGGGATTTTTGATGAATCGTAGGGATTTTTATAGGAACTAATTGCCAACACTTTTACTTGATGGCCTGCTTCCAGCATTCCCTCAATCATCATGTTCATAGCCATGGAACCACCTTCATTTGCCGGGTAAGGTAATTTATTACATAGGAATAAAAATTTCATATATCCAGCTGATTTTTAGCCAACCTTTTGAATTAAATTAAGGATGACCCTAAAAAACTTACGATAATTATCTGCGTCAAGAACAGGTGCATCATTGGTTGCTTTATAGGTAAGGAAGATTCCGATTGGTAGTAAAAGTAAGGAAGCTAACCACATACCAACCTCAGGAGAAAGAACACCTGCAATTACATATTTTTTACCAGTAATGGATGCAATATGGAAGATGATAAAAAAGATTACTGATATCACCACCGGAAATCCAAGGCCTCCTTTTCTGATAATGGCCCCCATTGGTGCGCCAATAAAAAATAAAATTAAACAGGCGAATGATAAAGTAAACTTTTCATGAACGGTGATAATGAATCTTCTAATAACTTCCTGGCCTCTTTCCTCTTCTTCCATTGTAAATTTGATGGTATTGGAAATGCTTTGTGTATTGGTTGATGCATTTTGAAGTAGATTAGTTTTATTAAAATCACTCAATTCTGCTAAAAGATCACCTACAACAGTCGTATCTGTTTGTGTAAAATTAGTTGAATCAATTTTGGTGTAAGTTGGAAAGTTATTTTGAAAAGAACTAATAAAATCTTCCAATTTAACGTCTTCTATTCGATTAAGAGAATCTACAGCTTGATTAAGTTGTTTAATATTGAGCATCATATAATGCTTTTTAAACAAGTTTTCGTCTGTATGATTCATCGCAAAATTCCCAAGATCAAACTTCATGTATTTTTCAGTAAAAGTTGAGCGTTCGAAAGGTCTGTTTTTGCGATGTCCTGCTTCATCCACCTTTTCTACATAATCATGTCCATCATAAAGGGTAAAAATCATATACCGTCCATCGGGTGTTGATTCCATTTTTCCTGACTTAGCAATGGTTACGTTTATGTTTCCCAGTCCATCCGTATGATCATGAATCATTACATCTTTAATATGAATATCGTCACTTTCTTTTTCTCCAATACGAATGGTATACCCGTCAAGCTCATTATAAAAAATTCCTTCTTTGATATTGAAGGCCAGCTTTTTTTCGCGAATATCGTAATAAAGCGACTGAAATTTGAGGTTGGCGATGGGTAACACATTGTTTGAAAAATAGAAAGCCAACATGCTAATTAGAATAGAAACGATTACAAGAGGCCGCATGGCTCTTTGTAACGAAATACCAGCAGCTTTCATTGATACCAACTCATAATGTTCACCTAAATTCCCAAAGGTCATTAATGATGAAAGTAGAATGGCGAGTGGCAGGGCCAATGGAACAAAAGTGGCTGACGCATAAAACAATAATTCAGCAATTAAATACCATTCCAATCCTTTACCAACCAGGTCGTCAATATATTTCCATAAAAACTGCATTACCAAAACAAATAATGCAATAAAAAAGGTCATGACCAACGGACCGAGATAAGATTTTAAAATGAGTACATATATTTTTTTCACTGTGGTCGGCTTATTTCAGGCAAATATAATTAGAATAAATCAGACAATTACGGAATACCCTTGTAGTATTTAGCATTTCCAAATTTATTTAATAATTTTACATTTGCATAATCATCTGCCTGAGATTAATGATTAAATACCTTTTTTTATGAAAATTTAAGATAATTTAGGGAAGGCAAAATTCGTGCATCGTAATTATTTATGACAATAAAACCAAATACATGAAACTGATAGAAGTTACTACTAAATCGCATGCAAAACAGTTTATTAAGGTTGCACATATCATTTACAAAGATGATCCATTTTGGGTATGCCCGCTAGATAACATGATAAATGGCATTTTTGATCCAAAGAAAAATGTCTTTTATTCACATGGTGATGCAATCAGATGGTTATTGGTTGATGAGGATAATAAACTGATTGGAAGAGTAGCCGCTTTTATCAATGAAAAGAAAGCTTATAAATTTGATCAACCGACAGGCGGTTTGGGCTTTTTTGAATGTATTGATGATGAAAAAGCAGCATTTATGCTGTTTGATAAATGTGTAGAATGGCTTAAAGGTAAGGGTATGGAAGCTGTTGATGGCCCAATTAATTTTGGCGAAAACGATAATTTTTGGGGATTGCTAGTCGAAGGGTTTATGCACCCCAGTTTCGGAATGAATTACCATTTACCCTATTACAGAAAGTTCTTCGAAAATTATGGCTTTGAATCTTATTTTGAGCAAGTCACCAATCATTTAGACATGACAGTTCCCTTTCCGGAACGTTTTTGGAAAATTGCAGATTGGGTAAGACAAAAGCCTGCCTATGATTTCAGACACTTTGAAATGAAAAAGGTTGATAAATATCTTAGTGATTTGAAAGAAATTTATGATAACGCCTGGCAACATCACGAAAATTTCACACCCATTAGTAAAGAAGATTTATGGGCTTCTTTCAGAGATGCAAAAGCACTCATCGACGAAGAATTTATTTGGTTTGTTTATAATAACGATAAGCCCATTGCTTTTCTGGTTATGTTGCCAGATGCGAATCAGGTTTTAAAGCCTATGAAAGGGAAAATGCATTTATTAAATAAATTGCGCTTATTGTATTTAATAAAATCAAAGGCCATTACCCGAACCAGAATTACCATTATGGGTGTTGTTCCTGAATTCCAAAAAGCCGGAGTTGAATCAGGTATATTTTGGCACATGGATAAGGTGATGAAAAAGAAACCCCATTATACCGAAGTCGAATTGTCGTGGGTGGGAGATTTTAATCCTAAGATGGCTGCAATTCATGAAGCGGTTGGTGGAAAATTTGCTAAAAGACATATCACCTATCGAAAACTCTTTAGTAATGAGAAACTGAAGAAACGAGCTACGGGTATTCCTTTAGGAAAAAAGAAAAAGGCATAAACTAAACAAGTTTGAATTCATAAATTGGAAAAGGTAATTTTAATGCATTTTATGATTTTCAATAACTTGAACTATTATTAATCACTTTAAACGACTAAAGCTAAATATATGAGAAAATACATAATTCTACTGTCGGTATTTATTCTGTTATTCAAATTCAGTTTAATAGCTCAAAATAAATCGGATTCAGAAATAAACATTTCTGAATTAAAAGAACATATTAAATATCTTGCCTCTGATGAATTAGCAGGTAGGTTATCTGGAACCCCCCAAGGATTATTGGCAGCGAAATATATTAGAGATCAATTCAAGTCATTTTCAATGTTGTTAGGAGAAAGCGGGTTTCAATATTTCGAAGTGGTAACCGATGTGAAATTAGGACCAAATAACAGCCTTTCGTTCAGAGATCTCGAAGCAAAACTGGATATTGATTTTGCCCCTTATTCTTTCAGTAAAAATACAACTGTTAGCACAAGTGTTGTTTTTGCCGGTTATGGATTAGAGATTGGTACCGATGAGTTAAAATGGAACGATTATGAAAATCTGGACGTGGCCGGAAAATGGGTGATGATTTTAAGAGGCGATCCTGAAAACGATAAAGAAGATAGTAAATTTCTACTATTTGCCGATGATAGAGACAAGGTTTTAACTGCAAGAGATAAAGGTGCAGCAGGAGTTTTGTTTATCTCGGGAACTAAATTTGATGCAGAAGATAAACTCGTGACCCTTTATTTTGATAAAACTTCATCAGATGCAGGATTACCTGTTTTGAATATAAAGAGAGCAGTTGCGGATAAAATTTTATCATCTAAAAACACAACAGTCGAAACTTTAGAAACTAAGATTGATGACTTGCTTAAACCGGAAAGTTTCCAATTAGAAGTTAATGTTTTAGCCACAACCGAAATTATTCAACAAAAGGTAAAAACACAGAATGTTATTTCGGTAATTAAAGGCAGTGATCCAATTCTAAAAAATGAATATATTGTTCTGGGTGCACATTACGATCATCTGGGGATGGGAGGACAGGGCTCCGGGTCAAGAGCACCGGATGTAAGTGCCCCTCATAATGGTGCAGATGATAATGCTTCGGGTGTTGCTGGAATTATTGAAATTGGTGAAAAGCTTGCATCAATTAAGGATCAATTAAAAAGAAGTGTTGTTTTAATTGCTTTTGATGCTGAAGAAATGGGATTGTTGGGATCAACTTATTTTACCAAACATAGTTTGGTTGATCTTAAATCAATTAAAGCCATGTTTAATTTCGACATGATTGGTAGGTTAGATTCTGAATCCCTGAAAATGATAATCAACGGAACAGGTACATCAGCGGAAGCTGAACGCATCCTAGATAAACACAAAGAAAAATTTAATTTACAATTAGCCTATTCGCCAGAAGGTTACGGCCCTTCAGATCATGCTGCTTTTTACGGTGAGAAAATTCCGGTATTCTTTTTTACAACCGGTGCTCATGGCGATTATCATACGCCGGCAGATGATACAGAATTGATCAATTTTGAAGGCGAAAAATTAGTCGCAGATTTCGCATTTGAGGTGATTCTCGATGTTTTAAATCGCGAAGAACAACTTAGTTTTCAAATTGCCGGACCCAAAAAACAAGCACGTTATGGTCGGGCACTAAAAGTTACCCTTGGTATCATGCCCGATTTTACTTCTACAGAAGAAAACGGATTAGGTGTTGGAGCCGTTACCCCAGATCGTCCGGCAGCCAAAGCCGGGTTGTTAAAAAACGACCGCATCGTTGCCATTGATGGAAAAGCCGTTAAAAATATTTACGACTATATGAATAGATTGAAGAAGTTGGAAGCAGGTCAGATTGTATCAGTCGATGTGGTCAGAGATGAAAAAACGATCGTTTTATTGGTACAACTCTAGTTCTCAAAGATGTCAGATTATTTATCCAAAGCTTTTCTTTTAAAATTTCTAAAATTTGGAATTGTTGGGTTTTCGGGACTGATTGTAGATTTCGGATTTACTTATTTATTTAAGGAAATTTTTAAGGTTCAGAAGTATTTGGCCAATGCCATTGGTTTTATGATGGCTGCATCAAGTAATTATTTTTTAAACAGAATTTGGACCTTTCAAAGTATAAATCCTGAGATTGCGGTTGAATACACCGAATTTATCTTGATTTCAATTATCGGATTAGGGATTAACACGTTCATGTTGTGGTTTATCCTTAAGCGGTTTAAAATCAACTTTTATATTGCCAAAGCATTCGCCATTGCGGTTGTTACCGTTTGGAACTTCCTGGCGAATGCATTTATTACTTTTGCTTAAAAGTATATTTCCTGTAACATTCACATGATGAACAATCTGTAATAATCGGGAAGATTACTTTTCACTCGTTTGATCTTTTGGTAATGCAAAATAGGTTTTGCTCACAATCTTCCATCCATCTTCAAATTTTAACAGGGATAAATAATCGTAAAATTTTAATTTGCCACCTTCATAAAATTCAATTTTAGCAACAGCAGCCGTGCCACTAACATCAATAAATTGATATTTTACGGTCGTTAATTCATTTTGAAAAGAATATTTTAACCCTTTGTCTTTAACTGCATATTCAGTCCAATCATCTATTCGGGTTTTTCCTAAAACATTATCTTCTCGTATGCTCAATAAGGTAAAATCAGGATGAAATCCTTTTTTTATTGCTTCAACATCTGCATTATTGCATAGCCCGTCAACATAGGCACTTTGAATGACTTCTTTAATGAGTTCTTTTTCTTCTTGTACTTTCTTGTCTTGAGCTAAGATCGTTAAACCAGAAGTGAATAAACAAACTGACAATAAAATTATTTTGTTCATTTTTTTAAATTTTAGGATTAGAATTATTTAGGTGTTTTTAATGGATTTTTTTAAAGGTTGCTTAACTTGATAAAACTGCTACTAAAGTAAATAAAGCATGGAGAAGCTGATCATGACAAATCTTAAAAATCCTTAAATAACTAAAGACTAAAGTTAAGTGCAAAAATTAATAAGTCTCAGTCATTGTTTTTGAGTGTTGGTTAACTTAATAAAACTAATGCTGAGGTAAATAAACCAGATCGACCAGCCAAGGTGAAAGAATCTTTGTTTAAGTCCAAAATAAGCATCTAAAAAATCCGGTATAAATACTAAAAACCCAAGTGTCATAAACAAAATACTTAAAACTGCTATTTGCTTAATATTTGCAAGTTTGACTTTACCATTCCACAGAAAAATTGTTAATATTGGAGAGAGCAATACGAGAATGGAAGGCATACCTAAAACCCCATGTATTTGGAGTGGGTATGGAAATATTGCCGGACCTGCAATTGTAGCATAAGACAAAATAATAAGAATGGGTATCGGATTTAAACCAACACTTTTGCCGGCTTTATATAAACCTACTACAAAAGGAATAGTTAAAACTCCACAAAGGGTTAACCCAATCGTAAATAGGAACTGGGTTTTAGTCCCTAGTTCTCCTAATTCACTTACCATTCTGGTAAGATGATTGTAATCAGCCAGAATTATGCTACATACGATTGTTGTTGACCAAAAAATCACAGGAATACTAATTCCGGTATACAATAGGTATTTTGTCTTTAAATTTTTCATTGTATTTTTTTGGCAAATATTTCGAATTAAACGATTACCATCCAACTACAATCGCACGACATTTACACGACATTTCCATTGAAGAGGAAGGAAATAAGTAACACTATTAAAATTATGAATGCCAATAAGGAAAAGGGGTTAATCTAATAACCTAAAATCAAAAGTCTATCTTAATAAGTTTTAGTCATTGTCGTTGGTGTTACCAGAATAAAGTTTGCTAAATTTTTGCTTTCTTCCGATAACGATTTTAAAGTCTTTTGCTCGGCTGCAGCAATACTAACAATTTTCAAATTGGGATTGGCTTGTTTCAAATACCAAATGATGCCCTCAAAATTATTGGAGTGATAAGAGCCATTATAATGAATGAAGGTTTGACCTTTACGCCAATTTTTTAAAATGAAATACGCCATGGTTGCATCTTTTATGGCCTGAGCTTTTGCAATGTTCGGCGTAACATGTGGCATATCTTTCATCATTTCGATCATGCCTTTATAACCCGGGAGTTCCGGATCATATTTTATTGGCAATGGTGCAATAAGTGCCTTTTCGCTTAAGGGAATTGTATCCAAACCTTCAAATCCTTTTTTGTTGACCAATGATGCATATTTGCGGGGAATATTTGATGCAACAAATTTTAAGTGATTAGTCCTTGCAAATTCAACCAGCGGCTTATAATCGGTTTTATAATTCTTCCATAATTCAGCTTCCTGTTCAAAGGTTTCTGTGTCAATTTCTTCTTTCAGGTATTCATCCAATACATCCTGATCATCGGCTTCAATCATTTCGGCACCGAGCACCAAGTTTGATTTTTTCAGTTTATATAAATCTTGTGTTAGCTCAATTTGTAACCAATGGCAAATGGGGTTGTTATGATATTCTCCAAAGAAAATAATATCTGCTTCCTGCGCTTCTTTTAAGAGCTTTTTATATTTAACCTCTTTCCCAATCTGATTAAATAATTTGTAGGCAGGTTTATCAGGTTTAAAGGCAAAAAGTATTAACATAATTGGTAAAAAAAGGAAATATTTTTTAGTCATTTTAGTTTTTTTTAAGTTTTCTGAGCTTTTCACAAATTTCAGGATTAATGGGCGAAGCTTTTCCGTTTTCATCAATTTTAACAAAGAGCATTTTAGTAGAACAAACCACTGATTCATCATGTTCTTCAAAATCAAATCTCCGGGCTTCCATGGTCAGTGAGATTGAGGTTCTTCCAATTTGATTGACTTCTCCATAAATTCGAATATGTTGGTTAACCTTAACTGGCTTTTTAAAAACCACCTCGTCCATTTTTAAGGTAATCATATTTGGGGAGCAGCATGTAGACGCTGCCATAGCTCCAGCTGCTTCGTCTATCCATTGAAGCATCATCCCCCCAAATAAATTATCGTTGATGCCTATGTCGCTGGTTTTACAAATTTTAGTTGAAATGAGTTGCATGATTTTTGACTGTCAGTTTCGATAAAGCTACATAAAAAATATTAATTGTGTAGGTAACTTCATCATTTGTTCAATTTTCTTTCTGCAAGCATGATGGCATTGTAAGCATTAACAATACCTGCTGTTTTTGACAAGTCTTTAAACAGTACTTTTTTATTGGATAAAGCGTGAGAATTCACATGATTAGCAATAATCATATTGATTGGTGTTCCACTTGATCATGCTCATTTCATATTATCAATTTCTTGAATAATTCTGGCAGCATTCTTATTTTTTGGATTAATATCATATGATTTTTGATAATAGATTTTGGCATTTTTGTAATCTCTTGAGATATAATACCACTCTGCAAGGCTATCCCATGTATTAAATCCATCAGGGAAAAGCAAAGTATTCAATTTTAGAAGTTCAAAAGCTTCCTTCATTCTATTAAAATACATGAAGCGACTTCCTTCTTTATTTATCTTATCTTCAAGTTTTTCAGCATCTAAAGGAATCCACCATTCAAAATTTTTGTACTTATCCAACCACTTTTTACTATACTCCAGTGCTTGCTCAGCACCATATACAATCGCATAATCCTTTAAAGTCATATTTTGCTCATAATCAAGCGCAATATTTAAAGCAGGATCATTACCCGAGAAATAATCATTTCCGGTGAATGGGGCAGGGATATCAGGACAGAAATAGTCTCTCTCACTACTCCAGGCATTATCTATCAAACGTGAGGCAACACCGATAGTTATTCCTGAATTTGGTGCTTTGCCAATATACTTTCTGTTGCTAAAAAAATTGAATGGATGAGAAGGCGGGATTCCAATAAAAATTGCATCGGTATGTACTTTTAGTTCATTGATTAAAATTACCGGCGCACTAAAGGTCTCATCACCCATCAACACAAAAAGATTTTTACCTTCCCTGAATTTATCATTTGCAATCACTTTATTCAGGAATGGATATAATGTTCGACCACTTCCACCGGTATTATATCTTACATCAATAATTAACTTATTAATTTCATCATCATGCTGATTGATATAATTCCAAAGCCTGTCATTAAACTCGTACCATGTCTCCATAGAATTTGATTGATTCCTGACAAGATTAAATTGAAAATATATTGCACTATCCCTTTTAAGATGTTCAAACCAATAATATTTCTTACCTGGTATAAGATTTTTTAAATGAAGTGGCGTTTTATCACCAAGTTCTGAAGTAATGGTAAGCCAATCATCATGATTAAAATCTTTTAGTAAACCAATAGCTGCTTCTTTAATTTCTCCATTTCTTAATTCTGCTTTGACCTTAATATCAGCGTTTTCGTCAATTTTTAAAAGCCCCGACATTATTTTAGGAAAACTAAGGTAGTATGTTGAGGTAGAAATTTTACCAAATTTATTGTCAATATTTATTAAAGAGGATGTTAATTCATGTACTTTGTTAATAGGTAAACCATTGTATTCTATTATTTTGGCTCCAAAAAATTCAGCATAATCTTTGTGTACTGCGGTTAAGAACACTTCATCAGAAAATTTCTCTGCACGAAACGAGTAAAGGGAGTTTTTGAGACCAAAAAACCCACCATCAGAAAGACTTGTATGACCATCCTGAATCTTTGCAACAAACCTTTTTATTGAATAAAATGATTCTAAGTCAGTTTCTGCATTTTTAATTTCTTCCTGAGTATTACTAATCTGTTTGAGCAATTCTTCTTCTGTAATCCTATAATATAAATTGGGATGATTTTCCTTGAGTGCGGTTAGTACATAATCAAAATCTTCTAACCATTGTTCTGCTTTTTGATTCGGCTGTGCTTGAACAGTGCAAAGACAAAATATCAAAAAGAGAAGTAAAATTCCACTCAATGAAAATGTATTCTGAATTGAGGTTTTTGATAATAAATGTTTAGGGCTACCTGTCATTACTCTTTCTTTTATTGTTTGTTTTTTTGAATTCATGATATTTATAATTTTAATTGTTTTCAAAATGAACTTCTGGTGCATTAGCATCAAGTAAGATTTTCTGAATATTGTTTTTCGGAATTTCGATTATATGAGTTTTTTCACCTGATTTCCAGACATCCATTTTTTCATGGAAAGTTTCTTCTGTTCCGTCATTATATTTTACAATCAGATTTATGGGAATTGGAAACCCACCATGATTAATAACTTCGACAACGGTCTTATTTTTAAGTTTTTTAATATTCCCAATGCCAATGTCAGCATAGCCAAGTTCAAAAAACCAGGGTTTCCAGAACCAGGCCAAATCCTCGCCTGCTGTTTTATTAAACGTATGAAACAAATCATAAGGAATGGGATGCTTACCTTCCCAACGCTTTGCAAAGTCTCTGATGGCTTTATAAAAAATTTCATTACCAAGGTATTCAAGCAATAAATTAAAAGCAGCAATTGGCCGGACGTAAGTTGAAAAACCACTGGTAAAATCGCCTAAATGATGTGTTCCGGACATAAGGGGAATATCAACAGCAAGCGAAGCGCCCTGATCAGTATATTTTTGATTTGCCATTTTTAAAATTTGAGCCTCGCCTATGCCCGAAACATTTGCCAATGCCGAAATTCCTATTATCGAAGCCAAACCTTCATCCATCCAGGCATATTCCTGTTCATTCGTTCCTACCAAAAACGGAAAATACGAATGAGCAATTTCGTGAGTGGTAATTAACATGGTTTCAAGCATACTTTTTTCTTCCTGATCATTTATTATACCGGGAAATTCCATCCCATTTTTTTCGCCGTTAAAAACAGTGAGCGTATAATATGGGTAAGGTATCGCTGGTGCTACATTTGAGTAAAAATCAATCGTTTTTCGGCTGATATCAGCCACTGATCGAAAATTTTCAGATTTTGGGTTATATACTGAATTAATTAAAACTCTTTTTCCGTTTATTTGAATGCTTGTTGCATCCCATAAGTACTTATTGCTTAAGGCAAAAGCAAAATCTGGCAAATTTTCGGCCTTGAATTTCCAGCAGTGTTTTTGAGCCTGTTTGGTAATTTTATTTTCCTGGCGGTCTATAATACCAATTATATGAATTATGGTATCGGATTTTGTAGCCATTTTTAGTAAGGCTAAATATTTTTCGCTGAGAATTTGTTCGGCATTTTGAAGCAAACCCGATGACCAAACCTGATAATTTGATGGAACAGTTATATCTACTTCGTAATTGCCGTAATCGTTATAAAATTCCGCATTTCCGGTAAACCCAAATGTGTTCCAGCCCACAATGTCATCATAAACATTTATTTTTGGATACCAATATCCTATGAATGAACTTGTTTCGTTATATGTGCCAATTCTGAACAACCCTGTTTTTGGCATGCTTTGTTCCCAAGCTATTTCTATTTTTATTTCGTTTGCTGGCATTAATTTTTCGGGTAGGCGAAAAGTAAGCAGCGTTGAAAAATAAACACATTTATTTAAATCAATAGATACACCATTCACTTTTATGTTTTTGATTTTTACCCCATTGTGAATGTTTAAAGTGTCGATATAACTGTCGCGCGCTTCGCCTTTTTTGAAAATGTTCTGATAGAGATTTATAAAAATTTGCGATAAGGTATCGGGACTGTTGTTTTTGTACGTTATAGTTTCATTCCCAATTAATAATTTGGTTTCAGGAAAAAATTCGGCATTGATTTTATAATCGGCTGTGTTCTGAAAATAATTTTTTCCGGCTGTTCCTTCGTGTGAGCGGGTTTCGTTTCTATATGCTTTTTGGTATTCACGGGGCATATACAATTCTTTTGTGTTTTGGGCAAAAGCCGAAAGAGAACACAGAACTCCAAAAATCAGTATTATCTTTTTCATATTTAACATATTATAGACTGTTCTAAATTTAATTTTCTACACTTTCCCAGTCATATTCTCTGGCAATTTCATTTGTTACTATTAATGTAAAATTTTAGTGAGCTTTTTTTCAAGTTCTGCATGTGTTAGATTTTTAGCGATGATAATATCATCCTTATTTAGGTTAATTATTTATATCTTAGGACCTAATAAAAAGACGACTTAAATAATAGGTAGTTACATTATTTAACCGCACCAAAATTACAATGTAAGTTATGGTGCAAAAAGCGCGTTAAAAATCCTACATTTGTAGTGTTTTAATTATCCTGAATCATCTTCTTTCAAATGATTGAAATAGCACATTTTGTTCAGTTTTTTAGTTTGAGTTTTGGACTCGTGGCCATTTATATCGGGTTTGTACTTTTCAATAAATATAAATCCGAAGCATTTAGATCCTATCTCTATGTTTTGGTTGGCATAAATGTGATCGTGTTTGTGCATGTGATGGAAGCATTCTTTAAGTTGATAACCACCCATGAATTTTATGATTTGCATTTCCGAAGCTTTTTTCTGTTTCTAATTGTCCCATTGGCGGCTTTAAGGCTTTTTATTTCCCTCAAATTTTTAATGTTATGCAGGCAGCTGATAAGCAAAGCATTGAATGTCGTTTATTCCTATGCTGCCATTTCAATATTTGTCCTGTTTCTACTTTTTGCGATGGGACTGGATTTTGATCCTGAAATTAGTTTAATCATAGGCGGAATAACGGTGCAGAGTATTCACCTGATTTTATTTATGGCTTTTATTACAGGTTCGTTATGGATTTTAAGGAAGGCTAAAACTGTAAAAGAAATAAAGGCAGCTTACGTTAAGCCTGTTTTTTACTTCGTGATATTTTATGCCACAATCGGTTTTATACTCCGATTAATAAATTTTCCTTATCACCGGATACATGAAGATGACCAAATGTTTTATATTGGAATTTTGGCATTTTTGTTCAATATAGCGAATGTAGTTTTCCTGAATAAAATATTTGTAGGTAGTTTAAACAAAAATGCAACACTGGCAGGAAAAGAGAATCTTTTTAAAAAATTCAAGATCACCAAAAGAGAGAAAGAGATTATTCAACTCATTTGCGAAGGAAAAACCAATAAGGAAATTGCAGAAAAATTATTTATAACGCCAGTTACGGTTAGGGATCATTGTTCGAAAATTTTCAGAAAAGTTAAAGTGAGCAATCGTACCGAATTGGCTTTAATATTCCATTTGTAATTATTTCTTCAATTCTTCCGCATGAAACATAAAAGGCAGGATGTCGTCAACATTTGAAATTTTCCTGATTTTACCGGTTTCACCTTTCATAATAATTTTCATAGGCGTTTTTTGTTTGGTTTGATATTCGGCCATGACCTGCCTGCAGGTTCCACATGGTGCCACAGGTGTGTCCACTTCAAAATCTCCGGCTTTGGCGGTAACTGCTACTGCCAATATTTTTTGATCGGGGTATTGAGCAGATGCGTAAAAAATGGCTACTCTTTCGGCACAAAGTCCTGATGGATAGGCTACATTTTCCTGGTTACTTCCTTTCACAATTTGTCCGTTTTCAAGTCGTACCGCCGCTCCAACATAATATTTTGAGTAAGGTGCATAGGCACTTGAAATTGCTTCCTCGGCAGCCTGTAAGAGTTCTTGTTCATCAGAGGCCAATTCTTCAATCAGGTCAAATTCAATATAATTAATATTGAGATTAAATTTTTGCATAATAAATAAAATTACGAAAGCTAAGATACGAAATTAGGTATAAAATTGCTTGAACTGCTTTAGTCAGATGATCTGAGAAGAAATAGGGAATTGAAGAAGGCAAAAAAGGTAACCCCACTTTGGGTTTCGAGGGTGTCTTCAGTTATCATGGAGATCAAAATGATCAATAAAAATGACAAATACTGAAAACTAAGAATTTCCTTTGTCCTAATTGCTGGGTAAATGAGCGCAAATAAAAACCAAATGAATCCAATGATACCCATATTCAACAATACATGCAAATACTGATTATGTGATTCCATTCGCTTCTCTTTAGCTAAATTTGAAGGCATTGAATTGTACTGTTTATCAAAAGCCTGTGGAATATTTCCGGTACCGACGCCCAGCCAAATGTTTTCTTTAATTATGCCAGCTGATGCCTTCCAATGCTCAAAACGCTTGGTTAATGAATTTCCTCCGGGATCAGAAGTTTTTAAGTAAACCTGATAACCAAAAAGAATTTTTGAAATGCGTGAACTTACTCCTGGATGATAGATGTAATTTGCATTGGCTATCCCATTTTCAATGAAAACGATTTCTGCATCAGATAATTTCTCAACGCCTTCTTTATCTTTTCTGAAATTTTTAGACGTCAGAAATCGAATCAGTGTAGCACGCAGTGACTGTCCTTTATTATCAGTTGCTCCATAATTGATTGAGCTTCGCTCATTCCAGGTATTTTCTAGTTCTTTTTCACATAAAAATAAACCAGTGAAATTACCATCCTCTACCAAATAATTAAGCGTGTCGTGTACGTATTGATTTCCTGATTTTGTCGTTTTCTCAAGTTTGCTGAAATCAATTTTAGGAGTGGAATAAAAGTTTTTTATTTCGTTGTTGATAAAATACCAGCTATAGAAAATCACAGAAATGAGCAGGGTGCTAATTATTAGTTTTAAAATGATGGACCTTGAAACAAAAATTTGTTTGAGAACAAAAACAAAACTAAGAACAGTCAGAATTAAAATACCGATTCCTGATTCTAACTTAAAGAGTATAAAAATGAGCCATAAAATGAGTAAAGTCATTAAGATTTTTATCGCGCTGGCATATTTGTTCTTTGTAATAATAATGTATGCCAAAATTATTATGGCCATACAGATATTCAATCCAAAACGAACCGGTGAAATAAAAATGGAAATCTCACGGATATCCGTAAATTTTTGGCCAAATAATTCGATAGCACTGAATAGGGTACCAATGAAAACAGCACCAACAAAGCTTAACAAAAGAATATGAAATTGTTTCTTGTTTAATGATGGAAGACCGGCTAAAATTAATGGCAAAATGAGAAGAGGTAATTTGCCTCGCAGATCTGCTAGAATATAATTAAAGTCACCCCCTCGGAAAAGTCCCGTTAAGTAAATCAAAAATAATGAACTTAAAACTAGAGCTGTTTTATTATTCCAAAATTTGTTGATTTTCAGTGAGAAATTCAACAGAAAAGATCTCCAAACTTCCAAAATTGAGTTTGTATTTATTCCAGAAGAGGTGGTTTTAATCCCATAAATTAGCCAGATAAAAACCAATAAAAATTGAAATAATCCGGTGGTGTATTTCGAAAGGGAAAGGCTCATCCCCAATAAAATCAAGCACGCAAAGTAAAATGTTTCAGTCGTGATTTTTCTTTTAATGAGCATTAATTAAGTAAATTATTTTTTTACAAGTAACCTGTCTTGTTTTGGTTGCAGTAGCGTTTGATATGTTGAAGGATCTCCTAAAACCTCAACTGCTTGATCAAGTTCTGTGTCTTTTTCTATGGATGAAGCAATTTTGCCGGCGGCAAAATAATATCGTGAAACAATTTCCATTTTTAAAACGCGCTTTATTTCTTCTTGATATTTTATGAAATCAGCAGCTTTGTCTTTTTCAATGGCAGTTTCGAGCGCTTTAAATTCATTCTGAATGGCGTCGAATGATTCATTTTTCTCAGCCTGCTTCTTTAATAAATCAAGTGCACGTTCATGTTGGGTTGTATATGTGTAATCCACTTGTTTTAAGTAAGCCAGAAAGTCATCATAAATTTCATCTGAGATTTTGAACTTTTCTGGAGTATCAATCGACTTATGTTCACTCCTAAATTTAGTAGCATAGTCAAAAATTAAAAAACGCCCATACAGATTTGATGTAATCTGACTAAAGTTGTTGGATTCTAATTTAATATCCGGATCAATTCCTCCGCCATCATAAACTTTACGTCCGGATTTGGTTTTAAATTCAGAAATAAGTGAATCAGGAATATGTGTAAATTGACCGTTTTCATCTTTTAAAGAATAGTCAATGGCTTGAATACATCTCCCACTTGGGATATAATATTTTGCGATGGTAATTTTTGCCCGGGTGTTATAGCTCAATGGAAGCACATTTTGAACCAATCCTTTGCCATAAGATCGTTGGCCAACGATGATAGCGCGATCTAAATCTTGCAAGGCGCCGGCTACAATTTCGGATGAAGAAGCAGATCCTGAATTAATCATTACGGCAAGTGGAATATTTGTATCAACGGGAGCGTACCTCGTTTTGTGAACCATGTTTAATTGTTCAATTTTCCCTTTGGTACTAACTACCTCCTGGTTTTGGTCAACAAACAAGTTAACGATATCAATGGCTTCACTCATTAAACCACCTCCATTGCCCCTTAAATCAAGAATTAGGCCTCTGAGTTCTGCTTTACTTTTTAATTTGTTCAGTGCATTTTTTACTTCCTTCGATGCGTTGTTTGAGAAACCAAGCAACTTGATATAGCCAATATTTTTATTAATTAACCCGGCATAAGGAACGTTTTCTATTTTGATAATTTCCCGATTAATCAGGATGTCGATTAAATTCTCTTCTCCGTATCTTTTAACGGTGAGTTTAACTTTGGAGTTCGCTGGCCCTTTGATCATGTCACTCACATCAGTTGAAATCTTATTTAGAATACTAACATCATCAATTTTCATAACCTGGTCGCCAACCATTAAACCAGAAACCTGGGCAGGAAATCCTTGATATACTTCTGAAGCAATGGTTTTTCCATCTTGTTGGTGAATTAATACTCCAATTCCTCCGTATGAGCCGGTTGTAATAATTTCAAATTCTTCAATTTCGGCTTCCGGAATAAAAACCGTATATGGATCTAATTCTCTGAGCATGGCATCAACACCAACTTTCATGAGTTTTTCCGGATAAATCTCGTCCACATAATTGATATTGAGCTCTTTAATAATATTTGAAATGATATCTAAGCTCTTGGCTATTTCAAAATTATTTTGATTTTGTGCGTTTACAACACCGATATTTGCTACTATAAAAAGTGCGATAAGGAGTAAAAGCTGTTTTTTGAAAATTTTCATATTTCTTATTCTAAAAGTAATTATGGTACAGGATCATGCCCATGCCCTCCCCAAGGATGGCATGATAAAAATCGTTTCAAAGTTAACCAACCTCCTTTAAATGGGCCATGTTTTTTTAATGCCTCAATTCCATAAGCAGAACAGGTAGGTGTGTATCTGCACGATGGCGCTAAATAAGGAGAAATGGCTCCCTGATAAAACTTGATCAACAAGATAAAAATATTAGCTAATAGTTTTTTCATGTGCCTTTATTAAACGATCAAGTGTGAATATTATTTTTTTGTCCAATTCTTTGTAGCTAAGAATTTTGTTGCCAGTATAAATTAAGGCAATATTTATTTCAGTTTCATTTTTTAAAAGATACTTGTACAAAACAGTTTTATGTTTCCTGTACACTTCTCTGATTAATCGCTTAGCTCTGTTTCTTTGGACGGCTTTTTTGAAAATGCGTTTAGGTACACTAATGACGATCCGAGCCGGACTTCCGTTATTTTCTATTACAGTGAGCCATATTATTTTAAAAGGAAAGGCATGAAATGTTTGCCCATTCAAGAATAATTCATCAATGGATTTTTTTCCGCATAGTCGTTCATTCTTCCTAAAAGTTTGCATTTATTACAATATCAAAAAAGATAAGAATTGTAAAAATTCGAAGTTACAAATTTAAAATAAAAGCTTTACTTTTTCTTTTTACTCTCTTTCAGAATATATTCTTCAATGGCCATGGTCATTGAAGGAGAGGTTTTTGTTGGGGCAGCCAAATCAAGTTTTAAACCGGCTTCGGTAACTGCTGTGGATGTAGTTGGGCCAAAAGCAGCAATGAGTGCACCATTTTGTTTGTAATCAGGGAAATTTTTAAAAAGTGAAGCAACACCCGACGGGCTAAAGAAAATAAGCATATCATATGAATTAATCTCTACTTTCGAAAGATTACTAGCAACAGTTTTGTAAATCACCGCCTTTGTATAATTAATTTCATTGGAGTCGAGTAAATCAGACATACTCACTTTGTGAATGTCAGAACAAGGAAGCAGGAATCTTTCATCCTTATGTTTTCTAATTATATCAATTAAATCGGCAAAATTCTGCTTACCATGGAAAATTTTACGTTTTCGATACTGAACGTATTTTTGAAGATAAAAGGCTGTTGATTCTGAAATACAAAAATACTTCATCGAATCAGGTACTTCAGCTCTGAGTTCTTTAGCAATTCTGAAAAAATGATCAACAGCACTGCGGCTGGTAAAAATCACGGCAGAATGATCTAAAATATTAACTCTGTCTTTCCGGAACTCCTTAGCAGTGATACCTTCAATTTTGATAAATTTATGAAAGTCAATGCTGAGTTTATACTTTTTTGCTAAATCTCCGTATGGTGATTTCTCAAGATCAAGTGGCTTGGGTTGAGAAACAAGAATATTCTTAATTTTCAATTTTCCAGCGTTTTAGGTTCAAAAAAATGGATTAATACCAATTATTTTATGTAATTATTAATAATCAATTTACCAATGATTACAATAGGTATGAATTCCAGCGTGCAAAGATATAAAAATAAATGCAAAATTGAAAAAATTGATTGCGACATACCAACTTGTATTTCACGAAATAATCGTAACACAATTCCAATGACATATATAGCAATTGATATTTGCAGGAAAATAATAAGTTGGGTGTAAATGAATAGTGTAATGAAAGGAAGAATTATTATGCCAAGTACCTGATTAAAAATGATAATATTTATTAATAGTTCAAATGAGGCTTTTTGAGTTTGAAATAAAATGGCCATTAATTTTATGAATACTACTTTGTATATAAAAAACCCGATTAGAAGAAAAAATAAAACAAAATACAAATTTGCTTCGCTCAAAATTCCAAGTTTAATTTTAGAATAGCTTTCAATTATTGAATAAAATAACAATGGAATTGCGATTAAATAAATCAGAGATAGGATGGGCATAAACCGTTTACGCAATGGATTGCCATCTCTGATTAATTGGAGTGTTTGTTTTGAACCAAGTGTTGCTCGAAATATTTGGAGTAGGTTTTTACGGTGTAAAAAATTTAAGATGGCCAGTAATATAAATGCGCCGAAAACTAAAAAAGTGATCCATTCGGGAACCAAGGATAGCGTTGTACTCTCCGGCAGATTTTTTATTACATCTTTTTCAGTAATGAAACGGTTTGGGACGCCCGTATTGATTGGAATTAAAGCAATGCTATCCGACTTGATTAGAGATGTATCAATTTGGTGTACCCATGATGAGTCATTAAAAACAGTTGATGGTGGTATCGTATTTAGTATGGTATCTTGCTTTGCCAACTGCCGATAAATTAGATTATTTATAAATATGCGATCCTTCAAAATTAATCATTAATTTGCTATAACAATGTATGCGATATCCTTATATTTGTTTTGGTTAAGGATTTTAATTTTTAACCAGATTTATTTTCTAACCTTAATAATCTAGCTTATGTTTAATTTAATTCTTTTTGGACCTCCAGGATCGGGCAAAGGGACCCAATCAAAAAAACTAGCCGAAAAATTCAATTTAATGCATGTATCAACCGGCGATATACTTCGCAGTGAAGTTAAACTGCAGACTGAACTTGGGAAAAAAGCCCAGGCAATTATGACTACCGGAGAATTGGTTCCGGATGAATTGCTGATTGAAATTTTGCATTCGGTAATTGATAATAACAAGGAGGTTAAAGGATTTATTTTTGACGGATTTCCACGAACAACTGTGCAAGCGAAAGCACTCGATGAATTAATGGTTAAAGTAGCATCAGATATTTGTCAGGTCGTTTCCTTAGAAGTTGAAGATGATGAGGTTATCTCCCGATTGCTTAAAAGAGCTGAAATTGAAGGCCGGAAAGATGATAATGCCGAAACCATAAGCACGCGATTAAATGTGTATAAAAATCAAACATCTCCTTTATTAGATTATTACGACAAACAATGCAAATTGTATAAAGTTAAAGGTGAGGGATCAATAGAAGAAATATTTAAGAATATTTGCCTGAATATTATTCCTCAGTAAACTAAGATTATAAATACAAGTAATCTCCGATTTTCGACATGACTTCTGATGCCTTACCTTTTATGAAAATATCTGTGATGGTATGTGTAAAGTGTGATTCCTGAATATTTATTTCAATAATCACAGCCCCATTCTCTTTTGCCTTTACCGGGATATCAGCCGCCGGAAGCACTTCTGCATTGGTTCCTATGATAATTAAAACATCGGCTTTCAGGCTTTCTTCTTTTGACCTTTTTAATGCAAAAGGTGGTATTTTTTCATTAAAGAAAACAATGTCTGGTTTTAGAATCCCCTTACAAACATAACAGGTAGGTGGCAGGAAATTCAAATCAACAAAGTTTAATTCGTATTCGGAAGAACACTCTTGGCAAGATAAGGTACGACTGGTTCCATGAATTTCATAAACATATTTCGAGCCAGCTTTTTGATGAAGGTTATCTATATTTTGAGTGATGATGGTTTCGAGAAAACCTCTTTTCTCCATTTTAGCCAACACAATATGCGCTGCATTTGGCTCGGCTTTGTCAAACATATCGTAAAAAACGCTTTTAATTTTTTGCCAGGATTGAAGTGGTTTTTTTTGGAAATATTCAATTTCAACGAAAATTGGATCATGCTTATGCCACAATCCGTTTTTACCTCTGAAAGGTGGAATGCCACTTTCAACAGAAATGCCAGCACCCGTAAAAGCAACTGCATATTTTGCTTTTCTGATTATTTCAGCTGCTTCTTCTATTTTTGATTGGTCAAGCATAAGTTAACCTGTGCTTCATTTCACAAAGATTGAAATAGTTCCTATTAATGTTTCATTTAAACCAAATCTTTCGAAACATCTACAGTTGAGTCGGCATTAAATTTAATTTTAAATTTCATCTTTCTGAATACAGAAATCATGGGTTGATTGTCCTTGGTGGTTTGGGCTAAGAACTGCTTTAAACCCCAGTTTTTCGCTATTTCCAAACAGTATTCTGTTATGATTACTCCCAACTCTTTTCGTTGCCAATCATCCGTAATAAGTATAGCGTATTCTGCAGTCTCATGATCCGGATCGGCAATCAACCTGCCAACGGCGATTAATTTTCGTTCACCTTCATGCATGATTTCAGCTACAATTGCAATTTCTCGGGCATAGTCGATATAACAAAACTGAGTCGCAATTTCGTGCGAATCGTAATGAAAATTATATCTAAATCTTGAATAAATGGCCTCTTTCGAACAGCTGGATAAAAGATCAAGCCACATGGGTTCATCTTCAGGTTTAATAGGTCTCAAGATAACATGCGTTCCATCATTCAATCTTTTAGCATTCACATATTTTTCGGGGTAGGGATGCAAGACCAAATGTGAATATTTTGGAATTGGGTTTTCAATAATTGATTTATCGATAATTACCCCTGCATCCAATGCGATAACCTCATTTTCCGAAACCAATAATGGGTTAATATCTAATTTTTCAATTTCAGGATAATCTGCTGCTATGTATGAAAGCCTGATCATGGTTTCGATTAACTTGTCGATATTTTTTGGGTTAGAACCTTTATAACCTTTCAATAAAGGGTAAATTTTTAAGTTCTCTAAATGTAAACGAGCCAATCTTTCATTTAGCGGTGGAAAACCTAGTGAAATGTCCTGGTATAATTCAGAGCCAACACCGCCCATTCCCACTTGTATTACGGTTCCAAAAACAGGATCTTTCTTTATTCCCAATATCATTTCAATTCCGCCTTTTGAGTTTGCCATTGCTTGAAGGGTGACCCCTTCAATTTTAGCATCTGGATGTTGATTGGTAATATTTCGCATGATGCTGCGATAAGAAATTTTGACATCCTTCTCACTACCAATATTTAGAATTACTCCTCCGGCTTCTGCTTTATGTATTATATCGGATGATAAGATTTTCATCACTACTGGAAAGCCCATTTTGTTAGCAGCTGCTATTGCTTCTCTTTCGCTTAATGCAATTGTTGGGCTGGCTGTTTTAATCCCGTATGTTTCCAGAAAATTTTTCGAATCACTTTCGGTTAAAATATTTCCTTTTGAAAGCATCTGTTGATTGAATTCCTCGCGTAATTTATGTCGATCGTAAGTAAAGTGAACAGGGATATCTTTAGGAGTTTCAAATAAAGCATTTAAATTTCTTGAATAACGAACTAAAGTCATAAACGCCTCGATGGCATGTTCGGGGGTTTGGAAGGTTGAAATCCCTCCTTTATTAAAGATTTCAATGCCCTCCCTAATGCTTTTTCCACCCATCCAAGCAGCCATAATTGGTTTTGAATATTCTTTTGCAATTTGAACTATTTGCTTAGCTGTTTCTGTAGGCTCAGTCATGGCCTGTGGTGTCAAAATAACAAGCACCGCATCAACATTTTCATCTTCTAGAACAATCTTTGTAGCTTCAGAATACCTGCTTGCATTTGAGTCGCCAATAACATCTATAGGGTTTCCATGTGTCCAGAAGGCAGGTAGGATTGCATTGAGTTTTTCGATGGTTTCATCAGCTAATTGTGCTAATTCGCCTCTCATGCTAATTAAGTTGTCGGTAGCCATGACACCTGGACCACCTGCATTTGTTACAATGGCAAGGTTTGACCCCTTGGGGATGTGTTTTCTTCCGATTAAATCCGTAAAATTGAAGATGTTTCCGATATTGTATACCCTGGCCATTCCAGCTCTGCGAAAAACGGCGTCATAAACTGCATCTTCAGCGGCCTGCGCACCGGTATGAGAAAAAGCAGCTTGAGCAGATTCTGGAAAGCGACCTGCTTTATAAACAATGATTGGCTTTTTACGCGCAAAAGCACGGGCTGCAGTCATAAATTTCCGTACATTTTTAATGGATTCAACATAAAGCAAAATTGTTTTAGTGTTTGCATCCTGTCCGAAATAGTCGATTAATTCACCGAAACTTAAATCCATGGCGTTACCAATGGAAACAAAATATGAGAATCCTATATTTTCTTCGTTGGCCCAATCCAACAGAGCAGCTCCTAAGGCTCCAGATTGTGAAATCATGGCGACATGACCTCTTTTAGGTACGTTTCGGGCAAAGCTCAAATTCATATCCAAATATGGAGCCACTATTCCCATGCAGTTCGGACCAATCACTCGCATGTCGGGATATTTACGAACTATCTTTTTTACTTCCTCCTGAAGCAATCGTCCTTTCTCACCAATTTCTTCGAATCCTGCAGTCATAATAATGACCCCATTTATACCTGCTTCACCGCATTCGTCAACCAATTGTGGAACTAATTTTGAACCGGTTGTTATTACGGCGAGATCAGGGGTTTTGGGAAGGCTTTTAACATTGGGATAACATGGAATTCCCATAACAGCCTCATACTTTGGGTTTACAGGATAAACCACGCCTCTGAAACCGCCTCTAACCAGGTTACTTAAAGTTGTTCCTCCAACACTCATGGGGTCGGATGGAATACCGACAATAGCAATTCTTTTAGGTCTGAAAATGTTGTATAGTTTTCGAATACTCATAATTTGATTGTTTTATCGATTGTTGTTAATCGTTTCACAAAAGTACAAAACTAAAGTTTAAATAAATCTCGGTAAAATGCTTAATTTTTCACATTTTAATAAAAAATAGTCTTTCTAAATTCAGAATTATTTTTTTTATAGAAGCATTAAAAAAAGCCCTGAATTTTCAGGGCTTTTCGCAGTTTATTTAGATAGTTAGTTGTAATTTAATTATGCTTTTTTGGGTGTTTTAGTAAAGAGAATAATGAACGCACCTAGGAGACAAGCAACTCCTGCAATAATAAATGGTGTTAACCATGCAGCTGGAGTAGTGGCTCCACTTGCGGCATCTTTAAAGTAACCAGCAATTTGAGGGCCTGCAATTCCAGCAATTCCATAAGCGAAAAACACCAGACCGTAATTTCTTCCAACAGTTTTATTGCCAAAGAAATCGGCAGTTGCGGCTGGAAACAAAGCAAAATTACCACCAAAGTTAAATCCTATAATTGCTGCAGCTGCGATAAATCCAACAACAGATCCTCCAAGTTTAAATAGAAGAAGCATGATGATCCCTTGAATTAAACTCATTAGAAAAATTGAAATTCTTCTCCCAATTTTATCTGATACTACTCCCCAAACAATACGTCCTAATCCGTTAAGGATAGCATAAGTTGCCATCGCAGTTCCGGCAATTGCACTTGCCCATTCTTTGGTAGTTAGAAAATCAGCATTTGAAGGATCTAATGAACCTAATTTTGAATATGTTAATGCATCAATACCAAAAAGTTTTATGCAATAAATAACCATTAATCCAGCCAGCGCTGAGAAAACAAAGGTAATGAATAACATATAATATTGGGGTGTTCTGATCATTTCAGCAGAGTCAAATTCAATTATTCCTGTCGCTTTATCATCAGATTTTGCGGGTGGAGTATAACCTTCTGGTAACCATCCTGATGGAGGATCTTTCATTACTAAACTACCGAGAATAACCATTGCAGCAAAGATAATTCCATACAAAATGAATACACTTCGTACTCCATCAAATCCAGCTATTTCCAGATTACTAAGTAGTCCGCCTCCCCAAGAGCCTGCCCATTTGACCCAAATAGTAGCACCAAATCCAAAGCCAGCTACTGCTAGTCCAGTTAACATCCCTTTTCGATCAGGAAACCATTTAACTCCAACGGCAATGGGAACTACGTATGCCATACCAATACCTGCACCTCCAATAATTCCGATAAAAACTAATTGGGCAATGAAAGAGTCTCCAAAGAATCCAGCTAAAACATAACCAATTCCTAGTGTTAAACCTCCATATATTGCGAGTTTTTGTGGCCCTATTGAGCTTAGCTTTCTTCCAGCCCAAATCATCACAAGAGCAAAACTGAAGAGACCTGCCGAAAAAATCCAAGCTGCCTCACCAGCTGTAAATTGATAAGCACCATCTACCGCTGTTAGTTTAGGTGTGAATACGGACCATGCATAAATTGCTCCTAATGCTAATTGAATTAAGATTGCTCCAACAACAACTAACCATCGGTTCATTACTTTTTTTTCCATTTTAATTATTTTTAATTAGGTTAATATTTGATGTTTTATTTAATAGTAGTTGGTAGTTAGTATTTGGTAGATGGTTTGCTTGCTTTTGTTTTTTTTGAATAAATCTCAAGCATTCTGCCTACTTCATTAGCTAACATTAAAGAGTCATCTGTTTTTATGTAGTTCAAATCCTTACTTAGGATTAGAAAATATTTTACCTCCTCTAACGAGGATTGAGCAATATTATAAAATCGAATTTTATCATTAATTCCTGTTCTTTTAAACCCTTCTGCAATATTTGCTGGGACTGAAACTACTTCTCGTCGTAATTGTGATGTTAAACCAAATAATTCTTCTTTAGGAAACTGATTCGATTCTTTGTAAATCTCAAGTACTAACTGATGCGCTTTTTGCCAAACTACAACATCCTGAAAAGACTTTGATGGTTTCATCCTTAATACTAACTACAAACTACTGAATTCTAGTTTTTTTTCAAACAAAAAAAGCACCTCAGAAAAAATTCCGAAGTGCTTTTGTTTATTTAATCATTGAAATTCATTATCGTTTAACTTCAACTTTAGCTCCATCAATGATGTCTTCAACAACACCGGGATCGAGCAGGGTAGAAGTATCGCCGAGGTTAGAAGCATCACCTTCACCAATTTTACGTAAGATTCTACGCATGATTTTTCCTGAACGGGTTTTTGGTAAACCTGTTACCAGTTGAATCATATCTGGTTTTGCTATTGGCCCAATGAATTTAGTAACGGTTGCTCTGATTTCAGCTTCAATTGTTGACTTTTCTGCATCTGTTAATTCTTCACAAGTTACATAAGCGTAAATTCCTGAACCTTTAATTGCGTGAGGATATCCAACAACTGCTGATTCATTAACTTTTGGATGCTGGTTAATGGCATCTTCAACTTCCGCAGTTCCGATACGGTGACCAGAAACGTTGATTACGTCATCCACACGACCCATGATTCTGTAGTAGCCTTCTTCGTCACGTTTTGCTCCATCGCCAGTAAAGTATAATCCTTTATAAGTTGAGAAATAAACTAGTTTACATCGCTCATGATCTCCATAAGTAGATCGAATCATACCAGGCCATGGGAATTTGATACATAAGTTACCTTCAACACTGTTGCCGTGTAACTCATTACCTTCATTATCAACTAAGATTGGCTGAACACCTGGCAATGGTAAAGTTGCAAAACTTGGTTTGGTTGGCGTAATTCCTGCAAGTGGAGTAATCATAATTCCGCCTGTTTCAGTTTGCCACCAGGTGTCGACGATAGGACATCTGCCGCCACCAACAACATCATGATACCAACGCCAAGCTTCTTCGTTAATTGGTTCACCAACTGTACCGAGCACTTTTAATGATGATAAATCATATTTTGTAACGTAGTCATCTCCTTGAGCTACCAATGCACGAATGGCAGTTGGTGCAGTATAGAATTGTGTGACTTTATATTTCTCAACTACTTCCCAGAAACGTCCTGCATCTGGCCAGGTTGGAACTCCTTCGAACATTATGGTTGTTGCACCTGTCAATAATGGTCCATAAACGATGTAAGAGTGACCAGTTACCCAGCCAATATCAGCAGTACACCACCAAATATCCCCATCACTGTATTGGAATACATTTTTAAAAGTATATTCGGCCCATGCCATATAACCGGCAGTACTATGCTGAACGCCTTTTGGTTTTCCTGTTGAACCAGAAGTATAGAGGATAAAGAGTGTATCTTCAGAATCCATTACTTCAGCTTTACACTCAAGTTTTGCTTCTTTAATAGCATCGTGCCACCAAATATCTCGACCAGCTTTCATGGTAACTTCGTCGTCGGTACGGTTGAATACAATTACTTTTTCAACGGTAGGACAAGTTTCCAGTGCCTCATCTACAATTGCTTTTAGCGGAATAGTTTTTGTTCCACGATATCCACCATCAGAAGTAACAACGATATTAGAAGTACCGTCGATGATACGATCAGCCAAGGCATTGGCTGAGAAACCAGCGAATACGATAGAGTGTATGGCACCAATTCTTGCACAAGCTAACATTGCAATTGCAAGCTCAGGAATCATAGGTAGGTATAAAGTGATACGATCACCTTTTTTTGCTCCTTGTGCTTTTAAAGCATTTGCAAATTGGTTAACTTTTTCAAAAAGCTCCATGTATGTTAAAGTTACAGTCTCGTCTTTTGGGTCGTTTGGTTCCCAAATGATAGCTGCTTGATCTTTTCTAGTAAATAAATTTCTTTCGAAAATATTTTCAGTAATATTTAGTTTACCTCCAAGAAACCATTTTACATCAGGTCCAATAAAATCCCACTCAAGAACTTTGTCCCATTTTTTGTGCCAATAGTAATCTTCTGCAATTTTCGCCCAAAATCCTTCTGGGTCTGCTACACTTTCCTTGTATGCCTGTAAATACTCACTTAAGGATGTAATTTTGTTTGTCATAATGAAAAATTATTTAATTAAGTTGTGATTATATTGTAAATAGATTGGTCTTCAGTTTATTACAGTTGTTAAAAAATTAACAATATGGTTAAAAAAAATTAAATATTTGTTTAACTTCTTATTCTTTTTTTCTTATAAAGACCCAAATATAAGACAATTTTTTTTATTCTTTAGGTATATTCACTCTAAATAAAAGCATCCATTTTAAAGAATAATTCTAAATATTGAGGGTAGTAAAGCAAATTGTTTTAATGCCTTAAAAGTCAGCGGTAAGTGTATCGGAACTGCTTTGCAACCTACTTATTTAGAGTCATTTTATTTTATAAAAACATCTATAAATAAAAGCAGAAAAAGTAGATTTTAATCAGCTATTTATACGTAATTTTGCAGCTTGAAAAAAATGAATGATGAGTGGGGCGTAAACTTAGGTGTTTTAGGAAATTACAGTCCATTTGTTAGAAGTTAAACAACAGCATAAATTTAAATAAAAAGGAATGAAAGTTTTAGTACTGAATTGTGGGAGCTCATCCATTAAATATCAATTATTTAATATTGAGAAAGAAGAATTATTAGCAAAAGGAATTATTGAAAAAATTGGACTAAAAAACTCAATTGTAAAAAACGAACGTTTTGATGGGAAGAAGATAAAACTTGAGCTTGACATAGAAAATCACAAAATAGGAATCGAAAAGGTATTAAATATTTTAACCAGTTCTGAAGATGGTTGTTTAAATGACTTGAATGAAATTACCGCAATTGGTCATCGTGTGGTTCATGGTGGAGAAGAGTTTAATTCAAGTGTACTGATTACGAAGGAAGTAATTAGCAAAATGGAAGAGTGTATTGATTTAGCACCACTGCATAATCCTCCAAATTTGGTGGGTATTGCCGCCATGAAAGCATTGTTACCTGATGTTCCTCAAGTAGGTGTTTTCGATACAGCCTTTCATCAAAGCATGCCTGCTAAGGCTTTTACCTATGCAGTACCTTATGAGCTTTATGAAAAATATGGCATTCGCCGTTATGGTTTTCACGGAACAAGTCACCGTTATGTGTCAAAAAGAGCCTGTGAGTTTTTAGAAAGAGATTATAAAACACAAAAGATTATCACTTGTCATTTAGGTAATGGAGCTTCGATAGCAGCTGTTAAAAATGGTGAATCTGTAGATACTTCCATGGGCTTAACTCCAATTGAAGGATTGATGATGGGTACGCGTGTTGGAGATCTTGATCTTGGAGCTCTCTTTTATATTATGGATAAAGAGAAATTAGGAATTGCCGAAGCAAGTGATTTAGTTAACAAGAAAAGTGGTGTTCTCGGAATTTCTGGAGTCTCATCTGATATGAGAGAAGTTGAAGAGGCTAAAGCTGCAGGTAATAAGAGAGCGGCTTTGGCACTTGATATGTATCACTATCGGGTTAAGAAATACATTGGCTCATATGCGGCTGCAATGGGCGGTGTTGATATCATTGTGTTCACGGGTGGTATTGGTGAAAACGGCCCCGAAACCAGAGAAAATATCTGTCAGGATTTTGAATTTTTAGGCCTTGAGTTTGATGCTGAATTAAATGCTGGAAAAAGAGGTAAGGAGATTGAAATATCTACGAAAAACTCAAAAGTGAAAACAGTTGTAATTCCAACGGATGAAGAACTGGTAATTGCTCAGGATACTTACAAAATTGTGAAGGAGTTATAAAGCTCAATTTTACTGGTCTTTTAAGATATATCCAACAGCGCGAATATTTTCTATAGAAATTTGTGGGGAAAATCTAAGATATTTTCTTAGTCGACTGATGAAAACATTCATACTTCGACCAAGAAAATAATCATCCTCTCCCCAAAGACTTTCTAAAATCGTTGTAATCTTAACCAACTGATTTTTATGTAAGATCAAAAATTTTAATAATTCAGCTTCCTTAAGTGTAAGAAATTGATCTTCGTTTGTGTGTTTTAATTTCAGGTTTTCAAAATCAAGCAAATATTCACCAATTTCAAGTAAGTCCGAGTTTTTAGGCTTTTCACTTCTATTTAAAATATTTTTTATTCGCAAAACCAACTCATCAGCTTCAAATGGTTTTGTGATGTAGTCGTCAGCGCCAAGTTTAAGGCCTGTTAGACGATCTTCTTTCAAAGCCTTGGCAGTGAGAAAAATAAATGGCACTTTAATATCAATTATTTTAATTGCCTTGGCAAGTGAAAACCCATCCATTTCAGGCATCATCACATCTAAAATACACAGGTCAAAACTTACTTCTTTAAAACATTCGAGACCCTCCTTACCATTATAGCGTTGGCTTACTTCATAGCCTTCTAGTTCGAGGTATTGTTTTAAAACATTCCCTAAATCAATATCATCTTCGACCAATAAAATTTTGTGATTCATACTTAGCGATTAATTTGGTAGATAAATGATAAAGCTACTTCCATTGCCCAATTGGCTCTTCATTTCGATTTTACCCTTATGTGCTTGGATAATTTGCTTCACTAAAAATAAGCCTAATCCCAAACCTTTTACTTTATGAATGTTTCCGTGAGGAACGCGGTAAAATTTTTCAAAGATCATTTTTTGATCAGAAGGAGAAATTCCAATCCCATTATCAGATATTTGCAAAACAATGCAGTTTTCGTCATTTTTAGTTGAGATATTTATTTTGAGCGGATTATTAGAATATTTTACAGCATTATCCAATAGGTTGTAGATGGCTGAGGTAAATTTAAAAGTATCGAGTGCAATTATATCGTTTATGGCTTTAAGATCTGTTGTAATTTCCAACTCTTTATATTGATTGCGAGTTTTGAAATCTGCAATAATTTCATTTATTAAATCATGTAAAGAACATGTTTTTAAGTCGGGTGTAATGTTTCCTGAATCGAGCTGAGATGCTTCCATAACCTCAGAGACAATTTTATGCAATCTTTTGTTTTGTCGAATGATGGTTGAGGCTAATTCACTAACTAATTCAGGCTTCTGATTAACATTACCTTTCATTAAGTTTTGCCCAGCAACGGTAATTGTACTAATGGGTGTATTTAATTCGTGTGTCATATTATTAATGAAATCATTTTTAATATCGGCAAGTTTTTTTTGTCGCCGAATGGTTTGTATGGTATAAATGAAAACACTAAAAATAATGATCATGACTAAAATAATACCAAACAGTAACTCTTTCATCTCCATTAAAAGATAGTTCCGGATTTTTGAATACCTGATATAAAGCTTTGATTGAAAATATATTCCTTCATTTGTATGATGGAATGTGTAGAAATCCGAATGATCTAATTCTTTATCATCACCAAAGAGAATGAGCTCGTTATTTTTTAATTGAGATTCGAGTATTTCTTGCTTTATATCAAGATTGGGCTGATTTACAATTCTGGAGATAGAAAAGCTTATATTTGTTCCAATGTCAATTCCTTGGTGTTGAAATGCTTCATCAATTTTTTGATCAATATTTTTTAACTGAATGAATGCATTTTGAATGGTTGACATTAGTCTATCAGATTTAGATGAGATCCCTTGCTTAGAATTTTTGATAGTAATAAGCTTCTGGTAGATTGCAATATTTTTTTCAAATTCATCAAAATCAATCGGCGTGCTAAAAAATATTTCGGAAACTAAATTGGTTGATTTGTAATGAAAACTGTTTTTCTTAAGCTGATAGGTATTTGATATTAAGTAATAAGTGATTCCAAAAAAAACCAGAGTTGAGCTAAGGAGCAAAGCGATTGATATTCGAACTCTCTGTTTTTTCATGAAACAAATGTAAAAGAAAAATCATCTTTCTGTAAATATTAACACTGCATTAACAGTCCATTAACTCTTTTAACGCCAAGCTGTCGTAGTTTTGAAGTCTATTCAAAAAAATAATCTATGAAAAAAATTAACTTGATTATTGTTCTTGTTTTTGCCATGAATTGCGGACTGAAATCACAAGAATATCCAATTAATTTGAAAAAGGCCTATCAATATTTTATGGAAGCCAAAGATTTAGCAGATAAAGACAACTCAGAATTATGGGGAGTAAATATATATGGACCAATGATGTTTGTTGATCCGCAAACTAAGTTTGTTGTTACAAACCATAGTGATACACTAGGAATATTAGAACAAAAGGAAAAAGTCTTTATTGGATATTTAAAACCCGAAGATGGTATCGCAAATACAGCAATAAAGTGGGCCGGAGAAACTTGGATGATGATCATGTGGGAGTCACTTTCAGATGATCACTTGAAACGTAAAAATCTGATGATGCATGAGCTTTATCACTGTATTCAGGAAAAAATCGGCTTACCCATAAAGGCTGATAATAACAGCCATTTAGATGAGATGCAGGCACGTATTTGGTTGAAAATGGAATGGAATGCTTTGGAAAAGGCTGTTTTCTCAAAAGGACAAGCCAGAATTCAATCAATAACTGATGCTTTGATTTTTCGTAATTATCGTCATGAATTATTTAGTGGAGCTAAGGAAAACGAAGCAATTTTAGAAATGAATGAAGGAATTGCCGAATATACCGGATTCAAATTAAGTTTATTAAAGAAAAAGGATCAGTTAAATTATTTCAAAACAGTGACTTCTAGTCGGAAAGTGGTAAAATCATATGTGCGTTCATTTGCCTATGTTTCAGGGCCCTTATACGGATATTTGTTGGATGCGAAATCGCAGGTATGGCATAGGCAACTTTCCCCTGATTCCGACCTTGGTGACTTACTTAAAAGATATTACGACATAGATTTGGAATCTGTTACTCAGCTAAATATTGAATCATGTGCAAGCAAATATAATTTTAGTAAAGTTTTGGCTTTTGAACAGCAGAGAGAAGAAAAAAGATTAGTGAGAATTGAAGCGTTGATGGATAAATTCATTAACAATCCGGTTCTGAAGTTTGATCTTAAAAAAATGACAATTTCATTTGACCCAAGAAGCTTACAGCCCCTAAGTAATTATGGAACAGTTTATAATATCATTCGGGTAGTTGATTTGTGGGGAGTTTTGGACGTAAATAACGATGCTTTAATGAGTTCTGATTGGAAAGTCATAAAGGTTTCGGCAATGGATCTAATTGAAGATCAAAACATAATTAGCGGGAATGGGTGGACGCTTAAATTAAATGATGGTTGGAGATTGGAAGATGATGGGTTCAATAAAATATTGGTTAAATAAAAAGAGGCTGTCCCAAAAGGGCAACTTTTTTTAATCTCCTTCATTCCAGACTTGTTCCGGAATCTCAAAGTCAACCAGTTAAGATTCTGAAATACCTGCCAGACTCAGGCTGGAATTCAGAATGACGACCTATAGGCTTTTTAGATAGCCCCTTTTTTAAGGTATGTGAAAATGCTACATTTCTGCAATCATTTCATCTGTTAATTCCAGGTTGTGGAAAACGTTCTGAACATCATCATCTTCTTCAAAAACATCAATCACTTTCATTATTTTTTGGGCACTTTCCAGATCTAATGTAATTGTTTCGTGCGGGATGCGCTGAAGTTCAGCGCTTTCTGGTTCAATATTTAATTCTTCCAGCTTTTTCATCATGGCTCCAAAATCTTCCATGGCTGTGGTAACAGTAAAGAAGCCATCTTCATAAACGATGTCTTCGGCTCCACCATCAATCATTTCCATTTCAAATTCATCCTGATCTAAATCTCCCTTTGGAATGGTAAAAATACCTTTACGATCAAATAAGAAACTTAGTGAACCGTTGGTTCCAAGGTTTCCACTGTATTTATTAAAAATGGCTCTGATATTACTTACTGTTCGTTGTAGATTATCGGTTGTACATTCGATGAAAACAGCAATTCCATGTGCCAAATACCCTTCGTACGTGGTTTCTGAAAAACTGGCTGCATTTTTATCAGATCCTTTATTAATTGCACGTTGCATGGTGTCTTTAGGCATACTGGCACCCTTAGCATTAGAAATTGCTAATCGCAATCGTGGATTGCTATCAATATCCTCTCCGCCTTCCTTAACGGCAACAGTAATATCTTTTATGATTTTAGAAAACACTTTTGAACGCTTTGCATCCAGAGCACCTTTCTTTCGTTTGATTGTTGACCATTTACTGTGACCTGACATAATCGAATCTTTAGGTTTTTAAATAAAATTTGGATGGTAAAATTACGAAAATTCTTTATTTCAAATACCTGAAAAATATGTGATCATGTAAATTTAACAAAAGTGATTTTTTGAAATAAAAAAAGCTTCCCATTAACAGGAAGCTTTTCAATGATCATTTATTAAACTTTACCACTTTAACAGAGTTATACCAATTGAAAATGGGTAAAGTTCAGGACCCTGTCCTTCTTTAAATAAGGTTGTTAGCGAATAAGTGGCATAAAGGTTTACCCAGCCCCATCCGATGGTAAACATCGCATCTGCTTTAAATGGATTTAAATGAAATGCACCAAATTCTTTAACTCGTTTTTTATTAGGAGAGGTTCTCAAATAAGCTGGATCTCCGGTAACTGGATCGAGCAATAAATATTCTTTGTTCTTCTCTTCAAATTTGATTTTTGTGTGCGAGCCAATTCTTAAACCGAAAACCATACCGGCCGAAATATGAAAACTGTTGCGATTGCTGTAACTGTTGGTTTGGTATTCCAATAAAAATGGAATATTTACATAGGTTACAGCTAATTTACTTTTACTTACATAAACTCCTTCATTGTAGTATCCTTCAATTTGAGGTTGATCGGCAAGTAAACTAACGTTTTTCTCAAAATGATAACTGCGGATTTCAAAGCCCAAACCTGTTGCCATCCCAAAGCGATTATCTTTTGTGAAACGAATATTTTGTTCAAAAAGGTTGATATCGAATCGAATAGATTTAGCCAGATTTAGATCAAGGTAGTCATAACTTGGAGGGAAATCCAGATCGTTTTCTGGGGTTAAATATCCATTTACTCCGATCAGCAAACCAGCCCAATTCGCGTTAAAGCGATCTCTGTACATTCTTCTGTATCTGGCATTTCCATATTCATCCACTACAAATGAATGACGACCAATCCGGACATGAGTTGAATCGCGAAAGTCACTGTAACGAACATCTAAATTCCCAAGATTAAGTCTGGCGTTGTCACGATCATCTATATCTAATGAATATTCTTTGTAAACTCTACCGGTATTTCTTCTGTTTACTTTTTGCGGCTTATTTCCATATTCAACCCTGCTATTTTCATTTGATGTGATATCAAGTCTGTTTTCAGTATTTACGAATGCTTTGGCAGTTGAGTTGGTTTCGATGCTTGTGTTTTCGGCAATAAGTTTATTGGCAATTAATTTTGAAGCTCCACTTAATTCAGCAATATGATTTTCAACCACGCCATTTAAAATAATTTCAGATGCGCCATGCGATTCTGTTATCAGATCATCAACTTTAATGTCAAGATCTACCATAGCAGTGCCGTAGGTTTTAATGGTTAGTTCAAATTGTTCAATCAGGCCTTTTGATTTTAAGCTAGAGTTTCCATTAAGCATGATTTCTCTAATTCTGGGGGAACTGATATATACATTTAATGTTTTTACTCTTGGGCTTGAATTTGCACTTAACATTAAGGTGCCATTCACAACTTTGGTTCTGACTGAATTTTGAAAATGCTTACTGGTTTCTACGATAACTTCTGAATTTTCTCCCTGCTCCAGAATAATATTGAAATAATTATCAGCCTCTATTTTGTTAAAGGATTCGGTAATCCTATTTTCCTTAACAACTTCTTCATTCATTAACTGCTGCGCTGCTGCGGGGAGTATCAACCCGGCAACCATCAAAAATGCTAATGAGATCATTATAATATTTCGCGTTTTCATTTTGAGGTAAATTAAATTATTAATCGTTTTCAGTAGGACGGACTAGCGTTTATTTTTGTTACAATTGGATTCTAAAGATTTGGTTTATCCTGAAGATCTGTTACTTCTGGTGTGCTTATATTCCCATTCACAAGGATGTATTTGTTTTTTTCACCTTCTTTATTGAGCTTTCGTTCGATGTTTACATTCGAACCCGTTATTTCATTAAAACTTTCAATTCCTATACTTGCCAGCGTCCATAAATTTACACGTGCTTTTTTGTTTTCGTCTCCAATTTTTTCTTCACGAGATTTTCGGCTTTTTTGTTTCCCAAATGATTTAGCCCAAAGTGCCTTTTCTAATTTTTCGGTTGCGTTGGGATTCGTTTCTCCATACGAGGCTAATAAAAGTTCTTCTTTAATCATCAATTCTTTGGCAATAACTTCGTAATCGTTTCTGATTGCGAGAATCTCAATATCGTTTATCATATAAGATATTGATGCAATAAGAGGCTTGAGTGGGACCTTTATAGATGACATTGCGAGCAAGGGTTCATATGGTATTGTTTCTTCGGTATGCGGAATTATAATTTGATAGTCTCTAAGACTTGGACTCGGGTATTCAAAACTTAATTGAAAACCTGGGATATGATTACCTTTTATTACCGAAGGTACTTCGGCTCTTTCAATTTGTGGTGATAAGGTTGAAGTAGGTTGTAAAATATTGAACAGCCCAAAAAGTAAAATAATGCCAGCAGCAATTCCAATCGGTTTATACCATGTTTCGAGAAGTAAAAATGGATATTTCTTCAATTGCTTTTTATTAGCAAAAATGATGGAATCATCTGGACTCAAGCGAGAAATTTTAAATAAATTATATTCGGATTGAAGATTAGGATTTAATTTTAAGAACGATTTTAGCTCCTCTTTATCAGAAATGCTTAAGTCACTTTCATGTGAGGCAATAAAATATTCGTTGTAATTTTTGCTGTTAATTTGACCAACTGGCGAAATAATTGCTTTTTTCAATTCCTCCTTCTCAGCATAATTAAATGAATCTTGTAGATTTATATTTATCGTTTCAAAACTTTCAAGCTCTTCTTTTAAATCAGGGTTGTCGTCAAGAAATTGATTTAACTCCATAAGCAATAAAGCATCCAGGCGACCATCAAGATAGTCGACAAAATATGCTTCGTAGTTATTTCTGTTAATCTTCATCTTTTAATTTAAATTACAACATCCAGACTTACCAAATATTTCTTTAAAAACAAGCGTGCCCTATAAATATAAACCTTAACCTGGGCTTCGGTTAACTGGGTTATTTCACCAATTTCTTTGTACGAATACCCTTCGTAATCTCTCAATAAAACAACCGATCGCTGAATCTCAGGAAGCTTTTCAACAGCTTCATTTATTATTTCTTTATGATCCGAAAATGTATTCATTTCCGAATGTTGATCGATCGATGATTCTTCCATTGAAACAGTTCGCTTATCCTTACGAATGGTATCGATAAAACAATGATAGGCAATGGTAAATAAATATGATTTTGCCTTTGCATTGTTAATGTCAGCCACCCGATCCCACAAGCGCACAAAAGACTCTTGCACAATATCTTTAGCCTTATCACTATCCTTAATATTTTTAAGAATAAAGCGATATACGCCATCCGAATATTTGTCAACACAATTATTATACTCAGAAACTGTCATTCAATTGGTTTTACTCTCTTAACAGATTAGACGGAGAAGACCCATCTTTTGTTACAAGTGCTAACAAAAATAAGTATTTAAGATTTGAAAAGGAAGTGTTAAGGTTTTTAGAGTATTAGGTCGGGAATTAGGTTTTTTAGTCCTCTAAAAAATCCACTTTAATACCCACCTTATTTTTTATGGTATTCAATATCTCTCCAAAATTATCAGGACTTATTACTTTTAAAGTGTTCTCAAATAATTTTCTATTGTTATACAATTCGGTTATTAAGAACCATTCTTGTTCTCCAATCCCTAGTTGATCTAATTTTGTTCTTGAATCTTGATAAAGTATTGGTTCAATCAACATTTCAACAACTTTTTTATAGAGATTCTCTTTCGATCGGTAGTAATAATGAATAGTTGCTTTACTTACACTTGCTTCGGTTGCTATATGTTGTAACGTTGTGGCATGAAACCCATATAACAGAAATACATCATAAGAAACAAGTAGTATTTTATCTTCAGTAGTAATATCTTTAATTGTCATTTTATAGATCATCAAATTAAAACTTTAGTTTCTCTTTAAAACCTTAGTTTCTCTGTCATTAAGCCAAAGCGGATCATATCACGTTTTTGATTGAAGTAAATATTGTAATAATCAAGTCCGTGAAATAATTGCACAAATAGGCCGATATCTTCCAAAAACCTCGGATGATAAAAAAAGGTAAAATTTAAGTTAAGCCGATCAATAGAAGTGCCATCCCAATTATTTAGTTCTCCAAACATCCAGGTTGCTTCCCCTTTTAAGGAAATTTGAGCCTTCTTTTTATCAGATTTATATTCATTAGCAGGGAGTTTGAATATAGAGAAAGCGTTATGCCAACGAACGGTACTATATTGCCCTTTTAGTTCATTTGAAGACCATTTAGTAGGATGAACCTCGATGGATGATTTAAAAAACTGATGGGCATTGAAACGACTATTATAATTGGTTTTAATAATCCCAAATTCTACAAAATTTGTGGCAAAATTGCCTGTCTTTAAATTAATATCACCATTCTCTAAATAAAAGTTTCCTTCTTGTCCGTTCGAATGATGTGCAAATCGCCAGAATAAACTTGAATTTTTCAACTTGCTGTAATCATCTAAAGAATAATATAATGTTATTTGAGGGATATAACTGGGTGTGCGAACCGGAAATGAATTTTCCTGAAACATCCGAATAATAATTTGAGCAGTTAAAACTCCCATAAATCGAGAGTTGTGACTTTGCCGTAAATAAAAATTTGGAATAATATTTCCTTCGAACCATAAGGGTTGAATGTTCCCTATATCAATAGGAAATGTAATATAACTATTCCCTTGGTTTACCTGAGAGATGATATTAAGTCCAATTTGAGGTGATGATGTAGTTTCTTGCCCCAGACAATAAAATGTTGAGAACAAAAATAAAAATATGAGTGAAAAGGCTCTTTTCATATCCTACATATATATTATTTTAATTTTTATGGTTGAATCATTTTGCAAATTGAATGAAGCTTTTTCGAATGATGGTTTATTGGATAAGCCAATATCAGTAAAATTCGAAAAACCAATACCTTCTTTTGGGAAAATTAGCCCTCTCTTCATCTTGCCATCAGTATTCTCATCATGCAAAATATTGACAGCATATTTCCCTTCGGGAAGATTAAAGAAAGTGACTTCAGAACGACCATCATTGATGTCCATCTTCAATATTTTGAAGCTCTTTTCATATTTCGCATCCGGAATGGTACCATCTTTATTATACAAAGCAAATTGTACTACACCTGATGAATTTCTTAGCTCGTTTACTTTTATTGTTAATGAAAAAGTTTTTTCATTAGTGACAAAAGAAGAGAACAAAATCACTCCAATACTTAATAAAACTAACTTTCGGTATTTCTGCATCTTAATTTATTTTTTTAGTTTTTCTTTTAATCGATCAACCATATAATAAACCATGGGTACTAAATAAACAGTAAGTATCATCGATGATAATAAACCACCAATAATTACCCATGCCAATCCGTTTTTCCATTCACTGGCTGTTCCTTTTGCTAGTGCGATGGGCAACATGCCAATTGCCATAGCCAATGTGGTCATTAAAATGGGACGCATACGTTCTTTACCTGCAATAATTAAGGCTTCTTTATAATGTTTTCCCTGAGCTTTAAGTTGGTTGGTAAAATCTACAATAAGGATTGAATTTTTTGTAACCAAGCCCATGAGCATAATTAAACCAAGTTGAGCAAAAAGGGTTAAATGGTTTAATGATAAATTTAAAGCTAAAAAGGCTCCAATTGCAGCCATCGGAATGGCAAATAAGGCAACAAATGGATAGATGTAATTATCATAAAGCGCTACCATAATCAGGTAGATTAGAATAAATGAAATAAGTAATACTGAAGCTAAAGCCCCAAAACTTTCATTTTGCGTCTTAATATCTGCCCCCCAGGTTAATTTAACCCCTTCAGGAAGTGGCTGTGTTTGCAGAAACCCAATAGCTTCATCAGCCAGGGTTCCGGAAGGTCTTCCGAACGATTCGGACGTAATTGTTACGGAAGGTTGTCTGTCCAATCTCTCAAGCATCGAAGGAGAATTATCCTGCCTAACTTCAGCAAATTGGGATACTTCAATTGGTATGTTCATTGGGTTTACGATAGAAAGGCCTTGTAAGTCTTCGTAATTTTTCCGATTAAAATCATCCAACCAAATCCTAACCGGATATTCTGTTCCATTTTCGGTTAAGGTGGCATCATCGTTTCCTGTGAAAGCTGTTCTTAAATTTAACCCGACATAGGCGGTCGTCAAACCAAGACGCTGCATCTTATCTTTATCGGGAATTATTTTATATTCCGGACTTCCTTCTTTTACTGATAATTGAACATTATCTGCACCTGGTATTTTTTCAATCACGGCTTTCAGTTCAGCTCCTGTTTTCATTACCAAAGCCAGATCGCTTCCGCTCGACGTTATTTTGATGGGAGCCTGTTTGGGTAGCAAACCTAAAACCGCCATTGAAAAATTAATTCCAGGAAACTCTTTATTCAATTCCTCTCGAAGTAATTTCATAAATGACTCGGTTTTGATACTTCTTTCTTTTTCAGGCTTTAACTGAATGGTTAGTTCTGATAAATTGGCTGAGCCAACTCCCAAACTGCCAATACCTGTGCTTGGTCCGGCAATATTGCTGAAAAGCGTAGCAATTTCAGTTTGCTGCAGGATAAAGTTTTCTATCCTCTGAGTTCTGATATTGTTCTCCTGAACGGTGGTTGTTTTATCATATTCCAAATTCAATCGAAACTTTCCCTGATCGCCTGTTGACATCATTTCTTTTCCTATAATGCCTTGTTTCATAATCACAACGGTCATTATAAGTAGAAAAAATACGATACCGGAAAAGATGAGTTTATGACTAAGTACCCATTCTAATTGGCGGCCATACCAATCGATGAATGTTGTTAATTGCCTCTCAAACCAAAGCAGAAACCGGTTTACGATGTTAGTTGGTTGTAAATCTTCCTTTTTTCCAATTCGAGAAGCCAACCAGGGCACCAATGTAAAACCGACCAATAAGCTTGTAAGTGTTGAAGTGATGACCACAATTGAAAACTGTTTCAACATATCAGCCACAAATACCTGTAAAAATAAAATAGGCAAAAACACAATCACATCAACCAGGGTTATTGATATTGCTGAAAACCCAATTTCCATACGACCTTCCAACGCAGCAGTTCTTTTGTCTTTGCCCATATCAAGGTGACGCTGTATATTTTCCAGAATTACAATGGCATCATCCACTAAAATTCCGATAATTAACGACATGGCCAGTAAGGTCATCAGGTTTAAAGTGAAACCCATCAGCCACATCACGGCAAAGGCAGTAATTAATGAAGTTGGGATTGCGATTGATACAATCAAAGAATTTCGGTAACTTTTTAAAAACAAAAACATCACCAATGAGACTAGAATAACTGCTAAAATCAGGTCATCAACCACTGAATTTACTGCAGAAATGGTCATGTCGGTTGAATCATCTGCCACATTAAATTTTACTCCGTATTTTGAGTTGGCACTTTCAATCTGCTTGAGTTTTGTATGAACTAATTTTGAAACTTCCACCGCATTGGCATCACCTTGTTTTTTCAGCAAAAGGCCTATTCCGTTTACTCCATTGTAGCGGTTTACGGAACTTATCTCTTTCACACCGTCGATAACGTTTGCAACATCTTTGACATAAACAGGCATTCCCGGTGCAGGCATTGCTACCTGAACATTCATGATGTCATCAACCGTGGCAAATTTGCCAATCAATCTGACTGAATTACTTTCTTTATCGGTTTGCGCTTTACCAATAGGTAAGTCAATACCTGACCGATTAATAGCCTCGACTACCTGATAAAGTGATATATTATACAGTTTTAGTTTGTCCTGATTAGCCTTCACCTGAATCTCCCGTTCTTCACCACCAAGCAAAGTAATTTCTGCAACCCCTTTCAATTGCTGGATCTGAGGCAGATAATCATCTTTCATTTTTTGATAAAAATCTGTGGCGGATAGGTCACTGGTTGCGCTGATGGATATAATGGGCAAATCGTTTGGAGAAATCTTGCTCATTACGGGGCTTAATATGTCGGCTGGCAAATCTTTACGAATGTTGTCGATATAACGTTGGGCATCCTGCATGGCAATGTCCAAATCTGTTCCATACTTCAGGTTGGCAATAATAACTGAGGCATTAGGCATGGACTTAGTTTCCAGGTAATCGACTCCTTCAAGGTTTGATAGAGCATCTTCAATTTTTCTGGATACTGAAGTTTCAACTTCCTGAGGTTCTGCGCCCGGGTACATTGTTTTTATTACTACAACAGGTTGATTAAAGTCGGGCAATAACTCATAGCCCAAATTTTTGTAGCCGATAATTCCTAATAAAGAGAATATGCTGAAAAGAACGATGATCAGCGAAGGACGATTGATTGATATTTTTGTGATGTTCATTTTTATTCAATTAAAAATTACGAATTAGGAATTACGATTTTTCATCGTGATTTGAATTTTTCCAATTATCTTAAATATTTCTTCTGCATCATTATGAATATTTTCAAATTCATCCTTTTTAATGTAATCTGTGGCATACAAAAGTTTAAGCCAATAAATACTCTCTCTTGCTTCTTTGTATGAAATACTGAGCTTGTTTAAAAAGTCTTTTTTAGAAACTCCACCAATCGCTTCTTCCACATTAGCGCCAATAGAAGTTCCACTGCGAAGAAGTTGTCTTGATAATACAAATTCTTTCTTTTCAGCTACCAGATATTTACAGAGACTTACAATTCGGATAGCAAAAGCAAATGTTTTTTCTTGAATAATATTGTTGGTTTTCATATTTGTAATTCTTAATTTCTAATTCGTAATTGAAACATTTGCCCCATCAAAGAGGTTAATAAATCCGTTGATGATTATTACATCACCTTCGGTTAAACCACTTGATACCAATACCATATTCTGGAATCTGGCTGAGATGGTAATATTTTGAAGAGTAGCTTTACCATTCTTTACTATATATACTTGTGGTTGAATGTTTGTTCCCACGATGGCAGAAGCCGGGATAATGATCTGTTTTTCTTCACTTTCGTTATTCAACTGAACTTTTCCAAACATTCCTGATTTGATTTTTAAATCGGAAGTATTATTAACTGAAAATTGCACAGGGAAACTATTTCCCATATTGGCTTTGCTGCCTGTCATAATTACTTTTCCGGATAAGACCGTTTCTGGATATGCATCAGCAGAAAGAGAATAGATTTGACTTATTTCGAATTGATGCAACTCCTGCTCAGGTACATTTACTGTGAATTTTAGCGACGAAATATCTGTTATTTGCAGTAGTGGAATGCCTGGCGCCGCAAAAGCCCCTTCTTCGGTCAGTTTTGCGGTAACAATTCCATTGAAAGGTGCTACAATAGTCGTTTTAGTGATTTGTTCAAGTAAGGTAGCCTTTTGCACTTTCGCCGATTTTAAACTCAATATCGTTTTCTCCAATTGAACACCCTGAATTGCATCAGCATTGGCAAGAACGGTATATCGTTTTACATCCGCTTCAAATCCTTCAATTTGAATCTCAACGCTTTGTAATTGTAGTTTCAATAGCGCATTATCTAATTGAATGAGTGCCTGACCTTTTTTGACCAAACTTCCTGCGTCAACCAGGACTGAATTTATCTTACCCTGAATGTCCGCACTGACTTTTGTTTCTTTGTTAGGTTCAAAAGTTCCTGGATATGAAATGTCGTTTTTAATACTTTCAAGTTTCAGAGTAATAGCCTGTACATTAATGGCTTGTTCTTTATCGTATTGATAAATTCTGTTTACTGTAGTTTCTTTGTTTTTTTTCAGGCGAATTACTACGATGACAATTACGGCCAATGCTACTACGATGTAAATAATATTTTTCTTCCACATTTTAATGTTGTTTAATTTTTTAATAAAATATTTCCGCTTAACTTTTTTAATTCTAATTTGGCTTTCAGATAATCAATGATAACAGAGAGATATAATTGTTGCGTCTCTCGTAAGCTGTTATCAGCCAATAAAACATCTGTTAAGGTTGCAGTTCCTTCTTTTTGTTGTAAAATAAATTGTTCATATACCGTTTGTGCAAGTTTTATTTGTGCTGATGTTGTTTCGATGGTTCTATTTGCAACCCTTATCTTATATCTTGCATTATCAATCAGCATTTCATTTTGATCCTTTACTAATTCCAATTGCATCTCACTATTTTGGATTTCTAATCTTTTCTGATTAATTTTTCTTTTGGTAACAGTTCCATTAAATAATGGATATGAAATTTGCAGGCCTGCAAAGCTTACGGGGTAAAATTTAAGAAAATCATTTGGCTTTTCATCATAACCAAATCCCGTTTGTCCGTAGTTCCCTAAAAGAGAAATTGATGGAAGTCTTGAGTTTTTTAAGGTAGCAAGTTCACTAGATAAGAGTTTTTTATAGGTGCTTGCCATGCGAATGTCAACATTAGATGAATTATTATATTCATCACTATTTTGATATTTCACATCAGGTTCTATTTTAATTTCTTGATTAAATGGTATTCCCATCGAGAGCTTTAAGGCATTCATCATTTGCTCAAGATTAATATGAATCAACTCTTGTTGAGTAAATAATTGTTCTTTTTGTAATTGAACTCTTTTAACATCAGTTCCCTTAACCATTAACTGTTCCTTCATCAGATTCATATTTTCTAGAAGTTTATTGGTATTAATTAGGTTTCCTTCAATAAATGATAATTGATTATGTAAGATTTGAATATTATAATATAAAATGGAGATGTCGAAAACTACTTCCTCTTCAGTCTTTAAGTATTGAACTTCACTTAGTTCAGTAGCTATTTTAGTGGTTTTAATGGCTCCATAAATCTGAGGGTTATATAACGGTATGGCCACCTGTACATTAAGCCCAATATTATGGGGGACTCCAAATTGAGTTTCTTTAAACTGTCCTTCGGGACCTCCAAATGCAGATTGTGGCATCAATTGATAGGGTAAATCAATAAAATACTTATAATCGGCAGATAGATTTACTTTCGGTATTAAAGTTGCCTTTGCCTCCTGATATTTTTGTTTGCCAATTGCGATATTATTTTTACCAATTTGTATGGTTTTATTGTAAACCAGAGCTGTATCAATACATTTTTGCAATTGCCATACTTGTGCTTGCATCGGAAGTATTGTCGCAATTACCATTACAGGTAATAAAAACAGTTTAGGTATGTGAATGTTTACTAACATGATTAATAAATTTTTTTTGATCAATGATTTACTTCGAATTATAAAATTTTAGATTGACTTGTAGGTTTGGGTGCTTTAACAACAAGTATGCGGGCTAAAGAATCTGTATTGTTGTATAGACAATGTACAATGTCTTTCGGGCTTTCAACCAGACTATCTGCATGTACTTGTTTCTTCTCATTTCCGATTAAGACTTCTGGAGATCCTTCTAATATATAGAAAAATACATCAACCGGTGTTATATGTGGCTTCAAAGCCTGCCCAGGTCGTAAGCTTATATGCATTACCTGTGCAGAATCTTTATCGTATAGTTTGCGAACATTTACCCGGTGGGGCGTATCGATTTCTATGGCGTCTTTTATGCTATTTATTTTCATTTTGTGTGATTTTAATTTCTAACTAATGTCTTGATTGAGTTAATAAACTCAGTACCTTTCTTTGTTAAATCAAATGTATAATGTGACATATGCCACTGTTTAACAAACATGCGCAATGAACCCATAATAATTATTGATAAATCAGATGATTTAATATCTGTTCTAATGTCTCCTTGTTCCTGGCCTTGTTCAATAATATTGGTCAAATTAGTGGCATTCTTTTTCATTATTTCTGCAACCTTTTCGTTGAGCACGGTTTCATTTCGAAATATTTCTTCAGAGAAAATAACAGCAACTAGTGAAGGTGATTTTGAAAATGTTTTAAAATGGTTTAAGAATAATCGTTCAATTTTGGCCATTGAATTGTCATTTGTGCTCAATTCATCGGTGAAAAAACTGTGTGTTTTGGTTTTGAAAAAATCGAGTATGGCTACAAGAATTTGAATCTTATTTTCAAAATGGCGGTAAACTGCCGATTCGGTAAACCCGATTTTTTTTGCAAGATTTTTGATGGTCAATCCTTGAATTCCCCTTTCTGCTATAAGTTCAAGCGAAATGTTGATGATTTCCTGTTGCCGATCTGATATTTCTGTATTCATGTTTAATATTTATTAAGTAAGTGAATATTCACTTACAAAAATAATACATTATTTTTAAAGGAAGCAAGTTTTTTTTAAAAAATATTTAAATTATACGAAATCCGATTATTGGCTTTGCTTTAGAATAGTATTAAATACTAATAATTGGGACTTATGTGTTCAAATAATTTTTTTTCATAAAAGATGGCAAGACCAAATATGTATTTAAAAGCTAACACGTAAAAACTTTAACACTCTAACACGAATTAGTCGAGCTTAAGCACGGCAAGAAAGGCTTGTTGAGGCACTTCGACATTACCTACCTGGCGCATTCGTTTTTTCCCTTTTTTCTGTTTTTCAAGAAGTTTACGCTTACGGGTAATATCACCACCGTAACATTTTGCAGTAACATCTTTTCTTACGGCTTTAACCGTTTCACGAGAAATTATTTTAACACCAATGGCAGCTTGTATGGCTATGTCGAACTGCTGACGAGGGATGAGTTCTTTGAGTTTACTGCACATTCGTTTACCAAAACTATAGGCATTATCGCGATGAATTAAAGTAGATAATGCATCTACTGATTCACCATTTAATAGGATGTCGAGCTTAACCAGATTGGCAGGTTTATAACTCGATTGGTAATAATCGAAAGATGCATAACCTTTCGAAATACTTTTTAATTTATCGTAGAAATCAAAAACAATTTCTCCAAGTGGCATATCAAAAGTTACTTCAACCCGATCACTTGTCAGGTAAACCTGGTTTTTTAAAGTACCTCTTTTTTCAATGCATAATTTCATTACCTGACCTACATAAGTAGACTTTGAAATGATGGAAGCAGTAATATAAGGCTCTTCAATATGGTCGATATATTTTTGATCCGGTAATCCTGAAGGATTATGAACTTCAATGGTTCCTTGTTTATGGGTTACAACTTTATAAGAAACGTTAGGAACGGTCGTAATCACATTCATATCGAATTCACGATCTAACCTTTCCTGGATAATTTCCATATGAAGTAATCCAAGAAATCCGCATCTAAATCCAAATCCAAGTGCGACAGAAGATTCTGGCTCATATGTTAATGAAGCATCATTCAATTGAAGTTTCTCCATGGCAGCGCGTAACTCTTCATATTCGTCCGCATCAACCGGATAGATTCCGGCAAATACCATTGGTTTTACATCTTCAAATCCCTCGATTGCTTTTGCACAAGGTCGGTCAACATGGGTGATGGTATCTCCAACTTTCACCTCTTTAGAAGCTTTAATGCCGGAAATAATATAACCTACATCACCTGCATATAGCACATTCTTGGCTTCTCTCTGAAGAACCAACGCACCAATTTCATCGGCATGATATTCTTTTTCGGTATTTACAAATTTAACATGATCGCCTTTTCTTAAGGTACCATTTCTGATTTTGAAGTAGGCAATTATTCCTCTGAAATTATTAAATACAGAATCAAAAATTAAAGCCTCAAGTGGAGCTTCAGGATCTCCTTGTGGCGCTGGCACATCCGAAACTATTCTTTCTAATACCTTATCAATTCCATATCCTGTTTTACCGCTTGCTTCAATGATACTTTCGCGTGGACAGCCAATCAAATCAACGATTTGATCTTTCACCTCCTCAGGCATGGCATTGTCTAAATCCATTTTGTTCAAAACCGGAATGATCTCTAAATCATTTTCAATGGCCAAATAAAGATTAGAAATGGTTTGAGCTTGAATGCCCTGAGTTGCATCAACAATAAGCAATGCCCCTTCACAGGCTGCGATAGATCGTGATACTTCATACGAAAAATCAACATGCCCAGGTGTATCAATAAGGTTGAGGTTGTATTCACCATCAGGAGTTTTATGGCGCATTTTAATGGCATGGCTTTTAATGGTGATCCCTCTTTCCCGTTCTAATTCCATATCGTCGAGAACCTGTGCTTGCGAATCTCGTTCAGATATAGTTTCGGTAAATTGTAGTAAACGATCGGCAATGGTACTCTTGCCATGATCAATATGAGCTATGATACAGAAGTTTCTGGTATTTTTCATCAATTGCAAAAATAAGACTAAAATTAATATTCTCAATCAGAATTATTGTAACTTTAAACCACATTCTGAAATTTATTCACCCATCTTTGTAAATGTTAATTGAAGCTTTCGGGATTTGTATGTATTTTTAATTGAAAATATAGGAGATTTTATATGAAAAAAATACGAATTGGATTAATGGGATTTGGAGAAATACCAAGGCATATTTATAGATTATGCCTAAATCGGGATGATATTGAAATTGTAGCCATTGCCGATCTGGGTCGGCCTGAAATTTTACACTATTTACTGGTTGCAGAAACCAAAGGTGGGATAGATGTAAAACTGGATGGGAATTTTCTTGTTTCAAAGAACGGAAAAGCCAGATTGGTTATGGGCGGAGAACCGGGAGATATTCCCTGGGATGTTTTTAATGTTGATGTGGTGGTTGATGGAACCGGGAAATACAAATCGCATGAATTTATGCAAAAGCATCACCTGGCAGGAGCAAAGCGTGTGATTCTTTCAAATTTGCCAACAAACGAAATTGATCGTGTTGTAGTTATGGGAGTAAATGATCATACCATTAAAAAAAGTGATAAGTTGATTTCATCAGGATCAGCAACTACAAATGCTTCTGCTATTTTATTAAAAATATTTAATGATGCATTTGGTGTTGATTATGCCATGCTCACGACAGTGCATTCATATACTTCCGATCAGCCTTTACGTGATAAAGCCGGGACCGAATTTCGAAGAAGCCGCTCAGCTGCTGAAAATATTATTCCTAACGAAACACCTTCTCCTGAGTGGATACAAAAAATTATGCCTGAACTTAAAGGAAAAGTTGAAGGTTCTGCATTGAATGTTCCGGTTCCAAATGGTTCACTTTTGGATTTGACACTTATTTTTAAAAACAATGAAGTGAGCCTGGAGATGATTAATAAAGCTGTTCAAGAATATGCCGATAAATTTCCTGAGATTATTGAAATGATGGATGACCCAATAGTTAGTTCGGATGTAATTGGAAACACACATTCAGTAGTGTTCGATAAAAATGCAAGTATTAAATCATCAGGGAGAATGGTTAAAACGCTCACATGGTATCATACCGCGAAAGCCATGGCTGCCAGAATTATTGATCTAATTTCTGCTTATGAAAACTTAAATAAAGAAGGAGGTGCCTTATGAGGGTTGCAATTAATGGATTTGGACGAATCGGTAGATCTGTATTTAGAATTATAAACGCACGTAAAGATATTGATGTTGTTGCGATTAATGACCTTTACGATAATGAGGTGCTTGCCTACTTGCTCAAATATGATACGGTAATGATGGGCTTTGGACAAGATATTAAATTAGAAGGGGATTATTTAATTACGCCCAACGAAAAAGTGAAAATGTTAAGTATTAAAGATCCCAATCAATTGCCATGGAAGGAATTAAATGTAGATGTTGTGATTGAGGCCACTGGTATTTTTCGTACCCGCGAAAAACTAACCCCACATTTAAACGCTGGCGCAAAACGAGTTATTTTAACTGTTCCGGCCAAGGACGAAATTGACTATACCATTGTTATTGGGGTAAATGATGAAGGATTATTGCCTGAACATCGTATCATTTCAAATGCCAGTTGTACCACAAATTGCCTTGCACCAATGGCCAAAGTTATGCAAGATGCTTTTGGGATAAAAGAAGGAATAATGACGACCACGCATGCTTATACAAACGATCAGCGATTGGCAGACGTACCCCATGTTGATTGGCGCAGGGGAAGGGCAGCTGCAGAAAATATAATTCCAACAACCACTGGCGCTGCTAAAGCTGTAGGTAAAGTAATTCCGGAATTAAAAGGCCGGCTGGATGGAATGGCATGCAGGGTTCCGGTTCCGGATGGTTCGGTGGTGGATTTTGTATTTGAAGTAGAAAAAGATGTGACGGTTGAAGAAATTAATGCAGCAGTTCTTCTTGCTTCAAAATCAAAACAAATGAAGAATGTTTTGCTTTATGCCCACGAAAAATATGTTTCTTCCGACATTGTTGGAAATCCTTATTCAAGCATTTATGATCCTGAATATACCCATGTTTTGGGTAAGCGTATCGTTAAAACCCTTAATTGGTATGATAATGAATGGGGATATTCAAATCGTGTAGTAGATTTAATAGGAATATTAATGGGATTTGAAAAATAGCTTTATTCCCAATCCAAGTACTTTATATTTAGCCATATAACAAATTGTTCTGCATAGGAAAACAATGTGTTGTAATGTTGAATAATTGTCCTTAAATATTTATTCTTCACGAATCATATCTAATTATCCCAATTTGTTTAAATTTGTTTAACATAATTTTAAACCAAGTTATATGTATATCCCCGATGAAGTATCGGAAAATAAGGAGATTGTACGGCGCTACAGAAATCTGTTGAGGGTATGGTATACACGAAAAACAACGGCGGATAAAAAATTAGTTCGAAAGGCATTTAATTTTGCAGTTGAAGCGCATAAGAATGATCGGCGAAAATCCGGAGAACCTTATGTTTATCACCCGCTTGATGTTGCGAGAATTGCAGCTGAGGATATTGGATTGGGTACAACCTCAATCGTTTGTGCGCTCATACATGATGTGGTTGAGGATACAGAATATACCCTGAAAGATATACAAAAGCTATTTGGGGCTAAGGTTGCAAATATTGTTGATGGTTTAACGAAAATCGAAGAAATTTTTGATCACCAAACGTCATCAATTCAAGCAGAAAACTTTAAGAAAATGCTTCTGACTCTATCTGATGATGTGAGGGTTATTTTAATCAAGCTGGCCGACCGTCTTCACAACATGCGAACGCTTGATGTCATGCCAAAAGAAAAACAACTGAAAATTGCTTCCGAAACGCATTATCTTTATGCCCCGCTTGCCCACCGACTTGGATTATATACAATAAAAAGTGAATTAGAAGATTTATCTTTAAAATATATTGAACCCCGGATTTATAATTCCATTACTAAAAAATTAAAAGAAGGAAGGGTTGAAAAAAATAAATTTATACGAAAATTTATCAGCCCACTAAAAAAAGCCCTCAATGAACAAAATATAGCCTATCAAATATTTGCCATTGATAAGTCGATAAGTTCAATATGGGAAAAAATGAGGGAAAAAGAAATCCCATTTGAGGAAGTTTATGATGCCTTTGCGATTAAGATTATCATTGACCCTCCGATCGACAGGGAGAAAATAGATTGTTGGAAAGTATATTCAATTGTTACAGATCATTATCGCCCTAAAATGGGTGAACTTAGAGACAGAATATCAATTCCTAAAGCGAATGGCTACGAAGCACTGCATACAACCATTATGAGCCATACAGGCAGATGGGTTGAGTTGCAAATTCAAACCACCCGCATGTATGAAATCGGAATGAAAGGATATGCAGCCCATTGGAAATACAAGTCGTCGGATGACAAAAATAGCGGCTTAGAAAATTGGTTGAAAAGAATCAGGGAACTGCTTCAAAGTAGTGAGGAAAACGCATTAGATTTTCTGAGTGATTTTAAAATGAACTTGTTCTCTGATGAAGTATCTGTTTTTACTCCAAAAGGAGAACTAAGAAATTTACCTTTTGGCTCTACAGTTTTAGATTTTGCTTATAGTATTCATTCTCAAATTGGTAATACCAGTATTGGTGCCAAGGTAAATCATAAACTTGTTCCTGTAAACTATCGTTTAAAAAACGGAGATCAAATTGAGATGATCACCTCCGAAAAACAAAAGCCGAAAATTTCACGTCTGAGACTGGTTGTTACTGCTCGGGCAAAGTCAAGAATTAAACAAGCAGTTAGAGATGATCGTAAAAAGTTTAAAGAAAAGGGATCTGAGATTTTGAAAACTTTTTTCGATCAAATTAATTTAGAATTTACACCGCATAATATTGGCCTCTTGCAAAGTAAAACCGGATATTCAGGGCCAATTGATTTATTCTATTTTGTGGCTAAAGGAAAAATAAGCTTGAAAGATGTTAAAAATACATTTTTGAGCAGCGAAAAAAGTGGATGGACTAAATATATCACAATCCCATTTTTGCGATCAAAAAATGTGAAACCTGAAACCTTATCCGAGAAAATCAGAGAAAGTATCAGGTCGGAGCCTGAAGCAATGATTTTAGGTGGCTCTGTCAATGATTTGAATTATAGCATACTCTCCTGTTGTAATCCAATTCCGGGGGATGATGTGATTGGATTGATCTCTGAGGATGATTCAATCAGTATACATCAAATTAACTGCCCAAAGGCTATACAGGAGATGTCTAAATTTGGAAATCGAATTGTAAAAGCAAAATGGAATAAGAAGGAATCGATTGCATTTTTGGCAGGAATTAAAATCAGAAGTATTGATAGTATTGGCCTGATCAATCACATTACCGGAATTATCTCTAAAGAATACAAACTTAACATTCGCTCATTTAGCTTGGAAACCTCCGAAGGAATTACAGACGCACTTATTACAATATATGTAAACGACTTGCAAAATCTTCACGATTTAATAGATGAGTTAAAGAAGATTAAAGAGATCAAAATGATCAGCAGAGTCAATCGCTTAACGAAAATAAAATAACCTTCCTAAGCGTCATAAAATAAGCTATTTGAGAAATATTATCAATTATTCTTATTTATACCAAATAGATATAAATAAATTTCCGTATTTTTATGCCTTGATAAAATGGTACGTTTATGAAAGATAATGAAAAGGATACTTTTGAGACTGTAAAACAAATATTTACAGAATATCTGGAAAAAAGAGGTCATCGTAAAACCCCCGAAAGATATACTATTCTCAAAGAGATTTATGCCACCGACGGTCATTTTGATATCGAGACCTTATATATTCAAATGAAGAATAATAAGTATCGGGTAAGTCGTGCAACATTATACAATACAATTGAATTATTGCTGGATTGCAATCTCGTTACAAAGCATCAATTTGGAAATAATTGTGCGCAATTTGAACGCTCGTTTAAATTTAAACAGCATGATCATTTTATAAGTATTGATGATGGTAAGGTATTGGAATTCTGTGATCCCAGGTTACAAGAAATTCAGCAATCAGTTGAGAAATTACTGAATGTAAAGATATCTCATCATTCCCTTACTTTCTACGGATCGTGCTTGGACGATAAGAAAAACTGATCTGAAAAATTTGATTTTCCCTATCAGTTTCATTGTTTATAAAAAATTATAAAAAATATTTTTTAATGGACTTTATGTTTGTAAAATTGCATTCATAAAGTCTTTTTTATTTTTATGCCTAACTTTAGCAAAAACTCGAAAAACTCAATTAAGTAGAATCGAGGTATAATAAAAACCAGACCAATAAATAACAAATATTATCCAGATGAAAGTTGATGTATTGCTCGGACTCCAGTGGGGAGATGAAGGTAAAGGTAAAATTGTTGATGTTTTAACCCCGAAATATGATATTGTTGCACGATTTCAGGGTGGCCCCAATGCCGGTCATACCATCGAATTTGATGAAAATAAATTTATTTTACATACCATCCCTTCAGGGATTTTTAATCCTAAAACCATCAATATTATTGGAAATGGTGTAATCATTGATCCCTGTATTTTTGAGAAGGAATTAATTAATTTGACCAAACATCAAATCGAGACCAAACATCACCTCTACATTTCAAAGAAAGCGCATCTCATTCTTCCAACACATCGATTACTTGATGCAGCCTATGAAAAGTCGAAAGGGGATTTGAAAATTGGATCTACTTTAAAAGGAATAGGGCCAACTTATACGGATAAAGTTGCACGAAACGGCCTGCGAATTGGAAATATTTTAGAACCCGATTTTAGAGCCAAATATGAGAAATTAAAGCAAAAGCATCTTGAAATACTGGAATTCTATAAATTTGATTATTCAAGCCATCAACTCGATGGAATTGTCTTCGATGAGTATGAGGAAAAATGGTTTGCTTCATTAGAAGTAATCAAGAAATATAAACTAATTGATAGCGAATATTTTATCAATAATGCCTTAAAAGAAGGGAAATCTGTCTTAGCCGAAGGCGCGCAAGGTTCATTGTTAGATATAGATTTTGGATCTTATCCTTTTGTTACGTCTTCAAATACAATAACGGCTGGCGTGTGTTCCGGATTAGGCATCTCTCCAAAGAGTGTTGGTAAAGTTTTTGGCATTTTTAAAGCATACTGTACACGAGTTGGTAGTGGACCGTTCCCTACCGAGTTGGAAGATGAAGACGGAAAAAAATTAAGAGAAGTTGGTAAAGAATTTGGATCAACAACAGGTCGTCCCAGAAGGTGCGGCTGGCTTGATATTCCTGCGCTCAAGTATTCAATTATGCTTAATGGTGTAGATGAATTATTAATGATGAAGGCTGATGTTCTGAGCCCCTTCGAGAAGATAAAAGTATGTACATCTTATATGGTTAATGGAAAAGAAACTCAGGAACTTCCATTCGATATGTCTACAGCTGTTTTTGAACCAAAGTACGAAAAGGTAAAGGGATGGAATACCGATATAACTAAGCTTGCAAAAATGAGTGACGCTCCCGGCTTACTTCTCGATTATGCAAAGTTCATCGAAAAATTAGTTGAAACCCCAGTTAGTGTGATTTCAGTGGGCCCTGATCGAACCCAAACCTTATTCCGAAAATAATTGAAATTTTTTAGTTTAAAGGAGATTATTTCAATCTTCTCTTAACCTCGATTTGTTCATATCCTTCAATGATGTCGCCAACTTCGATATCGTTAAAATTATGGATGTTCAATCCACACTCATAACCCGATTGAACTTCTTTTACATCATCTTTAAATCTTTTCAGTGAACCAAGCCCACCTGTGTAAATAACGATTCCATCCCTAATTACACGAACCTGGGTATTTCGATTTACTTTACCATCTAATACCATACATCCGGCAACTGTACCAACTTTGGTTACATTAAATGTGTCTCGGACTTCGATATTACACACAATCTTCTCTTCAATGTCAGGAGATAACATTCCTTCAATCGCCGATTTTAGTTCATCAATAGCTTGATAGATAATAGAGTAGAGTCGAATATCAATTTGTTCAGCTTCGGCAATTTTTCGTGCACTCATCGAAGGACGAACCTGGAATCCGATGATTACCGCATCCGAAGCGGAAGCTAATAATACATCCGACTCGGTAATTGCACCAACTGATTTGTGAATGATATTTACCTGAACTTCTTCAGTTCCTAATTTGATTAATGAATCAGATAAGGCTTCAACTGAACCGTCAACGTCACCTTTTACAATCACATTTAATTCTTTGAAATCTCCAATGGCAATACGACGCCCGATCTCATCAAGTGTGATGTGTTTTTGTGTACGAATTCCCTGTTCTCGCTGTAACTGCGTACGTTTGTTCGCAATTGCCTTTGCTTCTTTTTCGTCTTTCATTACATTAAAGCCATCACCAGCCTGTGGTGCCCCATTAAGTCCAAGTAACAATACCGGAGCTGATGGTCCGGCTTCTTTAACCAATATATTTCTTTCGTTATACATTGCTTTGACTTTTCCGGAAGTACCACCGGCAAGAATATAATCGCCAATGCGAATGGTTCCATTTTGAACCAGTAATTTAGCAACGTATCCACGACCTTTGTCAAGTGAAGATTCGATTACTGTCCCAACTGCTGATTTGTTAGGATTTCCTTTAAGCTCGAGCAATTCAGATTCGAGTAACACTTTATCGAGTAGTTGATCAATATTTGTTCCTTTCTTAGCAGAAATTTCTTGACATTGATATTTTCCGCCCCAATCCTCAACCAAAATATTCATTTGAGAAAGTTCGTCCTTAATCTTATCGGGATTCGAAGTTGGTTTGTCTATTTTGTTCAATGCAAATACGATGGGAACACCAGCTGCAAGCGCGTGATTTATTGCTTCTTTTGTTTGAGGCATAACGCTATCATCAGCAGCAATTATTACAATCGCGACATCAGTTACTTTCGCACCTCGGGCACGCATTGCAGTAAATGCTTCGTGACCAGGTGTATCAAGGAAAGTTATATTTTTACCATTTTCAAGTGTTACCTCATAGGCTCCAATATGCTGTGTGATACCTCCGGCTTCGCCAGCTATCACATTTGCTTTTCTAATATAATCAAGTAAAAGTGTTTTACCATGATCAACATGGCCCATAACAGTTACGATCGGAGATCTATCTACCAAACTTTCCGGATCATCGATTTCTTCGGCCTCACTAATCGCTTCCTGAACATCAACACTTACAAATTCAACTTCGTATCCAAATTCTTCAGCTACCAAAGACAAGGTTTCTGCATCCAGCCGCTGATTGATTGAAAGAAAAATTCCTAAGGACATACATGTTGCAATGACCTCATTTACTTGTACTTCCATCATTGTTGCCAATTCATTAGCCGTAACAAATTCAGTTACTTTAATGGTGCGTTTTTCATCCTCTTCTCGCTGAAGTTGATCCTGTAAGTGCTGACTAACCGTATCTCGCTTTTGTCTTCTGTGTTTCGAGGCTTTCGATTTTCCGGGTGAACTTAAACGAGCAAGCGTTTCTTTAATTTGCTTTTCAATTTCCTCTGGTGTTGGCTCATGTTTAATGGCAGGTTTGTATCCCTTACCTTTTTGTTGGCCTTTTGCAGCAGGTCGTTGGAAATTACCTGTTCCTTTTGTTTTGTCAGAAGTTGGTCCGGCTTGAGCCTGCTTTTTGATTCTTTTTCTCTTTTTCTTAGGTTCAATTTTAGCTTGTTTAGAAGAGGCTACGGGTTTCTTAGCTTCAGGTAATATAATCTTATCGAGTATTTTAGGGCCTGTCAGCTTTTCAAATTCTGTCGGAATAAAATTACTTTTAGGTTCAGCTTTTTCTATAATAGGTTCAGCGTTTTTGTCATTTTCAGCTTTAACTTCAGGTATTTTTTCTGCCGGAGTTGTTTCTGCAATTTCCTCAACTTTTTCTTCTTTCTTTACTTCTTCACTTGCTTTCTTAGTTCCTGCTTTGGCCTTTTCTCTGGCAAGTATTTTTTCTTCAGCTTCTTTGGCTTTTTCTTCCTTGGTTTTCCTTCTTGGTTTTGTTCTTGAATTTATTGAGTCAAGATCAATTTTGCCAAGAACTTTGATTTCATTATCTCCTGCTTCTGTTTTTTCCTCTTCGTTTTTTTGTGGTTCTTCGTGTTCTGTTTTTTTAACTTTTTCAGTTTTCGGAATTACTTTTTCTTCAGCTTCGATCTTTTTTGTTTCAGTCTTAATTACAGGTTCAACTGTTTTTTCTATAACCGGAGCTGGTTCTTCAACCTTTGTTTCCTTTGTTTCCTTTTTCGTCGGAACTTCAGTTTTTTCAACAGGTATTTCTTTTTTAACTGGTTCAGGAGTTATTTCTTTTTCAACTGGTGCAGTTGGATTGTTTATGATTAAGTGCTCTTCAACTTCGTCTTCGTCTCTATATTTAAGTTGTTTTTTATCTTCAATTGAAATGGTTTCATGTTGCGTAAATTCTAAGCCAATTTTTTTAGATTCCTCTTTTACATTCTTCTCTGCTTGGAATTCTTGAACAAGAATTTCATAAACTTCAGCCGAAATCTTGGTATTAGGCTTGGCTTCAACTTCATGGCCTTTCTGAGCTAGAAAATCTACGATGGTTGAAATTCCAACGTTGAATTCTCTTGCTGCTTTACTTAATCTTGTTGTTTTAATATGCTCTTCCATACTCCTTGCTAATTGGTATTTCTCTGATATTGAATGTTGAAAAAGTATCTAAATTTAATATTTTTATTCAAATTCAGCTTTTAATATGCGAACCACTTCATTAATGGTTTCAATTTCTAAATCTGTTCTGGTCACAAGATCATCAATCGTAATGTCTAAAACACTTTTTGCGGTATCGCAACCAATGCTCTTCAACTCGTCAATAATCCACTGATCTATTTCATCAGAAAATTCCTGAATATCTACATCTTCATTTTCTATATCCGTGTCTCTGTAAACATCAATTTCGTAACCAGTTAGTTTTCCTGCCAATTTAATATTAAATCCACCTTTTCCGATAGCTAAAGAAACCTGATCGGGTTTCATATAAACCTCTGCACGTTTCGTATCTTCATCAATTTTGATGGAACTTAATTTAGCAGGACTTAATGCTCTGGTAATATACAGACTTGGATTATTAGTGAAATTAATTACATCAATATTCTCATTTTTAAGCTCACGAACAATGCCATGAATACGAGAGCCTTTCATTCCAACGCAGGCTCCAACAGGATCAATCCTGTCGTCGTATGACTCAACTGCAATTTTAGCTCTTTCACCTGGCACTCGAACAATGTTTTTTATGGTAATCAATCCATCATAAACCTCAGGTACTTCAGCTTCAAAAAGACGCTCAAGAAAAATAGGAGAGGTTCTGGAAAGGATAATAACAGGACTACTGTTTTTCATCTCAACTCGCGATACAACAGCTCTGATATTGTCTCCTTTTCGATAATAATCTGATGGGATTTGTTCAGATTTTGGAAGAAGTAGTTCAATATAATCGTCATCTAAAATTAATACTTCTTTTTTCCAAACCTGATAAACCTCACCGGTAACTATCTCACCAATTTTGTCTTTATAAATTCTATAAACATTGTCTTTTTCATACTCCTGAATTTTTGAAATCAGGTTTTGTCGAATGGTTAGAATTTCACGACGTCCAAAATCTGCTAGTTTCATCTCTTCTGAAACTTCCTCTCCAACCTCAAAGTCAGGCTCAATTTTAATGGCTTCTGAAAGTGCAATTTGAGTGTTGTCATCTTCAACCTCGTTATCTTCAACAATCTCTCGGTTTCGCCATATTTCTAAATCACCTTTGTCAATATTAACGATAATATCGAAATTTTCATCCGTGCCAAATCTTTTGGCAAGCATATGTCTAAAGATATCTTCAATAATCCGCATCATGGTTTCACGATCGATATTTTTAAATTCTTTAAACTCCGAAAAAGTTTCAACTAAATTAATGTGTTCCATTGCTCTAATTTATTGCTTTACTTCTTGTTAAATGAAATAATTGCTTTGGTTTCTTTAATCTCACTAAACAATATTTCAATATTAAGTTCTTCCTTTTTTTTCTTTTTATCCGCTGGTATGTGCAGTTGAATTTTGTCCCCTAAAATTCCTTTCAGAATCCCTTTATACTTTTTACCTTCAACAGTTAATACCGATATTTCTTTATTCGTATATTTTTTATATTGGCGTTTCAGAATAAGCGGATGATCGAGTCCTGCCGATGAAACACTTAGCTCAAAGTCTTCAACCTCACGATCTAAACTTGACTCGATGAATCTACTAACTTCAATACAATCGTCAATACCAATAACTGAATCGCTGTCTAAAGTCACAACTATTTTATTTCCGCTGTTGACTTTTATATCCACTATAAACTTATCTGTTCCTTTAAGTTCAGTTTCAGCCAGTTTGCTTATTAATTGTTTGTCAATCATTTTGTATAAAAAGAGGGGACGTTAGCCCCCTCAAAATCATTTCTTTGTTTGTAATTCCGCGGCAAAGATACAACATATTTTGGGAAATTCAATGAATGATTTCAGATCATTCGATCCCAAGCTTTTATATCCGAAAAAACAAAGCCCACAAAAAAATGTGAGCTTTGTTTTGTTGTCCGACCAGGGCTCGAACCTGGACTCTTCTGAACCAAAATCAGACGTGTTGCCAGTTACACCATCGGACAAACTATATTTTGATTGATTGAGGCTGCAAAATTAGAAAATATTTTATTATTACAAATGTTTTTTTTAAAAAATTGAAGCACTGCGCTAATTCATTGCATCATCTGTTTAAAGAGCTAAGAGACAAAAAAGTTAATTATTGTTAATGAATGATTTAAAGTTTGCAACAAAATTCCTACTTTCGCTTAAATAAAGTACAATCAAAATCTAATCCTTTCGAAATGATAAGCTACCGTAAAATCAACAACTTAACAGGCTGGGCAATTTTTGCAATTGCTACCATTGTTTACATGCTAACCATCGAACCAACGGCAAGTTGGTGGGATTGTGGAGAATATATTGCAACTGCATTTAAGTTGCAAGTTGGGCACCCTCCTGGTGCTCCTTTATTTCAAATTTTAGGAAGATTCTTTAGCCTTTTTGCTCTCGGTGATGTAACTAAAGTGGCATTGATGGTCAATATTATGTCTGCCCTGAGTAGTAGTTTCACCATCCTTTTCTTGTTTTGGAGCATTAGTATGTTGGCAAAGAAAATAGCTTTACAAAATGGTGAAATGAGTGAAGGTAAAATGTTTATTATTTTAGGTAGTGCTGCTGTTGGAGCCTTAGCTTATACCTTTACTGATTCATTTTGGTTTTCGGCTGTTGAAGGTGAGGTTTATGCAATGTCATCCTTTTTTACTGCATTGGTAATATGGGCTATTCTGAAATGGGAAGAAAATGCTGATAAAACAACAAGTGTCAGGTGGTTGATATTAATTGCATACTTAATGGGCTTATCCGTTGGAGTTCACCTTTTGAATTTACTTGCCATTCCGGCTATTGCATTCGTTTTTTATTATCGAAATTATAAATCAACTCCCAAAGGATTTGTAATTACAGGCATTGCTTCATTATTAATTTTGGCGATGGTGATGTATGTTATCATTCCTGGTGTTGTTAGCCTGTCATCATCATTTGAATTGTTTTTTGTTAACTCAATTGGTTTGCCTTTTAATTCGGGTACAATAATCTATTTTATCCTATTAATTTCAGCATTGGTATTTGGAATTAGGTATACCATTCGAAAAAAGAAATTGGTTTTGAATACCATCTTACTTGGGTTTGTATTTTTCCTTATTGGTTATTCTTCATTTTTCATGTTAATTGTTAGAGCCAATGCAAATACACCTATCAACGAGAATAGCCCAAAGGACGCAATTAGCCTGCTTTCCTATTTAAATAGAGAACAATATGGATCCTGGCCAATTTTTTCCGGAGCATACTATAATGCCCCTGTTATTGAGTTTAAGAATACAAATGATGTATACATAAAAGATTTAAAAACCGGAAAGTATAAAGTAGCAAAAACAAATTTCGAATATGTATACGATTCTAGATTCACTACTATTCTTCCTAGGATATGGAGTAATCGTGAAGAATCTCACATTCAAAAATATAAAGAATACATTAAGGGAGAGCCCATTAAAGTAAATGATAAAGTTATTGTTAAGCCTACATTTGGAGATAACCTCCATTACTTCTTTTCTTATCAGGTAGGGCATATGTATCTCAGGTATTTTATGTGGAATTTTGTGGGTCGTCAAAATGATATTGAAAGTCAGGGCAGTGCCACAGAAGGTAATTGGATTAGTGGAATTCCTTTTATAGATGATATGAGGCTTGGTGATCAAAGCCTTTTGCCGGATGCTTATAAAAATGATGCCACCAATAAATTTTATTTCTTGCCGCTTATTCTTGGCTTGATTGGGCTTTTCTTCCATGTAAAGCGAAGCAGAAAAGATGCCTGGGTTGTGACTTTAATATTTTTATTGACAGGATTGGCTATTGTGGTTTATCTGAATCAGTATCCATATCAACCTCGTGAGCGTGATTATGCCTATGCTGGTTCATTTTATGCATTTGCGATTTGGATTGGCTTGGGGGTTATGGCAATTGCAGAAAAAACAGCTTATTTAATTAAAAATTCAAAAATTAATTCAATTGTTGTAACTGGAGTTTGTATCATATTAGTACCAGCAATAATGGCAAGTGAAGGATGGGACGATCATGATCGATCAGGTAAATATGCTGCTCGCGATTTTGCCATGAACTATTTAGGTCACTGTGATCCAAACGCGGTGATTTATTCCGTTGGAGATAATGATACCTTTCCTTTATGGTATGTTCAGGAAGTGGAAGGATTTAGAACCGATGTTCGCGTTGTTAACTACATGTTATCCTCTGGCTATTGGTATGTGCATCAAATGGCCCGTAAAATATATGATGCTGATCCACTACCCTTAACTCTAAATCATGATCAATATGATCTAGGTTCGAACGATCTTGTTCCATATATTGATAGAAAGGTGGCTGGATATACTGAATTGAGAGATGTTATCAGCGTAATTGCAAGTGAAAATATAGCTACAAAGGCAACTTATGGTACTCAAAAAGTTAATTTTTTTCCAACAAAAAGAGTAAAATTAACAGTTGATTCTGCAGCTTGTGTGGATAACGGTATTGTTCCAAAAGAACTCGCTCACTTAATTGTAAAAGAAGTCGAGTGGGAAATTAGTACCAATACAATTCGTAAAAATGACCTGGCCTTTCTTGATTTTATGGCTAATAATAATTGGAAACGATCTGTATATTTTTCTAATCCCGGAGTGGTTAAAGATGTTTTTAACGCTACCGATTATATGTTTTTAGATGGGGTTGTTTATAAGTTCATGCCTATCAAAGCTGAAAGAGTGGATAGGGGACTTGGTGGTATTTTAGTTGATGCTACTTATGATAAATTATTAAACAAATCTAAGTGGGGAAACTTGAATAAACCTGGAGTTACGGTCGACAGGGAGAGTACGAGAAATGTTCGAATTGCTATAAATAGTTTTACCAGATTATCAAGAGAATTAGTTGCGCGAAACAAATTAGATAAGTCAGCAAATGTGATTGATAAACTCTTTCACGAATTCCCAATGGATAAATTTCCTCCAGATTTTTATGTGACCCCTTTTGTTGAAACCTACTATAAAGCTGGTAGAAATGATAAAGCGGTTATGCTTTCCCGAAATCTGATGAATAGATTTTCGCAAGAATTTGACTATTATACAGCTATTCCAAACGGGATGACTTTGTTTAAGGATCAAATTAGTCAAAATTTGGCTTATATGAGGATATTGGGACAATGGGCAACAGAATATAAACAGGTTGATTTTGCGAAGGAAATCGAAATCCTCTATCAACAGAAACTTAACAGCTTTTAAAATATGGCCCCTTTTATAAGGGGCTTTTTTTTAGCTTGTTTTTCGGTTTATTAAGTAAATGGTGATTATGCCTAGCAAAACGAAAGGGATACTTAATAGCTGACCCATATTTAAAGCCATGGTTTCTTCAAACCCAACTTGTGGCATCTTTATGAATTCAATTAAAAAACGCATTCCAAAAACTAAAATCATAAAAAAGCCGAATAGCTGACCATTTTGAAATTTACCCAATCGTTTTTTGTAATAGGTAAATAAAAAGATGAATATCACAAGGTATGATATCGCTTCATACAATTGAGTTGGATGGCGTGGATCTAATCCAAGTGACGGATCATAATATTTAACAAAATAAAATCCCCAGGGTAAACTTGTAATCTCGCCAAAAATTTCTGAATTCATTAAATTCCCAAGTCGAATAAAAACTCCGGCGAAAGCAGTAAAGATTGCAATACGATCAAAATACCATAAAACAGGAATTTTTGTTTTACGGGAAAACAGATAAATTCCGAGTACGATTGCTATTCCTGCACCATGGCTGGCCAAACCCCCTTGCCAAATATATAGAATTTCAATTGGATTCTTTAAGTAAATTTCAGGCTCATAAAATAAGCAATGCCCAAGTCGGGCACCAATTACTGTTGAGATAATCATAGTCGTGGTCATCCCATCTAAAATTTTTATATCCACTTTTTCCTGTTTGAAAAGTTTGATTAACCAGATATAACTAATTAAAAAGGCTCCGGAAAATAATGCGCCATACCATCTAACTGATAAGGGGCCTAAATTGAAAAGAACAGGATCAACATCCCATGTGATGTATTGTAAAACCATATTTTTTTATTTGTAACAAATGTAATTATAAATTAAGATTTGAGTCATCTCGAAATAAAAAGTTTAATAAAAAAATGGTTAACTTTGATTGTAAATAACTTAAAATGAACCTTCAGTATAAAATTGGAATTAACTTAATTCCCGGTATAAGTGATTTAAATGGCAAAAAATTGATTGCCTATTGTGGTGGTGCTGAAGCTGTTTTTAAGGAAAAAAAATCAAATTTGCTTAAAATCCCAGGAATGGGTGAAGCCACTGTAAACAAAATTCTTAATTCCGGTGTTTTGCAGCGAGCCGAACAAGAACTTATATATCTGGATAAAAATAAAATCAAAACATATTATTTTTTGGATGACAATTACCCTGAGCGTTTGAAGCATTGTATTGATGGACCCATAATGTTGTATTATAAAGGCAATGCCAATTTAAATACACCCAGAGTTATTAGTGTGGTTGGAACAAGAAAAGCGTCTACTTATGGAAGGATGATGTGTAAATCAATAATTGAAGGTTTAAAAGATCTGGATATTCTAGTAGTTAGTGGTTTAGCGTATGGTGTTGATACCTATGCTCATAAAGAAGCACTTACTAATGGACTTAACACCGTAGGTGTACTTGCCCATGGATTAGATCGGATTTACCCAGCATCAAACAGATCCTTAGCTGAGAAAATGATTAACCTTGGGGGATTGCTCACTGATTTTATTAGTAGGACCAATCCCGAACGTGAAAATTTCCCTAAGCGAAACCGTATCGTTGCAGGAATGGCAGATGCAGTGCTTGTTGTAGAATCAGCTAAAAAAGGAGGGGCATTAATCACGGCAGATATTGCGAACTCATATAATAGAGATGTGTTTGCTATTCCAGGAAGAACAAATGATTTGTTTTCGGAAGGTTGCAATTATTTAATTAAAACCAATCGTGCCATCCTGGTAAATAATGCCGAAGATATCAGGTATTTTATGGGTTGGGATATAGATAAGACAAAGAAGGTAGTCCAAGGGAAGCTCTTCGTAAATTTATCCGGTACAGATAAAAAGATTGTTGGTATAATTGAAGAACATCAAAAAATTGGGATTGACCGGATTTGTTTGCTTGCCCAAATGCCAAGCAGCAAAGTCGCTTCAGCTTTATTAAATTTAGAGTTTAAAGGCGTTGTAGAATGCTTGCCAGGGAAAATATTTAAACTCATATGAAAGCATAATTTACTATTGAAGTGGTTTTTTAATAATAGCATACCTGTCTTGTTAAATGAACTGCATGTTGAAATTTGTTAGTAGATTTACAATTGCATATTGTAAACTAATTTTAAGCCATGAAACTTGGTTTAGAAATTAAAATTTGATTGTTTGGACGGAATAGTTATTAAATCAACAGGAAGCTGGTACAGCGTTCGGAATGAATCGGGCTATATTTATGAGTGTAAAATAAAGGGCCAATTCAGAATGAAGGGAATAAAAACAACCAATCCGATTGCAATTGGCGATAAGGTTCGCTTTCAGCTTCAGGAAAAGGAAGAGGTTGGTGTAATTGATCATATATATGATCGATTGAATTATATTATCCGAAAAGCAACCAACCTATCAAAACTCTCGCACATTATTGCTGCTAATCTAGATCAAGCCATTATCATTATAACGCTGGCGAGCCCTAGAACTTCAACCGGTTTTATCGATCGTTTTTTGGTTACTGCCGAAGCTTACCACATCCCCGCTCGAATCATCTTTAATAAAATAGATTTGTATGATGAGAAATTATGGAATACGCATCGCAGTATGATAGGGATCTATGAAAAAATTGGTTACCCATGTACCGAAGTTTCGGTAAAGGAAAATATTAATATTGATCAGGTCAAAGATTTGTTAAAAGGTAAAGTAAATTTATTTACAGGGCACTCAGGAGTAGGTAAATCAGCCTTAATTAATAAAATAGAATCGAAACTTGACATAAAAACCGGCCATATTTCAAGCTATCATAAAAAGGGGAAACATACCACTACTTTTGCTGAAATGCACGCACTCTCAGAAGGTGGATATATTGTTGACACACCCGGGATTAAAGAGTTTGGGTTGATTGATTTTAAAACTGAAGAAGTTTCTGAGCGATTTCCGGAGATGCGAAAGTATATGCATGATTGTAAATTTAATAATTGCACCCATACGCATGAGCCAGGGTGTGCAGTAATTGAGGCAGTGAAAAATAAAAATATCAGCTTGTCGAGGTATGAAAATTATCTGAATATTTTAGATGATGATTACTTTAGAGCCAAACAATACTAAAACAAAAAACATATGTTAGCCAAACATTTGATCTCAGATTTAATTATTCCTTTAAGAACTTCGGACACCGGTGCTGATGCGCTTGGCCGGATGGATGATTATAGATTGTCGCATTTACCTATCGTAAATAATGTTGAGTTTTTAGGACTCTTATCTGATGAGGACATTTATGCAATGGATGATTATGATGAGGCACTTGGCGGGTATAATCTTTCGCTAACTGCAGTTCACGTAACTCAGGATCAACATATATTTGATGTTATCAAACAGTTTGCCGAATTAAAATTGAGCCTTGTGCCTGTTCTCGATCATAAAAACAAATACCTCGGGAGTATTACCATGAGCCAATTGGTTGAAAATTTTTCAAAAATAGCAGCCATCGAAAATCCCGGCGGGGTTATTGTATTAGAGGTTAGTCAAAATGACTATATGCTGAGTGAAATTTCACAAATTATCGAATCGAATGATGCAAAAGTATTGAGCCTATGTGTCGTTTCAAATCCTGATTCAACAAAACTTGAAATTACCATTAAAATTAATAAAATAGATATTCAGGCGATTCTTCAAACATTCAGCCGCTATAATTATCTTGTTAAAGCATCCTTTACCAAAACAGATGATATTGAAGATTTAAAGGATCGGTATGATTCGCTCATGAATTACCTGAATATTTAAAAAATCTCTTTTTCTTCCTACACAAAATTTGTTTTAATCCACAACAAATCATTATGATATCACTTTTGCTTCTGTATCCATCGCAATTATTAATATATGTTAAAATATAAGAAGCTTAAACTATTAATTTCGTATCCTTGTAAATAATTAATTTTACAAATTGCGAAATGAAAATTGCCCTTTTTGGAATGTCGCCCAACCAAGCTTCAATGCCTTATATTCAGCAGCTAATTAGAAAGCTGGAAGAGGTTAAATGTAGCATTTTGGTTTATGAGCCATATTTTAAATCGCTTGAATCAAGTGTGACATTCGACAGTCCATGTAAATTATTTAATACGCACGAAGAATTGCTTGGCAATGTTGACTATTTGCTTTCGATAGGAGGAGATGGAACATTTTTAGATACGGTTAAATTAGTTAGAAATTCAGGAGTTCCTGTTTTAGGAATTAATTTGGGAAGACTAGGATTTCTTTCCAGCATTCCGAAAGATGAAATAGCTTCGGCCATAAATGCTTTAGTGAACAAAGATTTCAAGTTGGTTCCAAGAATCTTGATAAAGCTGAATACCAAAGAAGGCTTATTTGGTGATATCAATTATGGGCTTAATGAAGTTTCAATCAGAAGGAGCGATTCTTCATCATTAATGGTGCTTCATGTTTATATTGATGGTGAAATGTTAAATTCTTATTGGGCAGATGGTTTAATCATCGCAACACCCACTGGTTCAACAGCCTACTCATTAAGTTGTGGAGGTCCGATTATTACTCCTGGCTCAAAAAACTTTGTTATCACGCCTATTGCTACACACAATTTAACGGTGCGACCTTTCGTTATACCCGACGATAGCAAAATCAGGATAGAACTTGAAGGGCGCGATAAGCAGTTTCTGGTCAGTTTAGATTCAAGAACCGAATCAATAAACAAATCGGTTGTGTTGAATATAGAAAAAGAAACTTTTAACATTAATTTAATACAGATGTCGAATAAAAACTTCTTCTCTACAATCAGAGATAAGTTGAAATGGGGTCTGGATAATAGAAATTAATACGCTTGGATAGCCTGATTTTCAAAAAAAAATGTAATTTTGCAGGCTCAAATTTTATGAAAAAAACAGCGGTTTTAATAACAGTAATTTTGTTAATTCAAATGGGAATTTATTCTCAAACTATGGAAGTTGGAATATTTGGTGGCGGATCATATTATCTCGGAGATATTAATCCTGGGGTTCATTTTCAGCAAACAAAACCTGCTGCTGGCTTAATTGCGCGATATAATATCGATACCAGATGGTCGGTTCGGATGAGCGCATTGGTGGGAAAAGTTGGTGGATCTGATGCGTTTAGTCAAAAAGTATTGGATAGAAATCTTGAATTTACATCTTCAATTACCGAAATTGCTTCGGTAGTAGAATTTAATTTTTACCCTTACGTAAACGGAAGTGCGCGAAACTATTTTACACCTTACATTTTTGGAGGCGCATCTGTATTCATGTTTAATCCAAAATTTAATGATGAAAAATTATCAGATTATACAACAGAGGGACAGGCCGAACCATATCTTTTACATGGATTAGCCATTCCTTTCGGAATTGGCGTTAAATATAGTGTAAGCCAAAGTATAAGTTTGGGATTTGAATGGGGTATACGTAAAACTTTTACCGACTATATTGATGATATCAGTACGGAGTATTATATTAATTCAATCAATTTTGATCCGAATAATTTAGATCATCAATTATCTGATCCTTTAGGTATACATAATGCAGGAGAACAAAGAGGAAACCCAAAAACAATGGACTGGTTCAATTTTGTTGGAATTTCAATAACGGTTGAATTTGATATTTTTGACCGATCGACTTGTGTCGATTTCACAAATGGATATCGAAAATAATAATAAATAATGAGTTTAAAAGATCGAATTAACCTTAGTAATTTACCGCAACACATTGCCATCATCATGGATGGGAATGGTCGTTGGGCAAAAAAACACGGTAAACAAAGAACGTTCGGTCATCAAAATGGAGTTCATGCAGTGCGCGAGGCAGCTGAATCGGCAGCAGAATTGGGTGTCAGGTATTTGACCCTCTACGCTTTTTCAACTGAAAACTGGAATCGCCCAAAATATGAAATTGATGCACTCATGCAATTATTGGTTAATACCATAGATAAAGAAACCCCAACACTGAACAAAAACAACATCCGTTTAAATGCGATTGGCGATATCAAAAGCTTACCTGAAAGAAGTCAAAAGCAGTTACTAAAAACAATGAAGGAAACTGCGTCAAACGATAGAATGACCATGACACTGGCTCTTAGTTACAGTTCCAGATGGGAAATTGTTGAAGCAGTGAAATTAATTTCCTCAAAAGTGAAAAATAACGAATTAGCTGTTGAAGACATCAATCAGCAACTGATTTCATCATGCCTGAATACATCATCAATGCCTGATCCTGAAATATTGATCAGAACAAGTGGAGAACTTAGAATTAGTAATTTTCTATTATGGCAAATTGCATATTCTGAACTAATATTTACTCCTAAATTATGGCCCGATTTTAATAGAGAAGACTTATACGATGCCATTTTAGACTACCAAAACCGAGAACGGAGATTTGGAAAGACAAGTGAACAAATTTTAAAGCATACTGAAGAATGATAAAGAAGGAAGCACGATATAAGCCCCTGTTGAAGTTCGTCATAATAATGATGATGTTGAATTTTGCTATTATTTCCAGAGCTCAGGTTTCTAGCGATCTGGCCAATTTTAAGATGGACTATAATAATCCAAAATATTACGAAATTGAACAACTGACATTTTCAGGGATCGGCTATCTCGAAAACAATGTTCTAATCATGCTGTCAGGTTTAAAAGAAGGTGATTTAATACAAATCCCGGGCGACGATATTGCCTCTGCAATAAAAAAATTATGGAAGCAGGGTTTAGCAGAGGATATTAAAGTGCAAATTATTAAAGTTGATGGGGATAAGATCTCAATAAATTTTGCCTTAACCGAAAAACCCAGATTGTCCGACTTTAAATTTGTTGGTATTAAAAAAGGGGAAGTTGAAACGATTAAAGGCAAGATAAATCTAACAAGAGGGGCAGTAGTTACCGACTACCTTCTATCCAGGGTTGAAAATGTAATTATTAAGCATTATCTGGAAAAAGGGTTCTTAAATACCACCGTTAATTTTAAGAAAACACAAGATACAACGCTTCAGAATACAATTATTCTGGATATTATTGTTAATAAGGATAAGAAAGTTAGAATCTACAATATTAATGTTATCGGGAATGAAAAACTTTCGGATAAAAAAGTTAAAAAGGCTTTTAAGGAGACAAAAGAAAAAGGTCATTTCGATCCACTCGGTAATATTGAGGATTTGTTACTTGATGTTATTACGACAGCCATTCGTTTTGATTTTTCCGGAATGGTTGATAGCATAAGCAGTTATTCTGATAAAAACCTTAAGCTTCATATTTTTAAATCCTCAAAATTTATTAAAGAAAACTATTCTGAAGATAAAATACTCTTAATTGACAAGTATAACTCTTTGGGTTATCGTGATGCGAAAATTATTAGAGACTCAATTTATAAAACAGAAGAGAATGATATCAATATAGATATTGAAGTTAGTGAAGGCCCACAATATTATTTCAGAAACATTACATGGAGTGGAAATACCATCTATGATTCCAGATTGTTAAGTGCTATACTCAGTATTAAGAAAGGTGATATTTATAACAAAGAATTGCTCGATAAAAATTTGTCGTATAATCCTAACGGACGTGATGTTAGTGCTTTGTATATGGATTTTGGGTATTTATTTTTCCAGGCAACACCTGTTGAAGTGCAAATTGTTAACGACTCTATAGATATAGAAATTAGAATAAGAGAAGGAAAACAAGCACGGGTTAGAAATGTAAAAATTACAGGAAATACAAGGACTAACGACCATGTTGCCATGCGAGAAATCCGTACGCGGCCAGGCCAGTTATTTAATAGAGAGCTATTAATCCGAACCCAACGTGAACTTGCACAGCTTCGGTATTTTGATCCTGAAACGATCACACCGGATGTAAGACCTAACCAAAGTGACAATACGGTTGATATCAATTATATTGTTGAGGAAACTTCTTCCGACCAGTTTGAATTATCAGGAGGATGGGGATATGGACGTGTCATTGGAACCTTCGGATTAAGCTTTAATAATTTCTCTCTAAAAAATATGTTTAAGAAAGGTGCATGGCGGCCTGTTCCTTCGGGAGACGGACAAAAACTTGCATTGAAATTTCAAACTTATGGAAGTGGGTACTTCAATTATAGTGCATCCTTTACTGAGCCCTGGTTTGGAGGTAAAAGGCCAAATTCATTAAGTGTTTCTTATTACCACTCCATGTATTCAAATGGCTTAAAGAAAGGTGTAGATGGTAGAACCGCGTTTGTAACCGATGGCTTTTCAGTTGGTATGGGCAAACGCTTAACATGGCCGGATGACTATTTTACATTGATGCAATCAGTAAATATGCAGATTTATAAATTAGAGAATTATGGAAGAATGTTTAGCGTAGGTTCAGGAACCGGAAACTATAATAATTTTCATTATGGTATCACCCTTGGTAGAAATTCGGTAACTGCTCCAATTTATCCTCGTGGAGGATCTGATTTATCAATCAGTTTAGAGTTTACCCCACCTTATTCATTATTGAATAACAAAGATTATTCAACACTTGATGAAGATGAAAAACATAAGTGGATTGAATATTATAAATGGAAATTTAATTCAAGTTGGTATATTGAAATCTTTGATAAATTAGTATTAAGCACCAGGGTTAAATTTGGATTCCTCGAAACCTATAATAAATCAGAGGTTGATGTAACACCTTTCGGAAGGTTTTATTTAGGCGGTGATGGGCTGTCAAATCAATATAACCTCGACGGACGGGAAATTATTGCTATGAGAGGTTATACCAACGAATCTGTTACTCCTCAATATTATATAAATAAAGATATCGGGGGTACCATATATTCAAAATACACTTTAGAATTAAGATATCCATTATCACTAAATCCAAGTGCAACTATTTATGCTTTGGGATTTCTTGAAGCCGGAAATGCATGGGAAAATTTTAAAACCTTTGACCCTTTTGATGTGAAGCGATCTGCTGGTATTGGAATTAGATTTTTCATGCCAATGTTTGGTTTGCTCGGGCTAGATTGGGGTTATGGTTTTGATAAAATACCGGGGATGCCAGATGCAAGTGGTTCGCAATTCCATTTCTCGATTAATCAATCTATCGATTAGATTTGGCAGGCTTTTTGCTCTACGCACTTAACTAATCATAAATTTTATCACATAAATTAATAGGAGAAAATATAATGAAGAAATTAATTTTAACTACCAGCTTTTTTTTCCTGATGATCATGGGTGTAGTCGCTCAGCGATATGCCTACGTTGATACGGAATACATTCTTGCAAATATTCCTGAATATATTGATGCGCAAAGTTATTTGGATGATTTGTCGGTAACCTGGCAATCGGAAATTGAGGCTAAATTTGCTGAAGTATCACGGCTATATGAGAACTTTCAAAATGAAGCCATATTGCTTCCCCAGGAATTAAAGAAGAAACGTGAAGACGAAATCGTTTATAAAGAACGTCAGATAAATGACCTTCAACGCAAAAAATTTGGCCCCGACGGTGAATTAGATCAGAAACGTAAAGAATTAGTTCAACCCATTCAGGAAAAAATATTTAATGCCATTGAAAAACTGGCCGTTGAAAAAAACTATGCTTTCGTTTTTGACAAGTCAGCAGGATTATCAATACTTTATTCAGATCCAAATCTTGACATTAGCGATGATGTTTTAGATGAGGTAGGTACAATTATTCAAACGGTTAGGCGCGAAGATAGAAAAAGATAAATCTTTTTATCAGTTATTGATAATTTAAGAATTATTAATAAATTAAATTTAAGATTTTTCAATTATTTGTATAAATTTGCCACTTAATCTGGTTATGAACTTTAATTTTAAAAAATGAAAAAAATATTAGTGGTTATCAGTTTGGTATTATTGGCGGGGGTGTCTGGTTTATTTGCTCAAACCAATGTAAAATTAGGGCACATTAATTCGGCCGAATTAATGCAAGCAATGCCAGGTAAAGATACTGTAGAAGCAAGATTAACTGAATATAAAGCCTCTCTTGATCAAACGATGCAAGTGATGTATCAGGAATATCAGGGTAAACTTCAGGATTACCAAAATAATGTGGCTACTATGTCGCAAATAATTAAACAAACCAAAGAAAGAGAACTTCAGGATTTAGAACAAAGAATCCAGCAGTTTCAACAATCTGCAGAGTCTGATTTTCAGCAAAAACAAGCAGAGCTATTCACACCTGTTACCAATCGTGCGAAAGAAGCAATTAATGCTGTTGCAAAAGAAAAAGGTTTTACTTATATCTTTGATTTAAGTGTTGGTGCCATTATTTATTTTGAAAAGGGTGAAAATATTTTACCGCTTGTAAAAGCAAAACTTGGCATTAAGTAAAATATAAAAATTTAAAAAAAGCCGAATCATTTGATTCGGCTTTTTTTATTTATTACGGATTGCATTTGTTTTTGTATTAATCTTTATACCAACTGGCATAAAGGGAATAACTTTTAGCAATCCGTTCAATTTCACCTTCAACTAATTTCTTGTCAATTTCTTTTATTTTCTTTGCAGGAACTCCCCCAAAAACACTTCCTGAGGCAACAATGGTATTTTTCGAAACAATTGCACCGGCAGCAATAATTGAATTACTTTCAACCACCGCATCATCCATAATAATGGCACCCATGCCAATTAATACATTGTTGTTAATGGTGCAGCCATGAATGATGGCTCCATGGGCTATTGAAACATTATTCCCGATATTTACCGGAGATTTTTGGTAAGTACAATGAATAATTGCTCCGTCCTGAATGTTTACATTGTTCCCAATTCGGATATAATGAACGTCTCCTCTAACAACCGCATTAAACCAGATACTACATTTATCTCCGATCACAACATCACCAACTACTGTTGCATTCTCGGCCAGAAAACAATCGGTACCAATTTTTGGTAAAAACCCTCTAACTTCTTTAATTAACGCCATGATGGTTTTATTTTTTTAGTTTAGGATAGTCGATAGAATAATGCAGCCCACGACTTTCTTTCCTATTCATCGCCATTTTAATGATGAGGTAAGATACATTAATCAAGTTTCTTAATTCGCAGATTTGTGTTGTTAAAATTGATTTATTATACAAATCTTCGGTTTCTTCATAAATAATCTCAAGACGTTTAAGTGCCCGGTCGAGCCTTAAGTTAGAACGAACAATTCCAACATAATTAGTCATGATCAATTGTAATTCTCTAAAGTTTTGGGTGATTAAAACCATTTCTTCGTTCAATACTGTTCCCGAAGAATCCCAATCCGGAATATCATCGCAAAAATCAATATCTTTAAAAGTTTTAATCGCATCAATACTTGCACGATGAGAGAATACTGCTGCTTCCAATAATGAGTTTGATGCCAATCTGTTTGCCCCATGAAGGCCTGTTGAAGCGCATTCGCCAGAGGCATATAAGTTTGTAATTGAACTTCGTGCATACTCATCTACTTTAATCCCTCCACAGGAATAGTGAGCTGCCGGAACGACTGGAATTTTTTCCTTAGTGATATCAATGCCCAGGCTTAAACATTTGGCATAAATCATTGGAAATTCTTCAATTAAACTGTTTTTATCAAGATGGGTACAGTCGAGGTGAACAAAATCATCCCCACTTATTTTCATCTCGTTATCTATCGCTCTGGCTACAATATCGCGAGGAGATAAAGATCCCCGCTCATCATACTTATTCATGAATTTTTCACCCTTTTGTGTCTTTAGGATGCCTCCGAAACCTCGCAGTGCTTCACTAATAAGAAAAGAAGGGGTTTCTCCCGGGTTGTAAAGAGAAGTTGGATGAAACTGTATAAACTCCATGTTTTCAACAACCCCTTTGGCTCGATAAACCATCGCCACACCATCTCCCGTGGCTAGTTTTGGGTTGGTTGTAGTACTGTAGGTGTTTCCTAATCCGCCTGTTGCGAGTAAGGTGATTCTGGACAAGATGGTGTGAATATCTTTGGTTTCCGAATTTAAAATGTAGGCGCCATAACATTTAACATTTTTCGATTTCTTATTTACTTCGATGTTTAAATGGTGCTGTGTAATTAAATCAATGGTAAAATGATTTTCGAGCAAAGTAATGGATGGATGATTTTTGATTTGTTGAAGTAGTGCTCGCTGAATTTCTTGCCCTGTGCTGTCTTTATGATGAAGAACACGGTATTCGGAGTGGCCTCCTTCTCTTGCCAAATCGTATTTACCAGAATCTTTTTGATCAAACTGGGTTCCCCAATTAATTAATTCTTTAATCCGTTCAGTTGATTCTGTAATGGTCAGTCTTACAATATCAGGATTACTGAGTTCATCACCGGCAATCATGGTGTCTCTAATGTGTTTTTCATAAGTATCGGGAGAATACATGACTGCTGCTATTCCACCTTGTGCATATCTGGTGGCTGTCTCTTCTGCTTTCTCTTTAGTGATAAGACAAACTGTCCCGTGATCGGCTACTTTTAAGGCAAAACTCATCCCGGCAATCCCGGAACCAATTACCAGAAAATCATACTTTTTTCTCATTACATATACGCTTAAATATTTTATTGACTTTAAACCCCAAGCAGTGTTTTTACAGGATCTTGTCCCTCATAAAGCATTTTTGACGGGTCTTCAATTAGTTCTTTAATTTTCACAAGAAAACTAACCGAATCTTTACCGTCGATTATTCGATGATCGTAAGAAAGTGCAACATACATGATGGGCTGAATTTCAACTTTACCATTTACTGCAACAGGGCGTTCAACAATGTTATGCATTCCCAGAATTGCACTTTGTGGAGGATTGATGATAGGAGTGGAGAGCATAGAGCCGAATACGCCACCATTAGTAATCGTAAAAGTACCTCCGGTCATATCATCGAGTGTAATCTTATTATCTCGGGCTTTGGTTGCAAGCTCTTTAATTTTTAGTTCAATATCAGCCAAACTCATTCCTTCGGCATTTCTAAGAACTGGAACAACCAATCCTTTAGGGGCACTAACTGCAATTCCAATATCTGCATATTTAAACTGTACAATTTCTTCACCGTCAATTTGTGCATTTATTTGAGGGAATAAAATTAATGCTTCTGCAACCGCTTTGGTAAAAAAGGACATAAATCCCAAACCAACACCATGGGTTTCTTTAAATGCTTCTTTGTACTGTTTTCGGATTTCTATTACAGGCCCCATATTTACCTCGTTAAAGGTAGTAAGCATAGCAGTTTCATTCTTAACAGCAACCAATCGTTTAGCTAATTTCAAACGAAGCGTCGACATCTTTTTATTCTCTGTTTCACGCCTTGTGTTATCACTCTTGGCAGAGCTATTGGCTGTGTTCTTATTCTCCAAATAAAACGCAACATCCTTTTTTGAAAGTCGTTGGTTTTTGAAAAAATTGATCAATTCCTTCTCATCAATTAGATGTTCGTTTAAAAGCTTTTGAGCGAGGGGTGAAATATGTCCAAAACTTTGTTCTGAATCTTCTTCCCTTGCATCTTTTGAAATTTTCACTTCACTTTCTGAAGATTTTGCTTCCTGAATAATTTCTGTTGTTTTTGCTTCCTGAACAGGTTCTTTTACTTTCGTTTCTTCAGCCGATATAGCTTCCTTATTCGGTGCTTTAGCGGAAGTATCGATGGTCGCAATTACGGAGCCTACATCAATAGTTTCTCCGGCTTCGACCATTATTTTAATTGTGCCGGCATTTTCGGCTGCAATACTTAAAGTTGCTTTATCCGAATCAATTTCTGCAATTTCCTGATCCTTTTCAACGAATTCTCCATTTTCTACCAGCCAATTTGCCAATTGTACTTCAGCGATGGATTCGCCCGGGCTGGGAACTTTTATTTCTGTTTTCATTCTATTTAAAGCTTTTTAGTGCCAGAATATGAATTACTCTCCATCTTTTTAGGATCGAGTTTAAGCTCTTTTTCAAAGGTACGCCATTTATTTCCAATACAAACCATTTCACACTCTTTCAATAAATTTGGGCAATCACATTCTTCAAATGTTTTATCGATAATTTTTTGCTGCCTGATGGCATGAAATTTTGATGAACCTGTTGCGGGTGAGCCACTTGCCGGACGGGCAATTATTTTTAACGGTACCGCTTTAAAATTATGATGCAAAAAAGTCCAGGCTCCCATATTAACTGGCTCTTCCTGAACCCATAACCACTTATTACTGTTTTTGTATTTTTTAATGATTACGTTCAGTTGTTTAACAGGAAGTGGATAAATTTGCTCCAATCTAACAAGGGCTGTATTTGTATTTTTTAGTTTTTGTTTTTCTGCAAGCAGGTCATAATAGATTTTTCCACTGCAAAATACAACCTTAGTTATTTGGTTAATTTCAGCAGTTTCATCATCAATTATTTCTTTAAATCCATTTGTTGTGAAATCTTTTATTGGAGATACACATTTGGGATATCGCAGTAAACTTTTTGGGGTAAAAATGATGAGTGGTTTTCTGAAGTCTCGCTTAAATTGTCGACGCAATACATGAAAGAAATTAGCCGGAGTGGTGCAGTTTACAACTTGCATATTGTTTTCAGCACATAGAATTAAAAACCTTTCTAATCTTGCACTGGAGTGTTCAGGCCCTTGTCCTTCATAACCATGTGGCAGAAATATAACCAAATCATTCATTACATTCCACTTATCCTCTGCACTACTTAAAAATTGATCGATGATGATTTGGGCGCCATTATTGAAATCGCCAAATTGTGCTTCCCATATGGTTAAGCTGTTTGGTGTAGTTAGCGAATAACCATATTCAAAGCCCATAACCCCATATTCAGATAATAAAGAATTAAAGATTTCGATGGAAGCTTTCTTATCCTGAAGATGATTTAGGGGTAAGTATTCTTCTTCCGAATCTTCAACGCGTAAAACGGCATGACGATGACTAAAGGTACCTCGGGCAACATCCTGTCCGCTTAACCTGATAGGAATCCCTTCCATCAGCAGACTGCCATAGGCTAATAATTCTCCCATCGCCCAATCAAGCTGACCATCAACAAGCATTTTTTTGCGATCTTGTTGTAATTTGATGGTTTTTCTAAACAGCTTAATATCCTCAGGAATATTGGTAATTTGGCCACCAATTTCAAGAAGTGATTTTTTAGTTATTCCAGTTTTAGGAGAGGCATCAAAATCACCATTGGTTGCTTTTCTAATATCCTTCCAGGTTTCTTCAAGGAAGAAAGAAATATGTGATTTTTCAATTTTTTTAGAATCTTCAAAACTCTGCTCTAACGAAACAGAAAACAGGTTTTCAATTTCATTACTTTTTTCTTCAGTGATTTCACTTGCTGCAAGTAATTTGTTTTTGTAAATTTCCTGTGGGTTAGGGTGTTTTTCAATAAGTTTATACAATAATGGTTGTGTAAAACGTGGCTCATCTCCTTCATTATGTCCATATTTCCGATAACAAAGTAAATCGATAAAAACATCTCTTTGAAATTGAGTACGGTACTCCATTGCAAGTTTAACTGCATAAACCACAGCTTCAACGTCATCGCCATTTACATGAAAAACAGGTGATTGAGTGGTTTTGGCTATGTCGGTACAATACGTGCTTGTACGGGCATCCAGGTAATTCGTTGTAAATCCAATTTGGTTATTAATCACCAGATGTATCGTTCCGCCGGTTTTGTAACCCGATAATCCGGCCATTTGTACCACCTCGTAAACAATTCCCTGTCCGGCAATTGAGGCATCGCCGTGAATGAGAATCGGTGTAATTTTACCCGAATCACCTTGATAGTCATGATCAATTTTAGCCCTTACAATTCCTTCAACTACAGGGTTAACGGCTTCAAGATGTGAAGGATTCGGGCTTAAGGTTAATTGCACTTCTTTGCCCGTTACAGTTTTTTGCTTCGACGTATATCCCAAATGGTATTTAACATCGCCCAACAAAGTCTCATCCTCATACTCTTTCCCTTCAAATTCGCTAAAAATATCACGGATTGGTTTACGTAAAATATTAGCCAATATATTCAGTCTTCCACGGTGAGCTAATCCAATAACAAATTCTTTATTTCCAAATTCTGCTCCTTGTTCAATAATTGCATCCATAGCCGGGATCAATGACTCAGCTCCTTCTAAGGAAAATCTTTTTTGCCCGGGATATCTTTTATGAATAAATTTTTCAAAGCCAACGGCCTGTGTTAATTTACCCAAAATATGAATCTTTTCGTCTGTTGCCAGGGTATGAGAATTCTTGCTCATCTCCATTTTAGTACGCAACCATTGAAAAGTTTCATCATTACGAATATAAGTGTATTCGGTACCAATCGATTGACAGTAGGTACTGTTGAGGTGATCAATTATTTGTTGTAGCGTGGCTCGCCCAATTCCAATCTCATTGCCAGCCTGAAAACTGCGGCTAAGATCGGATTTAGTAAGTCCAAAATTTTCTATATCAAGTGTCGGGCTGTAAGTTCTTCTTGCTCTTACGGGATTTGTTTTTGTAAACAGGTGGCCTCTTTGGCGATAGGCTGTGATAAGGTTAATGACCTTGAATTCGTCGGGATACACGCGTGTATCGGTTTCATTTTCGACATAGTTCGTTCTTGAAAATTCAAAACCTTCAAAAAACATCCTCCAACTTTCATCGACAGAACCAGGGTCTTCTTTAAATTTCTGATAGAGATCTTCAATTACATCTGGGTCAATATTGTTTAAATAGGAAAATTTATCCATCTGCGTATGCTTATTTACATGCAAAAGTAATAATAATTAATCAGCTTGTTTACCATGACTTACAGTTAATAGTTTCACAAATAGGCAAAAAAAAAGTCCATCCCGAAGGATGAACTTTTAGCAATTCTTTAAGAAAGCTTTTATTTTATTCAGGTGAAATTGCTTCAACCGGGCAAACGTCTGCGCATGAACCACAGTCAGTACAAATATCTGGGTCAATTACGTAGATGTCACCTTCAGAAATTGCATCAACAGGACATTCATCAATACAAGTACCGCATGCAGTACAATCGTCACTTATTTTATAAGCCATGATCTTTAATTTTTTGTTAATAATTGATAAAAATAATAGTGCAAATATAATGAGATTCTATGAATCAGACGGCGATTATTAATTTATATGCATTCTAAATTGCACTTATTTAGGATATTAGAAGTTCGTGACTTGTTGATTCATAATTACTTCAAGGGTTTTTCTTCCTTATTTATAATTGGTTCAAAATAGAAAATGTTTGGTAGGTATTAGGTTTAAGCATCTAAAATGATTGACAGACAGTGATATACGTGTGTATAAAATTATTGTGAAAAAAATAACACTAATCTATAAAAAAGTGGACTTTTAGTTGGATGTAACAAAAATAAATGCTTTAACTTTGCCATGTTTTTAAACATCAAAGGATGGATAGTACGAAAAAAAATCCAATCGTAGAATTGGACAATGTAGTATTAAGATTTGCGGGCGACTCTGGTGACGGGATGCAACTTACAGGTGCATTATTTTCAGACTCAGCTGCTTTTGCCGGTAACGATTTTGCTACTTTTCCTGATTACCCCGCAGAAATTAGAGCTCCGCAAGGCACTGTTGCCGGAGTATCAGGCTTTCAAATTCATTTTGGACATACCAATATACACACATCTGGTGATCTTGCCGATGTATTGGTAGCAATGAATCCAGCTTCACTAAAGGCAACACTGAAATGGGCAAAACCACAAGCTACCATTATTGTGGATCAGGATACCTTTATCGAAAAAGGTATTTTAAAAGCCGGTTATGAGCAAAACCCATTAGAAGATGATACCTTGGATGGCTATAATGTCATCGAAGCCCCGGTTTCGCTCTTAACTAAGAAAGCTGTTGAGGAGCTCAATTTGGATAATAAAGTCGCCTTGAAGAGCAAAAACATGTTTGCACTGGGAATTGTACTTTATTTATTTAATAGAGAATTGGATAAAACCAATGAATTTTTTGAAAAGAAGTTTAAGAAGAATCCACTTATTGTAGAGGCCAACAAAAGGGTATTGCGGGCCGGATACAATTTTGCTGAAAATATAGAGGCTATTAGCCAAACATATAATGTACAGCCAGCTCCGCTTGAAAAAGGCATCTATAGAAATATTACCGGGAATATAGCAACTGCCTGGGGTTTTTTAGCAGCTGCTGAGAAGTCGGGATTGCAATTGTTTTTAGGATCTTATCCTATAACACCGGCTACTGAAATCCTACAAGAACTTACAAAGCATAAAGATTTAGGCGCCAAAGCTTTTCAAGCTGAGGATGAAATTGCAGGTATTTGCTCGTCTATTGGAGCCAGTTATACAGGCTGTCTTTCGCTTACAACAACATCCGGTCCTGGCCTTTCATTGAAGAGTGAAGCCATTGGCTTGGCCGTGATGACAGAATTACCTATTGTTATTGTTGATGTACAAAGAGGTGGACCGTCAACAGGCCTTCCAACAAAATCGGAACAATCTGATTTGTATCAGGCTTTATTTGGACGAAATGGAGAAGCTCCGGTAATCATCATTGCTGCACTTACTTCTGAGGATTGTTTTTATGCAGCATTTGAAGCATCTAAGCTTGCTGTTGAACATATGACGCCGGTTATACTTCTTACTGATGGTTCACTTGCGAACGGATCGGAAGTTTTTCGGATTCCTAAAATGGCTCAAATGCCAAAAATTAATCCTCCGCTTGCAAAAGCAAACGATGCAGAATATCAACCTTACAAAAGGAATGAAGATAAACTTAGTCGTGAATGGGCAGTTCCCGGAACCGAAGGTTTGCGTCACCGTATTGGTGGACTGGAGAAAGAAAATGGTTCGGGAAATGTTTCGCATGATCCGATGAACCATCAGGTAATGACTTTGATTAGAGAAGAAAAAGTACAACGTGTAGCCAATTATATACCTGAACAAAAAATAATCGGTAAGGATGATGCTGACGTCTTGGTGATAAGCTGGGGTGGAACTTACGGCGTGATGCTTACTGCAGTTGAGAAAATGCAGTTGGAAGGGCATAAAGTTAGTTTGGCTCATTTCAAATACATCAATCCGCTTCCAAAAAACACCGAGGAAGTCTTAAAGAAATTCAAAAAGATAATTGTTTGTGAATTGAACAACGGTCAATTTGTAAATTACTTGAGAATGAAATTTCCTGGGCATAATTTTATGCAGTTCAATAAGATTCAAGGCTTACCTTTCATGGTATCTGAATTAGAAGAAAAGTTTATTTCCATCTTAAATGATCAAAAATCATGACGGAAGAAAAAAATATAGATATGCAAAACATTCCTCAATTAACGAAAGAGGATTTTGTAAGTGATCAAATGGTTAAATGGTGCCCGGGTTGTGGCGACCATGCTATTTTGAAGTCGATGGAAAAAGTATTTCCGCAAATGGGTGTGAGAAAAGAAGATTTTGTAGTTGTTTCCGGAATTGGTTGCTCATCGCGTTTTCCATATTACATGAATACCTATGGAATTCATGGAATTCACGGTCGGGCTGCAGCCATCGCCTCGGGTGTAAAAATTGCAAATCCAAAATTGTCGGTATGGATGATTACAGGAGATGGAGACAGCATGGCCATTGGAGGAAATCATTTTATTCATGTGGTAAGACGAAACATCGACATTAATATATTATTGTTCAACAACAAAATTTATGGCTTAACCAAAGGCCAATATTCACCAACAACCCCAAAAGGAAGTATTACAAAAACTTCTCCGCAGGGATCATTTGAGGAGCCATTTAATCCGGGTGAATTAATTATCGGGGCACAGGGTAAATTCTTTGCCAGAGTTGTTGATACCAATCCAAAAATGATGACCGAAATTTTGGTAGAGTCGGCAAAGCATAAAGGAACATCAGTAGTTGAAATACTACAAAACTGTGTGATTTTCAATAATAAAGTACACGAGTTAATTACGGGTAGAGAAACCAAGGAAGATAATCAATTGCACCTTGAAGCCGGAAAACCTATGATTTACGGTAAAGAAAAAAACAAAGGTATTGTATTGAAAGGAACCAGATTGGAGACTGTTATTATTGGTGAGAATGGAATTACAGAAGATGATCTTCTGGTGCATAATCCAACAAACCCCGATCCGGGAATTCATGTGATGTTGTCAAAGATGCAGGTTCCAGATTTCCCTGTTGCGATGGGAATTATCAGAGCTGTACCAGCTGACACTTATGAAACCCTAATGACAGAATCGATAGCTTTTGCAAAGAAAAATTCTCCAATTAAATGTGTTGATGACCTTTTGATGAGTGGAAGTACCTGGGAAATTTAATTCAGAAAATAAGATTAAAAAAAATCCCTGATCATTTCTGACCAGGGATTTTTTCATTTATGAACCATTCAAATGCTTAAATTTGCTTTAATGATTTCTCAGTTTTTAAATTTTATTGAAGAAAATAATCTGATTTCAAAGGATGAAATGACGCTCCTTACGGTTAGTGGAGGAATTGATTCTGTTGTTATGTGTGAGCTTTTTTTTCGATCGGAATTGAAATTTGGAATTGCCCACTGTAATTTTAAATTGAGAGGCGATGAGTCTGATGGTGACGCCCAATTTGTAAAAGAGATCGCAATCAGATATGAGGTTCCATTTTATTCTATTGAGTTTGAAACCTATAAAATTGCCAAAGAGTTAGGAATCTCTACCCAAATGGCTGCGCGTGATTTGCGTTATGAGTGGTTTGAAGAAATTCGATCGGAGAATGGCTATCAGAAAATAGCAACAGCCCATCATCGTGATGATCAACTCGAAACCTTCTTTATTAATTTAATTCGGGGAACCGGCCTTTCAGGCTTGCATGGAATTAACCCAAAGCAAGGTAAATTAATTCGACCATTACTATTTGCCACCAGAAAAGAGATCGAATCCCTTCTTAAGAAGCATCAATTAAAATATAGAGAGGATTCGTCCAATGCCTCAAATAAATATTTACGAAATAAAATCCGACACCAACTGCTGCCTGTACTTGAAAAAATTGATCCGGCTTATCTAAAAATTTTTGAGGCCAATATCAAACGGTTTGGTGAATCGGAAGAAATTTACATGCAACAAATTAAAATGGTTAGAGACCGGATTGTTACAAGAAAAGGGAAGGAGTTTTTTATCCCGATAATTGAATTAAAAAAACTCAAACCAATTTCAACCTACTTGTTCGAGATTATTCGTGAATTTGGTTTTAGTTTTAGCATGTGTGAGGATATTATTAAGAGTTTGGATAACGAATCGGGGAAACAGTTTTATTCAGAAACGCATCGATTGTTGAAGGATAGATCGTTTTTAATAATTCGAAAAATTGAGCTGGAATCTGAAAAACTAATTTATCACATTGAAGAAAATATTGGACTGATTGAAGAACCTGTAAAATTAAAGCTTGATAAATTCATTAAAGATGATGAGTTCAATATTATCAGAGCTGATAACTTTGCAAGCATAGATTATGAAAAATTGAAATTCCCTCTGCTATTGAGAAAATGGGAAGAAGGAGATTATTTTTATCCCTTAGGAAATAATTTTCGTAAAAAACTGAGTGACTTTTTTATCGATCGAAAATTATCCCTTTTCGAAAAGGAAGACTGCTGGTTACTCTGTTCTGGAAAAGACATCGTTTGGGTAATAGGTTGGCAACTCGACAATCGCTTTAAAATTACTTCAAAAACGAAAAAGATTATACAAATTGAATGCCCTAAAGAATTGGTTTAAATCCCAATTTAATATGGCATTCAATGAGTAAAAGGATGTAAAAAAGCCCACGAAATAGCAAGTTAATACTAAATGTGGGCCCCAAATATTCAACCGGAAGTATTGTCTTATTTGGTTTCTTGGTCAATAAGTTCAATTAAAGCCTTGGCATCTTTTTCACGGTAGCCTTGCTTCTGGAAAATAATTTTCCCTTCCTTACTAATTAAAACGTTACGTGGAATGTAGTAAGAGAAGAATTTACTGTAAATTTTTCGTTTTGGATCAGGGCCAATTGGGAACGAAAATCCTTTTTTAGCATTGAATTTTGTGATCTCCTCCATTGTATGATCTCTCCCTAATGCAATGAGCATAAAATTGCGCGATTTGTATGCGTCCCAAATTTCTTTTTCGATCAGAGGTAGTTCTTTCATGCAAGGTGCACACCAAGTTGCAAAGAATACAACGAGCACGGTTTTTCCTTTCAATTCTGAAATCTGATAAGTTTTACCATCAATCGTTGTAAAAGAGAAATCTGGAACTTCCTGACCAACCTTGGTTATGTCGAATGCCTCAAAATCTGAGGAATCTTTTACCTGAGAAAATACATTAACCGGTAAACTTGTTACGAACAAAAGAATTAATAAATTTTTAAACATGATTGAGAATTTTAGAAGATGAAATAATTTATAATTAATCAAATTAAGATCATTGAGTTGCTATATAAAACAGACATAGAAGTAAAAGGGACTAGTCGAAAAATCATTTAGCTTAATTCTTGCTTAAACCAAACGTAATATATTATCTAATTATCTATATTTGTTCACAAAAAAACTGGATGGAGTCTGATATTCTTCTTAAGATGAGTAGGGGGGATAAAACTGCCTTTAAGTATGTTTTTGAAACCTACTACAAGAGTATTTGCTTATTTATACAAAAGTATATTCATAATGCCGAGCAGTCGGAAGATATTGCACAGGATGTTTTTATTAAAATTTGGGAAAAACAGATCCAGTTTAATTCTCCATTGGCATTTAAAGCTTATTTGTATCAAGCCGCAAAAAATAAAGCCTTAAATGTTCTCGAGCATGAGGCTGTTAAAAGATCGTATCAGGAGAAAGTAAACATCGATCGTAAATCCGAATCTTTCTTTTATCAAAGCTTTATCGAACAGGAAACCCAGCGTTTAATGATGCAAACCATCGATAAACTCCCACCTCGCGCAAGAGAAATCCTTAAGCTGAATTTGGATGGGTATAAAAATCAAGAAATAGCAGACCAATTAAATATTTCAGTCAATACCGTTAAAAATCACAAAGCCACTGCCTATAAATTTCTTAAAGAAAACCTGAAAGATTTAATTCTCCTGTTCATTTTTATACTTTCCAAACAATAATTGTACAAAGACATAAAAATATTATTAAGGCAGTACTAGTTCCTTTTTAAGCCATAGCTGTTTATTATATATCAATTCGAATATGAAAAAAGACAAACAATTAAAGATCCCTGATATTATCATCAAGCAGATGAACAAGGAGATTAGTGTTGAAGAGGAAATTGCTCTTCAGGAATGGTTAGCTCAAAGTGAGGATAACAAAGGTATATACAAGCGTATTTGTAATTCTGAGAACATAAAGTCGATGATAAAGTCATACGACGACATTGATAATGACTTAGCTTGGCAAAAAATAAATAGACGTACAGAACCAAAGGGTAAACTGATCAGGAAAATAATGTTGACGGCGCTTAAATATGCAGCTGTTTTTTTAATCCCTATGATGATTGCAGCTTATTTAGTATTCCTCAACAAAGCTAAAGAAGATTTAGATATATCTTTTGAGCAGTTGGAAGAACAGATTACAAATATGGAGGAATCCTCGTTGGTAATGTCTGATGGGAGTATCGTTAGCCTTTCTAAGGAATCAAGCGATTCTATTCATGAAACTGATGGTACGCGTATTACAAAAGAAGAGAAAGAAATATTATATAGCAATGTTGTTGCTGAAAATACTGTAGAAGTAAAATTTAATACTCTCATAACACCTAAAAGCAAAGTGTTTAATGTCGTTTTGGCTGATGGTACAAAAGTTTGGTTGAATGCTTCTTCAGCTATTAAATATCCAACTCAATTCTTGACAGAGGAAAGAAAGGTGTATTTAATAGGTGAAGCTTATTTTGATGTAGCTAAGGATAAATCGAAGCCTTTCATAGTATCTACTAAAGAAATGGATGTTGAAGTACTTGGAACTTCTTTTAATGTGATGGCCTACCCTGATGAAGATTTAGTTGAAGCTACGCTGGTAGAAGGTGAAATTAAAGTTAAAACAGCAAAGCATCGTATGGCTATCAAGCCGGGGAAACAGGTGCAGTTTAATAAAAAGTCGGAATTATTTAAAGAACTGAAAGTAAATACAGATTTATATGTTTCGTGGAAGGACGGAAAGTATATTTTCGAGTATAAAAATCTGGAAACCGTTATGACCAAGCTTTCGAGATGGTACGGTGTTGAGATTGATTATTTAAACAAAGATATGCGAAATATACACTTTACAGGAACTTTATATAAATACAATGATATTAAACAAACATTGCATGTTATTGAGTTATCAACAAATGTAAAATTTGAGTTAGTTGAAAATGCAGTTAAGGTTAGTAGTAAGTAAGCACTGAAAAACGGAGGATGCTGTAACATCCTCCGTATGCTTAAGGTTAACAGAACATTCTTAAAAATCGAGATATGAACATCAAGTTAAACCAAACGAAACAAAGTTATGAAAAAATTACTTTCTAATTCCTCTCTTCATGTGAGGAAAAATTTCTTTTTAGTTATGAAGCTGAAAATTTGTATCATATTAATTGCGTTCCAGATTTCTGCAAATGCATATTCTCAGGAAGCAAGACTCAATTTAAGCCTTAAAGGAGTTAGTATTGAGGATGTTTTGAAGGAAATTCAAAATCAATGCGATTATGAGTTTTTCTATGCTCACAAGGAAATCGATGCTAAACGTAAAATCGACATAGATCTTGAGGACGCTTCTATCGAAGAGGTACTTGGAATCTGTTTTGATAATTCAGGTATGGATTATGAAATTGTTGATAATGTGATAGTAATTAAACCTTCCGCAAAAACCAAAAATGATGTACCAAAAGCGCCTGTACCTGAAATTAAAATATCAGGTAAAGTGAAAAGCGCAGATGATGGATTAGGTATGCCAGGGGTAACTATTCTTATCAAAGGAACCAACTCGGGTATCACTACAGATATTGATGGAAATTATACCCTCGACGTTCCTAATGAAAATTCAGTTTTGGTATTTTCGTTTATTGGATTTGAAACACAGGAGATTACTGTTAGAAATCAAACGGTTATTGATGTTGTTTTATATACCAATATCAATGAACTGGAAGAACTAATTGTAACAGCAATTGGAACCACCGTGAAAGTAGATCAATCAGCTACTACAAGCTCTGTTGTAAGATCAGATGATATGGAGAAATCTGGAGAAACTGGGGTTATCAATGCTCTTTCAGGAAAGGCTTCCGGGGTTCAGGTTCGTAGATCTAATGGTGACCCTGGGGCAGGTTCTTCAATTCAAATTAGGGGAGCTAACACCATTTATGGTGATAGTCAGCCTTTAATTATTATTGATGGCACACCCGTTAGCAATGATAATATTGCTTATGGAGCTGAACTAAGTCAACAATCCCGATTGGACGACATAAACTCAAATGATATCGAGTCTGTTCAGGTTTTAAAAGGTGCTTCTGCTGCTGCCATATGGGGCTCCAGAGCTGCAAACGGAGTAATTGTAATTACTACTAAAACCGGTAGTTTGGAACAAAAACCTAATGTGAAATACTCTTTTACCAAGTCTTACGACATGATTAGTGTGAAGATGCCTTTGCAAAATACCTATGGACAGGGAAGAGGTGGAGTATGGTCGAAAAGTTTTGGTGAATCGTGGGGTGATAAAATTGCCGATCGTTCTGGTGCTGCTGATGAAGTAAACACGAATGGAGCCTATTTTGTGGGAGGTATTACAGGAACTGAATATTATCCTGTTACCAGCAAAAATTCTACCGGTGCATTTGCAGATAGCAATTATGATCAAGTATTTCAGACGGGTCATTTCAATCAGCACAATATTTCCGTAACTGGTGGTGGAAAAAAAACCTCCTATTACTTCGGTTTTGAAAGGCTGGATCAGGAAGGGATCATTAAGAATTATACTTATGAAAGAGATAATCTAAGAATTAATACACAAACACACCTCTATGATTGGTTAAAATTTAATAATAAATTTAGCTATTCATATATTAAATCAAACAGGATACAGCAAGCCGGTGATAATACCAATGGCGCTATATTGGGTTTATATCGTAATGCACCTGATTTTGATATTACAGATTACAAAGGACAATACATAGATGCAAGTGGAGAAGTATTTGACCGTCAAAGATCATATCGAAGACACCTTGGAGAAAATATAAACCCTACATACAATAACCCGTTGTGGTCTATCTACGAGCAAAAAATGCCTAATAAAGTTGACCACTTTACCCTTTCTCCGGAATTAATGATATACCCATCTAGCTGGATTAAATTTATTGTCAGGGCTGGACTCGATTATTATAAAGATAACAGATTGGAATTCTTCCCGGTAGGTTCTGCAAGTGGAAGTAATGCGAATGGTCGGATGGAACAGCAGGATATAACTAGTAAAGAGGTTAATCTTGATGCGATAGCAATCATTGATCACAAATTCAACGATGATATAATCATGAATGCGACTTTTGGTGCCAATTACAACGACAGGTATCGAACCATTGACGTAACCAGTATTGCACCTTTTGCGGTAAATTCACATCTTCAATCTACTGCTATAGGTGGTGGAGCTCCTGAATATTCAACTTGGGACAAAACAGTGAATAATATCCGTTCAAACAGAGGATATGGTGTTCTTGCTTTTAGCTTGTTCGATCAATTGTTTATCACAACCTCAGGTACTTTTGAAGCAGCTTCAACGATCAAAGGAAACTTTTTCTATCCTTCTGCCGATGCAGCATGGCAATTTACCGATTTGCTTAAATTAGATTTTGTAAGTTTTGGTAAACTAAGAGCGTCATGGGGTAAAGTAGGTATTCAACCTGCACCTTATAAATTCCAAACGCTTGCGGCAACAGGATTAAGCGAATTTGGAGGTGCTTACTTATTTGATGATGAAAGTGGAAGCCATGAACTTGCACCTGAAATTAAAACAGAATGGGAACTTGGAACCAACTTACGGTTTTTGAACGACAGAATATCATTGGATTTAACCTATTATCAAAATCAAACCACTGGTATTCTCTTTGCAGTTAAAACGAATCCTAGTTCAGGATATACTTATAACTACAAAAATGCCGCAACAATGTCAAATAGAGGATTTGAAATTGATTTGAATAGTTTGCTTGTGGATAAAAATGATCTGAAAGTTAATTTCAGTGCCAATTTTAACCACAACAAAAATAATGTTGATGATATTGCAGGAGCAGAAACTGTTGATACAGGAGGTACCTCAAAAATTGTTAAAGGGTACCCTGTGAGTTCATTTTACCTTCCTGGAACACTTCGTGATGAAGATGGAGAGATGATTTTGGATGCTAATGGGTTCCCTCAATTGGATGCAAACAATAGAGTGCTTGGAGATCCTAATCCTGACTGGAGAGGAGGCCTGGGATTTGAAGTGAATTATAAAAACTTTGATTTGAGTGTATTATTTGAGCATTCTCAAGGCGGAGAATACATTAATAGAACAAATATTGTACTTTACGGTTTTGGTACACATGAAGATGTTTCACACGAAATAACACTTACCGAAGATCTTGTAAATCATAAGGGTAATATTATTTCAGCCGGAACAACCGTGCGTGGAAATATTGAAGATTTTGGTGCCGGAAATGTTTTGTTAGACGAATCATGGTATCGTGAGTCAATTGGCGGTGGTCTTGGTTTTAGTAAAGCTAATGATTTATTTATGGACGATGCAACCTGGACTAAACTCCGTAATGTTACTATTGGTTATACCTTCAATAAGGTACAATTATCATCAAAATTTGCCTTTAAATCAATGAGGATTTCTCTTACCGGAAGAGATTTAATACTTTGGACGAAAGTGAAAGATGTCGATCCGGAAACTAACAATTATGGTGTAAGTGTTGTTTCTGGGATGAACTACTTCAACAATCCGGGTACGCGCTCTATTTTGTTTAACCTTCAATTGAACTTTTAATTTTTAAAATTTAAGATATGAAAACAAAATATTTAAAATATATACTGACTTTAACTATCATAACTTCACTTTTTAGTTGTCAGAAAATAGTGGATGGTATTAACGACAATCCAAATCAACTCACGGTAGATGCAATCGATGCAGGTTTATTTCTTAAAGGGGCCGAAATTGAAAATATGTTAATCCAACTGGGTTTATTGAACCGTACCGCTAATTTTTACTCAGGCCAATTAATCGGTTATGAGCAAGTTGAACAGGAAAGATATAATTACATTTTTACCGATCGTACTTTTGACTGGCCTGGTTATCAAAGTGTGCTTACTCCATTGCGCCAAATTCGAGAAATGAAATCTGATAATAAATTATATCAGGGGATTGCTGAAATAGTTGAAGCACATCTTGTTGGTACTTATGCTTCCTTATTCGGAGATATTCCTTATTCCGAAGCTTTATCATCATTTGAAAATCCTGTATTTGACGAACAATTAGATGTATTTGCTTCATTGCAAACGTTGCTTTCAAATGCCATTGCAAATATTGAGAGTGCTACAGCAGCTGATGTTGTGACCGGAGATTACATTTTTAACGGAGACGCAAACAAATGGTTACAATCAGCATATACACTTAAAGCCCGTTATTACATGCATACTAAAGAATATGACAAAGCATATACTGAAGCTTTAAATGGAATTTCATCAGTTTCGAATAGTATGATGTTTGTTCCATATAGTGGTGTTTCTGATGCCAATTCAAAAAATACAATTTATGAACGGCTACAAGAAGGTGGAGTTCGCATAGGTGTGGTTCCTGATGCTACTCATCCTAGTTATTTACTGGAGCTCCTTGATTTACGTGCTAATGCCAAAACAAATGAGCAAGCCAGAAAACAATATTTTTTTATTGATCATTTGAATGCTGAAGGAAACACAGGTATTGCAGCCCAGTTTGAATCACAATCACTTATAACCTATCAAGAAAATTTATTAATTCTGGCTGAAGCAGGTGCTCGAACTCAAGGTTTATCCGTGGGCTTGGATCACCTAAATACATTGAGGAGTTTGTTAAGTACCGGAGCTCTATTCAATGCTAGTGTCAATGGATTGGCCATGCAATATGATGCTTATCAGGCTGCAGATTTTGAAGCTGGAGGCATATTAAATGTTGATGGGAGTTTTACCGCAACAAGAGCACTGTTAAAAGAGATTATTGAAGAAAGATATCTTACCGGCTTTCTGACCTTTATGCCATTTGATGATGACAGAAGATTACGGAAAAGTGATTCAGATATACAAGTGCCATTTGGATTAAATATTCCAACACAAACAGTAAATGTTGAGCGACTAATTTATCCTAACGATGAGACAGAGTCAAATACCTCAGCTCCGGCTGATCCAGGTGCTTATCAAGCAACAGATGTAAATTTATAATTACAATTTGGTTTTCGTTTAGTGAATATAAGGGAGGGTGTCATCTAGCCCTCCCTTTGAAAAAAACTATTGATAATCTTTGGCAAATTACCTCAAGAATAAAATAACAAAGCAAATATTCTTAGTTTAGTAGTTAAGATCCACCAAGCTTAGAATACAAGATTGAAAAATATTTAAATACCATAAAAATGAAAAAAATATTTCTTATTGGATTAATAAGCTTTCTGATCCTTTTTAATAAGCAAGTCAATGCATGTACCTCATTTATTATTTCCGGAAAATATACTACTGATGGTAAATCCATACTCTATAAAAATAGAGATACGGGAGAAATGAAAAATTCGTTGGCCATGTTTAACGATGGAAAATACAAATATATGGGGGTAGTTAACAGTACCAAAAAAGGTTGGGATAAAGCAATTTGGGGTGGTTATAACGAAACCGGTTTTGCTATCATAAATACTGCTGCATATAACAATAATATTGGAGATACAACTAAGGAAGGAGGTCACGATGGTGCCGTGATGAAAATGGCCTTAAAGGTATGTAGTTCACTTGAAGATTTTGAATATTTTTTAGATACCCTTACCAAACCACGAGGAGTTAACTCAAACTATGGTGTGATAGATGCCAATGGCGGAGCAGCCTATTACGAAACAGGCAATTTTAAATATGTGAAAGTAGATGCAAATGATCCGATTGCCGCTCCTAACGGAATTATCATTCGTACCAATCATTCGATGAGTGCAGATTTAAGTAAAGGATTTGGATTTAACCGATTCAATAACGCCACACGTATCGTAAATGAAGCAGCAAAACAAAAAAAACTTAGTCCTCATTTTTTGATGAATGCAGTTTCTCGAAGTCTTTATCATCCAAGGGTTGACCGGGATTTATCGGTTAATATTCCAAAAAATAAAGCGCAGGCTAAGTACGAATTCTTTATGGATTTTATTCCAAGAATTTCTACCAGTTCTACCATGATGATTGTAAGCGCAAGAGATACAGAACATGTTGAAGAAACAATGATGTGGACCATTTTAGGCTTCCCTTTAACTTCAGTGGCTGTACCAGCCTGGCTTAGTTCCGATGAACTTCCGGAAGTAGCAGCTATGGGTGAAGATCTTGAAGCTCCAATTTGTACTGCAGCTTTAAAATTTAAAGATGAATGTTTCCCAATTAAAATTGATCATGGAGAAAACTATATAAATCTTGCTGTTGTGCTAAACCAGGAAAAAACCGGTTATATGCAATTATTAAAACCAATCGAAGATGAAATTTATGATAGGGCAAATTCTCTAATTGACGAGATGACTGCTGGCAGTAAAACAAAAAAAGACATTCTGGCCTATTACCAGTGGCTGGATCAATATTTAACAAAATCTTACAAGAAGAATTTTAATTATAATCTTTTAAAGTAGTAGGTTAGTTTAACGTGTAACTTAAAGGTTAAAGGTTGATTACGTGGTGTGTATAATATGGAGTTTGATTCTTTGGTAAGTCAGGCTCTGTTTCACATACTTTGGTATATTCTGTACTAAGCAAAATAAAATCAATCAAATACCTTATGTTAAATATTAGTTAATTGGCTAATGTCATATCTAAATTGCTGCATATTTTTTAGTAAATTTGCCATCTATTTAACCAAACCTATTTTTTATATACCAACGAAAAAACTGATGAAAAAGACATTCCTTCTATCACTTTTAGTTAGTCTTATCTCGATAAGTGCATTCTCTCAAATTATTGAGCCGGTGCATTGGAATTTCTCGAGCAAGGATTTAGGGAATAATGAGTATGAACTCATTTTTAAGGCTGAGATTGACGAGCCCTGGCATATGTATTCTCAAAAGATTGAAATGCAGCCACCAGCTACATTATTTACTTTCGAAGCAAATGATAATTATGAACGTATAGGAATAGTTGAAGAGTCCGAATCAATTGAGGTATTCGACCCCAATTTTGATATGATGATTCGATATTTCTCGCACGAAGCCATCCTCATTCAAAAAATAAAGGTCAAGGAAAATACTTTAGTAACCATTAAGGGGAACATCGAATTTATGAGTTGCGATGATACCAAATGTTTACCCCCAACCGAAATTGAATTTGAATTTAAGGATTTAGGTAATGGATCAGCTGCAGAGCAATCTCAAGCTAAAGAAGTCAATCTTGCTGAAGTTAAAACCAACACTGAAGATTCAGAAACTACTGAAAATTCTTTATGGGTTTTCTTTTTCATTGCATTTGGTGCTGGTCTCTTAGGTTTACTCACGCCTTGTGTTTACCCCATGATTCCGATGACTGTTTCATTCTTCATGAATAGCAGTGGTGGGAGCAAGGTAAAAAGCAGAACCAATGCCATTGTATTTGGATTGTCTATTATCCTGATTTACACCCTAATTGGAGTACTGGTTACGGTGCTTTTCGGGGCAGATTCAATAAAAATGGTAAGTAGTCATTGGATTACAAATACGATCTTCTTCTTATTATTTGCATTTTTTGCAGCCTCATTCTTTGGAATGTTTGAGTTGGTATTACCTGCTTCGCTGACAAACAAATCGGATAAGCAAGTTGATAAAGGCGGAATTATTGGCGCATTCTTTATGGCATTGACGCTGGTACTTGTTTCTTTTTCCTGTACCGCACCATTCGTCGGAGGAATCCTGGTTGAAGCAGCACAGGGCAGTCTCATACAACCTATTGTTGGGATGTTCGGATTTTCACTAGCTTTTGCATTATTGTTTACTTTTTTAGCTTTCTTCCCAAGCTTGTTGGGTAAGTTACCTCAATCAGGTGGTTGGTTAAATTCAGTAAAAGTTGTACTCGGATTTATCATCCTGGCTTTAGGAACCAAATTCTTATTGGTTCCAAATCAAGCCTTGGGATGGGACATTAGTCGCGAGTTTTTCATTGCCATTTGGATTGTTTTATTCACCTTAATGGGGCTTTATCTTTTAGGAAAAATCAAGTTTTCTCACGATAGTGATGTAAAGCATATTAGTGTTCCAAGATTGTTTTTGATTATTGCCACTTTCACCTTTGTGATTTATTTAATTCCCGGAATGATCGGAGCACCACTAAAAGCTATTTCGGGCTTCTTACCCACAGAATCTTCCTTTGATTTGGTTGAGTTGATTGGTAAACGACAGCCTGCTGCAATTAGTTCAAACCCCAAATCAGAAATTTGTGAAGAACCTAAGTATAGCGATATTCTGCATTTACCACATGGCCTGCAAGGTTATTTTGATTATGAGCAGGGAATGGCTTGTGCCAAAAAGTTAAACAAACCTGTGATGCTTGATTTTAAAGGTCATGCATGTACCAACTGCAAAGTAATGGAAAAAAATGTGTGGTCTGACCCTGAAGTGTTAAGGCGATTAAGTGAGGACTATGTCATCATTGCCCTTTATGTTGATGAGAGAACAGAAATGGAAGAAGCTGATTGGGTGACTTCAAATGTTGATGGAAAAGTAAAAAAGACCATAGGTAAGAAGAACGCCGATTTCCAGATTGATAAATACAAGGTAAATGCACAACCTTACTATGTTTTAATCGATCATGAAGGAAATAATTTAACTGATGCCAAGGCATTTGATTTAAGCGTTGAGGGTTTTGTTAAATTCCTTGATGAAGGTAAAGCAGCATTCGAAAAAAGATAATTTTCATATTACATTTTATAAAGAAAGACCGACTTTTAGTCGGTCTTTCTTTATGCTTTCTTAGTGCGTCTTTACGCTATATTCTAAGAAATTAAATGCTGGTACTTTGCCTCCCGATTGAATGATGGACTGAGTGTCCACGATGTATTTCTTAACATCAACTTTTCCGGGTCTAAGCGTAAAATTGCGTTTAGCAAAGTCTACACTTGTTTGTTTTCTCTCATTTTGAAAAACGGGATTATAGTAAATCGATTTAGTTTCTCGACTTCCGTTTACCGCCTTAATATTATAATAGGCAAAAGTACTTCCATTTTTAGGAACAAACTCATAATAAAAATACACTTGACTTTCGGTAAACCAATGTTTGTAATTGTTTTGAGAATTTCCCTTAATCGAAATAAGTGAAAAGCCCAAAACCAAGGTTAAAATAAATATATTCTTTAATTTCATTAGGCTGGTTTTAAATTCATATTGGTTTGAATAATCTGACATAAATTTAAAAAAAAAGACCGGCATAGCCAGTCTCTCCTGTTGTTTTTTTATAATATGACTTCTCTTTTTAAATTGTTTATAACTGAAGAACTCACCCAATAAATATCTGGTTTTCCATTCAAGTCGTTATATCGACTAAAAAAAATGAATTTACCATCGGGTGAAATAGAGGGACAAGTTTCATTCACGTTAGTGTTTATATGTTCTCCAAGGTTTATAGGTGCCGTCCAGGATCCTTTTTCCGTTTTAAAAGCAATAAAAATGTCAAGTTCACCGAAGCCATCAGGGCGTCTCGAATTAAACAAAACATAGCTTTCATCGGCTGCAATAGTTGGATGTAATTGGAATCCTTCTATACCCAAATCGCTGGTCTGTGAATATTTCCCATCAACTATTTCTGAACGATATATTTTACCAACTGCCAAATTAGTGTAATACATTGTATTTGTATTGGAAAATGTAGCCCAGAACACGGGGGTCTTATTTACCGGTGAATTTAAAAGTTCAGCTTTTGACCAGCCTGATTTTTCTTTAATGGAACGCCATATTCTGTTGGTGTCAGTTGTATCACCAGAAGTAAAATAAAGCTGTTCTCCGTCCGGAGTATAGAATGCTTCCATTTCATGTTTATTATCGCCTCTGAGATTAGCAACTTTTGGACTTGACCAAGTCCCGTCTTTTTCCTTTTTAATAAACATTAAACCATCACCTGGAGTTGATGCGGTAAAATAGATTTCATCGTAAGAAGGTGATATAGCTAATCCAAATTCAACTCTATCTTCGATAGTAATAATTCCTTTCCCAAATATTTTTGGAATTGAATCGGGAGGATTTTTGAAAATTTCAGATTCGTAGTTTTGAGCTTTTACTGAAAGTGCCAATACAATGGTTAGAAGTAAAGTGCTAATTAATTTTTTCATTTTATTTTCCCTTATTGGATTTTTTTTATTTCTTTTCCTTATACTTCTTCTTGGTAATAACAATAACAGCGCCATTTGGAGCATTATACTCCTTTACAGCTTTTTCACCCTTAACTACACTAATTGAGTGAATATCATCTGGATTTAATTCTTTCAATACATGCTGATCGCTTGTTTTTCCATCTATAATGAATACAGGATATTTAGTTTTATCTTCACCATCCAGATTGAGATCTCTGGTAGTTATTTTTACCATCCCCTTCTTCTCATCGGTTTTATCCTCTCTGGTTTTGTTCTCCTTCTTTGTTGTAATTAGAAAAACCTTATCCACTCCGTAAGCGTTAATAGCCTCTTCTCCTTTAAAAATCTGAATCGATTCAATCTTATTAACATCAATAATTTTCAGTATTTCATTGTCATATTTTTTACCATCAATATAAATGGTGGCATCCTTTGTGTCCTTTATACTCACAACGACTCCATTGTCATTTTTAACTATTTTGACCGGTTTGTCTTGCTCTTGTGCTTGATTGCTTGTTGTGAATAGACAAAGAATAAATATTATAAAGATTAAATTTTTCATGGTTTTTATTTTTCTGTGTAAATAATTATTGTTTCATCTTCGTAAATAATTTCTTGATCGGGTTTAGTTTTTTCAGCTGTGTAGATCATGATCAGTGCTTCTTTTAAAACAGCAGCCTTTTCTTCATAGCTCATTTCTCTCGACTTTAATGGATCTGGGAACCAGAGTATGGTTATGATCAGCGCTACTGATGCAGCGACCGCCAATGCACGCAATATAATTTTAGGATACTTCTTTTCTTTACTGTGGATATTTGACCATATTAGGCTTTCCAAATTTGCAGGAGTCGTATTTTTGTGATTTTTTAAAAACTTAAACCAAATATGTTTATCGTTCTTTGAATCACCTAAGGTTTTTATAAGAGCAGCTTCTTCTTCAGAAGAGGTCAATCCTTGCTCATACAACTTAAGCAGTCTCTTATTTTCTTCTTGGTTCATAACTGTAAATTTTTTCTAATTCTATTCTTACATACTTTCTGGCACGCGATAGCAAAACCCGAATGTGTTCAATTTTAAGGTTTGTTATTTCTGCAATTTCTTCAAATTCAAAACCATCCAAATCACGCAATTGCATCACTTCTTTTTGGTTTTCGGGTAAGGACTCAATTATTTGCAGTACAATTTTCGATAGTTCCTTAAAATCGTTGATGTCTTGATTTTCGTAAACATCTGCAATTAATTGTTGGTAAGCCTGATTAGCTTCGACAGTATTCCGTTTTCTTAAGCAGTCGAGGCAATGATTACGTGCTGTTAAGAAAACATAGCCTGCCAAATTTGAATGTTTGCCTAATTGCTTGCGATTGTTCCAAAGTTTTATCATGATTTCCTGAACAGCATCGCGGGCTTCCTCCTCATCCTGAAGCATCCTGGTTGCCATCGGAAAAATCCGTTGTGTTAATGGAAGAATTTGGTTTTTGAAGGCTTTACTGTTCATACATATTGATAACGTAGCGATGGGGGTAAATATAACAGTAAAATAGCATTTTTTTAAAAATGCTTTATAGGAGGGTTTGTAAGGATGTTTTAAAATAAGATTATAAAATCTATGGCTTAAAAATAGCTATTTCAGTTAAATATTTATGAGCCACCCACCCACAAAAAAGAAGATTAATTGTACCTTTGAGTAATAGCAATCTTGCTATATTCTTAAATAATTAAGCATTAAAATTTAAATAAGATGGAAGCGAAATTTATTGAAGGTGCTCCAGCAGCAATCGGTCCTTATTGCCATGCAATGAAAGTAGGAAATTTGGTTTTTTGTTCAGGCCAAACTCCGGTTAATCCGAAAACCATGAAAATTGTTGGAAATAACATTGAAGAGCAAACAGAACAGGTTTTTAACAACATAAGCATTGTTTTGGAAGGAATGGGCTTAAGCCTTAAGAATGTTGTAAAATCATTGGTCTTTCTAAAAGATATGAATGATTTTCAGGGGATGAATAAGGTTTATGAAAAGCGATTTGATGGCCATAAACCGGCACGATCTGCTATTGCTGTTAAACAAAACCCTTTGGATGCTTTGGTGGAGATTGAATGTATTGCTGAACTTCAATCTTAAATTTTAATTCTTTTTTTCCATTTTAGGTGAGAAAATTATCATTCAGGAAATTCTGAAATTGTAATTTGTACTGTTCGCTAACAGGAATATATACTTTATCAAAAATAATGCGGTTACGTTCGATGGCGGTAATCTTGTTAAGATTTACTATGTATGACCGATGAACTCGCATAAACATTTTTTTAGAAAGAAATTCTTCCATTTTTTTCATACTCATCAAAGCCATTACCGGACTTTGGTTTACAATAAATATGCGCACATATTCGCGCATACTCTCAATGTATTTAATATCCGATAGATTAATTCGTAGAATTTTATATTCTGATTTAATAAACAAAAACTTATCGTCACTTTCAATAGAACTGGTGTTCTCTTCCTTGTTGTGGAATCTTTCTTTCGCTTTTTCAGCAGCTTTTAAAAAGTCGACATACCCAATAGGTTTTAGTAAATAGTCAATGGCATCAACCTTAAAACCTTCAATGGCATATTCGCTGTAAGCAGTTGTAAAAATAACTTTAGGTGGCTTTTTTAGAGATTTTACAAAATCCATTCCGCTCAAATCCGGCATATTAATATCCACAAACATCAAATCAATGTCATTGTCTTGTAAAAATGTTAGCGCAATCATGGCACTTTCAAATTGTTCGACCAATTCCAAATATGGTGTTTTTTCAATATATGCAGCTATTTGTTTGAGTGCAGGTGGCTCGTCGTCGATGGCAATACAGCGTATCATAGCGGGATTGTTAAGTTTATAATAAATTCATCCTGACTCTCATTAATTTGCAAGTTGTATGTATTTCCATAAATCAAATCCAATCTCTTTCTGGAATTTGTTATTCCAATACCGGATTGTTCCTCTTTTTTGGCCAGTCCTGAAATACTATTTTTTATTTCGAATACTAAATTATGGTCTTCATATAAGAACTGGATGGCAATAAAACTTTCAGTTTGATAACTGATTCCATATTTAAATGCATTTTCTATGAAAGAAGTAAACAGGAGTGGAGGAATTTTTTTGTCAGGAAGACTTGGAGAAATATGGAAATCAATTTTAACCTTTTCTGAGCTCCTCATTTTCATCAATTCTACATAATTTTTCACAAAATCTATCTCTTTCGATAAAGCTATTTTCTCACTTTGTGACTCATAAAGCAAATGTCGCATTAATTTGGAAAGTTGGATGATAGAATCTTTGGCTTGCTCCGAATCAAAATCGATAAGTGAATGGATATTATTGAGGGTATTCATAAAAAAATGAGGACTGATTTGATTTCGAAGAAAAGCTAATTGCGATTCTACACTTTCTTTTTCCGCATTAATTCTTTTTTGTTCTGATTGGATCCATTTTACAGAGAGTTTTAAACCGGTATCAAATCCAATAATTAATAAAGAAATGATTATAAAAGTTAGATGTGGTGGTAATTGTTTTGGTGGAGCTGGTATATTTGGTAATACTTCTCCTTTTGGTCTGAGATGAGCAGGAGGAAATCCTCTTGGAAATTGCTCATCAGATAATTGTCGATCTCCATGCATTGGTGGTCGAGAATTGTCTGATTGAAAATAAATTCCTATAGCCATTAATCCAATTAAAGCAATTGCACTTAATAAAAAAAGCCATCTTTTATTTCGGAAAAACAAAAAGGGCAATAAAATGAAATGAGTAATAAAAAAAAGGATTAAATATGGTAAAAATGATTTCCAAACCTTTAAAATTTGTTCCCAAACAATACCATCTTCATTTGATCTCAACAAGATCGGTGATGAAAATAGCAATATCCAGAACGTGATAATAATCAAGGGTTCAAAGAAGAGGAAGAATTTTTTATTATGAATTTTTTCTTTCATGAGGTAAAATCAAATTAGGAGCCCTTCTATTACAAATTTAAGAATATAACAGATATAGGCGTTTTAAAAATAGGGAGAATCAATTATAGGTTTCCAAAGGTGCTAAATTGTCCCAGTAACCTGAGTGGATCTTAAACAGGCCAGCTACCAAAAGCCTGTTTTTCAAACTCCATCTTTCCATCTTCACCTTTGACAATATTAATCCATGCCCGCCAGTTTTCATCATCCAAGCCGGGATAATCTAATCTGTAATGACTGCAACGGCTTTCTTTTCGCATTATGGAAGCTTTCAGCTTCATCTCGGCACTTAGAATCATATTGGCTGTTTCGTGTGCCAGTCTGAGTTCATGCATATCTGCAGCCCTGAGTAATGGCATATGATGGTCTCTCAATTCTTCAATATAAGCAAGGGCAGCTTTTAGCAGTTTTTCTTTTTTAATGTAGAGGATGAAGTTGGGGATCATGATTCCTTGCAGGGTTTGTGTTACCCAGGCAGGACTATAACCAACCGTTCTCTTTAATGGTGCAAGTATTTCTTCCTTTATTTTATTTAATGTTAAATTAGGTATAGATGGCATTTTAATGTTTTTGCAATATTCAGCTGAAGCTTCACCAGCAACTGCACCCTGAACTGCCGAGCCCGCCAATGAAGAACCTACTTGTGTGTAAATTGCTCCAGCCATATAAGAACCCAAGGCATCGCCGGCTGCATATAAACCAGGAATATTTGATTCGCATTTGTCGTTAATTGGAACTAATCCTTCTGATTTGTGAATTGACATGCCAGCAGAAGAACCGCCAACAAGTGTTCCACTCATACCGGGAGGAGCTTCACCTTCCTTAGGCCCTTTTCTATCGCCTCTTGGTGGTCTATTCTCCTCATCTAGTTTACCTTCCGGAGGACCCATTCTTTTGAATTCAAGAGGAACAAACGGACCACCAGTTATTTCAGTGCTTTCTCTCATTCCCGGACCTCCCATTTCCACCGGGTTCCCTGCTTGATAAGCCTTGTAATTTAAATCTACACCTAAATCATGATGTACTTCAACACCTGTTGTGCCAGGTTTTCTTTCAAACATTCCATGCCATCCATCAAAACTAGCTGCTGCATTTGTAGCTTGCCCGGGATGTCCATCGTTCCATTCTTTTCCTGTGACTTTAGCTCCAATATTATATGCCATAATGGTCCCATCATGCGTAAGATCACAAATTGGAAAACCATTGGGTTTAAAGCCTCCGGCACCAGTGCACAAAATCACGCTTTTTGCTTTGAAAAAATAAAGTTTTTCTTCGTCCAAACTAAAACCTGCAGCACCCGCAATCCGACCTTCTTCCTTGATCAAATGAGTAACTACAATTCGTTCCATGATTGGGATATTACGTTCGGTAATGGGTTTGCTAAAGGATTTGTTGTAAAGAGATGAATCAAAAAAGCCCCAATTCCGTAGTTCATTTACCCTCGCAAGCGAATGTTCAGCCATTTGTCTGGTATAAACTGCATTATTTGAACCCAATGCCGAGCGTGAAACGGTGTCGACAAAATCATCCAAACTAAGTTTTTCTGTTTTGGGATCATAGGCAAATATTCCTTTTGCAAAAGGAGTTTGCCCGGAAGAACCCAAACGACCTTTTGACACCAGCATTACTTTAGACCCTGCGTCATATGCTTTCACTGTTGCAAATAATCCTGCCATTCCACCTCCAATCACGAGCACATCAGTTTCATTCTCTTGATAATCCATTTTATTAAGGTCAATATGAGTTTCATTAATGGCCCAGCTTGATGGAATACCCATTGATAAAAGTGCTGCCATTCCTGCTGCTCCTCCGGCCACGCCTAAAAATTTACGACGTGACATATCTTGTTTTTCGTATGAATTAGTCATTTATTTCCCTCCGATTTAAAGGTTTAATTTGGTAAGATTTCATTACTAGCAATACTCCAAACCCTGCCAGAATAATCATGAATATTGACATGTTTAAATTCGTATGACGGCCAAGGTCAATGGCATGCCAGGTAGCGAGAATGATAAATGCAATGGAAAGTAGCCCATGAAATACACGCCAAGTTTTAAAAGACATTCCAATCTTATTTCTGAAAAAAGAAGTAAACCCTAGAATGAGTATTAAAGTCCAGCTTATGATCCCTAGAAGAACACCGGTATTGTGATAGGTTGAGATGATGGTGATGAACGCTTCAACCGGATTTACACCCGACTCAAAATATCGAGGAAAAACAATGAGCAAGGGATGAAATAAAAGAAAGGTCACGAAAATATATCCTATGATTTTATGAATATTCAGAATCGAACTCATTTTATGCCCCGACAAAAGATTTTTATTGGTGCGAGCTAAGAAAAATTGCCCTAACATTAGAAAATAAGCCAGCAAAGTAAGCACTGAAATAGCCTCTTTAAGAATGGTTCGTTTTGGAATATCTCCTATTGCCCAGAAAAAAATAGGGAACCCTATAAAAAGGAGAATGGCTCCAATGATATTGTATTTTTTTATTTGCTTTTCCATATTACCCCCACGATACGATTACTGGTATAGATTTCTCCGGCGAAATGGTAATTGCATCCACCGGGCAATACATCCGGCACAAGTGACAAATCTGACAATCAGCAGGATATTTTATGACTGCTTTACCTGATTTGGAATCGAGCCGAATTACATCGGTGGGGCATGTTTTTACACATGTCCCGCAACCGATGCATCCATTTATACTTTGAATTGACATAAGGTTATTTGTTTGGGCGTTGCTGTCTTTCTTGTTTGGGAACATTTTTCTTTTGATATTCCATAAACTGTTTTTGTTGTTCTTCGGTCAGTAAGGCTTTTACCTCCTTTTCAAACGTGTTTTTGAGTGTTTCCATTTCTTCACGTTTGGGTTTCGAATTTCCTGATGTTTTGTTTTTTATATCCTCATAATGTTTTATATATAATTTAAGGACACTGGCTTCCTGTTCCTCGGTGAAAGAAATTTCCTTTGATAAATCACTAACCATTTCTTTAATTTGTTTTTCATTAGGAATTGGCGGAGGGCCTTGCTGACCTCTTTGTTGACCACCTCCAGGTGGTTGAGCATAAATAATACTGCTTAATAAAATAGCTGTTATAACTAACAATGTTTTTATATTTTTCATGATTTAGTTTTTATTGATTTAAATAATTCAGAACAGCTGCTGCTCTGCTACTCACATGCTGATTTAATGCTGATACGGCTTGTTGAAAATCGCTACTGCTATTTAAGAAAGAATAGCCTTGCACTTCAGAAGTGGCGTAAGGTTGAATTAATGATGAGTAATTTGCATAGAGTGTTTTCATTGCACTTTCTTCAAAATAAACATCAACTGTTTCTTTCACATACTTGTCGTATTTCGCTTTATAAATATCATCTGCATATAAATATTCGATTAAGGGCCAGTTGTTATTTTGAATGTTCGAAAAATCTAAAGCCAAAGATCCTCCCATTTTGCCTTCCTGCAATGCTTCATTCATATCCCAGGGAATCCAGGTGAGTTTTGAATTATCAGGATCGTTATACAAATAATAATTTTGTGTCATTCGCCCATAGCTGTCCCAGTTTTGAATTACTGTATTAACAGCTAGGTATTTAAGAAATACATCCGTATTGAAAACGAGATCTAAATTGGCTCTCCAGCTTTCTGGATCTGAGCTTCTGTTATCATCATGCAATGCAGCAAATAAAGTATTGATATCTGACCAGTCAAGGTCATCTTCATTGGTTTTTTTTATAAAATCGGTTTCGCTAAAAGTGCCATTCACAAAACTGGCTCCCGTACCTTCTGGTTTATATAAATTTCCATCGTCATCAGAAAATTGAGTTTTAATCACCGTATTATCTACTTCTTCAACCAAGGTGTATAAACCAAAATATTCTGGTCCATCACCATGATCAACATACAAGGTATAGAAAGCCGCATGAGAAACTGGTAATCCGGCATTTTCAAATACTTTTGAAGCCACTTTATCGCGCATAAGAGATTTATCCGCGTAATTATTTTTTAAACTGAATTTTTTAAACCCATAAAATCGTTGATTGTCAATTTGTGGATAATCGTCTTCAAACTCATCAAAATCAAGTTTAAATGACAGCTTTAAGATCCCACTTTGCCAGCTACTTTGTAAACTTGAATTTCCTTTAAATCGGACTCCGACTTTATACCATTGCGTACCATTGTAAAAAATATCGGCAGGTACAAAAATGGGATCTTCTGTGTCAGTAAGTCCTCCGCCAGACCCACCACTTGGGGTTCCAAAAGCGCCGTATAAATCGGTCATATTTGCCAACATGCTTTCCCAACGTTCTTCAGTAATAACGAAGTCTAATCGCTTAACACTTGCATCATTAAAAACTTCATCAAAATTAGGATCGGCCGATTTACTATGAGTTTCACTCGTCCAATCGGGAATTTCAAAATTGGGGTCTTCTATTTCAGTTTCTTCCTCTTCAATAATGTCATCTTTTGAACAAGAAATAAGACCAAATGAGAGAAAGAAAGTCATCAAAAAGATTGATGAGATTTTCAATAATTGATTGTTGTTTTTTAAAATTGTCTTCATAATTTTTTATTTATAAATTGTTTTCATTGTGTATTTCTAACCAAACGAACATAATTGTTGATTCTAATAGCGTCTCCTTGCGGACCGTGTCCGGTTGGATACTCGCTGGCATTACCCGCTTTTGGATCACTTCGCTGAGCCCCAGCTCCATGAACATCTTGCCAGTATTCCATATACCCCATGGCCCTTCCAAAACAAACGTAAGAAGCAAAGCCACCTGCTACATCCGACCAATTACTATGTGTTGTACTCGACCAATAACTTGCATAATCTGTTTCTCCTGCTTCATTGGTAATTTCCGTACAGTTGAATAATGGATCAATGGCTGCTGAATTTGTAGTTCCGGGAGAGCGTGTGTAATCGACGATACTTTGAAGTTCCTTAACATCAGGTAAGCGCCAGTCGGAATATCCGGAAAACTCGAAGCTTTCAGCATAGTTTAAGGCTTCTTCCCAGTTCATCCCTTCGCCACTGTCGTCCTGCATCCACATTAAACCCGTTGCATTATCGGTGATGGTGCCATTGTTATGATCCTGAAATTGATTGATTCCGTAGTTGGTGTTTCCACGTACATAAATGACAAAAAATGTTTTGTCTCCCGGGCCAAAAGGCATTTGTAAGCCATAACCTTTTATCCGGCCATCGGCAAAGTTTACGCCAAATAATAACTCGCCGTCAACATACATTGAAGTAGTTGCATATTGCGCATCAATGATCCGTTCGCCGGCATCAGTATCGCCATAGGCGAAATCAAAATAATCAGTATTGATAAAGGGGACCAAACCACTTGTTGAGCTTCCATCATAACCACTCGGGTCAACCCCGCTAAAAAGGATAAGGGAATAGAGTTCTTTTATGCTTGGAAGTCTCCAGTCGGTGAACCCTCCTAAATTAAATGAAGAAGCACCTGCAATTGCCTCATCATAAGTCAATTTATCTTCAGCAAGAATTTTACCATCACCATTGGTGTCTGGACTTTTTTGCCACATTAACCCGGTGACCATGTCCGTAATGGTTCCATCTCCATTGTTGAAATAATTGAAAGAATTTCCTGTATGGTTTGCATTTTGACCATAGAATGCAGCACCGGAAACCGGAGCTGGAATTTCATTCTGGTTGTTATAAAAAATAGTTTGATTCGTACCTACAATCGGATAACTTGAAATGTCGGGAAGATTATCTTTTACGTTTGCTAAATCATTGTTTTTTTTACATCCTGTTAAGCTTATGGTGAATACGATAATGAGACTTATTATCGTTGAACTAATTTTATATTGAGTCTGTTTCTTCATAGCGATCATTTTTATCAGTCAATAATGAAGCAAACATAATCTAGCTGGCTAGTGATTAAAAAAGTAATCAATAGAATAGGGTTTTTTATCTACGGAAGCTTGGATTTCTTCAAGGGGCATTTCGGCGGTTTAAGAGAATTCTAATCCGTAAAATTCTATATTATGCAAGAAATAATCGAATATCATTTCTTTATCGATCATACAATGGTCATTTATTGGAAATTTAAAGATTCTATTGAAATAGTATACAGATGTGATAAATTATTGATAAGATATCGTGTGTAATTATGATATTATTGCATTAAATTTGGATTGAAGTAAAAATAAATCATAAACCATGAATAAACAAAGCATCACCTTCATCGTATTCTTTACCTTCATAACACTATTTAGTTGGGGGCAAAAAGAAGATTTAACACTTGAAAAACTGTATTCAAAAAATGAATTTTCGACCAAAGGTTTCGGTCCGGCTCGTTGGCTGGCTGACGGATCTGGTTATACCACACTCGAGGCTTCTGAGTTGGGAGGGAAGGATATAATCAAGTATAACCCTGAAACAGCAAGTCGAATTGTGTTGGTTAATGCTGCTTCCTTTATTCCAAACAATGAAAAAGAACCCCTGGAGATTCGTGATTACAGCTGGTCCGATGATGGAGAAAAACTGTTGATATCAACAAACACACGCAGGGTTTGGCGTTACCACACTCGTGGCGATTATTGGGTACTTGATTTAAAATCAGGGAAACTTCAACAAATTGGAAAGTCATTAAAGGCAACCACTTTGCAATTTGCTAAGTTTTCGCCCGATTGCAAGAAAATTGCCTATGTGAGCGAACAGAATATTTATATGGAAGATTTAGCCTCTCAAGTTATTACACCTTTAACAACAAATGGTGGCGCAAACATTGTAAACGGCACTTTCGACTGGGTTTATGAAGAGGAACTCAATTTACGCGATGGTTTCAGGTGGAGCCCCGACTCAAAAAAAATTGCTTACTGGCAAATGGATACAGAAGGAATTGGCACCTTTTACATGATCAATAATATCGATTCAATTTATCCAAAACTGATTCCGCTACCCTATCCGAAAGCCGGTACAACTAATTCTGCTTCAAGAATTGGCGTATTGGATATTGAAACCCTCAAAACAAACTGGATGGATATTCCCGGTGATCCTCGTAATCATTATTTGGCACGTATGGATTGGGCGCATTCTTCCGATGAAATAATTATTCAGCAGTTAAATCGTAAGCAAAATACCAATTTAGTTTTTTTGGGAAATGCCTATGATGGATCAGCTAGCGTTATTTACACCGAAAAGGTGGATACCTGGCTTGATGTATATGATGACTTGACCTGGCTGGATGATGGAAAATATTTTACCTGGAGAAGTGATCATAGCGGATGGTTGCATTTGTACAAGGTTTCCAGAGATGGAAAAGAAGTTAAGCCAATCACACAGGGCGAATTTGAAATCATCAATTTACTCACCATCGATAAAAAAGGAGGATGGATTTATTATATTGCGACTCCGAATACGCCTACTGAACGTTATTTATTCAGGAGTAAACTCAATGGTAAAGGTGAACCGCAGCGCCTTTCACCAGCCGATAAAAAAGGACATCATTCTTATAATATTTCACCTAACGGGATGTTTGCCATTCATACTTTTTCAAATGCATATACACCGCCTCAAATTGATGTTGTTAGTCTACCCGACCATAAGACTTTAAATGTACTGGAGGATAATTCAGCATTAAAAGCCAAACTAGCCGGATACAATATCCCACAAAAAGAGTTTTTTAGACTTCAGATCTCGGATGATCTGGTTTTTGATGGATGGATGATAAAACCTTTGGATTTTGATGCTTCAAAAAAATACCCTGTACTATTTCAGGTTTATGGAGAACCAGCCGGAAGTACGGTACAAAACAGCTATGGTAGGGATCTGTATCATGAGTTCATTGCCCAGCAAGGTTATATCGTGATGAGTATCGACAATCGCGGCACAAATGTACCTCGAGGCAGAGACTGGAGAAAAAGCATTTATAAAAAAATTGGCATCATTGCTACAGATGATCAGGCCGCGGCCGCCAGCAAAATTATGGAATGGGATTTTATCGACCCGGATCGTATTGCCATTTGGGGATGGAGTGGGGGAGGATCTATGACCCTCAACTGTATGTTTAAATATCCTGAGATTTATAAAACAGGAATAGCGGTTGCTTTTGTAAGTCATCAAAAACTCTACAATACCATTTATCAGGAAAGGTATATGGATACCCCAGCTAATAATCCGGAAGGATTTGCAAATGGCAGCCCCATTACTTTTGCTAAAAATTTAAAAGGAAATCTGCTTTTAATTCATGGATCGGGAGATGATAATGTTCATTATCAAAGTTGCGAAATGTTGATCGATGAGCTAATCAAACAGAATAAGTATTTTACAATGCTTGAATACCCCATGCGTTCGCACGGAATTTATGAGCGTGAAAATACTTCACTTCATCTTCGGATGTCAATGACTCATTATTTGAAAGAGTATCTTCCTGCCGGAGGCATATAGATATAAAAGATCGGATTATTAAAATCTTTTCTTGTACTCAATAGGTGTCAACCCGGTTTGAGCACGGAATTGTCGATGGAAATTAGAACTGTTATTATAACCGCATGAAAGGTAGGTCTCAGTCACATTATAATTTCCGTCGGTTAGTAATTTACAGGCTTCATTAATTCGAACTTCAACAAGTAAGCCCGAAAAAGTTTTATTAGTTCTGTTTTTAAAGAACCTGCAAAATGCATTTGGAGTCATGTTTATTAATGAAGCCACATCATCTAGTTTAATCGGGTTCATATAGTTTTCAAGCAGATAATGATAAACTTTATTTAATTTGATATTACCATTCAGTTTACATACATCACTCATGGTTTTGGAAAGTAATTTGATGCTTTTTACTGCTGAAAGTTGGTTTAATATATCGATAAATGAAAGAATTCTGCTTACTCCTTTTTTGGGCTCCAGTTCTTGTATCAGTCTTGCAATTTTTAGAGCAGGCTTACTGGATAATTTTATACCAAAATTTAGAGCAATCATCAATTCTTTAAGCTTTTTAAATTCTGGTATGAGCTCAAAAACCTGCATAAATAGTTTCTCATTAAAAAAAATTGAAATGGCTCTTGCATGAAGCTTTGAATTGTTCGCGTAATATCGCTTGTCATTTCTTAATGCATGCGGAAAATTTCGCCCGAAAGCCAATATTTCACCTTTATAAAAAGTGTCGATGCTATTATTGGCAATAATGCTTCCTTCTCCTTCTAAAATAAGGGTTATCTGACAGTCTTCATGAAAATGTAACGGATCGAAAAAATGGGGCAAATCCAATACTTCGACCCGTACACTTTCTTCATCTAACCTTGGAACTTTAAAATAGAGTGGCTCCATTTTTAATTCATTATTTTTAAAAATCTACAAATGAACTACTTCTATTCAATGATTTCTGTTAATTTGAAACTGGCCACATAAAAATCCTTATCTACATTGACCAATCGAATGGGTGCTTCCAGATTCATTTTTTGCCACCTTAACGTTGGTTCTAGCCAATACATTTCATCGTTAATATAAACTTTAACCTTCATGTCGAATCCTTTAACACAATTGGTCCAACGATAGTGCATTTCACCATTGATCAGTGCGTATTCAAAAGTTGGAATTCTGGTATCGCGCAAATATTGATCAAAAAATAATTGTAAATCAATGCCGCTTTTTTCACTGATAAAATGTTCAATTTGCTCGCTTTTTACCGTTTGGTGATAAAATTCTTTTCCTAAACCTCGTAGTATTTGTCGCCATTTTTCATCATCATTAATTAATTGCCGTAAGGTATGCAGCATGTTTGCACCTTTTGAATACATATCATGCGATCCCATGTTGTTAACACCATAAACGCCAATAATTGGCCGATCATTATCCAGATTCAATCTTGTTCCGCGACAATAAGCGGCACTGGCTTCTTTGCCCCAAAAATAGTCTACGAAAAGATTTTCAGAATAGGCGATGAAGCTTTCATGAATCCACATATCTGCTTCGTCCCAATTTGTGATGCTATTTGCAAACCACTCATGACCCGATTCGTGAATGATAATAAAATCAAATTTCATCCCATATCCGGTGCTACTGACATCTCTGCCACCGTAACCATTCTTAAATCCATTACCGTAAGTAACTGAACTTTGGTGTTCCATTCCAGGGTACGCAACTTCAACCAATTTATAACTGTCCTCATAAAATGGATAAGGACCGAACCAATGTTCAAAAGCTTCTAACATTAAATGTGCTTGTTTAAAGTGCTTCCTGGCTTTTTCTTTATTGTAATCCAAAACCCAATAATCACAATCCAAATCTCCCTCTTCTCCTTTATAAACATCTCCAAAATGGATATAATTTCCGATATTAATATTCACCCCGTAATTATTGATGGGATTGGAAACAAACCAATGAGCAGTGTTTGTTCCATCAGGATGATGTTCAACTCTTCTCAATCGGCCATTGGAAACATTCATTAAAGGATCAGGTACGGTGATACTGATGAGCATGCTGTCCGGCTCATCGTAAGGATGATCTTTACTGGGCCACCAAATACTGCCACCGATGCCTTGATTCGAAGTGGTGATCAATGGCCGACCTTCAAGGTCTTTGCCCCAGTTTACGCCTCCATCCCAGGGTGGCCTCTTACTTGGATGAGGTTTTCCACTGTATTCAACCAACACATAATTAACATCTTCTTTTTTTTGTTGATCTGTTAACTTTACAAACCAGGCATTTCCATCTTGCTCAAATTTCTGATCAATTCCATTTTGAGTGATCCGGGTAATTTTCATGGGTGGTTGCAAATCGATTTGCATGATTTGATTTGATTCGAGTACCCGATATCCGATAAGATTGTTACCTACGAAACTGCTGTCAGAAGGATTAACCTTTACACTTAAATGATAATAGGTTAAATCCCACCAGGCACGCTCAGGAGTGATTGACCCTCTTAGGCTGTCTTGATGGGTAAAAACTTTTTTTTGTGCAAATACTCCTGATGAAAGGCACATTGCGATGAGCAAAAGTCCAATAATTTTGTTTTTCATCCGTAAATAAATTTTATTAAATAGATCGGATGGAACTCGCATGTGAGAATTTCATCCTTGATTATGCTTAACGAACATGCTCGTTTCATGACGATAAATAGGTATTAAGATGATTTATATTTTTTCTTAAATTATTAGAAGTAGCAGTAGTTGCCAATCCACCTTTACCAGTGCATTTTACACAAGTTGGCATTTTTTCGCTCACCCTTGAAACAGTTTCAATTACCTCGTCAAGTGGAATTACTTCTTTAAATCCTGAACAGGCCATGGTTGCCGAAGAAAGCGCATTCATGGCAGCACTTATATTTTTTCCTAAGCAGGGTACTTCAACGCGATCTGCTACCGGATCGCATACCAATCCAATCATGTTTTGAATGGCCATGGAAGCTGCACCAATAGCTTGTTTGGCTGTTCCTCCAAATAATTGTGCGATCGCAGCTGCCGCCATTCCCGAGGCAGCACCACATTCAACCTGGCATCCATGTTCTTCGGCCGAAAATCCTGGTCCTGCGGCAAAATAAGCTCCAACTATCCCGGCTGCAAAATAAGCTTTAGTTATTTGTTTTTCACTTGAGTCTAAATCTTCTGCAACTGCTTTCAAAACTCCACCAACAGCACCACATGAGCCTGCTGTTGGGTTAGCCACTATAACTTCCATGGCACTTTTGGCTTCCATAATCGCCGTAACATTTGCGATGATATTATTTACCAATTGATTTTGAAAAATTTGTCCTTTTTTCTCAGCTTTTTGAATTAAATGAGACTGCTGATGCAAAATACGATCTTGGTATTTTGTCCCCTCAAGGCCTATTTTTATGCTCTTTTCAATAATATCAATCAGAAAATTCATTTTATGACTTAACTCATTTTCAGAAACTCTACTGCGACACTTTTCATAAATAATTCCTATTTCACCCAAATCCAAATTTTCTTTTTCAGCATAGTTTAAAAGTGAAGCAATGGTCGTAAAAGGCATTTCGGTTTCATTTCCAGAAATAATCGGCATGATGGGATGAATCGAAATAATCTCATCCATATGAAAGTGTATTTTTAACTGATCGATAATTTCATCCGGTATTTCTTTTGAGAACTTCAGATTTATCAAGCTTCCCTTATCATTTGAATATTGAAAGAGCTTGGTATTTTCAGGAAGTATGGATTTTAAATCATCAATCTTGGTTGGATCATTTTTTAAGTAGATGAAAATCTCAAAATAATCTCCAAATATACTAACTGAAAAGTCATTGATCTGTTGAATTTCAAACGATCCACCTCCAAGTGAAGCAGCCACTACCTGAATGTGGTTTCCCTGGGTTCCTTCTAACGAAAGCCTTACGGTATTTGCATGCCGGGTTGGGAATGGATTAATTTCGTAAGTAATTGAGATGCCTCGTTCCTCAGCAATTTGCGCTGTGTTTTTCATGCGTGGATCTGCCATTTCCAGATCTAACAAACCACCATCAATCCCCATTGCAGTTCCCTGTTCACGAAAATTAGGTGCCCAGGCTCCGTTGGTATCAAATTCGATCAATGCTTTTTTTAGCGGTTCATTTAAAATATCCAGACAGGTTCTGGCGATTCTCCACGATGCTGCTGTATGCGAACTTGAAGGTCCGCGCATTACAGGACCAATAACATCATTAAAGATTCCGGGAAATCTCTTCATTTTTCTATTTAATTTGCTTATTTGATATGTTTAGTATTATTTAATCATTATTTATTTTATTTGAAATTTAGTCAAAAAGTCTGATTTCCTGACCAAAAGTCCCGTTCAGCGATTTTTCATATACTTTATTGGCCACTGCAAAATCTTGTATCGCAACACCAACGCTTTTAAAAACAGTTACTTCCTGCTCAGAATTCCTCCCTTTGATTTTTTTTAATATAAAATTTCCAATTTCACCTTTCAGATGGTTCGATTTAAAAATCCCTGAACTAATAGGTTTTATAAGATCGCCACTTTCAGCAAGACAGGCTTCCTTTTGATCGACATAGATTGATGCATGCTGCAGAATATAAGGATCAAGTTCCTGCATCATAGGTTTATACGACCCAATCGCATTGATGTGAACCCCTTCTTTTATATGTTTTTTTTGAAATAAAGGAGATTCTGAATTTGTGGCGGTACAAATAATATCACAGTTTTTTAAAATATTTAGATTATCAGCAATGATTATATCGGCATTAATTTTTGCTTTCATTTCTGAAATAAAATTTTCTGCCATTTTCATATTTTTATCATAAATCCATACTTTTGAGATATTCCGAACCGCTGATACTGCCTCAAGTTGGGTTCTGCCTTGTGCCCCACAGCCAAATATGGCCAAGGTGTCGGATTCTGCCCGGGCAAAATATTTTGTTGCCAAGCCACTTGCTGCTCCTGTGCGCAATGCGGTCAAATATTCACCATCCATAATTGAAAGTACTTCTCCTGTAATGGTGTCAATAAGCATTATGACTCCAATAATGGCAGGGATACCATTGAGAGCACCTAGTTTTTTTTGAGTTAAAATCTTTATAGAAACTTTCTTCTTAGGGGCTACAAATGCAGGTTTCAAGAAAAGGGACATGGGTGGTTCCCCATGAGTAGTTACAAGCCTTTGAGGGACAAAGCTTTCTCCGGATGACAGACTTGCAAATGCTTCAGCCATTGCATCAATAGCCTCCAGCATTGAGAAATGCTGCTTGATTTCACTTGATTTTATGAGTTTTATTGGCCGTCGGGTTTGCATATTGTTAATGGTAAAACAAATTATTCACTCACTATTTATTACCCAAAAATAGCTTAAAAATCAAAGAAATGGTTACATCATTTTATTCGATGAGTATACTATGTTAGCGTAATCCCGGATAATGAATTTATGAGATGGTAAAATTATACATAAAATTGAATGAAATTTGAAATCAATGACTGAATTGTCGTAAACCTTTTAGAAGTTAGATCTTCTAATCTTAGCTGTTAAATTATAAATCCTATCAAAGAGCAATATCATAATTAATATTCCGGCAATTAGAATGGGGTAAGTTAAAAATATCCTATCTCCATTATTGCTGACAGTTTTAAGCGTAATAATGGTTAGCACAATACCTGTTGTTAAGCCAATAATGAAAAATAACCATGATAGATGAAGAAAAAGTTTGTTTTTTGACTTGACCTCTGCTAGTTCAGATATTTTATTCATTATTTTTAATTCCAACTCAGGAGATGGTTCAGGAATTTCTTTTAATAAAAGAAGTTGATGTAATTTTTTGTCATGCTTCATTGTACAGTATAATTTCTTTAAGTTCGTCTTTCAGTAAACGCTTTAAAATGGTATAAAAATGTTTTCGCCCTCTTAATAATAACATTTTTGTTTTTGAGGCCGACCAACCACTTAGCGTTGTAATTTCTGTAATTGATTTTTCTTTTAAATAAAATAACTCAAGTGCCAGCGATTCTTCCGGATTAAGCTTTTGAAATGTAAGTGATATGTAAAACCTTTGTTCATCTTTTATTAATTTATCGAATGAATTATCAATGTATTCTTCTTTAAAATCAAGTTCGGTTTCATTTTGGATTTTGTAATTAAGTAGTTTTGTATTTGTGCGTTTAAGTGATTCGTTAATAACAATTCGTCCGAACCAGGTTTTAAATTTTGCCTGATGTTTAAAATATTTAAGATTTTGAAAGGCTTTTATAAATGATTCCTGAACAGCATCTTCAGAAAGATGCTGTTCTTTAATTATTGAGTAAGCTAATGAAAAAGCATACTTTGTGTAAGTATTCACAAAATATTTAAAAGATTGGCTGTCTCCTTTTAGAACCTTTGAGATATAAATATCATCCATTCTTCTTCTTGCCAATTTTGTCAACTAATTTTGTAAGAATTAATCCAAGGCCTCCAAAAATTAATAATGAAAAGACTAAGATTATTTGAAAAGTATCATTATCATTGAAGGCATGATGCTTGTGAAATGGAGGAGGAGGTACGATAAAAAAAATAAAGGCAAACCCAAATCCAAGTCCTAAGAATAGCACCAATATCCCGATTTTTTGCCATGGGAATTTTTTTACCAAAAGGGTTTGTTTATACAGTTCTGTGGCATCAACACCTTTTTCAATGATAGCCATGCGTTCTTTATTTTTAAATTTCAGATAAAAATAATAGGATAAAAAAACGGCGGTGAAAAATCCAAGATAAGTTACTCCTTGCATAATGTTCATGATCAAATTTATTTAGTTTATTTTTTGTTTTTACTTTAGATACCTGAGAGGTAATATTGGTCACAACTTTTGAAAGAAAAAAAATGGGATCAGCATTTTTGGTGCAGATTATCTGGATTTTTTGATGAGGACAAATTTTTCCAGGCTATAAATGTAGAGGCTACAAATCGTGAATATCGATAAAGTAATCAGCAAAGTGATGTCTTGTGGCAGATTTAATAGTTTGCTGATTTCTGAAGAAAACAAAATAATGAGCACTGCCGGAACAAATGTTACGGTTGAAATGATCAACCTAAAATTGGGATTAAAGCCCAATATCGAATGACAGATTTTACAGTGCCAATGTGCATTTGACATCTTAAATAAAAATTTGGTAAAATATTCGATTAAGGAATATTGATAATTGCAATTAGGACAGGTTCTGGGTTTCATTTTTTACGCTGTTTTTTCTTTTTAGGTTTAGGTTCGGGTAGTTCATTAATCGTAACTTTTACTAACTCACTTAACCAATCACGGTCATCCAGTTTATCTTCAATTAAAAAGCTTGGTTTAGCACCCGGATAAGGTGGTGCTTCCACTGGGGCTTTAATAAATATACGACCGGCTTCGGTCGGCTTAATAAAAAGTTTATTATCGCAGATGAGGGCGGATATTTTTTTATCGGCATAAACGCCATATTCTCCAAATATTTTCCGAGCCGTAATTTCACCCGGATAATCTATTTGTTCAAGTACGAAATCGACGAAGTTTTGGTTTGAGGGCATGATCGAGTTTTAAAGTTGTTACTTATAGATAAACTTAAGAAGAATAATCGAAAAATAAAAAAGCCTCCCGAATTTTCGGGAGGCTTAGGTATATTATAGATTGACCAAGTTTATTTCATAATCTCAGCATAATGCTTGTAAAAATGCGTAATGGTTTCAATTCCGTTAAAGAATTGCTCTAATGGGTAATTTTCATTGGGCGAGTGAATGGCATCACTTTCTAAACCAAATCCCATCAAAACAGATTTCAATCCCAATACATCTTCAAAAGTTGAGATGATCGGAATACTTCCACCTGATCGCACAGGAACAGGAGCTCTGTTATAAACATCGGTATATGCTTTTTCGGCAGCTTTATATGCAGGAATGTCGATCGGACAAACATAAGCCTGACCACCGTGTAAACATTCAACTTCAACTTTTACATACTTTGGCGCTATTTTTTCGAAATGAGCTTTGAATAATTGCATTATTTTTTCATTGTTCTGGTTAGGCACCAAACGACTCGAAATTTTTGCAAAAGCTTTTGATGGAAGTACTGTTTTAGCACCTTCGCCCATATAACCACCCCAAATTCCGCAAACGTCAAAAGAACAACGGATTCCGGTATGTTCGCTAGGTGTATATCCTTTTTCACCAAAAAGTTCTTTTACATCCAATGCTTTTTTGTATGCTTCAACATCAAATGGTGCTTCAGCCATCTTTTTTCTTTCTTCTAAACTAACTTCTAAAACATCATCGTAAAAACCAGGGATGGTGATATGGCCATCTTCATCCACCATATCATTAATCATTTTTGCCAAAACATTAATTGGGTTTGCAACGGCACCCCCAAATAATCCAGAGTGTAAATCTTTGTTAGGGCCGGTAACTTCAACTTGCCAGTAAGCCAAACCTCTTAAACCAGTTGTGATGGATGGGATATCCGGAGCAATCATACTGGTATCGGAAACCAAAATAACGTCTGCTTTCAGCATCTCTTTGTTTTTCGCACACCATTCTCCTAAACCAGGCGATCCAACTTCTTCTCCACCTTCAATCATGAACTTAACATTACAAGGAAGCGTATTGGTTTGTACCATTGTTTCAAATGCTTTCGCATGCATAAATGCCTGACCTTTATCATCATCTGCACCACGTGCCCAAATTTTACCATCCTTAATGGTTGGTTCAAATGGCGGTATTTTCCATAGTTCAATGGGGTCAACCGGCATCACATCGTAGTGGCCGTAAACCAAAACTGTAGGCGCATTAGGGTCAATAATTTTTTCACCATAAACTACCGGATTAAAATCAGTGGGAAAAATTTCTGCCTTATCAACACCTGCTTTTAACATGCTTTCTTTCCAATACTCAGCTGCCTTCAGCATATCATCTTTATGATCTTCAATTGAGCTGATCGAAGGAATCCGAATTAATCCGAATAATTCATCCAGAAACCGGTCCTTATTTTCTTCAATATAATTCTTTGCGAGTTCCATAATGGGTTTAATGCGTTAATATTTTTTTAAAGTATAAAGGTAAGAAAATTACTTCATTGCCTTCTGTTTGAAGGCTTAAAATTTGTTAATAATATAAGGATGGGGGTGCCCCCGATCCACCTTCGGTGATCGGGGTCGGGCTATTCGTTCTATTCCCGAGTTACACTCGGGAGATGCCACTACTATCCCTCACCCAAAGGGACTCCCAAATTATATAAATTTCATCGAGCGAAGTCGAGATGAAACAAGATATCTCCAAAATCTTCTTGCAAAAACAGACCAATTCTGGGTTAAAATTCATAATTTTGCATCATCATTTAAAGCTTAAAACAATGCAAAAAATAAGGGTCGCCATTAATGGTTTTGGAAGAATAGGACGCATCACTTTGCGTCAGTTGATGAAGAATAAAAACATGGAGGTTATTGCCATTAATGACCTGGCTGATAACAGAACTTTAGCCCATTTATTTAAATATGATTCTGTTCATCGACAATATCAGGGTACGGTTGATTATGATGAGAAAAATATTATTGTTGATGGACATCCCATTAAAATCATCAATGAAAAAAGCCCAGCCAAACTACCTTGGGAAAAACTGAAAATTGATGTAGTAATTGAGGCCACCGGAAAGTTTGTTACCAAGGCTAAAGCCATGGCCCATGTTACTAATGCTGGAGCTAAAAAAGTAATTATTTCTGCTCCGGCCAAAGGCCAGAGTAATGGGGTAAAATATATTGTTTTAGGCGTTAACGACCATCTAATTGATAGAGATGACGTGATTATTTCTAACTCAAGTTGTACCACCAACAATGTGGCACCACTTATTAAAGTTTTGGACGATAAGTGGGGCGTTGAAAAAGGATTTATTACAACAGTTCATTCGTATACCAAAGATCAAAATCTTCTGGATGGGCCACACAAAGATTTAAGAAGAGGCAGAGCTGCTGCTTATTCAATTGTTCCTACAACCACTGGAGCCGCAAAAGCAGCAACCAAAATTTTCCCTCATTTAAAAAATAATTTGGGAGGTGCCGGAATTCGGGTTCCAGTGCCAGATGCATCCTTAACCGATTTAACTTGTACCTTAAGACAATCGGCCAGTATTGAAGAAATTAATGTGGCTTTTAAGGAAGCTTCAGAAGGTTGTCTTAAAGGTATTTTGGAATACACTGAAGATCCAATTGTTTCTATGGATATTATTGGCAATACACATTCTGCTATATTTGATGCCGGACTTACAGCTGTGCTTGGCGATAAAAACAAGCTTGTAAAAGTAGTGGCCTGGTACGATAACGAAATGGGTTACTCAACACGTTTGGTGGAGCTGATTGAGAAGTTTGTTTAGTTCGATTGACATTCAATGGTAATTCAATGGACATTCATTGAATAAGACTTTTGCAGGAAATACAATGAATGTCGCTTGCACAGCAAGCATATGTCAATTGAATGACGGTAAGATTAAACACTGTGTCTTGCTTGCACATCAATTTACTAATTCACAGATGGGCACTTCTGCTACGCTCAGTGTCCCTTCATTAGCACATTATCACATCATCGAATTACCTAAGGGCTTTCAGTTGTTCTTCAAGTACCTGGATTCTGGCTTCAGCATCGGCTTGTTTTTTTCGTTCAATCGCAACAACTTGCTCAGGTGCATTGTTCACAAACCTTTCATTCGAAAGTTTTTTCATTACACCCTTAACAAAACCCTGGGTGTATTTTAATTCTGATTCGAGTTTTTCAATCTCGGCTTCAATATCAATGTTTTCCGAAAGTGGAATATAAAACTCAGTCGATTTCAGCGTAAAGGAATTTGCGCCTTCTACTTTTTCGGTCACATAATCTATCGTTTCCAGATTACAAAGTTTGGCAATTACACCATCAAAAGTAAGGTCTGCTTCACCGTCGTTTTTCTTAACAAATAATTTAAGTGATTCTTTGTTTGCGATGTTATTCTTATTCCTGACACTTCTTATGGCATTGATTGCTTCGTTTGCAAAATCGAACTGCTCCAGAATTTTATGATTGATTTTTTCTCTTTTAGGGAGCAAACTAACCATCAGGTCTTCGCTTCTATTTTCTTCAGTTAGCTGATGCCAAACTTCTTCCGAAATGAATGGAATAAAAGGATGTGCAATCTTCATTAGTGCTTCAAAAAATTCAATGGTCTTTTGCAAAGTGGCCTGATCAATTGGTTTTTGATAGGCTGGCTTTACCATCTCTAAATACCAGGAACAAAAGTCATCCCAAATCAAACGATAAGTCGTCATCAAAGCATCCGAAATTCTATATTTTGTAAAATGATCGTCTAGTGTTTTTAGCGCAGTATTTAATTTGGCCTCAAACCATTTGATGGAAACTTTACTCGAATCGGGTTGTTCGATCGTTGAATCTACTTCCCAACCTTTAATCAATCTTAATGCATTCCAAATCTTATTGCTAAAATTCCTGCCTTGCTCACAGAGCGATTCATCAAAAGGTAAATCATTTCCGGCAGGGGAGGTGAGTAACATCCCAACCCTTACGCCATCTGCTCCGTATTTATTGATCAGTCCGATAGGATCGGGTGAATTACCCAAAGATTTTGACATTTTTCGGCCGAGCTTATCACGTACAATTCCTGTTAAGTAAACATTTTTGAAAGGAATGTCTTTAGGATATTCGAGACCTGCAATAATCATCCGGGCAACCCAGAAGAACAAAATTTCAGGTGCTGTTACCAAATCATTGGTTGGATAATAATATTTAATGTCTTTATTTTCAGGATTTCTTATTCCATCGAATACCGACATGGGCCACAACCAAGATGAGAACCAGGTATCCAATACATCTTCATCTTGTTTTAAATCTTCTAATTTTAAATTCGGCAAATCGAATTCTTGTTTGGCAGCCGTTAATGCTTCTTCAGGTGATTTTGCGACCACCATTTCGTTGTTGGGCAAATAATAAACCGGAATTCGCTGACCCCACCAAAGCTGGCGAGAAATACACCAATCTCTTACATTTTCCATCCAATGGCGATAGGTATTTTTAAATTTCTTTGGGAAGAAGTGAATGGTATCATTCATTACCACCTCTAAAGCTGGTTTGGCTAAATCTTCCATTTTTAAAAACCACTGCAAAGAAAGTTTAGGCTCAATCACTGCATCTGTACGCTCCGAATATCCAACCTTATTTACATAATCTTCGGTCTTCACCAAATAAGATTTTGCTTCTAAATCTTTAACAATTTCTTTACGTACTGCAAAACGGTCTTTACCAACATACAATTCGGCAGCTTCATTTAAAGTCCCATCATCATTAAAAATGTCGATGGTATCCAACTTGTATTTTAATCCGAGGTTGTAATCATTAATATCGTGAGCAGGGGTAATTTTTAATGCGCCTGTTCCGAATTCACGATCAACATACTCATCAAAAATTACCGGTACGGAACGATCGATCAAAGGCACAATCACTCGTTTTCCTTTTAAGTGCTGAAACCGCTCATCTTCAGGATGCACACATAAAGCCGTATCACCTAAAATGGTTTCGGGTCGTGTAGTGGCAATGGTTACCCATTCATCTTCACTTCCTTCAACCTGATATCTTAAATAATATAATTTTGAATTTACTTCTTTATGGATTACTTCCTCATCCGAAAGTGCAGTTAATGCTTGTGGGTCCCAATTTACCATACGTACGCCACGATAAATCAAACCTTTGTTGTACAAATCAATGAACACCTCAATTACCGAATCATAAAGAGATTCGTCCATGGTAAAAGCAGTTCGTTCCCAATCGCAGGATGCACCTAATTTCTTTAGCTGCTCGAGAATGATGCCGCCGTGCTTTTCTTTCCATTCCCAGGCATGTTCCAAAAACTTATCTCGGCTGAGCGCTGATTTTTCAATTCCTTCCTCCTTTAATTTTGAAACAACCTTTGCTTCGGTGGCAATGGATGCATGATCGGTTCCGGGAACCCAACAGGCATTTTTTCCCAACATTCGGGCTCTTCTAACCAAAACATCCTGAATGGTATTGTTCAGCATATGACCCATGTGAAGCACTCCGGTGACATTTGGCGGAGGAATGACAATGCAATAAGGTTCGCGCTCATCAGGTTCAGAATGAAAGTATCCTTTATCCATCCATAGTTTATACCATTTATCTTCGGTGTGCTGAGGGTTGTACTTGCTGGGTATTTCAGTCATTATTTTTAGTTTGCAAAATTAAGCTGCAAAATTAGTAAAAAATTGAGTTCGTCGCCTTTTGTTTTGAGGCATAAAAAAAAGGACTTGCATTGCAAATCCTTTATCGAAAAACTCATGAGCTAAACAAGTTTAATAATGCTTCGACTTTTTATGTTTACTGTGAAAATGAGACATATGCTTATGCATGCCTAGGAAATCTGATACATTCATATTCCCTCTAACCGAGATAATTGCTGCTTCGTCATCCTCGTTAGCTATAATCAAGCCTTCTTTTACAAGTCCATTTTCTCCTTCAATAATGTAAACACTTACATTTTCATCCTTACTTTTTATATCAACCAATTGCTGATATTCGTGTTTTTTGATGATGTCATTTACTTCTTTAAAAAAATCAGAATTTTTAAAAGATTTATAATGATTTTCGAAACTTAGGATGTTGATTTTGTCAACTTGATCCATTAGTTTGAATATCTCTGCAGCTTCGTCATCACCACCAAAGTTAATTTTGATACCGTCCATTGATATCATTACAGAAGTCACGTCTTCAGTTTCGCTGTATTTGTCAAAAAGATCGTCAAAAGGTCCTTTTTGTGCCATTAGGGTCAGTGGCATAACCATTAGCGCTAGTAATAAGATTTTAAATGTTTTCATTTGTATCTGTGTTAATAGTGAATATTAATATTTTAATAAGATTCAACTATACAATTTCATGTTTGAATTACAAAAGGATAGGGTGCGTCTATTATTTTTTGTATTTATCCAAGCTTTGAAGATGATCCATTCCGTTAATTTTAACGGTTTTTGAAAGTCGTGAAATGGCTTGAAGATCAATTATACCAAAGAAACTAATAATAGCTAAGTCATCATCTTCACCGGCGATTAGTATCAGTTCAACAATATCTTTGTCACTGTTTTTAATCATAAACCGAACTTCATTATTGTTTTCCTTCATGACCATTAATTCTTCAAAATTGTTGCTCTTCAGCATGTTATCAATTCCTTTACGGAATTCTTCCAATCGTTGACTGTTTCGCGAGTCACAGGATAAAATCTTCAATCCGTCTAGGTTGTCAATTACTTCCTGCATTTCATTAAAGTCATCATCTTCGATCCCTTCGAGCTTTGCAAAAAATGCAAACATCGACTTGGAAATATTTACTGATGTAAATCCATCCTGCCCAGAGTATTTATTAAATAATTTATCGATAGATGAACTCTGCGCGCTCAACATTACCGGAAACATAACCAGTACGAATATTAAACTTCTTAGTGTTAGCTTTTTCATGATTTTTAGTATTAATTATTTATAACTTTTTTCTGCGTTTCGTAAAATTTTGATACTTTTCCAAATTCTTCCATACTTGTACCGAGGCTTTTAAATTTTTCCATTTGCTCCATCCCGTCATCAAACTTTGCAATTTTTTCAACAGGTTTTACTCCTCGGTTTAGTGTTTCTGAAACCAGTATGAGTGCTCTCTTGGTCTCATTAAAAGCAATTTCAGGATCATCGAAGGTATCTTTCAGTTTTGAAGTAAAAGGGTCAATATTTGTAAAAATGCTTATGATTATTAGGATGCTGGCTGCAATACCAGATGCATAATAAATAAATCTCCTGCGTATTTGACGTTTATTGCTTATTTCGAAATGACCAATTTTTGAAAGTACTTTATCATCAAAAGATTCGTCAAGTTCATCCTTTGTTTTTTCTTGTGAGAAATAATTAAAAGTTTCTTTCAATGAAGCCAAATGCGGGGGAATGGATTCTCCTTGAAAAAAATCTTTCAATATTTTCTCGTCTTCGAGCGAAGTATTTCCATCAAAATACTTCTCCAACAAGTTTTCAATTCGATGAGAATTCATAATTCTGTATTTTAATTAAGGTGTCACGTACTTTTTTTCTTGCTCGTGAAAGCGTTACCCTGATTGTATTCAGGTTTAATTGTGTGATTTCTGCTATTTCATCATAATCACAATTTTCAATATCTCTTAAATGAATGATCAGCTTTTGTTGTTCGGGTAATTCATTAATTATTTCATGAATCTTCCGAACCGTATCCTTTAGTTTAGTTTGCTGATATGGATTGTTTTCATTCATTTGTATTTCAGTATTTCTTAATTCTGTGGTTTTGTTTCTTGCTGATTTAATTTTATCAAGGCATAAATTTTTTGTAATGACCATCGCAAAAGCTTCAATACTTCTATATTCTTTCAACTTTTCTTTTTTTGACCATAAGCGTATGAAAACTTCTTGAACTGTGTCCTCTGCCTCAGCCGAATCGTTTAGCATTCTATTTGCCAAACGGTACAGTTTGTTTTTTATCGGCAGTACTTGGCTTTTAAAATTTTCGACAGTCATTAATTTATATTCTTTACAAACAAGACGAGCGAATGTGTAAAACATTACACCAGCTTGCAAATTTCATTTATTGGTACAAATAAGGTATAAAATCAATCATTTGGAATACTTGTATTTTTAGTTATTTTTGTATGCTTCGAGTGATATTGAGAATTCATTAAATTTAAGATATATTATTAATTATTATTAACCTAAAATTTACATTATGTTTAAAGGACATCCAAAAGGACTAATGATTGCCTTCTTTGCCAATATGGGCGAAAGATTTGGCTTTTATACCATGATGGCTTGTTTGGTTTTCTTCTTGCAGGCAAGATATAACCTTTCAGCTGATGGTGCTGGTGAGTATTATAGTTGGTTCTATTTTGCAATTTATGCACTAGCACTATTTGGAGGCTTTTTAGCTGATAAAACTAAAAAGTATAAATCTGTTATCATGGCTGGTATTGTATTGATGTTCGTAGGATACATCATTATGGCAATACCTGGTTTGACATTATACGCAACTGTTGGTGGACTTTTCGTCATTGCTTTCGGTAATGGATTATTCAAAGGAAATTTACAAGCATTGGTTGGTCAGATGTATGACGACCCTCAATACGCTCACCTACGCGATAGGGCCTATAGTTGGTTTTATATGGGTATTAATGTGGGTGCATTGTTCGCGCCTCATGCAGCCAACGGAATTCGAAACTGGTACTTGAAATCGCAAGGTTTTATTTATGACCAGGATTTAGCTACTCAAAGTAACCGAATTTTGGCTGGTGAAACCATCGATACAGAAGCTTTTACTCAATTAGCGACTGCGGCAAGTACAAATCCGATTGGAGATAATATTCAAATTTTTGCACAAAAGTATATTGATGTATTCTCTCAAGGATATAACTATGCATTTGGTGTTGCAGCCATTTCAATGGTAATTAGTTTGGTGGTATATATTTTCTGGAAGAAAATGTTACCAGACGGATCTACCGGAAAAGCAGCTGCGGATGCTCAAAAATTAGCTCAAGCAGATGCTCCACAGAAACCTTTGGCAATTTTCTGGGCACTGGGTATTGGTGTTGCGGCTGCTCTTGGAATTTATTACGGTATGGCAGCTCTTGGAGAAGATGGATTTAGCCTTGCATTTGCAGCCGGTTTGTTTATCATTTTTGTAGCCTGGATTCTTCAAATTGCTACAAAAGAAGAGAAACCTCGAATTTCGGCACTCTTGCTTGTATTTGTTGTGGTGATCTTCTTCTGGATGGCTTTCCATCAAAATGGATTGACCATGACTCTGTTTGCCAGAGATTATACCACTAAAACAGTAAGTGATTTTTCAATGACCTTCTTTAATGTTTGGTCTTTACTAGCATTTGGTGCTGCCTTAACTGGTTTAGGATATGCTTTAAGTAATAAATCTACCGCTAAAACAAAGATGATTGGTGGAATAGCCGCTATTGTTGGTGGTGCCATAGTATATTATTTTTATACAACCTTTGAGCCTTCAAATAGAATTCAGCCGGAAATATTCCAGCATTTTAATCCGTTCTACATCGTATTCTTAACCCCTCTTGTAATTGGATTCTTTGCATGGTTGAACAAAAAAGGAAAAGAACCTACAACCCCAAGAAAAATTGGAATCGGTATGATTTTGGCTGCTGTTGCATTTACTGTGCTACTAATTGGATCACTTAAACTAGCCGCACCGCGAGAATTTAATTTAACAGGTGAAACCATTGCTGATAGTGCTCGTGTTTCGCATTGGTGGTTAATCAGTACTTACTTTATTATAACTATTGCCGAATTATTCTTGAGCCCAATGGGACTTTCATTTGTGTCGAAAGTATCGCCGGTAAGGTTCCAGGGATTAATGCAAGGTGGTTGGTTAGCTGCAACTGCTGTTGGTAACAAACTATTATTTGTTGGATCAAAAATGTGGGATAAGATTGATTTATGGCAATTATGGCTCATTTTCATCGTATTCTGTGTGCTTTCAGCTGCTTTCATCTTCTCAATTATGAAGAAACTTGAAAAGGCAACCAAATAAAAGCTATTCTTAATTGAAATAAATATCTAGATCCCCTTGTCATTGGCCAGGGGATTTTTTATTACTGGAAATTTATGGGGTGACACCCTCAGGGTGTCACCCCATTTTTATACTTTTGATTAATGGAATATTCATGGAGGCACCAAAGACGTTTTAATGCTTACGCAAATTATTTTAAACAAGAGTTTGGTGAGCGTGTGCAAAAATTAAGTATTGATGCCGGTTTTACCTGCCCTAACAGAGATGGAAGGGTTGGGGTAGATGGTTGCACATATTGCAATAACGATGCTTTTAATCCGTCTTACTGCCTACCTGAAAAATCAGTTGAGCAGCAGATCAGAGAAGGAATAGAATTTCACTCAAATCGATACAGAAGAGCCAATAAATACTTGGCTTATTTCCAGGCATACTCTAATACTTACGGTAGAATTGATGATTTGAAAATGAGGTATGAACAAGCCTTAAAATTTCCTGAAGTTATTGGTTTGGTGATAGGTACTCGCCCAGATTGTATCAATGATGAGCAATTAAACTATTTTAAAGAACTATCAAAGAAGTACTATCTCATTATTGAATATGGGATTGAATCCTGTTACGATAAAACTTTAGAACGAATTAATCGTGGGCATAATTACCAGCAGGCGGTTAATGCCATCCAACAAACAGCTGATTATGGAATAAAAACCGGAGCACACATGATTATAGGCTTGCCAGGCGAAACAAGAGAAGATATATTGACTGAAGCTGAAATGCTTTCAAAACTTCCATTAAACAATATTAAATTTCACCAATTGCAAATCATTAAGGATACGCAAATGGAGATGGAATATAAAAAGACGCCTGAAAATTTTAACTTTTTTGAGTTAGATGAATACGTCGAATTTATGATTGATTTCTTGGAACGATTAAACCCTTCATTTGTGGTTGAAAGGTTTGCAGGAGAAGTTCCACCTCGATATCTAGCCGGACCGGGATGGGGCTTAATCCGTAACGATCAGATATTAAATTATATAGAAAAACGATTAGAGGAAAGAGATACCTGGCAAGGCCGCCTTTTTAATGAAGAACAAAATTAATGACTTGCACCTGCTCCTGCCGATGAAGCTGCAATCGCAGCCGCAATTGCTGTTTGAATTTGTTTAATGGTGGCTGCTAAAATCTGAGAAATTGGACTTTCTTTAATAACTTCCTTTAATTCTTTTCTTAGAACTTTTCTTTTGCTTCTGTCCGGTTCAATTACTCGATACATTTTGCAGGCCTCAATCAAACCCAAAATTGCGATATCCGCTTCGGTTTTTGTTTTTTTGTAGATTAAGCTATCTCTGAGTTTTGTAATTAAAATTACTCTGGCATGCTTATCAAGTAAGTATGCCCTTCTGTAAGGAATCCATAAAAACTTTAGCTCTTTGATGTGGATTAACCTATTTTTTTCTAATCCGCTTAAGAACGCCCATTTAAATTTTCGGGACCGGCGTCCGAATTTTTGAATCCAGTATTTTGGTTTGTGCAATCTACGTGATAGTTCAATCGTTTTAACGATTTCTTCGAAGATAGGGTAATCTTTATCCTCAGGTTTTGATTCCGGATTTACTTTGATTTTTGATTCTTCAAGTACGATGCTTTTTTTGAGCGCAAGTTCTAGTAAGATCGCACCAGCGATTCCATATTTTAAGTGAATTTGCGTGATTTTAAACCACCATTTTTCAGGATGATGAGAAATAAGTAAGAACTTTTCAATAGTATTCAATTCCATTTCAGCAGTTTTTTAATTAAGAATAGCAAAAAAGCACTTGCAGTTCAGTTGGATGGTTTTATTTTTCAGCCTTATCTTTTGGAAACCTTCCGGCCTCCTTTAAAGCTTTGGTCAAAATCCATTCAATTTGCCCATTAGTACTGCGAAATTCATCAGCCGACCATTTTTCAATGGCCTTTAGTACTGCCGGACTAATTCTCAATGCAAATGCTTTCTTAGCCATTATTATTTTTTTAATTCTTTCTGATTAAGTTTAGTAGCTTGCTCCCATCCTCCAAAAACAACTTTAATTCCTTCTCTTCAAAAATCCATCTATTTGTTTGAATTCCGGCAATTGAAGCCCATTCTAAATCAGGATTGTAATCCAAATAATTATTATCAACAATTAATTCAATTGGAGCTATTTTTTTACTAAGCTTTAAAAAATCCATTCCAACTTTAGGACTTACTATATCTCTCACAATTTTATCACTGTTACATGTAATGTTTAATTTTTTATCTAATTCTGAAATTCCGGTTTTTCTTTTTCTTTGAAATGAAAGTTTGTCAAACCAGAATTTAGGGCTCATTTTTAATTCGTGAACCTTTTGCTTCGAATAGTTTACAAACAAACCGGAATAGATATCTCTATAACCTGAATCATATGCACAAAAATAATAGGTGCTTGAATTATTCATGTATTCAAGGACAAAATACTTCCTATTAATCAGCGATCCTCGGTGTTGAATTATTCCTTTTGCAGATTGATTACTTGAACTACATCTTAAGTTGTTTTTCTTCGCAAAATCAGTTAATAAATCTATGGATGATTTTCCCATAATGAGATAAATTATTGATGTAAGGTTCCTGTATTAATTACTGGTGCTGCATCTTTATCTGAACAAAGAACAACCATTAAATTGCTAACCATGGTTGCTTTTTTCTCATCATCAAATTCAATAATTTCTTTTTGAGATAATTGCTCTAAAGCCATTTCAACCATACTCACAGCACCTTCAACAATCTTGTATCGGGCTGCAACGATGGCTGTTGCTTGTTGACGACGAAGCATAGCGCCTGCAATTTCAGAAGCATAGGCAAGATAAGAAATACGGGCTTCCATTACGTGTATTCCGGCAATAGCAAGTCTTTCTCTTAGTTCTTCCTCTAATTTTTCGTTTACATCTTCTCCGCCAGAACGAAGAGTGATTTCCGCTTGTTCATCATCAAAATTATCATAAGGATAATGACCCGCCAGTTTACGGATTGCAGCCTCACTTTGGATGTTTACAAAATGCGTAAAATCATCTACCTCGAAGGCTGCTTTATAGGTGTTTTCGACCTTCCAAACCAAAACAATCCCAATCATGATCGGGTTTCCGACCTTGTCATTAACTTTAATGGGTTCGCTATTTAGGTTTAAGGCGCGCAACGAAATTCTTTTTTTGTTAAAAAAAGGATTTACCCAATAAAATCCATTGTGTTTAATGGTGCCCTTGTAGGCTCCAAACAAAACCAAAACACTTGACTCATTTGGGTTTACAATTACAAAGCCACCGACACAGAAGAGGGCAATGGCAACAATAATAGCAAGCAGAAACATTTTTGCAAAAATTATTCCCAATAAAGGAACAATGATAAATAGCAGGATAAGAAAAAGAGCTATGTATCCTGATGATGGCTTAAAGGTTTTTTCTTCTTTCATTTTTTAATAGTTTAGGTTATGATATTAAAATGATATCACAATGATACATAAATTTAAATAGGAAGTCAAGTATTTTTGAAAATAATTGAATGGTGTTCTGTTTGAATGATTATTTTTGCCTGCATGAATAATAACAAATACAAACATGTATTTATAGATCTTGATCGCACTTTATGGGATTTTGAAAAGAGCGCCCAACAAACGTTTGAGGAAATCTATCGAAGACATGAGCTAAAGGAATTAGGCGTACCTAGTTTAGAGGAGTTTGATAAATTCTATACGGAACATAATAACAGGCTTTGGTCATATTATCGCAAAGGACAGATAAAAAAGGAAATATTAAGTGTACAAAGATTCGAACTAACACTTAAAGACTTCTCAATTAAGGATGCAAAATTAGCTAAACAAATCGCAAGCGATTATGTTAATTTGAGTCCTACCATGGTGAATTTATTTCCATACACACACGAAATTTTAACGTATTTAAAGACAAAATATACCTTACATATTATCACCAATGGCTTTGAGGAAGTACAACAAAAAAAGCTTGACTCGGCAAATTTAAGGCAATACTTCACGCATATTATCACTTCTGAAATGGCGGGATTTAAAAAGCCGGAACCAGAAATATTCAGCTATGCCTTTCAGATTACTGGCGCCAAGGTTGAAGAAAGTATGATGATAGGTGATGATTTGAAAGTTGATATTTTAGGTGCAAAGGAGTTTGGAATGGATCAGATTTATGTCAATTTTGATAAATTGAAACATAAAGAAAAGCTAAGTTACGAAGTAAATAGTTTGAAAGAAATAGCGGAAATTCTTTAGTTATTCGAAAAAGGCGATAATGTCGTTTCCTGCCTTTACTTTTTGTGAAAGTTTTACATTTATTTTAGCATTAAGTGGTAAAAACAAATCAACTCTGGAACCAAATTTTATAATTCCGAATTCATCGTATTGATCAACTTGCTGGTCAATTTCAGAATGATAAATAATTCGACGGGCCATACTTCCGGCAATTTGTCGCATCATAATATCTTGACCATTTTTATGTTTCACAACGATCGAACTATGCTCATTCTTGAGAGAAGATTTCGGTAAAAAGGCAGGATAATGTTTACCTGCATGGTGCTGTGCAAATTTTACAATTCCTGCAATTGGATACCAATTCACATGTACATTTAAGGGGGACATAAAAACCGAAACCTGTAATCGTTTGTCATTAAAATATTCTTCAACAAATACTTCTTCAATTACCACTACTTTTCCATCGGCAGCACACAAAATTGCGTTTTCATTTTTTTCAATCCTGCGTTCTGGCACTCTGAAAAATCTGATAATCAATAAGAAAATAATTATTTCAGTAGTGTAAAAAGTAAAATGAAAAACACCCGTTTCCGGGAATAATTTGTAGAATATATACGATAGAACCACAAAAAATAAACCAAAAAATAGTATAATATGATGTCCCGCTTTATGAATTTTCATGTTAGCTGATAATAGTTAAATATAAGTAAACCGCTGGGGCTGCCAGAAGCAATCCATCAAAGCGATCTAGAATTCCACCGTGCCCTGGCATGATATTTCCAGAATCTTTGACATTTGCTTGTCGTTTAAACATCGATTCTGTTAAATCACCCAGTGTTGCAAAAATACTGATAATAAAACCAATTACAAGCCAGTTTGTTAAGTTAATTGATAAAAATATGGTCGATAATAGGTAGGCCGAAAGAATGGATAAAATAATTCCACCAATGGTACCTTCCCATGTTTTTTTAGGCGAAACTTTCTCGTAGAGTTTGGTTTTCCCAAATAGAGAACCAACCAAATATGCAAATACGTCATTAAACCATAAAATGATAAAGAAACCAATTAAAAGTTCAGGAAGCTTTGTTTCAGTTTGAAAAAATCCGAGCATCAACACAAAGGGCAAAACCACATAGGTTAACCCAAAAATATATTCAGAAATTTTAGTGATGGCTTCCTTCGGATTTGAAAACAAGGTTCTAATGATTATTACTAATAAAATCACAAATATTAATGAAAGTGAATAAATCGCAAGTGTTTCTGATTGTACCAAATAAATAATCATAAATAAAACAAAACCACTTAGGATGAGTGTAATGGTATCAGTTGATTTTGTAAAAGTGTTTGGACGAAGTTTTGCAAACTCTGTCAATCCAACTAAACTTACTGCCAACATGAGCATCGTAAAAGCAATTGGGCTGAATAGGATGGAACCGATAACAATTATCACAAAAATGATTCCCGACAGACTACGAGTAAGTAAGTTTTTCATGATTAATTGTTAATTAATATTGGTATCAACCGTATCATCAATTAAAAATACGTAGAGTTCTTTTGGCCCGTGAGCACCCATTACCAGTGTTTTTTCAATGTCGGCGGTTCGGCTTGGTCCGGTAATAAAAGAAATCATGGATGGTAGTTTATCTTGATATCTTTTCTGTATTCCTTTTAAAGCATCTTTTAGGTCAGGCACTAATTGCGAGGAAAATCCAAGAACAATATGTACTTCTGGAAATGCATTCATTTTTCGGCCTTCAACTTGTTTAGAGCTCACCATGATGCTGCCCAATCGTGAAATTAAAAACTCACAACGGGTTATCCCAACCTTCATTTTTAAAAAATCTTCTTCAGCAAATTTGTAAGGAATTTTTTGATTTTCGAGTGCAAGGTGGATGCTTTTATCTAAACAGAAAACTTCATCCCAGCCTCTTTGCTTCATCAAGATTTTTAAATTTATTGGAAAATCGGCCGAGCTTTCACAATACACAAATTTACCTTCTGCTTCGGTAAATTCTTTCGCAAAATTAATATCTAAAGATTCGTTCGATATCTGATAAATCTCTGATTCGAATTCAATGGATTGAAAGGGGTTTTCCTGCTTACTCATTAAAGCATTTCTAACTCTTTTCAGGATTTTTTCCCTTGAAGTACTTTCTTCCATTTAGCTCAGCGTTTTAGGCTTTATCGTCTTCTTTGGTGGCTTTTTTAATTGTCTTTTTAGTTTTCTTGGCAACTGTTGGTTTTTTCTTGTCCAACGCTTTTTTTACCTCTGCGTCAACCACCAACTTCTCTTCTATATGGACAGAATCAAAAGGTCTTTTTCCAAAAATATTTTCCAGATCTTCACTAAAAATAACCTCTTTTTCCAGAAGCAGATTCGCTAGTTTCTTTAATTTATCTTTGTTATCAGTTAGTATTTTTTTTGCTCTTTGGTATGCTCCCTCAACCAATTTGCTAATCTCTTTATCAATTATTTCAGCAGTTTTTTCACTGTAAGGTTTGTGAAAAGAGTATTCTTGTTGCCCTGTTGAATCATAGAAACTGATATTGCCAATTTCTTTGTTCAATCCAAAATAGCTTACCATGGCAAAGGCCTGTTTTGTTACTTTTTCAAGATCATTCAAGGCTCCTGTTGATACTTTTCCGAAATTAATTTCTTCAGAAGCACGTCCACCTAGTGCTGAAGTCATTTCATCATACATTTGTTCAAAAGTTGTAATCTGGCGTTCTTCCGGCAGATACCATGCAGCACCAAGCGCTTTACCTCTGGGAACGATGGTAACCTTAACCAAAGGATGAGCGTATTCGAGTAACCAACTTACAGCGGCATGACCGGCTTCGTGAAATGCAATCACGCCCTTTTCTGCTTGTGAGATAATTTTATTTCTCTTCTCTAATCCACCAATGATACGATCAATGGCATCCATAAAGTCTTGTTTGTCGATTACCTTTTTATTTTTTCGAGCACCAATCAAAGCCGATTCATTACAAACATTTGCAATGTCGGCCCCTGAGAAACCAGGAGTTTGTTTGGCTAAAAAGTCAACATTAATGGTTTTGTTATATTTTAAAGGCTTAAGGTGAACGTTAAAAATGGCTTTTCTTTCAATTAAATCTGGTAATTCAACATGAATTTGGCGATCAAATCGTCCGGCACGCATTAAAGCGCGGTCTAAAATATCGGCACGGTTAGTTGCTGCAATAATGATAACACCTGTATTGGTTGCAAATCCGTCCATTTCAGTTAATAACTGATTTAACGTGTTTTCTCTTTCATCGTTAGCACCTGTCATCGCATTTTTTCCTCTGGCACGTCCAATGGCATCAATTTCATCAATGAAAATGATGCATGGTGCTTTTTCCTTTGCTTGTTTGAAAAGGTCTCTTACTCTTGAGGCACCAACACCAACAAACATTTCAACAAAGTCAGATCCGGAAATTGAAAAGAAAGGAACTTTAGCTTCTCCGGCAACAGCTTTTGCCAGTAAAGTTTTACCGGTGCCGGGAGGGCCTACTAGTAATGCGCCTTTCGGAATCTTACCACCAAGGGTGGTATATTTTGTTGGGTTTTTCAGAAAATCAACAATTTCCATAACTTCAACCTTGGCTTCTTCTAAACCTGCCACATCGTTGAAATTTAAATTCACGCTGGTACTTTTATCAAAAAGCTGGGCTTTTGATTTTCCAATATTGAAAATCTGACCACCTGCACCGCCTGAATTTTTACTCATCATTCGCATGATAAAAAACCATGCACCGACAAGAATTAAAATTGGAAAGATCCAACCCAGTATTTCGCCACCCCAGTTTTTGCGGGTTTCATTTTCAATATAAATTGGATTGGGACTATTTACCTGAATCTCGTCAAGTTTTTCTTCGAATTTATCAGGAGAAGTGATTACGTAGTAGTACTGTGCTTTGGCACCACCAAAACCTCCGCCTCTAACATTATCATATTTGGGGCGTGTAAGCTGATCTTTTTTAATGTAAATTTCTGCTTGTTCTCTGTTGACCAATACAATTCGTTCAACATCCCCATCGCTGATCATGGTTTTTAAATCACCCCAGTTCACTTTTTCTGAACCGCTATCCCAACTCATAATCTGGAGTAGAATAAAAATGAGTGCTAATATTCCGTAAATCCAGTAAAAATTAAATTTTGGCTTTTTACCTTTTGCGTTTGTATTTTTTGTGTCTTGTGACTTTTTTTCTGCCATTATGTCGTTCTATAATTTCTTCTTGTTTGTAATAAGATTAATCCTCACTTTCAATCCGCTGAATTTCAGCGTCAGCCCATAGTTCTTCAAGTTTGTAATGAGCTCTGCTGGTTTCCTGAAAAATGTGAACAACCACGTCAGCGTAGTCTATCAAAATCCATTCCGCATTTTCAAATCCTTCTTTATTCCATGGATTGAATCCTGTTTCACTTTTAACTTCATCAACAACCGCATCGGCTAATGCAGTGATATGTGGTCGGGATGTTCCATGGCAAATAATAAAATATGCAGTTATTGAATTCTCAATCTTTTCCATATTCATAACAACAATGCGTTTCCCCTTTTTGGATAGTAATCCTTCAATGGCAGCAACGACGGTTTTGTTCTTTATTTGAGGATAAGATTTTTCAGGCATATAAACGTTATTAAATTTGACACAAAAATAGTTATTTTTAGTCATTTACAGGAAATAATGCTTGCGTGCAGGATCAAAACCTTTTGATTCAATTTGATTTGTACTTTTACACTGGCTAATCAATTAACTTTTTTAATAATGATAATAGGCAATAAGGTATTAGAATTTGACGAGGTTGGATCAACAAATTTAACTGCTAATGAGTTAATTGGGAGTAAAACCGCCCATGATGGAACCGTCATTTTATCAGCCTATCAGAAGCATGGGAAAGGCCAGGAGGGTAATTATTGGGAAAGTGAAGCAAGCCAGAATTTGTTAATGAGTGCAGTTCTTTGTCCTGCATTTTTGAAACCAGAGAAACAATTTGTTTTGAATAAAATTATTTCTTTGGCAGTGGCCTCATTTGTTGAAAAGATCTTGCCTTCAGAAAATATAAAAATCAAATGGCCTAACGATATATATATTGATAATAAGAAGGTTGCAGGAATATTGATTAACAATATCATAAAAGGGAATACAATCGAATATAGCATCGTTGGAATTGGAGTGAATATTAATCAAATGGAATTTCTAAGTGACGCCCCAAATCCTATTTCTATTGCTCAATTAAGTCATAAAAATCATGATATTAAACAAGTGTTTTTAGTATTGATTGATGCCTTAAACCAATGGTACGAATTATTGCAAAAAGGACTTATTACTTCAATAGATAAAAAATATATTGCCTCTTTATATCGATTTGGAATTTACCATTCTTATAAAATAATGGACAAGAGGGTTTATGCGAAGATTACAGGCGTGTCAGAATACGGGCATTTAATGCTTGAAGGTGATGATGCCCATTTGTACGAATGTGATTTGAAAGAAATAGAATTTGTAATTTAATTTTAAAGCGGACCCTTATTTTTCCATAAATTCCTTCAGTTTTTCACTCATGATTTTGGCCAGATTTTGTAGTGGTTTTTTTACCATCATACTAATCATAGAATTTGCTTCAGCATCAATTTCAAAATAAAAATTTGTGAGCTCCGAACCCAATGATTCCAAATGAGAACTTAGTTTAATCGGGAATGGGCTTTTTCCTTCAGAGGTCATAATAATCTTCCGGGCTAGCTCACGTTCCGTAATTCTTAATTCGATGCTTGCCATATTAATAATTTCAAACGAACAAGAATCTTTATCGGCCTTCCAATGATTAATTTGTTCCGGCATCAAATGCTCGAAATTCCTGAAATCATTCAGAAAGTCAAAAATATATTCAGCTGATTTTTTGATTTCTATGGATTCTCCTTTGACCTGCATGACTTTATTTTTGACCTCCCCCTTTTTTAGGATTTTCTTTCCATTTAACCAATGAATGAATATCTGTATCAGATATATAATTGCTTTCAGCAGCTTTCCGGATTAAAGTGTCATAATTGGACAGGGTAGCTAATTTACAGTTTGCAGCTTCGAAATTTTGTTTGGCAATTTCCATGTCGTAAGTAAAAATAGCAACCATTCCTTTTACTGTGCAACCGGCTGCCCGAAGCGCTTCAACAGCTGCTAAACTGCTTTTTCCGGTCGAAACCAAATCTTCAACCACCACCACAGATTGTCCTGATTCAATAACGCCTTCAATTTGATTTGTCAACCCGTGTCCTTTCTGAGATGATCGAACATAAACGAAAGGTAAACCTAATTCTTGAGCTACCAAAACACCTTGTGCAATGGCTCCTGTTGCTACTCCTGCAATTACATCTACGGTGCCAAATTCGGCTGTAATTAATTCCGCAAATTGTTGCCGGATATAATTTCGTATCTTGGGATAGGAGAGCGTGACTCTGTTATCGCAATAAATTGGTGATTTCAAACCTGAGGCCCAGGTATATGGATTGGCAATATTTAATTTAATTGCTTTAATTTGCAATAAGGATTCGGCGACGCTCCTTGCTATTTCTTCATTAACTTTCATTCTGCAAATGTATAAAGTTTTTTATCTGAGCAAAGAAATTATTTTTATTCAAAGCAAGAAAGAAATTATTGTTTCGAGTAGTGATATAATGATAAATTCGAAAAAGAAGGATGTTTTAAGTAAAGCATATCAAACGTTTATAAGCTCAGAGAAGAATGGACGCTTAGTCTTTCTTTGTAGTGAAAATGTACATTTGGTTTTTGAAAAATTCATTGGTTTATTTACTGGCATTGAAGCTGCGGGTGGCCTGGTTACAAATGAACAGGAAGCCCTGTTGATGATTTTTCGAATGGGTAAATGGGATTTGCCAAAAGGCAAAATTGAGAAAGGTGAATTGCCCGAAACAGCCGCAATTAGAGAAGTTGAGGAAGAAACGGGAATGAGTTCTCTACGGATTATTGAGGATCTTGATCCGACTTTCCATATTTATTATGTAAATAATGAGAAGTTTTTAAAAACTACTTTTTGGTATAAAATGGATTGTTTAGATCATAGGATGCCAACACCCCAAATTGAAGAAGGTATTACAACAGCCAAATGGTTAGATAAGGACGAGGTGAATGAAGCTATGAACAATACTTACGATTCATTAAAAGGTTTGTTAGAGCGATATTTAGAAATTTGAGAGCTTCAGAATTTGTATATTTGTTTTTTAATGAACAAAAGAAATGAAAAAAGTAGCCGTCTTTCCCGGATCTTTTGATCCCATTACTAAAGGTCATGAAAACGTTATTAAAAGGGCAATTCCGCTTTTTGATAAAATTATAATTGCCGTAGGCGAGAATGCCCAAAAGAGTAATTATTTCAATCTGGACGATCGGGTTAAGTGGATAGAAAAAGTATTTGAGAACGATGAAAACATTAGCGTAAAAACTTATTCCGGACTGACTACTGAATTCTGTAAAAGTGTGGACTCTAAATTTTTACTTAGAGGATTAAGAACATCTGCAGATTTTGAGTTTGAAAGAAGTATTGGTCAGGTAAATAAGCGATTGTATCCAGAAATAGAAACTGTATTCATGCTCACAGCTTCTGAATTTACCCCAATATCTTCATCCATCGTTCGAGATATTCATCGCCACAAAGGAAGTATACTTCAGTTTATTCCGGAGGCTATCCATGCTTACTTTCAGTAAAATTTCAGGTAAAAATTTATTTTATTTATTTATCGATGATTAATAAATTCACATTATTGTCCTTTTTTATTCTGATAATTTCATCCTCTTTTGGACAATCAACAAAGATATATGGCACAGCTGAAAATGCATCAGGCTATGAGATAAAGCTAAAAACCTATACCGACTTTTTTTCAATGACAGAACAATTGCTTAGTGAAAGTGTTGTTCAAAAAGATGGTTCATTTGAGCTGAAAACCGATCTGAAAGCAACGAAACTGTGCTTTTTAGTAATTGGATTTCAAAGGGCTGAAATTTATTTAGAACCTGGCAGAACCTATCATTTATCAATTAATTATGATAAAAGAAACGAACAAATTACATTTGTAAATAAGGCATATCTCAATTTTAATTTTGTGGATTTACCACGAGAGGATTTGAATAATCAAATCGGAGATTTTAACTCCAAATCAAACGAATTTTTAGTTGCTAATTTTGATCGAATTTATAAACGTAGAGATAAAAAAATTATTCGTGAATTTAGCAACAGCATCTATCAGGATTTTAAAAATCCGTCAGCGTTTTTAAAAAATTATATCGATTTTCGTTTAGCCTCCATTGAATATAGCTCCGGATTAAAGAATAGATTGGAAATTCAACATGATTATTTTCAAAATGGCATTATTTTTTATGAAAATGACGAATATGTGCATGCTTTTAATGAACTCTTCGATAAGTATTTAATGAATCCAAATCCATATTTTGAGGTTCAACAATTGAGAAATGAAATTTTTGGGGATGCAAACTTGGAGCGTATATTTTCTGCCTTAGATAATGACCCATTGCTAAAAGATCAAGAATTCAAAGAACTTGTTCTATTGAGGAGCCTCTATGAATTGTACTTTGTCCCGGCTTCAAATAAGGATGCCATCGTGTCGCTAATTGATGATTTAGGGCAAAAAACCTTATTTCCCAGTATTGATAAGATTGCGTTAAATTTTATTCACCAATTAACCTATTTACAACCCGGTGCTGAATTCCCAAAACATGAAATACTGGATATCAGTCTTATACAGAATGAGGCGATGCGAGCAGAGAAATTGATTTTTTTTAATTTTTTTACCTTTCCATGTGCTGAATGTATGCGTGAAATGGATAGTATCGCAAGTCTTCATGAAAAGTATTCTAAACAAGTTTTATTTATAAGCATTGCGTTGAATGTTAACGAATCAGAAATTGAACAATTGATTAAAGCGAAAAAGTATGCTTGGAAAATTATACGAGCAACCCAACCTTTTATTCTTGCAGAAACTTATAAAATCAAATCTCTTCCCAGCTATTTTTTAATCGATTCAAAGCGGAAAATTCTGCTGAACCCGGCACTCGTTCCTTGGAAAGGATTTAGCCCATCTTTCAAATCAATCCTCAAGTACTGATGGCTGAAATTTCGACTGGTTTTCAATATTATTTATTAAGAATTTTAACCTATTTTTGTTAGCATTAAAATAGACGAAATATTCTAATAACAAGTGTTGATTAAATCGAGTCATGGCTGACTATCTGTCATAAATTTAAAAAGAATAGCTCGGGAATGATTATTGATTAAATTCTTGTTTAACATTATTATCTACTTATTATGCTGAAAGCGTTTAAAAACTTACTGGGTACAAAATCTGACAGAGACATCAAGGAAGTTACACCTTATATCAAAAAAATTCATGAAGCTTATGAGGGAATTTCTAAACTGTCGAATGATGAACTAAGAGCCAAAACAGCTGAGTTTAAGCAAAGAATAAAGGAATACATCGATCCTGAAACCAAGGAAATTGCTGAGTTACAATCAAAGATTGATGACCCAAATACACCTGTTGCCGAAAAGGAGAAAATGTATGATGCGCTTGATAAACTCGAGACGCTGAGTTATGAAAAAAGCCAGGAAGCGCTTAATGAAATCCTCCCCGAAGCTTTTGCAGTAATTAAAGAAACAGCAAAAAGATTTTCTGAAAATGAAGAATTAGAAGTCACTGCGACCCAAATGGATCGTGATATGGCGGCTAAGCAAGAACATATAAATATAAAAGGCGATAAGGCTTATTACCGCAATCAATGGATGGCAGGAGGAAGTAAAATTACCTGGAACATGGTACATTACGATGTTCAGCTAATTGGTGGCGTTATTTTGCATCAAGGAAAAATCGCTGAAATGGCAACTGGAGAGGGTAAAACCCTCGTCGCAACCTTGCCTGTTTATCTTAATGCACTTCCTGGTAAAGGGGTACATTTAGTTACAGTGAACGATTATTTGGCAAAACGTGACTCCGAATGGATGGGTGTTCTATATGAATTTCATGGCTTAAAAGTGGATTGTATTGATAAGCACCAACCTAATTCTGAAGAAAGGCGAAAAGCATATTTGGCTGATATCACCTTTGGGACCAATAATGAGTTTGGTTTCGATTATTTGAGAGACAACATGACCAGTAATCCTGATGAGCTCGTACAAAGACCTCATAATTTTTCGATCGTGGATGAGGTTGACTCGGTTTTGGTTGATGATGCAAGAACACCATTAATTATTTCAGGACCTACACCCAGAGGTGACATTCAGGAGTTTGATGAACTTAAACCTCCGGTTCAAAAATTATATGCTGCTCAAAGAAATTTGGTAACCAAATTACTGGCCGAATCTAAAAAATTACTTGCAGGCGAGCCAAGCCCGGAAGATGAAAAAAAAGGAAGGGAGTTACTATTCACGGCTTATCGCGGGCTACCCAAAAATAAGCCATTAATTAAGTTTTTAAGTGAACCTGGTATTCGTGCGCTTATGCAAAAGACAGAAAATTTCTATTTGCAAGAGCAAGCAAAACATATGCACCTGATTGATGATGAGTTATATTTTGTAATTGATGAAAAAGCAAATTCTATCGATATCATGGAGAAGGGAATTGATGTAATGACTGAATCATACCAGGATGAGAATTTCTATATTCTTCCTGATATTGGGGCAGAAATAGCAGAAATTGAGAAACAAGATGTAACCGAAAATAAGAAAAGGAATAAAAAAGATAAGCTACTTCGTGATTATGCAATTAAGTCTGATCGTGTTCATACGGTTAATCAACTATTAAAAGCATACGCACTTTTCGAAAAAGATGTTGAGTATGTAATCATCGACAATAAAATTAAAATTGTTGATGAACAAACCGGTCGTATCATGGAAGGCCGAAGGTACTCCGATGGATTGCATCAAGCACTTGAAGCGAAGGAAAATGTTAAAGTGGAAGCTGCGACTCAAACCTATGCCACCATTACCCTCCAAAATTATTTCAGAATGTATAAAAAACTTTCTGGGATGACAGGTACTGCTGAAACTGAAGCCGGTGAGTTGTGGGATATTTACAAGCTGGATGTAGTTGTAATTCCAACTAACAGACCAATTGTTAGAGAAGATCGTGAAGATTTGGTTTACAAAACTACACGTGAAAAATTTAATGCGGTTATTGATGAAATTGTTGCTCTAACAGTTGCTAAAAGACCAGTGCTTGTGGGTACAACATCAGTTGAAACTTCAGAGTTATTGAGTAGAATGCTGACCCGAAAAAACATTAAGCATAATGTTTTGAATGCAAAATTACACCAAAAGGAAGCAGATATTGTAGCTGAGGCTGGTTTACCGGGTACGGTTACTATTGCAACGAATATGGCCGGTCGTGGTACGGATATTAAGCTTGGAAAGGGAGTTAAAGAGGCCGGAGGATTAGCCATTATTGGTACGGAGCGGCACGATTCCAGACGAGTTGACAGGCAGTTAAGAGGTAGGGCCGGACGACAAGGTGATCCGGGAAGTTCGCAATTCTTTGTATCTCTCGAGGATGATTTAATGAGGATGTTTGGCTCAGGGAGAATTGCTAATATTATGGATAAGCTGGGACTAAAAGAAGGAGAAGTTATCCAACATTCGATGATTACCAAATCAATCGAGCGAGCTCAGAAAAAAGTTGAAGAAAATAACTTTGGTATTCGTAAGCGTTTGCTAGAATACGACGATGTAATGAATAGTCAACGAGAAGTGATTTATAAGAAAAGACGGCATGCTTTGTTTGGAGAAAGATTAAGTGTGGATATCTCAAATATGATTTATGATGTTGGGGAACAACTAATTTCAGAATATCAGTCTTTAGGTGATTATGAAGGCTTTGAAGTAGCACTTCTTAAAGCATTCGCATGTGAATCTCCATTCGAGGAGAAAGAATTTCTTACCATGAAAGCTGATGAGGCAACAGATCAGCTTTTTGAAAAGGTGTATGAATCCTATGAATTAAAATCTAAACAAATTGGAGAAAAAGCATATCCGGTTATAAAAGATGTTTTCGAAAACAATACCCATTACGAAAACATAGCCATTCCTATTTCTGATGGTCGTAAAACCTTAAACGTAGTTGCAAACCTTAAACGAGCCTATGCAGATCATGGCCGTGAGGTTGTACTATCAATGGAAAAAGGTATTTCATTGGCTATGATTGATAATGCCTGGAAGGATCATTTACGAGAAATGGACGACTTGAAACAATCAGTGCAAAATGCAACTTATGAACAAAAAGATCCGCTATTAATTTACAAGTTTGAATCTTTTGAACTATTTAAAACACTTGTTCAAAAAGTTAATAATGATATTGTTTCATTTTTAGCCAAAGGCGATATTCCACTTGTCGATCCAAAAAGCGTAAGTGAGGCGCACGTAAGGAAATCGGATATGAGTAAGTACAAAGAAGAACGCAAAGATTTGCTTTCGGAAGCACATAGTAATACCCAACATGAACAGGTTACTCAACCTTTAAAAGTAGAGAAAAAAGTTGGACGAAATGAACCTTGCCCTTGTGGTAGTGGGAAAAAATATAAACAATGTCACGGTAGAAATGCATAATTTAGTATTTTTATAAATCGATGTCGAGAATTGTTAAAATAACACTTTTAATATTTATTGTTTTTTCAATGACAAGCAGTACTTGTTATAAAAACAAACCCTTGGATGAGGAAACTTTTGTTTATTCAAATGTTGAGGACGTTATTAATCCCCCAAATGAATTTCAGTTATTTTTTCGCTTAAGAACTTTCAATAATTATGAAGGTGTTGTGGTTTTTGAAAAAAATTCTGTTTGGGAAATTGAAAAAGTTACAGCATTTAGTTCCAGGTTCTGGATAGAACGTGAATATGATACTCATTTTGCGACCTTAGATTTTGGACAATTGGCGGTGAACAAATATCAAATTGGATTTGAAGGAGGTGTTGAATACCATTTTTGGGCTAACAATAATGCAAATATTGAGCCTCGGAATTTATTTGTACGCTTCAGAAAGCTTGATAATATCTATGATACTTTTGAGCCAAAATTTTAGCAATACAATCCAACACTACCATTTTAATTTAATTAAAAAAAAGAAATTTTAATCATATTTTTTTATGAAATACAAACGAATTCTTTTAAAACTAAGTGGGGAATCCTTAATGGGGAACCAACAATATGGGATTGATCAGAAACGATTAAAAACATATGCGTTGGAAATTGTTGAAGCGGCCAATATGGGTGTACAAATTGCCATCGTAATTGGAGGAGGGAATATTTACAGAGGCTTGCAAGGCGCAAATGAAGGCCTCGATAGGGCTCAAGGTGATTATATGGGAATGCTCGCTACTGTTATTAATAGCTTAGCACTCCAAACTGCTATTGAAGATGCCGGATTAAAAACAAAGCTTTTGTCCGGATTAGCTATTGATCCAATTGCAGAGCCCATGTCCGGAAGAATTGCAAAAAATTATCTATCAAAAGGATTGGTTGTTATCATTGGAGGAGGTACAGGAAATCCATATTTTACAACCGACACTGCCTCTGCATTGAGGGCCATTGAAATAAATGCAGATGCTATTTTTAAAGGAACCCGTGTTGATGGAATTTATGATTCTGATCCTGAAACAAACGCAAATGCGAAAAAGTTTTCATCATTATCATTTGATCAAGCATACCAAAAGAATTTGAAAATAATGGACATGACGGCATTCACACTTTGTAAAGAAAACAAAATGCCGATTTATGTATTCGATATGAATACTTCTGGAAATCTTCAGAAAGCATTGAAAGGTGAAGAAATTGGCACAATTGTAAATAATTAAATAAGAATAAAATATTTTTTTAAATTTGAGACTAGAATACATTAAGTAATACTGATACCATGACTGAAGAAGTTGAATTTTGTTTAGATGAAGCTGAGGAAAGTATGCAGCTTGCAATATCTCACTTAGAAAAAGGATTTCAAAAAATTAGGGCAGGAAAAGCCAGCCCACAAATGTTGGATGGTGTAATGGTTGACTTCTACGGAGTACCAACACCCATCAGTCAAACGGCTAATATAAACACCCCGGATCCAAGGCAAATAATTGTTCAGCCATGGGATAAGTCGATCATTCATGATATCGAAAAGGCTATCTTAGCGGCAAATCTGGGATTTAATCCTTCGAATGAAGGTGAGGTGCTCAGAATAAATGTGCCAGCCATTACTGAGCAAAGACGCTTGGAACTTGTTAAGCAAGCTAAAGCCGAATCTGAAAAATCTAAAATCAGTATTCGAAATACCAGACGATCGGCTAATGATGAGATCAAACAACTTGAAAAAGATGGCCTTGCCGAGGATGAATCAAAACGAGCACAAGATAATATTCAGGAGTTAACCAATAAATTTATCGACAAAGTTGATAAGCTCATGGAAGCAAAAGAAGAAGATATCATGAAGGTATAGAAAGCTCGAAAGAGCTTTTTTTTATATTTTCTCAGTAAGTTTCTGCACAATTCTTGATTGGCTCAAAAACTCCTTGGCCACAATTCTAATTACGGTATAAGAAGGTATGGCAAGCATCATACCGGTAATTCCGGCCAAACTTCCAGCCATTATAATTACAATAAAAATTTCAATAGGCCGAGCTTTTACACTGTTTGAATAAATTACAGGCTGAAGTAAAAAATTATCAATTAAATTGGCAACCGCAAATACACCTACTATCGAAAAGGTAATAAAATCAACTTTATCATAAATTCCCGAATTTAAAGAAGTGGTTATTCCAAATACTACTCCCATCGTGGCTCCAATTATGGGGCCTAAATAGGGTATGATATTCATGAGTCCTCCTAAAAATCCTATTATTAAAGCCCCTTTTATTCCAAGTATTGTCAATCCAATGGTTATTAATGTCATCATCGATAGTACCTCTAACATCAAGCCAATAAAATATCTGGATAGTAATGTTTTAGTTTGATCTAAGATGCGTTTTACTTTTCCGGTATATCTTTCAGGACTTAGTAATATGACCAAGGTTTCAAACATTTTTTCTTCTCGTAAAAAGAAAAATGTGATAAATAGGATTGAAAAAAGTGCCATAAAGAGGGTGCCTGTTGTACTCAATAGGTTTTGTGCAAGGTTTGAAAAAGTTGCAATACTAATCATTGATTGAATCTGCATCTCAATTGCACTTTCAATGGTTTGTTCGCCCGATAATACATTATAATGGGTCAGGGTTTCTTTAAGTGAATTAATGGGATCTTTGAAATGCTCCATCATTTCAGGCACATTTAAATTAGAAATCACTTGTGCCTGTGAAATGATCATAGGAGTTACAAACCAGAAAAACCCAACAAATGCCGATAAAATAATAAGAAGAGTGACCAAAGCACTTAAGGAATGAGGGAAAGAAAATTTCCAGATCTTAATTTTATCCAATCTTCGAACAAGAGGATGTCCTATCATTGATAAAACCGCAGAAATAATAACATAAATTACGATGGCGGAAAAATACCAAATCATGAAAAGAGTAAGTAAAAATCCAAAAGCTGCAAAAAAAATCCGATATTTATTGTTCATATTATAATTTTCTATGAGGATGCAAAAATCACTAAATGTAAAGTTATAATAATTTTTATTCCTTAGGCATTAACTCAATAAAATGATAAATATTAGATGACAAATAAAAATAACTTTATTCAAAAATTAAAAAGCCGTTGGGGGATTAAAACCGGATTTCAGGTAATTATCATTCTAGTCGTATTCTCTTGTACTGGTTTTTCGGTATTGTTTGTGGAAGAAAAAATCCTTCAGCTTTTAAATCTGAATAATTCAGATACCTGGTGGGCGGCAATCTTTATATTTCTATTAATAACCTTACCTCTTTACAATGCTTTGCTATTATTGTATGGTTTTATCTTTGGTCAGTTAAAATTTTTCTGGAATTTTGAAAAGCGATTTTTCGGAAGAATTATTAAAGTTTTCAGGAGAAGGGGTTAATTAGGTCTGTAATATTTTAATTGCATCTCTTTCCCGTCAAAAACGGCATAGCTAAAATTTGTGATCCAATCTCCCAAAACAATTAATTCGCAATTGTTGGTTAAAGGATGCTGTGTTGGAATGTGCATGTGCCCAAATACAAAATAATTCAGGTCAGGAAATTCTTTTAAAGTAGTTTCACTGTGACGGTATAGGATTTCCTCATTCAATGGAAGTTTGTTTTCTGGTTTTCCTTCACTTGCAGCGTGAGAAATTCTACTTCTTTTCGAAAAAAATAATCCCATTCTCGTTCCTAAATCAGGATGAAGCCATTTAAAGAGGAACTGATTAGGCTTAAATTCAAAAACTTTTTTTAGGAATTTATAGCCATGATCTCCGGGTCCCAGCCCATCGCCATGCGCTAAATAAAATTTCTTTGATCCAAAGCTTGTAATTATTGGATTTCGGTGAAGATGAATATTCAATTCCTTTGCTAAATAATCAAAAGCCCAGATATCATGATTTCCTTTAAACAGATGAATTTGGATTCCTGCGTCAGATAACTCTGCCAATTTACCCAAAAGCCTGACATAACCTTTAGGAACGACTGTTTTATACTCGAACCAAAAATCAAAAACATCACCCATTAAAAAAATTATTGAAGCATCCACTTTTATTTCATCAAGCCAAGAAACCAATAACTTTTCGCGCTTTAAGCTTCGTTGATAATCTGGTACACCCAAATGAAAATCTGAAGCAAAATAGATTTTGCCTTTGTTGTTGTATAAAATGCTGTTAGTAATTTTCAAAGTGAAATAATTTTTTACAATGATACTAATTTCAGATGAGTTGAAGAAAAAATCATTTCTGAAGAATTCAACTTTATGAACAACACTAAAGAATGCGTAATAGTTCTTTTATAATGATGGTCATTTTTGGTTCAGCCACACTCGCTGCATCAATGACCTCTTGATGTGAAATTTCAACAATTTGCCCTTCAATGCCCAAATCGGAAATGACCGAAACTGCAAAACAAGTAATCCCCATATGGCGCGCAACGATGACTTCAGGAATGGTTGACATTCCAACTGTGTCGGCTCCCAGGGTGTGAATATATTTGTATTCGGCAGGGGTTTCAAAAGTTGGTCCGGTTACACCAGCATAAACACCTTTTTGGTATTTGATGTTATTATGACGGGCAATTTTTGTTGCTTCTTTTATCAAACTTTTATCATAAGCTTCACTCATGTCAGGAAATCGCTGGCCAAGTTCTTCGTGGTTCTGACCAATTAATGGATTCGGCATTAAATTAATATGATCCGTAATGAACATGATGTCGCCAACACTAAAACCAGGATTTACTCCACCACTCGCATTTGAAACCAACAGTGTTTTGATCCCTAAATATTTTAATACCCTAACCGGGAAGGTTACTTCATGCATGGTATAGCCTTCATAGTAATGAAATCTTCCTTGCATGGCTACAACATTTTTCCCTCCTAAAATTCCAAAAATCAATCTTCCTTGATGCCCAATTACTGTAGAGACCGGAAAATTAGGGATGGATTCATAAGGAATACTATGTTTGATTTCAATTTCGTTAACCAGTCCACCTAATCCTGTTCCAAGTATGATTCCAACTTCAGGTTTCTGATCGATCTGTTTATTTATGTATTTTATTGTTTCTTGGATGTTTGCTAACATATTCTATGATTTGATGATTAATTTCTGCTTCGCCGCCCATATGAAATTTAACTTCGATAGGTGAGTAAAACACAGGTAAATCAATGATCTGTTTAATTAAATCTGTTTTAATGATGCGCATGGCATCTTTTTCGGTTGTAATAATAATTTTGTTTTTTGAAAAAATCTCAGCGTAAGTTTTTTTTATTTTTTCAATATCTTTTGGGGTGTATCTGTGATGATCAGGGAAATCCATCACAATTAACTCGCTACACATACCTCTTAAATGTTCTTGTAGTGGGTACGAATTAGCGATGCCGGCAAAAAGTAAAATGGTATTATATCTATTTCTTTCGATGACATGTTTAACGCCTTCTATTGGTATTAAATCTCCATTTTTTACATATGAAAAATATAACTTTTGATGCTTGCATGGTTTAATTAATTCAGTCAACCTGCGTTTGGTAATAGGTGAAAATACAGAAAATGTTTTTGTAACGATAATGATGTCTGCTCTTTTAAATCCGGATCTAAATTCGCGTAATGTGCCTGTAGGAATTGGGTAGTCGTTAACATATAATTTATGAAAATCAGTCAGTAAAATTGAAAGACCGGGTTTGATAAATCGATGCTGATATGCGTCATCTAATAAAATACATCCCAGATCTTTAAATAGGTTTTTTAATATTTTTATTCCTCTTCTTCGATGCGCATCAACACTAACTTCTATTTTATCAAATTTATGCTTGTATTGCAGTGATTCGTCGCCGATGTCAAAATAGGTAGCATCTTTATCAGCAAGAATGAACCCTTTTGATTTGCGTCCATAACCCCTGCTTAGGGTTGCCACTTTATATTTATCCATCAATAGACGGATCAAATATTCAATATGAGGTGTTTTTCCGGTGCCCCCATAAGAGAGGTTCCCAACGGATATTACCGGGATATTAAATTGTTGTGATGGCAGTAATTTCCATTCGAATAGCTGGTTGCGTATGGCCATAAATAATCCATAAATGCAAGAGATGGGGAATAATAATATTCGAATGATGTTCACAGCTTAAATTTACGAAGTAAATTTGAAAAAACAATAATAATAAAAAATCTGATTTTAATTCAATTTATAGGCTTGTTATTCAATTTGATAAATGTTATATCTTTGATAAATATCCGAATGTTACGACAAGAGAATTTGTTATTTTTATCATCAAAATAAAAATATTTCAAGAATGAAAATAGCTAGTGTTATCAGTATTTTAGAGAATTTTGCGCCTGTGTCATTGCAAGAGAGCTATGATAATTCAGGTTTAATAATTGGGAATAAAAATGACGAAGTTGATAGTGCGTTAATTTGTTTGGACATTACCGAAAATATACTTGATGAAGCCGTAAAAAATAATTTTGGTTTAATTATTTCGCATCACCCTTTGATTTTTAAGGGCATAAATAAGTTGAATCGTAAAAATGCGGTTGAAAGAATTATTGTAGAAGCCATAAAAAATAATATTGCTATTTATGCCATCCATACCAATGCGGATAATATTATTACAGGTGTGAATGGGATGATTGCTGATAAGCTTGAATTAATTAACACAGAGGTTTTGGATCAAAAGAAATCACTTTTTAGGAAATTGGTTACTTTTTGTCCTGTAAATGAAGCTTATGATGTAAGAAATGCATTATTCAATGTTGGTGCCGGTGAAATTGGTGATTATGCAAGTTGTTCTTTTAATGTTGATGGAACAGGCACTTTTAAAGGGAATGAAAACACCAACCCATATGTTGGGGAAAAGAATAAATTACATCATGAACAGGAAACCAGGATAGAAGTCATTTATCCAAATTATAAAGAAATGGAAGTTGTTGATGCATTGATTTCATCTCATCCATATGAGAAAGTTGCTTACGATATTTTTCAACTGGAAAACCAATATCATGAATTCGGATCGGGTTTAATAGGAGAATTGAGCATAGAAATTAATGAATTAGATTTTTTGAATAAACTGAAAAGCATTTTTGACATAAAAGTGATTAAACATAGCAAATTATTGAATAAACCAATTAAAAGGGTCGCAGTTTGCGGAGGTTCAGGAAGCTTCTTAATTAATAATGCAAAAACAAGAGGCGCTGATATCTTTATTACCGGAGATGTGAAGTATCACGACTATTTTGAAGCCGAAAATGAGATGATTATCGCAGACATTGGACACTATGAAAGTGAACAATTTACAAAAGATTTAATCCATTCAATTCTTATTAAAAAAATCCCTAACTTTGCACTCCAAATTTCAGAACAAAATACAAACCCCATAAATTACTTTTAAATAAAATAAATTTATTATGGCAAAAGCAGAAGCTAAAAAGAAAAAAGTTGAAAAAGAAACAACTGTTGCCAAAGAGGAGACTATACAAAAGGAAAAAACTTCTGTAAAAGAATCAGAAGACAGTACTCAGATTAGTGTTGAAAAGAAATTACGCGCTCTTTATAATCTTCAACTTATTGATTCACATATCGATAAAATCCGAATTGTAAGAGGTGAATTGCCTTTGGAAGTTCAGGATCTGGAAGACGAAATTGCGGGTTTGGATACACGAATTGAAAAATATACACTGGAAACAGATTCTCTTAATGAGCAAATTCAAGAAAAGCAAAATGCCATGAAGGAGAGTGAGGCATTGATTAAGAAGTATCAGGAACAGCAAATGAATGTTCGAAATAATCGGGAGTATGATTCGATTACAAAAGAACTGGAGTTTCAGAGCCTTGAAATTCAGCTGTGTGAAAAAAGAATCAAGGAGTTTACCTTTAAACTTGAGAACATTAAAGCGGAGATTGAGAAATCACAGGCTATTTTGGAGGAACGCAAAAATGATTTAGACATTAAGAAAAATGAGCTCGAAGATATCATTATCGATACTGAGAACGAAGAAAAGGAGTTGTCTGAAAAATCGATTGAAAATCAGAAATATGTGGCACCCAGAATGGTCGTTGCTTACCAGCGAATTAGAAAAAATGCCCGTAACGGATTAGCAGTTGTGAAAATTGAAAGAGATGCTTGTGGAGGTTGTTTTAATAAAATTCCGCCACAACACCAATTAGATATTCGTATGCATAAAAAAATTATCGTTTGTGAATATTGTGGACGTATTTTGGTTGATGATGTAATCGCTGATTCTGTTGAATAAAAAATATTTAAATTCATAAAAAAGGGGAACTGAATATTCAGTTCCCCTTTTTTAATTCAATTATTAACCCCTAAAACCTAAAACCATAAGTAAGCATAAACGTTGAATGTGTTAATTCAGTCACTGCTTTGTTTGTATTTATGTTATTGTAACCATACAGATAATAATCTTCACTTTGATTTGTTGTAATCCAGGCAATATCAATGTAATAATTTCTTTCTTGGTATCCCAATCCTAAAGAGTACGATTTTGCTGAACCATCGTTTATGCTATTTTTATATGGACTCCCATAATAACTAAAACCACCTCTAAAACTATAATTTGCAACTCGCCATTCGGTTCCTAAACGTAAGTTACTTGCTGTGGTGTAAAGTGTTTTAATATCATTGTTCTCAGATGTAAAGCTATAATCCGGAGCTTTCAATTTTGAACTTGAATAATCAATGATTTCATAATCTGCACTAATTAAACCATGATTGGCAAAAATAAATGCAACACTTGCCATCGCTTTGAACGGGCTTGTTAGATTGTACTCATAAAACCCAAGTTCTGATTGATTTGATTCATTATCATAGCTGTCCCATGTAGAACTAATAGTTGCATCCCATTCATCCTGAATTTGAGCAAAATAAGTTGGAGTATGAACGGCTAATCCTAATCTGAGCCAATCATTTGCGCGATAAATGACACCTAGTTTCAAATTAAAACCGGTACCCTGAGTATCTAATCTATCTTGAACAGAAATTGAGCGGAAAGTAGTATCAGGTATGTCCTCTCTTAATGCATCTTCTGTATAAGTTGTTCGTTCTTTATAATTAAAATATGGAATTCCTAATGTAGCTCCTAAATATAGCTTGTCGTCGTAATTTGCACCAAAGGTTAAGCTTACCTCATTCAATGAACCCCATGATTCAATAAGTTTTCCTTGATAAACTCCACCTGGGGGTTTATTGCTGTAGTAAGAATTGGTATTGTCAATATTACTAAATAAATAGGACCACCAGGCGGGATTTAAGTCATATGAATACTCATTAAATGAATTGTCTTCAATATCCTGGGGGCTGACCCCATTTGCTAATTCGGCGTACATGTCTGCAATTGAATTCACATTATTTTTTCCGACAATGAAGGTTCTACGATTAAAGTTTTTTAGCTGGTTGATTCCAAACCCAAACTGAACATTCTTCCATTTCCCGTAGGTATTAATATTGAGATTATCCTTCGTCAAAACAATCCCGACACTTCCTAAGTTAGCATTCAATCGCGAATCTTCTCCCATCTCACCATTATAGACAGTTTCAGATTTAGTATATAAAATTGAAGGGGAAAAATTAAACTCTGAACTATTGTATAATCCAATTCCCGCGGGATTAGTACTAAAAACTGAAGTGTTAGCACCGAGTGCACCAAAGGCACCACCCATGCTCATATACCTTGCATTACCTCCATGCCATATAGATGAGTAGCGTAGTGCATCAATTGAACCTTGAGCAATAAGCGCATAACTCCCTAAGATAAATATGATAATGAATACTATCTTTTTCATAATAAAACTAAATTAAAAAATGATAAATTTACTCTTGTTACCTCTTGCCTCTTGAACCGCTTCCGGATGTGCTTTTTGATGAAGAACTTGATGATTTCACACTACTACTGCTGCTACTAGATCTAGAACTAGATGATACACTTCTTGAACTTGAGGATCTAGATGGACTTGAGAATGATCTACTATTTGAGGATCTAGCTGGTGAAGAAAAGGATTTACTACCTGAAGATCTGGAAATAGAAATCGATTTCCCATTTGAACGAGATGGTGATGTGTAGCTCCCGCTTGACCTTGAAGGTGAAGTAATAACCCGCTTCAAAGACTTCAAGCTATTATTACTTGAAGTTCTGTTCAAGGAAGGTCTCGCAGCGGTTCTGGAACCTGAATTTGAATATTCTTGTTGAGTATTATATTGCCTCGAATCTGAATTTCTGTTGTATAAAGATTTCGTGGTATTAGGCTTGCTATATTTTAAATTTGTGTTCTGATATGTTTTAATAACTCTCGTGTTTTGTAGGTTTCGTCTGCTGGTACTTACATTGCTGGTCTTTCTTGTTTCTTGCGGCTTTGTATAAGATTTTGCATTTTGATTCGCTACGTTTTTTTGAACAGAAGTTTTTCCAGAGGCATTATTTAATCTACTGTAAGGGGTATTGCTACGGTATAAAGACCCTGAAGTTCCTTCAGCTATCGTTGTATTGCTTCTGTTTCTTCCTGTTGACGGAGTACCAACAGATAATGATTTGTTGGTATATGATTTTGCATCTCTCGTGTTTGATCGCTGGTTGTTACCCGAATTACGATCTTCTCGTGAAGCGTAATATCTTTTTTCATACATTTCGCCAAAAGTGCTCGATTGCCTATTTGGTTGATTGTAATTTCTGCCCCTGCTCGGACGATGACGATAATATTGTGAATAACTATCCCTGCTATTATAATAATAGTCATTCATGAAATATCGATTGTAGTATCCAAAATAAGATGGATAGAAACCATAGCCTATGCCGTAATAATTATGGTAATTATACCCATAAGGCCACCCGTAATTGTAATAAGGCCAGCCCATGCCGTAACCCCCAAATCCAAACCCTGCATAGAAACTTCCACCCCATCCACCAAATTGGTATGGCATCATCCAACCGGAGTTTAGATAAATACTTGTGCCCCACATATACGGATTCATATCATACCAATACATGTTGGTGAAGTAATTATTATAATACCCATAACTGAAATGTGGGCTGTGGAACCTTCTCAGCCGTGCTGAATAAAGGTAGTTGTAGTAAGAATTGAAATCGTTAAAATAATCATTATATTCTCCTTGGTATTCTTCCTGATCTTCCTCGGCATATTCTGAATCATATTCTCCTTCATATACTTCAGCCTCGTTATATTCATTGTCATCAGCTAATTGATTTTGGCCATTATAATAGACATCATCGTAGGGCATTGAACTATAGTAAGTCGTTGAACATGCAGATAGGAAAAGTATTGAGATGATTAGAAGTGTGAGTTTAGTTTTCATGGTGTTTCCCTTCTTTAATATTGTTGTTAATCGGTATTCGTGTTAATGGGGGCAATTATTTTATTATTTTTGCCTTTATTATTCACCATAAAGTTAAGCAAATACTATACCAAAATTAAATATGGCTAAAAATTTTTCTACAAGAGAAGAAAACTATTCTCAATGGTATAACGAACTAGTTGTAAAGGCTGATTTAGCTGAAAATTCAGCGGTTAGAGGATGTATGGTTATCAAGCCATACGGATATGCAATTTGGGAAAAAATGCAGGCAGCACTTGATAAAATGTTTAAAGAAACGGGACATGAAAATGCTTATTTCCCATTATTTATTCCAAAGTCTTTTTTTAATAAGGAAGCCAGCCACGTTAAAGGTTTTGCAAAAGAATGTGCGGTTGTTACTCACTATCGTTTGAAAACTTCTGATGATGGTAAGGATATCGTTGTTGATGAGGATGCTAAACTTGAGGAAGAATTAATAATTAGACCAACCTCTGAAACTATTATTTGGGATACTTACCGAAAATGGATTCAATCTTATCGCGATTTACCGATTTTAATTAACCAATGGGCAAATGTTGTAAGGTGGGAAATGAGAACCAGATTGTTTTTAAGAACGGCTGAGTTTCTTTGGCAAGAAGGCCATACGGCTCATGAAACAAGCCAGGAAGCGGTAAAAGAAACACTGACCATTTTAGATATTTATGCAAAATTTGCAGAAGAATGGATGGCCGTGCCGGTATTAAAAGGCTTGAAATCGCAAAGTGAAAAATTTGCCGGAGCAATTGATACCTACTGTATTGAAGCATTAATGCAGGATGGGAAAGCACTACAAGCTGGTACTTCGCATTTCTTAGGTCAAAATTTTGCAAAGGCATTTGATGTTAAATTTCTTTCTAAAGAAAATAAATTAGAATACGTTTGGGCTACAAGTTGGGGTGTATCAACAAGGTTGATGGGCGCATTGGTTATGGCGCACTCTGATGATAAAGGATTGGTTTTACCTCCCAAGTTAGCTCCGATCCAAGTAGCCATTATCCCGATTTATAGAAAAGATGAACAATTGGAAGAGATTAGCGAGAAAGTACGTGTTATAAAAGCAAGACTTGAAGCCAAGGGAATTTCTGTGAAGTATGATGACAGAGATACCTACAAGCCAGGATGGAAATTTTCGGAATACGAATTTAAAGGTGTACCCGTTCGTTTAGCTCTCGGGCCAAGAGATTTAGAAAATGGAACCATCGAAATTGCCAGACGAGATACGCTTGAAAAAGAAATTATTTCAATTGAAGGTGTTGAGGATATAATTGAAAAATTGCTTGCTGAAATTCAAGAAAACCTTTATGCCAAAGCACTTGACTTTAGAAAAAATAAGACATTCTCGGTTGATACCTGGGAAGAATTTAAAATGCAGATTGAGAAAGGTGGATTTGTGATGGCACATTGGGATGGAACTGATGAAACAGAATTGAAGATTAAAGAGGAAACAAAGGCTACCATTCGCACCATTCCTTTAAATAATCCTCAGGAAGACGGTAGGTGTATATTCACTGGCAAGCCTTCTAAGGAAAGGGTTGTATTTGCCAAGGCATATTAAATAGCGCAAAATAGTAATAGTTATGAAGGATGAACGATTAATCGCCTTTAAACGTCTGTTAGACATTATGGATGAGTTGAGGGCGAAATGTCCTTGGGATAAAGAACAAACCCTTGAAAGTTTAAGATATTTAACGATAGAGGAAACCTACGAACTTTCTGAAGCTATTCTGGATAATGACTTAGCTGAAATTAAAAAAGAATTGGGTGACCTTATGTTACATCTGGTTTTTTATGCAAAAATTGGGGAGGAGAAAAAAAGCTTTAATATTAAAGATGTACTTGACTCAATAAATGAGAAATTGGTTTATCGTCATCCTCATATTTTTGGTGATGTTGAGGTTAAATCGGCTTCAGATGTTGCTGATAATTGGGAAAAATTAAAATTGAAAGAAGGAAAAAAATCAGTATTAGAAGGCGTACCACTTTCTTTACCTCCCTTGGTAAAAGCTTATCGAATGCAGGAAAAAGCCAAAGGTGTTGGGTTTGATTGGGAAAAACCAGAACAGGTTTGGGAAAAGGTGATTGAAGAATTGGATGAACTAAAAGCAGAAGTGGATAACAACGGTGGCAAAACGAAGATGGAAAGCGAGTTGGGTGATCTGTTGTTTGCCATTGTAAATTATGCGCGTTTTCTTGATATAAATCCCGAAGATGCTTTGGAACGAACCAATAAGAAATTTAAATCGCGTTTTCAATACCTGGAAGAAAACGCAGCAAAAATTGGTAAATCATTGCATGAAATGAGTTTGGCTGAGATGGACGAATATTGGGAGCAGGCAAAAGACTTGGAATAAAAAAAGAAACCGCCTCAAAATGCAATATTGAGACGGCTTTTTTATGTTTTATTTAAAAATTATTTTGAAAGATAATTGGCAACACCTTCGGCAGTTGCTTTCATTCCATCATCACCTTTGTGCCAATCGGCCGGACAAACTTCTCCATTTTCTTCAAAATACTGTAAGGCATCAACCATTCTTAAGGCTTCAGTTACGCTTCTACCTAAGGGTAAATCGTTAACCACCTGATGACGCACAACACCTTGTTTGTCGATTAAGAATAAACCACGATATGCAACTGCATCTCCATCAAATTCAAGTTCGCCTTCATCATTATAATCGTACTCACCTGCCAGAACATCATAGTTTTCGGAGATGGTTTTTGATAGATCTGATACCAAAGGAAACTTAACACCTTTAATACCACCATTGTTTTTCTCAGTATTTAGCCATGCCCAATGTGAAAATTTTGAATCGATTGAACAGCCTATTACTGCAACATTTCTTTGCTCAAATTCTTCAATCTTATCTTGAAATGCGATGATTTCTGTTGGACAAACAAAAGTAAAATCCAGGGGATAAAAGAAAAAAACCACATGCTTTTTTCCAATATATTGTTCTAACGAAAATTTTTCAACAAATTCACCTCCATTAATTACAGCATCTGCTTCAAATAAAGGCGCCTTCTTACCTACTAATACAGCCATTTTTTTATTTAATTTTTAAATATTAAGTTTTAATTTGAATGCAAAGATATAAAATTTATCTATTTATAACTTTTCTAAATTATAACTAAATGTTAAATTATTCAACCTCTTTGATGTCAAATTCTATTTTCCTTCCTTCTTTAAAATCAAATAAGGTAAGTTTTCTGATTGTGTAATAATTGGTCCAATAAGTGTTTAGTGATTGATAATAGGCTTTTTTTGCGTTATCGTTATCAATCTGAGCGTTATTAAGCTCCAAAACATCATTTACTTTTCCAATTAAATACCTTTGTTGGGTAACCTCATAACGTTTTTGTGCAACAGTATCTGATTTAGCGGCAATCATTAATTGATTTTTCTGCATTTCAAACTGTTTAATTTTCAAATAAATATTTTGTTCAAAATCTATTCTTTCTTGTTCAATAGAGGTTCGGGTGAGCTCGGCACTTGATTCAGCCATTTTGATCTCACCACGTGCTTTACCCCAATCTAAAATTGGAACCGTTATACCAAGCGACAACTGTTTTTGTTCAAGTGGACTGATGTATGATCCTTTTATATCTTCTGCAGTTTGGGTTAGACCATATACTGCAAATAGCTCAGCATCAATTCGACCATCCATTTTGGCCTTATTAACATCACTTTCTGCTTCCAGTAATCTTCGATCAAACCCTAAGGCTGTTGACGAATTTTCTTTCGCATGTTTAATGGCTTCATTGATATCAATTGGAAAGTGAAAAGTTGCTGCTGGTGGAATTAATTCAATTGGCTGATCTGTTGTCACTCTTAAAAATGATTTTAAAATAAACAACACATTTTCATAGTCAAGCTGGGCATTCTCCTCAGCTGCCTGAGCTCTCAGAAAATTCAGTTCAAGTTGAAGTAATTCATTTTCGGCAATTTTCCCTAAATTGTATCTTCCCTCGGCAATATGATAAAGGGTATCATAACTATGAAGATTCTTTTTTGCTATTTCAATTTGAATTTGTGCAGCAAGTAAATTAAAAAAGTGATTGGTAGCTGTTAAAGCAACTTGTTCAATGTTTTCAATATATGTTCTACTGGCTTCTTCATATTTTAGCGGCTCAATTTTTCGATCCCATTTAAAAGAGTTGTACTGAAAAAGAGGCTGGCTATATCCAATATTTACAGGAGTTGAGTTATAAGCCGTATTCTTATTGTCACCAATGGTATTGTCATTTCGTCTTAATCCTGAAGTCAGGAATATTTGTCCCCCTGTTAAACCAATTCTTTGCCGAACCGACATATCAAGCGAATACTTAGTGAAATTTTGGTTAACATATTCCTCACTGCCATCAGGTAAAGTAATTTCGTTGATAGAGTTATTTATATTCGGTAAAGTTCCACTTAAGCTTACTGATGGCAGGTATGATGCTTTATAAGATCGATATTGCCAATAACTTCTGCGGAATCGATGCTTTGCAATTAGGGCATCGGGTGATTGCTGCTTCGCTATATAAATCACATCATCCAAGGTTAATCGGTTAACTTCAGTTTGCCCGAGAAGGAGCATTGACTGAATGCTTATGAAAACAATTAAGATATATTTCATCATTAGATGTATTTATTCATTATTAATTTTGTGTTACTCAATATTATAGCAGCGTTTACAAACCAAAAAAGCCTAACACCTGAAAGATGTCAGGCTTTTAGATTTTATTTTCTTTCATTTTTACTTGGTGTCATTTTAAACTCTCTTCGCATCTCGAAAATATCAGTGCTTATTGAGGAGTCTCCTATCAAGTGTTGACAAAAGTAATCTGCTTTTAACCAGAAGAAATATTCGTTTTGATCTCCATACCCGTGTCGTTGACCTGGAAAATTAAAGAAATCAAAACGTTTGTTTGCTTTGATTAATGCATTAGCCATTCTTATGGTATTCCCAGGGTGTACATTATTATCTATATCACCGGTGGTCAGTAAGAGCTTTCCTTTTAGGTTTTTAGCCAATTGTGAATTTGTTTCAATTTCATAAATAAATTTACTTTCATTATCTTTTTCAATTAACTCTTTTACGCCATGATGTTTCTCACTCCACCATCTGTTATAAATGTCATTTTCATGGTTTCCAGAAGAAGAAACAGCCACTTTAAAAAAGTCGGGATATTGACAAAGCGCAGCAGTTGACATGAATCCACCTCCTGAGTGACCAGTTATTCCAACTTTAGTTATATCCATGAAATCATACTTATCAGCAAGTTGTTCGGCAACATATTTTTTATCAGCTAAACCATAATCTCTTAAGTTACCGTATCCATAGTTATGATACCATTTTGATCTTGCCGGATGCCCTCCTCTGTTACCTAAAGTAATTACTACAAATCCAAGTTGAGCCAGGCGATCAGTTCGATCAACATTGGCCGAAAAGGCCGTATTAACTGCTTCAGTTTGTGGTCCCGGGTAAACGTATTCAATAATCGGATACCTGATGGTTGAATCAAAATTAAACGGCAGGTACATTACACCATAGATATCGGTAATTCCATCTGCTGCTTTAGCTTTGAATGGTTCCGGGAATTTATATCCGGCTGCAAATAAATTGCTTAAATCCGCAGTTTCTAAATCAAGTACCAAGCGGCCAAAATTATCTCTTATCTCTGATTTTGGAATGGTATTTACTCTGGAATAGTTATTGATGAAATATTTGTAAGAATCACTCATCAAACTTGGGCCTCTAAATCCCCCAAGACCAGTACTTGTATAATCTCCTTCATTTAAGATTTGTAAGCCACTTCCATCGAAGTTTACTTTATACAAATGCTGATAATATGGATTTTCATTGGCTTCTCTTCCGTTAGCAGTGAAATAAACAATTCGATTTTTTTCATCAACTTTAACCACATTTTCGCAATGCCAAGCACCACTTGTAATTTGGTTTTTAAGTTTCCCGTTACCATCATACAAATATAGTTGGGCCCAACCATCTCTTTCCGACCACCAGATCATTTCTTCGCCATTATTCACAAGTTGCACTGGTTTGGTTTCTACATAAGTATTTAGCCGTTCTTCAATTAATACTTTAACTTCACCATTATCGAGATTTAAAACACATAAATCGTTTTTGTGTAAATCGCGGCTAATTCGGCTGAAATAAACTTCGTTGGAAGATTTTGATAACCATTTTGTCGGCACGTAATCAGGAATACGTTCTTTATTGGTGTAGCTCGCTGCATGAATGCTTAAACTTTGATCTGCAAAGCGACTGATATCATATTTTTTCCCTTCTTTCTGATCCATATCAAAAATCCATAATTCATCAATTGGTGCTTCTTTTTCACCTGGCATTTGATATTTATAAGTTTCAAGTGTTGGTCGTGGTTCAGCAACACTATTTATTACCCATAATTCTTTTACTTTTCTTGAATCTGTTCTGCCTAAAGCAAATTTCTTAGAATCAGGCGACCAATAAATTCTAGTGCCTTCTCTTTTAGCAGATTCTTCTTTCCTCTTCTTTTCAGTATCGTTAAAATTAGCTGTGTAACCACCTCCGTAAGCATAGAATTGTTCGCCATCTGTGGTTAATTGATGTTCGACTATGGTAGAATCTTTTTTATCCTCTTCTTCGTTTTTTGCTTTTAGGTAGTTTTCTGCATCCATCCAGTATAGATTATAATCACGAGCAAAAACCACAGTTTTGCCGTCTGGAGAAATACTTGCCCATCTTGGATCGTCTTTTTCTTCTTTCCAATCTTGAATTTCAGTGAGTTCAGCCGTAGCTAAGTTATATTCAAGATGGAAAATTTTCTTTTTTGGTTTTTTGGCTTTCTCAGACTTTTTGTTTTCATCCTCTTTTGCGTCATCATCCTTTTCTTCGTCCTGAGTACTGGTTACATCAAATTGAAAAACAGCATCATTTTTTTTGAATTTTGGTTTGATTATTGGTAAATGTTGCCAATCGTAAGGATCTTTTGTTATAAGTGTTAACATCCTTGCCATTTCATGATTATCGAACAATGGCTTTTTGCTTTTTTTATCAAGATCAACTAAGTAAAAAAAAGTTCCATCTGAGGTTTTATAGGAATACCAAAAACGATCTCCAACTGTTAACCAGTTTGGTGATACACTCGTACTAAACACGAGATTTTTCATTTTCTCAGGAGAAAATCTTTCTGCTAATTGATAATTAGCTTTATCGAGTGGGGTTGTTTGCGATAATACATTCAATACCGGAATAGCCAGTAATAAAATGATTAGATTGAAAGTGAGAATTTTTTTGTTCATAATATTAAATTATTAGTTTCCAGATATTTATTTAGTATTAAGATTGAATTTAATCAAAAATTTGTTTCAGAAATTATATTGGTTCAACATTATTAGTCATGCCTTAATGAAGTAACCGGATCCTGATCTGCTGCTTTTTTAGCAGGCATATAACCAAATAAAATTCCAACGGTTGCTGAAACTCCAAAAGAAATTAATACTGAGTCCCAAGAAATAATAGTTAAAATATCAGTTGCCTGCATGACTCCCTTTGAAAGTAAAACTCCAAGTAATATTCCAATTAATCCACCAGAAACACTAATTAAAGTGGCCTCTGATAAAAATTGAAAAATGATGTCTTTTTTTCGTGCTCCGGTTGCCATTCTAACTCCAATTTCTCTGATTCTTTCCATCACTGAGGCCAGCATGATATTCATAATCCCAATTCCTCCAACGATTAAGGAGATACTTGCGATTGCGCCAAGCACAATATTAAAAATGTCTTTTGTTCGTTGCTCTTGTTTTAAGAGTAATTCAGGAACCTTGAGTTCAAAATCAACTACATTTTGATGTCGTCGAAGAAGTATTTTGCTCAGAATTTCAGTAGTTGCATCTAATTGATCTGATTCTTCAACCTGAACAATTAATTTATCCAGCTGATTGGTATTTGCATCACTTGAACCGCTTGATGAAGAAGAACTTATTGACACCCTTCCGCCTCCACCTCTTCCACCGCCACCCATCATTATAACAGAAGTGCTGGCCTGACTTTTTAGTGCAATACTTCGGTCTTGATATCTCAGAAGTAATGTTTGTATTGGAGAATAGATGTTTTCATTATAGTTTGATATCCCAAGATCTTTTGAAGTATTTTGGCTAAATTGTTGTGTTTCAAGAATTCCAACTACTGTTAACCAAATCTGACCACATTTAATGGTTTTTCCAATGGGGTTTTCTTGAGGGAAAAATCGAGCCTTAATAGAAGGGCCGATAATACAAACCGGACTTCCTTCTTTGTAGTGCCTGGCACTGAATGTACTCCCTTCCTGGATATTTAAGTTGTATACCGTAAAAAAATCTTCGGTAATGCCGTTTAAAAGTGCAGAAGTTGTTTTACCATTTTTTAAAATTTCTGTTTCATAAGTAACTTCAGGACTTATCCTTTTAATGGTTGGGATAATTTTTTTAATACTTTCTGCATCCATTAAAGTTAATCCGGGAGAAAATTTATTTTTAGCAGATTTACCTTCTTCGTCTTCTGAATCCTCTTCAGCCGAATAATCAATGATTGGTGTAACAACAATATTATTGACCCCTACCATTTTTATCTGATCGAGTATTTCTTGTCGGGCTCCATTTCCAATACTCATCATGGTAATAACAGCTGCAACTCCAAATATGATCCCCAGAGCTGTTAAAATAGAGCGGAATTTATTAGCCATTACTGCTTCAGAAGCAATTATTAATATTTGAATATAACGTTCCAAAATTTTAATTTTTAAAATTAGTGATGATGCCTAGATTAGATTTTCAATTTTTAACGTTACTGCCCACCTGGTCTGCGTTCACCGCCTGGTCTTTGTCCACCACCTTGTCTCATATTCATTTTAGTAGGATCCATTCCATTAGCTTTCATCCTGTCAAACATTTTACGGAGTTCTTCATCACTTCTGCCCTTTAATTGTGGAGGTAAGTTCTTTTTAAACTCCTCAAATTCAACATCTGTTGGATTTGGATTTTGGTTTTTTAGTTCTTCATCAAGGCGTTTAAATTTATTAACAATAGAAGTATCCAGTTTAATTAGGCGATAGGAATCGGCATTCTCAGGTGGCAATAAATATACTTCATCATCTAAACCTAATCCGGCCCTGATAATTATAGAATTATCATTCGATGGCCCAATTATTACTTGTTGTTTAGTTCTATTGGTATAGACATAGGTCATGCTATCCTGATTTTGGATGGCATCAATTGGTATAGAATACACACTATCAATTATATTTGTGATAATCTTGTTTTTTGTAGTCATGGCAGGTCGTAGGATGGAGTCGTATTCGTTTACCTCAATCATCACTTCAAATACTTTTGCGTTTGTATTCCTTAATTGTTCTCCAATATTTGCAACTTCTACCACTTTACCTGTATAATTATTATCCGGAAATGCATCAACCCCAATTTTCACTTCCTGTCCTTTTTTAACTTTACTGATGTCAATTTCGTTTACATAAGTTTTGGTATTCATTTTCGATAGGTTTGGAAGTGTAGCAACAACCGGATCCCATCCACCAATTTGAGCGCCAACCCCTTGTTTTGAACCATCCCAACTCCTTTTGTAAATGACCATTCCGGCTTTAGGGGCTTTTACTGTGAATAGTTCTAAAATATTCAACATTTCCTGATAGTCACGTCTGTCTTTTGTTCTTTCAGATTCAACTTCTATCATGTTTGCTTTTGCTTTTTGCAAAGTGAGTTGATAATTTTCTACGGCCTGATTATAAGCACGTTCAGCTTTATCTAAGTTTATGTTTAATTGGCGAATAGTTGAAGGTGGTTCATAAATTGATAACTCAAGTTCTATCTTGATTTCCTCCATACTATATCTGAGATTGATGATATTATTTCTGGCATTTCGTAATTCAAGTGCAGTATCAAGCTGTGTTACGATATATTGAGATTCAATTTGTTCCAATTCGGTTTCACGGTCAGCGATTCTGCCTTCAAGTTCTGTGCGGTCAAGGGTAGCAACCCAATCGCCTGAATCAACTACGGTGCCATCAGGTACAATGTCTTCAATGGTTACGTTATAAACCCTTACACTTCGCAGATTGGCAGGGCCAAGAATTTTTTCACTGTTTTTAGCTTCTAGTTCACCTGTTGTTGAAACACTAATTTCGAAAGTTCCATACGATACCGGTACTTTAATTGTATCGACTGCTGAAGAATCAGAACCTGCCGCAGACCAAATAATTACAACAATTATTACTGCTGCAATTGAAAGAAAAATAATATTGTTTTTTTTCATTTTTATTGAATTTCAAATAAGCAATTAAACTTAGCTTGTGTATTGATTTGTTTAAACTCTTGAGTTAAGACACGAAATTAGGGATATTCTTTCGTATGATTTATTAATATAGATAAAGGCACAAATAAATTCTATGAATTAGATGTTTATAACCATTTGTTTTGAAATTGGCAACTTTGATATTCCTTATCTAACCTGATATAGGTTGTAGAGATTCTATCTTTGATCCATTCATTGATAATCCCTTGGTTTTTGTTTTGAAGTGCCCATCCCTGAATTATATTATAATCCTCTTCTAGATTGGCAACATGTGCTTTTGTCCTGGATTTTAATTGGATAATTTTATAGGCATCTTTCCCATCTTCAGTTTTGTGAGAGATTGGAGCTGAAACATCTCCAACTGCCATTTTTTCTACTACAAATGCAACAGCGGGTTCGAGCTCATCCATATCAAACTCAGTTGATAAGGTATTTTGATTAACTACGGCACCATTATTTATCCTATTTGGATCATCAGAAAAACGTATGACTGCCTGATCAAAACTAAGGGAATCATTTTTTATTAAAGTAGCTATACTATCAATATAATGTGCTGCATCTGCTAAGGCCTCAGGGGATGGCTTTATCATGAGTAAAATATGTCGGACGTTTATGAATTCTCCTCTTCTGCTTATAAATTGAATAATATGATAGCCTGCTTCTGTTTCAATAATCTCGGAAAGTTCACCCTCTTTTAATGAAAAGGCAGCAGCCTCAAATTCTGGATACCATGACCCTCGTTTAGTCAAACCCAATTCCCCTCCCTTTTTTGCTGAACCTGGATCTTCTGAATACAGAATGGCTAAAGTTTCAAATTTTTCTCCATTAACTATTCTTTTGCGTAAAGCGCTCAGACGATCATAAACACCTTTTTTAAATTCCTTTGTTATAGGCGGTATTCTTACAATTTGATTAATTTCAACGATGGGGTTTATGGTTGGAATCGAATCTTTAGCTATGGTTTTAAAAAATGCTTTTACATCGGAAGGAGTAATAGTTATGCCTTCGGTAATTTTACTATTTACTCTTTGTGAAATCATTTGCTCCCTGACAATTTCTTTCAATTCCTCTTTGATTTTGTCAATGGGTTTTTTATAATACTCTGCCATTTTTTCTTCAGACCCAAATTGATTCACATAATATCTCAATCTCATATCAAGTTGTTCAACTACTTCAATTTCAGCTACATTAACACTATCAACATCGCCGGCAAATAATAACAACTTTTCAAAGAGTAAATTTTCAATTATTGAGCATTTGATGGTTGACTCTGATCCGGTAATTCCGTTTTGCATCCTGTATTGTAAATACTGAGTTTCAATATTTGATTTCAAAACAATATGTTTTCCAACCACTGCAACTATCTCATCAAGAATAACTTCATCTTGTGCATATGTATTTACCGAAAAAAGGGTTAGCATTGTTAATACTAAATAGATTAAGCCTGTTTTTATGTCCTTCTTCACATTTGTTTTTTTCGTCATTTTTCTTTTTTATTTTCGATGTAAATGTACTTAATATATTTCTACAATGTCACTATTTAACGCATCTTCAAACAATTGATTATGCATTTTATTAATTAATTCGATCTTACGCTTATTTAATATGATGCTTTTGATATTTTCTCTTTCAAAACTTAAAGGGGATATTTCATCTTTTACATTGAATTCGATAAACTTAATAAAGTATTTAAAATTGTTTTCTTCAATTTCGACAAAACGATTGTTTTTTAAAAATGCCTCCTGATTGTAAGTTTTAATTGGAATGATATTGAGTAGCTGATCGAATGAAATCCACTGATCATCATTGATCAAGTAAGTTCGAGCATATAATTCGCAGTATGTTTCCAATGAGTCAATAAAATCCATGTTGTTAGATCGCATCAAGGATTCAATTTTATCATTGTATGGAGAGTCTATATCAAGAATAGCATAATCTGCCTTTACAATATTTTTTTTGAGCCCGAAGTTGTTTTTGTTTTTTTCGTAGTATGCCTCAATTTCTTCTTCTGTAACTTCGTTACTTAATTGTTGTTTGATTAATAATGATTCGTACTGATAGATAATTAATGAGTTGCGATAAGTTTCTATTTGTTTATCGAAATTTTTCTGATCCTCTGTCAGGTTTTTCTCGGCTTGATACAAAAGCAATTTTTCTCTAACCCATGTATTAATATAATTACGAGCAATTGTAAGACTATCTTTTGCGCTTATACTTTCCGGAATAGCTCCCTTCAGGTCAAGTTCGTAAAGATAATAATCACCAACCCGGGCTAAAACATTACCATTATCAGTGCCGTTTTTTACAGAACAAGCTGTTAATATCAACAAAAATGCGAAACTTAGTATAATGTTTTCTTTATTCATTTATCAATTGCGATAATATTTTCTTATTAACTTTAACTAGATATTTGGTTCTTAGGTTTTTAATCCATTCGTTTTCAAGCTGGTTTTGATAGTCGGCTATAACAGTGCCTTTAATTTCATTTAAATTGGAATGACCATATTTATCATGATTTGAATTAAAAAAAGCTTTCAATCCATTTTCATCCTTTATAGACTTTTGCCAAACTTTTGTATTACTAAGTTCAAAAAGTAAAATTCCGTCCCAGTACTCATCTAAAGTATTTTTAAAATCAGGAAAGGTATATTCAATATTTTCATAAAAATACTTTTCACATGCTTCATTTACAAACTTATCATAAAGATTTTGGTAAGATTCTTTGTCTAATATATTATCCTTTGGTTGATGATCAAGTATAAATTGTGCAAATTCTGATTGTTTAACATAATGTTTATTGATTTTGAAAAGCTTGCCATTAAGTTTAGTTGTTTTATTAAACTGCGATTTTTCCTGCAAAAAATCAGAATCAATAAGCTCAAAAAGTTCATCTTGAGTAGTATTTAATGATTTAAACCCAATTTTCCGTTTGATAAACTCAAAACGATTAACTTTACTTAATTCATTTCGTTTATCATTTTTTATTTTGTAAATAAGTGAAGATTTCTCATTATTAAAACTGCCAGGCTTGTTCGATTCAATGAGTTTAATGATATGCCATCCCTTCTGAGTTTTAAAAGGCTTTGAATATTCACCAGGCGTATTTATTGAGAAAATGGCTTGATAGAATTCTGACACGATATCATTGGCGCCATATGTAGGTAAAACTCCTTTTTTCAATTTGGTTGATTGGTCTTCGGAATATTCCAAAACCAATTTCTCAAAGTCAGCCCCCTCGCTAAGTTTCTTGTAGATCTCAAAAATTTTATCTTTCCGGGTTTCTTTTGAAGGGTGTGGTTCTGCTATAAAAATCTGCGCAACAGTCACTTTTCCCATAGCCGGGTGATGATCAGTTGGTTTAATGATATGATAACCAAACCGAGTTCGAATCGGTTCACTAATTTTACCAACCGGTGTTTCATAAGCCGCGGTTTCAAATGGATATACCATATCGAAAGCCGAAAAATATCCCAAATCGCCGCCATTTCCTTTTCTTATAATCTGACCGTCATCGTTTTTTTGATCGCGAGCGGATAAATCATCAGATAATTTGGAGGCAAGGAATCCAAAATCTTCACCAGCCAAGGCTTTTTTTCTAAGCTCAATTATTTTTTGATAAGCCCGAAGCGTGTCTGCAGGACTCGCATTCTCGTCACATCCAACTAAGATTTGACTTACTCTCACGTCAATTTGGAGTCTGTTAAAAGCTTCAGCTATCAGTGAATCATCCTTCTGTTTGTCAATAAAATATGGTTCAGCCAGTGCTTTAACATAGCCATTTAGTTCGAGTTTTAATTGGCTGATTGTATCCAACATTAAAGATTTGGCTTCAATAACTTTTAGTTGATAATTAATATATAAATCAAGATATTCAGCAATTGATAGAGCCTTTGCTTCAGTGGTATGTGCATTGTTTTTATGATAGGATTTTAAAAAAGTATCAACAGTGGTTTTTTTTCCGTCTATCTTAAGCAATACTTTTTTATTATTCTTTTGTGCTTGAGCGTTAAAGAGAAAAAAAAACGAAAGAAATATCGTTATGATCTTTATTGATCTCATCTTTCAGGACAACAATGCCTCATATTTATCTGCTATAATTAGGTGCTTCTCTTGTAATCGTAATATCGTGAGGATGACCTTCAATGACTCCTGCCGGTGTAATTTTAATAAATCGTGCTTCCATTAATTTTTCGATAGAAGCAGAACCTGTATAACCCATTCCTGCTTTCAATCCACCGATTAATTGATGAATAACTTCGCTAAGTGCCCCTTTATACGGAACTCGTCCAACAATTCCTTCCGGAACTAATTTTTGAGCATCATCTTCATTATCCTGGAAATAACGATCTTTTGAGCCTTTTTGCATGGCTTCGATAGATCCCATTCCCCGATATGTTTTGTATTTTCTTCCTTCGTAAATAATGGTTTCACCAGGAGATTCATCAACACCTGCAAATAAAGATCCTGCCATAATGGTGCTTGCACCTGCTGCTATGGCTTTGACAATATCTCCCGTAAAACGGATACCCCCATCTGCTATTACCGGAATTCCACTTCCTTTTAAAGCCTGAGTAATATTATAAATTGCAGATAATTGCGGAACGCCGACACCAGCTATAATTCGAGTTGTGCAAATTGATCCGGGACCAATACCAACTTTAATCGCATCTGCTCCTGCTTCTTTTAATGCAAGTGCTGCTTCGGGCGTGGCTATATTTCCAACAACTAAATCAACATTTGGAAAGGCTTTTTTAATTTTTTTTGCCATGTTTATAACATCGATATGATGTCCATGTGCAGTATCAACAACAATGGCATCAACACCAGCGTCAACTATAGCTGTAACTCTCTCAAAAGTATCAGGTGCCGTTCCCACCGCTGCTGCCACTCTTAATCTTCCGCGTTCGTCTTTAAACGCATTTGGTTTTGCTTTAATCTTGATGATGTCTTTATAAGTGATGAGACCAACTAAATGAAAATTGTCGTCAACTACAGGTAGCTTTTCAATTCTATGTTCGTGAAGTAAATCAGCTGCTTTCTCAAAATCCGTAAATTCTTTTGTTGTAATTAGGTTTTTGGAAGTCATAACTTCAGAAATCGAACGATTCACATTTCTTTCAAAACGAAGATCACGATTGGTTACAATTCCAACCAAAAAGTTATGATCGTCAATAACAGGGATACCTCCAATTCTAAATTCCTTCATGATGCTAAGTGCATCGGCAACGATGGCATCTGCTTTTATGGTTACAGGTTCAAGGATCATCCCATTTTCAGCCCTTTTTACTTTTCGAACCTCAATGGCTTGTTGCTCGATACTCATGTTTTTATGAATCACTCCAATTCCTCCTTGTTGAGCAATTGCAATAGCCATCCTCGATTCTGTTACCGTATCCATTGCTGCCGAAACAATAGGTACGTTTAATTTAATGTTTCTTGAGAATTGAGTTTTAATATCAACTTCGCGAGGTAGAACTTCTGAAAACGCCGGAACCAATAAAACATCATCGTATGTTAAGCCCTCTTCGGTAAATTTATTTTTATCAAATGCCATGATATCTTAGTTTTTTGAGTTGTGCAAATGTATAAAAAAATGATGAAAAGCCTTCTTAAATAATGTTAATAAAGCCACTAAATACAGGAGTTAGATGAGAGAAAATATTATTTTCCAACGATAAGTTCAGTCAAACTGCTTTTTTGAAGATGTTTGTTTGCCAGGTCTTTGATTATTTCCGGAGTAATTGATAATACCTGATCAAGAAAATGTTGATAGTAATTTAAATCTAAATCAAACATTACTGCCGATTTTAATTTGTCATGCACCGCGAAAGGCCCGTCCAATCCACGAATTAGTTGACCACTGATGTAATTTTTTATTAAATCAAGTTCAGTATTATTAATTTTTTTTGATTGAAGCAATGCAATTTCTTTGTGAATCTCACTTATTGTTGCATCAGTATATTTACTTCCAACCTCTGTTTGTATGGCAAAAAAACCATCATTTTTATGAGAAATTATAGCTGAGTTTATCCCGTAAGTATAGCCTTTATCTTCTCTTATATTTGACATTAGCCGAGAACCAAAATAGCCACCTAAAATTGTATTTAAAACTTGCATCCCAATAAAATCAGGATCTAGTTTATTAAAGAGTTTTTTGCCTACCCAAATGGCTGATTGTAAAGCATCCTCAACTCTAATATGATGTGAACCCCCTGATTGTTGTTTAACCTTAAATTCGGGTTCAAAAACTGGTGCGGTGTTCTTAATATTTAACTTATTGAAATGGTGTTTCAATTTTTTAATGATCGTTTTATTCAGTTTTCCTGAAATGAAAATCCTGCTATCAGAATTTAAGTAGTTTTTTTGATAGAATGATTGAACCCCTTGCCTGGTGATTTTATTAAAATCATTTTCTTCTGCCTTTTGACCATAAGGATGTTTTGATCCGAAAACTAATGCGGGGAAGTTTAATTGGGCAACTGATTTAACTTTCTTAAGATTAACAATAAATTCCTGCTTGGTTTTATTAACCAATGTTTGTAATTCATTTTCAGGGAATATGGGCTCGCAAATAATTTCTGTAAATACAGGTAAAACTTGATCAAGATATTTGGTTAGACAATAGAGTGTAAGCGATGCAGAATCTTTGTCTACGTTGGCACTATAGTATGCCCCATAACTATCAAATATTTTTGCAATTTCATAGGCTGTAAATGATTTGGTTCCTTCTGCCAACATTTTATTGGTAAATGATGACACAAGTTTTTGCTTTTGAACAGATATTCCCGCTTCAAATATGATTTCTATTTTAACCAAATCCTGAGTGCCCAGATTTAATTGGTGAATTTGCAGACCGTTATCCAGTTTTAAATTCTCGACCGCCATTAAATCAATTGATCTTATGGGTAAAATTATTGGTTGTATATTTCGATCGACTGATAAATTCATTTATTTCTGCTTGCTTAAATAATATAGGCTCGAACAATTTTCTGATCTGAATAATTTTTGTGCACTTTGTTGAACCTGTTTGGAAGTTACTTTTCTGTATTTATCAACCTCTTGATTTATCATTTCAGCATCACCAAGCAGTTCGTAATATGCCAGGTTCATGGTTTTATTAAGAATGCTGACTTCAGAAAAAATCAGCGTAGATTCAACTTTAATCTTCACTTTATCTAACTCATCTTTAGCGATGCCGTCATTACAAACATTTTCAATTTCCAGTTTTATTGCATCTTCGGCAACTTTAACATCCACTCCATTCATTATTTTGCCGGTAATGACAAATAATCCATTATCAAAATCACCTGTAAGAAATGCATTGATGTCTACAAATAATTTTAATTCTTTCACTAATTTTTGAAATAATCTTGAAGAGTCGCCATTAGATAAAATATCTGATAATAAGTCAATGGCATGGTATTCCTCAGCAAGCCGACCACACATGTGATAAGCCTTATAAATGGCATTTAATGGTACATCTCGCTCAACAGTAAGTGTTCTTTCTTCGGTTTGTTTGGGTTCAGTGGGCAAATTTCTGTGATAGTTTTCGCCATGTGGGATATCTGAAAACCATTTCTGTGCAAGCTTTTTTATATTTTCTGTTTTAACATCTCCACCTATTACAAGCACAGCATTATTCGGATTGTAAAATTTTGAATAGAATGCTTTAACATCATCCATAACCGCATTTTCAATATGCGATAATTCTTTCCCAATGGTTGACCATTGATAAGGGTGGACTTTGTATGCCAAAGGCTTTAGTAATAGCCAGGCATCTCCGTAAGGTTGATTAAGGTAAACCTGTCTGAACTCTTCACTTACAACATTGCGCTGAACATCAAGACTTTTAGTTGAAAAAGCCAAATCGAGCATGCGATCTGATTCAAGCCAAAATGCTGTTTCAATGTTTTGTTTAGGAAGGGTCAAATAATAATTAGTGATGTCGTTATTTGTGAATGCATTATTTTCTCCGCCAACATTTTGCAGTGGTATGTCATACTTGGGAATATTGATCGAACCTCCAAACATGAGATGCTCAAATAGATGCGCAAAACCTGTTTTTTCAGGATCTTCATCACGTGAGCCTACATCGTAGATAATATTGACTGCTACGATTGGAGTGGATGGATCATGATGAACAATCACCCTAAGACCATTATTTAAAGAAAACTTATCAAACTTTACCATTAATAATTTTGCACTATTGTGTGTGAAAATTTGATTGCCTAAATTAAGTCAAATAATTTAAATTGAATAAATTTTATTAGTTATTTATTAACCATTTGCCAATTTATGCACTCTCAGAAATTTTATTTTTTAACTTTGCAGTGCAATTTAAAATTGCATTTAATCATTTATTACATTACCTAACAATCAATAGTTTATGAAAAAAGATAAATTGGTTTTTGATTTAATCAAAGATGAAGAAGATCGTCAGCAGTTCGGAATAGAGTTAATTGCCTCAGAAAATTTTGTAAGTAAGCAAGTTCTTAAGGCTGCTGGTTCTGTATTAACCAATAAATATGCCGAAGGCTACCCTGGGAAAAGATATTACGGTGGTTGCGAAGTTGTTGATCAAACTGAACAAATTGCTATTGATCGTGCTTGTCAGCTTTATGGCGCAGAATATGCCAATGTTCAGCCTCATTCAGGCGCACAGGCAAACATGGCTGTATTTTTGGCTTGTCTAAAACCAGGAGATACTTTTATGGGTATGGATTTATCACATGGTGGTCACCTTTCACATGGTTCTCACGTTAATTCCTCCGGTATTTTATACAATCCTGTAGCTTATAAAGTGAAAGAAGAAACCGGAATGGTTGATTATGATAATATGGAGGAAGTTGCCCTTATTGAAAAACCAAAATTGATTGTTGCAGGTGCATCAGCTTATTCAAGAGATTGGGATTATAAACGCATGAGAGAAATAGCCGATAAAGTAGGCGCTTTATTGATGTGTGACATGGCCCATCCAGCTGGCTTAATTGCCAAAGGCTTTTTAAATGACCCGTTGCCACATTGTCACATTGTAACAACAACAACTCATAAAACCCTTCGTGGCCCCAGAGGTGGAATGATTTTAATGGGAAAAGATTTTGAAAACCCATGGGGTTTGACTACTCCAAAAGGTGCCATTAAAATGATGTCAACCATTCTAAATTCAGCAGTATTCCCAGGGATACAAGGTGGGCCATTAGAGCACATTATTGCAGCAAAGGCTGTGGCTTTTGGTGAAGCGCTTTCTGATGAATATTTAGAATATATTAAACAGGTTAAAAAGAATGCAAATGTTTTAGCTCAAGCGTTTGTTGACAAAGGCTATCATGTGATTTCCGGTGGTACAGACAACCACCTGATGTTGATAGATCTTAGAGGCAAATATCCTGAAATTACTGGTAAATTGGTTGAAAACACATTGGTTAAAGCTGATATCACCGTAAATAAGAACATGGTTCCATTCGATAGCCGTTCACCTTTCCAAACTTCTGGTTTAAGAGTTGGTACACCGGCCATTACAACTCGAGGTTTAAAAGAAGAGCACATGGCTCCGATTGTTGATTTAATTGATGAGGTTTTGAGCGATATTGAAAACGAAAAAGTAATTGAATCAGTTAAGAAAAGAGTAAATAAAATGATGGGAGATTTCCCAATGTTTGCTTGGTAGTAATCAATTCAAAATAATAATGAAAGCGACTCGTTTTGGGTCGCTTTTTTTTATGGGATGACTTCCCTTTTGGGGCGTTATCCCATAAATTTAACCAGTTTCAATTTTTTTATAATTAACATTTAATATATTTGACTATAAATTTATAATGTTTACACATCGCTCCCCAATTTTTTTTGAATTATTAATTCTATTAAGATGATCCTACACCCAAAATATTTATTAAAAAATTTATTTGATTATCTGTTTCTGCTTTTCTTAGTTATTTCTTATATTCTTTATACAACTGAAGATAGGCAAGGATTATCCTTCTACTACTTTTTAATAATTCCTGTGTTTGTCATCCTTAAATTTAGTAAAGATGGTTTTATCAATTTTTTTGGTTTTTCATTAAAAGGACAAAGACAAAAGATTGGTTCTTTTGTTTTTATGGTCGGATTATCCATGATCGTTTCAAATGTGCTGTTATTTAAAATTAGAACAGTTTTCTTAGATTCTGGATTTGCTTATAAAAACTCTTTTGATTCCGATTATCTGTATACTTTTTTGATCTTTAATACCGTTCGTATTTTTGGAGAAGAACTCATTTTTAGAGGGTTTTTGTTGATTAAAAAAATTAAAGAGAATAACTCATTGTTTTGGTTATTGAACTTTACTCAGGCAGCTTTATTTGCGCTACTTCATAGCCTTTTTAACGATGAAATAATTGGGAAACTGGTTTTTACGAGTAATGTATTTGTTTTTTCAGTTTTAGTGGGCTGGTTAAACAGAAAGTACAGTAGTGTGCTTCCAAGTTGGTTTATTCATCTCGGGAATGGGTTGCAAAACTTCATTTTTATCTTCACTTAAAGATTAAACTAAAAACTGTTTCATTGTTACTGTTTATCTTATAATTAATATTGCCTCCATGCAGCTGCATAATTTGTCGGGAAAGGCTTAATCCGATTCCGCTCCCTTTTTCTTTAGTTGTAAAAAACGGAACAAAGATTTTAGATTTTAAATCATCCGGAATACCTTTGCCGTTATCGATAATTTGAATCATGGGATTTTCATTCGGTACGGTCATTAATTTAATCTTAATAATTTTATCGTCAATTCCTTCCAAAGCCTGAATTGCATTCCGAAGCATGTTAATTAATACCTGCTCGATCATCGATCGGTCTATTTCACAAATCATTTTTAAATTTTCACTTTCTATCAATACTTCAACTTGCTCTTTTTCAAAATCCGGATGCATAAGTTTTAAAACATGCTTCACCAGATCGCTTAAATTAACTGGTTCAAAGCTTGGGACAGGCATTCGGGTAAGTTTTCGATAATTGTTGATAAATTCAAGTAACCCGATCGAACGGCGATTGATGGTTTTTAGGGCATTTCTGATCTTATCTAAATTTTCATCACTTAATTCTTGCAATAATTTGGGAGTCTGGTCGGGTTTTTCTAAAAGCATGATGCTCGTTTCGGTCATTGATGAAATGGGGGTAACCGAATTCAGTATTTCATGACCCAGTGTTCTGATCAATTGATGCCAGGCTTCCATTTCTTTAAATTCAATTTGCGATCGGATATCCTGAAAACTTATCAGTTTCATGTTTTTACCGTGACTGATAAAATGGCTAATTTGGATCGAAAGTTTTTGAATTGTACCGGCCGTCGAGATTTCTACAATATTTGCTTCATTTTTTGCCGGATTCACAATTTCCAGATAAAAATTTGGATGCAGGGTTTTTATTTGATCAAGTTTGATCAGGTTTTCAATTCCTAAAATTTTTAAAGCTGATTCATTAACCAATTCAATTTTTTGATCTTCCGAAATAGATATGATTCCTGTTTTGATATGCCTGAGCAGTTCACCCAAAAACAATAATTGAACTTCATGTTCTGATTTTTTTTGCTGAATAAAATCCAGAATTTTGTTTAGGGAATAATAAAACTCTTCCATTGATTTTGGTAAGCTTTTGGTAAATCGGACAGGCTGATATTCAAACTCAATTGAATTTAAAATGTTTTCCAAAATCCGAAATGACTTGAGTTCAAATTTTATCAACTCAACAATCTGAATAATCAAAACGATGACTAAAATAAGGATGCTGAAAAGCTTATCAGGATTGAGGATAATACGTGAAAGTATAGTCAAAACCAAAAGAATCAAGACAATTCTGATAATTAGATGAAAGGTGTTTTTCTTATAAGCCATATTTTTCGAGTCTACGGTATAAGGCATTACGATGGATTCCTAATTCCTGTGCTGATTTTGAAAGATTGCCACCATTATTTTTCAGCACCTTTAAAATCGTTCGTTTTTCCAATTCATCCAAATTGGTGATGTTCTTGTTCGTATCTGATGGTGCGACATCCTGAACGAAAAAATCCTGAAATTCTAATTCTATGTTTTCCGATAAAATACATGCTCTTTCTACCGAATTTTCTAACTCCCGAACATTCCCGGCCCAATTCATTTGCTTAAGCTTTTGCAGGATTGTTGACGAAATTTGAGGTTTGTTTTTTCTATACTTATTACAATATTTAGTCAGAAAATAATCAATTAATTCAGGAATATCTTCTTTTCGGTCGCGTAAAGCTGGAATAGTAATTTCAAACGTATTCAAGCGGTAATACAAATCCTGACGGAATTTCCCTTCTTCAACCAGATTAATTAGGGACTGATTTGTAGCACAGATTAACCTGATATCTACTGGAATTGGTTTGGAGGATCCCAGGCGATAAATTTCACGATTTTGTAAAACCGTTAAAAGTTTTGACTGAAGATTTAAGCTCAGATTTGCCAACTCATCTAAAAAAATGGTTCCACCTGATGCGAGTTCAAAGCGGCCTGCCTTTTCGGTTTTGGCATCGGTAAATGCTCCCGAGACATGCCCGAAAATCTCACTTTCAAATAAACTTTCAGGTAAAGAAGCTAAATCAATGCGAATAAAATTTTCGTTTTTTCTTTCTGAACAGCGATGAATTTCGCGTGCAATTAAATCTTTGCCACTTCCATTTTCTCCAAGAATTAAAACATTTGCATCCGTTGGGGCGATCTTCGCGATTACTTCTTTTAAACGAAGCATGGGTGCAGACTTACCGATAATTGCAACATGCTTGCGCCCAATATCCTCATTTAAGGCCTGATTAGTGGCCCTTGATTTTGAAAGTTCAGTTTTTGATTTGCGATGTTTGTGAGCAGCTGAAACAGTAGCTAATAATTTTGAATTGTTCCATGGTTTTTGAATGAAATCAAAGGCGCCTAATTTCATGACTTCAACTGCTAAATTAATATCGCCGAAAGCAGTCATTAAGATGATCACCGTTTCCGGACTTATTTCACGGATATGGCTTAACCAATATTTTCCTTCTTTTCCATCATTGGCTCCCTTCTGAAAATTCATATCAAGCAATATGACATCAATCGCTTGTTTTTTTAGTAATTCATGAATTTGTTGAGGCGTTTTAATGACTTCAGTTCGTGTGAAATATTCATCAAGAAACATTTTAGCCGAATCCAACACATCCGGATCGTCATCAATAACTAAGATATTTCCTTCGTATTTATTCATCAAAAGGATTTTTTTCAAAGATAAGTTAAATTGTCTTATTCCGAACAAGTACTTGCCCCAAAACGAACAATTTAAATTATGATTATTAAAATAGCTCCTGTTAAAGTACTATTAATTAATAATATATAAATCATGGCATAGCTTTCGCCTATCGTATTAACGAAAACCTTAAATTTGAAAAAATGATCAGTAACAGTTTAAAAATAGCGCTTCGGAATTTTTATAAGAAGCCCGCATTTTCTATCATTAATGTTTTGGGATTGGCTATTGGCTTGGCTTGTTTTGTATTAACCATTGTTTATGTTAGTTATGAACTAAGTTACGATTCAAGTCATGAAAAGCGGGATCGTACTTACCTCGCCACAGTTACCATAAATTTTTCTGATTATCTTATTGAAAATCAAGAGTCGACTACTGCAACTTTTGTGGAGGCAGTCAGAAGTTCTTATCCTGAAGTTGAAGATGCTACACAGACCATATTTGGTATCTCACAATATGTAAGGATTGGAGATACCTATTTTAATGAGAAGAATATTGCAGCAGCCGATTCCTCTTTTTTTAAAGTATTTACACATGAGTTTATTGCTGGTGATCCCAGAAAAGCTTTGATTGAACCTTATTCTGTTATATTAACAGAAAGTACAGCTAAAAGATATTTTGGAGAAAAGAAAGCCTTGGGCGAAACACTCAATTTGATGGATGAGAATTTTGTTGTTACCGGAATTATCAAAGATCTCCCTGGAAATGTGAGCTTTGGCTTCAGTATGATTTTTTCATTATATTTTTTGGATGGATATTATAATGACCCTGAATGGCAAAATAACAATTTCTATAATTTTTTGGTTTTAAAAGAAGGTGCAAATCCTTTAGAACTGGAGAACAAATTCCCGGATCTGTTGAAGAGCAAAATCCAAACGATAAGGGGGAAAAATTTCGAAAACTGGCTTGCTGAAGGAAACCGTTGGGAATATCATTTGTTCTCAATAAGTGATGTTTACCTTAAATTGTGGGGAAACGGAATTTACCTGATAGGATTTGGGATCGTTGCGATATTCCTGTTGGTTATTGCCTGTATCAATTACATGAATTTAAGTACCGCAAAAGCCGCACAAAGGGCTAAAGAAGTAGGAATTCGAAAGGTTGTTGGAGCTTATCGATCGAACTTGATCAGCCAATTTACCCGAGAATCAATATTGATGAGTTTTTTGGCATTGATCATTGGGATGGGGATCGTTGAGGCGGTTTTACCTTTTTTATCACATTTTATCGATGCAAATTTGAGCATTCATTATTTCGACAATTTAGTTGTCCTTCCGGCTTTATTGGCTTTGGGTTTAATCATCGGATTTGTGTCGGGTTTATATCCTGCATTTATTCTCTCATCTTATATTCCGGTAAAAGTTTTAAAAGGCAATATGAGTAAAAAGGGTAAAGGGCTAAATTTACGGAATGCCCTAGTACTGCTTCAATTCACCATGTCCATTGCTTTAATTATAAGTTTAATTGTTGTCCTTAAGCAAACAGATCTTTTATATACCAAAAAACTTGGTTACAATAAAGATAATTTAATGGTAGTTACGATGGCAGCAAGCATCAAAAACCCCGATCTTTTTAAAGCCGAATTAAGCAAAATACCGGTTATTGAAAGTGCCAGTTTTACAAGCCGAATGCCAAGTCGAGGAGCAGGAGTATCACAACAATGGACTCCTGAAGGGAAAGAAACCACTTTGTTAACTGTTCATGTAACGGATGAGGATTTTTTGAAAACCATGAAAATTAATCTTCATGCAGGCAGATACTTTAGCAAAGAATTTTCGACAGATTCAAGTGCAGTTGTGATTAATCGTAAAGCTGCTGAATTCTTAAACTGGGGTGATACTTTGAATCGCAAATTGAATGCCGGTGGAAGGGATTATCATGTAATAGGCATTATCGATGACTACCATTTTCAAACCCTTCATGAAGAAATCAATCCTTTGATTATTTGCATGGCTGGTGGACATTTTAGAATGAGACCACAGAATTTGGCTATAAGAATTAAGGCAGGTGCAGAGCCACCCATTTCAGAAATTGAAAAAGCATGGAATAATAATACCTGGGAACGAAATACCCCTTTTGAATACTACTTCTTTGCTGAACGATACAAAACTTATTACAATCAGGAGAGCCAGACCCGTCAGTTAATGATTATTCTTACCATACTAATTTTGTTTGTAACCGCTCTTGGTTTATATGGCTTAGCTTCATATGCTACGCAGGAACGCATGAAAGAAATTGCCATCCGTAAAGCCATGGGGGCATCTATTAATCTCATTGTGGCTAAAATGACCTGGAGCTTTACAAAACTGGTTTTGATAGCAAATGTGATTGCCTGGCCGTTGGCCTGGTATTTTATGAACGATTGGTTATCAAACTTCGCATCACGTATCAGTATTTCATGGTGGATCTTTATTCTGGCAGCATTGTTATCATACATATTGGCAATAGCAACCATTATTTTTCAAGCATATTCAGCTGCTCGAAGGAATCCGGTTGAAGTTTTGCGGTATGAATAAAAATAATTAACCTTAATTGTAGACCAATGAATTTAATGATAAAAGGTTTTCTTCGGAAATTAAAACGACCCGAATTTCAGATAATAATTGCGGTTATTGGATTAACAATTACCATCACAAATGCCCTGTTATTTTATAAATATTATCAAAGTGAAATGTCTTATGATAATTTTCATGAACAGGAGAATAGTATTTATAGAGTATTGAGAGTCATTTATAAGGATGGTGATAAAAATACCAGATACAGAGGAGCAGAGTATCCTTTACCTCTTGGCCCTGCCATTAAAAAGTACTTTGATGAAATTGAATACCAAACCAGATTTACAGATGGAGTGGTTACGGTTTTAAGAAACGAAGCTGTTTTTAATGAAGTAATTAATTTTGCAGATACTGATTTTTTCAAGATTTTCACATTCCCAATGATTGGTTCAATAAATAAGAATCCGATCAAGGACTTAAACCAAGTGGTTATAAGCAAGAAGATTAGTGAAAAATATTTTGGAGCCGACGATCCCTTAGGGAAAACCATTGAAATAAAAGTTGCTGGTAATAAGAAGCCCTTTGTTGTCTCTGGAGTTGTTGAGGATATCCCAGCCAATTCTACGATAAAATTCGACATTCTTATGAATATTGAGAACTTCGGTGATTTTATCGAAAGTAGAAATATCTTAAATAATTGGATGGGACAATGGGATGTACCGGTATTTGTACTCTTAAAAGATCCAAAATATGCGAATGTCATAAATAATAGATTTGAGCTTTTTACTTCTCAGCACTTTGAAGAAGATTTAAAAGGATGGCGTGAAAGAAATGATTGGAAAGAGAAAATTAATCCATTCTCATTTCAAATACAACCACTGGATGAAGTTCATATGGGTGTGGATGTATATAAGAGTAAGGGATACACTGTTATTCTGCTTTTTTCAATGTTGGTGCTGTTTACAGTTTTAATTGCCGGAATAAGTTTCGGGAATGTATTATTTATCAATTTATCAAAAAGAGTTAAAACAATTTCCTTAAAACGAATACTTGGATCTTCTTCAAAAGCAATTACCCTATCCATATATTTTGAATCTGCTTTTTTTGTAATAATCTCTCTTATCCTGAGCTTAGGAATTATTGAATCGGTATTACCGGCTTATAAAGCTATAACTGGTATCGACTTTTCGTATCATTCATTTTATGATCCTTCAACGATATTGATCATTTTAGCATTGCTATTTTTAATGGGCGTTATTCCCGCCATATATCCCAGTTTGCACATCCATAAGCTTACTGCAAAAAGAATTGTTCCTGCTAAGTATCAATTAACTTATAAAAATAATTTTGTGAAGTTTTTGGTCATATTCCAGTTTGTAATTTCAGTTGTACTCATATTTTCATCTGTTTTGATCGGTAAGCAAATTAATATTTATGCAAATAAGTATTTAGGTTATAAAGTAGATCATTTAATAACGGTATTAACCCAGGAACGAAATCCTGAGAAGAGCAAACAGTTACTTAATGTTTTCAGAGAAGAAAGCTTGAAAAATCCTGATATTATTGATATTTCAGCATGTTATGCCTCATTTGGTTTAAGTGTTGGACCAAGAGATGACAGTGAAAATTTCTCTTGTCATTACAATTCTGTGGATTATAATTTCTTTAAAACAATTGGAGCGGAATTGAGTCAGGGACGAGATTTTGTCGGCAATAGCCAAATCGAATCAAATTATGCCATTATAAATAGAAAGTATGAGGAAACCTATGGCCTTTCATCACCATTGGGAATGAAAGTTTCTGAAACTGTTAAGGATCCTAGTTGGATAGGTTCCACTGATGTACGGAGTCTGCAGATTATCGGGGTTGTAGAAGATTTTAATTTTGGGCCTCTAACTTATGATGTTCTACCAGCTATTTTTTATAATATTCCATCAAAACATTATTCACGAATGATAATACGAACCACAGGCATGAACCATAAATCTACCATTGAATCTTTAGAGAAAATATGGAAACAAAACAATTCGGAAGTTCCTTTTGAGTATTATTTTCTGAAGGATAAAATTGCTTCTACTTATGCAATGCAATCAAATCTTAAGAAAGTAATTATATTAGAAACTTGGATGGCTGTATTAATATCAATATTTGGAATGTTGGCTTTCTTTTCGGCCATTTTTACGAGTAAAGTAAGGGATTTGGTAATTAGAAGAGTTTATGGTGGTACAATATTCGATATTATAAAAGATGAATTAAAATATTTTATGCTTCTGGCAGTACTTGCAAATATTATTGCCTTTCCAATCGGTTATTATATGCTAAACAGACTTTTTGAGAATTTTGCAGAAAGAATAAGTTTCGATGTTGGGATCGGTTTGATCTCCTTAATATTTTCGCTTATCATCGTTCTTTTGGTGATCTTGTTTAATGCAATAAAAACCTATTATTTAGACATTATTACAACCCTTAAGGTTGATTAGGACTCTTAGTTAAAACCTTGATGAGCTTTTACTTTCTTAAGCGTGTTTTATTATATTTACATAATGAAAACATTGTTAATTGTAAGGCATGGGAAATCAGCCTGGGACGATCCCAATTTAAAAGATCATGACCGAACCCTTTTACCAAAGGGAATCGTTAGAACAAATAAAGTGGCAGATTATTTTGTAAGAAAAAAAATAAAGCCCAATCTAATTGTGTCTAGTTCTGCCTTGCGTGCACTTGAAACTTCAAAAATTCTTGCTGCTAAACTTAATTATCCAACAGAGCTGATCCGGATCGAATCTGATATTTATCATCAAGGATCGGAATACCTGATGGAACTGCTATACGGCCTTCCAAATGATGTGAAATCAGTAATGCTCGTTGGGCATAACCCTACTTTTATCCATTTTGCAAATAAGTTTCTGGATGTTCAAATAGATGCATTGCCTACTACCGGTGCGGTTTCAATCTCTTTTTTAACAGAAAAATGGGAAGAAATTAATATGGCAACTAAAAATACTAACTTTGTAATAGCACCAAGGATGTTATAAACTTAACCAAACTCTGCATGCTTAAGAATCCGAATTTTTATATTAATAGAGAAATTAGTTGGCTCGATTTTAATGAAAGGGTATTACAGGAAGCGATTGATGTTTCAACGCCTTTGTTGGAAAGAGCAAGATTTTTGGGTATTTATTCAAATAATCGGGATGAGTTTTTTCGGGTTAGGGTAGCCACACTGCGTCGCTTATTAAAATACGAAACAAGTCATGAAATAAAGGGTAAATCTACGGGTGCGGTTTTGGAGCAAATTGCAAAAAATGTTAACGATCAGGAAAAAAGGTTCACTGCAGCTTATCAAAAAGTAGTCAATGATTTGGCCAAAAAGCATATTCATCTGATCGATGAAAAGAAATTAAATGATGAACAAGGTGAATTTGTTCGATGTTACTTTCGAGAACACGTACGTCCTTTTTTATTTCCCTTAATGCTTAGGAATATAAAATCGCTCAGCAGCTTAAAAGATGATTCGTTTTACCTGGCAGTTTATTTGCACGATAAGCAACCCGGAGAAGAATATGCCTTGGTTCAGGTGCCTATTGGGAAGGTTCCACGTTTTATTGAACTACCGAAGGTTGAAAATAAATTCTATTTGATTATGCTTGACGACATTATCAGGTATTGTTTGAATGAAGTATTCTCGGTATTTGGGTATGAAAAATTTGAAGCTTATACCATAAAATTTACAAGAGATGCAGAAATTGAAATGGACGATGATGTTTCAAAGAGTTTCATGGAAATTATGTCTGAAAGTGTGAAACGACGATTAAAAGGCGAACCGGTCCGTTTTGTTTATGATAAAAAAATTCCGGAAGAATTGCTTAAAATTCTGATCAAAAAATTCAATATTACCAAACGGGATAATATCAGGGCTGGCGGAAGATACCACAACATGAAAGATTTTATGGCCTTTCCACGCATTGGGAATGAAAATTTGAGGTACTTTGAAATGCCTCCTGTGCCACATCCTGATTTGCCCGCAAATGTCAGCATGTTTGATTCTATCCAGAATAAAGATGTGATGTTGCATTTTCCCTATCATTCTTTCCAGTATATTTTAGAATTATTACGAGAAGCTTCCATCGACCCTAAAGTTCGTTCAATAAAAATGACTTTTTATCGGGCAGCCCGTGATTCAAAAGTAATGAATGCCTTAATAAATGCTGCAAAGAATGGAAAATATGTAACAGTTTTCATGGAACTTCAGGCACGTTTTGACGAAGAAGCAAATATTTACTGGACCAATAAACTCCAGGATGAAGGAGTGAAGGTTATCAAAACGATTCAGGGTTATAAAGTACATTCAAAACTGATAATGATCAGGCGAAAAGAGAATAATGAAAATAGGTACTATGCCAATATTAGCACCGGAAATTATAATGAATCAACGGCAAAAGTTTATGCTGATGATAGCCTTCTTACTGCAAATCAGGATATCGCAAGTGAAGTAAATGATGTTTTTCATTTATTCGAATCAAAGTTTATCATTCCGGAGTTTAAAACTTTAATTGTGGCTCCTTTCCGAATTCGCAGTTTTTTTGTAGAAATGTTGAATCAAGAAATAGAGAATGCAAATGCCGGAAAAGAAGCCTGGGCAGTGCTGAAGATGAATAGCCTGGTTGATAAAAAAATAATCCGAAAATTATATAAAGCCAGTATGGCAGGAGTTAAAATTACCCTTATTGTTAGAGGTATTTGTATGTTAAAAGCCGGTATGGAAGGAATTAGTGAGAATATTACTGCTTTTAGTATTGTCGATCGCTATTTAGAGCATTCACGAAATTTTATCTTTTGTAATGGGAATAATCCTGCTTATTTTATTGGTTCGGCAGATTGGATGCAACGTAATTTTGATCACAGGGTTGAGGTTATTTGTCCCGTTTATGATGAAGGGATTCAGAAGGAAATGTGGGATTTAATCCAGATTCAGATTAGAGATAATGTTAAAGCTCGTTGGCTTGACCCCGAAAGACTTAACGTATACAAAAAAACAGAGAGTGATGAAAAATGTCGCGCTCAATTTAAAACATATCAATATTTGAAGGAAAAATTTGATACATTTAGTAATTCAAATAATGAGTAATTGTCAGACAAAAAAAGCCTAAGATGATAAATAACGATGTTTTTAAGAAACTCAGAATTGCACTCGAACTTCGGGATGAAGACATAGTCGAAATCCTTGGTCTGGTAGATTTTAAAATTACCAAATCAGAACTGGGTGCTTTTTTCCGTCGTGAAGATCACCCAAACTATAAAATTTGTGGCGACCAGGTCATGCGAAATTTTTTGAATGGGCTTATCATCTACAAGAGGGGTAAGAAAGTTTGATGACTGACTGTTGGGAAATTATGATGGTGTAGTCCCAAAAAGAATTGAGATTCGGTTGACATTCGATAGTCATACAATGGTAATACAATGGTAATACGGTTGTGAGGATTAGCTTTTAACAATGAAACAATCAAACAATGAAGCAATCGAACTATAAAAATTAACACCTAAACAACCTAATACAAAAACACGCATTGGTAATACATTGTAATACAATAGTAATACGGTTGTGAAGTTTTGTTAACAATGATACAATCGAACATTTTAACACCTAAACACGCTAACACTTAAATACGGCATACTGTCATCTAGAAAATTCGATATGTTTTTCTCAACATTTCCAGTTTAATTCAATATTGATTAGTATTTTTGCAATCTAAACTTTTACTTATGATTACTTTCGAAGAAGCACTAAAGATTGTTCAGGATGCGGTATTTTATGAGGTAAATGCTGAAAATGTAACCCTTGATAAATCCTTAAACCGGGTGTTGGCTCAGGATGTTCTATCTGATCTGAACATGCCTCCATTCAACAAATCGGCTATGGACGGCTATGCTTGCAGGATGGATGATATTCATGAAGAACTTGAAGTTTTGGAAATAATTCCTGCCGGAACAAAACCAACCCAACCTATCGAAAAGGGGCAATGTTCAAAAATCATGACTGGAGCCATGATGCCAGAAGGTGCGAACTGTGTGCTTAAAGTTGAAGATACAGAGGAAGTTCCGGGTAATAAAATTCGATTTACGGCAAAGCAAACAAATAGCAATTTTGTGGAAACAGCGAATGATGTTAAGGAAGGTGATTTAGTAATGAAGAAAGGAATCCTCATCAAACCGCAGCACTTTGCGCTTGCTGCGTCGGTTGGATTAACTGACCCGCGTGTTTATAAAAAAATAAATGTAGGTGTAATTTCGACAGGCAACGAGTTGGTTGAACCTCAAACAAAACCCGGCTTATCGCAAATTCGAAACAGCAACGCATACCAACTCATGGGCCAATTACAAAAAATGAATGTTACGCCTTATTATTTTGGCATTGCCCGAGATAATGAAGAATCAACTTCACGTATTATTTCAAAGGCGATTAATGAAACAGATGTGATCCTGCTTTCGGGTGGTGTTTCAATGGGCGATTTTGATTTTATTCCTAAAATATTTGCCCAACTTGGTGTTGATATTAAATTTAAAACCATCGCTGTTCAACCCGGTAAACCAACTGTTTTTGGCATTTTAAAAAACAAGTTTATATTCGGGTTACCCGGAAATCCAGTCTCTTCATTTAATATATTTGAACTGTTAGCCAAGCCCTTAATTTATAAACTCATGGGGCATGATTATGCACCCATGAGTATTGTCATGCCAATGGGAAAGACTTATATCAGAAAACGATCAACCAGAAAATCTTTTATCCCTGTTAAAGTTGAAAACGGTAAAGTTTGGCCATTAGAATATCACGGATCAGCACATATAAATGCATTGAGTGAAGCATTTGGAATTATTTCAATTCCTATCGGAATCTCAGAATTAAATGAAGGAGAATTAGTAGATGTTAGACAATTTTAAGCGAAAGATTAATTATTTGCGAATTTCTGTAACCGATAGATGTAACTTAAGGTGCACTTATTGTATGCCTGCCGAAGGGATTAAACTGTTGGAGCATAAGGATGTTTTAACCTTCGATGAAATTGTTGCAGTTGTTAAAACAAGCGTTGAATATGGCATTGATAAAATCAGACTTACCGGAGGAGAACCATTGGTAAGAAAAGGGATTGTTGATTTGGTTGCAATGATTTGGAATGTGTTGGGGGTAAAAGATTTATCAATGACAACCAACGGTATTTTGCTTGAGAAATACGCACAACAACTAAAAGATGCCGGATTACAGCGTGTGAATATAAGTCTGGATACCATTCGCCCCGAAAAATTTAAAGAAATTACCAGAGTAGGTGATATCAGTCAGGTATTTGCAGGAATTGAAGCTGCAAAAAAAGCTGGCTTGAGCCCCATTAAAATAAATTGTGTGGTTTGGGAATCTTCAGAAGAAAAAGATGCCCAAGAGGTGGCTAATTTTTGCAGGGAAAATGATTTGCAAGTGCGTTTCATTCACCAAATGAATCTTAAAACAGGTGAGTTTTCAGTGGTTGAAGGTGGTGAAGGTGGTAACTGTAAAAACTGTAATCGATTAAGATTAACGGCCAACGGAAACATTAAACCCTGCTTGTTTAATGATCTTGCCTATAATGTTCGGGAACTGGGTGTTGAGGAAGCATTTTTATTGGCTATCAGGAACAAACCAAGGGTTGGTACCTACAACAAAAGTGGAGATTTTTATAATATCGGTGGATAAGTAAATGAATAATGATGAATAACAAATTATTAATACATCCTAATCAGTTAAATTAACGAGTTGATATTCATTATACAATAATCATTAACCAATAATCATTTTAATGGAACAGTTTTCACATATCGACGAAGAAGGCAAAGCAAAAATGGTAGATGTTAGCCATAAACCAGATCAAATTCGTGTGGCTCGAGCCGTTGGCTTTATTAAACTTCAACCAGAAACTGTTGCGCTGATTCGTGATAATAAAATGAAAAAAGGCGATGTGTTGACCGTTGCTGAAATTGCAGGAATTCAAGCTGCAAAAAGGAATAGTGAGTTGATTCCTTTGTGCCATCCGTTGCCATTATCAAAAGTTGAGGTGAAAACCCAGGTGACTGATAAGGGTGTGAAAGTAGAAGCCATGGCAAAATGCATTGGACAAACCGGCGTTGAAATGGAGGCCTTAATGGCAACAAATGTGGCCTTGCTTACCATTTATGATATGTGTAAAGCCGTTGATAAAGAGATGGTTTTGGAGCACATTAAATTGCTTGAAAAAACAAAAACTGACCTCACAAAATAATGAATAATTTCGATGTGATTGTGGTTGGTGGAGGAGCTTCAGGAATGATGGCAGCTGGTGTCGCTGCCAGAAATGGAGCCAAAGTGTTGATGCTTGAAAAAATGTTTCGGCCAGGTCGCAAACTTCGAATCACCGGAAAAGGAAGATGCAATCTGACCAATTTAAGTCCCATTGATGAATTCTTAGCTCACGTAAATGATCAGACCGGATTTCTAAAACCTGCACTTTCAAAAATGTTTTCTGAAGAACTCATTAGTTTTTTTGATTCAATTAACCTTAAAACGAAAATTGAACGTGGGAAACGTGTTTTTCCTCAATCTGATAAAGCACAAGATGTGGTTGATGGAATGACCAATTGGTTACAGCATTTGAAAGTTCAAACCATTAATAATGCAAGCGTAACGCAGTTACTGATTCAAAATAATCAGATTTATGGGGTGAAACTTCAAAATGGCAATGAATTCGAGGCCAGATCAGTCATATTATGCACCGGAGGCGCTTCTTATCCTGCAACCGGCTCAACCGGAGATGGATATATATTAGCGAAGATTGCCGGACATCATGTTACTGCAATTCGACCTGCCTTGGTGCCACTTAAACTCGCTGACAGGATTTTACCTGAGCTAGAGCGTTTGTTGTTGAAAAATATTAAAGTTTCTGTTTATCAGAATAAAAGTTTAATCACCGAAAAATTTGGAGATTTGCAATTTTTGAAACGCCAGTTATCAGGTCCGATCATTTTATCTATGAGCAGAGAATTAGGACATTTGCTTGCAAAAAAAACAAAGCTTCGTTTTTCGATCGATTTAAAACCCGCACTAAGTATTATAAAATTGGAAAATCGAATTCAACGAGAATTGGATGCTAATCCCCATATTCTGTTAAAAGATTTATTACGTAAACTATTACCTCCTAAATTTATAACAACATTTCTTTCAGAAATTAATCTACAGGCAACAAAGCAGGTTCGTAGTTTTAATAAATCAGAAATAGATCGAATTATTTCAAAACTAAAAGATTTTAGTTTTATGGTTGACGGGCTTGGTGATTTTACAGAAGCAATAATAACTGCCGGAGGCGTTCAGCTTGATGAAATTGATCCGCAAACCATGGAATCAAAAAAGATAAAAAATTTATATTTTGCAGGAGAATTAATGAATATTGACGCAGATACAGGAGGTTATAATTTACAAATTGCTTTTTCAACAGCAAACTTAGCTGCAATTTCTGCAACAAAAAATTAAAGCATAATGGAAAATAAAACAATAGAAGTATTATCAGTAAATATCTCCGAAAAAACAGGAGTAGTGAAGCATTCAGTTACAGAAGTTGTGATGGATGATCATGGGATAAATAATGATGCCCATGCCGGAAGTTGGCATCGACAGGTGAGCATGCTTGCCACAGAGAGCATACAAAAATTCGAAGAAAAGGCAGGCCGGAAAATTAAATTTGGGGAATTTGCTGAAAATATTACCACCAAAGGAATGGTGCTTCTTCACACCAAACCTTTCGATCGTTTTGTGAATGAAAATATTGAATTGGAAGTTACCCAAATCGGGAAAAAATGCCATGGAGATAATTGCGCTATTTATCGTGAAGTTGGAAATTGTGTTATGCCGAAAGAAGGAATTTTCGTCAGGGTTATTAGAGGCGGAACTTTAAAGGCAGGTGTTAAGTTTAATTATGTCCCTAAAGTTTTTAAGGTTAGAATTATTACTTTAAGTGATCGGGCCAGTTCCGGAGAATATGAAGATAAAAGTGGACCCCAAATTAAAGAATTGCTTGATGAATATTTTGAGAAAATCGGCTGGAGATGCGAAATTGAAAATATTCTAATTCCAGATGATCCAAAAAAATTAGCAGCGTTGTTAGATGATGCTGCTTCTAAAAAATTGGATGTTGTTTTTACAACTGGAGGAACTGGTATAGGTCCCAAAGATTTTACCCCCGAGGTGGTTAAATCTTACATTGATATGGAAATTCCGGGGATTATGGAATTAATCAGAATGAAGTATGGACAAGAAAAACCAAATGCATTATTGAGCAGGGGAGTTGCCGGTGTAATGGATGAAACTTTATTGTATGCCTTGCCGGGGAGCGTGAAAGCCGTGAATGAATACATGGCTGAAATTACAAATACATTGCAGCATTTAATTTTTATGTTGCATGCGTTGGATGTACACTAGGTAATGTGTTAATTTGAAAATGAGACAATTTGATAATAGGTAAATTTGTTAATTAGTTAAAAGATTCATTACAACTGTATAACTATTGTATGTCAACCGTATTACAATCGAATGTCTGTGAATTAAATTGTAAAAAAATAATTATCATTTAATTATGGAACGAAAAGAAGCCTTAGAACTACTTCACCAATACATCGAAAACCCAAGAATGATAAATCATTGTCTGGCTTCCGAAGCCGTACTTAAAGCTTTGGCAAAAAAATTAGGTCGAGATGAAGAAAAATGGGCATTAGCAGGGTTGCTTCATGATTTGGATGTGGAAAAAGTAGATGCCAAAACACATGGTTTAGAAACAGCAAGAATTCTTGCCGAGAAAGGAGTTGACGAAGAAATTGTAGATGCCATTAAAATGCATAATGAAATGGCAACAGGGCTAAAGCGAACAACCGAATTTCAGCATGCACTAGCTTGTGGAGAAACCATCACCGGAATGATTACGGCAACTACCATGGTTTATCCTGATAAGAAAATTGCCAGCGTAAAACCAAAATCCATTACCAAAAGAATGAAATCGGCAGCATTTGCTGCTTCAGTAAGTCGTGAAAATATTCGTGAGTGTGAACTGATTGGGATTCCATTAAATGAATTTGCCGAGTTGAGTTTGGAGGCGATGAAAAACATTAGTGATGAGATAGGATTGTAGGCAGGTTGTTAACAGGTTAATTTTAATAAAAGATTTGACAAAAGTTTCATAAAGTAAAATTTCAGCATAGTTTTACATTTAAATTATAATCGATGTTAAGTAAAATATTCAGCAAATTGAACAATAGGTATTTTTATACGGCGTTGGGCTTTTTTATCTGGGTATTTTTTTTCGATAACAACAATATTATTCATAGATATAGAACGTACAGAACACTTGTCGACGCTCGTCGGCAAAAAGAGTTTTATAATAATGAAATAACGAATGACTTAAAAGCCATAGATGATTTGACCCATGATAGTGCCGCCCTTGAACGTTTTGGAAGAGAAAAATACCTGATGAAAAAAGACGATGAAGATATTTTTTTGGTGGTTGAGAAGAAATCTGAAAAAAAATAATTTCATTATTTTATAAATCCAAAGGCATTAGCAATTTCATCTGGCAAGAAGGGTCGGCCTCTCTTATTAATCGAGGTTCCGATAACCAAAGCTTTTACGATGAGCTTGTCATCGGCCAATCGATAAATATTCTGTTTAAACCCGTATCGTAATGGCGAAATACGCACCATTTCAACGGTTACATAAAATTTATCATTACTTCGCAATGAAAATTGATAGTCAATTTCAACCCGCTTAACCACCAAAATAATTCCTTTTTCAGTTAAATCTGCAAAATCTAAATTTATATGTTTGAGGAATTGATGTCGGGTGTGTTCTAGATAATTTTGATAAACAGAATTGTTTACAATTCCCTGCATATCACATTCATAATCACGAACATCCATCTCATGTTTAAAAACATTTTTTTGCATAATTATTTTATTGTGGGTCAACATCAATGATGATGTAAACACCTGTAAACGATCTATCTTTATTGAATTGATCAAGTAATTCTTTCAATTCCAATTTAGCTTTACCTAGTTGATTTGTCTTTTTTGTTTTAATGAGAATGTGCTTGATGTACAAATTTTTAATTCTTGAAACGATTGGATATTCAGGGCCTAAGACCAATTCGCCAAAGTGAGCTCTTAATTGATCCGCAAGTTTTGCCGAAGCTGCATTTAGAATACTGTAATCTTTATGCTTCAATCTTATCTCAATCAAACGATAAAAAGGTGGATACTTAAAATTAATTCTTTCCTGAATAATATCCTTATAGGTTTTTTTATAATCATTATCAATTACATCCCTAATCACTGAATGGTAAGGATTATAGGTTTGAATAATGACTTTGCCGCGTTTGTTTTTTCGACCTGCTCTACCGCTTACCTGAGCCATCATCTGAAAGCTTCTTTCGGGTGAACGAAAATCAGGATAGCTCAACATGTTATCTGCGTTTAGAATTCCTACCACACTTACATTGTCAAAATCTAAACCTTTGGTAACCATTTGCGTCCCTACCAAAACATCGATGGCTTTATTTTCAAAATCGGTAATTATTTTTTGATAGGCATGTTTTGATCGTGTGGTGTCTAAATCCATCCGCATTATTCGCGCCTTGGGGTATAGCAATGCTAATTCTTCTTCCACCTTTTCTGTGCCAAATCCTTTCATCAGAACCTTGGGATTACCACAATCTGGACACTTTTCCGGAATTTGGGTTGCGTATCCACAATAATGACAACGCAGGTGATTGCTGCTTTTATGATATGTTAAGGTAACATCGCAACGTACACATTCGGGTATCCAATTGCAAACGTCACATTCAAGCCTGAGTGAAAACCCACGACGATTTTGAAACAAGATGACTTGTTCTTTATTCTCCAAAGCTTCATCAACATGTTTTAGAAGAAAGGATGAAAAATGGGAATGCATTTGTTTTTTCTTTGTGGCGTCTTTAACATCTGCCACCAAAATTTCAGGCATGCTGATATTTCCAAATCGTTCTTTCAGTTCAACCAATCCATATTTACCATGTTTGGCATTATAGTAGGTTTCGATGGCAGGGGTTGCAGAACCTAGTATCGTTTTTGCCGAATGCAAATTTGCCAGGTAAATAGCCGAATCACGGGCATTATACCTTGGAGCAGGATCAAACTGTTTGTATGAATTATCATGTTCTTCATCAACAATGATGAGTCCTAGATTTTCAAAGGGTAAGAAAAGTGCTGACCTCGGGCCGATAATGATATTATAGGGTGGTTCTTCACCGTTAGGTTTCTGAGAAACTTTATTCCAAATTTCTACCCTTTCATGTTTGTTGTATCTAGAATGATAAACCCCAACATCTCCTCCAAAATATTTTTGTAATCGGGTAATGATTTGGGTGGTGAGGGCAATTTCGGGTAAAAGGTATAAAACCTGTTGCCCTTTTTTTAAGGTTTCCTCAATAAGCTTGATGTAAATTTCGGTCTTTCCGCTGGAAGTCACGCCGTGTAAAAGCACTACTTCTTTTTCTTCAAAAAATGAATTAATTTGATTAAAAGCTTTAAGCTGCGATTCACTGAGATTAATACCTGAAACTTTATTTGTGGCTTCAGTTGCCACCAAACGGCTGCTTAGTTTTTGATACTTTTCAATAATCCCTTTATCAACCAACGCATTCAGTTGAGCAGCTGTTGCATCCACGCTTTTAAGAAGTTCAACTTGTTTTACTTCTTCCAAAGCATCACCTTTGTTTTGTGAGAGGTTGATGAGCGACATCAGAATTTGAACTTGTTTGAAAGCTCTTTTATTTAATGATTCAAAAGCTTCTCTAAGTTTAATTTCGTCTTCTAAATAAGACGGAGTTATTCTTACGTATGTTATTAGTTTTGGAAGAAACTCTTCATTTAATTCTTCAACAATATTGATCAGTTTTTTATCAATCATTGTTTTGATGAGCGGGATGGTCTTTTGCAAACCTGTTAGTTTCCCAACTTCTGAAATCGTAATTTTTTTACGATTCATTAAAGTTTCCGTAACGATGAATTCGTTTTCGGTTAAAACCATTTGGTCAGGAATAAAAGCCGGATTAAGGATGATCTGTGATTCACTCACCAGTTTTAAACCTTGAGGAAGTGCCGCATTCATAACTTCCCCAACGGTACACATATAATATGTTGAAATCCATTCCCAGAAAACAAATTGTTTTTCCGTCACAATCGGTATTTCATCTAAAATGGAAGAAATATATTTTGGGGTATAAGTTGGGATAACTTCTGTAATTTCCCGAATCAGTCCTGTATAAATTTTTTTTCGGCCAAATTGAACAATCACTCTCTGCCCTGTCTTTACTGCATCATTCATTTCATACGGAACCCGATAAGTAAAATATCCAGGTACCGGCAGCGGCAGCAATACATTTGCAAAAAGGGTGATTCTTTCCATTAATCTTTAAAATAAACGATCGAATATCTCGATTAAACGATCAACTTCTTTAATGGTATTGTAATGAACCATGCTAACACGTATTACACCGTCAGTTTTGCTGTAATTCAATGCATCAATTAACCTTCGGGCATAAAAATCACCAAAACGAATGCCGATTTTATAAGCATCAACCTGCGCTGTGATGTTACTACTCACTACACCATCAATTACAAATGAAACTGTAGCAACGCGTTTATTTTTACAGGCATCTGTTTCTCCAATTATTTTTACATTGGGTTTTTTATTCAAAAAATCAAGCAATCGCTGCGTCAGTTTTTCTTCGTGTTTGGCAAAAAGTTCATAAACTTTTTCGAAGGCTTGCCTGGAAAGCGGATTTTTAATTTCCGGGAAATGAACTTTAACCAGTGCTTCCAGATAATCCTTGTATCCAACATAACCATAACTCAACTCGTAATTCGCACTTCCGGGTTGAAGTTTGTAAGGGATGTCGTCTTCCTGAATAAAGAAATGGTTGATATTGGGTAATTTTTCCAGGATTTCTCTTTTTCCATAAAGTGCAGAATAATGAGGGCCGTAAACTTTATAAAATGAAAAAACATAAAAATCGACATCCAGATCTTGCACATCAGGCAAACGATGAGGAGCGTAAGCAACAGCATCAACACATAAATACGCATTGTGATCGTGAACGATTTTTGCAATTTCTTTAATTGGATTGATGGTGCCTAAAATATTTGAAGCATGGGTTAGAGAAACAAGACGCGTTTTTGTTGTAAGAAGTTTTTTTAAATCTTCAACATCCATTTCAAGACTGGTTTGGTTAATTTCCCAGAACTTGATCACAATTCCCTGTTTTTCAAGATTAACCCATCCACCTACATTTGCTTCATGATCGCAATTGGTAACGATAATTTCGTCGCCGGGTTTAAGTGTTTGAACAAAACTGCTTGCAAGTTGACGAAGCAGGGCAGTAGTTGAAGATCCAAAAATGATCTCAGAAACATCTTTTGCATTAAGTAATTCTGCCACAAACTGAAAACCTTCACGGACACGATTACCCGCAATTTGAGAGGGTTCATAGCTTGCACCAAGTTGCACATCTGAGGTGCTTAGATATTCGCCGATTCGACTAATAACAGTTTTAACCGTTTGAGATCCTCCGGCATTATCAAAATAGGTCCATTCGCCACTGAGGGCAGGAAACTGTTTCCTTACAAAATTTAAGTTTAATTTCATGCGTTTTAATTTGAAAGTACCCGAGCCATTTCGAGTAAGTTTTTATTGATAATTTGATCCTGTTTAATTGCTTTAGCAAATGGTGTGAAAACAATTTTGTTATCAACCTGGCCTACCATCATACCTCTTTTTCCTTTAAGCAATGCAATCACTGCATGATAGCCGAGCGAACTTGCTAAAACCCTGTCGTTACAACTAGGTGAGCCTCCTCTTTGAATATGCCCTAGAATAGAAACCCTGGTTTTAAAATCAGGGAAATTGCTCTCGATATGTTTTGAAACCTCGAAGGCTCCGCCCGAGTCATCTCCTTCGGCAACAATGATGATGCCTGTTCTTTTGTTTCGACGCCAATCGTGTTTTAGTTTTTGCAATAAAGAATTATAATAAGTTTTGGTTTCGGGAATCAGGATATCTTCCGCACCACAAGCAATACCGCTGTTGAGCGCAATAAATCCGGCATCTCTACCCATCACTTCAATGATGAAAAGCCGGTCGTGAGAAGTAGCTGTATCTCTAATTTTATCAACGGCCTGAACAACCGTATTAATGGCAGTATCAAAGCCGATGGTGAAGTCTGAACCAAACAAATCATTATCAATAGTGCCAGGTAAACCAATCATCGGGAATCCGAATTCCTCTTCAAATATACTTGCACCTGTAAAAGTTCCATCTCCTCCAATGGCCACAATTGCGTCAATATTTTCATTTTTTAAATTTTGAAATGCGCTTTTTCGGCCTTCTTTTGTCATAAATTCTTCACTGCGAGCTGTTTTTAAAATGGTGCCCCCACGTTGGATGATATTTGAAACATCAGTTGTTTCAAGTTTTTTGAAATTTCCGTTAATCATTCCATCATATCCATTTACGATTCCAATAACCTCCAGATCATTTGAAACCCCTGTTCGGACAACTGCCCGGATTGCTGCGTTCATTCCCGGAGAGTCGCCCCCAGAAGTAAATACGCCAATTTTTTTGATAGGTAACATATATGTTTTTTGATATGAGTCAAATTTAAGGTTTTTTTAGTCGTGATGTTTGATTTGGGCATTGAGTTTTTCACGAAGTGAAAAGTATCGAAATGCCATTTTTATTTTCGAGCCCTTCGATACAATCACGCCTGTGGCATGACTCTCAGGGTGCTTAAATGGAATGGGCATTGAGTAATCCCGGCTTTTCCGGGATTGTATCGAAATGCCAAGCTATTTTTTCCTGTTTGGATTTTGGTTTGATTTTGAAAATTTCCGGCTTCCTTCGTAAACTTCAAACATCGCAAAACGGCATTCGATAGGGCCATTGAAGACGATGATTTTTTTAGAAGGACGAAGCCCGACAAATTTCAATGCCGACAGATTTCCACTCAACACCCAAGCTTTAAAACCGGCATATTTTGTTTTAAGCTGATCTCCAATCATTTTGTATAAACCGATGATGTCATCTTCGTCTAAGCGATCGCCATAAGGCGGATTAGTAACAATGGTACCGTTTTTAAATGGTTTCGGAAGTTCTTCGAAAGAAGTGTTTCTCAATTCGATGTCCTTGTGCAATTTAGCCGATCTAACATTTTCTTTGGCAATGGAGATGGCTTTATTCGATCGGTCAATTCCAAGAATGTGTCCTTCAAAATCTTTTTGATTATTAAGTGCTTCCGAACAAACTTCATCCCAAAGTTTGGCATCGAAATCATTCCAATGTTTAAAACCAAAATCTTCGCGATAGTAACCAGCAGGAATCCTAAAAGCTTGCATGGCTGCTTCAATCAATAAAGTGCCTGAACCACACATCGGGTCGAGAAAATCGGTTTTACCGTTCCATCCACTTAGTTTAATCAATCCGGCTGCCAGTACTTCGTTCAAGGGGGCTTTGTCAACTTCGGTACGATAACCTCTTTTATGTAAGGATCCTCCAGAACTATCCAGTGAAACAGATACATCTTCTTTATAAATATGAATGTTGATTCTTAGATCCGGATTATCAACATCAACATCAGGCCTTCTTCCGTATTTATTTCGGAAAGCATCAACCACGGCATCCTTACTTTTAAGGGCTGCGAATTTTGAATGATTGATTACAGAGTTATTCACGACAGCATTAATGGCGAGTGTTTGGTCAACACCCATATAATCCCACCATTCAATTTTTAATAACTGATTGTATAATTCGTTTTCGTCAGCTGCAGTAAATGATGCGATAGGTTTTAAAACCCTCACCGCCGTATAGCATAAATAATTGGCTTTATACATCAGTTTTAGATCACCTTCGAAGCTTACTGCCCGTGTAATTGGTTCGACTTTTTTAGCGCCAATAGCAATTAATTCATCGGCTAAAATTGATTCCAAACCGTAAAAGGTCTTGGCGATCATCGTGTAATTTTTGCTCTGGTTTTCCAATATGCTTTGTTTCTGATGTTAATGCTTAATTTTTTTTGCTAATAAGTACCTAAAGTTTTGAGTGCCTAAAATACTTCAAGTTCTTCGTTTTTATTACTTTAGTCACTTTTAATTTTAGCTCACTCTAAGTAATTTAAATTAAAACAAAAGTAATAATTATTTACGGTGGCTTTTCGCTATTTTTGGTTTAAATAAATCTTAAAATCTCATGACCATTCAGGAAGCACAGCAATCAGTCGATCAGTGGATCAAAGAAAATGGAGTTAGGTATTTTAGCGAACTGACAAATATGGCCATTCTTACCGAGGAAGTAGGAGAAGTGGCTAGAATTATTGCCAGAAAATATGGAGAACAATCCTTTAAGGATGAAGAAAAAGACATTGATTTGGGAAATGAATTTGCAGATGTGTTATTTGTACTGATTTGTTTGGCCAATCAAACTGGTGTCGATCTTGATAAAGCTTTAAAACTTAATTTGGATAAAAAAACAAAAAGAGATAAATTTCGCCATCAAAATAATCCAAAACTAAAATAGAGATTTTGTAATAAATTTCATTTTATTCACACTAATACTTATAGTTTTCAATTATATTATCAATCCTAATTAAAATTTATGCTTGTAAAAACTTTTATTATTCATCAATGGAAACAGGCAACGCGATCAACCATTTTCCAAAAAAATATTGCAGTAAATATTTTTCTGGGGATCATGGTTTTATACTTGCTTCTGGTGTTTCTTGCTATGGGTATGTTCCTAGGGGATAAATGGCATACCATTTTCCCTGATGAAGATCCTGTTTCAAAATTCAATAGCTTTTTGCTCTATTATTTATTAATGGATTTGGTGCTTAGGTTTTTTATGCAGAATCTTCCTGTCATGTCGGTTCAACCTTATTTGCACTTGCCAGTTAAAAAATCATCCATCATTAATTACTTACTTTCAAAATCCCTACTCAGCATCTTTAATTATTTCCCGTTAATGGTGTTTATACCCATTGCCATTTTTCAGGTAGGAGCTAAAACTACTCCTGATGTTGCTTCTGTTTGGCTTATTTCGGTGTTTTTTATGATGCTTACCAATAATTTTCTACTGTTATTTTTAAAGCGTCAATTGGTTGGAAATGCGAAGGTGGTTGGTTATTTCGGACTTTTAATTATTGCCTTGTTGGTAGCCGATAACTATGATATTATCTCCTTCTCTACTTTGTCAACTTTACTTTTTGATGCGCTTATTACACAACCACTTTATGGCTTGGTACCTTTGTTGCTTTTGGCGTTGGTTTACCGAATTAATTTTAATTATTTGATTAGCAGGCTTTACCCTGAAGAATTAAGGGTTGGGAAAGATAAAAAAATTGATACGGTATCAGATATCAAATATTTGAAGCGATTAGGCCAAATTGGTGAAATTGTGGGTGTTGAGATAAAATTATTTTTGAGGCATAAACGAACAAAATCAATTATCTACATGACTCCGCTTTTCTTGTTCTATGGTTTGTTTTTTTATACAAATCCGGAGTTTCAAAAAATGGATGCTTTCAAAATTTTTATTGGTTGGTTTATTACCGGAGGTTTGATGTACAATTACTTAAACTTCGCTTTTTCATACGAAAGCAATTATTTCGACGCCATTTTAACTCACGATATTGACATGAAAAGGTATTTTAAAATGAAGTTTATAGTGGCTCTGCTTATCAGTACTTTCTGTTTTGTTATCACTATTCCTTATGTGTATTTTGGGGTTGAGATCCTTTTATTTCATTTTGTGATGTACCTGTTTAATATTGGGGTATTGAGTTTCGCTTTACTTTATTTAGCTACCTATAATACCAATCGCATGGATTTGGGGAAAAGTGCTGCTTTTAATTATCAGGGAATGGGTGCTTCTAACTGGCTATCGATGATTCCGGCCATGTTGGTTCCGGTACTCATTTTTATACTGTTTAACTATTTAGGATGGCCCTATGTCGGATTAAGCATCCTGGCTTTACTGGGTGTGATGGGCTTACTTTTTAACCGCAGTATCACTGATTATTTAGTGAAACAATTTTTAAGTAGAAAATATAAAATGGCCGAAGGATTTCGGAAACGTTCGTAAAAATTTAAAGAAATGATAGAAGTAAAAAATATTACCAAAGTTTATAACGGAGTTACGGTTCTTAATGTTCCTGGTTTAAGTATTAAAAAAGGTGAAAGTTTTGGTTTGGTGGGAAATAACGGAGCCGGTAAAACAACGCTTTTTCGCTGTTTACTTGATTTGATCATGCCCAATAGTGGTGAGGTTATAAATGCTGGCGAAAATGTTGCTAAAACCGCCAACTGGAAATCGCATACGGGTTCTTATTTGGATGAAGGATTCTTAATTGACTTTTTAACCCCTGACGAATACTTTCAATTCCTTGCCAATATCAATGGGTTATCAAAAGGAGATTTGGATGAATTTCAGGCAGCTTACAAAGAATTTTTTAGTGGTGAAATTTTAGGTAAGAAAAAGTATATCCGTGACCTTTCAAGTGGGAACCAGAAAAAAGTTGGAATCGCAGCGGCCTTAATGGCTAAACCGGATGTGCTGATCCTGGATGAACCATTTAACAGCCTTGATCCAACCACGCAAATCCGTCTAAAAAATCTTTTAAAGGTTTTACAAAAAGATAAAAATGTAACGATGTTAATTTCAAGTCACGACTTAAACCACGTGACTGAAGTTTGTGAACGAATTGTTGTATTACACGAAGGAGAGATTGCACACGATATTCAAACTAAGAGTGATACGCTTAAAGTTTTAGAAGAATATTTCGCAGTTTAAGAAAGTTAAAATTTCTTAAAACACTTGAAATTAAGTTCCAGCCAAAGTAAATTTGAAAGAAATTTTAAAACTTATTGGTATGCGAACTCAAACAACACTACGTTGGGTTTTTGTCCTGATAACGCTTATGCTTCTCATTCCTTTTAATGAATTAATGGCTCAAGAGCAAAAGGAAGAAAACCCCAAAATAGAAATAAAAGTCAATAAACATAAGGATGAAAAAGGTAATATCATTCAGTACGATTCATCTTACAGTTATTCATGGAAGGGAGAGGAAATGCCTCCCGCATTTATTGATTCAGTTTTACAAAACTTTAAAATGAATCGAAATTTGCCTGATTTCTTCGAAGATGAATTCTTTGATCAGGATTTTTTTAAAGGATTTGATTTGGAAGGTTTTTTCAATGGAGATGCTTTTGGAGAAAGATTTGATTCATTAAAACCCGGAATTTATGACCGTTTTGATTCAGACCCATTCAACAGGTTTTCTGATTTTGATCAGCTTCACGAAATGATGAAAAAACGACAGGAAAGAATGATGGAGTATTTTGAACAGTTCAAGAATTCTCACGATTCGACCCTGGAAATTAAACCTGAAATCAGAAAACAAAACAATACGGCTCCTGTTTTGAAAGGTAAAGTAATTAAAACCTGATGTTTTGGTAAATTGGACTTGAAATAATTTAGAATGTCCAATACCTAATATCGAATAATAAAGTAAAACTTTGTTGTTGGGAATTCAATATTCATTATTCAATATTCATTTTATTTGTCATTCAAAAGATTAATGGTGTGACAGGCAGCTACAGCAGCTGTTTCTGTTCTAAGTCGGCTGTTTCCTAAACTAACCGGAGTAAACCCGGCAGCAATGGCTTGCTCAACTTCCTGAGGGCTGAAATCTCCTTCCGGTCCGATTAAAATAAGGGCATTAGAATTAGGAGTGTATAAATTCTTGAGCAGTTTAGGTTTGCCTTCGCAATAGGCAATAAATTTCTGTCCATCAAAGGGCTGATTAACAAACTGGTTAAATTTAGATGGCTCAGAAAGTTTTGGGAGATAAGCTTTCAATGATTGTTTTAGTGCAGCCAAAATAACACGCTCAAGCCGATTAATTTTTACTTCTTTCCGTTCAGAATGTTCACAAATGATGGGTGTAATTTCATCAATTCCAATTTCGGTGGCTTTTTCTAAAAACCATTCATAACGATTGATGTTTTTGGTTGGAGCCACAGCCATGTGAATCGAATATGATTTTTTACCATACTCCTTCTGCGTCTCGACAATTTTTACAGAACATCTTTTTGGATGATCATCGATCAATTCTGTTTTATGCAAATTCCCTGTTCCATCAGTGATGTGGATCATATCTCCAATTTTCAATCTTAACACACGAATGCAGTGTTTTGATTCCTCTTCGTTAAGAGTGTAGTTTTCAGTGGTTATATCTGAACAGTAAAATAGGTGCATCTTTATGAACTTTATAACTAGTTAATCTATAGAAAAAATGAGTTCCTATTGATGTTTATTCTAAAAACACAAATGTATTAAATTAAATAATTCTAAGCTTTTTCAATCGATGAACTATATTAATCACACTTCGGTGTAGATATTTTATAATTATTTGTTGATTTTCCAGATATACTTCTTATTTTTATCTGAGTTGAACTATTCAAAGTATTTAATGTTTAATAGAAAATACTGATCGCTTCATTTCTAATTGAAGGAATTGGCTAACTTGTTTACTAAATGCCGCTTGTATGAGATTGTCAAAATACAAAACCACGACTTTACTAGCCCTGAGTTCAATAATTATATTAATGATTGTAAACTTATTATTTGTTATAACCATTAATTACTTTTTAAAAAAAGAGGCAATAACCGAAGCAAGAGATAAAGCAAATATAATTTTGGATCGGAATTTATCGGTACACGAATATTTTTCGATGCAATTAAAGCCAAGTCTTATGGAAATTCTTGAGGATACCATTGCAAGCGGAAATTATTTTGAGCCTTTATGGATGTCATCTACTTATGCGATTAGAAATATTGATTTATATTTTCAAAATAGGAATAATTACGGATATTACTATAAGGATGCAGCTATTAATGCCCGAAGCCCTCATAACGAAGCGGATAGTTTAGAAGTGAAATATTTGAAGGAAATTTCTGGAAATCCAAATTTACCTGAAAAAACAGGTATTATTGAGATAAATGATACAGCCTACTATTATATATTAAAGAAAGGAGAGATTTTAGGAGCTGGCTGCTTAATATGCCATGATACTCCGAAGAGGGCTCCAAAAGAGTTAGTACACCAATACGGAGGTGTAAAGAGCTTTAACAGAAATATCGATGATATCATCTCTGTTGTTTCCATTCGGATTCCCATTTCTCAAGCATATAAAAGTGCACATCAGAATGTGCTTATGATTAGCCTCATCGTATCAATAATTATTATCATTACAATGGTAATTTTTAACTATGTTTATAAAAAGTTGATCGCAGATCCAATTAAAGCCTTAGGCAAACAAGCTCTTGCAATTTCACAAGATAACGCAAAGCTTGGCGAAACAATCAATATTAGTACAACCAGAGATCTAACTGAATTTGTCGATTCTTTCAATAAAATGTCCCATAAACTAAATGACTATAATCTTTCGCTTGAGGACAAAGTAAGACAGAAAACCGCTGAACTGGAAAAAAATATATCGGAGATAAATAAATTAAATGTATCAAAAGATAAATTTTTCTCTATTGTCGCACATGATTTAAAAGGTCCTTTCAATTCATTAATCGGCTTCAGCGAATTGTTAATTAATGATATAGAGGAGAAGGATTTTACTAATGCCGAAGATTACAGCAAATCTATTTATTCAACCTCAAAAAACACCTACAATCTTTTATTAAATTTATTGGAATGGTCAAGATCGCAGTCAGGAATCATTAATTATAATCCTGAACAAATTTCTTTATCAGAATCGTTGGACGAAGTATTTGATTTGCTAAATGATCAGGCTAAAAAGAAAGGTGCTCATTTAGTGAGTGAAATATTGCCTGATATTAAGGTTTATGCCGATAAAAATATGTTGGGAACAATCTTAAGGAATTTGATCTCAAATGCCATAAAATACAGTCATAAGGGTGGTAATATTATTATAAAAGCTTTAAATAAGATCGACCATATTCAAGTAAGTGTTTCAGACTTTGGAGTTGGAATTCATTCAAAAGATATCAAACGGCTTTTTAAAATTGAAAATTCATTAAGTAGTCCGGGAACTCATGATGAAAAGGGCACTGGCCTGGGTTTAATTCTTTGTAAAGAATTTGTTGAAAAGCATGGAGGTAAGATTTGGGTGGAGAGTGAAGTAGAGAACATATCTCATGGTTCTTCAGAAAATGAAGATTTTAAGCAAAGTGGAAGCACTTTTTATTTTACATTGCCTTTAAAGTCAGAAAATTAAATTTTCGAGAATTAGCTTAATAGAATAATTGTAAAGCTTAACCTCTGTTTTTTATTTTAAGCCAACTTGATGCCGTTTATGAACCTTCATTAATTCTTTTGTCAAATTTCTTCAATGCAAATAAAACCAAACGATAAGTGGCGAAAATAAAAATCGGCCAACTGATCAACCATATAATTTGTGCCATATAAATGATTATTTTTTAATGAATAATGATTAATACAATGTTAATTTTATAATGTCAAATGAATAATGTTTTTTAAGAATTCTGCTTAAAGTATTTTTTTTATTAATACTTTTTCAATAATAATTATTCATTTTTTAATGATTATTTTTTAATGAATAATGTTTATTTAAATGTCTATTTTATAATGTCAAATGAATAATGTTTTTTAAGAATTCTGTTTAAAGCATTTTTTTTATTAATACTTTTTCAATAATAATTATTCATTTTTTAATGTTTAGTGATTAATGAGTCGATAAAAAAAATTATTCATTTATCAATAATAATTATTCATTTTAATAAGAGTGTCCTTCCTCATTCATTTCATTCTCCGTAATTTTTTTATTATTTATTGCTTTCCATGCAAACCAGATATAGGCAATTACAAATGGAACCATCAAGGAGACATAGCTCATGGCAACCAGCGTGTATTTGCTGGATGAGGCATTCTCGATGGTTAATGAACTTTGTAAATCAAAGGTGGAAGGATAGAATGCAGTATGATTAAATCCAGCCAATAAAAATAATGAGAATACAGTTAGGATGATGCCAAAGCCGGTTGCCCAGATTCCTTTATCATGGCAGACTTCAAAACAAGTAATGGTTCGGTAAATGCCCAATAAAACCAAAATTACACCAATTACAAAAAGTGCAAATAACCACGGCATTTCAAGAAGGTTGTGTAAGTATTTATATGCTTCCATACTCACCAATTTTGTTTCAGGGTCTACAGCGAATCCTTTTATCAATAAAAGATTGGCCACAAAGAACAGAAAGAATACCACAAACGGAATTGCAGTTCGAACCAATTGTTTACGGGCTCTTTCAATAATATTTCCATGTGCGATCGTATTGATAAAATACAATAGGGCCATGGTGCGAGACAGAAAGAAAACTGCCAGTCCCAATGAGAGATTGATGAAGGTGTTATAATTTGTGAAATCAAAAGCTAATTCAAGCCCTCTGAACGAATTTTTCCAGATGCTTTGATTCATGTCATTAACAGAAAATTCAGAACCAGTAAAAAAAGTTGCAACTGCAGTCCCAAGTAATATTGTCCCTAATAACCCATTAATGAAAAGAAAAGTCTCATAAGTTTTGGCGCCTAAAAAATTATTTGGTTTCGAGCGGAATTCGTAAGCAATTGCCTGGATGATAAAACAGAAAAGGATGAGCATCCAAACCCAATAGGCTCCTCCAAAGCTGGTTGCATAAAAGAGGGGGAAGGAAGCAAAAAATGCTCCTCCAAAAGTAACTAAGGTTGTGAAAGTAAATTCCCATTTTCTTCCCAAGGCGTTGATGATTATTTTACGCTCAATTTCTGTTTTTCCTAAAGTATAAATCAGGGTTTGCCCTCCTTGAACAAACATTAGAAATACTAAAATAGCAGCCAATAAAGAGATAATAATCCACCAATATTGCTGTAATGCGAGATATGAAAAAGTTTCAAACATATTAATGTCCTCCTTCGCTAGGTCCTTTTTTAATTTGTGTAATCATAATTTTTATTTCGGCGATCAACAATGCCGTAAACGTAAAAGCAAACAGCCAGAAAGTAATCTGTACCGACGATTTATCGATTTGTGTTACTGCTGAAAGCGTTGGCATTAAATCCTGAACTACCCATGGTTGTCTGCCAACTTCTGCAACTATCCATCCTGCTTCAGATGCAATGTAGGCAAGTGGAATAGTGAAAACAGTAATCCAAAGTAACCACCTCATTTTGTCCAGTTTACCTTTATAGAGGAAGAATAAAACCAGGGTAAATAAAATTCCAAAATGTGCTCCTAAAATCACCATCACATGAAAAGCATAAAATGAGAGCGGGACACTCGGAATTAGGTCTTCAGGATCATCGTAATAACCATAGCCAAAATATTGAAAATGAGTTTCGAATAATTCTAAATTTTCTTTTTCAGATTCCTTATCCCCTGATTTTTGTGCATTTTTAAAATCTCTTAATGCAGCGATTGCAATTTTACCACGCCTTATTTTTTCGTAGTACGACATGATTCCTTCTTCCGGATTTCCGTTAATTAGGTCATTGATCCCTGGCACAAATGCACGTGGAGATAAAAATGCCATATACGATAACGCATTAGGGATTTCAATTTTATAGGCAAATTCTCTTGGATGCGGATTTTGTGGATCATGGGGAAGCTCAAGTATTCCGATAGCAATTAAAGGCGCATTGGTTTGGCCATCATATAAAGCTTCCATGGCAGCGAACTTCATGGGTTGTATTTTTGCCATATGCCTTGCTGATTCATCACCCGTCATAACTAAAAAAAGTGTTGAAAGTAACCCGAATGTGGCTGCAACAACCATGCTTCGTTTTGCAAAAAGTTGTTCTCTTTTTTTAAGTAAAAACCAGGCACTAACTCCCAAAACAAATAAGGCTGCCAAAACATAACCTGAAGTTACCGTATGCAAAAATTTGTTTACAGCTGTTGGAGATAGCAGTACTTCCCAAAAGTTTACCATTTCGTTACGGGCGGTATCCGGATTAAATCGCATCCCCACCGGATTTTGCATCCATGCGTTGGCTACCAAAATCCATAGTGCACTTAAGTTTGCACCAATAGCAACTAACCATGAGGACAGGAGATGGAATTTCTTGCTCACTTTATTCCACCCAAAAAACATTACAGCGATAAAGGTTGATTCTAGAAAGAATGCCATGATGCCTTCGATAGCCAATGGGGCACCAAAAATATCACCCACAAACCAGGAATAATTGGACCAGTTGGTTCCAAACTCAAACTCGAGAATAATCCCGGTTGCAACCCCAATCGCAAAATTAATCCCAAATAATTTCATCCAAAATTGGGTGGTTTTTTTCCATTCAGCTTGGCCTGTTCTTACATAAATGGTTTCCATGATGGCAATAATAAATGCCAGCCCCAAGGTGAGCGGTACAAAAATCCAATGGTATAAAGCCGTTAGCGCAAATTGAGCCCTCGACCAATCAACCAAACCTAAATCAATATTTTCCATTTTTATTTAATTAATTGTTCAATAACATAGTCTCCTTTTTCTTTATCCGTGTCAAATTTTGAGTTCAGAAAATTTTTGAAGAAGAATAATTTGAAAATAAAAAACATCACAAAAAGTTTTAGCAGTATGATGAGCCACAGTTTTTTTCCATAGGTCATCTCTCTGAATCCATTATAGTAGAATCGGAAGACTTTTATAAATTGTGCAAAAAACACCCGGTGCATATTTGAATAATTTTTACGCTGCTAAACATTTGCTTACCCAAAGTTAATGAATAAAATGATGTGCAGGAAACATGAATAAATTTGTATATTGTTTGCTAAGATTTAAATTAAAGAAAGATGAAGTTTGATCATCCAAAACAGATCCGTAAAAAAATTCGTGAGGGGGTAATTTTTGGTAATACCAGTGGTCTTTGCCCAGGTTATGTTCAGGGAAATCTTGTGATTTTACCAAAAGAACATGCAAATGATTTTAAGGAGTTTTGTTTGAATAACACTGCACCTTGTCCGCTTCTATCTGTTTCTGAACCAGGTGATTTTGTGATCAATGAATTGGGAGAAGATATTGATATCAGAACCGATGTTCCAGAGTATCATGTTTTCATAATTGGTGAACTAGAAACTACAGTTAAGGATATCAAGTATTATTGGCAGGATGATTTTGTTACTTTTGTTTTAGGTTGCTCTTTTTCATTTGAAGATGCTTTAATTGAAAATGGGATAGGTGTTAGGAATATTGAACAGAAAAAAAATGTTTCAATGTACAAAACGAATATCCAAGCTATATCAAGCAAGTTTTTTTATTCAAGTTATGTCGTTTCAATGAGACCTATAAAATTAGAAGATGTGGATCGAGCCGTACAAATCACCTCTGAATTCCCGAAAGCACATGGTGCCCCAATTCATATTGGAAATCCGGAAGCGATTGGAATAACTGATTTATCTAATCCCGATTTTGGTGATGCAGTTGAAGTTCGGGGAGATGAAATTCCAGTTTTTTGGGCATGTGGAGTAACCCCACAATTGGCAATCAAAAATGCAAAACTGCCTTTTGCCATCACGCATGTTCCGGGTAAAATGTTAATTACCGATAAAAAGTATCAGGAACTATAAAATAATTAGGTAATTTGAAAATGTGCGGATGTGCGGATGTGTTGATGTGCGGATGTGTTGATGTGCGGATGTGTTGATGTGTTGATGTGTTGATGTGTTATTAAAAAGCAAGCAAAGTTACAACCATTGTATTTATATTGTATTACGACTGAATGACAACTGAATGGTCGGAAAATTAAATGAAGATTAAAATGAGCTTGATTGGCAATCGTGATTTTAGTAGCGAGTTTGTTTTCTCTGCCTCCAAAAGCAGTGGACCGGGCGGACAAAATGTAAACAAGGTAAACACTAAAGTTGAATTGAGGTTTTCTGTGTCTGAATCAAATTTATTAAGTGATTATGAAAAGGAAATTCTATTTAAAAAACTAAATGCAAAGCTAACCGCCGAGGGTGAACTTATTATCGTGTCTCAGGATGACCGCAGCCAGATTGCAAACAAACAAAATTGCATCGAGAAATTTTATACGCTACTTACTAAAGCACTAACTCCTGCTAAAAAAAGAGTTGCTTCAAGGCCAACCAGAGCTTCCAAAGAAAAAAGGCTGGAAAGGAAAAAGTTGCAATCGAAAAAAAAAGGATTAAGAAAACCTCCTCAGGACTCATAGATTATTTACTCCCTATTTATTTTGTCTAAATATGATGACGATCATAAAAAGTATGATATAAATCATAAATAAAATTGTTGACTTTTTTAAAAGGTCTGTAAAAGCTGGCATGGATGGTATCTTAAGTATTTAGAATAAATATAAATTATGATGACTGTCATAGAAAAAGTGATTTCAATCAAATAATCTTCTATTTTAGTGCTGAATTTATGATTCAAAACATAAAAAGAAGAATTTATGAAGTCAATCCTCTCTATCCTAATAATTATTTTTCTAATCAGTGCTCAGAGTTCAAAGGCAGCTGATTTATTCACCACTCATTGTGCTGCTTGTCATACCATTGGTAAAGGCAGATTGGTTGGACCCGACTTAAAAGATATTAATCAGCAAAGAGACCATGCATGGTTAGTATCCTTTATTAAATCATCGCAAAGTATGATTAAGTCTGGTGATGCAGATGCTATCAAGATATTTAATGAGTACAATAAATTATTAATGCCTGACCCAACAATTAGCGAAGCTGAAATTGAAGAGGTATTAAATTATATCAAATCAGTTAGCTCGGGTGAAATTGTTGAAACTACACAAGTATTGGTTGATCCTCTCGCTAGCATCAATCAAGTAAACATTGATAGAGGCCGAGAATTATTTATTGGAAAAGAACGACTTGAAAATAAGGGTGCAGCCTGTCTTTCCTGTCATCATGTAATGGATGATTTGAATTATCCGGGTGGAAATTTAGCAAAGGATTTAACAAAATCTTACGATTTGATGGGCGCAGCAGGAGTATTGGCAATCGTTAAAAATTCACCATTTCCGGCTATGGCAAAAGCTTATGCAAAGAATGCCTTAACTGAGTCAGAAGTACTTGACTTAAGTGCTTACCTAAAATCGGTAAGTGAAAAGAGGATTTACCAGCATCCTCGAAATTATGCCTTAACCTTTTTATACTTCGGACAATTCGTTTTTCTAGCCTTTTTAGGTGCCATCTTAATTCTTTTCTGGAAACGAAAGAAGAAAACCGTCAACGAGGAAATTTTAAACAGACAATCGTATTAACATTTAAATAAAGAAATATTATGAGTTGGATTAAAGATCTGATTTCTCCTAAAACCCGTCAGTGGGAAGAGTTCTACAGAAACAGGCATCAACATGATAAAGTAGTTAGAAGTACGCATGGGGTGAATTGTACCGGTGGCTGCAGCTGGAATATTCATGTAAAAGATGGAATTGTTGTTTGGGAAACGCAGGCATTGGATTATCCCATTTTGGATAAAAATTTGCCACCTTATGAACCACGAGGTTGCCAACGCGGAATTTCATTTTCATGGTATTTGTACAGCCCGATTCGAGTAAAATACCCCATGATTAGAGGAGCTTTAATCGATGCGTTTACAGAAGAAAAAAATAAATGTGGCAATGCTCTAAAAGCCTGGGAAAATATTCAAACCAATCCTGAAACTCGAAAAAGATATCAAAAGGCGCGTGGTAAAGGTGGGTTTAGAAGAGCTGACTGGGATACGGTAAAGGAAATAATTGCGGCTTCAAATTTATATACCGTTAAAAAATATGGTCCGGATCGTCTGGTAGGTTTTTCCCCAATTCCGGCCATGTCGATGTTAAGTTATGCTGCAGGATCCCGTTTCCTTCAGTTAATGGGCGGTGTGAATTTAAGCTTTTACGATTGGTATTGTGATTTGCCAAATTCATTTCCTGAAATTTGGGGAGAGCAAACAGATGTGGCTGAAAGTGCAGACTGGTATAATTCAAAATTTATTGCCTGCATGGGTGCAAATCTTGGTATGACGCGTACACCGGATGTCCATTTTTTTGCGGAATCGCGCCACAACGGAACAAAAACAGTGGTTTTTTCTCCTGATTTTAATATGGTTTCAAAATATGCTGATCAGTGGGTTCCTGTTCATGCAGGGCAAGATGGTGCATTTTGGATGGCAGTTACTCATGTTTTATTAAAAGAATATCATCACGAAAAACAAGATCCTTATTTTATCGAGTACACAAAAAAATATACCGATAGCCCATTTTTGGTTGAAATAATTGAAGAAGGCGGAAAGCAACTTCCGGGAAGATTAGTCAGAGCAAATCAGATTGATAAGTATAAAGATGCTGAAAATGGCGAATGGAAATTTTTAAATTTCGATGCCGAAACTGGCGAATTAGTTTGCCCGGGAGGTAGTTCAGGTCATCGCTGGGATAAGCGCGATGGTAATTGGAATTTAAAAACCATCGATCCTGAAACGGAACTTTCGTATGACCCAGTTCTGACTTTACTCGATAATCACGATGAAATTATTGAAGTAGAGTTTACAGATTACGGAAAAGAGAATGCCGTAAATAGGGGAGTTCCAACCAAAACGATTAAAACTAAGAATGGAAACATAAAAGTCACTTGTATCTACGATCTAATTATGGCACAATACGGCGTTAGTCGTGGTTTAAGTGGCGAATATCCTGAATCTTACCAAGAAGCCAATGCTGCCTACACTCCTGCATGGCAGGAAATTTTAACCGGAATTGGATCAGAAACTGCTTTGCAATTCGCCCGTGAATGGGGTAGAACTGCTTCAACAACTCACGGAAAATGCAGTATCATAATTGGAGCAGGGATCAACCACTGGTATCATAATAATTTAATTTATCGTGCAGCGACAATGGCTCTGATGTTAACAGGCTGCATTGGTGTAAATGGTGGTGGAATGAATCATTACGTCGGACAAGAAAAGCTTGCTCCGATGGATTCATGGTCGGCCATCATGTCGGGAAAAGATTGGCAAGCTCCAGTAAGGCTACAACAGACTCCGATTTGGCATTACATCAATTCCAATCAATGGCGTTACGATGGTAATCATTCTGACTACAACACTGTTCCTAAGAATGAACTTTCTGATTTGCATTCAGCTGATATGACTGTGAAAGCTGTAAAAAATGGCTGGATGCCTTTTTATCCTCAGTACAATAAACCCAATTTTGAAATTGTAAAAGATGCCAAAAAGGCGGGTGCCAAAAACGATCAGGAAATTAAAGACTATGTAGTTGATCAACTAAAATCTAAAAAACTTGATTATTCGGTTTGTGACCCGGATGATGAGGTAAACTTCCCTCGTGTATGGTATATCTGGCGTGGAAATGCACTGATGTCAAGTGCCAAAGGACATGAATATTTTCTAAAACATTATTTGGGAACTCATCATAATTCAATTGCTGATGAAGTTGCTGAAAAATTAGTTGAGGACATCAAATACCGATCACAAAGTCCCAAAGGGAAAATGGATTTGATTGTTAATTTGAATTTTAGAATGGATACTTCTGCGCTGTATTCAGATATCGTTTTACCAGCTGCTTCGTGGTATGAAAAAACGGATTTGAACAGTACAGATATGCATTCCTTCATCCATCCTTTATCGGCTGCCATTGCTCCGGTTTGGGAAAGTAAATCCGACTGGATGATTTTTAGAGAAATTGCTAAGGCCACCAGTGAAATGGCAAAAACGGAATATTCTGAACCCATGATGGATTTAGTTAATGTTCCCATTGCTCACGACAGTGTGGGTGAAATTTCTCAACCAAATTTAAAAGATTGGTCGAAAGGAGAATGTGAAGCTGTACCTGGGAAAAGCATGCATAACATGGTGATGGTTGAACGAGACTATACCAAAATTTATGAGAAATTTATTTCGCTAGGGCCAAACATTAAAAAAGGATTAGGAGCACACGGAAATTCATACCAATGCGCAGATTTTTATGAAGACATGCTTAAGGATCGAGATCACATTCAAAAGGTGGATGGTGTTGAATATCCATCTTTATACGAAGATGAGGAAGCCGCAAATGCAGTTCTCCATCTTTCAAGTATTTCGAATGGAGAATTGAGTAATCGGGCTTATGAAGGCGCTGAAAAAAGAACAGGACTTTCCTTAACCGATATCAGCGAAGGAAGTAAAGATGTTCGGATTAATTACAAAGATCTGCAAACTAAAATCCATCGTTATAACAATTCGCCAATCTGGTCAGGAATTATGACAGGGGGTCGCGCATACTCTGCCTTTACCTACAACAAGGAACGATTAGTGCCATGGCGGACTTTAACGGGGCGTCAGCATTTTTATCTGGATCATGAAGGCTATATCAAATTTGGAGAACATCTCCCAACATACAAACCTTCTCCAAAACCTGAAGCCTACGGTGAACTCAAAAATTCTGTGTTAACCGGAAAAGGTAAAATGTTAAACGTACTTACTCCTCACGGAAAATGGCACATGCACTCCACTTACGGAGATACCATTCGGATGTTAACCCTCTCACGCGGCATGGAACCCTGTTGGTTAAGTGAGCAAGATGCTGAAGAAATGGACATCAAGGATAATGACTGGGTTGAAGTTTTTAATGATAATGGAGTTTACAGTACACGCGCTTGTGTTAGCGCTCGAATTCCGAAAGGTGTTTGCTTTGTTTATCACTCGCCCGAGCGAACCTATTCTATTCCTAAATCGCAAGTTAGAGGAGGTAAAAGGGCAGGAGGCCATAACAGTTTTACCCGTTTGCACTTTAAACCCAATTTGATGTTGGGAGGTTACGGACAGTTTGCCTATCACTTCAATTACTGGGGGCCTGTGGGCGTAAATCGTGATACCCATGTGTTGGTTCAAAAAATGGATAAAGTTGAATTTTAAAAAGTTTTGATATGAATGTAAGATCTCAAATAGCCATGGTATTTCATCTCGATAAATGTATCGGATGTCACACCTGTTCGATTGCTTGTAAAAATATTTGGACCGACCGTAAAGGTGCTGAATACATGTGGTGGAATAATGTGGAAACTAAACCCGGTACTGGTTATCCTTCAAAATGGGAAGATCAGGAAATTTATAAAGGTGGATGGGCCAAGGTTGGCAAAGGGATTACCCTTCGTATGGGTGGTAAACTGAAAGGATTTAAGAATATTTTTCATAACCCGAACATGCCGATTTTGGATGATTATTACGAGCCTTTCACTTATAAATACGAAAATTTATTTAAGGCTCCTGAAGGAGATGACCAGCCTGTCGCGACTCCTGTTTCTTTGATAACCGGTGAACCCATGACTCCAAAATCAGGCCCGAATTGGGATGATGATTTAGGAGGAAGTAAAGAATATGCGCGCCAGGATATAAATATGAAAGATCTTTCCCCAGAGGAGCAAGAAGCCATGTTCCAATTAGAACGGATGACATTTCATTATTTACCTCGTATGTGTAATCATTGTCTGAATCCAGCCTGTGTAGTAGCTTGCCCATCTGGGGCAATTTATAAAAGGGGAGAAGACGGGATTGTTTTAATCAATCAGAAAAAATGCCGTGCCTGGAGAATGTGTGTGACAGCTTGTCCTTATAAAAAGAGTTATTACAACTGGACAACAGGAAAATCTGAAAAATGTTTATTGTGTTATCCAAGGCTAGAAAATGGTGAAATACCTGCCTGTATGCATTCATGTGTAGGAAGAATTAGATATTTGGGTGTGATGCTTTATGATGCAGATAAAATTGAAGATGTAGCTAGTTGCGAAGATCATGAGTTGGTTGAAAAACATAAAGCCATCTATTTAGATCCAAATGATCCTGAAGTAATTAAGGCTGCCAGAGCAAATGGAATTGCTGAATCAACAATCGAATCAGCTCAGAAATCACCTGTTTACAAATTCGTTATTAAATGGGGATTGGCATTGCCATTACATCCTGAATTCAGAACGCTTCCGAATTTATTTTACGTTCCACCATTGCTGCCAACAATGGCCTTTGTTAAGAACGATACTTATGAAACTACTACCGATACTTTTTGGGGTGCCATTGATAAATCTCGCCTGCCCATGAAATATTTAGCCAGTTTGTTTACGGCGGGAAATGAGTTTGCTGTTGAAACTGTTCTGAAAAAATTAATGGCCGTTCGTTTACATCGAAGGGATGTGACGGTGGGCGACTTACCGGCAGCTGAGGTAAAAGATGCCATGCGCGATTCAATCATGGATAAGGATACAGCTGATGCAATCTTCAGGTTGACTTCTTTACCATTGTTTGATGATCGTTTTGTGATCCCTCCGGCTCATCGTGAAGAAGCTATGGAAATGCTTGAAAATACTGCTGATACAAAAGGAAATGCAGGATTCGGATTTATTGAAAAACCAAAACGAGGTCTTTAAAATGAAAAATTATAGTCATTATATTTTACTCTCAAAATTGTTTGAATATCCAAAACATAGTTTAAAGGATGCTGCAATTGAATTGCAAAAATTAGTAATTCATGATTTTCCGCAGTTGATTATAAAAACTGAAAAATTCGTAACTGCAATCCAAGAATTAAGCATACACGAGCAGCAAGAGTATTACATGAAAACCTTTGATGTTAAAGCCATCATTGCACTTGATTTAGGTTATTTAATTTTTGGTGAGGATTATAAACGTGCCGAAATTTTGGTTAATCTGCAGAAAGAACATCAAAAGGCAGGAATCGACTGTGGAACAGAATTGGGCGATCATCTCCCAAATATTTTACAACTAATTGCAAAAACTCAGGATGAAGAATTTAGGGAGGAATTGGGGTTCATCATTACACGACCTTGCATTAGATTTATGCTTACCAAATTCAAGAACCATGAAAATTATTACGAGCACTTATTGGAAATTCTGAGTGCAATACTTCAAGCTGATTTTGATAGTGATCAACTCAAGGAATACGAATTTGCCGAAGAGCGGTTTGATGTAAAAAATGAGTTTATCATGCCTTCGCCTAAAGCAGAAATTTGTCAATCGAATTGTAAACACAAAAGAAATTAATCATGAGTAATTATTTTTTCTTTATCGGATTACCCTATGCGGCATTGGTAATTATGATTATTGGATCAGCATCCCGATATTTCAATTTTGGGTTTAAAGTTTCATCATTGTCATCGCAATTTTTGGAAGGACGGCAATTATTTTATGGAAGTCAACCCTTTCACTGGGGCTTGTCATTTCTGTTTTTTGGTCATCTCATTGGCTTTCTTTTTCCACGCTCGGTCATCGCTTGGAATAGTGTTCCCTTAAGGCTCATCATTCTTGAAATTTCAGCTTTTGGTTTTGGGATACTTGCACTAGTTGGTTTGGTATTGCTAATCTTCAGGAGAATCTTAAACAAAAGATTGCACATGGTCACTTCCGTAATGGATATCGTTGTGTATGTCATTTTAACCGTTCAAATTATAACTGGTTTGTGGATTGCTTTTTTCTTTAGATGGGGAAGCTCATGGTTTGCTTCTGTTCTAACTCCTTATCTTAATTCTGTACTTACCCTTAACCCTGACATCGTTGCTGTATCCGAATTGCCGCTGATGATAAAAATTCATTTGATTTCTGCTTTCACCATGATTGCCGTAATTCCTTACACAAGGTTTATGCACTTTCTGGTTTTTCCTATTTCATATCTCTGGAGAAGTTATCAGTATGTGATTTGGAATTGGGATCGGAAAAAGATCAGGACCTCAACAGAATTATCTCCGGGTGTTAAATCTAAAAATAATTAGTTTTTTAAAACTTAAAATTATTCAATGACCTCAAAAGCACCTTCCTTAATTGATTTTAAGAATCCAAGTATTCGAACTTTACATTTTACCTGGATTGCTTTCTTTTTAACTTTTGTAGTTTGGTTTAACATGGCCGGAGTTTTATCAAAAATGATTGAACAGTTTGATTGGCTCTCCAAATCAAATGTAAAAGCACTATTGGTTACCAATGTAGCACTGACCATCCCCGCGCGAATTATTGTTGGCAGTTTGATTGACAAGTTTGGCCCACGTAGAATATTTGCAGGATTAATGGTACTGATGCTCATTCCCGGATTAACCTTTGCATTCGGAAATGATTTAACACAATTGGTATTGAGTCGACTAGCACTTGGTGCAATTGGCGCTGGATTTGTTATTGGAATTAAAATGACGGCCAACTGGTTTACGCCGAAATACATTGGACGAGCTGAAGGATTTTATGCAGGTTGGGGGAACTTTGGTTCTGCAGCTGCAGCCGCGATGGTTCCTTTTGTAGCAGTTAATTTATTGGGAGGAGATTGGAGATGGTCACTTGCAATTACAAGTATCATTACAGCCATTTATGGGGTTATTTATTTTATGATTGTGAACGATTACCCCGAAGGGCATGAACCTTCTGCCAAACAAAAAAAAGGGGGGCCAATGCCTGTTTCATCCTACAAAGATTTAGTTCAATATTTAATTTGGGAATTGCCACTTTATGGTGCCCTCGGTTTAGTTGCATTTATACTGCACAAACAAATGATTCATGGAGAGCCCATGATTAGTTGGATGGCGGTAATTGGCATTTGGCTCGGACTGGGAATAGTTTATGTGTTTGATGTGCTCAGGATTTTAAAATTCAATTTACCCCGATTAAAAGCGGGTGTTCCTGAAGAAGAAAAATTTCCGTTCGGAAGTGTGGGGGCACTAAATTCTACTTATTTCGCGAATTTTGGTGCTGAGTTAGCCATTGTTTCTATGCTGCCCATGTTTTTTTATGAAGTCTTTAGTGGACTACTTTACGAGGATGGATCGCAGGTGATGACCTTGACTTTGGCAGGAGCCGTTGCAGGTTCATTTGCTTTCATGAATTTAGTGGCTCGGCCGCTTGGTGGATTGCTTTCTGATAAAATGGGAAGTCGTAAAAAAACCATGTTGTTTTATATGGCTGGAATTACGATAGGCTTTTTCTTAATGGCTATGATTGCTAGATATGGTACAATCGGAGTCAATGGAGAAGTGAATCTGCTTCCTCGTTTTAATACCATGACTTGGTTGGTAATTTCAGTTGTGATTACCATGTTTGCATCATTTTTTGTACAAGGTGCAGAGGGCGCAACCTTTGCGATGATTCCTTCGATTAAAAAAGAAATGACCGGTAGAATTGCCGGCATGGCTGGAGCTTTCGGCAATGTTGGAGCAGTAACTTATTTATTCATCTACAATTTCATGGACGATAAAACATTTCTATACATGTTATCGGGTGGAGCCTTTATCAGTTTGGTTTACTGTTTCTTTATGCTGAAAGAACCAAAGGATGCCTTTGCCGATGAATTCTAAAAAATACATTCAATAAACTTTACCTAAACTAAAAACCATGAGAACTAATATCGCTAACTGGAATGTTGAAGATCAAAGTTTTTGGTCGCAAACTGGAAAAAGAATTGCCACAAGAAATCTTTGGATTTCTATCCCGGCACTCTTACTTGCTTTTGCCGTCTGGATTATGTGGAGCATCATCGCAACCAAACTTAAAGATTTTGGATTTAATTTTGGAATGATTACAGCTGGTATGAGTGAAGCAGATATAACTGCAAAACTTAAAGAGATAAATAGTTTGTACTATACGCTTCCTGCTATTGCTGGCTTGGCCGGAGCTACACTCCGAATTCCAAATTCGTTTTTAATTTCTTTAGGCGGAGGTAGAAATGTAATTTTTACCACTACTTTGCTCTTGTTAATTCCGGTAATCGGTGTTGGATTTGCCTTGCAAAATGTGAATACCCCTTATCTCACTTTTGCCATTTATGCAGCACTGTCAGGTTTTGGTGGAGGTAATTTCGCCTCATCAATGAGTAATATTAGTTTCTTTTTCCCAAAAAGAATGCAGGGCACTTCATTAGGTTTAAATGCTGGAATAGGAAACCTAGGCGTTGGTGTAATGCAAAAACTAATTCCTTTGGCAATGGGTTTATTTATTTTCAGCGCCATTGGTTCTGATGGTCAAAAAGTATTGGGTGAACCACTATCAGGCGTTCAAAATGCGGGGTGGATTTGGGTTCCTTTGTTAACCTTAGCAGTCGTAGCCGCATTCTTAGGAATGAATAATGTAATCACAGGTACACCTAAACTTCCATCAACAATCCAAGGCGTTTCAAAAACTTTGTACTTGGTGACTATAGGTCTGGTTTCGGCCGGAATTGGTGCTTACTTATTGGTTGGTTTAAAAGTGAATATGTGGATAGTTTTACCCATCGTGATTGCACTCACTCTAATATTGATGAAATATGCAACACCTGGCGACATTAAAGAAAACCTGAAGAAACAGTTTGCTATTTTTAGCAATAAGCATAACTGGGTAATGACCATTATTTACACCATGACATTCGGCTCCTTCATCGGATTTTCGGCTGCTTTTCCAAAATTGAGCCAGGATATTTTTGTTTATTCAGATGCAACTGATCCGGGTTTTGTGAACCCCAATGCACCCAATTACATGATGTGGGTATTTTTGGGTCCGGTACTTGGTGCTTTAATTCGCCCTTTAGGTGGATGGTTTGCAGATAAAATAAATAGTGGCGCAAAGGTAACAGCCATTAGTACAATTGCACAAATTATAGCAACCCTTGCTGTAGCCTATTTTGTAATTCAAGCCAAGAATACTGCTACACCTGAAGATTATTGGTGGCCATTTTTTGCCTGTTTCATGATTTTGTTTATAACTACAGGAATTGGAAATGGATCAACCTTTCGAAGTATTCCCTACATCTTTTCTAAAGAACAAGCAGGTTCGGTATTAGGATGGACTTCCGCAATTGCTGCTTATGGTGCTTTTATCATTCCAAAAGTATTTGGACAACAAATTGCGAGCGGAACTCCGGAATATGCTTTGTATGGTTTTGCCATTTATTATTTGGTTTGTATGTTTCTAAACTATTGGTTTTACCAACGTAAGAATGCAGAGATAAGAAACCCATAACTATTTTAGCTAATTAACACTTTAAAATCATTTATTATGGATTGTAGAAATTGTGAAAATACACAGTGCTTCATTAATCGAAACTGTTCAGAAGAATGGCTTCAATATGTGCAAAAGGTAAAAACTATTTCGAATATTTTTGAGCGTAAGAGAATCTTTACTGAAGGTGAGATTGCTCAAGGAATATTCGTCGTCTGTGAAGGTAAGGTAATGTTAAGTATGCAAATCGATCGAATGAGTCATGAGGTCATTCGACTGGCAGGGGCTGGACAAATTCTAGGACATCGTGGCTTTTATCATGAAATGCAATATCCCGTTTCTGCTGAAACATTAACACAATCAGAGATTGCATTTATTCCTTATGATGACTTTCTGAAATTAGTTAGAAAAAATGTGGATCTTAGTTCTTATCTCACCTCTTTTTTTGCCTCCGAACTTCTGCAATCGGATAGAAAACATAGGTTAAATGCGACGAATGCCATTAGAGAGAAAGTTGAGTTTGCACTTTGGCGAATTTATGAGGCTTATGGCTTTGAGGAAAGTGAAAAGACTTTTCTAATTCCTGGCTTGGATTTAGATAGTTTAGCTAATTTTGCTTCAGTCTCTCCGGAAGATTTAATTGATACATTAGATGAGCTTAAAGAGGAGTCGATTCTTTGGCTGGAGGATGAAAGAATTAATGTTATAGATAAAGCTTTTTTTCAAAGAAATACCTATAACTAATTCGCAAAAATATTTGAATAAATGGATTTAATAGTGAAGAAAGGGAGTAAATGAAAAGACGATGTGAAACATGTACGCACCATAATTGTTATATTAACAAATATACTTCTGAAGAATGGAAACCTATCATTACTCATTATAAAACCACCACTGATCATCCGGCTGGGGCAACCATATTTAAAGCAGGTGACCCAGTTGAAGGAATCTATCAGATTTATAGTGGTATGGTTAAGTTAGTTTCTGAGCTGGGAGATGGCCGTGAGCGAATTGTACGCCTGGCTAAACGCGAGCAATTTCTTGGTCACCGTGGTTTTGGTAGTAATTTAGTTTATCCGGTTTCTGCAATTTCGCTAACACCCACACAAGTAACTTTTATACCTTCGGATATTTTTTATAAAGCTGTTAAAGCCAATTCTGAATTGGCTATTGCCATGATCAATTTTTATGCCGATGATTTACGTGAAATGGAAAAACGAATGGAGGCGCTATCGGTGATGAATGCAAAAGAAAAACTAGCACTTGCGTTACTTGTTGTAATTAATTCGTTTGGGTTTGACACAAAAGATCCGCAACGGTTGAAGTTTACTCCTTCACGAAAAGATTTATCCAGCATTGCAGGGATTACTTACGAAACAATTGTTAGAATGCTGAGCGAGTTTGATCATGAGAATATCATTAATTTGAAAGGCAAGTCTATTTGTATACTAGATCATCAGGAGTTAATTAACATTTGCAGTAAGTATTATTCCATCTAAGATTTAAAAGCTCTCTCGAAACTTAAATTTATTTTAAGTTTCTTTTTTCAATTGCCTTTCTTCTTTAAATATGTAATGAATTTGCGATCTTTACACCCTAAGGATTAATAAAATTTTATGAACTTAATAACAAAATTCAATCACGATATAAAATCGTATGAGTGTGGCCCGGATAGCAAATTGCGAATCACCAACTTACTTCAATTATTTCAGGAGGCGGCATATTTAAGTGCCGAAAATTTGGGTTTTGGTTACCACAGTTTACAATCCCGAAATATGACCTGGGTACTCTCAAATCTTAAAATCAATTTTTTAAAATTGCCAAAATGGAATGATGATGTTGTATTTGAAACATGGCCCAGCGGACATAATCGTTTGCATGGGTTCCGCGAATTTAGGGTGAGTGATAAAAATAAAACCCAAATAATTAATGCAACTAGTGAATGGCTGGCCATCGATCTAAAATCAAGAAAACCAATAAATATTAATGATTTTGAAATTGAGCTTCCTAATACAGGAGAAAAAGCCCTTGATGAGTCACTACGAAGATTAAATCCGAAAAGATTTGGCGAAGGCCAGCAAATTATAAAGATTAGCGTCCCATACAGTTCTATCGATGAAAATGGACATGTAAATAATGCTGAGTATGTGAAATGGTCACTCGACGGGCTTCGTCTGGCAGGCAATGATTTTTCAAATGTTTCAAGTTTGCAAGTGTCTTTTATTTCAGAGCTTTTTGAAAACGACAGCTGTAAGATTTATTGCAAAAAAAATGAGAACAATTCGCTACTGCTGTGGGGAGTTAACATGGAAAGCAAGGAGTTTGTTTTTGCAATTGAGATGCTCTATAGTAAGAATTAAACAATCAAATGATCAATAGTTAAAAAAATCATCACCGCCAAAACAAAATAATTGATTCGCATGAAATAGTAAAATGGATTGAATTTTTGTTCTTTTCCAAGAAGTAGTTTTGCGAAAATTACGATTAACCAAATACTTGAAATAATCAAACCAACGCTTCCCGAAGCAGACTTAATAATCCCAAAATAGGGAATCATCAATGCAGAAACGGCTGTTGCAAAAGTCCAGATAAATGTCGTGTTTTTTAATTGTTGCGGACTATAAATGCTTGTGATTGCAGGGTATCCGGCCTTTTTGTATTCTTCACCGTACTTAAGCATCAGTAACCAGAAATGCGGTACCTGCCAAATGAAAAAGAAAAAGGCTAAAATCATGGCTTGAGGATCAACCAGGCTACCACCACCAGCAACCCAGCCAACCAGAGGTGGTAAGGAACCAATTACAGATCCCGGAATTACAGCAAAAGCAGTTTTCCTTTTCAGGGGAGTATAAATTGCATTATACCAGATCATGGCGAGCAGACCAAGCTGAAAACCTAAGAAATTTGATCCATCATAAATTAGCCAGGATCCAATAATTGTCATTACAATAGTAAATCCTAGGGCATGGTTTGGGCTGATTCGACCTGAAGGGATCGGGCGATCCTTGGTTCGGGTCATTTTTTTGTCGGCTTCAAATTCCTGATAATGGTTTAAGGCGGAGGAGGCACAAGCTAAAATAAAAATACCAAAGGTTGGTATGATAAGTCCGGTATCAAAAGCACCCTTTGAAAGCACATATCCGGTAATGGTTGTAAGTGCCACAGCAAAGGTAATTTTTACTTTGCTGAGTTCCAGATAGATTTTTATTAATCTGATCATTTCAAGGTTTTTAGGTATTCAATAATTTGATCCAAATCTTCCTCACTAACCGTTTTTTCATATGAAATCATTAAGCCGGGATTAAAACCTTTGGTGATATCAGCGTTGGGTTCGTTCAATGATTTACGAATAAAATCACGATCTACTGTAATCTCTCTTTCTACACCATCGGTAATCACAGTTTCTGTTCTTCCCCATAAGCCCTTAAAGGAAGGGCCAATAATGGCCGAGCCATCGGTGGAGTGACAACTGATACATGCATTTTGTTTTAGCAGGGCCAATCCGGGATGATCGCGGCTAAAGCCTAATTCGTTGGCATACCATTCATCATATTTTTCTTTGCTATAAACTTCAAGTTTTGAAAGCATGAAAGAATGACGTTCGCCGCAATACTCGGCACATAAAATATCGTAACTCCCTTCTTTCTCAGGGATAAACCACATAAAATTTTCTTTACCCGGTACCACATCTTCTTTTATTCGGTAGGCGGGTATGTAAAGACTATGTAAAACATCGTTTGAAATTAATTCGAGCTTAACAGGTTTATTTAAAGGAACAATTAAGTTTTCTGATCTCGAACCATTTTCATATTCAAAAGACCAGGCCCACATTTGACCATAAGCCTTCACAATCATGGCATCTTTCGGAACTTTACGCATGGGTGTAAACCCTGCCCATCCGTAATAAAACATTACTGCTACTAAAATGGTTGGGATTACAGTCCATAAAATTTCAAGTGCATTATTATGTTCAATATTGGTTGCAACAGGATTCCTTTTTCGGCTGTATCGTATCACGAAGTAAATCATCACAAAAGTAATGGCTACCAAGAAAAATATGGAAATCCCAAGTATTACAGCCAGTGAGGTATCAACGCCTTTTACAAAATTTGATGCTTCTGAAAACATATTTATTTAAAATTAAATCCTAATCAGGTTAAAAGTTTTTTTATCTGGAAATGTAATCGAATACAGTAAGTAGCATAAAACTGCTAAACAATAGTGTAATGATGAGTAACATAATCCGATACAGTTTATGGTCGAATTTTAGATGCATGTAGTAATATGCAACTAAAACGGCTTTGGTTGTTGCAATAACCAAAGCTGTAATCACGGTTAATGTTACCAGACTTGCGTTTACAACCGAAACTGCAACCGTAAGCACTGTAAGCAACATTAATCCTATCCAAGTGCCAAAGTTTTCTTTATAGCTTATAATGTGATGAGTTTCTTTATCTTGATCTTTCATGTAAATTAATTTATAAGATAAAATAATGGGAATAAGTAAATCCAAATAAGATCCACCAAATGCCAGTATAAACCACTATTTTCGAGTAATGATATCCGCTTTGCATGAACTTTCCCTTCCTGAATGCCTTTAATGACAAATCCTATAAAAATGGCTCCTACAATAATATGCAAAGCATGCAGGCCGGTCATGAAGTAGTAAAGAAAAAAGTATAATTTCTCTCCGGTTTCCAATTCATTATAATGATCCATCCCCGGAAAAATTCCATGCCCGATTTTGGCATTCCATTCAAAATATTTATTTATCAAAAATGCAATGGCGAATAGTAATGTGATCCAAAGTAAATTAATAGCCAGTTTTTCCTTCCCTTTTTGAAGTGCTGTAATTGACATGGCTACAGTCATACTTGAAGTAATAAGAATAACCGTATTAATGGTTCCCATTGTTACATTTAATTGCATAGAGGCTTGCAGGAATGCTTCAGAATTAATACTTCGATAAACAAAGTATACGATGAAAAGCCCTCCGAATAATAAAATTTCGGTAAAAAGAAATAACCACATTCCAAGCTTTGAACCTTCTGCGTCGAAGTTATGTCCTGAGTTTGGTAAAACAATATGCGCCATAACAATTAGTTTTTATAGTTATATGGGCCCCCTTCATTTAATTCAGGTTGTTTGTCAAAATTTTCAAGTGGTGGAGGCGATTTGGTTTGCCATTCCATACTGATTGAACCCCACGGATTCCGACCCGCTGGTTTCCCTTTCTTTATTCCTCTGTATAAATTTACAAGCATGGTTATGATTCCGATAATTAAAATCCAGGACCCAACCGTAGACAAAACATTCAGATCAGTGAATTGTGGGAGGTAATCATAATATCTCCTGGGCATTCCCATTAAGCCTAAAATTAACATCGGGAAATAAAGCATGTTAAACCCTAAAACCATCACGGTAAATGCAATTTTTGACACTGTGATATTGTACATTTTTCCAAACATTTTAGGAAACCAATAATGCATGGCCCCGAACATGGCAAAGCCTGTTCCTCCAAACATGACGTAATGAAAATGGCCTACTACAAAATAAGTATCATGTAAATGTATGTCTGCTGCAAGTGCAGCAAGTACAAGTCCTGTCAGACCTCCAATCATGAATTGAAAAATAAATGCAAGTGCAAAAAGTAAAGGAGGTTGAAGGTCAATCGATCCTTTATACAATGTTGCTATCCAGTTAAAAACTTTAATGGCCGTTGGAATCGCCACTAAGAATGTCAAAACAGAAAAAATAATTCTGGCTGGTCCACTCATTCCTGAAGTAAACATATGATGTCCCCACACAAAATAACCAACAAAAGCAATGGCCATACTTGAGTAAGCAATCGCTTTGTAGCCAAAGATGGTTCGTCGGGCAAAGCTTGGAATAATTTCAGAAACAATGCCCATGGCAGGTAATGCCATGATATAAACGGCAGGGTGGGAGTAAATCCAGAAAAGATGTTGGTATAAAATTGGATCACCACCAATGGCAGGATCAAATAATCCAATACCAAAAACTCGTTCTGCAACAATCATGAGTAAAGTAATTCCGATAATTGGGGTTGCCAATAATTGTATCCATGAAGTGGCATAAAGCGACCAGGCAAACAGCGGCATTTGAAACCAGCCCATTCCAGGTGCTCGAAGTCTGTGTATCGTTACAATGAAATTCAATCCCGTTAAAATGGATGAGAAACCAAGTATAAATGCAGCTAAAACCGATAATGTAACATTGGTATTTGTTTGTACGCTGTAAGGTGCATAAAAGGTCCATCCGGTATCGGCAGGGCCATTGCCTAAAACAAGTGTAGAGAGCGCAAATATGGCACCAAGAATATACAGCCACCAAGAAAGCAAATTTAATTTAGGAAGCGCAACATCATCAGTTCCTAGCATGATTGGTAAAAAGAAATTTCCGAAAATGGCCGGAATACTGGGAATGATAAATAAAAATATCATGATTACACCATGCAGCGTAAAAACCTGATTATAAGTTTTAGGTTTCATGATGGTTTCGCCCGGGGCAATGAGTTCTAATCTCATCAAAACTCCAAGTACTGCACCCACCAAAAAAAATGAAATAATGGCGTACATGTACATTAAACCAATACGCTTATGATCGAGTGTAAAGATCCAGGAACGGATTCCTTTTTTACCTTGTAAAAAATTCAAGTCAGTGGATAATGCTTCAGACATATTAATTAGGCATTTAAGGTTTTTCTCTTTTTACTTCGAATAATCATTGTAGCAAATAGCGTTAAAGCCAAAACAAGGATAATTGTTCCTGAAATCTTGGTTACATTAAAAACATAAGTTTTTCCTTCTGCATCATAGCTAAAACAAAATTGTAGTACTTTGTTAATGGTAGGGCCGGATTTACCATCCTGGGCTTCAACAACTGCCATTTTTAAATCGAACGGTAAAAAATAAGTGCCATGCAAGTATCTGGTAATTTTGCCTTCAGGACTTACAACCATGATAGCCGCAGGATGTATATATTCTTCTCCTTCTTTTTTAACTTTATAACCAAAAGTGGATAAGAGTTTATCGATGTTTTCCTGATCGCCGGTAAAATACTTCCAGCCATTTTTTACATCCTTATTTTCTACAAGTTTTGAATATGAGGCTTTTTTACCAACTGCTAATTCAGTATCTTCACTGGGGTCAAAACTAATGGTTAATACCTGATATTCTGTTCCCAAATCAAGGTCTGTGCGACTAATAACTTCAGCAACACCTTCCAGCAATGGGCTGCATAAACCGGGACATTCGTAATAAACAAATGTAATGACCGTTGGTTTATCAATTATATTTTTGAGTAGGACGTTTTCACCATTTTCATCAATTATGGAAATATCTGCAGGCAAAACGGCATTCAATTTTTCATATAAACCTATTTCTTCACTAAATAGCTTTATATTAGATAGGAATAGTAGGATAAAAGTGGAAAATATAAGTAATTGCTTCGTTTTCATTTATAGATTATTTAGGATAAGTTACTGTTTGTCAAAAAATAATGCCGCTAATTTAGAATAATTATAAATAAAAAACAAAAAATGTGAATGATTAATAACAAAATTTCAAGTATAGTATTTAAATAAAGCAGATAAAATACAGTTTGCTGCAAGCTTAATCTACGCTGGTTATAAAATATTGAGGTTTTCAGACATAGAAAGAGCAATGTTTGGCGCTCGTTTGTCTAATTTTGCAATTGTTAAATCTATCGAATAACGACTGTAAATTAAATCATTAAAACGAATCCATAAAAATGTATGGTAAATTCAGGTTATATGTGGCTTAATTCGAGCCTATTTCCTTTTTATAAGTGTAATTCCATGTACTTCGTTTATATATTGGAAAAAGTAGTAAAGTTTATAGTTTAAGTCTAAACCATAATCTATATTTGGTCGGTAATCAATCGTACTCTCGTAGAACGAACCATATTTTAAAGGGTTACTTGCTCTTAAATTCCATTCAGAAACATAACGGATATTCCAGTTTTTGTAATAATCATTTCCATAAAAATCTTTTGAATGGGGAACTTTGGCTAAATAGGTTTCAAATCCACTATCAAAAACCAGTAGTTCGTATTCCAGGCTATCTGCATTTTGTTTAATCTCTGCTTGATACTTTGATTTTTTAAGTTGTTTTTGCTGATTTATAGTTGTTGAGAAGAGTATTGTTAGACCAATTAGATATATAATTGTTTTCATCTTTATTATTTTTAAATTATTAAATAATTCTTCTTCAAAAAGCGTGAGCTTGAAATTTACAACTATAAAGATACAATGAAGCGATACTTCAAGTCAATTAAGTTTAGAAAAGATTATTTGGGTTTGTTCCAAAAATTATATAAAAAAAGCCCCGATATAATCGAGGCTTTTTAACTTAACTTAATTTATTACTATTAATTCGGACTGTATATGTACGTGCTATTTCTATAACCTGTTTTATCTTTGTACCAATCGTTAAATACAGTTCCGCTACTTTCTGCCCACTCTGCAAACTTAAGGTAAGCATAAACAATTTCCCGTTTTTCGTAAGGATATTCAAATACATCAGGGATGTTAATTGCCCATGGTAAATTGTCTTCCGATTTATAATATCTATTTATTTCGGAGTCACTATCATCATTAAAAGTTCCGAAGAATGAAGTGGCGGCCAATGATGTAGGTGGGTAGTTTGGCAAATGTACTTCCCTTCCCCTGACCTGATTAACAACAATAAATGGATTAAAGTTACCAATGTCTAAATTGTCATACTTAATGGAACCACCAGGCCCAAATGATCCATTTGCATAGAACAACATGTCTATAACAATGGTCTCTGGTTCAACATAAGTTGCACCTTGAACTGTATTAATACCGGTTCCATCACCAGGGTGAGTCATAATTCGGTAACTGTCGTCATACACAATTACTGTTGCGCTGCTCTGATTTTGCTCAAGTCCATTAGAAGCGACACTAAAGATGGTGCTGCCAGATTCAATATCAGAACCCGACACACTAATAACATGGTTGTTGCTAACATTAGGCAAGCCAAAACCAAAAGCATTATGGAATGATGCCCCGAAAGCATAAACTTTAAAAGTTGCTGATATATTTAGTACTCTATCTTGATTATCTTTTGTAACAATAAAATCATAGCTAATTACAAGGTCATTGAAATCGTAATCACCCTTTGATGGCCATAAATCTTCAAAAGCCAAGGTTCCATCAACTTTTGAAGTAGTGTTTCCACTTCCACCATTATTTCCTCCTCCTTGGTTTCCTTCACCACCTCCGTTATCAACAGCTTCAATTGATCCACACAGAGATAAATTGTTTTTGTTAAATCCTTTTACAATTCTGAATTTTCCGAAAGTATCACCTATTTCAATATCTTCAGAACAACTGGTGTGTATTGATGAATTTTCATTATCATCGATATAGAGGTATAGGGTATTATTTAATCTACCATCACTTTCATCGCCAGTAAAACTAAATTCGCCATTTGGTTCTACATCTCCTGAATAAGAAGTAACCCAATTTCTTCCCTGTTTTGAGATTACTTTAATGTCGGCAGTGGAAGTACCAGTGTAGCGCAAGGTCATTGTAACCAATCCTCCTTCACATCCACACTCTTCACTTTTTTCACATAATGGAAGTTCATCTTCGCTGGTTCCAGATACAATTGTGAATTCTCCGAAATCATCTCCTTTGTATAAATTGTATTTACAATCTACCTGTATCGTGGTATTGTATGAATTATCAATATAGAAGTGGATTTTTTTGTCCATCTTTCCGTTTGATTTGGATCCTGTAAAGCTAAAGCTTGCTCCGGCTTGAATATTTCCGGAAAAAATTAATTCATCATTTTTATCTTCATAAACACTTATAAAAGCAGTTGAATTGCCATTATACTTCATGGTCAGCGTTCTTAGTCTGTCCTCACACCCACAGTCTGCTTTCAAGCTCTTTAATCCAAGATCCAGGTTGTAATCATAGGTTAAGTCCTCGTCAAACCCAAGTAATATTGGTTGATACCTGTTATTATAGCCATAGTAAATTATTGCAGTTGTTAGGTAAGTGGCAGTGGTAATTTTTGTATTAACTTCAAATGTTGTAGCATCACCATAACCGATATAAAGTAATTCTTCCAAATCTTCAGTATAAACCCTAACTACTTCATATGGATCATTCTCCGGGAGTTTAATAGAAATATTAACCGTTTTGGTTGTTTTCCAATCAAAGTTTTGAGCAACCACCAAATTCTCCATCAATTTAGAGTCACCTTCCTGTCCTTCCCCTGGGTCCGGCCACTTTTTACATGATCCGAGTGTAAACACGATGATTATCATCAACCCAACAAAATACCTTAAACTCTTCATAATATTTATTATTAATTTAGTTAACTACTTACAAGTTCAATAAACGCGCCAATAAACGTTATGTTTATTAACTATCAGAAATTTAGTTAATTACCTTTCTCTGCAATAAATATTTGTTAAATATTTTATCCCAGGATAATTATTTGCTTCCCAAAGTGGGAATGCCCTAAAATCTATAAGCAAAAACAAAATTAATAAAATAAAAGGCCAATGAAATAGGCGATTTACCTAAGATATGAAACTTCTATTGTTAATTAACGAGGATCGATTTTAACATCTTTGACATCATCCATGCTAACAGTTCCCCCTTTATTTCCCCATGCATTTAACACATAGTTTATCACAGCAACTGCATCTTCTTTAGTTGAGACCTGCGGTGCCATAGGTGCAACATAAGTTACTCCGTTTACAACCATAGGTTTTTGTGAACCATTAAGTGTTTGAGCAACTGCACGCACTTTATCGGCGAATAAATAATCGGAATTTTTTAGAGGAGGAAATGCACCGGTTATCCCTTCCCCATTGGCCATGTGGCAGATGATACATTTTTCTTTATATATTTTTGCTCCTTTTGGATACTTTGCATCAGCAGGGTCTGCCTGTTGAGAATTAAAGGTTGTTTCATGATTATCCGTGGCAGAAACCATTCTGTTTTTAAAAGAACTCAAACCTACAATCCCAAAGGCTATTACCATTATGATTATTATATTTTTAGTTTTCATTTTTTTTGTTTTAATATTAATAATGATGTAAAATTAGTCTAAAATTATGTATTAATGTTGCATGGTCATTTCAGTATTATTTGTTTTATTAAGTTTTGGACTGATGTATTTTATGCCCAGGTTCATTCCTCTTAGCATAAACAGTATTCCAATTAAAACTATAAAAACGGGGATAAATCTTCGAATTCGGTTTCTCAGATTCGATGTGACCAGATTCCCGATTAGTGAAACACTGAGCATGATCGGGAGAGTTCCTAATCCAAAAACGACCATATAAAGTGCTCCATTCAGTATTTCACCGGTTGCAACAGCGCCTGCAATTGCCATATAAACCAGCCCACAAGGTAGAAACCCGTTTAATAAACCGATTAGAAATAAGGAATAATAAGACCTTTTTTGAAATAGGATTCCGAAAGATTTTTTTAGGCGACTAACAAATTTATTGACGAATCCATCCAATTTAGATCGATTTCTGAATATCACGGGAAATAATACCGATAAAATCATAATGGCGCCCATCACAATTGAAACCCATTGCTGAAGTCCTGCCAGTTTAAATCCTTTACCCACCAGGCCAAAAATTACTCCCATTAAACCATAAGTGAGTGCACGGCCAATATTATAAATGGAGGCTCCAAATATTTTTGATGCCCAGTTCGAATTTGGAAGAGGAAGGGCGATGGCGATGGGCCCACACATCCCAATACAATGAAAACTCCCAATTAAACCCAATGTTAATGCTGCTATTAATTCCATTTTATAAAATGATTATTAGTTCCTGGTAAAATTTTTTATTTTGGTATGACCAGTCAACTTTAACAATATACTTGCCATTGAGTAATTTATCAGCTATTATGGTTTGTGAGTTTAGTGAGTCGATTTTGATTTTGTATTTAAGGTCGGCTTTTGAATCGGAAGGTCGGTAAATTAATATTTCACCCTCAATTTTTTCCAAATTTTGACTTGCCGGAAAATTCAAAGTGAGCATATTGTTATTTTGAATGATGCGAATTTCCTCTCCAAGTTGTTTTAGATTCTGTCGTTTTACAATTTGTTGTTCGTAAGTTAACTCTCGGGGATAGTAGTCATCTTCAACCAAATCTACTTCTTGCAGAAATGCAAAATAAACAAAGGAGAATATGGCGATAAAAAAGATCACTAAAAAAATAAATATTCCGGTTCCCCAATTAATTTTCATCTGTATATTTTATTTAGATGGACTTATAAAAGTAGTTTTTATTTTCTCAATCAACGTACCATCACTGAATATCCCGATTTCAATGCTTGTTTCAGATGCAGGTATTGCATCTTTGTTTAAAAGAATAAAAAAAACAGATTCTCCAACTGTTTGTGATTTTACAACTGATAAGTTGCCAATTAATTTTAATTCTCCATCTGTTGATATTAAACGAAGTTCCAATGGAATATCACTATTGGTTTTATTAACCAGTTTAATGTTGTAGAGATTACTGATTCTTCCATCAGGTTGCTCTTGATACAGCATCCCGGGTGATCGTAGAATGATGGTTTCGAGGCTCGAACGATTGCTGAAAAAATACCCTATTAGCGCGAGTAAAATAACTAAGACTATTGAATAGGCAATGGAGCGGGTAGTAAATTTCCATTTTTTTGATTCAGCAATCATTTTCTCGGATGCATACCTGATTAAACCACGAGGTTGGTCAACAGCATCCATCATGGCATTGCAGGCATCAATACACGCTGTGCAGTTGATACATTCTAATTGTGTTCCGTTTCGAATATCAATTCCGGTAGGGCAAACCTGTACACATTGTGTGCAATTTATGCAATCACCTTTATTGTTTTTTTCTCGATCTTCTCCTTTAAAATAAGTTCCCTTTGGGTCCCCTCTATTATAGTCGTAAGCAACCACAATCGAATTCTGATCGAGCAGCACACCTTGAAGTCTGCCATACGGACAAACCATGGTACAAACTTGTTCGCGGAAATGAGCAAATATAAAATAGAATATCCCTGAAAAAATTAACATGGCGATCAGGCCTGGTAAATGATCGATTGGATTTCCTGTTGTAATTAGTTTCAGATTTTCAATTCCAATGATATAGGCCAGAAAAGTATTTCCAATTAGAAATGAAATCAAATAGAAAATCAAATGCTTTAAAGTTTTGCGCCATATTTTATTGAAGGTCCAATCTTGCGCATTTAAGATTTTTTGGTCTCGTGCATTTCCTTCAATCAGATATTCTAATCTTCGAAAAACAAATTCCATGAAAATGGTTTGTGGGCAAGTCCATCCACACCATACCCGACCGTATATTGTTGTAAATAAAATGATGAAAACAAAAAGAGATAGCATGGCCAGAAAAAACAGATGAAAATCCTGAGGCCAGAATTGCATCCCGAGAATTACAATTTTTCTTTCAATAAAGTTCAGAAGAAGTATAGGGTTTCCGTTAATTTTTAAAAATGGTCCTGCGAATAGAAAGATTAGTAAGATAATTCCAACAAAACTGCGATAATTTGTGAGTTTGCCCTTTGGTTTTTTTGCATAAACCCATAATCGCTTCCCTTTATTGTCGAGAGTAGCCAAATGATCTCTGAAAGAGGTTTTCTCTGTTTCTTTTCGTTTAAATTGCACCATGATCCAGCTACTTAGCGAACATATTTTTCTCCTTGGGGTGCTTTCGGATTTGGAGGATTAGTTCCTTCCATTTGGTAAATAAAGCTTGATACCTGTTGAATTTGAAGGGGTGTTAGTTGATCTTTCCAAGAAATCATACCCATCGAAGGATTTCCAATTTTAATGATTTTAAATATATCGCCAATGCTTCCACCATGAATCCAGAATTCATCAGTCAGGTTAGGGCCAACCAACCCTTCACCCTTTGATAAATGACAAACCATGCATTGTTTGTCGTAAATAGCTTTGCCTTCTGCCAGGCTGGCTTCGTCTGTTAAAACAGTTACGTTGGTTTCATCTAAAATTGCAGTTTTTGTTGAATTTAGCGATCTGGCTGCCTCGGCCATTTCGTTTTCATATTCTTCAATCTGCAAAGCACCGGTATGCATTACATGGTAGCGAACCCAGTAAACTGCTGCAAATACTATTGAAAGATAGAATAGCCAGAGCCACCATCTCGGCATGGGGTTATTTAACTCTTTGATCCCGTCGTAATCATGGCCCGATATGATCTCGTCACCAGTTAAATTATCTTTTTCAGGTTCATTTTCATGCTTTGTTTTCATGGTTCTGTGTTTTTGTTGTGTAGAAAAAGAAAATAAATTTCTTAACCAAACTTTATCTCTTGTTAAGAAGTTGTTTTTTGTTCACGTATTACCCCATCTTCAAAAGGAAGTTGACTCATTCCTTGAATATCCTTTTTCCTAATTTTAAGGGCCCAAATACTAATGCCAATGAACATGCTTAAAAAAATGACTAAGGTGATGATGGGATAAATCGCCACACCATCTATTTGCTGTAAATAATGACTTACAATTTTCATCTCAATTATTTTTTAGTGATGTCAGTTCCTAATCGATGCAGATAAGCAATTAGCGCAATAATTTCCTTATTATTTGAGGTCTCAATTCCACCATTTTTAAGGTTTTCAACTATCTGATCTGCTTGTTTCAATAGATCATCTTTTGCTATGTCAGCATAACCTTCGGGATAGGGAACTCCAAGCTTTTGCATCACTTTTATTTTCTTTGCAATGTTGGACATATCTAAATCATTGGTTATTAACCAAGGATATGAGGGCATGATTGACTGTGGACTCACTAATTGTGGGTTTTTCATGTGATTGAAGTGCCAGGATGCAGGTTTGTACATTTTCCCTGTTACTACGCCTTCGCGTGCCAAATCAGGTCCTGTTCTTTTCGATCCCCATTGGAATGGATGATCGTAAACAAATTCACCGGCTTTAGAGTATTCACCATAGCGTTCGGTTTCTGACCTGAACGGACGAATCATTTGTGAGTGACAAGTATAACATCCTTCTCTGATATAAATATCTCTTCCTTCCAGTTCAAGTGGCGTGTAAGGCTGTACGCTGGCAATGGTTGGAATATTAGATTTTATGAGATAGGTTGGAATGACTTCAATAACCCCTCCGATAATTATGGCAACAAATGCTAAAATCATGAATTGAATTGGTCTCCTCTCTAACCATCTGTGGAATCCTTCACCAGTTTGACGTTTGTTCGGGATCTTTTCACGTGCAGGCGCTTCAGCAGCTTCTTCCCTAATAAGTTTCCCGGCTTTTACAGTCTTGATGATATTGTAAATAAAAATGATGACTCCAGTTACATATAGACTGCCACCTAAAACCCTGGCATGATACATCGGAATTATCTGGGTAATTGTTTCTAAGAAATTTGGATATTTCAAGAATCCATCTGCAGTAAATTCTTTCCACATTAAGGCTTGTGTTACCGCACCCCAATAAAGAGGAATGGCATAAAACAATATTCCCAAAGTCCCTAACCAAAAGTGAGTATTGGCCAATCTTTTTGAGAATAATTTGGTGTCGAATATTCGTGGAATGAGCCAGTAAATAATTCCAAAGGTCATAAATCCATTCCATCCTAATGCGCCAATATGAACGTGAGCAATGGTCCAATCGGTATAGTGGGTTAATGCATTAACCGATTTTAAAGACATCATCGGTCCTTCAAAGGTAGAAAGCCCATAAGCAGTAACTGCAACTACTAAAAATTTCAGGATGGGATCTTCCCGAACCCGATCCCAAGCCCCTCTTAAAGTGAGCAGGCCATTCAGCATCCCACCCCAGGAAGGTGCAATTAGCATGATTGAGAAAATAACTCCTAATGCTTGTGTCCAGTCGGGCAAAGATGAATAGAGCAAGTGATGTGGCCCTGCCCAAATATATAAGAATATCAGTGCCCAGAAATGAATGATAGAAAGTTTGTATGAGTAAATAGGTCGGTTTGCAGCTTTTGGTAAGAAGTAATACATTAAACCTAAGTATGGTGTAGTAAGGAAGAATGCAACGGCATTATGCCCATACCACCATTGCACCAATGCATCCTGAACCCCTGCAAAAAGCGAATAACTCTTCCAGAAAGTGACCGGAATAGCAAAAGAGTTTACAATGTGCAATACTGCTACTGTAACAAAGGTGGCGATGTAAAACCAAATGGCTACATAGATATGACCGGTTCTTCTTTTTATAATGGTTCCAATCATATTCCAGCCAAACACAACCCAAATAATGGCAATTGCAATATCAAGCGGCCATTCAAGTTCAGCATATTCTTTGCTGGTGGTAAATCCTAAAACGAGCGTTATGGCTGCAGCAGCAATAATCAGTTGCCATCCCCAGAAGTGAATATAACTTAGGGTATCGCTAAACATACGGGCTTTTGATAATCGTTGAAGGGAATAGTAGATTCCCATAAAAATTCCATTGCCTACAAATGCAAATATTACTGCATTGGTGTGCACTGGTCTGATTCGGCCGAAGGTGTTTTCAGCAATTTCAAAAGATAAAGCGGGCCACACCAATTGCATAGCAGCCCATAAGCCAACAAGCATACCTATAATTCCCCAAAATATAGTGGCATAGGCGAAATACTTTACTATCCGATTGTCGTAATAGAATTTTTCAATTTCCATGGTTGTTATTTTTTAGTTTCTTTATCCGGAGATTCTTTTGGTTCTGTTTCTTCTTGTTTTTTAGGTTTGTCATCAAACAAAATTCGAATTGATGGCGTATAATCGTCTTCGTATTGGCCACTCTTAACCGACCAGATAAAGGCGATCAGAAAACCGATAGCTACAAATAAACTTACCCCAATTAATACGAATAGTGCACTCATTTCACGATATAAACAAAAATATTAAGGTTTTTAGATATATCAAAAAAGTAATTAGGTAAATGTTTACCAAAAATCCAATTTAGAGTTATTCTATATAAAGAGATGATCAGGGAGTGGAACTTAGTTGATTTAATCACTTTTTTTGAATATCGCAATTATAAAGATAAACAATATATGAAGCCAGGTATAATATGGGCGAGGTATTTCTCTCTTTATTCATCCAAAAGGATTAGTTTTTGATTCCGCGGGATTTGGCAAAAGATCTGGTTAGCAGGGTAATAAATGCCACCACAGTTACTGAGCTTAAAGGCATTAAGATAGCTGAAAGTATTGGGGTTAATAAACCATCTGCAGCGAATGAAATTCCAAAAATATTGTAGAGGAAGGAAATGACAAAGCTTAATTTGATAATATTCATTGTTGTTTTGGTAAAGGCGATAAATTTAAAAAGCTCACTAAATTTATTGGCTTCTAAAATGGCATCACAAGCCGGGGAGAAGTGATAAATATTATCTGCAATAGATATTCCCACATGACTTTCGTTCAAAGCTCCGGCATCATTCAGTCCATCACCAATCATTAGTATGTGTTTCCCCTCTGATTTAAGGGATTTAATATAGTTCAGTTTATCCATTGGCGACTGATTAAAATGCATGCTGTTTTCATCAGTAAATAGATGAAGTAATTTTTCTTTTTCAGCATCGTTATCGCCCGACAGGAGATGAAGTTTTTGATTTGGTTTTAGTTGCCGAATAACCTCTTCCAAGCCATCTCTGTATTGATTATTAATTTGAAAAAACCCTTTCTGAGCCTCATCAATGGAAACGTAAACCCGACTAGAATAAGCAGGTTGTTCTTGTTTTTTTCCTGTCACAAAATGTTCAGATCCAATTTTAATTTTATGTTGATTAATTTCTGCAAAAATACCTTCCGAAGAGATTTCGTCATATAAAGTAATTTCTTCTAAAAGAGGAGCATCTATGCTTTTATAAATTGCTATACTCATGGGATGAGAAGACTGACGAACTGCTGATTTAATCAGTGATCTATCTTTTTCATCTAGGTCAAGTTTATGGTCATTTACCAAAAATTCATCATTTCGGGTCAGGGTACCTGTTTTATCAAAAACAATGGTGTCGATGCGAGATAATTGTTCAACCACCTCTGTTTTTTTGAGATAGAATCCCGCCCTTCCAAAAATTCGCATGGTACTTCCGAAAGCAAATGGCAGTGTTAATGCCAATGCACATGGGCAAGCAACAATCAGTACTGAAGTGAAGGCATTTATGGCAATTCCCTGATCCACAATTAACCAATAAATTCCGCTTGTCAAGGCAATTAAAATGATGGCTATGGTAAAATAATGGCTCACATTATCGATGAGTGAATTAAGTTTTGAGCCTTCTTTTTCAACCCCAATTTCTTGATTCCAGAGTTCGGTTAAATAACTTTGAGAGATTTCTTTTTCAACCATTAATTCAATAGCTTCTCCAACTTGACGGCCTCCGGCATAAATTAAATCTTTATGTTTTTTAGATACGGGGCTTGATTCACCACTTACAAAACTGTAATCGATATTGGCCTTTCCTTTTAATAAAATGGCATCGGCCGGAATAATTTCCCTATTTCTGACGATAAGGCGTTGACCAATTTTAAGATCTTTTAATGGAACTGAAACTTCTTCCTCATCTTCATTAATTACTGTAACTGCAACCGGGAAATATGATTTATAATTTCTTTCGAAAGATAAAGCCTGATAAGTTTTATTTTGATACCATTTTCCTATCAACAGAAAAAATACCAAACCCGAAAGTGAATCGATGTAGCCTACGTCAATTTGATAAATTATTTCATAAGCGCTTCGCAAAAATAGTACGGAAATTCCCAGAGCAATCGGGATATCAATGTTAATTATTTTCTTTTTTAAACTTTTATAAGAAGAGGTGAAGTAATCGGTAGCTGCATAAAACACTACCGGAAGTGACAGAATGAGCATTAACCAGGCAAAAGAATTTCGATAAGATTGCTCAAGGGTATCATTAAAATTGACGTATTCGGGAAAACTGAGTAACATAATGTTACCAAAGGCAAAACCCGCAACACCAAGTTTATAATATATTTTTCTGTCTGAAGATTTTTCAGTTTTTTTCTGGAGATCGTTGAGAGTTATTCGAGGCTCGTAGTTTATGGAAGCCATTAATTCGACCAACTGCCTCAAGCTTATTTCAGATTCACGAAAGGTGATTCTAGCTTCTTTCTTTACAAAATTGACTGAAGATAAAACAACTCCTGCATTTAATCGGTTTAAGTTTTCTAGTAGCCAGATGCATGAACTACAATGGATTGAAGGGATAAAAAAAGTTACTTTAGCAATGCCCGAATCTGAAAAATCATAAATTTCTTTTTTGATGTCATCTAAATCTAGATAGGCAAATTTATTGCCGAGTTCAGGATTGGTGTTTTTTATTCCCGGCTCAGTTTCAATGGCATAATATTCACAAGCATCATTGCCCTTTAAAATTTCATAAACCGATTTACAACCATTACAGCAAAAGGGTTTATCTTCATACATGATGGGATGTGATCCACAATCATCACCACAATGAAAACACTTAATTTCGGGATTCTTAGCCAAATTATTTTTTAACTGTTAGTATTTATCAAAGGTAAGTATTTTCAATATGAGGTGAACTCATTAGAAATCTTTATTCCCAACTTTTGTTGTTTAAATACTAAATACCATTAGGTGGAATTTGCAAATACATCATTTTTGATATATATTTGCAAAGTAAGTCTGCATCACATGAACGTTGGCTCCATGCCATTGAAGAGTTAAACCTCATCTTAGTGTGAAAGTGGGCTTATCTTATTTTTAGCAGTTAGTGGATTATGCCTTCCATAATAATTTGGCCAACCTTTTTTCCCATAACTATCAAAATCATACAAATCAACTATAGTCGAAATATTATCTTTTAAAAAATTATAATATCTAATATTTCCTCTCTCAAAAACATTTTGAATTGTCCAACAAAAATAATCAGCGATATTCAATAAGGGTTCGCTCGTTTGCTCCATTACATTGAAGACGACTTGTGTAATAATGCTTTTATCAGGATGAGAAATTTCAAAACGCTCCTTAGCTTTCAGGAGAGCTAATTCAAGATTATGATTCTTAGTAGATTTTCCTCGACTGGCAATATTTAATACAATTTTACTATGATTAGTGAACTTGTTTTTAAGCAAATGCGAAAGTAAATCAGCATAAAGCCATGCCTCATTAGATTTATGTTTACTTTCATACAGGTCTGGTAATTTACGAGCGACAACAGCTTCAAATGAACAGTTTATTGTTTTGATGTATTTAAAAAACTTTTCTCTTACCTCTGGTAGGTCATCTTTAGCATGAAAAAAATATCCAACTTTATCAAGTTTTTTCTTAACGCTAGGAATGTCTTTAAAGTATTCATCAGATACAATTTCGTTTTGCATTTTCACTACTTGATCTCTAATGGGTTCTAATTTAGTTTTAAATTTTACCATACCGAGAATAAAGCATTTTGAAACACCATCTTCTCCAATTATAATCCTTTTCTTTTTACCGAAAAATGTTGTATCTCCTGACTCATCTAAGAATCGGTGATACTGTTTTAAGACTTTCTTTTTCTTAGCCTGCACTTTTGCTTAATTTCGATTACATATTTTTTTAAAAAAATGATAATCAAAGTTAAGCAATAATTGAAAAACAGGTGAATCTGTTCTTCAATATCGTACTTGCTATTTCCTATTATTAAATATCTCTAAAATAAAATTTGGATAATCACAATTGCCATCTCTCAAAAAAACTTTGTTAATTGAATTAACTACATCGGCAACTTCCAATTCCTTTTCCCTGATCTTCTGGGGCGTTACCACAAGTTGGGCAGCTATCGTCATCAGCATGTGCATGCTCATGGGTTCCACAACCACATCCGCCATGAGATTCATTTTTCTTTTCATCACTGCTACTGCTGCACCCACAGCTACTTCCGCAACCACAACTGTGATTTAAAGCATCTATTTCTTCTTGATTTGCTTCTCTTACTTCAATCACTTCGCCTTTAAAATGAAGTTCTTTTCCTGCTAAAGGATGATTGAAATCCATGACGACATTCTCTTCATTTGTGTCAACGACCACGCCTAAGTGTCGATTTCCGTGATTGTCGGCCATTGGAATTTCATTCCCAATTAATAGTGCTTCTTCATCAATTACACCGTTCACTTCGAAGGTGTCTTTTGGAATGTCCATTACGGCATAAACGTCTCGTGGGCCGTAAGCTTGCTCAGGAGCCAATTTAAAGTCGAATGAGTCACCAGCTTTAAGACCCATCATGGCCTGCTCAAAACCTTCAAGTAAAACACTTGCTCCAAAAATGAAAGCTCGCGGATGCTCACTTCGAATCAATTCAATAATTTTGCGGCCACCGTCAGTGGTCATTGTATATGCTAGTACAGCTACTTTATTTTCAGCTATTTTCATTATTTCAAGTTTAGTATGCTTTATTTCCGATTAAATTAATCTTGTACAAAAATAATATAAAATCATCACTATTGTAATTTAGACCTAATAAAAATAAAATAAATTATCCCGACTATTGTTCTATGAATAAAATGCTCAGAGAATAATGAGGGAATATCAGTGTTTTTAAACTAATAATACACTTTGATTTTGTCGGGATTGTTCAACTAAGCAATTTTGAAAAAGTATTAAAATTGGAGTTTTACGAAAAAATCCGAAGTCTGCATTAAACCTCGGATTTCAAGTGATTTTTTTATTAAAATTATTCAGATTTTATTTTTCTGTTTTGCTTGTTTTCTTTGATATAGGCCCAAATAGAAACTGCAAAAATGATAGCAATGGTATAGTAAACAAAAGTTGGTATTGGAACAGGGTCACCTTTTGCATAAGAGTGCATGCCTGATAAGTAATAATTGACTCCAAAATAAGTCATCAATACCGAACTGAAGCTAATCAGCGCACCAAAATTAAAAGCATAAGTCCCTTTTAAGCCAGGAGTTAAACGCATGTGAACGATAAATGCATAAACTACTACCGTAACCAAGGCCCAGGTTTCCTTCGGATCCCAGCCCCAATACCTGCCCCATGATTCGTTGGCCCATACGGCACCAAGAAATGTACCGATCGTTAACAAGAAACCTCCAATGATCAAATTCATTTCATTAATATTTGTGAGTTCTTTAATGGTGGCATTGATTCGTTCTTTATTGTTTGGATTTTTTAAGATCATCATTACCAGATTTAAAAATCCGAGCAAAGCACCAATAGCCAGAAAACTATAACTTGCCGTGATTACAGCAACATGAATAACTAACCAGTAAGATTTTAGAACAGGGACAAGATTGGTAATTTCAGGGTCCATCCAGCTCAGGTTGGCAACCATCAATGTTAAGGATGCTAAGATGGCAGTGGTTGCAACGGTTATGTGAGATTTTTTCATGAAAAATAACCCGGCTAAAACAGTTGCCCATGCAATATAAATCATCGATTCGTAGCCATTACTCCATGGAGCATGCCCAGAAATATACCACCGGGCAGCCAGGCCAAGGGTTTGAAGCACGAATCCAATTAGAATTAAGATAATTCCGATTTTAATGACTTTAAAGAATTTGTATTTTGGATTTAGAATTCCGGTAAACAGCAGGAAGAGCATAATAAATCCAACAAGTCCATAAAAAGGAAATAAGCGTTTGAAAATATTAATTTTATTATAAGTAATTTCAAGCTTCGTTTTTGTTTTTGAAGGGAAAATCTGGCTTCCAAATTTCTCCTGAAATGCTTTGATATATCCCAAACTTTGGGATGCTTCGTTCCAGTTTCCTGATTGTAAGCCTTTGCTTATGGTTCCGTAATACATGGGCAAAACATTTTTAACAAAAGCCCTGTCCTCGGGTGCAAAACGCATCGAATCTTTTACCGAATACCAGCCATTATTTGCATCATTTTTCAGTGGAAAAATATTCATAAAACCTCCGGAGTAAACCATGTAACATATGTTCACCCGTTCGTCAACCTTCATGATTTCTTTATCAAAACCATTACGTTCGGCAGGTTTCTTTTTATAGGCTGCATCGACATAGCCCGATAACTTATAAGTACCCCCTTTATTGTAATCTATAAAATTATTAAAAGATGCGCGATTGCCACGTACACCTAAAATTCCTTTTAGCTCTCTGTCCGAGACTTTTATCATGGGTATCGATTGCCAGGTGGCAGGGTCGGCGAGCATTCCTAAAAATACCTGGTCGGAGCTTAATCCCATGAAGGTTCCTTTTTTAGTTACCTTTCTGATTATTTCTGAGGAAAGGGTATTAATGGGTTCGATTCTTCCTTTTTGATCAAGAATCAAAAGCGTTCCAAATTCCTTGGCATGTGCTGCATCGATATAGTTGGCTGCATCAATTGTAGTGTATTGTGCTTGAACATTATTTGTTCCTAGAATTCCGGCAGTAATCAACAGTAAAACTAAGCTTGCTTTTTTTGTTTTAGATGAAATTCTCATAAGATTTCTGAATCGGCTGTCTTTGTGGAAGAAGTTTAAAATCATTCCAAAGGCCATGATGAAATACCCAATATAGGTCACAAATGTCCCCCAACGATCATGATTAACAGACAAAATGGTTCCTTTTTCGTCTTGGTCATAAGAAGACTGGAAAAAACGATAGCCATCATAATTTAACACGTTATTCATGAAAATTCTTCTCGGTTCATTAATCCCATGCCTGTCATCAATGAGGGTGACTTCACTGGCAAATGAGGATGGGCTCATGGATCCGGGATAACGATCCAATTGAAAATCTCTTAAGTAAAGTGAAAATGGAATCTCAATAATTTTAGACCCGTAACTCATACTAAACTCAACTCCATCAATCGTAACTGAGTTTTTTTCACCAAGTATGCCTCTGCCGCCAAATACCGTTAACTGCTGGCTTTTATCTTTGTAATTAATGTTGAAAATGGCAGCATCATTATAATTTACATCTTTACTTGCCGGGCCTTCAACCAGCCTTGTGCTGGCTTTATCAAAAATCTTCTGTATAACCAGACTTGTGCCTCCAAATGAGTATAATTTCATGGTCTCAAATGGATGATTGGTATTTGTTTCCATTTGAACCCTACTCTGGTTAGCCATTTCAGTATAACTAACAGTCACAGGAGAATTAAAGAAATATCCATTGGCACCTTGACTAATTTGAACGTGAGCCGGATTTATAGTCCCGGTTTCAAAAGAAAAAACCGTATTACCAATAAGAACCGATTCGCCTTTTCTGATGAATTTAGCTTCTTGTCCATTTCGACCCATGGTTAATACCGAAATAATAGGACTTCCATATGGATCTTCAACAATGGTTTCGGCAGCATTTGCTACAAAACGAACAAGGTCGATATGCGCACGCTCATTATTAAAATTCAGTGTTTTATCATAATTATTACTTCTGTAAGGATTGAATAATTTTTTATCACTGTAGTTATACCGATTAACTCCGTTATTTACGGTAACCTGAATATAAGCATTTTGTGAAATGATTTGATTAGAAGCTTCTCCTTCACGTATTCTCATATTCCCTTCTTCTCCTACATAACGCGTTATGGCTGACCCAATCAAAATAATTATAAATGAGATGTGAAATATTAATACTGTGTGTTTTTTTCGCTGATAAAGTTTGTATTTAAAAATACTACCAAACATGCTGATTGACATTAACAACATCAATCCTTCAAACCAGTGCGAATCATAAACAATAATTCGTGCGGCGAGCGTACCGAGGTCATTTTCTACAAAAGTGGCAGCACCAATAACTCCTGCAAATATGAGCATGAGGGTACCGGCAAATTGCATTGAAAACAGAAAGTCGAAAAATTTTCTCATAAGTATACTTAGTTTATGTAGTTTTTTGTGTCGGGCAAATTTAGCAAATTAAAAGTCAAGCCCTTAAAAATTAACAATTCGATAACAGATCTTATTATTTAGATGTTTAAGCATGGTGTTCCAAAGATTCTTCCAAGTATGGATGATTCTTGGCGATTAATGGGTGTTGTTTGAGTGAATAGGCCAATATCAAACCAAAAAAGCCAATATAACCCACAAAACTTCCAATTTCGATAAATCCAATATGCATGTGATGAAGGGTTCCAACAGTTACCTGCATGTAAACATCAACCCATTGCCCCAGCATTAAAATGATGGAGATGGCTAAAACTGCATTTTTATTGGTTGCAACTTTTGTCGACATTAAGGCCAGAAAAGGAAATAACCAGTTAACGATTAATTCAGTGTAAAACAATGGTTTGAATTCGCCCATGGTACGAGGAACGTAATAAACGGTTTCTTCCGGGATATTGGCATACCAAATCAAGATGTACTGACTAAACCAGGTATATGCCCAAATGATACTTAGAATAAAAATATATTTGCTTAAATCTTTAAGGTGATATTTATTGAAGAATGGGAAGTATCCTAATTTATTAAGGATTATTAAAATAATGGTGATCATTACCACGGCATGATAAAATCCCATGGCAAAATTTCTAATAGCAAATATGGTGCTGAACCAGTGCGAATCAATTGACATGATCCAATCGAAGGTTGCCAGTGAGAAAGTTAATGCAAGTGCAAAAATGTAAACTTTCGAGTAAAATTCACTTTTCTCAAAATATTTTAGTCCACCCTCCAAATCTTCTTTATGTGAAAATTTTCTGAGTAGTCGCGTCAATCCAATCCAGACAACGAAGTAAAAGAAAAAACGAATGATAAAAAATGGAACATTCAGGTAGGGAGCTTTGTGCTGCAGTATGACATCATTGGCAACTTCTTCGGCATGGCTCCAATGATAAAGGTGATGCATACCAAAAAGAATAGGGATCATCAATAAAAGAAGTACCGGGAAAAAGTTTGCTATGGCTTGAGGAATTCTGACAAAGCCTGATGACCAGCCACTTTGTGTGATGTATTGCAAAGCCATAAAAAATGTAGCTCCAATGGCCAAAGCAAGAAAATAATAGTTATTAATGAGCAGATTGGTCCAGGCACGATCGGGATGTTTGATGAATCCATAAATGAACGCAATGATTCCAATTCCGATCAATGCATAAGCTGCATTTTTAAATTTTGAAGAGATGATTAATTCTTTATCCATTGGGTTAAGATTATCTTGTTCAATTATTTTTTAGCCAGGTCTTTTCGAATATAATTAATGATTTTCCATCTATCCTCAGCCTTAATTTGACTGCCATGTGCGCCCATCAAACCAGAAAGAGAACCAACTGTGATCACATGAAAAATTTCTCCATCTTTTTTATTTTGAACATAATCTTCGATCAAAGAAGTTGGTTTCATGGGGTACAATTTGCTGGTGTATAAAAACCCATTTCCGTCTCCTTGCTCTCCATGGCAACTCATGCAAAAAATTTCGTATTGGGCTTTACCTTCAGATAGTGTTTGTAAGTTAATTTCTACAGGATTCATTAACTCATTACCGGCCGCAACCTGATCGAAATAGTTTTTGGCCTGGTAAGGATATGGCATGTGACCTCGGGCAATGGTTCCGGGAGCAGGCATTTGATTCGTCATTTTATTTTTAAAAACAGTATTTGGCGAATTTGCATTTGCAGCCTCAGAGTAATACATGTCGGGCATATAAGCATAACCAGGATGATTTTTGTTGTGATTACAAGAACTTAAAACCAGTATCAAAAAGAGGATGAGAAAAGTGCTTTTTAGTATGTTATGTTTCACTGTATTCATTGTGTGAATATTTCAGATTAATGTTTTTCTTTAATTTCTTTTTTGGCTTCATTAATTTCTGAAGCACCGCTTTCTTTTAAAGAAGTTTTTATTAACGCAATTTCCTTGGCAGTCATTTTTTCATTTTGTTCAATAACGATTAAAAATTTATCGTCGGTTGAACGCGGATCTATAACATCAACTTTTTTGCCGGGGCCTAATTTCTCACGAATAAAGAAGGTCATGAAAGTTAAAAAGGTTGCCACAAAAATGGTTGCTACAAACATGATGATGATGAAGGAGAGTGAGTTTAAAGGCTTGCCACCGAATTTAAGTGGATAACTTACAACTGAGGTCCAGTAAAGAAATCCAAAAATTAAAATGGTACCAAAAACGCCATAAATAAAAGTTGCCAGTGGTAACCTCGTTTTAAGCTTTAAGGCTTCAAATACCCCATGGATTGGAATGGGAGAATACACATCCTTGATTGTAATGCCTTTGTTTTGAACTTGATGAATGGCGTCGAGCAAAACATCCTCATCTTCATAAACTCCGATAATATTTGTTTCTGTCATGGTAGTTTATTTACTGGTTTTTTTCAAAATTCCTTTTACTTCACTGATGGCAATCATTGGTACATACCTGAAAAACAACAATACACCCGTGATAAAAATTCCAAGTGTTCCTATGAAAATTCCAATCTCAACATATGTTGGGGAGTAGGTTGCCCAACTTGATGGGAGAAAATCTTTTGATAAAGAAGTTACCACAATTACATATCGTTCAAACCACATCCCGATATTGATAAAAATTGACATGATGAAAACGATGGTGATATTTTTTCTGATTTTTTTGAACCAGAAAAGTTGAGGGATGAATGCGTTACAGGTAACCATGGTCCAGAATGCAAAAGTGTAATCTCCTGTTACCCTGTTTTTCATAAAAGTGAACATTTCGTATTCTCCACCACTGTACCAGGCAATAAAAAGTTCTGTTGAATAAGCCGTAGCCATAATTAAACTGATGAAAGTTAGAATTCGGGCTATGGCATCAAAATGTGATTGGGTGATATAATCCTGAAATTTAAATACTTTCCGTACGATAATCATGAGAGTTAGCACCATTCCAAAACCTGAAAAAATGGCACCAATTACAAAATAGGGTGGGAAAATAGTGGTATGCCATCCCGGCATTACGGAGGTTGCAAAGTCCATTGATACGATTGAGTGAACAGCAACAACCAAAGGAGCAGCTAATCCTCCTAATAGTAAAGAAGCAGTTTCAAATCTTAGCCAACCTCTTGCGTTTCCTATCCATCCAAAACTCAAAAATCCATACACACGTTTTTTAATAGCTGAGGTTGTATTATCTCTTATGGTAGCAAAATCAGGAATCATCCCGATAAACCAAAAAACGGCTGAAGCCATCAAATAAGTACTAATCGCAACCACATCCCAAAATAATGGAGAGTTAAAGTTATCCCAAAGCGGACCGCGGGTATTCCAATAGGGTAAGATAAAAAATGCATTCCAGATTCTTCCCATGTGTAACATCGGGAATAAACCTGCGCAAAGTACCGCAACTACTGTCATTGCTTCAGCTGCGCGGTTAATGGACGTGCGCCATTTCTGTCTTAATATGAGAAGAAAAATGGAGAATGCAGTTCCGGCATGTCCGATTCCTACCCACCACACAAAGTTGATGATTCCCCATCCCCAGGCTACATTGTTGTTAACGCCCCAGGTTCCAATTCCTGTTGAAATGGTTTTGTAAATCGCCAAACTGCCAATTAAAATGGCAATGGTCGAAATGGAGATGGCAATATACCACCAAAGCGGAGTTTTTCCGTATAAGGGGGCGGTAATATCCCGAGTGATTTGCCCGAAATTTTTATTTCCCTCAACTAATATTCCTCTAACTTCTTTTTTATACATTTTTGAAGGCTTAGATTAGCTTTTTTTATTTCTGATTTTTGTCAAATAACTGGTTGATGGCAATGTGTGAACTTGCTCAAGTAAGTGATACATTCGCGGACTTTCATTAATCTTTGAAATTTCACTGTTTGGATCCAATAAATTACCGAATGTGATTGCATCTGCAGGGCAACTTGCCTGACAAGCAGTTTTTATTTCCCCATCAGCCAATTGCCTGTTTTCACGTTTTGCCAATAATTTCTTCTCCTGAATTCGTTGAACGCATAAAGAGCATTTTTCAACAACACCACGTGAACGAACTACCACATCAGGATTTAGAACCAGCTTGCCAACATCAGTATTCATGTTGTAATCAAAATCTTTGTTGTTGGCATATTCAAACCAGTTAAACCTACGAACCCTGTACGGACAGTTATTCATACAGTATCTGGTTCCAATACATCTGTTATACGCCATTTGGTTTAATCCTTCGCTGCTATGTGGTGTTGCAGCAACCGGACATACATTTTCGCAAGGTGCATTATCGCAATGCTGACACATCACGGGTTGATGGAATACTTCCGGATTTTCTGATTCTTCAGAGTAGTATCGGTCAATCCTGATCCAGTGCATAATTCGCCTGTTACGAACTTCTGTTTTTCCGATTACTGCGACATTGTTTTCAGCCTGACAGCTAATTACACAATTCCCACATCCTATGCATGAATTAAGATTAATGGCCATTCCCCACTGAAATCCTGTAAATTCAGGCTGAGTGTATAATGTTGTGTTTTTTTCTGCATCAATGGCATGTTGTTCGTTGCCGGAAGCAGGATCTTTTAAAAATTTCCCTAATGTGCTTTCTCGAACTAAGCTACGCCCTTCCATGGTGTGGTGCGATTGCGTGAGTGCAAGCGGATAGGTTTTTCCGGCTACTTTATCAATACTTACGAAATGCCCACTGAGTTTTCTCAAACCATGATTCGTGGTCATCAATGGATAAACATTGGTTCCGAGTTTGTCGCCAACTTTACCGGCTATAGTTCGACCATAACCAATGGCGATTGCAACACTGTCTTTTTCAAGTCCGGGTTGCACCAATACAGGCATTTCAAAATCGCCGTTAATTAAAGCAACGTCTTCCGTTTTAAAGTCAAGTTTCTCAGCAACAGGAGTAGAAACACATAAATAATTATCCCAGGTCGACATATTGATTGGGTCAGGTAATTCCTGCAACCATGGATTGTTGGCAAAATTTCCACTTCCAATTCCAACCTTTTCATAAAGGAATAATTCATACTTAGTTTGATCCACTTTTGAGTCCGAATTTTTTAGTTCAACTTCATTATAAGAAAGGTCTGAACTTAATGTTTCTTCTGATTGGAAAACACCATCATGCACCGATTGGTTCCAAAATGCACGGAAAGTTAGATGTTTAGATTGTTTGCCAAATAAATTCTCCTCCCAGTATTTTTCAATAAAATCCTGGAAACTTAAACTGCTCCCTGACCATTTTAACAAACTATCCTGTGCTTGTCTTGTAGAAAAAATTTCTCGGATGGTTGGTTGCATCATGCTGAATGAACCAATTTTAGGTTCTGCATCATTCCACGATTCAAGATAATTATTGTCAGGGGCGATATAATCGCATAAAATACTTGTTTCATTAGGTGCTTCTGCCAGCGAAATTTTTAATCCAACCTTAGTCAAACCATCAACATATTTCTGAGCATCCGGGTAATTGTAAACAGGGTTTACATTATAATGAAGAATGGCGCCAACTTTCCCAGCATTCATCCTCTCAACTAATTCGGCAACTTCAAAATCATTGCCTTGTTTTAGTTGAACATGCTGAGCCAGATTAATGGTTTGTCCATAATTACCCAGCAAATAATTAATGGCATTCACAATTAATTGCGTTTCTTCATCATTGGTCCCACATAAAACCAGAGATTCTCCTTTGTTGTCCAAAAGCTCAACGGCCAATTTATGAACCTCAACTACGGGTTTAGATATTGCAAATTGAGTTTCCCCGAGCATGCCTGCTATTTCATTATAAAGATTAAGCAAGGTGGCCTTTTCATCACTGGCTTTAATTGGTGTGCGGTTATCTGCACTTCCTCCGGTAACGGTCATTGTGGTTTCGTACTGGATGTGACGAAGCATGGTGGTTTCACCTTTTAGTAATCTTCGGGCAGCAGAATATTGCTTGGTAAATTCAGTTGGTGAAAGCCAGGTTCCTAAGAAATCGGCATTGAATCCAACTACGAGTTTCGCTTTTGCAAATTGATACGATGGAATGATGGCAGCACCAAACTGTTGTTTATGTGCATTTCTAATTGCCTGATATGAAATCGCATCGTAAGTAGTCCATTTCGTTTCGGGATAAACCACTTTAAAATCTTCAATCAGTTTACGGGTTGACGGACTGATGATGGTTCCGGTTAATAAAACAATTTCTTTACCTTCATCATTAATGGATTTAAGCTGAGAAGATATTTCAGAATCAATGGTATCCCAATCTATTTCCTGGCCATCTTTAATTGGAGATTTATAACGGGCATTGTCGTATAAATTTAAAATCGACGCCTGAACTCTGGCACTGGTTCCTCCTTTAGAAATTGGAGATAACTCATTGCCTTCAATTTTAATCGGACGACCTTCTCTGGTTTTTACCAAAATGCTACAATAGTCATTTCCATCATAAAAAGTTGAAGCATAAAAATTAGCAATCCCGGGTTTGATTTCTTCAGGTTGATTGAGGAAAGGAATGGCCTTACGAACAGGCGTTTCACAGCTGGCAGCAATAACTGCACCACCAACTGTAAATCCCAGCATTTTCAAAAAATCTCTACGTGTAGCTACTCCTTTTTTCTCCTCTTCGCTCATCCCTTCTATCGAAAATTCGGGTTGAGCTTCTTCTTCTACATATTTGGTATTCGTTTTAATCCTTTGGTAATCTTCCAGACTTTGCCAGTATTTCTTCATGGTTTTAATTTCAATGTTTTTAGTAATGACATTTTTGACAGTCTTCGCCGCCAATTAAATCAACCGTAATTTTGCTACGTTTGCCTGAATTTATTTCTTCATGCAACTTTGCATAATCTTTATAAAAGTTATTGGTGAATTGAACTTCTTTGGTTCGATGACAATCGATACACCAACCCATGCTTAAATCGCTCACCTGCATTATTCTGTCCATGGTTTCAACGGGGCCATGACATTCGTTACAACTTATCTGCCCAACCTCAACATGTTGGGCATGGCTGAAGAATACATGGTCGGGGACGTTATGAACTTTAATCCACTCAATTGGGGTTTGATTCTCTATGGAAGCATATATTTTGGCAATTTCTTCGGTTCCGGTGGTTTTGCCTGATTTAACCACAGTGTGACAGTTCATACATAATTGGGTAGAAGGAATCCCTGCATGCATGCTTTCTTTAGCTGTTGTGTGACAGTAAAAGCAGTCTATTTTATTCTGCCCGGCATGTACTTTATGCGAAAATGCAATGGGTTGTTCGGGCTCGTAATATTGTTGGCGACCCAAACCCTGAGCTTCGATAACAATAATTTCACCCATGATGAATACCGCGATGAGCATGACAATAATGTGCACAAACTTGGCTTTAATTAAGCGGGTAACTATAAGGTCTGCTAAAGCGAGAATAAATAAAATTAAAGCGATAAAGAAAGTAGTGCCGTAGTTTCGAGCATTTGCTTTTCTTGCATAGGTTGGTTCATATGTCGTATCACTACTGACGTAATCTTCTTCTGTGGCTTTTATTTCTTTTTCAACTTGAGCAGGAACTCCACCAGCGTCAAAATTCTTTATGTAAGTCAACAGTGTTCGTACTTCATCATCTGAGAGGTTATTAGGTGGCATGGGGATATTGTTGTACTCCGCAAGTAATTTTACCGCTAACTCGTCACCAGCCTGCACCATAGCTTGTGAATTTTGGATAAATTTAATTAACCAGGCTTCGTCTCTTCTTTCAGTTACGCCCTTTAAATCTGGGCCTATTAATTTGCCGTTACCGATGGTGTGGCATGCGGCACAAACGGTAAATAATTCCTTCCCTTCCTGAGCCTGGGCTTGATTGAAAGATATTGTGATAAAAAGGAGGACGGTACTTAATAAAACGAACTGTTTTATGATTTTCATTTTAATCTTGTGGAGATTGCCCATGTGATAGAAATAATTTATGAGTTCAATATTTTGCCAAATGTCTGACGATTAATCTACTAAAATTAGGTAGAATTTTACTGAAATTCAAATTAAATATGAATGAAGCAAATATAAAAAAGAAATTTCACAAAACCTTATTGCGGTAACTAATTACCTTTAATATTTGCTAACATAAGAGGGGAAAACGAGAGAGGGAATTCCGAAGCAATTTAGGATCAAAAAATTAGCGTTGTTTTGTGAAAAAATAACAATGAAAATTATTTTCATCGGAAGGGATGGCTTCCCTTTTTTAGGGACGACATCCCACGACCTAATCCGAATCCGGATGCCACTTCAAAAAGAAAAAAAAGATGGGATGTCGTCCCGACACAGTCGGGAAGCCATCCCATTTACATCTTTTGATTAATTAGCACATCAGCACATTGGGCTACCAGCTTCCACTCGCGCCGCCGCCACCGAATCCGCCGCCACCAAATCCGCCAAATCCGCCACCGCCGCCAAATCCACCGGAACCACCACCAGAGAAGTTGCCCCAACTGCCATGGTGACTACTGCGTCCCATCGCACTTCCTAAAAAGAACATGCCCAATAAAGGGAGAGAGTTATTGCTTCCATAGGTTTGACTGCCAGACCTTCCGGCACGACTAAGAATAACAAAAAATAAAATGGCAATAACCGGAACCAAAAGTCCCCAGGGACTGCCTTCTGTTTTGGCTGCATACTCATCTGAATTGTATTCGCCAGTTGCTAATGAGGCCAATACATCTGTGCTTTTATCCAGGGCTGTGAAATAATCATTCTGTTTAAAGGATGGAATCATTTCATTGTCGATAATCCGATTTGCAGTCAAATCAGGAATTGCACCGCCTAAGCCGTAGCCCACAGAAATAGATACCTGCCCTTTTTCTCCGCCAGTTTTTGGTTTTAGTACAATCACTATTCCATTGCTAAATTCTTTTTGTCCAACACCCCATTTATCACCAAGCCTATCGGCAAAATCATTTACTTCATAACCTTTTAAATCATTGGTAATAAAAATGATAATTTGGTTAGAAGTGGTATTGCTTAAATTCTCAAGCTTTCTTTCCAGGTGATTGACTTCTCCCGGACTCAATGTTTGGGTGAAATCATTGATAAGGCGCGCAGGGTTAGGCCTTGCTGGTATATCATCTTGTGCAAAAATCAACCCCATTGAGGTAAATACAAAACCAAGAATAAGTAATATTCTGTTAAATTTATTCATGATGTTTTTAGTTTTTTCCAAAGGAGATTTCGTCCGAGAGTTCGTTAATATCGTCGGAATGACGAGGAAATTGTTTCTTTAATAAAGTTCCAGCTTTTTGGATTCCTTTTGACAGGCCTTCAGTGAATTCTTTTTTTGCAAAATGGGCAGCCATTTCTTCTTTTACTTCATCCCAAAATCCCTCAGGAACTGCTTGGTTAATTCCCGAATCTCCAATAATTGCAAACTTCTTGCTTTTAACTGCTAAGTAAAACAGAACCCCATTTCGAAGTTCTGTCTTGTCCATCTTTAATTTTTCAAACCAAAAAGCTGCACGATCAAGTACTTCTTCATCACAATTGTTTTCAATATGAACTTTGATTTCGCCGGAGGTATCAAGTTCGGCCATCAGAATTGCTTTCTTAATTTCGTCCTTTTGGGTTTTATTAAAGAAATTTTTTGCTGAAGTCATGGTTTAATATTTTAATGAGGAGTAGAGGGAATTTTATATCATGCTAAAACTTAACTTCTGGAGCAGTATCGGCACCTTCAGTAGCTTGAAAATAAATTTTACTTTCGAAGCCAAACATATTTGCGTAGATATTTTTTGGGAATTTTTTAATGTAAGTATTAAATTGCTGAGTTGCTTCATTAAATTTCCTTCGTGAATTCGCAATGCGATTTTCTGTTCCTTCTAATTGGGCTTGTAAATCAAGAAATCCCTGATTTGCTTTTAAGTCAGGATATTTTTCAATGGTGACCAACAAACGACTTAAAGATGAACTCAATCCTTGCTGAGCTGCCTGGAATTGCTCAAACATGGCTGGGTTTAGATTGTCTGCAGATACGTTTACTGAGGTTGCTTTTGCGCGGGCTTCAACAACAGCTGTTAAAGTTTCCTGTTCAAAATCAGCATAACCTTTAACCGTATTTACCAGATTAGGAATTAAATCCATACGTCGCTGATAGTCGGTAGTTACCTGCGACCATTTGCCATTAATGTCTTCTTCAAAAGTTACCATCGAATTATAGGTTCCTTTAATAGAACTATAAGCAAGCAGTATCACTAAGGCAACAACTGCAAGAATAATCCACGATTTTTTTATGTTTTTCATCTGATATAGTTTATGTATCGTTGCTAAAAATAGAAATAAAAAATGTAATAATTGTTTAATAGAAACCATGGCAATTTGATTTTATTGCCATGGTCCTTAATTTTAAATTAAATTATTTAATAATCTCCACACTTCTTCTGATGAATTTTGTTAATGCTTCACCTTTTAGTAAGTTTTGTGAAAGTAGTGCTAAATCATATAATTGTTTAACAATTGCGTCTTGTTTCTCCGCTTCTTTTTCTTCAAATAATTGAGAAAAGATAGGACTGTTTGAGTTGGCTACTAAATTATAAGAATCCGGCATATCACCCATAAACATGGCTCCGCCACCTCCAATTTGTTGCATGTCTTTCATTCGTCGCATAAACTCATTTTGAGTGATAAGGAAAGGCATGTCTGATTCGCTCATATTCTCAAAAGACAACGTGAAGGTTTTGGTATCAATGCTTCTTTCTATAACCGTTTTTAGTTCCTCTTTTTGTTTATCATCTAATTTAGAAGGTAAAACCTCTTCTTTGTTGATAAGTTTATCCAGTGAGTCAGAGTCAACACGTTTGAACATGGTGTCGCTTAGTTTCTGCTCCAATGAATTCACAAAATGGTTGTCTAAAATGCCATCCATTTGTAATACATCATAATCGCGACTTTTTGCAGCATCTATAAAAGCATGTTGTTTTTCTTTATCGTTGGTGTATAAGTATATGACTTTTTTGTCTTTATCCTTTTGTTTTTCACCAACAAGTTCTTTGTATTCTTCCAGCGTGAAATATTTATCCTCCATGTTTTTGAAAAGAACGATTTTTTCCATTCTATCATAAAACTTAGGCTCTGAAATCATTCCATACTGGATGAATACTTTTATGTCGTCCCATTTTTTTTCGAAAGCTTCCCTGTCTTTTTTGAACAATTCTTCTAATTTATCCGCAACTTTTCGCATGATATAATTAGAAATCTTTTTCACGTTGGAGTCACTTTGTAAGTAAGAACGTGAAACGTTAAGTGGGATATCAGGGGAATCGATGGTTCCATGAAGAAGGGTTAAAAACTCAGGAACAATTCCCTCAACAGAATCGGTTACGAATACCTGATTGCTGTACAATTGAATTTTGTCTTTTTGAACTTCAAGGTTCTTTTTAACTTTTGGGAAATATAAAATTCCGGTCAGGTTAAACGGATAGTCAACATTTAAGTGTATATGAAACAAAGGATCGTCAAAGGTCATTGGATAAAGTTCTCGATAAAAGCTTTTGTAATCTTCATCGGTGCAATCACTTGGTTTCTTTTTCCATAAAGGGTTGGTATTGTTAATTATGCGTGGTTTTTCAATTTCTTCATATTTATCGTTACCGTCTTTATCTTTTTCGCCTTCTACTTTTTCGCTGATTTTTTCAGTTCCAAACTGGATAGGTACAGGTAAAAATTTGCTGTACTTTTTTAGTAAGGCTAAAATGCGATGTTCTTCTAAAAATTCTTTTGATTCTTTGTCGATATGCAGAACGATTTCAGTTCCGCGATCTTCCTTGTCAATTTCAGTAACGGTATATTCAGGGCTTCCATCACATTCCCATTTCATGGCTTTGGTCGATCCGCCTTTTTTATAAGTCTTGGTCAAAAGTTCAACTTTATCAGAAACCATAAAGGATGAATAAAAACCTAAACCGAAATGACCAATAATGGCATTGGCTTCAGCTTCACTTTTGGTTTTAAATTTTTTAACAAACTCTTCGGCACTAGAAAAAGCAATTTCATTGATGTATTTGTCAATTTCATCGGCAGTCATTCCAATTCCCCTGTCTTTAACAGTAAGGGTTTTTGCTTTTTTGTCAAGAATAACTTGTACTGTAAGGTCGCCTAAATCATCTTTAAATTTACCAAGCGAAGCAAGGGTTTTGAGTTTTTGTGTGGCATCTACGGCATTAGATACAATTTCACGCAAAAATATTTCGTGATCTGAGTATAAAAATTTCTTGATAATTGGAAAGATGTTTTCCGTCTGTACATTAATTTTTCCTTTTTGCATATTTCAGTATGTATTTTTATTGTCCGCTTTTGTTTATCAAAGAAAATGCCATTGAATATAGTCTGCCAAAATGACTGAGAAAGTTGTGGATTGGTAAATTGGTGGATTAGGTAAATATATTAGTTAGACAGAAACCAGAATTTAAGAACAGTCAACTAAAATCTAGTATCTAGAAATCTCAAAGCTTATGAATGAAATAAAAATAGATACCTTTGCACAAATTAAAAAAGCCAGCATGGATTTAGTAATCAATAATTTTATTGAACAGTTTATAAACGCCACAAAAGAGAACACTTTTATAAAGTTAACCCTTGGTAAAAAGCGCGGAAAGAGTCGCGATTTAAAAAATATTTATGTTCGGATTGTTGAGATTAAAGAACAGGAAATGCTTTCTTTTACTTATCGTTATGAGAACAGAGATGAAGTGAAAAATTATGCCTTTGAGGAAGCAAAACCTATTATTGAAAAATATTTGGGAACTGAATTAATGAAGGCACACCTTTTTACGATTGATACAGATTATACGCTATCAATCAATAAAAAAGGAAAAGGTCACCTAATCAAGTCTGACGCCACTTTAAAAAAGACAGATGATAAACAGCACGATCATCAGAAGAAACGCTATACAGATGTGTCATCTTCTTACCTGCATAAGTTAGGAATAACAGATGAAAAAGGAGTTGTTCGGCCAAAAAAGACTGATAAATTTAAGCAAATCAATAAATATATTGAATTGCTGAATCCAATCATGGATTCAAAAACCTGGGACAAAAAAATAAGGATTGTTGATATGGGTGCAGGTAAGGCTTATCTTACGTTTGCTTTATATGACTATCTGGAACGAGAAACCGATTACAAAGTTGAAATGATAGGAGTGGAGCAAAGATCAGAATTGGTTGATGCATCAAATCAACTGGCGAATGATTGCGGATTTGAAAATCTCAAATTTGAAACGGGTACCATTGAGGATTTTAAATATTCAGAGGTAGATGTGTTAATTGCTTTACATGCTTGTGATACAGCCACGGATGATGCTATTTTTCAGGGCATAAAATCTGGTGCATCCATTATCGTTTGTGCGCCTTGTTGCCATAAACAAATCCGAAATCAAATTCAGGCTGATCCCGAAGTGTTACCACAATTGAAGTATGGAATTTTGATGGAACGACAGGCGGAGATGTTAACCGATACCATCAGGGCATTGATAATGGAGCAAAAAGGTTATGAATCAAAAATATTTGAATTTGTTTCGGGAGAGCATACTCCAAAAAATTTGATGATCGTGGGTGTGAAAACTGGAAATAAAATTGATGTTGAAGCCATTCAACAAAAAATTGACGGCATGAAAGCCCAATATAAAATCGAATATCACTATCTTGAAAAATTATTTTCAAAAAAATAAATTCATTGATCAATAATTTATTATGCTGGGAACTATTGTTAACGTAGCAGCAGTAATAGCTGGAACTTTAATCGGAGTAATAATTCAATCCAAATTACCAAAAAAAATACTTGAAATTATTTTTCAGGTAATGGGTTTGTTTACCCTATTACTGGGTATGATGATGGCCTTAAAAATGCAACATTTCATCATCGGAATCGGGAGTTTGGTTTTAGGTTCCATTATTGGCGAAATGATTGGCCTAGAAAATTATATGAACCGATTTAGCAATTGGGTTAAAGGAAAAGTAAAATTGAAAAACGAAAAATTTTCGGACGGATTGATTACTGCTTTCCTTTTGTATTGTATGGGATCACTCACTATTTTAGGTGCGATTGAAGAAGGGATTAATGGCAATACAGATTTATTAATGATGAAATCGTTAATGGATGGCGTTTCATCGGTTGCGTTGGCATCGGCTTTGGGAATTGGTGTTGGGTTTTCTGCCATTCCACTTTTGATTTATCAAGGAGGGTTGACATTACTAGCCGGAAGTGTTGGGAGCTTTTTTACCGATATTATTATCAATGAATTATCTGCAGTCGGCGGTATTCTACTCATAGGTTTAGGAATTAATATTCTTGAAATTAAAAAACTACGAATTCTAAATATGATCCCGGCTTTACTGATAGTAGTAATATTGGTATATTTCTTAACCTAGCTGTTCTATAAAAAATGAATTGCTAAACTCCTCTAATGTAATATTTACAATCATCTTCAACATTCTCATGTTCGTATAATTTATACTGAAATTAGGCTGCCAAATGCATTTTATTTTGTAATTTTATTGACGAAATAAATGATATCAACTATTTTAAATTTAATGATCTATGGAAAGTATTGAGTGGGGTAAATTACCATTTGGATATTACAAAACTGATTTTAATGTCAGATCCGTATACAAAGACGGTCAATGGAGTAAGTTAGAAGTTTCTTCTTCGGAGCACATCAATGTTCACATTGCTGCAACTGCGCTGCACTACGGTCAGGAAGCATTCGAAGGGATGAAAGTTTTTCGTGGAAAAGACGGAAAGGTAAGAATGTTCAGGTGGGAAGAAAATGCGAAGCGCATGAGACGATCAGCAATTGGAATTATGATGGCTGAAGTACCAGATGAATTATTTCATGAGGCAGTAACTACTGTAGTAAAATTGAATGAAAAATATATTCCACCATACGGAACCGGCGCATCATTATACATCCGACCATTATTATTTGGTTCGGGTGCAGAGGTAGGTGTAAAGCCTGCTGCTGAGTATACTTTCATGGTTTTTTGCGGCCCGGTAGGACCCTACTTTAAAGAAGGATTTAAACCAATCGCTGTGCAATTGGTTGGCGATTATGATAGAGCTGCTCCTCAGGGAACCGGAAATATTAAGGTTGGTGGGAATTACGCTGCCAGTCTACTGCCTGCTGCAAGAGCTAAAAAAGAAGGCTATGCCTCGGTTCTTTTTACCGATGCTTTGGAGCATAAATATATCGACGAAGCAGGTCCGGCAAACTTTTTCGGAATTAAAGACAATACTTATGTTACACCAAGATCTAAAACCATTCTACCTTCAATTACCAATATGAGTTTGGAACAAATTGTTAAGGATTTAGGATTGGAGGTTGAAAGACGACCAGTTGCTGTTGAAGAACTTGAAACTTTTGATGAGGTAGGTGCTTGTGGAACAGCTGCCATTATTTCACCAATTGGAAAAATTTACGATCGTGAAAAAGATAAACTGTATGAATTTGGAAAACCTGGTGAAGCAGGCCCTATTTCAACCAAAATGTATCATACTTTAAAGGCCATTCAAGAGGCTGAAATTGAAGATAAGCATGGTTGGAATACAGTGATAGAATTATAAAAATGTAAGCGACCTGAAAAGGTCGCTTTTTTTATGCCACTAATAATTTGTTGAAATTTATATTTATCATTGTAGAAAATAAAAATTATGAAAGCCATTAATATTAATGAAAAGCTATCGAAGATAAACGATCATTGGAACCCGCGAATAGTTGCAGAGCTGAACGGACAGCAAATTAGACTGGTAAAATTTAAAGGTGATTTCCCATTTCATAAACATGAACATGAGGATGAAATGTTTTTTGTGGTAAAAGGAAAAATGAAGATTGAGTTTGAAGATAGACTGGAGGAAGTTAATGAAAACGAATTCCTGATTGTACCCAGAAATGTTATGCACCGGCCGGTTGCGGAAAAAGAAGTGGAGCTGATGATGTTTGTAACGGCTGAAAATGTAAATACAGGGAATTTAGAAGATCATAAATGGAAACGCGACACCAATAATTTAAAAAGAATTTAAGCAAAAAAAGGTCAGACTAAACTTAGCCTGACCTTACTGTTTTATTCAATAAATTTATTCTTTTACCAATCTTATCCCAATAAATTTGGAATTGTTTGTTTTTAGATCAAATGGATCAGCGAAAGTATTGGCATCGTAGCCGAATATTTTCAAGGTTTCCCCATCCAAATAATATTCTGCAGCATTTCCCGCAATATCGAATATGTATGCTTCACCTACTTTTTGAGGTGCAAAACTCCCAACTTCCTTCATTAATGAAAGTTTTTCAGTGTTCACTTTCTTAGACAATTCAGCAGCATCATCAGCAGTAATTTCGTAGCCAGCCCAATAATTGAGCGTATTTTCTTTGTTTGCTTTTTCGTTGGCCATTTGATGTAGTTTTTCTGCTTCAGCTTTATTGGGTAAACGATAAGATGAACCAGTCAACTCATTCAACCATAATACATAAGCGTTAATTTGCTGTTCAGATAAACCGACTACAGGAAAATTTGCTCTCACCTCAAGGTATTTATGTTCAGCGTTAAATGCTGCAAATTGTACATTAGTTAGTTCAAATAAGCTTAAGCTGATGGTGTCCTTTCCTAAGCTTACCATTTCAGGAATTAATGTTTCATTATTTTTTAACAATCCATATTTCCCATCAACCTTCGAAGCTTTAGCAATTTTTATTGCAGAAGTCAAAGGGCTAATCTTCTTATATGCTTCGTTTTCTTCCTTTAGGGTATTAAATAAATATTTATCAAACCACTTAATTTCCTCGGTCATTTTTCTCATTTGATGGGTGATTTTTTGCAAACCATGAGGCTGGCCGGGGAACCACAGGAATTTTACTGGGGTTTTCCCAACTTGCTGCAATCCTCTGAAGTATTCCCATCCTTGATCACGGGGTACCGAACGATCTTCACTTCCATGAAAAATAATGGTGGGCGTTTTTATTTTTTCGATTTCAAAAATGGGGGAATTATCAATATACCATTTATTATAATGATTACCATCAAGGTCATCCCAAGGTGCACCACCAAAATAGTATTGATCGAAAGTAACCCCAAAACTACAGGTTCCATAATCCGAAGTCCAGTTTACATCACCAGCACCGGGAGCTGCCACCTTAAACATATCAGGATATTTTAAACTCATCCAGGTTGTTAAAATGGCTCCATTCGACCAACCCATCAATCCCAATTTATCCATGTCAATAAATCCTTTATCATTTAAAAACTGGATTCCATTATATAAATCAATTTCGTCAAGTGCATAATAATCTCCTCGTCCTATAGATTCGGCAAATGCCTGACCATGATTTCCTGATCCATGATAATTAGGTTTCAAAATAAATGCACCTTTATCAGTCATAATTTGTGGATAAGTTGACCATCTTTCTGACCAGGTATCCTGATCAACTCCGGTTGGACCACCATGAATGGAAAGAATCAATGGATATTTTTTCCCGGCTTCATAATTTTTAGGATAGTATAAAATCCCATTTACCTGCTCATCATTCGCACCTTTCCAATATATAATTTCTGATTTAGCAATTTTTTTCTTTTCTAGTTTTTGATTAAGCGAAATAAATTCAGCTTTATTTTCCAAACTTAGTTTCCCTTTTCTGCTAGTTTTTAAATCAGCAACATAGTATTTCGGAAGCTGACTTGCGGTAGAATGATTGAATAATATTTTACTGCCGTTTTCTGAAACAGCCATCACACTAATGTGCTCATTCATGCCAAAAAAGTCAAGTTCTTTTTTGGTCCAACTATTTCCTGTTTTTTGATACAAACCGGTCTTTTTGAGTGGTCCATTGGCTAAATCTGTAAACAGGTAATTTCCTGTTAGATGTTTTCCGCGACCGACTCCGTTAGCCCAATCTAAATTTATGTGAGTAGTTGCATCGTCAGCTAAATTGTAATAAAATAGTTCGTTCTGCCCGGGTCCGTTATATTTTTTATATGAGGTAACTTCTACCGAGAAATAAAATCCTTTACTGTCAGGAGCAAAGGAAAAACCACCTGGTAAATGCTTGTCGCTAAGTATAACTTTAGAACTGCCATTTTTTAAATTGTAAAGGGTGATTTCAGGTTTGGCTTGCCCATCAGTGGGGTATGATAAGCTCATCATTCGGGCGGTTATCATGAAATTCCCATCTTTCGAAACTACAAAATTTGTAACCCTTTCTTGCTTGTTTGTAAGCCGTTTTATCTTTTTGTTTTTTAAATTAAAAGCGTACACCCTGGTTGGTTTCCAGTGTTCTTCGTCTTCAATAATATTGGTGTTGTCTTTCTTTTCTTCATTATTCAATTCATACAACGTTTTTCCGTCATTACTGATATAAGCCAGATTGTTTTCATCAATCCAGTCAATCGAACTGATTCCATTTTTAAACTCAAAAACTTCTTCTGGTTCACCACCAAACAAGCTTAGTTTCCATAGTTTTTTTCCTTTATCGCGTGAGGATAAAAAATAAATGCTTTCTCCATCTTTCGAAAAAATAGCACTGCTTTCAGAATCTGTTCCATGGGTTAATTGGACGGAGAGTGCTTGACCATTTTTGATGATATCAAGATGCGTGAGGAAAATTTTATTTACAAATTTATCTTCTTTTTTTAATCCGATTCTTTTAGACCAAAGAACCTTGGTTGCATCTTTTGAAAAGACCGGGTTGGATACTGATTCGGAAAAGATAATGTCTTCAGGAGTCCATTTATCCTGCGGATTAGCAAAAATTGATATACTAATCAATAAAGCTATAAAGGAAGTGAATACGGCTTTCATTTTTCGTTATTTAAGGTTAATACTAACAGTAAATATACCTTAAAGAAAACAGTAAATAAAATTTAAGTAAGAAATTTAGATAAGCAGATCGTATAATACGATCAATGATTTATGTCAAACTTCGAGTTTGCTATTTGTGACAGAAATTTTGTGTTTTTTTAAACCAATTCATTTGCTGCTAAAATGCCAGCCATTTCTATTTGCAAATTCCTGGCTTCTTGTCCGGCTATTTCCGCAAAATCTTTTTCTGAGGATTTAAAAATAATTCCTCGCGATGAATTAACGATGAGGCCACACTGGGCGTTCAGCCCGTATTTAGCTACTTCTTGCAAACTTCCACCCTGAGCTCCAACGCCCGGAACCAGTAAAAAATGTTCAGGTACGATTTTGCGAATGTCTGCCAACATTTCAGCTTTGGTAGCCCCAACAACGTACATCAAGTTGTCAGTATTTCCCCATTTTTGTGAAGTTTCCAATACTTCTTCAAACAATCGTTTTTGGGTTTCCTTATTGACAATGGTTTGAAAATCGAATGCGCCTTTATTTGAGGTGAGAGCAAGTAAAACAACCCATTTGTTTTCAAATCCGAGGAAGGGTGCAACAGAGTCTTCGCCCATATAAGGGGCGACAGTGATGCCATCAAAACCATAAGTTTGTAAAAAAGCTTTGGCATACTGACTTGAAGTATTTCCTATATCGCCTCTTTTTGCATCAGCAATAGTGAATACTTCATTTTTGAAATTCTTTAGGTATGTAATGGTTTTTTCTAAACTTTTAATCCCTTCCGAGCCTCGGCTCTCGTAAAATGCTAAATTAGGTTTATAGGCAATGGTGTATTCGATGGTTGCGTCAATAATTTGCTTATTAAATTCAAATACCGGATCTTCAAATTGAAGAAGATGGGAAGGAATTTTTTCTATATCTGAATCTAAGCCTACACATAAAAATGATCTTTTTCGTTTAATTAAAGTAAAAAGTTCCTGTTTGTTCATAATGATGTTTTTTTATCGCTAGGTTCCATATGAATGGTGGCGGTTATATTTAGATTTTCTTGAATTTTGTGTTCGATTAAGGATGCAATTTCATGCGATTCATCCAAACTCTTTTTCCCATCAAGCTTGATGTGAAAAGTTAATTCCTGATGGTTTCCGTAGTGATGAAGATGAAAATGATGGAGCATTAAATCTTGATCGGAACATTCAAACGCTATCGTTTTTATTTGGTTAATTAACTCAGGATCAGCGTCATTTCCTAATAATGTACTTATTGCATCTCGTAAAATCTGATAGGTTCCGATAAAAATTAAGATGGCAATAATGATACCCATCACCCCATCTACCCACCAAAAATAGGGGCCTAAAAAAATACCAATTAAAATTACAATTGAAGAAAATGCATCAGAACGATGATGCCAGCCATCTGCCTGAAGTGACTTCGATCCGGTTTTACGTGCGGCCCAAAATGCATATTGTGCCATTCCTTCTTTCATCAAAATGGAAACAATGGTTACAACTAAGGCAATGGTTCCATACTTTGTACTTTCACCACCCTTTAATCTGGCAATCGATTCCAGTACAAACTCAAACCCAACAACAGCGAGTAAAACTCCAATGATAACCGAACCGATAATCTCAGCCCTGCCATGTCCAAAAGGATGCTCCTCATCTGCAGGCTTATTAGAAGCCTTTGTCCCAACAATGACAATAATTGAGGTCACAGAATCTGACAAGGTATGCCAGGCGTCAGCAATGATTGCAACCGAACCAGTTACGATACCCGCCCAATATTTAAGAATGAAAAGTAAAGTATTTACAATAATTGAAAGCCAGCCTTCGGTATAAGCAAGCTTATTATTGTTGTTTTTCACATTATTCATTTATGAAATTTATTCGATATCAGCCTTCAGCCTTTCTGCATTTTCTGCCAGCTGCAATTTGTCAATTAATTCCTGAATGTCACCATCGATTATATTTGGTAAATTGTATAAAGTCAATCCGATTCTATGATCAGTTACACGACCTTGTGGCCAGTTGTAAGTCCTTATTTTTGCAGATCGATCACCTGTTGATACCATCGTTTTACGTTTTGAGGTGACTTCTTCCAGATGTTTTTTATACTCCACTTCGTAAATTCTTGATCGTAGCACAACCATGGCTTTGGCGTGGTTTTTAATTTGGGATTTTTGATCCTGACAAGTTGCAACGATCCCAGTAGGAATGTGAGTTAAACGTACAGCCGAATAGGTTGTGTTAACAGATTGTCCGCCAGGGCCTGAACTGCAGTAAGTATCTCTCTTGATATCTGCTTCTTTAAGCTCTACGTCAAATTCTTCTGCTTCGGGCAATACTACAATGGTGGCTGCTGAGGTATGAACCCTGCCCTGTGTTTCAGTTTTTGGAACCCTTTGTACCCGATGCACACCGGATTCGTATTTTAACTGTCCATAAACATTATTGCCGCTTACGTTAAGAACCACCTCTTTATAACCCCCGACTGTTCCTTCTGTTTCATCAACAACTTCAACCTTCCAACCTTTGGTTTCGCAAAATTTCAAATACATGCGGTATAAATCACCTGCAAAAATACTGGCTTCATCACCGCCTGTTCCGGCACGAATTTCCAGAATTGCATTTTTACCATCCTCCGGATCTGCAGGAATAAGCATAATACGGATTTCTTCTTCCATCTCATTCCGTTTCTCAACCAATTCATTTAACTCTTCCTTAGCCATAGAACGAAATTCTTCATCCTTTTCGCTTCTCAATAATTCTTTGGTAGAGCTAATGTTATCAATAACATTTTTATAGGTATGATAGGCTTCAACAATAGGTTCAAGTTCTTTATAATCCTTATTCAGTTTAATGTATTTCTTCATATCCGACATTGCCGACGGATCATTCATCTCTTCTCCAATAGCTAACCAGCGCTCTTTAATGGCTTTTAATTTGTCTAACATTTCTAGTGTATTTGAAGCGCAAAGTTACAATTTTTCCAGTCTAAATTATCAGGTGAAAACTATAATTGTATATTTGCTAATTAACTCATCGCATATCATATTTTATTATCAAGGTTTATGTACAAGCTATTTCTAATTTTCATTTCATTTGGGATATTGAACAATGTTTTTGGAACAACCCATCTCATACCAGTAGCTGCGACAATTGCTGATGGAAGCAGCATGGGCGTTCAACCCGGCGATACCATTTATTTGGAAGCTGGCTTGAAACCTTATTTGTTACTCAAAAATTTTCATGGTTCTTCAGATAGTTATCTTACCATCATTAATCATAACGGACAGGTTAACATTTCGAATGATGATTTTTTTTACGGACTGGTAACTTTCAATTGTAGCTTTTTTCGACTTACGGGGACAGGAGATCCGGATCATTTTTATGGAATTAAAATCACCGCTTCTAACGGCGTATCAAATGGCCTGAGTTTGGATACCTATAGTACTGACTTTGAAGTAGATCATCTGGAAATATATCATACAGGTTTTGCAGGTATTATGAGCAAAACAAATCCAACCTGCGATACATTAACTACGCGCGGAAATTTTACACAATACAATACCGTTTTTCACGATAATTATATTCATAAAACCGGAGGTGAAGGAATGTACCTGGGCCATTCATACTATTCGGGATATGAAAAGATTTGTGAAGGCGATACCACTATTTTATTCCCTCACGAAATTTATAATTTAAAGGTTTATAACAATATCATCGATAGTACGGGTTATGATGGAATTCAGATAGGATGTGCCGTAGCAGGAACTGAAGTATATGGTAATAGAATTTCGAATGCAGGTTATTCTGATGACGCATCCGGGATGTACTATGGCATGTCGGGGATTGTTCTGGGTGGTGGTACCAGCGGCTTATGTTATAATAATTTAATTTATGACGGCTATGCTTCCGGGATTTCAATTTTTGGGCTTGGCGATATTTGGGTTTATAATAATGTGATTGTTGATGCTGGGAGAATTTCGAAATTGATTACCGGACCACCGGATAACTTTCAGGCGTATGGAATTTTTTGTGACGACCGAACGACCATCGATGGTAAATCTTTCAATTTAATTAACAATACCATCGTCAATCCACGTGATATTGGAATCCGGTTTTGGTCACAACAGAGTGTGGGCAACAGGATGTACAATAATCTAATCATCAACCCTGGGGTGAAACAATGGAATTTTAATCGGTCGATGATTGACGTTACAAATCCAATGCTAGCTATAGCAGATACAGTGTCAGCAGGTAATTATTTTGATTCAACCGCCTATGAACCTGACAGCAACCTATATTTTATCAATACTGCTGAATTAAACTATCATCTCAGGCAGAATGCACCAAATATTGATCAAGGATTTACTTTTGATACATTGGATTTTTTGAATAAGGATTTTGATTCAAGACCCAGGCCTTTAGGAAAAAATACGGATGCAGGCGCATTCGAATTTCCGTCTTTACCCGACTCAATTTTTATTAACGTTTTTGATACAGCCCTCTGCGAAGGGAGCAGTTTTCAGTTTACCTTGGATTCATTGTTTTCAGAAAGTTCATTTAGCTATCAATGGTTTTTTAATGATTCGGTAATGAGAGGTGAAAACAATACGGCGCTTATTTTTGATACCCTGAAACTGGTTGATGCCGGAAAATATAAAATATCCATTTCAAATGAGTTTGGTAAAATATTCAGTAATGAGGTCACCATTGATATTATCCCTAAACCATTCGTGTGGATTGGAAATGATACCACAATATGCTTGAATTATGCGGGACTTATTTTAAAAGCAGAGGTCAGCCAACATACGGGTTTTTTATGGTCAACTGATGGTGACGGACATTTCGAAACCGAAAATACCTTGATGAATTTTTATCACCCGGGTGAGGAAGATAAAAGTAATGGTTCGGTAAATTTAAGTTTAACGGCTTTTGGCGATGAATTATGCGATTCGGTAAAGAGTGTATTAAAGCTTTCTTTTGATCCATGCACCGGAGTTGAGGAGGAGATTCAATCAAAAACCAGTGTATATCCAAACCCTACCTATGGTTACCTTTTTATCAAATCTGAAAAGGAGTCTATTTTACGCTTGAAATTAACCGATTTGCAAGGGAAATTATTGATCGATAAAGATTCTGATAAATTTTTTGAACGATTGAATTTACAGGGGTTTGATTCAGGATTATATATTTTACATCTTGTTTTTCGAAATAGAATGGAGAGCATGAAAATTATTCGGAAATAAAAAATAATGTAATCTTAGTTAAGCATTCATTAAGTCAAAGGCATAATCCTGATAATTGATAATTTCTTTAGATCCATTTAAATCAATCCATGCTTGCTCTTTGTGAGATAACTCGACCAATTCCCAAGTACTCATATTTTTAAATTTTTCAATTATTCTATCAATTTGCTCAATTTCAATTTCTGAGAAAAATGAAAGGTCATACTTACTGATTGGTGTAAATAATTCATAAACGTGACCCTTTGAGGATTCGACAAAATTGGCTTCAATTAAATTCTCCTTTTCTAAAACTGAACTGAATATATTTTCATAATGACTGGGAATAGGTCCGTGTTGTATTGCTCTGTACGACAATCCCGTGACAGAGCTCCCATTGATTTTATAATTGGAAAAATCTGTATAAAAAAGCAATTTGTTTATCTTTAATTTATCATTGTAATCCGGATTGCATTTTGCTAAAAAATAGAGAATTAAATTTTCTATTTTCTTTGAATTTAGCATTGTATACCCTGTAAATTTATTGGGTCTGTCATATAGATTTATCCTACATGAACATGAACTATCTTTATCCTTAAGCTCTGTTAACCTTTCGAGATTTAGAAGTATCTTTCTGTACGTATTGGGAGAAAATAAATCTTTGTTTGAATCTAAAAGGGATCTGAAAAATGAAATATTTTTTATACTCTTGATTAGATTGGAATTTGATAATGATGGAACTTCACCTTTTTCGTAATTCGAGTAAGCATTAATGCCAAGACCCAAAACTTGAGACATTTTAACCGCACTTAACCCATAAAAACTTCTCAAAGACAGTAATTCTTCCGGGAATAAAAGATCATGTTTTTCTCTGTATTGATTATACACCTGATTAATGCTAACTGTATCAATTTCTGTTGTTGTGAAATCTTCACTGCATTCATTGCATGTGTAGTAAAATTCCTTGTATTTATAACTTTCCTTTCTGAATTCAACTTCTTTATTTTCATAACTTAATATTGCAGTTGCTTCACAAAATGCACAATTAATTATTTCTTTCATTTTATTCTTTTTTAAAAGGGTAGTTTATTTTCTTTTCTGCAATGTGGAATGACATACAATCAATCGGTTTGTTGGGTTTGCCAAGATTTATTTTTATATAAATTTCCTCATTTCTTATTGACAACCCAAACTCATAGTATTTAGGTTTGGATGGATCGAAAGTATCAACATTTGGACCACTGATATAATCTTCAACTTTTAAATTACTTAAATATTTTTTTCTTTTGTCTGGTGTAATATTAAGTTTGATAAGTGTTTCATTGTTTTTACTTCTTGGGCGAAATACTACATCAGGAACAAAACATTTTAATTTTTCTTTTAGGTTTTGCAAAAAATTTGCAACTTCTGTGTTAGAATCCATGTTTTACTAAATCTTGATTTTCTAATTACGGGATTAAATCCTTCTCGAATTAACATAATTTCAAATATTAGGTGTTTTTGGAAACGTTTAATAAATAGCTATTGTTGGCAATAATACAACAATAAAGTTGCAAAAACAAATATTTTAATCAATTTGTCCACATTCTCGTTTATTTCCTCTCTGATTTTTTATTAAAAAGGGTGGAGAACTTACAAGTGAATTAAATCAAATCCTTTATCTAAGTTCATTATGTTTTTTAAAATAGCAAATTATTAGGTTTAGCTAAATTATCAAAAACACCTAAGTTTGGATGTTAGGTTGAACTAATAAACAAACTCTCCAAACTCAGATTTAATCGTCAGTTTTTTACTTTCCGATTCCTCACAGTAACCAATAATTTTAGCATCAACCTTAAACGACTTTGAGATTTCAATCAAGTCTGTGGCAATTTCTTTGGGTACATACAATTCCATGCGATGCCCCATATTAAATACTTTGTACATTTCGGTCCAAGGAGTTCCTGATTGCTCTCTGATCATTTTAAACAGCGGAGGAAGGACAAACATATTATCTTTTATGATATGAAGATTATCAATAAAATGAAGAATTTTAGTTTGAGCCCCTCCACTACAATGAATCATGCCGTGAATATCTGAACGATATTTATCTAGCATTTTCTTGATGATTGGAGCATAAGTTCGAGTAGGAGATAACACCATTTTTCCGGCATTTACAACATCCATCTCCGTTGGGTCAGTTAGTTTTAATCCTCCCGAATAAACCAAGCCCGAAGGAATTAACGGATCAAAACTTTCAGGGTATTTTTCAGCCAGATATTTCGCAAAAACGTCATGACGGGCTGAGGTTAAGCCATTGCTACCCATGCCTCCGTTATATTCCGTTTCATAACTGGCCTGACCATCTGATGCCAATCCTACGATTACATCGCCAGCTTTAATGTTATGATTCGAAATGACTTCAGATTTTTTTAATCGGGCAGTTACAGTTGAATCAACAATGATGGTTCTAACCAAATCACCGACATCTGCAGTCTCACCACCCGTTGAATGTATCCCAATTCCATGCATTCTCATCTCTTCTAAAAAAGCTTCCGAACCGTTAATGATGGCTGCAATAACTTCTCCGGGTATCAATTGTTTATTCCGCCCAATAGTTGAAGAGAGAAGTATATTATCTGTAATTCCTACACAAAGCAAATCGTCCAGGTTCATTACGATGGCATCTTGTGCAATACCTTTCCAAACCGATAAATCACCTGTTTCTTTCCAGTATAAATAGGCCAGAGCCGATTTGGTTCCGGCTCCGTCGGCATGCATTACATTGCAGTAATCTTCATCTTTTCCGAGAATATCGGGAATGATTTTGCAAAATGCTTTAGGGAATAAACCTTTGTCAATGTTCCTGATCGCATTGTGAACGTCTTCTTTCCCTGCGGATACTCCCCTTTGTTGATATCTCGATTCGATTGGCATTGATGAATGACTTAATGAAAGATTATTTTATTGGCTTCTTTATCAATGGTAAAAGTACCAAACTTTGATAAAACAGCACTTCCAAATTGAAATGATTTTTTTAAGCGATTGTTTACAGTTACTTCAATATTTTCTAGGGTCTTATCGGCAATGCTTAGTTTTTTTATATTGATAACTGAATGATTGGCAATGGTTCCGTTGGCAAGCGCTTTTTCGCTATCTCCAATAAAATCATTTTTGTCTATATCACCATCATTCAATAATCGTAATGCTTGACGTAAAGAAATTTCGGCATTATAATATTCAGAATAGGTGAATGGTGTTGAACGATCATTGATAAAACAAATGGCATTAACATTCCCTTGCTCATCAAACGTTAATGGAATTTCATTGTTTATGGGGTTAAGTTTAATTGCAACTTCTTCAGGGTTTAAATCTGTTTTTGTGGTTTTTGTTTGAAAATCTTTGTTCAGAATTCTAAATTCAGAGCGTCTATTTAATTCATGAGCAGCTTCAATCTCTGAATTTGTTCTTAAATTATTGATGAATTCTTCATTCAGAATAGTTCCGCTTCTAAACAAAATCCGATTTTTAACAATGTCTTTTCTTAACTCACGAGGCTGCCTTTCACCATATCCTTTGGCAATTAATCTGTCAGGATCAATCCCTCTCAAAATTAAATATTCTACTACTGATCGGGCTCGTCGTTGAGAAAGAATATCATTCCGTTCATCCGTATCACGAGAGTCTGTGTGCGAAGCAAGTTCTATTACCAAGTTTCTATTTTCATCCATGGTTTTGATAAGCCCCTGCAGAGAATCCTGATATTGAGGTTTAAGTTCCCATTTTCCTAAATCGTATAATATATCTGGTAATACGATAGGTTCTGATGGAAGTGGTAACAGGTTGAAATTTTGTTTTACGTCTTGCTGAATTGTAATTTCTTCAGACGAAATATTTTGCTTCTGAGCAAAAAAGTCATCCTTGCTCACATAAATTTCATAATCAAAATTGGGCTTTACCTGCAAGGGACCAAATTGATATTTGCCTTCTGCATTGGTGCGAGTTGTATAATTTGTTCCGTTTGATGCAGCCAGCGCAATCTCAGCATCCTCAATAAAAAGCAAAGAATTTTCATTTTTCACTATTCCTTCGATGGAATATTCAATCACCGGTTGGAAGAAAGAATAAAGGTCACTTTTTCGGGCACCTTTTCGATTGGAGCTAAAATAGCCTTCTTCTTTTTCCGGATGAAAAATAATTCCAAAATCATCGCCATTGGTATTAAGGGGCGACCTTAAATTTTCAACATTCCTCCATGAGGATTTATAAGTGGCACGATAAATATCCAAACCACCCATACCGATATGTCCATCGGATGAGAAATACAAAAGGGTATCATTACGTAAAAATGGAAACATTTCATCACCCTCGGTGTTTACTTCCGCACCTAGATTTATTGGATCACCAAAAGATTCGCTTTTAAGTTTACGCTTAGCCATCCAGATATCTTTACCTCCGTATCCTTTTCTATTCTCGGCAGAAAAATATATTGTTAATTCATCATCACTTATGCTTGGGTGACCAGCTACTGTAGAAGTATCCTTGCCAAATTGCAATGCTTTTGGCCGCGACCAATTTCTGCCGCTTCGTGCAGAACTGTAAATCTTACAACCCTGTTTCTCTTTTCCGTTTGATGCGCAACGCGTAAAGTAAATAGTGGTGAAACTTGAGTTAAGCTGAGGCGTTCCTTCATTACCACTGCTGTTAATTTTCAGTTCATTATCTCCAGCGTCTTCTGCATTATCGAATAAAACAGGAGGTGTGTAATTTCCTTTTCGTACCTGGCGGGTAATGAATAAATCACTGAAATCCTGATCTGTCCATTCATCTTTTTGGGTTCCTGTTGCGGTTGCTCTGCTTGAGGTGAAAATAATCGTATTGAGTGCTGTATTTGCATAAGCAGGAGAAAAATCATCCTCACGAGAATTGAGTTTTTTTAAATTATCAATTTCGTAATTTGTAGGGTTTTGTTCCCATTCAGGAGCTAATGTACAAGAACTTATCCCATTTGCTCCTCTGGAATCATCTGGTACCAATTCCTGATAAGCTTTATACCAGACAAGTGCTTCTTCATAATTTTCATCCGATCTTAGTGCGTTTGCCAGATGCAAAAGGATCAAAGGTTCTTTTTCCTGATAATTAATTTTTGCCAGACGTTTATATTGAATAATTGCTCGTCGAATATTGTTTGTATAACGATAACATTCGGCTAACTGAAAATTAATGCGATTTTTTTCATCCACATCTTTTTTAACTTTTGTATAGGCCTTGCGGTAATGATCGATAGCAGTTGCGTACTTTTTGGTACTAAAGGCATCATCGGCGGCCTTTATATGTTTTTTCTGTGCTTGCGCAGGTATAAAAATGAGGAGGAAGAATATGAATGAAAGAAATTTATTCATTTGATCTGTAATAGTGTTGATATGAGTTTAGAACGATCAAAAATGGGATTTATTCGTGAAACTAAGTTTTAAACGTAATATTTTATTTAAAAATTTTAGTTGAACGAATCCCGATGGTGAAACGTATCGGGATAAATAATTCTTATGTTTTAGATCATTGGTCATGATACTTTTTCTTAGAATTATTTATTCTCTGCTGTTTCTGTTTCCGATTTTTCTTCAATTTTTTTTGCAGTATGCTTTTTAACTGACTTTTTAGGCTCAATATCGATGTCGATATCCACATCACGTTCCAGCTTTCTTACTTCCGAATCAATTTCGCGTTTAATTTCATTAGAAGCCCTTTTTATTTCATAAATTCCACGTCCTATCTTCTTCGATAATTCAGGAATTTTACTTGGCCCAAATACAATAAAGACCACCATTAAGATGATTACAATTTCGCCGGTACTGATGTCGAAAAATAAAAATATTGGTTCGAACATTTAATTCGTATTTATGCAACAAAGATAATGAAGTGATTTTATTATTTCACTTTATTAATATTCTCTTATTTATTGAGCATGTAAAAATAGCAAAATTTGGTATAAAAAATTAGCGGATGACTTGGGGTCATCCGCTAAAGGCATTGCCATTTTTATTTATTCCTCACTGGTGGGGGCATAATGTGAGTTTGAAATAGCTTTCTGTGTCGCAAGTACCACAAATTACAACCGATACAGAATATACGGAAGGAAGTTGCAGCGGATTTGCACTTGAATTTGTTATGGAAATTTGCTGGTTGGTTTCACCTGGCAATAAATTCCCGTCGCGGAACCATTGATAAGTAATTGCACTGCATATTCCATTGCAAGCATCCATATTCGTGATATTAGCTTCTAGTATTATTGTTTCGTCAGGGCAAATGCAACATGGCCCGAGAATTTTAAGAATGGGTTTGCAAATGGTAATGATATTTGATTTAACAAACTTGTTACAATGTTGGCTCGTAAAGATTAAGTAGTAATTGCCGGGAGTAGTTGCGATATAGGTAGGTGAATTTGCTCCAGGAATTCCAACCCCATCCTTAAACCATTCGTATATTAATGGGGCATTCGTTATGCAAGAAGTAGGTAGATTAGTATTTGCTGTTAGCGTTGGAAATGACCCGCCACAAATTAGGTTTGAATTTGTAGTAATAGTAACCGTTGGAACAGGAATTACTTCTACAGTGATACTATTTGAATAGGTAGTGTTAGTTGGACCATTACATGAACCATTTTTAGACAAAACACGATATTGTGTCGTCCTGGTTAAGGGATATTGATTAGTCCACCATTGACTTGTACCATGTGATCCAGTGATGACGGTCCAAGAACCATAAATACCTGAACATGGGATTGTTTCTTCACGTGATTCCCAATGGTGAGTTTCTCCGCACGTAATGTGATGTTCTAACCTTGTTTCTTTGCATACTCTAGGATTAAATTGATTTCCAATTCCGACATCAACGGGATCAGGGGTTAAAGTTGTAATGAAGCCACCCTCAGGAATTCTATCGATTACTATCACGAAATTTGTACTGTCTGATCCACATTCATTATTTAGTATCACTTTATACTCAACCATTTTTGCGCAACTATCATATGTAAATAATGATCCAGTTTGTATTGAGGTCGTGGTGCTGCTCGAAATATATCCCAGCCAAGGTGACCAAGAACCCCAAAAATTATCATTTTGATACCTGGTACGTGACTGCCAATTAATTGAAGTATTGCAATTGAGAGGAAGAGAGCTGAGACTAAGTTCTCCTTCCCAACTCTGGCAGGCATGATGTTCACCGTTCATGTTTATTAAAGCTGGATACGATAGGCTAGGGCTCGCAGTGATTGAGACATTTGGCGGACCCTCACAGACACTGATATGCTTTATATTGGTAAAATAAGTGAAACATCCTGTTTTAATTTTAGCCACGAAACAATAATCAGGTTCGGTCAGGTAATTTGTATTAAATAAATTACCTTGAAAAGGTGGGTTTGTCCACCCTGTTGGTGGATTGGTATTTGGGCAAGGGTTGTCTAAACTGTAATACCATTCCACTGTAGAACCTGTTGGCGGGGCAGGTGCAATATTTAGGATCAGGTTATCATTGATACAAACTCCGGTATCAGGACCTATTGAATAATTTATTAAGGAAGCCGAAAAAACCCTACTATCACCGCAATGCCATTTGTCTTCGAATGGTGGGAAATTCCAATCAGAAATATTGTTAGGTGGTTGTCCTCCTGCCACAGAGAAAGCACGCCCTGTTAAATTTCTTACATAAACTGTTTGAGAGTTTGAAGTAGGGTTAACCCATATCCTAATTTTTTTTGGCTGATTACTAGGAATTGCGTTCGTTGCATCGTAACAACTGTTACCAATGGGATCTCTTAACCAATAAATGTAATTGCTTCCTGAATAAACATCTGTCAGGGATGATTGCAGCCATGTGTTACCAGTAAAGCCTGGTAAGGTTATATCTGAGGAACTTATGGTGGCCCCAACGATTTCAAGATAAATGCCATGTGGTAAATCGTATTTATCACAGAGTGGTAAATTGTTATTATATATTTGATTAAATTCAATATCATAATAGCAATTACCATTTAACGAACCTTGTGTGATTACAAAGTTGAAATCAGCATTATCGCAACCGTTTGACCAGAGATTAAATGGATCTTCAATTTTGGGCCGACTAAATGCAGCTAAATTGATAAGTAAAAGAACGAGTATAAATGGTAATCCTTTCACCTTTATATTTATTATAATTTTCATAATTTTTTTCTTTAATTATTTTTTAATCAACATTTAATGATGTGTCCGTATTTAAATTTATTGACAAACCTTAATGATAGCACATACAGTTTTAGGACATCCAAGCCCATCAATAATTTTAACACAATAGGTAGTTGTACTTGATGGTGTTACAGTAATGCTTGCTTGATTACCTATAATGCTTCCATTTGATATCCAGGTATAAGTATATGGGCCATTACATGGTGGGAAGGGTTGTGGCATCGGATTAGAAAAAGAATTAGGGAAAGCGGTCAGTGTAACTGTTGTCAATCCATCTGTACTACAGGCACCCCTGATAATCGGATCCATTTCACAATTAGTGACTCTGAATGGCAATGATGTTGATGAACTGCAATGTCCATCTGCCCAAACTTCAACCACGTAAAATCCGGGTGTAATTACCGTAATTTGTGGGTTTATTTCACCAGATAATAAAATTCCGTTGTGGTACCATTGATAGTTAAAGGGCGAATTGCCGCTAGTTGGGGTTGAAGCATTTAGCACTACTGCATCGTTCGGACACTTAGGTAAACTTGAAGCTGAAGAAAGTGTTATAGTTGGTGTGCTAGGTGGTGGGTGTAGATATATATGAAATATGTCACTTGTGTCAGGATTGCATATCGCAGCTGAAGAAGAAACAATTGCTCTCCAGAATAAGCTTTGTGTTGGTACAGGATTATATGGTCCAGAAACACCTATTGAATTTGTATTCTGAATAGAACCATTTCCGGCCTGAATCCAGTTTCCAGCTCCATTTATCTGATATTCCCATTGCATTTGGGTGCCAGTTGGTTGTTGGTTTAATTGAAGTTGGACTGCAGAATCAGGGCAAATCCACAATGGATCATTATGAGCCGGAATGATGCTTGTGATTGTCGCAGTTAAAGGATCTTCTATAGTAACCGTAACCATTGCTGTTTCAGGTTGGCAAGCACCCGTTCCTGAGCCATTTTGGACCTCCACACTATATGTGTAATCTCCGGCAGCCCAAATTTCGTCAATAATTGTTGGCATTCCATAAGAAGAAGGAATTGGAACTTGATCTCTGTACCAGCTTTGTATCGTTCCAATGTTACCTGATAGATCAAATTGAAGATTAATTGGATAAATTTGTTCACTACATATATTATTTCCAGATTGAACAGTATGAGAACTTGATGTAACGCCAATGTTTCCTGCATTTGTCGGACACCAGACTATTAGCTGAACGTCATCTATTGGACAACTCGCGGGCCACTGAGGTGTTCCAATTATTTGTGCCGAATAAGTCCTTGTTACAAATGATTGACCCGTCAGGCATGTGGGTTGAATTGGGCCAGTATTCTTGGCATTTCCTATGCCTAGTATGCCTGATTGTCCTGTGTTATCATCCCATGTCCAGAAGAATTCATAACCAAGAGGTAGCTGGTTAGGAACATATAGTGTGGCATCTGCCCCAATTCTGCAGATTTCAGTAATTTGCGACCCTATTATGCCAGGAAGCCATTCATATATTTCTGCGCTTAGGTGCGGATAAACGGTTACTAATATTTCTGTCTGGCATTTTATAATACCTCCAGATCTGGCCTTCCACCAAATAGAATTTATTTGAGGAAATAATAATAGTGAGGATGGATTTATTGTAAGGTGTGAATTTGAATTTGACCAACTCCCAATTTGAATTCCATTTACATACCAAGCATATTCTGGTGCACAGTACCATCCAAAAATACTACCAGGTGCTTGAATATCAAACTGAGGATCTGTTTGACATTTAATTATTGGTTGAGGTCCGGGAAAGTGCATCAGACAGAAGCAGAATGAAAATAATTGTAAACTGCTACTAGCGAGAACCTGGCCATTTATGTGAATAGCGTATACTACCCAGATATAATTTAGCGTTGAATCTAATGGTGAAGTATTAGAAGGATATGGCAAAAGGGTTTCTTTTAGGCCTGTAACTTCCCAAGAAGCTTTATTCATTTTAATTGCATTTTCAGGCTTTTGATCTTCGAACAATGGAATAACCTTTACGGTGTATGTAACATCTTTTGAGATTGGTCTATTTGCTTTCCATTCGAAGGTTGGTTTTGTGTCACTTATCGTATCTGTTGGTGTAATTAATTTGATCGATAAAATATTTTTATCAATATCAATTGTATCATTGTTTTGATCAGGAAGAGTACTATTGTTTTTTGATGCAGTATTCTTAAATAAAGAATTAATATTCAATTCCAGCCCAATCCCAATCCAAAAATTGGGTGGAAACATTTTTTCGGTATGCCTGAGGGTAGTTCCCATTTCCATTAAATCAGGATCGATACTGCCATCAGGGAGTAAAACACCATCCAAATTTCGGGTAGTTATATTATACTCCTTAATGCCTATGGGCATTGAATAGCCTGCTTCGGCAAAGAAACGTAGAGGTTTATTGGCATCGCCAAATAATGCCCTCACGCCGGGGGCAAGAATAACGGCTGATCTTTTTGGATCACCACCTGTTGCATTTAAAATTGAACCGGGTGCCAAGGTGCCATAGTTTGCCATAAGGTCAGCCCCATTTTGCGATAAATAATGAATACCAAAGGAAGGCTGAAGCGTGAACCCTTCCATGGGCAAATTAAGATATGGGTTAATCCCAATGGTAAGGTTTGAATGCTTTTCGTTTCCGGATTGAGTAACAAAATTACTGATTGGAGATAAATAAGCATTATAATCAAATTCAGGATTTGTTTTAAAAAATTTCCCTGCTGCCCGAACTCCAAAATCACCGAAGTTAAAGTCAACTCCTATATTCGGAATAATAGATGAGCTTTCGGCTGGTAACCCAAAGGGTGTTGATGCCCCCAAATTTAATTTAATAGCGGTACTTTTTTCTGAAACTGATTGCGCGGATACAAATATGCTCGCGAAAAACAGAATCAAAAAAAACATAAAAATTTGTTTTGATTTCATAAGAATAGGTTTAGGTTAATTAAAACTGTTATTTATTTTTTGCGAATTTTATATGTTCACAATAATTACAATTCAGTAGTTAATTAGTCTAGTAACCCAATGGCCGTATCTCTTCATGGCCTTAATCAACTGATCAAATTCTTTTCTTAAAAAAACATATATGCTGATGATCTCATATCATAATATTGGGGGAAGTATTTTACCATGTATTTTATGAAGTGACGACATTTTTTATAAAGTTCAAGCTGTAAGCTTATATCTATTGATACCAAATTCTATAAATGTCGCTGTTTTAGAAAAAAATAGCTAAAGATATTGTGTCAATCATAGGAATGCTCAAGAATAGCGCAAAGGCAAAATGAAGTTAATTTCTAACAATTGATAAGATCATTCTAAGATTTAAATGGCTGAATTAGTTTATAAACGGAATTATAAGTCAGGGTATAAATAACAAATCAGCCTCATCCAAAATGCATTTCGAATGAGGCTGAAAAAACTATGTTATTTAAGAATCTCTCTTAAATAATGAGGTAGATTATTTTTTATTCTTTTTCTTTCCTTCAGGTTTATCCACAATTTTTGCCAATGCTTTCTCTCCAATTAAATCGTAAGCGATCGGGCTTGCAATAAATAATGAAGAATAAGTACCCACTAAAACACCAATTAATAAAGCAAAAGTGAATCCTCGAATTACTTCTCCACCAAAAATAAAGATGGTTAAAAGAACTACCAGGGTTGTGCCTGATGTATTGATTGTACGAGCTAAGGTGCTATTTAATGCATTGTTTAAGTTTTCACTAAAGGCTTTCTTCGGATATAATCCTGTATATTCACGAATCCTATCGAAGATAATTACCGTATCATTAATTGAGTATCCAATGATGGTAAGAATTGCTGCAATAAAAGCCTGATCAATTTCGAGGTTGAAAGGCATGATTGAATAAAGCAATGAAAACAACGAAATCGTAATTAATGAATCATGAAACAAAGCAGCTACACCACCAATACCAAATTGCCATTTTTTAAATCGAACCGCTACATACATAAAGATCACGATTAAAGCAAAGGTAATGGCCATGATTGATTTATTTCGAATATCATCGGCAATGGTTGGTCCAACTTTTTGTGAATTTAAAATACCAACCATTTTTTCATCGGTTTCAATATCAGTACTGAAGTCGGTGTATTTGATGTTTTGATCGACATAAAACTGTTTAACTCCGTTAAATAATTTGTTCTGGATAATCCCGTCTACTTCATCCCCATCATCGTCAATCATATATTTTGTTGTGACTTTTACCTGTCGTAGTGGTCCGAACGTTTTAACTTCTGGTGCGTCATTTTCAAACTCGGCTGTTAAAGCCTGACGAATTTCATCACTTGAAACATCCTGATCGAAGCGAACAACATAAGTTCTTCCTCCAGTAAAGTCAACACCGTAGCTTAGTCCTCTCATTACTAAAGATCCAACACCTATAATAATGATTACAGCTGATATTGCGTAAGTTATTTTTCTAATCTTTAAGAAATTGAAATTCGTATTTGAAAGGAAGTTTCGAGTTATTGAATTGGCAAAGTTTAAAGTCATGTTTCTATCCAGCATCCATCCGAAAATAATTCTTGAAATAAAGATGGCTGTGAAAAGCGATGAAACAATACCAATAATAAGTGTGGTTGCAAAACCTTGAACTGGTCCTGATCCGAAAACATATAAAACAATACCTGTTAGCAAAGTGGTAACGTTACCATCAATAATCGCTGAATAGGCATTTTTATATCCATCTTGTATGGCTAAACGCATCCCTTTACCGGCTCTAATTTCTTCCTTTATACGTTCATAAATAATTACGTTGGCATCAACAGCCATACCTAAGGTTAAAACGATACCGGCAATACCAGGTAAGGTTAAAACAGCACCAAGTGAGGCAAGTACACCAAATAGAAAAAACATATTGGTTAGCAGCGCTAAGTCGGAAATCATACCAGCTTTGTTGTAATAAAAAATCATATAAACCAGTACCAGTATAAATGCAATTACGAATGACCATAAACCTGCATTAACTGCCTCTCTACCCAATGATGGTCCAACAACTTCTTCCTCAAGAATTCTTGCCGGAGCAGGTAATTTACCTGCCTTTAAGATGTTTGCAAGGTCTTTCGCTTCTTCAATGGTCATGCTTCCACCGGAAATCTCTGTACGGCCACCAGCAATTTCATAGCTTACATTGGGATGGGTATATACTAAATCATCTAAAACAATTGAAACTTGTCGACCAATATTTTCTCCTGTTAATCGTTTCCAATCCCTGGCTCCATCTGAATTCATTCCTAAACTAACACTTGGTTGCCCTTGTTGATTATAATCCTGTCGTGCATCAACTATCACATCACCTAACATGGCTGGTCCGCCATCACGAGAAGCTTTTAATGCAACGAGTTCTAGCATATCAGGACGATGACTCTCAGGTTTATTAGTCCAAACTAATTTTAAATCTCTAGGAAAAATTGTAAGAACCTTAGCTAAAAGACTGTTTACTCTAGCCGTGTCTTTAATGTAGGCAAATCCAACTGCTGCCCCATCGCTTGCAACATACTGGCCTTGTTCGTTTTGGAAAAAGGCAGGAGTTAAGTAAGCATAAAGTGGGTTTGCTTTTTCATATTCGGCAAATGATTGATCTTGAGTAGGCTGTTCCTGAACAGTTGAATCTGATGTTAATTGCTCAAGTAATGAAGAAGCAGATTCTTCGCTTGCGGTTTGAGTTTCAGGATCAGCAGTGGTAACGCTTTCAGCAGGAGTTCCAACATCCGTAAGCACTCTTTCACTCTCAATAATCGTTGCTAAGCGAGTATTCGCATCTGTGAAAAAGCCTTGTAATTCATTGAATAGATAATTTTCCCATATTTCTAATTGGGCAGTTCCTTGTAATAATTTACGAACCCTGTCAGGATCTTTAATACCGGGAAGCTCAACTAAAATTCTACCTGTATTCGGAATACGTTGAATATTAGGTTGTGCCACACCAAAACGGTTAACACGGGTATTTAAAATATTAAAAGCCCTATCAATTGCACCATTAGTCTCTTCACGAATAATTGCTAAAACTTCGGCATTGGTTGAGTTGTATTTAATACGATCGCGAAATTCAATTTTAGTAAATATGGCTGAAAGTTGTGCATTTGGATCTACTTCGGTGAAAGATTCGCCAAATAAAGTTACATAGTCTCTCTGACTATTGCTTTGTTTTTCGGTGGCTAACGCGATTGCTCGGTTAAAAACGACATCTTCGCTATTACCTGATAAGGCCCTAACGATATCTGCTACTTTTACCTCAAGGGTAACGTTCATCCCACCTTTAAGGTCAAGGCCAAGGTTTATTTCTCGTTCCTGACATTCTTTAAAAGTGTACGATCGCAATAAAATATTAAAAACTTCTTCGTTTGCAATTGAGTCCAGATAATACTTTTTTCTTTCTTTTACAATAGAATCAAGTAAGCGGCCTTCTTCTAAGGTATTTCTTTCGGCCATGCTAACTGCCAATTGTTGGCTAATATCTTGGGTGGCATATTCCCGAGCATCTTTTTGTACCTTATTACTCACGAAAGTGAACGATAGCTGGAATAAACAAACCAGCGCAAAGGCAATAGCAAAAAATTTGATAGCTCCTTTGTTTTGCATATGTGTAGATTTTATAGGTTTTGACTCTTTTTTGAGGGTGCAAAAATAGAATTAAAAATTGAAATTAACAACTGTAAATGTAAGTTTGGTAAATATAGTGACATGCTTTGTTTGTTTGCTTATAACAAAATGAGAGCCAATTATTTTAATATGGAGATCAGAGATTTTTGATCTGGCATGAATCGCTATTTTATCGGGCTGATTAAAGAAGTGGGATTTAATTTTAACCCTATTATTTTTAACTCAATTGATAAAAAATTGCAGGAATGAAAAAAAAGTCCTTATTTTTAGATTTAATTTATAAATTTGCGCACTTTTCTAAAATTATAATATATGACCTAGCGGATGAACGTAACTAACTTCAGTGATTTGATTTATAATGGTTTGGGTAAAATTCTTAGCTCTTTAAAAGGGCTAATTATAAGTGATCAAACATCAGATGATTACTTTATTATAAAAGAAAGAACGGGAACCAACGCCTCAAATCCTTTAATTTGTTATGTAAATTCTATATCAATATTAATCCCGAATTTGGTCGATCAATTAAAAGTTTTCTTAATTTATTTTTCAATTGAAAAATTGAAATACATGCTTATTGATTCTCATATTTGATAATAATAAAGAATGAAAAATACTTATTTTGACCTTGTAGAGCAAAGTTTCTACTTTCCACAGGAAGGTTTCGATTTACGCGACAAATACTTAACTTTTCATGGAATTTCCATAAAGTATTTGATCGAAAAATACGGAACCCCTTTTAATTTGATTTATCTTCCAAAAATTGGTGATCAGATTAAAAAAGCCCGAAATCTTTTTAACAGAGCCATCCGTAATAATGGTTATAAAGGAAAATATTTTTACTGTTATTGTACAAAATGTAATCACTTTCATCACGTATTAAAAGAAGCTTTAAGCCATAATGTTAACTTGGAAACTTCTTCATCTTTCGATATTGATTTGATTCTTAATTTACATAAGAGTAAAAAGTTAAGCACTTCTCGCATCATTATACATAATGGATATAAAACCGATGAGTATATTCAAAAAATTCTGCTCCTTCAAAAACAAGGCTTTAAAAATTCTATTATCATACTCGATAGCCAGAAAGAATTGGCCAGAATACAGCATTTCGCAGGTGATCAGAAAGTGAAAATTGGCTTAAGAATGTCAATCAATGAAGAACCACAATCATCTTACTACACGTCCCGATTGGGTATTCCTAATACAGAGATGATGGATTTTTTCAATGAGAACATCAAAGATAATCCACAGATTGAATTGGTGATGTTCCACTTTTTTGTGGATTCCGGAATTAAAGACAGCCTTTATTACTGGGGTGAATTCCAGAAAGCCCTTAAGCTGTATGTCGAGCTTAAAAAGCAATCGCCCTCATTACACGCGTTAAACCTGGGTGGTGGTTTCCCAATTCGAAATCATTTAGGCTTTGAGTATGACTATGAATATCTGATCAACGAGATCATTAAAAACATAAAAGAAGCTTGTGAAAATGACAAAGTTGATGAACCTGATATCTTTACTGAGTTTGGCAAATATACCGTAGGCGAAAGTAGTGCCATCATTTTTAAGGTGCTGGAACAGAAACAACAAAATGATACTGAACTTTGGTATATCATCAACAATAGTTTGATGAATACCATTCCGGATGCCTGGTCATCACATGAAAAGTTTATTTTGCTTCCCATCAATAAATGGAATAATGAATACACCCGTGTTAATATTGGAGGGATCAGTTGCGATCACTCAGATTATTATAATTCGGAGGACTTAAATCAGGAAGTTTTATTGCCACGCTATAAAGATGAAGAAGAAGAACCTTTATATCTTGGATTTTTTCATACAGGTGCTTATCAAGATTCGTTGAGTGGTTATGGAGGTATCAAGCACTGCTTAATCCCATCACCTGCTCATGTAATTATCGATCGTGATGAAAAAGGAAATTTTTTCGATTATGTTTATCGCAATGAACAATCGGTTACAGAAATGTTTAATATCTTAGGCTATACGGAATGAGAAATTTTGGTGGCATAACAGATCAATTTGCATCTTTTGAAAAAGCAGCAGTGCTATTACAATCAATACCTTATGATGGTACCAGTACCTGGGGCAAGGGTGCAGATCAAGCTTTTGGAGCTTTCCTTGAGGCTGCTGAAAACATGGAGCTTTACGATATTGAAACCGATTCGGAAGTTTACAAAAATGGCATTCATATCATTACCGAAATAGCTGAGAAATCTACACCAGAGGCAGTTTTTGAAGCTGTTTACGAAAGCACGAAAAAACTGGTTGAGCAAAATAAATTTCTGACTTTTTTTGGGGGAGAGCATTCTATAAGTATTGGTATCCTCAAAGCCTTTTACGAAAAATATCCTGAAATCACCATTCTACAGTTAGATGCACATGCAGATTTGCGCCCATCTTACGATGGCTCAAAATATAATCACGCCTGTGCTGTTCATGAAGCATCAAAAAATGCAAATCTAATTCAGGTTGGAATTCGAAGTATGGATACTGTTGAAAAACCATTTTTGAATAAAAAGAAATGTTTTTTTGCAGAAGATATTTGTAGTCAGTATGAATGGATGCAAAAATCCATTGATCTGATGTCGGATAAAGTGTATATTACAGTCGATTTGGATGTTTTTGATCCTTCCATAATGCCGGCAACGGGTACTCCTGAGCCAGGTGGATTGACTTGGAATCCAATGATAAAGTATTTAAAAAAAGTATTCGAACAGAAAAATGTGCTTGGTTTTGACATTGTTGAATTGGCACCAATTGAAGGATTGCAAGCCCCTAATTTTTTAGTGGCTAAATTATATTACAAAATGCTAAGTTATAAATTCAGTAAGCATGGAAAATAGAGGACCGATAAGCGAGTTTATGCTCGAACACTTCAAACATTTTAATGCAGCCAGTTTAGTAGATGCAGCCAAAGGCTACGAAAAACATTTGAATGAGAAAAAAAAGATGATGATTACACTTGCCGGTGCGATGAGTACCGCTGAGTTGGGTAAATCATTGGCTGAAATTATTCGCCAGGATAAAGTTCATATCATTAGTTGTACAGGGGCTAATTTGGAAGAAGATTTAATGAATCTGGTTGCGCATACACACTATAAAAGGGTTCCGCATTACCGTGATTTAACACCACAGGATGAATGGGACTTATTAGAAGGTGGATTGAATAGAGTTACTGATACCTGCATTCCTGAAGAAGAAGCATTCCGGCGATTACAGTCGCATATCTTCGAAATTTGGAAAGTAGCTGAGCAAAAAGGTGAGCGATATTATCCACATGAATTTATGTATAAAATGTTGCTTTCCGGTGTATTGGAACAATACTACGAAATTGATTCAAAAAATTCGTGGATGCTTGCTGCTGCTGAGAAAAACTTACCTATTATTGTGCCTGGATGGGAAGATTCAACCATGGGAAATATCTTTGCTTCGTATTGTATTAAAGGGGAGTTAAAGCCTTCAACCATGAAGTCAGGAATTGAGTATATGACCTTCCTTGCGGATTGGTACACAGCTAATGCTGGTAGTGAAGGTATCGGCTTTTTCCAAATTGGAGGCGGAATCGCAGGTGATTTTCCAATTTGCGTGGTACCCATGCTATATCAGGATTTAGAGCGAACGGATACACCATTCTGGAGTTATTTTTGCCAGATTAGTGATTCAACAACAAGTTTTGGCTCTTACTCTGGAGCTGTGCCAAACGAAAAAATAACATGGGGTAAATTAGGGATTGATACTCCAAAATACATTATTGAATCGGATGCAACGATAGTAGCACCAATGATATTTGCATATTTACTGGGGTGGTAACAACTCCAAAAAAATTGATAAATGGAATCGAAAAACAAACCTAGAATTATTAAAGATTACGAAAAACTGAGTGAAGAACTTAAGGAGCAAATCAAGTTAGAGTATTCAGAAGGATTTAGCACCTCACTTATTAGTTTTACCAATAAAAATGGAGAGCGTGTAAGTGCTTTGCCTTTCGAAACAGAAGATTATTACTATCTTATTAAAATGTCGGTTAGCAAAGCTCAGAAAATAGTTGATGATGATGATGATTATGACGACGACGGGATGCTTAAAGATGATATTAAAGAAGAATACGAAGATAAATATTCAGAAGATGAAGTCATTGAGGAAGAACCCAATGATGATTATGACGATTAAATAATTCTTAATGTGAGTCGATTGCTATTATTCGATCAACCTTTGCAATAAACCATTATAGCTTATCTATAATATAACTTATTTGAACATCTCACAAAAAACAAGTTGTAAGTTTTCTGTTTTCATGATGTTCGCACCGATATAATTGATGTCGGTTAAATAGAAGAAGTTAATGAGTAAAAAATTCAGCTACCAATTTGACCCCTCATCTGGGATTTTATATAAATATTATGTTGGTAAAATCTCAATCCTTGATATAACTGCATCATGGGAATATGCTTTCGCCAAACAATTAGTACCAAAGAATGTGAGAGGGGTAATTTTAGATTATAAGGCTGCTACTTTTGATATAAAGATTGACGAACATACCCAAATTGCAGATTTTTATGAAGATCACCTTGAGGTGTTCGGGGGATTGAAAATTGCGATAATTACTGATAATCCGAAGGACATAATCATACCCTCTTTGGTCGAAACCAAATCAAACGGCTATCTTTCAAAGCCTTTTTCTACCCTGGAAGCAGCAATTAACTGGGTGCTTAACTAATCTTCAGACAGGAATTATTTCATTCATTTTGTTTTAATAGATAAAAGTTGTGTTTATCTTTGGTATGCATCGGTGGCAACTGACCCTGATAGAACAAGAAAAATGAGCAACTTCCTTAAAAAACCATACCCATTTAATGAGGATCTTAGGCATAACGCCAAAATAATTTTATTTATTAGTTTAGGTGTGCTTGCTTTTTTATTGCTTTTTCAACCCATCGAGATTAGCTCCTTTACGAGCAAACAGGTATTCTACCTCGTAACCGGGCTTGCCATATCAACCTTCTTGGTTCTCAGTCTAAACCTGATGGTTTTACCCAGTTTGTTTCCAAAAATATTTGACAATAGCGTGTGGAATATAAAACGCGAAATATTTTGGAATATATGGATTCTGCTTACGATTTCGGGCAGTGATTTAATTTTTTACTCAAAATTGTTTGGGTTGATTGATATTAACTTTTATGATATAGCCCGGATTATTCTGCTCGGTTTTCTACCGGTATCAGTTCTTATCATTATCAACCAGGAAAGACTGCTGAAATCTCATTTAAAATCAGCTCAGCTACTCAACAAAAAGCTTAATGAAGGTCGGCAACAGAAAGAGAAATTGATACATATTAAATCTGATTACAAAAAGGATGACTTGTTGGTTAATGCGAATTCTCTGTTGTTTATAAAATCTGCAGATAATTATATTGAGGTTTACTTTTTAGCTGATGGAATAGTTAATAAGCAAATGGTTAGAAGTTCTTTAAATAATGCTGAATTAGCAATCCAGGAGTTTGATTTTATTATTAAGTGTCACAGAACATTTATCGTCAACATCAACCATGTTGTCGAAATACAGGGAAATTCACAAGGCTTGAAATTAGAGTTTAAAGATGTAGATTTTCCGGTTTTTGTGTCTCCAAAATATATCGATGGCTTTAAAAAGCTAATAAAGTAGCTTACCTATTCACCCCTAAATAAATCTTCTTCATCCCTATTTTACAATTTCATCCCTATTGGGTTTTAGGTTGTCCCTAAAATATTTCTTCATTAAAAAACATAAATAGTTTTGTCGAAATGAATGGATAAAACTTTTTAAATATGAAGAATACTACTACGGCAATTATTTGTGCTTTTAACGAAGAAAAAACCATTGTAAATGTTGTTAAGAATGTTTATTACACTGGAGCTTTTAACGAAATAATAGTGATAGATGATGGTTCAACAGATGCGACGGGTTTTCTCATACAAAATTTGAAGAATGAAGTAAATTTTAAAAGTGCTCATTTTTTAAAAAATAGAGGGAAAGGTTATGCAATGGCAAGAGGAGTTGAAATGTCAAATTCTGAAATTATTGTTTTCATTGATGCCGATCTGAGTAATTTTCTTAAGCGCCATGCCAACCATCTTGTGGCACCTATCATTAGTGGTAGAGCCGATATGGTTTTGGGGCAACCTTCCGAAACTTTAATAAACCGGAATATTAATCCATTCAAAATATTTACCGGGCAAAGGGCACTCAGAAAAGTAGATATTTTGCCATTACTCGATCGGATCAGGCCATCGCGATACGGTGTAGAAACTATCATTAACCTGCATTTTAAGTCACAGAAAAAAGTGGTCAGGCAGGTTTGTTTAATGGGCCTTGTTCACCCAACTAAATTCGAAAAAACAAATTTACCACAGGCCCTTAAAGAATTTGCTAGTGCATTTCATCAAATACTTAGGTCATTTACCTTAAATGCTGATTTGATGGCTAAGCCTTCAAATCATAAATCGAGTAAAATCAAGGTTTCTCACAATAAATTATCATTATGAAAATCCTACTTGTTTATCCGCAATACCCCGATACTTTTTGGAGCTTTAAACATGCCCTGAAGTTTGTTTCAAAAAAGGCTGTAAATCCTCCATTGGGTTTAATCACTATTTCTTCAATGTTGCCGGCAGATTGGTCTAGAAAGTTGATTGATTTAAATATTGAAACACTTAAAAAGAGAGACATTTTGTGGGCAGATTATGTTTTTATTAGTGCTATGAATGTTCAATCAGATTCGGTAAATGAAATTTTTCATCGATGTGAAGCTCATCATAAAACCATTGTTGCCGGAGGACCTTTGTTCACCGAAGAACCTGAACGATTTCCTGATGTTGATCATTTTGTTTTAAATGAAGCCGAATTAACATTGCCCGATTTTATTAATGATTTAATAAAAGGTAATCCAGAAAAGAGATATCAAACCACTGAATTTGCTGAACTTAAGGACTCCCCAATCCCTGATTATTCGCTGGTGAAAATTGATAAATATGACACCTTGAATTTGCAGTACACAAGAGGTTGCCCTTTTAATTGTGAATTTTGTGATATCACTGCATTGTTTGGTCATAAAGTAAGGTCAAAGTCTTCCAAACAAATTATTGATGAGTTAATGGAGATATACAAAACCGGATGGCGAAAAAGCGTCTCATTCGTTGACGATAATTTTATTGGAAATAAAACGGTATTGAAAAATGATTTGCTTCCTGAAATCATTCGTTGGATGGAGGATATGGATTACCCTTTTACCTTCACAACTGAGGTGTCAATTAATATTTCGGATGATGAAATGCTTATGGATTTAATGATAAGAGCTGGTTTTACAAATGTTTTTATCGGAATTGAAACTACCGAATTAGCTAGTTTAAAAGAATGTGGTAAAATTCAAAATACAAATAGAAGCCTTTCGGAAAGTATTTTAAAAATTCAAGATAAAGGAATGGAAGTTTCCGGAGGTTTTATCCTTGGATTTGATAGTGATTCTCCGAATGTTTTCCAAAAACAGATTGATTTTATTCGTGATACCGGGGTTATTTCTGCCATGGTAGGTTTATTAAATGCACCAAAGAGAACCATGCTTTATAAAAGGCTGGTGAAAGAGGGTAGAATAACAAAAGAAATGAGTGGAAATAATACCGATTTTACCTTGAATTTTATCCCAAAAATGAATAAAGAACAATTGATTGAGGGTTATGAGAAAGTTATCAATGGAATTTATGGAGGCAAAGAATATTATAAAAGAGTCCTGGATTTTATTAAGCGATTTAATCCCAGTCGAAAACATAAGTCGAAGCTTCGTCCAGAAATTTTATTAGCATTTATTAAGTCGATTTTCAAGCTTGGATTAATTGATCCTTATAGAAAATATTATTGGGAATTGTTTTTTTGGACCTTAAAAAACCGTCCTAAAATGTTTCCAATGGCAATTACTTATTCGGTATATGGATATCATTTTAGAAAAGTGTTTAAAGAGGTTTTATAAAATTAAAAAAAGAGAATGCATAGTTTAAGAATTGGAAATTTAAGTGTTAGCGTGCCTATTGTTCAAGGTGGAATGGGTGTTGGTGTTTCTCTTTCAGGGTTGGCATCGGCTGTGGCTAATGAGGGCGGTATAGGTATTATCTCGGCCGTAGGTATTGGTATGACAGAACCGGATTACAGAAAGAATTTTAAAAATGCAAATAAAATTGCACTTAGAAAAGAGATTAGAAAGGCACGCTCAAAAACCGATGGTGTTATTGGTGTAAATATTATGCTTGCAGTAACCGATTTTGAGGATTTATTGAGGGTGGCAATTGATGAGAGGGTTGATGTGGTTACGATGGGAGCAGGACTTCCCCTAAACCTGCCCCCATCATTTTTGAAATCAAAAACAACGAAATTTTTGCCTAAAGTTTCTTCAGGCCGTGCTGCTAATATAATTTTTCAGTCGTGGTCAAATAAATATAATCGGGTTCCCGATGCGGTGGTTGTAGAAGGCCCACTATCAGGTGGTCATCAGGGATTTAAGAAGCATGATTTGGTTGAGTCGCGCATATCTTTAGCCGCTATCGTTAAAGATACTATACAGGCGATTATCCCTTATGAGCAAAAATATGGATTGGAAATTCCTGTAATTGCCGGAGGCGGTATTTACACTGGAAAAGATGTGTTTGAAATCATGAGTATAGGGGCAAAAGGAGTGAAGATGGGAACCCGATTTGTTACAACCAATGAATGTGATGTTTCTGAAAAATTTAAGCAAAATTATTTAGACTGCTCAAAAGAAGATATTGTCATTATCGACAGCCCTGTCGGCCTTCCTGCCCGAACAATCACGAATGATTTTGTTCGTGAAATTCAGGCCGGTAAAAGAAAACCTATAAAATGCCCATGGAAATGTTTAAAAACCTGTGATTATAAAAAAGTACAATTCTGCATTGCCGAAGCCCTATTCAATGCTGCAAAAGGTGATTTTACCAAGGGTTTTTCATTTGCTGGTGAGAAGGCTTATTTAGCTGAGCGTATGATGTCAGTTAAGGAAACCGTGAATGAAATAAAAGCCGAATTTTTGGAAGAGGAATTTAAATTGCATTCGAATAAAGTTAATGAGTTACTATTGCTTAAGGAAGAATGGCAAATTCGCTAATTTAGATTTTTTTTAAACCATTCAGATTCTTTACCAACCCTGATCTGTTCAATCCTGTCATAGGATAAATTGGAACATATTTCTGATTTTGGTATAAATTAGCAAATACTAGTTTCATCAATGAAGTACGCTGATTTAAAAAAATAACTCGTCGTTTAAGGAATAATCAAACGAAAGAAGAAATAATTCTTTGGAGTTCCCTCCGTAAACGTCAAATAAAAGGGCGAAAATTCTTACGACAACACCCCATTATTTACGAATCAAATCGAAAAAATCTATATTTTTTTGTGGCTGATTTTTATTGTCACGAAGAAAAACTGGTGATTGAATTAGATGGCAAGATTCATGACTACCAGCAAGAGCATGATAAATGGAGGGATGAGATTATTCAATCGAAAGGTTTTCGAGTGCTACATATTAAGAATGAGGAGCTAAAAGATATTAGACTGGTATTAACTAAAATTAAGAATCAGTTTGAGTCTTCCTGATCCACCCCAATATTCAGTTTACAAATTGAAGAACAATGCACAAAAGTTGCAAAACCACATATCATTGACCCACCCAACCCCTCCCTCAAGAGGGAGGCGCTTAAAATAATTCCCAAAACAAAAATTAAGTTTATCACAAATACTCCCCTCCCTAAATTTAGGGAGGGGTTGGGGGAGGGTCTAAATAAAATTTATACATTTACTAAAGAAATATCGTCAGGCATTTCAACTCCCCAAAATTGAATATGATCTCGTAGATTAATAGATTTATTGGATGTTTTTCACATGTGTTTGTGAGTTTTTTAAAAATTTACTATGTTTACAATTGAAATTCTGGCTCGCCGTTATGCATGATAAATGAATTTCAACTCCCCTGATTAAATTCTTTTTTGAGTAAAAATTTCTTTTTGATTCTCATTTGTGGAGAAGCCCTAAAGATTTTTCAAAATAAACCTAATTTCTAATTAAAAACTATTAATCATGCGAAAGCTTTCTATCACCATCATTTTGTTTGTTGGATTCATTGTTTCTCAAACAATGGCACAAAAACCACCCATGAAATTTGAGAAAATAGATAAGGCAAATCTTGAAATGAAAACCTATGAAAAAGATACCAGTGCAGCTGCTGTAATCCTTTGTGATTACGCGAAGTCATATTTTAACTATACTGAACAAGAGGGGTTTCAGGTCATTTTTGAACATCATCGAAGAATTAAAATTCTTAAAAAGAACGGATATGATTGGGCAAATGTAGCAATTAAGTTTTATCGTTCGGGTAGCGGTGGAAGAGAAAGTATAGGTGCGATTAAAGCCAATACTTATAATTTGGTTAAGGGAAAAATGGTCAAGAATAAGCTTTCAAAAAAAGATCAATTTACAGAAGAAATTAATAAATACTGGTCTGCTTTAAAATTTACAATGCCAAATGTTAAGGAAGGTTCAATAATTGAATACAAATATTCTATTAAATCAGACTTTATATTTAATTATCGGGACTGGCAATTTCAGTATTCCATCCCGGTTATGTGGAGTGAATACAGCGCCAGTATTCCTGAGTTTTTTCAGTATAATAAAACGCTTAAGGGCTACGAACCATTAGCTATTACTGATCAAACCAGTATAAATAAAAAATTTTCATATACAATCGCCTCAAAGAATAAAACTGGATTATTGAAATACGGAGAATCCTCAAGAACAGGTTCAAGTCAATCTAGTTTTGAAGTATTGACCGATATTCATAAATGGGTGGCAAAAGAAATGCCTGCATTTAAAGAAGAGGCGTATATGACCACCTCCGAGAATTACCTGACAAAAATAGAATTTGAATTAGCCAGTACAAAATTTCCTAATAGCATAAGAAAAGATTATACCAATAGCTGGGAGTCAATTAATAAACAATTATTGGAAAGTGAAAGTTTTGGACATCAAATTTCGGATGAAACTTTTGCTGCTGGCAGCGGCTTCGTCAAGGATGAAATTGAACGTTTGAAAAATGATTATATCGATCCGATGGAAAGAATGAGAGCAACATTCGAATATGTTAAAAAAAATATGAAATGGGATGGGTATTACGGTAAGTATGTAAATACAAGTTTAAGAAAAGCTCATAAAGACAAATCGGGTAATGTTGGGGATATAAATCTCCTTTTAACAATGATTTTAAACAAAGTTGGTTTAGAGGTTGAACCTGTGATATTAAGTACACGGCAAAATGGAAGGATTCATCCGGCACATCCAGTTCTTACTCAATTCAATTATGTGGTGGCTCAAGTTAAAATTGATGGCGAGAGTTATTTATTGGATGCTACTGACCCTTTAAATCCTGTGGGTATGCTTCCATACAGATGCCTAAATGGTAAGGGGAGAAGCGTGTGTGCATCAAATTCAGATTGGATAGAATTATATGCAAATAAGCCTAAGAAAGCAATGAGTATGTATGAGCTTGATATTAGTGAGGAGGGAGTAATTACAGGTAAAACTCAAACTTCTAGGTCAAATTACGCAGCTTATGATTTTCGAAAAACGGTGGATGGTGCAGATAGTCAAGATGAGTTGATTGAGGATATTGAAAAAAACAATATTGGCTTAAAAATCAATGAATATAAATTTGAGAACCTAGCTGATATTTATCAGCCAACAAAGGAGGAATACCAGGTAACCATAAGTGATCAGGCTGAAGCCTTTGGAGATATGATCTATTTTAATCCATTAATTTATGATCAAATGAAGAACAATCCTTTTAAGCTTGAGGAGCGAAAATTCCCAGTTGATTATGGCTATGCAATACATGAAACAAATATTTATACGTACATGATTCCCGAGGGCTATGTGGTTGAAGAAAAACCTCAGAATTTAAGTTTGGCATTACCAGAAAACGCAGCTAAATTTGTTTACAATGTATCAGAGACAGGAAATATTATTCAAGTAATGTGCACCTTCAATATTAACAAAACGCTGTTTTTGCCAGATGAGTACCAATACTTGAAAGATTTTTATAGCCAGGCAATTGCTAAACAGGCCGAACAAATTATTTTGAAAAAACAATCTGAATAGTTATGACAAAACAGGGATTCGGAATTGCGCTTATCTTGTGTATGATTGGGTCAGGATTATTTGCAAACGAAAATATTTATAAAGCAGATGAGCTGACAAAGAACTTAACTGATAATGCCAAAGCTGTTGTGAGAAAGGACGAAGTGGTTTTTAGAGTCATATCAATTGGAAAGGCAATAATGAGCGTTAAACATGCAGTAACAGTCCTTGATAAAAATGGTGACTCATATGCAAGTTTTATTGCTTATTACGATAAGCTTAAAACCATAAGTAATTTAAAAATTCGATTATATAACAAATTAGGGGAACTTATCAAGAAAGTAAAAAATTCAGATATTATGGATTATTCTGCTGTATCGGGCTATTCTTTATTCGAAGAAAATAGAGTGAAGTATTATAAACCCCTTGTCAATACTTATCCCTATACGATAGAATACGAATATGAATTAAACTATAATGGATTACTCCATTACCCTACCTGGCAACCTATTTCAGCTTATGATCAATCGGTTGAGCAATCAAGCTATACAGTTCTTTTACCTGACGGAATTGATTTTAGGTATAAAGAATCAAATGTGACCGAAGGAGTTAAAATGTATGAGGAAGATGGAAAGAAAGCTTATTCATGGTCAGTAGAAAATATTAAGGCTAAAGAAAAAGAATCATACAGCCCTTATCTTTATGAGTTTACCCCAGTTGTTTACGCAGCACCAACTGAATTTGAAATAGAAGGATATGCAGGGAATATGAGCAATTGGAAATTATTTGGACAGTGGCTGAATATGCTAAATGATGGTATGGCTGAATTACCAATGGAAACCAAAATAAAATTGAGAAGCCTGGTTAAGAATGATACGACCCAAATTGATAAAATCAAAAAAGTCTACAGCTATTTGCAAAACAAAACTCGTTATATCAGTGTCCAGATTGGAATAGGAGGTTGGCGCCCTTACGAAGCTTCAATTGTTGATGAGCTTGGTTACGGAGATTGTAAGGCTCTTACTAATTATATGTTAGCCATGTTAAAAGTGATTGGCATTAAATCCTACTACACACTTGTTAAAGCTGGAGACAATCAAAGAATACATGCTGATTTTCCCAGTAATCAATTTAACCATGCCATACTGTGCGTTCCTCTTAAAAAAGACACCGTCTGGTTAGAATGTACCAGTCAAAGTAATCCGTTTGGGTATCTGGGTAGTTTTACTAATGATCGGGATGTTTTATTGGTGACTGAAAATGGAGGTCAAATTGCACATACTGATATTTATTATCAACATGAAAACATTCAATTCAGAAAAGCAGAAGTGGCCTTGGACCAGGAAGGCAATGGAATAGCAACAATAAAAACAAGTTATGCCGGTCTCCAATACGACAATATTAAAACACTATTTAATATTGAAAGAGTGGACCAAAAAAAATTATTGGATAAATCTATTAATCTCCCTCATTTTAAGCTTCAGGATTTCCATATTTCACATGTGAAAAAAAGGATTCCTTCTTCAAAACTGTTGCTTGAACTAGATTTGACAAAGTATGCTTCAATGAGTGGGAAACGCTTATTTATTCCTCTGAATTTATTAAACAAGGTAAATTCAATACCCGGCGAGCTAGAGCAGAGAAGTACAAATATAGCGCTTACCTATGCCTTTCATGATGCGGATACCATCGCATATGCCATTCCTGAGAATTTCAAAGTCGAATACAAGCCTGAGGATGTTTCTGTGAAAACAGTATTTGGAGAATATCACACAACTGTTAGCGTAAATAAACATGAGATTGTTTATACCAGAAACAGAAAAATGAATAAAGGGGTTTTTCCTCCTGAATCTTATGATGAATTAATTTCTTTTTATAAGAAAATGGTGAAAGCTGATAGGATGAAGTTGGTATTGGTAAAGGATACGAAATAGATTAAAAAATGTGCCCTTAGGCAGGCTCAGGGTACATTTTCCATTTTCAAACCTGCTTGCCGCAGACAGGTTAACACACTTTCAAATCATCAAATTATCTATCAACCAATCTCATCCCCGAATCACTCTTTCTGTCACCCTGTACCAGTTGCGAAATTTGATTTATTCTTTTTAATTCATCAGGAGATAACTCAATTTTTAAAGATTCAATATTTTCTTTTAGGTAAGTTCTGCGCTTGGTTCCGGGGATAGGAAAAATATCATCGCCTTGAGATCGTAGCCACGCCAATGCAATTTGGCTTGCCTTCGCTTTTTTTGCTTTGGCAATTTCTTCTAATTCCTTTACAATTTTTAAATTGGCTTCAAAATTATCTCCCTGAAATAAAGGAATATTCGTACGGTAATCTTTTTCTCCAAATTGTTTAGGACTGCTAAGCTTGCCTGTTAAGAATCCCCTTCCTAAAGGACTGTATGGAACCAAAGCTACATCCATTTCACGACATGCCGCTATAATTTCATTCTCAATATCACGCACCCAAATCGAATATTCTGATTGAAGCGCTGTGATGGGATGAATAGCATATGCCTTTTTTAAACTTTTAGCTGAAACTTCCGAGAGACCTAAATATCTCACTTTCCCTTCACTCACCAAATCGGCCATGGCACCAACACTTTCTTCAACGGGCACTTCCGGATCGATGCGGTGGAGGTAGTACAAATCGATATAATCTGTTCCTAATCTCTTAAGGCTTGCATCGCAGGCTTGTTTAATGTATTTCGGTCGGCCGTTCAATCCACCCTCGCTGGTCAGAAATCCACATTTTGTTGCCAGTATAACATCTTGCCTAACTTGTTTTAAAGCATTTCCTACAAAAACTTCATTGTGACCATTTCCATAAACGTCTGCCGTATCAAAAAAGTTGAGTCCCAATTCAATTGCTAATTTAATTGTGGCATTTGATTCTTCATCGTTGGTTGGGCCATACCATTCCGACATGCCCATGCAGCCCAAACCAATTGGGGAGGCCATTAATTCACTATTGCCAAGTTTTTGCTTATTCATTTGCTTAATCTTTGTTTGTTATTGTCATTTCGAACGAAGTGAGAAATCTACATTTTATTTTAATTCATTAATTCTTAAACCTCTCAGTTGTTCCAGTTCTTTGAGATGACTTACTCGTTGAGATTCCGGTATTTCACTTTATGAAAACCGGAATGACATTTTTTAATTTTAAATCAGCACATTAGCACACCAAATCATTAACATTATCCTTTAAATCGAATCCACTTCCACAAATCCTTGTAAGACGCCTTCTTTCCATACATCAAAATTCCAGTTCGATAAATTCGACTTGCCATCCAGGTTGTAAATAAAAATCCTGCCACAAGTAAAAACATAGAAAGTGCCAATTCTGTGTAGGGAACGCCAAACGGAATCCGAATCATCATGATAATAGGGGAGGTGAGCGGAATCATGGAGAGCCAAAATGCAACAGGTCCTTCAGGATCCTGAATAATGAATTGTGCCATCACCATCGCGAAAATTAGCGGGATTGTTATGGGCAGCATAAATTGTTGAGTGTCGGCCTCGCTATCTACTGCTGAACCCACCGCGGCAAAGAGTGCTGCATAAAGCAAGTATCCCGTGAGGAAGAAGAATATGAATGAGAAAATAATCACGCCGAAATTAACCGATGCAATGGCTTCAAAGACCACTGCCAATTCACTTTTATCCTGAGAAACTTCAGGCAGGGTTGCTCCCGGAACCATCTGATTATTACTCATCATCATTTGGCTTTGGTTTGGCATTTTATCTTTGAAAGCTACCTGAAATACGCCAACAATGCTAAAGGTTAAAATGATCCAGAGGCTGAGCTGTGTTAGTCCCACTAAACCAATTCCTATTATTTTTCCCATCATAATTTGAAATGGTTTGACGGATGAAATGATAACCTCGATTATGCGACTGGTTTTCTCTTCAATCACCCCACGCATTACCTGTGCACCAAAAAAGAAGATGAAAAAATAAATTAAAATACCTGTAAAAATGCCTAAAACCATGGCAATTTCAGTAAAAGTTTTTTGCTCTTCTTCGCCTTCGGCTAATTTATAGGTTGTTAAATTGATGGATGTTTTGATGGATTCGGGTATGTCCATCGCTATTTCACGGTCAACCTCATCCAGTTTTAATTTATTGATTTGGAGCAATAGTTTTTGTTCTTCAATTTCTTTAGCCATCATTCGCCGGATATAGCTTTTTATATCCATACTCGGCTGCTTCTCTGAATAAATTATGGCCGAGGTTGGAAGTGCAACTTCCGTTTTGGGGATATATAGCAGGGCGTAATCTCCATTTTTCTTCATGTTCTCCTTGGCAGCATCCAAATCGCTGTGCACATGATAAAATTCCAAATGATCGTCATTTTTTAACTTTTCGTAAAAGATGCCGGTTTCATCCAATACTGCAATCTTGCGATCATCGGTGTTTTTCATTGTTGCTAAAAAAGCAGGAACGATCATCATGGCTGCCATGAGTATCGGTCCTAAAATGGTCATGACAATGAATGATTTTTTTCTGACTCGGGTCAGATATTCTCTTTGTATGATGAGCTTGATCTTATTCATGTGTTTATATGTTTATAAGATGTTAGTATTTTGCCACTTATGTTTTAATCACTCCATTGTCTTGTCTCTTAATAAAAAACATAAGTGTTCATAAACTAAAACCTTAATTTGATTTTGAAGCATTTGATTCAGCAACCCTGCTAATGAAAATGTCGTTCATGCTTGGGATGACTTCATTAAATGAATGAATTTTTAGATGAGGAATAAGGGTTTCGAGCAAGAAATTGGCATCCCCATTATTAAGTTTAATGGTAGCCTGATTTCGTCCTTCTTCAATGGAGTTTTGTTCAACTTCAAATTTCCCATTGGTGAGTGCTTGGATTGAACCATCGTAACCACTGTACTCGAGCGTAAAGGTATTTGTTTTGTATTGGGTTTTTATGTCACTTACTTTTCCTTCCAATATTTTTTCGGATTGATTAATCAATGCCATGTGATCGCAAAGCTCTTCTACCGACGCCATGTTATGTGTTGAGAAAATAATGGTGGCGCCATTTTCACTGAGTTTTAAGATTTCCTCTTTCAGTAAGTTCACATTGATTGGATCGAAGCCACTGAATGGTTCGTCAAAAATCAGTAAATCCGGTTCGTGTAAAATCGTGACGATAAATTGGATTTTCTGCTGCATACCCTTCGAAAGCTCTTCAACCTTGCGGTTCCACCACGAATCAATTTCAAATTTCTCGAACCAATATTTTAATTTTTTAATGGCATCCGTGCGGCTTAATCCTTTCAGTTGTGCCAAATAAATGGCTTGCTCACCCACCTTCATCTTTTTATAAAGGCCTCTTTCCTCAGGTAAATAACCAATTTTATATATATGCTTTGGTTGAAGTTTTTCAGAATCGAACATCAGGCTGCCTTCATCGGGTGCCGTAATTTGATTCATGATGCGGATAAGGGTAGTTTTACCGGCTCCATTAGGTCCGAGAAGTCCGAAAATACTTTGTTTGGGAATTTCGAGGCTTACGGATTTTAAGGCCGTATGATTTGAAAAGTGCTTTGTTACTTTATCTACAGTGAATAAACTCATTAATATATTGATAAAAGTTAAGCAACGAAAATAATGAATTCTTGCTTTAAATAGCCCTCAAAACTGTTATTAATTCTTAATTTGGGTCACTATTTCGGGAAGAATAAAGATGTAAAGAGGAATAAGTGACCAGGCTAAACTAGTATCCCTCAAAATATTCTTTCATTCTTTTGAAAAAACTTTTGTCTCTGCTACTTGGATTTGGAATGAAATTTTTTGATTGAGATAAGCCTTCAAGTATTTTCTTCTCTTCTTTACTCAATTCTTTAGGTGTCCAAACATTGATGTTGATGAGCATATCGCCCTTACCATAAGAATTTACATTCGGGAGTCCTTTGCCTTTAAGTCGCAAAATATTGCCTGATTGCGTACCAGGGGCAATCTTGATCCGGGCTTTTCCGCCAATGGTTGGAATTTCAACAGATGTGCCAAGCGCAGCATCTGTAAAACTGAGGTATTTATCGTAAATGATGTTTGATCCGTCTCTGATTAATTCAGCATGAGGAATTTCCTCAATTAAAATAATCATGTCACCAGCCACCCCATTTCTGGCACCTGCATTTCCTTTACCACTTACGGAGAGCTGCATTCCTTCGGTAACACCCGCAGGAATATTGATTTTGATAACGTCATCGTCTTTAACAATGCCATTACCGGCACAAGTATGACAGGTGTTTTTTATGACATGGCCTTCTCCATTACAATGCGGACAGGTTGAGGCGGTTTGCATTTGCCCCAGGAAAGTATTCGTAATTCGTGTAACCTGACCGGAGCCACCACAATGTTGGCAAGTAGCATGAGAAGCTCCACCTTCTGCTCCTGATCCATGACAGCTTTTACACTCAACGTATTTATTTACTTTTATCGTTTTTTCAATGCCATTGGCAATTTCTTCCAGGGTGAGTTTAACTTTAACTCTAAGGTTGGAACCACGGTTTACTCTTCTTCGTCTTCCGCCTCCACTACTAAATCCACCACCAAATGCACCTCCGAAAATATCTCCGAAATTACTAAAGATGTCATCCATGCTCATGCCACCACCACCAAAGCCACCACCGGCTGCACTACTACCTACACCCGCATGTCCGAAACGATCGTATTTGCTTTTCTTCTCGGGATTGCTTAAGACCTCATATGCTTCAGCTGCATCTTTAAACTTATCTTCAGCAGTAGGGTCACCTTGATTTTTGTCGGGGTGAAACTTAATGGCTTGCTGGCGATAAGCCTTTTTTATCTCTGAATCTGAAGCGTCTTTTGAAACTCCTAATATTTCGTAATAATCTCTTTTCGACATCCAATATTTAAATTACAGTGGTGTGTAAAAATAGTTAAAATTAGCTACCTACAACTACTTTGGCATACCTGATTACCTTATCACCAAGTAAGTATCCTTTCTCTACTTCATCAATGATTTTGCCCTTCATGCTTTTGTCTGGAGCGGGGATTTCTGTTATCGCTTCATGAAAATCAGTGTCAAAGGTTTCTCCTTTTGATTTCATCGGTTGTAACCCTTTTGCTGTTAAAGTAGTTTTTAGTTTGTTGTGAATCAGGTTGATTCCTTCTTTAAAGCTATCAATATTATCAGTCTCTTCCAGGGCTTTTGTGGCCCTGTCAAAATCATCAAGTACAGGTAACATGCTAATAATTACTTCTTGCGAGGCGGTTTTTGTTAACTCAATCCGTTCTCTGAGTGTACGTTTTCTAAAATTGTCAAACTCAGAAAATAACCTTAAAAATTTATCGTTTAATTCAGCGTTTTTTAATTTAAGTTCTTCAATTTCGTCTGCGTCTTTACGCGCTTTGCGCGACTTCTTTTTTTTAGGTTTCTCTGTATCATCAGGTGCTTCATCAACCTCAGCATGCTCTTTTTCTACAACTTCTTCATTGATGATCTCTGCATTTACTGCTTCATCCGAAGAAGCTTCTTCCTGCGTTTTTTTAATATCTTCCTGGTTCTGATTTGATTCTTTTACCATTACAAAATCTAATTGAGTATTGTTTGTATCGTTCAGTGTTTGTGCATAACAAATTATTTGCCAAGTCCGTTTTCAGGACAATTTGTCATAAAAATTATCATTGATTTTTGAGGGTTGTGAAATTGTGGCAAACAAAGCATGGATTAGTCAATTCGTTTAATTTTGGCGCCCAGTTTTTGTAAACGGAGATCTATGTTTTGATAACCTCTGTCAATTTGTTCAATATTATGGATTACGCTCTTGCCTTCGGCTGATAATGCGGCAATGAGAAGTGCGACGCCGGCCCTGATATCAGGGGAGGTCATTTGTATTCCCCTAAGCGCGTGTTCCCGATCTAGTCCAATAACTGTAGCGCGGTGAGGGTCGCACAAAATGATACGTGCTCCCATGTCAATTAATTTATCAACAAAAAACAACCTGCTTTCAAACATTTTTTGATGAATGAGAACGCTGCCTTTGGCCTGAATAGCCAATACGAGCATAATACTAATCAGATCGGGAGTAAACCCCGGCCAGGGAGCATCCGCAACAGTCATGATTGAGCCATCAATGAAAGTTTCTATTTCATAATGTTCATGTTCAGGGATGTATATATCATTTCCTTTCTTTTCAATTTTAACTCCCATCCGTTTAAACATTTCAGGAATAATGCCCAAGGCTTCAAAATCGACGTTTTTAATTGTAAGTTCAGATTGGGTCATGGCTGCCATGCCAATAAAACTTCCAACTTCAATCATGTCTGCCATTAGTCTGTGTTCACATCCGATAAGTTTATCAACCCCATCTATCATTAATAAATTCGAACCCACTCCTTCGATTTTAGCACCCATGCTTATCAGCATTTTACTCAGTTGAAGAATATAAGGTTCGCAAGCAGCATTAAAAATGGTACTTCGTCCTTTGGCTAAGGTAGCAGCCATTAGAATATTTGCAGTTCCTGTAACGGAAGCTTCATCCAAAAGCATGTATTTTCCTTGCAATCTTTCGGCTTCGATGCGGTAAAAATTTTCTTTGGCTTCGTAAGAAAATGTCGCACCTAATTCTTGTAACCCGAAAAAATGTGTATCGAGTCGACGTCGACCGATTTTATCACCACCAGGTTGAGGAATATAAGCTTTGCCAAAACGGGCTACCAAAGGTCCCAAAATCATAATCGATCCACGTAAACTTGCGGCTTTGATCTTGTACGCTTCGGTTTTGAGACGTTCGAGGTTTATGTTTTTTGCCTGGAAAGCGTAAGTGCTTTTATCAAGTTTGTTAACTTCAACACCCAGATAGGCTATTAATTCGATGAGTTTATTTACATCCCTGATGTCGGGAATATTATGAATGGTGACTTTTTCCGGAGTTAGAAGGGTTGCGCAAATTATTTGTAAGGCTTCATTTTTTGCGCCTTGAGGGGTGATTTCCCCTTTTAATTTCTGACCTCCGATAATTTCAAATGAGCTCAAAATTTGAGAAATTTTTAGTTTGGATTATTTCTTTGTCTTGGTTTGAATCCTCCACCATTTGAGTAATCTTTACCTGGTCGGCGACCCGTAAATTTTTTCTTCTTTGAGGGAGGCCTGGCTACTACATCTCCTGTGCTGATTAACCTTGCATTAGCAGGCATCTCAAGTTTACCTTGTGATAAAATCTCCAGATGCTGAAGAATTAATTCATCATTTACAGAATCACGATTCCAGTTTAAATATGATTTTTTTAAATGATTGGCAATGGTTTGAATGAAGGCGTCTTTTTCTTCGCCATCTTCGAGCGCAATGGCTTTCTCAATAATCATCTCCAGATTTCTTCCGTAATGTTTGTATTTGATGTTGTTATCCTGATAAGGAACTCTTTCTGGTTTTGCTTCAATTTCATTTTTTGTAGGTGCAGGATATGGGCAATCTACATCTAAACTAAAATTTGAAATAATGTGGAGGTGATCCCATAATTTCTGTTCAAAATCAACCGTATCTTTTACTTGCGCATTCATCTGAGCCATAACATTCACGATCACATGAGCAGCCTGAGTCCTTTTTTCGCGATCTTCTATAGTTACAGCATATTCAATCATTTTCTGAATATTTCTTCCATATTCTGAAATAACTAATTTGTTCCTTGTGGTATTGTAATCAATCATAATGTTTCTTCTTAAAGTCGATTAGGCTTATTAAATAATTAGTTTTTTATAAGTGGCAATATTATTAATCAGGGATATTTCTTGGTTCACATGGGTAATATCACTGCAAATATAAGCAATTATTTTATATCCGTTTAAGTTTTAACGCTTGAATTATAATATTTTAAGTTTTGCAAATTTAAGCAGTAATTGTTTTTGGCCTACACCTTTAAAAAAAACAGTAGCTTTCTTATTGGAAGCGTCACCTTCAACCGCCACCACTTTCCCTTTGCCGAATTTAGCATGCTCAACCTCCATTCCGGTCTGTAATTTTTCCATTACATCCGGATCAAAAGCTTCGTTGGATGAGGTTGCAGAAATAGAGCTTACTTTTTTAAAGTTCTTTTTGGCGATGGTTGTTAAGGTTTGATTCGCCTTATTCTTTTGGGTATCATCATCGAATCCGATTTTAGCTCCGAAAATGGTGGCCCGTTTTGGCAGATCAATAAATTCTTCCGGAATTTCTTCGATGAAACGACTGGGTTCACACATGCTTAAATTTCCCCATTTATAGCGACTTTCGGCATAAGAAATATAAAGTTGTTTTTCGGCTCTGGTAAGTGCAACATAGAAAAGCCTTCTTTCCTCTTCAAGATCTGTTCGACTGTTTAAAGATTGAATGGAGGGGAATAAGTTTTCTTCCAACCCAACAATAAAAATATAAGGAAATTCAAGCCCTTTCGCCGCATGAATAGTCATTAACGAAACGTAATCTGTACCGTCTTTATCCTTAGTGTCTGCATCGGTTAATAGTGCCACATCTTGCATGAATTCGTCCAAACCACGTGTCATATTTCCTTCACGTTCTTCAATTTGCTCTTCAGTTAATTCAGTTTCGGTAAACTCTTTTATTGCATTTAAAAGTTCTTCAATATTTTCATAACGACTGACTCCTTCAGGGCTTTTATCCTGAAATAAATCTTTAAAAATGCCTGATGCATTCGCGATTAATTTTGCCAATTCGTAAGCATCTTTATGCTGGATTTCAACTGCAAAACTCTTGATCATGGTTGAAAAATCAACCAATTTGCTCATGGTTCCTGAGTTTATGGATAGTTGATGTTGCCCCGGATTTTCAATCACTTTCCACATGCTTACATCGGCTTTATCGGCAGCAACCGTAATTTTTTGAATGGTGGTATTGCCAATGCCTCTGGCCGGATAATTGATGATTCGATGAAGCGCTTCTTCATCGCTATTATTCAAAACCAATCGGAAATAAGCCAATAAATCTTTAATCTCTTTTCTTTTGTAAAAGGATAAACCACCAAAAATACGGTAAGGGATATTCATTTTTCGCAAGGCTTCTTCCATGGTTCTCGACTGGGCGTTGGTTCGGTATAAAATGGCAAACGCTGCGTTAGGCAACTGGGCATTCATCTTGCTTTCGAAAATGGCATTGGCAACCTGACTCCCTTCCTCACTATCTGTCGACGCTCGTAAGAGTTTAATTTGGTTGCCTTCGGGGTTTTCGGTCCAAACCTTTTTTTCAATCTGATCCTGATTAGAAGCTATTACACTGTTGGCAGCATTTACGATGGTTTGGGTAGAACGGTAGTTTTGCTCCAGCTTGAAAACTTTATGATCGGGATAATCGGATTTGAAATTGAAAATGTTTTGAATATTCGCTCCTCGAAATGCATAAATGCTTTGCGCATCATCTCCTACCACACAAATATTTTCGTTGTTTGCAGCCAATTTTTTAATGATGAGGTATTGCGAATAATTGGTGTCCTGATACTCGTCAACCAGGATATACTTAAACTTTTGCTGATACTTGTATAGTGCATCTTCAAAATCGCGAAATAACACATTGGTATTGAAAAGTAAATCGTCAAAATCCATCGCATCGGCTCTTTTAAGCCTGGCGTTATAAATGGTATAAATATCAGCGATTTGCGGCTTACCTGCTTGTTTGTCGGCATTTTTAATTTCAAAATTATTCTGGTAATCAGCCGGAGAAATTAAATTTGTTTTAGCACCCGAAATCCGGTTCAATACATAGTTTGGCGGGTATGTTTTATCATCCAGATTTTGATCTTTTATAATGGATTTAATCAGCCGTTTGGTATCGTCAGTATCATAAATGGTGAAATTGGAAGGATAGCCCAATCTGTGCCCTTCAATTCTTAAAATTCTGGCAAAAATAGCGTGAAAGGTTCCCATCCACACATTCATGGCTTCTTTGCTGCCGACTAGTTTCAGGATACGCTCCTTCATTTCACGGGCTGCTTTATTTGTAAATGTTAAAGCCAATACATTGAACGGATCAACACCTTTATTTAATAAATGAGCAACTTTATAAGTGAGCACACGTGTTTTACCCGAGCCTGCTCCGGCAATCACCATTACTGCTCCTTCTGTTGCCTTAACAGCCTCACGCTGCACATCGTTTAGTTCTTTTAGAATATCTTTCAAATGGAAATAATTTTGGACTGCAAAAGTAAGGCAAATGTTTTAATTAGCCAACCTGCTTGCCAATGGAAAGTGTGTCGATTAGCTAATAGGTTGATTTGTGAATTGGAAAATTTGTTGAGGGGAGATATTGGGAATAATTATTTGCCATGTGAAATTTCTTCGTCTTTTAATTCTCCTGAATGCGCTTCCTTCTCAAAGTCCTCCTTATTCAGCCAATAATCAGAAGAAATTAGTTGGTAGTTGTTTTCATCTATTGGCTTTAGTTCCCAAATAATGCTTTCAGCATCATTTAATTCTTTCTCCGAATCAAGTTGTTCATCAAATAATCTTTTCAACAAGCTTTTTTCCGATAGCAAATCACTCAAGGTTCGTAAAACGATCTCTTTTGTAATTTTTAAATTGCTCGCAAAGGAAAGCTCGAAGTCAATAACAGAAGCAAGTGTTTTAGGGAACTTTCCGTTATATGCCTCATATAATAATTGGTTAATGTTGAACAGTGGGTAATGCAATGAAATATCAGGATATTCCTCTGCAATCTTATCCTCAAGCATTTCATGCGACAAATTCTTTATTTGCCCTTCTTTTAAAATTCCCTTCAGTTTGTATGTCAATACAATTTCAGCAGCTTCATCAGGTTCAAAATCTGAAATTGCCATTGAAAGCATTTCAAACAAGTCTGATTCAGGCACGCTCTTTGCATCCGGATAGTCAAACAATTCGAGCAAATTGATATAATCTTCTTTCTTCCAATATCCCTCAATCTTCTCTATGGTTTTTATTTTTTTAAGTTTGATTGTAAATTTCATTTTCTATTTTTATTGTGACTGTTGTTGAATTAGTTTAATGCACATAAAATTAGTATTTTATATTGATTCAACCTGTAAGCAACAGGTATTTGCTCTTTTTATATATTTTATCGTTGATAAAAAACGAGTTGAAAATTCAATGCTTGGGGAGTAAAACTTAAAAGCAGGAAAAAGATGCTTTGCTTGAACTTGGGGCTTTGGTTTTTTCATAGAAGTTCGGAGGATTTGAGATTTCTCATTTTAATAATAATTTAATTTTTCGTTCTTTTGTCTTAACACAAAAGAACCAAAAAGTCAAAAGATTCCGATCCAAACCTTCGCACAAGCCACTCCCTGACATCGCGGAATCTTGGGCTTGCGCTGAAATTGTAAATTGTCGATGTGAGATTTCCGATTTTAAAAATGATAATATGTTTGAGTTTTAGCTCAATTCTTTGCTACATTGCTTGTAGGGTGCTGGCTATGTTATTTTCAGTTAAAATCTAAAACCATTTATAAGAAGTATTTTCTAATGGATTTTTATCCTTCCAATCATTATCTTTAAAACTAGTCCACCAATCTTTATAAACGTCTCTAACAATTAATATTTCAATCCCTCTTAGTCCCTTATATCTTTCACTTTCAATTATAGCAGTATCAATTAAGTATGGGTCTAGTGAACCATATCCGAAATCATTTCTTATTCCTTCAACTGTCCACAGTAAACATTCCCCTAGAATACAATAATCTCTGCCAAAAGGGAACGGTGTTCGAGATGAAAGAGGATTAAAAGGAAAATTAGTAATATGAGATGTGTCTTGCGAAAAATTAATCAGAGATTGAATATGATTTTTTGTAAACTTTGGCATCTGAAGCCATAAGTTTTCTCCATCTTCCCCTTTCTCATAGCAATTGTATGTTCCATTTTTTATTTGAGCTACAAACTTCTTAACATCAGGGTTGGCTATGTCAAATTTGTCTTTTTCACAACTAATGCAGAAAAGAAGTAAGAAGGAAATAAATAACAGTTTTTTCATCATAATCAGTTTTTTTATAGATGCAATATTCCGTAGAATAGTTGCGTCTCTTTAGCTTGCGTCCTACTAGCATATATTGTCTGCATTCTGAACTTTATCCAGCCAGATAGGCTTTTGAAGCGGCTTTTCTGAATTTATATATTTCATCGAATAATTAAAATCGAACCAAAATTTTAATGTTAGGGGAGTAAAACTCAAATGTAAGAAAAAGATACTTCGATAGGCTCAGTAAAAGTGCTCGATGTAACTTGTGGGTTTTCAATTGTCAATTGAATAACTATCGAATGTCCACCGAATTACTACTAAATGACTATCGAATGCCTCCAGAAAGACAAGCTAACTACAATCTATTCATGCCTTATCGATTGCAAACCCTGGTTTTAATGCGACATTATTTTTTTATAAAATTCACGATATCATTTACCAATTCAGCTTTTAAAGGCAGACTTGGATTTGTATAGGTTGCCATATTTTTTTGAGCATCATTATCAGAATTTTTTAATACATGATTCATGTTTTCAATGATTAAAAATTCTGCTTCAGGTTTTGCCGCTGATAATAATTTGGCCTCACTGAGCGGTACTTGCAAATCGGTTGTTCCTTGTATGATCAAAACCGGAATATTTAATTTTTTTATTTCCTGAGCAGGGTCATATTTCATCCATGAAATAAGATATGGTTGAACACTTGATCGATAGAGGACGGCTAAATTTGGATTTAGTTCTGATACGGTATTGCCTTGTTTTAAGCTTATAAGTATTTTGTCAGACTCGGCTTGTAGTTGAGGCGGCAGTTTGCCTTCTAATTGTGTTTGCAATATTTTATCTGCCGGTTGGCCTGCGCCCGAAACCGAAATATAGCCATCAACGTCAGTCTTTTGCGCTGCGATCATGCCAATTAAAGAACCCTCGCTATGCCCTAAAAGAATAATTTTCGAAAATCGTTTATCGGCTTTTAGTAAAGAAATCCAATCTACAACATCATTAATATATGTTTCAAATCTTAAGTCAGCCTCTTTGGTAGCAGCTGGCCTGCTTTGTCCAATGGCACGTTTATCAAACCGAAGTGATGAAATGCCTTTTTTTGCAAAATCTTCTGACAAAAATTTATATGCATTTATTTGCAATCTCATGCCAGCATTACCATTGCGATCAGTTGGCCCAGAGCCTGCAATAATAAGTACTATGGGAGTCGCTTTTGTGCTATCTGCAACTATCATTGTTCCATAAAGAATTCCTGTGTTTGTTTCTAAAGATATTTCGGTTTCGGAAAACTCGGAACTTGTAATAGGTTGTGCTGAAAATTCTGCTGATAGCAAGAAAAATATAAAAATTAAGATTGACGTTCGCATGATGAAATTATTTAGAAAAGTAAAATGAAAGTGCTATAATTGCGATGATTGAGATTATTAAAATATAGGTGTATGGGTTTGCAAAATTTAAGGTCCATCCCATTCCCGAAACCCTTTTGGGAACAACCACTCTTGAATCGTTACGGTTAAAATAAATAAGGCCGATCCAATTACTTGATTGCTGCTTTTTTTCTTTATTTTTCATGATTCAGTTTTTTTGATTTTGATAATTTTAAATAACGGCTAAATGAGTAGGCGAGGGGATAAATTACAATCAACGCAATAACAAAAATAAAAACAGGCACGATATATAGCTGCGGCAAAACCATCATTAGGATGCCCAATGCGATCCCGGAAATAAACCATAATCTGCCAGTTAAATGATGTGTTCTTTTCCATATTGATTCATTCTCAAGCGTCCATGGGGTTCTGATTCCAATAAAATAATTTGGTCTTATATTCCCCATGTAATTTCCAATTATCGAAATAAGAAGTGATATGATCATAAAAATAAGCGAAGTGCTTGTTTCGCCATTCTTCACAGATTCAATGATGATAAAGCCCAGTGCCGTAAAAAAGATGGTTAAAACCAAGCGAAGCTTGTAGAATGTATTGTGAAAAATATTAAAATTCTTTTTGGGATCTATTTTAGGGAGAAATCTTAAAAAGAAATAAACCCCAATCGTTAAAAAGAGTAAGGTAACAGCCATATAACTTCTGCTGCCATAATTATTAGGGTTCCCGTATGCATCAAAATGGATTGGAATTGTTTCGGGCAATGAATTCCATAAATAAAAATAATATAGCAAAGGAGCAATTGCGATGCATCCGATAAACAATTCTTTAAAGGGTTTTGAAGTCTTCATTTTTTTTTATTTGGAGTTAAATTGAATAAACCATTTTGCAATATCGTCCATAACCGTCGTGTTTAATGAGTAATAAATAAATTGACCCTTTCTGATATCGATCACCAAATTGGCTTGTTTTAAAATGGAAAGATGGTGAGAAATGCTGGGTTTTGTCATGTCAAACTTATCCGCAATATCACCGGCTGTCATATCAATTTCCTTTAACATTTCTAGTATGTCGCGCCGTGTTTGATCATTGAGTGCTTTAAAGAGTGATTTCATTCCATTTAGATATTTAGACAAATGTCTAAATATATATTCAAAATTCCAAATTTGATATGAAATAAATCTGGGATTTTATGCCATAATAACTGTTGTACAAATCGATTTCCCTGCTCTTTATTCCAAATTGGGCTAGGCATTTGTGGACATCCTATACTTTTGGCTTATCCAAAATATTGAAAAGTAAATACCCAATAATTTGAGAATAATTATTTCATCCCTTTTTAATTTATAATATAATTGTACTTTTAATTTTGATAATTGGACATTTGAAATGCATCAAGCAACTCACCATTATTTTTTATTAAAATCAACTTGAAATGAGTAAGAAAATTTTTATCACACTGAGTATTATCATAGTGTTTTCTTTTATCGGAAATAAAGAACTTCAGGCACAAACAGAAAAGAAAGTTTTAGGCATTGAGGATGTAAAACTTTGGAGAAGTCATGCTGTAACCTTGTCCGACGATGGTCAGTGGTATACTGTTTTGTATACGCTGCGTGAAAAACCGGATGCCAAACAAGATAGCACCAATGCGGCCTATGCAGAACAAATTTTCAAGGAGTTTTATGATGAAACAAATCAAACAGATACGCTTTATATTTGCAATGCTTTGAGTGGCATAAAATATGAAATAAAGGATGGAAAGCAGCCGATTTTCTCCGCTGCTTCAGATTGGATTGCTTACCAGATAAAGCCTGAGTCAGAAGAGGAAGAAAAAGATAAAGAGGAAAAAGCAATCATTGAATTAAAACATCTGGCCAGCGGCTTTACCATCAAGTATGAATCGGATGCCAGTTTTAGCTTTGCCGAAGATCAAAATTATTTTATCAGTAGCGATAAAAAGGGTTTGTTGGTTTATGATTTGGATCATCGCAGAGAGCATTACATCGGGAATATTGGTGAATATGTGCTTGATAAAAAATCAGATTATATCGCTTACACCATCTCCACTGAAGATAAAAGAGGAAATGGAATTTACTTGTACGATCCCGAAAAAATGACCACCAGGGCCATTCAAACGGGTAATTATATCTATTCAAATCTTTCATGGAATCATGATAAGTCTGCCCTGGCTGCTTATAAATATATTTCGGAAAAGGACAAGATTGATTATAAAAACATGCGTATTGTCGTTCTTTCAGGAATTGATTCTAAAACCCCCGTTTCATTTGAATATAAAATAGAAGATATTCAGGGGATGCCTGAAAATATCGGGCTTGCCGTGAAATCAGACCGATTTGACAATGAAATTGCCTGGAGCAAGGATGACAAGCGTTTGTTTGTCAAGATCAAAAAATACGATCAGGATAAAGATAAAAAAGCTAAAAAGGAAAGCAAGGAAGATCCAACGGTTCAGGTGTGGCACTGGAAAGATAAGAAGCTTCTTTCCGAAAGGATGATAGAGGCCGAAAGAAAAGAGAATGAAGTATTTGATGCGATTTTTTTCCGTGAATCGAAGAAATTAATTCGATTAACAAGTGAGGAGATGCAATATCTCGTTCGAAGTGAAGGAACCGACAATTGGGCCATTGGATTGGATAATCGCAAATACATTTCGGATTGGGATCATGCTAAAAATGATTTATACCGCATCAATCTTAAAACCGGTGAAAAAAAGTTAATTGCTGAAAAACAGGCCGGAAGAACTGAGCTGGCGCCTGATGGAGAAAAAATGGTGATATGGGATGGCAAAGACTATTGGTGTTTTGATTTAATGAAAGACAGCAAACAGAATATCACAGCTGCATTACCGGTTTCATTTATTGATAAAGAGGATGATTATTTCGGCTTTAAACCCGACTATGGATTTGTAGCCTGGGTGAAAAATCAAAATGCAGTGATCGTTAACCACAAACATGATTTATGGTTATTGCCTTTGGATGAAAAATCAAAAGCCCAGAATCTTACCGCATCAGTTAGCTCAACTGAACCCATAAGGTTTAGGTTTGATGATATGAGTTTTAGGTTGGAAGATGAGATTGACAAACGCTATATCGATTTGAAAACGACTAATATCCTTTCTGCTTTTAATACAAAAAATAAATATGCCGGTTATTATAGCTTACAAAAAGGGAAATTACAAAAATTGATTTATGGGCCTGCTTCTTACGCCGGATCGAGATGGGGTAGTGGATTGATTAAAGCAAAAAAATCGGATGCTTTAATTTACAAGATGGGTGATTATCAAAATTACCCCGAAGCTTATTTAAGTAATTTGAGTTTTACCGAAGCAAAGAGAATAACCAATACCAACCCGCAGCAGGAAAATTATGTATGGGGTCACCGAATTTTGATTGATTATACCAACGACGACGGCGTTCCTTTGCAAGGCGTATTGAGTATTCCTGACACTTATAAAAAAGGACAGAAACTGCCTATGATGGTGTACTCGTATGAGAAATTGTCAGATAGTAGGTATGCTTATTCATCGCCTTATTTAGGTGGTGCCAGCATCAACGAAATGAGCTATGTTTCTGACGGCTATTTATTCCTTCGTCCTGATATTCATTTTAATGTGGGTACGCCTCATTCAGATATGCACGAATGTATTGATGCGGCCATTGAAAAAGTAATAGAACTGGGCTATGTGGATGAACAAAAAATTGGCTACGAAGGCTTCAGTTATGGAGGCCATTGCGGGATGTATATTTCAACTCAGGAAAATAAGTTTGCGGCCATTGCGGCAGGAGCAGGGGTGAGTAATTTGGTACAAGGATTTAGTATTGATATTGTTAGGGATGGCAGTAATGAACAAGATTATTACATGACACAACAAGGAAGACTTGGTACTGATTACACAAAGAATACTGAAATGTACATTTCTGAATCAGCAGTATTTAATGCCCAAGGCATGAATACGCCTTTATTGCTGTTTCACGGAACGGCTGATAATGTGGTTTTATGGGAACATTCATTTGGTTTTTACAGCATTTTACGTTATTTGAAAAAGCCGGTTGTATTTCTTTCATACGAGGGCGAAGGGCATGGTTTACGAAAAAAAGAGAACCGATTGGATATTCAGTTGCGATTGAAAGAATATTTTGATCACTACTTAAAAGGCAAAGAAGCAGGTAAATGGATTACTGAAGAAATTCCTTACAAAGCCAAAGAGAAAAGTAAAGAAGAGGAAAAAAACAAAAGAAAAGTACCAGTTTGGAAATAACTTAAAAATTAGGCCATCGCTTAATTATTAATAGCACTTGAAATTAATTCAAGAAGCTTTTTCTTGTTGATTGGTTTTGAGATAAATGCATTACATCCAACTTCAATTACCTTGGCCTTATCACTCTCTTGGGTGTAGGCTGTTTGAGCAATGATATAAACATTTTTATTGAATTTTCTGATTTCTTCAGTGGCCTCAAATCCATTTATTTTAGGCATTTTTAAATCCATTAAAATGATATCAGTATCAGCGTATTTCTTGGCCATATCTATCGCTTCTTCACCATCTTTTGCATGAATAATTCTGTCGGTTACCTCCATTAAAATATACTCTAAATAATGAAATGAAGCTTCGTCATCTTCAGCAACAATGATTTTATATTTTGATAGCTTGGTTTGCTTTGAATCAAATGGCTGTTCGTTTTCAATAGTGCTGCCTAACTCACTTATTTTGTTGGGTATGCGGACATAAAAGGTCGAGCCCATATTAAGTTCTGATTCCAGATGGATTCTGCCATTTAAAAGTTTTACATATTCATTGGAAATAGATAGACCCAGTCCCGAACCTTCAAATTTGCTGGAGTGTGAAAAATCCGCTCGAACAAATTGTTCGAAAATTGAAAATTGTTGATCCTGTGCAATGCCAATACCTGTGTCGGTAACCCAGAACTCAGCCATTTTTTCATGAATAGCATATTTTATTTTAACAGCGCCTTCAGGTGTAAACTTTAAAGCATTTTTAATAAGGTTTGTCAGAACCGAATTAAGTTTGTATTCATCTGTATAAAAAGGTTCAGAAAAGGTGGAATGGCTATCAGTTAGTGTAAGTTTTAAACCTTTGTCGTTTGCTTCAGAACTGAAAAAATTCAGAAGCTCTTTCATCATATCTTTGATGTTTACCTCTTTAATTTGGATCTTTTCCTGGCCCGATTCCAGTTTTGAAACATCTATGATGTTATTAATGGTTTCTAACATCCTGTTTCCGCTTTTTTGAATGATGCCAATAAATTTTGACTGCTCAGCCGAAGAGTAATCAGCCGATTCCAATAATTCTGCAAACCCAAGAATCCCATTCATCGGAGTCCTGATTTCGTGACTCATATTGGCCAGAAAAGCCGATTTCATTTTATCACTTTCTTCTGCACGGATTTTTTGTTCCTCAAGTTCCTCCATGATTTGCGAATTCAGTTCAAGTTGTTGTCTGAGGTCTTTTGTTTTCTTTAAAACCCTCGCTTTTAGAATCCGGTTTGCAACTATTAAAAGCAGAAATATAGTACCTAAGAATCCGCCAATTATTATTATGTATTTCAGGTAATTATTCCAGTTATTAGAACTGCTGTTATATTCAGTTATCCATTTGTCGTATATGCGCTGGTATTGGCCATTGGCTAAAATTACTTCTAAGCCATTATTTAATATTGTAGCTAATTCAGGAGAATCAGTAGAAACTTTAAACCCCATATTGCGCTCTAAAATTCGATGTTCAAGGGGGCGTATATAATTTTTGCCAAGTTTATTCGCCGAATACATGCTTCCTACCCTTTGTCCAAAAATACAGGTAACATCTTCTCTGTCCAATGCGTTTATTAATTGATCGTAGTTTTTGACATATACAAATTGAGCAGATGGATTAATTGAAAGTACATAACGAATTAAAACATCGTTTTGCCATAAAGCTACCAGCGGTTGATTTGTAGTTCTTAGAAATTCGAGTGAGAATTGACTTACATTCCTGGGGTTGTATAAAAAGCAGTGTGAAGTGCTAACAGCAGAACGGGTATAAATATAATCATTGTCTGATCCGCCTGGATAATGAGTGCCTCCTATGGCCTGAATTTCACTATTATCAAGCGCCTTATTTATAATTTCCCACTTATCTCCACTAATATTAATTTTCGTTTCATAAAGATCATTTATGGCATTTAAGATATCAATATTAAATCCAACCAACTCTCCACTATTATTTATATAGTTATAAGGAGGATAGTCGTTGCTAAACATAATATTGTATTGCGCATTTAGCTTAATTGGAAGGATAGCGGTAAATAATAAAATTATGAAAAAACAATGCCTCATTCTTGATTAAATTTTGAAGCTAAAATAAGACTATTTCAATCAAAATTAATAGGTAAATTACCCATTGGCATTGAATTAATTTTGAAATAATTGTTACTTGAAACGAGCTGGTTTTCTGCACTTTTAGTTCGGAAATGAAGATTTGTTTTAGATTGGTTTGGCTGAAAGGAATTTTAGGTTTGCACTATTCTCGTTTATCCTAAATTCTAAATTTTTATATTGATGGGTTCCCTGTTTCATTGAACCTTGTAATTTGAAATCTATTTGATTAAGTATAAATTCTTTATGTTGAGAAATTTTATAATTAATCGTAATATCCTGACTAATCAAACTGTTCCCTTTTTCAGTAAAGCCAAAATATAGCAACGACTTTTTTAAGCTTTCAAGTTCATTTTGCGTTAGTGTTATGTGAAGCTGTGTGATTCTATCGAAGGCTTTTTCAAATTTTACAGAATCAGGATTGATTTTTAGATCCGTTGCTCTTCGGTGAACGGAATATTCTTCCCAGCTGATTATTTGTTTAAGGTCTTCTTGTGTAAATCCTACACTAATCATTTCCTCCTCTTCATATTCCATAAGCCATGAAAATACACCCAAATCGTCAGATTGTTCCATGCTTGCAATTTGGAATAAAGGGAATGACTTTCCATTACGGATAATTTTTCGGTTTGAAAATGAGCTTTTTTCTTTTTTCCTTTTCCATTCATGTTGAACCGAACTTAAGGTCCCCAACTTGTCGCTGACGAATCCAAGGCCTAATTCTCCTAACCTTCCTTGCTTATCTCCTTCGGGTTTAAATAGCTCTAAATATTGATGTTTCCCGAATAAATATTTTCCTGACCAGGTTCCCTCGCTGGTATTAACCGATTGCGTTTTGTTTTCTGAGAAATCGTCTAGTATTTGAATACCATCAAAAAGATTATTATAAGTAGAATCGTCAATAACGATATAAAGATGGTTGAACCTGATGTGCTCCGCAAAGTTAATTTCATCATGCTTATTTGATGAAGTACATCCAATGGCTAGTAGGAGTAAAAAACAATAAAATTTAGAATTCATCGTCATAATTAAAGCTTATGAATAAAATTGGTCCCATTGAAGTATCTCGTAGGCTTCGCCCTTATTAAAAATATTCTTTGCCATCGCCTGCCCTAAAACTTTTACCGAAATGCCACGGTATTTCCGTAAACTTCTAATTAATAAGGGTTTCAGAAGTGGCCAAACTTTCAAAGTAATGGCTTGAGCAATTCCGTATCTGTTGGTTGGAGTTAAGATCATTGAAGGTTGAAAAATACTTAATCGCTCAAAATTTAATGCCTTTAAATCTTCTACCAATTCGCCTTTTGTTCGTAAATAAAAGGAAGTTGATTTTGGATTTATGCCTACCGACGATAGTAATTCAAAATGATTAACGCCAGCCTTTTTACATTCTTTGGCAAAATCGAATACAGCTGTTTTATCAATTTTCACAAAATCTTTTTTACTCATTTTTGAAGGTTGGCCAACTCCTAAAGTACAAATGGCTACTGTGTGACCTTCTAAATAATTCTGGTAAGTACTGATATCACTGACGTTAATTAGGTGTTGTTGTACAAAATCAACATTTATATTCGGAATGGGTTTTCTGCCAAATATTGTTAGCCGCTGAATGTTTTTGGATTGAAGTAGTGTGTTCAAGACTTCTGTGCCAACTGCACCACTTGCCCCCAGCATTGCAACCGATAGTTGATTGGATTTTGAAGTCATGGCTTTTTGTTATTCATTTTGAAATTATTTTTATATAAAGTTGGGTACAGTTACTAAAATATTGATAACTCAGATTTTGTGGTAAACTCCTCTAAAAATCTTATTCCTTTGTATGAATTTCCTTTTTCGTTTAAACGGGGGCTCCAAACTGCGATGACGTATTGATTTGGATGTATGGCGATGATTCCTCCGCCAACGCCGCTCTTACCGGGAAGTCCGACTTTAAAAGCAAATTCGCCCGATTCATCATAAAACCCACAAGTTTGCATGAGTGCATTTATTCTTTTGGCCTGACTTTTTGTGAGTACTTGCGTGTTATCAGTAATTCGCGAACCGTTATTGGCTAAAAACAAAAACAATTCAGAAAGGTCTTTGCAGCTCATTTCAAGTGAGCAGAGGTCGAAATAAAAGTCAAGCACGTCCGAAGGTTTGTTGTGAATATTTCCGAAAGACTTTATAAAATTACACAAAGCTGTATTTCGAAATCCGACTGCTTTTTCTGAGGCTGCAATTTTAGCTGAATAATTTATTTCGGCATTGTTTGAAATGCTCCGAACAAAAGCCAAGAAGTCTTCTTTGGGATTTTTCAAATTGCTTAGCAAAATGTCGGCAATGACGATGGCGCCAGCATTGATGAATGGATTTCTTGGAATCCCGCGATCTGCTTCGAGTTGAACCAGCGAATTAAATGCAGTTCCGGAAGGTTCCACACCAAGCCGTTCCCATAAGTTTTTACCATGGATGCGGTAGGCAAGGGTTAGTGAAAGTAATTTTGCAATGCTTTGAATGGAGAATTTATCGTAATAATTTCCGATGCCGAAACTACCATGTTTAAGGGTGCTCAGATGCACACCAAAATTTTCCGGATCAACATTTGCCAGTTCAGGAATATAAGCTGCCAATTGGCCTTTATCCTCCATATTTTTAACTTCCTGGTAAACCGATTTAATTATTTCTTCAAAATTCATTGAGTTCGATATTAATTGCGCACTATGGTTGGCAATTTTGTGTGCTGCGAAGCGTTGGTGCTGTTAGTTTGAAATTATAGTAAAGTCAAATATCAAATGCTTAATTATTCCTAAACCTGAATGAAAAGATTCGTAATAATTTTTTAATAATTTGCTTGATCTCAAAATTAAGACTTCAGTATTTCTTTTATCTTTTTCCAATAACGAATTTATTCCTTTTATGGTTCTACACGAATCACCTTCTAGAAGATAGCCAACTAAACTACCTAAAGGATATTTCTTAGTAACATATCGGTCAATCCCTTCTTTAATGTAATCTCTTTTTAATCTTGAATCTTTCTCTTTTAGTCTTTTCGCTTCGCAAAAAAAGTTGTGTTCCTCCAAACCGAAAATATTAGTGAATCGCAAATCTAATCTTGGTAAGTGATCTGCAAAACCTTTCAATTTCTTCACATCTTTTGATAAATAATACTCTCTCGAAATCGAAATATTCCATTTCAACCTTAATCTGTTATTATCTATCTTCTCAAGCAATTCCTGCGAAATATCATTTTCATCCCAATCTAATTGTATAACTTTTTCTTCTAGTGAAGTTTGATAAGCTTCAATAATTAATTGAAAACATTTTTGCTCAAAAGCATTTCGAAATTTCTCGTTAACAGTAATATTAAATGCCATTTGCTAATTCCCATTTAAGATTTCAAGAATTAACTCTGAAGCATCTTCCAAAGCCATTGACTGTGACCAAAATCTGCGTTGGTTCGGGCGAATAATATAAATGTCGTCTCCCGTTTTATAATTCAGTTTCTTTCTAAAATAGATATTGCTTGATTTTTCTTCCCATAAATGTGCATCTATATTTTTCAGTTCATCATCGATAAACTCTTTAGAAGAAACAACTTCTTTTTGTTTATTAGTAAATGAAAGTTTAAGCATCATAAGAGGTGTAAAACGATTAATGCTATAGACAGTGGCATTTGCGAATAAATCCTGACCTTCAAGAAAATTGTTAAGTTCAGTACTTATTGTCTCTCCATATTTTATTGCTTGTTCTTGCAGTACAGGATATAAAGCAATTGATTTTTCTTGTCGATGGAATAAATCCAAACTGTAATTTATTCCGTCATTTAGTAGCGCAATGTCATTGTTTGTTAAATTGAAACTTTCATAAATTACAGAATCTATCTTCTCATTAATTAAGGTTTCAATTTCTTTATTCTCAATGGCATCTATTAATAAACTCTTTTCTTTCAATCTTTCAATAATATACTTTGAAGAATTTGCAACTGATTGAGATTGTTTTGTATTAAGATTAAATGGAATAGTTAAGTATTCATTTTTCATTATCTGCTCCCTTTCAATCCCGTAGGAGGAAATTGTCATGAAAAGATAATATGAGCTAATTTTTGAATTAAAGTAGGATAATAATAAATAAAGGTTATCAATGTGTTCATCATTTGTATAAAATCCATAAACCCCATCTCGAAAAGCACAATGGACATCTATAAAAGAAGCACAAACACGATTTTTTTCAAGTCCCTTTTTAACCATTATATGGGGATTAGTAAAAGCATCAATATCCCCTAATCTCCTAAAAGCAGTAAGTTCATCTAAGTCTTCAAGATCTAATATCTTATAAAATTTTCTGTAAAAATCAATAGCCTTGGATGTCTTTATTGACTTTTTGATATTTTTTAGTACAACTTGTGAAGTATAATATCTTTTAATATATGTAGTATTTAAATAAGGTAACTTAGTTAATGAGTCTGAGTATTTCGGCTCATCCTTATCTTGGGTTAACAATTGAAATCCCACCCCAGATTTTATGTTGTTTTCTTTATTAAAGCTTTTAATGTTTTTAAACTTTAAATCACTCAAATTTTGAATCAAATTCCAATCATTCATACCACCCCACATTGCAATCTTCCAAATTTTAGTGTCGGGTTTCTGACATTCTTCTCTTGGTAAAAATTTTAAATCGGTAAAATCGATATTTAATCCATCAATTATACTAGACTTGATAAACGTTTTTGGAGCGTAATAAGCAATTTTATCAGAGGGCGTTTTAGGTTGTTCTTTTTGGTAAAATACAATGCTTATAGGACCAGTTGCATCTCCAAAAAGTTGTCCTCCAAAATTTTTCTTTACATTACGAAGAATTGAAAAGTTGAAAACCTTTTCTACATAGCAATCATTGAATAACCATTTCCTAAAATTCTGGTAAGTTCCACCAGTATTGGTTAAAACTTTTGTGTTGAAAATTAAAGCTATTTCACCTTCAGAAGCAAATTTTGTTGCCTTATGTAAAAATGGTAAAACCATTTCTTTGGCAAATCTGTATTTGTTGCAATAGCTGCGAACAGGTTCTGTTAAATCTGTTGTTCCAAATGGCGGATTTCCAACTATTAGTGCGAAATTTTGCAGTTTGTTTTCCTTTGATAAATCTGAAAGCGTATCTCTACAATATAGATTTCCGCCTTGGTCTTTTAATGATTTATCATGAGGGTTATTGATAAGATATGGCAATTGATGCTTTTTATTTTGCCAAATAGTTTTAGGATTTAAATTATCTACCAAAGCCAAATACAAACTAAAAGCAGCTACTTTTATAGCTTGCGGGTGCAATTCAATTCCAAAAATATTGTCGGTCAGTAGTTTTTTTAGCTTACCAAAATCAGTTAGTTTTTCATTGTGATGGTTCTCATATCTTTTTACCAGTCGTTTAAAGCTTTCTACCAAGAAAATTCCAGAACCGCAACTTGGATCTAAAATTTTTACATTGTAGTTTTTTTCTCTTTTAGCAACAGGTAATTTTTCATTCAAAATAAACTCCACCAAAGAAGGAGGTGTGTAATACGTTCCTGTTTTTTTCTTTAGTTCAGGATGGGTTTTGAACAAGAAATTCTCATAAATCTCACTTAGCAACTCAATTTGTATAATGCTGAAATCGAACAATCTCCAATCTTCAAACAATTTTGCTTGTGGTGTATTGTCATTACCACTTATAAAGCATTTTTTTATAGTTTGAAGTTGTTCTAAAGAGATTTTCTCTTCCTTTTCTACGGTAAATACATTGCCGTTAAAATGTCCTTCTAATTTTTCATATAAATTATAAGTTGCATCAACATCCTCTAAAATATCAAAATAAGATGTTGCCCCTTTTTTTATTTTAGAATAAAACTTTTCATCTGTTGCTTTCCTGTCTTCGAGATACAGTAAAAACAATGAGCGAAGAATGATTTTATGAATAAAGTTGATTTCAAGTCCTTGCTGTTCTAATTGCTGTGCAGTATTTATCAAGCTTGAAACAAGATATTTGTCAACTCTGCTTTGAAGGTTTATCTTTTCACGGATTGATAAGGCTTCTTCTATAGTCCAGATAATTCCAGTATCAATGGCAATCCTTGAGAATAATTGTTCAAGTTCCTGAAGTTGTTTTTTGTCAGAAAAGTTATATGTTCTTATTTCTATACTTTTCAGTTCTTTATCATAATCAAAATTTTCTTTGGTTTTTATGAGCGGTTTCTCGGAACAATTATAAATGCGTATTTCTGTTTCAGAATAAATATATAAAAACAATACTTTTTTGTAATTCCAGATTTTTTGGTGAGAATCTGCAATTTCTTGCAAAGTTTTTTCGTCAAAAAACGACACCTTCTTAAGAAATACTGCAGGAAAACTATTCCCATTCTCATCAGTATTGAAATAAACTGAATCAACACCAAAATCCTGGACTTGGCTAATTACAACAGACTCACTTTCAGTAAGTTGTTTGCCCATGGAAAATACAGATTTAGCTCTATCAAAGCCAATTAATTCTATTATTTCCTGATCTCTCATATGATTAGGTTCTAATCAAAATTTGTTAATTAATATACAAATATATCAATTAACAATGGTATTCAATATTACGAAATTTTAAAGACGTGCCAAAAACCTTAATCACAACAATGAAGTTATCATTTTCTTTATTAAGGAATTGGTAAAATTCAAGCTCTTTTGGTTTTGTTTTTTCCTTGTATGTTGGCAAAAACCTAATATGCTTGAATGTGTTGTTGGCTTATTTATAATCAGGACAACCATATGTTTCTTGCACTATAAAAACCTTATCCTCCAAAGGCGGACAAGTTGGAATGTATAGTTCACCTTTTGTGTATTTATATTTCATCGATTAATCAAAATCGAATTAAAATTTCAATGCTTGGGGAGTAAGACTAAAATTTAAGAAAATGATGGGTTCGGGTAAATCATGCATTTGGATAAAGCTGATATTAAGGTTTTAGGGATGCAGAAAAATACGGTTTTTAATTCGAGGCTTTGTTGTTGCGGCAACCTAAATCCATTATTCCATCATTGCGACTTCATCATTCCAAATGAACCAGCCTGCGAAGCATAGAACGCTAAAACGTTCATCGCAAATCTGGCCGAAGCAGTTCCGGGCCCTCCGCTCATTTCAATGCCAACTTCAATGGCTTCGATAATTTCAGTCTCGCTTGCGCCGTCATCCATAGCTTGTTTGATATGCCATTCCATGCATGATTCGCAATCTATGACAACAGAAATGCCAATGGCAATTAACTCTTTTTGCTTTTTTAAAAGCGCACCGTTTTTGTAGGTGTTCTGTTCCATTTCAACAAATGAGCGATAGACCTCTGATTTTTTTGAATAAAAGTCATGTGCTTTTTTTCTGGTTTTTACCAGGTGCTCAATTTTTTCAAAATCTGAATTTTTCATCAGGTAAGTTTAAGGATGTTCATTAATTAGGTTGTATAATAAAATGCTGGCATAGGTAGTTAGCTCTTTACAGCTGTTAATATCTGTTATGTGCTCCATGTTTTCAATCACTTTTTTACAAACAGTGGTGTTAAATTTTTGAATGAAGCCTTTACGGAATTCAGCCGACAAGAACACCAATTTGGAGTTGTCCTGATTTCCTTTTTGCCGGCCGTAGGCCATCCCAAGTGCAATTACCCCGCCTGAAAGGGCTCCGCAAACATCCGCTTTACATCCTCCTATTCCGCCACAAAAGCCTGAAGCGGCCTTACAAGAATTACCGGAATTTTCAGGAATAAGTTCAGTAATGGTATTTAAGATGGTTTCGGCACAATGAAAACCTTCTTCATAATTTCTGTAAACGATTTCTCTAATTTTCTCTTCTTTCATAGGTTTTGGCTTATAATTAATTTTATATTTGCAAATGTATACAATCGGAAAATCAAATAATAACGATATTATTCGATAATTAATATCGAAAAAAACGAATTCACGATTATGGAATTCAGAGAACTAAAAACATTTCAAGTGGTAGCCTGTTTGCTCAGTTTTAAAAATGCCGCAAACATTCTTCATTTGGCCCAGTCGACCGTTTCGGCTCAAATTCGGTCCTTAGAAAATAGTTTGGGCAAGGAATTGTTTCATCGTTCGGGGAAAACAATTAGTCTGACTCCGGCCGGAATAAAACTATTGAATTATGCCCAACGCCTGATAAATATTGAAAAAGAAATTGAAAGCTCCATCGGTAATCTGGATGATAATTACGGGATGCTTACGATAAAAACACCACAATCTATCAGTACTTACTTTTTTCCGGCTTTGATAAAAGAGTTTCGATTCATTTTTCCCAAAATTGGTTTTGATATTGACTGGTGTACCAGTTTTAATTTGGTTGATATTTTTAATTACGGAACCATTGATTTGGCTTTTCTGATAACCGACAGTTTTAAAGACAAGAATCTGGAAATTGAAGAACTGGCAAACATAAATCTTGTTTTGGCCGTGCATCCCAATGACGAATTACTAAAAAATAAAAAACTCAGCATTAAAGATTTAAACAAGCAAACCTTAATTTATGCTAAGTCGGAATGTAACTATAAAAATATTCTGGAGAAAAAACTCATGGAGGCAGATGTTAAACCGGGTAAAATCATTGAAATCAACAGTCTGGAGGCCATCAAAAGGTTATTGGTGCTAGAAAACGGAATTGCATTTTTGCCCGAAATGGTGATCAAAGAAGAGTTGGAAAAGGGAATGCTTAAAACCATAAACTGGCCTAAGTCTAATCTTGGGGCAAAATTTGTTATGATCTGGTCTAAGGACAAGCACATCTCCAAACCACAAGAAGCATTTATGATTATGATGAGAAAAATGATGCAAGATCTTAACTTATTGTAAAAAGTTTAAGCCAAAAAGTAAGGGATGTTTTTAGGTTAAAGTTTTATTGCACCAGGTTAAATAATCCTATTTTCTCTTCCGATTCATAAAGTTTTTCAAATTTATAGCAGAACTTATCATAGGCTTCTCTGTTCGCATGTTTAAAATTCTCATAGGATCGTTCGTCGGTCCAGGTGTCAATTAGCAGATAAATATCATTTGTGTCCTGGCTTTTATGCAAAAATGAACCCAGATAATTGTCCGAATCCTGAAACAATTTAGCCCAAGATCCCTTTTTCCCGTATTCTGTTTCAAATCTAAGTTGGTTTTTTTGCGTCACCTCGTATTTCCAAACTATTGAATACACATTGTTTTCCATATCAATTTCATTTTTACTAATGTTGCCTGTATTTTAAACACATACAAATCGCAATTTTTTTATTGCTTTGGCAAAATACCGGCTTCTTAAAAAAAGGGTAAAGTGTAAGATAAGGAATTTAAATGAATCAACTCTTTTCGGGAGGCTTCTTTCTATATCATGGTTCCAATAAATTTTATCGGGGGGTGCCGAACAAGAAAGAACGCACATTATATATTTTAAATCATACGATAAATAATCAATTTGATGATTTATGTTCTTAATAATATTGTAAAGCCATGTTTTATGGTATTAACAAAATATCCGCCAGCTGAAAGTAAATTCAAAGATTTGAAAAAGATGAAATAATAGGTCTTTACTTCTAATATTGTTTCACTGTTTCATTGTTTCACTGTTTCATCATTGTTTAGAACCTCAAATATTTATTCACAAGTTCACCAATTCACCATCTATCCATATTAACAAACACCTGTTGAAAACATTCAAAATATCTATTATTTTTTTAAAATCCATGTTGTTTTATTAAAATCTTTTTTTACCTTTGCAGCCCCAAAAAGGGGAATGTTTATATAAAATACTGAAAAATAGTAAGGAAACCTGAAAATTAAGACAACTATAGGTTTTCAACTGCGACTAACAAAATCAACCTGTTCTAGTATATAACAGTCGCAGCTAAAGTCTAAGTCGTAAAATCTCACCTTTCGATTTTTCAGAAATAAAATAGTATTAAAAGCGTAAAAATTAATCCAGTAATGTGGTTCATTATATGCGAATTATTTTTACCTTTGCACACCCAAAAAATAAAGGTGGAACAAATAATAAACAAAATAGCGTAATATGCCAACAATAAATCAGTTAGTTCGCAAGGGACGTACAAAATTAACCGACAAGAGTAAATCTCCTGCTTTGGATTCATGTCCACAACGTAGGGGCGTTTGTGTTAGGGTTTATACCACTACACCAAAAAAACCTAACTCAGCAATGAGAAAGGTAGCAAGAGTTCGTTTGACTAACGGAAAAGAGGTGAATGCCTATATCCCTGGTGAAGGACATAATTTACAGGAGCACTCCATTGTTATGATTAGAGGTGGAAGGGTAAAAGATTTGCCAGGTGTGAGATATCACATCATAAGAGGTGCTTTAGATACTTCAGGAGTTGAAGGACGTACGCAAAGAAGATCAAAATATGGTACTAAACGACCAAAACAGAAATAAAAAAAATTAACTCAAGGATAAAACAATGAGGAAATCTAGACCAAAAAAACGAGTTATTCTTCCGGATCCAAAATTTAATGATGTTTTGGTAACCAAGTTTGTAAACAACTTAATGTTTGCAGGGAAGAAAAACCTAGCTTTTAAAGTTTTTTACGAAGCAATGGATATTGTGAAAGAGAAAACTGAAGAAGACGGACTGGAAGTATGGAAAAAAGCTTTGGCTAATGTAACCCCGGCAGTAGAAGTTAGAAGTAGAAGAATAGGTGGAGCCACATTCCAAATTCCTTCAGAAATTAGAGCAGGACGCAAAATGTCGATCGGTATGAAAAACCTGATTGGTTTTGCACGTAAACGTCATGAAAAAACCATGGGTCAGAAATTGGCTGGTGAAATCTTGGCGGGATATAAAGAAGAAGGTGCTGCTTTTAAGAAAAAAGAAGATACACATAGAATGGCAGAAGCAAACAAAGCTTTCTCTCACTTCAGATTCTAATTAGCATTTAATAAGGTATAATAACAAGCATGTCTGAAAGACTAGAACATACAAGAAACATTGGCATTATGGCTCATATCGATGCGGGTAAAACCACAACGACTGAGCGGATCTTGTATTATACCGGTATTAATCATAAAATTGGCGAAGTTCACGACGGTGCTGCTACCATGGATTGGATGATTCAGGAGCAGGAGCGAGGAATCACCATTACCTCTGCTGCTACTACCGTTTTCTGGGACTTCAAAAATAAAGAATACAAAATCAATATCATTGATACCCCCGGCCATGTCGACTTTACGGTTGAGGTTGAACGTTCACTTCGGGTTTTAGATGGAGCAGTGGCTTTATTTTGCGCGGTTGGTGGAGTTGAACCACAATCTGAAACAGTTTGGCGACAGGCTAATAAATACCATGTACCTCGAATTAGTTTTGTGAATAAAATGGATAGAGCAGGCGCCGACTTTTTTAAAGTGATTGCCGAAATTAACGATAAGTTAGGAGCTCAAGCCATTCCATTACAAATTCCGATTGGAGCCGAAGATGATTTTAAAGGGATTGTAGATTTGATTACCAATAAAGCTTACGAATGGGATAACGATACCCTCGGAGCAAAATATTTTGAAGTTGATATTCCGGAGGATTTAAAAGAAGAGGTTGAATTGTATCGCTCTAAGCTCATCGAAGGTGTTGCTGAAGAAAGTGATGAATTATTCGCTAAATTTCTTGAAAATCCAGCATTAATTACCCAGGATGAAATCTATTCAGCAATCCGCAAGGCTACGCTCGAATTGAGAATCACACCGGTACTTTGCGGATCATCATTTAAAAATAAAGGTGTTCAATTTTTACTCAATGCTGTAACTACTTATCTTCCTTCCCCAATTGATATTACAGCTGTTAACGGAATCAACCCATTTACAGACAAAGAAGAAAGCCGAAGCCCAAGTGTTGATGAACCATTCACTGCTTTAGCCTTTAAAATTGCTACCGATCCTTTTGTGGGTCGCATTGCATTTTTCAGGGTTTATTCCGGATCTGTTGAGGCAGGTTCAACGGTATTAAATTCAAATACCAATAAAAAAGATAGAATTGCACGAATTTTTCAAATCCATGCAAACAAACAACTTCCATTAAAAAAGATTGAGGCCGGAGATATTGGAGCCGTTGTTGGATTTAAAGCCATTCGTACCGGAGATACTTTAACTGATATCAAACATCCTTTGGTATTAGAAAGCATTGAATTCCCTGATCCTGTAATCAGCATGGCTGTTGAGCCTAAAGTGCAGGATGATGTTGATAAATTAGCTATTTCGTTAAACAAATTGGCCGAAGAAGATCCAACTTTCACCGTTCGTATTGACAGTGATTCAGGCCAAACGGTTATTAACGGAATGGGCGAATTACATTTGGATATTTTGGTTGACCGATTGAGACGTGAATTCAATATTGCTGTTAACCGTGGAACTCCACAGGTAGCTTACAAAGAAACGATTACCGAAACCATTCGTCATCGCGAGGTTTATAAAAAACAAAGCGGAGGAAGAGGTCGATTTGCTGATATTGATATCGAAATCGGACCGGCAGGAGATGATGTTAAAGGTTTAGAATTTATTAATGAGATCAGGGATGGTAACATTCCAAAACAATATATCCCAGCAATTGAAAAGGGATTTAGAATGGCCATGCAAAATGGATCACTCATTGGTTTTCCAATGAATAACTTAAGGGTTCGTTTAATCGACGGATCTCATCACAGTGTTGATTCTGATGCATTATCATTCGAAGTTGCTGCAGCTCAGGCATTCAGAAACGCTTCTAAAAATGCAAAACCTGCATTATTAGAGCCTATCATGAAACTTGAAATTAGTACCCCCGACGAATATGTTGGTGACCTAAGCAGCGATTTGAATAAAAGAAGAGGCCAGCTTGAAAATGTTGAAAGCAGATTAGGTGTTCAGGTAATCAAAGCAACCGTGCCCATGGCAGAAATGTTCGGCTATGTAACTGCATTGAGAACCATTTCGTCGGGAAGAGCCATGTCGAACCTTGAATTTTCGCATTATCAGGTAACATCAAAAGAAATACAAGAAGAAGTTTTATATAAAATCAGAGGATACGTATTAAATTCTTAATTGAGAAATAAAAATTAACGAACGTGAGTCAAAGGATTAGAATAAAATTAAAGTCATACGATCATAACTTGGTTGATAAATCAGCCGAAAAGATTGTAAAAACTGTAAAGTCAACCGGAGCTGTTGTTAATGGTCCAATTCCATTGCCAACCAACAAAAAGATTTTTACGGTAAACAAAGCAACCTTTGTAAACAAAAAAGCAAGAGAACAATTTCAACTTTGCTCATACAAAAGGCTTCTTGATATATACAGTACTACATCTAAAACCATAGATGCCTTAATGAAACTTGAACTTCCTAGTGGTGTTGAAGTAGAAATTAAAGTGTAATTAGATTAAGTTTTAGTTTAGTAAGTAGGTTTTTAGAGCTTAAAAGAAAAAGAGATGTCAGGATTAATAGGAAAAAAAATAGGTATGACCAGCATATTTGACGAGAATGGGAAGAATATTCCTTGTACCGTTATTGAAGCTGGGCCATGTGTTATAACCCAAGTCCGTACCAAAGAAGTAGACGGATATGAGGCAATACAACTTGCATTTGATGAGAAAAAAGAGAAGCATACCCCAAATGCAATGAAAGGTCATTTTAAGAAAGCCGGCGTAGCTCCACAACGAATCGTTCGTGAGTTTAGTCGTTTCGAAAAAGGCCATCAGAAAAAATTTGGTGATATTCTTACCGTTGATATTTTTACCGAAGGTGAATTTATCGATGTAGTTGGAACCTCAAAAGGTAAAGGATTTCAGGGTGTTGTTAAACGATACAACTTTAGGGGTGTTAACGATGCAACTCACGGCCAGCATAACCGATTAAGAGCTCCTGGTTCTATTGGTGCTTCTTCTTACCCATCAAGGGTATTTAAAGGTATGCGTATGGCAGGTAGAACTGGTGGTGATCGTGTTAAAATGATCAACCTTCAGGTAATGAAAATTATACCAGAAAAGAACATCATTGTTGTAAAAGGTGCGGTTCCGGGTTCTAAAAATTCATATATAAGTATTGAAAGATGGAGTTAGTAGTACATAACATAAGCGGAAAAGAGACATCCAGAAAAATAAATCTGAATGACGAAATTTTCGGGATCGAGCCTAACGATCACGCGATCTGGCTTGATACCAAACAATATCTTGCAAATCAAAGACAAGGCACACACAGTTCAAAAGAGACCAGTGATTTAAGCGGAAGTACGCGTAAAATCAAACGTCAAAAAGGAACCGGTACAGCCAGAGCAGGATCTATTAAATCTGGATTATTCAGAGGTGGAGCCCGAATATTCGGTCCAAAACCAAGAGATTACAGATTTAAATTGAATAAAAAACTTAAGAGATTAGCACGTAAGTCGGCGCTTACTTATAAAGCCATTGACAAAAACATTTTGGTATTGGAAGATTTTGATATGGAACCAAGTACTAAAAATTATGTTGCGTTTCTCAACAACTTTAACTTAAGCGAAAAGAAAACTTTACTCATTTTAGGTGAAGGTAAAGAAGGTATTTACCTGGCAGCCCGTAACCTTGGAAAAGCAAAAGTAGTTCACGCTTCGGCAATTAATACTTACGACATTTTAAATGCAAATAATTTATTGATTTCTGAGAATTCACTTCCTGAAATCGAAAAGATGTTCGCATAAATAGAAAAGATTAAAATTCATAAAAATGGATATCATAAAAAAGCCTGTAATTACAGAAAAAATGACCGAGATGGGCGAGAAGCTCAATCGTTACGGTTTTATCGTGGATAAACGGGCCAATAAGCTTCAAATTAAGGAAGCAATAAAGGAGATTTACGGAGTTGAGGTATCATCAATAAATACCATGAATTATTCCGGGAAAACCAAATCCAGATTTACCAAAGCCGGTTTCATTAGCGGCAAAACAAATTCATTCAAAAAAGCTATTGTTACTTTAGCTGAAGGCGAAACAATTGATTTTTATAGCAATATTTAATTAGGATGGCTCTAAAAAAATATAAACCCACAACACCAGGTCAACGATTTAAGATAATTAGCTCGTTCGACGACATCACGGCAGACAAACCAGAAAAGAGCTTAATTGCTACGCAAACACGCTCAGGAGGAAGAAACGGTGATGGAAAGATGACCATGAGATATATGGGTGGTGGTCATAAAAAACAGTATAGAATCATTGATTTTAAAAGAGATAAAGACGGTATTCCTGCAACGGTCAAATCTATTGAGTATGACCCAAACAGAACTGCCCGTATCGCATTACTCTTTTATGCTGATGGTGAAAAAAGGTATATCATTGCTCCCAACGGATTAAAAGTTGGACAAGAGATTCTTTCAGGAAAAGGAGTAAGCCCGGATGTTGGGAACACCCTTTTCTTAAGCGAAGTACCTTTCGGAACCGTAATTCACAATATCGAATTACGTCCGGGCCAAGGTGGTAAAATGGCAAGAAGTGCCGGTTCACATGCGCAGTTAATGACACGTGAAGGCAAATTCGCCATCTTAAAATTACCTTCAGGCGAAACCAGAATGATTTTACAAACATGTAAAGCCACTGTAGGAACAGTATCAAACAGTGATCATAGTTTAGAACGTTCAGGAAAAGCCGGTCGTACCCGATGGTTAGGTCGTCGTCCTAGAGTTCGTCCTGTTGTAATGAATCCTGTAGATCACCCTATGGGAGGTGGTGAAGGAAGAGCTACCGGTGGTCACCCACGTTCACGTAAAGGTGTTCCGGCAAAAGGATATATCACGCGTTCAAGGAAAAAAGCTTCGAACAAGTATATCATTGAAAGAAGAAAGAAATAATTAGATAAATTTAATCATAAGAATAATGAGTCGTTCTCTTAAAAAAGGTCCTTATATTCATCACAAGCTGGAGAAAAAAGTATTTGCGAATATTGAATCCAGTAAGAAATCGGTTATTAAAACCTGGTCAAGAGCATCAATGATTTCACCTGACTTTGTCGGACAAACAATCGCGGTGCACAACGGAAATAAATTCATTCCTGTTTACATTACCGAAAACATGGTAGGACATAAATTAGGTGAATTTGCCCCAACTCGAATTTTCAGAGGACACGCAGGTAATAAAGATAAAGGCAAAAGATAAAAGGCAATAAATAAGAACATACAATGGGAGCAAGAAAACATAATTCAGCAGAACAATTAAAAGAAGCAAGGAAGACTACATACTTTGCTAAACTAAATAATTGTCCTACTTCGCCCAGAAAAATGAGATTAGTCGCTGGCTTGATCAGAGGAGGAAATGTAGAACATGCTTTGCATATTCTAAAACATTCTCCAAAGGAGGCGTCAATCCGAATGCACAAATTATTGCGTTCAGCTATTGCAAACTGGGAAGCCAAAAATGAAGGGCAGCGTATCGAAGATAGCAACCTTTATGTAAAAGAAGTTTTAGTAGATAGTGGTAGAATGTTAAAACGAATTCAACCCGCACCTCAAGGGCGTGCACACCGGGTACGAAAACGTTCAAATCACGTAACTATTATACTTGATAGCAGAACAGTAGTAGAAGAAGTTAATAATCAAAATCAATAATCTATAAGATACATTTAATGGGACAAAAAACAAATCCAATAGGTCTTAGATTAGGAATCATTAAAGGATGGGATTCAAATTGGTACGGTGGTAAGAACTTTGCCGACAAGCTGATAGAAGACGATAAGATCAGAAAATATCTGAACGCCCGACTTGTAAAAGCTGGAATCTCAAAAATTATTATTGAGCGTACTTTAAAGCTTGTAACCGTAACCATTTTCACTGCACGTCCGGGTATCATCATCGGAAAAGGTGGATCTGAAGTTGACAAATTGAAAGAAGAGTTGAAGAGCGTTACCGGTAAAGAAATACAAATTAATATTTCTGAGATTAAACGTCCTGAATTAGATGCCGTTATCGTAGCAAATTCTATTGCTCGTCAAATCGAAGGAAGAATTTCTTTCCGTAGAGCGATTAAAACAGCTATTGCCGCAACCATGCGAATTGGTGCCGAAGGAATTAAAGTTCAGATTTCTGGTAGAATTGGTGGTGCTGAAATGGCCAGGACCGAATCTTATAAAGAAGGTCGTACTCCATTACATACTTTGAGAGCAGATATTGATTATGCTTTATGCGAAGCTCATACTACCTACGGAAGAATTGGTATTAAAGTATGGATTTGTAAAGGAGAAATTTACGGAAAACCAGAATTAGTACCTACAACAGGTATTGGTGGAAAAACTCAACAAGGTGGACCAGGTCATGGACCACGTGGTAGAGGTGGAAACCGAAATAAGAGAAGATAATAGGACTTATAATTTATAATATAATATAAGATGTTACAGCCGAAGAAGACAAAATTCAGGAAAATGCAAAAGGGCAAAATGAAGGGTAACTCCTTTCGTGGAAACCAACTTGCATTCGGATCTTTTGGATTAAAAGCCATGGAAGAAACCTGGATAACTGGAAGACAAATAGAAGCAGCTCGTCAAGCAGTTACTCGTTATATGAAGCGTGAAGGACAGATTTGGATTATGATATTTCCGGATAAGCCAATCACCAAAAAACCTGCAGAGGTTCGTATGGGTAAAGGTAAAGGAGCTCCGGAATATTTCGTAGCTAGGGTATCACCCGGTAGAATCCTTTTCGAAGCTGAAGGTGTACCATTGCATGTTGCAAAAGAAGCCATGCGATTAGCAGCCCAAAAGCTACCCATTAAGATGAAATTTGTAGTAAGAAGAGATTACGTAGAATAATCAATATTTAAAGAAATGGAACAAGCAGTTATCAAAGAACTTTCTACAGACGATTTGGTAGATAGATTAGAGGAAGAAAAAAAGCAATTGACAAAATTGAAATTGAATCATGCAGTTTCACCTCTTGAAAATCCAAACAAAATCAAAGCCTACAGAAGAACGGTCGCTAGAATTAATACTGAACTAACGAAACGCAGATCTGAAAAAGCTTTGGCTGGTAATGACCAGGAAACTGATAAGTAAGAATTACTATGGAAAGAAATTTAAGAAAAGAACGAGTAGGATTGGTCGTAAGTAACAAAATGGATAAATCCATTCTTGTTGAAATCGAGCGAAAAGTAAAGCATCCTATTTATGGTAAGTTTGTGAAAAAAACTTCCAAATTCTCTGCTCACGACGAGAAAAACGACTGTGGTATCGGCGATACTGTGCGTATCATGGAAACACGTCCATTGAGCAAAAATAAATGCTGGAGATTAATTGAAATTATTGAAAGAGCTAAATAATTATGATACAACAAGAATCAAGATTAGCTGTAGCTGACAATAGTGGTGCAAAGGAAGTACTTTGTATCAGGGTGCTGGGTGGTACCGGTAAAAGATACGCCCGAATTGGCGATAAAATTATTGTAACCGTAAAAAGTGCCATTCCTTCTGGTACCTTGAAAAAGGGAACTGTTGCAACTGCCGTAGTTGTTCGAACCAGAAAAGAAACCCGAAGAAATGATGGTTCTTATATTCGCTTCGACGATAATGCCGTTGTAATGTTGAATGCTGCAGGTGAAATGGCCGGAACCCGTATTTTTGGACCCGTTGCCAGAGAGCTTCGCGACAAGCAATTTATGAAAATCGTTTCATTAGCACCCGAAGTGCTTTAAAATAAGAAATAGATCATGCAAAAAAAATTACATATAAAAAAGGGTGACACCGTAATGGTCATCACAGGCGAATCGAAAGGACAACAAGGTCGCGTACTGAAATTGATTCCCGATTCAACCCGTGCCATTGTTGAAGGTGTTAACTTGGTTTCAAAACACACCAAGCCCAATGCTGAAAACCCTAAAGGGGGTGTTATTAAGCAAGAGGCTCCAATTCATTTATCAAACCTTAAAATTGTTGATGGTGCTGGTAATGCAACCCGAATTGGAAAAAGAATAGATGAAAATGAGAAAAGTGTTCGATATTCTAAAAAATCAGGGGAGGTAATTAAGTAATGGAGTATACACCTAGATTAAGGGAAAAATATTTCGGAGAAATAGTTCCTTCATTGACCAAGCAATTTAGTTATAAAACCGTAATGCAGGTTCCAAAGCTTTTAAAAATTTCTGTAAATCAGGGATTAGGAAAAGCCATTACCGATAAGAAAATTATCGATACCGGTGTTGAGGAAATGACAAAAATTACCGGACAAGCTGCAGTTATAACAAAATCAAAACGTGATATCTCAAACTTTAAGCTTCGTAAAGGAATGCCGGTTGGAGTGCGTGTAACATTACGTGGTGATAAAATGTATGAATTTCTTGATAGGCTTATTTCAGTTGCTATTCCACGTGTAAGGGATTTTAAAGGTGTTAATGATAAAGGCTTTGACGGCAGAGGCAATTATACTTTTGGGGTAACTGAGCAAATCATTTTTCCTGAAATCGATATCGATAAAATTAGTAGCATTAACGGGATGGATATCACCTTTGTAACCTCTGCTAAAACTGATAAAGAAGCATTGGCTCTTTTAAAAGAGTTTGGTATTCCATTTAAAAATCAACAAAAATCTTAAGCATATGGCTAAAGAATCAATGAAAGCGAGAGAAGTTAAACGACAAAAACTCGTTGACAAATACGCAGCCAAAAGAGCTGAATTAAAAGCAATTGGTGATTATGAAGGTTTGCAAAAACTTCCAAAAAACGCTTCACCGGTGCGTTTACACAATCGTTGTAAATTAACTGGTCGACCAAAAGGTTATATGCGTCAGTTTGGTGTTTCACGTATTAACTTTAGGGAAATGGCACTTAATGGCTTAATTCCAGGTGTTAGAAAAGCCAGCTGGTAAACAAATGATTATTGATTATTGAAAAATGATATTAGTAAGAAATAATCAATAAAAAATTAACAATAAAAAATTAAAAAATGCTTACTGATCCAATTGCAGATTATTTAACAAGAGTTAGAAACGCAGTGAAAGCCGGCCACAGAGTGGTCGAGATTCCTGCTTCAAATCTTAAAAAAGCGATAACTAAAATATTGTTTGAAAAAGGGTATATCTTGAATTATAAATTCGAAGATGACGACAAACAAGGAATCATCAAGATTGCCTTAAAATTTCATCCAGTTACTAAGTTGCCTGCTATTTCAAAACTTCAAAGAATTAGTCGCCCGGGCTTGCGTAAGTACGCCAGTGCAAGTAAACTCCCCCGTGTTTTAAACGGTTTAGGTGTTGCTATACTATCAACTTCGGCAGGTGTAATTACCGACAAAGAAGCGAGAAAATTGAATGTAGGCGGCGAAGTTTTATGTTACATTAGTTAATAAGGAGATTTAATCAATGTCAAGAATAGGAAAATTACCCATCAGTATTCCGGAAGGAGTTCAGATTACAGTTAGCGACGATAATGTTGTGACCGTAAAAGGCAAGCATGGAGAACTTCATCAAGCCATTAACGACTCAGTCACCATTACTATTGAAGACGGTTCACTAAATGTTGGAAGAGCTTCTGACAGTAAAACCGACCGAGCTATGCACGGTTTATACCGATCTTTAATTGCCAATATGGTACAAGGAGTTTCAGAAGGATATAAAATAGTTCAGGAAATGGTTGGAGTTGGTTATAAAGCCAGCAATCAAGGTCAATTACTTGAATTGGCGGTAGGATATTCTCATAATATCTTCCTGGAATTACCTCCTGAAGTAAAAGTTGAAACAGTTACAGAGAGAGGTAAAAATCCACAGATTATATTATTCTCTCACGATAAGCAATTAGTTGGTCAGGTTGCAGCAAAAATTCGTTCATTCCGTAAACCTGAGCCTTATAAAGGAAAAGGTATTAAATTCCAGGGTGAAGAAATTAGACGTAAAGCTGGTAAAGCAGCAACTGCATAATTAAAAACAAGAATTTTAAATTCTTAATAGAATGGCAATAAAAGATAAAAGAAAATTCAGAAGATTCAGGATCAAACAAAGGGTTCGTAAAATCATTGTTGGAACTCTTGAAAGACCAAGACTTACTATTTTTAGAAGCAATAAAGGAATATATGCCCAATTGATTAATGATGCTGATGGAACAACTTTAGTAGCTGCTTCATCATTAGAAAAAGGTATTGTTGACCAAAAGGTTGCAAAAATTGAACAGGCCAAATTGGTAGGTAGTCTTTTAGCTGAAAAAGCAAAAGAAGCTGGTGTCGAGTCTGTGGTTTTTGACAGAAACGGTTATTTGTATCATGGTAGAGTTAAATCTTTAGCTACAGGAGCTAGAGAAGGAGGTCTTAAATTTTAAAGGATATGTCGAACGTAAATGTAAAAAGAGTAAAATCCAGCGAAATCGAATTTAAAGACAGACTGGTTAGTATTCAAAGAGTAACTAAAGTTACCAAAGGTGGACGGACCTTCAGTTTTTCTGCAATTGTTGTTGTAGGAAATGAAAATGGAGTAGTAGGCTATGGATTGGGAAAAGCAAAAGAGGTAACTGCTGCCATCGCAAAAGGTATCGATGATGCTAAGAAAAATTTAATAAAAGTTCCTGTACTTAAAGGTACATTACCTCACGAACAATATGGTAAATATAGTGGAGCATATGTATTTCTGAAGCCTGCTGCACCTGGTGCCGGAGTAATTGCGGGTGGAGCAATGCGTGCAGTATTGGAGAGTGTTGGAGTTACCGATGTATTGGCAAAATCAAAAGGTTCTTCTAATCCTCACTCTGTTGTTAAAGCTACCATTGACGCGTTAGTTAAGCTAAGAGATCCTAAAACCGTTGCTCAAATGAGAGGCGTGAGTTTAAGTACAGTTTTCAACGGATAAAAACCTGTAATGATGAAAAAGTTAAGAATAAAACAAGTAAAAAGTGGTATTGGCCGAACCAAGCGCCAAAAACTTACCCTCCAGGCATTGGGCTTGAAAAGAATGCATCATACATTGGAGGTAGTTGGAACACCGCAAATATTAGGCATGATCGCCAAAGTTGATCATTTGCTTGAAGTGGAAGAAGTTTAATTTAGAAAAAAATAATTTGATATACGATGGATTTAAGTAATTTAAAACCGGCAGAAGGTTCTACCAAGAACAAGAAAAGAATCGGAAGAGGGCAAGGATCAGGTAGAGGTGGCACAGCGACCAGAGGTCATAAAGGTGCCCAATCAAGATCTGGTTACAGCCGAAAATTTGGTTTTGAAGGCGGTCAAATGCCTTTGTATCGTAGGGTTCCTAAGTTTGGATTTAAGAACATCAACCGAAAAGAATACCACGGTATCAATATTGATACATTGCAAAATTTAGCCGAAACTAAAAAAATCGAATTAATTGATTTAAAAGTTTTAGTTGAAAATGGTTTAGCTGGTAAAAATGACCTGGTTAAAATTTTAGGTCGAGGTGAACTTAAAGCCAAGTTAAATGTTACGGTTCATGCATTTTCAGAATCAGCGATTAAAGCGATAGAAGCTCAAGGTGGTGTTGCAACAAAAATTTAAGATTAAATGAAAAGATTAATCCAGACAATTAGAAACATTTATAAGATTGAGGATCTTAGAAACCGAATTTTATATACCCTTGGAATATTACTGATTTACCGTTTAGGGTCTAAAGTCGTTATTCCTGGTATCAATCCTGATATGTTGGCTAATTTACAAAGTCAAACTGATGGTGGTATCTTAGGATTACTAAACATGTTTTCAGGAGGTGCGTTTTCTAATGCTTCAATTTTTGCTTTAGGAATTATGCCATATATTTCTGCATCCATTGTGATCCAGCTATTAGGGATGGCCATTCCTTATTTCCAAAAACTACAAAAGGAAGGTGAAAGTGGGAGAAGAAAGATTAATCAAATTACTAGATATTTAACCGTTTTAATTACTGGTTTTCAGGCCCCTGCATATATTGCAAATATGATTGGAACCATACCGCCAGAAGCTATTTCACCTTTCGATCCAAATATCACATCACCATCTACCTTTTTCTGGATTTCAACGGTAGTGATATTGATATCAGGAACCATGTTTGTAATGTGGTTAGGTGAAAAAATTACCGATAAAGGAATCGGAAATGGTATTTCATTAATCATTATGATAGGAATTATAGCCAGATTGCCATTTGCACTTGCTGGTGAATTTTTCTCAAAAATGGAAGAAAAAGGTGGAGGCCTTGTATTCTTCGTGGTTGAAATTGCGGTGCTGGTATTCGTTATCTTACTTACCATTTTACTGGTGCAGGGGACGCGGAAAATTCCGGTTCAATATGCAAAACGAATTGTGGGAAACAAACAATATGGTGGCGTTCGTCAGTATATCCCACTTAAAGTAAATGCGGCTGGTGTAATGCCCATCATCTTTGCACAGGCAATCATGTTTTTACCTTTAACATTAGCTGGTTTTGCTAATTCTGATTCACTAAGCGGTTTTGCACAAGCATTTACAAATATTGATGGGTTCTGGTATAATTTTGTGCAGTTTGCCATGATTATGCTTTTCACCTATTTTTATACAGCCATTACGGTTAATCCGAATCAAATGGCAGAAGATATGAAGAAAAACGGCGGATTTATTCCAGGGGTTAAACCTGGTAAGCGAACTGCAGAGTTTATAGATAATGTAATGTCGAGAATTACTTTACCGGGTTCTATCTTTTTAGCATCGGTAACATTATTACCAACATTGGTAAGATTAATGGGAGTAAGCCAGGCATTCTCAATGTTTTATGGTGGTACTTCACTGCTAATTTTGGTAGGTGTTGTACTCGATACATTACAGCAGGTTGAAAGCCACTTATTAATGCGTCATTATGATGGTTTAACCAAGTCCGGTAGGATTAAAGGTCGAACTGCAGGCATTATGGGTTAAGCTATATTGTATGATACAGTATAAAACAAACGTTGAAATTGAGTTAATAAAAGAAAGTTCTTTACTTGTTGGAAAAACTTTAGCCGAGGTTGCCAGGCATATTGAGCCGGGCGTTGAAACCAGAAAGCTAGATAAAATTGCTGAAGAGTTCATTCGAGATCATGGTGCATTGCCAGGATTTAAAGGATACGGAGGATTCCCTGCTACTTTGTGTACCTCTGTTAATGAACAGGTTGTCCATGGTATTCCGGGAAAACGAAAACTTAAGGATGGAGATATCATATCAGTCGATTGCGGAACCATTTTAAATGGTTTTTATGGGGATTCGGCCTACACTTTTGAAGTAGGGGAGGTAAAAGAAGAAATCAAACAATTACTTCGACGAACCAAAGAATCACTGTATAAAGGAATTGAAGCAGCCATCGTTGGCAAGCGGATTGGAGATATCGGATTTGAAATTCAGAATTTTACTGAGCAGTTTGGTTACGGAGTGGTGAGAGACTTAGTTGGACACGGATTGGGAAGAAATTTACACGAAAAACCAGAGGTTCCTAATTACGGGAAAAGAGGAGTGGGTGTAAAACTAAAAGAAGGAATGGTGTTAGCAATTGAACCCATGATTAATCTCGGAGTAAAGGATGTAGTTCAGGAAAAAGATGGATGGACAATCAGGACTATGGATAGGATGCCGTCAGCTCATTTTGAGCATGATGTTGCCATAAGAAAGGGAAAAGCTGAAATCCTTTCTACATTTGATTATATAGAAGACGTATTAAAAAATAAATAGCATTATGGCAAAGCAAACATCAATAGAGCAAGATGGTACTGTTATCGAATCCTTAGGCAATGCAATGTTTAGGGTTGAATTAGAAAACGGTCACATCATTACAGCTCATATCTCTGGGAAAATGCGGATGCATTATATCAAAATTTTACCAGGTGATAAAGTTAAGCTTGAAATGTCTCCTTACGATTTAACAAAAGGAAGAATTACATTTAGATACAAGTAATAATAAGAAGTAGTATAAAGATATTGGATTAATAACATTTAATTGAAATAAAATGAAAGTTCGAGCATCAGTTAAGAAAAGATCTCCCGAATGTAAAATCGTTCGTCGAAAGGGCAGATTATATGTGATTAACAAAAAAAATCCAAAGTACAAACAGCGTCAAGGATAAAAAGAGACACTAAAATTTAAACAAATAACAATTATTTGATATATGGCTAGAATAGCGGGTATCGATTTACCAAAAAACAAAAGAGGCGAAATAGGTTTAACCTATATCTTTGGAATAGGTAGAAGCCTTTCACAACAAATACTTACCGAAGCCGGTATTGACTGGAGTAAGAAAGTTGAAGATTGGACAGATGATGAGCAAAACAACATCCGTACCATCATAGGCGAAAAGTATAAAGTTGAAGGTGGCCTTCGTTCAGAAATCCAAACCAACATCAAACGATTAAGAGATATCGGTTCGTACCGAGGAATTAGACATCGTATTGGTTTGCCACTTCGTGGACAAGGTACTAAAAACAATGCACGTACCCGTAAAGGAAGGAAAAAGACTGTTGCTAACAAGAAAAAGGCAATTAAAGGTTAACAGATCGTTTTTTGACACAAGAAAGATATATTTAAAATTATGGCAAAAAGTACAAGAAATACTAAAAAAAGAGTCGTTAAGGTTGAACCTATTGGTAAAGCTTTCATTCAGGCCTCTTTTAATAATATTATTATTTCTCTAACCAATAATTCAGGTCAAGTTATTTCTTGGGCGTCTTCTGGTAAGATGGGATTTAGAGGTTCGAAGAAAAATACTCCTTATGCAGCTCAAATGGCAGCTGAAGATTGCGCTAAAGTTGCATTCGATCAAGGATTAAGAAAAGTAAAAGTTTTCGTGAAAGGTCCTGGAGCAGGTCGTGAGTCTGCAATTCGAACTTTACACGGACAAGGAATTGAAGTAACTGAAATTAATGATGTAACTCCATTGCCACACAATGGTTGTCGTCCTCCTAAAAGACGTAGGGTATAATTTTAGATTTTAATTCATTAGAAGATTTTATAACAAAATAGTAAATTCGTAAAACATGGCAAGATATACAGGTCCAAAATCCAGAATTGCAAGAAAATTCAAAGATCCAATATTCGGACCAGATAGGGCATTCGAAAAGAAAAATTATCCTCCGGGACAGCATGGAAATTCAAAACGCCGTAAAAAGCAATCTGAATACGGAATTCAGCTACAAGAAAAACAAAAAGCCAAATATACCTACGGTATCATGGAACGTCAATTCCGAAATACTTTCGAAAAAGCCAGTCGTAGTAAAGGTATTACCGGTGAGGTTCTACTTCAATTAATTGAATCTCGTTTAGACAATGTTGTTTATCGTTTAGGAATTGCTCCTACCAGAAGTGGTGCACGTCAGTTAGTTTCGCACAGGCACATTACCATTAATGGTGAGATTTTAAATATTCCTTCATACCTTGTTAAAGAAGGTGATGTGATTGGTGTTCGTGAGCGTTCTAAATCTCTCGAAGCCATTACTAATTCTTTGGAAGGTCGTGCTAATCCTTATTCTTGGTTAGAGTGGGATGACGCAAAAATGACAGGAAAATTCGTGAACTATCCGGCACGTGAAGATATTCCGGAAAACATCAAAGAACAACTTATTGTTGAGCTTTACTCTAAATAGTAGTGAGATTTTAATACTTATTTGACAACAAATAAAACATAAATATGTCGATTTTAGCATTTCAAAAACCTGATAAGGTCATCATGATCGAAGCCGATGAATTCAAAGGCATCTTTGAATTCCGTCCTCTGGAACCAGGCTTTGGTATCACAATTGGTAATGCATTAAGAAGAATATTGCTGTCTTCGCTGGAAGGTTACGCAATTACTTCAGTAAAAATTGAAGGTGTTGTTCAGGAATTTTCAACCGTAAAAGGTGTTGTAGAAGATGTTTCTGAAATCATTCTCAATCTTAAAAAAATTCGTTTTAAACGTCAGATTGAAACTGAAAGCACTGAAGAAGTTCATGTGGTAATAGGTGATCAGGATACATTTAAAGCTGGTGATATTAACAAATTCCTATCTGTTTTTCAGGTATTGAATCCTGATGTGGCAATTTGTACCATGGATCCTTCAATTAAAGTTTCAATGAATTTAACCATTGAAAAAGGACGTGGATATGTTCCTGCTGAAGAAAATAAAAAAGTGAATGCACCAATTGATACCATCTTTATTGATTCAATTCATACGCCTATCGTTAATGTAAATTATAAGGTTGAAGATTTTAGAGTTGAGCAAAAAACAGATTATGAAAAATTAGTGCTTGAGCTTACTACCGATGGTTCAATTCATCCAAAAGAAGCTTTAAAAGAAGCCGCTAAAATTCTCATCCATCACTTCATGTTATTCTCCGACGAAAAGATTACACTCGATACCGAAGAGAAAACGGTTACCGAAGAATTTGATGAAAATTCACTACATATCCGTCAGCTATTGAAAACAAAATTGGTTGATTTAGATCTTTCAGTTCGAGCTTTAAATTGTTTAAAAGCTGCGGATGTTGATACATTAGGCGATTTAGTTGCATTCAATAAAAATGACTTGTTAAAATTCAGAAACTTTGGTAAAAAATCTTTAACCGAACTTGAAGAGCTTGTAAAAGCTAAGAATCTGGAATTTGGGATGAATACAGCAAAATATAAATTAGATAAGGAATAAGAGAAATGAGACACGGAAAGAAATTCAACCACTTAGGCAGAAAAAGCGCCCATAGAAAAGCGATGTTATCGAATATGGCTACTTCTTTAATCATGCATAAAAGAATTAGAACCACACTTGCAAAAGCTAAAGCGCTTCGAGGATATGTTGAACCTTTAATTACTAAATCAAAGGAAGATTCTACTCATTCAAGAAGAACGGTATTTAGTTATTTGCAAAGCAAAGAGGCCGTTACTGAACTATTCAGAGAAGTTGCTGTAAAAGTAGCTGACCGACCAGGTGGTTATACCAGAATTTTGAAAACTGGCAATCGTTTAGGTGATAATGCGGAAATGTGTTATATCGAATTGGTTGACTATAACGAGAACCTATTGGCAGAAAAAACTCCTAAAGCCAAATCTACACGTAGAAGAGGTGGAAAGAAATCCGCTGCTGCTAAGGAAGTTGCAACTGCAGATGTAGTCGCAGAAGAGATTGTTGAAGAACCAAAAGCTGAAGTTGCTGAGGAAGTAGCTAAAGAGGAGGTTGTTGAAGAACCAAAAGCTGAAGAGAAAGTAGAAGAAATTAAAGAAGAAGCGCCAAAAGAAGAAGAAAAGCCTGAAGCTCCGGTAAAAGAAGAGCCAAAAGCTGAGAAGAAAGAAGACGCTTCTGAAGAAGATAAAAAATAAGCTTAAATCAATTCAGAAAAAAAGGATAAAGTGACTAACTTTATCCTTTTTTTATATCAATTAATCGGCTAGCAATAGTCGTAAATTATCAAAAATTATGAGCCAAATTATTAAAGTATTCGCAAGACAAATTTTAGATTCAAGAGGTAACCCTACAGTAGAAGTTGATGTTTATACCAATACCGGTGTTATCGGTCGGGCTGCAGTTCCATCAGGAGCTTCAACCGGTATTCATGAAGCCGTTGAACTACGGGATAATGACCCAGGGATGTTTCTTGGAAAAGGTGTTTTACAAGCCATTCAACATGTAAATACTACCCTTAATGAAGAACTTCAAGGATATTATGTAACTGACCAGAATGAAATTGATCAGCGAATGATTGAACTTGATGGTACACCTAATAAAGCAAATTTTGGAGCCAATGCTATTCTGGGCGTTTCGCTTGCAGTTGCTCATGCAGCGGCGCAGGAAACCAATCAATATTTATACAGGTATATTGGAGGCGTAAACGCAAACACACTGCCAATTCCTATGATGAATATCTTAAATGGTGGATCGCATGCCGACAATAGCATCGACTTTCAGGAATTTATGATTATGCCTGTTGGAGCCTCTACCTTTAACGATGCACTGCGAATGGGTGCAGAGGTATTTCATCATTTAAAAGCAGTACTAAAAAAAGCTGGTTACTCAACAAACGTCGGTGACGAGGGTGGTTTTGCGCCCAATCTAAAATCAAATGAAGAGGCAGTGACTGTCATTCTTGAAGCGATTAAGAAAGCAGGATATAAAGCAGGAAAAGATATTTATTTAGCGCTAGATCCTGCATCTTCTGAATATTACATCAAAGAAGAAAACGTGTATCACTTAAAATGGTCAACTGGTGAAAAATTAACCCCTGCCCAAATGGTTGATTTTTGGGCCGAATGGACTGAGAAATATCCAATCATATCGATCGAAGATGGCATGGCAGAAGATGACTGGGATGGTTGGAAATTAATGACAGAAAGAATGGGTAATAAAGTTCAGCTTGTTGGTGATGATTTATTTGTAACAAATACCAATCGTTTAAAACAAGGAATTGATTCTGGAACTGCAAATTCAATTTTAATTAAAGTTAATCAAATCGGTACTTTAACTGAAACAATTGATGCTGTGAACATGGCGCACAAAAATGGCTATACCGCAGTGATGAGTCACCGTTCGGGCGAAACTGAAGATACAACCATTGCTGATCTTGCCGTGGCACTAAATACAGGCCAGATTAAAACCGGTTCAGCCAGTCGTTCAGACCGTATTGCAAAATATAATCAATTACTTAGAATTGAAGAAATGCTTGGAGATCAGGCTAGATATCTTGGTAAAGATTTTAAATTCGCCAAATAAAACGGTAAAATGGTATTTTATTTTGAGGGCAGTCTGGTTTACAGATTGCCCTTTTTTGTTTTAGTCAGAACCTTGTTAAAAGTTGAAAAGAAAGGGGTGATACCCTAAGGAGTAATTCCTCCTGTTACTATTCGCGGATAAAATACACCTGTTTTATTTTGTGGTCTTCAATTTTATAAATCGCAATTACATTCACTTCACCCTCATTGACACGGCCGGTCACATGTTCGCGGTCAACCACTGTATTTCCAACAATCATTCTTTGACTAATGCGGGCTTTTTGATTCGGATTTTTAGCCCAAGCCATGGTATATTTTTCACGCATCTTTTCTATCCCCGAATAAATGAAGGAATTCGGGAAATTGTAGATTTCTACATCTTCAGCATAAAAACTTAGAAAGGTATTAATATCTTGATGATTATATGCTTCTAATTGGCCTTGGGCTAGTTCCTCAGGACTTAACTTTTTGATATTATCAACTTGAAACGGAAGTATAGCAATACCGAGCACTAAAATTTGAATGAGGTTCATGGGTTTAGGTTTTAAAAGTAAAATACTAGGGTTCAATTTGGTAACGAAGTTTACTTAACTCGTCAACCTGGTCTTCACCCTTAAACGGACGTAAAATAAAACGAAACTTATATTGCCTTGGTGGAATCTGATAGTCTGGCAGTGGGGCTGCACCCCAACTATCAATTCCTCCAACTCCCATTTGTTTGTAGTCCAAACTTAATTCAATCAATGGCCTGGGCTTAATGTCGTAGGTATGTTTTAGATTTTCACCATCGCTGTCCAAATCCTCGAGGGTGTAATTTAAAGCGTTAAATTCAAAGTTTTGATCACTTAACACCATCAGTCCAACTTCTTTCTGATTTATCAAGGTAAGCCATCTTACGTCAGTTTTATGTCCGTTTTCCTGGGGGCGGATATAATTGGTGAACTGGTTCGCAACCTGTGATTGAAATTTGTCGATATATGTAGCTTCTTTTCGATCTGAATAATTTTCGTGAGGGCCTTCACCAAACCAAGAAATATTTTTGAATTCATCAGGCATTTGCATTTTTAATCCTAATCTTGGCAAATTGGGTAAGTTGAATGTGCCATTAAGGAAATGCGTGTCAAGGATGATTTCTCCATTCCCGAGTATGGTATAGGTTTCATTGCTAAGTGAACCCTTCACTCCATATAATCTGCGTTGAACCTTAATTTGTACTTTATTTGCTGAAATTTTTAGAAGTTCGACTTGGTTGATATTACCCTTACTAACCGCATTTCTCCATGATCGGGCAAAATAATGATTATCCCGACCCAAATCATTATCGATGGGGGCACGCCAAAAATTTGGTTCCGGACCTTCCAAAATCAGATCGGTATTTTGGTAATTCCAACGTTTTATTTTAGCTTGTTTTTTATCAAATTCAATTAAGAAATGATTACCTGTAATCTCGATACTATGCTCATTATCAATCACATTAACTTGAGGCAGTGCATCAGGACGAATTTTACGATAGGCAAATTTATTAGGCAGTTTTAACTGCTCACTTGCTACTTCAAAAAATGCAGGTATTAATGCATTTTCTTCACGACTAGTGACAGAAACATTTAAGAAGTACTCCTGATTTGGATTCATCCTTAGATCGCTTAAATCTATATCCACAAGCTGATTTGATTGCGCTGGGATTGATGTATTGGGTAAGGTTCCGTATAAAAGAATTTTCCCGTCTGATTTAATGTTCCAAGAAATTTGATAATCGATTAAATCGGTGAAAAAATATTTATTTGTAATTCTTATTTGTCCGGCATTTAAGTTGTAAGCATTAATCCCAACATTTTGATAAACTTTTTTGATTTCTGCGTAAGCCGGCTTTAAACTCCTATCGGGATTAACGATTCCATTAATACAAAAATTTTTGTCGCTTCGTATATCCTCATCACCAAAATCACCACCATAAGCCCAGAAAGGCTCACCCTGTGAGCTTATGGCAGCTAATCCTTGATCAACCCAATCCCATATAAAACCACCTTGTAATGGTTTGTATTTCTCTATGGCTTCCCAATATTCTTTCAAATTTCCAGAACTGTTTCCCATGGAGTGGGCATATTCGCTCATGATAAGTGGCCGGGTTTGTTTTTTAGCGCCATAAGCGATGATGTTTTCAATGTTTGGATACATCGGGACTACGATATCTGTATGCGCTTTTTCACCAGCTTGCTCATACTGCACAGGTCTTGATTTATCTCGCTGTTTAATCCAAGATGAAGTCGCCGTGAAATTACTGCCGTCACCAGCTTCATTACCCAACGACCAAATAATGATGCTGGTGAAATTTTTATCCCGTTCAACCATTCTTTGAGTTCTGTCCAAATGCGCTTTGCGCCAAATTGCCTTATTGGCCAAAGTAAATTCTTCGGTATATCCCATGCCATGTGATTCGATATTGGCTTCATCAACAACATATAAACCATATTCGTCGCATAGTTCATACCATTGTGGATCATGCGGGTAATGACTATTCCTGACTGCATTGATGTTTCCTTTTTTCAGTAACTCAATATCCTTAATCATTGATGCACGTGAAATATAATGCCCCGAATTTGCATCATGTTCATGATGATTTACACCTTTAAGATAAATAGCCTTACCATTAACCAGAAGTTGTCCGTCTTTAATTTCAACGGTTCTAAACCCAATTTTCGTAGAAATACTCTCTTGGATTTTACCTCGCGAATCTTTTAAATTAATAATGAGAGAAAATAGGGCAGGGTTTTCTGCCGACCAGGCTGTAACATCCGGAACGAGGAACTGATAATCTAATGTTTTTTTACCTTCAATTAAAAATTTGTGTTTTTTCGAATAAAATTTTCGCCCTCTTTTTAAATAAATTTCAAGATGCATGGTTTCCTGACTGGAATTCATGTTATCCAGATCAACTTTTAAATCCAAAACCCCATCCCTGAAATTATTGGTAAGATCGCTAATGGCAAAAAAATCCTGAATTTGATAATTTGGTCGGGCATATAGGTAAACATCACGGTCTATTCCGCTCAAACGCCAAAAATCCTGATCTTCTAAAAATGATCCATCGCTCCAACGATAAACTTCAACGGCAATCATGTTTTCGCCTGCATGTAAATATTTTGTAATATCGAATTCTGCAGGAAGTTTCGAACCCTGGCTGTAACCAACATTTTGTCCATTAATCCAGATATAAAAGGCAGAATTTACTGCTCCGAAATGAATATAGATTTTGCGACTGAGCCAATCGGCCGGAATGTTGAAGGTCTTTCTGTAAGAACCAACAGGATTGTCTTCTTCTGGAATAATGGACGGGTCTGGGATAAAGGGATATCTCTTTACATAAATTGGAATGCCATGGCCTTGCAATTCCCAGTTTCCCGGTACTAAAATATCCTGCCAAGCACCTACGTTAAAAGTTTGTTTGTAAAAGTCAGTCGGCTTTTCGGATGGGTTTTTCGACCATTTAAATTTCCAAGTTCCATTCAACGACTTAAACCAATTTGAATCCTCTTGGACATTGTTTTCAGCTAGTTTTTCTGTTTCAAAAGGAAAAAAGTGAGCTCTTGGAGCCATTTTATTTATCCCAAATATTTGGGGATTCTTCCATTCTGGAAGCTGTTTCTGGGCACTTGAAGCTGTGCTGATCAGAAAGATGTATAATAAAGTAAGATATAATCTATTGTGCTTATTCATTCAATTCTGGTTTAATCTTTACTAATTCTTTTATTAAAGAATTTTCTATTTCCGGTATGGGTATTTTCTATTCATACTAATAACGAGCAAAATTGTTATTTATCGCCCAATGCTGCAAATTTAAATAAATCAACCTCTGCAACCTCATGTTCTTCCTCCATAATTTTATTCATCTGTTGAATTATTTCGGGATAAAAACCGGCAAGATTGTATTCTTCGTTAATATCTTTGCTTAAATCGTATAATTCGATGGATAAATTTCCTTTTAAAATATTTTTTCTGATTGCTTTCCATTTACCCATTCTTACTGCTTGTTGGCCACCGTATTCAGGAATTTCCCAATAAAGGTGTTCGTGTTCAGCTTGCTTTTCTTCCAGACCTAAAATGCTTGGTAAAAAACTAATACCGTCTTTATCTTCCGGAAATTCAGCCCCGCTAAGTTCGCATAAAGTTGGCATGACATCCCAGAAGGCTGAAACATGATCACTTTTTGTACCAGCTTTTATTTTTGCAGGCCAACTGGCAATCATGGGTACCCGAATTCCACCTTCATGTAAAAATCCCTTAGACCTACCATAGGCCGATGAAAATGGGCGTGCACTGTTGAAATACTTTGTATCAGCCCCTCCTGCATATGTAGGCCCATTGTCGCTGGTAAAAATGATTAAGGTATTCTCATAAATTCCTTTTTGTTTTAGAAGCTTCACCAACTCACCAACCTGGAAATCGAGATAAGAAATCATGGCTGCATAAGTCGCTTTAGGATAAATTGCCGGGAAGTAGCCCTTATCTCCTAAATAGCGTTCGTCATAATCAAAAAAATCTTTGTATTTATCAATCCACTCTTTTGGTGCTTGCAGTGGAACATGCGGAATGGGACTTGCATAAAACATAAAGAATGTTTGATCTACGCTTTCACTGATGAACTGTTTTGCCTCATCCAGCATTAATTTTGGCGCATATTCTTTCAATTTGAATTTAGCATAGTTCTTAGAATTATAAGGGTCGGCACCTTCGTCAAGTTTGGTATTTGGAGCCACTGTATCATTGTTAAGAAATACTTTATCTTCATTCCTCCATAAATGAACAGGATAATAAGTGTGGGCTTGCCTTTGACAGTTATAACCAAAAAAATGATCGAATCCCAACTTTGTGGGTATTGATTCTGAGTTTGGGGCTCCTAATCCCCATTTCCCAATAATTGATGTTTTGTAACCAACTGTTTTTAGCAATGTGGCTATGGTTAGCGTATTGTCGGGCATGGGGCGCTGGCCTTCTAAATTTGTATCCTTAATAACGGCCTCGTAATTCCAAACATCTCCACGGCTATCCCACTCATCATTTCCTCTTACATACATATGACCTGGGTGCATTCCGGTAAGTAATGCACAGCGAGATGGTGCGCAGACCGCAGATCCGGAATAATGTTGTGTAAATAACACCCCGGTTTTTGCCAAGGCATCAATATTAGGTGTTTGTATGATCTGTTGATCATAACAACCTAATTCTCCATAACCCAAATCATCAGCCAGGATATAGATGATATTTGGTTTTACTTGTTCATCGGTCTGATCACATGCTTGTAGTCCTAATAAGAGGGCTGAGCCCAATAACGGAAAAATCTGTTTGTTGATCATGCTGAAAATCTTTTAGTTAGCATTAAAATGATCATTGGAATTATAATTAAATGAATTCTTACCCAGATAGTAACTATATTCAAAATTAAGAATATGGTCTGGCCTTGAATGTTTGACCAAAACTGAATTTAATATTTTTCGGTGTATGCTCATCATTAGCACTCTAAAAAAATCTATCAGATATAGCTTTAGGTCTAAAAATAGTTATTAATTATGAACTTTGAGATTGAAGAATAATCGAATTATAAACAATAATTAGGTGATAATATTTTGTAATAAAACATTATTATTGCCGTACTAATGCATATAAAGAGGAGGAAAATTTAGGTTTTTAATTCTTATTTTGGACGATATAGTATTCGATTACCATTCTGATAAATCGCAACAAATGCATCTGAAAGTCCATTGTTCTTAAGTTGTTGAGCATATGATACCGCCTCGTCATATGTTTCGAAATATCCGGCTGAATAGCGATACACTCCATTTTGTTGAGAAACAAATAACTGTCTGCTGATATAATATTTTAATCGGATATCAGCAATGTTGGCTGCAGGTCGTTGAGATGCCATTATTTGAACAGTATACATGGTTCCGGTTGAAGGAATCTGAATGACGTCAATTAATGATGAATTTTGATTAACATTACTTACAGCAGTAGGGATTGAATTCATGGGCTTATTTGCAACTCCTGTTATAAAGTGTTTTCCTTCATCTATGGCAATAATTTCGGAAGGAGGAATATCTTCACTGTATTTATTTTGTGATGCAATCGGTTTAACGGTTTCTTTGTCTTTGAAACTATATTGTGGATCATATTCTGCGACTTTTGGCAAATTAGCAGCCGAACCCCTACGTCCCCAACTTTTTTTATTACGGTCTATATTACTTTTTCGTTCTTGATCCGCTTCTTCACGTAATTCTTTTCTTCTTTCTTTGTCAGCAATTCTTTGTTGGTATTTACGCTGTTTTTCTAAGTCTTTTTCATAACTACCAGCACTTGACCTCGATGAAGAACCTGCATTATCTGAGCTTAAGAGCTTAAAAGATAATCCTATAGAAGTAAATAAATAGGAGTCATTTTTACCGTTACCAGCTGTGTAGGCATCAAGTTGATCAGAATTAGTAATATGATAGGTAGATTCAAAATTGATCCCTATGTTTGGCCTTAAATTAATATTAACACCCAATCCTACCGGAAATACAGTCACAGGGGTCCATGCATTGGTATTTGTTGGAGAAACACCATATTGGGCAACAACACTTTCATCCAGGGTACTTCTAAGTGTACTCATCCAATTGGCAACTCCAAATCCAGCAAGCCCATAAACATTGAGTGTTCGTTCAGGATTGATTCCAAAAAAGGCGTTACTCAAACTAAAAGTAGTATGTAAATTGAATTCTAAGAGATCAGAATCAAATTTAAGATTTGCAGCATCACCACTAGGCCAGTTGAGTACAGTTCCATGAAGCTTGCTACTAATCAATTGCAATCCAACACTAAATATTGGAGAAAACTGTTTTCTTAACCCAATTCCAAATCCTAATTTCCAGTCCTCTTGAAATGGAGATTTTGCTTGGATGTCACCATAAAACAAAGATGGACCTGCACTAATAACCAGATTGAGGTTATCAAAAAAGCGATTATTACTTTCGTCATAATATTGCCCTTTCGAAGCAAGAGGATGAAGAAAAAGACTAAAAAATAATCCACTCAGAATTAATATTTTAATGAATCTTTTTTTCATAATAATTATTTACAATATTTTCCAAGATTTTCTAAAGCGGCACCGTACCCTAAATCGAATGATTTTTCCCAATCGGCACATGCACCATTTAAGTCGTTGACGTAAAATCGAGCAACACCCCGATTATAATAATTTTTTACCCAGTTGGAGTAATGCATAACATTTGAGGGTTGTAGGTCAATGGCTTTATCAAAATCTTCAATAGCCCCATTAAATTCCCCTAATTTTGTTTTGGCAATACCTCTGTATGAATATATCATCGAAAAAGCGGTATCGGATTCTGTTTCTATGGCATTATTAAAATCACTTATGGCACCTTCATAATCCCCTGCCTGATATTTAATTACACCCCAACTGTAATGTCCGGTATAATCGTTTGGATTGACAGTTTTCGTAGGAATATTATATACTTCTGAATCTCTGATAAATTGCTTGAACTGATAAAATTTAGCTTCGTAATAAGAAACATCAAAAAGTTTAGGTGCACTATTAGGATCAAGATACCATTCAGTAAGTGAATTTTTTGAATATGATCGAATTAATTTAAATTGAACAACTTCTTTTCCTTTTTCCTGAACCGGTTTAACTGCAATAACAAGATTGGCAGCATTAAAGTTAGTTTGTTTTTGAGTTGCTTGAATTTTCCCAACGATATTATTATCCAATATTTCAGGATCGTAATTTGGTATTTTAGCTGCACAAAAAACTTCCATATTCACAGCATAGGGTTTATTAAATTGAACATCTCTGGGAAGAACTTTTATCAAGTTTTCAGCTTTAAATACGAAAAATTCAACTGATTTAAAAGACCGCCATCCTTCTTGTAAAATTGGGAATTCATAATCACCGTCATTATAAATCAAAATTAAAACATTGTATTGTTTTTCGTCAATTAAAACTTTTTTAAGTTGAAGTTGATCAAAATTTTCGGTTCCTAATTTTTCTCGAGGCGTAGGCCGCTTTATCGTTTTCCAGTTGGAGGGTGGAATTATGTTTCTCAAGCTGGTCCATTTTCCGTTATCTTGAAGAGACCATCCCAGAGCATGATCAAGTGTAGATTGAACGTCGCTTATAACTGAAAAACTAAGTTCAGTACCTGCTTCAGGTTGAGCAATTAGAGTAATAAATGGAAATATAATAATAAGAAAAACGATCAGAATTTTCTTCATTTGATTCGTGTTTGATGTTTACTGAAATTGCAATAAATTATGGCTAAATTTATCATTATTCAAAGTAAATTTATAAAAAAAAAAGCCTAAACCTAAATCTTTGCTGTAAAATAATACAATTTTTATCAACACAAACCGATAATAGATTTTACCTGCAGTAATTGCTAGAATGATATTGTTGTTTATTTGACTCTTTGTAAGAGTGATATTAATTTGGTTAACGAATTATTTATACCTTCCGAATTTGAGCCTCCGGCAGTTGCAAAATGAGTTTGACCACCGCCACCACCTCTTATTTCTTTAGCTATTTCGCGAATTATTTTTGATGCATCTAAGCCATTGGTTGTTACAAGATTTTTAGAAATCATAAGACTTAAATTTGCTTTACCATTATCTTCGGTTGCTAGCAATAACACCATGTTTTTAACTTCTTTATTCAATGCGAAAGATAAATCTCGGATGGCATCCATACCTAAATTCACTTTTTGGGCGATTACATTCATCTCAGAAATTACCTGAATTTTCTGCTTCAAATCATCTTTAAGTAAAGCCACCTTCTTTTGATTAAACAAGTTTATTTCTTTTGTCAAAGATTGATTTTGTTCAACGAGTTTTTGAACTGCTTTTAAAATGTCTTTTGGCTGTTTTAATAAGTTGCTAATTTCTTCGAGTGTGTGCTCTTTGTTGCGATAATATGCTTCAGCTTGAGTTGCTGTTATTGCTTCAATTCTTCTTACACCGGCAGCAATTGCACTTTCCGAAATGATTTTAAACAGGCCGATTTGTCCGGTTGCCTTCACATGAGTTCCTCCACAAAGTTCTGTTGAAAAATCTTTGTCGAAACGAATTACCCTGACGCGATCTCCGTATTTTTCTCCAAATAAGGCCATGGCACCCATTGATTTTGCTTTATCAATTGGGATATCATTGAAAATTTCAATAGCTATATTTTCACGAATTTTAGCATTCACAATTTCTTCAACTTTCAAAATCTCTTCGTTACTTAATTTTGAAAAATGTGAAAAATCAAACCTTAACCGCTGAGGATCAACAAGTGATCCTTTTTGTTCAACATGCGAACCTAAAACTTCTCTTAATGCAGCATGCATCAGGTGAGTTGCGCTATGGTTGTTAGCCGTTAATCTTCGATTGGATTCAGTAACAATTGCTTTTATGTTTTTATTTTTTGGAATATTGAATTCGTTTGTTAGATGAACAGTTAAGTTATTGTCCTTTTTAGTGTCGAAAACAGAAACATTTTTCTCATCAATTTGAAGAATTCCCTGATCTCCAACTTGACCACCAGATTCAGCGTAGAAAGGTGTATTATCTAAAACAACTTCAAAATATGTTTTGTTTTTTGCTTGAACTTTTCGGAATTTCATGATCTCGGCTTCGGATGAAAGTTGATCATATCCAACAAATTCAGTCTCTTTTTTATGCTCATTTAAAATAATCCAATCTTCGGTATTAACAGTTGCAGCTTTACGTGAACGATTCTTTTGTTGAGTTAAGTCCTTCTCAAATGCTTTCATGTCAACTTTCCAACCTTTCTCATTTGCCATGAGTTGGGTTAGGTCAATCGGAAACCCGAAGGTGTCGTATAATTCAAAAGCGAATGAACCATCGATTAATTGGTTTTCGTTAGCCTTTAAATATTGTTCGAAACGTTTAACTCCTTGAGCAAGGGTACGTAAAAAAGAAATCTCCTCTTCAGTAATAACCTTTTTGATTAAAGTTTCCTGCGCTTTCAATTCAGGGAATACTTGTCCCATCTGCTTCACAAGATTTGGAACCAAATCGTTGATAAATGGATCGTTAAACTCCAGAAAAGTATAACCATATCTGATTGCTCTTCTTAATATTCGGCGAATCACATAACCAGCTCCAGTATTTGAAGGAAGTTGCCCATCAGCAATGGCGAAACTCACTGCTCTTAAATGATCAGCGATCACACGCATGGCAATATCAACTTCATTGCTGTTACCGTATTCTTTATTCGATAACTTTGCTATTTCCTGAATCAAGGGTTGGAAAATATCTGTATCGTAATTTGATTGAACCCCTTGTAAAACCATGCTTAATCTTTCAAAACCCATGCCTGTATCAACATGTTTATCAGGTAGCGGTAACAATTGTCCGTTTGCTTTTCGGTTGAATTCGATAAAAACCAGATTCCAAATTTCTATAACAAGCGGATGATCTTTGTTTACCAATTGATCGCCCGAAATTTCCTCTTTGTCGGCCTGGTTTCGAATATCAATGTGGATCTCGGAGCAGGGTCCACAAGGCCCCGTGTCGCCCATTTCCCAGAAATTATCTTTTTTCGAACCCAATAAAATTCTATCTTCAGGAACGATTTCTTTCCAGAAATCATAGGCTTCCTGATCGATTTGTAGTTTATCCGAATCATCACCTCCAAAAACTGTAATGTACAGGTTTTCAGCCGGAATTTTATAAACCTCAGTCAATAATTCCCATGCCCACGCAATAGCTTCTTTCTTAAAATAGTCGCCAAACGACCAATTACCAAGCATTTCGAACATGGTATGATGATAAGTGTCATGCCCAACTTCTTCTAAATCATTATGTTTACCCGATACCCTCAAACATTTTTGAGTATCGCTTATTCGTACATTAGATGGAATTTGGTTGCCTAGGAAAAAATCCTTGAATTGATTCATGCCTGCATTCGTGAACATCAATGTTGGATCATCCTTCACCACCATAGGTGCGGATGCTACAATCTGATGATTCTTTTTTTCAAAAAAGTCTAAAAAAGCCTGTCTTACCTGATTCGATTTCATTCTAATTTATTTACTTTATTAACATATTGCCTGTTAATTATTAAATTATTGCCGATTGCAAATTTAGTTTATTTAATTAATTTTGCATAGAAGGCTTACTTTTTCTAATAAAATAATCAAACTCACGTTAACGCTATAGATGTTTAAAGCCAAATATAAATACAATCCGAAAACCTTGTCATACGAAAAGGTGAAACTTACACCTAAGGGCATGATCGTTAAGCTATTTTCGTATATGATTGCTGGTGGTATATTTTCCTTATTTGTTATTGTTTTAGCATATAATTTTTTCGAATCACCAAAAGAACGAGCACAACGGAGAGAAATAGAGCAGTTTAGGTTACAGTATAAGATTCTTGATGATAGAATTGGACAATTGTCAGAGGTTTTGACTGATATGCAGGATAGAGATGATAATATTTATAGGGTAATTTTAGAAGCAGAACCAATTGCCCCTTCGGCACGGAAAGCCGGATATGGAGGTGTTGATAGATATGCCAAGCTGGATGGTTATCGGAATTCAGATATTATTATTGAATCAACAAAAAAGGTTGATATGCTAACGAGCCAAATGTATGTTCAATCAAAATCTTTTGATGAAGTGTTTGAGCTAGCTAAGAATAAAGAAGTAATGATGCTGCATATTCCGGCAATTCAGCCGCTTAATAAAAATGATGGTAGAATAGTTTCGGGATATGGACAACGGTTTCACCCCATTTTGAAATACAGAAGAATGCACTGGGGAATTGATATTTCCGCCCCACAGGGAACCCCTATTTATGCCACCGCAGATGGTGTGGTTGAATTTACAGGAAGAAAAGGAACCTATGGTAATGCTGTGATTATTGATCATGGGTATGGATACGAAACTCTTTTTGGCCATATGGATGAGTTTATCGTTAAACGTAAGCAAAAAGTAAAGCGAGGTCAAGTTATTGGTTATGTCGGAAATACAGGTCTTTCCAGAGCACCTCATGTACATTATGAAGTAATCAAAGACGGGAAAAAGATTAATCCTGTAAACTTCTTTTATAATGATTTTACACCTGAAGAATTTGAAAAAATTCTTGAGCTTGCTGCACGCGATAATCAAGTATTATCTTAAAATTCTATAATTTCATTTACTGATAGATGCTATCTGAAGAAAAACAAAAGACTGAAAAGTTATATTATACCATTGGCGAAGTTGCCAAGATGTTTAATGTAAATGTTTCGTTAATAAGGTTTTGGGAAAAGGAATTTGAGATCATCAAACCAAAAAAAAATAAAAAAGGTAACCGTTTATTTACCCCTGCTGATATCGATAACTTTCATGTCATTTATCATTTAGTGAAAGAGAGGGGATTTACATTGCAGGGAGCGAAAACCAAATTAAAAGAGAATCCGGAAGATACAGCAAAGAATGCTGAAGTTGTTAAATCTCTGGAGAAAATTAAAGCATACTTACTTGAGTTAAAAAGTAAGGCCTAGCGAATTAAAATTAATAATAACTATTTCGTGCCAAATAACCTTGAACATATTCCGTTATACCAGCTTCAAGGGTGTAAAACGGTTGGTTAAAACCCGAAGCTCGAAGTTTCTTCAAATTTGCTTCAGTAAAATACTGATATTTTCCTCTAATATCTAAGGGTGTATCAATAAATACAATTTCTGGTTCGATATTAAGTGCCTTAAAAGTGGCTGTTGCTAAATCGAAAAAGGTGCGAGCCATTCCTGTTCCCAGATTGTATAAACCGGATTCCTTTTGATGTTGCATGGAGAAACATAAAACATTCAAAACATCTTTTACATATACAAAATCTCGTAATTGCATCCCATCTTTGTAATTTGGATGATGTGACCGGAATAACTTAACCTTGCCCGTTTCATTGATTTGTTTGTAAGCATGCAGAATTACCGAAGCCATTCTCCCTTTGTGATATTCATTGGGGCCGTAAACATTAAAAAATTTGAAACCTGCCCAGAAAGGTGGGGCCTTATCTTGTTGTAATACCCATTTATCGAATTCGTTTTTCGATTCGCCGTAAGGATTTAAAGGTTTTAAATCAGTTACAATTTTATGATCGTCAATATAGCCCAATTCCCCCATACCATAAGTAGCAGCGGATGATGCATAAGTAAGTGGGATTTTAAACTCAGTACATGCTTTCCAAATTTCTTTACTGTAATTCAAATTTAATTTATTAAAAACGTTTACATCAAATTCGGTCGTATCTGTGCGTGCCCCGATGTGATAAATAAAATCAACATCGGCGTGATTATCGCTGAGCCACACAATAAAATCGTCGCGATGAATCTGTTTGCTGAATTTTTTACCTTTTAAATTTAAGTTTTTTGAAGGATTGGAAAAGTCATCAACGACGATCAAGTCATCAAATCCTTTGGTACTCATTTTGCCAACAAGGCAACTACCAATAAAACCTGCTGCTCCAGTTACGACAATCATAATCTAAAGTTTAATTATTAATATTAAAATTGAAAGCCTCAGCCATTTTTTTAAAGATATCCGTGTTTTCCATGATGCCAGAAAATGCTTCTGCTCCCGGACCGAATGCAAAAACTGGAACCATAACAGCTGTATGATCATCAGATGTGAAAGCACCCGATACTATACCTTCCAACAAATTCCCATCATTAATTGAATAACCACCTGTTTCGTGATCTGCTGTAATAATAACCAGGGTTTCACCGTTTTTATCGGCAAAATCTAAAATGGCATTTATGGTCCTATCAAAATCCAACATTTCACTGAGCAATTTATCATTATCTTTATCATGCCCTGCCCAATCAATTTGTGAAGCTTCAACCATCATGAAAAAACCATTTTTATTTTTCTGAAGAATTTCAATCGTCTTCAAACTGCCTTCTTTTAGCATTTCGCCTCTCCCATCATCAAAATATGGTGGATGCTCATCGTAAAGAAATCCCGCTATTTTTAAACCCTTCGCGGCCTTAAATTCTTCTATAGAGTAAGCCATTTCATAATTTCGGGCTAGTAGGCTATCTACCAAATTCAAACTGTCTTCTCTTTGATTAAAATGACTTAAACCACCGCCAATAAATACATCAATATCGGTTTTTAGGTAATCGAGTGCTATTTCTTCGTAATTGTATCTGCCTATGTTGTTAGCTATAAAAGCAGCAGGAGTTGCATGCGTCATATTACATGCTACAACCATTCCTGTAGATTTATTGTTTTGCTCAGCGTATTTTAAGATAGATTGGTGAGACTTCCCATCCGGTGTCATCCCAATCATTTTTCGGTTGGTTTTATATCCTGTTGCAAGTGCCGTTCCTGCTGCACCTGAATCTGTAATTAATGCATCTGAACAATAAGTCAATGCGAACCCGGAATAGTTGCATCGTTCAACACTTAAGTGCCCTTTATTAGCAACATAAGCCGAATATAATTCAGTGGTTCCCATACCATCACCGATCATTAAAATAATGTTTTTTGGTGTTTTTGTTTGAGTTTCAGTATTGCAGGCAGATAGAATTAAGCCCGTAAGCAATAAAATAAATATTTGTATGCGGTTTTTCATATTAGTTATTTTGAATTTGAAGGCAATTCAAGGCCGTAGCCAGATTTTTTATCTTCAATTTTTAATAAAATGGCAAAAGTTAATCCTAAGATACCAAGTAAAGCAAGCATCACGATTGCGTATTGATAATTCAAGCTTGAACCAGTTGCTAAACTTTCCTGAGTTACTCCGGGATTGGTTTTATCCACAACGTAACCGATTAACATTGGAAATGCCCACAGCCCCAGATTTTGAATTGAGAACATGGCGCCATATGCGGTACCTATCTTATTTTCAGGAACAATTTTAGCAACCGCAGGCCACATAGCAGCAGGCACTAACGAAAACGTTACGCCTAATAATACCATCGGAATCACTGGGTAGATGGTAGTAAATGCAAAAGTGAGGTGTATGGCCACAAGCATCAGTGATCCCGCAATCATGAAGGTTGAACTCTTTCCGAAGCGATCCACAATAAATCCGAAAAATGGCGTAAAAAATAGGGCACCTAAGGAAAGAGTTGAAGCTATTCTTCCACTTAAAGCCTGATCAACATGGTATTTATTTAAAAAGAAATCGGGTGAAAATGATTGAAAAGGGAAAACTGCTGAATAAAAAGTTAAACATAAGAGGGTAACATATATGAATGATTTATTTGTAAATAAATCGGACAAGTCTTTAAGTTTAAATTCATCAGATTTTAAACGTACAGCATTTATTTGTTTGTCGAGTTTGCGGTCAAAAAAAGTATAAAAAATAAATGCTAGCAATGCAATGCAAAGCAGCAAAGCGGCAAACCAGATAGCCATTGTCCAATTTGAAGAGCTTTCAGCTATATCAACGGTGAAAAATAATGCGGCAAAAGAACCCAGTCGTGCAATACCAATTTTAGTTCCAAAAGCTAAAGCTAATTCCTTCCCTTTAAACCATTTTACAATGGTTTTACTAACAACAACAATACTAGTTTCTGCACCTAATCCAAATAGAAAACGTCCCAATAGCATCATTTTTAATTCAGGAGAATAACCCGTTGCAAAGGATGACATAAGTCCATAAAAAGGACCATTGTTGGTATACAGCGAACTAACCCCATAAGCTGTTACTAAGCCACCTGCAGCCATTAAACTTATAAAAACCAAACCTGTTCTTCGAATTCCAAGTTTATCCAGAATAATTCCTCCAAAAATGGCCATTAATAAAAAAGTATTTGGAATGGAGTAAGCAGAAACATAGAGCCCAAAATCTGAAGTTGTAAACCCAAATGACTCTTCGAGTGTTCTTTTTAACGGCGAAATTACATCATAGAAATAATAATTTGCAGCCTGAACAAATGCAATTAACAATAAAATTCCCCAACGAAAAGCAGGTTTATCTTTTAGTGTTTTAGTGGAGGGAGTCATGCTTAGAAGTATGGGTTTAATTGAACGAAGTCTTGGATTGTAAATAAGAGGTGAAAAAGTCAATGAATAATTCGTCTAAGCGGAAATCTTTATTCATTGTGTGCCAAGTGGCACAATATGAATCTCTTGTGGCTATTCTACAATTCTTCATCTTTTTCTGCAGTCTTGAAGGACCTCAAATGTACGATTTTATCTCATAAATAAGTAGGCTGTGAACAACAATTCAGATTCTTTTTTTAGATGATTGATTAAGAATATTATCTTTGTTTTTATTAGAAAACGAATAATGCAATTTCTCACTATGTATAGATATTTTCTGCTTTCAATGTTTTTGCTCATGTTAGCTCATACCGAAAGTTATGGGCAGATCAGCACCAAAGGAATTCCTCCAAGTTTCTCCGATCAATATTTATCAAAAGAGGTTCCTTTAATTCATGTAACAAATCCAGACAAAAGTAAAATTGCATTGGATAAAGCGTATTCTAAAATAAATGCTACCCCACTGGAAATTGGATACACCATTGGTACTGAAATGAGCTTGGCTAATTCAGGTGTTTGGCATGAGTTGGCGAACGGTGATAAAGTATGGAGGTTAAGTATTAGCTCTGATGGCGCCGAGGCATTAAATGTTTATTTTACTGATTTTTATTTACCGAATAGAAGTGAATTATATATCTATAATGAAGATCGTTCAATGATTTTGGGAGCATATACTTCTGAGAACAACTCTGAAACAGGTATCTTTTCAACAGAATTATTGGCCGGAGATCAAATAACATTTGAATTTATTCAATCCAAAAGATCGAAAGAAGATGCTTCTTTCACGATTAATGAAATCGGTCATGTATATCAATACGCCCATTTTTCAAAATATTCATTAAAAGAATTTGGTGATTCAGGACCTTGTGAAGTAAATATTAATTGTGTTGAAGGCGATATCTGGCAAAGACAAAAAAGAGGAGTTGCACGAATTGTTGTTAAACGAGGGAATTCTATCAGCTGGTGTAGTGGAACGTTAGTAAATAACGTTAAGCGAGATTATACGCCATACTTTTATACTGCCGAGCATTGCGGTCAGGGGGCTACCGAAACCGATTATTCAAATTGGGTTTTTTATTTTAATTATGAAGCTGAAGATTGTGATAATCCGTTAAGTGAGCCAGAATCTAATACTGTGACAGGAAGCCAATTGTTATCAAACATTTCATATACTGAAGGATCAGACTTTAAATTATTGTTACTCCAGAATGATGTCCCATCAACCTATAACCCATATTTTAACGGGTGGAGTAATTTAGATGAAGCAAGTCCTTCCGGAGTTACCATCCATCATCCCGAAGGTGATATTAAGAAAATATCAACATATAATACCTCAACCGTATCAACAATTTACGAAGGAGATATTGAAGATTTATCAGGCTCATTTTGGAAAGTAGAATGGGCTGAAACAAACAATGGACATGGTGTTACAGAAGGTGGCTCATCGGGTGCTCCTTTATTCAATTCTCAAGGATTAGTTGTTGGCGCTTTGACAGGTGGGGGAGCTAGTTGCAGTAATTTAACAGCTCCAGATTATTATGGAAAGTTTGCACATAGTTGGGATAAATTTGCAACTGATAATAGCAACCAAATAAAGATTTGGCTCGATCCCGACAATACCGGAGCTACCAGCATCAATGGTTTAGGCTATAATGATGAGTTTTTTATCCCCAATTTTCGTGCTGATACCATAAATGTGCCCGTGGGAAGACCATTAAATTTTACGGATTTATCAATAGGGAATATTAATAGCTGGAATTGGAACTTTGAGGGAGCAAACCCTGCTGTTTCTAATATCCAACATCCAAGAGATATAGTTTACCCAAATGTTGGGGTGTATGATGTAGAACTTGAAATAAATGATGGTGTAAAAACAGAAAGCCTGGTAAAACAGAATTACATAAAAGTTGTACCACTGGTAACGCCGGTGCCTGCAACCGAGCAAATAACAGTTTATTTGGGCACAAAAGCTTTGGCCGATGTGGAATTTACTTTATTGGATGAAACGGGACGGAAAGTTGGGATGTATCATTCGGCCGATGCAATTAAAAGTAAGGTAATAAATGTTTCAGAATTCAATACAGGCTATTATTTTTTAAAGATACAAACCCCTGAATTTACACAAACACACAAGATCGTAATACTCTAATTTACTCTAGTTCGGTCAAGCTATTATTCGCATAATCTCTCCATTTAGAAATTGCTGACTCCATATCTTCAGGTAAATCAGAATCAAATTCAATAAATTTTTTACTGCTTGGATGTATGAATCCAAGATATTTGGCATGTAATGCCTGACGAGGTAATATTTTAAAGCAGTTTTTTACGTACTGTTTGTATTTTGTGAATGTTGTTCCTTTCAAAATCTCATCTCCACCATAAGTTGCATCATTAAATAATGGATGCCCAAGATATTTAAAATGTGCCCTAATTTGATGGGTTCGTCCTGTTTCAAGTTGACATTCAACCAAACTGACATAGCCAAAGGTATCAATTGTTTTATAATGTGTTGTAGCCTCTTTTCCATAATCGCCATCAGGAAATACACTCATGACCAATCGGTTTTTTAAACTTCTACCGATATGGCCGGTAATGGTTCCTGATTCTTCTTTGGGAGTTCCCCAAACCAAGGCATGATATTTTCTTTTGATGGTATGATCAAAAAATTCTTTAGCGAGTTTCGTTTGTGCGATCTCGTTTTTAGCTACCAATAAAATCCCACTGGTGTTTTTATCTATTCGATGAACCAAATAGGGATGTCCATCTTCTGATTTGGTTGGAGATAAATTTTGTAAGTAATACAATAATGCATTTACGAGGGTACCATCATGATTTCCGTGTCCGGGATGAACTACCATACCTGCGTGTTTATTTACAAGCAGGATATCTTCATCTTCATAAATAATATCCACGGGAATATTCTGAGGTATAATCTCAACTTCGCGAGGAGGATAGGCCAGTACAATCGAAATTTCATCCTCAGGTTTGGTTTTGTAATTTGGCTTCACGGCCGAACCATTAACTAAAATATTTCCTGCTTTGGCAGCATTTTGAATTTTGTTCCGAGAAGCATTCATTAGGCGATCCATCAAGAATTTATCAATCCTGATTGGTGTTTGCCCTTTGTCTACCTTGATATGATGGTGTTCATAAAGTTCTTCTGAAGTATCAGTTAATTCAAGATTTTCTGTCATAAAACAATTTAAATTATTTATGGATGCTCTATTCGATTATCAATAATAAGAGAATCCATTATGAGCTTCTCAGCGACTGATGTATCAGTAGTTATTTTATAAATGTATTCCTCAAAATCAACATCAAATACTGATCTATACCAAAGATTAATAAAATCGCCATGGCTCATTTGCATGGTTGTGTCCCATGAAGGATATTGTAGATAAACTCTCATATCTTCCGGCTCTCCCTCATCAATATATATTTCTTCACCTAAATTAAAGGAGGCTTCAAAAATTTTATCTTCAGCTTCTTCTTTAGATAATCCTATTAAGAATGGGATTAACAGTTTTGGCGGATAATATCCCTCACCAAGAATTAGGTCAATTTTTGAATTTATCTGAATCATTGAGTCGGCGTGAATTGTATCCCCGTTATGCATTTGGGCCAGTACTGCATTCTGCGCAAAATCAGGAATATAATGAAGGTGGTTAACCTTAAGACCGGCCATCTTTAATCGGACCAGCGATTGGCGTAGAGATAAATCTACAAGATTTGGCATCCTCACCATTTCAGCTGATTTGGCAACTACGGTAAGATAAATTTTTCGATTTCGCTTTACTTTTGAATTGGGAAGTGGGTTTTGCGCTATCACAGTTCCACTTTTTCTACTTGGGTCAAAAACCGAATCTGCAACGATGAACGTAAAATTATTTAAATCCTCGATACTATCGAGCCGGGATATCGTATAACCTTTATAGTCGGTAACAGTTATGGCTTCGCCATAGTATGTGTAACTTTTCAATAGTTGAAAAACGAGCAGCAGTAGCAGGAAACTCGAAACTACTGCAATGCCGAAATGCAGGTAAAATTTCTTTTGGGTTAAGAAATAAAAGAATTTCATTTTTCGTATATTTAACATTCGCTTTATAATTAGTTTTTCCTTTGCTTAATGTTATTATTAACCAACTAAATATGATCAATATTGTATTAAGGCAAAGATAAAAAAACAATTGCTAAACAAACGTACATCGTTAAAACAAGATAAATTAATGACAAAGAAAAATGTAGCCATTATTGCAGGTGGCGATTCAGGAGAATATGAAGTGTCTATAAGTAGCGCGAATGTGGTCTACAAACACCTGTCGAAGGATAAGTTTAATACATATTTGATAATTATTGAAGGTAAAAACTGGTACTATCTTGATGAGAACAGCGATGTTGTTGATATTGACAAATCGGATTTCAGTTTGTTTTTAAATGAAGAGAAAATCAGTTTTGATGTGATTTTTAATGTAATTCATGGTACACCCGGTGAGAATGGAATTATTCAAGGATATTTTGATCTATTACGCATTCCTTATACATCATGCGATTTAGCAACATCTGCACTCACTTTTAATAAAGCATTTTGTAATGGAGTCGTGAGATCTTTGGGAACTACTGTTGCTAATTCGGTTCACCTCATAAAAGGAAATCCATATAATTTAAAAACAATTGAAAAACAATTGGGATTACCGGTATTTGTAAAACCTGCCAATGGAGGTTCTAGTGTTGCCACCACAAAAGTTAAAGAAATTTCCGAATTACAGGCAGCCATCGACCTGGCATTTGCTGAAGATGATGAGATTTTGGTTGAAGCATTTATAGCAGGGCGAGAAATTGATTGCGGTGTGTTTAAATATAAGGGTCAAATGCTGGTTTTTCCGATCACTGAAATCATAAGCAAAAAGGAATTTTTTGACTATGAAGCGAAATATAAGGGCATGGCTGATGAAATAACTCCTGGCCAAATTCCACTTGAAGTTGAGATCGAGTGCAAAGCATTATCGGCTGATTTGTATCAGAAACTCAATTGTAAAGGGGTGGTTAGGTTTGATTATATTTTTAGCGATGAGGAAATTACTTTTCTTGAAGTGAATACCGTTCCAGGTCTTTCAGAAGCAAGTATTATTCCTCAACAAGCCAAGGAAATGGGAATCTCGATGGATCGTCTTTTTGAGATGATGATTGAGGATGCATTAGCATCTTAACTTTGCTTAATTAAAAAATCAGCTAACTTACGGCTTGCAATTGCGCGGTGACTGATGATGTTTTTTTCTTCTATCGACATTTCTGCGAAAGTTTGTGTATAACCATCTGGTATGAAAACAGGATCGTAACCGAATCCTTTCGCGCCACTTTTTTCGGTGGTAATTTTACCTTTTACGATTCCTTCAAATTGAAATTCTTTACCATCTTGAATTAGAGAAATAACGGTCCGGAATTGGGCTTTTCGGTTTGAGGTACCTTTTAATTCTCTTAAAAGTTTAGCCGTATTTTTAGCTGCATCATTTTCTTCTCCGGCATATCGGGCAGAATATACCCCAGGTTCTCCATTTAATGCTTCAACTTCAAGCCCTGTATCATCAGCAAAACAATCTTTCCCAAATTTTTTAAATATAACGGAAGATTTTAACGCAGCATTACCTTCTAAAGTATTTGCTGTTTCGGGGATGTCTTCATTAAATCCGATTTCATTAAGGCTTAGTATTTTAAACTTCAATTTAAGAATAGCGCTAATCTCAGAAAGTTTGTGTAAATTATTGGTTGCAAAAATGATTTCTTTCATGATATTAACTAATTAATGTTTTAGTTGAGGGTAATTATTTAGTTGTTCGAGAATGAACTGTTTGTCTTGAAAATTTGAGTTTTTAATCAATTGATAATATTCACGTGCTTTTACGATATTCTCTTGAACTAACAGGACCTGTATGAGGTTTAAATGTAAAAACCCGAATGGATAATCTGGAAAATCAGTTATTAATTTTATGAGCAATGTTTTGCTGGCCTCATATTTTCCCGTATTAAATGCATCAAAAGATTCGTTAATTCGTTGGTTCATTTCATGGTTGAGAATAATTCCAAGTACAGAGAAACAGTTGGCTTCGCAATTTTCAACAATGTTCAAATAGTTTACGTTATTGGCAGGTTTTGGAAAATGAAGTTGAAAACTTAACTTTTCGCCTACCGACTTAAAATTATAAGTTTCAGGGCATATAGAAATATTCTTGCTATCTGTCATCATCCACCTGGCCTTGCCATAAGCATCTTCAATATAAGTGTTCTGATCAACACAAAAGTTCCCTCCACTTACTTTATTTTCTAAGCTCAGGCTAACGATCATTTGATTTGATGTAAAACGGATATTGTCCACAACCATTGGGTGACTTGCGATTGAGAAATTAGGTTTTAGGATTTCTTGAGATTGTAACAAGAAAGAGCTGAATAAAACAAGAAGAATAAATATTGGTTTTTTCATACCTGGATTTTTGGTAAAAATTAATTATGCCCGCACTCAAATTTAGTTAAACAAAATGAACATGTATAAAAAAACCGTGTAGTTTTAAACCACACGGCTTTTAATTAATTTGGTTAGTAGTTATTTGAAAATTGAGAAATCAATGCCAACAGCTATTGTTAGATTATCTCTGCCATAACTTTCTTTGTAAGCGACATTGGTTCCACTCAAATCATAAGATTTGTCGTAAGTAGTAGTTTCATACTTGGTATAGGCAATACCAAAGTTTATTCTCAGGTTTTCGCTAATATTATATGCACCACCTATACTGCCAGAATTGCTATTGAGTGCATGTGTAATATCTGACATATAAAGCGAATTGGCACCTGTAGCAGTTCTTAGGTATCCGCCACTAATTAATAGTTTATCTGAGATTTTATATTCAAGCCCTGCAGCAAACTCTATTGAGTTTTTGTCAATTTTTGAACCGTTTCCTTCACCTGCCCATCCTGTTTTACCATCAAAATAAGTGTGGTAACCGGCAGAAAATTTAAGGGGTTCAGAAAGCATGTATTCAAAACCAATTGAAAGTAAAGCAGGCATGTCCGCATTTGTTTTTGCTCCATCAGGAAACATCTCTATTTTAGCACCGGTTGCAGGATTGAGACCTATCGCAAATCCTTTCCCCATAGCAGTTTCGTTTTCAAGCTCAAGTTCCGTTTTAAACTCATATTTAATACCGATATTCAAATCTTCGTCGAGTAAACTAATATTGGCACCTAAAATTGGCGTAACTCCAGATCCGGTTTGTTTCACATCAGCTTCCTGGTCGGCCATAAGAATAGCTGTACCTGAAAGCTGCGCAGCTTTTACTGTAAGTTCTGTTGCTTTACCAAAGAAACTTGCTTGAGCTTGTGAAAGTGTCATGGCAGCAATTTGTTCGGGTGTAAACCCGAAAGCTTGTAAAGCACCTTGAAGTGTAGCGCTGGTAACTGCAGGAAGACCAACAGTTTCAGCTTCAGCAAATGTTAAACTGCCTGGGATCCCTAATGCAAATATTCCATCCATACTAGCACCTGCACCATTGGCCTGTGCTGCACCTCCAGTTGCTTGGGTAGCAACTCCATTTAAGAAATCATCTGCTCTAAGCACGCCCCCCGGGGTTGTCACTTTAATATCTTTCATATATCCTTCATAAGTAGTTGAGGCCATTACATATCGTAAGCCTGCAAATACAGAAAGATTTTCGTTAATCTCATAACTAACACCACCCTGGAATCCGAAATATACAGAGTAACCTTTAAACATCATTTGTGCCGAGTATGCAGATACACCTAATGAACCTAATTTCGGAACGAGTGTAGAGAGCGGTATTTCCATCGTTGGAAGTCCTGCGTTAAAGGTAGCAGTTCCACCACCGCCAACAGGGTTAAATCCAAATGAGAATGCAAATTTACCAGTTTTGTAAGCCGTGTAAAATGATGGGAAAATTGGCACTTTAGCCTCTCCTTCGTAATCGTCGCCATTTAAGTAAGGAAATGTGCTGTTTACAGTTCGGGTTTGGGTTAGATTTTGTCCAGAGAATGAAAAATGCCATCCATCTTCCAGTTTTGTTAAACCAGCCGGGTTATAAAATACAGCGTCAATTTCAGTGGTAGCATCTCTTACAAACATTCGAATGTAGGCTGCACTTTGATTGTAGTTTGTTACAATTCCGCCTGAGAACGCTACTGAGTTTATTAGTAACAGGCTGAAAGTTATTAAGATAAGCTTTTTCATATTAAGGGATTTTTTAGATTAGTCGTGCAATATAGTAAAATTTATTTTTTCACCAAATCAAAATAACAAAGTCGAAGCGAAGGAGTAGTATTTAACGGCAAAAGAAGTGCCTTAATAATTGAGCAGAAATACGAATTAAATAGTTAATAAAATGAAGTAATCCAACCCAAATCAGGATGCAAATAAAAAAGATAAAAATGACTTCAATAAATGAGTCGGTTTGGTAGAGGGAATAAATATTAATGTGACCAAATACCGAATTTACCGGTGTGTAAATTAGTAAACTTGTTAAAAGAATTAAAGCTGCTGTTGGAACTGCAAATAAAATTCGCCAGAATATTTTTAGTAAAAAATAACTAATTCTATTCCATGTCCTTTTATTTTTCAAATATTCTTTAAACCTGCCAAATGACGACCTGCTTTGCGGAATAAATTTTGCAATTTTAGGTAAAGAGATTTTATTAAATGCTTCGAATGTCTGCTCTTCAAGCTTTGATAATTCCCAAATCATTTTAAAATATTGATTTAAAAACGGAATTCCAAGCCAGATGGGTAGTAGTAAAATACCTATAATCAAGCCACCTAAAGTAATGGTAAAATAGATCAAAGCAATCGGGATAGAAGCTAGCGAGTATATAAAGCCAAAATAGACTTCCTTTTTGATGAGAAGGTCAAAAAACTCAGCCTCTTTACCATCTTCATTTTGCATTGAAAATATCGACATACCTTTTTTGTTTTACTATTTTATTTGCCAATCAATTGGCGTTTTACCCATTTCTAAGAGCAACTCATTTGTTTTCGAAAAATGTTTACACCCTAAAAATCCGCGATTGGCAGAAAAAGGAGAAGGATGTGTGCTTGCTAAAATATGATGTTTGTTTTGATCAATCAATTCTTTTTTAGCGATTGCAAAATTTCCCCAAAGTAAAAAAATTAAATTCTCTTTTTGCTCAGAAAGCTTAGTAATAACCTTATCAGTAAATGTTTCCCAACCCTTATTTTGATGCGATCCGGCTTGACCTGCCCGCACGGTTAACGTTGCATTAATGAGTAAAACGCCTTGTTCTGCCCAGCTTTCAAGATTTCCATTTTCAGGTATTTCTAAACCTAAATCATCACGAATTTCCTTGAAAATATTAACAAGTGAGGGCGGTTTTTTTATTCCTCTGGCCACAGAAAAACATAAACCATGCGCCTGTCCGGCTCCATGATAAGGATCCTGACCAAGTATCACAATCTTGACTTTATTAAAAGGAGTTAGATTGAAAGCTGTAAAAATTTGTCCACCGGGAGGGTAGATGGTATGGCTTTTTTTTTCGGCTATCAAAAATTGTTTTAGCTCATGGAAATACGGTGCATTAAAATCATCGGCTAATATTTCTTGCCAACTGGTTTCAATTTGAGGTTTTATTTTTTCCATTTCCGTATAAACTTAACAATTTAAAAGCAATAAATTTATTTTTAGAATGTTATTATTATTAAATTCGGTTGGCCTGTTCTTTAACAGTACTAATTTGCTATAAAAATATAAAAAAGTGAACTTTTTTAGAAATATTTCGTATCCTTAACACTTTAAGATTCAAATTCAGTTTTTTTGAAACTAAACTATTCCACAGATGAAAAAAACCATTGTTGTAATTGTACTATTTGTTTTTGCTGTCATTTCATTATCGGCATGTAAGTCAGCCCAGAAATGCCCTGCCTATGGAGATTATTCACAATATAAAACGGTAAAGCGTTAATCTAATCAATTGTTTTTAGCTTTTTATAATTGTTTCATCGTTCATTGATGCCTATTTGTAGATATCATGTATATCCTATAAATTTATTATCCAAAGTTATTATATTTGTTAGCGTTATAACATCAATCAATTAATCTTTAAAAATCATGAAAATTCAGAAAATTCTTGTTTTCCTGGCACTATCATTAGTTGTCAGTATTCCTGTTAATGCACAAGCAAAGAGCAAAAAGGAAAATTCTTCAAATGCAGTAAAATTTGAGAATATTGTAACTTTAAAAGCAACTTCCGTGAAAAGTCAGGATCGAACAGGTACCTGCTGGAATTTTGCTACAACTTCATTCCTCGAATCGGAATTATTAAGAATGGGAAAAGGGGATTTTGACCTTTCTGAAATGTATACTGTGCGTCACACTTACCCACGAAAAGCACAAACCTATGTTAGATATCATGGGAAAAATAACCTCGATCAGGGTGGTCAGGCTCATGATGTAATGGATACATGGAAAGAATTTGGAATTGTTCCTGATGAAGTTTATCCTGGTTTTCAATTGGGTTACAATACCCACAACCATAGCGAAATGGTAGCGGCTGTTAAGGCCTTTGCTGAAGTTGTTATTCAAAGAAAAACCGGAACGATTACTCCTGTATGGGAAAAAGCTTTAGGAGGGATTTTAGATGCCTATTTAGGTGATGACCCAAAAACATTTGAATATAAAGGGAAAAAATATACGCCACAATCCTTCGCGGCAGAACTGGAAATTAATCCTGACGATTATATTGAATTTACTTCTTATAGCATATACCCTATGTGGGAAAAAGTAAATGTTGAGGTTCCTGATAACTGGTCGAATGGTTTATATTACAATGTTCCATTGGATGATTTTATGGATATTTTATATCATTCGATTGAAAACGGTTATTCTGTAAGTTGGGATGGAGATGTAAGTGATAAGTATTGTTCAACTCGTGCCGGGGCTGCCATTGTTCCAGTAGATGAGCATAAAGCTGCAGACGGTGAAATTATGGACTTTTTGAAGCAGGTTCATAAACAAAAGCCAATTAATCAGAACGACAGGGACCAGGCATTTTATGATTACCAAACAACCGACGATCACTTAATGCACCTGACCGGAATTGCAAAAGACCAAAACGGAACTAAGTATTTTCTTACTAAAAACTCACATGGGCCCGCTCGTGGCTATGATGGCTATTTATACATGTCTGACTCGTTTGTTAGATTAAGAACCATTGCTTATATGGTACATAAAGATGCTGTTCCTGCAGCAATCAAAGCTAAGTTAGGAATAAAATAGCGCTAACGATAAATTAAAATTTAATCCCGTTGTTTTTCGCAGCGGGATTTTTTTTATAACTAAAGTTAAATAGAATTGAATAACAGAAATGAAATTTAGTTTCAGATCAGTTGAGTAGATGATTTTGGCAACCAACCTACACTTCCGTTTGCAATTCTGATTTCGTACCAGCTATCCAATTCATCAGAAATGTAAACCTTGGTTCCTTCATGAATCACAAATAAATCAACACTGTTTTTATTGGGTGAACTTTTAACCGTTACGGTTGGTTGAAAAATAATGGCTTCCTTTTGTTCAACAGAATAATAATATTTTTGGTAAGATAAAGCAAATGAAAATAAGGTTACTAGAAAAATAAGCGCTGCAATAAAGAAAAATATTTTCTTTATCATTCGGTTATTTGAAAGCATATAAATGGCGAAGAAGAATAAAAATCCGATGAAAAAACCAATCGAAATTTTTGCCCACCCATTGGCCGAAAACATATTATAAAAATTATTCCACCAGGTTTTAAGAAAAATTTCAGGTACGTTTTCGATGTTATCGATAATTCGACTATTTGCAATATTTAAATTATATTGAATATCCTTGTCGTTAGGCTTCAATTTCTTTGCTTTTTCGTAAAAAAGAATCGCTGATGGTAAATCATTAATTTTGAAATACGAATTTGCCTGATTATAATAAACTTCTGCAGATTCAAATCCTGTTTCTAATATTTGTTGATAGGATAAAATTGCTTCGTGATACAAACCTTCATTATATTGATGTTCGGCCTTAACAAACAAAGAGTCAGCAGACTTCTGAGAGAAACCCGGTTGGGCAATTCCAAAAATAAATAATATGACAAAAATTTGCTTCATATCCGTCTATTTTAATTCTCTTTCTATTTTACTTATGATTTCCAAAGCTTCGTTGTAAATTTTATCCATGGTAGATTCCGGATCTCCGGGAGCAAAACGGGCAAAGTCACAATTATTTAAAGTTTCGATAAATTGCGTTATGGTTTTTTCTTTTACTTGCCTCTTGATGAGTTTATCTTTAACGGTTTCTTTTGAAAGTTCCGATTTTGGAATATTGAACTTGTCACTTAAATAGCCCCATAAAGCCTGCGAAATTTCATTGTAAAATGCTACAGAATCTTTAGTTCCGAGGTAAACCTGAGCCGATTTCAAACTCCTGCGTGCCACTTTGGTAGCTCGTTTAAGTCGCATTAACGATTGATTATTTAGTTTCTGAGACTGCTTTTTCCATATTATAATAAAAGCAATAAAGAGTATGAACGGAATGACAAACCATAAAATAAAAGTAGTGGTTCCAAAAAAGTAATAACCCATTTTACTTAACGAAAATTGCCCAATTTTTAAATGTCGAATATCTGTTCCAATATATTGAATGTCTTCATGATTCGCACCACTCACTATAACTCCTGATTGATAATTTTCACCTTTTACAACCTTGATATTAAATGCTTGCGTTTTTGATTCCTGATAGGAATTTTTTTGAATGTCAAAATATGATAAAACAATTGGTTCAATCACAAATTCTCCTGGGTTTCTGGGAATCAGTAAATATTCAAATGTTCGCGTGCCTGAAACTCCATCCGTAGCATTGGTTTTTAGATTATCGAGTATTTTAGGTTCATATACTTCAAAATCTGTAGGGAAGTTGATATTTAAGCGATCAATTAATTCAATATTACCTTTGCCACTAATGGTCAATCTTAAGGTAACAGCATCGTTGGTTTTAACTTCAGTTTGGTTGATACTGCCATTCAAACTAAACGACCCAACTGCACCGGAGAAGTTGATTGGTTTATTATTTGTTGGCAGCGGTTTAACGTTGATCTTAATTGGTTTCGATAATAACACTTTTTGAATATTTTGAGTACCTCCAAAAAAAGGATCATCGAAAAAACTATCTAAAAATGAGTTGGAACTCCTTCTGTTATTTGCCTGACGGATTTGTGCTACACAGGATAATTCCATCGCATCAATCGTTAATTCTCCTGTTTTCTGAGGGAATAATGCAATTTTTCGGAGTTCAGCTGTAACATACTCATCGCCATTAATTATTTCTTTTGATTGTTTCAGCTCTTCTTGTTGCTCGATCAAGTTTTTTGTCCAGAATCCCTGAAAATTAGACCATTTGTTAATGGCAATTTGCGCAACCGGAACCTTGGTATAGATTTTATAGGTAAGCAAAATTTGCTCACCTAAATAAGGGTTTGTTTTATCAACGTTAACTTTAACAAAAAGATCATCGTCTTTTAATTCAGTCTGACCCTGAGGTGAAGTTGAGCCAGCTCCTGGGTTTGTTACAGCGCCGCCGGTAGCTTTCTTACTCACATGAATCGTTAATTCTTTGGTCTCGTATTCTTTTCCATCCACCGTTATCTTGGCAGGAGGAACTTTAAAATCGCCTTCTTCAACGGCTCTTAAATAATAAGTGTAAGTAATTGTCATAGATTGAGACAACTTACCATTGATATTCGAATAACTTGAACTGGTTTGCATATGAGGACCTGATAAGGTATTGAGTCCTTCAAAGTAAGGCCCAATAAAATTTGTCCCGTTTTGGTTAACCGTAAAACGAATCATAAATTGCTCACCAACGGCTACATTGGTCTGCCCACTTGCCTCAAAGGTAACCTGAGTGTATCCTCCCAGACTAAGCAATAAAACAAATAATATTAGCGACAGTTTCGTTTTCATTATGTATGCATCAATTTGCAAAATTAAGAATTAATCTCACTACCAATCCTTTTCTACTTTCTTTCCTTTAACATTTTTTGCTTGTTCTTTTTTAAGTTTCTCAAGGGTCTTCTTTTCCTCATTTTTTAGAGCTTCAAGCATTCGTTCAGCATCTTTTTTTGAAATTTGCTTGGGTTGAGGTTGTTCCTGGTTTTGTTTATCCTGTTCTCCTTTTTGATCTTCCTGATCTTTTTGATCTTCTTTCTGTTCCTGGTCTTGTTTCTGATCCTGTTTCTGATCCTGTTTCTGCTCTTCGTCTTTATTCTCTTTGTCTTGGTTCTGATCCTGATTTTGATCTTGTTTTTGATCTTCTTGATCTTTTAATTTTTGTTTGGCGTATTCCAAATTATATTTGGTGTCCATATCGTTTGGATTACTTCGCAATGCCTGCTTATAAGCTTCAATGCTTTCTTTGTACTTGTCTGATTCGAGTAAAGAATTTCCCAGGTTATGATAGACTTCCGATTTTTGATTTTTATCTGTTATTTTTTCTCTGATTCCGTCAAAAATTTTGGCTGATTCCTCATAATTTTCCTGCGAATAAAGTGCATCACCCAAATTAAACTCACCTTTAACCGAATTATTATTTAGCTCTAGTGATTTACGGTAATTAATTTCAGCATTTTTATAATCTCCTTTTTTGAATTGGCTGTTCCCTTTCCGAATAAGTTTAGCTTCTTTTTGAGAGAAACCTGCTAAAGTCAAACTCATTAAGAAAAATATGATTGTTAAGTTTTTCATTAATCGTTAATTTAAAATTTTGAATGTAGAATAATTAATTTAGAATTTTAAAGTGTTCTATCATTTTCGCCTTCTACATTGGAATTTTTACATCTTACATTTCGTTACGTGTTTATTCAAATAATTTTATTTTCTCTGCCCATTTACTTTTTCGTTCAACAATGATAAATTCAATGATGAGTAAAAATAAAGCTACTGCAATAAAGTATTGAAAACGGTCTTCATAATCGGAAAATACCTGGGTTTCAAATTCAGACTCTTCCAATTTATCGATTTCTTCAAAAATTCTATTAAGTCCCGCCTGAGAATTATTCGCCCTTACATAATATCCATCTCCGGCAGCTGCAATTTGCTGCATCATTACCTCATTCAGCTTTGTGGTGACGATATTGTTGTCTTTGTCTTTTTTATAACCGGATAATTGTCCGTCAACATAATTCGGAATCGGACCTCCTTCTGGTAAACCCATGCCAATGGTATATACACGAATTCCTAAATCCAGTGCATTTTTTGTCTCTTCTAATGCATTTCCTTCATGATTTTCACCATCCGAAATGATGATGATTGCTTTGTTGTGGTCGTTTTCAGAAAAAGATTTGGCTGACAGTGTAATAGCCTCCCCGATGGCCGTTCCTTGTATTGGAATGATATCGGGGCTTATAGACGAAAGAAACATTTTTGCAGCAGCATAATCTGTGGTGATTGGTAATTGCGTGTAGGCATGTCCGGCAAAAACAACAATTCCGATACGGTCACCTTTCAATTTATCAATTAAATTAGTGATGGCTTGTTTTGACGCCTGTAAACGATTAGGTTTAATATCCTGGGCCATCATGCTGTTTGATACATCTAATGCGATAATTAAATCAATTCCTTTCCGTTGCGCTTTCTCTAGTTTTGATCCAATTTGTGGATTTGTTAATCCGATGATAAGAAACCCGAAAGCAAATAATACCAATATAAATTTTATAAAAGGCCTGCTGGTTGAACGTTGAGGCATCAATTTGGCAATAAGATGTGTGTCGCCCAGGCTTGCAATGGCTTTACGCTTCCAGTAAACCATCATAAAATATAGTACGATGAATACCGGAATCAGCAGCAATGCATATAAAAATTCTATGTTTTCAAACCTTATCATTCTGTCATTTTATGTTATCGTTCTGAAAATGGTTTTTCTTAAAATAATTTCAATTGTAAACAATAAAAATGCCAATACAGCCAATGGTAAAAATTCTTCATTCTTTCTTCTGAATTCTGTTACATCAATTTTTGATTTTTCCAACTGGTCGATTTCTGCATATATTTCCTGTAGTTTTTTATTGCTGGTTGCCCTGAAATATTTACCATCTGTCATTGCAGTCACTTGTTTTAAAAGCTCCTCATCAATTTTCACTTCTACTTCCTGATATTGTATCCCATATGGTGTTTGAACAGGGTAGGGCGCCATTCCAATGGTTCCAACCCCAATGGTATAAATTCTTATACCGTATAATTTTGCTATTTCTGCTGCAGAAAGCGGATCAACAGACCCTGCATTATTCACACCATCGGTTAATAAAATAATAACCTTACTGATGGCTTCACTTTCCTTTAAACGATTAACAGCAGTTGCCAAACCATCTCCAATAGCGGTGCCATCTTGGATCATTCCACTTTTAATATCTTTAAATAAATTTTTAATTACCGAATGATCAGTGGTTAGTGGACATTGTGTAAAGGTTTCACCACTAAAAATAACAAGGCCAATTCTGTCGTCAGGCCTGCCGTCGAAGAAATCAGAAGCAACAATTTTCGCAGCTTCGAGTCGATCAGGTTTTAGATCCTGAGCCAGCATACTTCCTGAAACATCCAATGCCATTACCATGTCAATTCCTTCGATAGAGACATTTTGACTACTGCTACTTGATTGAGGCCTGGCAAGAGCAACAATTAAAATGCCAATGGCTAATATCCTTAAAACAGGCAAGCTGTAAGATAAATAAGTGCGAATACTTTTTCGGTAGTTTTCGAAAACTTCCGTGTTTGAAAACTGCAAATCGGCATTTGATTTGGTTCGATTAAACCAAAACCAAACTACCAGTAGTGGAACCACCAAAAGTAAGTAGAGGTACTCGGGATTTGCAAATTCTATATTCTTTAACATTATTTATTTGTCATTAAAAATTTAACTAATCTTTGTTACTGAGGCCTCTTTTTCAACTTTTTCTTCAAATTCAAAGTCCTCAATTTCTTTTTTAATCGCATGTGTTTTATCAACGAACTCCACTAAATTTTGAAGATTTATATCATTAATATTTGCAATGGGTTTTTCTTTGGCAAACTTTACAAGATCAGAAATGCTAAGTGCTTCCGCTAATTTTTGCTTAATTTTACCATCAATTTTTTCTTCACGCTCAACCATTTGATTGATTTCTTCAGAAGTCATCTCCATGGCATCTATTCCAAATTGTTCATCCAGATAAACCCGAATGATATCAATCAATTCAGTGTAATATTGTTTAAATTTGCCCTCTTGCCACAATTTCTTTTCTTTTAACTTTTCAAGTCCGTTTAAGGCAACTATATGAGGTGCAATTCGGGGTTTTGATTTGGGTTTAAACACCGGTTCTTGCTTACTTTTTCGCTTAAAGTAATAAATCAAGAAAAAGATCATTCCGATAACAATCAATCCAAGTAGCAACCAAGGTGCAATTTCTTCCCAGGTATAAGGTGAACTGATCGGACCCTTTATAGGCATAATGGCTTGGGTGGTGTCGACAGCTATGGTATAAACATACAGCCCAAGATCGTTGGTCAGGCTTTTTAAAAATGTTTCTTCACCTGCATTTTGATAGGTAAATTCCAGTCCCGGAATTTCATAATAACCAGTATCAAATGAGGTGATGATTAAATTTTGTTGTAGTTCTAAATTATTCTCAGTCCACAAACTATCAATTCCTGAGCGACTAATAATTTCTACTTTTGGAACAAGGAAATCCTCAAATCGTGGCCAGGCAATCTTGGTTTTGGGATTTGTTGAAACTTGAATTTTTAAATTGATCTGGTCTCCGATTAAGATAGAATCCCTTTCACTTATGATTATTGGATGCAATTCCTGAGCTCCCAATCTTAATATTGAAAGGCTAATTAAAAATAGAAATATGAGTATTCGTTTCTGCATTTTTATCTTCTTGATTCTCTTTTTTTGAATAAACCGGTTAGCGGTTTCACATAATCTTCGCCTGTTTTAATATGAGCCACATCGACACCACACTTTAAAAAAGTTTCTTCCAATAGTTTCTCCTTTTTTCTGCCTATTTTTTTATATTCGGCCCTTAATGCCGCATGCGAAGTGTCAATCCAGAGTTTCTTTCCAGTTTCTGCGTTCTTAATTTGTAACATCCCAACATTGGGCAAATCGTTTTCTCTTCGATCTGAAATTCGTAAAGCGATCAGATCATGTTTACGGTTTGCTATTTTTAAAGCATCTTCAAACCCTTCATTAATAAAGTCGGAAATTAAAAATGCGGTACATCTTTTTTTAATCACATTGGTGAAATAACCCAATGCAACGCTGATGTCCGTTTCACGATTTTCAGGTTTAAAGTCAATTAATTCCCGAATAATTCGAAGAATATGTGAGGTTCCTTTTTTGGGGGGGATGAATTTTTCAATTTTATTGCTAAAAAAGATAACCCCCACCTTGTCGTTGTTATGAATGGCTGAAAATGCAAGTACTGCAGCTATTTCAGTAATTTGATCTTCTTTTAAGTTTTGATTGGTTCCAAATTCATTCGAACCACTTACATCAATAATCAACATCACGGTTAGTTCCCGTTCTTCGTCAAATACTTTTATGTAAGGATGATCAAAACGAGCAGTTACGTTCCAATCGATATTACGAATGTCATCCCCATATTGGTATTCTCTAACTTCACTAAAAGCCATACCACGTCCCTTAAAAACACTGTGGTATTGTCCTGAAAATATTTGGTTCGACAAACCACGGGTCTTTATTTCAATCTTTCTAACCTTCTTAAATATGTCAGTTGCTTCCACTTTCTTTAGTTATAAGTTATGAGTCATAAATTATGAGTTAGAACTTCGGTTTGATCCATATTCATTTTTCAATAATCATTTATCATTACTCATTTCTATGGTACTTCTATCGTATTTAAAATCTCATTAATGATCTCCTCACTTGTGATGTTTTCAGCTTCTGCCTCGTAAGTCAAACCAATTCTATGACGTAATACATCATGTGCCACGGCTCTGATATCTTCAGGTAGCACATAACCACGTCTCTTTAGAAATGCGTATGCTTTTGCGGCCAATGCAAGATTGATACTCGCACGCGGAGATGCTCCATAAGAAATCAGGCTTTCAAATTGAGCTAAACCATGATCGGTAGGAAAACGAGTGGCGAAAACAATATCGGTGATATAAGTTTCAATTTTATCATCCAGATAAACTTGCCTGACAACATCTCTTGCTTTTTCAATATCAAGCGATTTTAGAATTTTATTAGTCGTTTGAAAAGCGTTGGTGATGTTCTGACGAAGAATGGTTTTTTCTTCTTCTTTTGAAGGATAACTAATGACTACTTTCAGCATAAAACGGTCGACCTGAGCTTCGGGCAGGGGATAGGTTCCTTCCTGCTCAATGGGGTTTTGTGTAGCCATTACCAGGAATGGTTCTTCCAATTTAAAGGTATTGTCGCCAATGGTAACCTGTCTTTCCTGCATGGCTTCTAAAAGTGCACTTTGAACTTTTGCGGGTGAACGGTTGATCTCATCTGCGAGGATGAAATTGGCAAAAATAGGTCCTTTTCGTACCACAAATTCTTCTTTTTTTTGACTATAAATCATGGTTCCTAAAAGGTCGGCAGGCAATAAATCCGGTGTAAACTGGATTCTGCTGAACTTTGCATCGATCACATTTGCCAGGGAGTTTATAGCCAAAGTTTTTGCCAATCCCGGAACACCTTCAAGCAAAATGTGCCCGTTTGCTAAAAGACCAATCATGAGTCTTTCTACCATGTGTTTCTGGCCAACGATGACTTTATGCATTTCAAGATTAATTAAGTCTACGAAAGCGCTCTCCTTCTGTATCTTTTCGTTTAATTCTTTGATATCAGTTTCCATTATTTTTATAGTTTGTTAATCACCTTGCAAATATATTAAAGATGAATTTGGTAGAGGTGTTAAAATTTGTTAAAGCAAGTTAGGGAAAACTTAATGATTTAAAGTTGTTTTTAAGCTAGGTAATGCTGTTTAAGTACTAAATATTAGCTCAAATTTTGATAGCAGTAGTTTTAATTAAATTTTCTTGAGTTTATAATTTGAGTTTTTGAAAATTCTTTTATGTCAATACTGTACATGTTTTTCGAAACCGATTTAGAGAATCGCTGTTGATTATAACCCCCAGCGATGTAAAGTTTACCGTCGTAATAATAAATCTCAGACGCAAATAGATTCAAATCTAATTTGTATTCGTTTAATACTTTGGTGTTGATGTTATAGGTCAACATTTTATCATCATTAAAAATATAAATTACATCCTCAAATGATGTTAATGCCGGTCTTTCGATGGCAGAGAATAACTCAGCTTCAGTTCTCCAAATTCCTGTTGACAGGTCATAGCTGTCGATGTTTTTTAAAGTCCTGTTGTTATTTCCACCAATTAAATAGATGGTGTTGTTTACGATAATTCCTTTTGCTTCTTTAGCTGCAGGCATATCATCCAGTTCATACCAGAATCCTGTTGTTAAATCGTATAGATGTACTTTGTTTGAGAAGGTTTTATCCCCATCATTATTTAATTTTACTGAGCCTCCCATAACAATAATCCCGTTGTTACAAACAAAGGATTGAAAGTTAACGGCCATGTGCGGATTGGTTTCATCAACTTCAATGGTCTGGGTTTTTAAATCGAAAACCTCAATTTTATTTTCTAGGTATTCAAATTTTTGATTTAATGAGATGCTTTTTCCACCCAATACATACAACTTATTATTAGCGTATTTAATATTGTGATATGCTCTTTCTCTAAATTTAATTTCAGGGTAATGCCAGTCGTTTTTTTCAATATCAAAAATTTGAAGTTTTCCAATATAGTGCTCCCAAGTGTTATTAAATCTTGCCTTTTTAACCAAATAACTAAACACCTGGTCTTCAGGTAAAGTTGATGTTTCATCCAGGATTTTTTTTCCCGATTCCTCAACGAAGGATTCATCGCCACCGATGATATAAATTTTCCCATCGATAAGTTCTGACCCGAAGGAATGGACACCATTTTTTAAAGACGGTAATTTGCTGTATGGTAATTCTGATTTTAGTATCCTATTTGATTGGACTTCAATTTCTTGAATATTCTCAATTTTTTTTGTCAAGTGCACCATGAAGTTTTTTTCTTTCAAATTAGCATAAGTGTAATTTTTTGAGAAATAACCTATCATCGAAAAATGAATGCTGTCATCATCATTAATTTTTGCCAGAAGTTTTAAATTGAATGCTCCTTTTTGGTTCGATATCGTTCCAGTATTTTCTTTTTCGCAAAAAATATTAACGTATTCTAATGGCTGATTTGTTTCTGCATCTAAAACGACTCCTTTAATATTTTGCCCGAATAAAGTAAAAGTTGAAAGGAGTAAAATTAAAGTTAATTTCATTTTTTTAAACTTTTAGAGTTATAGCTAGCCATTTAGCTCTAATATTTGTTTTAGATTGAGGGAGGAAATTTAATTTAGCCAAATTGATGTTGCTTTTCAAATATAATTAATTATTCGGTGATTACTGATTTGTAATGGGAAGTTGACATAATGCCAATATTATAATGCTATTTTACCAAATAATTTTGTATTGATTTATCAGATCCAATGATGAGATTTAGTGATCCGTTCTTCAGGAGGTTACCCGATAAACTCTAAGTATCATCTCCTTATGATTTTTATTAAATGCACTTTGTTTAAATCTGTGCTGTTTGCCCACGACCTATATTTGCTTTTATGCGTTTGTTATTCTTGAGTTAATTTGCTCATTTCATGGGATCCTTTATCAATTTGTTTACTCATATTTATATTTAACAACAGGTGCCTCAGGATCGGATGTCCATTCCTGCATGCTTCCATCATAAAATTTTACGTTTGTATACCCGACAACCTGTGTTAACAAAAACCATACAGGGCTTGCATATCCTCCAACACCACAATAATCAATGATCTCTTCATCCATATTTTCTCCTAGCACTGTAAGGGCAATTTCTTTGATTTCTTCGGCGTCTTTCCAAACTAAATAGCTGAACTCTCCATTTTCAGCTTTGGCGGTTCGCCAAAACCATGGTGCGGGTAAAACTTTTGCAGTTGGTATGTGCCCTGCTCTTTTAGAGGAATAATCTGTTCCTAATCCAAAGTAAGTATCACAATCTCTGGTATCAATAAGGGTTGTTTTACCAAGGTTATTTTCAACATATTCTTTGCTAATAAATATTGATTCGTTTACTTTTCCGTCGTAGGTAGCTACTTTTGGAACGGTATGTTTGGTTGAGACTGTTTTTCCTTCAGCAGCCCATTTATCATAACCACCGTTTAAAAATATTACTTTATTAATTCCTGCATAAATCAGAGTAATTGCAGCTCTGGAAGCTTTAGTTAAACCATAAGCTCCCAGTTCTCCATTTTCAGAATCCGAAGTTTTGGCAACGACAACTACAATGGAATTTGTGTTTATACCAGCTTTGCTGATCGTTGAAAATAGCTTTTCTTCTTCAGGCAGTTCCATCCAGGGTTCTTCTTCACCAGGGTTATTTATATACCAGTTAGGAAAAGCAGGGAAGTTAATTGATCCGGGAATGTGACCAGCCTCATAGTTCTCAATCTCTCTTACATCAAGAATAACTAAGTTTGGAATGTTCATGTTTTTCTCCAGCCATATAGTAGATACAATAGCAGGTATGTTTTGTGCCTGTAGCCTCGTAACTAACATGCTTAAAGACATCAGTAGGATCAGTGAATATAAAAATAGATTCTTTTTCATGTTTGTTGAATTAATTTATTTTATAATCAGAATTACTATTTGTATGACGATCTTATATGAATTATGTTACATAAAAATCTTGGGGTTCTGTTTTAGTGACGCACAAGATGCACATACATAAATGTTTCTTGCCCAACAAGATCCATATCTTCAAAGGTAGACAAGTAGGGATGTTTTGTGTAGCTCTGATTGTTTATGTGTTTTCTCGGTGAATAAAAATCTATTAATCCATATTCAATAATAGCCGCGCAGGAAATGCTATTTTACTAAATAATTTTGTATTGATTTCTCGGAGCCAATAACCAGATTTAAAGACCCATTCTTCAGGAGGTCACCCATTGAAAATTCGAAGCCTCCTGGCGGGTTTTGGCTATGTTCAATTTGCCCTTCATGATTAAAAAGAAAAACTTTTTGATCTCCATCAGAAATCCCTAAAATGCATTTTCCATCAAAATCCTTAAATATAAATGGTGGATTGGTGATCTCACTGGCAAATTCAAAATGAAGAATCTCTTCTTTTAGTCGGGTATAAACTTTTAATGTCTTTCCATCCAGGTAAATAAAATCTTTATGACCATCATTGCTGAAATCTTCATAAAAGAAAAAATGATTGGCTGAATAATCGCCAAAATCGGAATATTCAAGATTTCCATTTGATTTGATATATGTGAGTTTTCCTTTAGAGTCAGTCGTTATAAAAAGTCCCTTATTATTGGTTGAGTTTACATATAACTTTGAATTTTCAGCTTTGGTGAATTGTGTTTTTAACAAGATGCGATCTTTACCAAGTCGGCTTAAAATTCGAGTGGTTCCTTTGTTATCTGCCAGCAAAATGTAATCACGATTATTGCCAACCAGATGTTGAATTTCACTTTCAACCAAATTCGAAGTTTGAGCATTTGTCCAGCCTGAAACTTCAGCACCTTTAATATTGTAGTTGTAAATTTTTTTGTCAGTGCCGGCGTAAACAATTCTATAATCCTGATTGTTTGAATAATCAAATAGTGCAATACCATTTGACGCCGGAACTTTAAGTTTATGCGGGTAACCAGTTACTAAATTTCCCAATAGGTCAATTAAATAAAGATTCTTTTTAGTGTTGAATAAATATTGAATTTTCCCATTCTTGAAATAATCTACTTCATAAATATTGCTCATCAGCGGGCCATCCATCTGAAATTTCCAAAGGCGTTTACCTTCATGATTGAAAAGGTAAATTTGATCCTGAATATCAGCGATTAAAGTGTACAGATTTTGATCTTGATGGTTGCTGACCAGCATTGGCTTGCCAAGTATCATATTGTCTAAATTAGCTTGCCAAACCCATTCATTTTCTACTTGAGTATTTTTTTCATAATTGACAGATAGGTTGGTAAAAAGCCCATTTTTTTGATTCGAGAACTGCAGTCCAATCGCCTGATTATTCTTAAGAACGGAAGTGTTCTTTTTAAGAAAATCGTAAACATTTTTATGGGTGAAATATTCCAATAAATATAATCCTTTGTTGATGTTAAAATAAAAATAATAATTAGATTCTTCTGCCATATTATCAGAAAAGGCCATAAACCCAGGATCTGTTTTCAGGGTTCTCCCATTTTTGTATAACCTGATATATTTTTCAAGTGCTGAGCTTGAGTTGGCAATAATCAGATATTCATCGATAATCGTATAATTAAACTCCTGTATTATTTTAAAAGATTTTCCAAAAATGAGTGGAACAAATCCTTGAATATTAATTTTGTCGAGCGAATGTTGAAGGTAATTTTTAATATGACCGCTTCCGATATTGGTGCCGGCCAATTTTTTTAAGTAAGCTTTTATCTCATCGGTATTTTTTACTTCGACTATTGCATAACTGTTATCTGCATGGCTTATTTGATTTGTAGCTAAAGAAACCAAAGCCAACTCTGATCCAAGGTGTGGAATAAATGATTTTTCAGCATCACTTTTTAAAACCTTGTTTAGGTTCTCTAATTTCTTGAGCGTCGATTCTGTTTTATTTTGCGCGATAATAAAGTTCTGCAGGCCGGAAAAATATTTATTAAAATTTTGAATCCCAAAATGATGGAAAATTGTTGCTGAAGCCGGAATAATTTTAGCCATTTTAAATAGTTGCGGATCCTGGTTTCGGAATAACTCTAAAAATTTATTTGTTGAATCCTGCGTATTCGTATATCCACTAAAAAGAAATTCATCCTTTTTAATCATTAAATCCAGTTCTGACCAATTGGCTAGCTCCGAAAAAAAACTCAAGCTATCGATATTCTGTTTATTTATAATTTGATTAAGAAATGCAGGAAGTTGCGAGAAGTTGACAAATATATTGGCATCAACATTTTTGCCTGCTGTTTCGGCTACCATCATAAAGGATGCATCCTCTCGGAAGTTAGTTCCCCGTTTAAGCTGTTTAATTGATTCGAGAACAAGATTGTAGTCCCAACTTCCAATAAATAAGCCTCCATGCAGGGTATATGTAAACGACTTTGAGTATTGATTAAATACCAATTTGTTAAAGGTTACCCCATTTTCAACACTTCTTAATGTGGTAAAAGATTCATTGTAAAGCTCATTAAATATGGTTCTGAAAAATTTTCTTTTCAGATTCCCTTTTAATTTTGCAACAAGTAACAGCTGAATATTATCTGAACCGGAATGAATTGAAATAATTGCATCCTGTTCATCGATGATATTTTGATTGCCTGATTTTGAGTGAAAAATAGAGTCAAATTGCTGAATCTGAGTTTTGAATTCGTGAAAATTTGGTGCAAGTAGCAGATTATTCCAAATGGAATTTTGATCAAGGAGGTGATAAAACTGATCAATAGAATTGACCTGAAAAAAAAAGCTTGAAGATTGAGGAATGGCATCCAGTGATGTGTAATTTTTCTCGTTTATCTTTTCAAAGAAAAAAAATAAAAGTCCAACGACTACGACGATTAAGGCAACCATCAATATGTTCGTCAGACTTTTTTTTTGAAATAACATAAAAAACTTCACGGGTTTATTTCAAAATTAATATAAAATATTGTTCCCCGATTTAATAGAATGCTTTATAATCAACAATAGGATGTTAATTAAAATGCAGCGTTGGTGGGTCAAACAACTTAAAGCTTTTACGGTGATATTTACAAATTCCAAACGCTTTAATTGAAGACTTGTGCGCTTTGGTTGGATATGCTTTATTTTGATTCCAATGATATTGCGGAAATTCTAAGGCCAGTTTTTTCATATAATCATCACGGTAGGTTTTTGCCAAAATGGAAGCGGCAGCAATGGGAGCATATTTAGCATCCCCTTTAATGATGCAAAGATGTTCGATTGATTGATAGGGTGTGAATCTGTTGCCATCAATTAAAAGAAGTTCCGGTGTTTTCTTTAATTTATCTATGGCCCGGTGCATGGCAAGAAATGAAGCGTTTAAAATATTTATCTGATCAATTTCTACATTGTCAACAATACCAACCGCCCAATCTATTGCTTCTTGCTCAATTAGTTCTCTAAGTATATAACGATTCCTTTCATTAATTTTTTTTGAGTCATCCAGTAATTCATTCCTGAAATTTTTTGGCAGAATAACGGCAGCCGCAAAAACAGGCCCTGCCAAACAACCTCTACCGGCTTCATCACATCCGGCTTCAATCTTATTTTTTGTATAATAACTTAAAAGCATTTTAATACTGGAAATGTGCAAAAATGATGAGTAATACGGTTAATGTAAAGAAAAGATCCGGCCAGAAAGCTCTTCTTAGCTCAGAAAAATAAATGGTCATAAAAATACTGATCGGAATGTAAATGATGCTGGCATGAATGATCAAATCATTATTCAAAAAAAGGATAATTACACTCATTATTAAAAGATTAAGTATGATTTTTATCTTTTTTCGGATGACAATCTTTTTTTCATTAATACGGCCTAAAACCCTTGTCAGAGAAATGGTCATAAAGAATACAAGGATGGTAATGATGACTCTAACGTAGCCATCAGTACTTGAAAAGAGCAATTTGATTTGTGAAAAATAATTTTGATATTCTGATAAATATAATTCTGTGGCGTCTGTCCAGAAATAATAAGTGAATAAAAAAACATAAGGAGTTATCAAACCAAAAATTGGGATGACCCATGGCCTCCAACTCGGAATGCGATAAATGAATAAGGTCCCCCAAACAAACAGTACTAATGTTAAAATGGGCAAATAAAATAAAGATGCCAAGCCCAGATAAAAACCTGCTTTATAACTCAAACGAAAATAATCTTCTTTCAAATCAAATTCGAGTAAAGAGTCGATAGCGGCAATTACAAATAGACTACCAATCAGTGCAGGGTATAAGTGTTGTAACTGCAAAGAATGACTCATTAAAACCAAATATAAAAAGGCAGCTAGAAATGAATTTCTGTAAATCAATTCGTGCCTGATAAGCACATGGTTGAGGTAAATAGCCTGAATAATGAGTATGAAGAAAGCTAAAGTTATAAAGATTAAATGATTGTTTGAAATGCTTGTAAAAAGATTGTACAGCGGACTCGTAAATGAATTTTCAACGATTGGCGGAGGTGCAATAAATACATTAATCCAAAGTACAAGCCCAAGGATGAGTAATCCCAGAAATTGGATAAATGAATTGTTTTTAAAGAACCGTATCAGCATAAAAGTTTAATTATTCATTAATGAATTTAAGTAAATCTTTTCCTAAATCTCGTCTGTAATTTTTTCCACTAAAATTGATCTTTTCAGCATTTTTATAAGATTGACTTAAAGCCTCTTTCATCGAGTTTCCAAAAGATGTGATGGCTAAAACACGGCCACCATTTGTCAGGATATCGCCACTTTCACCAAGTTTGGTTCCGGCATGAAATACAAGGCTGTCTGAAACTTCTTTAAGTCCTGTGATTTTATCCCCTTTTGGATAAGATTCAGGATATCCGGCAGCAACTTGCATAATTGCAGCAGCATACCTTTGATCAAATTCACATGCTTTGGTCTCGATATTTTTATCAGCAATGCCAATAAATAAATCTAAAAGATCACTCTTGATTCGGGGAATTACCGATTCAGCTTCAGGATCTCCCATTCGAACATTATACTCAATTACCACAGGTTCATCCTTTACTTTAATTAAACCGAAAAAGATAAAACCGTTATAATCCAACCCATCATTGATTAGGCCATTAACCGTAGGTTTAATAATTCTATCTTCAATTTTTTGCATGAAGTCCTTATCAGCAAACGGGACAGGCGAAATTGATCCCATTCCGCCGGTGTTTAAGCCGGTATCGCCTTCTCCAATTCTTTTGTAATCTTTTGCTTCGGGTAAAATTTTGTAAGATTTACCGTCTGTTAAAACAAAAACGGAGAGTTCTATTCCATCTAAAAATTCTTCAATAACTACTTGTGCCGAAGCCGCTCCAAATTTAGCATCTTCTAGCATCGCTTTCAATTCTGCCTTGGCTTCTTCAAGGTTTTCAGAAATAATAACTCCTTTGCCGGCGGCAAGTCCATCTGCCTTTAAAACATAAGGGGCATCCAAACCATCCAGAAACTTAAAACCAGCTTGAAGATCATTCCTCCCAAAAGTTTTGTATGCGGCAGTTGGAATATTGTGTTTTTGCATGAAGTTTTTTGCGAAATCTTTACTTCCTTCAAGTAGTGCTGCATCTTTCGGAGGACCAATAACTGCAACAATTTTTAGCTCAGCATCATTCGAAAAATAATCACTGATTCCACCAACCAGAGGATCTTCCGGCCCAACAATTACCATGTTGATTTGATGTTGAAGTACCGCTTTTTTAATGGCATCGAAATCATTTACCCCAAACTCAAAATTTGTACCCAATGTGGCAGTTCCGGCATTGCCTGGTGCAATAAATAAATCTGTAAGTTTTGGGCTTTGTTTGATTTTCCATGCCAATGCATGTTCACGACCTCCTGATCCTAATATTAATACTTTCATTTATTAGATTTTAAACGCCAGTTACTAGACACAAGATTTTTATTTCATTTATAAAAACATTTTCATGATCAAGTGAAATTGTGTCAGTAAATATGCTCGCGTATTTATTATTTAAATATTTAATGTTTTTTCAATGTTTTTCCACAACAGATCAGCTGTTATTTCCCAACTAAATTTTTGCCGTTGAATCCGGGCATTTTTAATTAATTTATTTCTTAATTCATCATCATCATCAGCATCTATTTGAATCATCGCTTCAGCAATAGACTCTACTGATTCAGGGTTAACCAATAATGCGCCATCACCAGCAATTTCAGGCATTGAGCTAATATTAGAGGTGATGACAGGCACGTCACAAAAATATGCTTCAATGATGGGAATTCCAAAACCTTCAAACTTTGAAACAAGTATTAGTGCTTTTGAAGAAGCTGTAAGTTTTGCTAAGTCCTCAGTAGCAACCCTTCCTGTAAAGTGAATATCTTGTTTATAGAATGAATCTTTATAGGCATCTTTTAAATCCTTTGATTCCCATTTTAAGGCTCCGGCAATTATTAATTTATTTTGCGAACCTGTCTTCTTTTTGAAACGTTCAAAAGCTTTAATTAATCTGTGCAGATTTTTTCGGGGTTGGATTGATCCAATATAAATGAAGTAATCTTTTCCGTTTGTAATTTCCTGTTTAACCTTTTTTTGGTCAGTTTTGCTAAGTGGTTTAAATCCAAGTTGAGCTCCGCAATATACCACATCTATTTTCTTATTCTCAATTTGATAAGTCTTTGCAATGTCATTCTTTGTGTATTCTGAAACGGTTGCAATTCGAGTGGCTTTCTTTACAAAGCGAGGAAAGAAATAGCGATAATATTTCCGATCCAGAAAAGGGTAATCTTCCGGGTGGTGTTCGAAATTTAAATCGTGATATACAGCAAGTGTAGGAACTTTCGATCTGAGCGACAAATATCCGTCAGGTGAAAGGAAGAGATCAATTTTTAATTTTTCCAGAATGGGTGGAATTGAAATCTCAAACCAAATTAGATATAAGAAAGGATGCCTGGCCTGCGGCCCAACTATAATGGGCGTGATATTGTGAGAAAAAATAAATTCCTCATCAAAGTTTCGATCGAACAAAAAGAAAAATTCGTGTTCAGGATGATTTTGCGTAATAATTTTTAAATTTTCATAAACAAAATAACCGATTCCTTCCAGCTTGTTTTTGATTAATAATCTGGTGTTTACGGCTATTCTCAATTTGAATTAATTTGAATGTTGATAATAAATAAACTAATTGAACGTGATATTTTACTACTTTAGATTGTAGTACAAAAATATGGTTTTTTCAAATCAATACTTGAATAAAATTAGAAGTAATTCAGAGGTTTTTCTCCCAATCTTAATTAGCTTGAATGCAACGTAAATTCGTAACAAATCTTATTTTTCTGTTAACACTTAATTTTTTGATTAAGCCGTTTTGGATTTTGGGAATCGATCGGACTGTTCAAAATATGGTGGGCTCTGCGGATTACGGGTTTTATTTTGCTATTTTTAATTTTTCCCTTCTTTTTAATATAATTCTCGATTTTGGGATTAGCAATTTTAATAATCGAAATATTGCGCAAAACAGGCAACTTTTAAACAAACATTTTTCAGGGATTGTTATTCTCAAACTCTTTTTAATTGCTGTTTACGGAATTGTTATTTTTATTGTCGGGTATTGTATCGGCTATGATTCGAAGCAGTTTTATTTCTTAGCATTGGTTGGAATTAATCAAGCATTACTTTCGTTTATCTTATATCTCCGTTCCAATATTTCGGGGCTTTTTCTTTTTAAAACAGATAGTCTTATTTCTGTATTAGATCGGTTTTTAATGATCATCATTTGCGGAATTCTGTTATGGGGAAATGTTTTTAAAAGCCCCTTTCAAATAGAATGGCTAATTTATTCTCAAACCCTGGCATATTTATTAACCCTATTGGTTGCACTTTTTATTGTGATTAAAAAATCAAAGTTTCATAAACTAAATTGGAACCTGGTATTTCTTAGAATGGTGATTAAAAAAAGCTTGCCTTATGCCATATTGGTTTTTTTAATGGCTATATACAGTCGTGTGGATGCCGTTTTGATAGAGCGGATGTTACCGGGAAATAGCGGCGAGTTTCAGTCGGGTATTTTTGCACAAGCTTACAGATTATTTGATGCAGGAAATAATATCGCTCTGTTGTTCGGAGTTATTTTACTGCCCATATTTTCAAGAATGATCAAGACCGGAGCATCGGTTGAAAAATTAGTAAAATTGTCATTTACCATCATCTTCACATTTGCCCTCATCATCGCTTTTAGCTCATTTTTTTATAGCGAAGAAATTATAAGAATGCTTTATAACCAGCATGGTAATGAAACTTTCGCCATGTTTAATGAACGAAATAAGGAGGCTTCTGAGATTTTTGGAATTCTTATGTTCAGCTTTGTTGCGGTATGTACAGCTTATATTTTTGGAACATTACTAACCGCCTTAGGCGATTTGAGATATCTGATAAAAGTGGCCTTGCTTGGTGTTGTAATCAATTTGGTAATCAACATAGTCTTTATACCTACTCTTGAAGCAGTTGGCGCAGCTTATGCTAGTTTCGGAGCCCAATTTGTAACAGCGATTGCCTTGGTTTTAGGTGCCCAAAAACGCTTTGCATTTAGCATTAATTATCGCTATTTGATTCAATTATTATGCTTTATTATTGTGGTTTTTGCGATCAATTATTTCTCAAAAACATTATCGTTAAAACCTATTTGGGGCTTCAGCATTGTTCTCCTCGTATCGCTAGCCGCAGCATATGCATTAAAATTGTTGAATGTAAGGGCATTTATTATTTTATTAAAAGAGGATACCGAAGAAAATTAACCAAGCTGATTACAAAAAAATATTAAGCCTATTTTTCATAAATTTGAGCATAAATTAATAACAAGGTAGAAATGAAAACAACTGATCATAGCGAAGAAACCCATTTAAACTCAACGGAGATTTTTATTCATTTGTACCAAAGGAGAAAAATACTCATTCTTATATTTATAGTATCACTGCTTGCATCTATAGTTTTTACTTCGTCCTATTTTATCACCCCTTTATTTAAATCAACGGCGATCATTTATCCTGTGAACACAGGCTCTATATCTCAAGCATTATTAGGCGATGATCAGGTTAAAGATAATCTTAGTTTTGGCGATGAAACTGAATCAGAGCAATTATTACAATTACTCAGTTCAAGTTTGATTCGTGATCATGTGGTAAAGAAATATGATCTCTTAAACCATTATGAAATTGATGAAAACGCAAAGTTTGCAAGAACAAAATTATTCAATGAATTTGAAAATAAATTTAAGTTCAGCCGAACAGAATACCTGGCAGTACAAATTCAGGTTTTAGATCACGATCCCATTCTTGCTGCTGAAATGGTAAATGATATTGTAAGATATATTGATACAGTGAAAACAAATATTCAGCGACAACGAGCAATTGAAGGATTGAAAATTCTGGAAGATGAATATTTAAGATTAAATACTGAAGTGGCAGAAATGGAAGATTCACTAACAAGTCTGAGAAATAAGGGGGTACATGATTACGAATCACAGGCGGAAATGATTAATCAGCAATTGGCCATTGAACTTGGTGAAGGAAATCAGAGTGCAGTTAATCGATTAGAAAAGAGATTAGAGATTCTTGCCGAATTTGGCGGGCCATATGTTTCTTTGCGAGATGAGCTTGTCTTTGAACGTCAACGTTTGAGTAGCTTGAAAGAAAAATATCAAAAGGCTAAAATTGATGCTTATAAGTTATTGCCTCAGTCATTTATCGTTAGTGAAGCCTATGTTGCTGAACGAAAATCCTATCCTCCCCGAATGGTATTTGTTTTATCCATCACCATATCCGTTTTATTCTTTACCATGCTTTTAATCCTGTTTTTAGATAAGATTTCAAAAATGAGAGAGAAATTAAAATAGGTGAAATTGGTGGGGAAACATAGAAATCAACTCGTATTACTGCTGAGCATGATTTTTTTAGCAGTAAACATTTTTTTCATTATTGAAGAAGTTATTTGGGTTTTATTCTTACCCTTGGCAATAATCGTTATTGGGCTTTATGTAATCTCACTTGATAAGGTTCTGCTGCTCATCACTCTTTTAACCCCGCTTTCGGTCGGAATTAGTCATGGTGATGGAAGTTTAGGTCTATCTATTCCAACCGAACCCTTATTAATTGGGGTGAGTGTGTTGTTCATTTTTCGATTGATTTTTTACTCCGATTTTGAAAAGCGTTTATTTTATCATCCACTTAGCATCGTTATCTTTCTTTATCTATTTTGGATGCTAGTCACTTCAATTAATAGTGAAATGCCAATTATTTCATTTAAGTTCTTATTGTCCAAATTATGGTTCATCATCCCGTTTTATTTCGTAATTGTTAAAGTATTTAAGAAAGCGACAAATCTTCGTTTATTTATTTTCTGCTATATTATTTCACTTTTTATTGTTGTTTTCTATACCATTTTTATGCATGCTAAATATGATTTTTCTGAGGAGGCCGGACATTGGGTTATGTCGCCATTTTTTAATGATCATACTTCCTATGGAGCCATGTTGGCATTTTTTATTCCGGCGTTATTTCTGGTCAGTCGATTTAAAAACTATTCAACATCAATACATTTTTTATCACTTATAGCTGGTTTGATTTTTACGATGGCGCTTGTATTGTCATTTAGCAGAGCAGCATGGGTTAGTTTGGCTGTTGCTGCGGTATCTGGAATATTGATCGTTTTCCGAATAAAAATTAAGTGGTTAGCCTTGTTAACTTTAGTGCTGATTGGAAGCTTTTATCTATTCCAAAATGAAATTATTCAAAAACTTGAAAAAAACACCAATGAGTCTTCTGAAAATTATATTGAGCATGTCAGGTCAATCTACAATATTTCTTCTGATGCTTCAAATTTAGAGCGGATCAATCGGTGGCAAGCTGCCATCCGGCTTTTTAAAGATCGACCCATAATGGGTTGGGGCCCCGGAACCTATCAATTTGTTTATGCTGCATCACAAAGGAGTCACGAAAAGACAATTATAAGCACCAATGCGGGAGATAAAGGAAATGCGCATAGTGAATACCTGGGGCCGCTGGCAGAGATGGGATTAATAGGTATGCTATTAATTATCGCCTTGGTAATAACTGTTCTTATTACTGGAATAAGGGTTTATCGCAGTGCAACGAAACCTGAAATAAGGATGTTAAGTTTAGCCTCCGTCTTGGCATTGATTACTTATTTTACCCATGGTTTAATAAATAACTTTTTAGACACGGACAAAGCTTCAATTCCAGTTTGGGGAATGATAGCAATGATTGTGGCGATGGATGTTTTTTATGTGAAGAAATCAAGGGAGACGAAATTTGATGTACATTGAGTTTTTTGCGATAGCAAAAAGTATCGAAATGTATTTGTTTGAATATGCACCCTTCGATAAAATCCCGATTTCATCGGGATCACTCAGGGTGCAAAAAGATAAAGGGACGACATCCTCTTGAGGATGTCGTCCCTTTATCTCGAAGGGTTTATTTTATAAATTTTCAATAATATCAGGTAGTTTTCTAATGGCGGCAAGCTCTTTCCAGGCTTGACGTGCTTCAATTGCCGGTGATCCAAAGTATGTTTTACCTCCTTCAAGCGATTTTCCAACATTTGAAGTAGCCAAAATTACGGCTCCTTTACCAATAACGAGGTCTTTATTTACAGCTATTTTTCCCCATAAAATGACATCATCTTCAATTCGAGTAACGCCTGCAATGGCTGCCTGTGAACCAATTAAACAGTTTTTGCCGATATAAGTATCGTGTCCAACCTGACAATGATTATCCATTTTCGTTCCTTCAGAAATGATGGTGTCTCCGGAAACTCCTTTATCGATTGAACAAAGTGCTCCAATCTCAACCCTATCTTCAATAATAACCCTGCCGCAAGATTCCATTTTATGATATCCATCCGCTCTTCTCTGAAAATAATAAGCATCTGCACCAATCACGGAATTTGCATGAATAATGACGTTATTGCCTATTACAGAATGATCGTAAATACTCACATTTGAATGGATGATGCAATTTTTTCCAATCTTAACATTATTGCCTACAAAAGCATTGGGTTGAATTTGTGTACCGGTCCCAATTTCTGCGCTTTCGCTGATGGTTTTAGATGCCGGGACAAAGGGTCTGAATTTTTTTGCCAGACCTACATAGTCGGTAAACGGATCTTCAGAGATTAAAAGTGCCTTCCCTTTGGGGCAATCCACTTTTTTATTAATCAGAATGGTCGTAGCCGCTGAATTTAAAGCTTTTGAGTAGTATTTGGGGTGGTCAACAAATGTCAAATCACCGGTTTCAACCATATGAATTTCATTCATCCCAGTTATTTTAAAATCTGGTTTACCAACGAATTCAGCATGAATTATACCTGCGAGCTCTTTTAAGCTTAGGGGAGTTTCAAATTTCATAACAAGCAGTTATTTTTTATTTAACTCGTTCAGAATATTCACCTGATCGGGTGTCGACTTTAATTCTTTCTCCGGTATTTATAAAGAGTGGAACTTTTACAATGGCACCTGTTTCAACAGTAGCATCCTTAAAAGTGTTGGTTGCTGTATTTCCTCTTTCACCCGGTTCGGTATAAGTTACTTCAAGTTCAACGTAGGCAGGCATATCGCACGAAATTGGCGTTTCGGTTTCTGCATGATATAAAACTTCTACACCATCACCTTCTTTTAAAAAGGCAGGGGCACTTATGATATTTGAACTAAAAAATGTTTGCTCAAAAGTTTCAGAATTCATGAAATGGTAAGTGTCTCCTTCTTTATAAAGAAATTGATACTGACGTCTTTCGACACGTTGGGTATTAATTTTTACCCCGGCAGTGAAAGTATTAGGAATAACTTTTCCTGTTTTTAAATTCTTGAGTTTTGTACGCACAAAGGCCGGTCCTTTTCCTGGTTTCACGTGTTGGAATTCTACAATGGTAAATAATTCGCCATTGAATTCTATACACAAACCATTTTTAAAATCTGAGGTTGAAGCCATATCTAATGTTTTTTATTGGTCGTTGTTTTTAGGTTGTCTGGTATATCCTTTCATGATTCCGCGAGTTGATCTGGCAATGAAGGATAAAATTTCGTCTCTTTCGGGGGTTACCGGCACATCCGCTTCGATAATAGAAACTGCTTGTGTAACATTTAATCCCCTTAAATAAATAATTCTGTAAATTTCCTGAATCGCATTAATTTGATCATTGGTAAACCCTCTTCTTCTTAATCCTATGGAATTTACTCCAACGTAGGATAATGGCTCACGCGCCCCTTTTGTAAATGGAGGAACATCTTTACGTGCCATCCCACCTCCTGAGATCATGGCATGTGCTCCAACCTGAACAAACTGATGAACGGCTGCTAATCCACCTATGATGGCCCAGTCGTCAATTCTAATATGGCCGGCTAAGGTAGCTGCGTTTGCAAGGATTACGTTGTTACCAATAATGCAATCATGCGCCACGTGAACGTATGCCATAAGTAAACAATTGTCGCCAACTACCGTTTCGAAGTTTGCTTTTGTACCGCGGTTAATGGTTACAAATTCACGAATAATGCAATTATCACCGATTTTAACAGTTGTATCTTCGCCACGATATTTGAGATCTTGAGGAATAGCAGAAATTACTGCACCCGGAAAAATTTTACAATTTTTCCCAATTCGTGCGCCTTCCATGATGGTTACATTTGACCCTATCCAGGTTCCTTCATCAATTTCTACATTTTTTTCAATGTTAACAAAAGGTTCGATCACAACATTTTTGGCAATTTTAGCCTGCGGATGAACGTATGCTAAGGGTTGATTCATTTTAAGAGGATTTAGTTTGGTCTTCGTTTTTTGATAATAATGCCATCATCTCGGCTTCCATGACTGCTTTTTCGCCAACATACGCAATTCCTTTCATATGGCAAATTCCTCTTCTAATTGGAGAAATGAGTTCTAATGAAAAAACTAAAGTGTCGCCAGGAACAACTTTTGCTCTATATTTTACTTTATCAATTTTCATAAAGTAGGTCGTGTAATTTTTTGGATCCTCCACCTGACTTAATGCAAGTATCCCTCCCGTTTGAGCCATCGCTTCAACCTGAATTACACCAGGTAAAACGGGTTCGCCCGGGAAATGTCCAACGAAAAAAGATTCATTCATTGTAACATTTTTAACACCAATGACCCTTGATTCATCCATGTCCATCACTTTGTCAACAAATAAAAATGGAGGTCGATGAGGCAAGATTTCCTGGATTTGTTTCACATCATAAACTGGAACCTTAGTTAAATTGAAAGGAGGTTTAGTATTCATTTTTGTTTTGTTATTTAAATGTTCTTTGATAAGTCTGGCAAACTGAATATTTGAGAAATGTCCAGGTCGCTTTGCGAGTATTTTTCCTTTAATTGGTTTGCCTAATAAACTTAGGTCACCAATTACATCAAGTAATTTATGTCGGGCAGATTCATTTTTGAAGTGAAGGTTAAGGTTATTTAAAATCCCTTCTTTTTTTACTTTTACCTTCGGCTTTTTAAAAAGTTCGGCAAGTCTGTCAAGTTCTTCTTGAGCAACCATCCTGTTTACATATACAATTGCATTACTTAAGTCGCCACCTTTTACCAGATTATTATTTAATAAATATTCCAATTCGTGAAGAAAAACAAAAGTTCTGCATGGTGCAAAGTCTGATTGAAATTCAATGATGTCATTTAATTGAGCAAATTGTTTTCCTAAAACCTTGGTCTCATAATCAATTTCAACTTCGATATTGTATTTATCGTCGGGTAAAGCGATCATTTCAATTTTATCAGCTTCGTTTTTATAGACGATTTCCTTATCGATATAAATATACTCTCTGATGGCATCTTGTTCCTGAATCCCGGCTTTAAGAATGGCATCAACAAAAAATTTCGAACTTCCATCCATGATGGGTATTTCATCCTTGTCAATTTCAATGAGAACATTGTCGATGTTAAGGCCGGTTAATGCCGCTAAAACATGCTCAATGGTGTAAATTCTGGCATTATTTTTTTCAAGCGTTGTTCCTCTTGCCGTATCAACAACATGATCCAGGTTAGCTTCAATTATCGGAGAACCGGGTAAATCGATTCTTTGGAATTTGAATCCGAAATTCTCAGGAGCCGGATTAAATGTTAAATTGGCATCAAGCCCCGTATGTAATCCTGTTCCGGATACGGTAATAGCCTTTTTTATAGTTCTTTGCTTATCAGGCATAAAATGATTTAAGTGTGAAATTAGAAATCAATCGCAAAAGTAACAAATTTTATAAATTTGCAATGATCATGAATCTTTTTTAGTCCTTTTTAGGATTCTCGAATCTCTTTTCTAAATCGTTGATTCGACCAACAATTTGTTGTAGATTCCTAAAATGTACGTAAGATTTTCTGTAAGGGCTTATATCAAAGGCAGGAGATCCTTGCACAATGGCTCCTTCTTGTTTGATACTTCCTCCAATTCCTGATTGAGCAGCGATTTTGACACCATCGGCAATTATAATGTGCCCAATAATTCCAACCTGACCACCAATCATACAATTTTTGCCAATTTTTGTCGACCCAGAGATCCCTGTTTGTGATGCTATGACCGTGTTTTCGCCAATTTCAACATTGTGTGCTATTTGAATTAGGTTATCAAGCTTTACACCTTTTCGGATAATGGTACTTCCCAATGTTGCTCTGTCGATGGTTGTGTTTGAACCAATTTCAACATTGTCTTCAATAATTACATTGCCAATTTGAGCAACTTTATTGTAATTGTTAGTGGATGAAGGGGCAAATCCAAAACCATCACTCCCAATAACAACACCTGCATGCAGGGTACAATTTTTACCAATCAAATTATCTGAATAAATTTTGGTTCCAGGAAAGATGGTGGTATCATCCCCAATTATAACATTATCACCTATGAATGTGTGGGGATATATTTTTACGTTATTGCCTAAAATTACGTTGTCGCTAATTGAAGCAAAATCACCAATGTAGCAATTTTTACCATACTTGGCAGATTCAGCAATGGCTGAATTCTTAGAAATACCAACCTTATTTAGTTTTATTTGATTATAAGCCTCAAGTAATTTTGCAAATGCTGCATAAGCATCTTCTACCCTTATAAGCGTTGCATTTATTTTTTTATCTGCTTTAAAATCTTTATTTACGATGATTATCGAAGCCTTTGATCTGTAAATATATTGTGTGTACTTAGGGTTTGCTAAAAAACTAAGAGACCCAATTTCAGCCTCTTCAATTTTTGCCAATTTATCAACAACCACCTTTGGGTTTCCTTCTATTATGCCATCTAGTAATTCGGCAATTTGTTCAGCTGTAAATTCCATTTCTGTATAATTAGTTTACAAAAGTAAGGTTTCGGTTTTAATCCAGAATGATATTTTTGGGATAGCATAAAAAATATTTGGTTACAGGCTTTGCCAACATCGAAATATTGAGTTGGTCGGAAGCCGAAACAATGTCCTTAATCTCCCCATTTTTATATAAAATATTTATTTGTCCACCTTTTGGATTATAGGCAGAATTGCTCGTGCTGTCGTTTATCAATAAATATTCTGATTCTTCATCGTTAAGGCTAAATTGCACTTTTACTTTTGCCCTGATACGTTCAATTTTTTCTATATCAAATGCCTGGTTTTGGAGTTCAATTTTAAATAATCTTCGGTTTATGATACTCAAACTGAGGTAAGATAGAATGGGGTCGTCATGTTTTGTCCATTCTTTAACTGAAGTTAAAATATCAAAATCATCGAGCTGAGAGTAAGCTGAGATTGCGGATGGATCATTTCTAAAACTGTCTTTGTCAAAGTTGTTTTTAAGAAAAGTTTTTAATGCAGAGGTAGCAAAAAGCTCTTCGCCATTCTCTGATAAAAACTTGGCACGTTTTAAAATCCGCATCAGTGTATATTCAGCTGCAAGTACAGTTTTGTGCAGATAAACCTGCCAATACATCAGGCGGCGAGCAATGATAAATTTCTCAACAGAATAAATCCCCTTGGCTTCAACAACCAACTCATCATCGGCAAGTTGTAGCATTTTCAGAATTCTATCTGCATTGATATTGCCTTCAGAAACACCCGTGAAAAAGCTGTCGCGTTTGAGGTAATCCATCCGATCCATGTCTAATTGGCTCGAAACAAGTTGATGTAAAAATTTCTTTGGATAGTTGTTTTTGAAAATACCAATTCCAGTTTCAAGTGCACCATCGAACTCTTGGTTCAAAAGTGCCATATAAATTTCCGAAATCTCTTCGTGGGGTACTTTATTTACCAAAGAATGCTCGAGTGTATGAGAGTAAGGCCCATGTCCGATATCATGCAATAAGATGGCTATTTCAACGCCCAATTCTTCCTCTTTTGTGATATGATGACCTTTGTCTTTTAAAACAGCTATAGCCATGCAAGTTAAGTGCATAGCTCCTATGGAATGATGAAATCTGGTATGAAGCGCTCCCGGATAAATAAGGTGTGTAAGTCCAAGCTGCCGAATTCGTCGCAAACGCTGGAAATAGGGATGCTCAATTAAATCAAATATTAAATCATCAGGAATACTGATAAAACCGTAAACCGGATCGTTGAATATTTTTCTTTTGTTGGGCCTGTGTAAATTCACTTTTATCTTTAAATTTGGGTTACATTTGTTGTAAAAGACAATGGTTGTATTCGTTATTCAATATTACACTTTTTTTTACAACCTTCAAATGATGATTATATTCGGAATTAATGGTAACACCGAAAGTTTATGAATAAAGTGAAGATACTCTGGGTAGATGATGAGATTGATTTGTTGCGATCACAGATTTTATTTTTAGAGCAAAAGGGATATGAAGTGCAAACCTCGAATAATGGAGATGAAGCTTTGGATATGATTAATGAAGAAGCTTTTGATATCATTTTCCTTGATGAGAATATGCCTGGGATTTCCGGACTTGAAACTTTGAGTTTGATTAAAACGGATTATCCGAATCTTCCGGTAGTAATGATTACCAAGAGCGAAGAAGAAGCAATAATGGATGATGCCATTGGTTCGCAAATTTCTGATTACCTCATCAAACCAGTTAATCCAAATCAAATTTTACTTTCTCTCAAAAAAAATCTGGAGCATAAAAAATTGATCAGTGAAAAATCTATGCATTCCTACCAAATGGAGTTTCGGAATATTGGAATGATAATCAATGATAATCTCAATTATAGTGAATGGGTAGAAACGTATAAAAAATTAACACGTTGGGAATTGGAATTGGAGCTTTCGAAAGACGAGGGGATCATGGAAGTGCTTAAAATGCAGAAGGATGAAGCCAGTCAGGAATTTGCACGTTTCATTGAACATAATTATGTAGACTGGATTCAAGCTAAAACACCCGATCGCCCTGTGCTCTCTCATACTTTAATGAAGGAAAAGGTATTTCCACTTCTGGATGGGAATGACCCTGTTTTTTTCTTACTTATAGATAACTTAAGATACGATCAGTGGAAAGCCATACAACCTGTGATTGAAGAGTTTTTCAGGGTTGAAAAAGATGAGATTTATTACAGCATACTACCCTCAACAACTCAGTATGCCAGAAATGCAATTTTCGCAGGCCTAATGCCTTTGGATATCGAAAAAAAGTATCCGAAATTTTGGATAAGGGAAGACGAAGAAGGGACTAAAAATCAGTTTGAAGCTGAATTGCTGGAAGCACAATTGAAAAGATATGCAAAGGATATAAAGTTTTCATACCATAAAATTTTAAATTTAAATGCTGGCAGAAAACTTGTTGAGAATATGCCCAATTTAATGAATAATAAATTTAATGCCATCGTTTATAATTTTGTTGATATGCTCTCTCATGCACGAACAGATATGGAAATTATCAGGGAGCTTGCCGATGATGAACCTGCTTATCGGTCATTGATGGTTTCTTGGTTCAAACATTCTTCGTTGTTTGATATTATTAAATTTTTATCGAAACAGAAGATAAAATTGGTGATTACAACCGACCATGGTTCTGTTAAAGTTAATAATGCGGTGAAGATTATCGGAGACCGCGAAACCAATAAAAACCTGAGGTACAAAAATGGGCGGAACCTAAACTTTGATTCGAAAGATGTATTTCAATTAGCAGATCCTTTGGAGGGGTTTTTACCACGTTTAAATGTAAGTACAACATTTGCATTTTGTAAAAAGAACGATTTCTTCGCTTATCCAAATAAGTACAATCATTATGCGAATTTTTACAAAAACACTTTTCAGCATGGCGGCATTTCAATCGAGGAATTGTTAATCCCTTTCATAACTTTAAATAACAAGTAATGGAAAAAACTTTTGTATGTAAAAGCTTAAATGACCTTGCTGGCATAGCGGATGAAATGTTGAGCATTTTTCCAACAGAGCGGATTTTTGCTTTTAAGGGAAGCATGGGAGCCGGAAAAACGACTTTTATTAAAGTATTGTGTGAAAAATTAGAAGTGATTAATGAAGTAGTGAGCCCGACATTTGCCATCATCAATGAATACCATACTGAACGTTTCGGGCCAATTTATCATTTTGATTTTTATCGGATTAACAAAGTTGAAGAGGTTATGGATATAGGCTATGAAGATTATTTATACAGTGGCAATTATTGTTTAATGGAGTGGCCCGAGAAGATTGAAAATTTATTGCCCAAAGATATTGTTTACGTAACTATTGAAAACCTGGACGATGAAACCAGAAGTATTCACATAAATAAATATTAAGATGAGTGCTGAACAAAGTGGATTTTATAAGTTTTCACATTCTGAAAACCTGATGCCTCAAGAAGAAAAACTAGAAATTCAGAACGGAAATAGAACTTTAAGTATTGGTTTACCTAAAGAAATTTCAAAAACTGAAGAACGAATTTGTTTGGCTCCTGAAGCTGTAAAAATCCTTGTCGCTAATGGACATCGGGTAATTTTGGAAAAAGACGCAGGCACTTCTGCAAGGTTCAGTAATCATGATTATGCTGAGGCCGGAGCAGACATCGTTCAAACGGCTAAAGAAGTTTTTACAGCCGATATCATCTTGAAAGTAGCCCCATTAACACTTAAGGAAACAGCATTTTTAAAGAATAGACAGCTGGTATTGTCTTCATTAAGTATTGGAAATCAAAGTCAACCTTACTTCAAAGCATTAATTAATAAAAAGGTTACAGCAATCGCTTTTGAAAGCATAAAAGATGAATCGGGTGCATACCCTGTTATACGCTCAATGAGCGAAATTGTTGGTAATGCCTCTATCCTGTTAGCGGCAGATTATTTAAGCAAGCCCGAATTTGGAAAAGGAGAAATGTTAGGTGGTTTTCCGGGAATATGTCCAACTGAGGTTGTTATTGTTGGTGCTGGCACGGTTGCAGAAAATGCCATCAGAACTGCCCACGGTATGGGTGCATTCGTAAAAGTTTTCGATCGCTCAATCTATAAACTTGAACGCATCCAAAAAAACCTGAATCAACGATTATATACCTCTGTTTTACAACCAAAGTTATTAAGCAATGCTTTAAAAACAGCTGATGTGGTTATAGCTGCTATGCATGCCCCCGATGGCCGTTCACCAATTGTGGTTAGTGAGGAAATGGTGCAAAAAATGAAAGCAGGATCGATTATCATTGATGTTAGTATCGATCAAGGTGGCTGTGTTGAAACTTCTCAACCTACAAATCATCATAACCCGGTATTTAAAAAGTTCGATGTGACGCATTATTGTGTACCCAATATTGCATCCATTGTTCCCCATACAGCTACTTTTGCATTTAGTAATTTCTTTGCACCCATCATCCTTAAGATCGGTGAAGCAGGAGGGCTGGAAAGATATTTGAAACAAGATTATGGTTTTTGTAAAGGCGTTTATTTACTAAACGGAATAGTTACCGATAAGCAGGTTGGACATAATTTTGGTTTACCATTTCAGGATTTAGATTTGTTGATGGCTGCCTTTGGTTAATTTTTAGATCGCTTCCTAATCGCACATTTTTATTATATTTTTGCCAATTAAAGAAAACAAAAGTGAACTCATTGACCCTACATCCAATTCATATTGAAAATAAGGACTTTGTTGAACTTCATCAAATCCTTAAGTCATATCAAAATCAAAAGATTTTTTTATTGATTGATGAGAATACAAAAAAGTTTTGTTTACCATTTCTGCAAACAAAAGTTTTGGCTTTTAAAATGATTGTTATCGAAATTAAAAGCGGAGAAATAAATAAAACCATTAGAACATGCGAATTTATATGGGAACAATTAATGGTTCACCAGGCGAATCGAAATTCACTCTTAATCAATTTGGGAGGAGGCGTGTTAACTGATATTGGTGGTTTTGTAGCTGCAACTTTTAAGCGAGGGATCAATTTTATAAATATCCCAACTACAGTTTTGGGTGCTGCAGATGCGGCCATAGGTGGAAAAACAGGTGTTGATTTGGCTATGTTTAAAAACCAAATTGGTGTTTTTACAAAACCAGAGGCGGTAATTATAAATTCTGGTTTTTTTAAAACTTTACCAATCCGACAAGTGAATTCGGGTTTGGCTGAGATTATCAAATGCGCCTTAATTGCCGATAAGGATTTATGGTCTGTTTTGCTACAAAGGCATGTATTACAAATTGTTGATTGGGATCACATCATTCAGGAATCAGTGAGTGTGAAGATGGATATTGTAAGTAGAGACCCATTGGAAGCAGGTGAACGAAAATTATTGAACTTCGGTCATACCATTGGTCATGCCATAGAAACTTACTCATTAAAAAATGATGATGACGCCCTTATACACGGTGAAGCCATCGCGATTGGAATCATCTGCGAGTCTTATCTCTCTATGGAAAAACTTTCGTTGCCAGAAGAGGATTTATACGAGATAGTTAAATATATATTTAATCATTACCATGCATATAATTTGCAGAGTGAGTCGATCGATGAATTAATAGAACTGATGGTACAGGATAAAAAGAACACAGATGATCAAATTAATTTTACATTGATTAGTGGCATTGGTAAGGGATTGATTGATCAGTTTGTAAGTTTGGATTTAATTAGAGATGCATTGAGCTTTTATGTTAGGTATATTAATACAACCGACTAATGAATCAAATTGTAGTAAGTAAGTTAAAGAAGGATTTAGTTGGAACCATTAAATTGCCAGCCTCTAAAAGTGAAAGTAATCGCGTATTAATGATAAAATCCTTGTGCAACAAAGGTATTTTTATCCAGAATTTATCTGATGCGGAAGATTCACAAATTTTAAACAGATGCCTTCGTTATATTGAAACTTGTGGTGTTTCAGGTATTCCGATGATTATTGACGCTAAAAATGCAGGTACCGTTTATCGTTTTTTAACCGCCTATCTTTCCATCAGGCCGGGTAAATGGCTGTTGACCGGAAGTGAACGAATGCAAGAACGGCCCATTCAACAGTTGGTTCAAGCACTGTCTCAGATTTCTGCTGAAGTTTCTTATGTTAAAAAAACTGCTTATCCGCCTTTATTAATATCTGGTAAAAAATTAATGGGAGGGAAGATTGAACTTAATTCCGCCATTAGTAGTCAATATATCACAGCTCTTTTATTAATTGCCCCATTACTTCAGAATGGAATTGAATTGAATTTGACTGGGAAATCGATTTCACGACCCTATGTTCAGATGACCATTAATATCATGAAGCATTTTGGAGTTGAGGTTGACCAAACAGATTGCATCATTAAAGTTAAAGAACAGGAATATAAGCCTGCAAAATTCACTTGCAGTCCAGATTGGTCTGCAGCATCATACTGGTATGAGATGGCCGCCTTGAGCAATGATGTTGATTTGTTTCTTCCTGATTTAAAAAAAGAAAGTTTGCAAGGCGATAGGGTTTTGCCCGAAATATATGAGAAACTTGGTGTTAAATCAGAATTTACAAATTCAGGATTAAAACTCAAAAAGCAAAACAAAACAGTTCCTTATCTCGAATTCGATTTTATCGATTGCCCTGATTTAGCCCAAGCTGTAATTGCCACATGCGTTGGACTCGGAATCGAAGGGAGTTTTAAAGGTTTACAAAGTTTAAGGATAAAAGAAACGGATCGGATTGAAAAACTCAGCGATGAGATTTATAATTTTGGCTTTTCAATTATTGAGGAAAACGAAAATTTATGGAAGCTTGTTAAACAATCAGAAAACTATAATATTCCTGAAAATTATATCACAAAAACGTATGATGATCACCGCATGGCTATGTCTTTGGCCCCACTCTGCCTGGTGGTTGATAAAATGACAATCGATGATCCGGAGGTAGTAAAAAAATCATATCCCGGATTTTGGAAGGATTTGGAAAATGTCGGTTTTCAACTAGAGAAAATATAGATTATATTTTTTTTTACTTTTGCAAACAATAGCCCAACGAAGATTATGATAGTCGATATTTTTATTCCATGTTTTATTGATCAGTTCTATCCTGAAACAGGATTTAATATGATTAAAATTTTGAAAAAACTGGATATTGGGGTTCATTATAATGATGAGCAAACTTGTTGCGGGCAGATGGCATTTAGCTCAGGATTTTGGGACGAGGCAAAAGAAATGGGCGAAAAATTCATTATGGATTTTCCTAATAACAGGCCCATTGTCGCTCCTACGGCATCGTGTGTGGGGATGGTAAGGAATAATTATGGTGAGCTATTTCATAATACGGCTCTACATAATGAATATCGCCAGATTCAAAAAAATATGTTTGAGTTTACGGAGTTTCTAGTAAAAGTTTTAAAAGTAACAGATGTTGGTGCAGAATTTAATGCCAGGGTTACTTACCATGATTCTTGCTCATCACTACGCGAACTTCATTCAAATAATGAAGCCCGGCAATTACTTCAAAATGTAAAAGGACTGGAGTTGGTTGAGATGAAGGACAATGATGTATGTTGTGGTTTTGGGGGCACTTTCTCTGTTAAAAATGAAGCCATTTCATCTGCGATGGCAGAACAGAAAGTGCTTAACGCTATTGATACAGGAGCAGAATACATCGTTTCTACCGACCTGTCTTGTTTAATGCATCAGGAAAGTTTCGCGAAAAAGCAGAAACTCCCCATAAAAATTATTCACATCATTGATGTTCTCGCCTCTGGCTGGTAATTTATTATTTAAGTTTTCTTTTTAATTCCCTTACGGTATCAATATTTCCAATAATCTTTTTATTCTCATCAAGTAAATACATGGTAGGAGTCGAGTGTATTCCATAATCGATTGCTGTTTTTGCATCCCAACCTTTAAAATCTGCCATGGTTTGCCAGATGGGGCTGAAGGTTGATAAAAAGGTGTTTAATTCATTTTGGGACGTGTCAATCGAAACACTTAAAACTTTCAATTGAGATAAGTTTTCCTGGTAAAAATCATGTAATACGGGAAGTATTTCGGTACAATGTGGGCACCAACTGGCCCAAAAAACCACCAAAGTGTATTTCGATTGAATTTCATTTAAATTAATTGGTTTGCCTTTAATGTCTGTTCCAATAATATTGGGTGCCTGATTACCCGGAGCCAGTTTTTTAATGGTGTTCAGCCTGTCTTGCAATGAGCTTGACTCCTTAGGCAGTTCACAGTTTTCCGGATTCGACAACCAATCGGCCATGTATGTTATTACGCTGTTAAATCCATAACTTTCAAATCCATTAATTAAATATTCGATTACAAAATTATGAACTTCAATATTAGACTTTGTTTTGGATAGAATCACATTTACCGCCTTCATAAATTCTTCTTCCAACTGATTTTTATTGAGGTTCTGATTTTGGTATAATGAAAGATATGAGAGGATGGAAGTAGTGATGGCATTACTTCTAAGCAAGGACTCATCATCAAAGTTGATGGCATCAAAATAATGCGCTTTTAAATATAATTCTTGCTGCTGTGGATTTAGCTCGGGGAGTAAGAGGGGTTTCTGCTCCGTTGAAATTAAAAGTGCGGCATAGGTGCCTTTATTTTTGTAAAGAAGGTCATGTGTAAATTCTGTTAACCCTTTCTGGATGGTGTTAAACTCAGCCGAAATATTCTTGAAAAATGGATCTGATTTTGGATAATACATCAGAACAGGTTGTAATAATTCCAAACGATATTGGTCGTAATTTCTTCTCAGAAGATAAGTATAATAGGTCTTGTTTTCTGTTGATTCTTTGATCACCATTCCGTTAATCGGGTCGTTCACATTGGTTTCGAAAGAAATATTTTCAAAATTATACAGGAAATCTAACTTCTTATTATTGGCAAAAAATAAGCGATACATTCCATTTGGTTTGTTTTCGCCGAAATTGAACTGGAAGTTGCCATTCCTGTCAGTTAAAGTAGAATCTAAAATATTTAATTTGTCGCCGTAAACACTACTTAAATAAACCTGTGCTGAATGATAGTTTTTTATCATTCCTTGTACCTTATAGTTTGTAGCGGAAAGAAAAGTGGGAATGATGATCAAGACGAAGATTAATATTCTTTTCATAGCAGGATTCGGTTTTGTCATTACAAAGGTTGTAAAAAAAAGCATCAAAAGAAAGTGATGGCGTCACCTTTGTTATTAAACTCAAATCCTTTTTAAATACGATTTCTCTTGTTCAATTCTTTCTAATAGTTCATCCATTTCTCCCATCTTTATTCTAATATTAAGTTGCAAGGTTGAATTTGATGTTGAAATTGATTCATATATCACAACGGCCTTTTTAGCAGTATTTTGAGCTTCATCTAAAAGCTGATTCAATTGTGTTCTTTTTGTGTTTATTTTGAGATTGTTTTGGTTGAATAGGACCACATAATCATTAAATAATTTAATTCCGTTCGCATGAAATTCAAGTGCCTTATTGTATATCTCACCATCCTTATTTAAGGTGGCAATTTCCAAGTTACGTTTTAAAATATCCAGATAGTTCTGTGTTAATATGTTACCCGAACCCATAGCCTCAATTCTGATGATAGCGTTCTTGATATTGTATAGGTCATCGTTGGAGCCTAATTTTGAGATACTTTCTAGGTAGTTGAAGTTTGCGCTTGATTTATTGTGAAATTGACTATGATTAAAGTCTCTATAATTTATTATTTGATCAGAAAATTGCCAGAGTGGATCGAAGGGCATATGTGTTTTGATAAATTCCGAAGGGTGAGCTTTAAAATATTCAGATGAAAAATTTTTAATATAATTTGATCTGTTATGAGCTAAGTCATTAGCTCTGACAAGAAAATAACCTGCAGCCCAGGTTGGATCAAACAAATACCATTCTTTATCTAATTTGATGGAATTCCAGGCATGCCCATAATCGGTGATCACACGACCATTTTGTCGTACATAACCTGAAATTACAAAAGCTTCAAAATCTAATTTTCGGACGAGTTCATTTAAGACTTCTGTAAACGCCTGACAAACACCACGTTTGTGCCGCATGGTTTTGTTAATCAGGTATTCATTGCTCTCGTAATTTGGTGCTCTGTCTATATCTTCAACCGCATAATCAATATTTGTGGCTGTCCAATAAAAAGCAGCTTTTAGCCGATCTTCTGGCTCGCGAAAATTGGATTTAATAAAGTTTGCAATGGAAGTTGTTGAGGATTCCTGAGCGTTGGGTATGCCAGTCATGATTTTAGTAACATATTTAAAGTCGGAGTTTTGTGCGAAACAAAACATGCTCAGAAATGTGAATGCGAGGACTAAAATCAGTTTCATAAAATCTGTATTAAGCACTAACGTAAAATTTATCAAAATCTTTTTTAATAAAATATTATGTTTAATAGTATGATGACTATTTAAATAAAAGCCCCATCCCATCATGTTTTTCGATAGCGCTTTTTGAAATCCTTTTTTTAACCTAATGCAATTACCATGCAAAAAAGCGATATTTTTGTTTTTAGAACGATAAAAAAGATGACTGAAAAATATATTGTTAAGATTTCTCGGGAACTTGGAATTTCAGAAAAACAAGTTGCTGCAACATTGTCTTTACTTGAAGAGGGCGCTACAATTCCATTTATTGCGAGATACAGAAAAGAAAGAACAGGAACGCTGGATGAAGTTCAGATCGCAAATATTCGCGATCGTGAGCTGCAATTAAAGGATTTGGATAAACGCAGAGAAGCCATTTTGGCCTCAATTGAAGAACAAGGAAAATTGACAGATGAGCTGAAGTCAAAAATTGATTTGGCTGAAACAATGGCTGAGTTGGAAGATCTCTATTTGCCATATAAACAGAAGCGAAAAACCCGAGCCAGTATTGCTGTCGAAAAAGGACTTGAGCCTTTAGCTAATCTTATCATGAAACAGGATTATTTGGACTTAGAAGCCAAAGCTGAAGCATTTATCAATGATGAGTTTGAGGTTAATTCTGTTGAAGATGCGCTCTCGGGTGCAAGAGACATTATCGCAGAATGGGTAAATGAACATCAACTTGCCCGAAAAAAAATAAGGACACTTGTGCAACGAACAGCAATTATTACTTCGAAAGTTGCCAAAGGAAAAGAGGAAGATGCGGCTAAGTATCAAAATTATTTTGACAGTCAGGAAAAGCTTTTAGAAGCACCTTCTCATCGCATACTTGCCATGTTTAGAGGAGAAAATGAAAAATTATTAAAACTTAAAGTGCTGGTCGACGAGGATGAAGCAAACAGAATGTTGCAGGGTATTTTTATTAAAAATGATTCTGATTCGGCAAAGCAGATGAAATTGGCAATACAAGATAGTTATAAACGATTGCTCCTGCCATCTTTAGAAACAGAAATTAGAGGCCAGGTGAAGGAAAAAGCAGATGTAGGAGCCATTCAGGTTTTTGCTGAAAATTTAAGGCAACTATTACTGGCAGCACCCATGGGACAAAAAAGTGTATTGGCAATCGATCCGGGTTTTCGAACAGGTTGCAAAATAGTGTGTTTGGATAAATTGGGAAATTTAATGCATAATGAAACCATATACCCGCACCCTCCGCAGAATGAGAAAAAACAAGCCATGCAAAAAATTGCAAGTTTGGTAAATGCTTATAAAATAGAAGCAATTGCAATTGGTAATGGAACCGCAGGTCGCGAAACAGAAGATCTGGTGCGAAGAATTCATTTTGATCGGAAATTGATTGCGGTTATGGTTAATGAAAGCGGTGCTTCAGTTTATTCAGCCTCGACTGTTGCCAGAAAAGAATTTCCTGAGTACGATGTAACAGTAAGAGGTGCGGTTTCTATCGGAAGGAGATTAAAAGATCCTCTGGCAGAATTGGTAAAAATTGATCCCAAATCAATAGGAGTGGGTCAATATCAGCATGATGTTAATCAGACAGAATTAAATAGATCATTAACCGATGTAGTCGAAAGTTGTGTGAATTCTGTGGGTGTTGAACTGAATTCGGCAAGTGAAGAATTACTTTCTCACGTTTCCGGATTAGGGCCTGGTTTGGCCAAAAGCATACTCGAATATCGAAAGGAAAATGGTGCTTTTAAAAGCAGAAAAGAATTATTAAAAGTTAAGCGATTTGGTCAAAAAGCTTTTGTTCAGGCCGCGGGCTTTCTAAGAATTGGCGATGCTGAAAATCCATTGGACAAAAGTGCAGTACACCCCGAAAGTTATGGGATAGTTAAGGCCATGACTAAAAAGATGGATTGTTCGCTAGAGGAACTCATGGAGAATGAAGAGATCAGGAAAAAAATTAATTTACAAGATTTTGTGAATGCTGAAGTGGGGATTCCAACTTTACAAGACATCATGAGCGAATTAGGAAAACCTGGACGTGACCCACGTCAGAAATTTGATTTGTTTGAATTTGCTGCAGGAGTTCATTCTATTGAAGATTTAAATATAGGAATGACGCTGCCTGGTGTCGTTACAAATATTACAGCCTTTGGCGCTTTTGTTGATATTGGCGTTCATCAGGATGGATTGGTACACATCAGTAAGTTAGCGAATCAGTATGTTAAGGATCCAAATACAATAGTTAAGCTTAACCAAAAGGTTGAGGTTAAAGTGATGGAAATTGATGTAGCTCGAAAAAGGATCGCCTTATCAATGATTGATTAATATTATTTTTTTATTTGATAGAATAATCCACGATCCTGTCGAACGGTTTTAATTTTCTGATCCCCTTCTAATACATCCAAATATTTGTTGAGCTCATTGATGTGGATTCCTAAAATATTGTTCAGGTCTTCCAGTGTGCAAGGTCTCCTGAAAATGGTTTCAAGGATCGTAGATTCAATATCTTTGCGATAGGAATCTACTTCTTTTCTTTGCACTGAGGAGGCAATAATTTCAACTTTTAACGGCTTTAAAAATGAAACTATTTTATTTAATTCTTCATGGGTTGCTGATCTGATATTTGAAACAGCACCCGGACGATCTAGTGTATTTAACTGAATGCGATCAGCTTTTATTTTTTGAAAAGCAGCTTTTAAAGCTTTCAAATCTTCAAGATGGTCATTAATGCCTGGAATGATTAATGCTTCAAGCCATATTTGACCTTTAAATTCAGTTCTAAAATCGACCAATCCTTTGATGTATTCATTGAGTTTTAGATCTGAACAAGGGCGATTTATATTTTTAAAAGCTTTGCTGCTTGCCGCATCCAATGAAGGTAAAACGAGGTCGGCTTTTAAAATTTCATTTCTTACTTGTTTCTGCGAAAAAAGCGTGCCATTCGTTAAAACGGCCACTGGAATTGCAGGCTTTTTCTCCTTAATAAAATCTAATACATCTCCAATGCGCGAATTCAGCGTAGGCTCACCTGAACCTGAAAAAGTGATATAATCAGGATCAGGATTGTTTGTAAAATAATGCGCCAATTCATCCACTACTTTTTTGTATAGGATGTATTCTTTACGCTCAACGGTAAGCTTTGTTGTGGCTCCACATTCGCAATAGATGCAATCCAGCGAGCACACTTTATGAGGGACTAGGTCCACTCCAAGCGACATTCCCAGTCGCCTGGAGGGAACAGGCCCAAATAGATATTTGTACATAAAAAATGTTTCTAGTTGTATGCTAATCTAATTTCTTCATTAGCAAGGGTTGGCTTAATGTTTTCTTGCCAACTCTCCGATTTCCAGGTACCCATTTCCTGATGTGTGATATAATATTTTTGTGGAATTGGATGTGTCCCTACTACTACTTTTACTCCATACTTTTCAGTAATGAATTTTTTGAAGTGGTTAATGTTTTTACATGGTGGATATCCAACAACCATCCCTGTGGCTAAGTGAATGACATCTACGCCATTTTTCACCATTTCATCAGGAGTGTACTCAATATTTCCTCCGGGGCAACCCCCACAGGTAGTATATCCTACAATCTCAACATTTTCATCTTTGCCATAAATGCTAAATGCTCCTTCTCTGTTTTTCATTGATCTAAAGCATTTTCCTCCAGCGCAAGTATGATATCTATCACAAATAATGATACCAATTTTAGTCGTTTTTGACATTTTTAATAAATTAAGGTTAACAAAATAATAATATAAATATCGTAATTTTTTTGATGTGTTTATTTGATTTTATCTAACGCATGTTTTAAATCATCGATTAAGTCTTCTACATTCTCAATTCCAACGGAGTATCTTACCAAGCCGTCTGTGATATGTGCAGCTTCTTTATCTGCCTTTGAAACACCAGCGTGCGTCATGGAAGCAGGGTGTTGGATTAAGGTTTCAACACCACCTAATGAAACGGCTAAGGTTGCTAAGTGAACATTATCCATTAAGGTTGAGCCTGCCTTGTATCCTCCTTTTAATCCGAAGCTAATCATACTCCCAAATCCACTCATTTGTTCTTTTGCCAATTCATGTTGAGCGAAAGATTTTAATCCCGGGTATTTGATCCATTCTACTTTTGGGTGATTTTCAAGGAATTCAGCTACTTTCATGGCACTGGCTTGAGCTCGGTCAATGCGCAGTGATAAAGTTTTTACTCCACGAATGACCATAAAAGCCTGATGTGGATCCATATTGCCACCCAAATAAGTCATTGCTTTTCTGATCGTGTTATAAAGTATTTCATCCTTTGCTACAATTATTCCTCCAACGATATCTGCATGTCCATTAATGAATTTTGTTAGGGAATGTAGTACGATATCTGCCCCTAAATCTAATGGTTTTTGTAGGTAAGGGCTGCAAAAAGTATTATCAACACAAACTAAAATATTGTGCTTGTGAGCAAGCTCCGAAACTTTTTTAATGTCGGTCAATTGAATGGTAGGATTTGCCGGGGTTTCAAGATAAATTAATTTCGTATTTGGCTGAATAGATTTCTCTACCAATTCAATATCGGAGGTATCAATATATGAGTATTCAACTCCAAATTTTGAAAAATGAGTTTGCATCACACCACGGCTGGGGCCGTAAACAGCACCTGTACTAATCATGTGATCACCCTGTGCCAAAACACTCATATAAACTGTTGATACAGCAGCCATTCCGGATGATAAGGCAATGCCTCTATAACCATTTTCGAGTTCAGCAATTTTGTCTTCAAGTACGCCTATGGTTGGGTTTCCAATTCGGGTATAAATGTATCCCTTTTCTTTTCCTGCAAATAGATCTGCACCATGTTTGGCATTTCTGAATGAAAAAGTTGAAGTTTGATAAATTGGGGTAGTTGCACTTCCGAATTCATCCTGATAATCTCCCGCATGGATCAATTTTGAATCGAATCCCATATTCTTTGTTTCCATAATTTAATTTATTATTTTTTAATTAGTTAATTGATTTTATAATTATATCATTTTCTTTAACGTTTAGTTCTTTAGCAATTACTTTGCATTTGGCTTTCAAAAGGAAGAAGATGGGTCGGGTGCTGCCCGAAAGGCCTTCAAAATTTCCCTGTCCTTTACTAATGATGAGATCAGACTGATTAAAACGCTTCATAAATTCTTCATTGCAAAGCTTAAGAATGGTTGCCGGTGCTGTTGAACCTGAGGAAATAATTTCAGCTACTTCATGTAATCCCGAAGCATAAGCATCTTTGAGTGTAACATCATTAATGATTGGAATTTCCCGAACTGCATAAGTGACGGGTTTTTTCAATTCTTCAATTAATATTTTGTCGAAGACAGATTCACCGGCATTGTCACCCAAATAAAGTACAGATTCTGTTTTTTTGAGTTTTTCAACAAATTCGGGGTAATCAAAAATTGCAAAATCCTGATCAATAATTTGTTTTAAATCTTCAACAATGTTAAAGTCTTTGTTAACGCCAAGGTCAATTACATTTCCTGCAATGGCAATTCTGATGGCAGTTAATAATGGATCTTCTGATTTTTTAACCCAACTTTTAAGTTCAGGATATAAATTTTGGGCTTCTGCAATATTTGCGTTTTTAATTTCTTTATAAGGATCTTCAACTCCGGTAATGTTTTTTACTTCCCGATAAATAACATTTGCCATTTCAGGAGGGATCTGATCCAGCGAAAAACCTTTAATTGCACATCCCACTTTATCAAGAATTTCTTTAATCTTCTTTTCGTCTTTGGTGGCAAATTTGCCAGCCCTAAGTGCTTGAAACATAAAACAGGGAATGCAATCGAGGTAAGTTTTCATATTTATATTTAATTCTTATTCGTTAGTTATGTTTTCAAAAATTTGCTTGTTTTCATATTTTAAAAAATCTCTGGTACCGCCATTTTTTTTAATAATTTCCAGTATCCGATGATCTGATTTAGAAAAAGTAGCTCCAAAGATTTTTTTAACTTTTTTATAGAATCGCATTTCTTCTGCCATGATTGATGAAGGTCCCAGCAAAAAGACTTGACAATCAGTTTTAATGGATTTAATTATTTCAGGAAAAGTTTGATTAAAAATGGAAGTAGAAGTTAAAATCACTGCATCAGCTTTTAACAAAACCTGTTTTTGGTTTGTCATTGCAGTAATTGTTTTATCATCCCTTCTCCTATCAAAAATAGTCAGTGGGATTTCTTCTTTCTTAAAATGATTGACTAAAGAATTGAAATAGCCAATCATCACCAAGTTACTGTATTTCCTGAAATTTATATCTTCTGCAATGTCTTTACCCTCTTTTGTGAATTCTGAATAATTGAGTAAGGCATTAAAATAAGCTGTTAGAATGATGCGATGTACAATGTTGTTGATATTGATTTTTTGATAATCGTTTTTTTCGATGCTTACCAGATTATTGAGATTTGCACACACCCCAATTTGCCCATTTTTGAGCATGATACCTGTATATTTTTGTCCTGTGGCAATTTCATCAACGAGTGATAAATCGAATACGTGTATGGATAAAAGTAATTCCAAAGGATCAATATTTTCGGGGTAATTTGTTTTCAATTTATTTTTGTGTTTTATGCTGATTTTTAAAAACTAATATTCATGCCGGTTTTTAATTGTTTGATTTTAAATGTTTCGTAAAAGGAAGATAATGCTGGCAATCCGGTACAGTGAGAAGGGTAAACATATTTTATTTTTTCTTTTTTAAAATATTTGATGGTTTTTTTTGTTTGTTCATCCACCTCCTGAAGGTGAAATCCACCAACGACAGCCAATACCTTTTTAATTCCACTTATTTCCTTTGCATATTCGATGATATTACATATGCCTGAATGTGCGCAACCTGAAATCACAATTAATTCTTCATTCTGGATTATGGCTAAAGCTGAATCATCTGGTACAAAATCATCAGAATCGTGTTCATCAACAAAGGGAGTTACCTGAGATTCAAAAGAATTGATTCGTGGAATTTCGCCCAAAAATATTATGCTTTCTGTTAATTTATAAGGCTTTCTGGTGTTGATGAGTTTAAATTTTCTATTTAAATCAGAATAACATAAGTTTAGGCCGATATATTGATGATCAAGCTTTCTGTAACGTTTGATGAAGGCGTAAGGATGACAAATAAGGTTTTTGTTTTTCAGATATTTGAGCCCATCTCCATGGTCCCAATGCCCATGACTTAGTACCACATTTTCTACCTTTTGCAGATCTATGTTAAGCATCTCTGCATTTTTTAAAAAAACATCAGTATGGCCGGTGTCAAATAGAAGTGGTATATCATGCTCAATATAATAAGATAAACCATGTTCTGCTTTAAATTTGCCAGATGCTGTATTCTCAGTTAACACAGTAAGTTTCATAATATTTTTCTTTGTTATATCAACAATTCTATTTTATAAATAATCCTAATCAGCGTTTTTAATTTCAAAAATATTTCCGCTTTTATCTTTGATAAACACCAAATCGGCATATTTACGTTCAATTCGTATACATTCATAATTAGCAGCAAGGGCTTTATTAATCAATGATTCGCGATTGTCTATCTTAATACAAATGTGATTAAATCTTTGCGGTTGTTTGTTCTTGTCTATAAATATCTCCAGAAATAATTGATTGTTATTGAGCATATAAACTTGGGTTTTCTTATTAATTCCCCAAATTTTATCAGCCAGTAATTCATTAATTTCAAAGTTTTTTATTTCATTCATCTCCAAAATTTGCTTGTAAAAAGATAAAATCTCATTGCTATCATTTACAGTTATGGCAATATGCTCAAGTTGCATTTTAATTTCTTTAATTATTGTTGCTCATTTGTTTTTTCAGCCCTAAGTAATCGCACATATTTTCTTAAAAAATAATCTTCCTTGAAATCACTAAAGCCATATTCACTCAATATATTCTTCCAGTCTTTTTCAATAAAATCAAATGCATATTTACATTCAATTTTTTTAAAAATAAACCGATGATGTTTAGGCATCTTACTCATATCAAATTCTCCAAAATCAAGTACGTTGAAAGTTCCACCAACTTTTAAATGATTATAAGCATTGCGAATAATTTGTTTTCTGATTTCATGTGGAAACCCATGCAACACAAAACTGATAAATACCTTGTCATATTTTTGACCGAGGTCAAATTCCTGATCGATCCTTTGATTAATAAATTTTAAATTCGGGAAATGCTTACAATTTTCATTAAATTGTTTTTCCATATCCTCTGAAATATCAATACCCGTTAATTGTGCATTTTCAGAAGTATATTTATTCATTAATAAGATGTTGCGACCTGTGCCGCAGCCCAGATCTAAAATGTGATCTTCACTTTCAATGTTTATTTTCTGAATCGCATTTTTAATAAATCCTCTGTAATAACCAAATGAAGCTATGTTCATTATTTTATCATAATTTTTTGCCGTAAATTCTGATAATTCTACGCCCGAATCTGGGTAATGCTTTTTCATCTGTTTATTTTATTAGGTTTTTCCTGCTAATTTTTTCTGATTCCTTTACCAATTTTGTTAATAATCCCTTCAGCTGCCTTAATTAAAATTGTTTTTGTTGGCGCTGCTGTTAATAAAGGATGAGAGCCTATCTGGAAGGAAATAAGTTCGTAAACTGTAACTCCTTTTTGAATAGCTAAACTGATGGTATTTATGATTTCACCGGATGATTTTCCACCCCAAACTTCACCACCGATTATTGAGCCATCATAGGGAGATGCATATAATTTCATGGTTAAAGCGGAAGTGTCTTTGAAAGAACCGGGATGTCGATCAAAATCACTGAATTTTGCACAGATATAATTAATATTGCCTTCTTCTGCATTGCTGTCATTTACTCCCGCAGCTGCCATTGCAATTCCATTTATTTCAGTTGAGAATACTGCAATTGTTCCGGTAAAAGATTTTCTGATTTTGATGCCAAATAAATTATGTCCCAATACACGTGCCTCAGCAGTAGCTGTCGACGCCAGCATGATATGGTCGATCCGTCCTGTTAAAAATCCGATCGTTTGAGAGCAATCACCAACTGCACAAATACCTTCAAATTTTGTTCGTTCGTAATTATCAACAATAATCGCACCGGTTTCATTGAGTTCTAAACCCGCTTCTTTTGCGAGATCAGTATTGGGTTTATAGCCAATGGCCATTACCACTGCATCACAATCTATTTCTTGTCCGTTATTTAATAATACCGAAGTTGCAGCGCCATTGGTGCCTTTTATTTTTTCAACACGGGTATTGGTTAGTACATTCGTTTTGGTATTATTTAAGGCTTCTGTTGCTATTTGGCTGAGTTCCTTAGAGAATGCTTTGGAGAAGCAAAAAGGTTCACTTTCAATAAGTGTAACTGCTGTATTTTCATTCATGGAGAGTTGTTCAGCAACTTCCGCACCTATAAAACCTCCGCCTATAACCACTACTTTCTTTTTAGCTTTTAACTGCTCAAAAATTTGTTTGATATAGTTATAACTCTTTTTAATATAAAAAACATTTTCTAAATCGTTGCCGGGGATAAAACCAGGAACTACTACTCTTGAACCTGTTGCAAAAACCAGTTTCTCGAATTTGAATTCTTCTCCAGATACCGTTTTTAATGATTTATTCTTTACATCAACCTGACTAACCTTGTCTGTTAATACCTCACCTCCCATATCCATAAAAGGTTTAGGGCCCATCACATTTTTATCAACATCATTGAGTCGATGGAAAATATAAGGGATTCCGCAAGGAACCAAACCTTTATCTTCTTCTCTAAACATGAGCATTGATTTCTCGGGAAATTGTGCTTTTGCGGTTACTCCGGTGATTATTCCTGCAGGGCCTGCTCCAATTATAATTACATCATACTTTTTCATTACTATAATTCTTTTAACATTTTATTTTTATATGCTTGATAAGCTTCTTCAACCGTCATTTCACCAGCACCTATAAAAACCTTGGTGCCAGCTTTTTCAAGCACCGTAGCTGCGTTTCCGCCGGGGCCATTACCAGTAATCAATATATTCGCTCCAAGTTCAAATAGTTTTTGTGACGTTTTTGGACCTGCACCGTGTGCTTCGTTTTCAATGGTGCGATTATCAAAATGGGTTAATTTGTCTTTTTCAATATCATAGACTAAAATATATTCAGTTCTTCCAAAGCGAGGATCCATTTTTGAATCCCATGCTGTTCCTTTTGTTGTAAATGCTATTTTCATATGTTTGTTTTCTTTATGTTTTTGATCTTTATTCAGGTTATTATTTCATGTGCTTTTATATCTATTGAAGGCTATATTCTTTCACCTTTTCCCAACTGTCGGTTAACAGTTTTTTTAATTCAGCCTGATCGTACTCAACGATGGTTTTCCCTAATGTCATTGCTTTGGTGAAGTTTTCGTCGTAAGGCAAGTTGGTCAGATGAAGGATGTCTTCATGTGCTAAAAAAGCGGCAATTTCAAGACTTATTTTTGGATTGATGTCCCATTTATTAATGATGCATGCAGCTCTAATCTTAAATTTTTTCACCAATTCATAAACTCTTTTTAAATCATGAAAGCCCGAAACTGTAGGTTCCGTAACAAGAATTACCAGATTAGCTCCTGAAAGAGAAGAAACTACCGGACAACCAAGACCTGGAGATCCGTCTACGAGTATAAAATCTTTATTATTTTCTACGGCAATATTTTTTGCCTCATTTTTTACCTTAGCCACCAGTTTCCCTGAATTGTCCGCACCTATTCCTAATTTTGCATGAACCATGGTGTTCTTTGCTTTTGTGCTAGAAATATAAGTTTTCCCAACCATTAAGGTTTCGTTTGTAATGGCTTCGGTTGGACAAATTCTGGCACAGTAACCACAACCTTCGCAACTTAAAGGATTAACGACATATTCTTTATTAATGACAGAAATAGCATTAAATCTGCAAACTTCAGCACAAATTCCACAACTGATGCACTCGGCAGTATTTATCTTAGCTAATTCGCCACTATAAAAATCTTCCTCTTTATTAAAGTCAGGATCCATTAATAGATGCATGTCGGCAGCATCAACATCACAATCTGCCACCACAATGTCTTTGCCTCCTAATAAAGCAAATGATGCTGTAATGGAGGTTTTACCAGTGCCGCCTTTACCAGATATGATTACAATTTCTTTTAACATGATACCTTTGTTTTGTAGTTCTGGATAAACTGTTTAATATTATCAAGTTCTGTTTTAACTTTCGGATGTTTTTTGTAAATCAATTTTCCTTTAGAATATAGCTCAGCTATTTTTCTGTCGTTTGGAATTTTTGCCAGGACAGGAATGTTGGAGGCCAGACAATAGGCTGAAACTTCATCATTGCCGATACCATCGCGATTAATGACTACCCCAAAATCTTTTTTTAATTCCTTCATGGTGTCGATAGCCAGTTTTAGGTCGTGGAAACCAAAAGGCGTTGGCTCGGTTACAAGGATGATAAAATCAGCATCTTTTGTTGCTTCAATTACCGGACAGGAAGTTCCGGGAGGTGCATCAAAAATAATTAACTCAGCATTGGGGTAATTTTTATCGACATATTCCTGGGTTTGAGAAATAAGCGGAACAGCTTGTTCCTGTCCGATGATTAATCTACTCTCAATAAAAGTCAGGTTTTTGTTTTTGAAATGTTTTAGTTCTCCCATCTTTTGTTTTACCATTGGTAAAGCATTTGTGGGGCATAACTCTGAACATGCATAACAACTGTGGCACAACTCCGGGAAAACCATAATCTGAGATCCTAATTGTATGACCGCATGAAAATTGCAGACTTTTTGACAAAGCCCACAGAGGGTGCATCTGTTTTCAATCCACTCAGGTTGCATTTTGTATTTATCTTCCTGATGGCTTAATTTGGCTTTAATAAATAAACCTGAATTAGGTTCTTCAACGTCTATGTCGACTAAAATAATTTTCTGTTCTTCTGCCAAGTAAGACGACAAGTTAACAGCTAAAGTTGTTTTACCCGTTCCTCCTTTACCGCTGGCAATAGCTATTTTCATTTTTTATTAAGTATTATTTGTTGAGGTATTTCTCCATCAATAAAATGTTTGTCAATCCATCCAGATTTTGTGTTTTTTCTGGAATCGAAATGTGCTACATAAGGCTTAATATCGAGCAGGGGAGTGCCGTCAAGCATATCCACTTCTGTGAAGCGCAGGGTATCGCCAATAATGCTTTTGATCTTTACAATGGAGAATCCAATTTTGTTAGGCCTGTAAGGGCTTCTAATTGCAAAAATGCCATGTTCTTCGTCTTCCAGATAAGGTTTGGCGATGAGTTTTTCTTGCTTGCATTTGTGGAAATAATAGATCAAAATGGCATGGCTGAATCCTTCAAGGTCTTTTAAGCCTTCGGTATATTGATCGAAAACCTGACAAGATGCCTCAGTGTCTTCTCCAAAGGATGCCTGAATAGGGATGTTCTGTTGTTCCTTAAAAGGAGAATAAATCACCCCTATCTGGCTAAATTCAATTTTTTTCATTTATTAATGATCACAAAGATTCTCACCTGTTTTTAGTTGGTTTTTTAAAAGATTTTCGACCAATTGCTTTGGCGAACCTTCTGTTACTCCCATATGCACTTCTATGTTGTTTTGCGCAAATAAATGCTGTGCTTGTTGTCCCATTCCTCCTGCAATAATTACTTTTACACCTTGATCGGCTAAAAACTTTGGATAAACCCCCGGTTGATGTATCGGTGGCGTTAATATATCCTCGCTAATTATTTTATTGTCTTCTACTTCAACAACTGCAAATTTTTCGCAGTGGCCAAAATGTGCTGTTAATTGGCCGTTTAGAGTTGGGATTGCAAATTTTATTTTCATAATTGTTTTTTAATTGGTTTATTTTTGAGTTAATAATTCTTCTCTGATCATTGTTTTTCCACAATTTGGGCATTTTAGGCTTGTGCATTTAACTCCTTGTTGATGTGGAAGCTTGGTTCCGCATTTTGCACAGATGCAATATCCCCCAATTCCAAAACTGCCACCTTTGTTGCGCCCTCGTCCACCGCCTTTTCCTAATCCCCGACCACTGCCTGTGTTTTCTCCTGCTGATGAATTTTTCATAGTGTTGTTTTAAATTTTATAAGGCAGGAATTTTAATGAACCTGCCTTATGTTTAATTGTCTTTTTCAAGTTGTGAAAGCCGATTCTCATAATTTCCCAGCTGTTCTTTTAAAGTCTTGATTTCATTTTCTAGTAAACTTTTTTCAGAATCACTTGAGCTGTTAAAACCACGACTGAACCATCTGTTACCAGACTGGAAACGGTTTCCAAAACTTCTTCCCATTCCCATTCCTCTTCCAAGTCGCCTTCCTAAGCCCAAAAATGAAGAATTTGAATTACTAAGATTTGTTCCTGCACAGGATCCCAGTCCTCTGCCGGTCATTGAGCCTTTACCTTCAGGCCCTGTTTTGTCACCTCTTGGCATAATTACCTCCTTTGTTAAAGTTTTTATTTGAACAACAATGTCCATGACCAAATCCTCCCGCCAGATTTAATAGGTTTTTTGATTTACATGACGGGCATTCGGTAAATGGGTCATTGAAATCTATATTGAACATATGGCCACAATCTTGACAACGAATTAAATTTTTCCTGAAATGGATATTACCTCCTTCAATAACTAAAAATCTACCGTTGATAAAAAAGTCAGCAATTTTTTTTCGTGCCTGCTCAATAAGTCGGGTAAAAGTAGATCTTGAAATTTCCATCTCATCAGAAGCTTCAGCATGCGATAAACCTAGTTGATCTGCAAGTCTTATTGCCTCGAATTCGTCTAAGCTTAAAGAAATTGGCTCGGAAGAAACTCCTCTTAATCCAACTGGTTTAAATGCTGAAAAACGAGGGGGTTCATGAACGATTCGATTGTTTTTTGGTCGTGGCATTGTTCTTATTAGTTTGATTTATTTTGCAAATATAATGAACATATGTGCATTAAACAAAATTTTAAATGAAAATTTTAAAGTTTACCTGAATCGGTTTTTATGGAAAACTGGGATTATCTTAAAAGTAATGTCTTTTTAAAACTAAAACGGATGTTTATTTGGATCTGATTGTTACCTCCTGGTAATCTAGTAAGAGATTTACCTATAAAAAATAGGTATATCTCTTATTAGAATCAGTGAGACAAAATAATAAGTTTGTTGTTATAGGAGTGAAAAAATATTAAACGACGCATTGTATTAACTATATCGAATCTTATTGTGATGTTGTTTAATTGAGTTATGAATAAAAAATTACTGAAATGAAGAATCCACCTAAACTCGAAATTGATTCTTTTTATGATGAAAATGAAATAAAAGAATTGCAAATGAAACCCCTTGATAATCTTGGGATGAAATATGAATTATACGCTTTGGGTTTTTTTGTTTATTTCTTTAAAAGGAATGAAAATAATATTTTACAACTCTTTTGCCGCACAAGCAAAGAATCTTATTATGAATCGAGTACAACAAATTATGTGGAGCCGAGGGAGGAAGTAGGAATAATCGAGTGGTTATTAACTTAAATATTTATTCTTATTCAGAATATCTGATATTTACAACAAATAAATTTTCTTATAAAGAAAGGTTTAATAAGGGCTTAATTTAAAGGATTGAACTTCCATAATGAAATATTCAAGTATGGATGAAGAAAGCGGTTTGTCCCAATTCATTTGTTCAGGATGCCATTGTACACCCATTAAAAATGCTTGCTCACCAATTTCTTTCCATTCAACGGCCTCGATTAGTCCGTCGACAGATTTTGCAGATAATTTTAGTTGAGGTGCAAGTTGATCAATGGCTTGATGATGACGGCTATTTACTTCTCCACTTAACACATTTGCTGCCCAGTAAAGCTTGCTTCCTCCTTCAATGTTTACGATATGAAAACATTCATAAGTGTCAGGAATTCTATGAGTAATATTGGTGTCGTAGTCTGAAGGAATGTCAATGATCAGACTACCACCCAATGCTATATTTAACATTTGTTGTCCTCTGCAGATTCCTAGGATTGGAATATCAAGTTCCATGGCTCTCTTTATCAAAGCTAATTCTAAACTATCACGTTTAAGATCGAAGGTGCCACAGCGCGCTGTATCAGCTATTTTGCCATAAAGGCCTGGAAAAATATCTGATCCTCCTGTCAGGAGCAAGCCTGAACAATCATCTAGTAGCGCCACAGCCGAGTCGATGCTAAACGCATACATGTTTATGGTTTCGATGGTCGAATCTGCCGAATGTATCCAATCGATATAGGCACCATATGATTCAATGGGCAATGCTTTAGAAATGGCAATTTTTATACTTTCTTCCTTTTCAATCCAAGGCTGATAAATAATTAGAGTTGCAGCTATTAAAACAATTAAAATGGCTGATAGAATAATGTGAATTCTTTTCATGATAACGATTTTTCTCAAATTTAAATGATTGAAAGCTGAATATCAAATGTTTTTTCCAAAGAGAAATTATAGTTTATATTCAAAAATTCAGATAAAAATCTTTGGTTAGATGAATGTATTCCCGGGTGTAATTATAATGTTTGTCGCGGATTGTAATTTCTTCTTCGATATTTTCAGATCGAATCGAACTGATTTCAAAAATCCATCTATTGCATTCACGGCCAACAACCGGAATGATTTTCATTTTTCGATTGCAATATAATCCTTGGATTCTGGCTTTATTTAAAAATTGGGTAGCTTCGATGGGAGGGAGGATTAGGCATGCTTTTCCATCAGGGCTTAAACTTTGCTTAATCCCGTGTGCTAATTCACTAAAATTTAATGAGTCTGTGTGTTTTGAAATATTTTTCTCTCTAATAGGTGACTTTAACGATTGATCGAAAAATGGAGGGTTGCTTACAATCAAATCATATTTTTGAACGATGCTTTTACAAAATGCTTGAAGCGAAATGTGGGTGGCTTTTATTCGTGAAGCCCAATTAGAATGCAGAAAATTTTGACTGGCTTGTTCAATGGATAATGGATCAATATCAATGGCTTCAATTTTTGCAGAAGATTTTTGAGCCATCATTAAAGCGATGATACCAGAGCCTGTTCCAATATCAAGTATTCGAATCGCATTTTTTGTTTCAATCCATGCGCCTAGTAAAACAGCATCTGTGCCCACCTTCATTGCAGACTGATCATCTTCTACCTTAAATTGTTTGAATTGAAAGGCCATGGCTAATTTGATAATTTGAAAACCTGCCTGCCGCAGGCAAGTGTGTTAATGTTACACTAAATCCAGATGTGTCAATGCTCAGAAGCTCAGTGTTTTATGCGATGAAACAATTGTATTACTATTGAATGTCTACAGAATTATCATTATTTATGACAAATAAATTTCGATCAACCCATCTGGGGCCTCAATATCCATTCGTTTTTTATCACGATCAACATTTATAATTATTTCATCTGTGATAGGAATCAAAATTTCTTTGCCATTAAAATCAATTTGGATGATAGGCTGGCTTGTTTGGTCGATGATTGTTTGAATAGTTCCAATCAAGCCCTTTTCCTTATCGTAAACTTCAAATCCTGTTACTTCGTGAAAATAAAATTTATTGCCTTTTAGTTTGGGTAAGCTAGTTAACGGAAGATAGAGCGAACATCCCTGCAACATTTTAGCAACTTCTGTGTTGTCAATGTTTTTGAACGAGATGTTAGCTTTGTCATCAGTAATCGAAATTTCTTTTATCGGGTAAGTAACCAGCTGCTCTTTAATCGCAAGCATAACTTCAGATAGGTTCTGATAATATTGAGGATTGTCCGTATCAAGTTGAATGCGAAGTACTCCTTTGTTTCCAATGGTTTTAACAACGTAGCCTAAATAGTAAAAGTCACTTGTATCCATTTTTTTGTTTTTAAAATTAAACAAAAAAGGTCGAATGTGAACATTCGACCTTTTCAAGAAATAACAAATTGTTTATTCTGATTTCTTTTCTTCTTCTTTAGCTTCTTCGGCTTTAGGTTCTTCCTTAGCTTCTTCAGCTTTAGGTTCTTCCTTAGCTTCTTCAGCTTTAGGTTCTTCCTTAGCAACTTCAGCTTTGGGTTCATCCTTTACCTCTTCCGCTACAGTTTCTTCTGTGCTTTCTTCCGCTGCCGGAGTTTCTTCAACTGCAGGTTGAGCAGCAGCGATTTCAGCTGCACGTTTCTTAGCTAATTCAGCGGCTCTATCTTCCTTGATCTTAACCTCAGCTTCGTGACGTTGTTTGATCTCGTCTTTAGTAGATGATTCACTTTCTTGAATCTTGCTCTGAATCTTAGCTTCTTTTTCTTTTTGCCAAATTTGGAATTTAGCTTCTGCTTGCTCCTCTGTGAGAGCGCCTTTAATTACACCTTTGTTGAGGTGATTTTTATAAAGAACTCCTGAGTAAGATAAAATTGCTCGCACAGTGTCTGTAGGCTGAGCTCCTTTATTTAACCATTCAACTGCTTTATCAACATCTAATTTGATATCAGCTGGTTTTGTAAGTGGATTGTAAGTGCCAATCTTCTCAATGTATTTTCCGTCCCGTGGTGCACGACCATCCGCAATAACGATGTGATAAAAAGGCATTCCTTTTTTACCTCGTCGTTGTAATCGAATCTTTGCTGGCATAAAACTTTAGTTTTAAGTGTTATAAATAATTTTAAAAATGGCTGCAAATATCCGACTATTTCTTTTAAAATAAAAGCAATTGTTGTTTTAAATTTCCTGTCGTTTAAAAAGATCTTTAAAGCTATTGCGCTCATTGTCTATTGCTTCTAGGTAACCTGCAATATCGAGTTGGTTTTTTATTCCAAAATCAATCAGATTTTGAGTGATGTTTTTTAATTTCTGCTCTTCCTGATCGAGTTGCATTTTCCATATATCCGGAAATTTAATCCTCATCTCTTTATCCATCTTGAAAAATTTAACTTGCTGTTCAGATGCTTTCAATTCTGAGATTAGTTTTGAACAAACTGGATGAATTCTAAAGATATCATCAATATATAAATCAAAAATTATTGCTTCAACTTTAACCACTTTATCAGGATACAGTTCTGCATGTATTTTTTTTGCCAAAAGGGTACTTGTAGTTTTCATTTATGCAAAAATACAGTTTCCTTTTATTTAAGCATCAACTACTTCCAATTCCTTTTTGTATTCTTTACACATTTTATCAACATTAAGATTTTTGGCCTACTTTTTAGCTAATTTTACATCTCCTAATTACCAATTTTTTATTCGAATAACTGTTGTTGGTTTATGCCTGATTTTACTCATTTACACGTACATACACAATATTCAATATTGGATGGAGCTGCTAAAATTAGTAGTTTGATTGCCAAGGTAAAAGAAAATGGGATGGATTCCATTGCCATTACTGATCATGGCAATATGTTCGGCGTACTGAAGTTTATGAAGGAAGCCCGGAAGCAAAAAATTAAACCGATCATTGGCTGTGAAGTATACGTGGCTCGAGAGAGCAGAAAGGATAAGCGTGGTTCCGATGATCGTTCAGGAAGGCATTTAATTTTGTTAGCCAAAAACCTCGAAGGATATAAAAATCTGAGTAAATTGGTATCGCTTGGTTATACTGAAGGCTTTTATTACACGCCGAGAATTGATAAGGAAATTCTTGCGAAATATTCTAAAGGAATTATTGCTTCTACCGCCTGCTTAGGCGGAGAATTGCCTCAGGCAATTTTGAAGCAGGGCGACCAACAGGTAGAGGCCATAATGAAAGAATTCATTGATATTTTTGGGGAAGACTTTTATTTGGAACTTCAAGATCATGGACATGAGGAACAGGTTGCTGTCAATAAAAAGCTGATCGAACTTTCTCAAAAACATGGCGTAAAGTTAATTGCGACCAATGATGTTCATTTTGTAAATAAGGAAGATTTTGAAGCCCATCGGATTCTCATTTGCCTGAATACCGGAAAAGATTTGGATGATGTTACCGGGATGCATTATACCGGAAATGAGTATTTAAAGAGCCCAAACGAAATGGCCGAACTCTTTAAGGATATTCCCGAAGCCTTATCAAATACGCGTGAAATTGTAAATAAAATTGAAGATTACGAAATCACAACCAAAAATATTTTATTACCTCACTTTCCGCTACCCGAAGGATTTAAAACTGAAGATGATTATCTAAGGCATCTCACCTACGAAGGCGCCAAAGAATTTTATCCTGACTTAACAGAAGAAATTACCAATCGGCTGGACTTTGAGCTTAATGTAATTAAAGAAATGGGCTTTCCCGGCTATTTCTTAATTGTTCAGGATTTTATTGCCAAAGCACGTGAAATGGGAGTCTTAGTTGGACCGGGAAGAGGTTCAGCCGCCGGATCGGCAGTTGCTTTCTGTACTGGGATAACCAATGTTGATCCCATAAAATACAACCTCCTTTTTGAGCGATTTTTAAATCCTGAGCGAGTTTCAATGCCTGATATTGATATTGATTTCGATGATGAAGGTAGGGAAGCGGTATTAAATTATGTGGTTGAAAAATATGGAAGTAAGCGGGTAGCTCAAATAGTCACTTTTGGAACCATGGCTGCAAAGTCAGCCATCCGGGATGTGGCGAGAGTGTTGAAATTACCCTTGCATGAAGCAGATAGAATTGCAAAATTAATCCCTGAAAGACCTGGCATTACGCTTAGTGCTGCTTTTAAAGAAGTAAAAGAATTGGCCGACATCAAGCAGAATGGAGATGAGCTATCGAAGAAAACCCTAAGATTTGCTCAAACCCTCGAAGGATCTGCCAGGCACACAGGAACACATGCCTGTGGTGTTATCATTGGTCCTGATGATTTGATCAACCATGTACCTTTGAGCATTGCCAAAGATTCTGATCTTAGTGTAACGCAGTATGAGGGTAAGTTGGTTGAATCAGTTGGTATGTTAAAGATGGATTTTTTGGGATTGAAAACATTGTCCATCATCAAAGATGCCATCAAGAATATCAAACATGGGCGCGATATCGAAATTGATATTAATCATATTCCACTCGATGATTTAAAAACATTTGAACTTTATCAGCGTGGCGATACCATTGGCACTTTCCAGTTTGAATCGGAGGGTATGAGGACTTACCTAAAAGATCTTAAGCCAACAAATATCGAGGATTTGATTGCCATGAATGCCTTGTACCGACCGGGCCCGATGAGTTATATCCCCGTTTATATTCAACGTAAGCATGGTAAAGAAACCGTTGAATATCCGCATCCCTGGCTCGAAGAAATCTTGAAACCTACACATGGAATCATGGTTTACCAAGAGCAGATTATGCAAACAGCTCAAATCATGGGTGGCTACACTTTAGGTGGTGCGGATTTACTCAGAAGGGCGATGGGTAAGAAGCAGATGGATGTGATGGACGAGCAGAAGGTTGTTTTCGTTAAGGGAGCCGAAGAAAAGGGTGTTGAAACCAATACTGCTGTTGAAGTATTCAAAATGATGGCTCGTTTTGCCGAGTATGGATTCAACCGATCACATTCGGCAGCATATTCACTCATCGCATACCAAACTGCTTACCTTAAAGCACATTATCCTGCCGAATACATGGCAGCAGTGCTGACACATAACCTAAACGATATTAAAAAAATTACCTTTTTTATTGATGAATGTAAGCGTCAGGGAATTCCGGTTATTGGCCCTGATGTAAATGAGAGTCGTTTGAGTTTTAATGTAAATCAGCATGATGAAATTAGATTTGGAATGGCAGCTATTAAGGGCGTTGGAGAGGCAGCAGTGCAGGCACTTATAGAAGAACGTAATGAAAACGGATCATTTCATGATATCGTTGATTTTGCAACTAGGGTTAACCTTCGTGCTGTTAATAAAAGAAGTTTTGAAGCCTTGGCGATGGCTGGTGCTTTCGATTGTTTTAATGATTCGCATCGGGCACAATTTTTTTACCGACAAAATACCGATGATAGTATTTTTCTTGAAAAAATCATCAAACATTGTAGTGCCATTCAGGAAAGACAAAATTCAGCGCAAGCATCATTATTTGGTGATTCTGATGAAATAAGAATTCCGGCCATTGAATTACCGGCATGCGAACCGTGGAGTAAGATTCAACAATTAAAGCACGAGAAAGAGGTAACTGGTTTTTATATGTCGGGACATCCATTGGATGATTATAAAAACGAAATCAATCATTTTTGTGATATTAAGATTGGAGATTTATTAGATGATCTTAAAAAACATAAAAATAGAAATGTCACTTTTGCGGGAATCATTACCATGGCTGCTTCAAGGTTTACAAAGGGTGGTCAACCTTTCGGAACTTTTCAGCTGGAAGATTTTGAAGATAGTATCCAAATGGCTTTATTCTCGGAAGATTATTTGAAGCTTCGTCACTTTTTAGTTGAAGGGAATTATTTGTTGGTCAAAGCCAGAATACAAAACAGGTATAACCTGGAAAATCATCTGGAAATAAAAATTACAAACATCAGTTTGTTGGCTGAAGCTTTTCAAAATAATACACGCGAAATAACCGTATTGCTTGATAGTGCTAAAGTTAATAACGATAGTATAAAATTATTAAAGGCATTAATTGCAGAAAATAAAGGGAATATTCCGTTGCGAATAAAGTTATTTGATAGGGCCGAAAACAAAACCATTGAATTGAAAGCCAGAAGCGCAAGAGTAGATCCTACGGCTTTTATTCAGGCTTTAGAAAAAGACGGTATATTTAATTATAAATTAAATTAAAAAAAAGCAGAATCTGTTTTTAAATAAATAGTAATTTTGCAATTCAATTAACAATAAAAATTAGAATTATGGCATTAGAAATTACAGATGCGAATTTTGAAGAACTTGTATTAAAAGCTGACAAACCTGTTGTGCTTGATTTTTGGGCAGTGTGGTGTGGTCCTTGTCGAATGGTTGGACCTTTGGTTGAAGAATTAGGTGTTGAATACGAAGGTAAAGCCGTTGTAGGTAAAGTAGATGTTGATAGTAATCCTGGAGTTTCTGCAAAGTTTGGAATTAGAAATATCCCAACTATCTTATTCTTTAAGAATGGTGAAATTGCCGATAAACAAGTAGGTGCTGTTCCAAAACAAGTCCTTGCTAATAAATTAGAAGCCTTACTTTAGTCTCTCAATTAAGATATTTAAACTAAACCCGGATCAGTTACTGATACCGGGGTTTGGTTTTTATTATCAATTCGGGTTAAAGCTGAATTCTTATTTGAAACTTTATTTCTGTTTTTGAAGATCCATTAATTTCTTCATTCCCTGTTCCAATACTTTGCTTATTTTTAAAATGTGTGTGCCCCACCTTAAACCAGAAATTTAAGGCTGCGTTTATTTTATAATGGAGTAACAAATAAAAGTGATTACCCAAATCATAAAATGCCGGAATGCTAAATGCGTATAAAACATCATTTTCATAAGTATAAATTCTGGAGTCGAACCCATCGGTATTGAAATTTGTATACCGAAAATTTAGTTTGAAGGCCTGATTTGGGAAGACATAATCCATTTGTTGGTAGATGAGAATCCCTTCCGAAGGGGTATCATTGTTTATTGAATATTTTACCCATTCAAATCTGCTTTTGAAAATGAGATTTGTGGCAGGTTTGTAAACAAAGTTTAATCGAAAAGATTGTTTGTCTTCAGGAACCAAACTTGTAAACCAGGCTTCAAGTTTATGATTCGTTTGCTTATGTTTACGCTTATATCTTAGATAAGCTTGAAAACGATCAGAAGGAGTATGATTTAGTTGAAAGAAATAATCCGTCCCCTTCGAAGGTGCATTGACTCTGCTTTTTAGCCAAGGGTATCGGAAAATGTCAAAATAAAATTGGATATCCCATTTTGGAAGAAAAGAATTCTCAAATCCCAAGTACAATCCTTTTTCGTTTTTACCAGAGCTGCTTTCAGCAAAAGCATTCGCATATAAATTTTGGTATTTCGGTTGATAATTTCTGAACGAAATACTGAATTTTGAGTAGGAATCTACTTGAAAGTCCATTCCGTTTATATAAGCAATTCCTTGATTTCGGCTCATTGCAAATTCTCCGTAAAAGGAAATATTTTTATGATACCATTGATAATCGAGGCCCAAACAACTATTTGTGTTTCCTGAAAATTCAAACAGCTTGTACAATTGGTTGGAATTAAGCAAAGAAGCATCCCATTTTGAAAGATAAGCAGTTGAACCAATCTGAAGTGTGTTTGTTTTTAAAGAAATTCGTCCTCCATAAAGTTGTTCATTTAAAATGTTTCGGTCGTTAAATTCATTAACTGTTCGATGTAAACCGGTGTTTTGTAAAGAGGTAAATGATACCAATTCGCCTTTTACATTGGCTTCAAAAAGATTTGCATCTCTATTTTTATTCGAATAAAAGAGAGTCATATTTATTTTCCCTTTTTCAAGCGCTAAGGCGATGCCTCTAAAAAAGTTGTTTTCAATGGATGAGGTACTTGGAATAATATTTCCTGCATAACGTTTTATGGCGCTAGCTTCTGAGGATTTATTAAAAGCAAAATTAGACCAAAGGGTTAAGCCCTGGCCGAATTGGAGATGGTAGTCGCCGAGAACAACCTTTTTAAAAATCCCTATTCTCGAAACACTTAGATGAAAACTACTAAAATCAATAAGTGGAATTTGATGTTGAGTGGAATTGCTTTCAATATCATATTTCGGTTTTAATAAAATTTCTCCCGCATCTTTTTCCAAAACAAATGCAGCGCTAAAATGATCCTTGTTTGTCATTTTGTACCTGGTATAAATTTTAGCAGGTGACCCTAAATAAAACCTGTTCGGATTCTCATAGAAGGTTGATTGACTGACTTTTTGGTATCCACTTTTAGGTTGCAAAATTTGATTGTATCGCATGAACATTTGATGCCGTGCGAATTGAAACAACTCAGAGAACTTTGGTTTGTTTTGTGTGCTTTCACCCGCATAGATGAAGGGCTCTATGAGTTCCAGCGCTTTTTTACTAAAACCATCAAGAAATTGAATTTCCTGGATTGATTGGATTTGGCCAACTAATTTACGATAGTTCAAAATGCTCTGAAATTGTGGATAAGTTATTAGTTTTAATTCCAAAAGGGATGTGATGTCGGAAGCGTTAATATTAATAGGATTGTTTGCTAAATCGACTAATTTCTCGAAAAGTTCTGAAGATTCAATAAACTCTTCTGAATGCTCAAGAATAGTTTCCAACTTTTTCTCGATGAAGGTTTCAATTTGTTCCTGAGCTTGTGCCCCTAATGGATATAATAGGCAACAAATAACAAAAATATAGAGCCGGGATCTCATTTTAAAATTCGTAAATCAATGATACTTGAGGGCTATATCCAAGTATACCATGCACTGATGATGCAAGGTCGAAAACTAAATTTTTTATTCTGAAGCCAACTCCAAAAGTCAGTTTTTCATTCATGGATGCATAACCAATTCGGAAAGCGAGATTATCAGGATTATGGTATTCAATGCCGGAGTTAAAACCCTTACCTAATTTGGAATGATTTTGTACTTCAAGAAATACCTGGATCGCTTCGCTTAGTTCGTAGCTTAACCCCAGTTTGGTAATCTCAGCTAAATCTATTTTGCCGTTTTTATCATTCGAAGATGAAGTAATTCCGGGATTAAAAATGTGAAAGGCGATTTGAGTCCTATCTTCAGGTTCATAAATAAATCCGCCTTGAAAGCTGAATATTTCGGCAAGTCCAATCTCATTGGCTTGATTAATGGCAAAATGAAAGATTTGAATACCTGCCGAAAAATCTTTTGAGAGTTTTATTCCATACGAAAGACCAATCATGGTTTCATTGTATGCCGTTTCACCAAATTGAGTAAATGATAAGCCAATGGTTCCGTTAGATACAGGTTTTGTTATTGCAATTGATTTGGTGTTAAGTGATGCCAATAAAAATTTATTCTCTACATAAACACCAACATTCAATTTTTTTATTGAAGCCAGTCCGGCCTGGTTATTTATGGCAGACCAAAAGTCGAACAAGCTAATGCTTGTATATCCGAGGGCAGCAGAGCGCCCACCAATACTTTCATCAAAGATGCCTGCCTGTATCGGATTAAAACATAAAATAATGGGGAGGAAAAATAAAACTAAAATTTTAATGAATCTCATTCTGATAATAGTTTGATACTTAATACCAACTATGTTATTTTGTCGCAAGAGTATATGTTAAGATTTTAAAAATTTTATCTGAAATTATTTTAAGAACTAATTTTTTACCTTTACTCTGAATCAAAATTTAGGTTTTATGATTAACGAGACTACCTTTCAATTTTTACAGAAACTTGAAAAAAATAATAACCGGGAGTGGTTTGCGAAAAACAAACATTTGTACACCCAAGCCTTTGATGATATGTTGAAATTGATTGAGAGACTAATTCCGAGAGTGGGGGAGTTTGACGATGACATAAAAAATCTGGAAGCAAAAAAATGTATATTTCGGATTTATCGGGATGTGCGTTTCTCGAAAGATAAATCGCCGTATAAATTAAATTTGGGAGGATTTCTGGTAAAAGGTGGACGGAGTTCTGGTCATGCGGGTTATTATCTGCATCTTGAAAATAATAACTCGTTTATTGCGGGGGGAATTTATATGCCTCCTGCTCCATTTCTGAAAAAAGTAAGGCAAGAAATCTATTTTCATGTTGACGAGTTCAAAGCAATCATTGAGCATAAGGAAAATAAAAAATATTTTAAAGAAATAAGTGGAGATAAATTGGTAAGACCTCCTAAAGATTTCGACCCCGATTTCCCGGATATAGAATTGTTAAAATATAAATCCTATGGTTTTATTCATCATATAACAAATGAGCAATGTATGACTCCTGATTTTGAAGAATATGTGATAAAGATTTTTAAGCAACTAAGCCCAATGGTTAAATTTCTGAATAGAGGATTGGGAATGTAAATAAAAAACCCTCCGGGTTAAAGGAGGGTTTTTTATTAAATATCTATTCTTGCATATTTCGCATTGTTCTCAATGAATTCTCGCCTTGGCGGTACTTCATCGCCCATTAACATTGAAAATACACGATCGGCTTCGGCACCGTTATCAATGGTTACTTGTCGAAGTGTTCTGAAATCAGGATCCATGGTTGTACTCCAAAGTTGTTCTGCATTCATTTCCCCTAAACCTTTATAGCGCTGAATATGTATACCGGTGTCTTTTCCATTCGGAGAAATCTTTTTAATAAATAAATCCCGCTCATCGTCCGACCAGCAATAAGATTGTTCTTTCCCTTTTTTGATTAAATACAATGGGGGTGTTGCAATATAAACGTATCCCCTTTCAATTAGTTCATGCATGTAGCGGAAGAAGAATGTAAGCAACAATGTCGCAATATGGCTACCGTCAACATCCGCATCCGTCATAATGATTACTTTGTGATAACGAAGTTTGGTCAGGTTTAACTCTTTGCTGTCTTCCTCAGTTCCAATTGTGATGCCGAGTGCCGTGAACATGTTTTTTATTTCCTCGTTCTCGAATATTTTATGAGGCATTGCTTTTTCAACATTCAAAATTTTTCCTCGAAGCGGAAGAATGGCTTGAAATGCCCGATCACGACCTTGTTTTGCAGTTCCACCCGCCGAGTCGCCCTCAACCAAATAAATCTCACATTTTTCAGGGTCTTTTTCTGAGCAATCGGATAACTTTCCGGGTAATCCAGAGCCTGTTAATACATTTTTACGTTGAACCAATTCGCGGGCTTTACGAGCCGCATGACGTGCGGTAGCTGCAAGTATTACTTTGTTTACTATTATCCTGGCTTCTTTGGGATGTTCTTCCAGGTAGTTGCTTAGGGATTCGCTTACCATTTGATCAACACTGCCCATTACTTCAGAGTTACCCAATTTTGTTTTTGTTTGTCCTTCAAATTGGGGTTCCTGAACCTTAACAGAGATCACAGCGGTAAGCCCTTCTCTGAAGTCATCGCCACTGATATCGAATTTTAGTTTGGCAAGCATGCCTGATTTGTCGGCATAGCTTTTAAGGGTTCTGGTTAATCCTCTTCTAAAACCCGATAAATGTGTACCTCCCTCATGGGTATTAATATTGTTTACATAAGAATGTAGATTTTCGGAGAATGAAGTGTTGTACTGCATTGCAATTTCAACAGGTACGCCATTTTTCTCACCTTCAATATTGATTGGATCCGGCATTAGTTTCTCACGCGTTTCATCCAGATAAGTGATGAAATCAACCAATCCTTTTTCGGAGTAAAAAGAAGTGCTTTGAAAGCTTCCATCTTCTAATTCTGCTCTTTCATCGGTAATACCAAGGCGAATTCCCTTGTTTAGAAATGCCAATTCTCGCAATCTGGTGCTAAGGATTTCATATTCATAAACAGTTTCGGTGAAAATGGTATAATCAGGTTTAAACCAAATGGTGGTTCCATTCTTGTCTGTTTCGCCAATAACTTTTACACTGTCTTGTGGGACACCAATTTTATATTCCTGGTAAAATATTTTATTCTCGCGATAAATTGTTGCTTTAAGGTTTGCAGAAAGTGCATTCACGCATGATACACCAACTCCGTGCAAACCTCCGGATACTTTGTAAGATCCTTTATCAAATTTGCCCCCTGCATGTAAAACAGTCATTACAACCTCTAATGCTGATTTGTTTTCTTTTTCGTGCAATCCCGTTGGGATTCCACGACCATTATCAGTAACGCTTATGGAATTGTCTTTATGGATGAAAACCTCAATGGTATCGCAGTAACCAGCAAGGGCTTCATCAATAGAATTGTCAATTACTTCGTATACCAAATGGTGTAATCCACGCTTACTTGTATCGCCAATATACATTGAAGGTCTCTTACGAACAGCTTCCAGTCCTTCGAGTACCTGAATATTATCGGCATTATAGTTTTGATTCGCACTATCTCTTTTTTCTTCTTCGGTCATTATCAAGTAGTTAAGTTGTTCTTTGCAATAAAACAAATATACTAATAATTTAAGTATAAAGACCTAATAAAATTGGGCATTTAAACCCTATTTTTTAACAAAAAGGGGTTGATAATTAGAGGCTTGATTGGCTCTTTTTTACAAATCATTTAAGCTTGTAGTTAAATGGGCTAGAATGAGTAACTTAGTCCACCTATGATGCTAAATTTTTGAACCGGATAATTGTTCCATCTCATGAAAGAAGTATTGCCAAGATTGTGGAAATCGGCGAAAATTGAGAGATTTTTAGTATACCTATATTCGATGCCTAAATTAGCGTCAGCCCAGCTTTGTAATCGAACCGATTCTATAAGTCCAAATTGTGTATATTCTTTAGCAAAACTTTTCCCATAATGAGTAATTTCACCCCTGATAAAAATAATATCTCGAATTGAGAATTTGGTAGATAAAGTAAGATCATATTCAGGTTTATGCCAGGGTCTGAATTCATTAGTCATGGTATAATCATAATAATTTATCTTAAACAAAATCTTTACCGATTCTTTTGCCTGGAAGCTAAATGTGGCACGTCCATGCAATAAATTTACATCGTCTAAAATAACATCAAAAGTATTTTGATATGCGGTGGAACTATCATTTACAAAAAATGGCATGTTCGATATGGAAGAATTTGTTAATATAAGGTCAAAATCGAAGCCTTGTGTTATTTTTCCTTTCAACTGACCATATACTTCAAATTTATTATTTTGATAGCTTTGAGGTACCACAGAATTAATATAGGGGTTAATGCTGCGTAGTTCATTAAAGCTATTTCTTGAAAATCCGCCGATTATTCCAATACTAGCAATTAATGATTTGGGAACGATTACCACACTGGCTTTAATTTCCGGATAAAGATGAAAGGTTGCGGCCGTGTCAATTTCGGCCATAGCACTAAGGCCTGCATAAAATTGATATTGGTTCAGGTCGGTTTGGAAATAAGGTTTAACGCTTACTAAGGCCTGATTCACAGAACTTATAGTGTCGGAATAATTATAATAATCGGCAGAAATAACGATGCCCAGTTTTTGTTCTTCTGTAATATTTGAAAATTTAAAGGTATTATCAAATCGGCTTATAAAATTTACATTATGCTCTGAAGTTTTATTAATATCTCTTAAGTAATAATAGTTTAACCCGAAGGAATGATTGACTTTGCCTGTTTCAACATAATTGCTGTTGTATAAAAAGTTAGCACCTGCCATTTGGTATTGCTGCCTGGTGTCGGCATCAGGCAATGGATCAGTAATGAACAAAATCGGATCGTAACCATAGCGGTGGTTTATTTGGTGATCGTATAAAATTCTCCCACTCAAGGTATGATCTTTGTAAAACTTTTTCCCGAATACTTCTGCCATATTACTACTGTTGGCACTGTTGGGATAATATTTTATTTTTCCGGCAGTTGATCTGTGCTTTACATGAACCCCAAATGCATATTTATCGGAGCGCAGATTGGTTGCAAAATATTCCAGATAGGGTGTAGAAAAATTGCCATATCCGGCTTTAATAAAATTTTTATATAGTTGCGAAAGCCTCTCTCCTCTGATGGCTGCAGGTTTGATTGGGTCAAGATCGAACCAGGTTGACATTTGAATTGGATTCAGTGAATAGTTTAATACAGGCAATATTAGCTCATCGTCTTTTATTTTAGGATTTAGATCAATTTTAAAAGCATTGGAGATTTTTGGTTCAAAAGCACCGACAATGGTAATTTCTTCGGTGTGCTTTGTTTCTTGCGCATTCATCTGCATGGAGGAAAATACAAATACTTGAAGGCAGATAAATATAATTCCGATGCGTGGTATCGATTGATTTGATAACATATGTTAATTGTTTTCCTGTTCGTTAATTTTTTTCAATTTTTGCTTTGCAATTTCAACCAAATCTTTTCCTTCATAGTTTTCAATGATACTTTGTAAGGTTTGTTTTGCTTGAAAAACATTGTTTGAGGCAACGTACACATCAGAGAGTAAGACAAAACCCTTAGCCACCCAATAGTCGTAATAAGCATATTTATTTGAAAGGTCGAGAATGGTTTTTTCTGCCTCATCATAGTTTTTCTGATTATATAAAATTTGGGCAATCATAAAATTCGATTCTGCTCCAATTTCATTTGTAGCAAGTTGTTCACTAATTTTGAATTCCTGCAATGATTTACCAAGTTGATCAGTTGAGAAATAGGATTGTGCAAGTAAGAAATGGGCTTCGTTAATTTGGTCGCTGTTTACATTCTCACTTTTTAAAACAGTATTAGCAGCCAAGATAGATGCAGCGTAATTTCTTAACAAAAAATTACAACGCATTTTTCCTTCAGCAGCCTCCAGAAGGCTTTCTTTGTCTTCGGCAAGTTCGCTTAACAGATTGTAATTATTAAGTGCTTCGGCATAATTTTTAAAATTGTAATTAATTCGTGAAGCTTTGCGAAGAGCGCTTGCGGTAAATCGCATTGGTGGCTGTTTGATTACATAGTTATAGCTCCTGAGCGCCTCAACAAAGTTTTCATTTTTAAACTCACATTCAGCCAGATAATAATGTGCATTTAGGGCATAATTTGCATTTGGATAATTATTCAGGTATGCCTTAAATGAACGTGTTGCTTGAACGTAATTACCCTCTAGGTAAAAGTTTTCGGCAACAGTATATGATAACGAATCCTGTTCAGATGGCCGGATGGATGAGATGCCTAAACTATTAGCAAATCTAAAATACTCATCAACATTATTCATGTCCACATAAATATTCTTTAAACTTGCCAATGCCTCAGTTGATTCGGCAGTTCCGGGATAATCTGATATAACTTTCTTTAATGCATTAACTGCCAAATTATTTTTGTTGTCGTTATAATAAATTAAACCTGATCGAAGTAAAGCTTTTTTAGAGAAGCTGCTTTTTGGTTTTTCAGCCACCAGTTTATTAAAATATTCTAAGGCTCCATTATTGTTATTTCTTATTAAATAAGTAGTTCCCAGCTCATAGAGGGCATCATCATAGTAGGAGGAATTAGGATGAGAATTAAGCATTGAAGTCAAAGTAGTAATCTTATCTCTGTGACGACTAAGTGCACCATATGCCATGGCTTTATGAAAAATTGCATAATCGCGTGAAGGTTGATTCAGCCTGGCTGCAGCATCATAACTTTCGATGGCTTGATTATAACGTTTTGTAATGTAGTAGGAATCACCAATTCTCAAATTTGCGTCGTTTACAAATCGCTGGTTAATATTATTTCCCGATTTCAGAAATTCACTAAAATAACTAATGGCCTGATCGTAATCTTTTTTATTTAGATATATATAAGCCAAATTGTATTTGCTTACTCCAAAATAAATGGATTGACGTGCAGCCGGGCTTTTCAAAAATTCGCGATAATATTTATCTGCTCCCCAAAAATTTTGAAGGCGATAAAAGGCTTCTCCAATCCAATAATTTGATTCTGCTGCAATGGTTTTGTCAAAAGTGTTTTCTATGGTTTTTTTAAATAAATCAATGGATTCGTTATATTTTTTATCGTTAAATAATTGAACGGCACTGTAATAATAAATCTTTTGATAGGAATGGATAAAGGCAGGATCTTTGGATTTTAATCGATCTATTGAGGTAAGTGCGGCTTTATAATTTTTGGTAGAAATATAAAGTTGTACCAAATAATTATTGGCTTCATCTTTTCTGGGCGAATTTGGATATTCTTCTAAATATTTCTCGAGTGAATTTATTGCATTGTTGTAAGGATCGTGAGATAGCTCAATGCTTAATTTGGCATAGTTGAATAATGCTTCTTCCTTGATGCTCAAGTCAAATTCCATTTTTGAGGCAGACAGAAATGAGTTACTTGCAAACTTTTTTTCATCCGTTTCCAAATAACAGAAAGCAAGATGATAGTAGGCATTCTGACCTAATTGATCTTTCAGTAAGGTGGCATCCTGAAAATAATGTATGGCTTCCTTAAAGCGATTTAATTTTAATAAACTATAACCCATTTGGTAGGATAACTCTCGATCGGTTTTACCACGAGATAAGCGTTCATAGTCTTCAAAATAAGTGATTGCTGTTGCAAAGTCATCGGTTTGGTAGTAAACGCCACCTAACAATTTAGCCATATCAGCACGGAGGTTGTTCTTAGCAGTTCTATAAAGTTCCTGACCATCAGCTAATATTTTGTCAAATTCTTTATTGTAATAATAAATTTGAAGCAGGTAATAGGGTACAATATTCTTGTAATTTTTGTCATTTCTTAAGCTTTCGAAAACCGGTAAAGCTGTTTCATAATCTTTATCGAGATAGGCAAGATGAGCTACATAATATTTTGCAGGTGGCGCATAAATTGAATTGGCATCCGTTACTTCATTAAATGCAAAACGGGCGTTTTTAGTATCATTTAGCTTTAAATAACAATAACCGGTTTTAAAATAATATTCATCAAGTTCACTCTTTGATAAGTCTTTACGATCCACTTTTTGAAATGAATCTAATGATTTCCTGTAACTTTTTTCACTAAACTGATATTTCCCGTATTGGAAATAAATCCGTTTAATTTTTGAACTGGTGGGATATTTATCGATGAAATTTTTTAGCTTGAATTCAGTGTTTTTGTGTTTTAATTCGAGCGCACAAATGGCATCGTAATAAGTGGCATCAACAACCAATGATTGATCTTTATCAGTGGCCTCATTAATTATTTTTTCAAAAATGGCTTGAGCCGCTGTAAATTTCTCTTTTTGAAACAAATCAAGTGCGGTGCTAAATTGTGATTCAGGATTCTGAATTTGCATAGAGCCTTGGGGATAGGCCGATCCAATGCTGGTCAGAAATATGAAAATTAACGAGAATTTCCAAACTTTTATCATGTCTGTATATTTTTTGTCAAGTAAAGGTAAAAACTAAGATGAAATCAGCTTTGCGTACAAAACTAATTTATTAACATACAAGTTTTAACAATTAACGGATTAATTACTTGATTATTTTAGTAGTTAGACGAATTAAGGCATTGAAAAGTTATCGAATTTGTTTTTTAATTAAAAAATAAAGCTTCTTCAGGTTATGATTTTTCATTTCCTAAAGAAGCCAAATAAAAATTTCCAGTCTTATAAGCGGGATTCTGTAACCCGTAAACGGGGTTTCTATCATTTATCTAAACTTATCGTCACCGATAAGCTCAAGCAGCCTACCCTCTCCGGTTTATGCCAGGCATAATTTAATGAGCAACTATTATCTCGCCAAAGGCGGGACCGAAGTATATTTGGCCTTTCAACCCATAAGGTTTACCCGATTGCCAAGTCGCCCTGACAACCCGTGAGCTCTTACCTCACGTTTTCACCCTTATCCCGACTTGATAAATCAAGATCGGGACGGTTATTTTCTGTGGCACTTGCTGTTTCTGATTGCTCAGAACCTTCCTGTTAGGAAGTATGGTGCTCGATGTTGTCCCGACTTTCCTCTCTTCCGATCCCAAATAAATGGGTCGAAACAGCGATAGAATCAACTGAAAATCATTGCAAAATTAACATAAATTAGCCGGATTCACGAATCTGAATTTGTTTTAGTACTTTTGTCAAAACTAAAAAATGAGTTTGTTAATGGTGATACTTGGAATAATGGGAGGTCCGGAGCTAATTATAATTGGTTTGGTTCTGGCTGTTCTGTTTGGAGGTAAGCGCATTCCTAAATTGATGAAAGATTTGGGAAAAGGATTAAAAGAAGCTAAAAAAGTTACCGCCGAAAATGAGTTTACAAAGGATATTAAAGATATTTCATCTGAAATTAATGAGGTCAGTTCCGGTATTAAAAATATAACTTCACCTACTAAAATTTTCAAAAAAAAGCTGAAATAAAATTGATGATTGTTGCATTCAACTTGTTTTTTTAAATAGTTTCGAAAATATATTTTAATTGAAAGATTTAACCATAGGGAAAGAAGGCCCACTCATCTTTAAGTTTGCCATGCCCATGTTGTTGGGCAACGTTTTCCAACAATTTTATAATGTGGTTGATAGTGCCATTGTTGGTAATTATATTGGCAAAGAAGCACTGGCAGCTGTTGGTGCATCATTTCCAATTATTTTCACCCTTATTTCATTAATTATTGGAATTGCAACCGGATCAACCATTGTAATTGCACAGTATTTTGGAGCAAAGGACATGAAAAAAGTATTACGCGCCATTGATACATTATATATATTTCTATTTTTTGCATCAATTGTTGTTAGCATATTGGGTGTGATTTTCGCCGAGCAGATCTTCCGACTTATTCAATTGCCGGAAGATGTAATTCCGGGGGCGGTTACTTATTTGAGAATATATTTAGCCGGCCTTGTAATGTTTTTTGGATTTAATGGTACCAGTGCCATTCTTCGTGGGTTGGGCGATTCAAAAACACCACTTTACTTTCTCATTGTGGCAACAGTGGCAAATATAATCTTCGATTTTGTTTTTGTGCTTTGGTTTAAATGGGGGATAGCCGGTGTTGCATTTGCGACTTTAATATCGCAAGCCGGAGCTTTTATCACTGCCATCATTTATTTAAACAGGACACATGAAGTTATTAATGTTTCGTGGCGAAAATTAGTTTTTGATAAAGCCATATTTAAACAAAGTACACGGATTGGATTTCCAATAGGGTTTCAACAGGTTTTTGTTGCACTTGGGATGCTGGCAATGTATTGGTTGGTAAATCCTTTCGGAACAGATACTACTGCAGCTTATTCTGTAGTTTTCAGAATTGATGCTTTCGCGTCGATGCCAGCCATGATGTTTGCCGCTGCTTTTTCAACCTTTGTGGGGCAAAACCTGGGAGCCAATAAACCCGAGCGAATCAAAAAAGGATTGATCGCGACTTTTTATACCACTTCTGCCATAGCACTTTTCGTGGGTCTTATAGCTTTCACTTTTAGCAGGCCATTAATGCAAATGTTTACCTCCGATGAAAATGTGATCATCATAGGAATAGAATACTTACAGATTGTGAGTTTTTTCTATGTCACTTTCACAGCCATGTTTACCATTGGGGCCGTGATGAGAGGTGCAGGAGATACCCTTATTCCCATGTTCATTACGCTCTTTGCGCTGTGGGTTGTTCGAATTCCATTGTGTTATTACCTTTCACTTTATATGGGACCAAAAGGAATCTGGTGGGGGATTCCTATTGCCTGGATAGTTGGGATGACCTTGTCGTATTTGTATTATTTAACTGGTAAGTGGAAAACTAAAGTAGTCATTCGAAAATCAGCCTAATATCCAATTTACTCGCTTTTCGTTTAATCGTAATACTCGTATTGATGAACCTCTTTAAAATGCATGTTGACCCCTTGCCCTCCAGCGTTAACAAAAGTTAAAGTCTCAAGTATTTGTTGATCTTGATTAAAAATTCTTTCAATCCGGTGATTAGTTTCACCATTTCGATTTAATTGTTCTTGCTTAATAACATTGTTGTTTTCGTCATAAGCTATTTTGGTCGTATTTTTATGGTATTGATCTTCTTCAATAAATTCTTCAACAAAACCATTTTTGTATTTGAGAAATTCTATTTTTTTAATCAATTCATTTTTTGCATTATAGAATAATTTCTTTTCCATACTCCCATCTTTCGAAAAACGAAATTCTTTTTTTGTTTCAACTTGTTCTGCGCTTTCCCAATGTATTTCGATTGCTATTTTACCATTCTCTATTGTATAGGTACTTTTTTCTTCCAATTCTTCATCTTCACCAAATTTTAAGTGCTCCAATAAAAGCTTATCCTGATAATTAAAAACTTCTTTACTCTCAATTTCATCATCATCGTCTTTTTGAATTTTCTCAATTAAATCTCCGTTCGGATTATAAGTAAATATGGTGGTGTCAATTGCTCCATCAAGGTAGTATTTCTCTTCCTTTACTTTTTTGTTTTCTTCGTTCCAAAAGAAAAGGGTTTTTTCCAACATTTCTTCATCTGCATCTAAGCATATTTCCTCGATAATACGGTTTTTTGCATCGTATTTGCTTTCAATGGTTTGGTCAACCACTCCTGGAGGATTAAAAGTTGTTTCTTTAATCAGGTTGCCTTGTTCATCAAAAAATAATTCTTTGGTCAGGAGATTTTCGTTGATCTCAGTTTGTCCTCCGTTCAAGTCGAGATTGTAAATTCTTTCAACAGAAACTTGTTTCATTTGATTCAATTTTTTAATTCATGCTAGAATGGCTAAATTTACGTTTTTAATCAGTGAGACTAAAATTTTGTGAGACAAAATTATCAAGTCGAACTGTTCCCGAGCATCAGCATGGAGCAGCGTCGAAATGCATTCGGGGGATACAATGAGTTAAAATCCTAATATTAATCCTTATCGCGATGAAAAAGATATCTTTTAGTTTCCTTATTATTCTCATTTTTGTTTTCACTAGTCTCAAAATTGAGGCTCAAATTTTCAGCTTAAAATCACCCGATAATTCGATAGAAGTTAGCATCATCATCGAAAATGATATCCATTATTCGATAAAGTTAAATGGCCAATCCATATTGGATTACTCCAGAATCTCACTACACCTTGAAAAAGAAGGTGAATTAGGTAAATTGCCGGTTTTGAAGGAAACGATTAGAGATGAATCCAGACAAATCCTTCGCCCCGTTGTTGCAGTAAAATCTTCAGAAGTTTTAAGTCATTACAAATCTGTTGAGTTTGTTTTTAAGAAAAAATTCAGCATTGAATTTCGGGCTTTTAATGAAGGTGTTGCCTATCGTTTTAAAACCAATTTTAATAAGGATATTAAAGTTAAAACAGAGGAAGCAGGTTTTAGTTTTTCAGATGATTTTAGAACCTATTTCCCTGAGGAAACAAGTTTCCATTCTCACAACGAAAGATATTATAAAAATTATAAAATTTCAGAGATTAAAGACGAACAATTTTGCAGTTTACCAATGCTTGTTGAAGCAAATGATGGCGCCAAAGTAGTTATCACAGAAACAGATCTCGAGGATTATCCCGGGATGTGGCTTAAGCCTTCAGATGGGCTTTACGAGCTTACCGGAATCTTTCCTGCTTATCCAAAAAAGCTTAAGCAGGAAAATGACAGAAGTGTTAAGGTTATTGAGCGAGAAAATTTTTTAGCAATTACCAAAGGAACCAGAACTTTTCCTTGGAGGGTTGTTGCGATAGCAAAAACCGATGCGGAATTAATCACTAATCAATTGACCTATATTTTAGCGAAACCGCTACAAATAGAAGATCCTTCATGGATAAAACCGGGGAAAGTGGCATGGGATTGGTGGAATTTTAATAATATTTACGGGGTTGATTTTGAGGCTGGAGTGAATACGAAAACCTATAAATATTATATCGATTTTGCTGCCAGATTCGGGATTGAATACATCATTATGGACGAAGGTTGGTATGAGTTAGGCGATCTCACAAAAATAGTTCCTGAAATAGATATGGAGGAAATCACAGCATATGCCAAATCAAAAAATGTCGGGGTTATTTTATGGGTGGTATGGAAAACGCTGGATGATCAATTGGAAGAGACACTCGCACAATTTGATAAGTGGGGGATCAAGGGAATAAAAGTTGATTTTATGCAACGTGATGATCAGTGGATGGTGAATTATTATGCCAAAATTGCGCGTATTGCCGCAGCACATAAATTATTGGTCGATTTTCATGGAAGTTATAAACCTTCAGGTTTGCGTCGTGCTTACCCAAATGTGTTAACCCGAGAAGGGGTTAAAGGACTGGAACAAAATAAATGGGCTGATACACAAACCCCAACCCATAATTTAACGATTCCCTTTATTCGAATGCTCGCCGGCCCAATGGATTATACACCCGGTGCCATGATAAATGCACAACCCAAAAATTTTGATATTTCGTGGAACAGACCTATGAGCATGGGAACCCGATGTCATCAAATAGCCATGTATGTGATTTATGAAAGCCCGCTTCAAATGCTTGCTGATAATCCATCAAACTATATCAAAGAAGAAGAAACGACACGGTTTATTGCTAAAATCCCAACCGTTTGGGATGAGACAAAAGTTTTAAAAGCAACCATAGGTGAAGTAATAGCCATAGCCAGAAGAAAAGGTAATAATTGGTATATTGGCGCCATGACCAATAATGAGGCTCGGAAATTTGAAATTGATTTATCTTTCCTAAACGAAGGCAAATATCAAATGCAGGTTTTTAGAGATGGTCCAAATGCACATCGTTATGCCAGTGATTATAGAACCATAATCCGTACTGTGATGAAACAAGATAGATTGAATCTTGAACTTGCACCGGGTGGGGGATGGGTTGCTATTATAAGCCCTGAATAGGGGTGACACCCAGAAGGGTGTCACCCCTAATTTTCAAAAAGTATTTAAGTTTTATTCGCTAGGGAATGTTAATTTTGTAGAAAATCAAAACAATAGGGTTATGGGATTAAAAGTAGGTGATAAGGTAAAGTTCTTGAATGAAGAAGGCGGTGGAATAGTTAGTAAGTTGATAAGTTCAAGAATGGTGAATGTAGCGGTTGAGGATGGTTTTGATATTCCAACTCTGATTTCTGAATTGGTTGTAATTGAGCCGGCCGGGCATGCTGAAAATATGTTCAAGGAAGATTTTAAAATTGATTTTTCATCAAATAATGATTTAGAAGAACAACAGGAATCGGAACAGCATTTGTTAAAAATTGATTTAGCTTCAAATGAGGCTGAAGGTGTTTATCTTGCGCTGGCCCCGCAGGATCAGAAGTGGATGATTACAGGCGTATTAGATATTTATTTGGTTAATCATACTCCTTACGACATCCTTTTTAACCTCTTGTTAAAAAATGCTGATGGTGCTTTTTATGGTTACGATTATAATTCCATCCCATCTGAATCAGTACTTTTAATCAATAGCCTCGACCGTGAAGAAATTGAAGCTTGGAAGGAAGGACTGGTGCAGGTTTTATATCACAATATGAAAGCAGGAGCTGCCATCGCGCCGGCAAACTCTACTTTTAAAATCAAAAGCAATAAATTAAATAATGAAAATAGTTATCGTTATTCTCCACTTGTAAATCAAAATGCTTTGGTTTTTTCTCTTAGTGAAGTATTATTACAAGAAAAATTTGGAGTAGATGAGTTTAAAGATGATCTCGAAGCCACGAAGGTGTTAAAAGCAGCCGAAAAGAAAGAAATTCCATTAATTGACAGATATCAGGTTTTGCCTAAAATTGCCGAGGTTGATTTACATATTGCTGAACTCATTGATAATATTTCAGGAATGGAAAGCAGAGACATGTTTGCTCTGCAGAAAAAATATTTTATTGATTGTCTCGAAAGTGCCATTCAAAATAATTATAAAAAAGTAACTTTCATTCATGGGGTTGGAAACGGCATTCTGAAAAATGCAATTATTAAAATTTTGAAAGATTACGAAAATATAGAAAATCAAAGTGCATCAATTTCTAAATTTGGCCTGGGTGCCATTGATGTACTTATTAAACCTTGGGAATAAACCACTACGCTATTTGGCAAGTAAGGTTGTGATTACGATGATTATTCCTGTAAGAACATTGATATAGATGACTAATTTTCGGAATTGTTCCTGTTGAATTTTTTGCGCAATTTTATTACCCCATCCCGATCCAAATATCAATAGAGGCAATGCCAAAGCGGTGAACTTTATGGTATCGGGTGTAATAAATCCCCTGATGTAGAAAGCCACAGTGGCGAATAGTGAGGTAAAGACGGTAAACCAGGAGAAAATTCCCCTGAAAATTTCTTTATTATAACCTTTGCGGCTCATGGCAATAACCAATGGCGGACCTCCAATTGATACACTACTGGTGAGTATTCCGCTTAAAAAACCTGCAAAAAATACAGGCATTTTAATTCGTTTTTTCGCCAAACCAACACCTTTTAATAATTTCAATGAAAAAATAATGACGATAAGTCCTGTGATGATTTTTAAAGTATCTTCATGCATATATTCCAGCGCATAAATCCCTAATGGAATTCCGCCGAGGCTTGCAATAAACATGGGAACAATATAATACCATTTGGCTTTTTCTTTTAGCCCGAATAAGATGTAGACACTGGTTACCACATTAAAGAGTGCGAATGCCGGAACCAACATGCTCATCGGAAATATAAGTGAAAGTAAAGGAACAGCCAAAAGCGCAAACCCGAATCCTGTTATCCCTTTGAGCATTGACGCTGCAAAAATGATGATGATTGTTAAAAAAATTGGAATGAAAGCTAATTCAAACATGACTTAATGACAATGATATTATTACAGTTTTTTATTTTTACAAAATTACTACGAAAATCAATGGATTAGCTAATTTAATTCCTTAAATTTTATTAAAACTCAAACCTATCTCATTAAAACATGTTTTGAAAGTAAAGTACTTGGTTCTTTGATCATTTCTTTAAATCGAAATAACCTTCATAAAATATGTGAGATTTTAATTAATTTTTCAAAATAACAGGCAATTCAATATTTGAAGCATTAAGCATATTTCTTTCAAATTGCAATTCAGGAACCCCTTCACTTGGGTATTTGCTTTGCATTGCAGCATCGTGTCCGGCAATTGCAACCCTTATGGAATGACCTTTTTTGAATACAGTTGAAATTGGGTATAGGGTAATTTTTATTTCATTCATTTGACCAGGAACTAACGCCGATGAATCCTTTTGAGTAAATGAATGATAAACCCCTAGCGGAACATAAGGAGCTTCTTCTCGTGAAATTTCCTTTCTGTGAATGGCTCTTAATAAACCTTCTGTTAAATAAACAACATCTCCAGATGGAGTAACATCTTCAAAATAAATATGGAATGCCCCATCAGTATGAGTTGAAGAAACATAAAGGGTAACCGTAGGGCTTCCGGTAATTTCTGTATCTTCTTCAAGGGGTAAGGATGTATATGTTAACAATTTTTTATCTTCTTCTGACCTTTCAGGATAAACAACCGGTTTTCCCATTTGTGACATCCATCTGTTTTCTGAGCCGGTAGTTGCTGTAAAATCGACCTTATACTTGTCGTTCCCGGTTTCATTTTCAGGAGGATTTAAGGATAGGCTATTTCGCTCATTAAAATACCATTTTGTATTTGTAGATCCTTTTGGAGGCCAAACTGTTGTTTCATGCCAACTATTTATTCCATAAGTAAAATATTGGATGCTTCTACTTACTTGCTTTCCATCCTCTTTTAAGTTATTATCCAGAAATTCCCAATATTTTGAACTGAAAGAATTCTTTTCGTCTTCGGTGAAAACTTTCGAATTATCGTAAGGATCAGACAATCTGCTTAAAATATGCCCTGAAGGACCTATTATGAGTATTTGTGGAGAATTGATGGTGAGGAACTTTTGTAAAGCTCCTTCTGTTACTCCTGAGTCCATCCATCCTACTTGTGTATATGTGTTTACATTTGCTTTTTCAATTTTCGTTTTGTAATTGTATAGTGCAATGTCTCCTACTGAATAGCCGAATGTTTTTTTGTTTTTTAGATCTTTAAATTCTATCAATTTCATAAATTCTGTCGGCAATATATTGTTTTTATGTCCGGCAATTGCTTTTTTATATATTTCAATGTCTTCTTTGTTTGGTTCTTTTAATCTTGTGATGGTCGATTTTAAAATTAACTTGTCAAAAAATGACATTTTCCCTTCAGCCGCTTCCATAAAACCCACAACATTATTTTGATCCATTTGATAAGTGAAATTTGCCCAAATGGTTAAGAAATCTTTTGACATCAAGCCTCCTGGTTGTGCATTTACTTGATACGAGTCGAAATCAGGTGCATTTGGTGCAACAGCTTTCAATGCAGGATGCATCGTAGCACAACTCATATCAGCAGTAGTTCCTGAATAGGAACCTCCAATTGCTCCGACTTTTTGATTTGACCAGTCTTGTACAACTATCCAGTCAATTACTTTTTTTATAGCATCTATTTCATTAGGTGGATATTCTAAATATCGTGATCCACTTGATTGACATGAACCAGGAGATTGTATCCAAATGTAAGCATAACCTCTGTTTAGCTTTGATTTTGCAGAGCTATAATTAATATCTTCTGTACCCAATAATATTTGCATGCATTTGTAAAGCCAACCCATCTCAAAATGCTGGGCATATCGGCTTGTTTCAATAAGTGTAGGAATTTTTTCTCCTGATTTTAAACTTTCTGGTAGCCATATACTTATCCATATGTTGGTTTCTTTGTCAAGTTGAATATATTTTATGGTATTCATCGGATATCCGGCAACCGTCAGTTTTTTGGAATAATCAGGAGTTAAGTTAAAAATGGAGATTATGAGTATAAATAGTGCAATTAAAACTAATAATGACAAGATAATTTGCATTATTCTTTTGAAAATCAATTTCAGTGCTTTCATGATTTTATTTTTTGAATAAAATTGTTGATCAAAGAAATGGCCTCATTTATGAGTTCGTCAATATTCGATTTATATTTTTCAGGTATCCTTTCTTGTATTGTTAACGATGAAATACCATGCAAATAGGATATAAGACTAAATGTTAATGATTCTTTCTGAAAGCCATTTAAATCTATTTGTAATTCATCAATTGCATTCTCAAAAAGGGATAGACACTTTATTCCAAAATTCCATGTGTTTTCATTATTAATATCAGTTGAAGGAGTCTTAATCACTAGCAACAACCTATAACTCTCCTTGTTGTTAATTGCAAAGCTAACGAATGATTTGGCAATGAAACGTAATCTTTCAATCGGTGTTTCAAAATCCGTTTTACTTAATAAATTTTTATATAATTTTTCAAACAGAGATTCATGAATATGATAAAAAAGTTCTGTTTTGTTCTTAAAGTACAAGTATATGGTTGTTGGACTGTATTCAATTTCTTGGGCAATTTTCCGCATGGATGTGTTTTCATATCCATTTTTAACAAAAATTTTTATGGATGCTTTGATTATTTTTTCTTTCATCCTGTTTTTTTCTTTTTCTCTTCTTTCTACTATGCCCATAATTTAATAATTAACACTGCAAATATAATTAACACTGTTAATAAAAACAAATTTGTATTAATTGTCAAATATGAAATTTCAAATATTTGAAATTGGTATTTTGATGACCTGTTAAATCAAGCTATGTGAACCGTCACAGGTTATCAATAAATAAAGTAAAAGTAATCCGTTATCTAAATTTTATTGACTTGTTTTAATGGAAATTGGTAATGATAATTTGAGAGTAAGAACACTTTTTGTGATTATAATTTATCTAATTATCCCTTTAATTAATTAAATTGTTATAATTTATTCTGATATCATTTCAGGTTGTTTGCTCACATTGAAGTTGAAAATATCGTTTCGGGAATAATGACCATTTACATCAAAATCCATTTTAAACTTACTGATCTCACTCAAGTCAAGTTCAGCAGTCAAAACGCCTTCTTCTCCGAAAAGTGGCCCAGCTATGACATCTCCACTTGGAGCAACAATGATGCTTCCTCCAGCGGAAAGTATTTCTGATTCGTCCTTGACTAGTTTCTGGTACTCAGCTGGGTAATCTTTTTTCTCAAAATATTGATTACATCCTAAAACAAAGCATCTGCCTTCCAATGCAATATGTTTCATGGTATCGGTCCATGATGGACGTGCATCAGCTGTGGGAGCCAAATAAATTTCAACCCCTTTTTTATACATGCTCATGCGGGCTTCGGGCATGTAATTTTCCCAACAAATTAATCCACCTAACTTCCCAATTTTGGTGTCAAAACTGACGAGTGAGCTTCCGTCACCCTCACCCCAAATTAAGCGTTCAACACCGGTTGGTTTGATTTTTTGATGACGACCCAAAAATCCGCTTTTTGGTGAGAAATAAAACATCGAACAATATAAGCTGCCATTTTTCGCTTCCCTTTCCGTAGCTCCAATTACCAGATAAACCTTGTTTTTTTTACTTATTTCTGCGAGTCGATCAAAATGTTTACTTCCGATTTCAAGACTGTTTTCCAAATAAATTTTATAAACTTCACGACCTTCATCAGTCCGTTTGCCAACATTAGATCCGAAACTAAAACCTCGGGGATATCCCGGAATAAATGACTCGGGAAAGAGAATGAGCTGACTTCCTTTTTTTGAATTTTCTTCAACAATGCGCTCAATTTTGTCAATGGTTTTATCAATATCAAAGAAAACGGGCGTTGCTTGTATAACTGCTGCTTTAATTTTCATTTTTAATTTTTATTTTCGATTAGAAACCAGTAACTAGAAACTAGTATCCTAAAATTTATCTAAGTTGAAATGCTTTCAACAGTTGATCCATTGCCTTAATTACTGTATCTTTCGGACAACCTACATTCATCCGCTGGAATCCAGAGCCGCCCGATCCAAACATCGCACCATTATTAAACCCTAATTTAGCCTTTTCGATCATAAACTTCTTGAGCTCATCCTCTTCTAATCCAAGTTCTCTGAAATCTAACCACAGCAAATAAGTGGCTTCGGGCTTAATTAATTTAATTTGAGGCAAGTTTTCTTTTAAAAATTCATCCACATATTTTGCGTTTTCAGCCACATAAGCATTCAGTTCATCAACCCATAAAGCACCATTGTTATAAGCCGCCTCTAAGGCGATTGCTCCAAAAAGATTACCCATTCCTAAGTGTAGAATATTAATTTGATGTTGAAGTCCGTTAAGTAGGGCTTCATTTTTTGAAATGGCAAATGAAGTGGCTAAACCCGCAAGGTTAAATGTCTTGCTTGGAGCCATATAAGTAATTGTTTGTTGCGCAATTTCCTCAGAAATTGAAGCTATTGGGATGTGTTTATAGCCTGGAAGTATTAGATCTGAATGAATGTCATCAGATAAAATAGTCACTTTATGTTTGATGCATAATTCACCCATTTTTTTTAATTCTTCATAATTCCACGCTCGTCCTACCGGATTGTGGGGATTGCATAAAATAAATATTTTGGCTTCTTTTAATTGTTTCTCAAGGTCGATAAAATCAATTTCGTATATGCCTTCTGAGTTTTGTTTTAACTCATTGAAAAGAAGAACTCGTTCATGGTCGGTTACAGCCGGAAAGAAGGGATGGTAAACCGGTGGTTGAATTAAGATCTTATCACCGGGTTTACTTAATGCAATTACACTCATGTTTACCGCCGGAACGATTCCGGGTGTGAATTTTATCCAGTCCTTATCAATTTTCCAACCATGTCTTTTATTCATCCAATTTATAATTGAATCGTTAAACGAGTCTGTGCGTAAGGTATATCCCAATACCTCATGATTTAACCTTTTTTTGAGGGCTTCGATAACGAAAGGTGGTGTGGCTACATCCATATCCGCTACCCACATTGGTAACACATCTGTAGTTCCAAATATGGTTTGCTTAATGTCGTGTTTATAAGAATTGGTATTCTTTCTGTCGATGATTTGATCAAAATTATAGGCCATGCTTTTTTTAGCGTAAAAGTATGAAACTAAAATAAAAAATCCGGCCATTCAGCCGGATTTTAATTTCAATAATTTAAATTAAAAATTTAAAATGAATTTTTTATCCTCCGTTAATTTTTCACCTTTGGTGTCGGTGTATAATTTCGAATATTTTTTAAAGTATTTTTTAGATTGTTTTCTGCCAGCAATGGTTAATTCTTTTGTGGTGAGAACAAATTCAATTTGGTCATCTTTTTTCATTAATCCATCCGCAACCAGATTTTTGGCAAAAATTTCAATTGCTTTTTTATAGGTTATTTCTTTACTTAACATGTCAGCGTCAGCAAGTCTGGCTTTTTTTATATGCTCATCCATTTCTCTTTCCATTTCATCTTCTTTGGGCATTTCTGCTTCCATTATTTTCTCAAATTCCTTGGCTTTTTCAATTTCGTTCTCCATCATCGCTTCGCGAATCTTCTCAACCTCCATTATTTTCTCAATTTCTCTTTCCATTTCAGCCTCTTCCAATTTATCAATCTCTCTGATATCAGCTATTTTATCCTTCATACGGCTTTCCATTTCTTTCATTTTCTTCTCCTGAATCATTTTCATCTCAGCAAACTTAGCTTCCTGAATAGCCAATTCTTTTTCCATGGCTTTAAATTTTGCCATTTTTTCTTCCGAAGGTTCGGTCTGTTCCATTTCTAATTGAACTTGCTTTAGGAATTCTTGCTTTTTTTTGAGTTCTTCAGCCTTTTGTTGCGTAAACTGGGCAGCTTTTTTTTGATATTCTTCCATTTTTTGCAATTCATATTGCAGCTTTTTTTGCTGTTCTTCGCTCAGGTTCTTTTGATTAGCGATCTTTTTTTGAAGTTTTTTCTGTTCCATTTGGGAAAGCTGAGCCATTTTTTGAGAACTTGATTGAATTTGCTGTTTCTCTAGTTCTTTCAGCTTAGCCTGCTTTTCGAGAAATATTTTTTTAGCCATCTCAATTTTTTCATATTTTAATTTCGGATCAAGATCGCTTGCGTTTATTTTTGCCCAATCTGTAATATGTGATGCTTGTAATTCAAGTAATTTTATTTTTGATTCATAAGATCTCTGATCAATTTTATTCTGCTTCCTTAGCTCATTTTGTTTTTGTATCATTGATTGAATCATCTTAGAATCTTCTTTAAGCATTTTTGCAGTTTTCTGTTGAGTATCTTTGATTTTTTGACTTTCTTGTTGAGTCTTTTTTTCCTGATTTTGATCCTTTTGTTGAGGTAACTCAATGTTTGTTGAGTTTTTATTATCCACTTGAGCCAAAACCGGTCCTGTATGGGTTGTAAACAAAACAATACTTACAATTAGTAAAAGTGATGAAATCAATCCTTCAATTAAATTGTTTTCAATTAAAGGCAATCCGAGTAATCTTCTAATTCTGTTCATAAAGCGATATTTTTTGTTTGAAAATGCCAGCACAATGTCCGGTGTTTGTTTATTTAATTCCTGAAGATGGGTCAAAGCCTTTGCATAGTTTAATGCACTCCCTGTATGCTCAATGGCAATATCATCACAAATATTTTCGCGCTCGGCACGAATATGTGAGGACAGCCACCAAACAACGGGGTGGTAAAAAAGGATGACTTCAACCATCGATTGAATCAGGTTTACGAGATAATCATACCTGTAAATGTGGGCAATTTCATGAAAAAGTATGGCTTCTACCTGGTGCAAGGAAAGCCCGTTAGCCATGCCCAATGGAAGTAAAATAATTGGCTTGATGAAACCAATCACCATGGGGGTGCTGATAAGGGATGTTTCTTTAATTTGAACTTTAGATTTTAGTTCAATTTTCTGTATGATGTGATTAAGAATTCCATTTAACTCACTGCTCTTAATTTTTTGAGAATTGGATCGCATGCGATAGGTGTAGAGCAAACCACCAATAAATCGAAGACTGAAAAATAGCAAGCCAATTAGCCATACTACAACTAGTATTGGAATGTTTTGATTGATGTAATTTTGAATAGAATCGAGAGAGAAATTATTCGTTAAATTTGTCAGATTGCCAGCTTCGATGAAGTTATTGGATAGATTTCGGAAGTTTTCGCCAATGCTTAAGTTTAATCCATAGTTAATATTTTGAAGTGCGTAAACTTTAAAAAATGCAACTATTACCAGAATGAGAAAAACGAATAAACTCCCGACAGCAATTGAATATCGATGATTAGCTTTGCCGTTTCTGAATAAATAAAGCAGTATCCAGGCGAACAGAAAAATGACACCTCCAATCCAAATAGAGTGGATGATGGTCCAACCAAATGATGAAAGTAATTTTGAGGATAAGATGCTTTCTGTGAAACTCATTTTTCACCTCCTTCCAATTCTTGAATCAGTTTTTTAATTTCCTCCAACTCAGTTTTAGTCGATTTATGATTTCCTAAAGCCTGAATTACCAAATTTTTTGCGGAACCACCAAAAACGGATTTGAGCAATTTATCAAGCATTTGCTGCTGGGCTTCATCCTGAGTAATAAGCGATGAATAAATATGGGTTCTGCTTTCTGTGTTTCTGCTAAGGATCCCTTTTTCTGTCATGATCTGCATCAGCTTTAAAGTCGTGGTGTATCCCACTTTTTTATTTTGATTTAAGCGATCATTAATAAACCGAACAGTGCTTGAGCCAAATTCCCAAATTACCTGAAGGATTTCAAGTTCTGATTCGGTGGGTTTTAATTTTGAATTTTCCATTTTTTGTTTATCTACGAATAGTTTCGTAAACAAATGTATACATGGAATTTTTAAAAGTCAAGAAAGAAGTACGAAGTATTTCGTAAAAAATGTTAAAATGAAACTAGTAATTAGTTAGTCAGATAGTTATAAGTTAAAAAAGTGGTGAGATGCCCTATAGGGTATCACCCCGGGATATCAAAATTTATTTTAACTTGAGAAGATTTAAGCTAAAAGGATACTTTACTTCTTGATTATTCAGCACCCTCAAACTATTAAGAATAATTATAATTGTACTCCATAAACCCAAAAATATTAAAATTGGGAGACCTATGATTAAAAATACCAACATGGCAGCAGAGAATAAATATATCCACATGCTGATCTGAAAATTTAGAACTTGAATGGCATGTTTATTAATTCCAGGAATCGTATCTTTTTTCCAAATCCAAATGAGTAGGGGAGGAATTAAGCAACAAAATAAACCACTTAGGTGGATTAAGGCAAACCATTTTTGGTTTTCTGAATCCAACTTTTGTTGAGCCATTTCTTCTTTTTTCTCATTCAATGCTTCAAGATCAACCTCGAGCGCATTTGCAATCAGATTAAGGGTGTAGAGCCTTGGATCTACTTCATCATTTTCAATTCTTTGAATCGTCCGTACGCTCAAATCAGTTTTAGCAGCGAGGTCTTCTTGTGTCATACCGCGGCTAATTCTGAGTTGTTTTATTTTCTCACCTATTGTCATAAAATGTTTTCTTGCAAATTTGCTATAATTGTCGGGTACGACGCCACTAATTTTACACGTCATTCTCCCGACATTTTATTTTTTCTCAGGAAAAGATAATACTTTCTAAAGAAGAAAGAGAAATGAAAAAGCTAAATCTAGTTTAATTAGTTTTAAGGTTGCTATAAAGGAAATGCATTTTAGCTTTCAAAATTTCTGGAAATGTTTCCTTAATTAGAAAAATAGTAATTAAAAATATCATTTTATGAAAAAACAGAAAGGAAAAGTATTGTAATTAAGAATAATTTCATATTAGATAAATCGTGAGAAAGCTATTTTGTTTTTTTATAATTTTATGCCAATTCAAGTTTTAATTTATCAATCTGTTTGATTGTGGAAAGAAGAAGATTTTTAAAAATGAGTGCGTTGGGTTCAGGTGGTCTGTTAACGGCTAAGTCGGTGCTTGCAAAACTCATGACCACAGAACAGATCAAAAAAGTTGCCTCGACTTTCTCCGGAGACGAACGAATGGTGAGGGTAGGATGCCCTTCTCATAATTGTGGTGGCAGGTGTTTATTAAAGGTTTATGTGAAAGAAGGTGTAATTACCAGAATCGAAACTGATGATCGCCCAAATGATTCCATTGAAGATCCTCAATTACGCGCTTGTATCCGCGGGCGTGGGTATCGACCGCGACAAGATCATGTTGACAGGTTAAAATACCCCATGAAAAGAGTGGGAAAGAGGGGAGAGGCAAAATTTGAGCGCATTAGTTGGGATGAAGCCACGGATTTGATGGCTAAGAATATCAATCGGATCAAGGAAAAATATGGCAGTGAAGCTTTATATATTCCATATGGAACGGGTGGCTATAATCAAGTATGTGGCAAATGGCCTGCTGATCGATTACTACATATGTATGGAGGTGCCTTAGGTTATTATAATTCATATAGTTGGGCGTGCATTAATCAAGCAACTCCTACAGTCTATGGTACTCGAGTCACCGGTAATCAGCGTCAAGACTGGTTGAATTGCAAATATATTTTAATGTGGGGATGGAACCCGGCAGAACTTCGCGATGGAACAAACACCGAATATTTTTTAAGAAAAGCACGTGAAAATGGTGCCAAATTAGTTTGTATCGATCCCCGAATGACCATGAGTGCTGTTTCTTTGGCCGACGAATGGATTCCAATCAGACCAGGAACTGACATGGCCATGATGAGTGCCATGGCTTATGTAATGATTACTGAAAACTTACATGATCAGGATTTTGTTTCTACCTATTGTCTTGGATTTGATGAAAGTCAAATGCCGGAGGGTTTTGAAAAGGAAGAAAATTATAAAGAATATATCTTAGGTATAAAGGATAAACTTCCTAAAACCCCGGAATGGGCGGAGGAAATAACAGGAATTCCAAAAGAAACCATTGCCAGAATTGCAAGGGAATATGCCAACACAAAACCTGCAATGCTCTACCAAGGTTATGGTATGCAACGACGTGCTTATGGCGAGCAAGTTGTAAGGGGTGGATGCGTACTTGCAGCAATCACAGGCAATGTGGGTATTTCTGGTGGTTGGGCGAGTGGAATTGCACTTCAGGCAGATGACGGAGGTCCATTTTGGAACGTATTTCCGACTTTAAAAAATCCTGTAAAAGCAAAAATTCCATCCTTCTTGTGGACGGAAGCTGTACTCAGAGGTAAAGGGATGACTGCTAAAGATGGTGTTGTTGGAGTTGATAAACTGAGTACAGATATTAAAATGATTTGGGCTGTGGCCTCCAATGCCATTATAAATCAACATGGGAATGTTAATCGTGCGGTCGAAATCATGAAAGATGAATCGAAGGTTGAATTTTTTGTTGTTCAGGATAATTTCATCACGCCAACTGCGCAGTTTGCCGATCTACTGTTGCCTGCATGTACGCAGTTTGAAACCTGGGGAATGGAAGATGGATGGAAATACGGTGATGAACTCATTTTGCAACCACAGATTTTAGAAACACCCTGGGAAACCAAAAGCGATTATGCCATTTGTGCCGCGATTGCTGAAAAATTGGGAATTGGATATGAATACACAGAAGGTCGGAATGAAAAACAATGGATAGATTATTTAATGGGCCGTTATAAAGAAACCCGTTTTCCTGATATTCCAACTTTAACCGAGATGGAAGAAAGTAATGTCGGGGTTTATTCATTGCCGGTTACAGAACCAAAAGTTGCTTTTAGAGATTTTAGAAAAGATCCTGAGAAATATCCGCTTCAAACCGAATCAGGAAAGATTGAAATATTTTCAAAACAATTATTTGAAAAGAATGATCCGCAGGAAATACCGGCTGTACCAAAATACATTCAGGAGTGGGAGAGTCCTTTTGGATCTGAAGCTGAAAAATTTCCTTTACAGGTAATTGGGCCTCATTATATGCCAAGAGTACATTCAACACATGATAATAATAATTGGTTGAGCGAGGCATTTCCACAACGAATTTTTATAAATGAGATTGATGCAAAATCGCGCAATATTAAAAATGGTGACCAAGTAAAGGTTTTCAACGACAGAGGAACTGTCATTTTAAAATGCAGACTTACCAAACGAATTATGCCCGGGGTAATTGCGATCCCTCAAGGTGCCTGGTGGAAACCCGATAAAAATGGAAATGATGTTGGAGGGTCGGTTAATACGCTCACGTCAGAGCGTTGGACACCATTGGCTTTTGGTAACGCACAACATACAATCATGGCGCAAGCCGTAAAATATAAAGCATAAGATGGAAGGACTGGCTTTTTATTTTGATTCGAGAAATTGTTCAGGTTGTAAAACCTGTCAGGTGGCATGCAAGGACAAAAATGATCTTGCGTTGGGCACTTTGTGGCGCAGGGTTTATGAAGTGACTGGGGGTGAATGGGAACAAAAAGGAAATACGTGGGTGCCTAATATTTATGCCTACAATATTTCGCTTTCTTGTAATCATTGCGAAGATCCGATCTGCTTAAAGAATTGCCCAACACAAGCCATTCAAAAAAGAGAAGATGGCATTGTGACCATTAATCAGAATATTTGCATCGGTTGTAAATATTGTTCATGGGTTTGCCCCTATGGAGCTCCACAATATAATGAGGAGAAAGGAGTTATGGGCAAATGCGATTTGTGTGCAGATTACATAGATGAAGGTAAAAATCCGAGTTGTGTTGATGCATGCCCTACGCGAAGTTTTGATTTTGGAACTTATTCTGATTTGGTTAAAAAGTATGGCGAAAAGGAGCATGTTTATCCATTACCGAATCCTGAAATTACCAAACCATCAATAGTCATTAAACCTCATAAGGATGCGCACATGGCAAAAGAATTAAATCCGGAGGTTGTAAATATGGAGGAAATCAAATATGCATAATGGAGAATGGTCGTTGATTTCGTTTACATTATTAAGTCAAATTAGCGTTGGCCTTGTTCTGGCTTTGGGATTTCTTTTCTTTCTGAATAATACCATTTATGAGAACTTAAGCACTGGCATAAGCTTCCGATCGCCGGAGTTTATAGTTTTAATTCTTATTCTTGCAGCTACGCTATTATCATTACTCCATTTGGGTAGTCCATTTCATGCTTATAACTCATTGAATAATTTGAAAGGTTCATGGATAAGCAAAGAAATTCTTTTGCTTGCGATATTTGGATTTGGAATGCTTTTATTCATGATGAGCAACATATTAAATTGGCCGGATGCTGCTTCAAAATTTTTTATTGTTTTCAGTATGTTGAGTGGGGTGGGTTTAATTTTATCCATGATTGGGATTTACATGATTCCGACCGCTCCAAGCTGGAATCATATTTATACACCGCTGAGCTTTTTCGGATCGGTATTATTATTAGGTACAATCGGTATAACACTGTTCATTTTCACATCAAAAACTGCCGAACCAGATTTCGGAATACTCAAGCAGTTATTGATTTTTATGATTGTGATAATGGGAATATTAATTCTTAGTTCGTCATTTCACCAGTATTTGCTATCAGGTTTTGCATTTACCGGGATTGAACAAATAAGTTTTTCTAAGGGTGCTTACTTTATCGTTTTTATTATTCGAATGATTGTAATGGTTGTAGTGCTGTTTGGTTTGCTGTATCTCTTGAATATGATCTCAAAACCAGCCTTTGTTTTTGAGCATGTTAAGGCTCTTTTCCTCCTTCTTTCTGTTTTAATAATAATAGAAGAAGTAATGGGAAGGTATCAGTTTTACTGGAGCTATTTTAGAGTAGGAGTCTAAAACCGGATTAATTAATCATCTTTTTTGAGATAATTTCAAGTACCATCAAAACCTGTTTTTTTTCAAAAAAACCCCTGAAGTTCTAACCACAGACTCCAGGGGAAAATCAGCAATTAAAAATTCATCTATGAAACGAACAAATTGCTAGCTCTTAAATTATAAATTTTGCGTTTTTGCTTTTGGGGAGGTTTTATTCTTTTAATTTAAAACTGAATACAAAGGTATAAAAATCCACAAACTGGCAAGTGAATGTATAAGTAAAATTTTGTTAAATTTTAAAAATTGATATAATAATTGCCAATATTAATTCATCTAGTTAGATTTTGTGATTTGATCATTGTGAATATGTTAGTCTAGACAGGTTTCTATTTAATCTTAATTATTAGAAAAGAATGCATTTTTTGCCCTCTGATTTTCATAACAGAATTTAACAGTGGTATCAGTTTGATGATGATTCGTAAGCTTGGAATTAGGATTTATATTATAAAAGTGACGATGAGCATCGTCTATTTGCCTCTAGTTCTATAGCATTCTTATTGTTAAGGCAATATCTATTACTAATCTTCAAAATCAATAATCGATTGTCTTTTTCGATTTACTACTAATTTGGTCACATCGGGTCTTGAATAATGCCCAACCGGGTCAAAATTATGACGTTCTTCCCTAACCTTAGCATGATCAAGAGTAGCGGTAAATAAACCCTCGGTTTCAAGTTGAGGTTCAATGATCCATTCTCCATCAGGTCCGGAAATACAACTTCCACCGTTGGCCAGAAAATCGTTACTGTTTTCTTTGATTAGCGCTGCATGAGGGATGTTATCTGTAATATCTGATTTTCGCATAATTCCTGAAACAGAAATCACAAAAGAGCGACCTTCTTTCGCCATAAATTTAGTTAAATCGTGTGTGTTATGGTAGCCACCGGGCCAAATGGCCACGTGTAAATCTTCACCTTGTGCGTAGAGGGCTGTCCTTGAAAGTGGCATCCAATTCTCCCAACAATTTAAACCTCCAATAGTGAAAGCTCCCAGTTTATGAACCTGCAGGCCATAACCATCACCAGGTGCCCAGCACAAACGTTCTTCGTAAGTTGGCATCAGTTTTCGATGCACACTTTTAATTTCGCCTTGTTCATTAATATAAACCAAAGATGCGTAAACACTATGTCCTCCTCGGTTTTTTGCACGTTCCATTATCCCAACAACTACTGCTATCTTGTTTTTCAGTGCTGTTTTACAAATCAAATCTAAATCACCCGTTTCAATTTGAACTGCCTGATCTAAATAAAGTGCGTACATCTCTTTTTGAATTGGAGAATTAAACCTGGATCCTTCGGTTCGTTCAATCCAGAATGGATATCCTGGCAGGATAGCTTCACCAAAAGTTACCAATTGGCATTTTTCTGCCGCAGCTTTCTTGATATATTCAGCAATTTTTTGTGTCGTTTTTTTTCGATCTAACCAGATTGGTGCAATTTGAGCAAGGCCAACTTTTAATAAATCTTTGTTCATAAAATTTAATTAATGCTTGAGGATACCCTCCGGCGTATTTTAATTTGTGTTAATGTGTTAAAGTATTCACGAATCTCTTCGACGATATTACCATGTATTACTACTGTATTGCCATGTATTTCAATTGTATGACTAAAGAATGACTACTGAATCTCCACAGAATATTTAATTAAAATAAGTTAACAATCAGCCTACTTCCCCAAATAAGTTTTTGTATCTGTAATTGTGGCATAAGCCCTGAGTGTTGCTAAAGCTACATAATGAACATCTCTTGCCTTTACAACATGATCTCCGAATTTTTGATCCTTGGTCGTACAAGCATCTTCAATCACTGTGCACTTAAATCCAAAATCAGCACCGGCTCGTGTCGCTGCTTCAAGGCACATGTTGGTCTGCATGCCAACGAGCACCAGGTCTGTAATTTTATTTTCATGAAGATAATCTAGCAGATCAGTATCACGAAAACTATTTACCTGATTTTTACTAATTACTTTTTCACCTTTAATGGGAGCAACATCCTGATGTATTTCTCCACCTTTTTTAGCATTATGTCTCACATGAATAACGAGGTCTTTGTTCTCTCTGAATTTTTCTAAGACTTGCCGGGCTTTTTTTCCTGCCGCTTCGGGTTCAAATAATTCTGATGATCCGCCCGGGTAGTAAAATTCCTGGATGTCGATAATGATAAGGGCAGTCTTAGCCGCTTCTTCTTGCGCATTTATTTGTGAAGATAGAATTATAAAAAGTAATAAGATTAGTTTTTTCATAGTATTTAGAATTGAAAAGTTAGTTGTTCAAAGATAGAATAAAAAAAAGAGCCTGCATCTGCAAGCTCTTCTAAAATTATGTTTTTTCAAAACAAATAATTACCAAATCACTGGACGTTGTTCAACAGTTCTGAACAAAGCATCTTCTGGTTTAATGTTAAAGGCTTCATAAAATTCAGGAACATTAAATGGTGCTCCATTTACACGATATTCACCCCAGGGATGCACATCTTCCTGTGTTTTTCTAACCAATGCCTTTTCGCGAATTTTACCTCTCCAGATTTGTCCATAGCTAAGAAAAAAACGCTGAATATCAGTAAATCCGTCGATGTTTGCTGGAGCTTCTTTTCCTTCTAAACTCATTTTATAAGCTTCTAATGAAATAGTCAATCCACCAAAATCGGCGATATTTTCTCCTAAGCTTAGTTGTCCGTTAAGATTTAAATCTTCCGTAACTTTAAATCCATTGTATTGTTCAACCAATAGTTGCGCTCGTTTCATAAATTCTTCAGAATCGTTCGCTGTCCACCAATTAGTCATACGTCCATTTTTATCAAAATTACGTCCCTGATCGTCAAATCCGTGGGTCATTTCATGGCCGATTACAACACCAATTGCTCCATAGTTAACGGCATCGTCTGCTTCCGGATTAAAATAAGGTGCTTGTAAAATTCCGGCAGGAAAAGTGATGTCATTTTTAAGCGGATTATAACCTGCATTCACAGTTTGAGGGCTCATTCCCCATTCATCGGGATCAATAGGTTCGCTAAATTTCTTAAGATTTTTTTGAACAGCAAAATAATTCACTCGTCGAACATTCTCTAAATAAGAATCTCTTTCAATTACGAGTTTTGAATAATCATCCCATTTATCAGGATATCCAATCTTAACTTTCATTGTAGCTAATTTATCCAATGCAGCTTCTTTGGTTCCTTCACTCATCCATTCCAAATTTTCAATTCGTTTTTTGAGTGCAACTTTTAAATTTGCAACCAAAGCATTCATTTGTTCTTTTGATGAAGGAGGGAAATGTTTTTCAACATAAAGCTGGCCAAGAGGTTCAGCCATCATTCTGTTGGTTGTTTGTGTAACACGTTTCCATCGATCTTGAATTTGTTTACTTCCCGAAAGGAATTCAGAATAAAATTTATAATCTGCATTTACGAATTCATCGCTTAAGTAATCGGCTGATCGATTGATTAAGTTCCATTTTAAGTAAATTTTTAAATCTTCAAGTTTGGTTTCGGATAATAGTGTCCCAATAGCTTCGAAAAATTTAGGAGACATGACTACGAAATCACCAAAATCCTGATTACTGATTTTTGCAAAATAACTTTCCAAATCGAAATCAGGAATTAAAGTTTGTAGCGAATCGATGCTCATTAAATTATACAAAGCAGGAATATTCCGCATTTCCAGATTTGTTTTCGAATGCTGTGCTAAAAAAGTTTCAATTTCCATGATTGCTTCTGCCCATCTTCCGGATTGCATTCCATCTTCTCCTGCCAAAACAAGCATATTCGCAATATGTTTGACATATGCTGCTCTGACTTCTTGCGATCGTTCGTCTTCTTTGGTATAGTCTTCAACGTCTGTTAATCCCACTCCTGCCTGAGCCAGGTAATACCTAAGTTTGGTATTGTCGGCCAGATCTTGCTCAACGCCGCCACCAAAAAGTGGATCCAGGCCATGTAGATGCATATAAGCCACCATATCCTGAAATTGTCCCAGTGTTTCAATTTCATTAATCATCTGGAATTCTTTTTGAAGCGGTTTTATCCCATCTCGATTAATTTTTTCAAGATCCATGCCGGTAAAATAAAAATCACTGATTTGTTGGGTGGCACTTCCCTTTTCAGCACCCTGAATTTTTGAAACCTCTTCTAAGATATTGTGAATGTTTTCATCCACATTTTCTCTCAAAATATTAAATACGTTATAACTGGTTTTATCGTCAGGGATGGTGAGATCTTTTAAATATCCTCCATTTACATAGTGAAAAAAGTCATCACCCGGATTTACAGTTAAATCCATATTATTTATATCGATGGCTGTATTTTTCTTTTCCTGAGAACAGCCTCCCAAGATTAAAATAATCAGGCTCAATGAGAGCAGGTAGGTTTTGATATTTTTCATTTGTTGTGTTTTTGGTTATGGAACAAAGTTAAGATTTTTGCATTTTATATCATGTTATGTTTAGATGCAATAAATAATAATTGCTGAAATACGCTAAAAAATGATAAATAGTTTAGACAATACATCAGACAAAAATTGATTTAGAAATCAATTTTTGTCTGAAAAAGATGATCAAAAATCTTGAATCTTGTGTCTTGTATATTTCAGTGGTTTGTTTCCTTAATTTCAAAATATGATTGTGGATGTAAGCATGCAGGACAAGCTTTTAGTGCCTTTTTGCCTTCGTGTAAGTAACCACAGTTTCTGCACTTCCAAACATATACACCATCTCTTTCAAACACTTTGCCTTCTTCCAGATTGGTGTAAAGTTGGCGATATCTTGCTTCATGTGCTTTTTCAACTTTAGCAATCATTTTAAATGCAGTTGCTATTTCTTTAAATCCTTCTTCTTCCGCAATTTTTGCAAATTCAGGATAAAGTTCAGTCCATTCCTCATTTTCACCATCTGCTGCTGCTTGAAGATTTTCCATAGTTGTGCCGATTATTCCGGCAGTATAAGAAGCTGTAATTTCAACCATTCCACCTTCAAGAAATTTAAAAAAGCGCTTGGCATGAGCCATTTCATTGATCGCAGTTTCTTCGAAAATGGCTGCAATTTGTTCCAGTCCATCTTTTTTTGCTTGTTTTGCAAAATAGTTATACCGCATCCGTGCTTGTGATTCTCCGGCAAAAGCTTTCAGTAGGTTTTGCTCTGTTTTTGTACCTTTTATGCTACTCATTTTTTATGCTTTGGTTAATTTATAGGTTTAGGAAAAAAATCCATTATTTATGAAAAATTTAACTAAGTAAATATAGTCAATTTAAAAATTTCTTAATCTGATAATTGTAATTGTTTATATCAAATTATTGATTGTTTATCAATTAAATTTATAATCGGTAATCAAATTATAATCTTTTATTAAATTTACTTTTGTTTTATAGCCAAATATTTGATGATTAATTTAGGGATAGCTGATGGTCGGAAATCCAATTTTTTATCACAATCAAAAATTTTAATAATGAAAAGAACTCTAATTTTAATAAGCCTGTTAATGCTGGCTTTTACGGGTGTTTATTCCGAAAATGAAGGCCCTTATTTTATTTCAAACCCAACTTTATCTCCAGATGCCAAAGACATTGTTTTTGTTTATGAAAGCGATTTATGGAAAGTTGGTGTGAACGGTGGAACTGCCTTTAGGTTAACTGCCCTTGAAGGAATTGAATCTAATCCAAGGTTTTCTCCCGATGGTGAATGGTTGGCATTTTCGTCAACTCAAAATGGGAACGCAGATGTTTATATCATGCCTTCAAAAGGAGGTGCCATGAAGCAACTTACCAAACATGATGCTAACGACTTGGTTGAAAGTTGGTCATGGGACTCGAAGTCGGTTTATTTTACTTCTAATAGATACAATACATTTACTTCTTTTGAGGTAGCAATTGATGGACAAACTCCTAAAAGATTGTTTGGTGAGAATTATTTTAATATGCCACACCATGTGGTAAAAGATCCGGTTTCTGATGGATATTATTTTACTGAATCATGGGAAAGCTTTATGTTTCCGCAGCGTAAAAGATATGTGGGCGATCATAATCCCGACATTAAATTTTACGATCCAAGTAAGGATGAATTTAAAATGCTTACTAGCTATGAAGGAAAAGATTTTTGGCCGACTGTTGACCAAAGTGGAAAATTATATTTTGTATCAGATGAATTTAATAAAGAGTATAACCTTTATACTTTTGATGGTGCTGTAAAAACGCAACTTACCAGTTTTAAAACTTCAATTAAACGTCCGCAAGTGAGCGTAAACGGAGAAAAAGTTGTGTTTTGTAAAGAATATCAGCTTTATGTGTATGATGTTAACTCGAAGAAAACCAGCAAACCTAAGGTTCAATTATTTGAAGCAGATGTTTTGAATACGGTTAAAAGTTATGATGTAAAAGGAAAAATTACTGCTTTTGATGTTTCGGCTGATGATAAAAAAATGGCTTTTGTTTCTCGTGGACGTTTATTTGTTTCGGATGTGAAAGGAAAATTCGTTAAAGAAATGAAAACCAATCCTGCTGAAAGAGTTACTGAAGTCAAATGGATGAAGGATAATAAAACTTTAATTTACACCCGTACCCAGAAAGGTTGGGCCAATTTGTATAGCATTAGTGCGGTGGCCGACGGTGTAGAAAAAATGTTAACTAACGAAAGTGAAACAGTTAGGGAACTCGAATTAAACCATGCCAAAACACAGGCGGTTTATATCAGCGGAGCCAAGCATATAAAAATGATTGATTTAGAATCATTTAAGATTACCAATCTGGTTGATGATGAATTTTGGTTTAGAGGCCAGGGGCCAAGTTTTTCTCCAAATGATGAATATTTAAGTTATACCGCTTATCGGAATTTTGAGCGCGATATCTTTCTTTATAATTTGAAAACCAAGAAAAGTATAAATCTAACCAATAATGGTGTTTCTGAGGATGATCCATCATGGTCGCCTGATGGTAAATATCTGTATTTCTCAGCAGACCGATATGGAACTGGATTCCCTCGAGGTTCTGATGATAATGCTTTGTATCGTCTCCCTTTATTTCGTTTCGCAAAAGATTTTAAATTAGATGAATATGATGCCCTTTTTGCTAAAGAACAAAAAAAGGATAGCACCAAACCTGATGTAATTATTGATTTAAAAAATCTTGCAAAACGTTGGGAAAGACTTACGGTAAGAGGTGGACAACAATATTCACCTATGGTTTTTGACGTGAAAGGTAAAACCATAGTGTTATTCCAATCAAATCACGATAAGGGCGAAAGTGGGCTTTGGAAAATGACACTTGATCCTTTTGACAGGCCCGAGACTGATAAGATTGTTAATGGCAGGATTAGTGATATAGTATATGTAAAAGACAACTTTTATGCCCTTGTTTCCGGAACCATTCATGAATTAAATTTGAATCAGAATAAAACTTCTAAAATTGATGTCAGCTATGAGTTTAGTAAGGTACTCAATGAAGAGTTTGTGCAAATGTATTATGAAAATTGGGCTGCCTTAGACGAGAATTTTTATGATGGGAACTTTCATGGAACCGATTGGAAGAACATCTTGAAACAGAGTCAGAAATTTTTCCCTCATATTAAAAACAGGGATAATTTAAGAACATTGTTAAATGATATGTTGGGTGAATTGAATGGCTCACACCTTGGATTTAATACCAGAGGAGAGGAAGAACAAACTTTTTACCGGGTTGCTAACGCTGAAACAGGAATCGTTTTTGACCAAAATAATCCATATCAGGTTGCCCGAATAGTTGATAATTCGCCATTAGATTTATACAATATTGCCGTAAAACCAGGTGACAAACTTGTTAAAGTAAACGGAACTGATGTAGATGAATCTAAAAACAGATTATCTTATTTCTCCTTCGCCTCATTGCCGCAAGAAATATCCCTTACTTTTTCAAGGGCAAATAGTCAGTTTGATGTAAATGTTCATCCGATTAGCTCGCGTGAGTTAAATACGCTATTGTATGACGAATGGATTGACAATAACCAGAAGAGAGTAGATAATAAAACCAATGAAAAGGTAGCTTATGCTTATATGAAAGACATGGGTAATGGAAGTCTTTCAGATTTTATGATCGACATGACCACCGAAGCCATCCATCGTGATGCTTTAATTCTTGATTTGCGCTACAACCGCGGTGGTAATGTTCATGATGCAGTTCTTCAATTTCTGTCGCAAAAACCATATTTGTTGTGGCGACAGCGACACGGGAAAACATCAACCCAGCCTAATTTTGCACCTTCGGGGAAACCAATTGTTCTGCTGGTTAATGAGCACAGTTTAAGTGACGCAGAAATGACAGCGGCAGGTTTCAGAAACTTAAATTTGGGAACCATCATTGGAACTGAAACCTATCGATGGATTATTTTTACATCTTCGTGGGGGATGGTTGACGGTTCTTCAACACGTATGCCAACCTGGGGTTGTTATAACCTGAATGGAGACGATCTTGAAAAAACGGGTGTAAAACCTGATATCTATATTGAAAATACATTTAAGGATCGAATTAATGGACAAGATCCTCAATTGGATAAAGCAATCGAATTTATACTTGAGAAGCTTAAATAACGCTCAATTTGTTGACCGAAGAAGGAGAGGTGATTTGTAATCGCCTCTCTTTTTTTGCTTTATGATGAATAATGTATTATCAAATTAAATATTGCCAATAATTCCCTATTTTTGAATGACAACCATAGCCATTTCAAAGACATGAAAAATAGATTCATCCAAAACCTGCTTTTTATTTTAGGAATCATCATCATTTTCATAGTGTCACTTGTTTCTTTTAGGGGACCTGCACCTGTTGAAATTAAGGATTCAGTAAAAGAGTTTTCAGCCTATCGGGCATTAGATCATTTGCACGTAATTGCTAATAAACCACATTCTATGGCCACATCCGAGCATAAGGTGGTACGCGAGTATATAGTGGAATACATGAAACAAATGGGTTTGGAGACTAGTATTCAGCAAGCAACGGTTGTTGATGACCAAAGAAATCTAAGGGCTGCAACCGTCTATAATGTAATTGGTATTTTAAGAGGGACGAATAATTCGAAAGCGATCATGATCGTTTCTCATTACGATTCTACTCCTCATACCCTTGGTGCTGCTGATGATGGGGCTGGTGTTTCTTCCATGCTCGAATCAATAAGGGTGATGAAGGAAATGGGGCCAATTAAAAATGATATCATTTTTCTTTTTACAGATGGTGAAGAATCTGGGTTGTGGGGAGCGAAAGCATTTGTGAGAGAAAATGACTTAGTTGATGAGGTTGGACTCGTACTCAATCTTGAGGCCAGAGGATCTTCGGGTCCTTCATATACTTACGAAGTTAGCCCTGATAATGGTTGGATTATGAAGGAGTATTTTAAGGCGGTTCGATACCCAATTGCATCTTCATTGGCTTATGAAGTTTATAAGTTGATGCCTAATAGTTCAGACTTTACAGTGTTTAAGGAAGTAGGTTTGTCGGGATTTAATGTGGCATTTTTAGAAGATTTCGTGAATTACCACAGCATGAATGATTCACCTGAAACTATTAGTTTAAGGAGTTTACAACATACCGGCAGCTATTGTATCGATATAATTAAACATTTTGGAAATATTCAACTGGTGGATCCTAAAAAACCTGATCTGCTTTATTTTAACGTGATTGGGCGGATGGCATTTCAATTCCCGCAAAATTTGAGTTTAGCTTTAATATTGTTTAGCTTAATTTTATTTGTTGTGGCTGTTATGCTTGGACTAAAAAAGAAGAGAATAAGTGTTTTGAAATCTGTTTTGGGCATTTTTATCTTTTTAATAAGTATGGCTATTTCTATTGGAGCTATCTGGTTGCTTAATAAAGAAGTACTCAATAAATATCCGATTTATGGATCATTTTACAGTTCAAATTTTTATAATGCGCTCTACTATTTGCTCGCGTACTTGTCAATCTCACTGGCTGTCTTTTCATTTATCTATGCACTGTTTTACAAAAGAATGGGCTTTTTAAATTTGCTTGTCGGGATTCTTTTTGTCAATCTTCTCGCGCTCATAACCACTTACATTTATATACCAACGGCCATTTATGTGAGTTTGGTGCCACTCTTAGTTCTCTCGTTTGCACTTCTCTTAGCTCTCGGTTTTAATATGGGTTTAGAAAAGAAAAGATGCTTGTTTCTGTTTATTAATTTGATTGTCTTAATCCCGATCATTGGTTTTTATATGCCCATGGTAAAAGTGCTATTCGTAACCTTTAGCCTCGAATTTCCAATTGCAAGTATTGCATTATGGTTAATTCTCTTGGGATTGTTAATGATTCCTTTGAGGGTGTTTTTTGATGTCAATCGCTGGGCTTTATCAATCCTGGCATTATTGGTAGGCGTATTTGCGCTTTACGGAGCTCATAAAAAATCAAGCTATAATGAGGAACAACCCTTACAAAGTAGTATTTTTTACAGCTTGAATCAGGAAACTGAGACCGCATTATGGGTTTCAAATGTGATGCAGGCAGATGAATGGAATAAACAATTTTTTAAGGAAGAGGATAGCAGTCCATTAACTGAAATATACCCATATGCCGAAAAGCTTAGGTTAAAGAATAAGGCTCCGCTTGTTTCGTTTGCAATGCCCGACATTGAAATAACAGAAGACACCACCTGGCAGTCGGGCAGGATTTTTTCCTTCAACTTAAAATCAAAAATAGAAGCTGAAAATTTTCAACTTTATATTTCAAGCAAGGCTGATTTAAATTCACTTCAAATAAATGGAATTCCTGTTACAGATAGTTCTTTTTATGCCAAACCATATAAGGATTATTTTATCCTCAATTATTTTGGTTGGCCTGAGGATGGCGTAGAGTTTAGACTGAGTTGTAATTCAAATCAGGCAGTTGAAATCTTGGTTTTTGAGAAAAAACTTGGCTTACCAGTTCAAATTGAATATAAACCCATGCCAACATTTATCATTCCTCAAACAGGGTATGAAAGTTATATGCAGCTGGTGAGATCTCAATTCTTAATTTGAAAAACGATTTTTGCTTTTTTTTAGGCATTGATTTTGTTGTGTTTACGATAATATTTTGTAAATACTATAAAAATAGTTTGTATTATTATAATTATAGTACTATGTTTGTAGTAGATTAAATTTTATGCCAATGAAATCACTTACAAAAGCCGAAGAACAAATCATGCAAATCCTTTGGGATTTGAAAGAGGGAACCGTTAAACATGTAGTTGAAGGTTTTAAAGATGCCAGTCCTGCATACACTACTGTTGCCACCGTTTTAAAGGTTCTGGAAAAAAAAGAATTCGTAGCTCATAAACCCTTAGGTAATACATATCTTTTTTACCCAACCTTGAGTAAAAAAGAATATACCAGTGATCAGTTTGGATCTTTGCTTAAAAATTACTTCGGAGGGTCTTTCCCAAAAATGGCAACTTTTTTTGCCAAAGAAAATAATTTAGATATCACAGAATTGGAAGCCATGATTAAAATGGCTGAGGATGAATTAAAAAAAGATAAAAATGATGAATAGTCTCTTGATATTATTATTGCAATCATCGATGGCCTTATTGCTTTTTTATTTGGTGTATTGGGTTTTTCTCAGAAAAGAAACTTATTACCATTCCAATAGGTTCTTTCTGCTTTTTGCTTTGTTTATTTCAGTTTTAATGCCGCTCATGCCGGTTCATTATACTGTTTTTACAGAAGCATCATCCGGAAATGTATTCGCAGAAATCGGAGGTGCATTTAAAAATGCGCAACCCTATGTTGGCTCTGGTTTTGATACTTCATTTTCATTGAGCTGGTTAGATGTTGTACTTATCATTTATTTAACCGGAGCAGCTATTTTTATGCTCAGATTGCTAGTTCAAACAGGCATTCTTATTATTCAAATTGTAAAAAATAAAACTACATATCTGGATGGTTTACGCATTGTTGAAACGGAGAAATATGGCTTGCCATTTTCTTTTTTCAATGTTGTTTACATCAATCCAAAATTTCATAAACAGGACGTCCTGCCGGAGATTCTGGCTCACGAAAAAGTGCACATTCGTGAAAGGCATTGGGCCGACCTGCTTATTATTGAACTGTTAACAGTCATCTTCTGGTTCAACCCAATTATTTGGTTCTTTGAACATGCAATTAAACTTAATCATGAGTATTTAGCCGATCATGGCGTTATTTTAAATGGTAGTCATATTGGTAAATACCAGGCTTTATTAGTTAATCAGTTAATGGGAATGCAAATTATCGGGCTAACCAATAATTTAAATTTCGGAATTAACACAAATCGTTTAAAAATGATGACAAAACAAAAATCACCAAAAATAAAGACCATTAAATTGGTTTGGGCCATGCCGGTGCTTGCAATTCTTTTGTATGCATTTGCAGAACCGAATTACAAAGCCATTCCGAACAATGTTGAAATTAATGAAAGTGTGAGTTTGAACCAGAAAGAGATTAAAATTTCTGGGACTATCGTTGATGAGAACGGAGATCCATTCCCAGGTGTTCAAATCGTTGTGAAGGGCACAACGATTGGAACCACAACTGATATTGACGGAACATTTAACCTGAAAATTCAGGAAGAGGACGAATTAGCAATTTCATTCATTGGATACAAATCCCTTGATTATACAGCCGAAAAGTTATTCCTTAAGAATAATAAAATCGTGATGGAGAAAGCAGCAATTATTTTGGACTTGGATCGAATGTTTTTTGGTGATCCTCCACCTCCACCACCAAAGATTGGTGAAGGTAAAAAAGATCCACCGCCTCAACCACCTCGTAAGAATATAAATGATAGAGGTGAAGAAGAAATTTTTATAGTGGTTGAGCGAATGCCTGAATACCCAGGTGGTTTTAAAGCTCTTGGAAGCTATATCACCGGGATGTTAGAAAAATTGACTAAGTCTGAAAACATAAAGGGCAAAGCAAGAATACTCTTTACGGTAGATAATCATGGAAGAGCTGGTAATGTCAGGATCATTTCAAAAGACAATGATCTGGCTGCTAAAGGTGCAGTAACCATTATTGAAAATATGGAAACCTGGTTACCAGGTAAACAAAGAAACAAACCAGTAATGGTAGATTTTATTTTACCTGTTGAGTTTAAATAATAATTTAGGATGGCTTCCCCTAAGGGGTGCCATCCTTTTTATTTCGACAAACTTATAAGGATAACATGAGAAAATTCAAAATTATTTTAATGCTGCTTTATTCAGTTATTTTGATTAGCTGTAATCAAAACACTGATTTAGTTACACTAAAAAAAGGGAAGGCAATTATTGCCGGGAAAGTTGAAAACTGGCAACAAGGATCTAGCGTAATTCGAATTACTGGTGACGGAGCCGTTAATAATATTGAACAAACTGCAATTATCGATTCATTGGGAAATTTCCGTGCGGAATTAGAAACCTTTCATCCTCAAAAGATCAGTCTCCTTTATGAAAAGGGATATACAGGTATATACCTTCAAGCAAATGATAGTATCTATTTAAAAATGGATGCGAATGCATATAAGGAGGAAGGCTACCCAAAATACGAAATTTCAGGCCTGTCAGAGCTAAATATAATTACAACTAAAAATATTCGAGATTATAATCGTTTTGTTGGAGAAATAAAATTCAACCCAAATGCTAAAAATAAGTCGGTTGAGGAATATCTCAAACTATTGAGAGATGAAATTAGAAGTGAAGATTCCATTCTTCAGGATTTTTGTGAGATATATAATCCAAGCTCTGAATTTAAGAGATGGGCCAAGAGTGAAATAAGATATGGTGTTGCTAATTATATTATTTCTTATCACGCAGCAAATGGATTGAATTATGACGGAGTTTTATTTGATAATAATTTATTTCCAGTTGATGATGATCTGGCAATTGTTTCCGGGCTTTATATTGATCATTTGCGTCATTATGCATTTAATAACGGAATTTGGCAAGACTCGATTTCACTTAAGCTGATTCGTAACAAAGAATATTTAGCTGCTATAAAAAGAGGTCTTGATAAAATCAGAAAGGAAGAAAAGCCAAGTTTGAGTCGTGATATCATGTGTTACAAAATGTTGATAGAATTATATAATAACTCATTTGAAGATTTTTCATCAATATATAAAGATGTTGACAAGTATTTAATTAATCAATTATTTAAAGATGATTTACAAGAGAAAAAAACTGTCTTTGAGACCCAAGAAGATATAAACATCACCTTTTTAGATCCTAAGACCAAAGAGGAAAAAAACATTCTTGGTGACTTCTGGGCCGAACTTTCTGCAAAGTATAGAGGCAAAGTGGTGTATGTTGACATTTGGGCTACCTGGTGCAGCCCTTGTAAAGGTGAAATCCCTCACGCCCTTAATTTGCAAGAATTTTATGAAGGTAAGGATATTGTATTTGTAAACTTGTGTTTGGCTTCAAATAAAAGTGAATGGAAGAAAATGATTGTTAATAGCAATATCCATGGAGATAATTATTTTTTCAATAAACCACAAACACAATTACTCAGAGATAAATTAAAGTTTGATGGATATCCAACTTATCTGATCATTGATAAAGAAGGTAATTTGATTAATAAAAACGCACCAAGACCCTCATCAGGAATTGAAATAAAAGGGATATTAAATGAACTGATAGATAAATAATCTTTAAGAATTATTGGTCACAATGATGGATGGCCTCCTTCGAAAGTAAGTCATCCTCATATTCCCCTAATTAATTAAACCTATGAAATACATTTGGATATTTATTTTAGCTTTTATTGCTACTAGTTGTTCTGATCATGATAAGGATATAATAGAACAGACAAAAAAAAACCTTTTCACCGGAAAAGCTATCAGTTATAGAATTGACCAGCTGACAATACAAGGGAGTACCTCAAATGATACTTTGTTTATTAAGCAAGAAACAGAAGCTATTTTTAAATATTGCCCAGCTGATACTTTATTTGGTTATCAATTTATTTCGAGGAATAATTATATTCATCCTAATTATAATATCCCAGTTCAATTCACTTATTATTACGATACGCTGAAGATGGGGATCCTTATTAAATCTGATATTGAAAATAAAAAAACAGAAATCTACAAAGCAGATCTGAAACCTGCCGCTTATGGCCATACGATTAGAGGTCAAATACCAATGATAAATAAAATCCTTAATCACGAAGGATTTAAAATAATTACCCAAAAGGATACAATTATTGATAATTGTAATTGCATTCAGATGAGTGTTCTGGATGATAATGAAATACCTTATGATTTATTCATTGACAAACAAACTTGTTTTCCAAATCTCTTAATAATAACTGAGAATGCAGAGCAACCATATATTCAAGAATTCCATTATTCTGATTTTGAATATATAAATTCTGTTAATGACTCAACTTTTATTGATAAGGAGGTTGCATATTCTGAGGTAGTTAAGCTACTTGGTATTGGTGATATTTTGCCAAGTTGGAAGTTAAATTATTTAGATGGACGAAATTTTAATTTTGAAACATGCATAGGAAAAACAACAATTTTATACATGTCGATGATTAATTGTGGAGCATGCCAAGCGTCTCTTCCTGTTGTTAAAGAATTACAAAAGAAATACCAGAATGAGGATATTCAATTCTTGACCTTTTATCCAATTGATTCAAAAGAAAAGTTAGTTAAATACATCATAGCCAAAGAAATTTCTTATCCTTTAATATATAATTCAGAGGAAGATACAAAACAAAGATTTTCCATTATAAATAAACTTAGGTTTGCCTATCCCAAAGTATTTATTTTAAATCACAAAAATGAAGTTCTCTGGATTAACTCGGGAAGCAGTCCAAACTTGGACGAATTAATTGAAATTGAATTAAAAAAAATAGTTTTAGAGGGCTCATCAAAAGTGTAACAGCCTATTATGATGCCAATTATATTTATGAGCTTTTATTATTTCTCATCAATCGCCAAAATCGTCTTAAACATCACATTGGCACCATTCACAATATCTTCCGTTTTTGAAAACTCTTGAGGTGAGTGGCTGATTCCATCCTTGCTTGGAATAAATATCATTCCGGTAGGTGTAATTTTTGCCATGTCCTGAGCATCGTGACCGGCACCGCTGGGCATAAATTTATAACTTAACCCAAGTTCCTTTGCAGCCGTTTCCATGTTCTTTTGAATGTCCTCATTCAAAATGGCCGGGATATTCGTATGCTCATGTTTATATTCAATTCGGGTTCCGGTTTCTTTTTCGATGGCTTTTATTCGGAGCTTGATTTTTTCAAAAACACTTAATGTTTTTTCTCTGGATAAATCCCGAAGTTCGATGCTCATTTTTACATGGCCTGGTACAACATTCGAAGCACCTGGTTCCGCCAAAATTTCTCCAACAGTTCCAACCTGATTGCCCTCAAAACTATTAACTATTTCGTTAACGGCAATAATTAATTTGGCTGCTGCCAGTAAAGCATCCTGCCTGATTTTCATGGGCGTGGTACCTGCGTGATTGGCTTTCCCATAAACATGAACCTGCCATTCCTCAATGCCAACAATCCCTTCAACTACTCCTATTTGAATGCCTTCAGAATCAAGAAAAGCACCTTGTTCTATATGCAACTCTAAAAATGCTTTAAATTCAGAAGGATCACGTTTTGCCTTATTGATTTGATCCGGATCTCCGCCTAAAAACCTAATTCCATCCTTGATTATTTTTCCGCTATTGCTGGTTCGGTTTAAATCATGATCAGTCAGAGTTCCAATAATGGCTTTACTCCCAATGAGTCCACCTTCTTCATCCGTAAAAACAATCACTTCCAAAGGGTGATTGGTGAGGATATTGTTTTCATTAAGCAATTCAATACTTTCTAGGGCTACCATTACACCCGCAACACCATCATATTTACCTCCGGAAGGAACAGAATCGATATGTGAACCAAAACATATAATCGGCAATTTTGGATTCTTTCCTTCTCTTCGGCCACTAATATTCCCTGCCTCATCCATACTTACTTTCAGTCCGGCTTTTTTCATCAGGAGGATGACGTGTTCACGCGCCTTTAAATCTGCTTCGCTATATGCATGTCTGCTCATGCCACCATCGGTGTCTGCACCGTAACTAGCTATGGCCAAGATTCGGGATTCAAGTCTGTCGGAATTTGCTAATACCAACTCCTGACTCAGCATGTTTTGATTTATTAAAATAAATCCGATCAAAACGAAAAATAGTTTTTTCATGATAAAAACAATTAATAAGTAACCAAACCTGCTTGTTTTAATAATTCAATATAGTTCAAAACATCTTTAAGTTCAACATTAAAAGGGTATTGAACATCAATCAATTTTTTGATTTCCAAGGCATTCCGTTTGCCATTACAGAGCCTTTCCAACTCACTGTTGGTTCTGTTTAATGATGGATAAGGGAACTTTGCTTTTATTTCATCTGCCAATTCATTCATAAACCTTCCATAACCACGGTATCCATTTGCTGTAACTTTTGAAGTAGGAACAGGGATTATTTTACTTGCTTCTTTCTCTTTTTCTGAAGCTTCAAGTTTAACAACAGATGCTGAAATTAAAGAACTTTGTGTTTTCATTTGTTCTGCTAATATCTTCAAATTTGAAGAATAGATATTTTCAAGTTGTTCAAGCTGTTTGCCTAAATATTTATTCATTGCCGACTTATTCACGAATAATTCAGAAACGCTTTCCAGGGTCTCTTTTTCATTCTGATAAACTGCATCCATATTAGAGGTTCCGTTTTTGTAAGCTTCGGCAAAATTCGCTTTGGAGGCATTTGCAATTTGAACTGAGCTGATTGTTAATTGATGGCCCATCCGTTGCATGGCATTCCCCTGAATTTCGGTTACAATTTTTATCGCAGTTTCATCTTCGGCAGCAGCAATGGTATAAGCGGCAGCAGCGCCTAAAAACACTACTCTTTTTAGTTGGGTTGGGTCGCATGCCTCAGGTCTGTCATTTGAAGTATGATAGAAAGGATCGGGCCAGGTAATCATCATGATACCGGGAACCCTGATTGCCCAATCATTAAAAACTGAATGATCAGAAGCACCATTGTTGGCTTCAATATTGTAATAAAATGGCTCATTTGATCCGGTAGGAGCAACGATAGGTTTTAGAAATAAATCACGTGAAACTGGAGTTAATCTCGATTTGTTGTTCTCACCTACATAACGATAATAGCAAGCCATCACATCATTGATATAATGTGGATTTCCCATGGTTGAACGATGCAGTGCAAAAGTTGATAAATTCTTGGCTAGTTGCAAACCAACCATGTCCATGTTGATATTGCAAAGTGTTCTTTTCATTATTTCGGGATGTGCATTTACCCAGGGAATAGTTCCTGAAAATTCAGGCACCCAGATAAAACGAATATTCCTTTTTGGTCTCTCCAGTCGGTTCTCATTATAAAGCGTTTTTAAAACCCTTACAACATCCAGTAAAGCTGCGCTACCAGAAATATTATCATTCGCTCCTTGTTTTACATAACCTTCAAAAATATGGGCCGAAAGGATGATTTCTTCCCCATCCGGATCAGTTCCTTCAATTACACAAGTAGGAACCTGAAGGTCGAGTTCAACAGTGGTTGACTCAACTTCTGCATGAACTTTTATTTTTTCGCCCCTTAATAATCTATCCCGCATAACCCATCCATCACGAGCTGTTACCCTAAAAGCAAATCCTTTATCGGCATTCTCTCCTCGCAATCGTATTCCACTGGTTGGAATTTGAAGCTGATCATCTAATGCACGTGGATTTTCATATGAAATAACACCTAAAGCTCCTTTGTCGAGCATGGCACTCAGATTTCTTAAACTTCCTGACGTAAAACAGATTTTGCCTGTTAAATCTTGTTTGTCAAGCTCAGATATTGACCCATCTCCAACCCAAATTATTTCGGCTGTAACATCTGCATTATTACTTCCAGAAGCCAGGAATAAAGGCAGATCATCATAATCTACTATTTTTCTTTTATTCGGACTAACCTCCCACAATTTACCTTTCAAACCTTTCCATGTTGAGATCTTTCCAAATCGTTCAATTTGCGCATTTTCTATATCATATCCTTTCAATACAGACATGACGTAATTTGATTCCATTAAGGTTGTTGCATATTCATTTAACGGACGAGGACGATTATAAGCGGCCATTTCCAAAATATGGTTAAAAGCTTGTTCGCCAGAGGCTTCACCAATGATTTCGTCTAGTAACTTTTCGGGAATTAATCCATACTGACTGTAGTAATTCCATTGTGAAAAAAGGAGAATACTTAATAAAGAAAAGCAGGTAAGAAGGATGAATTTTTTCATTTCGAAAAGGTTAAATTAGGTTTAATAAATGCTTTATAAAAAACTCGATATTCGAATTCAATCATCCAATTTAGAACTAAATGACAGAATTAAAAAAACTTCAATAAATATTTATACCAATAGTTCATAAATTGGGATGAAAATAGTTCTTTGATGCCTCTTTTAATTAGGCATATTTTATTTACATTTGAAAACGCAAGTTGCTTAATTGCCTATTGTCTAAAAGCTATTAGATATATCATTAATGAAAATTTTAGATCATGAAAAAAACATTCATACTTGTTATGATTTCTTTTACTTGCTTCATGGGTGTCAATCTGAAAGCCCAAAGTTTAGCGGAAATTTTAAGTGCACATACAAAAGTGATGGGCTATGAAAAACTGGCGGCAGTCAAAACCATTATTATCACAGGTGACAGACATTTTGGTGAGCATACCGTGCCATTCAAAACCATTATTAAGAACCCGAATAAATATTATAACGAACGAAGTTTTAGGGGTAGGAAAACAATGCAGGTCTATGATGGGGATAAGGCCTGGGCTTTAAGCCCGATGAGCGGAGTTAGCCAAATATACGGGAAGCAATTAAAAATGCTTAAACAGAATGCTGATATTGGGGGATTATTGTATCAGTGGAAGGAAAATGGACTGAAAGTAAGTTTAAATGGTAACGAAGCGTTTGATGGTAAGAATCTCATTAAACTTAAGGTAGAAAATATAGCAGGTGAAATTTCTGAAATTTATCTGGATGCAGAATCATTCATGACCATTAAACAGATAACCAAGCGTACCTTCCAGGATAAAATAATAACAGTCACGGTTGTTTTTAGTAATTATAAAATCATTGATGGAATAGCTGTCGCTTTCAATACCGAAACGACATCTGATACATTGGCCGAAGATGGTCGCGGAATGGGCGAAGGTACTAAAGTGATAAAGAGTGTTGAATTTAATAAAGAGGTGGACGATGCTATCTTTGCTAAACCTGAGACGAAAAGATAGGTTTTAAAATTACATTACCCCAAACTACAGACTGAATGGACGGTTAGGTGTTTCAGGGTCTCAAAATCTAAGTGGCCTCTTTTAGAATCTTCTCCATTTTATCACAAACTTCATCCACATTTTTGTTGTCAAAACAGAGTGGAGGTTTTGTTTTGATCACGCTGTCGAATGGACCATCTGTACTGGTTAAAACAAAATTTTCTTTCAGCTTTTCTTTTACAATCTTTGCCATTTCGGTGTTTGGAGAATGGTCATTCGAATTGATGAATTCAATCCCTAAAAATAAACCTTCACCTCTAACGTCTCCAATCACTGAAAATTTAGCTTTTAAGTCGAGCAGCCTTTTTTTGTAATAATTACCTGTTTCAAGGGCATGCTTTTGAAGTTGTTCTTCCTCTACTACTTCCAGAACCGCTTTGGCAGCTTCCATGCTCACCGGGTTTCCTCCAAAGGAGCTGAAGAATTCCATCCCGTTAGCAAATTTATCTGCAATCTCGGTAGTTGTCACAACCGCTCCAATGGGATGGCCATTCGCCATTGGCTTGCCTAAAACAACTATGTCCGGGGTAATTCCATGGTATTCAAATCCCCAAAAATGACTTCCCAACCTTCCAAATCCGGTTTGAACTTCATCAGTAATCATTAAAATCCCTTTGCTTTCAAGGTAGGGTTTTATGGCTGTCAAATAGCCTGGTGCCAGAGGTACCTGACCTCCGCATCCCGAAATAGGTTCAGCAATAAAATAGGCTGGATTTTGATCCTTATCTATGAGCGTTTCGATTTGTTGTTTTGCATCATTTACATATGCTTCAGTATTGTCAAATACAGAATTAAACAAATTTGGAAGAGGTAGTTTATGCACAAATTGATTGCTTCCTTTTCCGCCAGGGCCATCAAATTTATAGGAGCTGTTTTCGATTGCGGAGCGGGTGTGTCCATGATATCCATGTTCTAAAACCAATGACTGAACCCGATTTGTTGCTGTTTGTGCCAATCGAATGGCTAAATCCGATGCCGCACTTCCAGAGTTTACAAAAAAGACCTTATTGAGTTTTGATGGGAAATAGGAAAGCAAGAGATCCGAATAATTTACGATTGAGTCATAAAGATATCTGGTATTCGTATTTAGTTTTCGCTGCTGTTTCGCAATGGCTTCAGCAATTTTTGGGTGACTGTGGCCAACCAGTGGGATATTGTTGTAAGCATCCAAATATGAATTTCCAGAAGCGTCATACATGAATTGGAAAGCTGCTTTTTGAAAATAAATCGGTGTCGTATAACTCATCGAAAGTGATTTGCCCAGATTCTTTTTCCTTCTTTTTAACAAATCTTTTTCGTGTTCAGTTTGATCTGAAATTCCGTAACCACATGCTTTTAGAAAAGTATTTTTGACTTGAACCGGATTAAGTGAAATCCATTTTTCAAGTAAATCCAATGCTGGTTTTTCGCTGATCAAAATATAAGAAGTATCATCGGCTTTTGATTTAGCAACTGCCGAATGGCATAGGCTGGCAGCCAATCGGGCAGGAATTAAGTAAGGCAGTAATTCCAATTCTTCTTTTAAAAGAGGGAAGGTTTTGTGGTAAGATTCTAGCATCGGAATTACTACTTCCAAAGGCTTTTCTTTATTAAACATCACATAAGTTAGTGCTATGGCAATCTCATTAATTAGGGGTGATTGAGCCATGTCGCCCAGATCTATAAAGCCTGAAATGTCTTCATCTTTAATCAGAACATTCCAGTCGTTTAAATCATTGTGTATGATTTGAGTTCGGAGCTCATGGATTTTAGGGTGCACCATATCCTGGAATTGCTGAAAATAATAATCAACCCATTTTTTGAGTTTTGGGTTTTCAATTAATTTTACTTTAGACCAATTCCTTAAAAAATATTGCAAGTCCCAATCTAACTTCCTTACGGCGATGGTGTCACTTTTAAAATCTGATAAAGCCATGTCCATTTCGGCCATTCGCTTTCCGAACTGGTAAAGTGTTTTTTCAGTTGTATCAATCTCTGCCAAAAAATCCCCTTCCACAAACTGCAATAATCTTGAAAATGACCCATCTGCATATTTAGTTATGTAATCTCCATGCGTATTGGGCAAAGGAATGGACAAGTTGAAATCCAATTGGTCTTTGAGGTGAAATAGTAAACGGTTTTCTTCCGAAATAAAATGATATTCAGCGGCATCCGGATAGTATTTAAATACCCTTTTTTCTCCATTCTCCAGGTCGATTCTGTAATTGGTACTAATATACCCGTCTAATTTTTTATGTTTAAAATTGTTTATCCCGTAAGGACTAAGTAATTCTTTTAAGTTTAATAGGCTCATCGTGAAAGAGATCTTGATTTTAAGAAAAAAGCTGATTACTTTATTTGAAAAATATCTCCAAAATTAATTTTTTTCACCAACAAATATGACCAAAAATATCAAATATAAATTGTGAAATTATGGTAATATTACTTTTAGACACTTGTCAGGAGTGTGAGGAAGCCATCCTTTAATCTTTCTCAAAAAGATTTTGTTTAAACTCCTTCTTATGATTTAAAAAACCATCTACTTTATATACTAAGAGGAATACTATAGGCAATAACGCAATCATAAAAGTGTAGATCCAAAAATAAATTGAAGCACTCGCACTACCTCTAAATTGAGATTGTTGCTTGAAAATAAATGCCCAATTATCGGCTAGGAGATAACAAACAAATCCCCAGAGAATGGACATGGCAATCAGGATAATTACAACATTCCGATACCTTTTCAAACCAGGGCTTTTAGGGTCGTAAATATTTTTATTTCCATAGTAAATTGCGGCAGGCAGGGATATCATTCCAATCCAGCTGATTAAAGTTCCCAATGGCATCTCTATCTCATTCAGAACAGGAATGGTTAAAAGGCTGGATCCACTTGTGAGTAAAATTACTGCAATGACCATGATGATTAAACTGATGCCGAAGCAAACTTTTTGTTTCATCCGCTTAGGTTTTTATTTTACTTTCCACTCTAAAATACCACCCGAGATGCCCTCTTGTAATTTTACATTCAAGCGTAAACCAGTAGTTTTTGTTTTATTAAAATGAACTGTATTGTATTGGTCTAGGTTAACACCAAAGGGATCATCTGTGATTACTTTTTTCCATTTACCATGCAGGTCAAGGTATTCTAAATTCCAGCTTTCGGGCACACGGAAATCTCCATCATAATGATCCATATTTAACCAATAAACTGAAGATTCGTGAATTGATACAGGTTCTCCAAAGTCATATTGAACCCATTCTTCACTTCCTTTTTTCAGCCACCAATAAAAATATGATTTATCGGTATCTCCTGAATTTTTAGGGTCAAACCCATCGTTTAGACCTGGTGTCCAACCTGAAGATGAAGTTGTTTTGGCTGCATCAGTAATAGCTGGTTGAGGTTTAATCGTTATAACTTCTTCATTATTCGGCATCCAAACCAACATATTGGCTTTGCCTCTGTTATTCCATGTATAATAGGGGATGGCTTTCAGTTTTGTTGATTCGATTATATTGTCATTGGCTGAGCTTACTTTATTGCCATTCATTTCAAGGGTAACAATACCTCCCAGTAAATTGGGTTCGAATTGCGCTTTAATTACAGTTTTTTCATCCACAAATTGATTGAAAAGCCATGCATCATTATTGTCCTTATCCTCGAAACAATAAACGACAGGACCTCTTTGATAGGCGAGTTTCCCTTGATTGTTGATGACCTGATCATTGGTTGTTATTTTTCGTACGGGCATTGGAAAGTTGATTTCAACCTTGTCACCCTTCTTCCAGCGATGCTTTAATTCAATATACCCTTTAACTGTTTTAGCTGATATTTCTTTACCATTTATTTGTATGCTATAATTTTCTTTATTTTCATCCACAAATTGATATAAATCTGACGATACAACCTCATTTTGAGCCCATCCCGGAATACGAAGATATAATCCGAATCGGCTCTTCGGATTTTCGTTAATCGTTAGAATAACTTTTCCTTCCCAGGGATAATGAGTTTCCTGACTTATTTTTATGGTATCAGAACCCAGAGGAATCGATGCTTCGCCTGCAGCATACAAATTCACATAAATGGATTGGTCACCTTTCGCATACACATACCCGGGAACGGAAGCCATGAAACGGGTTACATTCCCCGGACAACAGGCACAACCAAACCATTCTGCACGATCATGATTATGAACAGATTCCAACGGATTGTCGTAAAAAAATCGATCGCCACTTAACGAAACACCAGAAATGACACCATTATAAAGTACGCGTTCCAGCACGTCATAATATTTAGCATCTTTTTCATTTAAGAAAAGTCGATGGTTCCAGTATACATTAGAGATGGAAGCACAGGTTTCACAATAATTGGTCATATTGGGCAAATCATAATTTGGCCCGAAACCTTCACCCTGACCCAGTGATCCGATGCCTCCGGTGATAAATAGCTTTTTAGAAACTACATTTTCCCAAACCCGTTTAGAAGCATCCATAAGAGGCTTGTCGTTCATTAAAGATGCCACATCTGTAACTCCTGAGTAGAGATATCCAAAACGTACGGCATGTCCTAAGGCCTCATCCTGTTCAACGATGGGTTTGTGATCCTGGCTATACTCATTCAGCTTGTGTCCGTCTGTTCCTTTTCCGGTTTCATCAATGAAGAAACGGGCAAGTTTTAGGTATTTTTCATCTCCTGTTACACGGTAAAGTTTTACCAATGCCATTTCAATGATCGGATGGCCTGAAGGAACTTTTTTCTGATTTTCGCCCGGACCAAAATCTTTATTAACCAAATCGGCATTTTTTAACGCGATGTCCAATAATGATCTCTTACCCGTTGCTTGATAATGAGCTACGGCAGCTTCATATAAATGTCCTGAATTATAGAGTTCATGGCTGTTTAAGCGATCCCACCGACCGTTGCCGTACCATCTGCTTAATCGGTCACACTGATTTGTTAAACAGGTATAAAGATATCCATCTTTTTCCTGGGCTATACTGATTAGATAAATCAGGCTATCCAAATAATGATCAAGGTTTGCGTCATATTTAACCGCTAATGTATATGATGCGCCTTCCAAAATTTTATAGATATCGGTATCATCAAACGGGTAATCACCCTGATGTTCACCCTGGATGATTCCCCCTGCGAGTGCAAAGTTATCCATGCGGCCTGTCTCTTCCGATTTTTTGAAAGCTGATAGAATCGAGATGGTTCGGTTAACTTCAATTTTTGGTGCCCAGAAAACGTCGTTCAAGTGAACATTAGTAAATGGAACCTGTTCCAAAGGCAAAGTTGATTCCTTTTTGTGGCAAGAGGGAATAAAGAGACTTGTCACTATTATGATTATAATAGTTTTAATAAGATGCTTTTTTTTTATCATCTGGTTAGAATTTTATAGATAAATCATGTTAATTAAGAAAGACATTGGGTCTTAAAATTGATCAAAAAAATGATGTAGCGGAATCACAAATAACCGCCAAGATAAATTTATCAATTATAAGTAAGCTTACAATAAATTAATTAAGTTGAGCTTCAACAATCATTTCCAGTAATTTTTGATAATCGTTGCCGTTGGTTCGTCTGCCATAGTCTGATTTGGTTTTATGAGAAACAACCATGTCAAGTGCAGGAAAAACGGTGATGTACTGACCATATGCTCCTCTTGCGGAATAGGCTCCTTCAAATCCCTCAGGTGTTTTCGGGCCTTGATACAACCACCACATATAGCCATAACCAAAGTAGCCATCACGGTATGGGAGTGGATGCATTTCTTCTAAAGGTGTTACTTCCGAAACAATTTTCTTTGCCCAATCTTTATCAATAATTTGTTTCCCGTTCCATTCACCTTCTTGCAACATGAGCTGACCAATTTTTGCCATATCGCGTGTTGATAACCAGATGTGGTAGGCTTGGTTTAATGACCTTTCCGTATTTCCACTTTTTCTTTGGGCACTTCGATCCCAATCTTCAAAACCAAGCGGAATGGCTAATTGTGCTTCAATTTCATCATAAATATTTTTTCCCGTGAGTTTTTCGAAAATGGCGCCGGCTGCATTAAAATCCCAATTATTATAAAGAAAATATTCGCCTGGAGTTTGTGAACCACGTTCAGGTGCATCGGCTAAATTGTCCCCTCCATTAGAAGCAGGGTGATAAACTCCCGATCGTGAAGTAATCAAATGATGGATGGTAGCTTTTTTCTCTACGGGTAATAAACCTCCCACATCATCAATTCCCAGGTCTTCCATTGTAAGTTCTAAGTCGATGGTACCGTCAATCACGTATTTGCCATACATAATAGCTAAAATACTTTTACGACAAGAGGCCAAATAACTTAGTTCTTCAATATCACCATAAGCTGCCATTACTTTGCCATGCCTGACAACCATGGCTCCGGTGGTGTTCATTTCGTTAACAATAAAGTTATAAATTTGTCCGATTTCCTGTTGGTTGAATCCGGTGGCTGAGTCATCAGCATATTCCCAGGCCTGGGTTTTATAGGTTTCATTATCAACAGATTTGGGTGTACAAGCTGTCAATATAAATAGGAGTGTGCTTAAGAAAAAAAAATGTTTTTTCATGGGGTTAAAGAATTAGGTTAATAGATTTTTAGAAGGTGTAAAAAACAAATATAATAAAATGTAAAGATTGTGAATCTTAGATCCTTATTGAAAAATGAGCTCCATGTCTTTTTCTTTTCCATTTAACCACCAATCGTTGGGTACTACATGCCAATTACCAATTGCTGCAGGAGAAACAACATTTTCCTTTTCAATCCATTTCATTAGGTAAAAGCGAAGATCCTTAGGCGTTGAGTTGATGATTCGGTCAGCAAGCTCATCTTCATGAATGCCAGCACCTTGTGTGAGGTGCATTCCCCCTCCGTTGCCACGATATGAATTTAATGCGACAGTATAAGTGCTCTTCAAATTAAAAGCTTTCCCATCTGTCATTGTTATGATTGTAATTTTTTCTCCAGAAGGTTTTGTAAGATCAACCGTATAATTGATTCCGGCAGCCGAAGAAAAATTATAAAAACTTGTAGAAAGTTGAGGTTTGCCGCGAGCAGAAATAATAATTCCGTTTTCATCTTGCTTAAATTTTAACAGATGATCCTCTGCACTTTTCATTTGATTAAACCATTGTCCATAGGAGAATTCAAGATAATCTTTGATTTCCTGCCCACTCATTCTCATGGTATACAATAGGTTCTCGAACTTATATAAATTGAACATATCGCGAACATAAATCTGGCCTTTTTTAATTTCGATATTAAAAGATAAAGGCGCTGCAAAGGAAACATCAGCTTTAGTCAAGTCAAGTTGGATGCGTTGAATTAGATCTACAAAAGCTGAGTTGCCAAACATTGATTTGCGGGTGGAAATTGTTTCAGTGAAGGTTCCAATTGGCTTAGATACGTATGATTTTACTTCTTCAATATCAGATTTAAAATGATTCATAAAAGCTTCGTTTGGCGTGTAATCTTTAATTTGAACTACGCTTCCCGAAATTTCTTTTTCCCACGTATCTGTTTCTGTATTTTTACTTAAGGTAAGCGTTGCTTCCGCTGCTGTTCGGGCTGAACCTTGAGTTCCCAGAATTAGGACATCATTACCATCTACATCTTTTACAAATTTGTTCCAGCTGTTATGATCATGCCCCACAAAAACTACATCAAAACCGGGAACTTGCTCAGCTACAAGTTGAGCAGCATTTTCATTACGGGCTAATCCGGCTGTTTGTCCGTTGTAGGTTGCATCTACTCCGGCATGAAAAAGTCCAATGAGCAAATCGGGTTGTTCTTCTTTATTTATGATTTTTACCCACTTTTTGGCACTTAAAATCATATCCTGAAAATCAATACCACTCCATATTTTTTCGGGAAGCCACATGGGAATACCCGGAGTTATCAATCCGAGAATCGCGATTTTTACGCCATCGCGATTCAAAATAGTATATGGTTTGAAATAGGGTTTTCCTGTTTTTGTATCAACTGCATTGGCGGCCATCCATGGGAAATCAAATTCTTTCTCTAATTTGTCATACACCGGATGCCCCGCTTCAATATCATGATTACCAACGGTAGCCGCATCATATTTCATGTAATTCATAACCCTTGCACAAATATGCGCATCAGATGTCTTCTCAAAATTTGAATAATAAACGATGGGCTGGCCTTGCAAGATGTCGCCATTATCTAACAGAATAACGGTCTGGCTTTTATCTGCCCTTTGTTCTTCAATATAAGTATAAACTTGTGAAAGAGAAGTAGTATTGGGTTTATTGTTAATGAAATCCCAGGGAAAAATTGCACCATGGACATCACTGGTTTCGATCAGTTTAAGTTTTATGTTTTGTGCAGTAAGTTGTGAAAGCGAAGAGAATAAAACTATTATAAAAAGAGTGCTGAAGACTATGAATCGATTTTTCATCAGTTGAATGTTATCAGTTTTACTAATTTGGAAACAAATTTAATTAAAAAAGAGTGGCTTCGGGTTAAAGAATTACTGATGTTCTCGCAACAGGTCAGAGAATTGTTTACCTAACTAAAAGCCAACCAAGAACTCTTGTCCTTGTATTCTTCGATGGGGGAGATTTTAGTTTGAAATTTATAAGAACTAACCAGCATTGAAATTTCATGTTTGATCGTTTCAAGGCCATCGTTTATTAGGTCAGATCGGAAACCTTTAGCGCCTAAATTAGCCACATGATTTGCCGAAATTACCCGACTGATGATCTTCCCAAGATCAACAATTTTTCTTTGTTGTAAATTGATATCCACTTTAAAATCCAACAGGGACATGAAATAATCAGCGATGTTTTCGGTCAGGTTGTAATTTTTTAAAAACTCTGATAGATTTACCATCTTTTTTCTTCCCATTAACTTCAATACCATTTCTGAAATTTGGGTGTAAAGCATCTCATTTGATCCTTCAAAAATTTGAAAAGGCCGTGAGTCAACGATGCCTCTTACGCCAACACTTTCTGTTTTATAACCATTCGCACCTTTTAACTGGGTTAGTGTTTGAGCTGATTCCTGCATCAAATCAGTGATGTATGCTTTCATGCTATTGGCTTCAACAGCTGAGTCGGCCAAATTGTTTTCGATGCCACTAAATCCGGCACTGCGCGAACACATGGCTGAACTCACGGTAAAAGCACTTTGAATGCGCGAAACCTGATGCCGAACTTGGTCCAAAGACATCAACGATTTTCCACCTACAAATCGCGATGTAGTTTGCTGGATGGCTTCATCTAACATCCTACGAATAAAACCCATACCCATACCAGGGAATTGAAAACGACTTCGATGTAATAGATCCATCATCAATTTTAACCCAGTTGATTCTGGTTTGAGTTTGAATTGCTCAGGTACCGTAATATCAATCTTGTTTTTTCCGTAAGGAATCGGATAGAGTCCGATATTGTTGTAATACTCTGTCACTTCAATTTTTTGTTTGGTCTGATGTTCATCTGAAATAAAAAAATCAATGTCTCTGGCCATGTCACCATTATCAAATTTCTGACGAGAAGTCATTAACCAGTAATCAGCCATGCCTGTTAAGCCTTGCCAGTGCTTGGTTCCCTTGATGTGATAATTTGAGCCTTGTTTAATATTAGAAGTTTGCATATTCAGTGCATCACTTCCATGATCGGGCTCAGTAATCATTAATCCTCCCATGTTTTGTTGGGTCATAAACCGGTGAAAAATGTCTTTTTTAACTGATTCATCGGCGTATTTGGCGACGGGTTCCAGAAATAAGCCAATATTAATGCCGAAGGCCAACGAAAGTGGGAGTGATTCATAAGAAGCCGCATCTAAAACACCCAAACACTCTTTTACTTTGACACCACGGCCCCCATATTCTTTAGGGATGGCAACAGAAAATGGATTCTGATCCATGATTTTTTTTAGAACTAAATCCGGAAATCCTCGTTTCTGAACAAATTTTTCAATATTGTCAATTTCATAAAACGCGCTTTTAAAAGTGTTTTTGAGGGCGTCAAGAAATTTGGTGAAGGATAAGTTTTCTGATAAATCTGAGATTTTCATTTGTATTTTATTTGGCAAAAAAGCGGCAATGGTTTATGAAGATCGGTCTATTCTAATTTAGACTTAATAAACGCAAAGATACTAATAATTATATGAGATGTAGAATAAAAAAAACTGTTGCTAGGTATCTGCCTATCTGTCTCTTTCAGAGCTTATTTATGGATTTTAACAGAAATCATTCCTGAAGGTGGAACTTTAAAGTATTGGATGCCACTTTTTAGCTTGAGCTTTTGGTCTGATAAAATATTTCCTTCGCAATCACTTATTTGAATTTGTGCAGAAATAGCATTTTTGAGGTTGATGATGACACTTTCGCCGGCCTTTGCGTTAATGATATCTATTCGTTCAATATTATCTTCTGCATGAACAAGTATGTCTTCGTACACAGCCGTAATTTGTGTTTTATTTCCAACAGCTGTGAGGATTGGATAATTAGCAACCGGGTTGGAGGGCATAAATTTCCCTTTCATTAATACGTCGCGATTGTTATTCCAGTAATTAAACCAATATCTGATCATATTTAGATGAACATCAGGAATCTCTTCTAACCTTACAGAAAGTTGAGGAACGCTAAAAAGAATATTCAAAATTTGAAGTGCAGCTGATTCAACGGGCTCTTCAACTCGCCAGATAAACATATCGCTGTGTACAGCGGTGTTTTGTGATAAGATTCGAAGGTTTGTAGTCTCAACTCTGTTTGCTACCGCATTATTCGGCGCATCAACTCCTCTAAACATGTTTCCATATTTGCGCATCAATGGACCGATATATGGTTGTCGAAATTCAATTAAAATATTTGGGTTAATTGCGGTTAACTCATTGGTTATCTCGGTCATTAGCTCATCAGTAGCTTCATTAACGCTGGCAAAATCCCTGCCATTTTCTTTGGTAAGTTTGGTATCTTCTACAGCAGTGAATCTTCCAATAAAATCAAGTTTAAAACCATCCACATTCCATTCATTCATGGCTGTGATATAGGTGTTTATGATAAATTCTCTTACCTCAGGATATCTGGGATCCAAAACATAAGTGCCTTGCCCATCCCAATAGCGAAGATATTTACCTTTAAAACGAGGATAGTTTTCAGCATTTTCACCAATAAACGGGAGGGAATACCACAAAATAAACTGCATTCCTTCAGCATGCACACCATCAACAAAAGCTTTCATATCACCGATACGATCTGGTTTCCAATCGCCGGTATAAGCATAACCACGATTACCATCTTTGGTTTGCCAGCCATCATCAACAATCACGGCTTCACAACCCAAGGATTTAGCAATTTTGCATTCAGCGATAATTTCCTCTGCAGTAATGCTTTGGTGGTAACTATACCATGTTGAGTACATCGGCTTTATCGCATTATCAGGTACATGCATGGGTTTGTAATCCGAAAAATTAACCCACCAGGTCGCAATATCATCAATGGCTTGGTAGTAGGGGACTGCCCTCGTATCAATTCTCAAAGTGATTTCATAATATTTTGTTTTGGGCATGCGTTCCCCGAATAGTTTTATTTCAGGATGGAATTTCACATCTTCTTCCTTGAGGTAACTTATTATTTCAGATTGATTTAAGGCGTCAGAAAGGGCAATAGTCACCCGATTTTGAAGGGCATTATTGTAAAAGGCCAGAATAGGTGCATACCTGGAAGCCTTTGAAGTAAGGGCACTGGAATAATAATTTACTTTGTCTACAGAAATTCCGGGGTTCCAGAAACCATTGATGTCAATTGATGGGAAATCAAATTTGATGCTTAAAGGTGGAAGTTCAGATGCTCTTTCGGATGAAAAAGCAAAAGTGATTAATTGAACCCCATCTTCGTTTTCAACGGTTTTGTTTAAACTGAAATTTTTTAAATCACCAACTATCTTGATGTCATCAGCTAAAATTTTAATCGACTCTTTTTGTGCTGTTTCTTTAATTTGATAATCAAGACTATTTTCGTTCTGACAAGAGATTAAAAAAAAGCTTAAGATAAAAATTGTAACAAGTTTTTTCATTTTACTGATTTTTAATTTTTAATAGCAGGTAATTATTTTCAGCGGCTCCCATTAACATGTTTTGCACAAGCATATTCCAACCCACAAATCCGGTAAAGATTCCATCTTTTGATTGTTCAGCAGTCGGTGCTAAAGGGGCACCCGTATCTGCATTATAATTTTCATGCATCGATCCACAATTCCTAATATCGTTTAATACCAAGGTTCCAAGGGTTGAAGCTAATTGTTTGCACTCCTCCTCAAATCCGTAATTCTTTAATCCGATAAAATAAAGGTAATTTGCAACCGGCCAAACAGGGCCCTGCCAATTTGAATAAGGAACAATGATATTTTCGTTATTGTAATCAGGATCTTGTTTCGAAAGCGTACGAATTCCATAAGGAGAAAGCATATGTTCTTTATTCCACAAATATCGTTTGATCATTTCCTTACCATCTTCCTGACTGGCGAGATCTGTTTGTAAAAGCGCAATGAAGTTAGAATAACTAATCCGTTTGATGGCTCGACCATCTCTTCTTCTAACATTCCAAAAGCTTTTAGCCACATCATCCCAGTGGTATTTCATTATATTTGCTTTGATCGCTGAAGCTTTCTTATTATAAGATTCAACATCTGCTGCATAGCCAAGTTTGGAGGCAATTTTTTCCATGGACAGATATTCGCGATACATGAAAGTATTTAGATCAACCGAAAGAATGGCTCCTGGTTCATTTTTATCATTGGTTAGAACTACTGAATTATCAGCCCCGCTCGACATGGCATCATCCCAGTAAAACAAATCGTATTTATCATCAAAACTAATTTGTTCTCGATAGGAGATAATATTTTTAACTTGATGATAAATTGTTTCGGTGATCCAACCATAATCTTCCAATTTCTCAGAGGCAATATAAGTTCCTTGTGCGATGAAGGGTTTCATGGCAAATTTTCCAAACAGTGGCCTTGGGCCAATGGTGGTAACGCATCCCGGAACATAACCTTCTTTATCGGCTGCGACGGCAAAATTTAATACCCAGTATTTCAAATATTCGGGTTGGCCAATGCTGCTGAGATGAGCTCCAATGAAAAATCCATCCCAATCCCACATTTGTTTATAAAATCCTGCCGGAATCAGGTAATCATATTTGATATAACCTTCTGCCGGTCTGATGGATTGAGGTCTTAATTTAGCAAACGCTGTTTTAATTTCATTATTCAGTGAATCAAGGTGTTGCTTTGAAATACCAGTGCTTGTCTTTAATGTTTTATCCTCCTGACACGAAAGCAAAATAATCAAACTAAAAACCATAAGAATGGATAGGAAGTATTTCATAATTAAGAATTATTAGATGCGCTCACGAAGCTATGAAAATGTTTTGGTTTTGAAAAAAATGCGAAGATGTTTTTCGCTATTCTCAAGTTTTGAGATGAGCTTATTAGTAGGGCTAAGAATTTGAATAATTTTAGCTTTTTTCTTTAAGAAGTTTTTCTCCTTCTTTGATGCGGTTTAGATGACAAAAGAGTAATTCTCCCGTAATTTCATCCCTTAGGTGCATGCCATTTCCTTCACAGTATTTAAAGTCCTTGCAATTTTCACATTCTCCTGTTCTCATCCAACTTCGGTCGCGGTATTTTGAATATTTATTTTGCCAAATATCCTTCAAACTATCTTTGTAAATATTTCCCTGAATGAAGTTGGATCGTAAATTGGGGCAAGCTGAAATCGATCCATCAACCAATACTGAAGCAACATTAACTCCTGCTCTGCAAAAGAAGAATTCATCTCTCACTTCAGCTTCGTAATTTCCTAAAAATCCTTCGCAACCGTAATTAAGTTTGATATCCCCTTTTTTTCGTTCAGCTGCTATGAAGTCAAATAATTGTTTAAACTGATCTGGTTTAAGCTGCAATTCTTCAAACGATTTTGCCCTGCCGATTGGAAAGATGGTAAACATGCGCCATTCTATCAGTCCATTGGCAATAAGCAGTTCTTTAATTTCACTTAATTCATTAAAGTTTTTTTGATTAACGCAAGTGACCACATCAAATTTTAAGTCAGGAATTTGGCTAAGCATGCGAATGGCACTTACTGCTTTTTTAAAACTCTGGGGATTTCCCCTCAACCAATTATGAGATGCATCCAGTCCGTCCAAACTGATCGTGACTGCCCTTAAACCCGCTTTCAGTAATGAATTAATTCGACTTGATGTAAAGTTCAGTCCATTTGAAACCATTCCCCAGGGGAAACCCCGGTCATAGAGTTGCTTTCCGCATTCCTCAATATCTTTTCGCATCAGTGGTTCACCACCTGTAAAAACGATCATCGTATTATTGGGATCGACAATATCAATAATATCATCAACAGCTCCTATAAAATCCTTAATTGGCATGTCCTTCACTTCGGAATCCTTGGTGCAATCGCTACCGCAATGCAAACAATTTAAATTGCAACGAAGGGTACACTCCCAAAAAAGATAACTTAATTGATGGGTTTTTTTTGAATTTTTCCGATACTTGGTATAAAGTTCTAAAGCAATCTTTTTACGCAGGGAGATTTTTAAGCTCATTTCTTTTCCTTCAGTTTTACATTTAACTCCTCACTGGCTTCACCACTATACCACGAACCACCATTTTTAAAAACAGGATTTATAAATTCAATTGTGGTATCTTTTTTTTGATAGGTCCCCATTGCAATTCCATCCACATCCATAAATTCCATTTTAAATGTGTTTATGGGACGATAATGACGCATACTAAGGTCATAATCGCCATAATAGTCGGCGATAATTGAAGTTGTATCCCTCAAATATATGGTAGTGTCCGATCCTGCCAGGATATGTTCCGAAGTCATCCTAACTTTAATTCCAGGAATTCTTATTCCATCTTCTGAGGAAATATTTCCGTAAACCCGATAACTGGCAGACATGGTTCCATAGGCGGGTGATATTTCTTTGTGTTTACTACAAGCACTACCAAATCCTAGCAGAGACAAAAGAAATGCGAGAAAAAGATTGTATTTTTTAAGGGCTTTAAGTCTCATTGCTGTTTTTAGTTTAAGCCGATTTATTTTTCCTTTAGTTCAATATTTAATTCCTGGCTGGTTTCTCCTCTATTCCAACTTTCACCACCTTCATAAACCGGATTAATGAATTTCGCAACAGTATCTTTGGTTTGATATTCGCCATGAGCGATGCCATCAATATCTGTAAATTCCATTTCAAAATTATGATCATCTGGGAAATCAGAAACTTTTACTTCGTAATTCCCATAGTAGTCAGAAATTACGGTGTCATTAGAGTAAGCATGAAATTCCGATTTCATTATCACTCTGATAGCTGGAATTTTTGATCCACTTTCGTTTGTAATTTTACCATAAACTTTGAATGTGGCATGGGGGGTTCCATATTCGATGCCCACTACTTTTTTATCTTTTAGTGAGCATCCGGCTCCAAATCCTAAAACGGATAAAAGAAAACCAATGATTAGGTTTTGTGTTTTAATTAGGTTCTTTTTCATTATAAAATACTTTCCATTATGATACAATTCCTTTGTAAATGGTTGCGTCACTATTTTAATCGGGGAGTGAATCAAAGATATAAAATATATGAATTTGAAGTATTTATTTCTCATCTTATTATTAAATTTTAACTTTGGGAATTCAATACCAACAATTAATCTAAAATCAATAATTTAAAAATCATACTCGAAATGAAAAAACTTAGTCTAATTCTGATTCTTGCCATTTTATGCCAATTTTCGTGGGCACAAAATTCTGTTGAAATAAAAAAATGGATGATCTCAAATCCACAAAAAATAAGCATGCCTGCTTTTTCTGACGTAAAAAGTGTGGATGGTAAAATATTTAAAGTTGCTGATTTATTAGGCAAAACCAATATTGATTTTAACGGGAAAACCTTGAATTGGCAAACTGTTCAGGTTGCCGATGATAGCATCGCATTGAAAAGTTCGGCGAAAAACAATCTTGTATTACTTAAAAGTTTTATTGACGTAAACCGCTGGATTAAGGGTGAATTGAGTTTGAGTACCAACTCTTATTGTGAAGTTTATGTGGATGGTAAGCTACTTAAAACAAAGACAAATGTTGATTTATCCAATACTAAAATTAGTTTGGAGTTGGATAAAGGAAATCATGAACTGCTGATAAAAGCCTTAACTGCTGACGAAAATTTAAAAGTTTTTAGTCAGTTCGAATGTGATAAGGATTTTGAAGATGCTGACATTCATGCAAGTTTAAATCCGCAAAGACTTTATACCATCAATGATGTGTTAGAAATGAAAACGGTTAGCTCGGCAAATATTTCTCCTTCCGGAAAATATGTGATCATCAATTATTCGGAAGCCGTTAATGGTAGTGGCAAAACTAAAAGATATACTGAAATTTATGATTTGGAACTGGGAAAAAAAATCAATTTCCTCAGAAACAAGGATGTTTCAGGTATGAACTGGTTACCTCGCACAGATCGTTTGAGTTATACGGTAAGTTTTGATGAAAAGTCAGAACTGTTTGTTTACGACATAGCTACTGCCAAGGAGCAATCCATCGTGAAAGACGCAAAATCCCTCTCAGGAATCAATTGGTCGCCAACCGAAGATTTTATCATTTTTTCAGAATATGTTAGTGCTGAAAAACCCGGCGATTTGAAACGTATTTTCGGTTCAGATGATCGCTTGCCTTATTTCCGTGGCCGTTCATTTTTGCATAAAATTGATGTAAAAACAGGAAATATAACACAACTTACCGCCGGTAATCTTTCTGCCAATCTTCATGATATTAAGTTTGACGGCTCCAAAATTCTATTTTCAACTTCACGTATGGATTATTCTGAAGTTCCATTTAGCAAACAGAATTTGTATGAAATGGATATGAGTACGTACGAACTAACTGAAGTTTGGACAGATAAAATTTATGGTGGATATGGCACTTATTCTCCTGATGGAAACAAACTACTTGTTCAGGGCGGGCCTGAGTGTTTTGGTGAATTAGGCGTAAATGTAAGTGAAGGAAGAATACCGAATAGTTATGATACCCAGTTATTCTTATTCGATTTGTCAAGTAAAAAAGTAGAAGCCATTACCAAGGATTTTGACCCTGCCATCGGTTCAACCCAATGGAAAAGTGAGCATGAAATTTATATGTCGGTTACTGAAAATGATTTTACCAATTTTTATAAGTATAACCTGAAATCGAAAAAGTTCAAAAAAATTGAGATTGCTGTTGAGGTGATGAATCGTTTTGATGTGGCCTTAAATAAAGCCGTAGCTGTTTATACAGGAACCAGCATTTCAACACCAAATAAATTATATGCATTGGATTTGAAAAAAGGGAACAGTACCTTAATTGCCTTTCCTTCTGAGGAACGATTTGCCGACGTGAAGTTTGGAGATACTGAAGTATGGAATTTTGAAAATAAAAATGGAACTACCATTTCTGGTCGGGTGTATTATCCACCAAATTATGATGCCAGTAAAAAATATCCTGTCATTGTAAATTATTACGGAGGAACCGTCCCTGTGGAACGTTCATTTGGTGGTCGATATCCGTTGAATAATTGGGCTGCAAACGGATACATTGTTTATTTGTTACAGCCAAGCGGTGCAACAGGTTTCGGCCAAGATTTTTCTGCTTTGCACGTAAATGGCTGGGGCTTTGATGCCATCGACGATATCATTGACGGAACCAAGAAATTCCTGGCTGCTCATCCATCTGCTGATGCTGATAATGTGGGTTGTATCGGGGCATCCTATGGTGGTTATACCACCATGTTGCTTCAAACCCGAACCGACATTTTTAAAACTGCCGTTTCGCATGCCGGAATTAGTTCTATCACCAGCTACTGGGGTGAAGGATATTGGGGATATTCATACAGTTCTGGAGCAACAAAAAATAGTTATCCCTGGAATCGGAAAGATATTTATGTTGAAAATAGCCCGATTTACAATGCCGATAAGTTTCAGAATTCAATTCTGTTGCTGCATGGATCAAGCGACACCAATGTTCCGGTAGGAGAAAGTTGGCAGTATTACGCTGCTTTAAATATCTTAGGAAAGGATGTTGAAATGGTTTTGGTTGATGGACAAGACCATCATATATTGGATTATGACAAAAGAATCAAATGGCATTATACCATCGTTTCATGGTTTGATAAAAAACTCAAAAATCAACCACAACAATGGAACGATTTGTACCCGGAGAAGAACTTGTAGTAAACTGGTTTTTTGAACCGAAACAGGTGGCATAAAGTAGTTTTGCACCTGACGTTTTAATCGTAGCTTAATTAGATCAGCTTAAAAAAGTTCGATCAGTTCAGCCCATTATTGATGGTGATGCTGTGTCGAATTAAAATTTACATTAGTTTTACAAAGATTTGAAACCTGATTCTAAATCAGGATATTAACCTAATTATCAACACCTATAGAGATGAAAGACATAGACATTGCACGTGCCGCAAAAATTAAACACATAACCGAAATAGCAGCCTTACTTGGCATTGAAGAAGAGGATTTGGAGCTTTACGGGAAATATAAAGCCAAACTTCCCCTGAAGTTAATTGATGAAAAAAAGATTGACAAAAGCAATTTAATTCTGGTAACCGCGATTACGCCAACTCCGGCTGGTGAAGGTAAAACAACGGTTTCAATAGGATTAACACAGGGGATGAATAAAATTGGAAAACAAACAACTGTGGTTTTAAGAGAACCTTCCTTAGGTCCTGTGTTCGGAATTAAAGGGGGTGCTGCCGGAGGCGGCTATTCACAGGTGATTCCAATGGAAGACATCAACTTACATTTTACCGGAGATCTTTCAGCAATTGAAAAAGCACATAATCTTTTGTCGGCATTGATCGATAATAATATTCAGGATAAGAGGAGAAGTTTAAATATCGATCCACGAACGGTGACCTGGAAAAGGGTGATGGACATGAATGAAAGAGCGCTTCGGGATATTGTGATCGGGCTTGGAGGAACAACTCAGGGTATCCCTCGCGAAACTGGATTCAATATTACTGCTGCATCGGAGGTAATGGCTACACTTTGCTTATCGAATGATTTAAGCGATTTAAAGGAAAAACTGGGGAATATCTTTATTGGTTTTACTTTTGATGATGAACCTGTATATGCGCGCGAATTAAAGGCAAATGGAGCAATGGCGGTTCTATTAAAAGATGCCATAAAACCTAATTTAGTGCAAACCCTTGAAGGCACTCCTGCTATTTTGCATGGTGGGCCATTTGCGAATATTGCGCAAGGAACAAACTCAATTATTGCCACAAAAACAGGGATGTCGTTGACCGAATTTGTGGTTACTGAGGCGGGTTTTGCTTCCGACCTGGGGGCTGAAAAATTTTTTGATATCAAATGCCAGTATGGAAAACTGAAACCAAAAGCAGTGGTATTGGTAGCTACAATCAGAGCACTTAAATACCATGGAGGTGCAAAATTGAGTGAGATGAGTGAACCCGATTTGGAAGCCCTCGTAAAAGGCATGGAGAATTTAGACAAACATGTTGAAAATATGAGGATGTTTGGTTTTAATCCGGTAGTGGCGATTAATAAATTTATAACTGATTCAGAAGATGAGATTGCAGTTTTGAAAAAGCATTGTTCAAAATTAGGTGTGAAAGTTTCTTTAATGGAAGCCTGGGAAAAGGGTGGAGAAGGGGCGATAGAATTGGCTGAAATGGTTGTAGACGCAACCACAGGAACAGCTTCTAAATTTGCCCCGATTTATAAATGTAGCATGCCTATGGTGGAGAAAATCAAAATTATTGCGACAAAAATTTATGGTGCTGACGATGTTGAATATTCATTAAAAGCGCGTCAGGATTTAGAAAAAATTAGCAAACTTGGCCTGGATGGATTGGCTGTTTGTATTGCAAAAACGCAGAAGTCGCTTTCTGATAAACCAAGCTTAAAAGGTCGACCGGAAAACTTTACCATTAATATTCGGGAGATTGAGGTCGCATCGGGAGCCGGTTTTGTCGTGCCTATTGCCGGAACCATTATGAGAATGCCTGGTTTACCAAGTACACCATCTGCTGAAGTTATTGATATTGATAAAGACGGGAATATTTCGGGTCTATTTTAGATTTATTGTTTGAATTAGCTTTTTTTTGATAAAAAAGCTTCATGAAAATATCAGTTTTGGTTCGTTTTTATGTGTTGCAACTTGTGGCATGCTTTTACTTATTCAACAAGTTAATTATGAAACTATTGGGTAATTCTGAAAATTTTAATTGATTATTGACATTCCCCAGGGATATTGTTTTCGATTAACCTCATGCGAGCCTGTAATTGCATTACCTAAGTTGATTTCAAAAATTATTTCTTCCTGGTCGCCAATATAAGGTTCCGTAAATTTAAGCTCATATTTTTTTGCTTCAACGCCATTAATTTCTATTTCTAAATCGTATAAACAGTTACAATGACAAAGTGCTGCTTTTTCAAATTCTTCAATAAGGATGGTGTTTCCAATTACAGTTATTGCGCAGTATAAACTATCGGGGCAACAATTAAAACCTGCATTAATATGTTTTAAGGTTAGAAGGTTACGAACGGCATCAAATGTATATTCAACCAAAGAAATGCTATCGGGGGTTACTGTCGTAAAATTAGATGATTTTAAGTCTTTGCATACTGAATTAGAGATAAGCTTCCCTTCGATTTGCCCGTTATCAGTGTCTTTTTTTTCGCAACTTGTGACCATGAATAACAAAACCAAGGTTGTTAAAATTGAATATATTGATTTTTTCATCAGATTGTTTATTAAATACGTTGAGGTTTAATTAAATTATTCTCAATCATAAAAGGATGATAAAATAAAGATGCAATTTAATTAGATATGGTTGCGTGTTACATATGAAAGTATCTCTAATTTCTTGAATGGCGCATGCACGGCTTACTTTTAAACATTTTTATTTCTGTTTTCGCTCAATCATTTTTATAGCTTGTTTGGCATAAAACCGCACATCCCAATTCTCGTCATGAATTACTTTTTTTAAATGAGGGATGGCATCTGCCGGGAGCGATTCTAATAATAGGTTAACAACTTCTCGGCGCACCAAGGGGCTTTCGTCCTCCAGTGCCATGTAAATATATGGTTTTGCACGTTCCGGATTGAGCCTCATCATTCCACGTAATGCTTCGGCATACTGATACCATCGATCACTTTCCAGTTGTTTTTCGAGGTAAGGGAAAATGCTCTCACAGCCTAATTTACTTAAAGTAGTCAGGATTACATCTTCCCTTATTCCTTGCATAGGATGTTCTAGCAAAAATAAAATTGTATCTGTTGCTTCTTTTGCTTTTAGATTTCCTAATGCCCGAATGGCAGTTTGTGCAATACCGGATACTGAATCAGTGATGGCTGTGATTATGGATGGAATAGCTGCAAGAATATTGAATTCATCCGATGCTTGTATCGAAATCTGTCTAATGTCCGGATTAGGATCTTTTATCAAATCCATTAAATAAGGATAGGTTTGTTCGCCCATTGAAAAAAGGGCTCCAAATGGTTTTGTGTTTCGATAACGCCATGCTTGTGGTTTCCTAATTTCGGTGATTAATAAATCGACCTTTTCCTGATGATATGCCTTACTATTTATTTTACTCGAATCTTTAGATGAAAGATCAACCCAGAAAAGAGATAATCCTACGAAAATAATGGAGTATAAAGTAATAATTCCCCCAACTTCTTTTCTTTTTTCCGGTCTCGCTTTGCCGATGAATAGCACAATTGGAGCTTTGATAATCCATCTTAAAAACTTGGGAATTGGAAAAAGAAATGGGGTGCGATTTCGGTATGTTTCATAGTCTTTACCAGAAATTTCTTTCATTTTAATTTCTTCCAATAAACAAATCCCGATAATGATCAGGCCAGATAATAGGAAAGGTAAGGTACCATACCAACCCCAACTTTTTTTCATGTTGTTTAAAGAAGGGCCATAAAGCATTAATCCATAACTCCAAATCATCCAACCTAAATATTGCGGATGGCGAGAATATTTGTAAATCCAATGCGTGGCTATGCTCAGTTTTTTATATCTCATTTGTAACCAGGCAAAAACTCCAAGTGTGAATAACAATGCTCCACCAATCATGAAAAAATAAACAAGAAAATGGTGTGCGTTCCAATTAAATAAACCGGCTAAGCATCTTAATATCCAATAGGGCACCAGGACCACATTACCAAGGTTAACAAATGAAAGTGAGATGTCCTGGAGTGGAAAAATGATAATATTCAATAAACCGAGTCCGGCCAAATAAAACATACTGTGGGCAAAAGTTGCAAAAACCGGAAGAAAAATTGCGATGCCTCCTATCCATGCCAGGCTTGTTTTCCTTGTTGTAAATCCCAGGATAATGATTCCAATAATAAGTATTAAGCAGAGATAACCAATCAAACGAATAGCGGTTGCACTATAAAAAATTTCTATTCGCATATGGTCATAAGCGGGATCGGAATGTGGGGTTGGGATGTAAGATTGAATGAATTGATCGAGGAGCCTTGGCAATTCAATAAAAGCAAACATTAAGCCAACAGAGAAAACAATAGCCAATAGAAATAATCCGATATTTTTAATCGAAAGGTTATTCATGATTAAAGATTTTAGGTTTTATTCTGAAGAAAAAAACAGAATTAATTAATCATAAAACAAGAATAAGAAAAGGCTGGACCGTTTTAATTACTTTAGAGTGCTAAGAATTTAAAAACTTCGTACACCATAAAGGCCGGCCAAACGATGGCTTTCAGAATGCCCAATACACCCATCCAAAAAGTACAGGCTGTTGAGATAAAATAAATAGCTGCTCCTATAAAGCCTAAACCATAAACTGCTCCTGATGAAGCGTTGTTTTGCATTTCTTTTTTCATAGGAATTTGAATTAATGATGTTAAAACAAAAGTTGAATTTATAAATTTTTGTTGAATAGGTCAATGAGAAATTTAATAAATTAAACTGAACGGATTCTTTATTCATCAAATGATACGAACTAAGAGTCAAATCCAGAGTGCTTTTTATTGCCAGATTCTCTTTTTATTTACCTCTTCTTTATCACGAAAGGCTTGTTCTAAATCAATATCGTATCTGTTTGCAATGGCACAAACGTAAATGAGGATGTCGGCTAGTTCTTCATCCACAGAGCCAAATTTAGAATTTTGATCAATCTTTATGTTTTCTTTTTTGCGCACTGCCTTAAATAGTTCACCAAGCTCCTCACCAAGCATTAAACATTTTTGAATAACAGTCTGCTCACTAAATCCACGTTCATCTTCCAATTGTTTAACATAATTTTGGTAATTGGCCAGTGTCGCCTGGCTTTTTAACAGTAGCGTATTTTCCTTTTTCATTTATTTTAAAATTAAATATCAAGATGTATGGTTTTACTGCGCTTTATTAAGATTTAGGTTAACGGTTATTGTTATGAATAATGTGGATTCATGAGCACTAATGTTTGAAATAGCCGATAGGTTTGTTTTTTGTTCATTCTTTTACAAAATGAAATCGGTAGATAAAAAGTTTGAACTTTTATTTTTTAATATTTCAGTTAATATTTTTTTATTAAAATCATTTTCCTTCAGTGCGACCAATGATCTGATTGAAAAAACCCTTAACGCATCGCTAATAGACAGCGTTCCCTCAGCGGAGTCTTTTCTTCCGGTAAAAGGAAAGACATCTGGCCCTCTTTGACATTGAGAGTTGATATTCACACGACAAACCTGATTAACCAATGTATCAACCAAAAAGGATATTTTGTTGTAATCTTCACCAAAAATACTAGCCTGTTGACCATAGTTTGATTGTATTACATAATCTAGCGGTTCTTGAATATCTTTGAAAGAAACAATGGGGACAATAGGACCAAACTGTTCTTCGTGATATATTCTCATCTGCTGGTTAACATTTGATAGGACAGCTGGACTAAAAAGTGATTTATTCGATATTCCTCCTGAGGGATTACAAATTTTGGCTCCATGTTTTATGGCATCTTTGATTAAGCCATTTAAATATTCAGATTTATTTGGCTCGGGTAATGGTGTAATGTTTACCTCCTTATCCCAAGGCATCCCAAGTGTTAACTTTTCGACCTCATTGACAAATGTTTCAATAAATTTTTCGTGAATACTTTCGTGTACGAAAAGTATTTTAAGTGCTGTACATCTTTGACCATTGTATGACAATGCTCCGGTAATACATTCTTTTACAGTATCTTCAATTTTTGCATCTGAAAGAATGATTGCTGGATTTTTAGCTTCTAAACCCAAAACAGATTTAAGTAAATGTGGATGAGGATGCTGTTTCTTTAAAATATCAGCCACTTTGCAGGAACCAATAAAAGCTAAAACATTTATTTTTCCAGATTCCATGAGTGGAGCAATTACTTTTTGTCCTTCTCCATAAACAATATTTACAACACCTTTTGGAAATGATTTTTTAAACGCATCTAATAATGGTGAATGAAGTAAAACCCCAAGTTTTGGTGGTTTGAAAATGATTGTATTTCCCATTATAAGTGCTGGAATTAAAGTTGTAAAAGTTTCGTTTAACGGATAATTAAATGGGCCCAGACATAATACAATACCAAGTGGAGCTCTCTTTATTTGAGCGATTACTCCCTGCTCAATAGTAAACCTGGATGAATTTCTATCTAAATCTTTAAGAGCACCTATCGTATCAATAATGTAATCTATTGTCCTGTCAAACTCTTTTTCCGAATCTTTTAAGCTCTTTCCAATTTCCCACATTAAAAATTTAACAACAATATCCCGTTGCTCTTTCATGTAAAAAATAAACTTCCGCAAACAGCCAATTCTTTGTTCAACTGTCATTTTTGGCCATTCACCCTGTCCATTTTTGTAGGCATTTGCTGCAGCATTTAAAGCACATATAGCAGTTTTCTCATCCATTAAAGGATACGATCCAATATAATTATTGAACGAACCTTGCTTTTTAATGTAGATCGGAGAAAATACTTTTTCATAATCACCTTGCCATTTATGGATCTCTCCATCAATTAGATATTCAGATTGAATAAAAGGAAAATCTAACAAATATTTCTTATCTATTTCCTGCTGTGAAGGAAAAATATCGCCAAGTTTAGTTTTCATATATTATTTTATTCTTTTATCTTCTAATTTACAGTTAAAATTGATCTAAGCTTAATATTATTTGCAGAAGCTCCAATCATTATTCTGAATTCACCCGGTTCAACAACCCAGTTCATTTTTTCGTCAAGCATGGTTAATAATTCAGGGGTGATTTCAAATGTAATTTCTTTGGTTTCTCCTTTTTTAAGGTGAACTCTTTTAAATCCTTTTAATTCCATTACCGGACGCGCCACAGAAGCAAACAAATCTTTTATATAAAGTTGGACCACTTCGTCGCCATCATAACTCCCGGTATTTGTGATTTTAAATCTTACAGTAGTATGCTCATCTGAAAAGATTTCGGGCGAGTCAATGAGCAGTTCGTGATATTCAAAACTTGTGTAACTCAATCCATAACCAAATGGAAATAGCGGTTTTCCTGAAAGATTTACATAGTCGTCTCCTCTTCCTGTGGGTTTATGGTTGTAGTATAGAGGTAATTGAGATTCATGGATTGGGAATGTTATGGGCAGTCGCCCGGCAGGATTGTAATCACCAAACAAAACATCTGCTACTGCATTTCCTCCTTCATCACCAGCATACCAAACATCCACAATAGCCGGAACCTGATTAATCCAATTAGACATTGTTATTGCACTTCCTCCTACCAAAACAACGATAACTGGTTTTCCTGTAGCAGCAATTTGTGCAATCAATTCCTCCTGATGTCCGGGTAAGGAAAGAAATGCCCTATCTCTAAACTCACCTTCTTCAATCCCGACCACAACCACAGCAGCATTACTTTTTTTTGCCAAACTAACGGCTTCCTGGATTTCATATTCCCAATTATTTTCCACCCCCAAGTTCCAAATTAGCTTAAATCGCGCATTACCGACAGTTTCATAATATTCAATTCTGATATCGTATGCTTTGTTCTTTTCAAAATAATATTTCTTAGTCAATTGCTGAAAGGTCTGTTTCTTCCAGTTATCTATTAAAAGATTATCATTAATATATAATCGATAACCATCATCGCCGAGAATTCCGATCTCAAAATTTCCTGTTTTTGTGGCGACTAGCTTTCCTGTCCATCTAACGGAATAAAAATCGTAGTTGATTTTTTCCTGATCTGGGGAAAATAGTGTCCATCTGAAATCAATTTCAGGGTCAATTCTGGTCAGTGCCGGTTCACCCTCAAGGCTTGTATTGTTAAAATATTCGCCTTTTAATCCAGCTTCCCTTTTCTCATCCTGATTAAAGGAAAGGTTATCTGTAGGAATGGTAACAAAATCTACTGTTGCTCTTCCAACGCCCGGGGCATAATTTACGTTACATGTTTTTCCAACTTTGTTTTTAATGCCTTGTAAAATGTTAACAGGCTTGTTGCCAGGCCCTGAATAACCTCCAGGTCTTGCCTCTATTGCATCCGTTCCAATTACAGCAATTGATGTTAGATCCTTTTTTAATGGGAGGGTATTCTCTGCATTTTTTAATAGAACAATAGATTCCTGTGCTGCTTTCTTAGCCAGTTTTCTGTGTTCTTCAGGATTATACCTTTTTCCGAATTCATTTGTATCTACATATGGATTTTCAAATAAGCCCAGTTTGAATTTTGCACGCAGTACTCTTCGAACAGATTCATTTATGGCAGATTCTGAAATCATTCCCTTTTCAAAAGCTTCATAAAAGAGGGGAGAATGATTATAGGAAGTTTGGAATATTACATCCAGTCCACTCTCGATGGCTTGTTGTGTTGATTCGGCATAATTTTTTGCGGTAAAGTGCAATACATTTGCACCACCTGTAGCTCCTGCATCAGAAATGACGAAGCCATCAAAGCCCCATTCTTTTTTAAGTTTTTGATTTAACAACCAATCATTTGCAGTGCATTGCTTACCATCTAACGAATTGTAGGAGGTCATCACTGATCCTGCTTTTGCTTTTTGAAAACAAGCTTTAAATGCAGGGAAATAGATCTCTTCCAGGAGTCTTTCATTGAAATGGATAGGGTAGCTGTCTCTGCCTCCGTCGCCAACATTTGCAATAAAATGTTTTGGCGTAGTTAAAATGCCAGCATTTTCAAACCGAGAGATATATGATAGCACCATCTGAGTAGTAAGAAAAGGATCCTCACCATAAGTCTCTTCGGTTCTTCCCCAACGTACATCGCGTGCAATGTTTACTACGGGTGATAATATTTGCCTGATGCCTCTGGCTTTAACCTCCATGGCAATGGCATGGGCAACATTTCCCATTAAAGTTGTATCCCATGTGGCAGCTAAACCTATGGCTTGAGGGAAGGCTGTTGCTCCATCCCGAACCAATCCATGCAAAGCCTCATCGAAAGGAATGATAGGTATTCCAAGTCTTGTTTCTTCGGTAAAATATTTTTGAATATCATTAATTAATTCAGCCGTTTCTTTAGCCATTCCGCCTCCGGCATAGTCGAGGAGTTGTTCTGCTCCATTTCCTGATTTACCTTTTGTTGCTACTTGAAATCCGAAAATTCCATGCTTGTATTTTTCTTTACCATCTGATAAATCACCTGGGATCATAAATAATTGCCAGAATTTTTCTTCTAAAGTCATTCGGGTTAATAGGTCGTCAACTCTTTCTTCAGTAGTAATATTGGGGTTTTTATACTTAAAATTATCTTTCTGACTACAGGAAACTACTGATAATATTACCGTAGAGAGGAGGAGGTAAATCACTCTGTTTTTAAATGTGTTTACGGTCATTGTTTTAGATGTTGTATTTTTTTTTGATAAAAGCCTTCGGATTTTTTATAAATCTAACTCGGTTATTATTATGATCAAAGAAATATAGATCTTTACCGATAAGCGTTACTCCTCTGGGTGAATCGCAAATTGAATTTTCCCCGTCTTTATATCCTTTTTCTCCATTCCCTGCAATTGTATATAAAACCCCATCGGGTGTCAGCATTCGAACACAATTATTATATGAATCACCAATAAATATATAACCTTCATCATCAACCACAAGTTCGGTAGGTACCCAAAGCATAGCTGAATCTACTGCTCCATCCTTTAACCCTTTTGTTATTCCTTCATCATCAATACTTCCGGCAATCGTAGTAACAACTCCTTTAGGCGTAATTTTTCTTATTTTATTATTGTTTGCATCGGCAGTATAAACATTACCATATTTGTCGACAGTTACGCCACACGGAGCGTCGAAAAGCGCATCGGTGCCGGTACCATCTTTCCAGCTCCCGTTGTTGAAATTGATATAAGGTTGTCCGCCTCCGGCTAAATTACTTACCATTCCGTTGGGGGTGATTTTCCTGATGCTATGGTTCCAACAGTCGCCAACATAAATATTGCCTTCAAGATCCATACAGCAACTTCGTGGAGCACAAAACATGGCCACCTCTTTGCTTCCATTCACATAACCGCTACTGTCCAAACCGGCTATGGTACTTACGATTCCTTTCGAATCAATTTTTCTAATTTTATTGCCACCCCAATCAGCAATAAATACATTTCCTTTATTATCAGCATAAGCTCCGGCAGGTTCCGAAAATTGAGCCTCTTTGGCATCTCCATCTTTGTTTCCCATTTTTCCGCTTCCTGCGAAAGTGCTAACATTCCCTTCTGAATCTATTTTTCGAATTACATTATTGTATGTATCTGGAATATATAGGTTGCCTGCATCGTCACTTCCAATACCAAAGCATTTACCAAAGGAAGCATTTTGGCCAAATCCGTTCATCAGACTATCCATTCCATTCCCTGCGAATGTATAAACATGTTGTGATTTTGCCGTACTTGTATTAAAACAAATTAAAACACCCAATAGGCCGCGCATAATTATTCGTTTCGTATTTAAAAATTCGAATCGATGCGCTCTTAAATATTTTTGGGTTTCCATTTCAATTTATTTTAGGTTGATGTAGTAAATATAATAATCGTTGGTGGTTTGGCTATTAAGCTTGAAGGAAGATCCTACTTTTCAGTCGGGTAAGAACCCCTGCTTGCGCGGGCAGAAAAACCCGAGAGTTTCTTTACCTGTTTATGTGCCATGAAATATAGCTGTTGTTATAAACTGGGCTTTCATTTATTTTATTTCAACCAATTCATAATTTGTACTTCTTCCTCCTTCTGCTTCTTTTTTTTGTAGTATACCTTTACCTATTAAATCGTTAATATCCCGAATTGCTGTGTCTTTGGAACATTTTGCAAATTTTGCCCATTTTGATGAAGTTAATTTACCTTCAAATTCATCTAATAATTTGTTAAGTAGTTTTTTCTGTCTCTCGTTTATAATCGTTTTTGAATGTTTATTCCAAAAATCAGCTTTAATTAAAACTCGAATCAAAATTTTATCAGTTGATTTTAGAGCGTTTATTAAACCGTTTAAAAACCACTTTATCCATTCAGTTATGTCAAGGTCTCCCTTTTGTGTTTTTTCAAGTATTTCATAATACTGTTTCCTTTCTATCATAGTTTGAGCCGACATACTATAAAATCGTTGTGTAGTTTTATCTGATTGAGCTAATAACATATCTGTTAATGCTCTTGATATTCGTCCGTTTCCATCTTGAAAAGGATGAATTGTAACAAACCAGAGATGTGCAACTGCTGCTTTTAAAACTAAATCAATTTTATCGTTTTCGTTAAACCATTTCAGAAATCGGTTCATTTCAGTCTCTATTAAATCTGCATCAGGAGCTTGAAAATGAACTTTTTCTTTTCCAACTGCACCAGATACAACTTGCATTGGTCCAGTTGTGTCTTTCCGCCAATCTGCAACAGTTATTTTGAATATTCCACTTCTGCCCATTGGGAACAATGCAGCGTGCCAATCAAAAAGTCTTTCTGCCGTTAATGGTTTGAAGCAATTATGAGTTGCGTCAATCATCATTTCCACCATTCCATCAATATTTCTGTCAGAATCAACAGAGCCAGCGATTTCCATTCCTAATTTCCGTGCAATTGATGAACGAACTTGCTCGGGATTTAAAATTTCTCCTTCGATTTCTGTGGATTTTATAACATCTAATGTTAAAGTGTCAAGTAAAGCCTCGTTTCTCAAATCAAAGTCTAATGATTCCATTTTGCCTATTAAACGTCCCTGCAAGTTTCTTGCTTCACTTAATTGGTTTAAAATTTCTTCTATTTTCCAGGTAAAATCTGGCCAATTGTCTTTTTTATGTATATATAATCCCATTCGTTGTATGTTTTGCAACGAAAATACATCTTATTCGTTGCAATTACAAATTTATCGATGCATTATATGCATCAATTAGGTAGTTTATTCGTTGCAATTACAAATTTATCGATGCATTATATGCATCAATTAGGTAGTTTATTCGTTGCATGATGGCTTTTATTAGCCTTGTGTGTAACGGTTTAGGGAAACATTTGAACATCTCGATAGGATGATAAAAAACTTACGGTTAGTAACAAAAGCCATAGTTAAACCTTTATAAGTTATGAGGGATAAATTATAAGTTAGAGTGTGTAAAATTCTTCACTCATAATTCATAATTGCTAACTCATCACTTTTCACGAATTCACCAACATATTTCTAATCAAATTTTAAGGCAACCAAGGTTTTTGTAATCAAATCGTTTAGCTTGGCAGAGACCTTTGCTTTTGTTGCATAGTGAGCCCAGTTGCAAACTACGCCTTTAATTTCTTCAATTACTTTTTCTCCTTTTTTAATATTATTGGCATTGGCTATGGTCATCAAATCTGATTTGTTTATGTCTTTATGTTTGCCATTAACACTTAAGGTATGTTGATTTACCCAAACATTATCAGAGGCATAAGCATAACAAATATCGTAGGCAGGCGAGAGTTCCCATTTTCCATTTTGCTTAAGACGGAAAGAAAAGTTTTTGGTGTGATCGTCATAGTTGGTTGCCATTACGTTGAATACCATTCTTCGAAACATTTGTTCTGCTTCCGGATAACTTAGTTTAAGAATCCTCATGGTTTGAAACAATTGCTCGTAGCTGTAACCATATAAATTTTTATAATCGAAATGCTGAATTCCACAAAATGTTTGTACATGATGCTTGGTGTCGTTTCCTTCTCTGTCAAATCTTTTAGTCATGAAGTGGGCACGACCGTTTTCTTCAAGTAGCTCACTCTCCATCATTTCAAGCTTACAATCTTTGGCCATTAAATAGTAGGCATACTCAACTCTGCCATATCCATGACTTACTCCAAATTGAGCATCACTAACCCCGTCAAGCTTAAGCAGCCAATGCTCGAAACCATTTGGAGCTTTGGTTTGACCAGATCTAACCTCTCCACTTTTTTTATTGTATGCAATAACAGCTTTAGGCCTGGCACCTCCGGCCGAAGTTCCAATCTTTAGTATTTCGCGCATGGCCTTTTGTTCATCTTCGTATAAGTTTACTTCCAACCCCTCACGATTCGACAACATTTTTTGCGCCATTTCAACCAAATGCTTTATCTCGATCGAAAAAGTTTGTTTATTTATTTTTAATTGAGATGGTTCAAATTCTAAAGCTCCCATTCCCCTGCTTCCGATAAAGCACAATTGTTCTACTGGGTTCATGCTGTTGGGTGGCCGGCCTTCTTGTGCTAGCCAAATATTGATGAGTTGATTTCCATATTTATCAGGTAGAGCATCGGCTAGTAATCCGGGCAATCCTTTAAATGTGGCGATTTCTTCATCTTTCGCTTTGCGTAATTCAGGGAAACTATAAATTTGATTTCCATTTTTAATGGGCATTTTTATAGGCGACAAGTCATATCCCTTTGCTAAAAACTTGGTGTCGTATTGAAAACTTGCCAATTGTCTGTTCTGATCCCAGCGTACGGCACCGAGTAATTCACCCCATATTTTTATTTCAGCAGCATCTACCATCCTAATTCTGAGTTTAAGTTTGAATCACTGTTTTTGTTTCTGGCTCGTTGCCTTTTGTTTTTCTGAAGTTTAGCATATTCAATGGGACTGATCTCGTCCTTAACCTGAAAAACATCCATGACGTGCAGTAAATCCAGTACACGCAGAACTTGGATTAAACTATTTAATGCAATTTTTTCACCCCGTTCTAAAAGACTCAGTGTTGAACGGCTGATCCCGGCAGCCTTTGCTACCTCACTTTGGGATTTGTTTTGATTTAATCGATGATGTTTTGCAAATGCCCCGATCGTTTTTATTAGAGATTTATCACTCATCGAAACCCAATCTGTGTATGAATTATCATTCATAAACTTGTAGTTAATTTATTAATGCATGAAATATAATACAAATATAATATAAAAAGATTAAAATGCAAGAAGTGAATGTATGAATAATCATTCGTAAACATATAAAAAGCTATTTAATGAATGAAAAAACATGCAAAAAAGTTTGATTGTTAATTCGTTAATGAGCTGTTTCGCATCCCGACTTCGTCGGGACACTCAATGCTCAATCCTGGCACCCTGAGTGATTTCGAAGAAATCGCCTGTGCTGAGCTGGTTGAAGTATATCGAAGGGTGACTAAAACTGTTCAATACTTCATTTATTCATGGCATACTCAAAATGAAGCAAGTTTTAAATTGAAAAAACCCACTCCTTAAAACAAGGAGTGGGTCCGAATCAAAATTTAATTAAATCTAAAGGTTCTCAAACGCAGCTTTAATTTCCGCTAATTGTTTCTTCAACTTCTCGTATTGAGGATAGGTGTTTTTGGCAGGTTTTTGATCTGCACCACTTACCGATCGTGATAAATAACTTATCTGATCATTCAACTGGGGTTGCTGATAAATGCCTTCTTTCATTTTTAGTTTGTCTTCCAAAACTTTAAGTTTTGCATCTTCTTTTTGCAACTTGCTTTTCACTTTCTTCTCCTGCAGTTTGGCAATTTCTTTGCGCCGTTTAAGGATCTGATCGGTGAGTTTATTTGCTTCGGAAGTTAATTCAACCAATTTCAAAGCAAAAGCTTCCTGCTCTTTTAATTCTGCAGTTCCAACGCCAACTTCTTTTAATCGGGTATCGGCATAAACATTAAATTCCTGAGTCATGATTTCACCAGCTACTTCCAGGCTTACAAAATATTTGCCGGGTGATACAAAGGGTCCGTTTTGGAAACTTCGTCGTGCATTTGCATTCCAAGCTCCTTTATGGCTCATATCCCAATTGATGCGGTGCATGCCTGCTACTTTACTTAAATTAACTGCCTGACTTGGCTGAAAATAATAACTCATGGCCATATCTTCACGCCCTTCTTCTTGTTTCGCTTTTTTGGCTTGACTAACAAAACTTTGAATTACATTTTTATCAGCATCTAAAATCTTCATGGTGATTTCCGCCTCAGGTGTTGATTTAATGAAATAATCAATATCAACGGCTGAAACAGGGTAGGAGGGAACATCATTTCCACGGGTTTGGCGATACCTTAATCGATAAGTATCATTTGGTTTAAGTAAGAGGTTTTTATCAGCAGTGTTCATTTCACCTTGATGGTGCAACTGACTAATATTGTCCATGATCCAAAATGAACGTCCCATGGTTGATAAAACCAAATCTTTTCGGTAAACCTTAATGTCGGTAACAGGAGTTACCGGTAAATTTTGTTGAAATGACTTCCAATTTACTCCATCATCAAACGAAACAAATAATCCAAATTCGGTTCCGGCGTATAACAAACCTTCTTTATCAGGGTCTTCGCGAACAACGCGGGTTGGGAAATCAGCAGGTATTCCATTTTTACCATCCGTTAATAAAGTCCAACTCTCGCCGTAGTTTTCTGTTTTATAGATATATGGATGCCAGTCGCCCAATTGATACCTTAAAATTGCTGCATAAGCTTTAGATGCTTGATGTGGAGAAGGCTCAACACAATCAACACGACCACCTGGTAATAAATCCTGAGGCGTAACATTTTTCCAGGTTTTTCCATCATCGCGGGTTACATGGATGGGGCCGTCGTTAGCTCCTGTCCAAATTAAACCTTTTGCAACCTTCGATTCGCGGATTGAATACAATACGCTGTAATATTCTTCACCGGTAATATCTCTGGTTATTGGAGCTCCTGAATTCACTTGTTTGTCTGCTTCAAAAGCGGTCAGGTCAGGCGAAATTGTTTCCCAACTGTAGCCGTCATCACTGGTTCTGTGTATATATTGTGAACCCATATAAACTACATCAGGATTATGAGGACTTACGTGAAGAGGTGAAACTCTTTGGAATCTAAATTCCAAGTCTTTAGGATTATGTCCATAAATATTAAAAGGTTTCACAGTGTATTTTCGTTCCTGTCCGGTAATTTTATTGTATACCCCAAAATGTCCTTTACAATTTGCATAAACGATATTGTGATTGCCGGGTTTTGGAATGGCTGGCCCTGTTTCACAACCACCAACAGCCATCCAGTAAGCCGTTGGACCGGCAGCTGCTCCGTAAGGAGGCAAACTAGGAACAGCAATGGTGCTGTTATCTTGCTGACCGGAGTATAGCCAATACGGATTTTGATCATCAACATCTACGGTATAAAGTTCGGCAGTGGGTTGGTTATATTGGGTTGACCACGATTTTCCATCATTGAGGGTAACATTTACACCACCGTCGTTGGCTTGGATATAAATATTGGTATCGTTTTCGTTGATCCAGATATCATGATTGTCGCCGTGAGGGGTGCTTCTTCTCGACCAGCTTACACCGGCGTCTGAAGAGTGATAATACCCTCCTGTATTAACAAACAAAGCATCGGCATTTAAAGGATTTGCATCAATATTACAGTAGTAGAAGGGTCGGTTTAGCAAATTCATATCCTTGTTGATGCGAATAAAACTTTCACCGTAATTATCTGATCGGAAAACACCTCCTTCTTCATCAATGGCCTCAACCAAAGCATATAATCTTTTGGGATCGGCTTTCGAAACAGCCAGGTCAATTTTACCGATAATTCCTGTAGGTAATCCTTTTTCTTTTTTAGTCCAGGTTTCGCCACCATCAGTCGATTTATAAAAACCCCCGTTCTCACCACCACTAATAATGGTCCAGGGTTTGCGTTCTGTGCGCCATGCAGCCGCATAAACAATATTAGGATTATCGGGGGCAAACTCAATATCGGCAACGCCAACCGTATCGGCAATAAATAAAACCTGTTTCCAGTTTAGTCCGCCATCAGTAGTTTTATAAACGCCACGTTCTTTATTGGGTTGAAAAGGCTGACCAATGGCTGCCACAAAAACAATATCCGGATTTTCCGGATGAATTTCAACGGCACCAATCAATCCTGCATCTTTAAGTCCAAGATGCTTCCATGTTATTCCGGCATCTTCTGATTTATAAACACCTTTTCCAACAATCACATTTGATCGAATTCCATCCGAACCGGTTCCAACATAAACGATATCTGGGTTGTTTTGATAAACCCGAATGGCGCCTATCGAAGGAGAAGCGAAAAAACCATCCGAAACATTTTCCCAATTAATTCCATAATCTTCGGTTTTCCATACACCGCCACCTGTAGCACCCATGTAGAAAGTTCCTGGTTGCGAATGGATTCCGGCTACAGTGGTTGCTCGCCCGCCTCTGGTTGGACCAACATTCCTGAATTTTAAATCTTTAAAAAAACTTTGATCTTTATTTTTCTTTTCCGGCTGAGCATAAGAAATGGAAGTATTGATAAGCAGTGCAATTGCTACTAAAAGTGTGTGTTTTAAGAAGTATTTCATTTTTAAAAGATTGAGGTTTAGTAAAATCAATGACCTGAATAAATTAATGCAGGTCATTAAAAATACCTAAAATTTAATATTAAAACATATAAAGTCGATGTATGACTTAAGATTTTCGATCAATGCCGAGAATTGAGAGGGAATCATAGCTAAAATTATGAATGATGAATACAGAAAGTAGAAAATATAAAGACACAAGATATTAGACGCTAGACATTAGAATAGGAAATTGGAAACCTAAAATCACAATTACAAATTGATAAATTGTCTAGTTGTCACATTAGCACATAAGCAAATCAACCCATTAGCACATCAACATATTATTTTTCCAAAATCATTTTTCTTTCTTTCAAATTGTATTTATCACCCTTTCGCAGATAATAAAACTCCTTGGAATTGTCGGGAAGTTGATAAATGGTGTCACGTTCTCTTGAATATCGTGTTCCATCATAAATAGCCACAAAGCTATTTCCAATAACTTCAAATTCGTTTCCTTTTACAACAATACCTGTATTCTCATCCAACCCAATACCGAATAATTCAGGACGGTTTTCAAGAATTTCAAAAATATCAAATTGACGATTTCGTACCAAGATATGCTGATCGATGGCACTGTTTTTTAGAAATCCCAATCCAACTTCATGGTCGCCCATCATTACTGTATTTCCTTGCGAATCGCCACGTGCCAAATAAGAACCTTGAATGGAAGCCCCGGCTGAAGATCCTGCAATCACCCCACCACGATCTAGCAATTTCATAAATTCTTCATGGGCTTTGGTATTCAAAAATCCATCTGCAATTCTCCATTGACGGCCTCCGCTAAACCAAACTCCCGATGCTTCCGAAATGGGTGCATAAAATTCAGGGTTGTTGGCAACTTTAGGATCTCGGGTATGTAAAACGGTAATGTTTTTAAATCCGGCGTTTTCAAAACCTGCCTTAAAATTAATGAAGGCTGAATCTCTTTCAACTTGTCTGTCGTCCCACGCGGTTGGGATAATGACGATTTTAGCATCCTCACCACCGGCCAATTCCATGAATTTTGACAGAAATAACGGATCACGTGCATTTCCTCCAATGATGATCAAGCTTCCTTTTTCGGGGCCTATAAATTCAGGGGTTTCAACCTTAGAAGTTGGTGCTTGCACCTCGTTGCATGAATTTAAACCAATGATAACGGTAAGCAAGAATAAATTAAAAATAATAATTTTTGAAGAAAAAATTAGACGTTTCATGTAATTATGATTTGAGTTTTAAATTAAATGCGTTTATCTTATTGCATCCATAAAGCTTTGTACAATGTAATCGGGTGTTTCTCTATTAAATGATGGATTAATTTTTATCATAAAACCATCCTTCACAGGATTTGGAAGTTCAATATTTTTTTTGGAAAGCTCCAGCTTGAATTTATTCAAATCGGGATGATTAACAATCAGTTTAAAAATATGGGTTCCATTTTCGAAATATTCAACTTTAAACCGATCATCTTGGCTGATTTTGGTAAAAACCTTTTCAGCATTGGCATAGGCTATTTTATATTCATCCAGAAAACTATCGGCATAATGAAGTGCAACAGCAGCAAATGGCCATGCAAAAGGCAATCCACCACCAAACATTCTTCGTACGTGATATAAATCTTTGCTAAATTCATTGGTGCCGGCCAAAATAGCTCCGGAAGCTGCATTAAAACATTTCCACAACGAAGTGTAAACCGTATCGAATAATTCGCCGTATTTAGCCGGACTATTTCCGGTATGTGCCGATTGTACAAACAATCTTGCACCATCTAAATGCATTCTAATATCTTCACTTCGGGCGTAATCAGATATTTCTTTCAGATTATTATAAGTCGAGATACGGTCGTTTTGTCTTCTTACCGGAGTTTCAATCGAAATGGCTCCAACGCCGGTTTTTACTCTTCCACCTCTTGTCATGGCAACTGTTCGCTTTACTTCATCCAGAGTAAATTCAACCTGGTTTTTGCCCAGAGGGATTAAATTTAAGGTGCTCAAATTCTGAGCACAATCGCCGGTGTCGTTATAAAAATGGCTCTGTTCCTGAACAATTACCCTTTTCGAGTTACCCGCCAATTGACGAGCTGCCAACTGATTTGCCAGGGTTCCGGTAGGCATAAAAACGGCAGATTCTTTCCCTAGTAGTTTTGCGAATTTGTGTTCCAATTCTTCAACCACCCCGCCATTGGAGTAATAATCAGCCTTGATTTTACCCTCATCAGCCAGTCTCATTAATAAGGTGCTATACTCCTCAGGAGTAAGTGATAGTCCGTCCCAACTTAACTTTACCAAACCCTTTGGGTTGTTAAAAATGTTCGCTTTTTTTATACCTGAAAAGGCACTAATTGGGGCTGCAGTGGCAGCAAGGATGGTTCCCAGTTTTACAAAATCTCTTCTGTCCATTTGGTTTTCTTTTTTTGGATTAGGTGAAATTAAGAAAAAATGATCGGGTTAGGAAATTTGGAACTTATATTTCTACACATAAGCGCAAAAGCTTGATAAGCAGGTATAAATTGTGTATATTTAGTCATTGTATTTTACACCTACAACCGAAAGGAGGCTTTATGAGTAATCTTATCTATGAATACTTGAATCAACGGCTCCATCACGAACGTTACCATGGTATTGCTGAAAATCATCGCCCTGATAAGCTTGGGCCCATCATTACAATTTCAAGACAGGCAGGGTGTTCCGGTAAAGATATCGGAATCCTCATTCAAAGAACCATTAATAGAAACATTCATAATCCTAAGGATCGGTGGAAGTGCATCGATAAGGATATGATGAGAGATTCGGCAAAAAAGCTTGATTTGCCTGTTCGCAAGATTAAATACATCTTTCATGGGCAAAAGAAAAGTAATATGGATGAAATATTTGAATCACTTTCGTCGCGTTATTATAAAAGTGACAGGGTGATTCGGAGAACGATCGTAGATGTGATGAAAGAATACGCTAAGAAAGGTAATATTGTGGTAATTGGCCGTGCCGGTGTCGCACTTGCACCCTTTGTTAATCGTTCGTTTAATATTCGTTTGGTGGCCTCACTACCATGGCGAATTAATCAAATAAGTAATAAACATGAAATAACAGAAGATGAAGCCCTGAAATACATTACGGAGGTTGATAATAAAAGATTGGCAATGATCGAAGAGTTCTCGGGTCGGAAGATGGATGAATCTATGTTTGACATTGTTCTTAATTGCGAACGTTTTTCAAAAAAAGAAATTGTTCAGTCATGTGTTGAATTAATGCATGGAAGAGTTTTAAATCATTAAAAAATAATTTATATCTTAGCATTTGGAGTCGCGTATATACGCAACAGACTGTCCTGTCTGAACCTAAAAAGGAATTGAAATAGCACGTGGATTTTGGGAGGAATAATATGATAACTCATTAGGGAGTTGATCTAGTTGTACCTATTTATAGCATTTTTACCAATAAACCATTAAACCATGTCTGATATTAATAAAGATACCAATCCGGAAATAAATCTTTTCGGAAACATTGCACTCACCTTTAGTGGTGGTGGATACCGGGCTTCGACATTCTCGTTAGGAATCCTGTCTTACCTAAATGAAGTTGAATTTAATAAATCTACATTACTTAAACACGTTACAGGATTAAGCACGGTGAGTGGCGGTACCTTAACCGGTGCAAGGTATGCCAGTTCACTGGTAAAAGGAGAAACTTTTAAGGAGTTTTTTGATGATTTTTATGGCAAATTGAAACAAGATGATTTGCTGGAAAAGGCACTAAATTTTCTTAGTGATGATAAAACATGGAGGCAAAGCAAGAACAAACATAAAAAAAGAACCTTGATTAATGCCTTTTCAATTGCCTATTACGAGTTATTAACCGATGTTACTTTTCAGTCACTCAAAGAAGCAAATTCTCATTTAGAGGATATCTGTTTTAATGCTACGGATTTTTCATTCGGATTGGCATTTCGATTTCAAACAAGCGGCTATTTTGGTAATTACAAGCTCCATAACGGGAACCTTAGTTTATTAAGTGAAGATATGAGGTTGGCTGATGCCATTGCCTCCTCATCCTGTTTCCCAATGGGATTTGAACCCATGATTATGCCTGATGATTTTGTTGAAGATCATGATTCCGATACTTATGTTGCCATAAAAGCCCAGGAGGAATTTGAAAAAGGTTTGGGAGTGATGGATGGAGGGATCGTCGATAATCAGGGAATCGGTAGTATTATGAATACCGATACTCGCCGAAAGAAGGAAGGAAGGCCATCTTTTGACCTGATTATGGTTTGTGATGTAGGTAGTTATTTTATGGATCCTTGGGAACAATCAACAATTGATGTGAAGAAAAATGGTGGAGGCCCATCACTTAAGCAAATTTTTAATTTCGTTGTAAAAAAAGCCAAAAGTATTTTGTGGCTCTCAATTCCTTTAATTATTAGTGCCTTACTATTTGTTTTATATTATAAATTTGGTTGTAAGATATGGACTTTAATTAGTGGAAGTGCGTTTGGAACCATAGCAATCTTGGCCATAATCTTAAGATTATACATCGGTAAGTATGAGCAAAGGGGACTCAAGGCATGGAATAGGATTATGGGTTTGATTCCTGGCTTCATCAGTGAAAAGTTACATTATTTTCAGGATTTAAAAATGAGATTGGTTCAACGGATGCTTGAAGAACGAGGCACTTCTGCTGCCAAGATGATCGGTGAGATATTCCTGAAGCAGATCAGGCGACTGAACTATAATTTGTTTTATAAAGACGATGATTTAAAAAATCGCAGGATAACAGCGCTCATTTATGAGTTGACAAAAAAGCAATATCACTATGGTGAATCTGATGAGAAGGATGATTCAAAAAAGTTTAAACAAATTGATAATCCGGGAGATCGAATTTATGCTGCTGCGAAGATTGCCAGTGAAATGGGAACGACCCTTTGGTTCTCCGAAAAAGACATCGAAGTTCATCGTTTGAAAAATTTGGTTTCGTGCGGGCAATTTACCGCTTGCTATAATTTACTGAAATATTGCCGTGATTTAAAAGATAGAAAGGTGAATGCGCCTGATCTTGATGAAATGATACAGATTTTTGACACTCACTGGAAGGCATTTATTAAAGATCCGTATTGGTTGCACGATAAAACTTAAAACCTGGTTGTTAAAATATCGGATTTTGAATAATAGTAATTAAAAGGAAATAAAAATATAAAACCATAAATATGAGAAAATTAATCTTTGTGAGCTGTCTGATTCTATTAGGGGCATGTGCAAAAATTCCGCTGCAGACAATTACACTTACTGATGCCATTATTGAAGAGGGAAAAAGAATGCATGAGTTAAATATAAGTTTGCTGAACAAAATGTTTGATGAGAAGAGAGAGAAGATAGATTCATTTATTAAAAATGAATATACGCCAAAATACCTTGCAGATTTTAAAGAAGCTGTTCCTGTTGGAACAAATTATGAAGAAGAATTTTCAGGTATGATGGAAGCAATCATCCCGGAAATAAATTCTTACCGCGATCAGATGCAATCAGCCCTTGAATCACAAAGAATAAAATTAGTTACAAAACTCACTACTGATTTTAAGGCCTTCGAAAATGCCTCTAACGAACTAAAGTTACTAATTGAATCGGCCGTGAAGGTAAGCGAGGAAAGACAAAAAGCATTTGAAAAAGTGAAAAATCTCACACAAAATAAAATTGACATCAACCAGATTGAAAATGAAATTGACAAATTTATTGTCAAGGCAGGTGACGTGGGTTCTAATATTAACGAATTTAATTCAGTAATAAATTCTCTTTTAAAATAAATGATATCATGACAGATTGGAAAAAAATAGCGAAAGATACATCAGCGAAAACTCAAGCGTATTTTAAAGATAGCATGTCTAAAATGACAAGTTTGGATGATGCAAAAATTGATGAAATTATAAATGAATCAGGAATTAGCTCTGAAGATTTAACTTCAGTGATCAATGAAGTAAGTAATGCGACCAAATCAAACAATCAAAAAGCTGAGGCCATTAAGAATATCAATCAAGGAGTTGACTTATTGGTTGGAATCGTTTCAAAATTAATATAGTTGTAATTGCCCCCCGGGGTTTTACTGAAATGTTAAAAAATCTTATAATCCTTAATAGATGTTAAAAGTTTAAGGAAAATCCTGTAATCGCACTAAATTTGAATTAAATATTTAAGGCTTTGGATTTGCAAAAATTTTATAAGTATTATTTGGTGCTGATATTTACCGGATTGGTGAGTAGCCAAATTTTTGCAAGCGATGAGGTTAAAATAAAAGGAATTGTTAAGGATCAAAAAAGTGGTCGCCCCATCTCATTTGCCCATATTTATATTCCTGATTTAAATTTAGGAACCGCCAGTAATTTACAAGGTGAATTCAAATTTAAATGTTCTAAGGTAGATAGCATAACAGTATCAGCTATCGGGTATTCGCAACAAGTGATTTATTTAGAAGATTCAGTTTCTACAGATCTTTTTGTATTGAATGTTGCACTCATCCCCAAAGCCTACGAATTAGCAGAAATTAAAATCAGAGCATATCCAACTTATAGTGAACTTAAAAGAAAGATTTTAGAATACGAGATGACTCCTGAAGAATTGAATATGGAGGCGCTTATGAAAGCTTTTGAACGAAATTTGGCTATGTTGTCTGGAAAATCCACACCCTTAGATTATAAGGATGATAAAGGTGGGTTAAGTATTGGTAGTCCGGTTACAGCTATTTATAAATTGTTCAGTAGATACGCAAAAAATGAAAAGAAACTCAGAAATTTTTTAATTGCAGATGATATTAAAAAGAAAGTTGGAGAACGATTAAGTTTTGAAGTAGTTAGTACTTTAACCGGATTGAAGGATAAAAAAGAGATAGCTGATTTTATTGAATATTGCAATTTCGACAACCTATTTGTACTTGCTGCTACAGAGATTCAATTGTACAAAATTATTGTTGAACGCTACAAGGAATATAAATTAATTAAAATAAGCAGTTAATCCGTTATAATCAATCTTTTCTGAACCATTTTAATTCCATTCCTGGCGATAGCTCAGGCCTTTCCGTAAATCCTGATTTTTTATAAAACTCTGCTTTGTTTTTTGCAGAAAATAATTGAATATCACGTATTTGATCTTGCTTGCATTTATCCACTAATTTCTCAAGTATAAATTTCCCCAGACCTTTACCTTGGTATTCCGGTAGAATGATCAGATCGATAATAAGCGCATGAACAACCCCATCACAAATGAGGCGCCCGAAACCAACCAATTGATCTTTATCATAAGCAGAATAGGTGAACCAACTTTGCGCTAGTGCTTTCGCTAGGTCATCAGCATTTAGTTTGTAGCTTTCGTTCCATCCGGTGCTTAAAAAAAGTGCCATAAACTTTTCAGTTTCTGGCACTTCTTCCGAATATTTGAAATTTTTCATTTCTGATCTTTTTTAATTACCTTCCTCTCGCAGGTGCAGGAAAAACCGGAACACTTTCATGTCCTTCTTCATCAACAGATTGAATTGCAAAGAAGTAATTATCTTTTGAATAGGGGATGGTGATGCTCGTTTCTTCCACATAAATTTTTCGCTCCCATAGTGGCTGAAAGGTTTCTCGCATAAGTAAATAGTAACCTGAAGGTTTTTTCCCTTTTTCCGGGGCTTCCCAGGTGAGGGTGCTCGAATTGCTCATTCCTGATAATTTAATCTCCACATTTTTAGGCGCATAAGGTGCAGATGCTAAATTTGCCAGCGTTGCCAAATTGATTCCGGTATTTTTTCTAACATACTCAAAATCTACAAATTCGGGCATGTCACCATATTTGATGCCGTCTTTCTCTTCAACCACTTTATGGGTGCGGTCGTAGTTTTCATTGAATTCTGTAATTCGAACGGCAGTAAAACCTTGCTTGCAAAATGGCGTATGATCACCGCCACGGCCAAACCTGTCATTTCTGAATATTAAAGTAACGGTGAGCTGGTCAACATAACGTTCGCCCACTTCTTTAATATAGCGCGCTAATTGACGTGCTTTTCCATCATTCTCAGCAGAGGTATAAGCTCTTGATCTGGCCATTTGCTCGGTTTCAAATGCAGGTACGCCTTCACTAAAAACACGAACCTTCATATTATCATTTAGCAAAGTTTCGCTCGAGCCACTGTTCCCAATCATGTCGTTATTGAGCATGGCTACCAGGTTCCAGTTTTCTTCTTTAGCTATATTGGCCATATGTGCTGATCCATACAATCCATGTTCTTCGCCTGAAACAGCTGTAAAAATTATGGTGCCCGAAAAAGCTTTTTTCGACATAATTCTTACCATTTCCATAATCGCTGCAACGCCTGAAGCATCATCGTTTGCACCGGGTGCAAAAACTTTGCCGTCATTATTATCAGCTGCGCGTGAATCGAGATGGGCACTGATTAAAAAGATGCGGTCATCATTCGGATTTGTACCTTTAAGTGTCGCAACCACATTTTGTAATTCCAGTTCTTTTTTAATACGCTGGTCTTCTCCACCAACTTTGTAGCCAACCGTTGCAACATTTAATCGGCCTTTCGAGGCAGGGATTGATTTTTCCATTTCGGCTTTGACCCAATTCCAGGCGGCGCCAATTCCTTCATTCGGATCATTTTGTTCGCTCATGTTATGACGCGTATGGAAGCTAACCAGTTTCCGGACTGTTTTTTCAATATTATCTCTGGAAATCTCATCAACCATTGTTTTGATTTCAGGATCTCTGTTGACAATGGTTTGTGTAAATGTGAATTGAGAAAAAAATAAACTGAAAGCCAGTATAAAAAGTGTTTTTTTCATGGGTTATTTTTTATGAAATTAATTCATTGGTTACATTGCGCCCGTAAAATTAAAAAAGAAATTTTAAAAATAAATTTTGTAGGGCATCTAATCTACAAACGCCACGGCTCTAATAGGTGAACCATCAATTTTGTCGAATTTAAGAGGAAGGCACTGAAAAGTAAATGGATTGGATTTCAGCGCATCAAGATTGGTCAGGTTTTCAATAATCAAAATTTCTTTACTTAACAAAATGTGGTGTACTGGTACCGTTTCACTTTTAATGTGATCGACAGAAATAGCATCAAACCCTACACCTTTTAGCTTAAATTGAGTAAGCCATGTTGCAGATTCCTGAGATAGAACAGGGAAATGGTCGAAGTATGCCGGTGTATTCCATTTCTTTGACCAGCCTGAATTGAAAATAATAAAGTCGGCATTTTTAATTGAATCTTCAAACGTCATTAAGTAAGATAAAGGAATTTCAGTATTCACAAATTCATGACATGGGATTTGAATCGCAGGTCCATAGAATTTTTCAATAGGAAAATCAGTAAGTGTTTTTTTGTTTGCAATCATGTGAGAAGGCGCATCGATATGTGTTCCATTATGCGAATGCATCAATATGGAAGTGATTGTAAATCCATCTTCTTGTACATTTCTAATGCGGTTTAATTCGGGTTTTTTCATTCCTTCGAAAACCAGATCGCCCGATTTTATTGGATGTGATAAATCAATGATGGTCATGAATAAGTATTTATAATTTAGAAAAATTTGCAGCCACGAAATTATAGAATTAAGTGCTTAAAAAATAATATCAGTATATTTACTTTAGATATAAAAAAGATTTAAATATGAAGGTGTTGTTTGTTTGTCTGGGAAATATTTGTAGATCTCCAAGTGCCGAAGCTGTTTTTAATGCCAAGTTAAAGAAGTATAAATTGTTATCGGAGGTTGAAGTAGATAGTGCAGGGACTTCAGCTTACCATGAAGGTGATCCGGCTGATAGCAGAATGATGGCCCATGCCATTAAACGGGGATATCATTTAACAAGTATCGCTCGGCAAATTGTGCCAAAGGATTTTGATGATTTTGATATAATTATCGCCATGGATGCCAGCAATTATCAGAATTTAATGGGCATGGCAAAAAATCCTTCGCAAAAAAACAAAATTGCCATGATGACAGATTTTAGTGAAACATACGATGGCGAGGATGTCCCGGATCCTTACTATGGTGGCAGTATGGGATTTGAAAAAGTACTGGATATTTTAGAAGATTGCGCTGAAGGTTTAATCGATGAAATTAAAGACTCAGTTTAGTTTAAAGTGTAAGTTTTAACTTACACTTTAAACAATGTTTTATTGCATTTTATAAACGAAGGCATTTACATTCATGCCTGCACCTACCGAAACGAAAACCACATGATCATTGGTGTTTATACCATGGCCCTGCATTTCGCCCCTCATTACTTTATCGTAAAGCACAGGTATTGTAGCTACCGATGTATTGCCAAGCTCTGAAATGGTCATGGGCATGATGTCTTTAGGAATGTCGCTGATTTTCAGGCCGTAAAGTTTAAATAAACGTAACAGCATGGCATCGTCCATTTTTGCATTTGCCTGGTGAATCAATACTTTTTTTATGGCACTTAATGGAAGTCCGGCTTTGTCCAAAGTTTCTTTTACAAGTTGAGGAACATGTGTTAATGCATAAGTATAAAGCTTACGCCCGTTCATTTTGATGTAAATTCGATCATCTTCGATGTCCGAATTATAGGTGTGTCCCATATTTAATAAATCCACAAACTGTATGGTATCAGATCTTGTTTTATGCGCGAGGATCCCGATGGGTGTTTCGCTTTGTTTCCCTTCTAAAATTACTGCTCCGGCACCATCAGCATAAATCATGCTGTCAATATCATGAGGATCGGAAATTCTTGATAAGGTTTCAGCACCAATCACTAAAACTCTTTTAGCATCTCCCGATTTAATATAATAATCAGCCTGAATAACTCCCTGAATCCATCCCGGACAGCCAAAAGGTAAATCATATGCTACACAGAAAGGATTTTCGATTTTTAGTTTGGCTTTAACTCTGGCTGCTAAACTTGGAACGATATCAACTTTATGAATGGTGCTTTTAACATCTCCAAAATTATGTGCAACAATAATATAGTCAAGTGTTTCTTTATCAATTTTAGCACTTTCAATGGCTCTTTTTGAGGCTAGAAAACCTAAATCCGAAGCAACTAAATTATCATCCGCATATCTTCTTTCTTCAATTTCGGTAATTTCTTTAAATTTTTCAATAATCTCTTCATTCGATTTTTGAATCTTTTCGCCTTCGGCATTATAAAATTCATTCTGAAGAAAATCAGAATTTTTAACGATGTTTTCCGGGGTATAACTTCCGTTTCCGATAATTGTTGAATATGTTTTTAAACTCATGATTCTGACTTGATTTTATGGTATAAAAAATATAATATGTCTAAATAAAAAATATTTAATCTTAAATCCTTTTGGTGAATAATTTATGAAATTGCTCGTTCAACAGCCTTTTTGGCATGAATTGTTGTTGTGTCGAAAATGGGGATTGAAACATCCTCTTGTTTAATTAATAAAGGAATTTCGGTGCAACCTAAAATAACTCCTTCTGCTCCTTTTTGTTGTAAATTATGGATGATGCGCTGATAGGCCTTTTTCGAGTCACCTTTAATTTGACCCATACAAAGCTCTTTGTAAATAATCTGATGTACAATTTCTCTTTCTTCTTCCGTTGGAATAATCACATCCAGTTGGTGTAAATCAGCTAATCTCTTTTTGTAAAAATCTTGTTCCATTGTAAACTTTGTTCCGAGCAGTGCAATTTTCTTAAGCTTTTGAAGTTTTATCTCATCTGCCGTTGCATCTGCAATATGCACCAAGGGTAAATTTATATGCTGCTCAACGTCCTTAGCCATTTTATGCATGGTATTTGTACAAATAAGGATAAAGTCAGCACCTCCTTTTTCAAGTTTTTTGGCTGCATCGATCATCATTTCCGTCAATTTATCCCAGTCATTGTTATGCTGAAGTTTTTGAATGGGGTCGAAATCGACAGAATACATCAGGCTTTGTGCCGAATGCATGCCTCCAAGCTTTTCCTTAACGAATCGATTAATCAGCCGATAATACTCTAGCGACGACTCCCAACTCATTCCTCCAATTAGGCCAATCGTTTGCATTTTAAAATATTAAAAGTTTATAAAATAATCGGGCTAAATTAAGGATAAATTATCACATAGATGTTTCAATCGCTTATTTAGAATGAGGGAATTAGCTTTTGTCTTGGTATTCTGTAAGATACTCTTCAAATTTTGTCAATGCCGGTTCAAAATTCTTTCTACCTAAGCCAATCCTTACTTTTTGATAAGGATAATCATAAACAGATGAAGGTAGGAGCATTACCCCTTTTTTGTCAACTAAATCCTGACAAAATGAAGTGATATCTTTTTGTATAAAAAGTTCTGGAAATGCGATAGGGCCAGCAATGGGGATGTTACATTTTATATGGTTCGGAAAACGGGCAATAAGCTTTTCAAGGATCAGTAAATTTTCCTGAATGATTTTTAAATTTCGCTGGATTATTTCTTCTTTATTCCTAAGTGCGATGAGCGAAAGTATTTCACTTGGGGCAGGCGGACAAATGGTGGTATAATCTTTAAACTCAAGGATTTTCTTTATCCAGTACTTATTTGTGGTGCTTAACCAACCCAATCGTAAACCGGGCAATGCAAATGATTTTGACATTCCACACAATGAAATCCCGTTTTCGTAAATATCGCTCACCGAACTTAATCGAATTTTCTGATCATATTCTAAAAACCGGTACATTTCGTCAGAAAAAATAATGATGTCGTTTTCTCTGGCAAATTCAATAATTTGATTTAATTGTTCCTGGTTTATGGTTTCACCCGTAGGGTTATGAGGAAAATTGATGATGAGTAAATTGGTGTTTTCATTTGCCAGGTCAAATAAATCATCCGGATTAAAATGTCCGTCATTAGCCGGTTCCCACTTTGTGACTTCCGCATGGAGGCTTTTTCCAATCTCATACAAAGATTGATAGGCAGGAAAAGTAGTGATTACATGATCTCCTTCATTAATCAACATATTCATGGCGATAAATATGGCTTCTTCGGGAGCGGTTATTATTATATCTTCAGCATTTATTTCTGAATATAATTTAGCAATTTCATCCCGTAATAACGGAAGACCTTGAGAATGCGTGTAAGCCAGTATTAAATCATCCCATAACTTTTTTGATTCTTCATCAGCCATGGCCAACAACTCTTTCTGACTGAATGGTTCACAGTCGGAACAGCTCAATAAATATGGTGCTGAAAATTCATGTTTTGCAAAATAGCGTTCTAGTTTAAAGGGTTTAATTTTCATACTTAAAACTTATCATTTATGAAGATCTAAGATAATCAATCTTACTTTTTATGCTTCATAAAAGGTAAATAAAAAAATGTAAGTAAACATTGACCAAACGGATATTATACTATGCATTTGTGAAAAATTTATCTTATTAACAAAAGCAATTATTATGAAAAAAATTTATTCCTTAAGTGATTCACAATGCAAAGCGGTAGACTTAAGTTTTGCTTTGCCTGGGTTGATTTTATGAATCAACTTTCTTCATTGCGAACTTAAAACAGAGAGCAATCCTGAAAATCAGGATTGCTCATCCTAAATTTTTTTGGATCAGCCCTTTGCCTTTTTCAAATTCATAAGGTTAAAAATAGTTTTATTTCTTTATCCTCAAATAAATATGCTTAACGCGCGATTTTTCAACTTCTCTTTCATCAACCTCAAAATGTTCGCCCAAAGATTTTATCAATGGTGTTAGTTTTGGGAATCCATAATTTCGGGGATCAAAATCAGGTCTCTTCTTATTAATTAAGGCTCCAACCACTGCCAAAGAAGCCCAACCATCATCATCGGCTAAATCTTCAATGGTTGACTTTAACAGTTGAATAAACTTTTTGTCGATCGAGTCGAATGCCGGTTTTTTAGCTTTAGTGCGTGTACTTTTGGTCTTTGGTTCTTTCTTTGCAGCTTCAATGGCTCCAATGATTTCAATATAAATGAACTTATCGCAGGCAACAATAAAGGGGCGGGGCGTTTTCTTTTCGCCAATGCCAATGACAAACATACTTGATTCTCTAAGTCTTGTTGCCAGGCGTGTAAAATCACTATCACTTGATACCAAACAGAAGCCATCTACTTTTTCATTGTGTAAGATGTCCATTGCATCTATGATCATGGCCGAATCTGTTGCATTTTTACCAGTGGTATAACTGTATTGTTGAATGGGTGTGATGGCATGTTCAAGTAATGCAGGTTTCCAACCCGAAACGGTCGGCTTTGTCCAATCGCCATATATTCTTTTAATGGTTGGGGTTCCAAGTTTTGCTATTTCATCCAACATTCCTTTAATATTTGAATATGGAATATTGTCCGCATCAATCAATACGGCTAATTTTAAATCAGGTCTTTCTCTCATGTTTTTTTGTATAATAAGGTAAGGTAATGAAAAAGAAAGCTTAATCAAAGTTAAATAAGGAAAGTCTTCATATTCATAAATGAAAAATTGATGATTTTTTTTGAATGAGGATTATTTGGCAACTAGAGATTTTAACACCCATAATTCTACCAACTCCTCATTTCGCCAATTTTGATTTCTTTTTGTTTTTTTAGAAGCAGCTTTTACTTTCTTGGTCCAAAACAATTCTTTTTTGAATCGTCCTCCTTTTTTTAATTCTGTTTCAACAGGATGCGTAATGCTCGACTTTGTTATTTCTGCTAAATTTGAAAAGAGTAAAACAATTCTACCTTCAGGCTTAAGATACTTCTTTGCTTCTGCAAAAAATCTTGGAAATAAATCATCGTCATAATAGATGGCTGTGTCTAAGCTTTCTAAGTTATGTGAAGCTGGAATCCAGGGAGGGTTGAAAACGATAAGTTCAGTTTTTGAGTTACAATCGGCAAACAAATCGCCATGAAATAAATTAATTTTAGATGCTAAGTTCTTGTTAAAGAATTTTTTATTTAATCCGATGATTGCATTGGGATTATTATCCGTTGAACACACCTGATTAAAACCATGTTTCAGCATTTGCAAAGTGAGTACGCCACATCCTACACCGATGTCAATAGCAGATTCTTTTTCTCTATCATATGCACTTAACCACTTATCAAAGAGTTGTAAGTGTTCGAACCGAGTAGGGAAATAAGTCCCAAAATAGGGATGGATTTTTGTATCTAAAACAGGAATTGTAATCCCTTTCTCGTACCATTGCCACGAGCTGTTTAAGCCTTGAACCTGAGGAAAAGGCAATAGAAATTCAACTAATTCAGGATAAAGAATTTTTAACCATCCAATTTCAGGTGCTTTTTTCACCATTAATTTGTGGTTCTCAACTTCCAATAATATTTGATGCGAGAGCTTACGAAAAATCGATCTTGATTCACGTTGATTTTTAAATGAATGATCTGAATTGTTGTGAACTATTTGTTTTTTTAACCTGTTTAAGATAATCAATCCGCTGCTATAGAAATCTTCAATTAAAACGTAGTGACCGTTCATGATTGCCGTAATGGCCGCTGCCTGATCCGAATTCTTACGAAAAGGATAAACCTCAATGTCAGTAACAATGGGTGTTGGTCGGTCTGGCTGAAGCCCTTTTTTAATCACGATTCTAAAGTAAGCAATTTATGATAAACAGTCAGCTATAAAACATGAGCCTTATTTAATAACTTTGCAGTAGATGAGTAATTTTGATGTCGTTGTAGTCGGAGGTGGTCCGGCTGGTTTGTTAGCAGCCGGACGTGCTGCAGAAATGGATGCCAGGGTGTTGCTGCTGGAAAAAATGCCCAGTGCAGGGCGAAAGCTTTTGATTACCGGATCGGGTAGATGTAATGTTACAAACAATGCCCCGATAGGCGAATTTATAAAGCATATTTATCCCGATGGCCGTTTTTTCAGAACTGCTTTGTCAAAATTTTCTTCAAAGGATATTCTTGATTTATTGGATAGATATGGCGTAGAATGCACGCTTGCGCCTCTGGGCAGGTATTTCCCAACAAGTAATAAATCTTCGGATGTGTTGAAGGCGCTGTTAAAATGGGTGAAAGAGTTAGAAGTTGAATTGCGATATGAACAGAAAGTTGAAAAGCTATTAGTTGAAAATAATGTGATTCAAGGTGTTCAGGTAAATGGAAAAGAAATAACGGCCAAAAAAATTATTGTGGCAACCGGTGGAAAATCTTATTCAATTACAGGTTCAACTGGTGATGGTTATGAATTGGCGAGAGCAGTTGGGCATATTATAGAAAGCCTGAGACCTGCACTTGTGCCTTTAGTAACCGAAGGTCAATTAGCGAAGAGCCTTCAAGGCTTGAATTTAAAGGATGTTAAAGCCATGGTTTGGATTGATGGCAGGAAAATAGGAGAAGCATTTGGTGAAATGATTTTTACCCATTTTGGTCTTTCGGGTCCAATCATTTTAACACTAAGTAGAATTGCGGTTGCCGGATTGGAAAAAAATCAAAAGGTTGAAATTGCCATTGATTTAGAGCCTATTCTTGATGAGCAGCAGCTGGACAAAAAATTACTTCATGACATCAATGAACATGGGAAGAAAAAAGTGAGCAATATCTTTCGCTTCTGGTTAACATCCTCAATGATTCCTGTTTTTACTGACCTTTTGGGAATTAGTAGAGATAAAGAATGCCATCAAATTTCATCAATAGAACGTAAGCAAATCGGTCATTTAATTAAAAATTTGCGATTCACAATTTCTAAACATCGGACTTTCAAAGAAGCCATTATCACAGCTGGTGGAGTTTCATTAAATGAGATTTCTTCAAAAACCATGGAGTCAAAACTCGTTAAAGGACTTTATTTTGCAGGTGAAATAATCGATTTGGATGCAGAAACCGGAGGTTATAATTTACAAATTGCTTATTCGACCGGATGGCTGGCAGGAGAATCTTGTATGAGAAATAAGAACTAGTTGGTTTTCATAATCCGTGCTCACTTCCACCTCTCTTCTTTATACTTTTTTTGCTCTTCTTTAGTTAGAAAAGTCCATGCTAATAAACGGCTTATTTTATTTCCCTGACCCATTGGAATGATCTTAACTTCAAGGGCTTCTGCTTGTTCTAATACTTTGTAAGCACTTTTTAAGGACGATTGTTTTGAGATCAGGCTTGAGAATAAAAAACAAGATTTGCCAAATTTTTTACTCTGGCGAATCATATTCCTTACGAAACGTTCTTCTCCACCATCATAGCAGAGTTCATTATTTTGACCCCCAAAGTTTAATTTTGTTTCGGTAACTTTTACCTGTTTTAAATTGCTTTCTTTTCTTAAATTGCCAGCTTTTGCTTCAGCCTCAGATGCATGAAATGGAGGGTTACAAATGGATAAATCAATAGATTCATCTTTTCGAATGACGCCATAAAAAAAGTCTTTTGAATCGGGTTGTAACCGACATTCAACATTATCTTTCAGTATCAGGTTCATGCTGATTATTTTGTTGGCTGATTCAATTGAAACCGGATCAATGTCTGACCCTACAAATGACCATCCATATTCTTTAACGCCAATAATCGGATAAACACAATTGGCGCCCACACCAATATCCAAACACTTGACATTCTTCCCCGACGGTATTTTTCCATAATTGTATCCGCCCAATAAATCTGAGATGTGATGAATATAATCTGCACGACCGGGAATGGGTGGACATAAATAATTCTCCGGAATATCCCAATACTCAAGATCGTAGTAGTGTTTTAAAAGTGCTTTGTTAAGTGTTTTTACGGCTTCCTGATTTGAAAAATCAATCGATTCATCCTGATATTTATTTAAGCTAACAAAGTCTGCTAATTCAGGACATGATTCACCTAGTGCCTTAAAATCATAACGCAAACGATGCCTATTTCTGGCATGCAATCGTGATTTTACTTTCGGATGTTTTTTCTTTTTAGAAAGCATTTAGTGCAGTACTATTTTTCTATTTTAAATCGAAGTAAAGTTACATCTCTTTTGCTTGGGATTATTTTATCTAAAATAATTGTAAAAGGCAATACCATTTTTTGAAGGATGATAGATGGCTTGCTTAAGCGCTCTCCTTCTTTTCTGCTGCTTTGATTGAATATTTTTCTGATAAGCCCACAGGTGTAATAGCTGGCCTGTATTTTTAAGGATTGTGTTTGAATAAGCTTAAAGCCATTCTCATTCATCAATTGTGCGTAGAATTCCACTGGTCGCCCTAAATTACTCACATGACCTTTGATAATTCTTTCTATCCGTTCAAAAAGAAAAACTTCTTTGCGCGAAACCCTGCAAATTTCATTAATTATTTGACGAAGCTCCTCTTCATTCGTGTTATGTTGAAGAACGGTTGAGGTAAAAACGATATCAAATTTATCATCAGTAAAAGGTAATTTACCTGAATCAATTTTAATGGTTTCGATGTTTTTATCTACTAATATTTTTTTTGACAGTGCAATCATTTCACCAGAAATATCTACGCCTGTAATGCTTTTACATGATTTTAATTGGAGATGCGCTAAATTTCCACCCGGGCCAGATCCAAATTCTAAGACCGATTTCTGACTAAAATTTAAAGTGTCGAATAATTCTAAAAACTTCTTTCTCTTGTATCGGTAGTAAGGCTCATCGTCACCCGCAATTAGTTTCAAGTCATTTCTTGTTGAAATGTTCAATGCAACTTGATCCCAATAGGTTTCCGGATGATAGCTTTGACTCATTGATTAAAGATCATAGAAATGAAATTACTTCTTTTTTTTGCGGAGGTTCGCAATTTTGTCTCCTCTGGTAAGTGGCTTCTTGTATTTTTTTGCTTTCCTAAGATATGATCCTCCCTGATTAACTTTTAAGTTTTTTTCTTTTTTCTCATGAAAAGCCGCCCCACCTTCGTTAAGCTTTAATTTGGGGAGCTGTTTTTCAATGATTACGGGTCGTTCTTCCGGAGTTAACTCCTTCGAGATCTCAACTTCTTGCGGAAATTCCATTTTAGGAATTTCATAGTCCATTAGCATTTCGATGGATAGTTTCCATTCTTCTTCTTTATCAGTATAAAATAAAATGCTTTTACCTTTCTTTTCTGCCCTTCCTGTTCTACCAATCCGGTGCATGTAATTTTCGGGGTAATTTGGCGTGTCGAAATTAATTACGTGAGAAATTTTTTCTAAATCCAATCCTCTGGCCATCACATCGGTTGCGACCAATATACGGTTTTTGCCCTGATCAAACTCTTCGATAGATCGGATTCGGTAATTTTGTGATTTGTTGGAGTGAATGATACAGCTCTCCTCACCAAATTCTTCTTCCAGGCTTTCAAAGAGCCGATCTGCTGATTTTTTATTTGATACAAACACCAATACTTTCTGGAATTCTTCCCGATCTTTAATCAGATATTTTAACAGATTTACTTTGGTGTAAAAATTATCAACTTTATACGATTGCTGAGCGATATTATCCAGTGGAGTTCCACTAACTGCAATCGATATTTTTGCAGGCGTAATAAAAAAATCGTCAATCAAAGCATCAACTTCTTCAGTCATGGTTGCCGAAAACATGATATTTTGACGGCGATCGGGTAAAAGCTCAAAAATATTGGTTAACTGAAATCGAAACCCAAGATCAAGCATAATATCAACTTCATCTATCACTAATTTTTTAATGGCTTTTAATTGCAAAGCACCGCTCAATACCAGATCATAAAGCCGACCCGGAGTTGCAGCAAGTATATCCATACCTTCTGCCACTGCATGTTTTTGTGTCTTAATATTTGTGCCACCGTAAACCCCCTTAACCCGTACAGTCATGTATTTGGTTAAAGTCTCAAACTGCTCAACAACCTGTAAAACAAGCTCTCGGGTTGGAACCAAAATTAAGATTCGAGGGTTAATTTGGTCTGAAAATTTTAAATCCTGAAGTAAGGGAAGCATATAAGCAAATGACTTTCCGGTACCTGTTTGTGCAATTCCAACCACATCCTTTCCTGAACGAATGACAGGATAGGCTTCGGTTTGAATAGGAGTTGGTTTATCAAATCCAAATTCATCGATGGCATTAAATAAAGGTTTGGATAGATTTAAACTTTCAAAAGAATTCATAAATATTGTTTGTGCAAAGGTAGGGCATAAATTTATAATTTCATGTTGCGCCCTTGAAACTTCATTTAAGCAAAATGATGGATGTTTATTCTCTAAGTTTCCCTTGATTTCGAAAAGCTTGAATTAAAAGCTCATTCACTCTGGGGTCCACACCATCAATAGTAGCGAGACTGGACCAAGGATAGCCCAAATTAAAATGGATTTTGTTGCCGGAATAGGAGAGTGGGTCAATAGTAACAGAATGGAAACAGGTCGAACTAGAATAGCTGGGTTTGAAAAACCCTGAATAGATAATGGCCTTATTAACCGTCACACAAAAAGCTCCCCAATCTCCAATCTCCTTAACCCTTTCAATTGCAGATTCGCTTAAGCCCATGGTGTGTGTGCTTAATTCGTAGTATCGGATTTCATCATTAAAAACCAAAGCCGTCGACTCAAGAATTATGGTTGAATTATCGATCTTGCATTGCGCCTCAAACATCTCGTATTCCTTTAAAAGATATAGCTCAACACCCTGGCCGGGCAAATGTGAAATGTCTAATTCCAAGGTGTCTTTATGACAAGATGAAATTGAAATTACTATTTGAAATAATATTACCAGAAATAAGGTCGATTTTTTCATCTGAGGTGTTATTTGTTTAATAATCAATGTATGCAGAGCCTTTCCAAACAAATTGTTTACAACATTTCTTTTCAATATAGTTTAGATAAGGTTCCTGATCAAGCATAATTGATAGCCCGCTATAATCATAAACTTCAAACATGGCAGAACTTATTGGATTGTGATATTCAAAAAAATACATTCCTAAATACTTATACCTAATCCAGGCTGTCATGTCCAGGTACGATGGTTCCAAAATACTAGCTCCATCTTCGTATTCGGCGATTTTAATTTTAAGCCATTCTGGGATTTCACTTTTAGGGACGAAAAGTGCTTTGTTTTTTTCGCATGAGAAAATCAAGATTGACAGTAGCAATATAATGGAAATCCTTTTCACAATACATCTTTGTTTTGTTTAAACTGAGATAGAAATCCACTCATAATGAATTGATAACCATAAGATGCTATATGAACTAAATAGGTTGCGTGGGGAAATAATATTAATCCTGTGGTTCTTTAATACTAAGTTCCAGGAGATAAAGATGGAGCCCATCACCCCAGTGATTTTGTTCAGTTTGTTTCAGAACAAATCCAAATTTCTCAAAAAATCGATAAGCCAATTGTGAGGTGGTAACAATTGCTTTTTTAACCTTAGGCTTAGATTTGAAAATTGTGAGGCAGTGTTCAATGGCCATTTTGCCTAGCCCTTTCCCTACATGATCAGGATGGAAGAGAATCCATTTGATCTGTCCGGTAGTGCAAGCATCAATTAATTGATAGCCGATCCCGCCTAAGATTTGGCCGTTGATTTCAAAGGTAAAATAAGTGGATCCATATTCCTTCAGATAAGAATCAAAGTCATGAATTTCACTTGGTGCAAAATCTGAAGGAATATAATGTTTGAAAATATCAAATAATGCGACTTTATCCGATGGGTGATAAGTTCTAATTATTTGTTTATTCATAAGATTAATCTCATGAAAACCTTTAATTCAGGCTTTGTGATTTTTTAGCTTTTTTCTCTTGTTTTGCCAATTTCTTTTCTTTTTTTGTTTTTGTTGGCTCTTTCTTTACCGCTTTTTTTGCTACTTGTTCTTTTCCCATGACTATTTATTTTAAAATGTTGATTACTAAATTAATTTAATTCCATTGGATTCAATAGTTATTTTTCTCTCTTTGTATAATGAACCCAATGATTTTTTAAATGCTTTTTTGCTAATTCCGAAAGTTGAATAAATTTCTTCTGGTGAACTTTTGTCGGTAATCGCCAAAAATCCATCATTTTCTTCCAGTTTTCGATAAATTAGTTCGGTGTTAACATCATTAAATTTGCTGTATCCAATTGGTTGAAGCGATATGTCAAGTTTGTTATCCTCACGGATCTGCTTCACATAGCCTTCCATTTTATCTCCAATATTCAATTCTTTAAAGATCTCATTTTGGTAAACCAAACCTTCATGTTCATGATTCACAATAACGTTAAATCCAAGATCAGTTTCTTTTAAAATGACCAAATCAACCTGGTCCCCTTCTTTTATTCGCAGATCTCGATTTTGTAAAATCTTTTTAATTTGATTGCTGGCATAAAGCCTTCCAGTGTTACGATCGATGTCGAGAAAAACGATATACCACCTGCCTTCTTCCATTCGTTGCCTTTGCTCGCTAAAAGGAACAAATAAATCTTTTTCTAAGCCCCAATCCAAGAAAGCTCCAACATGAGAAACATCTTTTACCTGAAGTAGCGAGAATTCATGCAGTAAAATTTTTGGGGTGAGATTGGTTGCTATCTGTTTTTCGTTATGATCGAGATAAACAAATACCTTCAGTTGATCTCCCATTTCGTATTTCTCAGGACAATATTTAGTGGGCAAGAGCACATCTTCACCTGATTTATCGCCAAGGTATAGCCCGAAGGGTGTTCGCCTTAAAATTTCCAATTCGTTGTATTTCCCGATTTCGATCATCTCCTAATTTTCTAGTTTTCGTCTACCAGCTCTTTCAATTCTAATCCGTAATCATATTGCAAATCTTCATGTAATAATGAGATTGCTTTTTTTATGGCTTCGATTTGACGTTGGTATATGTTGTTAAGGGTTAGATTTTTTTCAATGTATGGCCCCATATTTTTAAATTCTGTACAAAAGTAAATCAATAATTCGACCTCTGTTTCTTTCTTTTTTGAATATTTGATATATTTTTTAATATTCCTCAGAATCTTACGCACGCTTTTTTTTATATAAAAATAGGTCTTGGTATTTATTTGGCTAAATTCATGTGTAATCTCCAGCTTAATCCTTTCAATATAAGATGCTTCATTGGTCGAATCGTATAAAAGATACGTTAATAACTCTTTGTTTTCTTTTCTGAACTTAGTCAAACGCAAACATAGTTCCATTAATTCACTTTGTGAGCGATGACTTAATTCTTGTTTGATTTCTTTTAATGATGCGATCCTCATAGCTAAGTTTAAATATAAACATTAATTTGGATTGACAAACTCAAGAAGTAAAATGTTATTATTTCAGATAGATCGTATCAAGGATAAATAAGTCGGTGCTAAAATCTTCTACATAAATTTGCCAGCCACCTCCAGCACCGTATTGCGGATTGGCGAGTGTTTTAGAAATGGCAACTATCAATGAATCTCTAATGTCGAAAACACCAACCATGGGGCGGTATCCAAATTGCACATTTTCTTTTACTTGCAAGCTCTTCCAATAAGCAACTTTCATGGTATCAGATGCAATTAAAGTTTGATCGATGGTATAATACGCTGATTGACCGGGCAAGCCACCATATAAATCAAAATCATGTGGGATTTTTGCTGTGGTCCAGTTATCCACGCCCGGGTAATCTCCTTTGCCTTGCCAACTTTTTACTGCATTAAGTAAGCTGGTATCCAGTACGTAAAGTGCTTTAATTCCTGTTTCGGTATAAAAGCTTTCCAGGGTTTCATTAAAAAGTATGGGGTGCTCAAGTTTTTCTTTCTTGCATGAATACAAGAAAGTTAAGAACATGAGTGAATAAATTAATTTAAGTTTATTCGCTTTCATTTGATAAGTTTTAATAGCGAGTTTAGTGCTGGTAGTTAAGCCGATCAGTGCAACAATAATTATTTGACTGTCGGCTATAGTTTTTATTGCTGATATCTATATCCCATTCTCACCCATAACAATAATTGTCGGGTTGGAGAAAATACATGAACAATACAGTAATTGTAGTTCCCGCAAGGAGTTAACCAGTAAAACGTGAACGGTTTTTAGATAAAAACTTTTACATCCCCATCGATTTCATCGCGTCAAGTGACATCTCCTGATAACCGGCAGGAATTTCCATGCTAAATAATTCTGAAGCATTTCCGGATATTTTCTTTTCAAAAAGTGTGGCTTTCATCGACATTTTCATTCCACCTTGATTGATTTCAAATTCCATAGGAAATCCGGGGATTTGATCGTTCAAGTAACTTTGACCGGCTTTGTTTATTTCAATTTCTTCGGTATACCAAAAAATGGCTTCTTTTCCGTCCATGGCAGTTATAACAGCCTTCTTGCATTTATATCCTTGAATTTCTTTGGTTTCGTTTACAAGTTTCACATCCAAATTTGCTTCTTCGGGTTGTTGCTCTTTCAAATCTTCCAATGTTGTTTTAATGGCTTTTTTACCCATCATGCCTCCCATACAAATTAGAACCTCATTTGATTTTGAGTTAGTTGTGGTTGCAATGTTCATCATGGTTCCCATGTTCATTTTTGTGAGGGTTAACTCATTTTTGAAAGATATTTCCATGGTTGCACCATCCATCATGGCAACTGCCATTTCCATGGCCGGATTATCTGTAGAAAGATTAACTTCAAATTTTACGTGTCCTTCTTTAATTTGGGCCATTGTTGCAATTCCTGTAAATGCGATTAACGTTAATGCAATGAGTGCTTTTTTCATGTTTTTAGTTTTAATTTTTTAAATACGATTTCTTTACTTTTTCTTTGCAATTAAGAAGAGAGAATCTCCTTCCTCAAATTCTGCGTAGGTTTCTAATAAAAGGATTTCGAATGAATCTTTAAAAAAAATTCGAAGATCAACTTCTGAATGATAGTTTACAAACATGCCTTTGAAAATTTCAGAATCTTCACCTTTCCAAAAAGAATGACAGATGATGCCTTCCTTTTTCAAAGTCCCATGTTGTTGTTTTATGGAATCCTTAAGTTGATCATCTTTTAAATGATGTAAAACTTTATTCGAATAAATTCCGTCAAAAACTTTCTGAGTGATTAAAGTTACGGCATCCAGTTCAATAAATTCACCATTCGGATTACTTTTTTTCAAGTGGTTTAAAAATTCTGTAGAATTATCTGAACCTGTTACATTATAATTTTTACTCAGAATTTTCCAATCCGTTCCCGGTCCTGAGCCAATCTCAAGCAGGTTTGATTTGTTCGGTAAAAAGGAATTGAGCTTTTTTATGAGTTCTCCGCCATTTACATCTATTGCCAGCTTAATGTATTCTTCAACCGATTCCTTGGTTTTATAGTATTCTCCCTTCATGTATTTTTTTCTGAATGTAAATCTAAGAAGGTTTTTCATCAATCAGTGTAGCAAACCCAACTTTTTCTAAGTGAGTTTCTCGAATCTCTAACAATTGGAATTTTAACCCTTAGCTTTTCCATTATGCATCTTCAAACTTAAGTACCAGTGCCCATTTTGATCTGGCAACTACCGTATATTTGATTGTCATTGGGTTTAAAGGATAAACTTCTGTTATATCCATCAAACCATCACTGTTTTGGCCAATGGTCATCTGAAAATTATTCTGGTTTTCATGATTATTGTTCGGGCCAACATACCAGATTCCCATCATGTATTCGTTGCCATCATTTTCGCCCCAGCCCTCTACGCTTGCACCAACTGATTCGCCGGAGGAACTTGTATAAGGTGAATTTATGAGAACTCCATCGATTAGTAATTGTTGATCATCCCAGTTCGGATCTCCGTCTATCATAAGATCTCCGCTTGTAGCGTTAATACTCACTACTATACTTTCTATGCTCATTTTATTATTGTTTTAATGAATTAATTAATTTGAAAATAGATTTTTAACCAGTAAGTAGGTGTAATTATTTTAAGCCATGACATCTAATAGAGATCTCTGACCTAAGGTTATTCAATATAAAGATATAGGCAATTAACAGAATTAAAAATCCTGAATTGTGTCGAGGGAATAACAAATATAAAAAATAATATGATAAGCAGAATCAGAAATAGAATTATAGTATGCTTACCCTAATCTTTTTCTTTTTAAGTTTTTGATTATTTACCAAAGGGATGAGGCTTTTTATTTTGCTTTCTTTTACGGCCACGTAGGCACAGTCCTGCTTAAGTTCGATTACCCCTAATTCGTCATTTTTGAGCTGGCCTGTTTTTAGAAATAATCCTGCAATGTCGCCTTTCGAAATTTTATCTTTTCTTCCGCCCGTAATAAACAGGGTTTGCCATGGAGATGCATCGGGGAGTGGCGCATCCTTAATGTTTTCAGGTTCAATGTCAGTTATAAAATCTCGTAATTCTTCATTTTTCCATTTTAAAACATAGGCGGTTCCATCGCTGTTCATGCGGGCAGTTCGACCGTTACGGTGGGTGAATTCATGTTTTTTTTGTGGCAATTGATAATGAAGAATGAATTTAATTTCGGGCACATCAATGCCTCGGGCCGCTAAGTCGGTAGCTAAAAGCAGCTGATTGGTTCCGTTCCTGAATTTGATAAGGGCGTGTTCGCGATCTTTTTGTTCCATGCCTCCATGGAAGCAGCCATGGCTGATATTGTTTGCGCTTAGGTGGTCGCTCACAAATTGGATGCTGTCTTTAAAATTGCAAAAAATGATACCGAGCTGGTTTCCCAAATAACAAAGTGTTCTTACCAAAGTTTCCAGTTTGTCTTTTTCAGCAGAAATGATGTATTTAATTTTTAGCTGAGGTAAGCCATCGTTTAAATAATCCAGTTTCTTTGGATTGTTCAATTTTACAAATTCCGGAACTTCCAATCGTTGCGAAGCTGAGGTTAAAATCTTTTTATCAAGCGAAGGTAAGGCCAGCATGATCTCACGCATTTCGGCTTCAAAGCCAATTTCAAGTGATTTATCAAATTCGTCCAGTACCAGGGTTTTTATCTCATTGGTATTAAAATTCTCCCGCCTCAGATGATCGGCAATTCTTCCCGGAGTACCAATAAGTATGGCCGGACGATGCTTAATTTCAATTTTATCTTTTGAACCGGCACGTCCGCCGTAAACTGCATTTGCTTTGAAACCTGTACCCATTTCTCGAATTACTTGCTCAATCTGTATGGCTAATTCTCTGGACGGTACCAAAATCAATACCTGGATTTCTGAAACATCACTCTTAAGTTCACTAATTATTGGCAATAAAAAAGCAAGTGTTTTCCCTGTTCCGGTAGGAGAAAGTAAAACGATTTCCGAATTGGAGTGAATGGCTAGTTGCGCATCTTCCTGCATGGGATTGAGTTGCTCAATTCCCATTTTCTCGAGAATGCTTTTTTGATTTTTAAAGATGTTTGACATGGGGATAAAGTTACTTTAATTTGTCATCCGGGTCGCAGTGCCGGGATCTCTTTTAAACCAGATGCCGGTATTCCGTTTCACTGCAACCGGAATGACGCGATTTATTCAGGCCTTTTCTGTCATTCCTGCGTATGCAGGAATCTCCTTTAAACAAGATTCCAGAATTCAACTTCGATACACCCGGAATGACATTCACATGAAAATTAGGACTTGGCTTAAGATTCAGATTTACTTGCAATATTATGTAAATACAAATTCTCTACCTTTTCTCGTGCCCAGGGTGTTTTTCGTAAAAACTTCAAACTGGATTTTATGGTTGGGTTGTTTCTGAAACAATTGATGTTGATAATTTCTCCCAAGGCTTCCCACCCATAGGTTGCATGTAAATACTCAACAATTTCAACTAGCTTAACTCCGTGTAAGGGGTTGTTTGGTTGAGCTTCAGTTTCGTTTGTATTTCTTTCCATCTGTTTTTATTTTCTGTTTTCCGTATTCTTTCTCCCTCTTGAGTCTTGTCTCTGAAGTCTAATCTTACCTCGCACAATTCACACAATAAACACTTTCAGGCCTGAATAAAATACGACCCATCGGAATAGGTTTATTGCACCTGATACAAAATCCAAACTCAGGCATGCCTATTTGCGAGAAAACGTGTTTTAGCCCTCTCAATTTTTCTTCTGCTTGCCCAGTGATGATTCAGTCACGCTTTTATTGTTGATTGCATCCATTCGAGAAACTCTACCAATGGCATCATCCGGTGAAATGGGTTTGGTCAGTTCCTTATAATCCTCAATAATTTTTTCCGTCTTTGAAATTTCGCTTAGAATCTTCTCTTTGATCTGCTCGCTTTCCATAATGAAACAAAGTTAACCTGTGCGGGTGAAGTTACCAATTCTGAAATGAATTGTGGAGAACTATTTCTCCGCATTTAAATCCTTTAGCACATTCAGTAATAAGTTTGCACTAATTCGATGTTTGTAATCAGGGCTAACATAAGTAAACAAGATGGTTCCTTCAGAGTCGACCACGAATACAGAAGGGACAGGAAGTATCCCGGGATTCATTGAATTGGAATATTCAAACAGCCTGTTTTTACTTCTGTCTGGAGCTTTAAACGCAATGCCCATTGCTTGCATCAGTGAACCGTTACTATCAGAATAAATCGAATAATTGAGTCCATTTTTTTCTAATGTAAGATCTGCATTCTTAGGAGAATCCGGACTAATTCCAATTACCTGAAAACCTAGTTCAAGAATTTCTTTCTCAACAGCACCAACTTCTGAGAGGTGAGCATTACAATATGGACACCAACCGCCTCGGTAAAAAAGAACGATAGCAGGTTTCTCTTTTGCTAGGTCTAATATAGTTGATTTTTCTCCAGTGATTGAAGTGATTTCGACTACGGGTACTTTCTCACTGATCATTAAGGGTGAAATATCTGTCGATTTCTCAGCCACTTGAGCCTGACTGCCAACAATGGCTGTAAACAAAAATATGCTGCTTAGTATTGTAGTTTTCATAAAATAGTATGTTTAGTTAAATGAGTAAAGGTCCTTGCCTAATGAATTCAAAAATACGCTAAAAAAATGTATGAGTGCCTGACAATTAGCCGGAAACCCGTTTATCGTTTTGTTTGCAAGGGGGAGAGAACTTTATCTGTACATTTTTTCTCTCAGGGCTTGTACTTTGTCGTCGGTAATATAATCGTCGTAATCCATTAATTTGTCAATAATCCCATTTGGCGTAAGTTCTATCACCCTGTTACTCACTGTTTGAATAAATTCATGATCGTGAGAAGACATGAAAATATTACCAGGATATTTGATCAAATTATTATTAAAAGCCTGAATAGATTCCAAATCAAGATGGTTGGTGGGTGTATCTAGGACCAATGCGTTGGCATTGATGAGCATCATTTTAGAAATCATGCAACGCATTTTTTCACCTCCCGATAATACATTTACACGCTTATGAATTTCTTCTCCGGCAAATAACATTTTGCCAAGATATCCACGTATGTAGAGTTCAGTGGTATCTTCGGTAAACTGACATAACCAATCCGACAAACTTAACTCACTTCTGAAATAATCTGAATTGTTTAAGGGTAAATAAGCCGTAGTGATTGTTTGACCCCATTGATAAGTCCCTGCGTCAGCTTCAAGATTTCCATTTATGATTTCAAAGAGGGCAGTCATGGCTCTGGTGTCTTTCGACAAAAAGATGATCTTATCGCCTTTGTTGGCATAAAAATCAACATCTTTAAATAATGTTTTGCCATCGATACTGGCACTCAGGCCACTCACTTCGAGGATGCGATCACCAACTTCACGTTCGGGTTTAAAAATAATACCCGGATACCTTCGTGTTGAAGGTTTGATATCTTCAATATTGAGCTTCTCAATCATTTTTTTACGACTGGTTGTCTGCTTGGATTTTGAAGCATTTGCTGAAAAGCGCGAAATGAACTCTTGTAGTTCCTTCTTTTTTTCTTCAGCTTTTTTGTTCTGTTTTTGCAATTGACGCAGTGCTAATTGACTGCTTTCGTACCAGTAACTGTAATTTCCCGGAAATAATTGGATTTTTCCAAAGTCAATATCTACGGTATGCGTACTAATGGCATCTAAAAAGTGCCTGTCGTGTGAAACAACCAATACCGTATTCTCATAATTGCCTAAATAATTTTCTAACCATCTTACAGTATCCAGATCGAGGTCGTTGGTTGGCTCATCGAGTAATAAGTTATCGGGTTTGCCAAAAAGTGCCTGTGCAAGCAAAACTCTCACTTTTTGCTTACCACTCATGTCTTTCATCAAATTATAATGAAATTCTTCTTTGATCCCTAATTCTCCTAATAAATTTGCGGCATCACTCTCTGCATTCCAACCATTCATATCCGCAAAAAGGCCTTCCAATTCTGCTGTTCTCAGTCCGTCAGCATCTGAAAAATCAGGTTTGGCATACAGGGTGTCTTTTTCCTGCATGATATCCCAAAGCTTTGTGTGCCCTTTCATTACTGTATCAAGAACGGTGAAATCGTCAAAAGCAAAGTGATCTTGACTTAATACGGAAAGTCTTTCTCCCGGTTCCATAGAAATGTGTCCGGCAGTAGAATCAATTTCTTTTGAGATGGCTTTTAAAAAAGTTGATTTTCCGGCTCCATTGGCGCCAATTACCCCATAGCAGTTCCCTGCTGTGAATTGTAAATTGACGTCCTGGAATAAGATCCTTTTACCGAATTGTATTTTTAGGTCTGCGACTGTAATCATCTGAAAATATATGTTTTAGGCTGTAAATAGCAAAATGGGTGCAAAGGTAGGTATAAAAACAGCACAAAGCTTAAAAGATTAAAGCGAATACGCAAAGCTTTTATTAATCGGATAATTTCTCAAGTTTTTCTGATCATAATCCTGTCATTCCGGTTTTTATGAAAATAAAATACCGGAATCTAGTTAGAGCTTTTATGATCCCGGCACCGAGGCCGGGATGACATGAGAGAAAGTTTTAGTAACCCTGCAAATCGAGATTTTCGCTATCAATCATGTTAACCCACTTACCCATCTTTTTTTGAATGACTCTGAAATGTTGCTGATCGTTAGGAGTTACAAAGGATATGGCATCACCAGGCGATTCTGCCCGACCGGTTCTACCGATTCGATGAATATAATCTTTAGGCGAACGAGGTAGTTCATAGTTAATGACATATGGCAGGAATTCAATATCGATTCCGCGGGCTAAGAGATCAGTTGTGACTAAAATTCTTAAGTGCCCTGTTTTGAATTTCCGTAGATTTTCTGTTCGTGCGCTTTGACTTTTTTTGCCGTGAATGGAGATGGCTTCGATACCGTTTTTACGAAGCTTCTCAACTACATTATCAGCCCTGTGAACAGTCGAAACAAAAACCAATACCTGATGTAAACCATTATGTTTGATTAAATATCGAAGTAAAGGTCCCTTTTTTTCTTCGGTCACAAAATAGGCACTTTGATTAATGAGATCAATATTATTTTCTTCTTTCTCCTTAACGTTAATAATAAGTGGATCATTTAAAATTATTTCTTGGATGCTCTTCAAATCATCACTAAGCGTAGCAGAAAATAAAAGGTTTTGTCGTTTTTTAGGTAGGAGTTTGAAGATGCGATTCATCTCATCCTTAAAGCCCAGATTTAGCATTTTATCAGCTTCATCTAAAACCAATGTACTAATTTCTGATAAGTGAATCGCATTAGATTCTACTAAATCCAATAATCTTCCGGGAGTCGCAATTAAAATTTCAACACCTATAAGACTTTTCATTTGAGGGTTAATCGATACGCCTCCGAAAACTGCTTTTGTTTTAAGTGATTTTGAAACAACAGGTGCAAAGATTTGAAAAACATCATTCACCTGAACAGCTAACTCGCGTGTAGGGACAAGAACCAAAACCTTGATAAACCTATTTTTAGAAACAGGCGCTCTAAGCAAATTCATTAATATTGGAAGGACGTATGCCACAGTTTTTCCGGATCCGGTTTGTGCAATTCCCAATACATCTTTTTTATCTAATATAGCAGGAATAGCTTTATTTTGAATAGGGTAGGCCTCTGAATATTTTTGAGCCGTTATGGCTTTTTGTAAGGCGGGTGAAAGACCTAAGGAGGTGAATGACATGTTTGTTGTTTAGTGTCTGCGAATAAGATTCAAAGTGCAAAGATATAGGAAATAAGCTTTTAGAATGGAAATAAAACTTCTGAAGAAATCATCGTTCAATTGTTGTCATTCCATTCTGCGACAGGCGGGCCGGTTAAAGCGAAGCGAAATACCGCAATCTGACAATGAATTAGATCCCGGTACTATGGCCGGGATGATATTTACAATGACGGAAATTTTATGACAATTTGGCTACATTCTCCTCTAACATCTAAGGTCTATTATCTTAATTTTTAGATTTGGCTTCCAATTCTTTAAGATGCTCCATTTTTTTATGTTCTAGAAATTCACGAATTCCTTCCTGATGTTCCTTTATTCGCTTATTGCCAAACTCATAAACTTTACTCACCATTCCATCTAAAAAGTCACGGTCGTGCGAAACCAGGATTAGTGTTCCGTCGTAATCCATTAAGGCCTGTTTCAGGATGTCTTTGGTACGTATATCGAGATGGTTGGTAGGTTCATCGAGGATGAGTAAATTAACCGGTTCCAGCAATAATTTAATCATTGCCAAACGAGTTCTTTCACCTCCTGAAAGAATTTTGACCTTCTTATCCCAATCATCACTGCCAAACATAAAGGCACCTAAAATATCCCGAATCTTTGTTCGAATATCGCCCTTAGCAATATCATCTATAGTTTGAAAAACACTGATACTTTCATCAAGCAAGGAAGCTTCGTTTTGCGCAAAATAACCAATCTTGGTATTATGGCCAAGAGTTAGTTTTCCACCATGTTCTATTTCACCCATGATGGCTTTAACAAAGGTTGATTTTCCTTCTCCGTTTTTCCCAACAAAGGCCACCTTTTCTCCTCGTTGTATGGTTAGTGAAGCATCAGAAAATACGACGTGATTATCGTAGCTCTTCGACAATTCTTCTACCATAACAGGGTAAGTGCCCGAACGTGGAGAAGGAGGGAATCTTAAATTTAAGTGGGAAGTATCTACTTCGTCGACTTCAATAATTTCGAGTTTTTCGAGCATTTTTACACGCGATTGTACCTGAAGTGTTTTTGAGTACGTACCTCTGAAGCGGTCGATAAATAACTGATTATCAGCAATGAATTTTTTTTGTTCGTCGAAAGCCTTTTGTTGTGCCTCTCTGCGCTCTTTTCGAAGCTCAAGGTATTTTGAATAATTGACCCTAAAATCGTGAATGCGACCCATTGTTACTTCTATGGTTCGTGTTGTAAGGCGATCAATAAAGGCCCGATCGTGTGAGATGATTATAACGGCTTTGGCACTATTTATTAGAAAATCTTCGAGCCATTGCACCGACTCTATATCGAGATGGTTTGTGGGCTCATCAAGAAGAATCAGGTCAGGTTTTTGAAGTAATATTTTGGCAAGTTCGATTCGCATTCGCCAACCTCCGCTAAATTCATTGGTTTGACGCTGAAAGTCACTCCGCAAAAACCCTAAACCTAATAATATTTTTTCAACCTCTGCATCAAAATTTATTTCACCCTGACTATATAATTTTTCACTTAGAACAGATACTTTCTCAATAATTTCATAATATTCAGGTGACTCATAATCGGTTCTAACGGTCAGTTGGTTATTCAACTCATCCATCTCAGTTTGTAAGTTGAGCAACTCAGAAAATGCCTGAGCGGCTTCTTCAAAAACAGTTCGATTGTCTTTATGCAGCAGATGTTGGGGTAAGTAAGCAATAACAGCATCTTTAGGCGCACTAACCCGACCTTTGCTTGGTGTTTTTGCACCTGCCATTATTTTAAGCAAGGTTGATTTTCCCGCTCCATTTTTTCCCATTAGTGCAATGCGATCTTTCTCGTTAACAACAAAAGAAATATCTTTAAATAGGGTAGTCCCACCAAATTCTACTGCAAGCCCGTCAACTGAAATCATAAATTATTTTTAATTATTGGGCGGCAAAGATAAGGAATAGAAATAAGGATTGTTTAGAAATCTTCCAACATCAATTCCATCATTTTTAGCGCTGTTAACTGTCCTTTTAATTTAATAAAATCCCGAGGTGTATTATCACCAACTTCAAAAGTTAAAGCTTCAGCACCAAGCTGATAAAAGAAATAATTTAAGGAGCTGATCTTTGGACTATCATCACTATTTGGTCGGATGTTTGGTTCATAATTGTCGAGTTCTGCGCCCATTGCAATAATCATCTTTGGTACCAAACCGGGCATATTCCCTTTTTTATTAGGGTTGATGGTGTAATAAATATCTTGAGAAGTGGAATGAAAATCTACTGCAAAGTAAAACTTACCTCCTGTTTCAGCAACTTTATTTTTGGTAAAATCTCTGATGGTTACAATTTCAGGTTGATTAAAATCTTCCCAGTCACGGTTGAGATCTATGCCTCCTGCATTATGTCGCCAATGACCGTTATCAACACCATCGGGATTTACCAGCGGAATAACATAAATAGTATACTCACTTCTGAATTTTTCAGCCAGTTTATTTTCGGCACAAAGAGTTTCAACAAAAGATTTCATGGCCAGATATCCCGTAATTTCCGGAGGGTGCTGACGAGATAAAACCATGATCATTTTTTTGTCGTCTTTGTTCCCTATTTTAAGGATATTGATGGGTCTTTCTTCTCGGCTTTTACCAATTTCAGTAAATGAGATAAATGGCTTTAAAGCGAGTTTATTCGACCAAGCATTAATATGTTTAGAAGTAATTAGTTCCTGAGCGGAAACCCATAAAGTATCGGGACCAATACTAAGCTTCATGGTAATATTCTTCTTTAATTTCCCTTCAGAGGAATATGTACTATCTACAAAATAATTCGCAGTATCTAATGGCACCCAATTTATTCCATCTTTACTTAGTTTCGGGAAATACCGGTGATTATAACCCTCCAGATAAGTGAGTTTTAAATAGATGTTTTTTTCGGTTGTTGACCAGGCTTTGAAAGCATACCAAGGGCTGCCATTTATTGGGGTGTTTTCGGGTGTAATTAAAACGGTGAGTGTATCAACAGTTCTAATAATACCGTTAAGGCGAGCACCCTCAAATTCATTTGAACAATAAATTCCTTCACCTAAATTATAGGTCTTTCTTACTTGTTCCTGAATGGGCCTGGTTTTGGTAATGACTTTTTTGAGCGGGCCTTGACCTTTCCATACCGTTGATCTGCTACATGAAGAAAAGAATAAAATGCTTGAGAGTATGAAAATAAGATTGTAGAACTTAATGAAATTAGGCATGACTGTGAAATTTAAAAGATGAGTTTAAATTTAAGTTTATTTATTAAATATTCTAACGTATAAAATGTCAATAAAAAAGTAATTTAGGTAGTTATGTATTTATCGAGAATATGTATATTTGAATAGCAAGACTTTTTTATGTTTAGAAGAATTTTCGGGAGCTTTGTGTTGGTGCTTTTTCTTTTCTCAGGGTGTGAGAGTGTACTGGATAGGAGTGAAGCTGAAAGGTCACTAAAAGTATTAAACAGTAATTTCGTTAATTTCTTAACCAATGTTTCTGATAAACCTGAATTCGAGGCCCTTCACTTTTTAATTAGAGAATCAGCATCCCCTGATTTTTTACTAAGTACAAATAATCAGCTAAATAATAATTCTTTTACAAATATGAACATACCTCTATCTGGCAGTTTCTTATGGTGTGAAGAACAAAACCAATTTGTAAAGAATGATACTGCAAGTGAAATTTTATTGGAATTTCCGGTAAATAAGAAAGAAGGAAAGAATGCTAGGTTTGTTATTACAGAATACAAAACTGAAGATTGTAAAAATCTGCATTATTTTCCGACAAGCCTGGATGCAAAAATGTTTGTTGACAAGATTGAGAAGTTCACAATGAGGCACAGGGCTTTGGTTCAAGATAACTTTCCGTTAAAGATAACAAATGCAATCCTGAGCGAGGATTACGAATCTAATTTTGATTTGAGGAGAACCCGTGATGGGAATTCAGGAACCATAAGTATTGAATTTGAGATTATTACAAAAGGAATTGAAATTGGAACAGTTAAAGTGGCAACAAAAATTGAATACACTCGAAATGGGTACTATTTTACGTTTTTTGATTTTGAGTTGAATTTTTTTGAACATCAAATCAAGGGTCAAATTGATTATGGACACATTAATCCCACAGCCAATGATTACCTAGCCGAGTTCAATCACTACTCCGAGATTGTTATTTCTGAACATTTCAATAAAAAAATAGGCAATATTATTCTTGGTATGAGCGGAGATGGTGAGTTACTTGACTATTTTGTGAAGTTTAATAATGGTGATCAAATACTGCTGAAAAACTATATCCCGTTATTTGAAAAAGTACTGGATTATAAATATTAATAACTAAAATTGAAAAACAATGAAGAGAAAGCTTAGCATTTTATTATTTATGGCAGCCGTTGTCCTGGTTAATATTAGTTCATGTGGTGACAAAAAAGAAGTTGTTGATCCTGAGAAAACGATGGGTAAAGTTGGCAATTATTGGGATGCCTACATTCCAGGTTATTCAGGTTCAAAAATTATTGTTAATCAAAACGATGGTGGCAACGTAATTGCGACTTTAACTTTTGACGGACAAAGCCATGAGGTTGAAGGTAAAGTTACCAGCAATGGGATTTCTGATTATGTGTATAGCGGAGGAGATAAGAATAAACCATTTACCCTCGTAAAATTTGATGCCAAAGTTGGCGACAAGTGGGAATTTAATATCGGTGATAAAAAGGTAGTGCGCGAAGTTGTGAAAAAAAGCACAACAGATGATACGCCCTATGGTTTTATGTATGTAAAAACCATTGATGTTGAAGAAACCATCCCGGAAGGAATTGTTTTAAAAAGTTCAGAAAGTCAGGTAAGTAAAATATTATGGAAATTTAACCATAAGTTCGGTTTCATTTCTGCCACTGTTACAAAACGCGATGGAACAACTGTTGAAGTTAGTCAAACTGGGACTAATGTCGATGAGTAAAATAGTTTTAAAAGGGTGAGGCTAAAATCTTACCCTTTTTTTATGTCCATTAAATTTTTTCTCGAAATAGCTACTATTGATTAAATCGTTTGGATAAACCATTAAACCGCCATTGCTATCCAGGTCAATACCCAGAACCGAATAAAATGCTTCCCATACCAATAGAGAACAGTACCATGTCTTTTTCTGATTCGCTGTTCTTAAAAAATCCGTATCAGACAATCCCTTCTTTCTAAAAAGTTTTTGTGATCGCCAACTTGAGATATCTTCATCTTGTGCTAAAATATACTGAATGATTGAATCTCTTTGATTGTGGCTGAGGTTCAGCCTTAATCGGTATCGATAACCAGCAATCTGGTTCCCGAAATTGGTGTTGGCCCAGCGGTAATCATCGCCATCTAAAAAGCCCGGTGCAAGTCGTAATTGAAACTGATTTGGGAGTTTATGGGCCTGTGATTCGAAAATTTTTGCTTTTTGCAATACCTCCAATGTGTTTTTTCCGGTTGAACCTTCTACAACCATCACGGCGTGACCAAATCCGCTTCCACCCTCAACTAAGGATGTGCCATAGAGCCAATTGTGGTTTGGTTTTACCAGTATATCACAAGGAAGCAACTCGGTAAGGAAAATTAATGAATCATGCGTAAAATTAAAATTATTAAATACTTCTTCTTCAAGTAAAATATCATCCTCTGAACCATTATTTAGTAGCTGTATTTTATGTTTGGTGTTCTTCAATGAGATCTTTTTCGTCTCAAAATCCGAACGGCAGGAAAACAATAATGTGAACCCGAATATTAGAAAAAAAATATTGTTGAATTTGCACATAGATTTTCAAAAAAAGATGATAAAATTACATAAAATCACAACTATTTCACGCTAAATCTTAGTATTTAGTAGTTCCTTTCATCATCTTCTACGATACCGTAATGATAATTGTCTTTCCATTCACCCCTGATTGGTAGGATTTTTCTTCTCAAGCCTTCCCTCGTCATTCCAGCTTTTTCAAGCACTTTAATTGATTGAAGATTATCTGTAGCAACTCCGGCCTCTATTTTGTGAACTTTAAACTCTTCAAAACCAGTTTTAATTAACGCTTTTGAAGCCTCAGTTGCATAACCTTTTCCCCAATAGTTTGGAAGGAATCCATAATAAATTTCAGCCAAGTTAAAACGATCGTTGGATAGACTCATCCCTGCCATACCCATAAATTCTTTCGATTTCTTTAGGACAATCTTCCAGGTATAAGATCTGCGCGGAAACTGGTTTTGAGCCGCTATCATCAAACGGATATGTTTCTTTGTGATATCTATGTTTTCAGGAATCCCCAATGTGTTAAACCTATCAACATCGGGGTTTGAGTGATGCTGATGGATATCATCTAAATCCTTCCATGCCACCTCCTGAAAAAGTAGCCGTTCAGTTTTAATTTCCAGTAACGAAGGAATTAAAATTTCCTTATTTTTTTTCTTGAGTTTCACAATTTACCATCCAATGAATTCCAAATTTATCGATAAACATTCCAAAATAAGCACCCCAAAAAGTTTTTTCGAGCGGCATTTTTATGGTCCCGGCTGCAGATAATTCATTGAAAATACGAGTAACTTCCTCTTCGTTATCTGTATTAATTGAAATGGAAAAATTATTTCCAACCGTTGTAACATGACCAAATGCTTCGGAGGTGTCACTTCCCATTAAAACGGTTTCTTCACTAATAGGCAATGAAATGTGCATGATTTTTTCTTTATCCTCATCAGTTATTTTAAATCCAGAACTGTCCGGCATGTCTTTAAACCGACCCACATGAGCGAACTCGCCGCCAAAAACTGATTTATAAAAATTGAATGCTTCTTCGCAGGTTCCCATAAAAGTAAGGTATGGATTTATCGTCGTCATCGAATTTAGTTTTTAGTTAAAGTTTAAGATTAATCGAAGATATGAAAACAAATGTCAAGTTAAACCATTCATTCTTTCATTTTGACTTTTATGCAAAAAATAAATAGGATAAAACAAACATGGTAATCAGATAGCAAATTGGAAATAAAAGGCGAAACAATTTTAGTAAATTAATTCTTTCTGATTTGTCTCTTTCCCGATTAATTAAATTATTGGTAATTACTGCAATAATGCTTAAAAGAATAAAAATATAGCCAACAATAATAATGAATTCAATGAAAGTATTATAAGGCAGTTTGGGTAAAATGGTTACTGAATAGAAATTAAATGCCACAACAGTTAACATTAAGGTAAATCCAATTCCAATCTGATTGCTAAAATCTACAATCCAGAATACAACAAATGAAGTCATGATGATGATAAAAAGAGGAAACAATACCTGCCACACAAAATACCCCGAAAGTCTTTTGGCCTCAATTTCAAATACAGCTCTCGAAAACTTAGTTTCTTTATTGTAAATGGTTTCAAGCTCCTCATATCTTATGTTTTCAATTCGGGTACTCATGTTCAGAATCCTCCATTTATCAAATAGATGTTTACTACTCTTAATTTTTGGATATAAATCAGGGTTGGATAAGACAAGAAATCTGTTGTCGTATGTGAAAGCCTCAACCATTATTCTAAAATGTTGTTTGTCGAACGGAAACTTATGATAATCCATATCCGTACTAAAAGTTCCACTAAAACGTTCATCATAGTCGATATGGCCGTCAGGCTGAATTTCAATGCTTATGTTATGTGTTTCTCGTGTGCCTTGAATATTAATTAGCTCAAAACTGGGAAACCAAATTTTATTTTTGATCAAATCTATGGCCTTGTCATTTTTTGATGGAATCGTACTTATGTCTTTTTGGGAAAATAAGGGTGTAAAAACAAGACAAAATAATACTGTAATGCGTATTTTTAATCGTATAAACAGTTGATTTGAAGATTTATTTTCTAACATAACTATTCTACTTGATTCGATTAATATTAAATCTATTAGGCTGGGAAGTGAGAAATCATAAAAGGGATTTCATCGTAAACTTAAAACAAAATATTGAAAAATCAAATAAGTGATTAATGATCAGGGTTAAGCAGCTTTTTAAGAAGGGTGCCTAATTAATCAATAGGCTTGCGAATACTGTTTGTTGTTTCTTGTTAAAAAAAAGATTTTACCAAGCGCAATTACATATAAAAAACACGAACCATCCCGCTTTAGCGGGATGATTCGTGCTACCTAACTGAACTTTAAAATGGAAAATTGTTCGTTTAGACCTCCTGAACCCCTTTTTCCTTCGCCTCTTTTTCCCGACAATGTTCTTCACATTTCTCTTTAAATTTCTCTTCAAATTTTTCCTTGAACTTCTCATGGAATTTACCTTGGAATTCATTCTTGGGACTCTTGCAGTCATGTCTTCCCGGAGACACTCCACTCAGTAATATTTTTGACAAGATGAACAGTCCGGCGGTTTGCCAGAAAGTTAAGGTTGGTCCGTTAAACAGTTCCGGTACAAGCCAGTTCCACAGGCTCATGGTAACAAATACGGCAGCAAATACGAAGGCTATTCCCAGGATGCCAAATCCGATATACTTTAATACTTTAAGTGCTTTCATAAGTTTATGTTTTAAATAATTTATACAAATTTTCCAGTTTAGCCCTAAGCGCGAGTACGGCATATCTTTTGCGCGTAATAAGCGTATTTACTCCAATGCCTGTTTTTTTAGAGATCTCTTTGAAGCTTTTTTGTTCAAATTCATGCGCAATAAAAACTTCTCTCTGTGCTTTGGGCATCTCATTCAGTGTTTCTTCAATCATTTCCCAAATCATCTCTTTGAGCTCTTCCTCATCAGGGCTTGTGCCGAGTGTGGGAAGGATTTCTTTTAATGTAATTGGGCCATCATCATCAGCTCCCATGTTTTCATCATAACTTACCTGTTGTAGTTTCTTTTTCCGAAAAAGGTCGATGATGCGATTATTGGTCACTTTATAAAGCCAGGCTGTGAGATTTTCTATACGCTCAATATCTCTGAAACCAATGGTTAATTGATAGAAAACATCCTGCAGTATGTCCTCTGCCTCATAACTGGCGGGTACTTTTTTTCGAATATAACCCAGCAGTTTTTTATGCTCGGTTTTATACGCTGTAATTATTCTATCCGACTCGTTTGGGCTCATTGATTTTAGCTTATACTATTAGAGACGAACAAGGTGGAAAAATATTTTAAAGATTGTGATTGTTTTTGATATTAAAGGTAGATAAAATTGAAATGCTATGTAATGTGATGTCAGTTCGAGCTTCCGCCGAAGGCGGATATATGTCGAGAACACCCTACTTTTTTGATTACGATAATTCGACCAGCCTATCCCAATCTGCATCAATCAATGCCGGCTTTTTTTTGTGAGACCATTTCTTAATTCTCTTTTCCCGGTTTATTGCTAATGTTGGATTATCAAACTTTTCATAATAGACTAGTTCTACTGGTCTGCGATTATAAGTATAAGCGTATATATTACAACCTGAATTGTGCTCGGCGATCCTTCTGTCGATATTATTAAAAAGTATCGTCCGAACATTTAAGGATATATACATAATATGATTTCATCTGATGATCTTATTGCTTTTCAATTTTAAAGCTTTGCAGTTTGTTCTGAATTTCTTTACCGGGCCTGAATCTTAATTTTACCTGAGTTATTTGGTGCGCATTCACTTCTTCAGCAGTTTGCGATGGATTGCTGCTAACCCTGATCATAAAACTCCCCAAGCTTCCCAGCCTTACAATATTGCCTTCTTCCAGTGCGTCAGGTAGGGTTTCGGTAAGGGCGATTAGTACGGCATAAATATCTGCACGGCTCACCGTTGACATGCTTGCAATACGTTTTGATAAATCATCGAGACTAAGTTCGTTGCGGCTTTTGGCCACTGCATAATACTGATCAGCTTCTTCGGGATGTTGAAGGTTTTTAAATTTTACTGCTTTAATTTGAATCGACATAAGCTTTGGGATATTGATTAATACCATGCTTTTATACCAAGCATGCTTAAATGTCTCATTTCTATCCATTGAAATGCGATAACTTTGGCTTATTGATTTATTAAAGCATCAAGGGATAAAAGACCAACTCGGGCGGGATAATCATTTAACTCTCGCAGGATAGTTGTATGACTTACCTGCGATAGTTTAAGGAATTGACAGCTTATGTTTGGTATAATGAACTGTTATATTAGAAACTTGTCCGCTTCAAGAAGGTTCAATGATTTAATTGGTCGGCATTGTTAATATTGTAGAGTTGGGGATTTTGATTTGAAGAATTCATACTTTGATGATTTCACAAGAAGGCATGATATAGTCCGATGAGTAAGTCACTCCAAACTAGTTTGCAGAAATACGATATTTTTCAATTAGTCTATCAATTTCCTTTTTTTTGTTTGCATTCTCAATCATTGGAATAACCTCATTTAGTTTTTTAATGGCTAACTCATGTTGATTATTCAGGTGGAGAAGTTTGGCCAATAATAATTTATAATCAGAAGAAGGTTTGAGCTCTTCGAGCACATATGAATACTCGAGTGCCTTTTCCAAACTTACGTTATAATGATGGGCAAAATCAATATAAAATTCATATGGCCATATAACATTTTCTCTTTTCCCATTTAAAATGTATTCCGCCATCCATTTATCAAAAAAGGCAACACCTTTATTGAGTTGATCTTTTTGAGCGTAGGAGTGAGCAGTAAGAAATGGTGTCCAGTGATCTGCTTTGGCGCCATCTAAACTCATGTATTGATTTGAGAGTTTATTTGCCAATTCAATTTTACGCCCATTCTCAAAAAGAAAACGGGCATATTTTCTTACATAATAATAACCTTTAGGCTCGAAATCTAACAGTTTTTCAAAGCAATGGTCGATGCTATCAATTTGGTTTAGTCGAGTATAATAGTTTAATAAATTATCATAGGTCCATTCAACATATTTTTGGTCAATATCTGTAGAATTTATCAGATTGATTGAAGCCGTTGGATCTGGTTTTGTTTTATTTTTAAGATCTGTATAACTCAACCAGTATAAAAGCTCATCCTTAATTGCCTTTTGCTGTGATTTATTCGAAACCTGATCAATAAATAGTTTCATATTAAGATAGTCTCCCTTATGCATAAATTTTTCGGTGAGTATTTTTCTTAACAATAAAAGACTATCAGGCTTCTGATAATATTCTGCAGTTAATTTCTCCATGGTTTCCTCACCTCTAATTAAGCTTTCAATTTTGTCGATTAGGAGTTGAGAATTTTTACCATATTCCTCTTTATATCCAACAACTCTATCAATCTCATTGCCATCTTTATCTGCAATAATTAAGGTCGGATAGGCACTTATGTTGAATTTTTTAGCAATCGCCTTATTTTGAGGTAACTCTGCATTTATTTTCGATGAATAAAATCCAGAAATTATATATTCCTTAAAAGTACTATCGGTAAAAACATGTTTGTCGTATTCGGTGCACCCTCCACACCAGACTGTATAGAAATCAAAAAAAATCATTTTATCATCAGATGAGGCAGCGTTTAAAACACTATCGTAATCCGTATCGAGATACTCCACTTTTTTTGTGCTGCAACTCAGTATGATCGATAAGCTCAAAATCGTCAATAGTTTTTTCATTTTGTTAAGGAGTTAGGTTACGCAAAACTAATAAGCTTAATCTTTGGTATTATATATCTGATAATCACACTTTGTGATATTCATAAATAGATAACTGCGGGGAGAATAAGGAGTAAACTTAAAAATAAAAGCCGAGAAAAACAATACTTCGGCAAGCTCAGCATAAACCATGCTGATACAATTCGACGAGCGCAGTACAAGTGCTCAATAGCACTTGCCTTGCACCAAAGGTCAGCCTGTTCTTTTTAATTAACACATTATCAAATTATCAAATCAGCACATTATCAGATTGCCTTATTCTCCCTCATAAGCAATTCAACAGTAGTTTAGAGAGCGCTGAAGAATTTTAGGTGCGGATAATTCTTATTTTGGTTATGTTTTTAATGAGTTTTAGAAGCTTTCTGAAAAGTTTATCCCTATTAAGAACAAAGTGAAATTGCTTCGGAAAACCATTTGGTTTCAACGTTTCCAATTTTAAGCTTGGCTTTTACGGGATGCACCTTACCGGTTTTGGGTGTTTTGTCGATGATAACCTCTTTAAGATCGCCTGTTAAATTTGTCACTTTTACTTCAATATCGAGAGGCTTTCCATTATCATAGTCTTCTATTCTAACTGTAACTGTTCCGGTGCAACCGCAATCATATGCTTCTGCTACATAAACGACGATTTTGCAATCTTTAAGATTGTTTTCAAGTTGAATTATTGGTTCCATAAATTATGATTTTTTAGGGTTGAAAATTAGATCCTGCTGCCGAAAAAAGTTTTATAAAATCAGATAGATAGTTGATGCTAATGGAAATGCTGATTGCCAAACTAGCCTGATAGCCGGGTTTGGCAATTGGAACGTCAGAGTTCTCATTTGGAATATCAGGTACAAATGGAGTATAATAGGTTCCACCAACTCCGACACGAACTGCTTTGTTTAATCTTATTCCAATTCCTACATAGTAGATTGGCTTTATTTTTTGATCATTCTCATTAATCCCAACGCCAAATGTTGGTGTAATTAAATATCTCCAATCGTCCTTAAACAATTGATAATTTCCATCTTGTTCTATTCTTTTGAGATAAGGAGATACCGTAATAAAAAATGGGGTCATGGAAAGTTCTTTGATATAAATCATGCCAACATCAAAACCCATAAAAGATTGGATATCCATGACCTGTTGATAGGTAGAAAGCGATGTAATAAATACTTCGGATTTAATTACTTCCAGGTTATTAATAATTGTATCAATGTCATGTCTGCCTTGTAAATATCTATCTCGATATTTTTCTTTAATATATCTATTGAAATAATTATAGAAGTAATCTCCTTTACCAGCTAATGAGCCAAAATTTTGCAAAATCTTGCGGATAGTTGTTGTATCAGAGACACATAAGAATTCTTCGATTGGAATTCCTGATATTGGGTTTTTTTTCGCATCCAGAGTGTCAATTATTAGTTTGAGACTATCATATAAGGAAGTATTTTTAATTTCTTCTATTTTCTTTAAATTTGAAAATAGATTAAGCGCGGTATGGTTATCGAACTTCTCTTTAATATTTAACAATACTGCTTCTCGTAAATTTGTACCATCTTTTGCTTTATATCCGTTTAGTTTATTTCCAATTTGACTCTGAATCCCATCAATTGTGTACGAGGCATATTTATCTGTAGTCATACTTATACTACCAATTGCAAAATCATTTGAGATTTTAAAAATAGCATTTTTAACTAGGTCCGTAACTTTTTGAAATTCTTCATGACTTAATTTACGTGTTTCCTCTATTTCAACAAGGATGTTTGATTTAACAGGAAAAGGTCCAATTTTCACTAACCATGATTTACCAATGATTTTCGCAATATTTGGAACACGTTCATTATTGTTAATTTGGGTATAAACAATGAGGCTTTCAAGTTTAGCCTTCGCTTCACCTTTTAGGATCAATTGTTCGCCGTACGGAAATTTTTCATCCCCTTCAATGCTTTGGGTTTCATAATTAAAATTGAATACCTCTGATTTCTGACCAAAAGTATTGATACCAATTGTTGTAACAAATATCAATAATAATAAAAGGAGGCGGCCATGTTTATTTTTTAACTGGTGTAACATCATAAAAAGTTTTGTGAATAATCATTTTGAAGAACTTTGTTCTGTCTTCAGCTTCATCGCTTTTTTAAGACCAATTATTTTTTGAAGGGCATCGAACCAAAAAGGAGCACCAAAGGAGGCAATTAAGCCGGTGAGGGCATAACCTATTAATTTAAATAGGTAAGAAAGCAGTGGATGGAAAGATTTATAATTCTTATTAAACTTCGCTGTGAAAATATTTTCGTCCTTATACCCGATGGGGAGTTTTAATTCTTCTTTATATTTTTCAAAAAAAGCCGAATCCGTCTTTATCGTTGTTGAGTCAGCATAGGTTTTTTCAAATTGAATAGCCGATGCATAAACTGTATTACGAATTGAGGCATCTGTCCAAAGTTCATTGGTAATACGAATAAAGTCAATATTAAATAAAATGGCAATAATAAAGCCGAATAACCAAAGAGGCAGTCGTAAAGTTCTTTTATAGGTATGGTTAACTCTCAACATGTAATCGTCATACCAATCTTCAATTTTCTTTAGAATATCAGTTTTTTCATTATTGGAACTTTTTAACAGTAATAAAAGGCTTTTTTTGAGTTTACCTTCGGGTAAATTGAGTAAGGCTGATTCAATTTCTTTTGGGAAGTCAATAATTTCAGCATCAGGTGTTTGATTTTGCTGATTCTTTTTTGTTTGTTCCAATATCACATCTGTGATTGTTAATGCAAATAAATTGCTTGGAATAGAGGAGGTAAGTCTTTCCTTTGGTGATTTTGACCATTTCTTTGTTACTGAAAGCGATTGAATCATGGGATGATTATAAAGAAGCTCGGTCCATTTAATTTGATGTTCCTCGCCCAATAGATTTTTAAGCATTTTTTTTAGCAGCTCGCCTTTACGATTCTTCCAGTCAGCGTATAAATCGATGGCCCAGGAAGTAAATAAAGAGATGAGTAAACAAATGAATAGGATGGAAATAATAAATTCTAGAATAGCCATGGTTTTTGGAATTTGATGATAATTTCTGAATTAATGATCTATGTATTGAATAATCTTTGTCAAAAAGTTTAAATAATTTGATTAGTTCATTTCAATCAAAATCTTTTTTATTTAAAGACAATGTGATCATAGGCAAATCACTAATGAATTGATATAATATCAATTGGGGAGAATTCAAAGATAAATCAAAGTTGAAGGGAATGCAAGTATTAAATTCTTGAGTTAGCCTTTTTCCAGGTAAAACATTATTAGAATCAACTGTAGAAGTTGATTTTATTTTACCATTGGATATTTGTTTTTTTATAGATATTATTCAATTTTGAAATGGAATACCGATTTCTTGCTCAGACTTAAAATCAAGATATTTCACTTTGCTTAAGCCGGAATGAAAGTTTGAAGGAGATGACAAATTTGATTGAAGTATACCATCTTTCTTTATCAGATTATTTCACCTGGCATCAAAACCCAATCCACAGCAGCTTCAATGGTACTAAAAGGTGCCAGGCAGAAGAGCCCTCTGTCACGTTTCATGAGCATGGGTACAATGATGTCTTCAGGTATGATAGTAACAATAGCGATGCGTATTCCTTTAAATATCTCAGGGTGATTTTGATAATAATTTTCAAGCAGTTCGGAGCTTTCGGCTTTGTATGCTGCATGGCCATTTAGGAAATTTACGATGAATCGCTTGGTTCCCTGAGGAATTAAATGATCTCGTATGGCTACATCCCAAGATTTGATAATGTCTTCAACGGTAATAGTTCCATAAAAATGTTTGTAAAAAATGCCGTTGGCATCATCGTTTTCAAATTTAAATTTCGATGTCATGTTTTAATGAGGGATAAGGGAGTTAATATACTGAAGGCAAAGTTTTATTTTCTTTGAAAAGATGACATCCCCCAGGTTGTGAGATGCCATCTTAGTTATCAACCGAATTAATTTTTTTGAGACGTTAGATATTAGACTTTAGATACTAGATAAGTAAGGTCTAAAGTCTAGTATCTAATATCTATTATGAGGCTATTTCAAGTCTCTTTTTGTCTTTTCCTCCGGCTTTCGAAACAGTGTTGAATTCAACCCATCCTTTGGCACCATTTGTTTTTACCAAATATCGAATACGCAAACTGTCTTCACCACCGAGCAGAAATTCAGTTTCCGCTTTTCCGCTGCTTTTAGCATTAGCAGTGCTGTTGTTGGATGGTAAAGTCAGGTTTTCATCAGGAATTTGAATCAACTCAAAATTGCTTGACGATTTAAAGAAAATCTTGTCCTTAACGGCACGTTTCAGTTTTAAGCTTCGATCGGAAACGGTTGGATACAAACTTTCGTTTTTTACAACCACATCGATCCACATTAAGTTTTTAGCACTAGGCGTTACCTCAATTTTATCTATTTCAACTTTTGGAAACTGGCTGGCACAAAATAACACAAAGTTTGAGTTTTTTTCTACTTCCTGCTTGATGTATCGGGCAGGAGGGGTGCGTCGCACATGTTTCTTGGGTGATCCACCCATCCAAATTTCACCCAAATCAGGATGATTGAATTTATACGGATTGATCCAGCCTTCGCCGTTCATTTCAATGTCTATCCATTTTACAGTTTCTTCTTCAGAAACGCGGCCATCACCATTCTCATCGGCAAAGTCGGTAGGTGACCCCCATAGTTCGATCAAGTAAGCATAGGCTCCTAACATATCGTATGAAGCGGCATTGGCCTGTCCTTGTCCACCTGCTGGAACAGGACGGTAATTTTTCAGGATACGGGCACCCATTTCAACGATTTTGGTTTGAGTGGCCATATCATGTTCGTAACCATCCCGTACTTGAAAATCGAAATATTGTGCGTATTTATTGTCTTTCTTTCGCGTTTCGAACATTACTTTTTCTTGTTGTTTCTGACGATCATTTCGCGTATCTCTCTTGGTGCGAGGTGGACTCACAAACATGATTAAACGGCCGGTGTTGTGATAGTGGAACGCCGCAAAAATATTGGGATGGGCCAATTGAAATTCATAAGCATTTCGGGTTTCCGGCTCCGACATGGGATAAGGATTCCCCGCATTCATATTCCATCCTGACGGATAGTTGCGATTGGGGTCAGGACCACCAATGTCATCCTCGTTAATCATTCCATCTCCATCGTTATCAAACCCTTCTGAACCTATGCGGTGGAAACGCAGTACCTTTTCAGCAGGATCGGCAGGTTCAAACCTGCGTCCGTCGAGTGAAAGCTTAAAGAATCCGTTAGGATCTTCTTTATACATCGTACTTAATTCGCCATCACCATCTACATCTTCGGTTTGGTCTTCGTCATAAAGTCCGTCCCCGTCGTTATCTTCCGGGCGGTAAGGCTCACGAGGATTGTTAGGTGTGTTCGGATGTTCCACAAAACTTGCGTTGGCATCAACATTTAAACCGGGTAGGATGTAAAAAGTAGTGGTATTTACCAGTTCGTGCACAAATGGATCATAATCGTAACGGGTGAGCAGATACCACATGCTGTAAAGTGAACACATAATTCCATTCACCTCATTGCCATGTACCGCTCCATCAACCCACATGGCTGGTTTTTCGTTGTGATTGCCTGTGTTTTTTGCTGTAATGGTGATTAAGTATTGATCGCGTCCCATCCTCGATTTTCCAATGCTTTCAATGCTCGACAGATTGGGATATTTTTTCTGGATGTCGTGCATCATTTTTGTCCATTCGGCATAAGAATAATACCTTTCCCAACTTACCGGGAAATCCATTTCGCCATGGTAACCACCCGGGCTGGTTTGTAATTTCGTTTGTGCGTTAACTCCAAAAGTTAGAGAGATCGCGATACAAATTATTACTATAATTTTTTTCATAATAGGTCCCTCCTTAATTAATAGTTAATGATTTAACTTGTGTTCCTCCTTTTTGTGAGGCAACAACCAATTTTAACGGGGTATTTCCTTCAACTGAAATCAGCCATTTTACTACGCGTGTGGATCCCGTTTGGGGTTTCTCTGGTTCTTCGCCACGAGGGGCTGTCTGAACCAGGCCGCCAAATCGCCGGAATTGATTTTGGTCTTGAGCCCTTGGGTTTATAGGTTTGTATCCGGGAATTTTTAAGGTTCCTTCGATAGCTCCTAGTTTTTGAAATGCGGCGCCTTGTAAGAATGTGATTTTATCACGATTGCCAATTAACCAAATCACGTCTTCGCGATTCATTGGCAGGCTGGCTCCGTTAGCTCTGTGTGTGGCAAGTTTGCCAATGTTCTGAACGGTAGCTGTAACTTCAACTACTTTGAAATTGTCTTTACCTGAATAAATTACTTTGGCTTTTGCATCTTTGATAATTATTTTAGGCATAAGCTTGGCCCGGTACAATTCAAATTGCCAGTGCTTTTCACATACATTTAAAAGAGCCTCACCCGGGAATGCATTATTACTTCCGTACATAGGAATCCAACCACCAATTTCACCGTCACCCAATTCAGGATGTTTGTATTTTTTCCAGGGAACGAATAATTTACCATCAAATTTTTCATCCTGATATTTTAGCAATGCGCGCGAAGATTTTATACTGGCATCTTTCCCTTTAAATTCAGGAATGCCGGGAACATCTTTATTGCGATTCCATAATTCAGTTGTAGTTGAATAAACTCCCTGTTGCATGAAAGCCCAATCGGCCTGGAAGCCAAATTTTACATTTTTATCTAATAGCTCATCAAAACTGGTTGTCCAGCCGTGGGTAAATTCATAACCCCGTTCTATGGCATATTTATTCTTTGAAGTTTTCTTTAACTCTTCTTTATAAAACTTGAGTGAATCTGGATAGAGATAAGCCTTGGGAATTTCTTCGCCAATAATTTCCAAATACTTTTTGCCCATCACCATGTCATAAACCGCTACATCATTTGAATGCATGCTTGCAGGAGATTGGGTGCCACATGGGCGGATGGTAAAACCACCAGAAGTATGGTAAAACTGAGCCATATGGATATTTTTATGATTGGTAAAGAATTCGGCCAATGCACGGGTTTCGGGTTCCGAAACAGGGTAATCGCCTTGTCCACCTTGCATGCCATTATCGTCAAACCATTTTTCCGGGAAATTCCGGTTAAGGTCGATTCCGGTTTCGTCGTCTTCGCCATGTTTACCGTCCTCGTCATTGTCATAATCTTCTCTGATAACTGACCATCTTTCTTTATCCGTTTTTTCATTTCTGCCTAATCGGATCATTAAACGATTGTCCACTTCATCCATGATATAATTTCCCTCTGGGTTTTTATACCTGAATTGGGTGTAGTAACCATCTCCATTCAAATCGTCAGGGCCGTCTTCATTCACTTTGCCATCATTATCATCGTCTTTCAACTTTGAATTATAACGTTGTGGAATCCCAACTTCAACACTGTTATAAACACCGTCAGGATTGATAACTGGGCAAATGTAAAAAACCTGCTCGTCAATGAGTTGGGTAATTTCATCATCATTTCCGTAAGCAGAAACTAATTTATCAATGATGTATAAACTTACCTCAGTTCCGGTATACTCGTTACCATGCGTTGCAGCACCAATCCATTGACCTGGCTTTCCTAAATGTGCCGGCATCTCAGGAACATTATTGACACCTTCTTTACGTTTGTTTTTAAGCTGAACGTGTTTATCGATGGTGGTTCCTGTTTTTCTATTGGTTATAATTAGTACGTTGATAGGGCGATCAAGATTCGAGCGTCCTATTTCGACTAATTCCGCGATGTTGGGGTATTTTTTTGCTACCTCTTTTAAATAGCTTTGGGTTTTGGTGTATCCATGAAAGCTGTTGAAATCAATCGGAACTTTCTGAGAATAAGCATCAACCCATGAGCCAGACATGATAAGAAGACTAATAGCTAAGCAAAGAGTCTTCATTGGGGTTGGTAAAATTTTCATGATCAGGTTTTAAGTTAGATTTAGGTAATTGAACTATAAACCTAATTAAAAACTCAGGCATCTCTAAATAAAATAGACGTAAAGTCCAGATTTATCGATGAGTAAAATATGCGTTTTTAGTCCTAACGGGACTGTAATTACTTATAAACCCTAAACGGCACCTCAACAACTTTGCTTGCTGCTTGAACAGGAATCTCTTTCATTGCCCTTGGCTTCCTAATCTTTCCTTTTTTGTTAATCGTTGTTGATTGTCCTGCTTTTACATTGTCTTCATCATTGTCACTTGAAAATTTCACCTCTCCTTCAAATACAATAACCGTGGTTAAATCGGGTTCCAGCTTGATGTTAAAGTTTGAACTTCTTGGGTTAAATCTGGCCAAAGGAGTTTGAAAGTTTAGTGGCGATTTAAATCTGAAATTCCCTTCTAAAAGCTTTATGGCATGACCTTCTCCTATCATTATTTTTGAGTGAGCTTCCAACTCAATGATCATGATTGAATCATTAGAAGTAGCAATCAAATTAAATCTTCCGTTTTCAATGTTTATGGTTGAATTCGGGTTGATTGCTACCGAAGGAATTTGACTGAAATCGGTAACTAAATTCCCATTGATATCCACAGACGAATTAGCGTAATCCCCTACCGGCATGAGGCTGATCAATTGATCTTCTTTAATTAAATCAAACAGCGCAGCTTTCTTAAATGGGTTTCCATCACCATCGAGGTATTCATAGGCATGGGATTGGCGTTTAGTGTTCAGCCATTCGTTAATGGTTAATGCCGGATCACCACCTTTTGAGTAAACAGAATATAAACTTTGGTTTAACAAGAAATCAGAAAATACCCTTGTTGGATTATTATTGCAATTGCTTCCGTAGTAATCAATTAAAAATGAAGTTTGAATTCCGGAAACAGCATAAGCTGGATATTTTTGCCGTGCCAGCATGGCCTTGGTCGAATTTGCAAACTCGGTCAGGTAACCGGGGTTGTAGTAAATAGATTTATTCACGAAATCCTGATCCGATTGTTCAATAAACCGGAACATTAAATAATTGAAGAAATCCGCGCCGGCCTCGCTAAAGGAGGTGTATTCTGATTTATCAAACATATACTTGAGCAGATCAAGTTGATGCATCCAAATTTTATCGTTGCCCGAACATTTCTTCGATAAGAAATTGTAATACCTGTTTTCGGGCAATACGATGGCATGCTGCAAAAAGTGCCCCATCACGTGCATCATGAGGGTGAAAGATGGATTTTCCTTCCCATTCAAATAAATTGAACTCCAGTAAAGTTCTCTGGTTGATTGGGCTTCTATCACATTGCTAAAAGTCAGGTTGTCGGTAAAAACAGGAATTTCTGTCGTTCCGCTGTAACGGAAAATTAATCTGTCAAGTTTTGATAAAACAAATGATTTTTTTTCCGGCTTGAGTGGCATGCGTTCGATAAACTGTGTTACTTTTTGCTTAATCCTTTGTTCATGTTCCTCAGGGCTAAGCAAATCAATTTGTCCGTTATGCCCAAGCTTTATTTTATTAGCAACAGTGAGTTGACTTTTGATGCTATCGGATAGCATATATTTTAGCGGTAATGAACATGTTGGTGACCACTGAATTGAAAATTCAAATTGATCCATGCTGAATATTTGCTGGGTGCGTTCGGCCAGATTTTTATATTTTTCAATGTCTTTTTCATATAAAGTGGTATTGAAAAGGATGTAGAAATTACCCTGTTCATCTGCCTGATTGGCTATTTGGTAATTGGTGCTGTAAAACTCCGGTGGCAAAGGTTCTTGTCTGGGTTGATAATCGGGACCAATGGTTTGCCCCTGAATTAAGGTCATGCCTAAAGGCAGAGTCATTTTCTTTTCAAAATCAATGCTTTTGGTTTGAGGGTGAATGACCTGAACCACAAAAGTTGCCTCTAGCGGAATTTCATTTAAAGATACAAAATCCTCAAGTTGAGGCTCACTAATGGTTATATCATACTTATAATTTCCTGTATGATCGATGAAACCTTTGGGGTTGGTAATGTCGATAAAAGGTAGCAGTTCCGGATTTTCCAAAACGATATTCACCTCGTAAGGACTTTCCAACGCACTACCTAAATCGTTTTTCGCATTCACTTCTAAATGTGTAAAACCGGATATGGGCAAGTATTCATCCTTGGCAGCAACCTCTACATCTCCCAGGTTTTGAATGGGGATGATTTTCTCTATGGTATCCGTTTCTACAAAAGTGAAATCTTCAGAAAATGGGGTTACGGATACCCCGTCGATGGCAGCCCCATAATTACTTGCTGTTTCTCCTTTTAGTGCTTCAAAACTGATGGTTGTTTTTTCATCCTCGGCAATAAAAATCCAGGTGCTTTCTTTCCAGCCCATATCCTCTGTTGTTTTCCCTGTAATATCAAACTCAAAGAAAGCACTTTGATTGGCTGCCGAAACCTTCATTTTCTTGATGGGAGGTCCACCAGCCGGATTACCTGCCAAATCGAATTTAACCTGATACCTTTTACCTGGCTTTGTTTCAAATGTTTGTTCGATGGCACCTAACCCCGGTGTTCCTACTAAATCAATACTTCTTTCACCATCAGCGGCTTTGAAATAAGTTCCTGTTAAATCAACTGTTGCCTTGGTAACCTTCCAACCGGGAATACTTGTACCTGCTCTCATCGTCAGGTAAGCGTTAATGTCCATCCCTTCTTCAAAACTACCGTTTACCAATAAATTTTGATGTGAGATTTCCTGTTGAGATAATTCGTCGGCGTTTCCTTTATATACTTTAACATTATCAATAGCTACACGCGAATTGTAACTGTTGAAAATTAATTTTCCTTCTCCTCCAATACTTTTATAAATCTTTTTAACTCCGATAAGTTGGTCATCCAAATAAGCTTCGAGTTCCTCACTCTTTACAATGAATTTGTAGTGATGCCAGGTGTTTAGTGTTAAATGTGCACCTGGAAACCAACTGAATTCATAGGTATCTTTATCTTTTAAGCCAATGGCCGACTTGGTATTATTGTAAGCACCAATTCCAAAATTGTATCCTTCTATGTCAGAATTAAACCATTCAATACCTAAACCGTTCTTTTCAACCCATCCATCAAATTCAATAACGATGTTTTGAAGCGGGATGGGCTGTTTATGTATAAAAGGATTATTATCAGTAACACTCCAAAACAATTTGCCTTCGTATAAAATTGGTTTTATTTGTGTCGTATCCCAATTTGAATATCCGCTCGAAAAATCTTCCTGAATTAAAACTTCGCCTAATTCTTCAATTTCTTCATCCGGCAAATAGGTGGTGTCGATATTTGACCACCAACCACTTTCTGGTAAGGGGCTGTCGATTATTTCATTGGTTGAGCTTAATTCAATTCCACCCTTGCTTTCAAGTTTTTTTCCTCTTATGTTTTGCGCAACTGTGTCTGAAATTCCGATTGAAACTTCACCTTTAATGGAATGAACTTTTATAGTTTCACCTTTTTCTATTATAAAATCGGTATTGATATCAACCACAACCGCTTTAGGGTTAAAGTTATACCATTTTTCAGTTTCATCACCCATGGCAATCTCGAATCCACCACCTGCTTCTTTTCTGGAGGTAAATCTCGCTTTTCCTTCTTTTAAATAAATTTCAACCAACTCGGGTGATGCATTTTCAATTCTTAAAATAGTATTGGGTTCGATATGGATGGAACCCCAATGATAATTGTTCAGAAAGAATGCTACACGCGTGCGGCCTTCTGCTGTTTTAAATTGACACCAATAACTGTCAAGTTTTTTGCTCGTTCCGGGCGAAATGGGTTTCCATGTCTCAGATGAATAGTATCTCATGCTTACATCCCCTGCGCTACCATAAACTTTTGCAAATGAATTTTTGAGTGGCACGCGAATAATGTCATTGAGTAATAATTCGTTTACTTTATCAAATATCTCTATGTCGGTGGTAATCGATTTATCTCCTGAAAACGGAAAGCTAAGTGCCGGAGAGTGAATGAAACCATAAGGGTTATCTCTTTTTTCTGGGAAAGCAAAATCAATAACTCCATTTAATTTGGCAGAAGAAACCTTCACTACGCCATCGTCGTCAGTTACATAAGCTTTAACTAAGGCTTCCGGATCGGTGAATTTATATTTCATATGATCTGGTGGGTAGAGCGATTTTAGCCTTCTTCGCCCGTACAAAAGGGCATATTGAACATTGGGGTCGAGATGCCGGCCTTGGTTTTCCCCGGCATTTAAATTCGCCAAAAATTGGCTGTTAGATCTTAACTGTGCGTTAGCAACCTCATGAACGCTGCCCATTAAAGCACCTAAATGTCCAATTCTACCATCAATCCAGGTAGCTCCGTGGTTGGGAGTACCTACCATGATCAATTTTCGAATATCGATCAGTTTAACAGGAGTTTGATTTCGGGCTGCAGCAAGTTCTTCTCTTGATAACTTCACATTGTAAGGAATAACGATACCTGCCTTTGTTCCGTATTTGGCCATGTTACTGATGTAATGACGACTGATAAGTCCACCCATACTATGCGCCACGATGTCAATCCTGGTTTGTAAAATCCCACTTTCTCTGTACGCTTTTTGGGTATTTTGAATGTATTGCCCCAGTTTCTGGGATTGTCTTTGAATGGTTGATTCATCGGCAGGGCCTTTGTAATACTCTCGCAGGATGAAGTTATATTTCTGTTTCCGGAGATAGTTCGCTAAATCAGCCCAGGTAGATAAATCTCCGGTAAAACCATGTATAGGAAAAACAGGAGGACGGGTTATGAAAATGTTTAAAGTAAAATTTCCGGGATTTCCTTCTTCATCTTCGTAAGTAAATTCAATCGGAACTTCGGCTACCCAAAGAAAGGGTAAGCTAAGCTGACCCAGTTGAGGTACTTCCAGCTTTTTGCTAAGATCTTCATTTGTTAAATAGGCGGGTGGTGCATATTCCATCTCGCCCTCACCATTTGCATCCAGAACTAAAGGGACTTTAAGCATGCTTTGTTCCACAAAGTTCCCTAAGTCAGGCTGTTTTACAGAAACGGTGTTTGGACGGATTCCTTGGGCTTTAATCTTTAATTTCAGGGTAGTAAACCCATCTGAGACCAATCCGTAAGGCTTATCTTCTTGATATGCTCCCAATTCTTCGTTGCTTATTTCCAACCCAATTGTTTTGAGTTTGATATCCATCACTTCCGAATGTGATTCTTCTCCTAGTGCTTTTGCTGTTAAATTATAAATTCCGGTATTATCAGTTTTTGTTGTTCCATCAATATTTTTAAGTTCTACTACTGCATCCTCTATTTCTACACCGCGCTCATCTGTTATATGTCCGCTTAATAAAATATTTCCTGCTTCCAAGGTTCTTTTTGATAAAGCTCGGGTTTCGGTCAAATAGCCTTCTTTGGAAAATTCAACTACAATTTCATCACCTTTATCTGATATTGCTTCTTCATCTTCAACCTCTAATCCCATTTTTTTGTAAAATAATATTTTAGCAGCGTTTATTTTTTCATCACAAAAGGCAAGTACTGATTCCAGCATTGCTAAAGCAGGATCAATACTACCTTCAACAGGACTTGTTTCACTATGATAACCAACAGATGCACCCCACGATCCAAATTTTGAATCCATTAAACTTATTGACCCGCTAAAACTATTTGAATTACCGGTAAAATAAGCTATCCATTCGCTTTTAGGAGCATCTCTATCAGGGGTGTGTATTTTCTGTTCATCCATGACTCGTTGTCTGGATTCAGTTATCGCTCGCCCTATTGAATATACTGCAGGAATACCTTTAACACTTGATATCCATGTTCTACTACCATTAAGCCTTACCTCTCCTGTATACCTGCTATTTTTTTCGCGAAACTCTTCTTCTATTGTCTTATCAGGGCTTCTGTGCGATACATGGCGTCCATGTCCTAGGTTAGGGGCAAGGTGATTACCCCAATCTGATATGATGCCAAAACCCTCACTCCCACCATAAACGGTATAGGCAATGTCGTAGCCTGAATTTTTTGCCCATTCGTAAATTGCACTTTCGACCAATTCGGAGTATGGTTGGATTACATAAACTGTTGGCCTGTATTTGCTACCTTCAGGAGGTTGTTTTACTATTTTATATATTCCTTCAGTTATCGAATTAGGATCCTTTTCATAATATTCTTTTAAGTATGAAAAATTTCTATTAATAAATTCTTCAGGAGTCATGGGCTCAAAATCAGAAAAATCGTATTTTATATCTCCTTGTTCTTGAGCAAATAAATTCTGGCATAAGAGAAAAGATAAACTTATGAATATGAATGTAGATTTGAGTTTCATAGGTTATTAGTATTTAGGTCTTTAAATATAAAAAGGATTAGTGAGAATTCAAAAGGGAAGATTGCGTGGATAATTATAAAGCATTGTTATTGAAGTTTTAAAGTGATATCTTTGAATAAGAAAAATTTAATCAATAATAAAAAATAACATGAAGAAATTTAAAATAATTATAATAGTACTGATAAGCTTACAATTTTTAGTGGGCTGTAAAACCATGAATAATACCCAAAAAGGCGCAGCCATTGGCGTTGGTGGTGGAGCGGCCTTAGGTGCTTTAGTAGGTAAGTGGGCTGGTAACACAGCAGCAGGAGCTATCATTGGAGCTGCCGTTGGAGGAACAGCCGGTGTTTTAATTGGGAAATACATGGATAAGCAGGTTGCGGAATTACAAGCTGATTTGCAAGATGCCAAAGTTGAAAGGGTAGGAGAAGGGATTAAAATCACCTTTAACTCAGGAATATTATTCGATGTAAATTCAAGTAATATTGGAGGTGTAGCCAAAGAGAATATAGGAAAATTGGCCGGAGTGTTGAATAAGTATTCCGATACCGATGTGCTGATTGAAGGACATACCGATAGCACAGGCCCGGCCGATTATAATCAAACCTTGTCGGAAAAAAGGGCAGCAAGTGTTTCCTCATTTTTAAGCTCAAATGCTGTTAACCCAAACAGGCTAACAACTATTGGCTATGGTCCTAATCAACCACTGGTTGATAACAATACGGCTGAAAACCGAAGCCTGAATCGAAGAGTAGAAATTGCCATTTATGCCAATGATAAATTAAAAAAAGCGGCCGAAAAAGGGCAAATTGGTGAGATCAAATAAAGATAAAATGTGCTAAAACCTAAAAAAGCTGGCTCTTAAGAGCCAGCTTTTTTAATGTGTTGTGGAGATTGTTTCTGTGGAAACCAAAGAAGTTTTTAAAGAAGAGCTCAGTATTATTTCATCAAGAATAATCAAAATACTTTATTTTTCCTGGATGCGATTTTTGCTGAAACGAAAATAAGATTATTTGTACTGCGTGATTATGAATTATATTTGTACTCAATACTGAAAAGACATATGTTGAAAATTAAAAAATATATATTTGCCTTTTTTATATTGGCAATTACCCAAAATGTGTATTGTCAAATTATTGATAATAAGGAGATTAAAGAAAAGGTTTCTGCATTTAAAATCGATTCGAAGGGGCCATTTCAGCAAATAATGTGGTTTTGTCCTGATGGTTCAAAGGTACCACCTCAGCAAAGATGCCCTGAAATAGGTGGATTGCAAAGAGCAACGTATAAGCCCTGGGTAGAATCTTTGGCTAAAACCAATCACATTTTTTTAGGACAAATATTAGCGACTACAGATTATTCAGCTTTCTTGAACGAAGAAAATGAATATGCGCGACTCAAGCAATATCAAATTGAAAGATATCTTGAAGCGATTGACAATGGTTGGATATTGAGAAAAGCAAAATATTATCGAGGAGCTTTTCAGGATGAAGACGAAAATGATTGGGGGATGAAATTCCTGAACTGGCTAATCATAAACAAAAGCCTTGATCAATCTCATTACTTTTTACTAAAGCAGGCATTCAACACTATTCCACACCGGGCTGAAACCTCAAATATTCAAAAGGTGAGGGCAATTTCAATGGAAATTGCCGGAAGTTTGCCTTCCTTTATGGATCTGCGTGTAAAAATACACGGACAACCTGAATTCTCAGACTTAGAGGCCGTAAAAAAGTTCAAAGCAAACTATCAAGCTCAAATTTCAACTATTCTAAATAACAAGTTAGATGAATTGATCAGGGAAATGGAAATTATTTACAAACCTGTCGATTGGCAATCTCTCAATAGTTTTGTAAAACGTTTAGGAACAAACTCATCTTCTGGTAAAATACTTCAATCTGCACTGGACGAGATTAGCAAAGCAACCACATGTGATCAAAGAATTATATCTGCTTCTAAGTTAAATTTGGATATCAGAAGAATGATTCGTACGAATAATGCTAAATCTAAAGTCACTTTAATTGATTTGAGTAATCGAGTTGATGATCTTATTTTTAAAGAACTTCCCAATTGGGAAATTCAAACTTTAGCGGATATCCTTAAAAAAAATTATACACTTTCGATGGCTGCTGTCGGAGCAGGATTTATAGAGCTTTGGGAATGGGATAAAATAGAACCTATATTAAAGCCGTTGGATACAGAGGATATTTCGTTGGGACAATTGAATGAATACCTTATTAATTCGAGAAGAATTGTGGAATGGAGTACAGCTATGATCCGTGCCAATTATGAGAAAGAATTAAAACGTTTTGAGGGTTTTGAACCCCTGGCTTCAGGATTTGTTGATGATAAAATTCGATCATCAGTACTTCTTCAATTAGGGCATAGTGTAGGGCAATTTAGTGATTTTATTAGCGAAAAATCATTGCTTACAAACAAAGTATTTAATATTTCGGATCAAGGTCATGTTAGGGGAATAAATCCCGGATTTTCAAAGGGAATATTGGTTGTGGCCGATTCACCCGATGGTATTCAAATTTCACAGGATAAAATTTATGTGTTCCAATCGCCACCCGCCGATCTAAAACCTGTCGCTGGAATTGCAACGGTTACAGAAGGAAACCTTGTTTCGCATGTGCAATTATTGGCGCGAAATCTGGGTATCCCAAACGCGGTTATTTCTCAACAAAATTTAAATAGCATGAAATCTTTCGCAGGAAAGGAGGTGTTTTATGCTGTTTCAAATAAAGGAACCGTTGTGATGAAATTGGTTGAGGACATGAATATGGAAGAGAAAGCTTTATTCGAAGTTAAGAAACGTTCGGCAGATAAAATTAGGGTACCTATCCATAAAATGGATTTGAAGCAAGACAAAGTTTTAAATTTAACAGAAGTCAATGCCAATAGTTCAGGGAAAATATGTGGCCCAAAAGCTGCTAATTTAGGTCAGCTTAAACAAATGTTTCCTGATAATGTGGTAGATGGATTGGTGATCCCATTTGGAATTTTCAGAAAACACATGGATCAAATTATGCCGTCCGAAAGCATTTCCTACTGGGAATTTGTAAACAATGCATTTGATCAAGCAGCCAAGATGGAGAAGACAGGCCGTTCAAAAAATGAAATTGATCAGTTTTTATTAGCCAAGCTTGAGTTATTAAGGAACGCCATACTGAAAATGCCATTGCTTCCAATATTTATTGCCGATTTCAGGAATCAGTTTAATGCTATTTTGGGTAAACCATTAGGCAAAATCCCTGTTTTTGTGCGAAGTGATACCAATATGGAAGATCTCAAAGATTTTACGGGTGCAGGATTGAATCTGACTTTATTTAATGTAGTGGATGAGGAAAAAATATTGCAGGGCATTAAACAAGTCTGGGCTTCTCCATATACCGAAAGAAGTTTTCAGTGGAGACAGCGTTATCTTTTAAATCCGGAAAATGTATACCCATCAATTTTGATCATTCCGAGTGTTAATGTTGATTATTCGGGAGTTTTAATTACAAAAGGGGTAAGTCTTGGTGATGACTCTGATTTGACGGTTGCGTTCAGTAAAGGTGCCGGAGGTGCAGTTGATGGGCAATCTGCAGAGTCCTATCTTTTGAAATCTGATGGGGACAGTAAATTACTGGCTCCTGCTCGTGAACCCCATTATAACGAACTACCATCTTCAGGTGGGACCAATAAAAAATCTGCATCCTTTGAAATCGCTATTTTAAATTCAGAAAATTTGATTGAGCTCAGAAAATTTGCAGTAAACCTGAAACGAAAAATGAGTGAAACAAAAGGCATGAAGGAACCCTTCGATGTTGAACTTGGATTCCTGAACAATAAACTATGGCTTTTTCAGGTTCGGCCTTTTGTTGAAAACCGAAATGCTGCCGGAGCCATTTATCTTGAATCAATCAGCCCTAAAATTGATGAATTGAAACGCATTCAACTTTCAGAAAAATTGAATTAGATGAGAAATATTTTTTCAGATATAAACAATAGAACCACTCATAAAACTAAGGCTGAAAGTATCATGTCAAATTTGAGAAAAGGTGCTTTCTTAATATCTTTTATGTTTTTTACATTCGCTAACTCAGGCTTGCATGCTTATCCGATTGATGGCTATTTTATGACCGGAATCAGAAGATTGGTAAGGTTGCAAATGATTTTAAATGGGGAAATTGAAGGAAATCAGCCGATTAGTGGGGCAAGGAAGTCAATTGACGATATTCGTTTACAACTTGAAAACGAAATGGGTGACAGCCTCTCTGTTTTACCACAACCAGATTTGACCTTGCAAAATTCTTTAAACAAATTATTTCCAAACCTGGATGAAAGTTATTCCATTTCGTTGCTCGAAATTACTCCGGGAAAAAGGATCAGGTATGCAAGTCATCAGGAAACGAAGGGTTTTCAACCGGGAAGTGTTGGGAAACTGGCTGTTATTGCCGGATTGTTTGCTGAGTTGGAAAGAATTTACCCCCACTCCTTCCAAGAGAGGCAACAACTATTGAAATCAAAATTTGTAAGGGCTGGTAAATGGGCTCTTACCGATGAGCATACGGTGCCCTTATTTAATCCGGAAACGAAAGCATTTTTTAAACGAACCGTGCGCGAAGAGGATGTTTTCTCGCTTTATGAATGGGCTGATCACATGTTATCGGTAAGTAATAATGGAGCAGCAAGTGTTCTGTGGAGAGAAATAATTTTAATGCGACATTTTGGAAATAAATACCCAACAATTAACGAAGCGGAAGCTACAGCGTTTTTCAAAACAACACCTAAAAATTTACTTCAAAAAATGGCAATTGATATTGTTAATGAACCATTGCAGGCCATTGGCATTTCGAGGGATGAATGGAGACTGGGCAGTCTGTTTACGAGTGGGGCAAAGTCAATCATTTCTGGTGTAGGTGGAAGCATTGGAACTCCCAAAGCTTTAATGAAATATTTAGTGGCAATGGAAAGAGGTAAAATCGTTGATCATCATTCAAGCTTGGAGATCAAACGTTTATTGTACATGACTGATAATCGAATCAGGTATGCAAGTTCTCAACGTTTGGTGAAAGCGGCTGTTTATTTCAAATCAGGTAGTTTATATCAATGCAAGGCGGAAGAGGGCTTTACCTGTAAAAAATATGCCGGCAATGTTCAAAACTATATGAACTCAATTGCAATTGTTGAGCACCCTGATGGTGTGGTTTATTTGGTTGCGCTAATGTCGAATGTGTTGCGAAAGAATTCGAATTTAGATCATTTGGAGCTAGCCACAAGAATTGACGACATCATCAGAAAAAAATAGTTTTCGAAAACTATTTCTGCAAACCATCCATGGCTTTTTTTGCAAAATCTCTGACTTTGAAATTGGAATTTTCGAGGTATTTCTTAACAAGGGTTACATACTGATCACCTTTTAAAAGAGAAATTAAATATAATACCGAGAGTTTTATTTTAATATCGGTTCCTTCAAGCAGCATAGAGTAGCATTCAATTTCATCGGGGATGTGAATATTTAAATGAGTAAGTGCTTCTTTCGAAATTGTTTCCAAAACCGTGGTCTCAAAAATTGGGATTAATACACGCTTAAGTTTAGCATCAAGTAAATTGTCGAGGAATTCGATACTACTAATCCGAATATCTGCCTTGGTACTCTGAAAGCTTTTATAGGCAGACGAAATTTCATCGCTTGGGAATTTTAATCCAAGTAATCTAAAAATCCGTTCCAGGCCTCCATCAAGTCTTCTTTCCAATAAATCAATTAAACTTTTACGTGCATCCGACAAGGCACAATCAATTCCGGCTTCATCTATATGACATTCTTTTTCAAGCTTAATTTGCAGGTATAAAACAGAAAGAGTATCATGAATAATGCGAACTTCATCGAATATTCGTCGGATGACCTGCTTCTTATCAAAATACAAAAAAGGAAAATTTACTTTTAAATTATTAAGCGATGAAAGCGCTTCGTTTCGGACCTGAAAATCTTCCGAATCAAGTAAATCAAATAAAAATTTGACTGATTTTTGCGATTCAATGTGTTCAACAATTGAAGGAATTTTTCGATGTATTTCTTTATTTCCCTGATTATTAATTTCTGATTGAAGGATAATGAGAATTTCTGTACCATACTGTGCCAGCGCATTTGTAGCATTTTGAGAGAATTGAGGATTAGTAATAAAAGAGATTAATTTATCAATAAACTCTGCTGCACCTGACAAACCTGCTGCAATGATTGCTGAATTTATAATCAAGGGATCTGTCGCACACAATCCTTTCTCGATAAACGAAAACAGACTTGAAACGTTACCTTTTCCGATAGCTTCCAAGAGGATTTTCGTATTAAAATTTCTTTTATCATCATCAGGTTCTTCTTGCAGGATATCAATTTTTTGAGCAATAATTCTCCGTAATTCATATTGTTTCTTCAATTCAGGATTGTCCCGAATTTCTCCAGCCAGACTTAACAATGCTGCTCCGCTAACCTGATAATCGGCATCCATCAGATATTGTTGCATTAATTCGCCGTGATTAACTGGATTGTGTTCAAGCAGATATTCAAAAGCGGCTATTTTAACTTCCTGAACAGGATCAGCGATCATCTGGTTAACAGTATCAACAATAGGTTTGTTCCTGTAAAAATATAGGTTGCGCAGCGCTTCAGATCTTATTTTGCCATTGCTGTGATTCAGGAGTAAAGAAATATGACTAAAAAGTTTTTCATTGGGATGTTCGCGCGATTTTTGAAGTACCCATAAAATTTGTTTCTCACTCCCTCTCTTAATTACTTTTATTAAGCCACTTATTACTGATTCGTTTGAGAGGTTTATGTTTTTTGAATCAGAATCTTTATCACTTTGTTTGATTTTTAGCCGGAATGATTTGATGTATTCTTTTCGAACATTTAATGCAAAATAGATCCAGATGCCAATGATAACAATAATCATCAGGCTAATAAATTGTGTCGATAATTGGAGTCCATTTACCAGAAGTATCAAAATCAAACCTCCAATACCAGTAGCTAAACTATCCACAAAAACATCTATAAATGTCTTTGCTTTATTTTTAATACTTAATGGAATAGGAAGGGCTAACAACTCAACCGACGACTTGTTAATCGACTGTTTCAAACTTGCTTCCGACATTTTTAGTAGAATTGCTGCCAAAATGGATGGAGCAAAGAGAACAAAAACAGCTCCAAAAAATATGGCTCCAGGCAGAAAGAATAGGGAAGTCCCAACTCCAAAAACACCCACAACTTTTCGGGTAATAAATAGTTGAATGGCTAGAGAAATTAGATTGAAAGTCGAAAACCAAAATCCGAAAAATGCGGTCAATTCATCCGGATCGGAAATCCTAAATGACGCAATCGCATTAAATTGATAATCGACCAGTTTAGCAACGATTACACTTACTCCAATGATTCCTGCCAGATAGGTGAGGTGTTTTGATTTGCGTATGAGCTGAAAAGGACTTTCTTCAATCCCTTTAAGTATATTCGTGCTTTTCTTTGGATTAATTTTCCCACTAATGTTTTCATGCCATACCTTTCTGGTAAGTGGAATACAAAACCACAGTAGAAATGCACTTACAAATAATAATTTTTCTGCTCCCATCAGCGGAGCTAAAATTGTTGTTAAATATCCTCCAAATATGCCACCCGCAATGGCACCAGCACCAATAAACCCGAATAGTCGTTTTGCTTCACGTGCGTTAAAAACCAGATTGGCCAGTATCCAAAACTGCGAAGCTGAAAAAACAGCAAATAAAGCTACCCAGATATAAAAAATATAAATGACCCAACTTACAAGAAAGTTCAATGAAAGAAGTATTCCAAAGATCACAAGTGTTATTACCGAAATCGAGAGAGTGCTTCTGATTAGCTGATGCAGTGGGATTTTAACAAGTTTTTTTGAATATAGAATGGAAAGCGCAGTAGCAAAAAGTGCTACAATCACAAAAGCTAAAGGCATACTTTCAACACCAAACTGCGAAATAAACAATCCATTTACAGTTGGTTTTACAATAAGTAAGGTTGAAATAATGAGGAATATATTCAGTTGCATCAGGACGGCACGCTTATGCTCACCTTCCCGAAGATCAAAAGTTTTGGTAAGTAAAAATTTAAATGCTTTATTTACTGTTTTGTAGCTCCAGTCAATCTGGTTGTATTCCATAGCCTAATTGTCGCCTTGTAATTGAATTCTAAATTAAACATTAATTTGATGCTTTTAAGATATCTTCAATTTTATATACAAGTTGACGCATAAGTTTTTCACCATCTGCATCCTCGACTAGTGCTACCAGAATGTATTTATGATTTGGACCCCATACCAAGATGGAATCGGAATGAAAATTTTTCCATGAACCTGATTTACGGAAAAGTTTAGCCTTGGGAGCTATTTTTTCCAGTGAATTCACAAATTTATGATGAATTTCCGGGTCTTCCATAATTCCTAGCATTTCTTTCGATTTTTCAAAACTTACCAATTTTCCGTAAACTAGCATATAATAAAAGCGGCATACCTGAGTAACTGTGGCTGCATGACTAATGCCATGCAAAGGATCCGGATATCGTTTTCCTGGTTTTGCATAACGTTTACCTACCCATAGACCACCTCCTAATTCTTCGTTGTAGAGTAGATAATTAGAATCAGTCAAAACACTCTCAATTTTTTCGAATCCAAGTAAATCAATAATTCGGGTTGATGCATTGTTGTCTGATTTAGCAATCATCAGGCGCATGTCGTTTCTCAATTCTTCAGATTCTTCCAGCTCACCTTTATCCAAGGCATCCATCGCACTTAATAGTATGGCAATTTTGGGTAAGCTGGCTGCATACATTTCAGTAGTACCATTAACTCTGGCAAATGTGACATTACTCGTATCGTTAAGCATAACCAGTCCAATCGCCATTTTCTTTTGTCCAACCAATCTTTTTATTTTCGCATCGTCACTGACCATTTTATTTAGTTTATCCTGCAAATCATTATCAGATAATGAAATTAATGGTTTAAGCTTTGACTCAGCCAGATCAAAAGGAATAGACATAGTATTATTTTCGCTCGGGCTGCTTATTAATTTCTGATCAAAGGTTTCACTGCTGCCATCCCCAAAAAATGAAAGAAGCATTAAAATCCAGATATGTTTCATGTACGATTAATTTTTTTGGTAAAATTAACTCAATGAAAGTTACTAAAATTATCATTAACAATAATTAACTAAAAATAAGTGATATTCCTGACTCTTTTTTAAGAATATAATATGGTTTTGATTGCTGAGGTTTTGATTGAAATTTCCCGATATAATTTTAGTTACATCTAAGGAATTAAAGTAGAACTTTGATTTAAAAACAATGACATAAGTGAAAATATATATAGGTAAAACGCCTATTTATTAGCCTGTACTATTTTGTATTTTAGGTTCAAAATAGTTTCTTTTTAAAACCCCTCATAATGTGTTGCTTATGAGAAAATAATTGCAAGATGACTAACAATAACTTAAATAATTTAAAGAATAACTTCCTTGAATTATCTCAAGATTTAATGTGTGTCGCAGGTTTCGATGGATTTTTCAAATACGTAAATCCTGCGTTCGAAAATTTACTGGGCTACACCAAAAAAGAATTCCTTTCAAAGCCATTTCTCGAATTTATGCACGTGGACGACCATTCTAGAACCAATCTTGCAGTTTCCGAGTTATCAAAAGGAAAAGTGCTAAAGGATTTTGAGAATAGGCTCATTTGTAAAGATGGTTCAATCAAACGCATTCATTGGACTGCAGCACCGCAAGTTGATGAAAAGATTATGCATGGCGTTGGGCGTGATATTACAGCAAGCAAACATGCAGAAGAAGGAGTAATTCAAAGCAACGCAAACTTAAATTCACTAACTGAAAGCACCAATGATTTAGTTTGGTCGATTGACAGAGATTATAAATTGTTAACAGCAAACTCCGAATTTTTAACTTATGCCAGACCACTTTATAAAAAGAAAATAAATATTGGTTCATTGCTATTGGATAAAAAAGAATTGCCACCTGAATTGTATGATGACTGGAAAGAAATATACGACAAAGTACTTACTGGCAATAATTTCAAAATGGAACTTGAAACCCATACCAGACCGGATAATAAGAAATATTTGGAATTAAATTATAATCCAATAATTAATGATGAAAATGAGATTACGGGAGTATCTATTTTTGGCAGAGATATAAGCAACAGAAAACAAGCTGAATATGAACTGAGAGCAAGTGAAGAAAAGTACAAACAGTTGTTTGTAAAGTTAATGAACGCCTTTGCCCTGCATGAAATGCTATTTGATGAAAATGGTAACCCTACTGATTACAGATTTTTGGAAGTAAATCCTGCCTGGGAAAAGATTGTTGGTATTAAAGCTGAAAAGGTTATTAACAAAACAATCCGTGAGATTATGCCGGTTATAGAGGATAGCTGGATCCAAACCTATGGCAGGATTGTAAAAACTGGTAACCCTGAAGAGTTTGAAGATTATAATGAAGCAACAAAAAAATATTATCATATTTATGCATACCGCACAGAACCAGGAAAATTCGCAGTACTGTTTAACGATATTACAGCAGACAAGCTAACTGCAAAAGCAATTATGAAGGCGAAAGAAAAGGCAGAAGAAAGTGAAGAAAAACACCGATTTTTAATTGAAAATACCATTCAGGGGGTTGTTTATCATAACTCCAAAGGAAAAATCATTTTTGCAAATAAAGCTGCTAGCGAAATATTAGGATTATCACTTGAGCAGTTATATGAAAAAACCTCTATAGATCCAAGATGGAAATCAATACTTGAGGATGGCTCGGACTACCCCGGAGAAAAACATCCGGTAATGGAAACACTAAAAACAGCTAAGCCTGTTTATAATTCAGTAATGGGTGTTTTTCATCCTGAAAAAGATAATTATTCATGGATAAACATAAATTCAATTCCAAAATTTAAAAACAACGATAAAAGCCCCTACCAGGTGGTAGTTACTTTTGAAGATATCACAAAAATAAAAAATGCAAGCATTGAACTTGAGAAAGCGAAATTAATTACCGAAGAAAGTGAAGCTAAATTTCATCAAATGTTTCAATTTTCACCAGATTCAATTATTATCCATGATATGGAAATGAATATAATTGATTTTAACCACAGAGCTTTAGAAGAATTTGGCTATCAAAAAGAAGAATTTATAAAAAAAACTGTATTTGAATTACATCCTCAGGATGAACTGCAGCATTCCCAAAAAGCCCTGAAAAAGATAAATAATCAGGATATGGTGAAAGTGGAAACAATGTTTGTTAAAAAGGACGGTTCAACTTTTCTGGCCGAAGCAATACCGTGCAAGTATACCATAGGTGGAAAACCTATAATTCACGTCGTTATTCGAAATATTACGAAGCAAAAAAAAGCAGAAACTGATTTGATACTTGCTAAAGAAAAAGCAGAAGAAAATGAAATTAAATTTAAAGCCGCATTTTTTACAAATCCCGATGCCGTAAATATTAATAAAATGAATGGGGAATATGTTGAAATTAACGAAGGATTTACACACCTAACCGGATACACAAAAGACGACGTTATTGGAAAACTATCTTCAGAAATTAATATATGGAGCATTCCTAAAGACAGACAAAAACTAATCAATGCACTTCGAAAATTTGGAATCATTGAAAATCTGGAAAGCATGTTCAGAACCAAAAACGGAAATCTGATACCAGCTTTGATGTCGGCAAAAATAATCACATTAAAGAATGAACCGCATATACTTTCAGTTACAAGAGACATTACCGAGCGCAAAAAACTTGAGAAAATTAAAGATATTTTGGTTGCGATTTCGAACGAGATTCTGACCACAAATGATTTAGAAGAGTTCTTCCATCATATTTTTATTGAACTAAGGGAAATTATAGATACAAACAATTTTTATATTGCATTATACGATGAGCAATCAGAAATGATATCTACACCCTATATTGCAGATACACTTGATACTAGTATCACCTGTTTCTCTGCTAAAAAGACACTGACAGGGCATGTTATTAAAACCCAAAAGTCGATGTTTATTGATCAGGCCAATTTTCACGAACTCGCCAAAAGTGGAGTTATCGATCTTGTTGGGCCTCAATCAGATATTTGGATTGGAGTTCCTTTATTTAGCGGTGAAAAAGTCATTGGGGTGATTGTTATTCAGAATTACAAAGGTGAAAAAAGGTTAAACAGAGAAGATTTAAGAGTACTGGAATATGTAGCTCCTCAAATTAGTTTGGCAATAGAAAGGAAAAAAGTTGTTGAAAATCTAAAAGATGCTTTAGTAAAAGCAAAGGAATCAGATCGTTTAAAATCCGCATTTTTGGCCAATATGAGCCACGAAATTCGTACCCCCATGAATGGAATACTTGGCTTCACTGAACTGTTAAAAGAACCCGGGCTAAGTGGAAAAGAACAGCAAAAATACATTGGTATTATCGAGAGTAGTGGCGATCGCATGTTAAATACCATCCACGATATCATTGATATTTCTAAAATTGAATCGGGGCAGGCTGTTCTTACATATTCAAATATTAATTTGAATGAGCTTATGGATGATTTATTTGAATTTTTCTTGCCTGAAACTAAGAGCAAGAATATTCAGTTATCAATCACAAAGAAGATAGCTAAGCAATATGCCACAATCAAAACAGACAAGGATAAACTAAACTCAATAATTACAAATCTCATTAAAAATGCCATCAAATTTACGGACTCCGGTAAAATTGAATTTGGATACCTTGTCGACGAAAAAGCCAAAAAGCCTGAGTTCCTTTTTTACGTAAAAGATACAGGTGTGGGAGTTACCAAAGAAAAACAAAAAGTTATTTTTGATCGTTTTGTGCAGGCAGATAACGAGCATACAAGGGTTTATGAAGGTTCGGGATTAGGATTAGCCATTTCTAAAGCCTACGTTGAAATGCTGAAAGGAAAAATTTGGCTTGAAAGTGAAGAAGGTGTCGGCTCTCAATTTTATTTTACACATCCTTATCATATTACTAAAAATCGCTTAAAAGATATCGTAAACCCGAGTAGAGCAAAATTTGCGGAAAAAACTTTAAAAATACTCATTGCTGAGGATGAGAAATTTGCCGTAGAATTTTTATCTGTTATCCTTAAAGATTATTGCAAAGAAATTCTTGTTGCTAATACCGGTTTAGAGGTAGTAGAGATGTGTCGAAAAAATCCGGATATTGATTTAATTATGATGGATATCAGACTGCCCGAAATTAATGGATATGAGGCAACCAAACAAATACGGAAATTTAACAAAGAGGTCTTCATCATTGCTCAAACAGCCTTTGCACTGGCTGGAGATCGCGAAAGGGCAATTAAAGCAGGCTGCAATGATTATATAGCCAAACCGATTAAAAAGGAAAGATTGTTTGAAATTATAACGAATCAATTTTTGATTACAGATAAGGAGTTCTAGATTAGCCTTTTGTTTCTGAATGCAATCCCAGAACCGGATTTCAGGTATTTCTCAAATTTAAAGGCTTTGTATTTATCAGGAAATGCGGTGTAAGAAATTAGTTTCAATGGATTTTTGTCCTTAGTATAATGCACATATCCGTTCTGATGTCTGAATAACCTGTCTTTCAGATTTGTGGTGCAACCGGTATAATGACTTCCATCTTTGCATTTTAATATATAAACGTACCACATGTTTTCATTGTGGGGAGAGATTTATCTTTTACTGGTGGACAGCGTCCACAGAAGCTCGAAGAAGCCTTGAAGAAGAGAACGAAACTCTACTTCGCCAAGGCTCCGTAGAGCGCCTGCCTGCCGTAGGCAGGAAGGTGGAGCTGCAGGAACTCAGACCTTCCTCTATAACGACCTCGTGTTAAGCATTTTATAATTTCAGCTCTTATGTAGGTACATGAAAAGGCTAATTATTTACGCTATTTTCCAAAGAACAAATGCTTATCTAAAGATAGTGAATTTTCCTGAAACTATTGTTATTACAAGGGCTTTATATGCTATGCTGTGTACTATGCTTATGGTAAATAAAGGTGTCGGTTCATCCCTTGCTTTCCCGCATTTTCTTGACAGCTCTTTCCTCGTGTAAAACATGGGGGGGTATCCCAAAAAACAACCTTTACCTACCCGTCCAGTCCAAGGTGGTATTAATAGGATTCCCGCTTTCATAATTTTCAAACTAACTTTTATCAAATTACTATCACTTCTCAACTAATTCACTTTACAAATAAAGCCATTTACTTATTGGGCTGGATGGTGATTTCTTGTGTGGTTGATTAGAGCTAAAAACGTGGGTTGGGGGGATGGGTGTATCTGTGTCTTTTAATACGAATTTAATTAGATAATAAAATAATAATGATGTTAAAAAAGAGTTCTCAGACATTCTGATGGATTTTTAATCTTTTGTAAATTCCTTGTATTTAATATTTGTTATATGTTAACAAAACTTAAAAATCTTGACTTTTGGCTAGTTTTTGGCTTAATTGCATTCAAAATAGCTAACTCATAAACTTTCTTCTGTAATTCATAAATTTTAAATGCCCGTAATTAGATGGGTGTTTTTTTTATTTGCCGTTCCTATCAATTCAAATAGAACTGGACAGATAAGGTATGTTCTATTGCTATTAATTGGAAACAACGTACAATGTAATTTTTTAATAAAATAGATATGTTTAAAAACAAACATAGGGCAATAATAGTATGCAATTTCATACTGATTATCCTATCAAACTATAAAGCGAGAAGTGATGTTACTTGCATAGAACAAGCTTGATAATTTTTACAAATTATTGGATGTAAATGCGATAAATCATTAAAAATAAATTTAAAAATGTTAAACATGATAAAAATAAATTTTATAAAAAAGCTATGGCTTAAAGGTACGCCAGAGGAAAACAGTTTAAAAAACGAGCTATTGAAATGCAAAAGTAATGAGAAAGGAGGTGCTTATGTTGGATAATGTAGAATTAACTTCGGAAAAGGAGTTGGTTAAGAAGATTGATATTGTAGAAGAGAACTCTTCAATATTAATTCCAGAATGTAGTTTCTTTAGGAAACCTATTTCAAATATTCATCCATATGAAAATTGTAATCTAAAACAGATTTATGATTTGATAAAGAGTGCTAATTACTCTGAAACCACTCATACATTGCGTGCTATTGAGGATTCTGAACAATCAAGGTCATTCAAAGCTAAGAACTTTGACTACGTAACATTTTCAGGAACTTTTGACAAACGGTCTGATAAGAGCTTAATTTCTCATTCTAATCTTCTTGCAATTGATTTTGACCATGTAACAGATATTAAAAAGCTGAAGAAATCATTGCTTGAGGACAGATATTTTGAAACTGAGCTAATGTTTACATCACCTTCAGGAGATGGTCTAAAATGGGTAATTCCTATAGACCTAAATCAGGGTTTGCATAGAGATTACTTTAAAGCAGTATCAAATTATATCAATTACACTTATCAGATTGAAATTGACCAATCTGGTAGTGATATTTCAAGAGCTTGTTTCATCCCGCACGATGCGGATGTTTTTATAAACCATAAATATATTTAATATGAAAGAAAAATTTTTAGTAAATGACTGGGAAGAAAAGATTCCAGTAAAAGAACAAACTCAAAATGTTCAAACATCAAACAACAAGAATCGCCTTCAAGTTGAGAAAGTAATCCATCAACTTGAGCTTGGGAATGTAGATATTACATCTTCGTACACAGAATGGCGGAATACTGGATTCGCATTAGTTGATGAGTTTGGTGAAGATGGGAGAGATTATTTCCACAGGATTAGTAAACTTTATCCTAATTACTCATATAAAGTATGTAATGCACAATATGATAAATGCTTAAATTCTAAGGGTAGTGGTATAACAATTGCAACTCTTTTTCATAAGGTAAAAGAAGCAGGTATAAAATTTGATGATTATTCAAAAACTGTAGAGATAGATGAATCAAATATGAGTTTTTCAGATTCGCTCTATACTCATCTTCCTGAATTTTTACAACAGGTTGTTAAACATAGTACTTCAGATAGTGAGAGAGATATACTACTATTAGGTTCTATAGTAACATTAAGCTCTTGCTTACCTAACTATTATTGCATTTATGATGGAGAGGTAACATACCCCAACTTATATTTATTTGTAACAGCCCAAGCATCTGCAGGCAAGGGTCGACTTAAATATTGCCAAAATCTCGTAGAGCCCATTCATGATGATTTACGTGAACAAACAAAGCAAAATAAAGCAAAATATGAATATAATCTGAAAGAGTATAAGTCAAAGAAGAAAGACGGAGAATTTGAAATACTTGCTAAACCAGTAGAAAAAATGTTATTTATTCCTGCAAATAGCAGCGCAACAGGTTTTTATCAAATATTAAGTGAAAATGATGGCAAAGGTTTAATGTTTGAAACAGAGGGAGACACACTAGCTAATACCTTCTCAAAAGAATATGGTAATTATAGTGAAGGATTTCGTAAAATTTTTCACCATGAACGAATGTCATATTTTCGCAGAAAGGATAATGAATATGTTGACATAAATAATTCTCAACTATCCGTGGTTCTTTCAGGAACACCAAATCAGGTTAAGTATCTAATTCCAGATACTGAAAATGGTTTATTTAGTCGATTCATTTTTTATTTTATGCACATAGAACATAAATGGAGAGATGTATTTGCTAAGAAAGATATTAACCTAAATAACCACTTTGACAATTTGGGTAAAGACTTTCATTCTTTATACAAGTTAATGTTGGCTAATAGTGAAGTCAAATTTACTCTGACAGCTGAACAGGAAGATAAATTCACAGAATCTTTTAATAAAATTTATAATAAATACTTTACTGAGTTTGGAGTTAATTTTGAAGCTTCAATCTTTCGTACTGGGATAATTACTTATCGGATAGCAATGATTCTATCAGCATTAAGGATTATGAAGACAGGTGTTTTGCGAGAACAAGTAATTTGTCAGGATGAGGACTTTTATTCTGCTCTTTATATTTCTGCTAAATTATTGAAACATTCATCACTAATATTCTCAAGTTTACCACATAAGAAAAAGAATATTCAGGCAAATATGTTTAAACAAGTTGATTCTTTTAAAGATAAAAAACAACGATTTCTTGAAGGTTTACCAAAAACATTTAATCGTCAAGATTATTTGAAGGTTGCTGATAGTTTATCAATAAATCATAAAACAGCAGATAACTATGTAAGTAAATTTGCAGGAGATGGCTTGATACATAAGGATGGGTTCAACGAATATATTAAAGTTGGAATTTCTGAGGTTAAATAGTGTAAAACATGGGGAAATTAGGGTCATATCCTTAATTTCCTCTATTTTCTATATATACTAACCCTAGTTGTTTAAAGATTAATATATAAACTTCTAGTTGCAATGTGTTAATTATTACAATTCAATAACTTATATAATTATATTATTATCTGTATTAATTATTCAATCTATTAGTAAAAGGATTAAAATTAAAAACACATAATATTGAGGGATACACAATACTAGCTTAGGAAACTTAGGATTCTAAGGAAATGGGGGATTTTGAGTTATAGAATTGATACTTTCCCACTTGCCAATGCACGTAGCCCCTCATGTTACCCCTTGCTAATCTCAAGAACAGGCAATTCAAAGATGATAACAAATCCTTATAGTTGTATTAGGTGTTTTAGGCTATTTATACTTATTGGACGGTTCTTCTCTTCATCCCCGAAATTCTATGATGATATGCCTCATGTAACACAATAAATTCCAAATAACACGAGGTAAAATAATGGATGGAATATAGCCAAAGCAGACTAAAACAAGCCTTCTGACATACTTTTAAACAGCATTAAGTACGTACTTCATTCCACGACAAAAAATCCCCTAAGTGACTGTGTTGTATTGATGGTTTAAGCTGCACTTTACCTCATATGGTACTTTACCATCAAAACAATATAAAAGTCAGGTTACTAGCGATACGTACATGCTAATATCATGAAATAATCCATCTATATGAGGCTCTGTGGCGATTCCGATAACCAGAAAAAGTTACTGATACTCTATACCTAATTATCATACGCTTGATTTATTTTACGGTCTTAACACTTCCTTCAACCCCGAAATTTGTGTTTTTTAGCAAAAAAATACTATCCTATGCGGGTAAGTTAAACATGAGGTAATATTATACCCGAATTAGCTCCATACAAGGCTTCTGATCGGCTTTAACCCTTTTTGGGTATCTATTTTAAGAATCCAAAAACTCCTCTAATCGGCTGAATTGTAATAATATTTTAGACGATATTTTTTCTATATATTTACTTAACGTAAATCAAATTAAATTGATGAACAAAAAATTAGATTGAGATAATGTTATACGGATTAGACAAGAATGGTAATAGAATAATCGCAGAACCAAATATGAAAGCTACTTGTCTTCAATGTAGTGGAGATTTGATAAGTAAATGTGGGTCGATAAATACGTGGCATTGGGCGCATAAAAATGTTTCTGATTGTGATGATTGGCGAGAAGGTGAAACCGAATGGCATATTGAATGAAAAAAAAAGTTTCCTAAAAATCAAACAGAGGTTGTTATTGAAAAGCAATATGGGATTCATCGTGCAGATGCTGTTACTAAAAAAGGTGTCGTGATTGAGTTTCAAAATTCTTCAATTTCACCGAAGGATATTAAATTAAGAGAATTCTTTTATAATCAAATGATATGGATAATAAATGGAAATGACTTTTTTTCAAACTTTGAATTTTATGGATTTGATACTACAATACATAAACTCGGTTTTAAGAACATTTTCTGGACTTCACCATATGATTCAAATTATATTGCAATAAATATAAAAGATTTGAATGTTAGTAACAAGGAGACTTTGTCGCAAATGTTATCAGATTCAAAACAATACGTTTATCTACCAGAATTGGACATCTACCATTACAAACCAAAATTTCGTTTTGAAAAATCCTTGCCAGAGGACTTAAATAAAGAATTTATTAGGTCAATTATTGAAATTGAGATAATGAATCAAAATTTTAAGAATAATTTGAAATTTAAATGGAAATATCTGAGGAAAATATGGAACTCAGCAGAAATGCCTTTATTTGTTGACTTTAATAATGGGTATTTATTATATATTAAGACACTTAATGATTCAGGAATTGGTTATGGTAAGTTTGTAACTAAAGATATGATTTTAAAAAAATACGCCAGCTAAAGATTAGTGTAGTTAATTGGCTTCACCACAACGCTATATTTGAAGTTACGCAGCATTATGGAAATCAACCGCTTTAACAGTAAAACAATATTTTATGACACAAATACATAAAACGTGGAATTACCTTAAACCGAATAATAATGAGAAGTATGAAAACTTCAGATTTGAAGAATATTATGAACGAGTCATGAAAAGTAATAGATTTCATCATATTCCTAAAGTTGTGTTTGATCAATGGATTTATTATTTACATCAAGACCCTGAGACACTTAGAAATTATGCATGGCTGGACTATGAAAACATAGAATTTAACCTATGTGAATGGAATTATATAGAATTAGAAAAGGTATATGTAATTGAAGATTTTAAGCCTTACTATGAGGATAGATCAAAGTATACAGACTTTGACCAATTCTGTTGCAACCATGAAGACCTAAATCACTGGAAAGAATTTGGGACATGGAGAACACCTCCAATCATCCTAGATATTAATTCAATCTCAAAAGAATTACCAGAATGGAGTGAACTTAAAGAACCATTTCAATTAGTAGAAGGGCATTCACGGCTAGGATATTTGCGCTCTATGAAAAAAATATCAGACCTTAATAAAGGTAAAATCGCAACTAGACATAAAATATATTTAATGAAAGAAAAGGTACTTATTCAAACCAACGACTAATATATCATGACAGTTCGCACTTGTTAGAAATAAAATTGAAAAATAAAGGCTGATTCCCGCCCTCGAGATCAGCCTTTTTATGTAAGAAGTAGATTTTGGAGTCTATTCTTTCTTTACTAAGGTACAAAAACTATTAATGCACTTTCCAATAATGTGAGTTATTCAAGCTCATTTCAGTACTAAAAGAATTTATTTAAAATCATGCGACAATTCCTCACTCATGGTATAAATAATAAAACTGGAGGATGAAGATTATACACTGAACTAAAAAAGTAATAGAAGTTAAATACAAATGCTACAGATGTGGTACAGTATCAGTTGAAAAACACAAATACTGCTTGAATTGCTTAAAAGATGGGTTTAATATTAGGATGTTAATATGGAGTTGATATACGAGGATTTGATTGACCGCTATAATCTTGGAGAGCTATCAGAGGATGAAAAGGAGCTATTTTGGTTAACAATCGAATATAATGACCAATTAAGGCAAGAGTTTAAATTATATTTAAAGATTAAATATTTCGTTATTGAGGGAAATGTCCTGAAATTCATTGAGTTTATCGAAAAGCACAGGTTGAAGTAATTATCATAACTATATTTTTCATATATTTAACATGAAATCCACCCTGCCTTTGATAGCACCTGTTGATTAAGGATTTCATACTCCCCAAGCAATAAAATAAATTCGGTTTTAAATAGATCGGGAAAATATAAAAATTTACGAAAAGTAAACAATGCATACCAATTTGGGTTTATAGAGTTCATAAATGGTGTGCATATTTGCAAGTTGGCAACAAGCTTAGTAAACATTATATCTCAGACAATTAAAAAATAAAATATTGAATTATGGCACTAAATATACCAAGAGTATCGAAACTGATATTTGAAAACAATAAGAATCAAATTTGGCAATATTTTGGAGAAGAAAATATGCTTAATCAAATTCAGGTTATAAGCGTCAATCCTTTTGTTATTGAAAATAACGGCATCAATTATTTGCTTACATCAAACAAGGTAGACAATAATCTAGGTGCTTACGATTACGTGTTATTGACGTCAAAAAAACCAACTCGAAATGATTTAGATTCTAACAGAGTAATTGTTAAGCGATGGCTGAAGCATCCTTCTTTTGTGCCTGTAACTCCAAATCAAGTTGTTTCTTCGTGGAGAAACAGATTCCATTTCATAAAAGAAAATGAGCAGTCAAATATCAAAGGATTAAGATCGCCGCAAATTGGTGCGTTGCATTCAATTCTTGCACATATTCAAAATCCAGAAGACAAAGCAATTGTTGTCATGCCAACTGGGACAGGAAAGACAGAAACAATGTTGGCGACACTAATTGCTAATGAGTGTGAGAAACTTCTGGTTTCAGTTCCATCTGATTCATTAAGAACACAAATTTCTAACAAGTTTATTACATTAGGCTTGCTAAAAGAATTTGGAGTTGTAGGTAAAGATTGCTTGAATCCAATAGTTGGAATTCTAAGCAGTAGTTTCTTAAATCCACTGGAATTACAAAACTTCATATCAAAGTGCAATGTTGTGGTATCAACAATGGATATTCTGACTAACTGTAATGATGTCGAAAGAGCGATGTTACGGGATACATTTTCACATTTTTTTGTTGACGAAGCTCATCATTCAGCTGCAAAAACATGGAAAGAACTAATTGATAAATTTGACAAAGAGAAAGTTTTCTTGTTTACTGCAACTCCATACAGAAATGATGGAAAGAGTTTACAGGGTAAAGTAATTTTCAATTTTTCTCTTCGTAAGGCGCAGGAGCAGAAGTACTACAAACAGATTAATTATCTTCCTGTTAGAGAATATAATAAGAAACTTGCTGACGAAAGAATTGCTGAGAAAGCAGTTGCACAATTAAAAGATGATATTGCTTCAGGATATAATCATGTTCTAATGGCACGATGTATGAGTAAAGCTAGAGCAATTGAAGTATTCACATATTATGAAAAATATCCTGAACATAACCCTATTATGGTTTATACTGGAATAGCAGCTCTAAGTAAAAAAATTGATGCAATAAAAAGAGGAGAACATTCCATTATTGTCTGTGTAAATATGTTAGGTGAAGGATTTGATTTACCTAATTTAAAGATTGCAGCAATACATGATGAAAGACAAAGTTTACCTATTACACTTCAATTCGTTGGGCGATTTACAAGAACTTCTTATGATGAATTAGGTAATGCAAGTTTTATAACCAATATAGCTTATCCACCAATTCATGAAGAATTAGACCAACTATATGCGCGAAATGCAGATTGGAACTTACTACTACCTCGTATGAGTGCTAACGCTACCCAAAAAGAAATTAATATTAAAGAATTTCTTGATGGATTCAATAACTTACATGAATCTCAAGTGCCCTTTGGAGAAATCAACCCTGCGTTGAGTACAGTTATTTTTAAAAACATTAGCAATGAATGGAATCCCACTCGTGAAAATTGGAAAGCAGGTTTCCCAGGTATTGAAAGCTATAAGCATGTGTTTAGTGACACTAATCATACAAATACACTTGTTATTATCCTAGGTAAAATTGAAAGGGTTGAGTGGGGTAGTTTTGAAACTGTAAAGAACTTAAAGTGGGACATTGTAATTATTCATTGGGATTTACGACCGAATATAAATAGAGTGTTTTTAAATACCTCGCTTAAAGGATTCTCTAGTAACTCATTGATGGATGCTATTTTCGGTGAAGGGAAAACAAGTTTAATTACTGGGATGAATGTTTTTCGTATATTTCATGATGTTAATCGTTTATCATTATATAATGTTGGTACAAGAAGGGGCATTGGTCAGGATATAACATTTCAATCCTATTATGGAAAAGGTGTTCAGGACGGAATCAGGGAATTAGAACAAGGTACTCTTATTAAAAACAATATTTTTGGAGTTGGCTATAAAGAAGGAGAGAAAGTTTCACTAGGATGCTCCGTAAAAGGAAAAATATGGTCTTACTTACGAGGCAATTTAGATGAATTAACAATATGGTGTAAGTCTATCGGAGAAATTGTTGAGGATAATAGAATTGACCCCAATATCGTTTTACAACATACTTTGGCAATAGATAAAATTTTTCAAAGACCTAATGTAATGCCAACACTTGTTGATTGGCATCCCTCAATGTATGAATTCGCTGAAAACCGTTATCAATTCAACATTAACGGAAGATATTTTGACTTGTCGGATGCGGAGTTAAATATAATAAACCCAAGCGCAAACGGTAGTTTGCAATTCTCCTTAGACACTGAACAATATTCAGTGCAATTTGAAATTCAACTTGGTCTTAATCCTTCAAATCAGGAAAGTGTTTTTAGAGTAATAAAAACGAATGATATTGATTGCACAGTCCTGTATGGGAATAAAAGTGCAACCATAAGAGATTTCTTTCAAGAACTTACACCAACTATCTGGTTTGCCGATGGCTCACAACTCCTGCAAAACCTTTATGTTAGACTAAAGTTATTCCCTGGTGTATTTTCCTTAGAAAATATTATTACTGACAATTGGAATGCAGTAAATATTAGAAAAGAATCTCAAGACATTGCACCATATATACAAGATTCAATACAGTACTACTTCATAAATAAAATCAAAAATGATTTTCAGATAATTTATGATGATGATGGCAAAGGTGAAATTGCAGACATAATTGGTATAAACAATTCAGATGATGTGATTGACATCCATTTGTACCACTTAAAATATGCATTGAACGGACAAGTAGGAAATAGCATTGATAATTTCTATCAAGTTTGTGGACAGGCACAGAAATCTCTGAAGTGGAAACATAGAGAAGGACGGGAGTTTTTCAATCATCTATTCAGAAGAAAAATCAAAACTCTTAATGATACTTCATGTAGTCGGATTATTAAAGGAACTGAAGAAGATTTAGAGATTCTAATTGAACAGGCAAAATTTTCAAAGCCCATGAAATTTCACATCTATATTGTTCAGCCATCTTTAAGTAAGGCAAATGCATCAGAGGACATCCTCTTGCTATTAGGGAATGTACATCACTATTTATCAACAGTTGGCAACATAGACCTAAAGGTATATTCAAGTCAATAGTATAATGAATTAAAAATGAAAGTCAATATTAATAAACGCCAGCTGCATACAATGTGTTTAGTTATTGGGTGTAAAGTGACAAAATTAAACATGAGTGCATTAAACAAATTTCACCGCGATCAGAAAGTGAAGTGTTTCAAAATGCCCAACGCCTCATACAATAACTGTTAGAGGCAATGCGGTATGACCGTCGGTGCAAATTGACATCAGTAAGAAGATATTGAGTTATACAACTAACTTGAATTGTATGATAGACATAGAGCAAATGAATCATAGAAGCGTAACTGAATACTATAATTCAGCTATTTCCAAAGCATATCGTCATTTTGATTATTTTAAAACAAGAGAAAATAAAATATCAAAATTATTACAAGAGTCCATTGGAAAATCGGTTTTAGATATCGGTGCAGGTGATTGTTTCTGGTTAAAGCATTTTCTTGAAAAAGTAAATTCTTATGTCGCACTTGAAAAAGGTGACGAAAATTGTCAACTAATAGAAAAGAGTTTCAGCTCATATGCAAAAAAAGTCCATATTCTTAATGTTGATGCCTTTAAGTTTGATTATCTAGATATTAAAGTGGATACTTTATTTTTTGGTTTCTTCATGTCTCACTTTAATTTTTCTTCAATTATTAAGTTGATACAAGGAATAAGGCTAAATGTCGATTTTAATAGAATACTCATTCTGGATTCATTTTGGAGTGATTTTAGAAAAAATAAATTTATTAACAATAGGTTAAAGCTTCAAAAACGAATTGTCAATAAAAATTGTGATTTTACTGAAATACCCAAAAGGTATATTTCACTTGAAAATCTAAAGGAATTGTCCTCCATTATGAAAATGGATTTGGATATAAAATATTTAGATGAATACTGGTGTTTTGCGCAATTAAAAAAATAAAAATCAATAATGGTAGATTATAGTAATTTAAACAACAAATTTGCTAAAATAGAAACTCAGATAAAGGAAAGAATTTGCAGTATGAATGTAAAGAATCCTTTTGACTCTGTTATGCAAACACTTGCAAATACTGTACATTCATTCACAAAAGAATCAATAGACAATGTCTACTTAACATCAATATCCTTGTTGATTGATGATTTTTTCCAAATAACTTTCCCCGAAAATGAAGATTTTTCTGTTTGGGATATTTATGCTTTTAGAAAGGAAGGAATAATAGGCGACCACTGTCAAAAAGCACTTGAGACTGGCGAACGAGTTTTCGTATTCCCAACAAAAAACGACTTAATAAAATATATCAATTTACCGCAACGAGACCAATTTGCAACAGGCAAAGTAGGTGCTTTCTTTATTTCGCCAATAATTCTTCACACAAAAATCGTTGGTAATATTATCCTTTCTTTGGATTGCGATATAAATGACAATAGAACATTGAAAGAAATTAAAGATTACTTGATTTGGTTAAACAGTAGGATAGTTTGGGTTATATATTCTGAATTTGTGAGACTTAATGGGATTATTGAAAAATCAGAATTTTTATTAAACGCATTAGATAGTGTCGATGAATATCAATCTTATCATTCGCTATGCGTGTCAAAACTTGCAAAAATATTTGGCTTTATTATCAGCAAAAACGAAACATATAAAAATGCTCTATGCGCAAATTTTCCAACTTTTAAAGGAATAGATATATTTCAACTTCAATTGGCAGGTTTATGTCACGACATAGGAAAAATTAACATGTGGTCTTTTGAGGATTTTGATAGTGAAATCCAATATCGAAAACGACAACTACATCCTTTTTTCTCGTACAATATTCTCACCAGATGTGAGATGTCGGAAAGTATTGCAAAAATTACAGGTCACCACCACGAATCAATAAATGGCTCTGGATACCCTTTTGCATTGACTTTAATAAACGAAAGCTATTCTGTTGAAACACAAATCATTAAATTTGTAGATATAGTAGATTCGAGCATAAGAGAAAGAGATAAACATCAAGGAAAACCATCTACAAAAATGCGAGATGAATTTGAGGTTGCATTAAGTGCAGTGGAATATAATAAAAGTCAATTTGATGCTAATGTTTATAATATTCTGTATGCAATTCTACAAAATATCAGAGAAGGAAATCTTAAAAACAAATTTTATGAATTATTTAATGATACCAAACTTTTACTCGGCATCGAAAAACAGACAAACAGACAGATTAGAGTCAAGATATCCAATAACTCAAATAGTTTGATAAACCGTTATCTGAATCAACTTGATTTAAATAAATGGATTGTTTTGTTTGTATTTAGTTGTGATAATATTGATTCATACTTGACAAATGGAAAAATTTCTTTCAAAAACAATGATATTGATAAGTTAAAGAGAAAACGAAGAAAAAAATACACTTTTTCGCATACTCTTTTGCGTGATAATCTTTTCTTTGGAATTTATCCTGAAAAAGAAAATAAAGAATATGCCTATTCTTTTTGTGAATCTTTTGATACTTATTTAGGGGGAAAAAACAAAGTCGCTTGTGCTTTTTTATCCCATAGGGTAATACATTTTGATGATTTTCAGCAAATTTTAAATAATTGTATACAAACATTGCAAACTGTTTGTTCAAATATAGGGGATAATCAACGTTGGCGACTACTCAAATTTAATATTAATAAAAAAGAATGGGAATAAAAATGATTAACACATTACAACATGTTGCTATTATGTTGACAGAACATTGTAATTTGAACTGTTATCATTGTTTTAGGCACATTGCTCATCAAAAATCAGATTTGAATTTAGATATTTTATCAAAACTATCTGAAAAGATAAAAAAAACTTCTGTCAATAGTGTTAGAATTACAGGTGGAGAACCTCTGTTGATTAAAGATATTGAAAAACTGATTTTTTCTTTTTCAAAACATGGGTTGCGCACTTCCATTGGAACAAATGGAACATTATTGAGTTCAAAAAAAATAAAATTGCTGAAAGATGCGGGGATAAATGAAATATGGACTAGCGTCCATTCAAATAATGCACAGACACATGATAAGTTGTCTGGTAAAATCAGCTCGTTTCACTCAATGTTAAATTCAATAAATGAATGTATTATACAAGGCATCAATATAAATGTGAACTTTCCTATTTCGAGATATAATATTCAAGACACATTACCTACATTGAAATTTCTTGATGATATAGGAGTAAATAGAATAAAATCACTTCGTATAACACCAATAGGAAAAGCAAGTAGTAATTTTGAACACATCGGAGATAAAGAATGGCTTGATTTGGCAAAAAAAATCTCGTCTATTCAGTTTCAAAAATCGGATTTCAAAATGCAAGGTTGTCCTCCCGATAAAGTAAACGAAGGGAAATGTACAGTCTATCCATTTAAACATCTGAATTTAAGTCCATCGGGTCATATTTATCCATGTTGTTTACTAAATAACCGTAAAGGAATGGACATTGGACATATTTCTGAACTATTAAATGGGGATTGGGAACAAACAGTTCAATTATTCAATGAGCGAATTAAGGGAAAATATAATCTATTGAAAAATCCAATCCCTTGTATAACTGAAAAAGATACAAAAAAAGTATGTCCGCTATATTCAAAAAATATATTTTGCAACAATGATTGAAAAGTTTGAAAAAATTAAGGATATCGAAAAAATAGCACTCATTCCATTTGAGGAAGTTGTTGCTATGGATTTAAATTTAAGTGGCGTTGCTGTCAAACAGCCGTATAAAAGGGTTCGATTTGACTTACTTATTAACAAAAAACATCCATTGATGTTTTCGATAGAAAATAACGAAATGTCATTGTATAACATAAAACAAAACAGCCTTTATTTTAACGATATTTTTCTATTCCATATTAGCAATTTGGTAGAAGATTCTTGTGAGGCTTTTTATACGAGAAAAAACGGAAAAGTTTTGTGTTTCAACCCGAATAATAGAGGTTTATGCAATGGTTGCCGCTTCTGTTACCAGCCAACATCACACAACGAGAAACAAATCTCGTCAAGTATGCTGTTGAGTGCACTTGAGGAGTGGTTACAAAAGAATCATTTTACTGATTTATCCCACTTAGAGCAGGTTGCAGTAGTTACGGGTTGTTTTAAAAGCGAACAAATAATTGTTGATTATTTGGTTAAATTGAGAGAAACACTTTCCATATTAGGTTTTCAAAACGAAATATTATATTTCGGAATTATTTCAGATATTAAAAGCATTGAACTATTAGGCAAAATCAAACCCTTGCAATTATGTTTTACCATTGAATGCTTCGAAAATAGAGAAAAGATTTTACTAAAAAACAAGAATCTAGATATTGATTATTTAAAGAAAATAATGAAAAAATCAGTAGAATTAGGAATAAAGACAACATTTTCTTACATATTGGGATTAGATTCATTGACAAGCATTCAAGAAAAGATGTTCCTTTTGAAAGATTTTGTAACTGCATTTCCAATAGTTAGCTTATTCCAAACTGACGATGTTCGCATTCAATACAGACATACAGAAGCTAACAATTTATACTACTATTTACAGAGTAGAAAAAATATCGAAAGTATTTTTGCCGATACTACTTTAAAACCTAATTCGTGGAATAATTATCGTAGTATATGGCGAACTTGTTATGGCGAGAATAATGAAAAGATATAATTAAGACAAACAAAATGAACAGAATAGAGGATGTAGAAATATGTTAGGGGTTTTCAAAAGAATGGAATAACTATTTATTGAAAGTGGTATGAAAAAATATAGGATATTACAAAAAATGGTTCAAGAGATTGCATTGAAACATGAAATTGAACTTGTTGATATTTCTTTTGGTTGGATTTTAATGCTTACTAAGAATAATGTTACCAAATTTATATTTGGCAATAATTTTGAAATTAATTCTTCTACATCTCAATTGATTGCTGGAGATAAAGCTGCAACATATGAAGTTTTAAAAAAAAATAGCATACCTGTAGTTGAACACGTTTTGTTTTTGATAAAACCAAGACTTCGTGATTATATGACAGATAATTTGAATTGGTCAAGAATGGTAAACTATTTTAATGAAAATAATAATAATATAATTTGTAAGCCTGTAAGAGGAACAGGAGGTATGGATATAATTAAAATTAATAATCTTGAACAATTGGAACAAGCTGTTAACTATCTCTTCTCAAAGCATATGGGAATCTGCTTTTCACCATTTATAGAAATCGAAAATGAGTACAGAGTATTTATTTTAGATAATCAAGTTGAATTAATTTATAGAAAAATAATTCCATCATTAATTGGAGATGGTAAATCTACATTAATAAATTTATTACTTAAAGAATGTAGTAAAAATTCAAAACTAGAGATAATGAAAGAACTTATTTCTAGTAAAAAACTAAATTTTCAATATGTCTTAAAAAAAAATGAAGAATTTAAGATACATTGGAAGCATAATTTGCAACAAGGTGGATTCCCTGAGATAATAGATAAAGACCATACATTTTTCAACAGCTTAGCTAAACTTGCAGTTAAATCAGCAGAAGCCATTAATATTAGGTTTGCTTCTGTCGATATAATCGAATTGAAAGACGGAAGTTTCAAAGTCCTTGAAATAAATCATGGAGTAATGGCTGAATATCTTACTAACATGCAACCTAATATTTATTCAACTATAAAAAATATGTTCGAAAAAGCAGTGCTAAAAATGTTCAATTAAGGTTTTCTTTAATCTTCATTCTATGAAGCAACATACTGAAATAATTATTCTTTGTGGAGGATTCTCAAATCGTTGGGATAAATTTCTTGGTACAGAAAAGCATTTTGTTAGAATTAATGGAACAATTTTAATTGAAAACACTATAAATATTCTCTCTCATTTTAATGTTTCTATTAATATTATTGTGAGGGAGGATATTGCCTATCTGTACTCATCATTAAATCAAAAATTATATAGTATATCTAAAGAAAAATCTATCCATGAATTTTACAAAATCAAATCAACTTACGATTTATGGAATAAAGATGGAAAAACAATTATTATGATGGGGGATGTTTGGTTTACAAAACAGGCATTAAGAAAAATTATTACTTCCCACTCTACAAAGCCTCTTTTTTGGGGACGGCAAAGTAAAAACTATCATACAAAATGCAATCATGGTGAATTATTTGCAATATCATTTTTCCCATCTTCGCACGATTTATTGAAATCTACCACATCAACTCTTGAAAATTTAATTTTATATCAAGAAATAAAGGTTGCAGGGGGGTGGGGTGTTTACAATATTATTTCAGGCTTAATGTATCTTATGTCCAAAGAGAGAATAATAAAAGGCAAAGCGTTGCACTCAAATTTTAACAATATTATTGATGTCACAGATGACATTGATACTCCAAAAGATTATAATAATTTGATAGTTGCCTTGAATAGAAAAAAACTTCATGCTTTTTTTTTATCAGCGATTTCAATTGTTTATTATTTTGGTTTAAAAATTAAGAATATATTTTTTGAAGTAAAAATAAAATATCAAATAAAAATGTGATGGTCTGAAATTAATGCACTGCCTCTAACGAAGGCTCATAAAATATGGCAGTTCGTAAACGATAGATGCTTGAGGGGTATATATATACACCATCCCCCCAACCCACGTTTTTAGCTCTAATCAACCACACAAGAAATCACCATCCAGCCCAATAAGTAAATGGCTTTATTTGTAAAGTGAATTAGTTGAGAAGTGATAGTAATTTGATAAAAGTTAGTTTGAAAATTATGAAAGCGGGAATCCTATTAATACCACCTTGGACTGGACGGGTAGGTAAAGGTTGTTTTTTGGGATACCCCCCCATGTTTTACACGAGGAAAGAGCTGTCAAGAAAATGCGGGAAAGCAAGGGATGAACCGACACCTTTATTTACTATAAGCATAGTACACAGCATAGCATATAAAGCCCTTGTAATAACAATAGTTTCAGGAAAATTCACTATCTTTAGATAAGCATTTGTTCTTTGGAAAATAGCGTAAATAATTAGCCTTTTCATGTACCTACATAAGAGCTGAAATTATAAAATGCTTAACACGAGGTCGTTATAGAGGAAGGTCTGAGTTCCTGCAGCTCCACCCAAGACCCTTAATAACACCATTTTCCTCACGGGATTTGGTGTTTTTGGTTTTATCTCCTCATGTAAGCAGCTAATAACCTGTCATATAATTATTTTCGCTCATAAGTTGGGTTAATTCCCTAACACGTGGATTAAGGATTTAAAAGTAGCGGATTCTAGCAGTAGCATTTTATGTATAGACAATGTAAATTTACCAATATTCACAAATTGGTAGTGTATTAATATCTTGAGAAGATTTAGTTAAGACATTAGTATAATTTTGAATATCGTCATCAGGATTAGTTTTGTAATCAACACTATAATTCAAATCTTCGTTTGAAACAGAAAATGTACAAATCATGTAGCCTCCAGTATAAGTATCATTTATTTTAACTATCAATTTGTTTTTAGTGTTCTCAATAATCTCAATATTATAATCTCCACCAACATAATCTATTTTACCCCAACAATCATCTATAGACCTGTAGAAGTACCATATAGTCGGAATAGTTAAACTATTTCTAAAATTAATTATTGTTGTCCCAGATTGTAGTGTTCTTCCTGTCCATAGAGTCTGATTCTGACACTCTAAGAAGGTTTGACAGGAAGTGTCATTTTCATCTGAATCTTTTTTACATCCATTAATTGTTGAGAATAAGCCAATGAGAATAAAGAAAAGTAGGTAATTGTTTTTTAGGTTAAAGTTTTTCATAATTTTTTTAATTAGGTGGTTCAAGGTACTAAAATAATTAATCATATAATTGGCAATGGTGAATAATCTTCGAGCTTAACTAGTTATAATTAATCTTGGGAAATCTTTTGAATATCTCTTGTTGAGATGTACTTGTAACTTGTCTATTCCCTACAACTGTTCTTGCTAATTTTTCTCTTAGCATTGCCATGTTTTGTAGCATTAATTGGTCATTAAAAGCACCGTATGAATCCAAGGTAACCTGAACAGATGCATGCCCTAGAATCTTTGATAATATTCCGATATTAACACCATTGGCAAGCATGATAGTGGTAGCAAATGTTTTTCTGCTTAAATGAGTTGTAAGGTTCTTATTAACCTTTGCAATCCTACCTATTTCTTTCAAATAAGCATTGTATTTAACATTACTTGGTACAGGTAATAATATGCCTTTATTAAGGCTTATAGGATGATTTTTGTACCTGTTGAGTATTTCTATGGCTTGTGGCAATAAAGGTACTTGATAGTGCTTATTCGTCTTCTTGCGTAGTATATTCATCCACTTTTCACCGTCCATTCCAATTGTAATATTTTTCTCTGTCAAGTTGGATACTTCAGCGTATGCAAGCCCTGAATAGCAGCAAAAAATGAAAAGGTCTTTTATAATATTTAACCGCTCAACTTCAAAGTTTGTATTTGCAATCCTGTCAACTTCCTCCTGAGTCAGGTACTCAATTTTTTTCTTTGGCATTTTGATTTTGTAAGTAGGGAAGGGGTGACGATTGATATACCCCCTTTGAAGGGCGATATTGATAATTCGTGTAAATCTTTGATAGTGTTTATAACAAGTAGCTTTTGAATTGTCAAACTTGGTTTTTAAAAAGATTTCAAAGCCTTGCATGAAGTCGTGATTAAGCTCGTGTAGGAATATGTCTGTACGTTTAAAGCGATTCTTAACATATTGGGATAATCTGACCTTAGTATTCGTGTATTTTACAATAGTTGCTTTCGCATAATCTTTACCCTCTAGTTTTCTCATCATTCTAAGGTGGTCATTATATACTTTAAAAAGGGTCAAATCCTTTTCTTCCTTCCCATCTAGTTTGTTTTTAATGACTTCAACATCAAATGGTCTACCTGAAATTGTTAATTGGTTAATCATGTTTACTATTTTATGCTGAAGAGTGTCCAATTGTGAATTTGTAATTTCTGCTTCGCCACCTCCCTTTACACGCATTGATTTCTTATCCCATAAACTTTCCTTAACTGTTAGACCAGTACTTTTGGTGAAATAGTCGTAGTCATACCTAACTCTTAGGTAGATTGGAGATAATTTACTGTTTCTAGATTTAGCTTTATACAGCCAAAATGTAATTTTAATTTTTGTTTCCATAACAACATATTTAAAAAAGTTAATACTTCTATAAGTGTTGTTCAGTGGGAAATAGCAGAGTTGGATTAGCCTATAATTAGCCTTTTGGACTATCCGAAATCGTAGGTGCAAGAAAGGGCTACTTTTAAATCCTTAATCCACGTGTTAGGGAATTAACCCAACTTATGAGCGAAAATAATTATATGACAGGTTATTAGCTGCTTACATGAGGAGATAAAACCAAAAACACCAAATCCCGTGAGGAAAATGGTGTTATTAAGGGTCTTGGGTGGAGCTGCAGGGAGTCGAACCCTGGTCCAAACAAGCAGCCAAAATGCTTTCTACATGCTTATCCTTTGATTGATTTTCGAGATGTGACCGCTGAAAGGAACAGCTATCATATCCTTAGTCTTTTTATTTCGCTCATACACCAAGACCTTGTATTTGCTAGCTTAACATTTATGATGCTTCGATCGGGACACCGTTAAGCAAGGTTTCCCGGGAAGCAGTAAGCGGCTTAATCTCTAGACTAAGCGGCTAACGCGTAATTATCTGTGCCAGTTATTGTGGCGTTGAGAGTTGGTTTTTACGAGGCAATTTCACAACCCTCGGCATGCTTACATTCCCACTTCCTTGCTGTCAAAACCGGTCAGCCCCGAAGTTAAAATGTATTCTTAATGTGGTAAATTTCCACATCGTCGACAAAATTACAAAAATTATTGATCTTAAATTCTAATTTGGCTTAGAATTGCCGTTAATTCTACTTTTTAGGACTTAAAGGTTGTGCAAAAATCTTTACATCTTCATCTGTGATCACCTTCTCGCACAAAATAGCCAGTCGCTCCAGCACATTTCTAAATTCACGGATGTTTCCGGTCCATTCAATTTTTTGGAGTTCTTTGATGGCCTCATCAGTAATTTGCATCATTGCTTTTCCGGCTTGTAAACTAATTTCTTCGAGAAAATGATTGGCCAGCAAAGGGATGTCATCAGAACGTTCACGCAGTGGTGGAACATGAATAAGGATAACACTTAATCGGTGATATAAATCTTCTCTGAAGCGTTTGTTGGCAATTTCATCATTCAAATCTTTATTGGTGGCAGCAATTACCCTTACATCAACAGAAATATCCTTTTCGCCACCTACACGCATGATTTTGTTTTCTTGCAAGGCCCTCAATACTTTGGCCTGGGCAGATAGACTCATGTCGCCTATTTCATCTAAAAAGAGGGTGCCACCGTGAGCTAATTCAAAATTCCCTTTCCGTTGTTTAATTGCGGATGTAAATGACCCTTTTTCGTGGCCAAATAAATTACTCTCGATTAATTCGCTGGGGATGGCTGCACAGTTTACCTCAATAAATGGAGATTTAGTTCTTGTGCTTTGTTCGTGCAAAGCACGGGCAACCAATTCTTTTCCGGTTCCATTTTCGCCTGTAATCAATACCCTGGCGTTGGTTGGTGCCACTTTTTCAATCATGGCTTTTACATCGAGAATGGCAGAAGATTCACCAACCATTTCCCATTTTTTATTTACCTGCTTTTTTAAAACCTTGGTTTCAGTTATTAATTTTGATTTATCCATCGCATTGCGAATGGTAACCAGAAGTCGATTTAAATCAGGTGGTTTCGAAATATAATCGTAAGCTCCTTTTTTAATGGCATCAACAGCTGTATCAATGGTGCCATGACCAGAAATCATAATTACAGGTGTGTCAGTAATTTCAAGTGATTTTGACAATACTTCCATGCCATCCAAGCGAGGCATTTTGATGTCACAAAGAATAACATCATACTCGTTTTGCTTAATTTTCTCGAGCCCAATCATGCCATCTTCAGCGTCGTCGATGGTATATTTTTCGCTTTCTAAAATATCCCGTAATGTATTACGAATACTACGTTCATCATCAATTATTAAAATCTTGGCCATGGTTGTAATTTTTATGAGATCAAAGATAGCAATTATTATGCCTGACTTATTTGGAGTATAGTTTTAGGATTTTGCTTTTATAGTAAATTACAGCTTTATATTTATGGAGCAAATCGCCACCAATAACCCCATGAATTAATGGAAGCTTAAGTTTGGTGTATGACTCATTGATATTGGTCAAATCAAGTATAACAGCGAGGTAGTTTTTAATATTTAAAGTGCCGAGCTTGAGTGATTTTAATTTAAATGCTGAACTTTGCATGCTATTGGTTCCAAGACCTGTAGAAAGCTTTTCATTTGTTTCAAAATCATCATATGCTTCTGGCAAAAAACCTTTAATCAAAACTTCATCGAAGATAGTTCTTGATGCTCCTGTATCAATGATTAGGTTTGCATTTTTACCATTGATTTTAGCTTTCAGCATTAAATGAAAACCATCATCTTCAATTGGTAAAATTTCAATTGGTATGTTCGTAATCTTCATGAATAAGGAATTAGAAGTTTGGTTTTAGCGCGTATTTCAGGTAAAATTCATCGATGACTTCAACTGCTTCTTCGGCTGTGTCAACCAGTTTAAAAATATCTAAATCTTCCTTACTAATATTATTTTCAATAATCAGCTTTTCTTTTATCCAATCAATCAGTCCACTCCAATAATCTTTGGATACCAGAATAATTGGGAAGTGAACAAGTTTCTGAGTTTGGATCAGCGTGATGGCTTCAAACATTTCATCTAGTGTGCCAAATCCACCAGGTAACACAACATAGCCCTGGGCGTATTTCATAAAAATAACTTTTCGTACAAAGAAAAAGTCAAATTCGATAAGTTTGTCGTGATCGATATAAATATTTGGAGCTTGCTCAAAGGGTAAGCGGATGTTTAAACCAACAGATTTTCCATCTGCTAATTTGGCACCTTTATTGGCTGCTTCCATAATTCCGGGGCCACCTCCGGTTATCACACCTAAACCTTTTTTAATTAGCAGGGATGCAATTTTTTCAGCAGTTTTGTAATAAGGATGGTTACGTTGCGTCCTGGCAGAACCGAATATGGAAACACAGGGCCCAATTCGTGCCATTTTTTCAAAACCTTCAACAAATTCCGACATGATTTTAAAAATTTGCCAGGAATCGTAGGTTTTTATTTCATTCCAGCTTTTTGATTGTAAAGCTTTACGGATTTTTTCTTCTTCTTCTTTTTTATTCATCTGTTTTTGCGATTGGAAGTGTAAAAGTAAAAATACTTCCTTTTCCTTCCTCACTTTCTACAGATATTTCTCCTCCGTTTTGATTGATGAACTCTTTTGAGAGAATTAATCCCAATCCTGTTCCAGTTTCATTGGCAGTACCATTTATTTTAAAATCAGAATCGATTTGGAATAGTTTCTTTTGATCTTCCAAGCTTATTCCGATACCGTTATCACTTACACTGAATATTATATTGGCTCCCTCTTGCGTTGCGATTACATCAATATTGCCACCAGGATTAGTGAATTTCACAGCATTATTAATTAAATTACGAATGACTGTTAAAATCATGTTCTGATCAGCATTAATCAGTAGTTTAGCCTGTAAGTCAAAATTTATAGTTATGTTTTTAGAAGTGGCCCCACTTTTGTAAAATTCGATTTTTGAACTAAGTAAATCAGAAAGATCAAATTGTTCTGGATGTACTTTTAAACCACCCGTCTGAGATCTAGACCATGCCAATAGGTTTTCGAGTAATTCGTAACTAAACTCCGAAGTGCTGTAAATCGCTTTAATAATTTTATCTCGCTTTTGTGGGTCTTCATTTATGGATGGCTCATTCGCAAGAAGATCAGCATATCCAAGTAAAACATTGAAAGGGTTTTTCAGATCATGCGCAATGATGGAAAAGAATTTGTCCTTGGTGGAATTAAGATACCTTAGCTTTTTCTCATTATCTTCAAGACTACTGATGGTGCTCTTTAACTCTTCAGATTGCTGTTCAATAATTTCCCCTTTCTCTTTCAGGTCTTTGTTTGCTTTTGTTTTATTTCGAAAATTATTGATAGTTATAATGAAGATGATTATTAAAAATATGATAACTAAAATTGAAAATATAGAAACTAACTTCAGTTTTAAAGCTCCTTTTTCTAATTCACTTTGTTTTTGTTGTTGCTCAAAATTAAATTGGCTTTGAACTCTTACAAATTCTTTTTGTTTTTCAAATTCCCCCAAATTTCTTCTCAAAGCATCCATCTGCATGGAATCTTTCATGGCGTATGACATCTGAAGATTGAGGTGCGCATTTTTATAATCACCTAATTCAATATATGCCTTTGAGATATATTCATAATACTCAATGGTATATTCTTTTACATTTAATGAATCTGTGAGTTTTATGGCTTCTTTGAAATGGGTAATTGCCAATGGATAGATTTTTTTAACCATAAAATACCTGCCTACCAAAAAGTAAGTATAAGCCAGGGTTCGCTTTCTTTCAGCCTGGTCAGCAATAGCAATGGCTTTATGTATGTATTTTATCGCAGAATCAGGGTTGTTCATCTCCAAATAATATTCTCCTGCACAGGATAAGATTTCTACTTTCACATCGGCCGATTTAACAAAATCAATTCGTTTTAATGCTTCGGTCAGGTTAGTGAATGTTTTTTCAAATTCCTTGGCAGGAAGATAGGATCTTGCGATATTGCTATAAGATTGGGCAATATATTCTTGAATGCCTGAAATCAGGTCGATTTCGAGGGTCTGGTTCAAATATTCTACGGCCTTATCGTAGTTATTTAAATCCCGATATATCAGGCCAATATTGTTAGAAGTATTTGCAATATTTGCAGAATCGTTTAAAAGAGTGCTTAACTCCAGTGCTTTTATGTAGTAGTCAATTGCAGTTTGTTTATCAAAACCAAGAGAGTAAAGAATTCCTAAGTTTAAATAAACACCACTGATATTTATAGAATCATTTTCCTGCATATATATTTTGAGCGCCGATAAATAACATTCCAGAGAATTCTCAAAATTTTCTGATTCAAAGTAAATAACTCCTTTGTCAAAATTTCCATGTGCAATTCCTATGATATAATTATTATTCCTTGAAAGTTTAATTGATTTATCAGAATAATATAGCGCGGAATCCTTATCTATTTCTCGGTATAAACGTGAAATGCTCGCATATTGATTTATCAATACAGAATCACTAGAAGTTTTTAAAATTTCTAGTTTCAGGCTATCTATTTGTTGTATTGACTCATTGGCAATTACCCTATTGCAAATAATAGTTAGCAAAATGAGCGCCGAGAAGAAATAATTTATGGTAGAAGTTTTCATAGTTAACTTGTGCTCTGCAAGTATAATAAATATTACGAGTTATTAAATAGGTATTTTACCTAAATATTTAATATTTAGAAAGATAATTAAGAACAACCTGCTTATTTGATAGGAATTTCAAATATGAATGAAGTGCCTTCATCTATTATACTTTCGGCCCAGATTTTACCTTTGTGATACTTAATGAATTCCGAACAAATATTCAAACCCAGGCCGGTTCCCTTTTCTCCATCTGTTCCATTCTGGACGAATTCATTTGACATATCAAAAATCGAAGCAGCAACTTTAGGCTCCATCCCAACACCTGTATCTTTAATCCAATAGGTTAAAAAGGAATCATTAAGTTCATATCCAATAAAAATTTTGCCATCTTTTGCCGTAAATTTTATGGCATTTACCAACAAATTATGAATAATTCTTTTTAACATATCCGGATCGGCAGTTATTATTGCTTCTTTATTTTTATCATATTCATAAACAATTTCAATGTTTTTAATATTTGCATTGTTTTGTAAAGGGGAAATAGATTGATTTGAAATTTCGCAAATATTTGTTTTAACGGGGTTAAATTGAATTTTATCAGTTTGTGTTTTTGACCAGATAACCAAACCATCAACCATATCAAGTAATTGATCGGAAGCATTGTTGATTCTGTTATAATAAATTTTTCTCTCTTCCTCATCAAGATCAGAATCATTCAGGATGGAAATATAACCCTGGATGATGTTAAAAGGGTTTTTTAGATCGTGGCCGATAATAGAAAGAAGTTTTGATTTTGTCTTATTTGCTATATTGAGATTATCTGTAATTGATTGCAGTTCTTCAACCATTTCATTTAATTCATCGCTATGCGATTGAATTAAGGTGTTTTTCTCAGTTAAATCCTGATTCCTTTTTTTTCGGACTTTTGAAAGTTTATAAAATAACCAGGAGGTTATTATCAATGCAATGATGCTAATGATTAATAATAGCGCAAATAGTCTGGTGTTTTCTAGTTCAGAAATCTTTTTAAGTTCTGCTTTTTCAAATTCACTTTGCTGTTTTTGCTGTTCAAATTTAAATTCACTTTGAATTCTTATGAATTCTTTTTCTTTTTCAAAATCATTCAAGCTTTTGCTTAATACATCCATCTGCATTGAATCTTTCATGGAATAAGACTTTTGCAAATTGAGGTACGCATTTTTAAGATCGCCTAGTTTTACATATGCTTTTGAGATGTATTCATAATACTCATCAATATTTTCTTTCACATTTAATGAATCTGTGAGTTTAATGGCTTCAGTAATATGGATAATGGACTGAGGATATAATTCTTTAACCATGAAATACCTGCCCACTAAAAAATAAGTATAGGCAAGAGTTCTTTTTCTATTGGCTTGGTCGGCAACATCAATGGCTTTACGTATGTATTTTATTGCTGAGTCCGGATTGTTCATTTCAAGATAATACTCACCGGCACAAGATAAAATTTCTATTTTAAAATCAATTTTTGTATCTAGATCAATTCTTTTTAACGCTTCGTTTAGGTTTATTAATGTTTTATCATATTCCTTTGCAGGCAGATAGGTTCTGGCAAGATTATTATACAGATTGGTTATAAATCCTTGGTCGCCAATAGGTAGAACAATTTCGAGGGCCTTATTTAAATATTCCACGGCCTTATCATAGTTTTTTAAATCTCGATAAATAAGGCTTATGTTGTTTAAATTATACGCTGTATTAATTGAATCATTTATTTGCTGGCTTAGTTCTAATGATTTTAGATAGTAATTTATAGCAGTTTGTTGATCAAATCCCATTGAATAAAGAATTCCAAGGTTCGTATATACACTACTCATCAAAATAGTGTCTTTTTCCTGAATATATATTTCGAGAGCAGATAAATAATATTTTAGTGCATTATCAAAGTCTTCGGATTGATAGTAAACATAACCTTTGTTGTAATATCCGTTTGCTGTTCCTTTGGCAATTTTTGCTTTTCGGGCAATTTCTATTGATTTGTCAATATAAAAGAGTGCCGAATCAGAACTAATTCCTCTGTATAGGTATGAAACTCTACTAAATTGGCGAACCAGTGCAGAATCATTTGAGGTTTTTAAGATTTCAAGTTTTAGGCTATCAATGAGTTGCTTATTATCATTTGCCTTTGCCTTAATACAAACTAAAGATAGTATTATATATACTAATAATATGATAGTGTACCTGGAAAAGTTCATAATTCATTTGTGCATGACAAATGTAGTCATTAATAATTATAAATATATAGGCATAATACCTAGATATTTTATTTTGGGAAGAGTAAGAATTTGTTCTTTGCTTTGAGTTCTTGTTTCAAGAATTTGCCTGTATAGCTTTTTTTGTTTTTTGCAATTTTTTCAGGCGTACCTTCAGCTAAAATGTAACCCCCACGAGCACCACCTTCCGGTCCAAGATCTACTACATGGTCGGCAACTTTTATTACTTCCATGTTATGCTCAATTACTAAAACAGTATTCCCTCGATCAACAAGTTTATTTAGAACCTCCAGAAGTACTTTAACATCCTCAAAATGCAAGCCGGTAGTTGGTTCATCTAAAATATAAAGGGTTTTACCAGTATCGCGTTTAGATAATTCAGATGCCAGTTTAACACGTTGTGCTTCGCCTCCGGATAAGGTTGTTGATTGTTGTCCAAGGGTGATGTATCCAAGCCCCACATCTTTTAAGGTCTTAATTTTTTGAATGATGGAAGGGTGATTTTCGAAAAAATCAACCGCTTGATTAATGGTCATATTTAACACATCGTTGATCGATTTTCCTTTAAATCTAACTTCTAGTGTTTCACGATTATATCGATTACCATTACAAGCATCACAATGAACATGGACATCAGGCAAAAAATTCATTTCTATAATTTTTACCCCGGCACCTTTGCAAACTTCGCATCTTCCACCTTTAACATTAAACGAGAATCTGCCTGGCTTGTAACCTCTGATTTGAGCTTCCGGAATTTGAACGTATAATTTTCTAATTTCATCAAAAACTTTGGTGTATGTGGCGGGATTTGAACGAGGGGTTCTCCCAATCGGAGATTGATCGATCTCAATTACTTTGTCAATTAATTCTATTCCTTTTATCGATTTGTAAGGCAGCGGATTTTTTACCGAATGGAAAAAATGCTGACTCAATATCGGATACAATGTTTCGTTGATAAGGGTTGATTTACCACTTCCTGAAACACCAGTAACGCAAACAAAGCATGATAATGGAAGTTTTAAATCAACCGATTTTAAATTGTTTCCACTTGCCCCTTTAAGTTCTATAAATTCCCGGTGTCCATTTCGTCGGTTTTCGGGTACTTTAATTTCTTTTCTTCCACTGATATAATCGCAGGTTAAAGTATTGCAATTGGTCATCATTTTTGGATCGCCTTGTGCTACTATTTTTCCACCAAGCCTTCCTGCTCCGGGGCCGATATCAATCACATAATCTGCAGCCAGTATGGTTTCTTTATCGTGTTCAACTACAATTACCGAGTTTCCAACATCTCTTAAATCCTGTAATGCTTTAATTAAACGTAAATTATCGCGATGATGAAGGCCGATGCTTGGTTCGTCTAAAATATAAAGCACACCTACAAGCTGAGATCCAATTTGCGTTGCCAAACGAATCCGTTGTGCTTCACCTCCGGATAAACTTTTTGAAGTCCGGTCCAAGGTTAAGTAATCAACTCCAACATCCAATAAAAACTGAATGCGATTGCGAATCTCACGAATAATTTCGTGAGCAATTGTTTGTTGTTTTTTATTTAAGCGATTTTCAATTCCTTCAAACCAATTATCAAGCTGAATGATGTCCATATTAGCTAATTCGGAAATATTCTTCTCATCAATTTTGAAAAATAAAGATTCCTTTTTTAATCGGTTACCTTCGCATGTGGGGCAATCAATTTTATTCATGAAACTATTGGCCCAACGTTTTATTCCATGCGATGGATTTTCGTTAAACTGATTGGTGATGAAATTAATGATGCCTTCGAAATTGAGGGTGTATGTTGAAGTAACTCCCAGATATTCTTTCTTAACCTGAAATGATTCGTTTGATCCGTATAAAATGGTTGAAATGGCTTCATCCGGAAGGTCTTTTATGGGGGTAGCTAAAGTGAATCCATATTTAATTCCGATGGCTTCCAGCTGATTAAAAATCCAATTATTTTTATAGTCTCCCAAAGGGGCAAAGCCTCCTTTTTTAATGCTTAATTTGTTATTTGGGATAATCTTATCCAAATCGATTTCAGAAACCTTTCCAAGCCCATTGCAATTGGGGCAGGCACCATAAGGTGAGTTAAAAGAGAAGGAGTTTGGTTCCGGATCATTATAGGCAATGCCACTTGTTGGGCACATCAAATGTTTGCTAAAATGCCTTACCTCGTTTGAATTTATTACCTGGATCATTAAAACCCCTTTGCCATGTCGGAGCGCGGTTTGCAATGATTGATGAATACGTTTTTCGTATTCGTCTTTAATGAGGATGGTATCAATAACAATTTCAATGTCATGAACTTTGTAACGATCAAGCTGCATCCCAAAACTTAGCTCTCTAATTTCACCATCAACCCGAACCTTTAAAAACCCTTGTTTTCGAACATGTTCAAAAAGCTCGCGATAATGCCCTTTTCTACCCTTTACCACGGGAGCCAGAATAATTATTTTTTTCTGAGAATATTCTTTTACAATGAGCTCTGTGATTTGTTGTTCGGTATAACGAATCATCTTTTCGCCGGTTGTATATGAATAAGCTTCTCCTACGCGGGCATACAATAGGCGGAGGAAATCATAAATTTCGGTTATGGTTCCAACAGTCGATCGTGGATTGCGGTTAATGGTTTTTTGTTCGATAGAAATGACCGGACTTAAACCGCTGATTTTATCAACATCGGGTCTTTCAAGATTGCCGATAAAATGACGAGCGTATGCTGAAAAAGTCTCCATGTATCTGCGCTGGCCTTCTGCATAAATGGTATCGAATGCCAATGAAGATTTCCCGCTTCCACTTAAACCTGTAATCACAACCAGTTTATCGCGTGGAATTGAAATATCTATATTGCGCAAGTTGTGAACCCTGGCACCTTCAATTACTAAATGTGTTTCACCAAAAGCTGATTTGTTTACTGTCGGTTCTTTCGTTTTTTCTTTCCGCATCAATTAGTTCACATTATTCATGGTTTGTACCTCAGGTATCTTAATTTGATAAGTTTTCTTTTGCCTGTTTTTCAAATCAGGTTGCCTTAACCATGGGTTAAATTCTTTAATCATTCGGTAAGTGAGCTGATGTTCTTGCGCATAATCGGCCCAACTTTTTATCGAAGTCTTCACTTCTTCTATATGGTAGGGGATGGGTTGGTAGTACTCTTCACTCGAAAGATTAAAACGATATTCGCTTGGGTTATTAACGATAAGTTTTAATGCCAAGATTCTGAAAACGTAACGTTCTGTTTCTTCGTTCAAAAGTAAATCATAATAATTATTTTCTTTTTGACGGTCTATTTGTCTGTCAACCCCACGATTGCCTGCATTGTAAGCTGCTGCAACCATGGTCCAGTTTTGGTATTTTTCGTAAGCTTTGTTTAAATATTTACAAGCAGCTTCTGTCGATTTTTCAACATGGTATCGTTCATCAACTTCTGTACTAACTTCCAAACCATAATCTTTGGCTGTTCCTTTTAAAAATTGCCAAAACCCAATAGCTCCTGCTGGCGAAGTAACATTTTTAAAGCCACTCTCAATGAGCGATAAAAATTTAAAATCATCGGGAATATTATGTTTTTTCAAAATAGGCTCGATTACAGGAAACCACCTACGGGTTCGTTTAAGTGTTAAAAGAGTGGTTGCGTGTAAATAGGAGTTTACGTTTAATTCCCATTCTAAATGCTCTTTAACATAATACAATTCAAGTGGAACCCTTTCTCCTGCAAAATCTATAGAATCAGGCAAAGCAACTGCATTAATCATACCTGCAGCTGCTTCAGTTTTACTTGAAGCGTTATTATGTTTGGGCTTATTTGGGTTTGAGTAAAACAGAAAATAGTTTAACAATAAACTAATGGCAACACTCAGTACAACAATTGCAATTATTTGCGTTTTTTTAGTCAGCATTCATTCTCCTCTTCAGTCGTAAATCTAATTGTAAATTATTTAGCATATGTTTTTGCCTCCGGTAAAAAGTCCTTCATGGCCTGGATCCTGTTTTGTGGAGTTGGATGCGTGGATAAAAATTCCGGGGGTGATTGACCTTTGCTCTGCGCGCTCATTCTTGTCCAAAAATCAATAGCAGCAGCCGGATCATAACCTGCCATAGCCATGAATATCAATCCAATCTTATCTGCTTCATATTCGTGCGTACGACTATATGGTAACATCACTCCATATTGGGCACCAAGTCCATATGCTGCCATGTAAATATTTTTGGTTTCTTGGGGCTTTTCTTTTAAAAGAACATCCAGGGCAACTCCACCAAATTGAGTAAATAGTGCTTGGCTCATTCGCTCATTCCCATGACTGGCAATGATATGTGCAATTTCATGACTCATCACTACGGCTATTCCGGTTTCATCTTTACAAACATCCATAATCCCTGTATAGAAAACTATTTTCCCTCCTGGCATGGCCCAGGCATTAACACTGGGGTCTTCAACTAAATTAAATTCCCAATTATAGCCTTCAATAAGTTTTTGTTGTCCTTGCGCAGCCAGGTATTTTTCAACAGCTATTTTTATTTTATTCCCAACCTTTTGTAAAAGAGCCACCTGACTACTGTTACTCGATAATTTATTTTCCTTAAGGAAAGTTCCATAGTTTTCTAGCGCCATCGCATTCATTTCAGCTGCAGGCATAATTTTTAACTGTTTTCTCCCTGTGAATGGCACTGTTGTACATGCACTTAATAAAATAATTGAAAACAGGATTAATATATTTCTTTTCATCATGCTTGATTTTAGTATAAATCCTTTATTTCGTGTAAACAAACGGCGACTTAAAATCTTTTAGAAATGGTGTAATCTTATCTTTATCGGATAGAACTGGTTTGCTTGTTCCCCATCCTATATTTAGATCGGGGTCATTCCACCTGATGCTTCCTTCAGCTTCTTTATTATATAGATTGGTGCATTTGTAGAAGAAAATGGTATTGTTTTCTAAAGTCAGAAAGCCATGAGCCATTCCTTCAGGAACCCAATACATTATTTTATTTTCTTCAGATAGTACCACAGAATCCCATTGCCCATAAGTTGGAGAACCAAGGCGCAAATCAACTGCCACATCTAAAACGGCACCCTTAATTACACGAACCAATTTTCCCTGGCTGTGTGGAGGATTTTGGAAATGCAATCCTCTTAACACCCCTTTCTGGGATTTTGATTCGTTATCCTGAACAAAATTAACATCTATTCCTGCCTCCTTCAGTTTTGATTTACTGTAAGATTCAAAAAAATAACCTCTGGAATCATCAAATACCTGAGGTTTGATAATGAGTAATCCGGGAATTTTTGTTTCGGTAATTTGCATAGTGTAATATTAAGAAATGCTGAGAAAATAGGCAAGAAAAATAAGGACGCCATCCCAATAAGAGGGATGGCGTCCTTATAAAATTCCTGATTAAATGTGAATTACTTCATCATAAGCAGCAGCAACAGCTTCCATTACCGCTTCCGACATGGTTGGGTGTGGGTGAACTGCATGAATTATTTCTTTTCCGGTTGTTTCCAGTTTTCGGGCAACAACAGCTTCGGCAATCATTTCCGTTACATTATCGCCAATCATATGGCACCCCAGCCATTCGCCATATTTAGCATCGAAAATAACTTTTACAAACCCGTCTCTCGATCCACCTGCACTTGCTTTACCCGAAGCCGTAAATGGGAATTTACCTACTTTTATTTCATAGCCGGCTTCTTTGGCTGCAGCTTCAGTCATTCCAACAGATGCAACTTCAGGGTTGGTATAAGTACAACCAGGGATATTGCCGTAATCCATTGGCTCAACATCTTTACCAGCAATTTTTTCAACACAAATGATTCCTTCGTGCGAAGCAACGTGCGCTAATGCGGGACCAGGAACGATATCACCTATGGCATAAATACCAGGAACATTGGTTTGATAAAAATCGTCGACAAGAATTTTTCCTTTTTCGGTTTTAATTCCTAATTCTTCAATTCCAATTCCTTCCAGGTTTGTCTCAATACCAACTGCTGAAAGTACGATCTCAGCTTCCACAACTTCTTCACCCTTTTTAGTTTTGATGGTCACTTTACAAAGTTTGCCTTTGGTGTCAACTGATTCAACGGATGAGCCAACCATCACTTTCATCTTCGCTTTTTTGAAAGATCGACCCAGTTGTTTGGAAACCTCTTCGTCTTCCAACGGAACAATATTTGGTAAATATTCTACAAGTGTAACTTCTGTTCCGATTGAATTATAGAAATAAGCAAATTCAGATCCGATTGCACCTGATCCAACTACTACCATTGATTTAGGTTGTTTCGGTAAAGTCATGGCTTCGCGATAACCAATAATTTTTTTACCATCTTGTTTCAGGTTTGGCAATTCTCTCGAACGCGCACCAGTTGCCAAAATAATATGATCAGCAGTATAATCTTTTTTGTTTCCTTCGGCATCCGTAACCTCAACTGTTTTTGCAGCTTTCAATTTACCAAAACCTTGGATACTTTCAACTTTGTTTTTTTTGAAAAGAAATTGAATTCCTTTACTCATGCCATCGGCAACTCCACGGCTGCGTGTTACCATGGCCTCAAAATCTGGTGCAATGTCACCTTTTACAGAAACACCGTAATCGGCAGCATGACTCAGATAATTAAACACTTGAGCACTTTTTAACAAAGCCTTTGTGGGGATACAACCCCAATTCAGGCAGATTCCACCCAACTCGGCTTTTTCAACAACAGCAACTTTTTTTCCTAATTGTGAAGCTCTAATGGCGGCAACATAACCACCCGGACCACTTCCTATAACGATGATATCGTAATTCATTATGATGTTTTTTTAGATTGATTATAAATTGCAAAAGTAATAAATAAATTGATGTTTTATGGGCATTTCTAAGAATTTCAGTTACTCAACTATCGCTTTCGAAATGATTAATGTTTGCAATTATCGTAATTATTAATTTATAGCTGGGCTCATTGTTAAGCTGAATGAGAAAAACGTTTACGTATTACCAACTTCAATTGTCTAATAAAAGTTTTCTAATTAGTAAGACGACTAAAACAAGAGATGACAAATGCATTGCATTTGTCATCTCAAAATTTAAATCTTGGACTTAAGAAACTATTTTTTTGTGGTTGTACTTTTAGGATTGAATAATTTCATCATATCTTTCATTTTGAAAGGTTTACTGATTACGTCATCCATGCCTGCAGCAAGAAATCTTTCAACATCTCCTTCCATTACACTTGCTGTGAGTGCAACAATCCTGATGGGTTCTTTTTTGTTTAATTCTTTCTCCTTAAGTCTGATTTCTTTAGTTGCATTTATACCATCCATGACCGGCATTTGAATATCCATTAAAATCAAATCGTAATCATTTTTTAGAAACATGTCTACTGCCACCTGGCCGTCTTTAGCAATTTCAACCTGATGTCCAAATTTTTCGAGTGCATATTTCTCAACCTTTTGATTGATGGCATTGTCTTCAGCCAGTAATACTTTCATGGGAACGTCATAATCTGAGTCATACTCAAAATTATTGTCGTCATATTTATCTTCCTTGGGTTCGGTCCCTCTTTCGAGTTCAAGCGTGAACCAAAATTTACTCCCGCATCCAACTTCACTTTCTACGCCCATTTTACCATCCATCAGCTTGCATAATTCACAAGATATTGCTAAGCCCAATCCTGTTCCTCCAAACTTACGCGTATATGATATGTCGGCTTGGGAGAATGCGTTGAACAATAGATCAATATTTTCGTTAGAGATTCCAATGCCGGTGTCTTGAACTTCAAATCGAAGAATGAATTTATTGTCGTATTCCTTTATTTTTTCAACAATAATATCGATGGTTCCAACATCTGTAAACTTTAATGCATTGCCAACCAGGTTGATAATAATTTGTTTAATTCGAACAGGATCACCTTTAACAAATCTCGGAATATCTTTCGGGAAAAATGAGTTTAGTTTTATTCCTTTTTGTTGCGCTTTGAAGCGCATCAGGGTGAGTGTTTGTTCAATTTCCTTTATCAAATCGATATCAATATGTTCAAGCTTTATATTACCGGTCTCAATTTTTGAGAAGTCCAGAATATCGTTAATGATAATAAGGAGGTTATTTCCACTAATTTCAATGATACGCAAAAGCTCTTTTTGCTCTTTATCCATGTTTGTGCTTCTCAACATCTCGGCCACCCCAATAATTCCATTCATTGGCGTTCTTATTTCGTGCGACATATTAGCCAAAAACATTGATTTGGTTCTGCTTGCTGCTATGGCAACTTCTTTTGCTTCAAACAATTCTTGGTTTAGTGAATGCAAGGCTTCTTTCTGTTTATGAAGTTCAAGAAATACTTTCACTTTTCCCTTCAGAATTTCAGGAACAATAGGTTTAGAGATGAAATCTACAGCTCCACTCTCAATCCCCTTAATTACATGGAATTCTTCCTTATAAATGGCAGAGACAAAAATAACAGGAAAAAATTCAGTGTTGGGATCATCATGAAGTAATTGTACCGTCTCATAACCATCGATACCAGGCATTTGGATATCGACAATACCCAATGCAAATTGATGATGTAAAGTAAGGGCTAGTGCTTCGTTTCCAGACAAGGCTCTGACAAATTCTATGTCCATGCCTGTCAAAATCGTTTCCAAAGCAACAAGGTTTTCAACTTTGTCATCAACGATTAGAATTTTGAGTTTTTCATTTGAGTTCATAATACTATTCTTAATATAACCATACTTTCATTAAAGTAAATAATTTGTCTACATCCAAAGGCTTAGAAAGGTAATCGCTTGCACCTGCATTCATGCATTTTTCTGCATCATTTTTCATGGCTTTAGCGGTGAGGGCAATAATTGGAATATCTTTAAATCGTGCATTTTGTCGAATTTGACTCATCGCTTCATAACCATCCATTACCGGCATCATAATGTCCATTAAAATAATGTCAATGTCAGGATTTTGTTCAAGTCGTTCAATTCCAATTTTACCATTTTCTGCTTTTAAAACGATGATGTTTTTTTCGGTTAATACTTTGCTTAAAGCAAAAACATTCCTCATTTCATCATCAACAATAAGCACCTTTTTGTTTTTGAAAATTCTGTCTTTCTCATGCAGACTTCCTATAATGTTCTGCTGCTGCTCAGGTAACTCTTTTACAACTCTATGCATGAATAATGCAGTTTCATCAAGTAATCGATCAGCTGATCTTACCCCTTTGATAATAATGGAATTTGCATAAACAGCGAGTTCATCATTCTCTTCCTTTGTGATTTCTCGTCCTGTATAAACAATTACCGGAGGTGCATTAAGCATTTTGTCTTTTTCGATTTTTTTAAGCAAATCAAATCCTGACATATCGGGTAAGCCAAGATCCAGGATCATACAATCGAAAATTGTTTCTTTCAACTTTTTAAGGGTTTCCTTACCTGTTGTCGCTTCTGTTATGTTTATTCCTTTTTCTCCAATTAGTTTTCTGATTGTTTTTCGGAGATTTGGATCATCCTCAACAATTAATAATTCACGCATGTCTTTTTGAATGAATGTCTCAATATTATTGAAAGCAGTATCTAATTGCTCAGGAGTTACAGGTTTGGTTGTAAAATCTATCGCGCCTTTTTCCATGGCATCTTTTGATGATTCAAGGGCTGACATCACATGTACGGGTATATGTCTGGTATCAGAATCCATTTTCAGAGAGTCCAGAACTTTAATACCATCAATATCGGGAAGTCGAATGTCAAGAATAATGGCAGATGGTAGATGTTTTTCAGCCAATGAAAGTCCTTCAGATCCTCTTGTTGCAACCAAAGTTTTGAATCCTGAAGTTTTAGCTTGTTTTTGCAGTATTCGCGCAAAATGAACATCGTCTTCGATAATTAAAATACTCTGATCATCTTTTGTGATATTTTCTCTGTCGTCAGCAATAATTGATATTTCAGCACGTGGTGTTTGAATATCAGTATAAGTTGTTTTTGTGAATTGTTCGCTAGAAAGTGTTCTCTCAGTAGACCGTTTGTCTGATTGAGATTTTGCTTTTTTTACATCTTTCTTGGAATCGCTTGAGGTTACAGGAATAAATAAAGTAAATTCAGATCCTTTGCCAAGTTCACTTTTTAGTTGAATTTCGCCACCTAACAGTTTTGTTAGTTCTTTTGAGATGGATAGACCTAAACCAGTACCTCCATATTTTCGCGAGGTGCTTCCATCAGCCTGTTTGAAGGCTTCAAATATTAATTCAATTTTATCTTTTGGAATCCCAATACCAGTATCAATTACCGATATACCTATCATTTCATGCTGGTATAAATTCTCATTATCGTATTTCTGGTTCTTATCTGGTTTGAATAAGCTAATGGTAATACCTCCTTCTTGTGTAAATTTAATGGCATTTGAAATAAGATTCTTTAAAACCTGACCTAAACGTTGGAAGTCGGTATAGATGTTTTGAGGAAAATCTTTACTCACATCAACTTTAAAGTCGAGTTTCTTATCGTCTGCCATATGCTGGAATCCCTGAGTTAAGCTTGATTTAATCTCATCAGGTGTAAAATGATCATAGTTCATAATCATTTTGCCGGATTCAATTTTAGATAGATCTAAAATATCATTGATAAGCTTGAGTAAGTCTTTTCCGCTATTATATATGATATCCAGAGATTCAACCTGATCTTTACTGAAATTGTTTTCTGTATTTTTACTCAAATTTTTTGAGAGTATTAATAAACTATTCAGTGGAGTTCTTAGCTCATGTGACATGTTCGCCAAAAATTCAGATTTATAGGTGCTGGAGGCTTCTAATTCTACGGCTTTCTTTTCCAAATCAATCCTAACCTGTTCTAACGCAGTATTTTGTTCATTTACTTTTTTGCTCTCATATTCGAGAGATTTTGTTTTTTCTTGAAGTTCCTCATTAATAACCCTGAGTTCTTCTTGCTGGGTTTGTAAATTTTCTTCTGATTTTTTCAGTTTCAACGACTTTGTTTCAAGCTCTTGATTGCTCTTTTTAAGTTCATCTTGCTGTACGGTTAGCTCTTCATTTTGTTGTTGTAATTCAACTTGTTGTAATTGTAGTGCTTCTGCCTGTTCTAATGTTTTTTTCAGAAGCTTGTTCATTTCTTCTTTTACCTTTATTGAATTAAAGCCAATGGCAATACTCTCATTCATGTTTTCCATGAATTCTTTTTCTAATTCGCTGATGGTGTCAGTATAACCAAGTTCAAGCACTCCAATTACCTCTTTATTAAGTAATAATGGAATAATTAATATTTGTTTTATTACTGATTTCCCAAGACCTGATTGCACTACCATATAATCTTCCGGAACATCTTCGAAAACGAGTGGGCGTTTTTCAAGTACTGCCTGGCCTATGATTCCTTCGCCAATTTTGAAATGAAGAGAGGTTGACCTTCTTGTGTCAAAACAGAAAGCGCCAACCATTTCAAGCATGTCTTTGTCAGTTTTATAGTAAACGGCTCCGATTTTTAAATCAGTAATTTGACCCAATAAGCTTAAAATTTCAGACGATAATTCATGTAATGTTTTTTCTCCGCGCAATACATCACCAAGCTTCACTGCTGATGACTGTAGCCAACTATTCTTTTTCGTGGTATCAGTATACTTTTTCAGGTTTTCTTGCATTACGATTAAAGCGTTGCCTAATAAGTCGTCTTTATCGGCCGTCGTATATTCAACATCATATTGTCCATCACCAATATGTGTTGCGAATTCGGTTTTTTTATTGAGCGCTTCAATCGAATGGTCTAGTGCTTCAGCCATTTCCTGAATCTCATCCCCGGTATCAAACTGAATTCTCATGTTTTCATCGATATGCCCCTTAGCTAATCTTTTTAATATTTCTGTGATTTTTGTTAATGGATTGGTAATGTTTTTACTAATTATTGAAATTACAAGTGCCAAAAGAAGAATTCCTATTATTCCAACAATTAATGAGATGGTAAAATTTCGATCAGCTTTTTGTGTAATAACTTTTACCGGTATGGCAACAGCTATTGCCCACGGCGTATTTGTTCCTTTAATAATTATTGGTGTATAAGAGTAATACATCTCTTTTCCTTCAGCATTATTACTGATAAAACTAAAAGTTTCCCCATCCTTTATTTTTTCTCCAATGTCGTATTCTTTATAATCTTCGGGAAGTATTTTTTCTAAAGGTTTAAAGATTTCTTTGGGATTACTATGTGCAGCAATAACTCCTTCATTTGATACCAAAAAGGCATAACTTCCTTCAAACGGTTTAATTTTTTGCACAATCTCTTCTAATTTATCTAAGGTAATATCAGCTGCAACTATACCCACATATTCACCATTTCTAAGGATGGGGACATTGAGGGTTGTCATTAATTGCCTTTCCATTCCTTGCTTAACTACCTGATCTAAATATGGTTCCCAGATAGTTGGGATCAATCTCCCTTTTATTATTTTATCATAAATTAGTGATTCCTCTTCTATACTTTTTAAAGAAACTTCAGAAGTCAGTTCACCATTGTTATTTCTAATTATACTTGCATAATAACGTCCTGAAGACCTCTTCCAGTTTTTGTCAATTTCTTTTAATTCCCAACTGTCCCAAAGACAAAAAATATGGTCGTTTTTTTGCATCACATTCGTATACATGTCCAAAAAAGTTTTTTTCCATTGCTTTTCTGGCATATCTTCATAAACCCTGACAGCATTTGCTAGTGTTTGCACCAAAGCCATATCGGTGTTAAAACGTTCAGAAATAATTTGTGCATTTTCTTTGGCCGTACTATTTGCAAATAATGTTGCATCATAGAATGCCATTTTTCGATTTGAAAAAGTAATATATCCGATGGCCCCAATATAGATTAGGATAGAGGCCGAAATAATAAAGAGCTGTATCTTTTGCTGGATTTTTAATTTTATGTTCATGTTGTTGATTTGTAATTATTTAGTATTTTGAAAACAATAAATAAGGTGAAAAAATTGTAATTTTCTACTTCTAACCTGAACCAGATATGCACTTTGAATTGGCTGTAAAATCCACGGTTATTGCTCTTGAACAGAGTCTCTGGGCTGAAGGATTTAGTTAATTAGCGGCTTATCTTTTTGGGTTATACGCTTTTTTACACAACTAACAATCTAATTGAAATCAGGAAAGTCAGAAATTTTGAAATTAAAAATGAATGGAAAATTTCTGAATAAATCATTTGTTGGCTTGCAAAGAATTGATTCTTCATTGTGGGATTAGTTAGGTTAATATTGGTTTAATGTTTGGCAGATTTAATTTTGAATTTTCACACACATTCAAAAGTTAAATTACTAACCATTATGGTATGACAAATTAAAAAATGATAAGATGAGAATTAATCTACATAAGGAATTTAATTAACAATAAAATGTTAAGAAACTGTTAACTAAATTATTGAGTTATATTTTACTTCTCAACTAATTTATTTGAGTTAATATAACTGAATCCGATAACTGACATTATCAAAACTGCGAAAATTAGGTACCCTAAACTAAAAGAGATTATTCCTTGAAGAGAAGCATAAACCCTCACAGCCGATAATAAGAAGATTACAATTATTGTTGGGATGAGAATCCATCTTCGTTCAAGAGGTTTTTTCGAAGCAATTAATAATAATATTCCCCAGGAAACAGCTACAGCTGACATGAGGCCCATCGGATAAACAAATTCGGTTAAGCCAACTCTTTCAGGTATTAAAACAGAAATGGCAATTGCAAAATCAGCGATTGCGGCAACCCAATAACTTATCTGAAGCCAGATAATTTTTGATTTTATCATGTTTGACGTTTTTATATTAATGGTTTATTTGAAGAGTGGTCTCCAAACCCCCAAATAATTTTCATCTTCAGTTCCAAAACTAAATTTACCATTTTTAATTATTTCAGGACAAGATGATAGCGCTTCTATTTTAAAACCATCAACGATGTATAGTGGGGTTTTATTTTGCGAAACGGCAATGTGAAGCCGATTATTATTAAATAAAATCGTTCCGATTTCGTAAACCATTGAACTAAAAGGTCCTGTGTCACCAATATCTACTGCCGCAGATGCGAAAAGAACACCTTCTTTGTCGAGGTATAAGTCTGTAATACTTCGTGTTATTCTATTTTTATATTGAATATTTGGGGCTTTTACATTAATTAAATGTTCGTCGTAAGTATCCCAATCGATTACATTTTTACCATTTTTAAGCCACCCAATCCTTAATAAACCATCGATGAATTTTTCACTTCCACCTCGTTCCCCTAAAATAATGAAGAGGTCATCATTATTTGCCACGCATGCTACGCCTTCAAAATTATATCCATCTGTTTTGCTTTTATTGCCAGACTCAATTTTTGGAATTTGATATGTGTTTAGTACATCAACCTTGTTTTTATTGACCTTAACATGAAAAATTCTTCCAAATTTACCATTCCAATAGCTCGATTCAACCAACAGAAATTCATTTTTTTTGTTTGGCAATGCACAAACCGATTCCAAATCCCTAGCTGGCCCATCCTCATGCATCCAATTATTAACTTTAATTTCACAGGTTGTATAACCCATATTATCATCTATCCTTATGATGCCTAGCCGGTTTCCCTCTTCATGAGATTTTTTATCTATAACAAATAAGAAAGATGATTTATTTAATTTTTCCATCCCGCTAAAACCGATGTTCTGAGCATTAGATGAAGCTGCGAAAAATAATAAAATGCCTAATATTAATGTGCTTAAGCTGTATTTTATCTTCATGTATATAAGGTTAAAATTAACACCAATCAGGATGAGGTTCGTTTGCGCCCATTTTATTTGCATTGGTTGTGTTTTATGATGATAAAGATAATTGATTCAGTAAATCATTTCTCTACGAAAAAAAGCGGCCTATGTTGTGCCGCTTTTTTATTCTGAATTTTTTGATAAAAATTTTTATTTCATCATTTTATCTCGGGTTGCCTTAAAAGGAGAATCTGCTGCCCATACCGGAAAATCTTTAGTCATGCTCAAGTTGTATCCAACTTCAAAATAAACCTTCACATCTTCGAGCATACCGTCAAATTTCCAAACATCTGGTTCATAGTTATCAGATGGTTTATGATAATTTGCCATCAACCATTTTTCAGATTGTGCCAATCCCCATTCTTTGCCGTGTTCAACATTATCCACTCCTCGTGAAAGATATAATGAAGGAACTCCAACTTTTGCAAAACTAAAATGATCGGAACGGAAATAGCTTCCTTGTTCAGGAGTTGGATCGGGCATTACATAGCGATCATTTTTTTTCAAAACATTAATGGCAAAATCATCAAGACCTGAATTTCCCATGCCAACGATGGTCATATCTTTCGTTTTTCCGTCAATATTTAAAGCATCCATATTGATTACACCAGCCGTTTTATTTAGCGGAAATATTGGATTTTGGGCGTAAAAACTACTTCCCAGCAATCCAAATTCTTCACAGGTAACTGCCATGAATACGATGGAACGATTTTGTTTTGTGGGTAATTTGGTAAATGCTTCTGCGATACTAACTATGCCAGCAACACCTGTAGCGTTATCGAGTGCACCATTTAAAATATTATCACCTTCGATTTCAGGATTAATTCCGAAGTGATCCCAATGCGCTGTATAAATTACGTACTCGTCAGATTGGCTATTTCCCGGCCATAAAGCTATAACATTGTTTGATTTGGTATATTCAACTTTATTCTTAAAAGTGATGGAAGCTTCCATATTCATTTTAATTGGTTTGAATCCGGGCTTGGCAGCTGAGGCAGTTACTTCGTCATAGTTTAAATTGGCAGATTCAAACAACTTTAGTGCAGCTTCAGTCGTAACCCAACTTTGCAATTGTAAATTTGATTTAGCCAATTCATTTCCATCAAGATAAAGTTGAGATCCGGTCCAGCTATTTTGTACTACTGCCCATGGGTAAGCTGCTGCACCTGTTTCATGAATAATGATGGCGGCAGCTGCTCCCTGACGTGCAGCTTCTTCATATTTGTAAGTCCATCTGCCATAAATAGTCATTGATTTTCCGTTAAACAAGTTATCATCTAAAGTATGATAACCGGGGTCGTTAACTAACATCAATACCGTTTTCCCTTTTACATCAAGTCCGTCATAATCATTCCAGTTATTTTCGGGTGAATTAATTCCATAACCTACAAAAATGATTTCTGAATTTTTAATTTCAACTAAATTTTTGATTTGGGGTGTTCCGCCTATAAAATCTTTAGAAAAGGCCAACTTGAAATTTTTTTTTCCACCACTAATATCCATGGTCATTGTAGCTTCCGCTGTTAATTTAACAAGGTCAACTTCTTGGAAATAGCTATCTCCATTTACTGGTTCTAAACCTATTTCTTTAAACTCATTGGCCAGATAATTAATGGTTTTTTCTTCGCCCAGAGTGGCAGGGGCCCTGCCTTGAAATTCGTCCGAAGCAAGTATAGAAATTCGCTTCTGTAATTTATCGATTGTAATGCTTTCTTTTGCATCTTCAATTTCACTCTTTTCTTTATTGCAACCGGCAAAAATCATTGCAATCATTAATATGATGGTGTAATTTTTATTAAACATAAGGCTTGAATTATTAATTGTTTCTATTTATAATCTTGTGGTGCTTCTCTCATTTTGGTGGCTTGTTCAAAAGCGAATCCCATTTTTAATAATTTATCCTCCTCAAATGGCCGGGCGATAAATGTAAGTCCACTGGGATATCCATCTTCTTCATAACCCATTGGAATGGTTAAACAAGGATATTTTGCTGCGGCAGCAAAACCTGCTCCATTATTATTAATGGATAAAATGGCATCCAATTGATGTGCTTGCATTGGAATTTCAAAGTATTTGATGCCTTCTTCATTCAAGCGATCTCTAAGTTGAAGATGTTCTTCAGCTGTGAGTTTAACATTCGCTGCCTGCTCAAATCGACCTTGCCCATAAGGAATTCGAACAGCAGAATCTTCCATGTTATAAACCAAAACCTCTTTCATGGTTCTTATCTGCAAATCTGCATTTGCATATTTATTTAGATAGTTAGGTAAATCAATCTGCATGTCTGCGCCAAGCAAATCACCAAAACCTTCAAAATTTACAGTTTCCGGTTCAAATTCTATCACAGTTGCACCTAAAGCTATGAGTTTGTCCATGGTTGCTTTATATATGGAATGCTCCATAAATCGTTTGATGGCTCCAAATCTCATTCCTTCCAGGCTTCCTGATTTTAACGCTTCAAGATATTGAATGCCTTTTGGATTATCTTTTGTAGCCGGATCTTCAGCATCTTCTCCAGTCATGGCTGTAAGAAAAATAACATTGTCGGTTACATTTCTTGTCATTGGGCCGGGGGTATCCAAGGTGCTTGACAAAGGAACAATTCCACTGCGGCTTAATAAACCAACTGTAGGTTTTAAACCAACCAATGAGTTTTGGCTTGAGGGTGAAAGAATAGAACCTGAGGTTTCGGTTCCAACCGCAGCAACAGCATAATTTGCGGCTATGGCTGCTCCACTTCCGGAGCTTGAACCTCCGGTATCAAATATTTTCCTGCCATAAGGATTTAAGGTTTGGCCACCAACCGCACTGTATCCGTTAGGTCCTCCCAGAAACAGAAAATTAGCCCACTCGCTCAAATTGGTTTTCCCTAAGATGATGGCTCCTTTTTCTTTCAACCTTTCAACGATAAAAGCATCTGTTGTACTGTTATTTCTTAGAAGATGAGTTCCAGCCGTTGTGTTCATCCCTTCGGTGTTTACGTTGTCCTTTAATAAAATCGGCATTCCGTAAAGCGGATGATCGTTGGCTGATTTATTCTTGTCTTTTAGTTTAGCTTCTTTAACTGCATTCGTGTTGATGGCGATGATGGCATTCAGCATTTTATCTTTGTCGTTTTCAAACTTTACAATGCGATATAAATACCATTGGGTAAGTGTTTCATAAGACAAGTCACCTGCTTTAATATGCGACTGTATGGTAGGAATGTCCTGATTGAAAATTAGAGGTTTCAGGGTCTGGTAATCTTCTTCTGAAAAATACGCAATTTGATCTGCTACATTTTTCCAAATCTCATTTTTATCAAGTATTTGAGATTGAATGCGTTTAAATCTCATTCTTCGAGATTCATGGTCTGCATTTTGAGCTAATTCTGCTGTTTCATCGTAAGGGGTCCAGGCAGAAATAACAGTTTTAGGTTTTTGGTTACAGGAGGCAATCACAAGTGTGATTAATAGCAAAAGATAGATTTTTGATTTCATGATGTAAATATTTATTGATTCGATGGGTTTATTAATGTTAAAGATAAGCAGATTTTATATTGCTTCACAATACGTACAATGGTTTGTCTATGAAACGTATAGATTTTTCGACGCATGAATAAAAAAAGTCTGACTTTAGTGTTAAACAGGATTATAGAAACCAAATACTCAATTTTCAACTTCTACAATCATTTCAATTTCAACGGCCTGACCTCTGGGTAAAGAAGCCATTCCAACGGCGGCGCGGGCATGCTTTCCTCTTTCACCAAAAACCTCAACAATTAAATCAGAAAAGCCATTGATAACTTTGGGTTGATCAATAAAATTAGGATCTGAATTGACCATCCCCAATACTTTAACAACGCGCTTTACCTTTTTTAAATCCCCCAACATGCTTTTTAACACAGCTAGTTGGTTAATGGCTGTTAGTCGTGCACCTTCATAACCTTCTTCTATACTAACACCTGCACCCAGCTTCCCTGTTATTTCTGTGCCATCAGCACGTTTGGGGCCTTTGCCTGCCAGGAATATCAGGTTTCCGGTTCTTACGCCATTTACATAGTTTGCTACCGGTTTGGGTGGATCAGGAAGTACAATTCCTAATTCCTTAAGCTTAGCTTCGGGATCAAAAATGCCGATAACTTTTTCACTTGAGGAGGTATTTTGACATCCGGTTGCTAAAAGTAAGAAAAGGGAAATGGTAGTTAAAAAAGATTTTTTCATGTGTATTTACTTAAAATTAGTATCGTATAAATGTACGCATTTTAATAAATTTTCAATATTGATTACTCCTAAAAGTGTTGATGTAAACTAAAAAAACCATGAGCCTGGAGATTCCGGTTCATGGTTTTAAACACTTGTGAATTTATTTAAAACGCAGATTTAATTTAATTAGCAATTATTTTTTCCTCATTTTCCAATCAGATACGTAAAGATTTATCACCGTGTCTGATTTTATTTCGACTGTTATTTCCCGAATTCGTTTTCCGTTTTTATCTAACGGATAATAATCGCGATTTTTGGAACTGAATTCATAATCCATTAAGGCACCTTTTTTTAATTGGATTTCTGTTGAAAATTTATTGGAATTTTCTTTATCCAGAAAAACTCCTGTTTTGTTCCAACGACCTAATTCGACCGAGCTTCCTCTGATAATTATACTGTCAAATGGAGTTTGGCTTTCAGAAATGAGGTTGAATGTTACATTTTTGTAAGGAATCTCATCTATGCGACTAATGCAATCATTTCGCATCCGAAATGACTGTTCGGCAAAGCTTGGACTAAAGTAAGATCGAACCATGTTTAGTTGTTCTCCTTTTTCAAATTCTGCCTTTAAATCAAAAGTGTGACTGTTTGAAAAATCATGGAAATTATAAAGGTAAACTTTAGCTTCTTTTAAGTCGCATATTGTAGAATAAACAGTACAGTAATTCCCTTCTTGATGAGCTAAAGAAAGTGCTTTTTCAAAGGATTTTTTAGAAGGTGCTTCCGTTGATAGAATTTTCTTAACCACATCATATCGATAGCATGAATGATTTGAAATTGCTGTATCAGAGGTGTTGAAATTGGTTGCTATCAGGTAATTTTTATCACCTTTTCGAATAAAATTTAGTTGATTGTTAGCCCATTCAATTAATGCTGCATCGCCAGTGGCGTCAGCCATCAGTATGTGGCAATATTTGAGATAAGGCATTTTGTATTTTTTAATAAATTCAATAGCCTCCTCGACGGTCTTGCATTTTTCAAGAACTCCTTCCATCACATAATTTCCATCATATTGAGGTAAATCCCATTTTTTTGTCATTTCAACAGGTGGGGTTCCGGCTCCATCAAAAAAGAGCCCGTGTTCGTTCATGCCTCCCTGATAATTTTCATCGTTCTCAAATCCCCACAAAATTTGGCCATATTTACCATCCTTTGGAGGCTTGATGTGAATAACTGTGCTGGTGGTGCACATATCTTCGTTATTTCCGGCAAAGACATGTTTTAAAGAAGATGAAGTAAAGATGGTACAGGCAGACAAGTCGATAATTTGGGCAAGCAGCATTGCCGCCAAAATTAAAATTTTGATTTTTTTCATAAGAATTATTTAATTGAGGTCAGTTAATTTTTGTTCAGTTGTGATTTAAGGGATAAATCCAAACCAAACCATAACAAGAGGGATATCAAATAAATAATCAAACCGTAAATTAATGGAATCATTGAAGTTCTTAAAGCACTTAATACAATATTCATGTTGATGTCGGCAGCTTCTTCAATCGCCGAATAAATGGAATATAAACTCATGAGTTGATGCAAAACACCCATAATTAAAGCGAATAATCCAATTGATTTTAAATGTTTAATCTTGAACTTCGACTTGGAGGGCAGGTTTGTTTGTTTTCTCAGTACCGGAAGACCGTGATATATTGCCCACACAAATAGGATAATCAAGGTAAGTGTCAAAATGCTTATAAATAGGAGGCCGTTGTTTTCATACAAAGGTCCACCGTCCATAAATAGTGATTTCATAATTGATAAATTTAGTGATTATTAATGCATTAAATTAAGGGCGAATCGAAATTTTTATCAAGGTCGAAACCATGCCCAATGAGGTTATCTGCCGACAATGTTTTGCATTTCATGCGAAATGTGTAATATTTGCAGAAAGGAATTTGTAAAATCGATGAAAAACCTGAAAATAAATAAGCCAATTTATCACCTCTTGTTTTGGATACTCATGGTGTGTGTTTTGGTGCTTATTTTTGGACGATCGTGGGAGGATAATGTGGTGGCCTTTTATTTCATCAGCCTGCTGCTTCCGGTCATCATCGCTACTTCTTATTTCTTTAACTATTTTTTAGTACCACGATATCTACTGAGTAAGCGGTATTTTTTGTTTGGATTGTATTTTTTTTATTTAATCATCGTATCCTTATTTCTGGAAATGTTGGTTCTCACCTTCACCTTTACCATACTCGTGCAGTTTCATTACGGTAAAATTAGCCCTGTTGCTTCAGATGCTTTGACGCTCGGAATGGTAATGTACTTAATTGTGTTTCTTGGTTCATTTATTTTGATGGGAGCTCAGTTGAGGCTTCGACTTAGCGAAATTGATAATTTAAAGAAGCGAAATAAAAAGTTTCAAAAATCTTTTTTACAAGTGACTTCACAGCGGAAATCTGTAAAAATTCCTTACGAAGAGATCAGCTATATCGAAAGTTTATCTGATTACATAAAAATTTGCTCAAGCACGAATCAGCCCATTAGTAGCAAAAGCAAAATCTCTCAAATTGAAAAAGAACTACCCGAGAATTTTCTTCGGATACATCGCTCGTTCATCATCAATATTGAAAAAGTTTCAAGTTTCGATTACCATGCCGTTGAAATAGATCAAACCTCCTTGAACATCGGAAGAACTTATAAAAAAGAAGTATTGCAGAGGTTAAAAGGGTTGGATAAATCCTCGGTGTGATTCAATGGTGAGAATATGTGAATTAGGCATTCCGATATGCTTCGGCAAGCAAGCATGGGCATTTCGATACAATCTCGACTTTGTCTTGATCACTCAATGCCCCTATTACAGCTAATATTTTTAATTAGCACATCAGCAAATTAGCAAATTATTCTTTGTGTCGTTCTTTCAAAATCGCTTCAATATCTTTTAGTTCAAAGTCTTTAGCTTTTAATAAAATTAAAAAGTGATAGAGCAAATCGGCAGCTTCATTTTTTAACAAATTATCATCGTTGTCTTTAGCCTCAATAATGAGTTCCACGGCTTCTTCGCCAACCTTTTGTGCGACTTTGTTTATTCCCTTTTTAAACAAACGATTGGTATACGATTCATCCGAATTTGATTCGATCCGTTGTCGGATAACTTGTTCCAGTTTATACAAAAACCGATCAGATTCTTGCTGGTGAAAACAAGAAATATTGCCTGTGTGACAAGTAGGCCCATCAGGATTTGCTTTAATTAAAAGGGTGTCGTTATCGCAGTCGTGCTGCATGCTTTTTACCCATAAAAAATTGCCCGATGTTTCACCTTTAACCCACAGTCTTTGTTTGCTTCTACTGTAAAAACAAACTTTACCTGAGTTTTGAGTTTGTGTTAGTGCTTCTTCGTTCATGTAGCCTAGCATTAAAACTTCGAGGGTGCTGTCGTCTTGAATGATGACCGGAACTAGGCCATTGGTTTTATTGAAATCTATATTTATCATGGTGATTAGTTTTTAGTGATTAGTGATTAGTGATTGGCACCCAGTAATCTCACATTTATATCTTGAAAGTAATTCATCTTTACTGACTACTGAATTCTGATTTCTAATTTCTGACTTGCTACCGAATTGCGACTCCATTTCGTCTTAAATACTCTTTCAATTTCGGAATTGGAATTTCTCCAAAGTGAAAAATACTTGCAGCCAATCCGGCACTTGCTTTTGTTTTTTCAAAAAGAGTTTTAAAATGTTCCATTTCTCCCGCTCCACCCGAGGCGATGACCGGAATATTTACGACTCCACAAACTCGATTTGTGATGTCAATGGCAAAGCCTTCTTTGCAGCCATCATGATTCATGGAGGTTAGCAAGATTTCGCCTGCTCCTCTTTTTTCTGCTTCTTTAACCCATTCAATGGTTTTAAGCTTGGTAGCTGTTCTTCCGCCATACACAAAAACAATGTCCTCACCGTTTACGCTTTTGGTGTCGATGGCTACAACAACACATTGGCTTCCAAATTGGTTTGCAATTTCGCTGATCAATTCCGGTTTTTTTACTGCCGAAGAGTTAATGCTCACCTTATCGGCACCAGCTCTGATTAGCGCAGCAACATCTTCAACAGCGTTAATGCCACCTCCAACGGTAAACGGGATATTAATTTCAGCAGCTATTCTTTCGACCAATTTTATTAGTGTTTTTCTGTTTTCAATGGTGGCTGTGATGTCTAAAAAGACCAATTCGTCAACCCCTTGTTTAACATAAGCTTTGGCCAGTTCGACAGGGTCACCGGCATCAACGATGTCAATAAAATTGATTCCTTTTACGGTTCTGCCATCGCGAATGTCGAGGCAGGATATGATTCGTTTTTTTAACATAGTTTAGCGAGTTCTTTAAGGTTAATTTTTTTCTCGTAAATGGCTTTGCCAATGATCACTCCATCGCAACCAATTTCTTCGAGCTCTTTAATTTCTTCGATGCTTGTGCAACCGCCACTGGCTATCAGCTTCAAATTTGTTTTGCTAAGTATTTCGATATAAAGTTCAATTGCAGAGCCTATCAGCATTCCGTCTTTAGAAATGTCGGTACAAATCACAGATTTTATACCAGCTTGTTGGTATTTAAGAAGGAATTCGATGAATTCCAGGTCTGCATATTTTTTCCATCCATGCGTTGCAATTTTTCGATTTAAAACATCCGCACCTAAAATAATTTTCTCAGGACCATATTTTTGTAGAATGCGCAAAAACAATTCTGTTTTTTGTACAGCCATGCTTCCTGCTGTGATTTGTTTTGCTCCACAATTAAAAGCCAGTTCAACATCTGAGATCGTTTTAATCCCACCTCCAAAATCCACCTTTAAATTGGTGTTTTTACATATAGATTCCAGCACTTGATGATTGACAATTTTTTTCGATTTTGCTCCATCTAAATCAACCAAATGGAGGTATTTAAATCCATGATCTTCGAATAAGCGAGCCATTTCGAGTGGATCTTCACCATAGATAATTTGTGTGTCATAATCACCTTTGGTGAGCCGCACACATTTTCCGTTGATGATATCTATCGCTGGTATTATTTTCATAATTCTAAAAAGTTTTTAAGTATTTGTTCTCCCACATCCGCAGACTTCTCGGGGTGAAATTGAGTTGCGTAAAAATTATTTTTATTCATTGCCGCGCTAAAAGGCAAAATATAGTTGCTTTCGGCGATGGTATGTTCAGATAGTGTTGCATAGTATGTATGCACAAAATAGACATCATCGCTTAATTGAATGCCTTCAAATAACTTATTATTAAGTTTCGTAAAGTTATTCCACCCCATGTGCGGAACGATATCTTTTGGTGGAAATGCTTTAACCGTGGCATCAAAAATTCCCAGACATTTCGTATCCCCTTCTTCCGAGAAATCACACATCAGTTGCAAACCTAAACAGATGGCCAGCACAGGTTGATTTAAGGATTTTATGCAAACATCCAAGCCACGATCTTTTAAATATTTCATGGCAGAACTGGCTTCGCCAACGCCTGGAAAAATTACTTTATCTGCTGCTTTTATCTTTTGTAAATCATCGGTTACTTTGCTTTCATAACCCAGTCGGTTCAATGCATTTTGCACCGAGCGAATATTTCCTGCATTGTACTTTATTATTGCGATCATAAACTTCCTTTTGTACTTGGGATTTGAAAATTATTTGTTCGGGTACAAGCCATTTTTAAGGCTTTTGCAAAGGCTTTAAAGATGGATTCGATTTTGTGATGTTCGTTTCTGCCTTCTGATTTGATGTTGAGGTTACATTTTGCATTTTGGCAAAATGATTGAAAAAAGTGTTCGAACATTTCAGTGGGCATGTCGCCAATTTTTTCACGTTTAAATTCTGTTTCCCAAACCAACCAGGATCGTCCTCCAAAATCCAGTGCAACCTGAGATAATGAATCGTCCATGGGAAGTAGAAATCCATAACGTGCAATACCTTTTTTCTTTCCCAAAGCTTTATCAAAAGCCTCACCCAGTGTGATTGCTACATCTTCGATGCTGTGATGTTCATCCACCTCAAGATCTCCTTTAACTTGAATTTTAAGATCGAATAATCCATGGCGGGCAATTTGATCAAGCATGTGATCAAAAAACGATAAACCGGTTTTAATTTCTGATTTTCCACAACCATCCAGATTCAATTTGATCTCAACCTTTGTTTCTGAAGTTTCACGAAGTATTTGTGCTGTGCGGGGTTTTTGTTTCAACCACTCATAAATTTCTTTCCAATTTTCAGTTATTAGCGTTGCATCATCATTTTTTTCTTTACTTATAAAAATGGATTGACAACCCATATTTAATGCCAGCTGAACATCTGTTTTACGATCGCCAATTACATATGAATTTGAAAGATCGTAGTTTCCCTTGATGTAATGGGTGAGCATTGCTGTTCCTGGTTTACGTGTTGGAGCCTTGTCTTCAGGAAAGGATTTGTCGATTAAAATTTCTGAGAATTCAATTCCTTCATTTTTAAAAGCCTGAATAATTTTATTTTGAGCAGGCCAAAAAGTGTCTTCCGGAAATGAGCTTGTACCCAGGCCATCCTGATTGGTAACCATGACCAATTCATAATCCATCTCATTGTAAATCCGAGCCAGGTATTGAAAAACCCCGGGATAGAATTCTAATTTCTCTAAACTGTCAAGTTGTAAATCGATGGGTGGTTCAATCACAAGCGTACCATCCCTGTCGATAAAAAGTACTTTTTTCATTTCAATATTTTTTTAAGTTCCGTAATCATTTTTTTATTTTCGGATGCTTTACCAACAGTGATTCTTAAGCACCCTTGAATTAAACTGTTTCGATTTCGGATGATGATTTGTTTTTCGATCAGTTGTTGGTAAACCCTATTGGCATTTTTAACTTTAATCAGGATGAAATTGGCATCCGAGGGATAAATCTTTTGAACCCCATTAATGGTGGACAATTCCTGAATGAGTTGTTTTTTTTGAGAAATTATTTTTTCGAGATTGTTTTTGACTTCATCTTGACTGGCAAGCCTTTTGAAAACTTCCTGTTGGTTCAGGGTGCTGATATTGTAAGGAGGTTTTACCTTATTGAAATATGATATTATTTCAGTATCGGCAAAAGCCATCCCAACTCGCACTCCTGCCATTCCCCATGCTTTGCTAAAAGTTTGAGTAATGATTAAATTAGGATATTTAGCAAGTTTGTTGATCCATGATTCCAATTCAGCAAAATCGATATAGGCTTCATCTATTATCACAATCCCGTTAAATTCATTTAATACAAATTCAATTTTTTCCTTATTTATCAGATTTCCTGTTGGATTGTTAGGTGAACAAATGAAAATTATTTTTAATTCAGGATCAATCAGATGAGGGATTAAGTCGTTTTGTTCAATCTGAAAGCGGGAATTAAGTGGCAGTTCGATCATCTTTACATCGTTTATGGCAGCAGACACCGCATACATACCATAAGTCGGAGTGAAGCTTAAAGCCTTGCTTTTCCCCGGTTCACAAAAAACCCGAAAGCATAAATCAATGACTTCATCGCTGCCATTTCCCAAAAAAATATTTTTTTGGTTTATTTTTTTTAGCTCAGCAATTTTAGCTTTTAGCTCTTTTTGGTAAGGATCGGGATAACGATTTACGGTTCCGTAAGGATTTTCATTGGCATCTAAAAATATACCCTCCTTGCCACTAAATTCATCTCGTGCACTGGCATAAGGCATCAATGAGCGAATATTTGGCCTGATTTGTTTTTCTAATTCAAACATTTTTATGATTTTAACCTAAGTGTAACTGCGTTTTTGTGTGCCATAAGTTGTTCTGCTTCTGCCATAATTTCTATGGCTGGTCCAATATTATTAATACCTTCTTTAGTGATTTCCTGAAAAGTGATTTTTTTCATAAAACTTTCGACAGAAACGCCACTATAATTCCGGGCAAATCCATTGGTAGGTAAGGTGTGATTGGTGCCACTGGCATAATCTCCGGCACTTTCACAACTGTAATTTCCGATAAAAACAGAACCGGCATTTTCAATCAGCTTGAGATATGAAGCCGTATTTTTGGTAGCCAAAATCAAGTGTTCTGGAGCATATTTGTTGCTGAGCTGAATGCATTCAGAAATACTGCTCATCAATATGGCTTGACTCTTTTCCAATGCTTTTTTTGCAATTTCTTTGCGTGGCAAATTTTTTATTTGATTCTCAAGCTCTTCCAGGCTTTTGCTAATCATTTCTTGATTGTTGGATAAAAGAATAACCTGGCTATCTGTTCCGTGTTCGGCCTGCGAGAGTAAGTCAGCTGCAACAAATTCAGGTTTCGCGGTTTCATCTGCAATAATGAGCACTTCACTGGGGCCTGCTGGCATATCAATCGCCAGGCCGTAATTCAAAGATTTTTGTTTGGCAGCAGTAACATATTGGTTACCCGGGCCAAATATTTTATCAACCCTAGGAATACTTTCAGTTCCAAAGGTTAGTGCAGCGATGGCTTGAATTCCTCCAACTCTGAATATTGAATTAACCCCAATTAGTTGTGCGGCATAAAGAATAGCGGGGTTAATTTCGCCATTTATATCCGGAGGGCTACATAAAATAATTTCTTTGCAGCCTGCAATTTTTGCTGGAATTGCCAACATTAATACGGTTGACAGGAGTGGAGCTGTCCCTCCGGGAATATAAATTCCAACCTTTTCGATGGGGCGATCTTCGCGCCAGCATATAACCCCTTTACTGGTTTCAACTTTATTAATCTGTTGAAGTTGTGACCTGTGAAATTTTTCTATATTACACTTTGCTAGTTGAATGGCTTTTTTAAGTTTTAAATTGATAGTAGTTGTGGTGTTTTGGAAATCATTTTTAAGGTTTATTTTGTCGATTTTAACCTTATCGAAAAGGTAAGTGTAGTATTTTAAAGCTTCGTCTCCGTTGTTCTTAATATCTGAAAAAACCTTATTTACCAATTGATCTAGATCTTCTGAATCATTGTAAGGTCGCTTGATAAGCCTTTCGATTTGTATAGCACTTAATTGATTAAATGTGTTATCTGTGAATTTCATAGTTGTAAGTTTAAAGAATCATTTTTTCGATGGGAGAAACAAGAATTCCTTGTGCCCCAATATTTTTTAGTTGCTCAATTATTTCCCAGAAATCATCTTCTCTAACTACTGAGTGAAGGCTACTCCATCCTTCTTCTGCAAGTGGCAAAACAGTTGGACTTTTCATGCCCGGCAATATATTGCAGATTTTCTTTATGGCTTCATTTGGAGCATTGAGTAAAATATATTTTGACACTGAAGCAGCTTGAACTGCTTCAATTCTGAACAAAAGTTGTTTTAAAATCTTTTGTTTGCCTTCCGGTAGATTTTTATTGGAAATAATAACTGCTTCACTCGTCAGAATGGATTCAACTTCTTTCAAACCATTGGTAAGCAGGGTGCTACCTGAACTTACTATATCGCAGATGGCATCTGCCAAACCAATTCCCGGAGCAATTTCAACACTACCTCCAATATCTTCAACGCTTGCCTCTAATTCATTTTTTACTAAAAAGTCAGATAGAATCTTAGGATAGCTGGTTGCAATTTTCTTCCCATTAAAATATTTTAAGCCATCATATTGATCGCCTTTTGGAATGGCCAAACTAAGCCGGCACTTGGCAAAACCAAGTTTTGAAACGACCTCAACTTCTTTGTTCTTTTCGTACACTTCGTTTTCGCCCAGTATTCCTATGTCTGCAACATTTTGTTCAACATATTGAGGAATATCGTCATCACGTAAAAAGAGAATTTCAATAGGAAAATTGGAAGCTTCAGTCTTTAACTTACTGATTCCGTTTGGTAGTTTTATCCCGCATTCCTTTAAAATTCCAAGCGATTTTTCGCTTAGCCGGCCTGATTTTTGAATGGCAATTTTTAGTTTACTCATTAATTTTTAATTTATGTTTGAGTAAACCTATAAGGAATAAAAAAAACCCGCTTGATTTACTCAAACGGGTTTAGAAATATTTTTTTATTTACATATATCACTTCCTTCTCGCCTGAGTGCCAGTATGAAAATGATGATGATGTAAATTAAATAAATTCATTTTAATTTTTTTGTGGCTGCAAATATAAATAAATTTTTAAAGAATCAGGTTTATTCTTACTTTTTTATTTGATGTTGATAAATACTATCCTTCAACGGGTAGTTGCCTTGAAAATCCTTCCTGTAGAGAAAGAAAAGTTTCGGTACTATTAATTTCAGGAATAGATTGGATTTTCTGAACAATAATTTGCTTCAGGTGCTCATTGTCTTTAGAGTAAATTTTTATTAATAAAGAATACTGCCCGGTTACATGGTGGCATTCAACGATCTCATCTATCCTTTTGATCTTTTCAAAAACTTCTTCGTGAGTACTCGTTGCTTTTAATTGAACTTGTAATCCAATATATGCACAGGTATGATAACCAACTCCTTTAGGGCTGATATTGAACTGTGAGCCGGTTATAACTCCAGCTTCAATAAGTCTTTGAATACGCTGATGGATAGCTGCACCAGACACATTACATGCGCGTGCGATTTCAAGAAATGGGGTTCTTGCGTTCTTTGTTAATAAGCTTAGGATTCTTCGGTCTAGGCTGTCAAGGTGAAATTTTGTGTCCATGAATTTTCAGTTTTACTTATGATCTTGGCAAAAATAGTAAAATATGCTTATGAATTTTGAAAAAAGTTAACTTTTTATACTGTAATTATAAGCTGTAATATCATGATGCCTTCATAACTATTATATTTGTTTAGCAAGTATACTTAATTGATCATCTAATATTAAATTACCCTACCTATGAATTCTAAAGGAATGAACCATTACTTAGAAGCTGCTCAAAGATCAGCAAAATGGCATGAGGAGTATAAAGCTTCAATGAAAAAATGTCGATTTGACACCATCTCAGTTCATGGTTTGTATTCAATGCAGGAAGCACTGGATTATAACCAAGGTTCAATCATTGAACCGATATATATGTCTTCATCACAAGCTTATCGCGATGCAGATGAAATGGAAGCGGCCTTAACCTATCAAATTCCTACCTGGTGCTATTCCCGAATAGGAAATCCAAGCATGTATTATCTTGAAGGAGTGTTGGCTATGCTTGAAACCTATGGCTCAGATTTGGACGCGAGTTGTTGTGCAACCTCCTCGGGAATGGCTGCCATATTTAGTGCATGTGAGCCATTTTTAAGTATTGATCCTAAAAATCCAGATGCACCGATGAATTTTTTAGCAACGTGCCAAGTTTATGGTGGAACCTTTCAGCAATTTGCTATTCGTAAGCATGAAGAAAAAGCTTCGGAATGGAGAAAAGTGATAAATTCTGCAGATATTAAGGAATGGGAAAAATTAATTGACCAGAATACCCGGTTTCTTTATGGAGAAATGCCAAGTAATCCCGGCCAGGCATTTTTTGATTTAGAAGCTGTGGCAAAGCTTGCACAGAAACACGGTATCCCGCTAATTATCGACAATACCGTTGGTACACCGGCATTAATGCGCCCACTTACATGGGGCGCGCATATTGTTATTCAGTCTGTGACAAAAACACTTACTACAAGTGGATTTGGAGTGGCGGGTGCAGTTATTGCCAGAAAAAATCTTGAACTTAATATTGATAATGACTTATTAAAATTAGATTTTGCAACCTATATCAAGGCATTACCAAATCGAGATAATGGACCAAATATTTCGCCAATGAATGCGATCCTTGCCATAAATGACATCAGAACTTTGAGGTCGAAAGTTGATTTGATGAGCAGAAGTACCATGAAAGTTGCTGAATATCTCGAAAATCATAAGCACGTAGCACAAGTAGATTATTTAGGTTTAAAGTCTCACCCTTTACATCAGTTGGCAAAAAAATATATGGTTTTGGTCGATTCCGAAATCGATGATTTATATAATAAAAAAGTTAATAGATATGGGCACCTGATGTCGTTCAGAATTAAAGGAAGCGCTCAGGATACACGTGATGTTTTTGATGCATTTCAAAGAATTTGGAGAGCTACTGATTTGGGGAGAATTAAGTCCGTAGCAACGATCCCTGCAATTTCTACGCATCAACAACAAGGAGAAGAAGCCAGAGCATTGGCTGATGTTCCTTCAACCCTTATTCGATTATGTGTTGGGGGTGAACACCCTGATGATGTTATTGCTGATCTTGATCAGGCCTTATCAGTTCTGGATGGTAAAAAAGTCGTAAATTCATCCCCGGAATTTTCAGCCGGCGGAGCTTCATCAGCCCGACTTAGAAAAATTAAATAAAATTTTAAACCTCATATTATGAAAAATAGTATCGCGCTCATAGGATTTGGAACTGTAGCCAAAGGCTTATGCGAAATTTTGAAAGAAAAGAAATCTTACCTGAACAATAAATATAATTTTGACTATGCAATAGTTGCTGTGGCCGATTTTGCATACGGAAATGTTTACAATCCAGATGGACTGGATATCGACCAGATGATCAAAGAAGCGGAGGCAAAGCAAAAGTTCACTAAAGATCGTACAAATCTAGAAACCGAAGATTTAATTAAACAATGCAATGCAAATATTGTTTGTGAACTAACATATACTGATTTAAAAACAGGTGGACCTGCCATCGGTTTTTGTAAAGCGGCATTGTCAAGTGGAAAGCATGTGGTAACAAGTAATAAAGGCCCCGCAGCTTTGTATTATCCTGAAATGAAAAAATTAGCCGACGAGAACGGTGTGAAATTTATGATTGAAGGAACTGTTGTGGCTGGTACACCAATTATCAATTTAACCGATGGGCCACTTGCTGGTTGCGAGATTTCTAAAATCAGGGGGATTTTAAATGGTACCACCAACTACATGTTGACTGAAATGGAAAAAGGGATGGGATATGCCGACGTTTTAAAAGTAGCACAAGATCTGGGTTATGCTGAAGCTGATCCCACCGGCGATGTCGAAGGACATGATGCCAGAGGAAAAGTAACTATCCTGGCCAATATTGTGATGGGGGCTTCGCTCAAGATTTCGGATGTTAGTTGTGAAGGGATAACTAAAATTTCAAAAGAAGATATTGCTGATGCAAAGGCCAAAAATGCCCGTTGGAAATTAATCGGATCAGTTGAAAAGAAAGACGGAAAAGTAATAGGTAGTGTAGCTCCTGAAATGATTGATTTGTCGCATCCTCTGGCAGGTGTAATGGGAGCAACCAATGCACTTACATTTACAACTGATCTTTTAGGCGATGTGACCATTGTTGGGGCAGGAGCAGGGAAAATAGAAACCGGGTTTTCAATTTTAACAGACATGCTTGCGATACACAGATCATGTTAAAGATTTGTAAATAAATGCACCCGGGGTGCGAAAAAAAATCAGAATGAGTTTCGGGTTTTTGTGTGGTTGATTTTAGTCGTTAATATGCTTTCTGAATTGTAAAATAGAAGGATACTTTTTTAACTAAAAATCATGAAAGATGTCATATACATACCAATGTTTATATATTGATTTAAGTCAGGGTAAAATTGAAAGGCAAGAATCTGACCGAAAATTATTCGAAAGCTTTATTGGGGGTAAAGGGCTCGGTTTTGCTTTACTTGATAGACTTGCACCTACAGTAAAAGCTTTTGCACCTGAAAACCCATTAATTTTTGTAAATGGGCCGTTTACCGGAACCAAAATCCAAACAAGTGCAAGAACAACACTGGTTACCAAATCACCATTAACTAACTCATTGCTTGATAGCCATTGCGGAGGTAATTTTGGGCCGGGTTTAAAAGCAGCTGGATATGATTATATCGTGATTACAGGTAAGAGTGATCGGCCGGTTTATTTATACATCACAGATGCAAATTTGGAGATTAGAGATGCTTATGATTTATGGGGTAAGGGGATTTTTGAGACTACTGATCTATTAATATCTAGACATGGAGGAATTAACCCACGAGTAGCAGCGATTGGACAGGCTGGAGAGAATCTTTCTAAGATTGCCTGTGTTGGTGTTGATAAACATCGCCAATATGGTCGTGGTGGAGCAGGAGCTGTGATGGGTTCAAAAAACCTTAAGGCCATTGTTGTGGATGGAGCAAGCGAAATAAAATATTTTAATGAAGATAAATTTCGTGAGTTGAATAAGAAATTTACCAAGGATATTTTAGTTCAGGATGGGATTATATTCAGGCGCAAGAATGGAACCATGAAGTGCATGGATAGCGGACAAGTCAATGAATTTTTACCGGTTAAAAATTTCAAAGAAGTCGTTTTTACTGATGTCGAAAAAATAAACTCGGCTGCGGCTCGAGAAGAACTTAATTGGAAAGATACTTCTTGCTTTAACTGCGATATCAGATGCTCAAAATGGGCAAGATGGGATGGTCATGAAATTGAGGGGCCTGAGTATGAAACTACTGCTTTTCTTGGATCAGGCAGCTTAGTTAATAATATCAAAGATGTGGCATGGGCCAATGAATTATGTAATGATTTAGGTTTAGATACCATCAGTACGGGAATCACCTGTTCGTTTGCGATGGAGTGTTATGAAAAGGATTTGTTGAAAGAATGGGAAGGCTTGAGAATGGAATGGGGCAATGCTCAAGCGCAGCGTAAGTTTATTTTGAAAATGGCCATGAGAGATGGAATAGGCAAGATTTTTGCCGACGGTACACGAGATGCTGCCTCAAAAATAGGACAAGAAAGTAGTGAATTTGCAATCAATACTTACGGGATGGAAATTTCGGGAGTTAATCCCAAAGGGTGTTTAACCATGGGGGTTGCCATGGCAGTTGCCGATTTTGCTTCACATACTCGCGCCTGGATTACAGAGCAGGAATCAGGATCTGAATTTAAAATCGAAGATATCCCGGAAACGATTGCTGATGGACTTGATACGATAAATGTTAGAAATTGCTTGGTGATTTGTGATTTTGTTCCGATGAGCTTAGAAAGGCTTGCAGAGCTATTGAATGCTGCAACAGGGTCAGATCATAATGAGGAAAGTTTAATGAAAATTGGAACCAAATTAACCCATTTAGCCAGATCTTATAATCTTCGAAATGGACGAACACATAAAGATGATACCATTCCGGAACGCTTTTTTAATGAAGTGAATCTGGGTGGTTTTATGAAAGGAAAGAAATTAGACCGCAAGTTATTTGATTCGCTTGTCGGCGAATACTACCAAATAAGAGGATGGGATAAACACGGAATTCCAAGATATCTCTAGCTTATCAATTGAAATACTATGGGATGGCTTCCTCGAAGAGGAAGCCATCCCGGAAATTTCGAAGAGGATGGTAAATAGGTTTGGTTTTATTCATGGGATGTCGTCCCTTGAAAACTGGAAGCGTCAAAAGGTTATTGGTGGGTGCCTTTTTTAGCAATTATTACCTTAATTCGATGGTTTTTGAAGCACCTTGCACGGTTTTATATTTTATTTCTGCCTTCGAATAGTTTGGTTCAATGATTACTTCAAATTCCGACACATTTGAGATGTTCTCTTTTTCTTCAGGCCCATTAGCCGAAAGCAATGTAATAATTAAACAAGGGATGTCATTTTCTATGGTCCGATATACATGATATCCATTAAAACTGGTTAAGGCAAAGAAGCCATAAATGGGATTTGATGAATTATAATCCATTATTTTTTTTGATTTATACTCCTTTTTTTGCCCGCTCATATTAAAATAGTGTCCATCAATAATTTCCTGTCCTTCTAATCCAGAAACCCAATACTTTGAATAAGGAAGATCAACAATTTGTATCCGACCATTTCTCTTTGGGACTGTTCTTACCGCAGAGTGGTAGGGTGGAGAACCGAAATGATTAAGTAACAAGCTTCTTTTATAGGAAGTTGTTTTAATCGGATCTTCTTCCACCGTTATTTGCGATAAATGTTTATCTACAAATTCGCCATTTACAAATAAACTTACTGAAACATCGTGCGTACCTGTATTCTTAAATGATAAATTGAATTGAGTTTCTGAATTATGCCTGCTAAGCTCCTGGTGTCCTACCACAAAGTCATCAACTTCCCAGATTATAGCTCCTGCTGCTCCTTTAGGATTTATTATCGCTTTTAAAGTAACAAGATGATAATTGGCGTATATGGGATATTCTGATATTAATTGGTAACTGATAGCGGCTGTTTTTCCTAGTTCCAAAGCCTCCATTTGTTCTTTGTATTCAGTAGCCTTACGTTTTCTTTCCGCTTCAGCAAATACATGTGACTCATAACCTCTCCCCATAGATAATTCTTCTTCTTTCTTTCTCAACGCATACTTTTCATTTTCAGTTAGGGATTGAAGCTTTTCTTCTTCTTTTCTCAATTCTTCTGCGATCTTTTCAGCTTCCTCAAATTCCTTCATCCGTTTTTGATGTCGTTCTCTGATTTGTTGGTCAATTTCAGCTTCTCTCTTTAAACGGGTAAGTAAATTCTTATCCTGATCGAGCAATCTGCTCCAGGATATAAAATCGTCTCTTAACTTTTCGCAAGATAAATCAATTTTGTCACTTAAGTCTGTACACAAACCTTTGATAACGTTAAGTTTACGGGTAAGGAGTTCGGTTTCATCGTCTGGCCTTCCATCTGGTATTCTCCAATTTTCGTCGCAAAATGCAAAAGGAGTCTTATCATCATCAAAATCTGACAGGTCTGCACCCATTACCAGTCCGACGGTATGATACATAGAATTCAATTCTGCGGTATAAGCCATCTGTCTGATCTTTAAATTCTCAACATGTATCGTATCCGTACGGGCTTTAGTAAAATAGGGTTGAACAACAAGGTTTTCTATCGCTCCTTTCAAATAATCAAATGCTGAGGTAGGAGGCGATTTTATCAGATCATATAAATCCATCAAACCCTTTATATAGGTTTTCATCATATTATTAAGTTGATGACTTTGTGCTTTGGCTGCCAATTCATCTACCTGTCCTTTAACCGACATTAAGCTATTGTGTAAATCTTTTGTTGCTGTGCGAATATTCTCAATATTCTGTATGTCAGTTTGAATTAACTCCAGGCGATTATCCTGAGCCGGTAAAAGTATCGATAGCCCAAAACATAAAATTATGAATATGAGACTTTTCATGGTTTTTTCAATAAATGTATCAAATTTTTTTAAAACTAAGAAGTACGAATAAAAGATAATCACGACCTTTGTTTAAAATTTGATAAGATGAAAAAAGGTGCATATACATTACTGATTACCCCTTTTAGGGAAGATTTAAGCCTGGATGAAGAGGGTTTAAGAATACTTGTAAAAAGACAGCTTGAAGCAGGAATTCACGGGATTGCCCCGCTTGGCGTTACTGGCGAAAATACATTAATGGATGATAAGGAGGTTTATCGCGTGGTTGAAATTATTTCTGAGGAAGTGAATGGAAAAACCCTGATTATTCCTGATACCTGTACTGAAAATCTGAGTGTTGCCAAAGAAAGAGTTAAAGTATACAAGGATTTAGGGGCAGATTATATTTCTGTGTTCTGCCCTTATTTTGTTCTTCCTAAAGCCGATGGAATTATAAAGTTTTATACTGATTTAGCCGATTATTCTGAAGTTCCAATTTTATTGCATGGGGCAAAAGGCCGCACTGGGGTTGAATTAACTCCGCAAATTTCTGCTGTACTTGCAAAGCATCCAAATATTGTAGGGATAAAAGATGGAAACAAGGATCTGGGTCATTTATCACAAGTTATTCATCTTACACGTAACGATGATTTTAAAGTGTTTACAGGAAAAGATACAACTGCTTATGCGACTGCACTTATGGGAGGCGCTGGTACTTTTACGGTTGCAGGAAATATTATTCCGGGTATAATGGCACAAATGATAAATTTTGTGTTTGAGGGCAATTTTAATGAAGCAGAAAAAATGCATCACAAATATTTTGAAGTCTTTGATGCGCTCAGGTTCGAAACCAATCCGATGGCTGCCAAAGCTGCACTTAATTTAATGGGATTGCCAGCTGGAGCTTTGAGGCCACCTCTAACCCCTTTAAGTGAAAAATACGTTGACGAAATTAGAAAGATTTTAGTGGAGCGAAAAATGATATGAGTAGGGTTTTAGTTAAATCACCAGCAACAACAGGTAATGTTGGCCCGGGCTATGATATTTTTGCCTTGACCTTAAGTTATCCTTACGATGAAATTGAAGTCGTTCTAGATGGAAGCGGATTGGTTAAGATCGAAGTCGTTAACGACTCTCAAAATATTCCAACAGAATTAAGTGAAAACACCGCCGGTCTTGCAATTTTAGAGTTACTCAAAAGACATCAATTAACCCAGGGTATGACTATTCGTATCATCAAAAAAATGAAATCGGGTGGAGGTATGGGGACAACCGGAGCAAGTGCGGCAGCTGCTGTTTTCGGAGTGAACCATTTACTAAAACTAAATCTCTCGATGAACGAAATGATTGATATTTCGAGGATGGGGGAAGTTGCTTCTGGAGGTTCGCCTCATGCTGATAATGTGGCTGCTTCCATGCTGGGTGGTTTCATCCTGGTTAAAAGTTATAATCCCATGAACGTGTTAAAAATAGAAATGCCGGAGTTTCCGGTTGTTTTTGCTGCTATTAAAAAAAGCCAACGATCTACCCGCGGATTTATCACTTACGAAATTGGACAGGAAAAGCTAAAAGATCAAATGGCAAGATGTTCCAGAATAATTCATGCCATTCATACCAAAGATATTAAGGAATTTGGATCTGCTTTTAGTACCGATCACATTGCTGAACCGGTTAGAGCAGCTAGTATCCCGGAATATCAGGAGGTTAAAAAACAGGTGATTGGATCGGGCGCCTATGGGTTTCAGATTAGTGGCGGAGGTTCCTCGATAATTTCTATTTGTAGTCAGGATAAGGTAGATGAAGTTGCCGATATTATGGAAAAAGGATTTGCGAATAATCCTTATTTTGTGCAAGTTTACAAAACAAAGACGAGCAATCAGGGTGTAGAAATTATCGCTTAGTTTATGTCGCTGATATTGAGTATTTTGTAGGACCTGCCGAAGTTGAAATCTGATGGGAGAGATTCTGTACAACGCACAATTAAACATTTTTGAAAACCATTAAAATTAAGCTTATGAATATTCGATTCGATAATTTAAATGTACTTGTAACCGGTGCATCACGTGGTATTGGTAAAGCAATTGCCACCGAATTTGCTGCATCAGGTGCAACTGTAATTGCTCATTATCATAAAAATACTGAAAGCGCTGCTCAATTAATTTCTGAAATAGAAGGGGAGGGGCATCTCACTTTTCAGGCAGATATTGCCAATCCTGATTCTGTAAAAGAAATGGTTGACCGTTTGGTTGATAAATTAGGTCATATTGATATTTTGATAAATAATGCCGGTGTTTTTGAGGAGATGGATTTTTCAACCATTAATTATGAAGAGTGGCAAAATGCCTGGGCAAAAACCATGGATACCAATTTGACCGGAGTTGCCAATTTGAGTTTTCTGGTTGCCAAACATATGATTAAAATCGGGGGCGGCAAAATTGTAAATATTACCTCTCGGGGTGCTTTCAGAGGAGAGCCTACTGCGCCGGCTTATGGTGCCAGTAAGGCCGGATTAAATTCATTTAGCCAATCATTGGCAAAAGCATTGGCACTGCAAAAGGTGATGGTTTATGCCTTGGCGCCTGGATGGGTTAACACCGATATGGCTGCTTTAGGAATGGAAGGCCCGGATGCCCAGGCAATAAAAGATCAGAGTCCATTACGACGAATAGCCAGACCCGAGGAAATCGCCCGTTCAGTGCTGATGTTAGCTTCGGGCATTGAGTTTATGACAGGATGTATATTGGACGTAAATGGGGCATCTTATCTGCGAACATAATCAACTCAGATTAGAGATTTATGTTTTATTTGTTTGATTATACTTATAAATTATAAGTAAAACAAGAATGCAAACCTGTATTATCTACTAATTTTATGCAATTCAGCTTATTTGCTTTCATATTTTCTGAAATATTAGTTTTTTCTTTCGAGAATTTATAAAAATCAATTTATTTGATTGTGATTTAGTATTTTTGTGATTCTAATTAAATATATCATATGAAGACAGATAAAATGAAGTTTAATCCTGCAAGTCAGATTCAGGATTTAGAACAATTTGGTGAGTTTGGTGGCGTAAATCCGGCAATAACAGATTCCGCAACTTTTACCTTTATGCAGGCAAAAACAATGCTTGAAACCTTTCATGGTGAGGCAGAGGGTTGCTTTTTGTATTCGCGTCATTGGAATCCAAGTAACAAATTTTTAGCCGATGCCATGGCAGCAATGGAAGGAACTGAAGCCGCATGGGTTACAGCTTCCGGAATGGGTGCAATCACAAATGCAATCATGCAAATTTGTAATACGGGCGACCATATTGTGGCAAGCCGTACCATTTATGGTGGAAGTTATGCTTTTCTGAAAAATTATCTGCCAAAATTTAATATTTCAGTGAGTTTTGTGGATATTACAAATATCGATCAGGTTAAGAATGCAATGCAGGATAACACCAAAATTATTTATACTGAAAGCATGACCAATCCGCTGCTTCAAATTTCTGATATCCCTACTTTGGCGGAAATTGCTAACAAAGCTGGCGTTCAGTTGATGGTTGACAATACCTTCACTCCAATGATTATAAATCCTGCTAGTTTGGGTGCTCATATTGTAGTTTATAGCATGACCAAATTTATTAACGGAAAAAATGATTGTGTTGCAGGTGCAATTTGTGGAACTTCTGATTTTATAGCTTCATTAATTGATGTGAATGATGGAACCTCCATGCTACTGGGACCCGTTTTGGATCCTTTGCGTTCATCTTCTATCTTAAAAAATCTTCATACGTTGCATATTAGAATGAAACAGCATAGCAGCAATGCAAAATATCTTGCTGAATTCTTATCAGGAACTGGAGTTAGAGTGGTGTATCCCGGATTGCCATCTCACCCCCAGTACGACTTATTTAAAAGCATCATGAATGAGAAGTATGGCTTTGGAGGTATTATTACAATTGACGTTGAAACTGCTGAAAAAGCTGCTGAAGTGATGGAGCTGATGGAAGCAGATGGCGTTGGCTATTTGGCAGTTAGTTTAGGTTATTTCAAAACCTTATTTAGTAATTCAGGTAAAAGTACTTCTTCGGAGGTGCCGGAAAATGAACAGAAGGAGATGGGTTTATCAGATGGTTTAATTCGATTTTCTGTTGGATTAGACGACGAGATTGAAAGAACTGCTGAAAAAATTATGATCTGTTTAAAGAAAGCTAATTTATTGAATAAATAATATTTCACGGTATTCTTATTCTTTCAGGGTTGTGGCACATTCGATGCTACAACCTTTTTTTATGAAAATTATTCTTTTTTAGAATCATTGTAAATTGCAAATAAATTGCATAAATATTCGCATAAAAGAGAGATAAATTGTATAATTGCAAATAAATACAATATATAACGCATAAAAATACAATTGAACATGATCGCTTTTAAAGAATTTCTGTTATCAATAACCAATGAAAGCCACATCCCGTTTGCCAGAGAAATTGAATTGCTATTTGAGCATGCTACCAGCGAAAAGAGTATAGGACTTAATCTTAAAAAAGGGCAATATATCGGGGAGAAAATAATTAAGGGTGATGCTATTATTGCAACCAAACAAGGACGTCTTGCAGGGTTTTGTTACCTGAGAAAGAGGAACAATGACGATTATATTTCAATATCTGGTATTATTGTGGCTCCGCAATTTAGAAAGATGGGTTTAGCCAAAAAGATGATTGAGGAGATTTTTCATATGGCAAGAAAAAAATATCCTAAGGCAAAAATCTTTAGCTTAACAACCAGTCCTGAAGTGATGGGAATCAACAGCCTTCATGGTTACAAATCTGTCAACTACAGCAAATTGAGCACCTCCAATACATTTTGGAAAGAATGCTCAGATTGCCCTAATTATAGTTTTTTACAGAAAAATAATAACACCAGATGTTTGTGTTCGGCCATGTTATTCAATCCGTTTAATTTCAATATCGAAGATGAGTATGAGTTGAATGATCAATCGGTTAAAAAGAAAGCACAATCAAATTTACAATTAAAGTAAATTTTTCTTAGCTTCGATTTAAATTGAGGACCACATGAATAATAAGCAATTAAGAAAAGTTAGAACCAAAGAAATTATTCGCGATAACATCATCAGTAGTCAGGATGATTTATTAAAACTCTTGCGAGATGAAGGTTTTAACTTAACGCAAGCAACCTTGTCTCGCGATTTGAAGAAAATGAAGGTTTCAAAGATTGCAGATGCCTCAAATTCATATCGTTACATCCTGCCGGAAGAATCTCTTCCGAGGCCAAAATCCGATGTGCGCGGCTTTTTATCGCTCGAATATTCAGGCAATATTGCAGTGATTAGGACTCTAGCTGGTTATGCCAGCCCGCTTGCGGTTTTAATGGATAATAATCCGTCAGATTTATTTATTGGAACCATTGCCGGCCGAGATACAATTTTTGTAACTTTAAATGAGGAGAATACTGACCGCAAAGAATTTAAAAATTATTTGGATGGAATATTATTTGAAAGTTAGGAGTAGCTATCGTAACCCATCGCAAATATAAAGCCATCCCGACTTTTCGGGATGGCTTTTTGCTTTATTATTTTTTTAGTCTGTGTAATTCTCAATAGGCTGACAAGTACAAACTAAATTTCGATCACCAAAAGCATCATCTACTTTTGTAACAGTTGGCCAGTATTTGTCGTTATGCGACCAAGCTTTTGGATAAACCGCTTTTTGGCGTGTATAAGGAAATTTCCAATCGTCGGATGTTGCCATTTCAGCTGTATGAGGTGCGTTACAAACCACATTGTTTCCTTGTTCAGCTTTGCCTTCTTCAACTTCTCTAATCTCTTCTCTAATGGCAATCATAGCGTCAACAAAACGGTCAAGCTCATACAAAGGTTCACTTTCAGTTGGTTCAACCATTAAGGTGCCATGAACTGGAAATGCTACCGTTGGTGCATGAAATCCGTAATCCATTAATCTTTTAGCAAGATCGATGACCGGAATATTTGCGGTTTTATGAAAAACATCGCAATCTAAAATCATCTCGTGAGCAACCCTGTTATTTTTTCCGGTATAAAGAATTTTATAATGACCTTCAAGGCATGATTTTAAATAATTGGCATTTAGAATGGCATATTTTGTGGCCTCTAAAAGTCCGTCGCCACCTAATAACTTGATGTATCCGTAAGAAATAGGTAAAACCAATGCACTTCCATAAGGAGCAGCTGCAACAGCATTTATCCCTTTTTCGGTTTCGGCATAAATATGTTTAGGTAAAAAATCTACTAAATGAGCTGCAACACCAATTGGTCCTACTCCGGGACCACCACCACCGTGAGGAATGGCAAATGTTTTATGAAGATTTAAGTGACAAACATCAGCACCAATAATTCCGGGATTGGTCAATCCAACCTGTGCATTCATATTGGCACCGTCCATATAAACCTGACCTCCATTATTGTGGATGATATCCATGATTTCAAGAATACCCTCTTCAAACACACCATGGGTTGAAGGATAAGTTACCATCAAAGCACCCAAATTTTCTTTGTGTTCTTCTGCTTTAGCTCTTAAATCGTCCAAATCAATGTTTCCATTTTCATCACATTTGGTAACTACCACTTTCATTCCTGCCATAACAGCGCTTGCGGGATTGGTTCCGTGTGCAGATGAAGGAATTAAGCAGATGTTTCGGTGGTATTCATTTCGGCTTTTATGATATTCTCTGATCACAGCCAATCCTGTATATTCACCAGAAGCACCTGAATTAGGCATTAATGACATGCCGGCAAAACCCGTAATGGTGCACAAATCTTTACATAAATTATCAATCAATTCTTTATACCCTTCTGCCTGATTTGCCGGTACAAATGGGTGAATGGATCCAAATTCAGGCCAGCTGATTGGGAACATTTCTGCGCCGGCATTCAGCTTCATGGTGCATGATCCTAATGGAATCATCGAACGGTTAAGTGCTAAATCTTTGATCTCAAGTTTCTTGATATATCTCATCATTTCAGTTTCTGAATGATAAGAATTGAAAACCTCATTTGTTAAAAATGAACTTTTACGTTGCAGGGTTTCCTGAACTTTTATTTCCTGGCAAGTTTTACAAATGGGCGTGAACAGAAAATGTTTTTGACGTGATTTTGCGAAAACTTCTAATATTTCCTGAACATCTGCCCTGCTTGTGGTTTCATCTATACTAATTCCGATATGGGTTTCATCAATATATCTGAAATTAATTTCATGCGCTTCGGCAATCTTTTTTAAATCAGCAATATTTACGTTCTCAGGCAATCTAACCTTAAGGGTATCGAATAAATATTCGTTCTCTTGCTCATAGCCATAAACCATCATTTCTTTACCTAAACAAACTGCTAAACAGTGAATGTCACCGGCAATTTCTTTTAATCCTTCAGGTCCATGATAAACAGCATACATCCCTGCCATCGTAGCAAGTAATGCCTGAGCGGTACAAATATTTGAGGTCGCACGCTCGCGCTTGATATGTTGCTCTCGAGTTTGCAAGGCCATTCTTAAGGCACGGTCACCATTTCTATCTTGTGAAATTCCAATGATTCTTCCTGGAATATTTCTTTTATATGCATCGGTAACCGCAAAAAATGCTGCATGAGGCCCTCCATATCCCATCGGAACACCAAAACGTTGTGTCGATCCTAATACTACATCCGCTCCCCATTCACCCGGAGGGGTTAACATGGATAAGCTCATGATATCTGTGGCAGCAATAACCCCAATATTTAATTCATGTGCTTTTTCAGTAAATGCCCTATAATCATGAATGGCTCCAAATTGATCCGGATATTGAACCAAAGCTCCAAAAATTGTTTCGTCAAATTCAAATGTTTGGTGATCTCCAAATACCAATTCAATCTCGAGTGAATTTGATCGAACTTTGAGCAAGTCTATGGTTTGCGGGAATAGGGTATTTGAAACGAAGAATTTATTTGCCCCACTCTTAGCCATAGCGCGAGGTCTGCTATTAAAGAGCATGATCATGCCTTCAGCAGCAGCTGATGCCTCATCCAGTAAAGATGCATTTGCGATTGGAAGACCCGTTAAATCCGAAACCATGGTTTGGAAATTTAAGAGTGCTTCTAACCTGCCTTGTGAAATTTCGGCTTGGTAAGGTGTGTATGAAGTATACCAGCCCGGGTTTTCTAAAATATTTCTGACAATGACAGCCGGTGAAATGGTATTGTAATATCCTTGGCCAATATATGTTCTGAAAATTTTATTTTTTGAGGCAATTTTTTTAATGTGATTCAGATACTCATATTCGTTCATCCCCGGAGGTAAATCCAATTTTTCTTTTAATCGAATTGTTTTAGGGACAGTTTCGTCGATTAGGGCATCAATTGATGCGGCCTTAATTTTTTTAAGCATTTGGTGTGTTTCGCTCTCTCGCGGGCCATTATGCCTGCTAACAAAATTCTTAATCATGTGCTGAAATATTAGAAATTATATGATGAAATGAACTTTTAAATAAAGGGCAAAGATAATTAATCTTTATTGATTTGAAGGACGTTTTTTGAACTTTTGTGAATAGTTTCACAGTAGTCAGTTTGTCTATGAAAAACGTCTTTTTATAAGTTCCAACCAATACTGATTTTAGTGATTTGGTGATCTTTAGTTTAGATTTAAAAGAAAAAAATTAATATAGCCAACAAAGCTTTTATTCTACAGCATGCGTGCCTCTTGCTTTCCAGCCATCTGACTTAATGAGCATTTATAAAAAGTTGCATTTCTCCATAAAAATCATTATTGTATGCTGTGAAGCTTAACAATTTAATATAAAGAGGAAACTATTTTATGGTACAAACAAAAGTATTTAATCCAATCAACAAACCTAATTTGATAGAAAGAGAAAGCGTTGTCGATTTTTTATTTGACAACCTCCAAGAATATGGAGACCCAAAGGCAGATATCGAAAAATGCATAGATTATGCATTGAAAGAAACAACTTCTTTTGGTGGATTTATTTTAGTGTCATATTTAGAAAATGAAATATCTGGTGTGGTAATAGTTAATCAAACCGGAATGAAAGATTATATCCCTGAAAACATCCTGGTCTATATTGCTACTCACAAAAATCACAGAGGAAAAGGCATAGGTAAAGTATTAATGCAAAAAACAATTGATGTTGCTGAAGGTAGCATTGCATTGCATGTTGAGCCCGAAAATCCAGCTCGATTTTTATATGAGAAATACGGATTTAGCAGCAAGTATATTGAAATGAGATATAAGAAGTAGCACTATGCATGTTCACATCATTGATATTTCAATATTTGTGATTTATATGATTTCAATGCTCGGTGTTGGGGTTTATTTTCTAAAACGCAATAAATCACAGGAAGACTATTATGTTGGAAGTCGGAAAATGACTTCTCTGCACATAGGATTATCCGTTGTTGCTACGGATGTTGGCGGTGGATTTTCAATTGGATTAGGTGGGCTGGGTTTTTTAATTGGTCTGTCAGGCAGCTGGATGTTGTTTACCGGTATCATAGGTGCTTGGATAAGTGCCATTTTACTTATTCCCAGAATATATCCTTTGGCAAAAAAACATAACTTTTTGAGTTTTCCGGAAGTTTTAAATCATTACTATAATGGCAGAGTAGCTATAATTGCCGGTGTTATTTCGTTGATAGGCTATATTGGATTTACCAGTTCTCAAGTATTAGCCGGTGCGAAATTAGCAGCTGCAACCTTTCCTTCAATAACAATTGTAGATGCTGTTTTATTAATGGGGATTGTAGTTATCGGTTACACAGTGCTTGGCGGACTTAAAGCTGTTATTTTTACTGATACCATTCAATGGATTATTCTCATGGTTGGTTTGATATTAATTGGTATTCCGTTAGGCTATGTGAAAGTTGGAGGATGGGAAGCCATACAAGCTTATTTGCCCGATAAATTCTTAAGCCTTACAAATATTAGTTTTGTTCAATTCATTAACTGGCTAATTACGATTGTGCCCATTTGGTTTGTAGGCATGACCTTGTATCAGCGTATTTATGCCTCTAAAGATGAAAAAACAGCCAAAAAAGCCTGGTTTATTGCCGGCTTGTTTGAGTGGCCGATTATGGCTTTTATGGGTGTTGGCTTAGGATTATTAGGCAGAGTGGCTTTTGAACAAGGTATGTTTACTGAATTTGGATATGCTCCGGGAAGTCCGATTGACGAAGAGATAGGCCTGCCTTTACTCTTAACGCATATTTTCCCCATTGGGTTAATGGGATTGCTGATGTCAGCATATTTTTCGGCTATTATGTCAACGGCTGATAGTTGTTTAATGGCGGCATCGGGTAACTTCACAACAGATATTTTAAGGCTCTCAAAAAAAAATACCAGGAGTATTAAATATTCGCAACTTGCAACATTGGTTATTGGAATATTGGCTATCATTCTTGCTACAATGATGCAAAATGTACTTGATTTGATGTTATATTCTTATGCCTTTATGGTTTCAGGATTATTTATCCCTGTTTTAGGTACGATGTTTTTGAAAAACCCTTCATCGAAGGCAGCGCTTTATTCAATGTTATTTGGTGGAGGAACTACTTTAATTCTTATTTTAACAAAAATTAGCTTGCCTTTTGCTTTAGATGCAAACTTTTTTGGGATCACATTTTCTGCACTTGTTTTTGCCTTAATACAAGCATTCCATACGCGATAAGATCATCAAAATGAGGACTTATTTGATAATGATGTCTAAAAAAATAAATCAATGAATCGGAAAATTATAAAGCTAAGACAGGAATTACATAAACATCCGGAAGTTTCCAATAAAGAGTATAATACCTCTGAACGGATCATAAACTATGTCAAGAAATTTAACCCTGATGAGCTTATTAAACTTGGAGAAACAGGCGTAGCTTTTGTTTTTAATGGTAAAGAGCAAGGGAAAACTGTTGTTTTCAGAGCAGAACTGGATGCTTTACCTATCCGGGAAATGTCGGGGCTTAAATACAGCTCGGTGAATGATCATATTGCGCATTCTTGCGGACATGACGGGCATATGGCAATTTTGACAGGTTTAGCTCAAAGAGTGTCTGAAAATCGTCCGGCAAGAGGAAGAGTTGTTCTCCTTTTTCAACCTGCCGAAGAAGTAGAACAAGGAGCGCGGGATGTTGTTGAAAACCAAAAATTCATTAACTTTAAGCCTGACTATTTATTTGCGCTTCATAATGTGCCTGGGTTTGAAAAGCATCAAATCATTCTTAAAAAGGGGAGTTTTGCATCGGCATCAAAAGGCATGACAATTAAACTTAGAGGCAAAACAGCACATGCTGCCGAGCCTCAAAATGGCATAAGTCCTGCAAATGCCATTTCTGAAATCATTAAAAAACTGCATGAATTAGGAGCGAATAAAACGCCTTTTAAAGATTTTGTCCTGCTCACCATCATTCACATTCAATTAGGTGAGATCTCTTTTGGCACTTCTCCGGGCTATGCCGAAATCAGAGTTACATTGCGTGCCTTTGAAAATGAGGACATGGATTTATTAACGAGGAGTTGCGAAAAATTAATAACGGAAATATCGAAAGCAGAAAAACTAGCTTGCGAATTTTTATATAGTGAAGCATTTCCGGCAACCGTTAATAATGATGAATGTGTGCGTATTGTTGAACGATCAGCAAAACATTTAGGATTAACTATCGAAAATATTGAAAAACCATTTAAATGGTCGGAAGATTTCGGGTATTTTACCCAAAAATATGATGCTTGTTATTTTGGTTTAGGCTCGGGAAAAAATCAGCCACCGCTTCATAATCCGGATTTTGATTTCCCGGATGAAATAATCGAAACCGGAATAAATATATTTAATAGCATTTACAAAAATACCAATTTTAAAAATGATAAATAATCGCATGACAGATAGCTCCATTATAACCCTTAACGAGAAGGCCCTAGAAAAAAATATAGCTTTTTTAAAGAAAAAAATGGGGGCAAATGTTTTAATATCAGCAGTAGTAAAAGCAAATGCCTATGGCCATGGCATAGAACAAATTGTGCCTCTTTTTGAGAAATATGGAATTAATCATTACTCGGTTTTTAGTTATATCGAAGCGATCAGGGTTTATAAAAGCCTTTCAGAACCAAAACCTATTATGATTATGGGTTGGGTTTCTGATGAAAATATGGAAGATGTAATAAAAAAAGGAATCGAGTTTTATATCTTTAATATTGAACGCTTGCAGCTTGCAATTACCTATGCACGACAACTAAACATTAAAGCAAACATACATTTGGAAGCTGAAACAGGAATGAATCGTTCGGGCTTAAATATGGAAGAATTGAATTTGTCTGTTTTAATGATTAAGGAAAATGAAGAATACATTAATGTAGTTGGATTTTGCACGCACCTTGCCGGAGCCGAAAGCATTTCAAATCACCCTAGAATACTAAAACAGTTAAAAAAGTATCAAAAAATGTTGAAGATTCTCGAAAAGAACGAGATCGATTTAAAATACAAGCATGTGGCCAATTCTGCGGCAGCATTTGTTTATCCAAAAGCAAGGATGGACTTGGTAAGAATAGGTATAATGCTCTATGGATTTTGGTCTAGCACCGAAGTTTTTATTCAATACATCAATCATAAAAACAACAAAATAGATCCTTTACAAAGGATTCTTGGTTGGCATAGCCAAATTATGTCGGTTAAAGAAATCAAGACTGGTGAATTTGTAGGGTATGGAATTTCATATCTTGCGCAAACCAACATTAAAACTGCATTAATTCCTGTTGGATATTCTTTTGGTTACAGCCGTTCATTGAGCAACAAAGGGCGTGTGCTTATTCGCGGTAATCGATGTAGCGTAATAGGCGTTGTAAATATGAATATGATAATAGTAGATATTTCGAATGTACCGGATGCAGAAGTTGGGGATGAGGTTGTTATTATTGGAAACCAAGACAACTTGGAAATAAAAGTCAGCGCATTTAGCGACAATAGCGAACTGCTTAATTATGAAGTATTAGCACATTTATCGGAAAGTATAACACGAACAGTGATTAAAACATAAAATTATGGCATTTATAACATTAGACATCAAAAAATTAAAATTAAATTTTGACTATCTCAATGCGCTTTTTAAAAAGAACGGGATTGAATGGTCCATTGTTTCGAAAGTACTAAGTGGAAACAAAATTTATTTAACAGAATTATTAAAATTCGACATTAAACAAATCTGCGACTCAAGGGTCTCGAATTTGAAGATGATTAAATCTATCAATCCTAAAATTGAGACCATCTACATTAAACCTCCTGCAAAACTTGCGATCCCAACCGTAGTAAAATATGCAGATGTAAGCTTGAACACTGAATTTGAAACTATCAAGCTTTTGGCAGAGGAAGCTAAAAAACAGAACAAAATTCATAAAATAATCATTATGATTGAGTTGGGCGAACTTCGAGAGGGTGTGATGGGCGAAGATTTTATGGACTTTTATGAAAGTGTTTTCAAATTAAAAAATATTAAAGTGGTTGGGATTGGCGCTAATTTAACTTGCTTGTATGGTGTTTTGCCCAATCATGATAAATTAATTCAATTGAGCTTATACGAACAATTAATTGAAGCTAAATTTAACAGACAAATCGATTATGTTTCAGGAGGCTCTTCAGTCACCATTCCATTAATTTTCCAAAACCTGCTTCCAAAAGGAATCAACCATTTTAGGGTGGGTGAGACCTTGTTTTTAGGTACTGATGTCTATAACAACAAACCTTTTAAAAAAATGCATTCGGATGCGTTTAGGCTATATTCTGAGATCATTGAATTAAACGAAAAACCAATGATTCCTGAAGGAGAACTCGGAAGCAATGTGGAAGGAGATGAATTTGAGTTTGACCAAAAAAATATTGGTGAAACTTCGTACAGGGCAATTATTGACATCGGATTACTCGATGTGGATGTGAATCACCTTGAATTGGTAGATAAAACGATAAAAATAGCAGGCGCCAGCTCAGATATGATTGTCATTGATCTTGACGAAAATAAGAAGAAATACAAAGTTGGAGATTTGATCGAATTTAAACTGGATTATATGGGAACGCTCAGGATACTAAATTCAAAATACATTGAGAAAAAGTTAAAAAACAATAGATAGCGTTTTGTATTTGTAATGAAATAAAGTGTATTAGATCAAAGATCTATGGCTCCCTAAACGATAGCGCATCGAAGCTAATGTCTTAAAGATTTTTTTTAATTTATTATTCGAATCATTTTTAAATCTCATTTTATAGAAAGAATCATACATGATATAACTCGCAATTATTTGATTATATTTGTTTTAAACATGATAAAATAATCCTTTAAACAATAAGTATTATTTATAATTATAGACATTGGGAAAAGTAATCTGCAATATTCTTAAAAAAGATATCTATCACTTCAAGGTATGAAACTATATATAAAATATATGGTCAGTTTGCGGTGCAAAATGGTGGTAAAGCAAGAGTTAAAAAAGCTTGGGCTAAAATATGTAATTCTTGATCTTGGCTCGGTTGAGGTCATGGAAGATATCACGGAGGAACAGCGTCATCTGCTTAAGAAAAACCTGCTTAAATCGGGATTGGAATTACTTGATGACAAAAAAAGCATTTTAATTGAAAAGATAAAAAATGTGATTACCGAAATGATACATTATACCGATGAAGTGCCCAAAGTCAATTATTCCGATTACCTCAGTGAGAAGTTAGGCTATGACTATACCTATCTTGCCAATACATTTTCAGAAGTTAAAGGTATCACCATTCAACAATACATCATCATCCATAAAATCGAAAAAATAAAAGAATTGCTGCTATATGACGAATTGAATCTCACCGAGATTTCTTATAGATTACACTATAGCAGTGTGGCGCATTTATCCAACCAATTCAAGAAAATTACCGGACTTACCCCTTCTTTTTACAAACAACTTAAGCAAAAGCGTAAAAGAAATCTTGAAAACGTGTGAAATATGTAACATTATTTAATAATTGTGTAATGGTTTCAGTTTAAGATTGTTTCAACTTTGTTATTAGTGAAAATTATTTCACGACTTAAATCTTAACAAATTGAAAACCATATTTATTCTCGTATTTCTGGCTTTAACACTGGGTTTGTCATATACCACGTATGTGCTATACAAAAAAAATATAGCTTCTTCCGCAGTCATTGAAATATTGCAAGATGACCTAACCAAGTCAAATACTAAAATCTATTTTGGGAGTGAGCAATTAAATGATCTAAAATTGGAAAAAGCTTCACTTAACCATAATCAAATTGAATCGAATATGACCATTGCCGATCAAGCAAACAGGTTGCAAGATCTTCAAGCTGTTATTCAATCACAGAGGGATGTCATGAGTAATCTTAAAAATTCGATCGCAAGTGCCTTGATAAATTACGAAACTGATGAACTCTCTATTTACACTGTTGTTGGAAATGTTTATGTGTCGTTGGCCGAAAAATTACTTTTCAAATCTGGAAGTTCTATCGTTGACCCAAAAGGAACTGAGGCATTAAAGTCACTTGCTTCTGTACTTAACAAAACCAAAGATATTCAGGTAATGATCGAAGGTCATACAGATAACGTTCCAGTTCAAACAGCTAAGTTTAAAGATAATTGGGACCTCAGTACAGCCAGAGCGACATCAATCGTAAGAATATTAACAGATGAAAATGGTTTCGATTCCGGTAGGATTATTGCTTCAGGCAGAGGACAGTTTTTTCCGCTTGATTCAAATGAAACTATCGAAGGAAGAGCCGGTAATCGCAGAACAGAAATTATCCTATCGCCTAACTTAAACAAGTTAATGAAACTCTTAGACTATTATGAATAGAAAAGAAGCATAGCAATTCATTTGCAAATTGTGTAATGATTTTCAGCAATAAAGTTCGCACTTATATTTATAAAATTCATTCACGCTTATCCCACTGGTTAAGGGATTAAAATTCAAAAAAATGAGAACAACAAAACCAAAAATCAATCGTATTGAGCAAAATAATAAGACTAACGATAAGTTTGAAAAACTTACAGAAGCTGATTTAATGTATGAAGAGATTTGGCTAGAGAAAATTTTTGGAAAACTTCAAATTAAAGAATTAATTACAAAAAAGGATGTATTCAAAATTTCCGAATTGGTTTAATTGCCAATTAGTACAAAAAAGGAAATGAATTTCATTTAAATTACAATTTCTACACAACTTATTAATTAAAAATTATTTACAGATGAAAAAAACAATTTTAATCCTTGCTTTATCCATGTTTACATTAGCAATAATGATAAGTAGTTGCCAATCGTCGGCCGAAAAAGTACAAAATGCAAAGGACAAAGTACAGGAAGCAGAAAGCAATCTTGATCAGGCACGACTTGATTCCATAACTGAATATCAGCAATTTAAAATGGATTACGAAGAAAAAATTGCAGCCCATGAAATAATCATAGCCGACTTCAAAGCCAGAATAGCAAACGAAAAAAAGGAAAATAAAGCAAGCTATGAAAAAGCGCTTGCAGAATTGGAACAAAAAAACACGGATATGAAGAAGACCCTTGCCGAATATAAAGCTGAAGGAAAAAACAACTGGGAATTTTTTAAAACTGAGATTAGTCGCGATATGAACAAGTTAGGCGATGCGTTTAATGATTTGGTAAAAAGTATTTAATTGCTTCTTATTAATAAAACAGAAGAGTTAAATTTCAATTATAAAAGAAAAACCATGGGTAAATTACTATATATCATTGCAGTGATTCTAATTATCGCCTGGGCCATCGGATATGTTGGCTTAAACGTTGGAGGACTAATACATGTGCTTCTGGTCATTGCCATAATTGCCATATTGCTTAGACTTATTCGGGGAAGATAAATTTTTTAGAATTAGCTTTTAACACAAACAAAATAATAGGAAAAATGAAAAAGATAGCAATTATAATCATCTTAGCTGGATTAGGGTTGACCATATTTACTGCAGTAACTTTTTTTACCAAGGAAAAAATAGTTGATATTGGAGAATTAAAGATAACTGCAAATAAGTCACATCATTTTAATTGGTCACCACTGGTTGGTATTGGTGTAATGGCGATTGGTGGACTTGTCTTTTGGCAGTCGTCAAAAAAGTAAGGATAACAACTCTATTTAACCCCTTTTTGTTTAGGACCAAACTTGTACAAAATGAAATTATTACGACTAAAATAATTTCGGAATAATTGTTATTCAATACGCTAATAAACAAATGAGATGGAAAACGATGGATTAAAGAAAGCAGAAGCTTTCAAAGTGGATGAATACATTGAATATATTCCGAATTCAATTGCTACGAAGACAATCATTAAAAGGATCACCGGCTCCATAAGTGCCATATCATCTGATTCGGGGGGGGTATTGGTTGGAAAGGTTTTGGCCTTCGATAATTTTATAGAGTTTATAGAAGGAAGTGCAGAAATAATGATTGACAATCAATCTAACTTGCTTGAAGCCGGTCAGTCCATAATCATTCCGGCAAATTCACGTAGTACAATTAGTGCAATCAAACGGTTCAAATTACTTTCAACGATTATCAAAAGTGGATATGAAGATGTAAGTTAATGTTAAGTACTCGAGTAAATATTTTAAAGATCAACTATACAATATCAAATTTAAATTTTACAAATAAATTATCAATTATAAAAAAGAAAACCATGAGAAAACTATTATTAGTATTTGCATTATCAGTATGTATGGGATCATACATCAGTGCACAAGATTACAATACAGGAATTGGATTAAGAGGTGGATGGGCAAATGGATTGACTATCAAAACCTTTGTTGGAGAAAAAGCAGCACTCGAATTTTTAGTTGCAAGCAGATGGCATGGATTGAGCGTTACTGGCCTATATGAAATTCATAACCAGGCATTTAATGCAAACGGCTTAAAATGGTATTATGGTGTTGGAGCTCACGTTGGATTTTGGGATGGGAAAAATGTTAAATGGGCAGATAATAACGATTCGTATACTGTTATTGGTTTTGACGGCATACTTGGTTTAGAATATAGTTTCCCTGGAATCCCATTTAATATAAGTCTTGACTGGAAACCTGAACTTAATGTAAGTGGTTACTCCGGATTTTGGGGAGATGCAGGGGCTGTTTCAATAAGGTATATATTCTAATTGTTTAAAATAGTTTCATATCAATTAGCTCCTGAAAACTCAGGGTTAGTAATTATTACAAATTGATTATTAAATTGACTGAATTAAAAAATCCCTCCCGCATTGCGGGAGGGATTTTTTATGGTATTAATTTTTGAATTATTGCTTAATTCTCATTTTATAGAATGATCGGTACACAAAATATAAAGCCACTAAAAGGAAAGCGACTCCAAAATAAGGTGCCAATTCTCTAAATTGAGGAGCAATTGCAATTTCCATTGCCAATAAACCAAATAAGGTTGTGAACTTAATAATTGGGTTTAACGCTACTGACGATGTATCTTTATAAGGATCACCCACAGTATCGCCAATTACGGCTGCATCGTGCAAGGGAGTTCCTTTTTCTTTCATATCCACTTCAACAATTTTCTTTGCATTATCCCATGATCCACCGGCATTAGCCATAAAAACTGCCTGGTATAATCCAAAAAAGGCGATTGAGATTAAGTAACTTATAAAGAGCGAAACAGGTAAGTTACTAGATCCTGAAGGTGCAGATAAGAACGCAAATGCCATGGCAAAAGAGAAAATGGCAATAAAAATATTCCACATTCCTTTTTGAGCATATTGGGTACATATTTTAACAACAGCTCTTGATTTTTCTAAGTCCGCTTTTTTAGGTGCGTTAGGGTCAAGGTTAATATTGTCTTTGATGTATGCAACAGCCCTACTGGCACCGGTTGATACTGCCTGAATACTAGCTCCTGAGAACCAGAAAATAACTGCACCACCGGCTAAGAATCCCATAATGGTAAATGGATTTAATAAGTTTAGTATTTCTTCAGGTTTTACGTGTAAGGTATGCTGAATCACTAAAATTAATGAGAAAATCATGGTGGTTGCACCAACTACGGCAGTACCAATAAGTACTGGTTTTGCAGTGGCTTTAAAAGTATTTCCGGCACCATCATTAGCTTCTAAGTAATACTTAGATTTCTCAAAATCTGGTTTAAACCCGAAATCTCTTTCAATTTCCTCAGAAATTCCTTCGGTTTCTTCAATCAACGATAATTCGTAAATAGACTGAGCATTATCAGTTACAGGACCGTAAGAGTCAACCGCAATGGTTACAGGACCCATTCCAAGCATCCCAAATGCAACCAAACCAAATGCAAAAATAGAAGGATAAATCATCACATCTCCAAGCCCGAATGTGCTTGCAAAATAGGCAATGAACATTAAGAATAAGAATACCATTCCTAACCAAAAGGCTGAGAAGTTACCAGAAACCAAACCAGCCAGAATGTTTAAAGATGCTCCACCTTCTTCAGAGGCAGCAACAACTTCTTTCACGTGTGTTGAATTTGGTGAAGTAAATATTTTTGTAAACTCAGGAATTAAAGCAGCTCCTAAAGTTCCTGCACTAATAATAACTGATAAGGTTAGCCAAAGTTGTCCGGGAAGATGTGCAATCGTTAAATAACTTACTGCAAAAGTTACCACGATAGAAAGGATAGAAGTGATCCAAACCAGCGAAGTCAATGGTTTTTCAAAATCCATTTCGTCAGCGTTTTTGTATTTTGCATTGGCGATGGCACCATTAATCCAATAAGAAACAATTGAAGTTACAATCATTAGGATACGCATTACAAAAATCCAAACCAAAAGATCTGTTTGTAATGAAATATCAGTAATTGCCAGAAGGATGAATGAAATTAAAGCAACACCAGTTACTCCATAGGTTTCAAAACCATCAGCAGTAGGTCCTACCGAGTCACCGGCGTTATCACCAACACAGTCGGCAATGGTTCCAGGGTTTCTTGGATCATCTTCACCAATTTTGAAAATCACCTTCATCAGGTCAGATCCGATATCGGCAATTTTTGTAAAAATACCACCAGCAATACGAAGAACAGAAGCACCTAGAGATTCACCAATGGCGAAACCAATGAAACTTGCTCCGGCGTATTCACCAGGAACAAACATCAATATAATTAACATCATAATCAGCTCTAATGAGATTAGAACTACACCAATGCTCATACCTGCTGTTAATGGAATATTTAATAATTTAATGGGCTTACGTTCCAGAGAAGCAAAAGCCATTCTTGAGTTGGCGAGTGTATTCATCCGAATTCCGAACCAAGCAACACTGTATGAACCAAGGATTCCTAAAACAGTCCATCCAAGGATCATTGCTACGCCACCAAATCCGAAGTTGGATTCAGAGAGGTAACCAAAATAAAAAGCAACAGCCGTTCCAATAAATAAAAACAGAATTGCTAAAAATTTACCTTGCTGTAAAAGATAGGTTTTACCAGTTTCGTAAATAACCTGAGCAACATCAAGCATTGATTGATGTGCTTTTATTTTTTTTACTTTTAAAAATTGGAATAATCCGAACAGGAAACCGGCAAAAGTTATTAAAAATCCCCAATAAAGGATGGTTTGGGATCTCACTTCATCTGGTATTACCAGATCAGCCTCACTCGCGAACGATAAAATAGGCAATAATGAAACAGTTAATAAAGCAAATAGTTTTTTCATTTGTACGATATTTGATGGGTTAAAATTACAGTGAGCTAAAATATGAAAGTTTTCATTACGGGGGAAATAATTCGGCAGCCTAATAGGCTATGCGATTATATGTAAATTTCGAGATATAATGGAATACGCACTCCTATTGCATTTACCTAATACCACTGTTGATAAAATGTTCATAACGATTTGGAAATTATTAATACTTTTACGGTCTAAATCGTTGCGAGAAATCATTACTTTGCTAAATTTACACCATGCAAAACATTCGTCTTGAAATTATTGGAATGTCATACAGCCAATCTCAGAGTGGAGCATATGCACTCATATTAGGTGAAGTTGGCGGGAAGAGACGATTGCCGATTATTATTGGTGGGTTTGAAGCTCAATCGATTGCCATCGAACTTGAAAAAATGAAACCTTCACGACCACTCACCCATGATCTGTTTAAGAACTTTGCGGATCATTATAAAATTAATGTTAAGGAGGTAATAATTAATAAATTTGAACAAGGCGTTTTCTTTGCAAAATTAATTTGTGAAAGAGATGATATTGAGAGTGAAATTGATGCCCGAACTTCCGATGCTGTTGCTCTTGCCATCCGGTTTAGTTGTCCGATATACACGAATGAACAATTGCTCAATGAAGCAGGAGTATTATTAGATGAAACAAAGAAAGCTGCTTCCGGAATGAAAGAGCGAAAAGCAAAATCTGGATCTCAGGATTCTGATTATGCTGAGTTTTCAATCACAGAATTAAATAAAATGTTAAAAGAGGCCATTGATAGTGAAGCGTATGAAAAGGCTTCAGTTATAAGAGATGAGATTCAGCGGAGGAAGATTTCTTGAATTTGTAAGTGTTAAAAGTGACCTAATTTCATGTTTCAGATTAACATATTAAAATAAATTCAGATTATTAAATAATACTTGAAATATGAATTTTAAATTCTTATCGAACAAATTTTTTCTAATTTTTGCGGGTTTTTCCCTTGTTTTATTGATTACAGGTATTATTGTTGGGCAAGATTCTGCAGCAGTTGCCAAAGATATTATCGATACAAGCATTAATAATTCTGCGGAGGTTGCAGATTCTCTCGTTTCAGTTCAATCAACTGATGCTGCAAATATTCCTGAAGAAAGCCAGGTAAAAAGCGGAGGTTTTACTTTGATTTCATTTTTACGAGGAATTCTCGGAGTCTTCTCACTCCTGTTGATTGGGTATTTTTTAAGCTCAAATCGCAGAAAAGTTTCTTTACGAACTGTTTTGGGTGGTTTAGGGATTCAGATTGTGATAGCCATCCTTGTATTAAAAGTGCCAGCTGTGCAATCTTTAATTGAGTTTGTTGGTAAAATGTTCATCCTGGTTTTAAAATTCACCGAAGATGGATCGGTGTTCTTATTCGGCGATTTAATAAATCAGGATAAGGTTGGATTTATGTTTGCTTTTCAAATATTACCAACCATTGTTTTCTTTTCTGCACTATCATCAGTATTATATTATTACGGAATAGTTCAAGGAGTTGTTAAGGCTTTTGCCTGGGTAATGACCAGATTGTTGAATCTTTCGGGAGCAGAAAGTCTTTCAGCTACCGGAAATATTTTTCTGGGACAAACCGAATCACCTTTGCTAATTAAAGCCTACCTCGATAAAATGACCAAATCGGAGTTGATGTTGGTAATGGTAGGAGGGATGGCAACGATAGCCGGTGGAGTGCTGGCTATTTACATTAAGTTCTTAGGTGGGTCAAACCCTGCCGATCAAATTCTGTTTGCCAAACATTTAATTACAGCCTCTGTAATGGCTGCTCCCGGAGCAGTGGTAATGGCGAAATTATTGGTACCTCAAACCGAAGAAATTTCAACAAAAGTTAAAGTTTCAAAAGATAAAATCGGATCAAATATTTTAGAAGCAATTACAAACGGAACGACTGATGGTGTTAAGCTGGCAGTTAATGTTGGTGCAATGCTTCTTGCATTTCTGGCTTTCATTTCTATGTTAAATTTTATTTTCATGAAGCTTGGGGCATGGACAGATATTAATGATTGGGTGGCGGCTTTTACGCACGGTCGATTTGAAGCCTTTAGTTTAGAATTTGTTATCGGATATACCATGGCGCCGTTGATGTGGTTGATTGGTGTTCCAACAGCTGATATTACGCTAGTGGGTCAACTACTTGGAGAAAAGATTATTTTGAATGAATTTATAGCCTATACCAGCTTAAGAGATTTTATGGCGAGTGGTGTTTTTGCGAATGAAAAATCAGTCATCATAGCGACCTATATTTTATGCGGATTTGCGAACTTTAGTTCCATCGGAATTCAACTTGGTGGAATTGGTGCGCTGGCTCCCGGAAAGAGAACCACACTTTCTCAATTAGGTTTTAAAGCTTTATTGGGTGGAGCGATGGCTTCGCTGTTATCAGCTACTATTATTGGGATGATTTTAGGTTAATGTAGAATGTAAAATGTTCAATTTTTAATGTAGAAATAAAAATCTAAATATTATGACTCGAACATATGATTTAGAGGAAAGACTTATTACATTTTCCATAAGAATATTGAATGTTGCAGAAAGTTTACCTCAATCTAGGAGTGGAGCGCATTTGGCCAGTCAACTTACAAGAAGTGGAACCTCTCCTGCATTAAATTACGGAGAAGCTCAAGGTGCAGAATCAAAAAAAGATTTTGTCCATAAAATGAGGATTATATTAAAAGAATTAAGAGAAACAAGAGTGTGTTTGATTATTATTATCAGAAAGCCTATTTGTGAAAATTCATCGGATATTGAGGCTGATTTGAAGGAATGCAATGAATTAATTGCAATCTTTGCAAAGAGCAAAAAACAGTTCAATCTAATCTTAACAAAAAGTAAATATTGAATATTAAACTTAGAATGAGTCTTTATTGAGACAATTCAGTATTCTACATTCAGTATTCAACATTCTAAATTAATTGCATGAAACAATACCACGACTTACTAAAATATGTACTTGAAAAAGGGGTGAAGAAATCCGATCGAACCGGAACGGGCACAATAAGTGTGTTCGGATATCAAATGAGATTTGATTTGTCGGAAGGATTTCCAGTCCTGACTACAAAAAAACTACATTTACGATCCATCATTTACGAATTATTATGGTTTATTAAAGGTGATACCAATATCAAATATTTAAAGGATAATAAGGTAAATATATGGAATGATTGGGCCAATGAAGAAGGTGATTTAGGACCTGTTTATGGTCAGCAATGGCGGAATTGGAATAATGAGGGGATTGATCAGTTATTAAATGTTATTGATCAGATTAAACAAAATCCGGATAGCCGACGACACATCGTTGCAGCCTGGAATCCAAGTGTAATGCCTGATACTTCTGATACCTTTGCCAATAACGTTGCCAATGGCAAAGCTGCACTACCTCCATGTCATGCTTGGTTTCAATTTCATGTTGCTGATGGTAAATTATCATGCCAATTATATCAGCGCAGTGCAGATATTTTTCTGGGAGTTCCTTTTAATATTGCATCTTATGCCTTGCTCACTTTAATGATAGCTCAGGTTTGTGATCTGGAGCCGGGAGACTTTATCCATACCTTTGGAGATGCACATATTTATAATAATCATCTCGATCAGGTTAAACTGCAACTTAGTCGGACTCCATACCCAATTCCACAGATGAAAATGAATCCTGAAATTAAAAATATTCTTGATTTTAAGTATGAGGATTTTGAGTTGATGAATTATCAGGCGCATCCAAGTATTAAGGGAGAAATCTCTATTTAATGGTGAATTGGTAAAATAGTGAATTAGTAGATTTGTACATTTTATGAGTTATCCAAAAATTGACGAATTAGAAATCTATAATCTAGCAATTGATATTGCTGAAAGAGTTTATAAGATTGCCTCAAATTGGGAACGAATTGATCTAAATACAGTAGGATATCAGATTATTAGATCTGCTGATTCAATAGGCGCAAATATTTCTGAAGGTTACGGACGTTACTTTTTTAAAGAAAATAAGCAATTTTGTTATTACGCTAGAGGTTCTTTGTTTGAAACAAATACATGGTTGTTAAAAGCATTAAAAAGAGAAATTCTGAGTGAGGAAGAATACCAAATATTAAATTCTGAGCTTGAACTGCTTAACTAAAAACTTAATTCATATATTGCGTATATTTCTAAGCAGGTAAATCAAAAAACCTAATTCTCATATATTTGAATTAATCAATTTACTATTTTACTAATCTACCAATACACCAATTTACTAAATGAAACAAATATCAATCATCGTTGCCATAGCACAAAATCACGCCATCGGAAAAGACAATGATCTCCTCTGGCATATTTCAAAAGATTTTAAATGGTTTAAAGATAAAACCCGGGGACATCAGGTAATTATGGGCGAAAGGACCCTGGAGTCATTACCCAATGGCCCTTTGCCAAAACGAAGCAATATTGTTATTACCGATAAAAAAGGAAAAACTTTTGAAGGTTGTACCACCGTTTATTCGATTGAAGAAGCCATTGAACATTGCAGTGAAACGGAAGAGAGTTTTATCATTGGAGGAGGTTCAATTTATAAACAATTTCTTCCTTATGCCAATAAATTCTATCTTACCAGAGTGCATAAGGATTTTGAAGCTGATACTTTTTTTGAAGTGGATTTTAGTGATTGGAAAATAATTGAAAAAATTGATGTGAATGATGATCCACAAAATGACTTCAATTATTCGTTTATTGTTTACGAGCGAAGTATTTTACCTAAAATATAATATTTATACTGACCAAAAATGTGATACATTTTTATAAATTTGCAAAAAAATAATTTAAAATAAGTTTAGAATGAAAACAACAGCATTTACAAGTATTCATGAATCGATGGGGGCTAAAATGGTGCCTTTCGCAGGCTATAATATGCCGGTTACCTTTGAAGGAATTAATATTGAACATGAAACGGTTCGCAAGAGTGTAGGGATGTTCGACGTGTCGCATATGGGTGAGTTTTGGGTGAAAGGGCCAAAAGCATTCGAATTTGTTCAAAAAGTATCAACTAATGATGTAGCTAAGCTAACAGATGGTAAAATTCAATATACTTGTTTCCCAAATGGTAAAGGCGGGATTGTTGACGACTTTTTAACATATCGGATTAATGAAGAAACTTATTTACTAGTAGTAAATGCTGCGAATATTGATAAAGATTGGGCATGGTGTAATCAACAAAATACCATGGGAGCAGAATTGTACAATGCATCGGATGAGATCGCTCAACTTGCAATTCAAGGACCAAATGCTTTAAAGGTTATGCAAAAATTAACCTCAACACCTGTACTTGATATGGAATACTATACTTTCAAGAAACTAAACCTGGCTGGCGTTGAAGATATTATTTTCTCAACAACAGGATATACAGGTTCAGGAGGATGTGAAATTTATATGGAGCAGAATGATGGTCCGCGAATTTACCAGGCCATATTAGAAGCTGGTGAAGAGTTTGGCATTAAACCAATAGGCTTAGCCGCTCGCGATACTTTAAGATTAGAGATGGGATTTTGTCTTTATGGAAATGATATTGACGATACCACTTCTCCTTTAGAAGCTGGTTTAGGCTGGATCACTAAATTTGTTGATGGTAATGATTTTATTGATCGGGAATTTTTGGCAAATCAAAAAGCCGAAGGCTTGAAAAAAAGACTAACTGCTTTCGAAATGGTTGATAAAGGAATCCCACGTCAGCACTACGAAATTTGTAATGCCGATGGTGAAATAATTGGTGAGGTTACTTCCGGAACCATGAGCCCGATGTTGAAGAAGGGAATTGGCATGGGCTATGTGAAAGTTGGCCTCAATAAAGTGGATATGGAAATTTTTATTAAGGTTAGAAATAAATTACTGAAAGCAAAAGTTGTTAAACTTCCTTTTTATAAAGGATAATTAGTTATATAAGAGAATGTAAAGATGAAATTGAAACTCACAGTTACTGCCTGCTTTATTCTTTTTACTTTTATAATTCAAGCCCAAGATATAAGAAATCAATTTTTTGTAAGTGAGGGGATCAGACAACTTGAATTAGGAAATTTAGAAAAGGCAGATACTTTATTCAATGCTGCTTTGGAAGTGTTTCCAAATCCCGATGCTTATTTTAATAAGGCTCTTACACGATTGCAGATGAAAGATCAATGTGGCTTTTGTGAAAGTATGTATATGGCAGCTTTTTACGATGATCCTGAAGCAGATTCACTTTATAATAAATATTGTATTACGCAAACAAAAATGATAGAATCCGCTTACGATTCATTGGTTCCGTTTATTACCAACAAAACATATGAAATAATCGAGAAGGATAGATGTGGTGTTCGTGAGAAGATCGATTTTTATAATGAAAATGATTCCTTACTTGCGAGCCTTCAAATTATTAATGGGCGTTACTTTTATTCAGGATTGTCCTATAAAGCGCGTTATCCGGGTGGACGAGAAATGTTGGATAAATTTATAGCAAAGAATTTAGTGTATCCAAAGGAAGCAGAGAATGAGAAAATTCAAGGTAAGGTTTACGCATCTTTTGTGGTTAATGAAAAGGGTATCGTTACAGATGCCAGAATAGTAAATGGCATTCATCCATTATTGGATGAAGCAGCTTTAGATGTTATCAGGATTATCCCTAAATGGTATCCGGCAACCAAGAAGGGAAAACCAGTAAGAGAATTAATAACCTTAAATGTTAGTTTTAGTTTATAGCATATGAATAGGTTATTATTTCTTGTAATTAGTTTTTTATGGTTCGTTAACCTCAGTGCGCAAAAAGAATATCCAATAAACTATTTTAGATCACCAGTCGATTATCGGATATTACTTTCTGGCACTTTTGGTGAATTAAGATCAAATCACTTTCATTCGGGTATAGATATTAAAACCGATGGCATTATAGGCAAAAATGTATATGCCATTGCCGATGGATATATAGCGCGAATAAGTGTTTCCGGAACCGGTTTTGGGAAAGCACTTTATATCAAACATCCAAATGGTTATACCTCTGTTTATGGGCATCTTCATCAGTTTTCTGATACCATTGCCAAGTATGTAAAGAAACAACAATACAAAAGGGAACGATTTGGTATAGGATTATATCCGCCAGCCGAAATGTTTGTTGTAAAAAAAGGAGATATTATTGCACAATCAGGAAATTCGGGTGGATCTGATGGGCCACATCTTCATTTCGAAATACGAGACAGTGGGACTGAGTTTCCGATTAATCCATTACTTTTTGGAATACGGGCAAAGGATGATATTCGTCCTAAAATAACCGGATTTAGGCTGTACCCATTGAATGAAAAGAGCAGGATCGAAGGCAAAAACAGGATACTTGAAAAGAAAATCCAGGGAAGCGGGGTAAAAAATAGATTAAAAAGAAATGATACCATTGAGGTTTCGGGCAGCATAGGATTTGGAATCAAAACCTATGATTTGCTAAATGATACTTATAATAGAAATGGAGTTTATTCAATTAAGCTGTGGATTGATTCAAATCTGATCTATTCCCATCGACTCGAAAAATTCTCTTTTGCAGAAACTAAGTATATCAATAGCCTAATTGATTATTCCGAATATATTGAAAACCGACAACGATTTCAACGCAGCATTGTTGACCCGGGGAATAAACTGAGTATTTATGATGAGGTGATAAATAACGGAGTCTATGATTTCACCGATTCGGCTTATCATCAATTCGTTTATGAGCTAAAAGATGTTTCAGGAAACACTTCGAAATTAACCGGTGTACTTAAATCAACACCAAATATGGATACAGCAACTTATGCGAGGAGCCAAAAAGTACATTGGTTTGATTTTGATAAGAATAATGAGTTCAAGGCTGATGGTATTGCGTTGTCTTTTAAGAAAGGAAGTTTTTATTGTTCATTCGATTTTGAATACGAAGTTGCCAAATCTCCGGTCGATTCTTATTCAAAGCTTCACCATATACATACGCGAAAATTTCCGGTTCACAAAGCCTTTGAGATTCGAATTAGGACTGATAGCCTAGCTCCCGGCCTTCAAGTAAAAGCATTAATTGCAAAAATTGTGGATAAGGAAATTGAAGCCGTTGGTGGTGCTTATAAAGATGGATTTGTTGTTGGGTCATCTGCTAGTTTTGGCGACTTCACGATTGTGGTTGATACGATTAATCCGGAAATTTCGGCATTAAACATTCATAACGGAAAAAAAATTTCCGGCTATAAGCACATTAGTTTTGAGATTAAAGATGAGTTTTCAGGCATTAGCTCATATCGTGGTACCTTAAATGGAGCATGGATTTTAATGGAATATGATCCGAAAAATGATAAATTAATTTATCAAATTGATGATCGAATGAAAAAAGGTAAGAATCAAATCCGATTAGAAGTTAAAGATGCCAAAGAAAACCTTGCTGTTTACGAAGCAGAAATTGAATATTAATCAATCTTAAACCAACCTTGCGAAAAGTGTTGTTTGCGTATTCTGCACTTGTCGTTTAATGTTTTTAAATCCAATTGGTCATTAGAAATGTTGAATTTATAAACCCCTGAAATACTTTCGCATGATTCTACCGTAGATGAATAAGTGAAACTAATTTGATTATCTACGATTGTAAATGTTCCTTCGTAATATTTCTTTTCATCAACAGATGGGAAATCCAGACTAAAGGTTCCATTTTCTTTTAATTGTAATAATGCTCCATCTGAATTATTTACCCAGGTTACTTTGTAAAGGTTGTTTTTTGGATCAGGACTTTGTACCTGATTAATAGTTTTTTCGTTATTCAAAAAAGAAATAATTTTGGAATTGATTTGACTTAAATCCTCGCCCAACCAAAATGCATGGCCATTACCTTCGTAAACATATAATTCAGTATTTGCATTTTCTTTTTGGAAGCTTTCAGCCTGGCTAAAATTAATAATTCCATTTATTTTACTGTGAATTATAAGCTTTTGAATTCGATTCCTTATAGGAGCCCCTTCATAGCTTAACAAGTTTTGCATGTCATTAACCAAACCATTATGCCTTTTGCTTCTGGGTGAAGTACATTTCAAAAAATTAAGTAAGTCATTCTTAGCTTTTGAATGATTTATAAGTGCATTAAATTTACTTGATTTTGTTTCATTTGTTGAATTGATGCCTTTTTCAACTATTGAGGCATAAATATCTTTGGAATAATATTGTGCAAAATTAAAAATGATCCAGGATGCAATATCAGATCCATTACCCAAAAATGGAATCTCTTTTAATGCTAAAAACCTTTTAATCTTGGCGGTAGAATCTATGTTAAATGTTGGCGAATTTATGAGTATTAAGGTGGAGGTTTTATCAGGATATTTGCTTGTAAATTCTATAGCAGCCGGTCCGCCGGCTGAAATTCCTAAAACGATCACTTTTTGGTCAATGTTCAGATAATCTAAGAGTTCGGCAAATTGTTCGGATTGGTATTTATAAGTAGCATTATCATTAATTGGCGTGTTTAAATAACCAGGACGAGACGAACAAATAATCTGATACCCGGCATCGATAAGTTCATCGAAAAGAATGATATTGTCTGCTCCGGATCCTTCCATGTGCGAAATCAAGATAATGGGCCCTTGCCCTTTACTTGCATACTCAATGGGTCCCATGGATGTATTCACAATTGTAGAAATAGCAGCAAGGTTTTCTGTTTGTTTTGAATTCCAACCATGATAGCTTAGGTAAGCCAAAACAATAATCAGAATAATTAACAAGGATAGAAATTTAACTATTCTTGAGCCTCCGGATGGGGTTTTTTTCTGTTTTTTTTTACTTATGTATTTTCTTTTTGCCATCGTAATTCTAATTATTTCACTAAATTACAATATAATTCAGGATTTTAAATAAATGCTTTTAAAAATACTCCTTTGATGTTCATAATCCGCTAATTTATCCATCCTGTTTTTAAGGAAAAAATAAATATCTTTGCTGCATGGAAGAAACCATTATTATTTTAGATTTTGGATCGCAATACACACAGCTTATTGCCCGTAGAGTCAGAGAATTGAACGTTTATTGTGAGATTCATCCTTTCAATAAAATTCCGGAGTTTTCAGAAAATGTGAAAGGAGTTATTCTTTCAGGTAGCCCTTATTCAGTGATGGATGAAGATGCCCCAAATCCAGATCTGTCAAAAATCAGGAATAAATATCCCTTATTAGGTGTTTGTTACGGAGCTCAATACTTGGCTAAATCTGATGGTGGAAAATTGATGAGATCAGAAGTAAGAGAGTATGGCCGTGCCAATTTGGATTTTATTGATGGCGAAAATGCCCTCATGAAAAATATGGCCATTGGAAGTCAGGTTTGGATGTCGCATGGAGACACCATTTTATCAATACCGGAGCATTATAAAATTATTGCAAGTACCAATGATGTTGAGGTAGCCGGATATGAGATTGCTGGTGAACCTACTTATTGCATTCAATTTCATCCGGAAGTTTACCATACGCTTGAAGGAAAAGAATTATTGAAAAACTATATCATTGATATTTGTAAATGCAGTGGGTCGTGGACTCCTGATTCATTCATTGAAACTACCATCATTGAGCTTCAGAAAAAATTAAAAAATGATAAAGTTGTTCTTGGACTATCAGGTGGTGTAGATTCATCAGTAGCTGCCGTATTGTTACATAAAGCCATCGGAAAAAATCTGCATTGCATTTTTGTTGATAATGGGTTGCTTCGAAAAGATGAATTTGAACAAGTTTTGGAGCAATACAAGCATATGGGTTTAAACATCAAAGGTGTTGACGCAAAAGATCAATTTTTAACCAAACTCAAAGGCGAAAAAGATCCGGAAGGAAAACGGAAAATTATTGGCGGGACATTTATTGAAGTTTTTGATGCTGAGGCTCATAAAATTGAAGATGTAAAATGGCTGGCACAAGGAACCATTTATCCGGATGTAATTGAATCTGTTTCCGTAAATGGCCCTTCAGCAACCATAAAATCTCATCACAATGTGGGCGGATTACCGGATTTCATGAAACTGAAAATTGTGGAACCTTTGAATACTTTGTTTAAGGATGAGGTTAGACGAATTGGAAGAGCACTCGAAATGGATGCCAATATTTTGAATCGGCATCCATTCCCTGGTCCGGGTTTAGGAATTCGGATTTTAGGTGATATCACACCCGAAAAAGTTAGGGTTTTGCAAGAGGTTGACGCACTTTATATTAATGGACTAAAAGAATATAATTTATACGATGAAATTTGGCAGGCAGGTGCAATTCTATTATCTGAACAATCGGTAGGCGTGATGGGCGATGAGCGTACTTACGAAAATGTTGTCGCTCTCAGAGCTGTTGGATCAACGGATGGGATGACAGCCGACTGGTCGCATTTGCCCTATGAGTTTTTAGCGAAAATTTCGAACGAAATTATTAACAAGGTGAAAGGTGTTAATCGGGTAGTTTACGATATTAGTTCGAAACCTCCTGCAACCATTGAATGGGAATAAACAATTTATAAAAATTAAGTACGTTATTTAATCATTCAAATTAATTGAGAATATTCAAAACCAAAATAGTGATAAAACAAATTTTCGCGATCTTATTCATGCTCTCAATTGGCATGGGCAATTTACTAGGTCAGACAAGTGTTTCAATTCAAAAATCTGAGCAAATAAGGATTATAAATTCTAAGGAGTATTATATTCATCGTGTTGAAAAAGATCATACGCTGTATGCACTATCAAAATTGTATGATGTTTCTATAGAAGAGATTAAATTTGAAAACCCTGCGACTAAGAATGGATTATTTATTAATCAGGAACTAAAGATTCCTGTAAAAAGCAGAGACGCATCTATTCGAGAATCGTATCAAACTGGCAATCATGAGTTCTTTTATCACATTGTTCGAAATGGTGAAAATTTTGCGAGCATAGCTTCGATTTATTCACTATCGCAAGCTGTTTTAAAAGCATCAAATCAAAATTTAACAGAACCCCTAAGGGCAGGACAATATCTGAAAATACCCGTCGATAGCAAGGTTAGCGTTATTGAAGAACCGATACAAAAAACAATATTGCCAACAGCAACAAATAAGGCACCAGAAAAACCAAAGGATCAAGATATAAATTACATCAGTCTGCCGGGAGATAATCTTTACAAGCTTGCTTTAAAATTTCATGTAAGTATAGATGAGATTAAGAAACTAAATCCAGGAATTCGAGAGTATTTTTATGTAGGGAAAGAAATCCGTATCCCACAAATTACAAATAAATTAGATTATATCAATCACAGGGTTCTGAAAAAAGAAAGATTATCAAATATTGCAAAGTATTATGATTTAAGTTATGCCAGTGTTTTAAGTCTGAATCCACGTACGCGTAATCGAGCACAGGCCGGGCAGATTATTAAAATACCTGCGCCTTATAAGCCAAAGGATGAGGTGCTTGCAGACCTAATTATTCCGGAGGAAATAGTAGTTGAAGCTCCAATTAATAGAGACAGCCTCAAATGTTTTTCTAAAGAAAATAACAGACTGAGAAGATACAAGGTGGCGCTCATGATTCCGCTATATCTGGAAGAAATTGATACTGCCGGCTTTGATCCCGAGCAAGCACGGCTTGATTATTTAAATAGTACATCGTTGCGATTTCTAAGCTTTTATTATGGAACCCTGATGGCCATAGATTCACTCGAAAAACGGGGTTTAAAAATTGATTTGCATGTTTATGATGTAGATGGAGAATTTTCCAAGGCAATTAAAGTGATTAATGAACCTGAATTAAAAGAAATGGATTTGATCATTGGCCCATTTTTTTACGGAGCATTTCAATCAGTAGCTGCATTTGCAAAGAATTATCGCATTCCAATCATCAATCCATTATCGGGTCGATCAGAAGTTTTAACTTCAAATCCCAGTGTTTTTAAAATTAATCCTTCCGTTCGCTTTCAGAACGAAGATATTCAAAGGTTGATTGGTCAATATCATGAAAATGCAAAAATATTTTTTGTTGATCATCATGAAGATTATGCAAATGATGTTTTGAATGTTTATAAAAATTCACTTAAAGAAGTGGTGGAGGAAGAGTTTAAGGTTTCTAATCTCGATATTTATAACCTGGCTGTTGAAAAAGCAGCTTCAGATACTGCCCTGGTAAGTGCGATGATTTACAATGAAACCATTACTGATAGTGCCCTCATGAAACCCGTGCTTCATCCTTATATCAAGATAGAAGGACACAATTTGCTAACTGAAGATATTAAATTAAAGATGGAAGATTCAACGCAATTTAATAATGAAATACTTAGTATGCATTATGAGGTTGACAGTCTTAATCCCTTTAAAAACAATGCGTCAGTATTCAGAAACAATATTGTTATTGTTAATTCAGACGATAATGTCTTTGCCTTAAATGTATTAACTGAATTGAATATTCTGAGAGATACATTTCCGGTTACGGTTATCGGGATACCTGATTGGGAAGTGTTTGAGAATATGGATACAGAGCTGTATAAAAATCTAAATCTTTATTATTTGAGTTCTTCATTCGTTGATTATTCTGATCGTGACTTAATTTCATTTATTAAAAAATACAGACAAAAATATTTGTCAGAGCCCGGAAATTACGCTTTTGCCGGATTCGACATCAGTTGGTACTTTTTAAACGTATTAATGAATTTCGGTGCTGACTTTGAAGATTGTATTCAGTTTTTTAATCCAAAGCTTATTCGCACTGATTTTGAGTTCAGGCATCAAAATCGCCGAGATGGATATGAAAACATACGATGGCAACTCTTAAAGTTCCATAATTATCAACTTCAAAAAGTAAATTTGGAACCGACTATAAATTAATCAAATTTCATGGCCTTTTATTAAGTAAATTTGTATTTTAAAACGAATGCTTTACTGATTAAATCTTAATAATGTGGAAGAGGGAGAGCGTATCTAGAGGTGTTTATTATGAGATTGTTATAGGAAATGTAAAAATGTAGAATTACTTCAAATCACAACTAACTTAAACTGCTATAAATAACTAAATTGAAAAACAGGAAATAAATCAAAAAAATTATTAAAATTGTTTGTTTTGTATAAATAATTAAGTGTAACTTTGCCCTGTTAATTATTTAACAATGTTAATTACTAACATTAAATAAATAAACGATCTAAACATAAATTAAACTTATTTAAGATGGATCTTGAAAAGATAATGAATGGCCTTGAGCAAAAACATCCTGGAGAAAAGGAATATTTACAAGCTGTTCGCGAAGTATTGGAATCATTAGAAGACGTTGTAAATGAAAACCCTCAGTTTGAGTCTGCAGGAATTATTGAACGCATCATTGAACCAGACAGAATTTTCACATTTAAAGTGCCATGGCTTACTGATGATGGGAAAGTTGTAGTAAATTTAGGATATCGCATCCAATTTAATAATGCGATTGGACCGTACAAAGGTGGATTACGATTTCACCCAAGTGTTAACCTCAGTATTCTGAAATTTTTAGGTTTCGAGCAAATTTTTAAGAATAGCCTGACAACCCTTCCAATGGGTGGTGGTAAAGGTGGTTCTGATTTTGATCCTAAAGGAAAATCAGATCATGAAATTATGCGATTTTGCCAGGCTTTCATGTTAGAGCTTGTTCATGCTATCGGACCGGACACTGATGTACCGGCTGGTGATATTGGTGTTGGCGGACGTGAAATAGGGTTCTTATACGGAATGTATAAAAAATTGGCTCGTGAGCATACTGGTGTATTAACCGGTAAAGGAATAAACTGGGGTGGTAGCCTTGTTCGCCCAGAAGCTACAGGTTATGGAACTGTTTACTTTGCAAAAGAAATGCTAGCAACTAAAAATGAAACTTTCGAAGGAAAAACAGTAGCTATTTCTGGTTTTGGAAATGTGGCCTGGGGTGCAGCTAAAAAAGCTACTGAACTAGGAGCTAAAGTAGTTACCATTTCAGGTCCTGACGGATATATTTATGATAAAGATGGTATTTCTGGAGAAAAAATTGATTATCTATTAGAACTTCGTGCCTCAAATCAAGATATCGTTAAACCATATTCATATGAGTTTCCTGAAGCAGAATTTCATCAGGGAAAACGCCCATGGGAAGTAAAAGCAGATGTTGCGCTACCTTGTGCCACTCAGAATGAATTAGGTAAAGAAGATGCTCAAAATCTTGTAAAAAATGGTGTAATTTGTGTTGCTGAAGGTGCTAATATGCCTTCTACTCCTGATGCTGTTGAAGTTTTCTTAGACAATAAAGTGTTATTCGGACCTGGTAAGGCCGTAAATGCTGGTGGTGTTGCCACTTCAGGTTTGGAGATGTCACAAAACTCAATGAAACTGAATTGGTCAGCTGAGGAAGTTGATGAGAAATTACATAATATTATGATTAATATTCATGGTGCTTGTGTAAAACACGGTACTGAGGATGATGGGTACATTAACTATGTTAAAGGTGCTAATATTGCAGGTTTCCTTAAAGTGGCCAACGCTATGTTGGATCAGGGAATCATTTAGATAGATTAGTTAGGTTAGTTAAAACTCCCGCTCTTATTAGAGGGCGGGAGTTTTTAGTTTTTATAGAATTAAATAATGATGTGTTGAGTAATTAAGTTATTGTTAGCATTTATGAATGTTATAATTTTTATATTTGTATGACCTAAAAATTTAATCTGAATAATAATATTTTTAATGAAAGAATTTAAATCAATTAACGACATTTTAGAGTTTGCAATTGCTTCTGAACAAGAAGCTGTTGAATTCTATTCCTCCTTAGCAAAACAAGCAAAAAATGCCGAAATGAAAACGGTGTTTGAACAGTTTGCCAAAGAAGAAATGAGCCATAAATCAAGGCTGCTTAAAATAAAGGATGAAGGCACTTTTGAAATAAGAGATGAGAAAATTTATGATTTGCAAATTGCTGATTATTTGGTGGATGTTGAAGTTACTCCCAATATGTCTTACCAAGATGCACTTATCGTTGCAATGAAAAAAGAAAAATCAGCATTTAAATTATACACAAATCTTGCTGCAAAGGCACCAACTGATGCACTAAAGAATATTTTTCTTTCATTAGCTCAAGAGGAGTCGAAACATAAACTCAGATTTGAGATAGAATATGATGATTATATTTTAAAAGAGAATTAGAAATTTTCTTATCACTACTTGTGCTTCAATATTGAGGTAACTTCGTAGAAATTTTAATAAATCATTTCATTAAATTAAGTTTGATAATATATTGTAATATTACTGCGAGTAAATGAATGCAATGCTAAAACCTGATCTAGTCAATGGATGGAACTGAAGACCTAAAAGATAAACTATCACAGCCTGAAAGTAAAGAAACAAGCTCTGGTGAGGTACATAAAACCATGCACCTGTCAGGGATGTATGAAACATGGTTTTTAGACTATGCTTCATATGTTATTTTAGAACGAGCTGTGCCTGATATTTTTGATGGACTGAAACCTGTTCAGCGCAGAATATTGCATGCCATGAAAGAGCTTGATGATGGCCGTTACAATAAAGTAGCCAACATTATTGGCCATACCATGAAATATCACCCACACGGTGATGCTTCGATAGGAGATGCCTTGGTTCAATTGGGTCAAAAGGATTTATTGATTGATGCTCAGGGAAACTGGGGTAATATTTTAACAGGCGATAGTGCAGCTGCAGCCCGTTATATCGAAGCGCGATTATCAAAATTTGCGCTCGAAGTTGCATTTAATCCTAAAACTACCAATTGGAAATTATCTTACGACGGTAGAAATAAAGAACCCAATTGTCTTCCTGTAAAATTCCCATTATTATTAGCTCAAGGTGTTGAAGGAATTGCGGTAGGTTTAGCCTCAAAAATTCTTCCGCATAATTTTATCGAGTTAATTGATGCGTGTATCGCATATTTGCAAGATAAGGATTTTGAACTCTATCCTGATTTTCTAACGGGTGGAATGGCAGATTTTTCGAAGTATAATGATGGCCTTAGAGGTGGAAAAGTCAGGGTGCGGGCTAAAATATTGCAACAAGATAAAAAAACGCTTGCCATTACTGAAATCCCTTTCGCAACAACAACTACCAGCCTGATAGATAGTATTATTTCGGCCAACGACAAAGGGAAAATTAAAATTCGAAAGATAGATGATAACACAGCCGAAAATGTTGAAATCTTAATTCATTTGGCCAGTGGTGTTTCGCCCGATCAAACCATAGATGCCCTCTATGCCTTTACCAATTGTGAAATTTCAATCTCTCCAAATTCCTGTGTTATAAATGATGGGAAACCAGAGTTTAGAGGTGTGAAAGGAATGTTAAAGGAGTCTGCCGATAACACGGTTTCGCTGCTTAAAAAGGAACTTGAAATTAAACTTGCTGAATTAGAGGAGCAATGGCATTTTTCATCTCTCGAGAAAATATTTATTGAAGAAAGAATTTATATTTTAATTGAAGAGTGCAAAACCTGGGAAGCCGTTTTAGAAGCAATAGACGTTGGGCTTGAGCCTTTTAAAAAGAATTTTAGAAGAGAAATTACCAAAGAAGATATTGTTCGGCTGACTGAGATTAAAATCAAAAGAATCTCAAAATTCAGTGCCTTAAAAGCTGATGAGATTATTAAAGGAATAGAAGGTGATATCGAAGAAGTTAAAAATCATCTAGCCAATTTGATAAATTACGCCATCAATTATTACCGTCAAATCAAGAAAAAATATTCGGCTGGTAAGGAAAGAAAAACTGAGATTAGAAATTTTGATACCATACAGGCAACAATGGTAGCAGCAGCAACCCAGCGTCTGTATTTTAACCTTGAAGAGGGTTTTGCAGGAACAAGCCTTCGGAAAGATACATTTGTTTGCGAATGCTCCGATATTGATGACCTGATTGCTATCAGAGCCGATGGAACATTTCTGGTTACAAAAGTGGCGCCTAAAGTTTTTGTCGGAAAAGAAGTCATTCATTTGGATGTTTTCAGGAAAAATGATGATCGTACGGTTTATAATATGCTTTATCGTGATGGACGTAAAGGGAAGATTTATGTGAAACGGTTCTCCGTTTTAGGGGTAACAAGAGATAAGGAATACTCACTAACCAAAGGAACTGAAGGATCGAAAATTTTATACTTTTCAGTAAATCCGAATGGTGAGGCCGAAACTATAAAGGTTTATTTGCGTCCAAAACCAAGATTAAAAAAACTTTCATTCGATTATGATTTCTCTGAGTTAGCTATCAAAGGAAGGAGCTCTCAGGGTAATACGCTAACCAAGCATTCTATTAAATCAATTGTTAAAAGAGAAGAAGGTGTTTCAACCCTGGGTGCCCGTGATATCTGGTATGATGATAGTGTAAAAAGATTAAATTCTGATGAAAGAGGAATTCTTTTAGGAGCCTTTAAAGGAGAAGATAAAATTTTAACCATCATGCAATCGGGGTATTTTCGTTTAATGAATTATGATCTGTCGAATCATTTTGATGAGGATATGATTTTAATCGAAAAATTTGATGACCGAAAAATTATTTCTGCAATTTATTTTGATGCAGAACAGGATAAAACCTACATCAAAAGATTTACGATCGACCCTGCTACAAATGGTAACAAAAAAATTGAATTTATTCCTGAACATCCAGATAATAAGTTGATTAGTATAAGTTTGGATTATTTACCTGTTGTTGAAGTTTTATTTGATCATAAAGCAAATTTGAAAGAATTACCCAATGAGATTATTAAATTGGATGAATTTATTGGCGTGAAAAGTTATAAAGCAAAAGGAAAACGGGTATCAAATTATGCAATTAAATCTTTTAACTGGCTTGAACCTGAACCTTATGAGCCACCGGAGGATGAGACAGAAGAAGATGAAGTAGAAAATATAGCGGAAGTAAGTGAACCCAATGATGTTCAGGCAACAGATCAGAAAGAAAATGTTAACGATAAAAAAGTGGATAAGGATTCCAAGGATTTAGATGATGATGATCCAAATCTGCAAATGAGCTTAGAATTGTAAATTTTTGTAAAAAAGAGATGGAAGATAAAAGAGTACTTGATGTTAGTGAGGATGTAAAATGGATAGGAATTTTAGACTATGACATTGTAACTTTTGATGTGGTGATGGAAACGAAATATGGAACCACATACAATTCCTATTTTATTAATGCAGAAAAGAAAACCATCATTGAAACCTCAAAAGAGAAATTTTGGGACATTTATTTAGAAAAAATTAAATCAGTAGTTGATCCTGCTGAAATTGAGTATATTATTGTTGACCATACAGAACCCGATCATTCAGGTAATCTGAAGAACTTATTGGCCATTGCCCCGAAAGCAATAGTTGTTGGGAGCGGGAATGCGATTCGCTATTTAAAAGATTTGATGGGTATTGATTTCCCAAGTCTCGTTGTAAAGGATGGTCATACCCTCGATTTGGGAAATAAAACACTTAATTTTATTAGTGCCCCTAATTTACATTGGCCGGATTCGATCTATACTTATTTAGTTGAAGACCAATTACTTTTTACCTGTGATTCGTTCGGATCGCATTTTTGTAATGAGGAAATGTTTGACGATAAAGTTGGCGATTTCGACGATGCCTTCCGTTATTATTTCGATGTAATTTTGAAGCCCTTTAGCAAGTTTATGCTTAAGGCCATTGAAAAAATAAGGCCTTTAGACATTAAAACAATTTGTACAGGACATGGGCCCATACTTCGTTCTCATTGGAAAAAATATGTCGATTTATCAGAAGAATATTCAAAAGTAGCCATTCAGGAACCAGACTCCAGACGTGTTTTTATTGCCTACGTATCTGCATATCACAAAACCGGGATATTGGCCGAAAAAATTGCCAAAGGAATTAAAAAGGCCGGAGATATTAAAGTTGAAATCATGGATATAGAGACAACACCTGTTGGTGAGTTGGATGCTAAAATAGCTGCCAGTGCAGGAATTATTGTCGGTTGTCCAACAATAAATCAGAATATTTTATTACCTATTTATAAATTATTTGCTGTAATTAGCCCCATACGCGATAAAGCAAAATTAGCTGGAGGATTTGGGAGTTATGGATGGAGCGGTGAGGGTAAAGATCACATAAAAACCAATTTACAGAATTTGAAATTGAACTATTTCGAAGAGGGTGTTTTTGTGAAATTTTCACCAAGCGAAGACGAACTTCAACAGGCAGAGGATTATGGCATGGCATTTGGAGGAAAATTACTCGCTGACTAAGATGATTATTCAGAAATATTTCTGATATTATTCTAAATTATTTGCTAAGATGCAAACCAGGAAGACTAAACTTAATTTTATTTTTCTTTTATTTATTGCTGCAATACTCGCGTCATGTAGCATTGAGAGTAAAATCGCCAAGAGTTATGTAAAAAATGAATCGCAACCTGCCGTATTAATATTTTTACCTGAAGAATTGTATAAAAATAATTTAAAAAGTTATGCCATTCTTAATTTTGATTCTACCCAACAAATAAATGAAGATTCACTGCTGTTTTATAACAGCTTATTTTTGCAGCATGTTAATGATTCTCTTTTTATAGCCCAATGCAAACAGAGCATGATTAGCGAACTCAAAGCTTATGGATTAAAAGTATATGAATATGAGCAACTGGATGAATTTCAGAAGTTTGGAGACAGTTCGTATGTTCTAAACCTTGCACAAATGCAACTGGAGGAGTATCTTTTGAAGCAAGAGGTTGAAGATTTTTTCGATTATTCACTTTACTCAACCAAAGTAGATTTAAATGCCATTAATTTAAATTCCTGGTTTGAGCTAAGCAGGTATAGAGTTCCGAATGAAAATTATCCGGTTTTATATTCGAGCTATTACATTTTTGATGAAATGGAAGGGGAGTTTTATAAACCATTGAATAATATAGATATGGTTTATCGTTATAAGGTTGATTCAGTTGAAATGAGCGATATTTATAAATTGGCCGAAACTGCAGGGAAAAAATATGCAATAAATTTTTACGATTACATATTAAATGTTTATATTCAGGATCATTTACCTAAAAATACAAATCCCACTTTCTATTACCATTATAACCGAAGAAGTAAAAGCCTGCAAACAATCTATAATGATGCTTTTACTGAGATTGATCCAGAGAATAATTAAGAGATTGAAAGGTTAAAATAAGAAGTACTCCCCAAGTTAAATCTGTTCCTGTTTTAAGCAAGATATGGCATGGCATTTGCTAAAAAAGCATTGCTAGCTAACACAATCAGTGAGCTCTTTGTCTGGTCAATTTACAAATAATGACATTATGCAAGGCACTAAATTGAATTACTTCAGAATTTCTTTGCTTCTTTTAATTGGCTTTTTTCTTATTTCATGCAGTATGGCTAGAAAAATTGCACGTTCCTTTGTATCAAATAAAGAAGAACGTTCGGTGCTGATATTTTTTCCAAAGAAATTATTTAAATCAAATTTGGAAACATACTTAATTATTCAGGAGGATAGTTTGCAAAGTATTAATGAAGACTCTATTCTAATTGCAAAAAGTGTTTTTCTGAAGCATATTGATGATTCTCTCTTTATTTCAAAATGCAAACAAAGCATGGTTAAGGAACTTAATGCATTGGGAATTACAGTTTATGAGTACGAACAAATAGATAAATTTATGGCCTTAAATGATAGTTCGTATGTGTTAAACCTTGCACAGATGCAACTTGAAGAATCTACTCAAAAAGAAGAGATCGAGGATGATGATTATGAAATAGTTAAAATAATAAATATTGAAACGATTAGCCTCAATACATGGTTTGAGTTAAGCAGAAATAATGTTCCTGATGAAAAATTTCCGATTCTTTATTCAAGTTATATAATTAGTGATGATTTGGAAAATCCTTATTCAAATGCTATTATTGGTACCTGGTGGGATAACGGAGGGTTGTATAATCCCCGGAGAATGAATGCCATGAATATTGCTGATGTTTATGATTTAGCTGAGTTCGCCGGTAAAAACCTTGCCATTAATTTTTACGATTATTTATTAAATATTTATGTGCAGGATCATCTACCTAAAGATAAAACCCCAAAGTATTATTTCCATTATTACCGAAAATGGAAACACATCCATTCAATATATTACGATAGTTTTGAAGAAATGGACCCTTAATCTCTGGAATCTTTTCTGGCATAAGGCGTAGCTTCGAAATCTGTAAATTCTTTTTTGATGAATTTTAAATATCCTGTAATGGCTATCATTGCGGCGTTATCGGTGGTGTAAGCAAATTTAGGAATGAAAACTTTCCATCCCAGCGTGTTTTGTCTATCGAGTAAACTTTGCCTTAATTCCGAATTGGCTGAAACACCACCTGCAATTGCAATTTCTTTTATCCCAAGTTCTTTAGCAGCAAGCTCAAGTTTTTTAATTAATACCTGAACGATGGTTTTTTGAATGGACGCACATAAATCATCGCGATGCGCTTCAATAAAATGCTCATTTAATTTAAGTTCATCTCTTAATTTGTAAAGAAATGAGGTTTTTAAACCACTAAAGCTATAATCATATTCCGCGATTTTGGGTTCTGGAAATTTGAATGCATCAGGATTACCCAATTTTGCATATTTATCAATAAGAGGTCCACCCGGGTATGGTAACCCAAGTATTTTTGCTGCTTTGTCAAAAGCCTCACCGGCTGCATCATCGATGGTTTGTCCAATAATGGTCATGTCAAAATGATCCTTAACCAACACTATCTGAGTGTGTCCACCCGAAACAGTTAGGCATAGGAATGGAAAATTGGGGATGTCATCATGGGGTTCATCTTGTATGAAATGAGCTAGAATATGCGCTTGCAAATGGTCAACCTCAATTAATGGAATGTTTAATCCGAGTGAAAAAGTTTTAGCAAAAGAACTTCCTACCAGAAGTGATCCTAATAATCCCGGACCCCTTGTAAAAGCAATGGCATTGAGCTGATTTTTATTTATATTTGCCTCTTGTAAAGCACTGTCAATTACTGGAATAATATTTTGTTGATGAGCGCGCGATGCCAATTCAGGAACAACTCCTCCATATTTTTTATGGATGGACTGATTTGCAACCACATTTGATAATATTTTCGAATTGTGGATAACCGCGGCTGAGGTATCATCACAAGAAGATTCAATTCCCAAAATAAAAGTGCTCATATTAACGTATATATTAAAACTAATTTAACAGCACAAAGTTATCAAAAAAAGAGTATTGAATATCATGGGTACCGCCTTAGTAGTGATTTTATCATTGCTACTCACGCTCTTTTTATTATTGCGAGATCCTTTCACTCAATCATTTCTTGCAAGATTAACCGTCACCTATCTTTCCGAGAAACTAAATACAGAGATTAAAATAGACAGGGTAACAGTTTCTGCACTTTTTAATATTCTGATTAAGGATATCGAAATAAATGATTTACATAAAAACAATATTCTTTCTGCAAAACAAATTAAAGTTAATATCGATAAAGTGAGCATCAAGAATCACATATTGAAAATTGGGCTAATAAAACTGGATCAGGCGAATATTAACCTGATTACATATAAGGAAGAGGAAGCGATGAATTTCCAATTTTTGATAGATTATTTTTCTTCAAAAAATTCGAATGATTCAATTGCTATTGATACCACCCAGGCAAATTGGCTCTTTACACTTGATAAAATTTATTTAACAGGTTCTAATTTTAAAATTGCAAATGAAAATAAGCCCACGACACCCAAAGGGATGGATTATGATCGGATTGTAGTGAATGACATTAACCTTGAATTGGAAGCTTTAGATTTTCAAAATGATACCGTAAATTTTGAGATAAAAAAGTTAAATTGTATAGAAAGAAGTGGGTTTGCCCTCAGTCATTTTTCTGGAAAATTTGAGGTGGCCAGCACTTACTTGGAAGCACAGAATTTAAAAATTGAAACAGCCCATTCAAATCTCGATCTTGATTTTAGATTTTCATACAAGGATTTTGATGCATATTCAAACTTTGTTGAAGATGTAGCGATCCAGACAGACATTAGAAGATCAACCTTATACCTTGCCGACATTGGATTTTTCGCGCCCGAATTATTCGTCATGGAAAACAAAATATTTATTGAAAACACGTCGGTAAAAGGTACCGTAGAAAATTTTGTAGCTAAAAAGTTGAATTTTAAATTCGGAAAGTCAACCATGTTCAAAGGCCAGCTCTCGATGAAAGGTTTACCTGATATTGAGCAAACCTATAGCGATTTAAAAATTACTGAATTACATACCTCAGCCAAAGATCTTTCAAATTTCGCATTGCCAATTGAAACTGTCTTTTTAAATTTCCCGGAAGAGTTTTATACGTTTGGTGAGTGTTCAATGATTGGTCATATGAAAGGCTTTTATAATGACTTTAATTCAAATTTTGTACTACAATCTGAAATTGGAAATCTTGCCGCTGTAATAAATATGAATACGGTTGATTCTAGTGGAACGACATTCTATGATGGAAGAATCCAGTCCTTGAAACTTGATTTAGGCGAAATGTTTAAAATTCCGGATATACTTGGAAGCATGAATCTTGACATTGGTTTCAATGGATCTGGTTTATCGTTGGAAGAAGCTGTTGTAAAGCTCAATGGAGAAATAAGCGCGCTCGAATTAAAACAGAACAATTATAATCAGGTGAAGATAAATGCCGAATTGGCAGATAATAAATTTGACGGACATTTGGAAGTGCTGGATGAGAATATCGATTTTCGATTTGATGGAAGTGTGGATTTTAATAAAGACATTCCTGAATTTAATTTTAGCTCAGACATTAAACATGCCAATCTATTTAATATCAATCTCCTCAAACATGATTCTACAGCTGTTTTATCGACCGAATTAAATATTAATTATGCCGGTATAAAGCTCGACGATATGGAGGGCGTAATTAAGATTAATAATACCGTTTATCAACAAAATGATAAAATATACAGGCTCGATAGTGTGGAGGTTAACGCTTTTTACGACGATGCCCATAATAAGGTAATTGAACTAAAATCAGATTATATTGATGCAGATGTTAAAGGCGATTTTTTATTTAATGAATTATTTACATCAATTAAGGGTTTGGTTGGACAATACGTGCCGATTTTGTTTAATGATACTACCAATCAAGGATCAATGATCCTGAATCAAAAACTGGACTTCGGGATCAATTTGAAAAACACCAATGCGCTTACCGAACTTTTATACCCCCAACTCAGTATTGCGCCCGATAGCAGAATTGCCGGCTATTTTTACAAAGATCAAAACGCAGTTTATCTGGAAGCAAATTCGGCAGAAGTTGAGTTTGCAGGTATCAAATTTTACGATTGGTATTTGAAAACCAATAATGATGAAAATGCATTTCTTATTTTAACGGGTAGCAAAGATTTGGCTTTTAAGGCTCCGAATGAAAGTGATAGTGCAGCCATTGGATTGGAAAATTTTAATGTTTTAACTTCAATCCAAAACGATAGTATTGATTATAGAATTGCCTGGGATGATTTTGAATCGTTTAATTATAATGTTGGATACCTTGCAGGATATTTAAAGTTTCAGAGTAAAACGGAATCGGAAATGAGGTTGAAAAAAGCTGATTTTATGATTAACAACGAAGCTTGGAACATTGATTTGAACAGCCATGTTTTCATTGATAAGGCATTATTCTCAATTGATAGCCTGCATATATTTAGTAAAAATCAGAGTCTGTTAGTTACAGGTGTGGCCTCAGGACATGCAGAAGACACGCTTAATATTGTTTTCGAAAATTGGGACCTTTCTAATTTTGATTTGCTTATCAATGAACCTAATTTGGATATTGATGGAATCATAGATGGAAACATACAGCTTATGGATATGTATAACTCACCAAAAGCATCAGCTCAACTATCCATAGAAAAACTGGCCCTGAATGAGCAAGCTTTAGGAAGAGGTGAGTTTAAGTCTGTTTGGGATGATTCTGAAAATGCTTTGAATGCCGCATTCGATATTATTAATATCGGAAATTCATCAGAGAGTCGGGTTTTTAGTATTTCTGGGATATATTTACCTCATTCTATTAACCATAATTTAGATTTTGATATCGAGATCAATAATTTCAACCTATCGGTATTCTCACCTTTCTTAACTGAGTTTATGAGCGAAGTTGAAGGTTTTGCTTCGGGCAAACTTTTACTCGACGGATCAATTGAAAAACCACGAGTTATCGGCAATTTGAATTTGATGCGAACCGGCTTAAAAATTGATTATACCAATGTAAAATATTCTCTGGCAAATGAAGTGAAATTCCGTGAAAACGAAATCTTATTCGATCAAGTTGTGCTTTTTGATGTGCTTGGTAATCAAGCTGTATGTCGTGGGAAAATAGGTCACAATCACTTCAATGATTTCTTTTTTGACATAGATATTAAGCCCGAAAATATTTTAGGCCTGAATACCAATAGATATCAAAACAGTATGTTTTATGGAACGGCAATGGCATCAGGAGATGTAAGAATTCATGGGCCTATTGATGAATTGGTGATTGATATTGCAGTCCGATCAGAAGAGGGAACGGAAATATTTATCCCAATAAGCTATGATTTAGAGGTTTCCGAAACCGATTATATTGTGTTTGTAAATTCTGCTGATACCGTGAATAAGCCTATCGATTATAATGTGGACTTGAGTGGATTGAGTTTAAATCTTGACCTTAGTGTTACCCCAAATGCAGATATCGAACTCTACTTACCTCATGGGATGGGCAATATCAAAGCAGATGGGACTGGAGATATCAAAATTGGGGTGAATTCGCGGGGAGATTTTGAGATTCTTGGAGATTATTTTATTAATCAGGGAACCTTCCTGTTTACACTGCAAAACCTCGTAAATAGAAAGTTTACCATATTGGAAGGTGGGAAAATATCCTGGACAGGTAATCCATACGAAGCAGAAATTGATATTAAAACTTTGTACAAAACCAAAGCCGCTCTTAATGGTTTTGGCATTGAAAGTGATCGTCGTTACAATATTGATTGTTTCCTCGATTTGAGTGAGCAATTACTTGACCCTTCTATTCATTTTAGCATTGGGATCCCCAATATTGATGCTGATGATGAACAAGAAGTATTTGCTCAATTGGATGTGAACAATGAAGCTCAGATGAACCAGCAAATGATTTCATTACTTGTTTTGGGGAGTTTTAGTTCAAGTACGAGCGAAACACCTTCGGCAGGTTCGATTGGGGCATCATCATTAAATGTGATTTCAAACCAATTAAGTAGTTGGTTATCGCAAATGAGCAAAGACTTTGATGTCGGAATAAATTATAGGCCCAGTGGTGAATATACCCAGGAAGAGTTGGAGGTTGCACTCTCAACCCAACTATTTAATAATCGGGTGTTAATTGATGGGAATATTTCACGAATTGCAGGGTATACAAACATTGTCGGTGATGTTAATGTTGAAGTAAAACTCACCGACGACGGACGATTCAGAATTAAAGCTTTTAACCGATCAAATATTAGTTCCACCTCACTAAACGATTATGAGGATAGGGCCGATAATACGCAGGGTGTCGGGGTATTTTACCGAAAAGAATTTGATACTTTTGGAGACTTATTCAAAAATAGAAAACCCAAAAAGAAGCGGGAAGACGTTAAAGCTGTTAAGGTCAAATCTAATTTTTGATTTTCTAAAATTCATTAACCAAATCTTCTTACTTTTATATTCCTAATCGCTTCTATGAGTTTTACGGTATATAAATCTTCTGCAGGCTCGGGTAAAACTTTTACGCTTGTAAAAGAATACCTTAATATGGTGTTGAAAAGACCAACATCATTTCGGAATATTCTGGCCATTACTTTTACCAATAAAGCTGCGAATGAATTAAAAGAAAGGGTGCTTTCCTATTTGAGGGAATTATCTGCAGTTAATGATGATGTAACTTCTGTAAAAAAATTTATGTTACCAATTCTTATTGAGGAAACAGGATTGGATGAAGCTACGATTAAAGAAAGAGCAGGTACAACGCTAAGCCTTATTCTTCATAATTATTCTGATTTTGCCATCGGAACCATCGACAGTTTCGTCCATCGGATCATTAAAACTTTTGCTTACGATTTAAAATTACCTCTCAGTTTTGATGTGGAACTCGATGACGAAGAGCATTTAAACCGAGCCATCGACATCTTAATTAATCGAATAGGAATTGATCAGGACCTAACCAATATTCTCATCAATTTTACTAAACTTAAAACCACCGAAGAGATCGATTGGCAAATTGAAAAAGATTTGTTGAAATTCTCAAAAACACTTATCAATGAGGATGGCAGAGAAGCAATAGATAAAATTAAGGAATTAAACAATGAAGATTTTAAAGAAATAGCACAAAAAACTTCGAAATTCATTAAAGATTTTAAGGCTCAAATCAATCCCCTTGCACAAAAAGCTGTTGATCTAATCAGGTCAAAAAATATTTCTGATAAGTCATTTTATTATGGAACCAAAGGGATTTCAGCTTATTTTAAAAAATTATCGCAATCCAGAAATGAGGATTTTAAACCAAATGCCTTCGTTAAAAAAACGATAGAAGAAGACATTTGGTTTGGAGGAAAAACTGATGTTGCGGAAATGGATTCAATTAATGCAATTAAAGATGAACTGAACAGCTATTATCGACAAATTGAGGACATATTGCATCAGGAACTAGAGCGGTTTCAACTATATAAAATAATACATCATCAAATTTATGCAGTCGCGGTTTTAAGCGAGATTGGAAAAATACTTGAAGAACAAAAACATCAAAATAACATCATACATATTTCAGAATTCAATAAGCGTGTAGCCGATATTGTTTTCAATGAACCTGTTCCTTTCATTTACGAAAGGTTAGGAGAACGATACAAATCGTTTTTAATTGATGAGTTTCAGGATACTTCTGTGCTGCAATGGCAAAATTTTATTCCCCTCATCGATAATTCATTGGCCGAAGGGCATTTTAATATGATTGTTGGCGACGGTAAACAAGCCATTTATCGATTTAGGAATGGCGAAGTGGAGCAATTTGCGCGATTACCCAATCTTTTTAAAGCCGACAAATTACCGCTTGCAGAAGAGAGAGAGCAAACATTAATTCGGAATTTTAATGAAAAGAACCTGACCCGAAATTACCGATCTAAGCGCGAAATTATTGAATTTAACAATCAATTTTTTAAATGTATTTCTGAGAAGCTTATTGAAGATTATCGAAATATTTATGATGGATTGGAACAGGAATTTGATAAAGACAACAAGGGTGGATATGTTCATATTGATTTAATTGAGGGAAGCAGAGGAGAAGCCTGGATAAATTCAAATCTGGATAAAATTAAAGGAATCGTTGATGAATTAATTAGCGACAGGTTTTCATTTAAAGACATTACGGTTTTATGCCGCAGTAATTCTGAAATCACTACAGTGGCTAATTTCCTGCTTCAGCATAATTATCCCATCATCACAAATGAATCACTGGTACTTGGAGGATCGGCTGAGGTTAATTTAATCATCGCCATCTTAAATTATTTAGTCAATCCTTCAGAAAAAATTTATAAAGCTAACATATTAAAATACCTGGTAGAAACATCATTTGTAAAGGAAAAACTTGAGGAAGTTATGATGTTTACCCAGCCACTTAAAAGCGACGATCAGGAACTAATTGATCAGGTTGACCCTTTTTTGAATTATTTAATTGCACACGATCGCCAAATAAATGCTGCATATTTATTAAGCTTACCCATTTATGACCTGATTGAAGAGTTAATTAGAATTTTCCATTTAAATGATGAAGTTAATCCTTTTGTGCAGTTCTTTTTAGATGCCGTGATGAGATGTAATTCGAAAGAGCAAGCGGATGTTTTTAGTTTTTTGGAGTGGTGGGAGCGAAATCAAAGCAAAGAATCTGTTGTTATTCCGGAAGATTTAAACGCCATCCAAATCCTGAGTATTCACAAATCTAAAGGCCTTGAATTTCCGGTTGTAATTTATCCGTTTGCGAATAATAATGTTAAAACAACCAAATCACATTCGTGGATAAATATTGAGGATGAATATCTGCCCAAACTCCAATCTTTTTATTTACCACTCACTAAAAGAGAAGCTGAAAATACAGCCTATGCAGATGTCCTTTTAAAAGAAGTTAATAAGTCGTTGCTTGATTTATTAAACATGTTGTACGTAGCTTTTACACGCCCGACAGAGCGCTTGTACGTGATCACTGAAAAAATTGGAAAGCGTAAGTCTGAAAGCGAAAATATTTCCAAATTAATTCACTTCTTTCTAAACCATGCCGGGGTTTATGAGGAAGAGAAAACAGAATATGACTTTGGAGAACGAGTGCCAAAGAAAAAACTTGCTGAGGAATCTTCAAATCAAATGGTCGAACTAAAATCTTTTATTTCCGAAAATTGGAGAAAAAAATTGCTAATCAGTACAAATGCTCCTGAGCTTTGGGATATTCAAAATCCTGAAAAAAACAAAACCTGGGGAAATCTTATTCATCTCATACTTTCTAAAATTCAGTATAAAGAAGATACTGAGAAGGTTGTTTCGCAATTTGTTGAATCTGGGATTATTCGTCCTGTTGATGTGTCTGAAGTTTTAAAAGTGATTAATAAATTAATGAATCATGAGCAGGCAGGGCAGTTTTTTGAATCGAATTTGACGGTAAAAAATGAAGCCGAAATTTTAATGGCCGATGGCCATGTACTTCGGCCCGACCGACTTGTTTTTGGTATAAATTATCTAGCCATAATCGATTATAAAACAGGTAAACCTGAAAGTAAACATGAAAAACAAATCATTGACTACGCCAATAAGCTAGCAAGTATGGGCTATAAAAATATTCAGAAATACCTCATTTACCTAAATGAAAGCATCCAAGTGCTGGAGGTCTTTTAGCTGAGGGGTAAGTTGGTTCTCGACAAGCTCGAACTGACTCCTTTGTCACATCGAGCTTGTCGAGATGCGGTTATCTATTCCGACCGCTCCAAAATCCCCAGCTTTTCAAGAAATTGAGGCGTTTCTTCGAGGGCAATGCGGGCAATAACAATGAAATCACTCACCCACGAATCGAGTTCGTCCAGCTTTTTATCGCGGTTAAGTGTTGCTTGCTGAGCCTGTCCTTTTTCTTTTTCCTGGTTCCGTTTGGCAGTCTTGAGGTCGATAATTTGCTGTTGTTCGGTTAATAGCTTTTCATCGGTATAACCATAAGTACTCATGGCGGTTTTAAACGATGTGCTGGCTATCAAATTTGCATAAAAGCTTTCACTTTGTTGCAACCAGCCCGACAAACTGTCTTTTCGGTTGCCATTCAATAAAAGTGCTGCCTGGGCCGAAGCATCATGCGAAAAAGCAACCCGTGCTATTTTTAGCGACTTCATATAGGTTTTTTCAGCCGTCTTCCACAGCGCATTTAATACGCTGGTAGCTTCAAACTGATCTCCATATTCTTTAATCTGCGTTTTTACAAGTTGGTCGCATTCTTCTAATAAGGTTTTTCCGATGGTTAATTTCTCGCTATCATAACCAAAAGCACTTAACTGTCCCTGAATGTCGCGATCGCCTAAAGCATTATTAATGCAAATGCTGTATTTTAATAATTTTTCGGCTATGTTCTGATTTGTTGGCATAATAAAATGGTTTTTAATGGATAATTAGATGTGTTTTTAAATGGGGGAGTGAATTTTTTGATAACCCCGCTAAATAAAATCATAAACCCGTTCAGGTAAACGATCTTTTAAATCGGGGGTATTAAAATGATATGCAGGGGTATCATTTTCTCATGCGGGGCAATTATATTTTTGTGGTGGTGAATTATTTTGGGGCGGGCACCAATCGTTTAGCTTTGCAGTGAGGTCATATTTTATTGAGGGTAATTGAAGCTTGAGGCGCATGGGCTTTTTTTTAAGATTTAAAGCTTGGGCTAAACAGCATTTAAGTGAGTGGAAACTTAGCAGGGTTTGAGGTTATAGGCTGTTAGTGTTAATTAATACCCGAAAATTAAATTTGTCGCGCTTTATCATCACAAAAAAATAACCCGAACCCCTGATATTTAGATTTTATGTTTGGCTATTTTTTCCGATATTTACCTTTTATTGCTCCCCTTTGTTCTCGAAAAAATGAATTGTTAATGTTTTAGACAATTGAAAATAAATATATGCCCACACTAAACTGGATAGGAAAAGACAAAGTTGTCAATCACCATATGGATGTACCTTACAAAATCCTTGAACACCAATACGGATTTGATAATGGGAAACAATCAGAAAATGAAACCAACTCAGGAAATAAAATTATTCATGGCGATAATTTGGAAGCCTTAAAAGCTTTATTGCCCGAATATGAAGGAAAAATTAAGTGCATTTATATTGACCCCCCTTATAATACCGGAAACGAAGCTTGGGTGTATAACGACAATGTAAACGACCCCAAAATAAAAAAATGGTTGGGCAAAGTAGTTGGTAAAGAAGCGGAAGATTTATCGCGCCACGATAAATGGCTTTGCATGATGTATCCTCGGCTTAAACTACTATCAAAATTGCTTTCGGAGGATGGTGTCATATTCATCTCGATTGATGAATTTGAACATGACTATCTTCATCTAATTGCTGATGAAATATTCGGTCGAAGTAATCGTATTCAAACATTTATTTGGAAAAAAACATATGGTGGTGGAGCAAAGAGTAAACATGCGGTTAATCTTCATGAATATGTTCTTTTTTATGCAAAAAATATCACTCAAATTGAAACATTGGAATTACCACCTGATGATGCAATTCTAAAATACTATAAGTATAGGGATGAAAATTTCAATTTGCGTGGACCATATCGGTTACAACCTCTGGCAACTAATAGTATGGATGAAAGACCAAATTTAAGGTATCCAATAAAATATGATGGAGAAGAAATAATGCCAGAAAAACAATGGCAATGGAGTCAAGAAAGAGTAAAAAAAGCTTTAGCAAATAATGAACTTTCGATTGAGAAGAACAAAAAATCTGGCAAATATACAGTTAACTATAAACAGTATTTAAAAAGCGAAAATGGAAAAACAAGAGGCAAAAAGATATACTCAATTATCGAAGACTACTATACTCAGCATGGGACAAATGAACTAACAAATATTTTTGGAGGTAAAACTTTTAATTTCCCAAAGCCACCTGATCTTATTAAATCATTTCTTGAACTCACAACACAAAAAGAATCAATCATCTTAGACTCTTTTGCAGGTTCAGGCACTACTGCCCATGCCGTATTAAATTTGAATAAACAAGATGGAGGAAAACGTAAATTTATTTTGGTCGAGATGGAAGATTATGCTGAAAACATAACTGCCGAAAGAGTTAAACGTGTTATCAATGGGTATGGTGAGGATAAAAAAACAGTTGAAGGTACTGGAGGAAGTTTCAATTATTACGAACTTGGCAAACCTATGTTTCTGGATAATGACATATTAAACGAGGAAGTTGGGATAGAAAAGATTAGAGCCTACGTTTGGTTTTCAGAAACCCGTAAACCCTATATAAGGTTAAACGAGTATGAAGAACATTTGCTGGGTGTTTCTAATTCATCGGCTTATTACTTCTTTTATTATAAACAAAAACTAACAACCCTTGACGATCGTTTTTTGCGCACCCTGAAAACAAAGGCAGCGCAATACATTATTTACGCCGACAATTGTGTATTAGACCGTGATATAATGCAGAAGTACCATATTATATTTAAAAAAATTCCGAGAGATATAACCCGTTTTTAATCATGGCCGAAAAAACATTTAATATTTATTGCGACGAAAGTTGTCACCTCGAAAACGATCATCAAAAGTATATGCTTTTGGGTTCTGTAAGTTCGGCTTACAATCAGGTGAAAAGGCACACCGAGCGCATCAAGCACCTTAAATTAAAGCATCATTTCTTTGCCGAAATTAAATGGGTTAATGTTTCAGGTTCGCAATCACAGTTTTATAAAGCGCTTATTGATTATTTTTTTGATACAGATTTACGGTTTCGAGCTGTGATTGTTGATAAATCAAAGATCCAAAACCAAGCATTTGTACAAAACCATGATACCTTTTATTACAAAATGTATTATTATTTGCTCAATCATAATAAAAATAGTCAATATGCATACAATGTTTATCTGGATATCAAAGATGATTTGAGTGCCGTAAAGGTTGAAAAGCTAAAAGAAATTCTCAATATTCAATACGGTGTTTTCAGAAATGTTCAAAATATAAGATCTCATGAAAGTATTTTGATGCAACTGGCCGATTTTATCATGGGGGCTTTGTCTTATAATTTGAATAATAGCGATAAAAAAATGATTGCCAAAACCCAACTCATTGAAAGGATTCAGCAACATTCGGGCCAGTCGCTAACGATTTCGTCGGGATACTCTGCATCAAAATTAAATCTGTTTTTTATCGACTTACGTTAAATATGCCACTTAACCTGCTTAAAAAATATAATCAATTATTAGACATAAACGGACTTAGTCCGGATGTCAGAACTGTATCACTGAGGGCTATATTTAACAGGGATATTGGATTAAATCAGGGCTTTAATTTTCGTTCAAAAATAATTAACCCAACGCCCAAAGCCGGAGAGATTCCGATGGATACCCTTTTTATTCACCTCACTAAAAAAATCGTCGATAAAAAAACAAGAAGGAGGGAGTTTGACTTGCACCGATCAGTTCGTTTGCACTGGGTAAAACATCATATCAATGAACGCGAAAGAAATGGAATGCTGATATTTAGTTGTAAGGATAAAAAGGGTTTTCGAACTTATATTTACGATCAAAATGAATTTTATACCATTGTTTTAGAGCCCTTGCGAAAAGTAAATGAATATTATTTGCTCACAGCTTATCATTTACGTGGCGGCGATAGATTTAAAATTGAAAATAAATACAAAAGAAAATTGCATGAAGTATTGTAAAAGCAAAAAACGCAGAGCATCAAGGCTTGCGTTTTCCGATTTCCTTCCTCCGAATGGCAGGATGAACTTGATGCAAATGTATCAAATATGACACATTAAATGCAAGTTTTTTAACATAAATATTTAAAAAATAACAAATTGGAACTAAAACCCTATCAGCAACAAGTACTCAACAACCTTGATAAGTACCTGGAGTATTTACTCAAGTTTCAGGATCCGGCTAAGGCTTTTAATCGCTACTGGGAAGACCTTGTTGGAAAATATCAGATGAAACTCGATGGTACCTATTCCGGAATGAAGCCATATAAAAATAATATTCCGGGAGCTACACATATTGCAATAAAAGTTCCAACCGCAGGAGGTAAAACATTTATTGCCTGTAATGCAGTAAACTCAATTTTCAAATCATTTGATGCATCCAAACCCAAAGCCGTAGTATGGTTAGTGCCCTGGTCAAATTTATTACATCAGGCTGCCGGGCAATTATCAGACCCAACACACCCCTATCGTGAAAAACTAAATTCACTTTTTGGAAACCGCGTTGAGGTTTTCGAAAAACAACAACTTTTGCAAGGTGCAGGTTTCAATCCTACATCTGTAAAAGAGCAGTTGAATATATTTGTTTTTAATTATAGTAGCTTACGTATCAATAAGCTAAAAAAGGATGATCGTAAAGTATATGAGCAAAACGGAGCATTAGAACCATTTCGTGATTTTGTAGAACCTGAGTTGGCCTTATATGATACCGACGAAACCGCATTGATAAACGTAATTCGTTCGTTGAACCCGGTTGTTATTGTTGATGAAAGCCACAATGCAGAAAGCGACCTGAGTGTAGAAATGCTGAATAATCTTAATCCTTCTTTTGTATTAGATTTAACGGCAACCCCAAAAGAAAATAGTAATATAATAAGTTTTGTGAATGCCATGGCTCTCAAAAAAGAGAACATGGTAAAATTGCCGGTCATCGTTTACAATCATCATAAAAAGGAAGAAGTAATAACCAGTGCTTTACATTTACAACGGCAATTGGAATTATTGGCAATTGAAGAGGAGAAAGTAACAGGAAAATATATTCGTCCGATAATTCTTTTTCAAGCACAGTCGAACATTAAAGGGAAGGATAATACAACCTACATTCATATCAAAGAACAATTAACAAAACTTAAAATTCCGGAAGAACAAATTAAAATAAAGGTAAGTGGTTTAGATGAGCTGAAAGGAATTGACCTAATGGCAAAGGATTGCCAGGTTCGGTTTATTATTACGATTAATGCCTTAAAAGAAGGCTGGGACTGCCCTAATGCATACATATTAGCATCATTGGCCGATAAATCCTCCGCCGTTGATGTAGAGCAAATATTAGGACGGGTTCTCAGGCAACCATATGTAACCAAACATCAAACACCGCTTTTAAATCTTTCTTTCGTTCTGTCTGCAAGTTCAAAATTTCAGGCAACATTAGATAATATTGTTAAAGCATTGCAAAATTCAGGATTCAGTAAAGATGATTACTATGCAGAAGAAGCCCCTGAAGAAGAACTGACCGATAGTGAAGTCTTACAACAAGAGTTGTTTGGAGAATCAGATTCAGAGAAAAAGGTGGGTGAGCAAACAGAAGGAGATATAAATATTGAAGATGTTGATTTCGATCCTGAAACGGAATTATCAGCCAACCAAATTGGGATTACCAACAATATTGTAAAGGAGATAACTGAAAAAGGGGAAGCTGAAGGGAAATCGTTTGAACAAAAAGCAGAAGAATATACCGAAGATAATACGGACTATTTATTACGAGAAATGGGTAAACAACCAAAAAAGTACAAAATTGAGGAAGAATATAGTATTGTAGCTGAAAGCATTGAAATACCTCAGTTCTACAGGAAAGTCCCTCAAGATGAATTGCACGATACCATACTATTTGAAGAGCTTAAACAAGAAGAACAACTACTGAATAGAAATAGTTTGTTAAATGGGTTTAAGTTGGTTTCAAAAAGCACAGAGATTAATTTCGATGAAACTTCCACCGAAGTTTTTCAGGTTGACTACAGTGAATCGAAGCATACAGCTACAATGAAGAAAGTATCAACACGGGCAAAAACAATTCTGGTTGATACAATTTTAGCTAAACCCAAATCCAATCAAATAAAAGATATTACCCAGCTGATTGTTCGTAAACTTGGAGACATGACGCCCATTTCACATGAAGATATAACCAAATATGTATCTCGTGTTTTTGAGAACTTGAACAACGACCAGATTCGAGATATTATCAGCAATGAATACCTTTATATTTCAAAGATTAAAACGAAAGTAAAGGAACTGGAATCGGAATATGCGAAGGAACAGTTTCAAAAATTACTCGATACAAACAACATAATTGTTAAACCAAGCTTTAAATTCCAAAAGGAGTTGACCCATATAAACCCAAGTTCACAAATTGAAAAGTCCTTATACGAAAGGGAAGCATCAATAAATGCTTTTGAGCAGGAAGTAATTATGAATCTTGCTTCTTTAGATAATGTATTGTTTTGGCACCGCAACCTTGAAAAGGGAAAGGGTTTTGCATTAAATGGTTTTGATAGCAATCATTACCCCGATTTTATTATTTATACGAAAAAGAACAATCTTGTACTTATTGAAACAAAAGGAGATTACCTTGATAATGATGAAAGCCGGGCAAAAAATTTGCTTGGTAAAAAATGGGCTGAGAAAGCAGGTGATAATTATAAATACTTTATGGTATTTCAAACAAAAGCCGTTGTTGATACCTATACTACTCAATCAATAGTTGAAATTGTAAAAATGCTTTAACCTTTTACTTAATATTGCCAGTCAATGGACATCATCAGCATAAAAGAAGGCCTCCACAAAAACTACCTTAAACAAAAGGGAAAGTTTACCATTGATTGTAATCCCATTATTTTTTCAACCGAAGAAATTGAAATTTTGCAAAGGTACGGGCATTGGTTTAAGGCACTTTGTAATGGCAATTTGGAAATTTTTACTGAACGGCAACGAAGGTTTGTAGCTGCCATGAAAGGGGAACGAGAACCTTTTAGCCCTGAAGAAGTAGCCTGGCATAAATATCTTGGAAGAAAAGAAGTTGAAGCCAAGTTTGGCGATAAGCTCGAATATAAATACATGCCCGAAGAAGATGGATTTTACAGTCGTGAAATGCATAAAACCCAAAAAAGTCTTATGTTCAGAATTATTAACGAGGAGCATAAAAAATAGTTAATATTAGATTTATAAGCATCATTCAAAAATTATTTTTTAAAATCCTTCTCGATTTGTTTTTTCCTAAATTAGTAGTCAAATTCTCATCATATGAAAAATATTAAAAACATTTTGTTTTCCCTTACTTTACTTTTTATCGTTTCATGCGGTAATGAGGATCAACAATTGTCCACTGAAAACTATATCAGTGCAGAGCAATTTTTGCCTGTCAACGCTGCAAAATTGGTATTTAATAATTATGTGCGACCAAACTGGGTTGGTAAAACTGATGCTTTTTGGTATCTTATCGATACGCGCAACGGCAAAGAGTTTTTGTTGGTAAATACAGCAACCAAAACCAAAGAACCGGCTTTTGATCAAATGGTTTTGGCCGCCGAATTATCTGCATTGCAGGATACTGCTTTTAATGCCTACGATTTGCCCTTCAACCGGATTGATTTAAGCACACCAAATGCAGTTGGTTTTTCAATCGATGGAAAGAATTATCGGTTTGATAAATTTACATCGAAAGTAAGCGAGATAAAAAAAGAGGAGCGTGTTAAAGGCGAAAAATCACCAGATGGAAAATGGACTGCCTATGTAAAAGACCATAATTTATTTATTCAGAATTTAGAAACTAAGAAGGAAATCCAGCTCAGCAGGGATGGAATTGAGAAATATGAATATGCGAATTCTTATTCTTGGTACAACTTATTTGATCTTGAAAATCCCGATAAAGTACAATCCGATTTGAGTGTAAAATGGTCACCCGACTCGAAAAAAATTGCCACCATCAGAACAGATTACAGAAAGGCCAAGCACTTGTATTTACTGCAAAGTGTTCCTGAAAAAGGAATGAGAGCCAAGGTATGGTCGTATGAGCGCCCACTGCCCGGCGAAACAGAATTGGCCATGGTTGAGTTTGTCCTTTTTGATATAAACAAACGAAAACAAACTGAAATTGAGGTAGCACCTTATCCTTCATTTTTATATTGGGGTAGTTTGGAATGGGTCAATGATGATGTACTTGAGATGGATAGAAGACATCGAGGGTTTAAGCAAATTGATATTTTGGAAATAAATGGGGAAACTGGTGCATCGCGAGTGGTTGCAAGTGACCAAATGTCAACCTACGTTGATGTAAATATTTTCTATTACAATGTATTGGAGAATAGTAAAGAGCTTTTAATGACTTCCGAAAAAGATGGCTGGAACCATTTGTATTTATATGATTGGGAAAAAGGAGCATTGAAAAATCAAATTACCAAAGGAGAATTTGTTTTTAAACAAGTTCAATTTATTGATGAAGAAAAAAGACAGATTTATTTCACGGCCGGAGGAAAAGAAGAAGGCCGAAATCCATATTTAGATCATTTATATGTGGTGAATTTTGATGGTAGTGGATTGAAATTATTAACTCCTGAAGATGCCCATCATGAAATTAGTTTTAATGAAAAGGGAGATCTGTTTGTCGATAATTATTCAAGGGTAGATCTCCCAACGGTTTCAGTTGTCAGATCGGCTGAGACAGGAGAGGTTGAAATGGAACTTGAGCAGGCTGATGTGACCGAATTATTAGCAACTGGTTGGACCTATCCAGAAGTTTATACTGTTAAAGCCCGAGATAACGAAACTGATGTTTGGGGAGTTATTCGCAAGCCTTCTCATTTTAAGAAAAGTAAAAAATACCCAATCATCGATGGCACTTATTCCGGTCCTCAGGCAGTGCGCATGCCAATTTCTTTTACCAATGCATACAGAAGCTGGGACCAGTCTTTTGCTGAGATTGGTGCAATCGTTGTTACAGTTGATGGACTGGGTACAGCTCAACGATCAAAAAAGTTCCATGATTTTTCATATAAAAATTTAGGGGATATCGGGGCAGATGATCATGAAAAAGCGATTCGTGAATTGGCCGAAAAATACAGATTCATGGACATTGATCGGGTTGGAATTTTTGGCCATTCAGCCGGAGGATATGATGCAGCCAGAGCACTTTTAGTTAAACCCGATTTTTATAAAGTTGGAATTTCTTCAGCTGGTAATCATGATCACCGACTTGCCAAGGCATGGTGGCCCGAATTGTACATGGGATTCCCCGAAGGGCCGGAATATGCCAATCAGGCTAACATGAAATTAGCTGCCAATCTTAAAGGCAAATTGCTATTGTTACATGGCGATATGGACAACAACGTAAACCCTATTGAAACCATACAAATGGCTAATGCCTTGATGGAGGCCAATCGCGATTTTGAGATGGTGATTATTCCGAATAAAAATCACAGCATGTACGATCATAAATTTTTTACCCGCAAAAGGTGGGATTATTTTACCAAACACCTGATAGGAATGGAGCCTCCAAGCAATTACGAAATTGGTTTGAGGTTTAAAGATGAGTAATCCTCATTTTTGACCTGCTATATCGGGCTTTTTAATAATTTTGTGTAATAAATTTATTGATGCGTATTTTAATAGAAAATATAAAGGAGTTGGTGCAGGTTGAAGAACATCCTGTAAGATTTGTAGCTGGTAAAGAAATGTCGCAGCTAAGGACCATTGAAAAGGCCTGGTTATTAATTGAAAATGGACTAGTTTCTTCCTTCGGAAAGATGGATGATACAGACCGACCAACATCTTCGAATAAAACTATCGATGCAAAAAGCAAAATGGTTTTTCCTGCCTTTTGTGATTCTCATACCCATTTGGTTTATCCAGCCAGTCGTGAAATCGAATACATTGATAAGATAAAAGGATTATCCTACGAAGAAATCGCAAAACGTGGGGGAGGGATTTTGAATTCTGCAAAGAGAATGCAGCAAATTTCAGAAGCCGAATTATTCGAATCAGCTTTAAAGCGCTTGGATGAAATCATGTATTTGGGTACCGGAGCTGTTGAAATTAAGAGTGGATATGGCTTGAATACCGAGGCTGAAATGAAAATGCTCAGGGTAATCCGGCGATTAAAAGAATCTCATCCGCTTACCATTAAATCTACCTTTCTGGGTGCGCATGCAGTTCCCCTTGAATTTAAAGGAAAACAAAGCGACTATGTTAATTTGGTGATCAATGAAATGATTCCAAGAGTTGCTTCCGAAGAGCTAGCAGATTATGTGGATGTATTTTGCGATCGCGGTTTCTTCACCATTGAGGACACCGATAGGATTTTGAACGCTGCTATGAAGTATGGATTAAGACCAAAAATTCATGCCAATGAGTTGGATTATTCAGGAGGTATTCAGGTTGGTGTAAAGTATAATGCCTTATCAGTTGATCATCTGGAATACACAGGGGATGCAGAAATTGAAGCATTGTTGAATACGGAAACGATGCCAACGGTTCTGCCGGGTGCAGCATTCTTCTTGGGGATGGTTTATGCTCCTATACGAAAAATGATTGATGCAGGGTTGCCTGTTGCTTTGGCAAGTGATTTTAACCCGGGTTCATCACCTTCGGGTAATATGCAGCTTATTTTATCAATGGCTAGTATTCTATATAAAATGCTACCCGAAGAAGGCATAAATGCCACTACTATAAATTCAGCCTATGCCATGGGAGTTGAAGATAATTTAGGAAGTATTGCAGTTGGTAAAATAGCAAACTTATTTATTACCAAGGAAATTCCCGGAATTGAATACATGCCTTATGCTTATGGCGATAATAAGGTTGATACAATGATTATAAACGGTAAAATAATATAATTAAAACTTAATTTGAGAATGAAGAAATTGATCGAATGCGTTCCTAATTTTAGTGAAGGGCGCGACATGAGCATCATCAAACAAATTACTGATGAAATTGAAAAGGTAGATGGTGTTAAATTGCTGGATGTTGATCCTGGAGCTGCTACAAACAGGACAGTTGTAACGTTTGTAGGTACTCCTGACGAAGTTTTAGATGCTGCTGTTGTTGCCGTAAAAAAGGCCTCAGAAATTATTGATATGAGTAAACATAAAGGTGAGCATCCTCGCATGGGTGCAACTGACGTTTGCCCTTTAATTCCGATTTCTGGAATTACCATGGAAGAAACTACCGAGTATGCGCGTAAATTAGCAAAACGTATTGGTGAAGAATTAAATATTTCCGTTTATTGCTACGAAAATGCAGCCTTTACAGAAGAAAGAAGAAATCTTGCTAACTGTCGTTCAGGTGAATACGAAGGCATGGCCAAAAAATTGAAAGATCCACGTTGGAAGCCTGATTTTGGACCCACGGAATTAAATGTCAGAGCTGGAGTTACCGCCGTTAGTGCGCGTGATTTCTTAGTGGCTTACAATGTAAATTTAAACACAACCTCCACCCGTCGTGCCAATGCCATCGCTTTTGATGTTCGGGAACGGGGTCGTACGAAAAGAGAAGGAAATCCTGTTACCGGAAAAATAGTAAAAGATAAAAATGGAAATCCGGTGATGATTCCCGGAAGCCTTAAATCAGTGAAAGCGATCGGTTGGTTTATTGAAGAATATGGTGTTGCTCAAATTTCAATGAATCTAACCAATATTAGTATCACACCAGTTCATGTGGCTTTTGATGAGGTATGTAAAAAAGCTAATGAAAGAGGAATTAGAGTTACCGGTTCAGAGTTGGTTGGACTTATTCCTTTAAAAGCAATGCTTGATGCCGGAAGATATTTTCTGGCAAAGCAAGAACGATCATTGGGTGTTTCAAATGATGAACTGATCAAAATCGCCATCAAATCGATGGGCTTGGATGAATTAAAACCATTTAATCCTAAAGAAAGAATTATTGAATATTTACTTGAGGCCGAAACCAAGAATAAATTGGTTGATATGAATTTAGTGGCATTTGCTAATGAAACAGCTTCTGAATCACCTGCCCCGGGCGGTGGTTCTGTTGCAGCTTATTCAGGAGCCATGGGAATTTCTTTAGCAACAATGGTAGCCAATCTTTCTTCTCATAAAAGAGGTTGGGACGAACGTTGGGAAGAATTCTCAAAATGGGCTGAAAAAGGCCAGAAGTTAAAAGATGAACTTTTGTTTTTAGTGGATGAAGATACCATAGCCTTTAATAAAATTATGGATGCTTTTGGTTTAGCCAAAGGCAATGATGAGGAAAAAGAAATCCGACAGCAAGCCATACAGGACGCATCGAAATATGCCATAGAAATTCCATTTAGAGTGATGCAAAAATCCCTGGAATCGATGGAAGTAATAAAAGCCATGGTAGAAATTGGGAATCCAAATTCTGTTACGGATGCGGCTGTTGGTGGACTTTGTGCCAGAACTGCAGTGATGGGTGCCTATCTCAATGTGAAGATTAATGCAAGCGGGATTGATGATAAATCATTTGCAGACGAAAAGTTGAAAGCTGGTGCTGAAATTGAAGCTAAGGCAATTGCGCTGGAAACTGAAATCTTAGGTATTGTAAACCAAAAGATTGGTTGATTGAATTTGATCAGGTGATGGGATGCAAAGGGATGACTTCCTCGAAGAGGACGGCATCCCGAATCTTCTAAGAGGATTGCACTTCGGTTTGGTTTAGATCATTGGATGTCGTCCCTCAAAAACTGAAATCTTAGGTATTGTAAACCAAAAGATTGGTTGATTGAAGTTGATCAGGTGATGGGATGCAAAAGGATGACTTCCTCGAAGAGGACGGCATCCCGAATCTTCTAAGAGGATTGCACTTCGGTTTGGTTTAGATCATTGGATGTCGTCCCTCAAAAAGAGGGAAGCCATCCACTCTTATTGCAAAGGGATGACTTCCTCGAAGAGGACGGCATCCCGAAATCCCAAAAAAATGCTACCTGTTTAATTTAATTAATAAATTATTCCTAGATTTCGTAATAATTTGTCTTGGCAATTATCCCCGGCCGATTGACAAAAAGAAAGAACAGAGCATATTTAGGATGTCGTCCTAATCTCTCCAAGGGCGAGATGGGAAAGCATTTACAATAGCTTTAGGCATACAAACCTGAAATGTTTAGAGAAAAGTCCTTTATGTAATTTTAAAATCTAAGAATTAATTAGTTTCTGAAGTATCTTCATCCACAGGAGTATTCCCAAATTCTTCTTCCAAAATATCCTTTAATTTGGCAGGTTGAACGGTTATTCGTTCTCCTTCTTTACAAAACGAAATTTTACCGTTTTGCTCAGAAACAATAATAGCAACAGCATCTGATTGTTCAGTGATACCTATTGCTGCGCGATGCCGCAAACCCATCCTAGGTGGTAAGTTTGAATTATCCGAAACCGGTAAAATACAGCCTGCTGCAACAATTTTATTGCCGGAAATAATTACTGCCCCATCGTGCAAGGGGCTGTTTTTATAAAATATATTTTCAATTAAATGTGGTGATATTAGGGCATCAATTCTTACCCCAGTTTCTATAAAATGCCTTAGGTCATTCTTTTCAGTAATTACTATTAGCGCTCCTTGCCTTGCATCTGCCATTCGTTGACTGGCAACCACAATTTTGTCGATATCCAATTCTGCTCTGTACTGCATGTCGAATGTCCAGAATAGTATTTTCCCTTTTCTTTTCTTCAAAAAAGTGGGAGTTCCCAGCGCTAATAAAAATTGACGGATTTCTTTTTGGAAAATAACAATGAGGGCGATGAACCCAACACTGATAAAGGCACCAAGGATTTCACTTAGTAGTTCCATCTTTAAGGCATCCACCAATTTCCAAATTAAAAAAATGGCGATAATACCAATCAGGATATTAATAGCCACTGTGCCTCTTAACAGCCGATAAAGCTCAAATAATAAATAGGCAACCAATAAAATATCGATAATATCGAGTAATCGGATATCTATAAAACCTGTAATGAGTAAATTGAACATGAATCAATGCTTGGTTAACAAATTTAGTAAAAAAGATGATTTAAAGCATGCTTATTAATTTTATCGCTTCTTTGGCTTCTTTTACATCATGTACGCGTAAAATGTTTGCCCCATTTAATAGCGCAACGGTATTTAAAACCGTCGTTCCATTCAAAGCTTCATTTGGTGTTGTTTTCAGAACTTTGTTTATCATTGACTTACGTGACAGACCTGCGAGTATTGGTAATCCAAAAATTTTAAACGCACCTAGTTGATTAAGAATTTCATAATTATGCGCTACAGATTTCCCAAACCCAAAACCCGGATCAAGAATTAACTGTTTGATACCGAACTTGTTTAGAAGCTTAATTCTTGATTCAAAAAACGCCAGAATCTCCTGATTCACGTTTTTGTATGATGGATTAATCTGCATGCTTTTTGGATCACCTTTCGTGTGCATAATCACAAATGGTTTTTCATATTTAGCAATGATTGCTGGCATATTTTCGTCGAAACAAGCTCCAGAAATATCATTGATCATGTCTGCACCCATATCAATTGCTTCTTTTGCGACAACGGATCGCCAAGTGTCGATGGATAAGAATTGCTGAGGGAATTTTTCGATTATGAGTTTGATTGCCGGCAAAAGTCTTTTTAGCTCGTCTACCTCCGAAACATCATCAGCAAAAGGTCGGGTTGAAACAGCTCCAATATCCAGGATATCAGCACCTTCATTTATCATTTTTGAAGCCTGTTTTAAAAACGAGTCCGGATTTGAAAATCTACTTCCTTCATAAAATGAATCATTGGTAAGGTTTAAGATTCCCATAACCAAAGGCTTATCAAGAGATATTGATTTGCTGCCAGATTTGAGCTTTGTAATTGCTGAGAATTCTTTATTTTTACCTATCGAAATTTCTGACATGGAATTGATCTAACTATTAATTTGTAAAAGTAAAGAATCTGCAACTAAGTATGGAGGATCAATGGAAAAGAAATTTAATCTCTTAGACTAAAAAGATAATTAATGGTAAATATCACATCCCAACAATTTGATTCGGTAATTGAAGAATGCAAAGACATTTTTATTAAAAAAATGAAAGATTACGGAACAGCTTGGCGAATATTAAGAACAACCTCACTTACCGATCAAATTTACATCAAGGCAAAACGAATTAGAAGTATTGATGATAAAGGAGCTCAGAAAATTGAAGAGGGTGTTAAACCTGAATTTATCGGGATTATTAATTATTCTGTTATGGCATTAATTCAGCTTGAATTGGGTGTTGATGAAGAGAATGTAGAATTGCCAATTGATGATGTTGAGAAACTCTACAATAAGTATGTTACGGAGGCTAAAAAATTGATGGAAGATAAAAACCATGATTATGGTGAAGCCTGGCGGAATATGCGAATCAGCTCTTTAACAGATATCATTCTCATGAAATTGCTTCGTATTAAGCAAATTGAAGATAATAACGGAAAAACTGATATCTCTGAAGGGCTCGATGCCAACTATTTTGATATTTTCAACTATTCAATTTTTGCAATGATTAAACTTAAAGAAGGAGAAAATTAGGCGTATGAAATTATTGCGAAGCATCAGCCGAATTCTGGTTGGAATTGTTTTTATTTTTTCAGGTTTTGTTAAGGGCGTTGACCCGCTTGGAACAGCTTATCGAATTGAAGATTATTTTATTGCATACGGAATGGATTGGGCGATGCCACTTGCCCTCATATTATCAATTTCACTCTGCATGCTTGAGTTTGTTCTTGGAGTTGCGCTGGTATTAAATATCCGTCTAAAGCAGCTTTCATGGGTATTATTAATCCTGATGTCCTTTTTTACTTTAGTTACCCTGTATGATGCCATTTATGCACCCGTACCTGATTGTGGCTGTTTTGGTGACGCCATCACTTTAACTAATTGGGAAACTTTTTATAAAAATGTGGTGTTGATGGTTTTTGTTTTTATCATCTTCCGATCACGGAGCAAGTTTAAATCTTTATTAGAAAATAAAGGACAAAACATGGTATTAATCATTGGGATAATTGGTTTTAGTTCGTTCTCCATTTATCAGCATGAACATCTTCCCATGATTGACTACCGAGAATGGAAAGTTGGAACTGATATTACTCCTGACGAAACACCTCAAGAAGAAATTTATTTAATTTATCAAAACACTAAAACAGGCGAAACCAAAGAATATCTTTCACCAAACTATCCGTGGAACGATTCGGTTTGGATGTCGGAATGGGAGTTTATTGACCAGAGAGTTGTTGAAGTAGGAGGTAATCAACTGCACAACTTAAGGTTTGAGGATGCTGATGGTTCTGATTTAACGGAGGAAATAATCTATAATCCTTCCTATCAATTTTTACTCATTACCTGGAATATTAATAAATTTCCACCTAAGGCGGTCAATACAATAAAAACTTTGGTTGAAGAGGTAAGTAATAAAGGTTATGCGATTCAAGGATTAACGAGTAGTGTGCAGGACGACATTAAGGCTTTCATAATTAAAAATGAAATTAATATGGCTTTCTATAATGCTGATGATATTGTTTTGAAAACCATGATTCGTGCAAATCCCGGTATTATGTTACTAAAAGATGGTTTGATTCTTGGAAAATGGCACTATAACGACTGTCCATCAATCGCTGAACTCGAAAAAATATTTGCTGATTTCTAAGCCAGAACTGCTATCTTTATGCCATGGCTCAATACATTCTTAAGCGAATATTTTATGGCTTTTTGGTGCTTTTTGGAGTAATCACTATAATTTTTCTGCTGTTTAATGTGTTACCTGGTGACCCGGCCCGAATGATGCTTGGCCAGCGTGCAGATATTGCCTCGGTCGAAGCAATCAATCATGATCTGGGCTTGGATCAACCGACTCACAAACAATATTTCGGTTTTCTAAATGACCTATCACTTGTCTCAATCCATAACTATAAAAATAAGCCCAGTTTTTGGTTTCTCGATCCCGATAAATATTCATATTTGTCACTATTTTCAATTGGAGATCAGAAATTAGTGCTTAAAAAACCTTACCTGAGAAGATCATATCAGAGCAAAAGAAAAGTGGCTGATATCCTGGCAGAAGCATTTCCTAATACCATGATCCTCGCTACTGTTTCTATTCTTTTTGCACTAATTGTTGGGGTTTTTATTGGCATTTTAGTTGCGATAAAGAAGAATGTTTTCATCGAGAAATTGGCAATGGTTTTTTCTGTTTTAGGGATGTCGCTTCCTTCATTTTTTGTGGCAATAATATTTGCCTGGGTCTTTGCTTTTTTGCTCGCGGATTTAACCGGTTTAAACATGTTTGGAAGCCTTACTACCGTTGATGATTTTGGAAATGGAGAATACCTGAGTTTAAAAAATTTAATTTTGCCAGCCATTACATTGGGCATTCGTCCTTTGGCAATCGTTGTTGAATTAACAAAAAGTTCAATTCAGGATGTGATGTCGCAGGATTATATTCGAACTGCAAAGGCAAAAGGCTTATCAACTGCAAAGATTATTCGAAAACATGCATTAAAAAATGCCATGAATCCTGTTGTGACAGCAGTTTCAGGTTGGTTTGCTTCCTTAATGGCCGGTGCTGTTTTTGTAGAATATGTTTTTGACTGGAAAGGAGTAGGCGTAGTGATTGTAGATGCGTTGGAAAAATATGATTTTCCGGTAATAATGGGTTCGGTATTGATTATCTCCATACTTTTGGTAATGATTAATATTTTAGTAGATATTGTTTACGCCTTGCTTGATCCACGAATTAAATATAGTTGATCGAAATAACGGCAATAAATTTTGATCATGAAGAATTGATTAATAAATTTGAGTATGAGAAAAAAAATAGTAGCAGGTAATTGGAAGATGAATTTAAGCTTTCAGGAGGCCGAGGACTTATTTGACGCCATCATCGAATTATACGGTGATGATGATTCTGGGAATCCACAAATGATCATCTGTCCGCCTTATCCTTATTTGGAAGTTGGAACAGATTTAACAGATGAACTAAAAATTGGAATTGGATCACAAAATGTGAGCAATAAGCCCGAAGGGGCATATACTGGTGAAGTTTCGGCATCAATGCTAAATTCGATGGATGTGGAATATTGTATTGTTGGTCATTCGGAACGCAGAAAATATTTTTCTGAATCAGCTGAATTATTAAAAGAGAAGATTGAACGTTTATTGGAAAATGATATCACTCCAATTTTTTGCTGTGGCGAGCAATTAGAAGAAAGAGAATGTTTGAAAGAATACGAAGTGGTTAAATCTCAGATTTCAGATACGCTATTTCATTTAAACGAAGATGAAATTAAATCTGTTATAATTGCTTATGAACCTGTATGGGCTATTGGAACCGGATTAACAGCAACTCCTGATGAAGCTGAGCAAATGCACGCCTATATTCGAAAATTATTAGCGGAGAAATACGGCGAAAAAACTGCAGAAGAGATCAGTATTATTTATGGCGGAAGTTGCAATGCAAATAATGCACGCGAAATATTCACGAAACCAAATGTTGATGGAGGGCTCATTGGAGGTGCCTCATTAAAGCCAGCTGATTTTTACAAAATCTATAAAAGCTTTTAAGTTTATGAATTATGTAGTAGCAATATTTAGTAGTAAAAATCAAGCTTTTGATTGGGAAATCTTAACTGCATTTTTGGCCGAAATTGACTTTGAAACTTTTGAAGAAGATGAGATGAGGTTAAAGGCTTATATTCCTGAACCTGATTTTAATAAATCTTTGATCGAGAATCTGCTGAAAGATCAATTCAAAGATTCAGAAATTTCCTTTAATCACGAATTAATTCAGGATCAAAACTGGAATGCGCTATGGGAAAGTAATTATGAATCCATTGTGATTGCTGATCGATGTTTGATCCGAGCCCCGTTTCACCCTGCTGATGATACAATGGAATTTGATATTTTAATTGAACCTCAGATGTCGTTTGGGACTGCCCATCACGAAACTACGGCCATGATGATTGAGTATACGCTAGATGCCGATTTAGCTGATAAGCAGGTTCTCGATATGGGATCGGGAACAGGTGTTTTAGCAATTCTAGCTTCGATGAGGGGAGCTGATCAAATAGATGCCATCGATATAGATGAGTGGGCTTATAATAATTGTGTTAGTAATGCTGAAAAAAATAATATAAAAAACATTATCATTATTCAAGGCGATGCAAAGGTGGTAAATAAGAAATATGATATTATATTTGCAAATATAAATTTGAATATTTTGGTTAATGATATGGAAGTTTATGCGAAAGCATTAAACAAAGGGGGCACTATCTATTTCAGTGGCTTTTATCAGAATGATTTAGTAAAACTTGAACAAACTGCAAATCAATTTAATTTAGAACTAATTAATACTAAAGTTAAAAATGACTGGATGGCGGCCAGATTTTCAAAAGTAAAATAATATGAGTATAACATTAATTGTAATTACTGCAGTTTTATTGGCTTACTTAATTGGGTCGATACCCACTGCTGTTTGGGTCGGAAGATTATTTTATAATATCGATGTTCGAACACAAGGTAGTGGCAATGCAGGTGCAACAAATACGATCCGCGTATTGGGACTAAAGGCCGGTATCCCGGTAATTATCGTTGATGTTTTTAAAGGATGGCTAGCGGTTTATTTGAGTGTGTTTTTTAATAATCCTGCATTGACCCAAAATCAATTCCTGTTTCTTGAAATTAGTATGGCAGCTGCATCGGTACTCGGGCATATATTCCCGGTATACGTTGGTTTTAAAGGTGGAAAAGGAGTAGCCACTTTATTTGGTGTTGGGCTCGCCCTTTATCCATATGCGGTACTAACAGTTTTAGGTGTATTTTTATTAGTATTTTTTATAACCCGAATGGTTTCTCTATCTTCTGTTTTGGCTTCTATCTCATTTCCGTTTTTTGTCATTTTTTTATTTCATATTCCATATTTACCTTTGATTTTATTGGCCATTGCTGTTGGTTTGTTCGTGCCTGTTATGCATCATAATAATATCAAACGATTATTGAGGGGTGAAGAGTCGAAGATTTCTTTCAAAAGAAAAGCAAAGTAGAAGCCTTTTCTGTTTAAAAATTTGTTGAGAAAGAATATTTATATTCGTTAAAATCATAATTATATTTAATATATTTACTGTTGAATATACAATCCATTATAAAATCAAAGTAAGATGAAATTCATTGTTTCCAGCTCACTATTACTCAAAAATGTTCAAGCTTTAAGCGGAGTACTCAATTCAAGTAATACGCTTCCAATTCTTGATGATTTTTTATTTGAACTAAAAGAAGATAAATTATTTATTACTGCTTCCGATTTAGAAACAACCATGACTGTTTCATTGGAGCCTACTAAAGCTGAAGAACCTGGATTGGTTGCAATTCCTGCAAAAATATTACTTGAAACGCTCAAAACATTTTCAGATATTCCTGTTACAGTAAATGTAAATAAAGATACTTTAGGGATTGAGATTTCTGCCGGCGATGGAAAATATAAACTTCCGGGCCATCGAAGCGATGAATATCCGCAAGCACCTACTTTAGAAGATGCCACCTCAATTGACATTAAAGCCTCCATTTTGGTTAATGCAATTAATAAAACACTTTTTGCAACCGGAAATGACGAATTGCGTCCTGTAATGTCGGGTGTGTTTTGTGAGCTTACTCCCGATGATATTACTTTCGTTGCCACTGATGCACATAAATTGGTAAGGTATAAAAGAACGGATGCTTCCGGCGAAATTTCAGCATCTTTCATTTTACCTAAAAAACCACTTAATCAATTAAAACATTTAGTTAGTACCAATGATGAAGCTAGTGTAAAAATTGAATACAATCAAATTAATGCATTCTTCACATTTGATAATGTGAGCATGGTTTGTAGGTTGATAGATGGAAGATATCCAAATTACGATGCTGTTATCCCAACTAATAACCCAAATGTGCTGACCATCGATAGATTATCTTTGTTAAACTCAATCAAAAGGGTTGCTATTTTTGCAAATCAATCAACTCATCAGGTTAGATTTAAAATATCAGGAAAAGAATTAACATTATCTGCCGAAGATGTTGATTATTCCAATGAAGCAAAAGAGAGGCTTACTTGTGCCTACGAAGGTGAGGATATGGAAATAGGTTTCAATTCGAAATTTTTACAAGAGATGTTATCAAATATGGGAAACGATGATGTAAGAATAGAAATGTCGGCACCAAATCGAGCCGGACTAATTCTCCCCGTTGAAGCTGAAAATGAACACGAAGATATATTAATGTTGGTTATGCCTGTGATGCTTAATCAGTGAAACCAAAAATAAAACTTGGAAAGCAAAGCTAGTGGCTTTGCTTTTTTTTTGAAAGATATCACCTCTCTAAGAATCTATAGATCAAAAAAACTCCCAAGGATTTAGGGAGTTTTTAATTTTTCAATAAGTGTGATGAAATGCTTTATTCGGCCCTTTTAACGTTTATGGCTTTTTTCCCTCGATTATCTTCGGTAATATCGAAAGTAACTTTATCATCTTGTGCAATTCGGTCGATAAGACCGGTTGCGTGGACAAAGATGTCTTGTTTAGATTCGTCATCAACGACAAATCCAAAACCTTTTCTTTCATTGAAAAATTTAACAATTCCGGTTGACATGGTAATAATAAATTAAGTTAATAATTCTACAAATATACATTTATTTTCTACCAGAGCAAGGATTTGGTAGATTTTATTGAATTTCAACTTAATTTCTTAAGCTTAGTTACAGACGTAAACCAAGAAGAATTTAGACCAATTATGCAATTTTTGGCCCTGCCTCAACCAATTTTTTACCTTCGTCATTATCGGTATATTTTTCAAAATTTTTGATAAATAACCCACCTAAATCCATGGCTTTTTTGTTCCACTCATTAACATCAGAATAAGTATCACGTGGATCTAAAATGTTTTTGTCAACACCGGGCAGTTCTATTGGTACCTCAAGGTTAAAGATTGGAATATTTTTAGTTTTAGCTTTTTCGATAGAACCATCAAGAATAGCATCAATAATACCTCTGGTATCTTGAATGGAAATTCGTTTTCCTGTTCCATTCCAACCTGTGTTTACCAAGTAAGCTTCCGCACCATGTGCTTCCATCTTTTTTACTAACTCCTTACCATATCTGGTTGGGTGAAGTGATAAGAAAGCTGCACCGAAACAAGCCGAAAAAGTTGGCTGTGGTGTAGTTACACCTAGTTCAGTTCCTGCAAGCTTTGCTGTGAATCCTGATAAGAAATGATACTGGGTTTGTTCAGGTGTTAATTTTGAAACCGGAGGCATTACCCCGAATGCATCGGCAGTTAAGAATATAACTTTTGTGGCATGGCCTGCTTTAGAAACAGGTTTTACAATATTATCAATATGATAAATTGGATAAGATACGCGTGTATTAGCTGTTACTGAACCATCGTTGAAATCGATTCTGCCATTTGAGTCAACAGTAACGTTTTCAAGCAAGGCATCTCTTTTAATAGCACCATAGATATCAGGTTCGGCATCTTTATCTAAATTAATGGTTTTGGCATAACATCCGCCCTCAAAATTAAAAATTCCATCGTCGTCCCAACCATGTTCATCATCACCAATTAATTTACGTTTTGGATCGGTTGAAAGTGTTGTTTTTCCGGTACCGGAAAGACCAAAGAAAATAGCTACATCATTTTTTTTGCCTACGTTTGCAGAACAGTGCATCGCTGCAATTCCATTTAGTGGCAAATAGTAGTTCATCATCGCAAACAAACCTTTCTTCATTTCTCCGCCATACCAGCTACCGCCAACAACATGCATTTTTTCGGTCAAATTAAAAACAGTATAAACTTCTGAGTTTAAACCATGTTCCTGCCATTTTGGATTTGTTGTTTTTGAGGCGTTAAAGGAAACAAAATCGGGTTTCCCATAAGTTTTTAATTCCTCTTCGGTTGGGCGAAGGAACATATTCTTTACAAAATGAGCTTGCCATGCAACTTCCATTATAAATCGAACTTTCAATCTCGAATCAGGGTTTGCACCACAAAAAGTATCCATAACGTACAACTTTTTTCCGGAAAGTTGTTTTAGGGTATTTTCTTTAAGGTCAATCCATACTTCTTTAGAAACAGGCTTATTATCATTTGGTGATTCTGGAGTTGTCCACCACATGGTATCTTTTGTTGTATCATCTTTTACAATATATTTATCTTTAGGTGAACGCCCTGTGAAAATACCAGTCATAACATTAACTGCATTGAGTTCGGTCAATTGGCCTTTTTCAAAGCCTTCGAGTTTTGAGTCAGTTTCATGATCGTATAGTTCTTCATAAGAAGGGTTGTGATATATGGTATTTAGATTGGTAATACCATAGCTTAGTAAATCTTTTTTAAGATTGTTTAGTTCACTCATTTTGATGTAGATTTTGTATTAGTTAAGTTATTTGTATTGTTGCAGTAAATATTTTTTCAAAATTTTGGCGCAAGTTAAAGAAACAAATTAAAAGGAAAGCAGCTCCAGGCTACTTTCCTTAAAACAAATTAACTTAACTTATTTTAACTTTGTTTAATTGCGGCCTGAGCTGCAGCTAAACGGGCAATCGGAACTCTAAAAGGAGAACAACTTACGTAATTCATTCCAACTTTATGGCAGAATTCTACTGAGCTTGGCTCACCGCCATGCTCACCGCAAATACCAACTTTCAGATTGGCATTCGTTGAACGTCCTTTTGAAGTCCCCATCTCAACCAATTGGCCAATACCTTCTTGATCTAATACTTGGAATGGGTCAGCTTTTAAGATGCCTTTTTCAATATAAATGGGTAAGAATTTACCAGCATCATCACGCGAGTAACCAAAGCCCATTTGAGTGAGGTCATTTGTACCGAAAGAAAAGAATTCAGCGTGCGCTGCAATTTTATCAGCAGTTAAAGCAGCCCGAGGAATTTCGATCATGGTACCTACCAGATATTCAATTTTGTCGCCTTTTTCAGCAAAAACTTCTTCAGCAACAGCTCTGACAATTTTTTCCTGAAGTTTAAATTCATCTAATGTTCCAATCAACGGAATCATAATTTCAGGAAAGGTTTTAATGCCTTCTGCTTTTAATTCCATTGCAGCTTCAATAATTGCTCTGGCTTGCATTTCTGTAATTTCAGGGTAGGTAATTCCCAGCCTACAACCTCTATGTCCTAACATGGGGTTAAATTCATGAAGATCATCAACTTTTTGCTTAATAGCTTCTGCAGAAATACCCATTTCTGCTGCCATTTCTTTTTGATTTTCTTCTTCGTGAGGAACAAATTCATGCAAAGGTGGATCTAATAAACGAACAGTTACAGGTAATCCGGCCATTGCGGCAAATACGCCTTTAAAATCTTTACGCTGGATTGGTAATAATTTTTTCAGTGCATCTCTGCGTCCTGTTTCATCTTCGGCTAAAATCATTTCACGCATACGAACCAGTCGCTCTCCTTCAAAGAACATGTGCTCAGTACGGCAAAGTCCAATGCCTTCAGCTCCAAAACCAATAGCAACTTTACATTCTCGTTCAGTTTCTGCATTGGTTCTAACTTTCATGATTCTGTACTTATCAGCAAGTTTCATGATATCGCCAAAATCACCACTCAATGCTGCATCTTTGGTTGCAATTTTACCTTCATAAACTTCACCTGTTGACCCATTTAAAGAAATCCAATCACCTTCTCTGTATTCTTTTCCATCAATGGTCATCACCCTGGTTTTGTAGTTGATATGAACAGCGCCGGCTCCAGATACACAACATTTCCCCATTCCGCGAGCAACCACTGCCGCATGAGAAGTCATCCCGCCACGAGCGGTAAGAATTCCTTTAGCGATATTCATTCCTTCTAGATCTTCAGGAGAAGTTTCAACACGTACAAGGATTGAAACAGGATATTTTGCCGCTTCATCAGCAAAAAATACAACTTGACCGGTAGCAGCACCAGGAGAAGCAGGTAATCCTTTTGCCAAAACTTTTGCAGCTTTGATGGCGTCGCCATCAAAAACAGGGTGAAGTAATTCGTCTAATTTACCAGGCTCTTGACGTAAGATGGCTGTTTTTTCATCAATCATACCTTCTTTAAGCAATTCCATTGCAATCCTAACCATTGCGGCTGCGGTACGTTTACCATTTCGCGTTTGTAACATCCAAAGTTTACCATCTTGAATGGTGAACTCTAAATCTTGCATGTCGTTATAGTGCTTTTCTAAAATATCCTGAGTGTTATTCAACTCTTTATAAACATCTGGCTTTAATTCTTCTAATGAAGGGAAATTGGTTTTTCTGTCTTCTTCAGAAACACCTGCTAAAACAGCCCATCTTTTTGAGCCTTCTAGTGTAATTTGTTGTGGAGTTCTAACACCTGCAACTACATCTTCACCTTGTGCATTAATCAAATACTCACCGTTAAAAACGTTTTCACCAGTTGCTGCATCTCTTGTAAATGCAACGCCGGTTCCTGAATTGTCACCCATATTTCCATAAACCATTGCTTGAACGTTTACAGCGGTTCCCCATTCTTCAGGGTAACCGTGCATATTTCTATAATAAGCAGCTCTTGGATTCATCCAGCTATCAAATACGGCAGTAATACTACTCCAGAGTTGATCCCATGGGTTTTCAGGGAAAGGCTGTCCTGTTTGCTTAACACAGGCGGCTTTAAAATCAGCAACCATTTGTTTCAAATCTTCAACATCTAAATCTGTATCTAAATCAACGCCTTTTGCTTCTTTTGCTTCTTCAATAATTTCTTCAAACGGATCATGATCTTCTTTTGAAAGTGCACCTACACCAAGAACGACACCACCAAACATTTGAACAAAACGTCGGTAAGAATCCCATGCAAATCTGGCATTTCCTGTTCTTGCAATAAGCCCTTCAACAGAATTATCATTCATTCCTAAGTTTAAAACAGTATCCATCATCCCTGGCATAGAAACTCTTGCTCCTGAACGTACTGAAAGTAAACATGGATTTTCATTACTACCAAATTCTGTACCCATTATGTTTTCAACATTGGCAACAGCTGCTTCCACCTCTTCTTTTAAAAGTGCTACAACGGCATCTTTTCCTAATTGATTATATTCAGTACAAGTTTCTGTAGTAATTGTAAAACCAGGAGGAACAGGTACACCAATTAAACACATTTCTGCTAAATTAGCACCTTTACCTCCTAAAAGGTTTTTCATCTTACTATCTCCGTCGGCAGTTTTACCCCCAAATAAATAGACACGTTTTTGCTTTGTCATCTTAATTTTTTATTGATTATTTAAAATTATCTCAGTTGCTCTTTTTTGGTTCAAAAAAGAATTGGCAAAAATACGAAACAAATCACTATTTATCTAGTCTTAACTATGAATAAATTAAAAGTGTAATGATCTTAAAAAGAAGACTTATTAAATGATTAAAATGTGATTTGAAAAACAACAGTTTATAAGATAATTATGTTTTTTATAAACATAAATAAAAAACATAATATTCAGTTTGGAATCATGAAAGGTGAATAATTGTTATTGTTACTATTGATTCATCTAAATATAGTTTTTACCCCTTACGCCTAATGCAATAAATAAATAAATAAACATTCCTACCTGATTGATAGATTTAGGTTTGATTTAAATATACCCCCCCATTTAATTAATAATTTGTTCAGTGATGGAATCTTATTAGTAAAGAGCATTTTTGATAATAATGTGTCAACTCAATTATCTGTTGAATACACAACAAAGTATGTGAGAGATCTATCATTAAATGTTGTTTATTATAGAAAGAGCCAAATAGCAATATAATAATTGCTTTCCCAAGTGATTTCTATAAGTTTTAAGTGGTGGCTAAAAGGTTGATTATGTGACTGAAAAGTTGTGATGAGTAATTTTTAAGTTTATCGCACTTAAATCCAATCTAGCTAGGCTTTAAAAGCGTAAGATGTGTACTGATAAATTAAAAAGACATTGGTGATCCGTTTAACTATATATTTCTCTTTTGACTTCATGACTTTTTAAGTGAATTTAGTAGTGTTGTAAATATTGCACTCACAAATTGTTATTTAAAAATGTTGCAGAAGAAAGTTAAGATTTTGTTGATTGATAATTCGCATTTTGAGTTAAAGGAGATAGGGGATTTATTATTGCATTTCGATGTTGATATTTTTTGGGTATGTTCTATCGAAGAGTCATATTTGAAGATTCAAAACAATGATATTTCCCTAATTATTTTAAATACCCAAGTATTGGATAAAAAAGACAAAGGATGCTTACAGCAATTCAAAAATATTTATGGTAAAAAATTAGTACCCTCAATAGTAGTCTTGAAGTATAATAATGATGGGTTAAATATTATTAAAGAATTTAAAGGTTATGTTTTTGATTGTATTACGCTTCCAGTAATCCCCCCAATTTTCATCAATAAATTCAAGTTATTTCTTAATTCAATTTATAATACTAGAACAATAGAAAGATTGAAATTAGAATTAGATGAGAAAGTAAATGAAGTTGATCGATTAAAAACAGCTTTTCTATCCAATATTTCTCATGAAATAAGAACTCCAATGAATGCAATATTTGGATTTACTGAGATGTTATTGAACGATGATTTGAGTAATAATGAAAAATCAAGCTTTATTGAAATAATTCAAGAAAATTGTAATATACTTTTAAGTCTCATTGACGATATTATTGATATCTCAAGATTAGAGGCTAATGAGATACGTGAATACAAATCAATCTGTCGAATTAATGACTTAATGACAGAGTTATACAATAATCATGTAATTAAGGATTGTGTTAATGTTGAATTGAAGCTTTCTCTTGATAATCCCAACCAAGAATTGATAATAGTTGTTGACTCATTTCGATTAAATCAGATTCTGGTTATATTACTTGACAATGCGTACAAATTTATTGAGAATGGTACGATTAGCTTTGGATATTCAATTGTTGATGATCACAAGATTAATTTTTTCGTATCTGATACAGGTCCAGGGATTCCGAAGGAATTTCATGATTCAATATTTGAGCGATTTAACTTTTATAGTCCATCCAAGGAAAAATTATACAGTGGAGCCGGTTTAGGATTATCAATCTGTAAACATCTAGTTAAGCTGCTAAAAGGGGAAATTTGGATGGAATCTATAATGAATGTGGGGTCAACCTTCTATTTTAGTATTCCTCTCGTTAAATCCATAAAAGATGATTATTGGAATCAAAATCTAAGAATCTCAAATAATTGAGATGGTAATAACTAATATATTGCTTTTGGAAGTTGATAATAATAGATATTTTAAATGAAATCAATTATGAGAAGTTCTGAGGTTAATCTTGTACCTGTTAAGGGTTGAAAGGTACGTGGCTAGAATGCACAAACCGATACTGTTTTTATTGATTTAACAGAATCAGAATTTAAACAACTAAAATTTATTACAAAAGAAATTTCTTGTATATGTAACCGCAAATAATAATAGTGTATTAAGACTTAAGGATAGAGATAAATTTGAAATGATTTTGGAAGATTTATTAAATGAGTCAATTAGTTGAGAGCTTAGTAATTAAAAAGGGTCAAGATATTCTAAGACATAGTTTAATAAGAACCTACAATATCTGAAGATTAAATATATAAGGAATAGAAAAAATTGAACTTGAGTAGACTAAATAAGATGTTGTTCTTAAAAAGAATGGTTATTATTCTGATAGTTAGCCTTATGATAATTAGCTTAAAAGCACAATTTGTCCTGATTGGCGATCATTTGTATAATGGAGATATTATTGGAGTATATGAGGCTAATATTGAGTTTAATAACTTTTTGTTGAATAATGTTGGACGTATTCAATTATCTTCAGATGGATCAGGCACAACCATGGTTAATTTCAATCAAGATTTTGAAAATGGATCATATTTAGGCTCAGGATCATTTGAATTTTTAGGTTGTCAACAGTTTAAATTAAACTTTAACAAAATTTTCAAATTTGGCCATATAAGTTTAAATAATGGAGGCCAGGATTGTTTTGTAAGCGATAAAGGGTTTGAGATAGACTCGACTATTTGTTTAAATTCTGGAAGACTAATTATCGAAAAAGCACAATCCTTTATCAAGCTAAATAGTGATGAAGTAAATGCAATTGAATTCTGGAATAATCCTAATTCTCAGACTTATATCCGAGGCCGACTTGTCAGAGAAGTTGAAGCATTTGGAAGTTATCTATATCCTGTAGGTAATGAAAGCTCAATGTTTTTGATTAGTGCAGAATTGACTGAAGGTAAGAGACAAAGTATAGGTATATGGTTTAATGATCAATTAGTAAATGAATGGGTGCATAATAATCAGACAAATAACATACTTCAGGAAGGAGGTTGGGAGTTAGATAATAAATTTTCCGAAGCTAATAATTCTATGTTGAAATTAACTATGTCTAAATTACCATTTTATAATGTGAGTGAGGAAGCAAATATGTGTATTGCTTATTTTGATAAGGATTTATTTCCACTTACTTCACCAGTCTTTTCAAGTGAAGCATTAACGACGAATACATCGAATTCTGTTTCTGCAAGTTTTCAGAAACCATCAGGGCTTTATGCTTTAGCTGTAATTAGGGGCTTTCAAACTAATTTGATTCCAAATTTCGTGGTTGGAAAAGCTGGATATAAATACCATTTTGAAATTCCGGGAGCTCAGAATCTATTAAGTGCAGAATTAGAAGTATATAATCGATGGGGACAAAAGGTATATGCTAGTAATAATTATATAAATCAACTTGATACCAGAAGTTTAGTAATGGGTACTTATTACTATGTACTTCGCTATGATGAGGGAGAAGGTAAAAAATCATATAACTCATTTTTTGAAGTTTATAAATGATAAACAGAATAATGGATTTTAATAACAGAACATATACTATCTTATTATTGATTGTCATCAGTATAAGTTGTTCTTTTAAAGAATCAAAGGCACAATTGGTGCCGTTATTCTCACAATCTATTCGAAGTCAGGAGCTATTGAATCCGGCGTTTAATTCTACTAAAGATTATATATCTGCCCTTGTAACTGATCGTCAACAATGGCACGGTATAAATGGTAATCCCAAAATTATGGGCGTTAATATTAGATTCCCATTAGTATATAATAATGAAAATGATTTTAATAGCTTAGGTATTGCTATAAATGTTGTTGGTGAGACTCTTGGGCTTAGAAATAATACAATTGCCAGTTTCACAGTTGATGCTAATATCAGAATAATGGATCAAACCTTTATTGGACTTGGTATTAGAGGAGGAATTGATTTTTTCCAGTATGATATAACCCGGCTTTTTTCACTTGAAGATCCTAATACTATAAATAATTTGATGCTTAAAGGTACATATCCACATATTGGAATAGGATTACTATTAACTCACTTAAACCATAGGTTTGGATTAAGTATGCTCACAACTATATGGCAAAATATTGAGGATAATAATCCGAAAATTGTACCTGGTATTGATTTTTATTATGGCGCTATTTTCAAGACTAATGATCAGTTGGAAATTATGCCAGAATTACTGTTTAAACAATATTACAATTACGCTACAAGCCTTGACCTGAGTGTAGATCTAATTATTAAAAGGAAACTGAGAGTAGGTATTGGTAATAGATTATTTGAATCCGTATTTATGAGATGTGGAATTAAAATCAATGAAATGTTTTGGTTACTATATGCTTATGATTATCCGATAAAAGGAATTTCGATTTTTGGAAAAGGATCACACGAAATAAGCTTGGCATTTGGCTTTAATAAGAACCATAATGGTGGCAAAAGAAATAATGAGTTAAGATAATTAATGAAGTAAAGTTTGATATTTAATTCATCATATCATAAAAAAGCATTGAGCTTGATATTCTTAATAATAATGTTAAGTATGTCAATGGTTTTAAGGGCTCAGAATGGGGTAAGTCTTGGGAAAATGGGGGCAAGGCCGTCGCAAAGTGCCATTATGGATATCGTTTCATCAAATAAAGGAGTTCTAATACCTCGAATGACAACCGTTGATAGGATTAATATAGCACCATTGAATACAGAAAAGGGGTTACTCGTTTACGATGTTGATTCTAGAACATTTTGGTATTGGGATGGAATTGTTTGGATAGAAATAGTGAGTATGGATAACAATAATCAAAATCTTTACCTTACTGATGATTCTTTGATGATTGATAATGGTAGAGGAGTTCCATATGAATTACTGAGTCATTATTTGTATAACTATATCGAAGACTCTCTTTTAGCAAGTAATAATTTTATTTTTAATTTAAGTGATTCTCTTTTTCTCAATGATCGTTTTCAAGATAGTTTACTGAGTGTTATATATAATAAAGGGAGTGATACCCTTTTATCAAATCACAGTTGGTTAGAAAATTTGCAAGATAGTATTAACACTCATCTTGACAGTGTAGTCGTTGGCGAAGAAATGACTTATTTTTATGTGGATGGAATCGCTCTTGATTCAATTCCAAGTACTAAATCGTTAGGCGATCCAATATATATTAACAGGCTTAGCGATTCACTATTCAGTAGTAATCATTTTTTAGATAGTTTATTGAGTGTGATTTTTAACCGTGGATCAGATACAATTTTAAACAATATTGACTGGTTGACTCAAATACAAGACAGTATAGATACGCATCTCGATAGTATAGTGGTTGGAGATGATATGAGTTATTTTTATGTTGGTGGAGTTGCTATTGATTCATTGCCTACAACAGGAAATTTGTTACTGAATGATTCAATAATTACAAATCTAAATGATTCTCTATTTAATAATATGTCTTTTAGAGACAGCTTATTGAAATTTATCTATTATGAAGGTGCCGATACTCTTTTACAAAACCATAACTGGTTGGTTCAACTAAAAGATAGTATTGATACTCACCTCGATAGTGTCGTGGTTAATAATAATATGACCTATTTCTATATTGATGGCTTTGTAATTGATTCTATCCCTAATGGTGCAGGTATTTCATTATCAGATACAAGCTTTATTAATAATTTAATTAATACACTTTTTATTAATAATCTTTTTAAAGATAGTTTATTGAGTAATATTTTTAACGAAGGTGCCGATACTCTTTTACAAAACCATAACTGGTTGGTTCAACTAAAAGATAGTATTGATACTCAGCTCGATAGTGTCGTGGTTAATAATAATATAACCTATTTCTATATCGATGGCTTTGTAATTGATTCTATCCCAAGTGGAGGGAATATCCTTCTCCAAGATACAACCTTTATAAATCGACTAAGAGATTCAATCAATACTGACGATCAGAACTTAGGTTTGGATAAGGTGAACGATACCTTGACCATTGAGGATGGCTCGGGCGTATCGTTGGCAGAACTTGGAATAGAGTTCACCACCATCGACACGGTAATGAATGCCTTGGGCGATAGTTTACTGAGTGATACAACTTTCATCACCAACCTTGGCGACACTTTACTAAGCGATACAACTTTTGCCAATTACTTGCGAGATAGCATCAATACTGACTATCAGAACTTAGGTTTGGATAAGGTGAACGATACCTTGACCATTGAGGATGGCTCGGGCGTATCGTTGGCAGAACTTGGAATAGAGTTCACCACCATCGACACGGTGATAAATGCCTTGGGCGATAGTCTACTGAGTGATACAACTTTCATCACCAACCTTGGAGATACCTTGTTCAGCGATACCACTTTTGCCAACTACTTACGAGATAGTATCAATACCGACGATCAAAACCTGGGCTTAGACAAAGTGAACGATATCTTAACCATCGAAGATGGCTCAGGCGTATCATTGGTAGAGTTGGGTATTGAGTTTACAACTATAGATACAGTGATGCATGTATTGGCCGATACACTAAAATCTCAATCTCTTATGAACAATGAATCTTTACAGAATGAACTTGATACTACTCAGAAATATGCAGGATTAACTGAAAATGGTTTTTACCATATAAAGAATTATACAAATTATATCAAAACAGCTACAACGCTAGATAGTGCGGATGTAGTTTTGGATAACCAACTTAAAGTCCTGGCCGACAGCATTGGAAGTTTAAATAAAAAATGGGAATTTGAAATAATAAATGATGATGACAATAATTTCAATGTTGGTTTTATCATTAAGGATAATGCAAACATATTTTATAATGGTACAGCACTAAGAAGAAGCCAATGGACAGGAGAAGGTACCTCAATTTTAATATTGATAGTTGAAACAAGAAAGTATGATTTTCTCTTGATTAATAATAATTAAATAGATAATAAATTGAATAAACATGAAAACAATGAAAACAATGAAAACAATGAAGACAATGAAAAAATTGCTACTTGCTTTTAGCTTGGTATTTATAATGGTATTAGGCTATTCACAAGCTACTCCTTCTGCTGAATTTAGAGTAGCTACAATTACTACCGACTTTGGAATTAATTTACCGGTAGGATCTAAAGTTTTTTGTATTGCCACAGGTAAATACTATGTTGTTATAACTCCAGTATTAGCAACTGAAGATTTAACTGATGCTGCAGCTAAATTTGTTGGAATATCCGACCTAGATTTAGTTTATAAAACTGACACATCATATAGTCTAGCATCCAGCACAGGTGATACAACCATGCTTACAGCAGCAACAAGTACCGAAGCTGGTTTGATGACAGCTACACAGTTTAATCAACTAGCTTCGGTAGGTGTTTATACCGTGGAGACTATTGAAGTTGATGCAACAGATGTTAGCAATCAATTCGTAACACTTACGGAAGCACCTATGACTGGAACAACTGTAACAGTTTCGTTAAACGGTTTTGAACTGAAGGTTACTACACAATTTACGATTGACATTGGTACTGGTGTTATCACACTCTTAAGTCCTATTTATTTATACGATCAAATAACGGTATCATATGTAAAAGCTCCTTAGATGCATGTTAATAATTGAATGGAATGAATATTAATCGAATCTTGAAATAGCTTATTGATATGAAAAAATTATTAATTGTTATCCTATTGGGGCTTTCGATTATGACTGTCGGACAGTTAACTCCATCCAAAATTTACAGGATTGAGAATTCAACAACAGAGTTTGGAGCTAACCTGTCTGATGGTGTAATGTTATTGGATCTAAATACAAACCTACTTTACCAAACCTTAAGACCAATATTAGCAAATAATTCCATTTCAACATTAACAATTGGTATTGATATAGCACTCATACAATCGGGCATAGTTGCCGAAAATGGTATTAGTTATTTAAATGATACGCTACGTTTGGGCGGAAGTTTAACACAACACACGACCATTCTTCAGGGTGATAGCAATATGGTGTTCAACTTAAATGGAAGCGGTGGATTCAATATTCAAGATGATGGAAATTCAGCTTTGTTTGTAAGGAATAATGGTTATGTTGGTATTGGGACAACAGCACCATCTAAGTTGTTCGAAGTTTATAAGGATCAGGATGGGCAAACTGCTACATTTATTAATAACCCAAATACAGGAAACAGTTCTAGGACACAACTTTTTTTGACAAATGGTGATGTTCAAGGTATTTTATCAGCTGCTCACAGATTTGAATCTTTGTTTTATGGTACAATGACTGACCATCAGGTTAGGTTTACTCAGAATGATGTAGTCCGGATGGCCATTGGTAGTGGTGCTCAGGCTGGAAATGTTGGTATCGGTACTACTTCACCCGACTATAAATTGCATATTGATGGAGATGCAGTACCAGTTATTGATAAGGCTTACGACCTTGGCAAAGATGCCCTTCGCTGGAAAACCCTGTTCGCCGATACGGTAAATGCCAATTATCTATCGGGTAACGGTCATTGGACGGAATTGGGAGATTACTCATTGCATCGTGTCGGTAACGGCGAAGACACCCTGATGTCGATTTTGGACAATGGTTATGTTGGTATTGGGACAACCAGCCCGATATGGAAATTCCAAGTACATGATGCATTAACTAATATGCAAGCAAAAATAACCTCTGGGACTGATAATTCATATACAGGCATCGGATTAGCAGCAAACAGTGATGCTGCTAGTAATTTATGGACAAATTTTTCATTATACGCACATGGTATATCCCGTACTATCAACAGGTATGGGATTTCCTTGAGAGGATGGGGCGAAATTTATAAAGCTGATGATAATGGAGGTATAGCGATTGGAAATTATTATGCACACCCAATTATATTTGCAACAAACAACCTTGAACGAATGAGGGTTGATGCGAATGGCAATTTGGGCATTGGCACAACAACACCCGATTATGTTTTGCAGGTAGATGGGGACGTGGTTCCGGAAATTGATAAAACCTACGATTTAGGTAAAGATGCTTTGCGTTGGAAAACCCTGTTTGCCGATACGGTAAGTGCCAATTATCTATCGGGTAATGGTCATTGGACGGAATTGGGAGATTACTCATTGCATCGTGTCGGTAACGGCGAAGACACCCTGATGTCGATTTTGGACAATGGCCGTGTTGGCATCGGGACAATTACTCCAATTTCTGCATTAGATATTGACCCAGCTTCAGATGCAACTGTTGGGATGCAAATATTAGGCAGCGGGCAAACTGTAGATTTATTTAGGGCATATGATACCGATGGAGACTTAAAGGTTGTAATAGAAGAGTCGGGTGAAATGGGATTGGGAGGAATAGCCAATCCAACCACCCCGCTCGCTATTAAATCTCAAAGTTCCAGTACTGATATTATTAAAACCATAAGTTCTATTGGAGAATACTTGTTTGATGTAACTGAGTCTGCCACAAATACTGGAGTAGTAGATATTTTTGCCGGAGGGACAGGTGAACCTGCAATAAGATTTCATTCAAGTGACAATTCTTATATAACTAATAATCTGGGTATTGGTACAACAACACCCGATTATGTTTTGCAGGTAGATGGGGACGTGGTTCCGGAAATTGATAAAACCTACGATTTAGGTAAAGATGCCCTTCGCTGGAAAACCCTGTTCGCCGATACGGTAAATGCCAATTATCTATCGGGTAACGGTCATTGGACGGAATTGGGAGATTACTCATTGCATCGTGTCGGTAACGGCGAAGACACCCTGATGTCGATTTTGGACAATGGTTATGTTGGTATTGGGACAACCAGCCCGATATGGAAATTCCAAGTACATGATGCATTAACTAATATGCAAGCAAAAATAACCTCTGGGACTGATAATTCATATACAGGCATCGGATTAGCAGCAAACAGTGATGCTGCTAGTAATTTATGGACAAATTTTTCATTATACGCACATGGTATATCCCGTACTATCAACAGGTATGGGATTTCCTTGAGAGGATGGGGCGAAATTTATAAAGCTGATGATAATGGAGGTATAGCGATTGGAAATTATTATGCACACCCAATTATATTTGCAACAAACAACCTTGAACGAATGAGGGTTGATGCGAATGGCAATTTGGGCATTGGCACAACAACACCCGATTATGTTTTGCAGGTAGATGGGGACGTGGTTCCGGAAATTGATAAAACCTACGATTTAGGTAAAGATGCTTTGCGTTGGAAAACCCTGTTTGCCGATACGGTAAGTGCCAATTATCTATCGGGTAATGGTCATTGGACGGAATTGGGAGATTACTCATTGCATCGTGTCGGTAACGGCGAAGACACCCTGATGTCGATTTTGGACAATGGTTATGTTGGTATTGGGACAACAGCACCATCTAAGTTGTTCGAAGTTTATAAGGATCAGGATGGGCAAACTGCTACATTTATTAATAACCCAAATACAGGAAATAGTTCAAGGACACAACTTTTTTTGACAAATGGTGATGTTCAAGGTATTTTATCAGCTGCTCACAGATTTGAATCTTTGTTTTATGGTACAATGACTGACCATCAGGTTAGGTTTACTCAGAATGATGCAGTTCGGATGGCTATTGGTAGTGGTGCTCAGGCTGGAAATGTTGGTATCGGTACTACTTCACCCGACTATAAATTGCATATTGATGGGGATGCGGTCCCAGTTGTTGACAAAGCCTACGATTTGGGCAAAGATGCCTTGCGTTGGAAGCATTTATATGCCGATACGGTAAATGCCAACTATATTTTAGGTGGGCATTGGACTGAATTGGACGATTATTCGATACACAGAGTTAGTAGTGGCAGCGATACCCTGATGTCGATTTTGAATAATGGCTATGTTGGCATTGGGACAACTGAACCTGCCTATAATTTTCAAGTATCAGCTACCGGAATCGCTGCTACAATGGAAGTCACCAGAACAGATGGAGCTGATGGAATTTTTAAATCTACTGCAACCAATGTCTTAATTGGCGCCCGATCCAATCATGGATTAATGTTTAATGTGAACAATGGTGCGAAGATGACAATTGATACTGACGGAGATGTCGGCATCGGAACCACTACTCCAACCGAAAAACTGGAGGTTGTAGGCAGGGTAAAAGCAAAAGTACTGGCGGCCGAAGTCCAGGCACTTTCTGGTACAACCCCAACTATGAATGTTGAAAATGGATCAAATGCAAGGATTACCCTCAGTGGCAATACGGTAGTTACCATGACGAATCTTATTGCTGGCGATAAAGGCTTTATTACGGTTATAAACAGTGGAAGTTATAGTTTTACACTCCAAAACGGAATCACACCAGCTATTACCTCTTATGGCCTTACATACACGCCTTCAAATCCGGGAACGGATTTATTATCGTGGTATTACGATGGAACTGACTTGTTCCTAGGCATAAATGCAGATTTTAGATAAAAGAAAAACTTGAAGAAGAAGTAAGCATTAATGATTTATTCATACAACTTAGTTATGTTGCAAAAAGCTTTCACCAGATCAATCATTGTTTTTGTCTTGCTTTTTATATTTGTATTTATCTGTAAAGCCCAGGAGTTTTGGACTGGGAACTACAGCCCTGGTGCATTGTTGGCTGCAAGTATTTGCTATAATACAGTACCTTCAAGCATAAATTCTGTGGCAGCTGTTGGGGGTTCGGGATCGTTCACTTACCAATGGTATAAGGATCAAGGCAGCGGGTATTTTCGTTGGAGGGCAGCAGGAACTGGTATTAACCCCAATGCTAAGCTTACTGCTACCGCTGAAGTTTACCGCAAGGCGACCGATCCTTCAACTGGGTGGACTGCAAATACAAACCCCGTGACCATAACGGTTGGGGAGGCAATGAATGTTTCCTATACGTTAAACGGTACGTCACCGATTTGTAGCGGCTCAACAACAACCATGTCGATAACAGGGAGCCAATCGGGCTTTACCTATCAGTTAAGGGATGACGCCGATAATACTGTCAAGGCTATAAAACCCGGAACAGGAGGCAGCATCAGTTTTGACCCTGTAAGCCCGATAGCTAATACAACGTATAATGTATTGGCCGTTGAGGACGCTACGTCCTGTAGCGAAGAATTGGCCAGTACCAAAGCCATCGTTGTTGAGTTCCCGATCAGTGATAATATGATAAGCAGTACCGATGGCGAAGTTTGTTCCGGTTCCGGATTTACGGTTCTTGCAATGGAAGCCCAGGGAACGGGGATTACCTACCAATGGCAAAAAAGTACTACGGGTCCGTCTTCCGGATTTGCGAACATCACTGGGGCCACTTCGCAAAATTATTCAACTTCGATTACTGACACTACTTGGTACAGAAGAATTGCATATTCCACTTCGGCAGTTTGCGGTACCAGCAGCCACACTTCGAATACGGTACAAAAATCCGTTATTCCTGCAATTACAAATAATACGATTACTACTTCCCCTTTTACTACTTGTTACAATTCTGTTCCTGCGGCTATTTCAGCTGATGCAGCATTAGGCGGTAGCGGAACGGCTGCTTATTTATGGGAGTACAGTACCGCGGGCCCTTCTTCAGGCTTTAGTGCAGCGCCTGGTTCGAACACAGGACAAAATTATACCCCTACGGCTGCGATTACACAAACTACATGGTACCGCAGAAGGGTTGTCAAGGGGTGTATAGATTATTCACCTGCTTTACAGGTATCGGTTTATTCCGAAATTGCTTTGGCAGCGCCCACTATCAGCAGGCAAGGCAACCAGGTAGGTGATTATACGCAAACAGTGACATCTCCCCAACCAACAGGGAGCAGTGGCAGTACATACTATTACAGGTATACCCTTAAACTTGGATCGACACCTGTTTCTTCATCAGCATGGCTGGCCAATGACCAATCTTATGATTTTAACATGAGATACCCTGAAAACAGTTTAGGGACTTATAGTGTTACCGTTGAAGCTTACCGATCGGATTGCCCTTCGGATATTGCAACTGCAACTTCGCAAACTTGGACCCATGCCGCTTGTGGTACTACGACCGGTGATGGGAATTTTACAATTTTAGGAGATGATGGAAAATGTTATATGGTTGATGAAAGCAATAGATCAAAGGGGTGTAACTGGGGGTGTGATCGTCAGAATAAAGGAACAGACTATGATAACGGTGCTTCTAATACCGTCTTGGCAGCAGGTTGTACAGCCGCAGGTTATTGTGTAAGCTCAACTGATGCTAACTTTTCTGATTGGTATTTACCATCATATAATGAGTTTATTATTTTACACAACAACAGGGACTTGATTAATATGGGCTCTTCTGAATATTGGTCAAGCTCTGAGTGGGCTACAGATCCTGCGCGTTATGCCTGGGCTGCCAATTTATCGCAAGATGTCGATTACAGGCATGTTTATGGTAAATCCCGGACTAAAAAAATTGTACGTTGTATCCGTTTAGCTTATTGATATTGAATAATTTAAAACAAAAACAAGGAGATGAACAGTTTAGCTAAAAACAAATACCGGTCCTGGATTAATAAAACCATAGGTATAGATTTATTGTCGTGGTATTACGATGGAACAGACTTGTTCTTGGGCGTAAACGCGGATTTTAGATAAAAGAAAAATATATAGAACCAATAATGATCCATTGTTAACAATTTAATCATGATTAAACAAGCTTTCATCAGATCAATCATTGTTTTTATTTTGCTTTTTATATTCACGCTTGTGGGTAAAACACAGGAGTTTTGGATGGGGAGTTACAGCCCCGGTGCATTATCTGCTTCAAGTATTTGTTATAATGCCGTACCCTCAAGTATCAGCTCTGCTTCGGCTGTCGGGGGGTCGGGATCGTTCACCTACCAATGGTATAAGGACGAGGGCAGTGGATATGCCCTTTGGGCGGCAGCAGGGACCGGTTTAAACCCGATCGCTGCGATGACGACCGGTGCTACTGTGTACCGCAATGCGACCGATCCCTCAACAGGCTGGACGGCCAATACCAATCCGGTAGCCATAACGGTTGGGGTTTCAATAAATACTTCGTATACTTTAAATGGGGCCACACCGATCTGTAGTGGTTCTTCTACAACCATGTCGATATCAGGGAGCCAATCGGGCTTTACTTATCAGTTGAGGGATGATGCAGACAATTCGGTTAAGGCCACAAAAGACGGAACAGGCGGTGCCATTGGTTTTGATGCTGTAAGCCCTTCAGCCAGTAAAACGTACAATGTATTGGCCGTTGAAAATGCCACTTCTTGTAGTGCAGAGCTTGTCAGTTTAAAATCCATAACTGTCGAGTTCCCGATCAGCAACAATACAATTACCAGTCCCAATAGCGACGAGTGTTCGGGTTCCGGTTTTACAATCGTTGCATCGGCAGCATCGGGGACCGGAATTACTTACCAATGGCAAAAAAGCACGACAAGCTCTTCTTCCGGGTTTGCGAACATCACTGGGGCCACTTCGCAAAATTATTCAACTTCGATTACTGACACTACTTGGTACAGAAGAATTGCAAATTCCACTTCGGCAGTTTGCGGTACCAGCAGCCACACTTCTAATACGGTACAAAAATCCGTTATTCCTGCAATTACAAATAATACGATTACTACTTCCCCTTTTACTACTTGTTACAATTCTGTTCCTGCGGCTATTTCAGCTGATGCAGCATCAGGCGGTAGTGGAACGGCTGCTTATTTATGGGAGTACAGTACCGCGGGTCCTTCTTCAGGCTTTAGTGCAGCTCCTGGTTCGAATACAGGACAAAATTATACCCCTTCGGTTGCGATTATACAAACTACATGGTATCGCAGAAGGGTTGTTAAAGGGTGTATAGATTATTCACCTGCTTTACAGGTATCGGTTTATTCCGAAATTGCTTCAACAGCACCCACTATCAGCAGGCAAGGAAACCAGGTAGGTAAATATACACAAACAGTGACCTCTCCTGTTTCAACAGGGGGCAATGGGACCAGGTATTACAGGTTTACACTTAAACGAGGTTCAACAACGGTAACAGGGCCAACGGACTGGCAAGCAGGCAGAACTTATAATTTTGCTATGACTTCTGCAAATACGATAACTGATTATTATGTAGTTGTTGAATCATATACTTCTGATTGCCCTGATGATATTGCCATCTCAAACACTGCTTCGTGGACACATGCCGCTTGTGGAACAACTACTGGCGATGGTAACTTTACCTATTATTATGGAGGGACTTGTTATATGATTGCCCAGACTGATGAAGTAGGAACTTATGAATGGGGATGTGATGGAACATCAACTAATATCAACGATATTAATGATGGTGAAGCAAATACCAATGCACTAGCCGCCCTTGAATGTTCTTCAGGTAGTGCAACAAGACAATGTTATGATTCAAATAACGATTCATTCACTAATTGGTACTTACCAACACACAACCAATATGAATATTTTATGAATCCTAATGAGTCCACTTGGGGGTTGAGTGGAAATTACTGGTCGAGTAGGGAATACCATGTATGGGATCAGCCGATTGAGCATCCAACTACTCATGCTTGGTTTGCAACCTTTAGTCATCCATCTCAATTAATGCAAGTTACAGCAAAAGATGTAAGTCTAAAAGCACGTTGTATCAGGAATGCCTATGAATAGGATAGACATGATCCATTATAAACGATATCAAAAAATGATCAAGAATTATTGTAAAGCAAAGAAGGTTTTAAAGGCATTAATGTTATGCTTTGCATTATTGTGTTTTGAGTTATCTTCATACACTCAACAACCTGTTCTGTTCCAATATCCGGTAAATTCGGGCTTAATGCCAGTTGGTACAGAAGTGGTATTTGAGGTATTCCGTGCCGGAAAATTATCACCGGTTGATACGGTTATTATTCAGCAGGCAGGTATGCTACATTTTCAAATACCCGGGCGTTATTATCCGGGTGAGTTCTATTTGTCGTTTATGGCAGGAGGTAGAAAACAATCCTTTCCTTTTCTGTTAGATAAGCGTCCGGATAGTATACGGTTAATGGTGGATAATAATATCAGTTTCCAAATATTTGGGGATGAGGCCTATCAGGAGCATCATGATTTTATTGCTTCTTTATTAGATGAAGCCAATAAACTAAGAATGTTATCAGATATTTTACGTTCATTTCCCATAAGCACGGAGTATTATAAACAGACCCTTAAAGAGTATCATAATCGGGTAACTATTTTTAACCAAAATATTGATGATGCTATCAAAAAAAGTACTACCTGGATAAGCATGGAGTGGCCTTTGCATAAATGGCCCGAAGAAATAAAGCCGGGAATAATGGTGTCTGATTTTAGTTTTTTGCCAGTAAAAGATACCATGATACTACATACTTCAATGTATACAAAATATTTGAATGAACAAATGCGTATGGCTGTTAATAACTCTAATCAGGATTCGGCATTAATTACTAATGGGAAGGCATTGGCAATAAGAGCCTCCAAAGGTCACCCCTTAGTTTATGGGTGGTTAATCGATTATTTACAACAGGGTTTTGAAGCTATTGGGTTTGATCGGGGCATCGAAATTTTGGGAGAACATATTCAGCATCCTGATTGTCTTACTTCAAAAAAAAGGGAAATCATGTACCGTTTAAAAGGATTAGAAACTTTGAAAGCAGGGATTCGGATGCCTGATAGATATTTACCTAATCAGGATCAGCGATTACAGAATGTGTATCAACCCGATGCAAAGGAGAAATACCGTTTATTGATTTTCTGGGCAGCAGATTGCGGGTATTGCCATGAATTGTTTGCTGAACTGTTTCCTTGGTGGCAGCAAGATGAAATACGTAAACAATTGGGAATAATCACCATTGATTTAAGTGCAAATTATACCGAATGGAAACAAACACTTACAAATTTACCATCAGAAGCATTGCATCTGTTTGCTCCATCCGGAATTAGTCATCCTATTGCTAATGATTATTTTATTTTAACAACCCCGGTTATGTTTGTAGTTGATAAAAACCTACAAATTGTATCCATACCAAATACGATTAAGGATTTAAAAAAAATAGTGAATTTATGATAAATACTTCGTCTGGTTTTTAAGTTAGATAAATAAGGTGTTATTACTAAGAAAAATGATTCGAAGAAGAGATCATGACTAGAGAAAGACTGTAAGAAATGAAGGAATTAAATATGAATTTTGTGATTATATAGGAGTAATAGTACTCAAATTAAACTAGATATAGCTTGAAAGTCAGATGAGAATTAAGCTGATAACATATTTTTTTTTATGGATGATTTGTCAAAATGTTTTTGGGCAAGATGGACAAAATTATGAGTCAAGTAGTATTGGTGAAATCAAGAGTTCTGGTTGGAGTTATTTTTTAAAAACAGGTTCAAGTTTATTCAAAGGCGATATAAGTGATAAGAGTATTAGTTTGGATTTTAACAATGTTAGGTTTAGAGGAAGTTTGGGGGTAGGCTGTAGGCTTTCGAGTAATTTAAATTTCAATTTTGAAGCTACTTATGGTTTAATTAAAGGAAATAGTACTGATTTAGAAATGAGTTTTAAAGGAAATATAATTGAGAGTACAGGTATATTTAAGCTAAATGTAAGCAGCTTACTTAATGATGTGTTTTCGCCTAAATATTCGTTTAAAATTTTTAGTGGTTTTGGGGTTGGTTTACATAAATCGGTAAAAAGTGTGTATAAATTAAACCATCCCAGTACCGTCATTGATGACGTTAACTCCAATAAGTTCGGAACAGCGATATTATTTCCAATCGGAGCTGAAGTCACCTACAACGCAAGTCCAAATATTGATTTTAATTTTGAATATCGGTACACGTTAACAAACACTGATAATATCGATTTAGTAGAAAATGGTTCAAATGATCGTTATTATAGCCTCAATTTTGGTGTTACATACAAGTTTACGGATTTCGCTGTTCAGAAAGAGATTAAGAAAATTTCAAGAGATCAAGGATCAATTGTCGATTGGCGTGTTAGATGTATCCCAGAAATTCTGGAAAAAGAAAATGATTCGGTATCTTATGAGTTGATTATTGATTTGCCTTTGGAATATTTTGACAATGTTATTTCGTTAGATCTGCAACCGGTACTTTATTCGCATAATAATAAGCGATACATATTTAATCCGATATATATTGATAAATCGCAGATTAAAAAGCTTGAACATTATTTGACTCCTGAGGGAATTCAAATTAGATCTTCAGGTCGTTTTTATTATGAAGATGATATGAAATCGTCCGAATTGGTTTTAATCCCAAAGGTATACGAATACAAAAAATATAAATTGCTCGAAAATGAAGAGAAGCCTGCTAGAAAAGTAGCAGATGGAATAAGAACTACTAAAGATAGATTTTTGATCCCCAGGGAGTTCTTAAGTATAGAAATCGATAAACCAGGAATTGAACCACTTGTAATAAATTTTATTCGAAATTCTGAACAGATAAAATATGATAAGGAGTTTCCAGATGAAGAATCATTATTAAATGCCATTAAGCATCGTATTGAAACTAATAAGGCGAAAGATGTAAGATTTACAATCACATCCTATGCATCTCCTGAAGGGCAAGAACAATCAAATATGGAGCTAAGTAAGAGACGTAGTGCAAAAATTTTATCATTACTAGCTAGGGTTCAGGGAATACAATATAAAGTTCAAATTCTGGCTAGTACGAAAGAATTATCGTATTTAGATCAAACATTTAATATGGTTCCGTATTTATCATCTTATAAACACAATGGTTTATTTAAATACACTTCTGGCGTTTTTAAAAACTATGAAAATGCATTAGATCATTGTAATTCATTGAAAGAGCTTGGCTTTAGCGATGCCTTTGTAGCTGTATTTTCTGGTGGTAACAACAATGAAATTGAAATGAGAATTGAAAATACGAACTTCAAATCTAATAAAATTGACCGTATTATCAATAAAGGTGCTGATTGGGAAGGCTTGAATCGACGTATATTAAAAGGTAATAGTCAGATTTTGAACAACCTAAAGACAAGGCTGTATGGAAAAAATCTTGAAGAACGTCAGGAGATTTTAAATCTGTATTATAAAGCCCAAAATACTAAACTTGATACGGAAATATTAAATGATCTTAGGAAAGCGGAAATACAATTTCATTATAATTCTGACTCCCAGGATTATGAAGAAAAAGATACAATTTTATTAAGCGATTTTATTAAATTGAAAGACACCCAAGATCTGTCGGAGTCACAATTATTATATCTTTCTGCGAACTCAAATAATGATACGGTAACTTTCGAAATGTTAAAGGATCTGTTACAAAGATTTCCACAAAATGAATTAGCCAGAATAAATTTAGCTGCTCTACTCGCTAATAAAATGAAATATCAGGAGGCAGGAGAAATTCTGGATCAAATAGCATATTCAGGCTATGGTGAATATTGGTATAATAAAGCACTATTAGCTGCAATTAATAAGGATTTTATAACTGCTAGTATTTATTTATCAGAGGCTCAAAAAGCTGGATTGAAGAGTGTTAGATTGCAGAGGACTTTAAGTCTAATTACCGGTAATTATAATATCGAGCAATTAAAGAATGAGCAAATCAACAGTTATAATTTGGCATTGGTTTTATTGATTAATTCAGAGTTTGAAAAATCAGAAGAAGTTCTAAACCTTACTGAAATAGATTCAGAGGGAAATGTATATTATCTAAAAGCCGTAATTGCGGCACGTCAAAATAATATGGAAAAAGCCTTGCTTAACCTTCAAAAATCAATTCAACAGAATGATGATCGGAAATATGAAGCTATGAGAGATATAGAGTTTTTGCAATTAAGAACAGAGCGTGAGTTTATAAAATTAATGAAATAAGTATTAAAAAATTATTAAGGAGTATGTATTATGAGTAAAATTCAATTTGAAGTTCGTAAATCATTATTGCGAATGATTGAAATGAAGCCAAATGGCAAATTTACCGTTTTTAATAATGGTAAGAAAGACAAAAACTACTACAAAGAACTATATGTGGAAATTGAAAATATGATGCAAGATTACCAGGATCAGTTAATTTCGGGTTTTGAGAATAATTTTACTATGGTTATGAAAGAATCAAATATAACATATAGTTCTGTTGAAAATATCGAAAAAGTTTTCGCTGATATATGGATATCATACCTTGATTGTTATAATATCATCATATCGTGTGAAATAAAGAATTCAGTTCATGTTTTGGCCAAGTGTACAAAAACATTTATCCTAATTGAACAATTAAATAATAAACGAGTGAGGGTTCCGAAGCAGATTATAAATGATTTTATTTCAGATCTAAATAAAGATAATGAAAAGCAAGCAAAAATATGACACCATCTTGAAAACTGTGTAAGCTGATAATGCGAGGGGTTTGACTTTTAAGACACTATCTATAGTTTTGTGTTAATGAACTTTCACGGGTTTGGCTTTTCAGGACACTATCCTAAAAAGTGTGTAAGTTAAAAATACAAGGGGTTTGACTTTTTATTTAAAGTTGAACCCTATTTTCAAATATGGTTAAGAACTGACTTAGGACGATGCCCCAATTTCTGATAAGCATTGACCATTTTTTGGTTGCTTCCCTGACAGCCAAATATACGGATTTCATCACAGCCTGATTATTGGGGAAGGATAATTTATTTTTAGTGTATTTTCGAATTCTTTCATTTCTTTTTATAACTACGGATAATTTGGATTACTTCCATAGAGCTCTTGCGAATCTTAGGTTTAGTCCCGTAAATACAAACAGGTTAGCATCCTGCTTCAGTAAGTAGGTACTACCAGCCATAATGACACCATAATATAATCTTTGACCTTGTGAATAGTAGTAGAAGTTGAATTTTAAAAACCATAAAGCTCACGAATTTACTTGTCAATATCACTGTTGTTCTTTTTTTAGCCTAGAAGGAAATAGTTAAGTTTTCAATTTTATCAACCATATTGTGTTTTTTTGAGCGAGTACGGGTTGAAACTGTTATTTCGTTTTTTCTATTATTGTTGTTTGCCCTCCATCTGAAATTCTCTCTTCTTTATCAAAAAATCAATGATAGTTATCACTTTTAGTTGACTCATGTAGCACACAAATGAATATCATATTCTACTTTTAGTATTCTTCAATACCTTACTTTTAGATTTGAATTAAAAATAATTATGTTTTAACGAAGTAAATGGGTAATGTATTCCTCAATTATTAAATATTATATTTACAAACTTTATGAAATAATCTTTTCTATACTAGGCTACTCTGTATTTCTGATTTATTATCCCGAGAATAGAAGACTTAAATTTTCTTGAAACTGGGATACGTGCACCGTTATTTATCACAAGACTTCCACCATCCCCTCTGATATACGTTTTAATCTCTAGTATATTAACAATATAACTATTATGGGTACGGATAAAAATTCCCTCATCAAGAATTTGTTCAAAATAATGAAGTGATTTTGAAATAAGATAATCAGGTTTCCCATTCTTATGTACAATATGAACATAATTACCATCGGCAACAATATAGTAAATATCTCTACTATTGATAAATTCATATCCATATTGTTGAGGTAAGGCTAATTTACTTTGTGTTGGATGTACATTATTATGTTTGTGTGTGATGGGAGGTTTAAATGTTTTAGTCTTTAAAAAATTCTGTACACCAACTTTCTGAAAAGCCTCCTTTAATTCTGATATTTCAAATGGTTTTAATAAAAAATCAATTGCACAAACTTTAAATGCTCTAATAGCAAAGTTTGAGTGAGTTGAAATGAATATAACATCAAATTTTCTTGGTTCAAATGACTTTAGTAAATCAAATCCTGTTCCAGTTCCTAGGTCTATGTCAAGTAGCACAACATCAGGGTTATTCATGTTAATGCACTTTATCCCATCTTCAATATTTGTTGCACTCCCAACAACTATTGTGTCAACTATATACCTAAAAATTATACTTTTTAAATTTTCAACATTAGAGGTCTCATCATCAATAATTACAACTCTTTTCATCTTTGCCGAATTTTAGTAAAAATATTTTGTTTTGTACAAATTAGTTCTATTAACAAGTTTGTTAAAAAATATCCTTTGAGTAATATTCTTAACAGATTATTGTCATCGTTTTCCATTTCTTTTCTATCTATCTATCTATCTATCTATCTATCTATCTATCTATCTATCTATAACTTTATAACTATAGTAATGAGTTTCTCTAGTTTGTTCTTCTGATATTAAAACAGAAACTGAGGTTTGTTGACCAACATTATATCTATTAATTAACCCATGACTAGTTGTGGTATTAATATAAGCTTGGCCTATCTTTAAAGGGATACGTGTCAATATCAGAAGGAGATCAATGCTGTAATCTAATTTATCTCCAAATCTCAGCTTTTTAAGTTTAAAAAAGAGTTTCAAGAAATTGTTTTCATTATCCAGATGCATATAAATTTTTTCGAAGCTACGCAATATCATTAGAAGCATTATACATATAATGAGGATTCACTTGTTCTAATAATGTCAATGGTTTGATATGAATAATTTTATTCCCTGTTACGAAATGGTTTGGGCTCTTTAATTTTTCCATTAATTGATTTTTTAAGCTTATTGATATGAATTAAGCTTAAGTGTAGTTTAATTATAAGAACTATATATGAATTTTCTCATAAGGAATGAATTTATGGACTGGTAATTTTCTTTTAAATAAAGGATAATGATATAATTCTTCTATGTTTCTGGCATTTTAAATTAGTTTTTCAATTTTAAAAAAGTTGCTAGGTTGAAATTGAGATAAAGGATTATTGTAATTCTTTCACTCAGTTTCTTATTAAGTAATAAGAAACTTATTCACACTACAATTAGCTCCATGTGTATTTTTGTAATTTTAAAAAATTGTAATTTTTGTCTAACTTTTAACTTTAAATTCATGTTGTTAGATTTTATGTTCTCCGATTTGTTTTTATTTAATTCTTATAGTTATTTGTTTATTAAGCTCTTTATTAATTGGGAGATTTTTAAGTAAGGTACTGGTTTTAATATGATTTTTGTATAGATGTTTTGTAAGTCAGAACTAATTAATTGGGCGGTTGTTTTACTTCTTAAAGCTATTATCTGAGCTTCTTTATTGTTTCCCTTACATTCTGAAAATAGATTAATTTGTGATTTAAGATTGCTGGTTAAATCAATAAGAATCATATCAAATTGCCTACCTTTTTTAAATTCCTCAATAGCTTTGACTTCATCTTCCGCAAAAATGGTTGTGAAATTGCTACCCAAGCATATGATATTAAGAATATTGTAAGTGTCAATATCGCCAATCACAAGTAAGTTAAATTTTGTGTCTGGACTAGCTATGCATATTGTTTCATAATTTAAATGTTTTAAAGCTTGATTAAGATCAATATTAATAGGAAGGTAGAGATAAAATTCTGAACCTTTATTTATCGACGATATTACCTCTAGTTTCCCATCAATCCGATCAGTCATCTTTTTTATAGTAGTGAGCCCTGAAACCTTAGAGCATAAATCTGAATTATTGACGTCGCTTGTTATGGGAGTATTTTGGAAAACATTATTTAAGACACTTTTCGGAATCCCTATTCCAGTATCTTTAACATAAAACTTCAAACTATTTTTGTTACCCTCAACACCGAATATTATTTCGCCATTATGAGTAAACTTGAATGCATTTGATAATAATTCAAACAAAATGATATTTAATTCATGAGTTGCGAACCTTAGCTTTATAGATTTTAGGTTTTCTGAAATTGAATATTTAAAACTAATATCCTTTTTCTTTAAATAATAGTTATATTTTTTGAAATTTTTATAGATTTCATAGAAAAAATCATGTAAATAACAATCTAATTTTAATACTTCAAGATGTTTTGATTGTAAAAAGGGGTTTTTAAATATATTTTCAACTAGCTCTAATAAATGATTACTACTATTTATAATAACCCTGGAATAGCTATTATATGTAGGATAAGTCTGTGCATGGTCATATAATAACTCTGAGAATGCTGTTATTGCACTTAAGTGATTTCTAAATTCAAATAAAAGATTAGTTCCTTTATAGTGAAATTGCTGAATTAGATCCTTATCATTCGATGAAATATTATTCGAAAAATCCATTAAATATTGTTTTAACAATAATAAATTAACTGAGATGTTAAGTTTAGTTGTGTGAATAAATCAATCTTAGAGACAAAAATGAAATTATAGTTCTGTTATTCAGTTAATAGACTTAAATATCTCATAAACGTCATCTTTATTGTGGTTATTCTTATGATATTATTTGGAACGATTCATCACTAACTCATACAAAAGTATTACTAATAAAATGAGTATATAAAATATACTCACATTGCATTTCTACGCCAAATTGAAATTTAATCTTTTTATTGATACGGCAGAAGTATTTAAAGTGCAGATTAAGAGGGATTAGTAGTTTGTTAAAAAATATAATAATGATTCTTCGATAGGAATACCTAATTTTTTTCTAACCCTGTTTCGAGCCGATTCAACACTTCGTATCTCTATAAAAAGAATGGCAGAAATCTCTTTGCTAGATAGTCCAAGTCTAATTAATGCACATAATCTCAATTCGTTCTGAGATAGATTAGGATAATCTGAACTAAGACTGGAATAGAATTTTGGATGAACTTCCTCAAAAAAGATGCGAAACTCTTTTAAGTTTTGATTGGAATTAAATCGGTTTAACTCTCGAATTATATCATAAACATATTTCCGTTTTCTAGATTCATGAGTTTTGAAACTTAAACATAATGATTGAAGTTCATTAATTATTTTTTGAAGAAATTTGTTGTAATTAATTATTTGTATAGAGGAAACAGTAAGTTGTCTCTTTTTGTAATCAATCTCCTTTTTAAGCTCATTTTCTTTTTGTAATAAAATTGCATTATCATTTTTTGCCAGTTCTCTACTCATTTTTAAGTTCTGGGCTAAGGTTCTGTAGTGTTTCTTTTTGCTATTTAATAATAAAATATATAGCACTATAATTATAATAACTATGATAGCAATCAAACTCCATAAAAAGATTTTATTTTTTAGTTCCTTTTTTTTAATTTCAATTTTTTGACTTAACAAATTATTTTCAAGCTCAAGTTCATAAATAGTATTAATAGATTTAATAATCTCAGGTCCTACGGTATTAATGGACTGTATGATAGAATCTTGTATATGATTTAGCTCATATAAATATTTATACCCATTCTTATAATCTCCTCGTCTGTTGTAATATTGGTGTAATTCTTTTAAAACTATAGAACCTAAGGCTAAGCTCTTATTACTATTCCAAATGTCAATAACTTTATGAAGATAAAATAAGCTAGAATCATCAGAACCTAGAGTTTCCATTATTTGTGCCTTGGTTAAATATAAAAAGATATTAGATGGTTCATAGTTTTGATTAAAGGCCAGTTGTAAATATTTTTTTGCAGAGTCAATTTCCCTTATTTTGTTGTATTGATGGCTAAGATTGTTGTAGGTGTATGCGAATCCTGGGAATTCTGGATATGGTTCTATTTTATTTAAAGCTTTCTTAAAGTAATCGATTGCAGCGATATCATTTTTTTGGAGGTCATAAATTAAAGCAAGGGTGTTAAAGTTTGTATATAGATTTTTATTATTGTTGTATTTCTGATTTATATTTATTGACTGGTTAATCATTTCTTTAGCTTCCTCATACTGTCCAGCTCTCATTAATCTTATACCTTTTAATTGTTTAATTACACTGATATTCTGGTAATCATCAAATTTCATGTAAATAATTAATGCGTTGTCAATATATTCTGATCCAATCTTTTCCATTCTCAAAGCATTATATGTAATCCCAATATATACTTTTACCTTAGCATATAGTAGATATTCGGCTCGCTTTTCTATTTGAATTGTTTGAAAATACAAATGAAGAGGTAGTAACAATTTTAATGCTTCTATTTCTCTGGAATTATTCTGTAGATAGCTAGCTATTTCTATGATTGAATTGCAAGAATCAATTTCAGTCGCTTCCGATTCTAGTAGTGATAATATTGAATCACTTATTAATCGAATTTCTTTAGCATAATCATTATCTTTTATTGATTCTTGAAACAGATTTGTTACATTTTTTAAGGATGACAAAATTTGATGAGGATTAGATTCAATTTGTGAATTATAAGTATTTAGTTTGACTAATTTATTAGTCATGCCGTTCATTGATTCATAATTAAATAAAATTACAAATAATAAACCAGCTTTAATCAATGTTTTTAACATATGAAGTTCAATAAATTCAGTTAAGGGGTCAATTTCTGTATATTTTAGAAAAGGTTATTGATTTAGGTGCAGTTATTTAAATATTGCCAATGCAAAGTTACTAAATTTTTAAGTTAATAGTTAGTGGATTGTGTAGACTGAAGATATAGGCTCTTGTAGGATAATCACTAGTCAAACGTTTAAACTTACGTATTGTAAATTAATCGAGTAATTCTAAGTGTATGACTGGGACTTATGTGATAGTTTTTAGCTGAGAATTGTTCCAGTATTCTTATATTTGTTAATGATATCTGAGATTTATTTGATCAATTAAATTTAAAGGCATGAATAAAAAAATAGGGATTAGATTAGAAGACAAATATGTGATGGAAAGACGTGTTGCAATCACACCAAAACACGCCGAGAGTTTGATTAAAAATGAAGGTTTGGAAATTTATGTGGAGCCATCTGCAAAAAGGGTATTCTCGGATGAAGAGTTTAGAAATGCCGGTGCGAAATTAACTTCGGATTTGAGCGAAGCTCCTGTAATTTTTGGGGTTAAAGAAATGCCTATTAGTTTTTTTGAATCAAAAAAAACCTATATGTTCTTTTCTCATGTTATCAAGGGTCAGTCATACAATATGCCGATGTTAAAGGCGATGATGGATAAGAAATGCACCCTTATTGAATACGAAAAGGTTGCTGATGATCAGGGCAAAAGGTTGATCTTCTTTGGGAGGTTTGCCGGTTTGGCAGGGATGATTAATTCGCTATGGTCGCTAGGCCAAAGACTACTTAATCAGGGTATTGAAAATCCATTCTCAACCTTAAAACAGTCACATTTATATCATTCATTAGACGAAGCCAAGGCTGAGATTAAGCAGGTTGCTGAGAAAATTAAAGCGGATGGTTTACCAACAGAATTATGTCCACTCACGATTGGATTTACCGGATATGGAAATGTTTCGAAGGGTGCACAAGAAATTGTTGATCTGTTGCCCATAAAAGAAATGAGCCCGGATGAGCTTTTAAAATTTCAGGAGAGCGGGGTAGCTGCTGATAATAAAATGCTTTTTAAAATTGTTTTTAAAGAATCTGATATTTCAGAGCCTAAGGATAAATCAACTGATTTTGTTTTAAATCATTACTATGATAATCCTGAAGCGTATGAAAATGTATTCGAGAAATTTGTTCCTCATTTGAGCATCTTGATGAATTGCATGTACTGGGATGATAAATATCCTCGAATCGTAACCAAAGATTTTTTAGCCGAATTATTTTCTAAAGGAGAAATGAAATTAAAAGTCATTGGTGATATAACTTGCGATCCCGATGGTTCAATCGAATGCACGCATATTGGAACTGAAATAGAAGATCCGGTTTTTGTTTATAATCCACAAACCCGAAAACCCAAAATGGGCTTTCAAGGAACTGGTGTTTTAGTGATGTCGGTTGATATTTTACCTAGTGAATTACCGCGAGACTCTTCAATAGCTTTTGGTGACGCGCTATTTAAATATGTAAAACCCATTGCTGTCGCTGATTATAATCAGCCTTTCGAATCGTTAGATTTACCTGCTCCAATTAAAAGGGCTGTGATTCTTCATCAAGGAGTTTTAACATCAGATTATCAGTATATTAAAGAATTTTTATAAGCTCAGTTATTTAGAGTATTTCCATATTAGATTTTAGTAAAAAAAAAGAAGCTTTCAGCGCTTTTACTACTAGATAATCTTCTAAATTAGCCCGTTTAAAAAATCGGTGTAAAACAATAAATGAAGATGAAAAGAATATTGATATTAGGTGCAGGATTAAGTTCTTCTAGCTTGATAAAATACTTGTTAGATCATTCAGAAGAGCATGATTGGAAGGTATCCATTTGCGATGCCTCCTTAGAATTAGCAAAGAAAAAGGCAAATAATCATCCCAGAAGTGAGGTCTTTAAATTTGATGTTTTTGATGAAAAACAGCGGATTTCAGAAATCTCTAAATCAGATATTGTTATCTCAATGTTACCTGCCAGAATGCATTACCTGGTTGCTGCTGATTGTGTAAAGATTGGTGTTGATTTAGTAACTGCTTCTTATGTTTCAAATGAGATTAAGGCTTTGGATGCAGAAGCAAAAGAAAAGGGTGTATTGTTGCTTAATGAAATTGGGGTAGACCCCGGAATCGATCATATGTCGGCCATGCAGATCATTGACCGAATTAAGGATCAGGGAGCAAAGATCGTAAACTTTGAATCTTCAACAGGAGGTCTGGTTGCTCCAGAATACGATAATAACCCTTGGAATTACAAATTTACCTGGAATCCACGCAATGTTATTTTAGCAGGACAAGGTGTTTCACAGTTTTTACATAATGGGAAATACAAGTACATCCCATATCGAAAATTATTTTCACGAACTGAAGATGTTGATATTCTTGATTTAGGCAAATTCGAAATTTATCCGAACAGAGATTCTTTAAAATATCGAGAGATTTACGGTTTGGAGAATATCCAAACCATGTTTAGAGGTACCATCCGCCGTAAGGGTTTTTCAGAAGCCTGGAATGTATTTGTTCAGTTGGGCCTGACCGATGATACTTTTATTGTTGAAGATTCGAACAGTATCACCTATCGCGAGTTTATCGACCGTTTTCTTCCGAACAATAGCAGGTTAAGTACGGAATCAATTCTGGCCAAAGTGCTTAAAATTGATGTTGAATCAGACATCATGGAAAAAATCATCTGGACCGGTATTTTTGAAAATCAACAAATTGGTATTGATAAAGCCACTCCTGCACAAATTTTACAGCATTTGTTGGAGAAAAAATGGGTGCTCGATCCGCAAGATAGGGATATGATTGTAATGCATCATATTTTTGATTTTGAATATGGAGATGAAAAGAAAAGAATAACTTCAACCATGGTTACCAAAGGAACAGATCAGGTTCATACAGCCATGTCAATTACGGTTGGAATTCCTGCGGCTATTGCAACAAAATTAATTTTAACCGGAAAAATTAAAAGAAAGGGAGTTCAGGTGCCAATTGTTAAAGATATTTATGAACCGGTATTGCAAGAACTAGATTCTTACGGTATAAAGTTTATTGAAAAAGAAGTCAATATTTAGAACTGAAAAACATACTTTCTGGCCCTCTCTGTTTCCTTTAATCAGAGAGGGCTATTTTTTTTGAAAATATCACGTCAGATATTTATTAGTTTGAATAAACATCGTTAAATTTACACTAATGCCAACCTTAATAATTGTTTAATTTAAACCTAATTAAATGAAAAAAGTTTTAATTCTTGGTGCCGGAATGGTTGTAAAACCAATTGTGCAATATTTAATACAAAAAGGATATGCTGTGACAGTGGCTACACGAACAAAATCAAAAGCCGACAAAATGATTGATGGCCATCCAAATGGTACATCACTTTCCTGGACTGTTGATGATGAAGAAACCCTTGATCGATTAGTGGCGGAGCATGACTTGAGTGTTAGTTTATTGCCTTATGCCTATCATGTGATGGTGGCCAAATTGTGTATCAAACACAAAAAGAATATGGTCACAACCTCCTATGTTCAACCGGCTATGAAAGCGTTAAACCAGACAGCACGAGCAGCAGGAATTCTGATTCTTAACGAAATCGGCTTAGATCCTGGGATTGATCACATGTCGGCCATGAGAATTATTGATCATATTCATGAAAAGAATGGTGAAGTTGAGGAGTTTTATTCCTTCTGTGGTGCTTTGGTGGCGCCAGAGGTTGAAAAGAATCCATTCAGTTATAAATTCTCATGGGCACCAAAAGGTGTGGTGATGGCTGGGAATAATGATGGTAAATACCTTCGAAATGGAGAAGTAAAATACATTCCAACTCAAGATTTATTTAAAAATCCAATCCGCTTGGATTTTCCAAAGGTTGGAGAATTGGAAGTGTATCCGAACCGAGATTCGTTACCTTATATTGAGCTATATGGAATCCCTGAAACGAAAACGATTTTCAGAGGAACATTTCGTTATGATAAATGGTGTGAGGTATTGGACGCCATTAAATCGCTTCACTTGATCGGATACGATAAGATGAAATTGGAAGGAATGAGTTATGCCGATTTTATGGCCAGAATGATAGATGAAATTAACTCAGGGGACATAATGAAACAGGTTAGTACTAAGCTTGGATTAAGCATGGATTCAAATCCAATTAAGGCTATGGAGTGGCTGGGTTTATTTTCAGACGAAAAAATGAATAGGGTAGAGGATACTCCTTTTGAAATCATTTCTGATTTAATGATTGATAGAATGATGATAGGAAAGAATGAGCGAGATATGGTGGTTATGCAACATACTTTTGTAGCCAAATATGGAGATGGTAAAAAGGAAGTTATAAAATCCAGAATGCTTGATTTTGGAACACTGGAAACGGATACCTCCATTGCAAGAACAGTTGCCTTGCCGGCCGCATGCGGTGTAGAAATGATACTTGAAGGGAAAATTAATACGATAGGGGTTCACATTCCTGTATTACCAGAAATTTATAATCCGATACTCGATCAGCTTGAAAGCATGGGCATTAAGATGGAAGAAGAATATGGTTTGCCTTTGAGTGAAAATATTATCTGATAGCGCAACAAGTTTTTTTATGTTTCCTTAACAAAAGTAAAAGTGTTGATTACGAAAACATTTTTACTTTTGTATTTTAATTTAAAATTCTGAATAATGAGTAAAAAATCATACGGAAAATGGATTGGTGGAGGACTTGGTTGGGCTTTTGGTGGACCAATTGGTGGAATCTTGGGATTTGCTTTTGGATCGATGTTTGACGGACTTCAGAAAGGACAATATGCGCATGATCCTTATGGAGGAACCCAAACAAGATCTCATCTAACGCAGGAAGGTGATTTCAGTATTAGCTTGCTGATTCTTTCTGCTGCTGTTATGAAGGCAGATAACCGAGTTTTGAAGTCAGAATTGGATTTCGTTAAAAAGTTTTTTGTTCAACAGTTTGGAATTGAGAATGCCAACCGAAACATTTTAATGCTGAAGGAAATTTTAAAACAAGACATTAATTTGATTGAAGTTTCCCGTCAGATTAAGCGCTACATGGATTATGCTGCAAAATTGCAACTCTTACATTTCTTATTTGGAATTTCAAAAGCAGATGGCCAATTGCATGTTCGTGAAATTGAAATTATTGATCAAATTGCAAGATATCTGGATATTGATAGAGAAGATTACCTCTCTATTAAAGCCATGTTTATTAAAGAGGTTGATAGTATTTATCAGATTCTTGATGTTAAACCAACTGCAACGGATGACGAACTAAAGAAAGCTTATTATAAAATGGCTACCAAATATCATCCAGATAAAGTAGCTCACCTCGGAGATGAAATTAAGAAGGCTGCTGAAGAGAAACTCCAGACCTTAAATGCTGCCTATGATGAGATTAAAAAGCAGAGAGGAATTAAATAAATCTGGTTTTTACTTCCTTAGTTAGGAATCTGATAAATTAAACTTTCGTTCCGATAACCAATTTTATTCTTATACCAATCTGTAAATTGGGTTCCACCACTCTCTGCCCATTCCCCAAATTTTAAATGCCCACTGATAATTTGTGCTTTTTCATTTGTATAATTAAAACTTTCAGGAATATTTATTCCCCACGGAAGATTGTTTACCGTTTTATAATATCTGTTATTGCTCGGATTGGAATCATCGTGCAAAGTCCCAAAATAATCAGGATTGGCCAGATTAGTTGGAGTCATATCGGGTAAATGTATTTCTTTTCCACGTTCCCCATCAATGATTAAGAAGGGGTCGAAGTTCTGTATATCAATATCTTCGGCAGTATAGATATTGGTATTGAAATTCAAATTGATTCCAATAGTGTCTGGTGTAATATATGGTGCAATTGGTGTAACATTTACACCGAATCCCGAACTGGCTTGTAAAATACTTTTGGCATTGTCGAATACTATCACGGTAATCTTTTCCTGTCCTGATTCGGTCCCATTTTCATTTAGGGTAATATAGTTTTCTTGAAGGTTGTAGCCACTAATATTTAAATAATCATTTTGAATGCTTGAATTTGGCAGTTGGAAGCCAAATCCGTTGCTAAATCCAGCCCCAATTGCTTTGATGATAAAATCTGCCTTGATGTCGCTAATTTTATTTGAGGCATTGGTAACCAATGTAAATCTATAATCTAGTACTAAATCATTGAAATCATAGTCGCCTTTGCCCGGCCATAAATCTTCGAAGGCAAGACTGCCATAATTAGATGCAGGATAAAAATTATTGAATGCACGAGCGGGATCATCAGGATAATCATCCTCATTATCAGGAATCCCATCTCCGTCATTATCATTTGCTGTTGTTTGGGTATTAAAAATGGATTGTATTTCTGTTTGGCTTAGTGCAGCATTGAAAAACATAACATCATCAATCAATCCATTAAAGAATTTTTGTCCCCCATTATCTGATCCTATTGCTGCATTTCGGCTATTCACTTTTAATAAACCTGTTACACTCTTGCTATTATTTAATTGCCCGTTGATATATAAATTCAGTGAAGTACCATCATAGGTGATTGCTATGTGATACCATTTATCCAGTATTGGACGTCCTGAGCTGCTTTCAATGGATACGGATGATTCCGAATCCAGCCGGATATGCCCTTTCCATCCGTTCCATTTGGTAATACCTATGCCGTGTCCATCCCAATCTCCTTTTTGGGCAATCTTTGCTTCTTTATACTCATGAGTTTTTGCCCATGCCATGATAGTTAACTTGTTGGTGAAATTTAAAGATGCATTGTTGGGGATAGTCACGTAATCACTTTCGCCATCAAATGTCAAACAAGTTCCTGTTATACCCGATATCCAATCAGCCCCGATGACATTGCCATTGTTTTCGCCAACAGCATCTGAAGCAATAGTTCCAGCTCCTTCGTTTAGATCCCATTTAGAAATCAGGTTTTGTGAACCGTTGCTTATGTTTGGTGTGGTAGCATAGATCTGATTTATTTCCTCAATTGTTAGCGCAGTGTTATAAATCTTTACTTCATCAATTGTACCTTCAAAATCGTTTGTAGTTGCTTGATTACCAATGTATATATCCGAACTTGCCGCATGAAGATTACCACTTGTTTCTTCAGAGGCCATTAAATTTCCATCCAGGTATATTTTAATCATGCTTCCATCATAGGTCGTAACAATATGATGCCAATCTGTATCAATAATCCGGTCATTCCAATTGATTGAAATATCAGACCATTCAGGATTATAAATTGCAAAAGTAAGTTTGCCCCATTTATCAATACGTACAACGTACTTAACCCTGTGGTATATGAATGCTCCATCATCCTGGGCATGTTCTTTTTTAATCCATAATGAGATACTTAAATTATTATTGGTAAGATCAAGCGTTTGATGGTATGGAATCGTTACTTTTCCTCCATCACCATTAAAATTTAAGGCAGTTCCATTTATACCGATTGACCAATCTGCACCCGAAAAAGTACCATTATTACTTCCTTGTAAGTCATTAACCAAGGAGCCAGTATTCTCGTTAAAATTCCAATAGGAAATCAAACCATCTAATTCGGTCGTTGTTTTTATTTGGTTAACACTCTTTAAGGTTATTTGGTTTAGATTTATCGTTGTAATAGGGGATTGAATAGTAATGGGTTGATTATTGATCATGACTTCTGTAACATACACCGGTAAATTTACATTCACTTCATAGGTTTCACTTAATGTATTATAAAATCCCTTATGATATAAACCCTGACCATCCATTGAAGTAATTTTAATAACCTGTGAATTCTCGGCTATTATGATGAAACGAATGGGATGATTTGTATTCCAACTAAAATCAGAAGGAATGACTAAATTTTCAATCGTTTCCTCTGTCGTTTGGTCATTCACATTAAACTTCTTACAACCACTAAAAAATGTAACTATTATCGCTACTAAAATGAATCGGATAATATTTTGTCTGGTTTTATTAGGATTCATTTTTATGTTTTTTAGGGTGTGTGATTTTATCATCTTTAACTTATCTAGAATAAAGTATAAAATTACAAGGAAACTGTTATAATTTATAGGTGTTTTGCCTAATTGCAGGTAGGTGATATATGCAGTATTAATTTATGTAATAATTAGTTTGAGTTCAACTTATTGCACATTATTATTGAATTATTTTTAATCTATAAATCTCCAAATCAATCCAAATTTAATGGCATAATCTTGCATGGGATAGTGTGGAACCATAAAATAATTATAGCCTGTTACAGCTGCATTAAAGTGCTGGTATTTAAAGAAGAACATGGTGTTTTTGATTGTAAAATTCAAATATAAGTCTGCATAAATCGCACCTCCAATTTTCTTTTCATCCTGAAGATAAAAGCTTCTTGTTGCGGGCATATAAGCATCGCCAAAATATGCGGTATTATAAAATACTTCTATTCCGGGTTGAATTGTAGTCGCATCTTTAAATAAGGATTTGGTATAGTAAATAGATACACTTCCTAGTAATTCTGGTAATCGAAGCAGACTGTCACTTTTGGGTTTCTGATAAATCAGATGTGCATCCATTGTGAAATCTTTATATTTCAATTTGTAATCAAGGGTTGCAGTTAGCACCGATTGTGTGAGTTCTGTTTGATTTGGGTGGGCGGTTTTATCCATAAAGATAAAATTGTCGATTTTTTGATATTTAACCCCTGCTAAAATCCCTTTATATGAATATTTTGCTTCAAGTGTTATATGGTTTTCTGCCTTAAATTCATTTTCCCATCTTAAATAATTTCCACGGTAAAGATTATAAAAATAGGAGGGACTTTGTTTCGAAATTTCTGCACGTAAATTTAGCTGCCCGAAATTCTTTTTATCGGAGCCAAGCTGTTGACTTATTCTGGTATTTAAAGAATAATCACCGTCATTTTGATCACCCAGAACATAAAATCCATCAGCTTTTAATCTAAAACTATTAAATAAAAAAACTGAAATGCCAGCTTTTGGAATGAGGTGATTGAAAGTCTGCTTGTCTGTTGTATCAGCAACTTCAATATGTTGATGTTTGACACCGAAATACATATAAAGCGGCATTTCTTTAGAATGTACCTCATAGCCAATATTTGACCATTGAAATTGGTTTTCAATTTTTAGAATACCAGTTGAGTCGAAGGTGCTTTCATTGTTTAAAATGGTATCTAAACCCGCATAAAAAGCCTGATCATCCTCGCTATCTTCATAAAAGAATTGCTTACGTTCAGCGAATAAAGTATGACTTATTCGCCCGAGAGGTAATCCTGAACGCTTTGTTTTTTGCCCCAAAGAATCAATTGTTATAGAAGGTGCTTTACCAATATTAAAATATTGATTAATAAAAACACTTCCTTTCTTATAAGTGTTGATTGCATCTTGAAGATTTACATCAATTAATGCACGATTAACTAAAAGGCTATATACAAATGCACTATCTGATTTTAATCCACCATTTTCCTGTGTAATTAGCTTATCATGAATGTAATTGGCAATGAATCCATATCGACCATTTTTTGTTGAATACCTAGCCGTTACATAGAGGTTCTTATTGTCTGATCGGTGCTTCTGGTATATTCCGGGTGCATTTATAAATTTGAAATTAATACCAACATTTAAACCGCGGCTAATATTTTGTGTAAGCAGGACCCTGAAGTTATTCTCCTTTTTGGGCCCCATTGTGTAAAATATTTCGGTAAAAGGTTGAAAAACACGATAATATTTTACATCCTTATTTTGATATGTATATAAATCCATTGGACTATATACATAGTTAAAACCTTCACTTATATTAGGCTTAAACTGAAGGTTTTTTGCAGGTAAGCCTACATTTCCAAGACTTGCAAAATAATTACCTGCTTTATAACTGGGGTCATAATTCTGAATTCCATCCAATACGGAGTCAATAGGGTATAATTTTCCTAAATTGAAATTATCAAAGCTCTCGGTAAAATAATATATAGCAGTTGAATCGGTAATTACGGGTATTGAATCAGCAAAATGGTCAATAGATTCGTTCAAAGCTGATATACTATCTTCAGATAAAACAGGTAATTTTTTATCTAGAGAATCAAGTGGAACTTGACTTATTGAATCAGACAGGCTTGATTTTACAATAGAGTCTTGAACCACAATATAATTTGTATCTAATGGTGTTTTATTTATAGTATCTTGTTGATAATGAGATATAGAATCTATTAAAATAGTGGTATTGGTAACCGTATCCTGTTCATAGGAAGATGCAGGATCAATTAATTTATGTGCTTTATCCTCTAGTTGATTTTGAGCTGTTAATTGAGGTTCAGTAATCATACTTTTTCCCGTTGAAGTTGCGAATAGGGTAGAGGTGATTACTAAAAAGAAGCTAATAAATTTAATTCTGGATAACATAAAACAAAACTAATGAGTTTCTTTGATATATGGGCAAAACAATGCTTTAAAAATACGGATTAATTGGAGTTTAAAGTCTTAAAAAATCAAAAAAAAAGCCTCCAATAAATTGGAGGCTTTTATGGTAGTTGGCAACGACCTACTTTCCCACATTAACTGCAGTATCATCGGCGCTGGTGGGCTTAACTTCTCTGTTCGGAATGGGAAGAGGTGAACACCACCGCTATAGTCACCAAAAAATCTTTATCCACCGGAGTTTTAACAAAGGTGGATCAATACAATAAGACATATATTAGAAAGAAAATACAAAAGCTCATGATATAAAATGAACATCATAGTAGAAAGCTTACGGGTAATTAGTACTGCTCGACTTTGCCATTACTGACTTTACATCTGCAGCCTATCAACGTCATAGTCTATAACGACCCTTAAAGGAAATCTCATCTTGGGCTAAGTTTCGTGCTTAGATGCTTTCAGCACTTATCTCATCCAAACATAGCTACCCTGCGATGCCACTGGCGTGACAACAGGTACACTAGAGGTTTGTCCAATCCGGTCCTCTCGTACTAGGATCAGGTGCCCTCAAATTTCCAACGCCCACAACAGATAGGGACCGAACTGTCTCGCGACGTTCTGAACCCAGCTCGCGTGCCACTTTAATGGGCGAACAGCCCAACCCTTGGGACCTTCTCCAGCCCCAGGATGTGACGAGCCGACATCGAGGTGCCAAACCACTCCGTCGATGTGAGCTCTTGGGAGTGATCAGCCTGTTATCCCCGGCGTACCTTTTATCCTTTGAGCGATGGCCCTTCCATGCGGAACCACCGGATCACTATATCCTACTTTCGTACCTGGTCGACTTGTTGGTCTCACAGTCAAGCACCCTTATGCTATTGCACTCTACGCATGGTTACCAACCATACTGAGGGTACCTTTGAAAGCCTCCGTTACTCTTTTGGAGGCGACCACCCCAGTCAAACTACCCACCAAACACTGTCTCCCGCGAGGGATTAGGTATCAGATAAATAAAGGGTCGTATTTCAAGGTTGACTAACTTACTCCTAGCGAAGCAAGATCGAAGTCTCCGACCTATCCTACACATTATTTATCCAATATCAATGTTAAGTTGTAGTGAAGGTGCACGGGGTCTTTCCGTCCCGTTGCGGGTATCCGGCATCTTCACCGGAACTACAATTTCACCGAGCTCATGGCTGAGACAGTGCCCAGATCGTTACACCATTCGTGCAGGTCGGAACTTACCCGACAAGGAATTTCGCTACCTTAGGACCGTTATAGTTACGGCCGCCGTTTACCGGGGCTTCAATTCAATGCTTCTCCAGATAAATCTGAATGACATCTCCTCTTAACCTTCCGGCACCGGGCAGGTGTCAGGCCTTATACATCATCTTTCGATTTCGCAAAGCCATGTGTTTTTGATAAACAGTCGCCTGGGCCTATTCACTGCGGCCCCGCCGCAAAGCGGGGCGCCCCTTCTCCCGAAGTTACGGGGCTATTTTGCCTAGTTCCTTAGCCATGAATCACTCGAGCACCTTAGAATTCTCTTCTCGACTACCTGTGTCGGTTTGAGGTACGGGCAGCAGTTATCTGAAGCTTAGAAGTTTTTCTTGGAAGTCTGATTAGGGTCACTATCCGCTTGTCCGAAGACTCACGGTACTATCCACCTTTAGCAAGACGTGCGGATTTGCCTACACATCTTATACCTACAGTGTTCAACGTACTATTCCGTCAGTACGCGGACCTTTCACTACTCCGTCCCTCCATCGCAATAATTGCTGGTACAGGAATATTAACCTGTTATCCATCGACTACCCCTTTCGGGTTTGCCTTAGGACCCGACTAACCCTGATCCGATTAGCGTTGATCAGGAAACCTTAGTCTTTCGGTGTGCGGGTTTCTCACCCGCATTATCGTTACTTATGCCTACATTTGCTTTTCCAGCCGCTCCAGCAAGCCTTACGACTCACATTCAATGCAACTGGAATGCTCCCCTACCCAGTAAATAAATTTACTGCCATAGCTTCGGTAATATACTTATGCCCGATTATCATCCATGCCCTATCGCTCGACTAGTGAGCTGTTACGCACTCGTTAAATGAATGGCTGCTTCCAAGCCAACATCCTAGCTGTCAATGCAATTGGACCTCGTTAGAACAACTTAGTATATATTTAGGGACCTTAGCTGATGGTCTGGGTTCTTTCCCTCTCGGGCATGGACCTTAGCACCCATGCCCTCACTCCTGGATATATGTCATAGCATTCGGAGTTTGTCTGGATTTGGTAGGCGGTGAAGCCCCCTAGTCCAATCAGTAGCTCTACCTCTATGACACTCTACTCCAAGGCTGCTCCTAAAAGCATTTCGGGGAGTACGAGCTATCTCTTGGTTTGATTAGCCTTTCACCCCTACCCACAAATCATCCAAATACTTTTCAACGTATATTGGTTCGGTCCTCCAGTCCGTGTTACCGGACCTTCAACCTGTTCATGGGTAGATCACCAAGTTTCGCGTCTACCCCCTCTAACTTTATCGCCCTATTCAGACTTGCTTTCGCTTCAGCTGCCCTCGTTTTCAAGGTTAACTTTGCTAGAGAGGAGTAACTCGTAGGCTCATTATGCAAAAGGCACGCCGTCAGTCCGAAGACCTCCGACCGCTTGTAAGCGCACGGTTTCAGGTTCTATTTCACTCTTCTGTTCGAAGTACTTTTCACCTTTCCCTCACGGTACTTGTACACTATCGGTCTCTCAGGAGTATTTAGCCTTACCAGATGGTGCTGGCAGATTCACACAAGATTTCTCCGGTCTCGCGCTACTCAGGATACTGCTAGGTATTAAATTTGTTTCGTTTACAGGACTTTCACCTTCTACGGTCTAACTTTCCAGAAATGTTCTACTACAAATTTAAAGTCCACGTTGCAGTCCTACAACCCCAATATTGCCGTAACAATATTGGTTTGGGCTAATCCCTGTTCGCTCGCCACTACTTAGGGAATCACTATTGTTTTCTCTTCCTCCGGTTACTTAGATGTTTCAGTTCACCGGGTTAGCTTCCTTAATAAAGGATAACATGTCTTCAACATGCTGGGTTGTCCCATTCGGAAATCTCCGGATAAAAGGTTATTTGCACCTACCCGAAGCTTATCGCAGCTTATCACGTCCTTCATCGCCTCTGAGAGCCAAGGCATCCGCCGTACGCTCTTAATTACTTTCTTACTAATCTTTATTATAAATAATAAAAAAATGTGATGTAAATTATACATCACGCTCTGTTGTATTTTCTTTCAATATGTCAAAGAACTTTATCCCTAAATTATCGGGTTGGTGGAGAATATCGGAGTCGAACCGATGACCTTCCCGACTTGCCAGTCGGGATGCTCTAACCATTGAGCTAGTAATCCAAGTTTATTTCAAAAAAATATCCTTCGTTCAGGATAATTGTGGAGAATATCGGAGTCGAACCGATGACCTTCCCGACTTGCGAGTCGGGACGCTCTAACCATTGAGCTAGTAATCCAAGTTTATTTCAAAAAAATATCCTTCGTTCAGGATAATTGTGGAGAATATCGGAGTCGAACCGATGACCTCTTGCGTGCAAGGCAAGCGCTCTAGCCAGCTGAGCTAATCCCCCTAACGATTTAGATGTAGTCCCGCGCAGATTTGAACTGCGGACCCCTACATTATCAGTGTAGTGCTCTAACCAACTGAGCTACGGGACTGTATAGTTTACATAAATGTAAAGGTCTACTTCCTTAGCTTAGAAGGAAGAAGCAGCTTTCCTGCTCGTTTGGGATTATAAAGTTAATATGAAGCAAACCTAAGTAGTAAATATCATTCCCGCTATAAGCGGGATAATAATAAACCTCTCTAGAAAGGAGGTATTCCAGCCACACCTTCCGGTACGGCTACCTTGTTACGACTTAGCCCCAGTTACTAGTTTTACCCTAGGTCGCTCCTTGCGGTGACGAACTTCAGGTACCCCCAGCTTCCATGGCTTGACGGGCGGTGTGTACAAGGCCCGGGAACGTATTCACCGCATCATGGCTGATATGCGATTACTAGCGAATCCAACTTCACGAAGTCGAGTTGCAGACTTCGATCCGAACTGAGACCGATTTTCGAGATTTGCATCCTGTCACCAGGTAGCTGCCCTCTGTATCGGCCATTGTAGCACGTGTGTAGCCCTGGACGTAAGGGCCGTGCTGATTTGACGTCATCCCCACCTTCCTCACTACTTGCGTAGGCAGTTTCTTTAGAGTCCCCAGCATTACCTGATGGCAACTAAAGATAGGGGTTGCGCTCGTTATGGGACTTAACCCGACACCTCACGGCACGAGCTGACGACAACCATGCAGCACCTTGTAAAATGTTCCGAAGAAAAGTCCCCTTTCGGGGATTGTCATAATACATTTGAGCCCAGGTAAGGTTCCTCGCGTATCATCGAATTAAACCACATGCTCCTCCGCTTGTGCGGGCCCCCGTCAATTCCTTTGAGTTTCAATCTTGCGATCGTACTCCCCAGGTGGATAACTTAACGCTTTCGCTTGGACGCTGACGGTGTATTGCCAACATCGAGTTATCATCGTTTACGGCGTGGACTACCAGGGTATCTAATCCTGTTTGCTCCCCACGCTTTCGTGCCTGAGCGTCAGTTATAGTTTAGTGAGCTGCCTTCGCGATCGGTGTTCTATAGCATATCTAAGCATTTCACCGCTACATGCTATATTCCGCCCACTACAACTATACTCAAGAATAACAGTATCAATGGCAGTTTCTCGGTTGAGCCGAGAGATTTCACCACTGACTTATTATTCCGCCTGCGCACCCTTTAAACCCAATAAATCCGGATAACGCTTGGACCCTCCGTATTACCGCGGCTGCTGGCACGGAGTTAGCCGGTCCTTATTCGTACGATACCGTCAGCCCCCGACACGTCGGGAGGTTTCTTCTCGTATAAAAGCAGTTTACAACCCATAGGGCTGTCATCCTGCACGCGGCATGGCTGGTTCAGACTTTCGTCCATTGACCAATATTCCTTACTGCTGCCTCCCGTAGGAGTCTGGTCCGTGTCTCAGTACCAGTGTGGGGGAAAATCCTCTCAGAACCCCTAGACATCGCTGACTTGGTGAGCCGTTACCTCACCAACTATCTAATGTCACGCATGCCCATCTTTAACCGCCGGAGCTTTAAATAAGAAAAGATGCCAATTCTTATTATTATGAAGTATTAATCCCGATTTCTCGGGGCTATTCTCCAGTTAAAGGTAGGTTGCATACGCGTTACTCACCCGTGCGCCACTCGTGTATCCCGCAAGCGGGACCTTACCGTTCGACTTGCATGTATTAGGCCTGCCGCTAGCGTTCATCCTGAGCCAGGATCAAACTCTTCATTGTAAAAATTGATCTTAATATGTCTCAGATTTATTATTCCTTAAAGAATTCACTTTATGGGATATTTACTACTATTTTTAGGCTTTTTTGCTTCAATATTTTCAAAGAACTTTCTGTCTTCTTTTAATGCTTTTTTCCGTTATGGTTGAAAGCGGCTGCAAAATTAATCTCTTTTTTCGAATCTGCAAACTTTTTTGTAATTTTTTTTCAAAAAAAATTATTTCCAAGTTTGGCCTCTTAAATTTCTTCTAACTGCTTGAGATTATTTATTTTACATGTTTTAAAAGAACGTGTCGCTGAATGCGGATGCAAAAGTAATACTTATTTTTTAATCTCCAACTTTTATTTGCATTTTTTTAATCTTTTTTTCAAAATTAATTGAAACGCAATTTAACTGTTTGATTAGGTATTAAATACAACTTTTAAATGAACATTATCGCTTTAGCGGGGTGCAAAGATAAGACATTTAATTTCAAACAAACAAACAAAATGTTAAGATATTTTGAATTTATTTTGAGTAATTCTGTAACCACTTGAATATATGATATACACGATTTGGATTATCTGAAATAAAAATAGAATTGGATGTTATTTGATGAGCTGGAGTTGTGTTTAGAAGGTTGCCTGATTAGCTTTTTAGCCGGTAAAAAATTTTACTATCATTGAAAACTATTTCAATCTGATCGAGAAGAATTAGTTCAATAAGCATTTTTTTGACTTTTGTTTTGGTTAGTGAGGTCAATTCACATAGCAATGAAAGGGTAATTTGATCTTGATTTTTTAAGCAATGAAATAATTTTTGATAATCTTTGGTGTATTTGATGATTACTTCAGGTTTGTTTTTTCTTGCTTTCCATACCTCAAGTAAAATATAGTTGGCAAGAATGTTTTCATCCTGCACCCTGATAAAAGCTTTATAATTTCCTTTATGGTCGGGAGCCAGATAGGGTACAAATGGATCTTTTGGGATTTTGATCTCCAGCACTCTTTTCCCATTTATATTCCATTCTTTGGCTTGAAAACTTACCTCTGGCCGACAATACATGTTTGCTGCTGCTTCCAGCATGTGGTATTCTTCGGTTGAATTAACACCTGCTATTGAGCCATTATCTTTTACACCTATTAATAAGGTCCCTCCATCTGTATTCGAAAATGCAGATAAGGTACGTGCAATTTTTTTCGAATCAGTGATTTCAAATTTGAAATCTAGTTGCTGATTTTCACCTTGTTTAACGAGGTTTTCAATGTATTTAGTATTTGAGCTCATTTTCATTATCCAAAAAGAGCTTCCTGTTGGGGAAGCTCTTAAATCTAAGTTGGTATATTTTAAATGAATACCATATTGTCCTTAAGTGTAAATTTTTCGCAATAATTACATAATAGTTTTATCTGACCTCCTTCATCCTTGTGAACTTCAAATTTGGTCTCAATGTCTTCGTTATTAGTAATACAATTTGGATTCACACATTTTACAAATTGCTTAATTTCTTTTGGCAGTTCAACATTCTTCTTATAAACTACCGTGAAATCTTTTATTACTATTAGTGTTGCTGAAGGTGCAACCAATGCAATTTTGTTCAATTCTTGGGCTTCAAAGTATTTGTCATTTACTTTGATTATACCTTTACTTCCATATTTCTGACTTTGCAGATTATTGCCTATCAAAATCTGATTTGGGATGGAATTAAGCTTTAATATTTTTACAACCTGAAATAAACTCTTTGCAGGTATATGATCTATCACCGTACCATTCTCAATGGCCGATACTTTTAATTCTTTTCTTACTTCACTCATTTTATACCAAGGATTGAGGTTAATATTGCTTGGCGAACATATACGCCATTTTGTGCTTGCTGAAAATAATATGCCATAGGGTTGTTATCGACATCCCTTGTTATTTCGTTTACCCTGGGAAGCGGGTGTAAAACCTTCATGTTTTCTTTTGCATCTTCCAGCATGCTGTTTTTTAATATGTATGCATTCTTAACTTTTTCGTATTCGATCGGATCAGAGAAACGTTCTTTTTGAATACGCGTCATATATAAGATGTCTGACTTAGGAATTGCTTCCGAAAGGTCTGTGTATTGATGGTATTTTAATTTAGCCTCTTTAATATGTCGTTTCACATAGCTCGGAAGTTTCAGTACTTCGGGTGAAACCAAATGGAATGTGGCATTAAAATTACAAAGCGCAATTACTAATGAATGCACCGTACGACCATACTTTAGGTCTCCCACGAAAGTAATGTGAATATCATCAAGTTTGCCTTGTGTTTTTCTGATAGAATATAGATCCAATAAGGTCTGAGTTGGATGCTGATTTGCACCATCACCGGCATTGATTATTGGAACTGGCGATACTTCACTTGCATATCTTGCGCTACCTTCTCGCGGATGACGCATCACAATAATGTCTGAATAATTGCTAACTGTAAGTATGGTGTCGTTTAAGGATTCGCCTTTTTTTACACTTGTAGATGAAGCATCTGAGAATCCAATAACTTTTGCTCCCAAATAGGATGCTGCACTTTCAAAGCTTAGACGAGTTCGTGTTGACGGCTCAAAAAACAAAGTTGCCACCACATTTCCTTCTAGTAATCTTTGTTTTGGATTTTTCTCAAATTCTTCTGCAAGATCCAGAATTTTAAGCCATTCTGCTTTGCTAAAATCGTCGATTGATACTAAACTTCTGTTTTTCATTAGCTATGTTTAAGTTTTTTCAAAAATAGAAAAATTTCCTCTTCTATGAAATTGAAAACCTGAATTATCTCATTTTTTATAAAGTACTTGAGTGCTTAATAAATCAAGAGCTTGCTTTACTGTTTGTTTTTTACTTCCGAGAGTATTAAATATGTTGAAGTATCTCCATAATTCATTAAATGATCCAAGAGCTTTTGCAGATGTAATTGATCCTTTAAGATTACCTTTAGTTGAACATTTTGATTACCTGTAATCCGATAACATTCTTGTACTTCATCTATTTCAGTCACTATGGATAAGAAGGCTTTTAGTTTGCCTGTAAATATTTTGATAAGTATAAATGCTTCAATTTGATAACCAAGTTTTGATGTATCTATTTTCAAAGAGTATTTTTTTATTAAACCTGTATCTTCCATTCTGCGAACTCTATCTCTTACAGAAGAAGGCGATAAATTAATTTGCCTCCCAATATCCGCAAAAGACATTCTTGAATTCTTGGTTAATAAATGAATTATTTTGTTATCTAAACTATTATCCATTGAATAAGCGGTTAAAATATATTATATATGTTGATAAATGTAAAAATACTAATTAAATTCATTGAAACAGTTTTTAACACATTTTAGTTATCTCTAATTTTGTGAGGATCAAACTTGCTTATTCATAATTATTAAAAAATTGAATTTATGACATTGAAACTAGATGGTATTTTTCCGCCATTACCTACCTCTTTTTATGAAAATGAGAAACTTGCATGTGGGATGATGCAGGATAATATTCGCAAATTGAGCCAATTTGATTTGGCAGGATTCCTCGTATTAGGTTCAAATGGGGAATTGGTAAATCTTTCTGAGAAAGAAAGGTTTAGGATCTATTCACTGGCTCGTGAAGCTCTTTCAAAAGATAAAATCTTGCTCATTGGTACAGGCGGACAGACAACCAGAGAAACCATTAGTAATAATACATTAGCAGCCATTTCAGGTGCAGATGCTGTATTGGTACTTTCCCCATTTTATTATAAAAGTTTGATGACAAGAAAGGCATTAATTGAACATTATTGGGCCATTGCGGATGTTTCAAAAGTACCTGTGATTATATATAATATGCCTGCCAGTACCGGTATTGACATGGATGCTGAAACGATTGTGCAAATTTCCGCTCATAAAAACATAATAGGTTTGAAGGATTCAGGCGGAAATATGGTAAAAATGGGAGATATTAAAAGAATGGCCAACCCAGATTTTCAAATATTGGCTGGCTCCGCAGGTTTTTTATTACCTGCGCTCTCCGTTGGTGCGATAGGTGGCATATTAGCTTTAGCAAATATTGCACCTAAGCAATGCATAAGTATTTACAATAATTATTTATCAGGAAATATTGAAGAAGCTAGGAAAATTCAGTTAGAGTTAATACCGGTCAATACAGCTGTTACGAGCCGATGGGGTATCCCTGCATTAAAGAAAGCTATGGATCACATGGGCTTATATGGCGGTCCTGCAAGAAAGCCCATTCAGCCGATAAGCCCTGAAACAGAAAAAGAATTAATTGAATTAATTGATAAACACCTATAAAAAAGTATTATTTCTATGAAAGCACGTAAATTATTAATGATTCCTGGTCCTATTGAATTTGAACCCGAAGTAATGCAAGCCATGTCAGTGCCAACGCCCAGTCATGTGGCTCCTAATTTTATTGAATGTTTTGGAAATTGTATCGAGCTCATGAGAGAAGTTTGGTTATGCCCCTCAGGCCAGCCATTTATTATCGCTGGTACCGGTACCCTAGCAATGGACATTGCCGGATCAAATTTAATTGAAAGTGGCGATAATGCCCTTGTTGTATCAACGGGGTACTTTGGAGAAAGATACGCTGAACTGTTGAAACGCTATGGCGCAAACGTGGACATCATGAAAGCTCCATTGGGAGATATTGTGGCAATGGATGAAGTGGAAGCCCAGCTTCAAAAGAAAAAATATAAGTTGATGACTTTTACCCATGTGGATACATCAACAGCTGTACTTAATGATGCGAAATCTATTGGTGCCTTAGGACAAAAATATGATGTATTAACTATCCTTGATGGAGTCTGTTCGGTTGCTGGTGAAGAAATTCGTCAGGAAGAATGGGGCCTTGATGTAGTGTTGACTGCTTCACAAAAAGCCATTGGTGTTCCTCCTGGCATAGCTTTATTGGTAGTTTCACCAAAGGCAATGCAAGTGTTTGAAAATCGAAAATCACCGGTTGCAAACTACTATGCCGATTGGACCAATTGGTTGCCAATCATGAAAGCTTATGAAAACAGAACTCCTTCTTATTTTGGAACCCCTGCCGTAAACCTGATTATGGCGTTAGAAGTTAGCCTAAAAATAATTCTTAACGAAGGAATGGAAAATCGGTTTAAACGACATTTGCAAATTGGAACAGCTTTTAGAAAAGCCATGAAAGCAATGGGGTTAGATATGATTCCTGTTGACGATACTGTTGCAGCCAATACGCTTTCAGCACCCTATTTCCCTGAAGGTGTCGGTGGAGGAGACTTACTCAGTAACGTTTTAAAAGAAGGAGTGATCCTTGCCGGAGGACTTTTACCTGAAATTAAAACAACTTATTTTAGGATTGGTCATATGGGTTCTGTAAACCATAGTGATTTAGTAGCTACAGTTGGAGCAATAGAAATTGGACTTAGAAACTGCAACCATAATCTTGATTTGGGAAGCGGATTAAGAGTTGTTCAAGAATCCCATTAAAGCAAAAAGTTGTTAATAGAGCAAATTATGAGATTAATAACTTGTTTTACTAAATGGATAGTTTTTCTGATTTTGACCTCAATTATAAAAATATTAATTATGCTCAATTATTGAAACCAAGGAATCTATTAGTATTGGAATCGGGCAAAAATATAATTTTAAGTTACGCAAAGAAATTAACTAGGGTTGGTTAATTAGTTGGTAAATGCCAAAATGGAATTCATCAGGAAATTATAAAATGGATTTCTTTAATGGATTTAATCTAAGCATCAGATAAAAGGGATAATAACCTCTCACATGAGGAAGTTATCCCTTCTCTGTTTATGAGTTCATATAAAAAACCGTTAACGCTTTTGTCATATAGGTGTGATCTTTAACACCTCCGGTTTCTCTAATCGAATGCATGGCCCACATTGGATTGCCAATATCCACTGATCTGATCGCTAACTGGCCTGCAGAAACATTTCCTAAAGTACCTCCACTTACCATATCAGATCGGTTCACATATTTCTGATAAGGAATAGCTGCCTCTTTACAAATCATTTCGAAAACTGCACCTGAATCACTGTCGGTCGTATATTTCTGATTCGATTCATATTTAATAACCGGTCCACCATTAATAATAGGTCTGTTTGTGGGGTCATGTTTTTGGGGGTGGTTTGGGTGCAGGGCGTGAGCCATATCCGCACTTACCATAAATGATTTATAAATGGCACGTTGAACATCTTCTTCATTTTTACCCTGCACGATGGCTATGCGCTTGAGGATGTTACTAAGAATTGGAGAGCCTGCTCCTTGTTTACTTCTACTTCCTACTTCCTCATTATCGAAAATGGCGAGTACATTTGTTGATTCAACCGCTGGTGATTCAATAAATGCCGATAGGCCTGCGTGCACCATTGCCAAATCATCCAGTTTTCCTGAAGAAATAAAATTGTTGTTTAATCCTATAATAGATCCTTTGTTGAAATCATATAAATTTAAATCAACATCTACAATATCCTTTATTGGAATATTTATTTCATCGGCAATTTTCCGAAGCAGCAGGTGATCGCTATTAATTCCTTCATTGATCACACTTGCCACAGGCAGCATGTCAGTTTGTTTATTCAAAGCAATGCCATCGTTAACGGCCCTATTAAAATGATATGGTAGATTTGGAATGATTAAAATCGGATGCATGATATTCACCAAGAGGGTTTTTGGCTGCAACAAGTTTTCGCTCTTTACACTAACCCTGCCGGCCAAAGATAGGGGGCGATCCATCCAGGTATTTAAAATTGCTCCTCCGTATGTTTCGGTATTAAGTTTTAGATATTTATTTTCAACAGCCATTTCGGGAGATGGCTTGATCTTAAAGGTAGGTGCATCTGAGTGAGCTGCCACTATCTTAAATCCTCTTTCTTCAATTTCGCCTTTGCCAATAATAAAGGCAAAAAGAGCAGTGCTATTCTGACAAACAAAATATTTCCCTTCCTTCTCAAGATTCCATTTTTCGGTAAGTAAAAGTTCATTAAACCCTTTTTTTGTAAGAGTTTCCCTCATATTATCAATTACATGGTAGGGGCTTGGACTGTCGTATATAAAGTCAATTAAATTTTGGGCGTGTTTTAGGCTCATCCTATATAAGTTTTGTTATTTCTTGTAAAAATAAGTATTTATAGCATGGTTTTCTGATTTTTTACTGCGCTGTATTTTACTTTTTTTCAAGTTTGTTTAGTTTCTGGATTATGTATAAATTTATTTCAGGTAAAATTGAATGGCTGTTCTTCACTATTCTGTTACAACTATAAAAAAAAGAGAGAGATGATAATTGATAAAATTGAAAATTTTGAGCTTTATACCGGGCTGAATAAGAAAATAGCTAAGGCTTTTGCATATATAAGAGCCATTGATTTATCCCAATTGGCATTGGGTAAATATGAAATCGATAAGGATGATATTTTTGCCCTGGTTCAGGAATATGATACGAAGGATAAAAAAGATTGTAAGCTCGAAGGACATCAAAAATATATCGATCTTCAATTTATTATTAATGGGGTTGAACAAATGGGTATAAGCACGCTGAAAGATCAAGTAGCCGTGACAAGGAATGAAAAAGATGATTATACTTTCTATGAGGGTGATTCGGACTTTATAAAGGTTGAAGCTGGTATGTTCACCATTTTTTTCCCAGACGATCTTCACATGCCCGGTATTAAAGTAAGCCATAGCTCAAAAGTTAAGAAGGTTGTAATTAAGGTTAAGATATAATGACTTATTTTAAATCTGTTATTTATACAAATTTTATAACATGATTTACCTTCTGGAAAGCTGACAGAGATTAGGTAATCATAATACTACTATCATACTTAGAAATTAAAGATAAAATACATGATTATAGACGTTCATACACATATCAACAATTATCATGAAGACAGGGTTGTTTCTCTTAATGATAGTCTAAACCTTCTTTCGGATACCATGGCTGAGAATCAGGTTAATTATTCATTGGTATTGTCGTCATATAAGGTTAATAAAAACAGACCAAGCACCAAACAAGTTGTGGAGGCCATTGAAGGTAGGGCGAATCTTGGCGTAGTTTCGGGTATTAGTTACCTGCATTATAATCACAGAGATTTGAGAGAAATTAGTGAATACCTAGAAGAAGGGCTCATAAAAGGTTTAAAATTTTATCCGGGTTACGAACCATTTTATCCTAATGATACCCGACTTAAAGTGATGTACGAAATGGCTATTGAATATGATGTGCCGGTAATGTTTCATTCGGGTGATACTTATGCCCCCGCAGGCAAAGTAAAATATTCACATCCACTACATATTGATGATTTAGCGGTTGATTACCCTGATTTAAAAATAGTTATATGTCATGTTGGTAATCCTTGGATTAAAGATTGTATGGAAGTGGCTTATAAAAATAAAAATGTGTATGCAGATATTTCAGGGTTAGTGCTTGGTGATTTTTCTAAAAAGTTTGAACGATACGTTAAAAAGGAGATTGAGGAAATGATTACATACGCTGGTGATCCCAGTTACCTTTTATATGGTACGGATTGGCCAATATCGAATATGAAATCATATTTGAAATTTATGGCTCAACTAGAATTAGCTGATGATAAAAAGGAGCTAATTCTTTGGAAAAACGCTGCCGAGTTGTTTAAAATAGATATTGAAAAACTTTAACTGTGATTGACGCTTGTGTTGGAATATATTGCTGCAAATGCGTTCAACGGCATCCCCCAGAGGATGAAATATTAAAATGCATACGTTTTTTGGGTAGGCTTTACTTTCTTTTCATTTTGTTGTTTTAAAGCGAATTGTATCAGCAAATATTACTATTGAATCACGCAAAGCATTTGCATCAAACATTTGATTTCGTAAAAAGGATGTATCTTTAATATCTTAATTTACTTTTGTTCCGGATGACTTTTGTTGAATAACTACTTTTTCTAGCTCACAAACCATCAACTTTTAATTAAATGTTAGAAATTCACTAATCTTGTGCATTAGATTTAAGCAATTATAACCAAATGAGATATTGGTAATATATATAAGTATCTCTAATTTAGTTGTACCTTATATTTTTAAATGTTCATTAAATGAAAATTATCGGAAGAATAGATAAAGCAGATTTCCCTGAGCTGGAACTGCAAGATATTGATGTCAAGATTGATACTGGTGCATATACTTCTTCAATTCATAGTCACGAAATTAAAGAAGTTGAAATAGATGGGGTGAAGCATATCGAGTTTAAATTACTAGATCCTTCTCATCCCAGTTACAAGGATAAAATCTTGAAAACCAAAAATTATAAACTGAAAAGGATAAAAAGTTCATTTGGAAATATTGAACAGCGCTTTATTGTGAAAACAATAATTGTAGTTTTCGGGAAAGAATATCCTATTGAATTATCACTAAGTGAGCGAAGTGTTATGAAATTTCCCATATTACTTGGAAGAAAATTTTTGAATAAAAAATTTATTACAAACACTTCGTTGAAAAATATATCTTACAATTTAAAGCATGAAAATAAATAATAGAACCTGAACATTTAATAAATATATATGAAAATAGCAGTTTTATCAAGAAATCCCAAATTATATTCAACCCAAAGATTAGTAGAAGCAGCGAAAACAAAAGGGCATGATGTAATCGTTGTTGATCACTTAAAATGTATCATTGAACTTGAAAAGAAAAATCCCAGAGTTTATTATAATGGAGGTTATCTAAATGATATTGATGCCATCATCCCACGTATTGGAGCTTCAGTTACTTTTTATGGTACCGCTGTAGTGCGCCAGTTTGAGATGATGCATGTTTTTTCAGCTGTTGAGTCGCAGGCATTGGTCAGGTCGAGAGATAAACTGAGGAGTTTGCAAATATTAGCAAGGGCAGGGGTGGGATTGCCTAAAACCGTTTTTACAAATTATGCCAAAGATGTTGAACACGTGATTGAATCTGTTGGCGGTGCTCCATTGGTATTAAAATTACTTGAAGGTACGCAAGGTCTCGGGGTCGTATTGGCAGAAACTCAAAATGCCGCAAGTTCGGTTATCGAAGCGTTTAATGGCTTAAAAGCCAGGGTAATTGCGCAACAATTTGTCAAAGAATCAGGTGGCGCTGATATCAGGGCATTTATTGTTGATGGAGTGGTAGTTGGAGCGATGAAGCGCCAGGGTAAAGAGGGAGAATTTCGATCCAATTTACACCGAGGTGGTAGTGCTTCAATTATTGAATTAACAGATGAGGAAGAAGTAACTGCACTTAAAGCAGCAAAGGCAATGGGGCTGGGTATTGCCGGAGTTGATATGTTGCAGTCCTCCAACGGACCTTTAGTTTTAGAGGTAAACTCTTCTCCAGGCTTAGAAGGAATCGAAGCAGCGACCAAAAAAGATATTGCCAAAGAAATTATTAAATATCTTGAGAGAAATGTCTGATGAAAAATTCATAATCTTAGGCAGGGAAATTAAGAAAGGAGAGAGTGCATTTATTGAAATAGATGTAGCTAAGCTTCATACAAGAAATAGCTTAAGTATTCCTGTAATTGTTGAGCGGGCTAAACAAGATGGTCCTGTATTGCTTCTAATGGGAGGAGTGCATGGAGATGAAATTAATGGTGTAGCCATTGTTCGCGATATCATCAGAAAAAGATATAATATCCCAAAAATTGGGACCATCATTTGCATCCCGGTTTTTAATGTATTTGGATATCTAAATCAAAAAAGAGAATTTCCGGATGGTAGAGATTTGAATAGGATGTTCCCAGGCTCAGCACAAGGATCGCTAGCAAGTCAGTTTGCGTATAAGTTTACGAAGGAAATTGCGCCATTGGTTGATTATGTTATAGATTTTCATACAGGTGGAGCCGAACGGGAGAATTTTCCTAACATTCGATGCGTTTTAAAACAAAAAAAATCTTTCGAGTTGGCAAAAATTTTTGGTGCTCGCTTTATTGTGGATTCAAAATACATTCCTAAATCGATCAGAGAAACAATAAATAAAATGGGAAAAACGATTTTATTATTTGAAGGTGGTAAATCGTTGGCGCTTGATCAAACCGTTATCAAGTATGGAGTTGAAGGAGCTTTGAATGTAATGAAGTATTTGCAGATGCAAGAAGGTGATATAAATATTAAAACTGATCCTGTTATTTTATATAATAACAAGTGGCTGCGTGCACCATTTTCAGGGATATTTGAATCACTCGTAGCAAATGGAACCAAAGTTGAGCATAAAGCAATAATAGGTAAGATCTATGACCCTTATGGTGAGTTTGAGCGAAACGTACTTGCTCCATTCGATTGTTATATCTACGGTATGAACACGGCACCTATTGTTTATAAAGGAGATGCAATATTTCATGTTAGTATAGATAAAAAATAGTGGTGATATAGAATTTGTTGAATTATTATTAATAAAATCTGTAAATTTATTTCTGGCAATAAAGCAATAAAGAGTTTAGTCCAGCTTAACCATAGTATTAAAGTGAAAATAAAAAGAGAATAATAATGAATTCAATACAAACTTTTTTTGAACTTAAAATAATTAATATCAATGAGTATTCACTTACCGTTTTTGGTATAGTAAAGATTTTATTGATTTTTTTGATTACCTATTTTATTTTATGGTTCATTAAAAAGGCGTTGTTTCGCAGAAATAGTTTTACCAAACTAGACAAGGGCAATGCCTATGCTTTATTTCAAATCATAAAATACTTTGTTTGGGTAGTGGCCATTGGAATAATGTTGGAAACAGTCGGGGTTAAACTGACTTTATTACTGGCTGGTTCGGCAGCATTACTTGTCGGTATTGGGCTTGGGTTACAGCAAACATTTAACGATATTTTATCCGGAATAATTTTACTTTCCGAAAGATCCATAAAAGTTGATGATATTTTAGAAATTGATGGAGATGTTGTCAGGATTCAGGAAATAGGGATGAGAACTTCTAAGGGTTTGAACAGGGATGATATTTCAATCATCATTCCCAATTCCTTAATTACTACTAATAAAGTCATCAATTGGAGTCACCAATCAAAAAAAACCCGATTCAGGATTGATGTTGGTGTTTCGTATGGGAGTAATATTGATTTGGTGCTTAAAATACTTGAAGAAAGTGCATTTGAGCATCCTGATATTTACGACAGAGATTTAACAGAAGCCAGATTGGTAAATTTCGGAAATTCGTCTCTGGATTTTCAAGTCTTATTTTTCAGTAAAAATATTTTTAGAATTAGCAAAGTGAAAAGTGATATTCGAAGAACCATCGTTAAAAAGTTTGATGAACACAACATAACGATACCTTTTCCTCAAATGGACTTACACTTAAAGTCAAAAATTGAATAAGCTTCGGGTAATATGATGCAGTGTGTCTATGGGTGAAAACCGAATGGTATCGCGCATATTTCAAATGGTGGAATAATAAACTTGAGCGAAGATTTCTCAGTCGCTTTGCTCCTTCGAAATTGACAACCTTAGTTAGCTGGTAATATTCGATGTTACATTCATTTTCAAATTGTCACACTTGCCTGCGGCTGGCAGGTTTTCAAATTAATCAATTAATCTTATACTCATCCCAGCTCTTAATTGTGATATCATCCATGCTGTATTTGCAGAATGCGATAATAAAAGCACTAGCCAATCTAGCATTTGTGATGAGTGGTACGTTATGATCAACCGCCGCACGACGAATATGGTAATCATTATATAATTCATCCTGACTTAAGTTTTTCGGGATATTGATGATTAAATCAATTTTATGCTCCTTGATGTAATCGAGGGTATTTGGTTTTTGTTTTGAATCGGGCCAGTATAAAACGGTTGAATCAATTTCGTTATTTGATAAAAACTCAGCAGTACCTTTTGTTGCGTATAAATTATACCCTTTATCTTTCAGGAGCTTGGCACTATTAATCAATTCTGTTTTTGAGCGAGCTGGGCCTGTTGAAAGCAAAATGTTCTTTTTGGGAATATGATAACCTACAGAAAGCATTGATTTTAAAATGGCTTCGTAATAATCTTCTCCGATACAACCTACCTCACCTGTTGAGGACATGTCTACACCTAAAACAGGATCAGCTTTGGCTAATCTTGAGAATGAAAACTGAGGAGCCTTAACCCCGATATACTCCAAATCGAATAAAGATTTGTCTGGTTTTTCGACAGGAACATCCAACATGATTTTGGTTGCAAGATCAACAAAATTGGTTTTTAATACTTTAGACACAAAAGGCAGACTTCTGGAAGCACGTAAATTACACTCAATAACTTTAATGTCGTTATCCTTTGCCAGGTATTGAATATTAAAAGGTCCGGAAATGTTTAATTCGGCTGCAATTCGATTGGTGATTTTTTTAATTCTTCTGATGGTCTCGACATAAACTTTTTGTGGTGGGAACATCATGGTGGCATCACCGGAATGAACCCCGGCAAATTCGATATGTTCAGAAATGGCATAAGCTAATACCTTTCCATTTTCAGCAACAGCATCCATTTCAATTTCTTTGGTGTTTTCCATAAATTTAGAAACAACCACCGGATATTTTTTCGAAACATTAGCCGCCATGTTCAAGAAATGTTCTAATTCTTCTTTATTCGAAACGACATTCATTGCGGCTCCTGAAAGTACGTAAGAAGGACGAACCATCACAGGAAATCCAACATTTTCGGTAAATTCAAAAACATCTGAGATGCTACTTAACTCTTTCCATTCGGGCTGATCTACCTTTAAATTATCCAACATTTGTGAAAATTTATATCGATTTTCAGCACGATCGATCGATTCAGGCGAAGTACCTAAAATTGGTACTTTCTGATTGTGGAGTCGAATAGCTAAGTTATTTGGAATTTGACCACCCACTGAAACAATAACTCCTTTCGGGTTTTCCAAATCGATGATATCCATCGTTCGCTCGTAAGAAAGTTCATCGAAATACAAACGATCGCAAATATCATAATCTGTACTTACCGTTTCAGGATTATAATTGATCATCACTGATCGGTATTTCTGAGCCTTAACTGTTTCAAGCGCATTTACACTGCACCAATCAAACTCAACACTGCTGCCGATTCTGTATGCTCCTGAACCGAGAACAATCACCGATTGTCCATCATCCTCATATTCGATATCGTTAAAATCGCCATTATAAGTAAGGTATAGGTAATTGGTTTGAGCCGGATACTCGGCTGCTAGTGTGTCGATCTGTTTAACTACAGGAACAATCTTGTTTATTTTTCTGTAATTTCTGATTTTTAAAATCTCAGAATCAGATCCCTCAAAATTATCTTTGTAAATCGAACGGCCCAGTTGGAAGTCGGAAAAACCTGACTGTTTAGCTTTTTTTAGCAAGCTTAATGGAATTTCTTTTAATTGACTGAAATCAGCAAGTTTCACATTTATGTCGACGATGTTTTGCAATTTCTCTAAAAACCATCGATCAATTTTTGTTGCCTGATGAATTTCTTCAACCGTCCAACCTTTTTCCATGGCTGTGGCAATGACAAAAATTCGCATGTCCGTTGGTCGACTCAATTCTGTTTCGATATCTCCAATTTCAATTTCTTTGTTGTCAACAAAGCCATGCATGGCCTGACCAATCATTCGCAAGCCTTTCTGAATGGCTTCTTCAAATGTTCGACCAATGGCCATCACTTCACCAACACTCTTCATACTGCTTCCAATTTCCTTAGAAACTCCAAGGAATTTACCTAAATCCCAACGTGGAATTTTACAGACGATATAGTCCAGAGATGGCTCAAAAAAGGCCGTGGTGGTTTTTGTAACTGCATTTTTAATGTCTGGAAGTGCAAATCCTAACGCCAACTTAGCCGCTACAAAAGCAAGTGGATACCCTGTTGCTTTGGATGCCAGGGCGGATGATCGCGAAAGTCGGGCATTAACTTCAATTACCCGATAATCTTCAGAATGTGGGTCGAGGGCGTATTGAACATTGCATTCCCCAACAATTCCGATATGCCTGATTATTTTTATGGAGAGTTGACGCAGTTTATGGTATTCAGAATTTGTTAAGGTTTGAGAAGGCGCAACTACAATGCTTTCGCCGGTATGAATTCCCAATGGATCGAAGTTTTCCATGTTACAGACGGTAATGCAATTGTCATAAGCATCTCGCACCACTTCGTATTCAACTTCCTTCCAACCCTTGAGTGATTCTTCAACCAAAATTTGATTCGAATAAGCGAAGGCCTTTTCGGCCATGGCAGATAGTTCATCTTCATTATTGCAGAACCCGCTGCCTTGTCCACCAAGGGTATAAGCTGCACGAATAATTACCGGAAATCCTAATTTTCTCACAGCTACTAAGGCTTCCTCTTTTGAGTCAACTGCAAAGCTTCGAGCAGAAATGACATCAATTTCATCCAATTTATTTACAAAGTTTTCTCGATCCTCAGTGTCCATGATCGATTGGATGGGTGTGCCTAAAACTTCAACATTATTATTTTTAAAAACATCCTTTTTAAAAAGTTCAATACCACAGTTAAGGGCTGTCTGACCACCAAATGAAAGAAGCACGCCTTGTGGTTTTTCTTTTTTAATTACTTTTTCAACAAAGAAAGGAGTAACAGGGAGAAAATAAATTTTATCCGCTATTTTTTCAGAAGTTTGGACGGTTGCAATATTCGGATTAATGAGAATGGTTTCAATGCCTTCTTCTTTTAATGCTTTTAAAGCTTGCGAACCTGAGTAGTCAAATTCACCGGCTTCGCCTATTTTTAGGGCTCCCGAACCCAGTACAAGAACTTTCTGAATGTTTTTTTTCATTTGTGTGTATATTTTTATAGTGACTAAAGTACTTCAAGTGACTAAAATGCCTAAAGTTTTAAATTTTTACTTATTGATGTGAAAATTGCTAGGAGTTCTGTTCCTTCCTTCAAAATAATTTGTATTTCGGATGATGGGAATTGATTTAATTCGCCAATAATCTCCAACCAATAAATGGTTTCACTAGCTTCACTTTCGCAAATTTTAATTTTATTTCTAAAATCTGCCTTGCTTCTTGAACGATTTGCTTCTCGATAGTTAGCTCTGATACTGGTTCCCGATTTAGTTATTTGGTTTTTAATTATATTTCCTTCGGAAGTTTTGGGTAGAGAAGCGGATAACTTAATGATAGAAATTGCAAACTCCTTTGTTCTTCTTTCCATTTGTTTTCCAAATTCTTTATTTTCCATTTCAAATACTTTAGATCACTTTTAACTCTAGGCACTTTAAGTAATATTTTCTAACTCCTATCAATTTTCGGTCGCCAAAACCTGGCTAATCCACCCAAACTCGTTTCTTTATAAGCATCTTGTAAATCTTTTCCGGTTTGCATCATGGTGTCAACTACTTCATCAAATGTTACTTTATGTATTCCATCCGAGAGTAGGGCATAAACAGCGCATTCCCATGCTTTCATCGCTGCAAATGCGTTTCTTTCTATGCAAGGAATCTGCACATAACCTTCCAACGGATCACAAGTCAAACCCAAATTATGTTCGAATCCCATTTCAGCGGCATATTCAATTTGATTCGGACTGCCGCCTTTTAATTGTGCAGTGGCACCGGCAGCCATTGAACAGGCGGTTCCTACCTCTCCCTGGCATCCAACTTCGGCACCAGAAATGGAAGCATTTGTTTTGACAAAGTTTCCGATAATTCCAGCTGTAGCTAAAGCTCTTAAAATTTTGATATTGGAAAGTTTATCCTGGTCTTTTAGGAAATATAAAATACCAGGTAAGGTTCCACATGAACCGCAAGTAGGAGCAGTTACCATTTCATTTCCAGCTGCATTTTCTTCAGAAACCGCAAGGGCATAGGCAAATATTTTTCCAATATTTTTTTGAGAGCCTACAGCATTTTCAGATTTGGTAAGATAAGCTGAAGCTTTGCGCTGAAGCTTTAAAGTGCCGGGTAGGATGCCTTCATTCTCAATTCCTCTTTTTACAGATTCCTGCATTTTCTCCCAAACAATGGCCAGATAATCCCAGATCTCTTTTCCTTCAACTTCTTCAACGTATTCCCAAATGGATTTACCTTCTGATTTGCACCAGGCTAGTAAATCGTCCATATGGGTGATTTTATAAATGCTTTCGCCAATTATTTCACCTGTTTCTGAGAGATCGCCACCACCAACGCTGTATGTTTCATAATAATCTATCTCTTTCCCGTCAAGATAGGATCTGAATATTAAGCCATTTGGGTGTTTTGGCAAGAAAGTATCTGGTTCCCAGATGACTTCAATTCCTTTTTTGTGAAATACCTTTTGTATGCTCTCGTCGGTTTGATGGCCTTTGCCTGTTGCAGCCAAACTGCCATAAAGCCAAACCTTAAACCGATCGGCTTTTGGATTCCGATCAAGGAAAATTTGAGCAGCCTTTCGCGGTGCCATACTATGACTGGATGATGGGCCGTATCCTATTTTATATATTTCTTTTATACTTAACACTTTCGAATGATTCTTTTTTAATGATTAATGATAATTGATTAATGTTTAACTCATAGCTCATAACTTCTTACTTAACCAACATTTTTATAAAATCATCAAATAAGAAATCTGTGTCTGTTGGTCCACTTGAGGCTTCCGGATGAAACTGAACGGTAAAGATTTGCTTGGTTTTATGTTTTAAACCTTCGTTGGTTTGATCGTTGATATTGGTGAAAAGCGTTTCCCATTCAGCGCCCAAACTTGAGTCATCAACCGCGAAACCATGATTTTGTGAAGTGATGTAGGCTTTTTTTGTTCCTTTTAAAATTACGGGTTGGTTATGACTTCTATGGCCGTATTTCAATTTATAAGTTTTGGCTCCCGAAGCTAATGCGGTTAACTGATGACCGAGACAAATTCCAAATATCGGCGTTTCTTTTTCTAAAGATATTTTCAAGTTAGCAATCGTCACATCACACATCTCCGGATTGCCCGGACCGTTTGAAATAAAAAGTCCATCATATTCTTCATCGTGATAATCATAATTCCAGGGAACTCTGATTACTGTGGTATCCTTTTGTAAGAAATAACGAATGATATTATTTTTTACTCCACAATCGATAAGTAGGATTTTATATTTACCCGAACCGTAAACTTGCTTTTCTTTGATGCTTACATTTGCAACCAGGTTATCCAGGTTGGGATCATAAAATTCACAATCCTCATCATTGATGATTAGTTTGCCCAGCATGCAGCCTTTTTCACGAATAATCTTTGTTAATTCTCGGGTGTCAATTCCATAAATTCCGGGAACTTTATTTTCCTTTAGCCAGTCACCCAAGCTTTTTTCGGCATTCCAATGATTGTATTTGAATGAATAATCAGAAATGATCAAAGCAGATACCTGAACTTTTTCTGATTCAAAAAATTTAAGCATTTCATCTTCTTTAACAAAACCAGGCACTCCGTAATTCCCAACTAAAGGGTAGGTGAGGGTAAGCAATTGTCCTTTGTAGGATGGATCTGTTAAACTTTCGGGATAACCGGTCATGGCCGTATTAAAAACTACTTCGCCTGCTGTTGAACCTTCAAATCCGAAGGAATAACCATGGAAAATTGTGCCATCTTCTAAAATCAGTTTTGCATTTTTGGATTCATTCATCTTAAATATGTTATTTTTTTGATTGTAAAATTTCTATACACGAATATGCTTTTAAAGTTTAACTACTGATTCGGTATTTTATGTTTATATAATCTTTCAAAATGTTGTTTTTTAGTATAGAAACCTTACAAAAAAGCCTAAAAAAAAGCGGCTAAAAAAGCCGCTTTTTAAATCATTTTTTCAAATTGTATTTAACAATGAAGTCGTCAACAATTTCCTCCAGGTTAGGATTTCCAATTTCTTGTAAATCGTAATAAACCCTTGTTGAAGGTTTGTTGATTTTAATGATACGGTTTAAGTCAATCGGAGTTCCAATTACCACTGCATCACATTCAGTGTTATTAATTGTGGTTTCTAAATCTTTTAATTGTTGCTCACCATAACCCATTGCTGGTAGCAAAACACCAATATTAGGATAAATTTCAAAAGTTTCAGAAAGTTTACCAACGGTGTAAGGACGTGGATCAACCAATTCGGCTGCGCCAAATTTCATCGCTGCAACAGTACCTGCACCTAATTTCATTTCGCCGTGCGTTAAAGTTGGTCCGTCTTCAACAACCAATACTTTCTTACCTTTAATTAATGCTGGGTTGTCAACAGCGATTGGAGAAGCAGCATCAACAACAATTGCATTTGGAGCAACTTTAGCGATACTTTCACGAACAGTTTGAATGTCGGCTGCATCAGCAGTATCCATTTTGTTAATTACAGCAACATCGGCTAAACGAAGTGTAACTTCACCTGGATAATAAGACAATTCATGACCAGGACGATGAGGATCGACTACAGTTATGTTTAAGTCTGGAGTATAAAATGGAAAATCATTATTTCCACCATCCCAAAGTACAACATCACATCCATCAGGATCAACTTCAGCAGCTCTTAAAATTGCTTCATAATCAACACCAGCGTAAATTACGTTACCACGCACCACGTGTGGTTCGTATTCTTCCATCTCTTCAACAGTGCATTTGTGCTTGTCAAGATCAGCAACTTCGGCAAATCGCTGAACTTTTTGTGCATTTAAATCACCATAAGGCATGGGGTGACGAACGGCAACCACTTTAAGTCCTTTTGCCATCAATAATTCAATAACCCTTCTTGAGGTTTGGCTTTTGCCACAACCTGTTCTAACTGCACCTACTGCAATTAAAGGTTTTGTGCTTTTTACCATGGTGTCCTTAGGGCCTAAAAGAACGAAGTTTGCACCTGCGGCATTAACTCTGGCACTCATGGTCATAACTCTGTCATAAGGAACGTCGCTATAAGAGAACACACAGTCATCAACTTTTAAATCTTTAATCAGATTTTCAAGTTCTTCTTCAGCATAAATAGGAATTCCTTCAGGATATAAATCTCCTGCAAGTTCTTTTGGGTACTTCCTGCCATCAATGTCAGGAATTTGAGCAGCTGTATAAGCTACTACGTTGTAAGCTTCATTGCCCCGGTAATACGTGTTGAAATTGTGAAAATCTCTTCCGGCAGCTCCAATAATTAATACGTTTTTTTTCATCTGTTTTTTAATTTTAAAGTTAAATATGACAGATTTCAAATCCCGCAATGCGAGAGAACCTCACATAACTATAGATCTAGATAATGTGATTCTTTCATGTAAAAAAATATATCGAGAGCAAAGATAAAACTTTCGGACTTAACTCAAAGCGGCCATAAGTTAATTTTAATTAAAAATTACACACAATCATTGACTCATTTTGATTTGCTCAGTTATTTTACTACAAATAAATTTGAAGATGCTTGAGCCAGGAGCTTTTTTCGAACGTTGAATGCATCCGCTCTTAAGAAGAGGGTGGTTGGGCTATGCGAAATAACTCTTGTGTGAATGAATATTTCTGTTTCGAGAGGTACTGCACGAATGTATTGAATATTCATATCGATTGACATCACAGGGTGGCGAGATGTTATCATTCCAAGAGGACCAAAGGTATCGTCAAAACATGCGGCAATAATTCCGCCTTGTGAAGTACCCTGAGGATTAGAGAAAGTTTTGTTAATTATAAATTTTGTAAAAAGCTCCTTACGGTCGATATACCCCATGAACTGCCCATTCAGGGAAGCAAAGGATGGTGGCGGTAATTGATAATGATAGCCCAATGGTATTTCAACCATTTCCATGGCTCGTTGCAGGGCATTTAATTGTTCATGGTTAATTTCAAACATAGTTGCTAATTTTAAACAAAAGTATTGATTTTCTCAATCATTTTCGGGTGCTATTTGAATGCTTTAAGAATATAGGCAATTTGCCTAGTTAGATCAGAAGCATAACACCTTATATTTATAGGTTTACTGTTGATAAGTGTTTTAGTTTATCGCGTATATTGAAAATCAAAAATTTAAACTCCATTTTAACTCGTGAACCAAAAGAACTGATGTATAAAACCAATTTCAAACCTGATGTTCAGCAATTAATTGATAGTGAGCGGATGCTAAATGATTTAATGGGGAATTTACCCGGCATGGTTTATCGTTGTCATAACGATAAAGCATGGACAATGATTTTCTTAAATGAACATTGCTTTGAGTTAACGGGCTATGCGGTAGATGATCTTTTAAATAATAAAGTCCTTTCATATCAGAGCCTTATTCATCCTGATGATTCGAAGATGGTATGGGATGAAGTACAAAGCGCGATAAACAACAGCGTGCGTTTTGATATAACCTATCGAATTATTACGGCAGGTTCGCAACAAAAATGGGTTCGGGAAAAAGGGAAAGGGATACACGATAAATCTGGTACGTTGCTCTATATTGAAGGCTTTATTTTTGATATTACTAAAACCAAAGAGTCAGAAGTTAGGTATCGTGAATCCATTGAATTTGCGGTGGATGGAATCCTAATTGGTGATCTGGATGGATACATTTTGGATGCAAACACCAGTATTCAGAAGATCGCAGGATTGAGTTTGCAGGAAATGAAAGGTAAGCATATAAGTGAATTTTTCAATAAAAAAGAACTGGAGTTAAAACCCTTGAGATTTGATATTATCGGGAATGGAAAAACAGTGATCAATGAACGTAATATTCAACATTCGAATGGTAGCTTAACTCCTGTTGAAATGCATAGTAAGTTAATGCCTAATAATACTTTACAGGCAATAGTTAGAGACATTAGTGAGCGTAAAAAAGCAGATCAGTCTGTCATTGAAAGTGAAGAGAAATTCAGAAGTCTGGCCGAAACCACCGCAGTGGCAATAATGATTTTTCAACATGATAAGTGGGTTTACTCAAATCCGGCTGGTGAAATCATATCTGGTTATTCATTGGCTGAATTGGTGAAAATGAATTTTTGGGATTTTGTATATCCTGATGATTTGAGACTTATAAAAACGCTAGGAATAAGGGTACAGCAGGGTAAAGGCAAATACACATCTCTCAACTTCAGAATACTAAATAAGGAAGGAGATAGGCGATGGGTTTATTTGCAAGGTAATGTCATTGATTATCGGGGTGAACCAGCTGGCATTCTTTCAATTCTGGATATAACTGAACAAAAGCGAGCAGAAATTTCCTCAAAAGAAAACGAAAATAAGTACAGAAACCTCTTTAATAAATCAAAAGATCCAACCTTATTGATTGATGGAGATAAATTCGTTGATTGTAATAGAGCAGCAGTTGAAATTCTGGAATATGGTCATAAGAATGATATAATCAATACGCACCCATCTAAGGTATCACCTAAATATCAGCCTGATGGCCAACGCTCCTTTGATAAAGCCAATGAGTTGATGAAAAAGGCTTTGTCAATAGGTTATCATCGTTTTGAATGGTATCATATAACCCGTAATGGCAAAGTGTTTCCTGTGGATGTGTCACTCACAAAAATTCCGGTAAAGGGCAAAGACATGCTTTATACGGTATGGAGGGATATTCGAGAACAAAAATTGTCTGAAAAGAGGCAACATGCGCTATATAATATTTCAAATGCTGCACTTTCATCCGAGAATTTGGAAGAAGTTTACGAAGTTATTGTTCGAGAATTGGCGAAGCTGATCAATATTGAAAACTTCTTTATTGCTTTATATGATGAATCCAGTGATTCAATAACTGTACCTTTTATGGTTGATAAAAAGGATGAGTTTAAAACCCTTCCTAAAAAAACCTTAACTGCCCATGTAATAAAAACCCGTAAGTCTTTGCGCGTAACTCGCGAACAGATGGATGAAATGGCGAGACAGGATATGATTAAGCAAATGGGGTCAAAAGCAAAAGTGTGGTTAGGGGTGCCTTTAATGAGTAAAGGAAAAGCCATAGGTGTAATTGTGATACAGGATTATGAAAATGAGAATGCCATTCAACAATCTGATCAGGAGTTATTAGAATTTGTATCACATCAAATCGGGATGACCATTGAAAGAAAACTGTTTGAGGATGAATTAAAGAAAGCATATGAACGGGCCGCCGAATCTGATCGACTTAAGTCTGCTTTCTTGGCAACCATGTCGCATGAATTAAGAACTCCGTTAAACGCCATCATTGGATTTTCCGATTTAATAAATGAAGATGTGAACAAGGAAGAGATTTATTCTTTTGCAAGTACTATTAATAAAAGTGGCAATCATTTATTAGCATTAGTTGAAGACATCTTTGATATTACTTTAATTGAAACCGGCGATGTGAAAATTCATAAAACGGAATTCAAATTGCATAATGTTCTTGAGGATATCTTTAAAATAATAAAGACTGAACAATCGAGGATGTTAGATAGTAATGCAGAAATTATTCTCAAATTGCCTGCAGAAAATGACGATTTAATTATATACACTGATAGGCAAAAATTCAATCAAATTTTGATGAATTTATTGAAGAATGCGCTAAAATTTACGCCAACCGGATTTATCGAATTTGGTTACACAAAAGAAATTGAAAATAAAAAAGCCCAGCTTAAATTTTATGTAAAAGACTCTGGTATTGGAATTGCTGAAGATATGCATGAAGTAATCTTTGATATGTTTCGCCAGGTTGACGAATCTTACACCCGGGCTCACGGTGGTGTGGGAATAGGTTTGTCATTAACAAAAAAACTAACAGGATTATTAGGAGGGGAAATTTGGCTTGAGTCAGTAGAAAATAAAGGAACAACCTTTTATTTCACTTTGGTAAATTATGATGTTCCCTATGATTTAATACATAAATCACAAACCAACACTATTGAAATATTTACAATCCCTGATAAAACCATACTTGTGGTTGAGGATGATGAATCTAGTTATGTTTTATTAGAAGTACTATTAAAAGCATTGGATGTTCATTTATTATGGGCTAAAAATGGCGTAGAGGCCATCGAGTTTGTATCAAATCATCCTGAAATAAATTTAATACTCATGGATGTTAATATGCCGGTGATGAACGGTTATGAAGCATCAACCATTATAAAAAAGACCAAGCCGAATTTACCGATAATTGCACAAACAGCTTATGCCATTGCCGGCGATAAAGAAAAAGCACTTGTTGCAGGATGCGATGATTATATCGTAAAACCAATCAAAAGGCAGAATCTTTATAAATTATTAGCCAACTATTTAATAAAAGAAACTGATAAGAAATGATTTAGCTTGCGGGTTTTGAGAACTATCAAAATTGAGGAATAATTATTCTTTCTCTAAAAAATTACAAGCAACTGCTTTATATTTTGTAATTTAATTCCCTGAAAATGTTAATAATCCCAATTTCTCAAATCCTAAAATAATAACCATGAAAAAAATATTGATCATAATAGCCCTTATTTTTACGATTAGTAATATGAGTGCCCAGCAAAGAATTGTTAAAGGCAGAGTCCTTTTAAATGATGATTTTGGGATTGGAAATATTGTTGTAAGCGCAAAAAAATCGAAGGCATCAGTTATAACGAGTCCAAATGGAACCTTTTCTATTGCTTGTGAAGATAATGATGTTTTGAAGTTTAAATCCAAGAGTTTTTTTTCACAATCTAAATCTATTAAAGGTATTGATTCGTTAGATGTTTATCTCATTTTTAAAGAAGGACAAAAGAATATTGATATTGCGCGTAATGAAGGATATTTAACAGACGAAGGAATTAATCAGCTTAAGAATTCATTGTCTACCGAAGAAATTGATTATTCATCTTATAGTAATATTTATGAATTGATGAGGGGAAAACTTAATGGCGTTGAAGTTTCTGGTAACGCTGTTCGGATAAGAGGTTCTCATTCTTTAAGTGGGAGTAATACGGCTGCATTTTTAGTGAATGGTATTTTTGTTACTGATGTTTCAGATATTTCTCCGATTAATATAAAATCAATTAAAGTTTTAAAATCAGCTGATGCTGCCATTTATGGCTCTGAAGGACTTTACGGTGTTATCGTAATAGAAACAAAGTAGAAATTCAAAATAATAAGGATGGCTTCTCATCTCTAATTTATGATAAAAAAAGCGGCATCTTCTGATACCGCTTTTTTGTTATTTATTTGGGTAATTTCTCATCCGGCCATTCTTTGGCGAAATCTTTCCAATATTGTTTAACTGTTGATTTCATATCTTTTCGAAGTAAAATAATACCAATCAGGTTAGGCAATGTCATTAAAACAATTGCGATATATGAAATTTTCCAAACTAAAGTTGTATCGATGAAGGAGGCCATGAAGAAAGCGGCAATATAAACTATCCGATAATATTTTACGCCTTTAGTTCCAACTAAATAGGTTATGGCTCTGTCACCATAGTATGACCATGAGATAACCGTAGAAAAGGCAAATAGTAAGAGGCCTATTGATACAATGAATTTACCATTTTCACCCATGAAACTTTTCGTAAATGCAATGGTAGTAAGAGGAGCTGAATGAACTAATGACATCCCAGTCATAACCATTCCTTCATCAGCTAAATTAGGCCTACCTTCCACTACAGCAATTTTCCCATTATATGGAACGTCATTGATGGAAATAACAACCTCTTCAGCGATAGAACGTGCATGAATAATTGAAAGATCATTTTGAACTTTTCCATCTACAACTTCAAGATCACCTGTAAAGACAGGTAAAGTGGTAGAACCTAAAATATGAGTACGGAGATCTGCGATGTTTACTTCATTCTTATCGTCGTAAGTCGAAGCTAAAATTTCAAGATCGCTCATCTCAAATTGGTTGCTATGCTTTTGATTCCAAACTCCGGATGAAAGCAAGACCAGTCCAGTTAATGTACAAATAATAATGGTATCGATGAATGGTTCTAATAAAGCTACCATTCCTTCTGAAACCGGTTCGTGGGCTCGTGCAGCAGCGTGGGCAATCGGTGCTGAACCTTGTCCGGCCTCATTTGAAAATAATCCACGATTTACACCTCTATTAAACAAGAAGGCAAAACTGGCACCTAAAAATCCACCGGCTGCGGCTGATCCCGTAAAAATTTGTCCAAAAATAGCCTGAAATGATGGAAGTATATTTTGATAATTAGTAACAATAACTGCAAATGCACCCAAAAAATAAATGATGGCCATTGCAGGAACAAGCTTTTCAGTTACTTTGGCAATACGTGAGATCCCACCAATAATTACCATGCCTAATAAAACTGCAAGTACCGCACCTACGATCCATTGCTGGACACCAAAGGTTGCATTTAATGAACTGGAAATACTATTAATCTGAGGCATATTTCCAGTCCCAAATGATGAAATTACAGTGGCTATCGCAAAGATGACAGCCAGCCATTTCATGTTCAGTTTGTTTTTCATGTAGTACATCGGACCACCGGCGATTTTTCCCTCAGAATCGATTTCCCGATACTTATGCGATAAGGTTACTTCAACAAATTTGGTAGTCATACCAAGCATTGCCGTTACAAGCATCCAGAATAATGCTGCAGGGCCACCCTGATGAATAGCTAAAGCTACACCGGCAATGTTTCCTGTCCCGACTGTACCCGAAAGGGCAGTTGTTAAGGCTTGAAAATGAGAGGTGTCTCCTCGGTCTTCAGGTCTATCATACTTGCCTTTTACAATGCGTAAAGCATATTTAAAATATCGGATTTGTGGAAACTTAAGATAGATGGTGAAAAATAAACCTACACCTAATAGGAAATAAGCGAACCAAGCCGCACTCCCTAAAAATCCATCAAGCATGTCAAGAAAATTACCAAATTGTTGCATAAAATTGATTGTTTTAAAATTAGTTGCCCAAATTTAGAAACTTATCCTTAGCATAAAAAATAAAATGGATGTTTCATGCATAGTTATCGATAAATCTGTCCTGATTCCTTTTTAAATTTTGAGATGCGTGAGTTTTATATTAAATAGCTTATATTTAGAAGTCCCTTAAAAATCAAAGTTTAATATTTTAGAAAAATGAGAAAAATAGAAATTAATATTGAAAGATTAAATGCAAGTTTGTTTCAATTAGCAAGGATTGGAAAGGATGGAAATGGAGGTGTAACACGATTGGCACTGTCATCCGCCGACAAATATGCTAGAGATTTGATGATTAAATGGATGAAAGAAGCCGGAATGAAAGTAATTGTTGATGAGATAGGAAATATCACAGGTATTAGAACCGGACTTGAAGATCATAACCCAGTTATGATTGGATCTCATATTGATACCGTGATTTCGGGTGGAATATACGATGGGAGCTTGGGAGTTTTAACCGGATTGGAAATAATAAGGACATTAAATGATCAGGGGATTGTTACTAAATACCCAATTGCATTAAGTATTTTTACAAATGAGGAAGGGGTCAGGTACATTCCAGATATGTTAGGGAGTTTAGTGTGGTCCAATGGATTATCGGTAAGCGAAGCACTACAGATACAAGGAAATGATGGATCAATATTAGGAGAAGAACTCACTAAGATTGGTTATTTGGGTAAAAATAAATGTGGTGAAATCATTCCGGAATACTATATTGAACTCCATATAGAACAAGGACCCATTCTTGATAAAGAGAAAGTTGATGTTGGTGTTGTAATTAATTTGCAGGGGATATCATGGACTGAAATAATTATTTTTGGTGAAAGCAACCACGCCGGAACCACCCCGATGGATATTAGAAAAGATGCCGGGTCAACTGCTGCAAAGATTATAAATTACCTTACATCAATTTGTCAGGAAGTGGGGAAAACCCAGCTTGCTACTTGTGGAAAGATATCATTTGAGCCCAATGTTGTGAATGTAATTCCGAAAGTAGCAAGAATGACAATTGATCTCAGAAATCCATGTGATGAAGGCTTAGCAAAAGCTGAAGCTTTTTTAACAAGATTTATTGATAAACTTAGGAAAGACGATCAAATAGGAATTGAAACTAAGAAATTGGTAAGATTTAAGCCAGTAACCTTTGATGAAAATCTGATCAGCAATATAGAAAAGATTGCCAGTAAAATGCAACTATCTAATCGTAGAATGACATCAGGTGCAGGGCATGATGCCCAAATGATGGCACGCATTTGTCCAGCTGCAATGATTTTTGTTCCGAGTAGGAGAGGATTGAGCCACGATCCCAACGAATTTACCGAACCGGAATATCTGGAAAAAGGAGCGAATCTGTTATTGAATGTTTTACTTGATTTGGCACAAAGTACAAAGTAATTAATATTTTAGGTGCAATTAAAAAATCATTTAATCGAGAAATCAAAGAATTCTGCCTGTGCAATTTTTAAATAATCTTCCATATTCATAATAATCGAATCTGTTAAAGAACCTGCATTGAATGCAATCCTAGCATTATTATTAATTGATTTATCAATGAAGAGATCCATGTCAAGTATTGGCTTTCCGAAAGGAGGAACTGAACCTGGAACCAATCCTGTCAGCTTCATTAATTCATCCGCATTGGCAAATCTAAGTTTCTTGACTCCGAAGTGTTTTTTAATTAATGTAGAATCGGCTTTTTTCGAAGCACTTAGTACAAATAATTTGTAATGATTTCCAACTTTCATTACCAATGCTTTACCTCCGGTAGCTAAATTTTCACCACGAGCTAGGGCAGATTGTTCGGATGTCAGGGTAGGTTCATGATTCACTGTTCTGTATTTAATACCCTTAGAATCAAGCCATATTTTTATCTCCTCATACATAGGCCTAAAGATAAAAATATTACCGGGTTATTGATTTCAAAAAATAAGGATTTTGGTTAACTATTCAGGATTTTTAAATTATTTTAAAAAAATATTTAATTTTAATAAACAGGTAATGAGAAAGTTATAAGAAGTTATGTTTGTTTATCATCATTATTGTTTTTTTTTGGTCTGCTTTTTGGAATGATGATAAGTATAATTACTAAAACTAAGCGTTATGAAAAAAATAGCTCTCATCCTAAGTATTCTTCTTATCGTCGGACTGAATGTCGAGGCACAAAGAAGAGAAGCCAGATCCTCGGCTCCTAAATCATATAAGAAAAGTGAATCTGCGAAAAAGAAATCAACAAAAAACGCAAAACCGGTAGCGAAAATTAACACTCGAAAATCTGTAAACTCCAAGTCTAATCGAATTTCACAGAGTGCTAAAAAATCGAACTCACGATCGGTTGCAACTCGTGCAGATAGAAATAATTCTCGTGCTGTAAGTACCAGATCAAATAGAAGCACTGATGCTCGTGCTGTATCAGCCAGAACTAACAATCGGTCAAATTCACGGTCTGTTGCATCAAGGCCAGATCGAAGAGTAACTGTCGGCAATAGACAAATTAGCGGTCGAATTGGAAATGCTAACAGCGCTGTTCGGATAGACAATAGAAGTGTAAGCGCAAAAAGGCGTCCGTTAAGTATTATGAAAACTCCACGAATAAGCAATGTTAGAGTAAGGCATGGATATATTGATTATTCCAGCCGCCGACATGGATATTTCGCTCATAGCATCATGAGTTTTCCGATGCGAGTAAGGTATCCTTTCTATCACGACTATCACTTGGTATTGATGCATAGATATCAACCTCAAATTGAGTACCCATGGGCAATCTATGAATCTGAGAATGGAGAGAACACTGCTTCAATCGAAGGTAAGGTAATTGATGTCGATTATAACCGACGTACTAACCAATTTGTAATTCATTTTGGTCGCAAATCGCCATATCAAAGTGCAACGGTAATTATCCCGGATTATTTGGCACAATATATCGACTACAGGACTTTGAAAAAAATAAAAAGAGATTATGTTTCAGTTTACGGTGTATTTACTGAATATGGAAATGTACCAACAATTATGATAAGTAGTTTAGAAGAGTTTTTTGTGGATGAGGTTTCACTAAAAGAATTTTTATACTACAATTAATAAATAATGCGGATTATAAAAGCCCGGTTGATTAAATTCAGCCGGGTTTTTCATTTGAGCTTAAAAGCGATAACTGATTCCTGTTTTGTATTCGAAAAAACTTGTTCGTGTATTATTAGAACTATTTTTGTTGATCGGATTTAATTGATGTTTGATGATGGGAGATAAGTTTAAATAAAAATTGTTACTTATCGGATATTCAAAGCTTAAGCCCAATGTGCTTTTGTAAATTAGTGAATTAATGCCGTCGGTAAATCCCACTGATTTATTGTTGTTTTGGCCAATGAATACATGATTGTTTATGAGGATGTTTGCATTGAGTCCACCTAATAAATAAATGTCGAGTCTATTACTTAGAATTTTATATTTCAAAATGAAAGGAATTTCGATAAAACCGAATTGCTGTACCAGCGATTCGTCGAATTGTGAGATGCGATTATTGGCATCAAGTATGATTTGGCGTGTGGGATTATTACTTGTAATTACTTCTGTTGAATTAAACTGAATGGTACCAGAATTGCTTGTTGTCGTAACCGAATTATCATATGCTGCTTCATTAGATAATATATCAAAGTTCTGTATTTCTTGCCCTTGCTTGAAATAATAAAGGCCCGATTGAAAACTTATTTTATCAGAAACTATGTAATTAACTGCCAATCCACCGGTATATGCTGAAATCGCTTCCTCCGATGAACTCCGGGATTGGTAGCTGTTGTCTAAGTATTCATTAGATACTCCATACATCATTTCTCTACCTGATCGAGATGATTCATTTGCATGGGAAGGTGAAATTTCACCACCGAGCGACCAACGTCTTTTTCGGGTTTCAGTAGAAGCGGCATCTGCGATCAAGTTCTCATTTATAATTAAACTATTCGACGCTGCATCATAAATAAAAGGCTGTTTCTTATCAGAGATAATTAATTCGGGCCATTCATAGTTTAAAAAAAGAATACCAGAGGCAATTTGTTGCATGGCTATTAAAGCCGAATTGGTTCTCTTTTCTTTCTTATTTAGATTCTGAACTGCATATGTTTCTTTAATGATAGGTGTACCTGATGTTTTTACTTTGCCTTTTTCGCTGGGTTCTTTTTCGGCTAAGTTTTCCTGAATTGGTTGAATGGGAATAACTAAACTTGAATCAATAATATTAATGCTTGAGTCAGGGATTGCAATCGTCAGGTTTTCAGGTGGCGTTATTTGTCGTTTTTGATAAAGGAACCCAATTCCTATGGATAGCAGGATGATGATCATAGCTGCACTTGCAACCAGTCTTCGGTAAAAAAGTAGTCTGCGATTTTTGGCAGCAAAGTCAAGGCTGCCGGCTATCTTATCCCATGCCTTTGGCGGTGGGCTGACTTCTGCTTTCAACAGTCGTTCACGATAAATATTTTCTATATGTTTATCAGGTTTACTCATTTCAGCTTTCTCCCTGAGGTTTTAAATTGTTTAATCACTTTCTTTTGTAAAATGGCTCTTGCTCTGGCTAAATTCGATTTTGAAGTCCCTTCGGCTATCCCCAATAAGTCGCTAATTTCCCTGTGGGTATAACCCTCAATTGCATAAAGATTGAATATCATCTGATAAGCCGGTGTAAGTTCCTGAATTAGTTTAATAAGTTCATCGTTACTGAGCTGACTTATTACATCAACATCATCCTTATAATCAGGATAACCTTGCTCTTCATTAATTGAATAAAGGATGCTTTTTTTGCGATATTGTTCCAGTGCAGTATTCATAAAAACCCTTCTTATCCATGCCTCAAAAGGACCACTACCTTTAAATTGTCCAATCTTATCATAAACTTTAATAAAGCCATTATGGAGAAGATCTTCAGCATCATCTTTATTTTTTGAGTAGTACAAACAAACAGCATACATCTTTGCAGAGAAAGTACGATACAGTTGTTCCTGGGCCTTTCGTTTTCCCTGCTTACAACCCTTTACAATTTCTGATAAGCCGCTTATTTCCACTCAATTTTTATTTATCAATGCCAAAGAACTTCAAAGATAATCATAAGCCCGATTTAAATCACCCCCAAAATCAATCTTAGTTATTCTCCTACCACCTCAATTTTGCTCAATAATTGTATGTTTTGACCCGAGTACGAATATTGATAAAACCCATCATCGCCAATAAGCAACAAGTTCCCGTTAAGTGGAATTACATCATAAGCAAAAATATTTGGGAATTGTGCGATTAAATGCTCATCAATAGTGAGTGGATCACTCGTATCATAAACCTTTAAGCCTGCGGTTCCATCACAAACAAAGAGTGTCGTTCCATCAATGCCTAATCCATATGGACCAACCATTGGATAGGCTTTTAGTAAATATGGCGTTTCCAGGTTTTTTATCGATAATACATCCAGTTCATTCACATCATTGTTCCAGCAAGTGTTCCCACCCCTGAGGGTTACAAAAGCCAATGTATCTCGAACCACTACAGGATCGCAACTTGTTAGGTGCCAAAATTGACTAATGTACATCGGCGATACCGGCACAGAGATATCATAAATTAACATCCCGTTTCGTGTACCAAAAAATAGATTATCACCCAAAATGAACATGGTTTCAATTCCCCAACCAACACCGGTTGTTTTAACCATATTAGGTGAATTTGTGTTCGTAATATCATAAATATGAAGATTTGATTCATCAACGATGTATAGGGTGTTTCCTGTTATGCTAAATCTTGCCATCGAGCCACCAACACCAATACCTGTGCTGCTAACTCCACCATAACTTTGTGCAACATTCATCATATCCATTTCTCTGAACATGGGGTAATAATAAATTTGAGGACGCTGCTTTACTTTTTTAACTTCCCAATCAATCACCACACCTTTGTCTTCATCGATTTCAGCCAGTGGGTACTCTTCATCATATGGAGGTAAAATATAAGGCAATACATCTTCGTTGCGATAAGTTTCGGTGATATTCGCGATGTCTGAAAGATCTAAGGCAACTAAATCGACGTAGCTGTCGGTGTACAAAGTCTGTCCCTTAATTGCAATGTCAACCGTACCCGGGATTTCTATAAAACTCAGGTTTTGAGGAGATGCCGGATTTGTGTTGTCAATTACATGAATTCCTTTCATCTGCTCGATAATAAAAATATAATCATCTTTGAAATACATTTTACCGGGTTTTACTAAATCTTGAGCTGCAACCTGTTTCACAGCTGATCTGAGTTCATCATAACTCATATATATGGGACTATTAGCCACAAATATTTCTGAGATTTTATCTGTACAGGAATTGAAGATGAGTGCAGAGAGGATGATTATGGTATAAATATGTTTTTTCATCTGTTTGTAGTTTTGTAAGGTGTTAATATTTTGCTACTTAATTTTAATCAGCCCCTTATGTGTCTCTTAATAATAAACATAAGTGTTTCATTTTATTTCTATTTAATTTTATTTGAAAAATATGCCAACTTTTACTTCCAACCGATTCATGTCAATTTCAAGTGCGGTGTCTCTGTCACCATTACTTCTGTCATAACTCAATCGTTGAAAATGATAGGCAATTGTAAAAGTCATTCCCAGATTATCACTAAACATGGTTTTTAGACCAAGGCCCGGATTTATCAAATACCCTCCTTGTGGTTTTAGTAAGTCATAGCCTCCCCAAATTGAAGAAGAGCTAAAACTTGGATAAAATAAATGATATTCACTCGATTCCTTATCTAATGGAACTGAATAGCCAGCCTGAACAAATACAAAGGGAGAAAATTTTTGTTTGCGAAAATAATAACGTGTATCGATTACCAATGGCAAATAGCTTTCACTCATAAATTCTGATCCGATTCCAAAACCAACTGCAAATTGGTCAGTGATTCCATAACCGTTAATCATCATAAAAGAAAATGGAGCTTTGTTTTCATTCTTTGAAGACCCGACCAACAATCCAAAATTTGTAGAATTATAATATCCTTTATGAGAATATTCTGATTGGTCTTTTTCATCCTGTGCTTTAATAAGGGTTGAGATTAGTAAAAGGATAAATAATACATTGAGTTTTTTCATACTTAAGGGCTTAAAGTTTAACAATACAATACAATGATGCGATAAATCTAAAATGGTTGCGTGAGGATGTATTTATTTTGAATTGAATGTTTAGTGGATTTGACGTACTTTTGCAACGAATATAATTCGTCGCAATGATCGAACAAATAATTGAAATAAGTGTTACCAAAGCTTGTGAAGTATGTTTTGGAACCAAGCCAGAGCAAAAGTTGATACAAATTCAAAAAACAAAAAAAGAATTTGAGGGTGATTTAACGGTGGTGGTATTTCCGCTTTTGAGAATTTCAAAAAAACCTCCTGCCGAAACTGCACAGATCATCGGCGAATATGTTCAAGAGAATTTAAAAGAAGTAAACTGTTATAATGTTATACAGGGCTTTTTAAATTTGGTTATCGCTGATTTTTATTGGGCAGATTTTTTAAAAAATAATTTTACAAACGATCAATTCGGCAAAGCTGAATTAAAAAATGAAGCACCAGTGGTGATTGAATATTCATCACCCAATACCAATAAACCCTTGCACCTTGGCCACATTCGAAATAATCTGTTGGGTCATTCCGTTGCAGCCATAGTTGAAGCCGCTGGTTACGATGTTAAGCGTGTGAATTTAGTGAACGACCGCGGGATTCATATTTGCAAATCGATGCTGGCATGGCAAAAATGGGGCAACGATATTTCACCTGAAATAGCAAACAAGAAAGGGGATAAGTTGGTTGGAGATTTTTATGTGTTGTTCGATCAGAAAAATAAAATTGAGATTAAAAAACTCATTGATGCAGGACTTGATCCCAAGCTGGCAGAAAAAGAATCTCCTCTAATGATTGAGGCGCAGGAAATGCTGCAGAAGTGGGAGCAAAATGATCCTGAAATTCGAGCACTTTGGGAACGAATGAATAATTGGGTTTATGCCGGATTTGAGCAGACTTACGATAGAATGGGAATCAAGTTTGATAAAATTTATTACGAATCTCAAACTTATCTCTTGGGAAAAAGTTTGGTTGAAGAAGGATTGAATAAAGGCATTTTATTTAAAAAAGAAAACGGATCAGTGTGGGCAGATTTAAGCAAAGAAGGCTTGGATGAAAAATTGCTATTAAGAGCAGATGGAACCTCGGTTTACATGACTCAGGATCTGGGTACTGCTAATCTTAGGCATGATGATTATGATGCAGGCAAGCTGATTTATGTTGTTGGCAATGAACAAAATTATCATTTTGAAGTATTAGAAATTGTATTGAAAAAGCTTGGATTTGAGTGGGCTAAAACCATCAAGCATTTATCATATGGAATGGTTGAATTACCGCATGGTAAAATGAAAAGCAGGGAAGGTACTGTTGTTGACGCGGATGAACTAATGGAAGAAATGCATCAAACCGCCAAGAAATTAACCACGGAGTTAGGTAAAATTGAAGATTTTAGTGATGAGGAGGCAAATCAACTTTTTGAAATGGTAGGCATGGGTGCCTTAAAATATTTTATGCTCAAGGTTGATCCCAAAAAAAACATGTTGTTTAATCCTGAAGAATCTGTTGATTTTACTGGTAATACAGGTCCTTTTATTCAGTACACGCATGCTCGAATAAGTTCTCTTTTACGTAGAGCCAAAGAACAAAATATTGAATTCGGAACCAGCTCGGCAAGCGATTTTGAACTGCACCCAAAAGAAGTTCGAATCCTGCATCATTTGCACGAATATCCAAGCACCATTGATTTAGCAGCAGAAAATTTAAGTCCGGCCATGCTTTCTAATTATATTTACGATTTGGTGAAAGAGTATAATCAGTTCTATCAGGAAGTTTCAATTTTCAAAGAAGAAGATCAATCAAAAGTTGTTTTCCGTCTTCAATTGTCGAAACTCACTGCACAAGTGATTAAATCAGGAATGGAATTATTGGGAATTCAGGTTCCGGATAGAATGTAAGTTCTGAATTTTTTATATAGTTACTTCGAGAGTAAAATTTTATCGATCAACAATTGGTGATCTAGCCTGACCTCGCTTATCCATTCCGACATCAAAGGCTATTATTTTTCCTGATTTATCACGAATAATTTTAATTCCATTGGCGTTTCCAATGCTACCTTTTTTTATTAGATGACCCTTTTGGAAGAGTGATTTCACTACTTCATCAGGCATATCAGGGTCAACACGAATATAATTTGGTTCAATAAATGCAATTTTTGGAGCATCAATAGCTTCTTGCATTGTCATTCCAAAGTCTATCAAATTGAATATAATTTGAGGTACATTCTGTGTTATGGTATGTCCTCCAGGGGAACCGAGAGCTGCTATCGGTTTATTTGCTTTCATGATTATGATTGGACAATCACCAGATAGTTTATGTCGACCTGGGAAAGCATCCATAGGGTTTCCTTTGGGTTCGAAAGTTGAATAAGCCATTGAATTATTTAGCCAAATTCCAGTTCCTTCAACCATAACCCTACTGCCAAATAAATTACCAAGCGTTTGGGTGGCACTCACAATATTGCCCCATTTATCAATAACAACAAAATGTGTTGTGTTTTTACTCTCCACTGAAAATGGTGGTACAAAATTGGATGCATGATCTCGATTGATTTTTGCAAACTGAGATTCTAAAACTTCTGAAGAGAGAATACTGTCCAATGGTGCAGTTTGAATATCAGGATCAAAAGAGTAGGTAAGGCGTGCTTTATAAGATTCTTTTGTCATTTCTGTAAATGTTAGATAATTCGTAGACAAAATTGTACATTAAATAAAAAATTGTCTATGAGAATAAATACAAACGATTTAACTCTGGCAAGAAATTATATACAGAAGTATCGGTTTTTGATCCATGAGTATGAATTGATAAAACAAAAGCAGCATCCAAAATTTCGATTCGCTGAACAATTTTATAAAGCACATGATACAGATCGAAGAAGTTTTTTGAAGTATTATAATAGATTTAAACTAAGTGGAGCAGAAATCGATTTATTACCCCGCAAACGAGGACCAAAATGGAAAACCAGACGTCCTATTCCTTTTATAGAGAATAAAGTAAAAGAATTGCGGTTAAAAGGCAATAATCGTTATGAAATTGTAAGTATATTAGAGCCACAATTAAAACAATTTACCCCATCTCCTTCAGGGGTTTATAATATAATAAAGAGACAAGGGTTAAACAGACTAAGAGCTCCAATGAAAGCAGAAAAAAGAAAAATAATAAAAGAAAAAGCTGGAGAATTAGGTCATATAGATACTCATTATCTAAATAAGGGAATAATTACCGGAGATACAAAAAGATACTATCTGACGTGCGTAATTGACAGTTGTACCCGGATTGCATGGGCTGAGATAGTTGAAGATATCAAAGGCTTAACAGTAATGTTCGCTATACTCAGATCGTTAAATATTTTAACTCAACAATATCAAATAAAATTCAGGGAGCTTCTTACGGATAATGGCCCAGAATTCGGTCCCAAAAACTCAAAAAAAAAGATGGAACATCCCTTTGAAAGAATGCTAATTGAAATGGGAATAAAACATAGATATATTAGACCATATAGGCCTCAAACAAATGGAAAAGCTGAAAGGTTCTGGCGCACTATTGAAGAGGATCTGTTTGAAGAAACCAATTTTGATTCATTAGAGGAAATGAAAGAAGAATTATTACAGTATCTTTATTATTATAATCACGCTAGACCACACCAAGGAATTAATGGATTAACACCTGTTGGTTTTGCCGAAAACTGTCCTCGAATTACTTAACACTTACAATTTCGGCAAATAAGTGGAGGTAATCCGCCGAATTATGTTCCAGATTTTTACTAGGAATTTGTTGCATTAATCCTAAGTTTACAAAAGCTGCAAATGAATTAGCGGGCAACGAAGCTGTGTAGACTTCGTATTCTCTATACTCAAATTTTAAGGGTTCCCACCATTCAGCTTTATTATTTCTTAAATCTTCAATGGATAGAAACCCCCCAACCTTATTCATCTCACTGTTGATCGCCTCAGCAATACTTCCTTGATAAAAAGGATCAACTCCTTCTGAAGCAATTAGCTTAAAACTGCTTGCGAGATCTTTTTGAATTAGCAAATCTCCCGCTTTTAGTGGCTTACCACTATTTCCATAAAATGATTTAGTGTAGGTAGAAAAATTTTCAAAGGCAATTTTAATCCATCGGGCAGTTGTGGGAGAAATTACATAGCCAATTTCAGCATAATTGATGGCTGGAGTGAATAAATGGGACCAATCCATTTTACCATACTTCGAGTGCATTTCTGCCCATGCATTTAAATTACCAGGTGTTGAAATTGATTTTGAACCAAAACGATTTTTTATGAAATCAGGTGTGGGAGTGCGCATCAAATCGGTATTTGTTTTAATCGGAAACCTTCCACTGGGGTTGAGAAAACGAATTTGTTTGCCAATTGCATCATAAATTAAAATGGTGCCATAGCCACCAATACCAGACATCATGGGCTCAACAACATTAAGAGTGGCTGCTACAGCAATGGCTGCATCGAAGGCATTGCCGCCACTTGCTAAAATATCCATTCCTGCCTTAGTGGCAATTGGATGTGCTGAAGCTACACTTCCATTTATTTCTGAAAGCTGAGCTTGTGTTTCACACGAATAAAAAAATAGGAGTAATAGAAATAATTTGCCCAACAAATTAAATTTCATAATGAATGATTTTAAATATTTTAAAATATAGTACAATAGATTATTGGTTTAAGTAAGCCAGGCCTTTTTTATACTGTAGGATGCAAACCAAATTAGTACCCCTGCAATTACTATTAGTAAAATTGGCATAATCACAGAGCTGGGACCATAAACATCCATGGCGGCCGTCATAAATAAACTGTGGTACATTTGAACCACAATGCTTATAAATGAAATGATAAATAAAAATTTAGCCCATTTTTTCTTAATGAGTAATCCGATACAACCTAGGGTTCCTGCAAAAACAGAAATCGCAAAAACGATTTGAGTCCACAAAGGATAACTTCCATATAAGTCTCTTTCAGCCTGAGGTAAAGCCATCAATGCCTCTTCAGATATGGTGGTATGCGTAATATAGGACATAATGCCCATCAAATTCCACATTAAAAATATAATTGATACTACCCAAAACCAGGTTGGGATTTTGACAGTTTTGTCTTCCATTTCTATTAGATTTTATAAATAGTGAATTACTAATATAGATAATTTCAAACAATTCATAAAAAAGTAGGTATATGCAAAGCAATTCATTAATGTGCGATACAAAAATTAAAGCGGGCTCAAGTCTTTATAAAACCTGAACCCGCTCTTTTAACATAGTAAGCGTTTTAAACAATTTATTTTTTCTTCAACACTTTATTTAATACGGTATCCTTATCCAACTTTTTAGTACAAAAGAACCAATCTTGACAGTCAAGTTCGCTATCTTCCATTCTACCTTTAGCTGCACCGCAAGATCCGGCAGGACCAACAATTACATCATCTCCAGGACGCCAATCGGCAGGAGTTGCTACTCCAAATTCATCGGCAGCCTGCAAAGCAACAACTACCCGGTATAATTCATCAAAGTTTCTACCTAAACTAAGTGGGTAATAAATGATAGCTCTGATGATTCCTTTTGGATCAATAAAAAATACCGCTCTCACTGCTTTGGTGGTGTCTTCATTTGGCTGAATCATTCCATATTTTCGGGCAACATCCATTTTGATGTCCTCAATTAATGGGAAATTTACTTCAACATCTTTCATCCCTTTGTATTCGATTTTTTCTTTAATGGTTCTTAGCCATGCAATGTGACTGTATAGTCCATCTATCGAAAGTCCTACGAGCTTACAATTAGCTTCATTAAATTTCTCCTCCATTGTTGCAAAAGTCATAAACTCTGAGGTACAAACAGGAGTAAAATCTGCCGGGTGACTGAAAAGAATAACCCAATCGCCTTTATAGTCGGCAGGAAAATTCATATCCCCCTGAGTTGTAACTGCTTTAAATGCAGGTGCAGGATCACCAATTCTTGGCATACTGATTACTTGTTCTTGATTTTCTTCCATGATTATTTTGTTTTTATAAATTAATAATTAACACTTGTCGAATGTTCCTCTTATTTGAAGAACAATATCTTCTATTTTAAATCCGGGAAAGGATTTCTTTTTAAAATACTCTTTTAAATATTTGTCTAAATCTTCATCCACATAATCTTCAATTAAATCACATTCAGAGCAATATAAGTGATGATGCTTATCTACTACTCCATCATATCTCATAATATCCTTATCCGTTTTTACTTTCTGGATTAACTGCTTTTGAACCAAGGTTTCTAATACTTTATACGTAGTTCCTGTGGCAATATTTGGATTTGATTCGCGAATATACGCGATGATGTTTTCTGCAGTAGGATGATTATCCAGCTTGTAAACTGCTTCCAAAATACTAATTCGTTGAGGAGTCACTTTTAATCCCTTTTCAGTTAGTTTATTTCTGATGCTATCTATTGGTAAATTCATGTGAATTAATATCAGTTAGGAATCATTCCTATTTAATAAAGAACAAATATAAGGATTTATTCCTATATTTTACAAATATTTATTTAAAATTATTTCTAAGATTAATTTTTGGGAATTTTATAATTTGAATAAATTGAAAAAAAATATGAATAAAAGGCTGGGATTGTTCAAAAACGAGATATCAAGAAAAATAGATATGAGTCATAAAAAAATGGAAAGCAAAAATCTTCAATCAAAAATCAAAAGCCTGATGTTTTGATATACTTGTCCTGCATCTTCAATTTAATCGAAAATCATTAAAGCTCAAATTATTTAGAATCTTAGCCCAGGCAGTCGCAGAATAGCATAATTAGTGCAACGATGCCACTCAGAAATCCTAGGGACAATAGACTTAATAACAGCACCATGCAAAATGATGCGCCTTTGCTTGCAATATTTTCTGTAGTCATGATATATATTTTTAATCGATTAATATTTTATTTCTTTTTATTTGCTTTTTTATCATTATTTCGAGCTGTAACCACCAATTGATTAAAATAAATGGCAAAGGGCCGATAAGCCAAATGCGACCATTTTGAAAATGGTACTTCAATCATCAGCATGGGGAATAAAATCATCAGATGAAATACATACATATAATAAGTAGGGTAGACCATGCCATAAATCCTAAAAAAATGAACCAGTATTCCGGTAAGTGTTGTAAAAAATAATAATATTAAGAAGGTCCAATCGGTATAATGCGAATTTTTACTTTTTTCGCTTTGCTTTTTATAGCGATGATAAGCAAAATAAATGATTCCGAATCCCAAACCAAAGGTGGCATAATAACCCAACAGGCGCTGAGGATGCCACCATTCGTAAATATTATCGGTTTGGAACCAACCCAAAAATCCTACAATCATGGCGAATAATAAGGCGTAGCTCGACATCAATAAAAAGTGAACCAGCCAGTAGTTGTATTTTCCTTTTTTAACTCTTTGCCAAAAGCTGAGTTCATCGGTTTCGCATTTCGCAAATTTCCATTGGGTGGCAAAGTTGAAAATCAGCGACCACAATTCGGTGAAGAATAATTTGATGGGAATTTTAACCTTGGCTTTTTTTGTAATCTTCAAAAACATATTCAGCACATTGCTGAGCAGGAAAAATGACAATAAAGCGGCCATGGTCCAGTCGCCAATTTCAACGGCTTTCCAAGGGGCAAATGTATTGAGTTGAACGCCGCCATCGGCTGTTAATTCGGTGGTCATTGGCCCGTGAAGAAATACAAAAAGCAATAATACGGTCATTGCCAAAATGAAGATGGCTGCAATTTCCCAAACTTTTGAGGTATAGAATTTTTTGGATAAACCTGTCCAGTCGTATTGGGCGGTTAAATAACGCCGGATGCTCATCATCAATTCTCCGGGATCGGCTTCGCGGGGGCAGGTCGCCGTGCAATCGCCGCAATAATAACAAAGCCAGGGATCGACGCTGGTGATCAATTCATCGGTGAGCCCAAGTACCGTGTTTCTGAGCACCTTTCGGGGAAATGAATTGTTCTCATCGCTTAGTGAGCAAACTGCTGTGCAATTGCCGCAATTATAGCAGGCACTAAAATCTTCTTTGCCATATTTTTGAATTTCTTTTCTGAATTCGGTATTTATTGTGGCCATCGTTATTTTTTCAATTTATAGTAATAATATTCGTCCATGTCGTCGATTTCACCTGCTTCAATTTTACCATATTTTAATAAGGTCATTAAATGATAGGTGACCATTTGGGGCTCAAGTTTTGTTTCTGCTGCGATTTCCGGAATGGTTTTTTCGGAATCTTTTAATGCATTTAAAACGACTCGGTTAATTCTGGTCATAGCTTTAACACGTTCTTTTAATTCATCACTTACAGTTCGTTTTTCTTTGATCTGATCTATCGTTTTCATGGTCTATGATTTTACATTTTCAGTCTCTAAATGGGCATCACTCACAAGGGCATCGATCATCGATTCAATTTCGTTTTCGGTATAACCGATCAAATCAATGGCATTTTCGGGGCAAACCGGCAAACACATGCCGCAGCCTTTGCATTTAGATTGATCGATTTGTGCAAATATTTTTCCGTTTTCGGTATTCTTAATAATGGCATCGATGGAGCAGATATCAGAACAAATATTACACCAATTGCAGGCTTCGGAATTGATGCTGGCAATGGTTGGCTCCAGTTCAATCATTCCCTTGCTGATAAGTGCATTGGCTTTTGAGGCGGCCGATAAAGCTGATTTTACCGATTCGGTAATATTGAATGGTGCCTGGCAAGCTCCGCAAATAAAAATGCCATCAATCAAGGTTTCAACGGGCTTTAGTTTGGGATGGATCTCATTGAAAAATTTATCTCTGCCGATGGGAATTTTTAAAATTTCAGAAATTGAATTATCTTTTCGGGGTACCATTCCGGTTACCAAAACAACCAAGTCAACTTCTGCATCTAACTCGTCAACCTGCGTTAAAATGTCCTTAACCTTAACCAGAGTTTTTCCATTTTTATTTTCAACTACAGGTGGTTCATCTTCTAAAAATTGAAGAAAAATATCATGATTTTCGAGTGCTGTATTATAGATCAACTCCTGTTTTCCATAGGTTCGAATTCCGCAGGTAAAATGAAAATTGTTGAGGCCTTTGAATTTATCCTTGGCATGGGTGGCGGCGTGAATGGCCGAAGTGCAACAATAGCGCGAGCAATATTTATTTTCTCCATTTACCTGACGGCTTCCTACACAATAAATGTATGCGATATTTTTGATGGTCTTATTTTTATAAACCAATTCTTTTTCATCAATTTCGAGCAATCGTTTAAACTGAGGAAGGGTAATCACGTTATCGAGTTCCTGATATGAATATTCTCCTTTTTTAGGTTCGTAAGGATCAAATCCTGTGGCAACAACAATTGCACCCACATTTAATTCTAATAACTCTTCTTTTTGTTTGAAATCGATGTGTTCAAAATGCTTTTCGCATTCGCCACAGCGGGTGCAGTTTTTATCATCGATGGCGGGGCAATGAGGAAATTCGCTGTCGAAACTACTATAAATTGCTTTTCGTTTGGTGATGTTAAAATTGAAATCATCAGCAACTTCGATGGGGCATGCATCCATAGCCATTTTAAGCCTTTGCCTTAACTCAGGATTTTCATCGGTTTTGCAAGCCGGTGAAACATAGCGCGGCCTAATCTTTACTTTGGTTTTAAAATCACCCACAGTTCCACTTAAGGAAACGAGATCAGTTCCGGTAAATAATCTGATATTCGGATCTTGATCTACCTTTTCATAAACCCGCTTAACGACTTCTTCGCCGCTTTCGTTGGTTGTAAAAAGACGACTCCATTGCGAAGTTCGGCCCCCAACAAAATGTTCGCACTCGATTAAATAAACGGCCGTTCCCATTTCAGATAATTCGATGGCGGCGCGCATACCGGCCATGCCGGCGCCAATAACGAGGGCCGTATTTTTTGAAGAAATATGAAGTGGCTCTAATTCCTGCGAATGCTTAACACGCGCAATACCCGACTTTACAAGATTTATGGCTTTGATGGTTGCTTTATCAGGGGTATCGGAATGAGCCCATGAAGTTTGCTCACGAATGTTTACCTGTACATAATTGTATGGATTCAGGCCGGCTCGGATGGCAACATTTCTGAAAGTGTGTAAATGTAATTTTGGTGAACAAGAGGCCACCACAATGGCATCCAGGCCCAAACTTTTTACATCCTGAACCATTTCTTTTTGGGTAGAATCGGCGCAGGCAAACATGGTTGTTTTTGCAAGTTCAACACCCTCAATTACTTCAACTTCATTTCTTACCTTCTCAACATCCACATAATCCGAAATATTTGAGCCACAATAACAAATGTATACCCCTATTTTGTTTTTCATCTATGATCAATTTTTATATGCGAGTTCTTGTTCTTTCTGCTGATTAAATTGTCTGAGATAAGTTGCGGTTTCTGCTGAAGCAGCCCCTGCTGATAAAATAGAATCGGGAATATCCATGGGGCCGGAGGCTGCACCTGCAACAAAAACCCCTTTGATAGAAGTCTTGGCCGGATTGCTAAGTTCATCAACCTGTTTTACATAATTGAAGGGATCTTTCTCAAGTTTCTTTGTTTTGAATAAATGATCAGGAATTTGATCAGGCAAAATACCGACAGAAAGAACAACCAAATCGTGTTCAGCTTCTTTTACCACTCCTTTAATAATATCTTCGTAACGCAATATTAAATTGCCATTTTCTTTTTCAGTAATTTGACCAACCTTGCCTTTCACAAATTCAATTCCCATTGATTTTCCTTGTTGATAAAACTCTTCAAAACCTTTACCAAATGCACGAATGTGCAAATAATAAATGGTGACATCTGCCATAGGCAAAGCTCCCATCAAAAGCTGAGCTTGCTTTGTTGAATACATACAACACACTTGCGAACAAATAGGATTGTTTACGGTTGCATCCCGCGATCCTGTGCATAAAACGTAAGCAATGTTGTCGGGCATTTTACCATCTTTTGGCCTCAACACATTATTAAAAGGTCGGGTAGGAACCAACTGCCGCTCCATTTGCATGGCAGTAACCACATTGTGAAACTTCCCAAAACCATAACGTTCGATAATACTGGCGTCGAATAACTCAAATCCGGTGGCCAACAAAACAGACTTTACTTTAATTTGTAAATGTTTAGCTTCTTGAGTAAAGTCGATGGCATCGGCAGGGCAGGCTTTTTCGCAAGCTCCACATAAAATGCAGTTTTCAATGTCGATAGCTGCAATACGTGGGTTGGCAATGCTGAAAGGCACATAAATGGCTTTTCGGCCTACCAAATTAAATTGATATTGATCTTCGACAATTACCGGGCATTTCTCTTCGCAAAGTTGGCAACCTGTGCATTTATCCTCGATTACATATCTTGGGTTTTTAACCACTGAGGCTTCAAAACCACTTCCATTCAGATTTATAACTTCCTTAACTTCACTATGCGTAAAGATGGTAATATTTGGATGTCGGGCTGTTTCCGAAACCTTAGGCGTAGTGATACATGCACCACAATCTAATGTTGGGAAAACTTTACTTAGGTGAATCATTTTCCCCCCAATGGATAGATCCTTCTCGACCATCAGTACTTTGAATCCCTGATTGGCTAAGTTGAGGGCAGACTCTTCTCCGGCAATTCCACCACCCAAAACAAGCGTATCATAATGGCCTTCTGTTAAAGTTGCGTTTGTCATCAATTTTTGTTTTTCTGGGTTGCGTTGATAGTTAGGTACTGCATAAAAACTTTCATGTGCTTAACGAAGGCCTCAGCGCAAACTGAGCAAACGGCAGCCATTTTTAAACGGGCTGGCTCAATGCCTGCAGTCCTCATTAATTCGTGGGTGTTGGCGATGATTTTAGCCGTATTTTCTGAACAGCTGTCACCATAAGGGCAATCAGTTCCGTCCGCTGCAATAAAAACTCCGTCGAAGCCTTTAGCAAAAGCACGCATAATCCATTTTGGTTTTACGGCGCTGGAGCAGGGAACATTAATGGTGTATACTGATGGCGGATAATGTTTCTTTAATAATCCTGCCATATCAATGGCAGGATCTGAGATTTTATCCGATGAAAATACCAATATTTTGGGATCTGAATTTGTCATCCCTTTATCATATAAATTTTGAAATAACCTGAATCCTCTATGGTGCCAAGGTATTCGTGACCTTTTTTAGCTGCCCATTTGGGAATGTCTCGTTTGGTGGCTTCATCTGAAGAAAGTACCTCCAATATTTCGCCGGATTCAATTTCTCCAATGGCTTTTTTTGCTGCCAATAAAGGCCCCGGACATGCCGTGCCTCTTGCATCAACTGACTTTGTTGCTTCGATTTTTAATAATTCTTCTGTGCTCATGATTTTTGATTTTAAAGATTTAAATAAATAAATGGACGTCGGCTTCTTGCGCAGATTCAATATATTCACCAATACCACAAATGTCATCGACAATATCAACGAAATCTTCCAGTTTTTCTCCGCCCCAGATTTTTCCGGCCAGACCGCAGACATGGATTTTAACATTGGTTAGTTCTTTCGCTTCTTTGAAAAATTCAATCCAGCTTTTTACCTTAAGCTTGTTGAGTGAAGCCATAAATTCATCCTTTAATTGTGGGTATTCTGCCATTTCGAGCTTGGAAGGATCAGCTCCGATTTCTTTTTTAAAAGCACGCGCTCCCTGCAATAAAACAAAGAGATCAACATCCATGTCGTCGGCGGCAGCACCACTTAAGATTACGCCTGCGGCAGTAAGTTTATCGAGGCTTCCAGAGAATAATGCCAGTGTCATTTTTTTATTTTCCATATTATTATTATGTTTGTTGTTAATTATATAACAAATAAACCCTCATTATTTGGTTTAGGCAAAATTTTTGATGTGTGATTGGTTTGAAAAAAATGTGAAAGATGTTTAAGAATAATGAAATTTAATTATCAGAAAAGTATGGTTGACTTCACATTTATATGTAACTTGATAAGATATTTGAAAATAGATTATATTACCTTTTATTGTATTTTGAAATGAGTAATTCCAGTAGGGACAACCAATGTAAAGATTGCGCCGTAAAATCGAGCCCGGTATTTAACCTAGACCAAAAAGAATTAGATATTTTATGTAAGAACAGCACAGAAATCTTTTTTCAGAAGGGAGAGCGAATTATAAAGCAGGGAACTTTTACTCAAAACATCGTTTTTATTAAGTCGGGAATTGTAAAAATGCATATGACGGGACCGATCAAAAAAGATGAGATATTAAGAATTTTGAAAGGACCTGTTTTTGTGAGTGTTGCCGATGTTTTTGCAAATAAAATCCATACCTATTCTATCACGGCTTTAACTGATACACTCACTTGTTTTATCGATTCACCCGGTTATAAATACCTGATCGAGCATAATGGTAAATTTGCACATGAGGTAATAAAAAACCTAAGTGTTAGCATTGTAGGTCATTATAAATATTGTGTTTATAAGATTCAGAAGCAGCTCACTTCAATTTTGGCTGAGGCACTTTTATATTTTGCAGATGATATTTTTGAAAATGATGAATTCAAGCTACCACTCACCCGCTCGGAGTTTGGAGAATACATTGGTACAACCCGCGAAACTGTGACCAAAATTATTCACGATTTTACAGTAGATAAAATTATCGCTGTTGAGGGGCGTAAAATAAAATTACTCAATAAATCGATTTTGCAAAAGATTAGTAAAGCAGGCTAAAAAGTGCAATTGATTTACGATCATTTTATAATAAGATGAGTAGTCCATTCTTCGAGTATGTTTTAACATTAAAACAGCTTTAGACCTATTAAAACTTAGATGTTTTAATTGTACTAATGTTAGTTTTATAATTATTAGTAAGGCTTTGATTGATTCAGATCCTTGCTAGAGCATAAATCTTTCTTTAATTTCTTGCTTCATTTAAATAATCCTATATATTTGCAATCGCTATTAAGAATAAATTTAAATAAGATGTATTTATACAATAGGGTAGGCGCAGAGGAATTAATGAAAAGATTAGAAGATGAGCCCTTCAAACGAAAAACTATTTCGCTTTATCGTTATTTTTATCTGGATAATCCACAGGAATTTCGTGACGATTTATATCGGGCTTGGGATGAACTGAATTGTTTTGGGCGTATTTATATTGCAAAAGAAGGCATTAATGCTCAGATGAGCGTGCCAGAACATCATTTTATGGCTTTTACTAAAACCCTAAAAGAATTCGAAATTTTAAAAAACATCCCTATAAAGTATGCAGTTGAGGATGATGGAAAATCTTTCTATAAACTGACCATTAAAGTTCGTCCCAAGCTGGTTGCTGATGGTTTGGATGAAGGAGCTTTTGATGTGACCAATGTTGGAAAGCATTTAACTGGATTGGAGTTTCACAAACAATTGGATAAGCCAAATACAGTTGTCGTTGATATGCGAAATATTTATGAAAGTGAGATTGGTCGGTTTGAAGGAGCTATATGCCCAAAGGCAGATACTTTCAGAGATGAACTTGAAATGGTGGTGGATCTTTTAGAGTATAAAAAAGAGCAAAAAATTTTGCTTTACTGCACAGGAGGAATTCGTTGCGAAAAAGCAAGTGCCTACCTCAAACATCACGGATTTGAAGATGTGAATCAACTCCACGGAGGTATCCTTGAATATGCCAGACAAATTAAAACAGTTGGTTACGAATCAAAATTTATTGGTAAAAACTTTGTGTTTGATGCGCGCATGGGCGAAAGCATCAACGGTCAGATTATTTCGAATTGTCACCAATGTGGTATTCCTTTCGATACCCATAAAAATTGCGCCAACGATAGTTGTCATCTCTTGTTTTTACAATGCCCTACTTGTGCTGAACAATATGATAATTGCTGTTCAAAAGAGTGTAAAACCGAATTGAAACAGACTCAAGAAAGTCCGGTGGCAAAACCTCATGTTCATCGTAATGGGAGGAAATACCGTAAAAGTTTGGCGTTATTGCTGAATGAGCAAGTGAAAATGGAACGTTAGAAATTTAAATCATCCTCCGAGTTTGTTAATTCTGTGTTGATTGGTATTGATTTTGGAATTTGAAATTTGAAGGTTGATCCTATGCCTAAATGACTTTCTACCCATATTTTACCTTTATGAAGTGTGATGAAATTTTGACACAATAAGAGTCCAAGGCCCGTGCCTGTTTCATTATTTGTGCCTGGCTTCGATGGCTTATTGTTAATTTTAAATAATAGTTCTTTTTCATCTTCTGTAATACCAACACCTGTATCGGAAACACTAATTTCAATATTTTCAGATTTGCCAATAACCTTAATTGTTATTATACCTGCCCGATTGGAATATTTAATGGCATTGGAAACTAGATTTCTTATAATGGTTTGTATCATATTACGGTCAGCTTCAATAAACAAATCATTCGGAACGTCAGCTTTAAGAATAAGTTCTTTTTGTTCCGCAAAATCATGCATAAATCCAACCATCTCATGAATCAATTCTCCTATATTAATTTGAATTGGATTTAACTTAATTTGATTCGTTTGTATTCTTGACCAATCGAGTAAGTTATTAAGAAGATTAAAAGTTTTAGTAGAGGTGTCATGGATAATTCTGCTATATTTTTCAACATTATCATACTTGTTATCTTGGCAACTTTCAAGCAAAAGATCTGAAAATCCGAGGATTGAGTTAAATGGATTTTTAAGATCATGGGCTATGACTGAAAACAATTTATCTTTTGTCTGATAAATTTCTCTTACTTCATCACTTTGAGATTTAATTTTTTTGTTTTGAACTTTTATGTATTCATTTTTCTCCTGAATCTTGTATTTTTCTAGTGTGAGTTGGTTCCTATGCCAAAAAGTAAAACGAGCAGATACCTCTAATATATAATTTGCGACTCCAACAGCAAAACCAACAGAGATCAAGAAAAAGAGATTATTGGTAAGAATGACAGGATAATTCATAGCACCATCTGGGAGATGCAGTTTCTGCACAAAAATGGCAACTAAAAGATAGGAAATAATTACTAGAACAATGATGATGATGCTTGACACTGCTCTAATTCGAAGAATAATAATGGTCGATAGCGTAACTAATAAGCCAGCAGAATAGTTGGTAAAACTAAGCTCAGATTTATTACTGATGAGTATCATAAATAAAACCCCGTAGCTAAGAACCAGATTTAAAATAATTCCAATTGTTTGGGTGTATTTAAAATTTCCAGGCCTAAAGGTTAGGTAAAAACTGAATATTAAAAAGGGAGCCCAAATTCCGAACCTAATTAGCCAGGCGTATTGATAGTTTTCGGGCATTGCAAGTTTATCCAGTAACGCATATGGCCCAATACCAAGGATAAATATAACTGCTATTCCAACTTGAATTACAATAATTGATTTTCGGTTATAGTCTAGTATAAACTCCTGTTCAACAGCATTCTCGAATTTTTTCATTCGAAGTTGCTTGAAGTATATAGGTAAACTAGGCACAGTAATCATTTACATCCAACTTATAGTTAATATGCAGCGGTTATTAGAAATTGTTGTCACATTAGTAAAAAGGACAAACAAACAGTTGGCTTAAATGAGATAAATTCAGTCTGTTTTCCAGCTAATCACAGACTGCTAATTTTATACGCTTATTACCCGATTGGGTTACCAATTAAATGCAAATAAATTAAAAAACTCCGAATGCTCAAATTTATAATTGCTTGGCAGATAAGATTTGGATTCAATAAGTCATGAGACAAGAATATTTTATAACTTACAATCTCAATTTTAACTTAAGAATTATGCGAAAAATCAGCCTTTTTATCTTTGCAGTTTTTGCAATGACAGCCCTGTGTGGACAAACAAAATATGTCCCTAAAAAGATTACAACTCAAGATTACGATCGTGCAGTAGTTGCTATGTATGGAACCGGTGATCAATTGGAGTTTAATACTAAAGTTGACGTCAATTGGATTAATGAAACTCAGTTTTGGTATAGTACCAATGCAGTTGAGGGAACCAAATATTTTTTGGTTGACGCCAAAAAGAAAAAGAAATCGGAAATAAGCAAAGCCGAAGCCGATAAACTAATTGTTGAAAAAGCAAGTGTTAAAGATGCCGTAGTATCACCTGATGGGCTTAAGGCTGCTTTTATCAAGGATTATAATATTTGGATGAAGGATATTAGCACAAGTGAAGAAACTCAGCTAACTACTGATGGGATCAAAGATTTTGGGTACGCTACTGATAATGCCGGTTGGACCAAAAGCAACCGCCCAATCCTAAACTGGTCGCCCGATTCAAAAATGATTGCTACTTTTCAGCACGATGGGCGGGGAGTAGGAGAGATGTATATTGCTACAACTAATGTGGGGCATCCAACACTTGAAGCCTGGAAATATCCATTACCAGGCGATAGTTTAATCTTTAGAATTGAACGCGTTGTAATCCATGTTGACAAACCAAAAGTAGTTCGATTAAAAATGGAACCCGACCAACACCGTTCCAGTATCACTGATCATATTGCATCAGGTACGGGTCTTGCCGACCTCCAATGGAGTTCAGATAGTAAACAATTGGCATTTCTTTCCAATTCAAGAGATCACAAAGTAGCGACCTTAAAAGTAGCTGATCCTCAAACTGGAGATGTTAGAACAGTTTTTAGTGAAACTGAAGAGACCTTTTTTGAATCAGGACACCGAAAGTGGAATTGGTTTGTGATGAAAGAAAGCAATGAGTTTATATGGTTTTCACAGAAGAGTGATTGGGGACATTTATATTTGCATGACCTCACAACCGGAAAATTAATAAATCAAATTACAAGTGGTGATTGGCGTGTATTTCAAGTGTTGAGGATTGATGAGGATGAGCGTCGGATTTATTTTTCAGGAGGAGGCCGAGAAGAAGGAGATCCTTATTTTCAATATTACTATTCCGTAAATATGGATGGCTCTGATTTAAAATTATTAAGCCCAGAGAATGCAAATCATAATTGGGAAATATCATCAGATGGCGCTTATTTTGTGGATACGTATTCTACCCCACAAAAGGCACCAGTTACTGTTTTACGTAATAAAAAAGGAAAGCTGTTGTTAGAACTTGAAGAAGGAGATATTTCAAAGTTACTTGCATCGGGATGGCAGGCTCCCGAATCTTTCACTGTAAAAGCGCGAGATGGGAAAACTGATCTTTACGGAATGCTTTGTAAGCCATCGAACTTTGATCCCAATAAAAAATATCCCATCATTAATTATATTTATCCGGGTCCGCAATCGGGTAGTGTGGGAAGCAGAAGTTTTGCAACTTATCGCAGCGACAGACAAGCATTGGCTGAGCTGGGGTTTATTGTAGTTGCGATCGATGCGATGGGAACACCGATGCGTTCTAAACCCTTCCATGATGCCTATTACGGAAATATGGGCGATAACGGTTTGCCAGATCAAATAACAGGAATGAAACAATTGGCAGAAAGATATCCATGGATTGACCTTGACCGGGTTGGGATTTATGGGCATTCAGGAGGTGGATATGCATCAACAGATGCGATTCTGCGTTATCCTGATTTCTTTAATGTGGCCGTTAGTGGAGCAGGTAATCACGATCAGAGAAACTATGAAGACGATTGGGGCGAAAAATGGCAGGGAATGCTTAAACGCAATCCTGATGGAACAAATAATTACGATGATCAGGCCAATCAAAATCTGGCAAAAAACCTGAAAGGAAAATTACTCTTAACACATGGAACTATGGATCCAAATGTTCCGGTTTACAATACCCTTTTAGTGGTTAATGAATTAATTGCAGCCAATAAAGATTTTGACCTGGTTTTATTCCCCAACCGAACACACGGTTTTGGGCGCGAAGCATACATGATTCGCAAACGCTGGGATTATTTTGTGAAGCACTTACTTGGAGTTGATCCTCCTAAAGAATATGAAATTATAAAGCCATAAAAAGTCGCAATAATTTGGACTCTTATTTTATAATAAGGCCAGCTTCAGAACCGTTTTCCAATTTCTAGTGGTGGCCTTTACTTTTAGTTTGCTCTCAAAAAAAGTACCTGAAAGTTTTGATTCATGGAATTTACCATGGCAATAAGCAAATGCCAATTGTCCAATAATCTTAAAACGATCGGGTGAAAAGTCAAAGGAATTTGCGAGTGCTAAATTTTCGCTTGTAGGTAATTCTTTTAAAAAGGTAAGATGTAATCTCTCAATTTCGATATTTTCTTTTAAATAAGGATTTAATAAGATTGTTTCTTTAATATCCTTAGAAGTTCTTACAACAACAGGTACTTCAAACTCAAATTTTTTCAGAATTGCCATTTCAATTTTTTCTTCAAGCGCTGAAATGGTTTTATCGTTTTTTAAACTGAAGCCAACATTCCCACTTTGGATATAGGTTGTGATATCTTCGAATTTTAAATCTCTGAAGAGCTGCCTTAAATCAGCCATTAAAATTTTTCGTTTACCTCCTACATTTATGCCACGAAGGATGGCTACATATCTGGTCATCGTAGTAAATTTAGTATTCTTAAAAATAACTAAAAAATGAAAGCGGTTTACTTGTTTTTAACGCATCTCACAGAATTGCCATTACTCTTTCGATAGGGCAAATAAAAAAAGGATTTCCCCATTTTTGTAAATTGAAAGGCCTTGGCTTTAATGTTTTTAAACATCCCTTTTTCAATATTGTCGTCATTGGTCCAGAAACGGGCAATGGTGCCCAAGCCTGAGTAATAACCGGGAGCCGTTCTAATGCTCACACCCTGAAATTTATGCGGGTCACGAAATCCGCCATAACCAACATTAAAACCAGATGAGCCACCTTCTGTAAGTGCATCATAGATTTCTTTGTAAAGAGCTCTTTTTTGCTTTACCTCTTCTTTCGACGATTGCTTTTTAGTAGGTATGCGGTGGTTTTCATCAAATAAATCCCCAAAGCTGTTAATGAGGGCTATCCATTCGTTTGGATTTGGAAGATGCCATCCTTCTGGGCAGGCTTTCATGGCTACATCCCAAGGATAAAGCCGTCCGTAAAGTTGATAGTTTTGATTGTTTCCTTTGTAAAAGTGTGATACTCCTAAATAATGCGGAGAGTCCTCTTCAACCCAAAACTTTAGGTTTTCTGCCATCCAGGTATCATCTCCAAGTTTTATGGTTTTGTAAGTTTTTTGATCTCTTTCGTCAAATAATTTGCCGAATTCTTGTGCTTTGCTATTGAGCGATAGAAAAGTAAAGAGTCCCAATAGTAGGCTTGTTAGTCTATTCATGGGTAATTATTTTTAGGTTAATAGGTTTGAAATGCTTCCTTATTCAATTTGTTTGATAAAATTGTATCGATTATTCCAAAGTAATTCAATGCTTGCATCATTTTCGGATATTTTAAATTGAACTTCATCACCTTTTTCAAGATCGATAAATTTAAGCTCACCCATGGAAGATAGTAAATTCGTATCTTTATTATTCGGATCGTTTACAAAAATTTTATCACCTTCGACACTTAAATCAATGATGTAATCTCCAATATCGGGGACCTGAAAATCCAGTTTGTATTGGCCTGTTAACTCACTTAGTTCTTCTTTTGAAACTGTTTTTAATTCGACAGTTCTGGGTTTGCTAATACCCCAATTGTAATAAGCAGAGATGGATCGCATAATTTCTGCAATTAGTTTTCCTCCATTATCAGCATTGGTCATGATGATTACTGCATCACCTTTATGGGCAAAGGCTTTCATGTCGTTAGTAAATCCGGCATTTTTACCTCCATGGCCAAAAATTAATGAATCTTTTTCCCACATAAGTGAAGGCCCTAATCCCCAACCATTTTTATGTTTTGTTAGCATTTGTTTCACAATGTCCTGGGATAAAACACCCTCTTTATGGTCTTTGAAAATTTTCTGAATTTCCATACAGTAAGTGGCGAGGTCGGTTGGAGTTGTCCATAAACCTGCGGCTGCTTGCTCAGGGTAATTATGCCAAAGTCCTTCAATGATCTTCCCTTCCCGATCGTAGGCTGCACTTGCATTTGAATAAAATTCGTTAGTTAGAGGTTGATTGTAGGTGCTTCGATGCATGCCCATTGGTTGAAGAATAAATTCATCCATATATTTTTCAAGCGGCATTCCGCTCGCATCTTCAACTACTTTTTCCATCACCGTATATCCGCCTCCCGAATACCTCCAAATGCTTCCTGGGATGGTGTCAGGGAGTATTACATCCGTATTTCCTTCTCCATTTAAAACTTTTGTGATGGATGGGAAAGAATCCGTTTGTTGATAGCCAGGAAAACCATGAACCGTCATCCCAGCCGTGTGCGTTAGTAAGCGACGTAAAGTTATTTTTTCAATTTCAGTAAAGCGATTTTCAGCGATTTTCCAATCTTGTAAATACGTGTTCACATCTTTATCTAATTCTAATTTGCCTTCTTCAACTAGTCTTAATGCAGCCAATGCAGCTAATGGTTTGCTGATAGATCCAGCCTGAAAAATTGTGTTTTTATCAATCTTAGCTCCAATGTTAGTGTTTGCAAGACCGTAACCTTTGGCCCATGCGAGTTGGCCATTCTTAACTACAGCAATACTTACACCCGGGACCTTGTAAAATTCCATCCGATCGTAAATATTCATTAATTCGGGTTCATCACCACTTACTTGAATGGCTTTTAGAAGGCTGTTTTCTATGGTTGTAATTTCTGGTGAAGATTCTGTTTCATGGGTTTGTTGGCATGCAATTAATCCTACTAAAGTTAATAGGATGATTATTTTTTTTATTTTCATCTGAAAGTCTTTTAAAAATTATTATCTGTAAATAACAAAGTTTTATTCCTTCATTTGCTTTTTTACCTCTTCAACACTCACCATCTCTTTTGAAGTATTTCCCCACGAATTCAGGATATAATTCATCACATCGGCAACTTCTTCATCGTCCAGGCCCATTGGTGCCATTATACTATTATAAGTTTTCCCATTAACGATAATGGCTCCTTTTTGCCCAAATTTTACGGCTCTGATGCTGGCCTCGCGTTGATTTAACAAGTAATCTGATTGTGCCAATGGAGGAACGTTACCAGCCGTTCCAGAACCGTCCGGTAGGTGACAAGTGATGCAAAAGTCGGAGTAAATCATTTCACCCCTTTGCATGCTTTGAGCTAAAGTATTTTCCTGTTCCTGAGGGTTTGAATCCTGATAGGCTGATTTTACAGAAAATCCGTAAGCACCTAAAAGGATTAATACTACAAGTGCTAATGTGATTGATCGTTTCATGATATCTTATTTTTTAGGAATGATTTTAACAATTCCAACACCTTCAACACCCATGTAGATGTAACCATCAGGTCCTTGGCGAACATTGCGCATGCGACCGATTCCTTCAAATAATCGTTCACGCTTTACCACCTTATTGTCTTTTAGTTCGAGTCGTTCGAGGTAATGAAATACCAAGGAGCCAACCAATAAATTTCCTTTCCATTCAGGATAAATATCGGAGGTGATAAAGGTCATTCCACTCGGAGCAATGGATGGGATCCAATAAAATAAAGGTTCTTCAACACCCGGTAAAGTTTTGTCTTCGGTAAAAATCGTACCGTTATAATTGATGCCATAACTGGCTTTGGGCCATCCGTAATTTTTTCCTTTTTGGATGATGTTTATTTCATCGCCACCTTTAGGGCCGTGCTCTGTTTCCCAGATTAAGCCTGTTTCCGGATGTTTAACTAAACTTTGTGGGTTGCGATGTCCGTAAGAATAAATGGCTTTTTTTGCACCCTTCTCACCATAAAATGGGTTATCTTTTGGAATGCTTCCATCATCATGAATCCTGTAGATTTTGCCACCATCTAGCTCAATGCTCTGTGGGTTAACGTCGCGGTTATAACGATCTCCAATGGAAAAGTACAAATATCCATCATTGTCAAATTCAATCCGTGAACCCCAGTGAGCTCCGCGTTTTGTATTGGGTACAGCCTTGTAAAGTAATTCTTGTTCGACGAGTTTATTATTTTTTAGTTTTGCGCGCATAATGGCCGTATTGCCTCCTTCTCCGCCACCTTCGGCTGAACCGTAAGAAATATAAATCCATCCATTCCTTTCGTAGTCGGGATGTAGTTCCAGATCCATGAGTCCACCCTGACCACGGACATAAATTTCCGGTAAGCCTTCTACAATGTTTTTAATACCATCTTTAAAGTGAATGAGCTCACCGGTTTTCTCAGTAATCAGCATAGTTCCATCTGGTAAAAAAGCCATACCCCAAGGAATAAGCATGTCGGGTACAACAACTTCAGTTGTGTAGTTTATGTTATCGGCGGCATAAGATTTCATGCTTTCTTGAGCCACAGAAGCTTGAAAACAAAAACTCAATAAAAAAATAATTAATAGCGAATATCTCCATTTGTTAGAAACGGATTTTGTGAATTTGTACATAGCTGTTTTGGTTTAATATTTAAATAAAGTTATAGTTTATTTTTTAATTTAATCCCGAAATAAAAATTTATTGGTTCACCGGGATAATAAAATCTTGGTTCTGACCCATTGAATCCTTGTGCGTTAACGAGTAATTGGGAAGCGTAGTGCTCGTTAAAGATGTTGTTTAATCCGAAGTAAGCATCGATGATCCAATTTGCACCAATTCTAATTTGATGACCCATTTTAAAATTAAGTAGTTTGTAGTCGTGCGAGTAGATTTCGTTTTGGTCGGTGATGGGCATCTCAGCCACGTATTGATAATTCAAATTTGCCCAAAAGCCATTTTGGGATTTAAAATCGATGCCAATATTGAAAATTTGATCGGGGATACCTGGTAACTGATTGCCTGAAAAATCTTCATCGTTCTCAATAAATTCTTTGAACGAAAAATTATTATAGGTATGTGAAATATAACTTGATAACAAATTTGTTTCTATGGTCGACCATTGATACTCAATACGACTCTCGACACCATTGTGAAGCGTGCTGCCGGCATTTATTCCGATAAACTCATCTTCGGCAGTTCGTCGGGTAAGTAGTAAGTTTTTGATATCCATACTGAAAATGGCAAGGTTGAATTGCAGTTGTTTGCCTAAGTATGTGCCACGCGTTCCGAATTCATAATTCCAACCCGTCTCAGGTTTAATGCTCCTGTTTATTTTTCCATCCGGCATTAAAGTTTCTTCAAGTGAAGGGGGAGAAAAACCATGACTGATATTCCCATAGATACTTATCTCTTCTGAAAGTAGGTGGTTGATTCCTATTTTAGGTGAAAGAATACCCTCAAATTTATGTTGGTTCGATTGATCGAAACTTGAATTTTCATTAAATCGATCTTCCAGAACATAGGACGTTTGATTGAAATTAATTCCAAAGGAGATTGTTGTTAAACTTGAAAAGTGGTGAATGCTTTCAAAAAAGAAATTAAAATGTGTCCTCCTTTCTTTAAATTTCGAAAGTGCTATACCCTTATTACTTCCTGGATTACTTTGGGAATCGGAGATTAAATTTTCAAAGATTTTTAAGGGATGCCAATCGTTGAAGAACTCTCCGCCAAAGGTCCATTCAAAATCTTTATCCAAGATGCTGCCATTTCCCAGCAGTCGTGTTCGAATGCCGGTAGCGAATGTGCTTTCTTCAAGAATATTAAAAGGTCTGACTTCGTAGGCATCGCGAAAGGAAGTAAACAAACTTGTGACCAACTTAGTATTACGCTTGAACTGATGATTCCATGCAATGCCGAAAATCCCTCTTTTTGATTGCTCAAAACCTCTTGCTCTTAGCCAATTGAATGCTGCTGCAGTTGGGTGTTCAATGTAAAGTTGTTCATTTAATGAACTCGGAATAAATGCATGCAAGTCCACATAACTTGCCACAATGCTTAATTCGTCTGAAATACCCAGGAAGTGATTGGAGGTAAAGCTTAAACTCTGACGGTCGTATTCATTGTTTTCGCGGTAACCATCTTTATGTGTATTGCTGTAATTAATGCTAAAACTGTGTTGTTTTGAACCAATGTTAAAACCAATACTTTCTTTCATCAAACCAAATGACCCGAATTGGAATCCACCCATGAAACTACTTTGGTTGAGCAAAGCTTTATTGGGAATTAAATGAATTGTTCCGCCCAATCCTGCGCCATAAATACTTGAGGTTCCTCCTTTTAAAACTTCGATCCGAGCCATTGAGTTAAGTTCAAAATCTTCGATATTGGTCTCGCCACTACCCGAAGTTAGCGGGATATCTTGGTAGTAGGCTTTTATTTTCGAGGTTCCGTATAAATTTCGGGAGCCAATACCACGGATCGTTATTTTATTGGTGTTCAAAGCTCCACTTTGCATGTAAACCCCCGGAACCTTGTTTAAAAGTGGCGCGATATTAATATCATTTTCTCTTTGAAAATCTTTTTGCGTAAGTACCTGAATAGTTGATGAAGCATTGATGAGTTTATCCGGAATAAGATTGGCACTGACGATAACTTGGTTGAGTTCAGAAGCTTTAATTGAAAGCTGTACAACGATTCCACTTTGTTGAATATTCACTATTTTCTTTTGATAGCCAATAATCGAGAATTCATAATTACCAAGTATTTCAAGCTTGAAATGGCCCTTATTATCGCTCGTTGTAAAAAGGCTACTATCGGATTTATTAAAAATATGAACAAGGGGAATGGGCAATCCTAATTCTTTGTCAACAACTACTCCGCTGATTATGCTTTGGCTAAAACTACTGCTGAGCAGAAACAGTAATAAAAAGGAACAAATTCCGAATCGCTTCATTAATTAAAGATATAAAACTTAAAATTAGGGTTTTTAAAGGTATCTCGATTTATCTTTAATCTCGATATAGTAGTCCTCAACTCCAATTTCTTTCATCCGATTGTTAATCGAGACTGAACGTTTATAAAGGTGATCGTCGAAACCTGTTTTGCTGCAAGGAAATTCATCACACTGAAAACAAAATTCAACCCCTTTGTTTTCGGAACATGCTCTGACTCTGCAGTCCTTAAATAGTTTGCATTTTTCGGCACGGCAACCTTTGCATTCAAGCGATGAAATTATATTTAATACTTCCTTAAATTCAGGGTATTTATTAAATCTAGGCTCATCTAGCAATTCTGCAAATCTTTGGGCGTAAACATCGAAATTTCCAAGTGAACTTTTAAGTAAAGTGCTTTGAGTCTTAATCTCACCATTACTAAAAGCAAAACATTTCCCGCAATGTAAACCGCAAGGTGCCAGTCGACTTTTTATAAATTCCATGTTCATAAAATAAATTTTAGTTGCTTTCGATGGCAGCAGGATGATCACGGTAAAGCTTGATCTTGCCATTCAAAACCACTACTAAAACCGTGTAATATTGATCTTGAACATCTTTCGGGATATTGATGTAAGTGATTCCGGGATAGGCACTCCAGTAAACTTTACTAAAAGTTTTATGAGTTAAAACAGTCCCATTTCCAACGACATAAATCCGATTAATTTGATTCGAAATACCTTTGAGGGCAATCTGGTCGTCCTTAGGATTGTCTCTTACATAAAGGAACAAAGTGGTACTGTCTTTTGATAAAGCTGTTGGTCCATAGAAATATTCATGAGGGATACCACCCTCAGTTTGGTAAACAGCCTCCTGATGTTTTGAAGTCCATTTTCCAAGCTCTTTTAAAATGTTTTCCTGCTCCATAGGGATGCTTCCATCTGCTTTAGGTCCAATATCCAAAAGTAAGTTTCCTCCTTTGCTAATGCAATCCACAAAAATATCGATAACTTGTTGTGGTGATTTATAGTTCTTATCATTTTGTTGGTAGCCCCAATTATCGTTCATGGTCAGGCAAAGTTCCCAATATTTAGCCTTTGGTTGAAGCACTGGAGGTCCATTTTCAGGTGTTTCATAATCTCCATTTCCGCATAAGCGGGAATTTAAAATTACGCCTGGTTTATCTTTAAACAAAATGGATCGGGTTTTGTCAATTTGCCATTCTTCAGCATTGTGTTCCCAATCTCCATCAAACCACCATAAATCAGGATCGTACGCTTTTTTCAATTCTTTCAGTTGTCCTTGGTAAAAGTTTAAAAATCGATTCCAGCGTTTGGGTTCATCCTCAAGTTTGTAACGGGTAACTTTCTTTGTGTGGATGTTATAATCCTTGAAGGACCAATCGGGTAACGAATAGTACAAGCCCACTTTTAAATTTTGCTTTCTGAGCGCTTTAACAAAGGGTGTTAAAACGTCTTTATGCGCCGCTGAATGTTTTACTGCATTCAGTTCTCCCAACTTTGAATTCCAAAGGGCAAAGCCATCATGATGTTTGGTTGTGATGACTGAATATTTTGCACCACTTTGCTTTATCAGTTTAGCCCAATAATCAGAATCGTAATTTTTAGCTGTAAAGCCGGCAGTTTGTTTCATGTAATCTTCGTAAGAAATATAGCCATTGAAAAATGACCAGGATTCACTGATGCCACTGACTGCATAAATTCCCCAATGAATGAAGATCCCTAGTTTGGCATCTTTAAACCATTCCATTTTTTTTGTTTCGAAATCTGTATCAGGCTCTTTTATGTTCTGTGCAGGAACCAGGATAGGAGTGAGGAACAAGCAAAGTAATAGTTTCTTAAGCATACTGAATTATTTTTTAATGTTTTCGATCTTAAAGCTCCAAGCGAACTTAGAAGGTGGTGAATTCTGTAATTTCTTCGGGATTTCAATAATGATTCCCTCTCCATTCGTTTTCCACTTCAATTTTTGATTAGAACCCAATAAAGTAACCTTACTCTTTTTGTTAGGCACAAAAGAATTAATTGAAATGCTGGTCGGGATTTTGTTTTCATTTTCATCGGCCATGTAAATGGCATAAATCGTATTCGTATTTTTTTTGTTTGTGTAACAAATATTTAACTCTTTAAAAGGGGCAATCGCTCTGGTTTCATAAATGGCTTCTCCGTTTACTTTAATCCATTCACCCATTTCTTCCAATAATTTATAGGCATCTTCATCCCAGGTTCCTTCAGGGCTGGGAGTAATGTTAAACAGAAGGTTTCCTCCTTTGCAAACGATGTCAACCAGCATGTGAATGGCGTCATGCCCACTCATGTATTTTGCGTTAGGAGTGTAGGACCATCCACCTCCGGCAATGATGCATGATTCCCAAGGATAAGGTAGTTCCTTTTCAGGAACGCGATTTTCTGGAGTCAGGTAGTTTTGGTTTTTTCCTTCAACTGCTCTATCCACAACAATAAGTCCGGGTTGTTTTTCTCTTGCTTTTGCAACCAATTCATCCATTTTAATGTCTTGATTTACGATAGTTCCATTCATAAACCCATTGCCAATATTTTCCATTTTCGATTTATAAAATCTTGAGATTTCCTCCTTTGGTTGTTTTGCAACCCATCCACCATCTAACCATAGTATATCAACTCTACCGTAATCGGTTAAAATTTCCATGATTTGGTTATGGGTGAAATCTACATATTTCTGCCATTTTTCTGGATAAACCTCCGGGTTGTAATTCACGTTTCGATCTTTGGGTGGGAAGTAAGGCCACCAGTAATCGTCGTTATGCCAGTCGGGTTTTGAAAAATAAGCCCCAGCCCAGAGTCCTTCATTTCGAAATGCATTAAAAATTTCTTTGGTCACATTGGCTTTTGGATTAGTACTGAAGGGCGTTTTTTTATCCGTGATTTTATAATCGGTATACTTGGTGTCGAACATGCTAAAACCATCATGATGCTTGGTCGTAAAAACCAAATATTTCATTCCTGCATTTTTGGCTGCCTTAGCCCATTTTTCAGGATTGAATTTTAAGGGGTTAAAAGTTGTTTGCAACGCTTCGTAAGCTTTTACGTATTCAAAATAAGTTTCGGGCGTGCCTTCTTTTTTGCGTTGGCACCAATCGTAATCTTCAGGGCAAATCGACCATGATTCCACAATTCCCCATTGGGAGTATGCACCCCAATGCATCAGTAAACCGAACTTAAAATCCTGCCACTGCTCCAGTTTTTCTAAAACAAGTGGATCTGTTTCCGGAATATATATGGCTTCTTCATTCGATACCTGTGAAAAAAGTCCGCTTTGAATTCCAAAAATTAATAAAATTAACAAGTATCGTTTCATGCAGATTTGTATTTAATTAATAATTCGTGTTGAAAATCAATCGCAAGATTCTAACGAACCCACCAGTATTCTTGTATGCAATTTAAAGCTAATTTTTGTAATTAAATACTCCTATGCGAAAAGTGAGGATCTTCATATTCCCTTTATAATTTTCAGAAAAATCAGTGGCCCATGATTTAGGTAAGTTCGGATTTTCCCATATGTTACCATCATATATGGAAACGCCACCACTTTTTTATTTGGTGATGTACCAGTCCAAATTTCTTGCTTGATTTGAGAGTATTAAGAAATTTAATGGATGAATAATTACACTAATCCTTGATACAACGAACACTAAGCCCTACTTTATCAAAACTCATTTTACCTATATACTGAAGTAGTTTTGTGCTTTTTGAGGACATATCCATATACCTCATGCCAGTATCAAAGCCTCCATCTTTCCAGGTAGATGTCCACCACTGTCCGTGTTTCCCGATATAGTGAAATCCATTATTTTGGTTGCGTAAGCCACCCGGAAGAGCTGAAAATCCGCTTTCATTGGTGGCTCCTTTATTCGGACTTTGCCAATGTTCCGTTCCTTCTTCTTTAAGCTTAGCTCCTGCAATTGATTTTCCACCCATATATTCTCTTAGTACTAACCACTCTTCTTCGCTTGGTAAATGCCAACCAAACGGACAAGCTTTTGTCGCTGTTTCCCAATTATACAATCTTCCGTAGATGGTTTCATTGGATGGATTTTTTTTATAAACCCAACTACCGGAATTGGTTTCGTAATTCAGATTTTCGGCCATCCAAATTTGATTTCCGAGCTTGACGGTTTTGTAGGTTTTACCATCTCTGGAATCAATGAAGTTGCCTTGGTCTTGTGCATTGACATGAAGGATGGTAAGCGTAAAGAGTCCCAAAGCCATTCTTAATAATGTTTTCATGGGATTTACTTTTAATGAACAAATATGTTATAACGCGTATTCGGTTGAAATTGTGTGAATTGCCTGCTAATTTAAAGCTTTTTTTAAATATATACAAAGTGAAGATATGAAAAGTTTTGGCGGCTATTATAAAATATTTATGCTTTGATCATATTTATAATGCTTCACAATTCTTACAAAAAAAACCGAAACAATCTTCAATAGTAGTCCATTTTAAATTGCTCGCTATCGTTCAAAACTAATTTGTAAATAATTATCCGCAATTACCAGGTTATTAACTATCGAATATTTTCAAAAAGACTTCGGGTTTGAAGGTTATGTGCACCTCTTGATGTTACTTCCGGATTTACATCTAGCTTTAACATGTTTTTCATATTTCCGATTTCAAATGCGGAAAGGTAAACGAGCTTGGTAACCTTTAAAAACTTTTTGTAGTTGATAAAAGCATTTATATCTCTTGGCGTGTGGTAATCGTGGGTAAATCCACAGAAAAACCAAACTGATGGTATCCCGAAACGAACATGGGGGTATTGATCACTCCTGAAATAAACCCTTTGAGGATGTGTAAGGTTTGAATACAAATAATCAAAATTAAAATTGATTTTACCCGTTTTATTTGCTTTGTGTATTGCAGCATCAAGTTCTGAACTTAATAAATCTGAACCAATCAGATAAAGACTATCAGGGTGATTTCTACCCAGCATGTCCATGTTTAGGCACGCATTGATTTTTTCGATGGGAACAACGCTGTTGTTTATAAAATATTGAGAGCCGATATAACCTCTCTCTTCCCCGGTAAACCAGGCAATAATTACCGATCGCTTGGTAGGTTCTTTTAGTAAGGCCTGTGCAATCTCCATTAGCGCAACCGTGCCGGTTCCATTATCATCGGCACCAGCAATAATTTCTCCATCGCTAATACCTAAATGGTCGTAATGTGCACAAATGACGATGTATTCATTTTTAAGCTTGGGATCAGTTCCATCTACGATCGCAAGTATATTTCGAGTAGTTGCTTTTTCCTTTTTAATTTCAACATTAAGTTGGACTTTTGCTGAATTGTATTTTTTACCCTTAAGCTGTTCTCCTTTCCGGCTTCTATAAAACAAGTTACTAACTTCACTTTCCGTAATTCCAAGAATATCAGAAGCAACCGTATGACTGATAAAAGCTTGTGCAAATGGCATGGGTGGTCTGCCTATTGTCGGATTAGGATTTTGATTTGAACGATTTCCTCTTCTTTGCGAGTCGAATAAAATATCCATGCGTCCGCTGGGTATATCTGCGAAAATTTTCTTACCCGATTTTTTCTTAGCTTCCATTTCAGGGCTTGCGATTACTAAAACTGCCGCTGCGCCTCTATTCCTAATTTCTCTAACTCTTGCCGAAAGACGATATGAATAAGTAAACCCCAGTTCATATTTATGATCAGGATGTTGTTCATCGAGAATAACAAGCACTTTTCCGTAAATATCTAAATCTTTTAAATCATCCCAATTTTGTTCAGGATCAACTAGCCCTAAGCCTGCAAAAACAATTTCACCATTGCTCGACATTGTTTCATAAAAACTTCCTCCAAATTCTTCAGCATAATAATAAACACTTTCTCCACTTTCATTAAAAACCCTCAACTTGGTATTTGGTTCACTAACCGAGGTCACGTTAATTGGAATTGATTGAAAAAAGCTGCCATCTGGCAAAAGAGGTTTTAAGCCTGTATGTTTTGCCCAGTTTCCAAGGTAAAGGGCAGCGATTTCTAGTTCAGGTGAGGGGGTTTCTCTGCCACGAAACTCATTGGCTCCAAGAAAATCAAGATGATGCCTCAATTCTTTTTCTGAGATGGAATTTAGTCCTCTCTTTTGTGCGAATAAGTTAATATTGGCTGAGAGAATAACTAATGCAATAATAAAAAATACGTTGGACGATTTCATAATTGGTATTGTTAGGTGGTGATGTTGATTTAAGTATTTTATTCTTGACCGCAAAAAGCACAGTCATATCCCATAAAGATATGATTTTAATGGGTATAAGGATTAATACATGAAAATTTAGAAGCCTTCTAAATGAGAAGGAAGATTACATGGGAAATTTGAAATAGATTTTATTTTCTTCTGTAGATCCCATCAAAAGCCACGGATATAAGTCGGTTATTTTTATCAAGAATTTCCCAAAATTGAGTAACCGATCCATCAGCATTAAGGGTCCATGTAATTTGGTTTGTATAAAAATCGACCTTTTGTCCTTTCATTAAATCACTTTTCAGTATCATTTTATTTTCTGAAGCTTTTCCTTTTAAAACCAAATTTCCGCCTTGGTTATCAATCCAAACCTGATTCCAGGTTGAATCGGTTGAATTAAAATAATTATAGCTTCTGCCGCTTGCTCCATTTACGCTTTTCCAATGCTCATTCAAAATGCAACCATCCGTTAGCTTAACTATTGTATTTTCACCTATCTTTTTCCCTTCTTTATCAAAAACATTCCAATCACCAACCCAGAAGTCAAATTGTTTATGAAATTTTGTGCAACACGGGCAATCATCAGTTTGGGCTTTGACCAGACTGGTAAGGGAAAATAATGTTATGATGAGAGTTGTTAGCTTTTTCATGAATCGTTTTTTTTAGTTGTAATTAGTTTATTTATGATCAGCTAAGAACGATAAACCCTATTTCAGCAATTTATTCCGCCAATATTTTGAAGGATCATCAAATGCTTGATCCATATTAATTTCTGTTATTAAAACCCCAGCGCGGTTTCTTTGAAGTTTGTTTTTTATTCTGCCATCCGGCTGGATGACCATGGATGGAAAGCAACTCTCTTTTTTGGATGTGTTACTCGCCGAAATCCATAAATAATTATTGGCTGCATTGCCGATCATGGTTCCTGTGAGTAAATTTCTCTGATGAATTCCTTCTTTCAAATATTCTTTTGTACTAAGATTTCGATCGTAAAATGACTGAAAGATTAGTTCGACACCGGCATTTTTGTATTCTCTGTAAAGTTCTGTATAGCGCCATTCATGGCATATTAGTAAACCACATTTTACGCCGTTCATATCAAAAGTGACTATTTCTTTTCCTGGGGTGTAATATTTATCTTCTTTACCTGCTCCCATCCCATATAAAAATCGCTTATCGTATCTTTGTTCAATCAATCCTTTTTTATCAATAAGGAATAAACTATTGAATGGCTTATTGTGTTCTGACACAAAATGATGGCTTCCCAGAACAATGCTTATTTTCTCTGCCTTTGCCGTTGCAGCAATTTTATATATCGCACTTTTTAATACACTTTCGTTTTGATTTTTATAATCTGTAAAATCAATACCAGCGTACCCACTTAAACTACATTCTGCGAAGTGGACAATATCAGCTTTGTTTTTTTTTGCCTGAATGACTTGTTTCGTGATTATTTCGAGATTGTTATTGATGCCTGAACTTATGGCATGCTGACAGGTGGCGATTGTAATTTTTCTTGACATCTTATGAATTCATTTGTTATCGTTGAAACTTGTAAGTAACATTTCTAAAGTTAATATAAAATCCTTATGGGTGCTGTAATTGATTAGTTTTGCATCGTGTTAAAAGAAGTATTCATATATTTAGCTCCCTTAGAAGGATGCACCGAAATAGATTACAGAAATGTTTTCGCAAAGCATTTTAAAGGTGTAGATGCAGCTGTCTCGCCTTTTGTTTCACTGATGCATCACAATGCGGATGAAAAAAGAAGATCGTGGGATATTCCACGGGCATCAGCGCAGAGGTTGGTTACTGTTCCTCAATTTATGGGAAGAAATATTAAGGACTTCAATCATCTCTATGCATGGATTAAACATATGGGTTATGAAGAGTTGAATTGGAATTTAGGCTGTCCATCCAAAAGAGTTGTGAGAAGAGGTAGGGGATGCGGGATGCTTAAGTACCCGGATGAGATTCGATTTTTTTTGGACGGGGTTTTTAACCATGCGGAGATTAAATTTTCCATAAAAACACGTTTAGGATTGGAAAATCCGGATGAGTTTTTTAAGCTTTTTGAAATTTACAATCAGTACCCGATTAAGGAGATTATTTTACATCCGAGGATTGGCAGCCAAATGTATCGGGGAGAAGTACATCATGCATATTTTCAGGAATGCCTTAATTTGTCGAAGAATGAATTGGTGTACAATGGTGATATTAATAGTTTAGCTGATTTTGAAAAGATTAGGGAGATGTATCCTTCAATAAAAAGGGTTATGATTGGCAGGGGATTATTAAAAGATCCTTTTTTAGCAGAAAAAATTACCAGACAACTACCTTCATCTGGAGCATTTGATAAAGATCGTTTTTTAGCATTTCACAACGAATTGTATCTGGTTTTTGAAAAAAAGTTCCGAAACAGACCAGAATTGCTTGGTAAGATGAAAGATTATTGGCGCTTTTTTTCACATCAGTTTGACAATAGAAACGAGGTGTTTAAATACATTTCCAGAAGCAAAGATATTTTAGAATTCAATAAGCGAATGGATGAAATTCTTAATGATAAATTATAAATCTATCCCAATAAAAATTTGAATTTGCTCTTTGTTATTATCAAATTTAATTTCGGCATAACAAATTTCAATCCTGATCCCAAACCCAAATTCATAGTCAATTGTTGAGTCACTCCGTTTCATTTGTTCCTGATCAATCTTGTATTTTGAGCTGGCTAAATCCATGTTCAGTCCCCCGAGACCATATACAATAACCTCTCCGTTATCAATGAAATTTAAATTCATATCGGCGTTAAATACCATATTGTTATTGACGTAATTAACTCCTCGATTATTGAATTTATAAGGCAAGTAATAAGAATAACCTCCAATCATAAATAAATTTTCTGTCAGGTTTAATTTTGCCCTTGAATGAAAGCCTCCATTTACGCTTTTCTCACCTCTGTAGTCTATTTTTGTTTTTGTTCCAGCCATCAATCCAACTCCAATTTCAACTTTTGAAAAAGCAGTATTACCTACAAATAAAAATGTAGCAAGAATTAAAAAGATTTTCCTCATTGGTGTTTTTTTACTAAGGCCTACTCTTTACGCTTTTCGGCATGTGCGATAAATTTATTTTAAATCTTAACAATAACTGTTTCATTAAATAACAAATGCTTGATGAGCAATGCAGATATATTGCCAGCGTAAATTTTGATGCAAGATTGTATTGACACAACGTATTTACCCATACTTTAAATCAATTACAATAGTTGCAAAAATATTAGAAATTATTTTTTCAGCAAAATATTCGGATGACTATATCTAAAAATCAATATTTATAAGGATAGAAATAGCCATAAAAGTTAATCTCTCTGGCTTTTGGTAAAATTTGATTTAAAGCACTTATATTTTAATTTTCTGAAATATAAACTGAATCATTATTTTATTTAAATCAACCCCAATAAGATTGGTTATTTGCCTTTACGCCAGCGCCGAGAGGCAGTTTTAATTGGGAAAACACCTTTATTAACAAACTTAACATCTTCGATTGAGTAGAATGCATTTGGGTTGTATTTTTTAACCATAGTGACAACTTTCGTTAAATCAGTTCTTTTGATGATGCTGTAAATGATGCTTACTTCTTCAGTTCCTCCGTATGCATCGTGGTGAGTAATCCCATAACCGGCCGTTTTTAACTTTGATATTAAAACTGAGGCTGCTTTTGCAGTTATAATCTGGATGCGAACAACACCAAATGCGAGTTTTTCTTCAATGATAAGACCAATATAATTGCCTGTTGCAAAACCTGCAGAATAGCCAAAGTAGCAAACCCAATTATCGAGATTCTGGATGATTTTAGAAATGGCAAGTAGCCAAATAAAAACTTCAAAAAAACCCAAAATAGGTGCCCAAAATTTTTCCCCTTTCGAAACCATCACTATGCGGACGGTTCCAATGGTTACATCTCCGATTCGGGCTAAAAATATTAAAAGTGGTAATAGTATGTAAGTGAAAAATACAGAATCGTATAAACTTTCCATCAGGATTTTTTCCGCAAAATTATGAAATAATATCCGGTAAAAATACTTAATGCAGTTTTCTTTGTGTGATATTTATGCTAAGAATCTAGCCGAATAAAAATTCAAATATGTAATGGCGTTTAGTAGTGCTAGTTTAATTATTTATTAATTATTTGTTTTATTTGAGTGTTATAATAAAACGCCATTACCTATTTGTTTTTCAGGTCCTATTTTTGAGGGGATTCATTTTTGCTATCTAACCTTTTTAGAAGTTCTGCAGCATAATCTTTTCCGCCAATACCAAAAGCCAATCCAAATGCCAAACAAAGGGCACCAAAAATCAGTAAAAATGCCATATTAATTATGTTTTCAGCAATGTGAAGTTGACTTAGCACAATAAAAATAGTTAGAATCACGATAGCGTAATAACTTAAATTCTCCATCAAGCGTGCCATCTTTTCTTCCATGTTTTTTAATGCAATCGCTAGAGTTTGCGATACGAACCTGGCAAGATATAATCCAAGTAGTAGAATAACAACTGCAACTATAATATTTGGGATGTACAATACTATTTGATTGAATAAATCTTTTGCACTTGTTAAATTCACAGAATTAAGGGCGGTCATTATTACGATAAGCATGATAAGCCAATAGAGTAAACTTCCAATCAGGTCAATCGCTGTCAAACGACTCCCACCTTCTTTTAAAAAAGTATCGATTCCAGACTTTTCAGTAAGGTAATTTAGCTTAATTAATTTTAGGAATTTAATGGCGAGCTTTTTAATTAGTTTGGCAATAAGCCATCCAATTAGCAGGATTAATAATGCTCCCAAAATTTGTGGAATTGCCAATGCAATTTCATTCACAAACGCCTGTGAGCTTTCTAATAAAATTTCAAATTGTTTTTCCATGTTGTTTGTTTTTGAGTGAATAATATCTGGTTATTTTTAACTATTGATTTTGTGATGAACTAAACGTGTTAGTGATTGCAGTAATTCACCATTATTCGGTGCTAACTGATAATTTTATATTCAGTGATTTCTGATTTTCTGAGTACTCCCCAACTTCGGGAAAAACAAAGAATAATATTAATAAATAGAATAGTGTGTAGGCTATTACCGGGCTTATCCTTGCGAGTGCAATGTTCACTTTATAGTAATCTCAAACTTTAGCCCAGGGTATTATGACTCATAAATTTTAAGCTTTTAATGAGTTTTTAACTTACGATATATAAAATGGTAAAAGTAAATATAGCAATTTTCAAGGAGGTATCCAAATGGATTATTGCCAACTGTATAAATAATGGCTATTAAGGAAAGGTGCCATAAATTCACAGTTTATTAACAACAAATGTTTAATTTTGCAGTTCAAAAAATTAAAAATTATGTTTGAAGGTTTATCGGAAAGGCTTGATCGCTCATTTAAATTATTAAAAGGGCAGGGATACATTACAGAAATTAATGTTGCTGAAACTTTAAAAGAGGTGCGCAAGGCATTGCTTGACGCTGACGTTAGTTATAAAATTGCTAAACAATTTACCGAAGAAGTTAAGCAAAAAGCATTAGGACAAAATGTCCTAACGGCAGTTTCGCCCGGGCAATTGATGGTTAAAGTTGTGCATGAGGAACTCAGTCGACTAATGGGTTCTGAGAAAGTTGATTTGAATGAGAAGGGAAACCCTGCCATGGTTCTTATTGCAGGTCTGCAAGGATCTGGTAAAACAACCTTCTCCGCAAAACTTGCCAATTATATGAAAACCAAGAGAGGGAAAAAACCCCTTTTGGTTGCTTGTGATGTCTATCGTCCTGCTGCAATAAAACAGCTAGAAGTGTTAGGCGAACAAATTGGTGTTGAGGTTTATACTGAAATTGAAAATAAAAATCCGGTCAAAATTGCTAAACATGCCATTAGCTATGCAAAAGACAAAGGATTGAACTTTGTAATTATTGATACCGCTGGTCGTTTGGCAGTTGATGATGAAATGATGAACGAAATTTCATCGATCAAGAAAACCATCAATCCACAAGAAACACTTTTTGTTGTTGATTCAATGACTGGTCAGGATGCCGTGAATACAGCCAAAGCCTTTAATGATCGCCTGGATTATGAAGGAGTTGTACTTACCAAACTCGATGGTGATACACGTGGTGGAGCTGCACTAACCGTTCGTTCAGTGGTAAACAAACCGATAAAGTTTGTAGGTATTGGCGAGAAAATGGATGCCATTGATATTTTTCATCCAAACAGGATGGCCGATCGTATTCTTGGGATGGGTGATATTGTATCTTTGGTTGAAAAAGCACAAGAACAATACGATGTTGAGGAAGCCAAGAAACTGCAACGTAAGATCGCCAAGAACCAATTTAATTTTAATGATTTCCTTTCACAAATTAACCAGATTAAAAAGATGGGTAATGTGAAAGATTTGATGGGAATGATACCAGGAATGGGAAAAGCATTGAAAGATACAGAAATTGATGATGACGCATTTAAAGGAATTGAAGCCATTATTCAGTCGATGACTCCTGCTGAAAGAGAAGACCCTAAATTACTCAATGGTACCCGTAAAAAGCGTATTGCCATGGGTAGTGGAAATGATATCCAAGAAGTAAATAGATTGATCAAACAGTTTGCCGAAACCAGTAAAATGATGAAAATGATGACTGGTGGTAAAGGTAAAAATATGATGAATATGATGCGAAATGCAGGAAGAAGATAACTCAGGTGGTTAGTTTTTAGTTTCTGGTTATTAGTTAAGGAAGCTAATACAGAATTCCAAATCAAGTAAAAGAATGCAAAATTTTAAAAAATTAAATATTTGGAAGGATAGCATGTTTCTTGTAAAATCTGTCTACAAATCAATTTCTCTTTTACCAGAGAATGAAAAATTCGGATTGAGGAGTCAAATTTCCAGAACAGCAGTCTCAATCCCTTCCAACATTGCAGAAGGATGTGGCCGGGAAAGCCAAAAAGAGTTTAAACGGTTTCTTGAAATTGCACTTGGATCAACCTTTGAATTGGAAACACAGATTTTGATCCTCATTGAGGTTGAAATGATTGATCATAAGGATTGTAATGAGGTTTTGAATCAATTAAGCAAAATTCAGAAACAGATAAACAGCCTAATTCAAAAACTAAAAACCAGTAACCAATAACCAATAACCAGAACATGAAATTAATCGACGGAAAAAAGATAGCTGAAAACGTTAAATTAAAAATTGCAACAGAAGTTGCAGCAATCATCGACAAAGAAGAACGTGCTCCTCATTTGGCAGCCATTCTTGTCGGCGATGATCCGGCCAGTCAAACCTATGTGGCATCGAAAGAAAAAGCTTGTACTTCGGTTGGGATGACATCCTCTGTTTACAGGCATCCTGCAACGATCAGTGAAAAAGAATTACTCAATATTGTCGACTTTTTAAATGCAGATGATGAAGTAGATGGTTTTATTGTTCAACTTCCATTACCTGCTCACATCGATGAGAATAAGGTGATTGAACGTATCAATCCTAAAAAGGATGTAGATGGTTTTCATCCGGTTAACCTGGGTAAGATGGTTTTAAGCTTACCTTCGCACGTATCGGCGACACCACAAGGAATTATGATGATGCTTGAACACAGCAAAATAGAAACAGCTGGAAAACATGCAGTTGTTGTAGGGCGAAGCAATATTGTTGGAACTCCTGTCAGTATTTTATTATCTCGCAAAGAGAAAAATGCAAATGCAACAGTGACCCTTTGTCACAGTCGGACAACTAACCTGAAGGAGATTTGTCAATCGGCAGATATTTTAGTTGCGGCCATTGGGGTTTGCGAATTTATCAAAAAGGATATGGTTAAAGATGGCGCAGTAGTAATTGATGTTGGAATGCATCGCGTTGAATCAACAAAAACTAAATCAGGTTTTCAGCTTAAAGGGGATGTTGCTTTTGAAGAAGTTGCCGAAAAATGTAGCTTTATCACTCCTGTGCCGGGTGGTGTAGGTCCTATGACCATCGTATCTTTACTTCAAAATACACTAAGTGCCTACAAAAAAGAGTACTAAAGGCATTAAATCAAAAATACTTAAATGAACGATTCACTTGAACAGCAGTTGAAGAATGGGAAAATGCTTCCCTTAATGGAAGAATTTTATACCATTCAGGGCGAAGGGTTTCATACCGGTAAACCAGCCTATTTTGTGCGTATCGGAGGCTGTGATGTGGGTTGCAGTTGGTGCGATACCAAACGATCGTGGAATGCCGAAATTCATCCGGCGGTTGATGCTGATGAAATTGTAAAAAGAGCCGTTGAAACTGCCGGTAAAGCTGTTGTAGTTACTGGTGGAGAACCTTCAATGTATGAATTAGGCTATTTTACAACAGAATTACACAAACATCAAATTCAAACATTCATTGAAACTTCCGGAGCTTATGAGCTTAGTGGAGAATGGGATTGGATTTGTTTATCACCTAAGCGACAAATTCCCCCTCAAAAGGAAATATTTCCGAGAGCTCATGAATTAAAAATGATTGTTCAGGAAGAGAAGGATTTGGTATGGGCAGAAGAAAATGCAGAAAAGGTAGGTGAAAATTGTGAGCTCTATCTACAACCCGAATGGAGCGTAGCGCCCAAAATATTACCTGTTATCATTGAATACGCAAAGAACAATCCCAAGTGGAAAATTTCGTTACAAAGTCATAAGTACATGAAAATTCCATAAATTGGGGCTATGCTTTTCTATGAGATGAAATATCGTTTTATAATTTTTAGCATCATCTCCATTTTCTTTTTTAACCCAATAATCGGGCAACATCAAATTCATCAAAGAGCCCAAAAATTTCAAGAACTCGCATTCATTCATTTTAGGCAAGGTGATACAACCAATGCCCGAGAGTTTGCTTTAAAAGCCATTGAAAAGGATAACTCATTCGCTACCCCATGGGTTTTGTTGGGGAATATTTATGAGATGCAATCAAAATTTGTAGAAGCTGCTCACGCTTATCAGCAAGCCCTAAGAATTGATAGTGTTCAGTTTCCTGATTTATTTTATGTTTTGGCAGAAATAGAAGTTGAACTTAAAGAATTTGATCAGGCCATCCATCATATACTGAGATATTTATCGATTGGAAAGGCATCTGTAAAACAGAAAACAATGGCCGAATATCTTTTAAAAACTGCGAAGTTTAGAAAAGATGCCTATCAAAATCCAGTTGAATTTATTCCTAAAAACCTGGGAGTTTCGCTCAACTCAGAAAATGATGAGTATGTAAATTCGATGAGTACGGATGAACGCTCAATGTACTTGACTAAGAAAGTGAACTTAGGATTGGATCCGCTTGGTCGGCGCAGGTATGAAGAAAACATTTATCAAACCATTTTTGATAGCCTTGAGTGGTCAGTTCCTAATTTAATTTTATTCGATGATAAGGAGATGCGAGGGTTGGGCGGAGCATCTGTTTCTCCAAATAATCGTTATTTGTTTTTGACAGTTTGTAACCAAGATGGTGATCGGGGATGTGATCTGTATTATGCTAAAATTAGTAATGGGGTTCCGAATCATCCAAAAAACCTGGGTTCAATTGTAAATTCTAGCAGTTGGGATTCGCAACCATCATTTTCTTCGGATGGAAAAACTTTGTTTTTCGCCAGCAAACGAAAAGGTGGATTTGGTGGTTCTGATATTTGGATTTCGCAACTGGACAATCAAGGACGATTTCAAAAACCATTCAATGCTGGTGAAGTGATTAATACAGCTGGAGATGAAATGGCTCCACTAATTCATTATGATGCAAAAACCTTATACTTTTCGTCGACCGGACATATTGGAATGGGTGGTTATGATTTATTCATTAGCAGAAAATTGAGTGATGATAGTTGGGATATTCCACAAAACCTTGGCTATCCAATTAACACTGCAGCAGATGAAATAAATTTAATTGTTGCTCCTGATGGTGAATCTGCTTTTATTTCTTCAGATCAAAGTGAAGGATTTGGCGGCTTCGACATTTATAGGTTTGCTTTGACTGATTCAGTTAGACCAAGCCCGGTTACTTATGTTCAGGGTTTGATTATTGATTCAGAAACTGGTGAAAAGCTTGAAGCAGGTGTAGAGTTGGCACTATTGCCCGACGGAAAAGTATTTACCCGTTCAGCCTCAGATGAAGCCGACGGGACCTTTTTAGTCGCACTTCCGTTAAATAAATTGATTGCATTTAGTGTTGAAAAGCAAGGTTATTTAATGCATACCGAACATTACAATACCTATGAAAAGGGAACCAAAGCCAAGCCGGTTCAAATTGAAATTCCGTTGAAAAGAATAAGCATTGGTGAAAAACTTATTCTCAACAATATCTTCTTCGAAACAGATAAGTTTGAATTAATGGAAGCATCCTTCCCTGAATTGAAAAAAGTGATTCAATTAATGAAGGATAATCCTGGTATTGTTATTGAGATTTCTGGTCATACAGATGATGTGGGAACGGATCAATACAATCAGGTATTATCTGAAAAGCGAGCGCAATCGGTGATGAATTACTTGTTGCAATTCATAAGTAAGGATAGGTTAAGTGCCAAGGGCTATGGTTTAGATCAACCAATTGACACAAATGAGACTGAGGCCGCCCGGAGTATGAACCGAAGAACAGAAATTCGCATTCTGAAAAACTAAGTTATTTAGTATGGAATCAATCCCCAGTATATTTAATGATGTAATAGGTCCTGTTATGAGAGGTCCTTACAGTTCGCATTGTGCAGCGGCTCAAAGAATTGGAAGGCTTTGCCTGGATTTGATAAACTGAGCCGTTATAGAGCTTGAAATTACTTATGATACAAAAGGGGCACTTGCTACCACGCATGCGAGTTAGGGCTCCGACATGGGTTTATATGCAGGTATCCTTGGTTGGGATTCAATGGATTAGCGATTGGCAGATTCTGAATCAGAATTAAAATCAAGGGGGATTAAGTTAGCTGTCAAGATAGAGAATACTGGAGTCGAGCACCCCAACATTTATGAGTTGGTTCTTAAGATTAATAATACGAGTAAATCACTAAAAGCCATTTCAGTGGGAGGTGGGAATATTGAAATTATTCAAGTTGATGAGATTCCTCTCTTGATTAAAGGGGATTGTTATGAGTTAGTCATTTTTACAAAAAATGCATGAAGCTTTAAACCAGAGTTCAACGAAAATGAATTTGAAAATGTTGAATTCGTCTTTCATGATGAATTGATTCAGTTAAAAAGTGCTGTTCCCTTTGATCAGGAACTTATTGATCTTCTTAGCAATAATGCTGAAGTCGATTCCGTATCATATCTACATACGGTTTTACCACTGTTATGGACAAAGAACATTAGCGTTCCATTTGAAAATTGTGATGAAATGCTAGCCTATTCAAAGGCTGAAGAACTGCTCAGTTTACCTGAATTGACCTTAATTTACGAATCCAGGAGAGGAGATATAAGCAAGCAAGAAGTTAAGGCAAGAATGAGAAAACTGGTCGAGATTATGGATGCTTCGATAAGAACAGGATTGGCAGGAACAACATATCAAGATAGAATATTAGGAGCTCAATCTTTAAGTTTCAAAGAAAAAATGGATGCTTCAGCTTTACTGGATGGAGGCATGTTGAATCGGATGATTTTGTACACCATTGCGGTTATGGAAACCAAAAGTTCAACGGGGTTAATTGTAGCTGCCCCAACGGCAGGATCATGAGGTACCATTCCCGGAACTCTAATCGCGGCCTCCGAACATTTGAATGCAAGTAAGGATCAATTAACTGAGGCAATGTTATCAGCAGGGTTGATTGGTGTTTTTATTCGCAAACAAGCAAGTTTCGTGGCAGAGGTAGCCGGTTGTCAGGCTGAATGTGGTGCTGCCTCGGCTATGGCAGCAGCTGGGCTGGTTACACTGGCTGAAGGAAATCTACAACAATCCATAACGGTGTCATCATTGGCACTTCAAAATTCCTTGGGGATGATTTGTGGCCCCATTGCCAATAGGGTAGAAGCACCTTGTTTAGGAGAAAATATCATGGCAGCATCTAATGCGCTGAGCTGTGCAAATATGGCCCTGGCCAATTACGATCCCTTGGTTTCTTTTGACGAGGTAATTAAAACAATGCTCGAGGTAGGCAAGAGTATGCCTCATGAATTACGATGCACCGCTTTGGGTGGTCTATCCCTTACCAAATCATCAAAGCGAATTGAAGATCATTTAAAGCAATTTCAAATTCCTTAAAACTTGTGTTAAATTATAGTTAAATACCTTCCACCACTTGATTCTCATTTTTCTATATGTATTTTTGTATTTTAAAATCATATTTACGTAATGAAATACTTATTTCTGGTTTTGCTAAGTACAGTTTTATTGCATTCATGCAATAACAAAGCATCGGAGGAGCAGGTTGAAGTTATTGAAATTGTGGACTTCGATCAATTAGAGCCACGCTTACATCATGAAAATGACACCACTTACATTGTAAATTTTTGGGCCACATGGTGCAAACCTTGTGTTAATGAACTCCCCGACTTTGAGCGATTAGCAGCTGAATATAAAAATGATAAAGTTAAATTTCTATTGGTGAGTATGGATTTTCCACAACAGTTAGAAACTCAGGTATTGCCTTTTATCGAGGAGCATAAGCTAAAATCTGAAGTTATACTTCTGTTTGATCCAAATGCCAATGTATGGATTAATAAGGTTTCTCCTAAATGGAGTGGTTCTATTCCTGCAACGGTTGTGTACAATAAAAACTTTAGGACATTTCATGAGGGTAGTTATTCTTATGAAGAATTGAAATCAATCATTGAATCACAAAAATAATAGACATATGAAAAAAACATTAATATTCATTTTTGCCTCGTTGTTAAGTACAGTAGTGCTAGCAGACGGTTTAAAAATAGGTGATAAAGCTGTAAGTTTTAGTTTAAAAGATGTTGAAGGGAACCTGGTTTCATTAAACGATTTTAATGATGCCAAAGGGGTCATTTTAACCTTTACCTGTAATACTTGCCCTTATGCCATTGCTTATCAGGATCGCTTAATTGATATTGATAAAAAATACAAGGAATTAGGTTATCCGGTAGTAGCTATTAATCCTAACGATCCGGAAGTAAAACCTGGTGATTCACCCGAAGCCATGCATGAGCGTGCCCATGAAAAAGGATTTACTTTCCCTTATTTATTTGATGAAGGTCAGAAAGTTTACCCTGAATACGGTGCAACCAGAACCCCTCACATTTTCTTACTTGAAAATGTTGCTGGTGAGTTTATCGTTCGTTATATCGGAGCCATAGATGATAATTATGCGGATGCCGATGCCGTTAAAGAAACTTATCTTGAAGATGCAATTGACGCATTACTTAATGGTCGTAGTGTTGAAATAGCTGAAACAAAAGCAATTGGATGTAGTATCAAAACTAAGTAATATTATTAAGTTATTAATATAAGGTTCCTCAGTTCGTTGGGGAACCTTATTTATTAGAAAATATGCTAAAGAGCTTTGAACCATTATTTATAGTTAAAACTTGTATAATAAATCACTATCTTTAAATTATTGATTTTAATAACTTTGCAAAAAAAAGTAATATGGCCTATAAAATTACTTGGGAAGAAAATGGGATGCTAATCAAATGGACTGGTTTAATTACTGCCTCAGATAATATCATGGCAAATGGCGAGTTTTATGGGAATAATAAATTTGATACAAGCCGCTACCAAATTTGTGATTTCTCAGACGCTAAATTTGACGAGTTTACGGAAAAGCAGATTAGAATTATATCGGATCTTGAATTAAAAGCAAGTAACTGGAATAAGAACCTTAAAATGGTTCACATCACTAAAGATGAAGAACTAATTAAAAACATCAAATTATACGAGGAAAAAATGAAATCCTCAGGTTGGAAATTCATGATTTGTGATACAATGGATGAGGCTCGTAAATGGGTTGAGGCTTAAATAAAAAGATTACTCAATATCTTCTAAATTATAAAAACTAGGATCTGCACGTTTTCTCGTAATCTGCCATAACTTCCATCGCCTTTTCCAAATCCTCACTTGAAATAATGACTTTTACGGGACTTGCTCCTCCTCCCGATGCTTGCCAGGGTACTAAGGTTCCTGTATATTCGTTTTGCAAATAGGTTTCAATTTCAGCATTTTCTAACAGGCTTTTAACCAACTGAGCTTCCATAATTGGTCCTGCAAAAATTTCTATGGCTTTAATATCTATTTTTTGATTCATAATTTCTCAATATAAATTATTACAATATATATCTTTTGTATATTAAAGTTAATGCTTTTCGCTCTTCAATTCCGTTTAAACCACCATTGATTTTTCGTGTAAGTTTTTCAATTGTTTGCATCGAGAAACCCTCATCACAAATTTTCCATAATTTATTTTTATCGAAGAAAAACATGGCACTGGTGAAGGCATATTTTTGGGCTACTATTTCAGGTTTAATTAAAACCTCCGGATTGTTTATCGATTCAGAAAAAGCAGTGTAATTATCTTTTCCTGTGAGCTGAATCGCCCCTCTGCCGCGATATTTCCAGCCATCGCCCGATTTGTAGTCCCCATTTCCATTGCGGTTGGCATAAACCCGGTTGGCAATTCTTTCCGGATCGTGGGCATAAATATCTGCTATTTCCTGGTCAGGAAAATATGAGCTGAATACCTTTAAAAGGGCACTTGCTCTATAATTGAGGTTCTCAGTAAATCGAGTAAACAATTGGCTTTCGTGAGCCAGTTGGGCAAAGAAATGAACCGCACGTTCATGAACAGTTATTCCCAGATAAGTTGCTCCGGCTTTAAAGGTGTTTTTACCAAACTTCCCGTCGGGTGTAACACCGGCTGATTTCTGTAAGGCTTTAAGACTCATGGTTTTGATTTCTAAATCATACTAAAACGTTATTTTTTGCAGTTGACAAAATAACCATTTTGATGCTGGAAGTCAACTTGAGTAAACCCGACTTTTTTTAAATTATCGATAATTTCATCAATGGTGTACATCTTAAAAATACCTTCGTGGATTAATCCTTGTTGAACAAGTTGAACCGGCGCATCCATATATAAATGAAAATTTCCATCTTTTTTAAGTCCATTTCTGATTTTGTTAAATGGGATTTCTAAATCATCCCAAAAGTAAACCACATTGAGACAGAAGATTTTATCAAAGCTTTGGTCAGGCATTTCCTCGATTAAAAAATCACCATAAAATAATGCTGCTTTACCTTTTTTAATATGCTTTTGATTCCTCTTTAAAGCCTCTTTGTGCATGGTTTCAGAAAAATCGATGCCCGAAATTTGACAATCATTTTTGGCTAATATTTTTTTTATTCCAATGCCATGTGCGTATCCAATTTCAAATATCGTTTCATGATCCTTGATTGACATATTTTCAATAATAACATCGTAAATTTTATTGTTCATTTTTCGCATCACCAGTGAAACGAATTTTCCGATCAGTCCTTTTGGTTGCCTGAATTGTTGCTGTATTCCTTTTAACATATTTTATTTTCCAAAGATCATTATTGAGTAGAGATGAAAATGAAATTGAGTTTCTTTGTTTATTATTCAGCGAACGAATATCTAATCTTTTAATTCCCTTATTTACGAACTCTTGTATCACTTTATCTTTGCTTTCTTTTGATTTTCCAATAATAGCTTCTGGTACCACAAACATATCATAACCCACCGATATTTATCATTGAAGTAATCAGTAGCTACTGTTTATATTTCATAGATTTAATAAATCTTTCTTTGTCATTTGCAGAGCTGTTGGAGATTGGGTTCATGGTCTTATATGATATCATTAGAAAATTCGTGTCCTCTAGAATTAATTTTCCAAAAACAATAAAAGAACTATCCTTTCTATTTTGCTCAAAACTAAAATTGTTTTGTAATATATCACCAATCTCCTCCTCAGAACTTATTAAATTTATTCCATTCAATGGTTTCATAAAGCTAAATAGATTGGTTTTAATTAATTCTTTTTTGTCCTCCAAGCTTAGCTTGTCAATTTCTTTTAGGATGAGTTTACTAACAAAAATTTCGTCGTTATGATACCTTGCTATATACGAGGTTCCTTTGGCTTTTTTAACATCATTTATCGTTTTGTAATTGACAGGAAGCACAACTGAAATATTTGGAGTCAACGCAACTCTTTCGGTTTGCCTATTGCAACTAATTAATAAAACAATACTTGTAAGAATAATAATTATCCCTGTTTTTTTCATCATTATAAAATTGGTTTTATCGATTAATAAATAATTGATCAATAAAATTCAGTTTCCGGGGAGATTGAAATTCTTAATCTATTATTGTATTCGGAAGGCGAAAAGAATTTCAGTCATAAAGATAGGAAAATAATCTGCTAAAGAGACAATGTGCTAATTGAAAAAAATCAGATATAAGTCTCATTAACCAATAGGCATTTAACAGGTGTACGTTAATGAATAGTTTGGTACGTTTTTGAACACCTCTTTTTTTAAAAGCTAATTAATGAATCACAATAAGATTGAAGTAGTCAGAATGTTAACAATTATGGCATAGAATAGGGATGAAATGTTTCATTATAAAAACTAAATTTGTACGATGAGACAAAATATAATCGTTTTTGTGGTATTACAATTATTGCTTTTTTTGGCATTTGAAAGCAGAGCTCAAATTGTTATTAATGAAATTCTGGCCTCAAATAACTCAGTTAATCTGAACGGAAAAAGTAAAAATTTTGCAGATTGGATTGAAATCTATAATGCGAGCGACACAAGAATCTCGATTGGGAACTGGTATTTAAGTGATAACAAAACCAAACCTAAAAAGTGGGAAATTCCTTTTGGTTGGTCTATTGGTCCAAAAGAATTTAAAGTGTTTTGGTTTGATGAAGAAAATAATCCAGATTATAAAAATTTTATGCTAAGTGCCGATGGAGAAACCATTTATTTGTTTAATAAGGAACTTGAATTGGTTGATTCAGTTGCATATCCACCACAAATACCAGACCTTTCTTATGGCCGACTGTCAGGTTCATTGAACGAGTTGGTATATTTTCATGAGCCAACGCCGATGAAAATGAATCCAACATTTGGTAATAAAACAGTACTTTTCTCAAACGAACCAATCTTTTCTGAAAAAGCAGGATTTTATGAAAAGCCATTAAGCTTAGCTCTTTCTGTTTCACGTGAAGGCGAGAAAATATGTTTTACGCTTGATGGATCTAAACCAAACCTATCATCCAATGTTTTTTCAACACCCATTGAAATTGGTAAAAATACGATTGTTAAAGCTATAACTTTTTCAACAGACAGATTACCGAGCAAAGTTGTCACTCACTCATTCTTCATAAACGAACTAATTAATTTGCCTGTAGTTTCATTAACAATTGATCCTACGCATCTTTGGGATAATGATTTTGGTATTTATGTTGAAGGCACAAACTATATAAGAGACGTGTGGGAATCGGCAAATTACTTTCAAGACTGGGAAAGACCGGTTACGGTGGAGTATTTTGATACCTATGGCAAATTGGGGTTTAATATGAATGCAGGAGTGAAAATTCATGGACGATCGAGTAGAAATCATGCGCAAAAAACATTGGCCATTTTTGCCAGAGAAAAATATGGGAGCCAAGCAGTACCTTATAAATTGTTTGGTGAAAAATCACCTGAAACCATAAAAAGTTTTCTTTTACGAACAGGAGGTAATGACTGGGGTATAACCATGTTTTTGGATGGCTTTATTCACACTTTGGTTAACGGTAAAATTGACATAGATGCTCAATTATACCAACCAGCTGTTGTTTACTTAAATGGCGAATATTGGGGGATTCACAATATTCGTGAAAAGATTAATGAGCATTACATTAAAAATAAGCACGGGGTAAATCCTTCTAAAATAGATATTATTGAAGCTAATAGCGTTTATGCTAATGAAATGGAAGCAAGCCATGGTAATATAAATGAATATAAAAAAATGCTCGATTTCATTGATAAAAATGAACTTTCGATAAAAGAAAATTATGAGAAGGTAAAAGAGTGGATTGATTTTAATGAATTTATGAATTATGTGACAACCCAAGTATATATCAGTAACTATGATTGGCCATTAAGTAATCAGAAGTTCTGGAAAGAGCGGAATGAAACCGGTAAATGGCGTTGGATATTGTATGACACTGATTTATCTTTTAAAGAAAAAGGGACAGTAAGGTTCAATTATATTGAACATATGCTTGCTGAAGACACCACGCAGTATTTTACAGTTCCGTGGTCGAATTACTTAATCAGAAAGTTATTTGAGAATGAAGAATTTAAATTCGAATTCATTCAAAGGATGGCTGTTTGCCTAAATACTATTTTTGAGCCAACGCATGTATTAACTGTTTTTGATAGTGTTAAAAGAAATATAGAACCTGAAATAGCCCGGAATTCTATAAAATGGGGTGGAATAAGACAATCAGTAATTCCGCGTTTTGAAACTTCGGGGTCGCAGGTAGAATGGGAAGCAAATGTTAAATATTATAGGGCATTTGCGATTAGCAGACCAAGTGTGCTAAGAGAAAGCATGATCGATTATTTTGATTTAGACAATCCCGTAAATCTGAAAATAGATATTAATGATGAAAATGCAGGTAGCATATCTTTGATGGGATATAAACTTGAAGAGGGTAAATGTGATGGACTTGTTTTCTCTGATATTCCCATTCATATGGAAGCCATTGCAAATGAGGGTTATAGATTTGTAAGATGGAAAGGTGGTGATTATGAAAGAAATTGTGTGATTCGTATCAAGAATAATAAAAAATTTACTGCCATTTTTGAAAAAATTGATTAAACTAAAAATGATAGAAGACTACAGCAAGAAGAATTAAAGAACTAAAGCTTGCAAATAAGAAAAGCGCTCAAAAATATTTTGAGCGCTTTTTCTTTCATAGATAAATCAACTTACTTAGCTCTGTTATAAAGCTTGTCAATCTGTGGAATGCCTTGTTTCATCCATTCTGGAGCTTCGGCCCCTTTCAAGTAGTGATCAAAATATTCTTTCATTCTGGTTTGAAAATCAATCTGGTTATATTTATTTGCCAAATGATGGTTTTCGTCGGGGTAGGAGAGCAGGATTACTTTTTTACCCAAACGACGGGCCGCATTGTAAAATTCAAGCCCCTGGTTCCAATCTACTGCACCATCAACTGTTCCATGCAAAATCATAAATGGGGTGCTAATTCCGGGCGCATTCTGCACCGGTGATTGATCGTAATAATTTTGAAAATCATCAAACATTCCTTTTCCCATTCTTACCTGCCCCAATTCAAAAATCCCCTGATTATTGGTACCACTGTTTTTGTATAAAATATTATACATGCTGGTTAAATTGGTAACCGGAGCACCGGTCACTGTGCAGGCAAACATATCTGTTTGGGTTAAAATAAATGAGGATTGATAACCTCCCCAACTGTGGCCTTGCATTCCGATGTGATCGGGATCGGCATAGCCCAATTCAATTACTTTTTTAGTGGCGGAAGTCACACAATCGAGGGCAGACCAACCCGGTTTTCCTTCGTAATATTTGATGTCGGGCATTAATACCAAATAGCCGTCACTGGCATATTCCGACATATGTGGACGATCATCATAAGCAGGCATAGAATAACTATGATGCCTGTTCGATACTTTTTCATAAAAATAAACCAACATTGGATATTTTTTCCCGGCTTCGTAATTAGCAGGAAGTGTTAGTGTGGCAGCTAATTTTACACCTTGCTTATTGGTAAATTCTATCAATTTTCTGCTACCCCAATTATAATCAACTTGTTGTGGGTTTGCATCGGTTTGTTTCGAAAGATTTTTGAATTTTGCATCCGTACTGTAATAATCCGGAAATTCCACAAAAGTTTCTCTGCTAAAGATAAAACGATCGGCATCAGTTGCCTTGTTGATGCGGCCAAATCGATGATCGCTAAATGCAAGTTCCTGAGGTGCTTTCCCATCTTTCAGTTTAAAATAACCTGATTTTTTGGTCCATTCTCCATATGCTGAAAGGTAGTTGTCGGCTTTTAAATCAACGTAGGGTAAATCGTTTATTCTGGCCAGACGAAGCTGAACTTCGTTAGTGGTTCCGTAATTTCCGGTGAGGTTATATCCACCGCTTCCGTCAAGGGCTACCGACCATAAATCATACAGGTGATTCAGATAAACCGATTTGCCATCTTTTGACCAAGCAGCCATCCCGTATGAAGGATTTTCAAATGGGTGATCTTCATTGATATTAAAGAAGCTAACATCAACTGCATTTGAGATATTAACTAAACTTTTGGTGAATAAATTATAGGCAAAAAATTCTCCTTTTTTGAAAAATAAAAAATGAGAACCTGAAGGAGAAAGTCCCATACTTCTGCCAACTTTTGTATCGATCAATTTCTTTGCTCCGGTTCTGGTGTCGAGGTCATAATAATCGCTAAATCCACCTCCCCAGCTTATGTCAGAAATATGAGGTTTTGGATCGCCTCCAATTGCTCGATCAAGATTTCGATTGTAACGCACATCTCGCATATCATCGGATGCGAGCTGTACAAATTTCATGTCGTTAAGATGCAAAATCCCACTATAAGTTAAGTTCTTAATTCTGTTCGACCGGCGCATTTGCACTGATTGAATAATTTCATCATTCCAATGCCAAACATCTACGTTTGCAATGGAGTCGCGGCTCAGCTTATCTTTGTTAGCTTGTTCTTTGATATTAATTTGAATTCGATTGTTATCTAGGCTAAAACTTATATTGCCCAGATCGCTGATTACATATCCTTTAGGGAAATTATTTTCACTCGGTTTAAATATTTTTTGTTGAGGACGGGTAGTATTTAAGTCTGTAAAAACAAGCAGCGAATTAACGCTTTGTTGTACTTTTTTCGGTGTATTTCCTTTAAGCACAGCAATTGCAATTCCTTTGCTTCCCCATTCATTTCGATAAAGCATTTCATCATCCCAGGTGAGCGAACTATAAGTTGCTGAGTCAGTGTCTAAAATGTTAATATTTCCATTTAACAAATTCATTAAATATACACCATTACCGGCCATGCCGTCGGCATCTATTAAATAGGCTAATAATGTTCCCTGTTTGTTGAACTTATATTCGCTTACATTCCCCAAATTCATCAATTGATTCTTATTCAAATTCCTGATTAAGAGATCAGAGCCTTTAATGTCTTTATTTTCACTTTCTTTTTTTAAAGTAAAAAAGTCCTGAGTTGGAGAAAAACTAAAACTCTTAATTTTATCCCATTCCATTTTTTTGCCAGTTTCCAAACTCAGTAAAACTCCTTTACTGTAAACCTCTTTTTTACTTTTCTTTAGCTTCTTTATTTCCTCTTTTGTGAGGTTTCTTTCATAAGCTACCCATTTTGAATTGGGAGAAAAAGCAGGGTTGCTGCAATAAGGATCAGAAAAAAGCTTACCTGTTTCAATATTTTTGACATATAAAGTATCATCTCCATCGTTGGGACGATAACTATAGCTCATCCAGTTTCCGTCATCCGAAAGATTGGTCGAGACAATTCTATTCCATTTTGGATAATCTGCTATGCTTAACGTTTTTTTTGCTTCCTGGGCAATTATACCCGAATTGACGGCTAAAAAGAAAAAAGCCAATAATGAATATTTTACAAGTGATCGCATAATTTTTGGGTTTAAGTTATCTGCCAATAAAAATAAATATAGATTATGATATACCACTTGATTCTCATAAATTTAAATCGGTCTAAATGCCTGATTGGTCGATAATTTATTTCATTAATCGGGAGAATTCAGAATACAGAAAATAGAAAACAGAATATAGCCAAAGCAATGGGGTGGGTCAATAAAAAAAGCGCCTTCAATACCATGAAGACGCTAAAATAAACGTTCGGATAATGGAGCCTAAAACTTCCCGAATTTTAAAGTAATTCCTGTTGATAAACCATTAAGTGCATGCTTGTCGGTATTTTGAAGCTGAATATTCGAAGTGTGTCGGTAATATACGCCTGCAGAGATTCGCATGAATTTGATTAAATTTAACTCAAGCTCAACACCTGGTTCTATTACAAAAAAAGCATCAGCTTCATTTGATTGACGATCCCAGAAATCGTAACCGAAATCCCAGTTGTCGCCATAAGAGACACCTCCAACGCCAATTAAAAGAGGGATAGACAAATGAATAGGTGAATTTGGAAGAATAATGGATTCTAACAATAAACCGCCATAGCCACCAACCAAACCGGATCTTGTATTAGATGGAATATCATTATAGTGGAAATCGTTAGCAAAACCATATCCTGCAAAGCCGATAGAAAATCCATGATCGATAATCCAGCCACCTCGTGCACCGACAATGAGCGCATCTTTGCCTTCCATTTGCGAGTAATTTATACTTAAACCTCCATAGGCGCCATGGCTGGTTCGGCCTTTATTAAATAATGTTCGGTATTCTTCCTCATCGTTTTGTGAAATTGCACTAAAACCGATTAGCATGATGAGTGTGATAAAGATTAATTTTTTCATTTTATAATTGAATTATGTTTTGAATAATTGATAGGAGATCTCGGGTATTTCGACTACGCTCAATGAACCGAGATAAATAATTTATAAATGAATTACTTTTCCTGAACCTGAAATATGCGAAGTTACACTTGGATTCCCGTCGTAATAAATACTACCGCTGCCGGAAATACTTGCATCGATAAAATCGTTTACAAAAATGTACATTTTACCGGATCCAGAGATACGTGCCATACAATCGTCCATGATTAAATCGCGGGCATCAAGCTTACCGGAGCCACTGATATTAAGTTTTCCATGGGTTGCAAAGCCTGATAAATCAATATGACCTGAACCTGAAATGGAACCGTATAAATCATCAACAGAAATATCCAATTCAATATGTCCGGAACCCGATAAATTGAGATCGAGTTCAGGAGAATCGATCGAATCTGATGATATATAGCCCGATCCATCAAGTTCAATTTTATCAATTTCAGTAGTGGTAACCGTAATAATCATCGGTTTATGATTATTTAACCTTCGATTGTTATGCGTCTTAATAATGAGGTTATTGCCCGAAACTCTGGTTTCAATAAATTGAAGCAGATTTGATTCAGCATTAATTACTACCTCATTAATGGTTCCCTGAATAATTCTTACCTCAAAGGCACCTCGTGAAACAACACCTTTAAAAGAGGGCACATTTCTTATTTCAGTAGTTGGGTTGTTATTTCCATCAATACCGTCGATAAGGTCTAAACAGGAACTCATGCTCAAACTGATGGCAATTAGAATGATTGGTAATAGCATTTTTTTTGTTTTCATTTTTCTAGCTTTTTGACCTACAAGTTGTGTTTTCTATTAATGACAAAACTTTTTTTAAAGGGTTGCAAAAAACTTTAGAAATTTGAAAAGTATAAAATCGGGGAATATTGTTAGGTTTGAAAAAATAGTGAAATTCAGCCGAATTTTTCGGGAAATGATTTTAGGGTCTTAAAATTTCCTCCATAGACTTTCCTCTTGCCAGTTCGTCAACCAATTTATCCAAATAGCGAATCTTCTGCATGAGTTTGTCCTCCACGTTTTCAACCCTTACGCCACAAACCACACCTGTGATTTTGTGGGTATTTGGATTCATTTTCGGAGTTTGAGCAAAAAATGTTCTGAAATCAATTTTTTTATCGACTACCTGTTTTAAGGCCTTATCGTCGTATCCGGTTAACCAATGAATGATTTTATCTAAATCTTCTTTCGTTCGACCTTTCTTTTCAACTTTAGTAATATAGTGCGGGTAAACACTTGCGAAGGTCATTTTAAAAACTTTTGAATTATCCATGGTTTTTTTAGTGGTTTTTAAGTACGATTTAGTATAGTTAATAAAATAATCAAATTGAACTAAGCTCTTGAGCAAAGCCAGGCATGAACAGAAACTTATATTATTGTTTTGGTTTTGTAATTTTATATTATTTAATTTCTTTTGATATTAGTTTCAGAATTTTATCTAAATCCTGCATTAATGGATGATAGTGTGCTTTTTCTGTAGCATAACTGGCCAAAATAAACATAAGAATATTATTCTCAAATTCTGTAGAATTAAGTAAGCCTAAGTTACTGACTTCATTCTTGGATTTTGGTAAGCCAAGTTCATCATACACACCTGCTTGTTTAAAAATTGTTTTCAAGCTGTGTTTATCAGTTTGAAACATATCAAGTACTTTTTCTCTTTGAATTCCGAGTTCCCTTTCTTGCCTGGTAATATCCTCCATTGTTGAAATCCAGTTGGTTAATTGTTTTCTTAAGTCAGTATTTGAGAGATTCTTTAAGTTTCCCGAACTAATCATTTCATTCAAGAGCGAAGTGTTGGGGTTAAACAAAATATCCGTTGAAAATGTAGCATACATTAATTCAGAAAACACAACTTCAGCAGGTTGCTCATCCCTGGTAGATATATACTCCAGTATTTTTTTAGCCCCATTATAATTACGCTGATTTACAGCTATTAGTTCTGTTAATTTGGATTTACTTATTTGAAATTCTTCTTTTAATCCAAGTAAATAGGTTTGTTCATTATTTGCGATAATACGCTTCTGATTTCCATTATTAATTGCAAGCGCAATGAGTATTCCAACAACAACTAATATGATTTCTCCTAAGGCATAAATCAGGTATTTGGTAAACTTGTTTTCGGAAAGGAGCTTACTTCTTAATTTTCGGAAGAACCTAATCATTTGTTTGAATATTCAGTTGAACCTTTGCCTCCTTTAGCAAGCAACCAAATGGCAAATGACATTTCACCAATGATACTTGGGATTGCAACAATTGCTAAAAATGTTGAAGCATAGTCGTCATAGTTCGATAATAAAAAATGTGCTGACGTATCTATCATATACATAATCCCGGCAATAATGAGGAAAATAGCAATGATCCCTGGTTTTTTTATTATTCTACCCAATAGGATTAAATGCATTCCAAAAAAGAACAAACCAATTAGCCATATAGTATTAAAAATATCAACTTGCTTGAGTATTTCTTGAGTAGTAGTTGAAGATAAAGCAATAACCAGTGCAAATACAGCTACACCCATTATTGCAGCGTGCATCATTCTAAAAAGAGTACTAAGCCCCGATAAGTTATTCTTTTTATATAATTCGTATAAAGCCCATGCGATAACAACATCAAAAACAACTGTAATCAAAAAAGCTATAATTCCAAATCTAACCATCAAATGATTCTCTTGGATGGTTACCAAGGGATCTTTCAGGATTGATTCGAGTACAAAGAAATTAGCAAATATTGCCGCAAAGAAAATAATCAGGTAACTTATACCTGCAATAATTGATAGTGATCTTGGTTTCATGATTTTGTTTAGTTTATTTAGTTATTTTCATTGTAATGCTGAATTCCAGCCATAACAAATAGTCTATGTAGTAGTATTTTTTATTTTCAGCAGTGCTAATTTAAACATTTTCATTTTAAATTTTCAAGTAGTTTCTGATCAGAATTTAGTTTTTGAATAAATTTTTCAAAAGCATTTGGAAGAAGACAGCATGTTTCCGTGGTATAAAGAATATAATAAGGAGCGTTCAGAATCCTTTCAATGGGTTCGAGAAGACCACCTATCGATAGCCTGGATGTGCATATGTTTAACGAAATTGAGCTTCTGCCTTTTATCGTTTCATGATTTTAGCGTTCAGTATTTTACCCGCTATTTCAAATTTTAAAATATACATACCCGTGCTCAAATGACTTAAGTCCACTTCCTGCTGATTATAAATATCCTTCATCAATTCACCGCTTACTGAAAATATTCTTAAGCGGTAATATTTTTCGGAGTGAACATAGAGCTTGTCGGTCACCGGATTGGGATAAAAAGTAAAGAGCTTATTTAAAGAATCATCAATACCTGTATTGGTCGAAATAACGATATAGCTTGATTTAGTAACACTGTGATTGCCCGCATCATTACTACAGGTGAGACTTACCTGATATGTGCCCGGGCTATTATATGTAATGCTTGGATTTTGTAGAGTAGAACTTGAAGGTGTACCTCCTGCAAATGTCCAACTCCACGCTGTGGGATTATTGATTGATAAATCATAAAATTTTACTTCTAAAGGAGCTGTACCACTTTTTACATCGACAGTGAAATTGGCTACAGGTTCTAATCTTAGATCCCTTACGCCGGTTGCATAAAAAACAGGCCACTTCGCATCAGCCACGATGATCGAGGCATTTCCACTTCCGCTAATTTTGTCAGAGGCCAGACCGATGGTTGCAACTACCTCTTTGCTGCTTGTATTAAGGGCCGAGAAGGCGATCATATCATCATTCTTTGAGAATGAAGGAGAGCCTACGGTTGCATTGGTTGTAATCACAGAAACATCACCTGTTAGTAAATTGGCACCCAGAATGGCGTATTCACCACTGGCGCCATCCAAATAATCGAATGCAATGATATAAGGTGAATTTTTAGAAAAGGTTGGATTGCCTATACTAACATCATCCGGAAGAGAACCATAAAGTTTCGTGATCATCCCATCACCGAAATTGTCGGTATTATTGTCCCATACTTTGATAAAACCAATGTCCCAATAAGTAATATCAGCTCCCAGATTTGAGTTCAGCGAATTAAATGCATCATAAATCAAAAATTCACCGGTGTGGTCGAATTCGATGGCATCTGCATAAAGAACTCCTCCGGCATTGTCACCATTATGGCTGGTGGTAGGGTTGTACAACCTGAATTTGGCCCAACTTTGCGAAATAAAATCATAAACATAAATGGCCGTATCAATTTGGGTTGATATGGCAGCCAAGCGATTTCGGTCTTTTGATAAAGTTACATTGTCCCAAAACGCTTCATTCGAGAGGATATATTCGCTGGGTGCATTGGGGTCTGATTTCATGGCTCTGATTTTATGGTCGTCTGAAACAAACAGAATGTCGCTACCATTATCTGACACACAAACTTTACGTTTCATCGCAGTAGTTGATAAGGAATAAAAATAAGCGCCGGTTGTTGAACTTCTGTATAGCGTATTCGAATTTAAAGAATCGGTATCATAGGTAAGGAGATAATCCTGACCTGGATTCACTTCATATTCCTGAGCATATTCAACCTGGCTGTCTTCATAAATTCCTACTGCATCAAAAGCTGAGGCTGCCGCAGTCGCTTCGGCCGAGTTATTACCGTACAAATCTTTGGCTGATTGCACTACCGCCAGACGAAAATCAACAAATTTTGATTTACTGACCAGGTAATTGGTCAATGCCCGGTAAAATACTTGTTCTGCCTTTGATTTGTTTGTAGCGGTTGCAAAAAGATAATAGGCATAATTGCCAATTCCGCTATTAATGTGAACGCCTGCATTGTCTTCTTCGCCAATATAAACTTCAGAAAAGTGTTTGGGTTGCCAGTAATAATCGCTTGAAGTTCCTCCATTATGCGGATCGGCCATGTTTCGTAATGCCCCCGATGGTGCATAAGTGGTTTTTGTAATATCTTCTCCAATCAGCCAATCATCCCTATCCACCATCGACCCAAAAATGTCTGCATAGGTTTCATTGATGGCTCCGGGTTGTGCATAATATTCTAAATTAGCGGTGTTAGAAACAACTCCGTGCCCTATTTCATGAGCCGTTACATCCAGCGCACCGGCCAATGGTTCAAAATAAGTACCTCCGTTTCCGTAAAATACTGCACGCCCATTCCAAAATGCGTTTTGCATCGAACTTCCATCATCTTCAGCAACATTAATCAGTGAAATAATGTCTCCACCCTGATCATTAATAGAATTGCGGTTAAAAGTGTTTTTTAAATAGGTGTATGCTTGTTCGGCGTTGTAATGGGCTGAGACACTTGCCGGGTTGGTCCATGTATTGTTCGTAGACGTAATTTGTGAATAATTCAAATCGGAGGTGGAGGTATTATTCGCATCCAGGGTCATGATAATCCCTTCCGATTTGGTGGGGTCAAACATGGATTCGGAAATATTATACAAATAATAAGTTCCTGCTTCCAGATAGGTGTTGATTGTTCTTATTATGCCATTCAGATCATACGCATTTGCCGTTGTTGCTCCGTCAGAATTGGTATTATTGAATGAATGGATAATTTCGCCGGTATTTGCATTCACAAAATATTTCCATTCCTCAATTAAATTGGGACGGTACGAAATACTGAAGGCAAGTTGCCCTTGATATACCATAAGTTCGCATTCAGGTTGATCGTAATTTAGTAGTTCTTTTTCTTTAACAGAAAGGTTTTTAATAACGGTTTTACTTTTCAGGTCATCAAATACCTTGTTTATAGCCGTTATTTTTGTGATCCCGGGAGAAGTTCCCAGCGCAGGATCTATCATACTAATTCGCCCGGTAAATAAATCAGTTGTTGTACCCTTATGTAAATACATTTCTGCACCGTAAACTTTTACCCCTTTGAAATATTGCTGTGCTTTAATGTGGGTCATGCCCAATTCGTCGGTAGTGGATTTGGTGATTTGCAATTCATCCTTTGGATGGTAGATTTTTGTGGTTGATTTTGCCGATTCAAAGAATGAATAGAAATAATCTTCATTTGAAGAATGCAATGATTTTAAATGACTATTCTCTCTTTCAAAGAAAATGGGTGAGCCGTCGTCAATTATTAGTTTGTTTACCTGTGTAATTGAGGCAGCTGCAGGCATTTGCAAGCCTGGTGAAACCGAAAACTGGCTGTTTGCGTTAATCGCAGCAGATTTAATATGCCGACTATTCGGAATTGTTGTAAAAGAAAATGAGCTTGGTGTGGAAGTCTGTTGTTTTTTTTGCAGGCTTTTAAACTGGTTGCCTGTTTGAGAAAAAACAATGCTGCAAATGATTAAAGCATATGAAAGGAGTAGAATTTTTTTCATATCATAATTATTTTAAAGTATGGATTAATTTTTTGTAAAACGCTTTCAGGTTTGTTGAGTTGGAACCATCTGTCCAGCTAACTTTATGGGTATAGGTAGTAGTTCTTACCTCTATAAAATAGGTCATGTTGCCCGTTTCGGAAATTTGAAGGGATTGAAAATCTAATTCCTTAATCAGGGTTGCGATGCCTTTAATTTGATCGGAGGAAATTTGGTTTATTTGGGTTTGGTTTTGCGGACCAATTTTGAAAACTTCGCCGTTGTTTTTTAAAAGAAACTCATTTGTTAATCCTGTAAATCCGCCACCATTTCCGAAACTTATTTCGTTAAAAGAATTAGCTATTTTGTTTTGCTTTTTATGTGATGCACAGCTGAATATCAGTAATGTAAAAAATAGCAGCGTTAATGTTTTAAGTGTTTGAAGGGCAGTGTTTTGCATGGGCTTCAATTTGCTTTTAAAGATCACATATCTTTTTTTGCTTCTAACCTAGAAGAAATTGGGCAATCTTTGAGTTTATATTTTTAACGATCTTTAAAGCTGATCGAAAAATTACAAATTGAAGTTGAAAATCTTTGATCAACAATAGATATTGCTACGGAAAGATTTTCAGGATTAAAGATAGGGAAAATAATTAGTTAATTTGATGATAAAAATAGAATTTAAAAGCAAGTATTAAGATATAAGAATTTAGTATCAGGGCACTAAACAAAAAGCGCAAAGAAGATAGTTTGAATAAAGACGCTTTAACTAATTTCCTATAACCAATTACACTAAAAGTGTCACTTGTCATTAAAGTTATTGGAAAATGGCTTAAAGTGAGGCTTAAAACTTCCCGAATTTTAAAGTAATTCCTGTCGATAATCCATTTAGGGCATTTTTGTCGGTATTTTCAAGTTGAATGTTTGTTGTGATACGGTAATTAAGACCAAGTGATAAGCGCATAAATTTTATCAGATTGAATTCAACTTCAATACCAGGTTCCATCACGAAAAAAGCATCGGCTTTATTTGAGTATTCATCCCAAAAATTCATATCCCAATTATTGGTATGCGCAATTCCTCCGGCTCCTAATAAAAGTGGAATTGAAATATGAACAGGAGCATGAGGCAGGATGATGTATTCCAACATAAATCCGCCATAACCACCGGCTAAATTGGTATTGATGTCGTCGTTACCAGCATTGAAATGACGGTCATTGAGAAAACCATAGCCGGCAAATCCAATCACAACTTTATGATCGACCACCCAACCACCTTTGGCACCAATAAAGATGGCATTGTCATCATTTACTTTGGCGTAGTTAAAGCCAAGACCCACATAAGCACCATGTTTTATTCTGTCTTTCTTAAAAATGGTTTTATACTCCTGGGTATCGGTTTGTGACATTACTCCCAGACCCAGGAATAATAATAGTACGATTGATGATAATCTTTTCATTTTAATAATTTTAATGGTTTCATTTTTATTTTTTAATTAATTCAACTTTACCAGCTGCGATCATAATTTTAACTTTCGAAGTTGTTACTAAATTGTTGCCAAAGTTTGCGGTTAAGTGGCTTTCTTCTTTGTCTCTCGAAACGTATTCTTCTTTCAGGTTTTTGTATGAAGTTGGAAAAATTAATTTGGTTTTTCTATTATAAATTAAATCGAGCTTGAAAGATGTATTTTCTTCGAAAGTGGATGAAATATCAGTATTTCGCCCACTTAGGTTAATAAAATTAAAATCTTTTGCAACTTGTGCGATAATTAGGTCTCCGAAATTTGATTTTAATTTTAACTGTTTTGTAAGAATATCGAGGCTAATTAAGCTTAATGAAAATTCACCGTTTATGTTACCAAGTTCGCCGAGATATAATTTATCGCGTTTTGAGTTTAGTTCGAGTGAATTTATTTGATCGCAATTAATGGTTGATGATTTACTTTCAAGCCTTAATTCATCTATTTCGGAAATGGTGAATTCTGCATAATTTGAATTGATATATGCTTTGTTCACCTCATTAATATCGGCAGTTCCCTGGCTAAAATTTAAATCTAAGTAGCCGGTAAAATTATTTGCTCGTAAATCACCATTAGAGATAGTGATAAAAGTTTCGGCCATTCGATCAGCTAAATAAACATTGCCAAATTTATTTTTTATATCTAGGGCACTGGTTTTAGGCAAATAAACCGTATAATTAATTTCAGTACTGTTTCCTCCTTTTAATATGGAATTTGTTAAGTCAGAAACATCGGTCCAAAAATTATTTTTCTCATTTTCAAAAACGGTTTTTGCCGTTACATATGATTTGCTTGCGGAAAGGTCAACATCGATATATGAAAAAGTTCTGATTACCTTTTCGCTTTTGTTACCAAAAACACTTATATTGATTTCAAATTTTACCGAATCTTTTTCCCAGTTCACGACTTGAATATTCCCGTATTTATTTTCAATTCTAATTCGGGTATTATTATTAACAGGGTAGGAACGGCTAATGCTTCGATGTCGCTCCGTATCTTGCGCCTGTATTGTGGTAGCCCATATTACTACCAACAATGTGAGATAAAATTTATATTTCATGTTCAACGGTTTTTTGTGTGTTTTGATCTTCCGATAAAGCAAGCAATACTTCTTCTAAAATGCTTAGTTTTAATCGGTATTTCTGGATCATCGCTTCAATAATTACTTCGTTCATGGCTCCGTCTTTCAGGTCTTTTTGTAATTCTGATAATTCACGATCAACTTCCTTGAATTCAGTTTTAAGTTCATTTTTAAGATCAGGATATTCTTTAATAAGAAGAAAAACCTCTTTCTCTTTATTCCCAATTAAGGATGCGTAGTAAGCTTTGGCCTCAAAAAAGTTTTTAGCCTCTTCCAATTGGCTTTGATCTGCTTCTTCCATCAGCATAGCTGAGTGCTTATTTTCTGAGCGATAATCGTGAAAAACATAAGATGAAACAAAAATGACTACAACTGCAGCCACTCTGAGTATCAGCTTGTAAATTGAGAATGTTTTAACCTTGGTCGTGTCTTTCTGAATCTGAGCCCAAATCGCCGGATCAGGAGTAAGATCATCAAAACCGTCACGGTTTTCATTTACAAATTTTTCTAGTTCATCTGTTTTCATGTCAATTGGTATTGTAAATATGCTTTTACTTTGTTTTTTGCTCGCATGTATTGCGATTTAGAATTTGATTCGCTGATGTTTAAAATCTGCGAGATTTCTTTGTGATCGTAGCCTTCTAACAGGTATAATGAAAAAATAATCCGACTTCCTTTAGGTAATTCCTTCATGGCCTGTTTTATATTCTCAATGCTTAATCCTGCTTTATAGGCAGAATCTTCCTCTTCGCTAACATCAAAATTTGAAATATCATCAAAATATTGGAGATCGGCTTTTTTGCGTTTTATCTCGTTAATACATTTATTTATCACAATGCGTTTAAGCCAGCTTCCAAAGTTCGATTCGTATCGGAAAGAACTAAGTTTTTTGAAAGCCTCCGTAAAAGCCTCCTGTAACATATCTTCAGCTTCAGCCTGATTATTCATCATTCGATGACAAATATTGTACATAGCTTTAGCGTACAACTGATACAGTGTAAACTGGGCTTTAGGATTTCCTTCCTTACTTAATTCTATGACTTCTCTATGAAGCTCCATTCAATTAACTCGAAGTTAGTTTAGGCTCTTTCCATCATTAATGACAACAGAAAATGCAAAGGGTTGCAATTTGGGCATAATTTAATAAAAAAGATTGGAGCTGTTTATTATCCTAATCTTTTAAATTTAACAGGATGAATGAAGTTTTTAATGATTTGATAGCATTTGATCATGGCTTGATCATTCTTGATCAAATGTTTTATTTAGGAATTAGTTACTGCATGAACTGATAAATTTCGATACAGAAATATTTTATTACCAAATCGCTTAATTAAGTACCAAATTATAAAGCCCTTTAATTAAAACTTTTTTGGATGAGTCTTTTATATTAATGGCGGTAAATCCATTTTGAGTAATTCCTGGTTTAACTGCCTCTTGTTTAAAATAGTAATTATTTTCGTCTTCCTTCTCTTCAACCAAAATGTAAAAGTCATCTCCCGATTTTAGAATGGACTCATCTGGTAAAGCAAGTGTTTCAATGTTTTTCGTTATTACTTCAACCATCATGAACATTCCATTTACGAAATTAATTCCTTCACTTACGTCCAAACTAGCCGTGCATTCAATTGTTTTTGTTTCTGAATCAATTGATTTTCCTATACGGATCAATTTACCCATGAAAGCTTTAGCTTTGGCGTCAGGGCTATAAAAACGAACAACCTGATCATTTTTGAGTTTTAGAATGTCTTTTTCGAAAACAAAAAATTTAAGTTGAAGCTTTTGCGTATCGACAATTTTCATTAATATTTTTTGAGAATCGACAAACTGACCAAGGCTACAATATTGTTTTGAAACATAGCCACTAATTGGCGCCAGCAGCTTTATGGTCGAGCTGATTTTTCCTTGTGCTATATTTTCTGGATTTATGTTTAAAAGTTCCAATCTCGATTTTAACCCGGCATGTATTGCCAGAGCACTTTTATATGCACTTTCTGTGCTTAAAAGTTCTTTTTGAGAAGAAATATTTTCTTTACTCAAAATTTTTATACGATCGTAATCGGCTTTTAAGCTCATTAAGTTGGCTGAAAGCTCTTGAAATTCTTGTTGGATCATAATTATCTCATTGCCCTCGATACTGCAAAGAGTTTGCCCTTTTTTTACATAATCACCCACCATCAAATGCATTGATTTAATAATACCAGAAACATGCGTATTTACTTCAGCCATGCCATCAGGGGCAGCAACTAAATGGCCATTGGCTGTTACTCTTTCTTCAAATAAATGCATTTCCGGCTCACCCAGCTCCATTCCTTCTTCTGCATATTGGCTCTTAGTTATGGTCAACATTTCATCCGATTTTTCAGTTTCGTTTTGAGTGTCTTCAACGGTGTTTGAGCACGCATTACTTATCACTAAGAGAAGAGCTAAAATTACTGATGTTATCATACTTTTTTTCATGTTATTTGAACTTATAAAGTGGTCTATTTTATTACAGATTTAATCAAGATTTCTTTTGAATTTTAAAGGTTTTAGTTGGATGCCTGTCACATTAATAAATATGGCATAAAGCAGTGGCAATGCGATCATGGTGAGTAGGGTAGAGGTTACCAAACCACCGATGACTACGGTTGCCAGTGGTCGTTGCACTTCGGCACCTGCCGACGTAGAAATAGCCATGGGTAAGAAACCCAAAGCAGCTGCACCTGCCGTTAACAATACCGGACGCAATCGTTCACGGGTACCTTTTAAAATTAACGCGCGCATATCCTTCATTCCTTGCTTTCGTAGTTCTTTTAAATGTTCGATAAGCACAATGCCGTTGAGCACGGCAACGCCAAAAAGGGCGATGAACCCTATCCCTGCCGAAACACTAAATGGCATATCTCTTAACCAAAGGAAGAACACACCACCAACAGCAGACAGCGGAACGGCGGTAAAAATCATTGTCGCTTCCTTAAATGATTTGAATGCAAAATGCAAAAAGATGAAAATGAGTAAAAGAGAAATAGGTACAGCTAACATAAGTCGTTTGCTTGCATTTTGTAAATTTTCAAATTGTCCACCATAAGCAATATAGTAACCCGGATCCAGCCGGATATGCTCATTAATTCTTGTTCGAATATCTTCGATCACAGATTGCAAATCTCGGTTTCTGACATTTACACTTACCACCACCCTGCGATGGGTATTATCGCGTGAAATTTTTGCAGGACCTGTGGTGTAATTAATTTTTGCTAACTCTTTCAGTGGAATTTGATTTCCGTTGGCTAATCCAATACTGAGCTGATTAATGTCATCAATATCCGTGCGAAAATCCTTCTGTAATCGCACAACCAGGTCAAATTTTTTCTCACCCTCAAAAATATTTCCCGCCATTGCACCTCCGAATGCCATGGTCAATTGTTGGTTTAGCTCTTCCACGTTTAGCCCATAATAGGCTAGTTTTTCGCGTTGATATTTAATACTCATCTGCGGAAGCCCGGCTGTTTTTTCTAAAATAATATCTGCAGCCCCGGGGACGTCAGCAATTAGTTCTTTAATTTTGTTTGCCTGAATATCTAAATACTCAAGATCTTCACCAAATATTTTAATGGCGATATCTGCCCTTACACCAGTAATTAACTCATTAAAACGCATTTCAATAGGCTGCGTAAATTCGTATTCTATCCCCGGAATAATTGATAAGGCTTCCTTGAACTTGTCGGCAAGTTCTTCTTTGTTTTTTGCCTTTGTCCATTCATTCTTCGGATTTAGTTTGATGATCATATCAATCTCTTCCATCGACATGGGGTCGGTGGGAACTTCTGCTGCACCAATTCTACATACAATTTGATCAACCTCCGTAAAATTATCAATCAAGATCTGCTCCATCCTGGTGGTTAATTCGATTGTTTTGGAAAGTGAGGTTCCGGTTTTTAGTACAGGCTGAATCACAAAATCACCCTCATCAAGCGTAGGAACAAATTCCCCGCCCATTCTGGTAAACAGAAAACCTGTAAAAAATAAGGAAGCAATTGCCATCCCGAGTATGATTTTTTTATGGCCGTACGACCATTTTATTACGGGGCAGTAAGATCGGTAAGCTGTATCCATGATCCAACCAGCTAAATTTCTCTTCTTGGATTTAACAGGTTTAAGCACCAAGGCTGAAATCACAGGCAACCAGGTTAATCCAAAAAGCATGGCACCTATAATTGCAAAACTAAATGATAGTGCCATGGGCCTGAACATTTTTCCTTCCACACCACTTAAAGATAAAATTGGAATGAGTACGATAAGAATTATGATCTGACCGAATATGGCTGAATTCATCATCTTCGAAGCTCCATCGAAGGTGATCTTATCAATGAGAGATTGGCGTTCTCCCTTTTCAGACTTGTCATAATTGGCTTTGCTTACTGTAATTTTGATGGCAATAAACTCGACAATAATTACAGCTCCATCAATGATGATTCCAAAGTCAAGGGCACCCAAACTCATGAGATTGGCATCAATTCCAAAAATATACATCATCGAGAGGGTAAATAAAAGTGCCAGAGGTATCATTGATGCAATAACTAAAGCTGATCGAATATTGCCTAATAAGATGATCACAATCAAAATAACGATTAAGCATCCTAAAATTAAATTTTCAGCTATTGTAAAAGATGTTTTGGCTATAAGTTCACTTCGTTCTAATATCGGATTGATGAATATACCCTCAGGCAGGCTCTCCTGAACCTCAGCTACACGTTTCTTTACTTCATTAATCACATTTTTAGAGTTTGCATTTTTAAGCATCATGATTTGTCCCAGCACTTTTTCGCCCTCACCGTTTGCTGTGATAGCACCAAAACGATTGGCATGACCTTCATGAACTTCTGCTATATCCCGAATGAGTATTGGTAAATTACCTACGTTTTTAACGACGATAGAACCTACATCTTCCATAGATTTTACCATTCCATCGCCTCTGATAAAATAACTTTGATTTTGTTTTTCGATATAAGCACCTCCTGCTACATTATTGTTTTTACTGATGGCATCAAAAACTTCAATCAAGGTGATGTTGAATGATTTTAATCGTTCGGGATTAATGGCTACTTCATACTGCTTTAAAAATCCACCCCAGGTATTAACTTCAACTACGCCGGGAATACCTGAAAGTTGTCGTTTTACAATCCAATCTTGGATAGTCCTCAGTTCCATAGGAGAATAGCGGTCTTCATAACCAGGTTTTAGATCCAGAATGTATTGATAAATTTCTCCTAATCCAGTGGTGATAGGTCCCATTTCCGGTACTCCAAAACCTTCAGGGATATTGGCCGAAGCCGTTTTTATTTTCTCTGCGATCAATTGCCGTGGTAAATAAGTACCCATGTTATCGTCAAAAACAATGGTTACCACCGACAATCCAAATTTTGAAATGGATCGGATTTCTGTTACGCCGGGCAAATTTGCCATTTCCAGTTCAATCGGATAAGTAATAAATTGTTCAATATCCTGGGTTGACAAATTGCTTGAGGTAGTAATGACCTGAATTTGGTTGTTGGTGATATCCGGTACTGCCCCTACAGGGATTTGAGTGATTGAAAAAATACCAAATGCCGCGACTGTTATGGTGAACAGAATGACGATAAACTTATGTTTTATACTAAAATTAATGATGTTGCTTAACATAATCAGATGTTTGTAGATATTGAGAGCTAAATTTGAATTCAGATGCTAAAACTGAATTACCCTTTAAATTTACAAAGAATATATTGATTTGTTATATATGACAGTAGCTAATCATTTAAAGAATGACTTATTTATGAAGTTTTCTAAATAAGCTTCTTTTATTCATGTATCCCATATCCCGATGATATGCCTGTTTGAGTTTATCAAAGCTGATAAAATAGATCGTTTTAATGAGCTTTTAAAGTCCAATTTGAGGATTAAAAAAGAATCATATATTTTTCTTCTTTTTCTTTTTGCTTGTCTTTGGAGGCTTTATTTTAGCGTTTTTGTCAAACTCTTTGTGTATTACCTTAGTAACAGTTTGATTGGTGCTGTCGGGAATTCTTTTTGTCTCAGGATTTTGCTTTCCTATCATGCTGGCATCTTTTAGGGCATTGCTATTTATTTCAGAGGAAAACAACCCTGCTTGGGTATCAGCGGTTATAAAACCAGTACCTTCATTATTTACTCGGGCTTCATTTTCAAAAGTGCTTTTCAAGGTGATTTGGTTACCATTGTATACCGATTTGTAAAGACCACCAGACCATGAATAGCAGTCACCGGTTTCGGCCTGGAGGGTATAGATGACTTCTCCACGATGATAGTGGGGGAGTTTAACCGTTTTACGTGAAGCTGTCCAACCATTTAAAAATTTTTCTTCCAAGGTTAAGGTTAAGTCATAAGGTATGGAACTTAATCCACCTTGTCTGTCGATTACAAAACCGAAGCCTTCGAACACAAATTTGGCGAACTCAGTAGCGTACTTGCAAACAAGATTATTGTTCTCAACAAGAGCTTCTTCGAAGCGAAGTATTGGAATCCCTCCGAATGCTTGTAGTAAATCATTTCCGTCCGCAATCGAATTCGGAAATTTAAATTCGAGCATACATGGGCAGATGATTTCAGTTTGATTATTCTGGGAGATGAGCAAGGAACATAAAAACATTCCTAAGGCAAATAAAATTGTCTTTTTCATAGGTTATAGTTTTTAGGTTAGTGCTCAAAGTTATTAAAAAGTGTCGCTGAATAAAAATATACTTATGCAATCAACAGTTCAGATCCAGATCTGGCATGCAAGCGCTATATTTAATTATCATCGTTGTCGTTGCTTCAAATGGAAGTTCAACACGATCTGACTTCAAGCTTCTAATGAAACTTAGTTTTGAAAACTGCGTAATGCCTTGCCAGCTAAATAGATGCCATAAATGTTTAGCGGAACTGATAGTCCCATGAATACTCCGGAGAGGAAATCAAATATGCCCAATTCAGATGGTGAAAATGACAAGGCCTGTCCAAGCATTAAACTTAAAACGCCGCATATGAGGAAATAAGCTTCTTTTTTAATTGTAATATTCTTCATTTTAATCTTTATTTAGGTTTTGATAGATTAATTCCAGTTCTTCGATTAAAGGTTTAAAGTCCTTGTTATATCTTCGTTTGCGGACAATGAGCGCTAAAAACATCACCCCATAAAGCATCAATGTAATTGTTATATGCATAATTATTCGGAAAGACATCTCTTCCTCCTGCAAAAAATCAAAATATATTAGGTTAATGCCGATGACCATACAGGTAGCCATTGTAGGTAGCAAATGCGTGATGATGTATTTCTGAGATTTGAGCTTATCAATGGTGCTAAGGATAAATGTCGAGTTATCCTTTATAAATTCAAATTGTGAGCTATGGTATTGTTTTCTCCAATAGACAATCATGCTTGCAATTAAACTAAGGATTATCCACCCTAATGCAATTATTGGTAAGATAGAAGGTTCAATCCGAGTAAGGATGGTATAACTTAAAAACACAAGTAATATGCCAACAGTTATACTCTTTACTAAATTTATTCTCATGTGTTTTTTTTCAGTCTTTCTTAGTTTGTTTAGTACTGACTCATCAATTATGTTGAGGTTTTTATTTAATGATTCCTCTGGTTTAATGCTTTGCCAGATACTTCCAAGTTCATTTATATTATCCATTTTGAACCTCCTTCATTAGTTTTAATAATACAGGCTTAATCCTATTAATTTTCACCCCGACATGGCTCGCGGTTAAACCTATAACTTCAGCAATTTCTTCATATTTTAATCCTTCCAATACCAGTGATATGATGATCCGATCTTGTTTTTCTAACTTATTAATACATTGATGGAGTTGCTTAATTGATTCATTGATGTCACTTTCACTATTATGAGATGGGGTGCCCATTGCATGCTGTGAATCAGGAATCGTTTTTAAGAAAAGATCATTTTTTTTAGCTGTTTTTTTATTGAAAAGTAATGCAGTGTTTACGGCAATTCGATAAACCCAGGTGCTGATTTTTGATTCGTGTCTGAACTTATCCAGGCTATTCCAAACATTAACCATTATTTCCTGGAAAAGATCATCGATTTCTGTTTTATCGTATAAATAGGCATAACAGAGCCGATAGGTTTTCTCACGGTTTTCATTAAACATATTTATGAAAAGTTTTTCCTTCTCACTTTTATTCATATGACAGACAATTTTTTTTATTAGGTATTATAAAAGTAGCAATTAGTCGTTCAATTTTTTTTTATTCCGAAGCTTTATTGTTTAGAGTGAAATAAACTCAATTTATTACAGAATAGTAGAAAATTATTGAAGAACGGTATGAATTTGTAATTCTCTAGGCGTAATGCCTATGGTATAATAGTATAAATCTCTGTATATTGAGTGTTGAATTTGGAAGAATCTGGAACCTTAATTTTAATGAATAAAATATCTGAAATAATAACTGCCATGCTGCTGTGGGTTGTTCTGTTTGCTCCTACGTATATTGATGCAGCCATTTTATCTGATTTCAGTTTAAAGGAATCCCACTCAACTAAAGAGGTTCGGAAAGAGCATAAGCATCCCATCTTTTCTGCTGTAGAGCTAAAATCAATGCTCGATACCGCATATTTTTATTATCAAGAAGCCAGATACGAAAAGAGTATTTATTTTGCCGAACAGGTTTTTATGTTGTCAGAAAAGCAAGGACTGGTTGACTTGCAAGTTCAATCTTCAATACATCTGGGTAGAGTGAACAGAAAAACACTTTCATTTGATATTGCAGTTTTAGAATACAAGAAAGCGATTGATTTGTGTGAATTTTTATCAGATTCTGTTTCTCTTTTAAAAGCTTACAGTGGTATTGCTGAAGTTTATCGAAAAATGGGGCATTTAAAACTGGCCCTGAATTATTTAACTAAAATTTTAGATAAACAAACTGCTATCACGGATGAGCAGTTTTTAGCTTCAACCATGAATACGATTAGTTCCGTTTATAAGGATCTGTCTGATTATGAATTATCCTTAAAATATGCGTTGGACGCTGCTCGTATCAGAGAACATATTGGTGATCCTAAAGAAATAGGATCTATTTATATTTCTTTGTCAAATATTTACCGGCACTTAAAGGATTATCCAAATGCCCTAAAGTTTGTTGATAAGGCGATGGTCATTTATGTTAATGAAGGTAAAAGCCTTGAGAGAGTTTATAATAGTCATGGTATAATTGCTCAACATTTAGGTGATTATGAAGCAGCGTTAAGGTATTTCGATTTAGGTTATAAGGCCCATAAAAAGAATAATAGCTTGGTGGGTATGGGGCGAGCATTAAGTAATATTAGCAGTGTTTATAGTGCATTAGGTGATTTTGAGAAATCACTTGAAATTCAATTTAAAGCAAAACAAGTAAAAATGAAAGCCCAGGATATAACCTATTATTCTTCAATTTATAGCGGTATTGCAAACTGCTTGAAGAATTTAGAAAGATATGATGAAGCCATTCTTTATCTTGATACTGCACTTAATTTAACTCAAGAATTTGGACATCGGTCGCGTACCTTGGACATTTATCAATCATATTCTGACTTATACAAAATTAAAGGAGATCATCAAAAGGCTCTTGAGTATCATGTAATGTCATCTCTATTGAAGGATAGCATTTTTGCCTATGAAAATATGGCCCGAATATCAGAAATAAATACCATTTATGAACTTGAACAGAAAGAGAAAGAAAATGCCTTGCTTAAAAGAGAGAATGAAATTCAGCGAGCTAAGAATCAACAAAAGACATTAATAATAATAATTTGTGGGTTAGGGCTTGTGGTTGTTTTGTTCATACTATTAAGAATTATTTATAAACACAGAGTCAAGAAAAAGAACATCACTAATGATCAATAATAATTTATGATAAGGAAATATAAATATATACCAGTAATAATAATTCTGCTGTGTTTGATACCGAGGGCTTACACAAATATTGCTTTTTACAATTTATTTAATGAAGATGCGGAACAGGTTCAAGAAAGTAGGTCTGAAATTCCTTTTAGTGAAGAAGATCTTAAAGCGCTGCTAGATTCATCTATAAAATACAACAATCAGGAATACGAAAAGGCATTTCATTTTGCAAATGAATTATTACGATCACAAGAATTAAGTAATTTTCCTGAGCTAAAAATTAGAGCGTACCAAAGAATGGGATGGCTTCATCTTAATGCGGTTAAATATGATTCTGCAAATTATTATTTTAAACATGCAGTAGCCATAAGTGAGTTTCAAAATGATCGCATGCTTTATCTGCGATCACTCAGAGGTTTAGCCAGAAGTTATGTAGAACTTGGGCAGATAACCACGGCTACACATGTGCTGAACGAAATTATTTCGGAAAGAACACAAATTAACGATAGCCTTTTCCTCTCTACAGTGCTATCAGATCTCTCAAACCGATATAAGGATTTGGCGAACTATGATAAGGCTTTAGCATATGCATTAGAAGCACTAGCATTGAGGCAAGAGATGGGTGTTGAGAATCGAATTTCGTCAACATATATCACTGTGGCTAATATATACAGGCATATAGGAGATTTTGAAAACGCCAAGATATTTGCAGATAAGGCTTATGAGTTATTAATTAAGAATAAAGCACCTTTAGATCGGATCTATAATCAATATGGTTTAATTTCATTGGATCAGGGGGATTATGCAATAGCATTCGAATATTCAAGGAAAGCATATGATTTAAAATCATCACAAGGCGATATTGCAGGCATGGGAAAGGAAATGAATAACATGAGTAATTCATTGCGGCTTATGGGTAAGTATGAGGAAGCATTGGGATATTTATTTTCATCTCTTAGATTGAAACGAGAAAGTAAGGATATACGCTATTACGCCCCGGCTTTTATTACTATTGGTAAAACTTATCTTGATCTAGGAAATTTCAGTTTAGCTGAGCGTTATTTAGATTCTGCCATGTATTATTCAGAGCTTTTGGACCTAAATGATAGAAAATTTTCGGTGTACGATGCTTATGTTCGATTGTATGATTCCACTGGCAATACTAAGCAAGCCTTGCGTTACTACCGTTTATATGCTGCGCTGAAAGATAGTATTTATGAATTTAATACAAGGAATAAGATAGCAGAATACACTGCATTATATGATATCGAGCAGCATAAAAATGAAAATGAGCTATTAAAGAGGGATAATGAAATAAAGAGTCTTACCATTATAAAACAGAATAATCAACGTCTGGTTTATTTCCTCATCATCGGGTTAGGTTTTCTAATTATCCTATTTATTTATTTTAGGTTCAATCAGAAAAAAAAGGCCAATAAATCACTGAAAAAAAGTAATGCGATTATTACAAAACAAAAGGATGAGTTAAAAGAAGTAAATGCTACCAAAGATAAATTCTTCTCTATCATCGCACATGATTTAAAAAGTCCTTTCAATTCAATTCTTGGTTTCACAGAAATATTGGACGAAAGTTATGACGATTATACTGATGAGGAACGTAAGAAAATGATTGCTACCTTGACCAAGACCTCAAAAAACTCATTTTTATTGCTTCAAAATTTATTAACCTGGGCAAGGTCGCAAAAGGGTGGAATCGAAATCTCAAAGGAAAAAATTCAACTAAAAGGTTTAGTTGACGTTTCTATCTTATCCTATCTGGGTTCAGCCTCATTAAAAGAAATAGAAATTAATTCGGAGATTGATGATAATATTAGTGTTTTTGTGGATACAGAAACCATGAGGACGGTCATTGGTAATATTGTCAATAACTCTATAAAGTATAGTAATAAAGGAGGAGAAATTAACATCAAGTCAGAAATGATAGAAAAAGATGTTCTTTTATCAATAAGTGATAATGGAATTGGAATGTCTGAAAAAACTTTAAGCAAATTATTTAGGATTGAAGAAAGTTTTTCAATTCCTGGCACCGCTGATGAAAGAGGTACTGGGCTTGGACTGATCATTTGTAAAGAGTTTGTTGAGAAAAACGGAGGAAAAATCTGGGCTCAAAGTGAAGAAGGTGTTGGTACTACTTTTAAAATAAGCTTAAGCTTGTCAGCTAATTAGCTTATCTGTTTTAACTTGTTTTTGTATTCTGAATTGAAATTTAGTAACGCTTCTTTAAATATATAAATATGAATAAACGACATAAGATTCTGTGTCTATTCGTCATCTTATTATTTAATTTCCAAAGCTTTTCTAATTCAAGAATTGATAGCATTAGAATACTGAATCCTGATTTTACTATTGATACAACCGTTTTTGAGAATTATAGTACACTTTGGCAAGAAAGCCTCAACAATAATCTTGATTCGGCTATTTATTATGCTTTGCTGTCCTGTGAAATCGCTGAATCATTGGATGATTTTAAAAGGATAGGAAAGGCAAATATCATGGCAGGGATTGCTTTCATATATAAAAGTAACTCTGAAAAAGCTTATCAACATTTTGTAACTGCGCTGGAAAACTATAAAATCCTTAATGACCCAATCCTAATTGCTGATGCTTTAAATAATATAGGAATTTATTATACGGAATTGGGGTTATTAAATAAAGCACTATTGTATTATTTGGAAGCTCTTGAATATAGAAAAGCATCCACAGATATTGTTAAAACTGCATTGGTTATAAATAATATTGGAATTATTTACTATGATCTTAAGGAGTATGATTTTGCCATGAAATATTATCAAGATGCATTAACCCTATTTGAGAAAATAAATGATTCGGAAGGAATAGGCATTGCAACGAACAATATAGCTGATGTTTATATGAAAACAGAACACCTGGATGAGGCCCTTTCGTATTATCGGCGATCCTATGAGCAGGAAAAGTTTCGAAACTCGAGTTATGGCATCGCCTATGAATTAACAATGATTGGACGTGTTTACTATCGAATGAAAAATTATCAAACGGCAATTGATACCCTAAACCATGCACTTGACATTATGCACAAAGTTAATTCAGAGCTTGGAATATGTGAGACCAATATGACCCTAGCGAAAGTATATTTTGATCAAAATAACTTAAAGGATGCGGAACGATGCTGTTTAGATGTCTTTGTGATTGCTACTAAAATAAAATCTGATGAATGGCGTAAAGAATCAAGTGAATATTTAGCCATGATATATGAAATACAAGAGATGTTTAAGAATGCTTTATATTACCATAAAATATTTAAATCATCTTCAGACAAAATTGTTGAAAACCAAAATATCAAGGAAATAACAAAGCTTACAATGGATTATGAATTCAATAAAGAATCAATTGAAAAAGATCTTTTACATCAGTCAGAAATTAAAGAGCAAAAAATCCTGCGTACTTTATATGTAATGATACTTGTGTTTGTGATCATTCTAATCTTATTTATTAATAATCGGTTCTATGTGAAACGTAAAGCTAATATTCAACTACTAGCTAAGAATGAACAAATAACGATTCAAAAAGATCAATTAAAAGCATTAAATGCTGCCAAAGATAAATTCTTCTCGATTATTGCTCATGATTTGAAAAGCCCATTTAATTCAATATTAGGCTTTACCCAAGTGTTAGATGAAAGTTATGATAATTATACCGACCAGGAGCGCAAAAAGATGATTGGGATTCTTACCAAAACTTCCAAACATTCATTTCTATTGCTCCAGAATTTGCTAACCTGGGCCAGATCTCAAAAGGGCACTATTGAGATTTCAAAAGAAAGATTACCCTTAAAGCAATTGGTTGATGAGTCTATAGGATCTTACATGGGGGCAGCTTCACTGAAGAAACTCGAGGTATGTATTGACGTGTCTGAAAAGCAATATATAGCTGCTGATCATGAAACAATGAGAACCGTTATCGGAAATATTGTTAATAACAGCATAAAATACACAAACCAAGGAGGCAAAATAATAATAAGTGCAAAAACGATCTCTTCGGATGTTGTCCTAACGATAAGTGATAATGGAGTTGGAATGTCATCAAAAACGATTGTTAATTTGTTTAAAATTGAAGAGAGTTTTTCAATTCCTGGGACAGCCGACGAAAGAGGCACAGGTCTTGGTTTAATTATTTGTAAAGAATTTGTTGAGAAAAACGGAGGAAAAATCTGGGCTCAAAGTGAAGAAGGTGTTGGTACCACTTTTAAAATTAGTTTGCCAATAGCATAATTGTGCCAATAGTAACATCTGTTTCTAAATTTCATTTCCAAGTATTCATCTAATTGCAGCCTTAACAATGCTAAAGACCTTAATTTTTAGCAAGGGTATTTTTTTTGCAATTATAGGAAAGGTTATATTTTTAGGGGTGTTTGGAGTAGTTGCTTGTATTTAAGTTCCTTATATTTTACACTTTATTAAAAATGTAAATTTTTTTATGGTCTGGGATATTAAATTTTAGTTTGGTATTTCGCGTATCAGTAATAATTTCAACGATGTTCTCTGTTAGCGAATCCTCATGAATATATATAAAGAAGGAAATAATTTCTTAATATTACTAGAGAATTTACTAACGATGATTTTATTTCCAGCAAAAATTTTAGAAATAATATTTATCTCACCCATCTAATTTGTTTACACATAGATGGAGTTGTTTTATCGATTCATGCGTATTATGCACGGTATTAGGCTCAATAATTGAATGGGTATAATTTGAATCAGGAATCATTTTCAAGAAAAGATCATTTTTTGGGATGTTTTTTTATTGAAAAGCAGGGCCGTATTAACAGCAATTCGATAAACCCAGGTGCTGATTTTTGATTCGAACCTGAATTGACCCAGACTGTTCCAAACATTGATCATAATTTCCTGAAAAAGATCATCGATTTCTGTTTTATCGTATAAATAGGCATAACAGAGCCGATAGGTTTTCTCACGGTTTTCATTAAACATTTGAATGAAAAGTTCTTCTTTATCGCTTTTTTTCATGAGATCACAATTTTACTGCTTTTAAATTTGATCATCTAAATTTAAAAATAATTCTAATTGTTGTCTGAACCATTCAGCTTCATCAAACATGATGAAGTGCTTCCCTTTTTCAGCCATCACAATTTTGTGATTAGCTAAATTCTTATATTGATTTTCAAAAGTTTTTTTTGTGCTTTCTAAAGTAAAACCAAATTTGGCATAAGCAACCCATGTACCTATGATTAATGTAGGTATTTTTATGTTTTTTAAGGAAGGACGATAATCTGTGGAAATCATGCTTCCCATAGCCTCAGCAAATAAAGCTCTGTCGGATTTTAATTGCCAATCGAGAATTTGGGCGAATCGATCTTGGTTGGTAACCGCATTTTTCAGTTGCTCAGTTTGTTTATTCTGGAAATCTGTTTCACTCATCTTCATGAATGAGTTTATTAGCTTATCGGCCTCCTCCTCAGCTAATTCCGTACTGATGCCCGGAACGAACACATCTAACGGAAAACTATAGGCATCAACCAAGATTAATTTGGAGAAAAATTCGGGAAAGGAAGATGCAATATCAATGCACATGGTTGCTCCAAAACTATGCCCGATTAAAACTGCATTATTAATCTTTTTCTTTTTCAGATAAGAGCAAATGTCTTTTTTTACATCGGTCATGTTTTTTGACTTAATCGGCTTAAGACCACCAAAGCCTTTGATTGACACTGCATGGCAAGTATAATATTTAGAGAAATGAGCTATGGTTCCCGACCACATCTCCGCTGAACAACCCAAAGCCGGAATGAAAATCATCGGGGTTCCATTACCCGAAACTGAAACTTTAATTGTGCTTTTGGCAGCCATTGGCTGAATGAAGAAAATGGATAGCAATGATAATAGAATTAAGTTTTTTGTTTTCATAGGTGATTAATTTTTGGTTTATCTCTTTAGAGCTTTAAGCACAAAAATTATTACAATAAATAAAAAATAATTTGTGAGATTACATAGAAATAAGTAATATCAAGGGTTTACTTAAGATTAATTTCGTTAATTGAAGACAAACTGCCAAGTATATCTCGAGCAAATTGCAAAATTTCATAGGCTGATTTTTACTTCAATTTGTTATTTTAAAGGCTATTGGAATGTATCGATATTGACATGTCATATCCAGTGCCCTAGAAAATTTGATAATCAAATGATCTAATCGTACCATGTGCAGATTTAGAGCGATTTGCTGTGTCGCGAGAAGTGTTTATTTTACAATTACGTGTGCATCTTTCTTTTAATTTTAAAAAAATGCTAACACTTCATGGTTTTTTTTCCTTAATTTAGCTATATCTCATTAATAACCAAGTATCAATAATGACTCGCCGCCATGAAGAAACAAGCTCTTATCATAATAATTACCACATCCATATTTATTGGCTCATGTCAAAAATTTCCCGAAGTTAAGGATGAGGTGAATGCTAAAGTAGAAATGGGTCAAACCATTATCGATTATTTTACTTATCATGATGCACAAGTAAGAACTAATGTGTCAGATATTGCAGATGTGATCGTAACAGAGCATGGTCACTGCTGGGCCACAACTCAGGATCCTACCATTTCTAATTATAAAACAACAAAAGGTGTATTAACACAAACCGGAGATATAATTAGTAATTTAACAGATTTATCTCCCAACACGACCTATCATGTTCGCCCATATGTAACGACGGTAGATGGCACTTCTTATGGCACACAAGCTACCTTAAGAACAGCTGCTGCAGGCAATCCGATAGTGACAACAAGTGAGATCACTAATATAACCCTTAATAGTGCCGTTGGTGGTGGCAATGTTACCCTTGACGGAGGATCGTCGGTAACACAAAGAGGAATTGTTTGGAGCCAGGATCCAGGTGTCAATCTTGAAACGAATTTAGGAAGAACTACAAATGGCACCGGCCTCGGTGAATTTACCAGCGAAATAACTGGTTTAACGCAAGGTAATACCTATTATGTTAGAGCCTATGCTAGTAATGCAAGCGGCACGAGTTATGGAAATTTAAAACAATTTACTACTGTTCCAATAGCCGCACCGATAGTTTATACAGGCGTAATTTCGAACATTACGAAGAATACAGCTGAAATTGAAGCGGAAATCATGAGCGAAGGAAATGGTAATGTGATTGCAAGAGGAGTCTGTTGGAATACGAGCGGAAACCCAACATTGGCAAATAGCCTCGGCCATACTGCCGATGGAACCGGAGCTGGCCACTTCACAAGCAATATTACCAATTTAACAGAAGGGACAACCTATTTTGTTGTGGCTTATGGTACAAACGAAAATGTTACCGGCTATGGCGAAATAAAGCAATTTACAACCCTTTCATTAACAAATCCTGTTGTTAGAACTACAAATATTACAAATATTACAACCAACTCTGCCCTGGTTGGTGGAATTGTGGATGGAGAAGGAAATGGAACAGTAACTCAAAGAGGAATCTGCTGGAATACAGTTGGGAACCCTACCTTACAAAACAATCTGGGATTCACAACAAACGGAGGGGGGATGGGAGCTTTTGCAGGAGAAATGACCGGATTGAATGATGGAACCACTTATTTTGTAGTAGCTTATGCCACAAACGAAATGGGAACTTCTTATGGTTTGGTTAAGAGTTTTAGCACGGTTGCCATAACTGCGCCGGTTGTAACAACAACACAAGCAACAAATATTAGTTCAAATACTGCTGTATCCGGCGGAAATGTACTTGATGATGGAAGCCTTCCTGTTACCCAAAGAGGTGTTTGCTGGGGCTTAACCAATAACCCTACACTGGATGATAATGTTGGATTTAGCAATGATGGTACAGGCACCGGAAGCTATGTAAGCAATATCATTAATTTAGCCGAACTTACATCCTATTACTACAGAGCTTATGCGGTAAATGATAAAGGAATTGGGTACGGCGAAGTGAAGCAATTACAAACGATTGAAGTGTTTTTAGCGACGATTACTACTGCTGAACCAACACATCTGACTTCTTATTTGGCCACATCCGGAGGAAGAATAGTCAATGATGGAAATGGAATTTTTTCTGCGGTTGGTGTTGTATGGAGTACAGGTGCTAATCCAACGCTTGAAAATAATTTAGGTTTCACAACGGATGAGGTTGATGCCGGTTTATTTACTTCGCAGATTTCAGGTTTGGATGAAGAAACAATTTATTATGTTGCTGCCTACGCAACGAATCAGAAGGGTACAGCATATGGAACGGTCAGGCAGTTTACCACAACAAAATTCCTGGAAATGAAATATATTACCGGCGGTTCAATGTTAATGGGTAGCAACGATGGTTTGGCTGATCAGAAACCGATCCATTCAGTAACGGTAGGTGGGTTCCAGATCAGTAAGTATGAAGTGACCAACAGTGAATATTGTGTTTATATGAATGATGTTGGTGTGAATAGTGATGGAAGTTTTATAGGAGTAGAATTTATTGATATGAATGACCCTGAATGTGAAATCATTTATGAAAATGGAAAGTTTATGCCTAAGGATACAAAAGGAGATCATCCTGTCATACAAGTTAGTTTTTATGGTGCCGAGGCCTTTGCAAATTGGGCAGGAGGACGATTGCCAACTGAGGCAGAATGGGAATTTGCAGCACGTGGTGGAAATAGCAGTGCCGGAACAATTTATAGTGGAAGTAATACGCCGGGCATAGTTTCTTGGTATAATGTTAATACCATCAGCACCAAACCGGTTGGTACAAAAACGCCGAACGAATTAGGATTGTATGATATGAGTGGCAACGTGATGGAGTGGTGTAACGATTGGTATTATTTTTATTACTATGCAGAAAGCCCGTCAAACAATCCACAAGGGCCCGCAAGCGGAAGCAATCGAGTTGTTAGAGGAGGCTCATGGTTTGTTAATGCTGATTATAGCAAAGTAGCTCATCGTCATCGAAGTAATTTAGATGCAACCAGTAGTGATCTTGGATTTAGAATTGTTATCTAAGTGCGATATTAAATATTTTTGAAATCACCAATTTGATTAGGTATATTTATGTATTAATTCAAGAAATAAATTTTGCCTTATTGGTTTAGAAATGTAGTCGTTACAACCTGCTGCAAGCGATTTTTCCCTGTCGCCTTGCAATGCATAGGCAGTTTGAGCAACAATGACTAATTCCTTATTAAATTTTCTGATTTCCTTCGTGGCTTCATAACCATTCATTATGGGCATTTTAATGTCCATTAATACCAGGTTAATATTCGGATTGGATTTGCAAATTTCTACTGCTTGTATACCATCTTTTGCCCAGAGTACTTCAAAATTGTTTTTGGATAAAAGTACTTCAAGAAAGTTAAAATTATCTTCCTCATCTTCTGCAATCAAAATAATCTTTTTACCAGGTGAGCCAGCTTTTGGATTGCTATCTAAGGAATGTACATCATTTTTTGATGTATTATTATTTTTGAAGGGAATGGTAAAATAAAAGGTTGAACCTTGATTAGGTTCAGACGCTAACCAGATTTTACCACCTAACAAATTAACATAAGCCTTTGATATAGACAAACCCAATCCTGAACCACCATATTCTCTTGTCGTTGTGTTTTCAACCTGTCGGAAACGATCAAAAATGATTTCGGACATTGTTGGGGAGATCCCGATTCCTGTATCCTTAATATAAAACTCAAGCTCATTATCTAAAGCAGTGTAACCAAAACTCACTTGCCCTTTTTTTGTAAACTTCAATGCATTACTAACGAGATTGGAGAGTATCTGCATCAATTTTGTTTCATCGGTTCTGATTATGGCTTCATGATCCGAAAGCTTTGTGGAAAATTGAAATAAAATATCTTTTTCAATAAACTCAGCACTATATTGATCATGAATCAATTTGCAGATAGCGTTGATATTTACTTCATTCTCATAATATTTTTCCTGTCCGGATTCTATGGTTGCAATACTGATAATATCTGTAACAATAGACAGCAGTTGGTTGCTGCTTCTAGAAATAACGTTGGTAAAGTGTTGCCGGCTATCTGCATCTAAATCAGGGTCATTTAAAAATTCAGTAAAGCCAATAATTGCATTCATCGGCGTACGGATTTCGTGAGAAATATTATTTAAAAATGCGGTTTTTAATTGATCACTTTCTTCGGCTTTTTCCTTGGCTTCGATCAAGTCCATTTCTGCTTTTTTACGTATTGAAATATCCCTTGTTACTCCGAAGATTCCTTTTTTATACCCATTTTCATTATACATTATTGATGCTTTTACTTCTGTCCAAATTTTTGTACCATTTTTATGGATCATTTCCAATTCCATAACAATGGGTTCATCAAATGAATGTTTAATAACCTGTCCATTTTTCAAAGCATCTTCGAAATTCGCTTTGATAACTTTCATGGATTCTGGAGTTACTACATCAGCTATCGATTGTTTAATTGCTTCATCCGGAGTATAACCTCTTAAATGATAAACCGCAGGACTTACAAAGGTGTAATTTAAGTCCAGGTCGAGTATAAAAATGACATCTGATGAATTATTGACCAGCAGTTTATATAGTGCCTCGCTTTTTTCAAGGGCAATTTGATTGTTTGTAAGTTCGTGATGTTGATAAGCGCTTGTGAGCAAGGAAGGTAATCTGAAAAGATAATTTGGACGTTTGACTAAATATTCATCTACCCCTAAACGTAAGGCCTCAATGGCAATTTCTTCAGTTCCTTGGCCTGTTACTACAACTATAGCCACTCTTAGTTTTCGTTCCTGCCTGACTATTTTTACAAACTCCAGTGCGTTCATTCCAATCAGTCTGTAATCCAATAATATAACAGAATATTTGCATGTTTCTTCTGAGGTCAATGGCAATTTGTTCAGGGCATCTTCTCCGGAGGTTACTGATGTGATAATAAAATTTGGAGCATAGGTGCTGAAATGTCGTTTTGTAAGCTCAATATCAGATTTATTATGCTCGGCATAAAGCACAGATATATTCTGGTTTGTTATTCTTAGCTTATCATTACAATTTTTAATAGCTGATGTTATTGAAGTGGGTAAGTGCTCCAGGTATCCTGTTTTTTTTGTCAGATAGTCGTCTGCACCTGCTTTTAATGCAGCTACTGCAGATTCTTCATCTCCTGAGCCGGTCAACACAATGATGGCACATAAAATATGTTTTTCTCTGAGGTCGGCCATGAGTTCCAGTCCATTTCCATCAGGAATATGCATGTCGATCAATGCCAAATCAAAGTTTGATTCCTTTTTAAGAATTTTTCGAGTTGCAAATAGCGTAACTGTGTGGTTTATTTGACAATCTGGAAAAGTTTGGGTTAATTTTCTGATGGTCAAATCTGCATCGGCCGAATTATCTTCTAAATATAATATTTTCATAAAGTCATATATATTTCTACAAATTGAATTATTATTTAACAGATTTATTATAAACTCTCCAATAAAGATCTATTTGTGCAGCAACTTCAATAAATTTATTTAACTCAACAGGTTTTACAATATAAGAGTTGGCGCCCAATTTATAGGCAGCGCTTATATCTTTACTTTCTGATGAAGTTGTAAGGATAATTACCGGAATGGTGCTATAGATAGGATGAGATTTTAGTTCCTTAAGGACTTCTAGTCCATTATAACGTGGTAAATTAAGATCGAGAAGAATAACAATAGGAACAGGCTCTCCATTATCCCATTTTTCTATCCAAGCTATGGCCTCTTCACCATCTCGGGCAACTTCAATTTTATTTTTAAGATTGTTTTTTGCGAATGCCCGAAGGGTAAGATCTATATCAACCGGATTGTCTTCAACCAGTAAAATCGGGTTATCATTAAATATTTTTTTCATCATTAGTTAATTTAGGTAGTTCGATATAAAATGTAGTGCCTTTTCCTAATTTACTTTCAGCCCAAACCCTTCCATTTAAACGTTCAACTGCTTTAGAGACCATGGCCAAACCAATACCTGTTCCTTCATAATCTTCGCTCCGCTGAAGACGTTGGAATATTTGAAATATCCGGTCGTGAAATTTCATGTCAAAACCAATTCCATTGTCTTTTACAAAGATAAGATGTTTTGCATCAACAGCTTTATAGCCGATTTTAATCTCCGGGTTTTTTGACTTTTGCGTAAATTTAAAAGCATTTTCAATTAAATTTCTGAGTGTGAGTGTCAGCCCATCCTTGTCGGTATATATTTCGACCTCTGGAATGTTTGTTTTTATGGAAAACTCACTTATGTTTTGAGTTGTTAAATGATGTGTAATTAGAGTTTCGATGAGGTGTTTTATACGGACTGTTGAAGGGTTCATTGTTTTTCTCTCTAAGCGAGAATATTCAAGCAAATCATTGATTAACTCATTCATTTGTAATGCACTTTCTCTTATGGTATGCAAAAAACGTTGACCTTCCGAATCAAGTTTGCTTTCATATTCTTTCAGCAAAATCTGGCTATAACCATCAATCCCGCGCAAAGGAGCTTTTAAATCGTGCGAAACCGAATAAGTGAAAGTTTCCAATTCTTTATTCTTAGCCTCTAGTATTTTAGAACTTTTTTCTATTTCAGCAGATTTTTCATTTAAATCTTCTACTAAATTTAAAAGCGCTTCCTGACTTCGAGAAAGTTCATTGGTTCTTTCGCTTACTTTTTGTTCAAGTTCTTCATTTAATTTTTTTACTTCCTTTTCTGCCATTTTTCTGACAGTGATATCTTCGATCATGGCCAGAAAATAGTAAGATTGTTCTTTTTCACTGTATATTTTCGAAAGTTTGAGTGCCCCCCAAATAACTTCTCCATTCTTTTTTTGGTACCGTTTTTCGGTTTTGTATTGCTGAATACTTCCTTCACTTAATTTCTTAACAGCTTTTTTATCATGCCCTCGATCTTCCGGGTATGTGAAATCCAGAAAAGATAACTGATACAATTCCTCTTCTTTGTAACCAAGCATATTGCAAAATGCTTGATTGACTTTAAATGGTATTCCCGTCGTTAAATCGGCCATGGCCATGCCTATTGTGCCTTCTTCAAATATTTTTCGAAAGCGTTCTTCACTTTCTGCCAGCACTTTTTCTAACTTTTTTCGTTCTGTAATGTCATCGAAAATTACGGCGCATCTGTTTAATCCTGATTGATAAGCGGTAATTGTGTAGTAATACCCAAGAAGCTCCGAACCTTGTTCAAACTGCTTCGATTCTCCTGTAACTGCAACCTTTGCGTACCTCTCAATCCATTCTGCAGCGTCGTTTTCAATACCTGGTAAAGCTTGTGTTAACCGCTTCCCAATGGCATCCTGCAACTTAATTCCAGTGGTAGCTTCGAATCCTTTATTAGCTGCAACAATGGTATGATCAATGGGTATTCCTTTATCATCTGAAACCAATTCAAATAGCACGAAGCCGGAAGTAAGATTTTCAAAGAGTGTCCGGTATCTTTTCTCCGATTCTGTCAGATTCTTTTCCGCTTTTTTACGCTCTGTAATATCGCGAATAATCATACTGGTCAATTGCTGATTTTTAGTATTAATAAAGATTGCTGACGAAAGCTCGACTTCAAAAGGAGTTTTATCTTTACGCAACATGGTAAGTTCTCCGCCGACTTTTCCCTTTGCTGCTCTTTGGGAAAGTAGAATAGGTATGCGTGGGTCTGATGGATCGATTAGTCCTTCTCTGCCCATCTGAATAATTTCTTTTTCAGAATAACCAAACATATTACAAGCAGCAGGGTTTGCTGAATATATTTTCCCATCCGGTCCGGTTAATAAGATGGCGTCCATGCTGTTGTCGAAGAATGAACGGTATTTAATTTCGCTTTCGCGGAGCGCTTTTTCTGCGGTTTTATATTCTGTAATATCTCTTGTGATGGACAAGATGTGTGGGATATTATTTATTGATATCACAGCGGCTGACATGAGGCCATCAATGATTCTGCCATCTTTTAGCTTAAATTTTGCTTCCAGGTTTTTGACCTTACCGGATTTTTTTAAGCCGGAAACTAAACGGAGGCGGTCTTCTGAATTTGCCCAAATGTTAATTTCCCCTGAAGTTTTACCAACGGTTTCTTTTCTTGTGTAGCCTGTAATCTCAGTAAAACTCTCATTAATATCAATGTACATTCCATCTTCCAGCCGATTAATATTTACAGAATCAGGACTGGTGAGAAAGGCAAGTTTAAATTTTTCTTCACTTTCTTTTAATGCACTATTTAATTCGGTTTGTTCAAGACCTTGTATCGACATTTCAGCGATTAACTCCGTCATGTCAAGTAAGAAGTCCAATGCTGGTTTCACGTGTTTTTCGGGGATAACAGGAACTTCATCAAGCGCCTTTAAATAAGAGCCTTTCTCAAACCCATATTCTTCGGCTTGCTTTATAAAAAAGTCACGATCTGGTTCTTCAAAAAAGAACTGGCCGGAAAACAAGTTTGCAATATGCTCTCCTTTAATAACAACAGGAACGGCTACATCTATCAAACCGTTCAAACATTTATAAAAATGATATTTTTTACCAGCTGCAAGTTTATTGGCTAATTCAGTATCGCTGATGGTGCACTTCTTCGAAGTTTTTGGATTTACCCGATGAAATTCAGTACAGATCTTCCTCCATCCTGATCTTGATAAGACATTTCCTTCCAGATCAAGAATGGCTGTTACAAAACCGGTGGTTTTGTTGAAGCCTTCCAATAATACATTGATGCGTTTAAAATCTATTAAATCTGTTAGATTTTTTTTCATTTATCAAGATTTTTTTGCTTTTTCTGCAGCTCCCGAATCTTTTCTTTTAGTTCTTTCATCCGCAGTTCACGGTCAATAAAAAGTTTATTCATTCGTTCAATTTCAGCTATTTTATTTTCCAGGTCTTTTGTTCGTTCACTTACTTTTTGCTCGAGTTCTTCATTTAGTTTCTTAATTTCAAGTTCCGATTGTTTGCGTCTGCTGATATCTTCATGTTGAATAATAACATACATCAAATTACCTTCTGCATTCAAAATAGGATAGGCAATGTTTTGAAACCATCTTTTTTCAGTTTTTGTGACAGGAACTCCAGTTGATTCGGAAGCATGTTTGATGTCAAAATTTACTTCCCAATATACGGTTTCCTTAAATTCAAAAACCCTTTTAAGGTGATCAATTACTCCGGTTCTAATAATCTCATCATCCTTTAATATATTGTATTTTTTGCCTTCAATATGTGCTGGCATAACTCCAAATAGTTCTGAAAGCTTTGGGTTTATTTTAATACACCAACCATCTGGATCTAAAAGTTGTGTGCTTGTTGATGACTGGACAAATAATTGTTCAAAAAAGAATTTGCTTTCTTTCAGGTTTTTTTCCGCTAACTTACTTTCTGTGATATCTTCAACACTTGACAAGATATGAGGAATTCCTTCTTTTTCGATAATCAAACCTTGTAAGCGCACTGGGACCAAATGACCATCCTTATGAATGTATTCTTTTTCATATGGACCGTATCGACCTGTTGAATTTAATGAATCTAACTGATGCTGTTCTTGCTCGGCATATTTTTTTGGTGTAATATCCCAATAAGAAAGCGTTAGTGTTTCATCAATGGTTCTATCAATTATTTTAGCAAATGAACCATTAATATCAATTAACTGACCATCCATTTTGGTCAGTGCTAAACCTATGGGTGATTGATTAAAAAGGGTGCGGTTATAGGCTTCACTTTCAGTTAATTTCTTTTCTGCTATTTTCCTTTTTGATTCTTCCTTAATTATATTTTTAGCCTTGGTAAAAGAATAAAAGTAAATTAACATAACAGCAAAAATTAAACTAAACAGAAGCATTAGTTTGTTTCTAAAACCCAGTATGGTTTTATATACTTCATTAAGCGGAACCGAAATTAAAATAGTCCAATAAGTATTCCCCAGCGGAATGCGCTTAAATACAACATGTTTTTCGCCTTGGTCTATGGTTTCTGATTTATCAAGGATGCATTTTAACGATCCAAAATTTTTCTTTTCTATTTCTTCTATTAATTGATCGACTGTTGGGTCGTTTTGAGATACTTCTTTGATTGACTTGCTGATATTTTCATGAAATGGACTGAATATTTCAATATTATTTTCACTTAGTAAAATGGCATAACCTGATTTGCCAATTTTTATATTTTCGAGGTAGCGTTTACCAATTTTATCGATGGCTATCAGAACAGCCAAACTACCATCAAATTTATTGTCTTTTATTACCGGAACATGAATGGCAATGGCAAGATATCCTTGAACGGCCATAAATACATCACTAATAATAGGTTTTCGAGTTTCGATAATTTGGCTCACATGATCCTGGTATGAAATATCCCTTCCGATGCTCTCACGATTTTCCGGATAGGTTGCCAATATAACTCCTTGCGAATCGACTCTGGTTATGGCTTCAATTTGATTGGAATTTTTGTCAAAATAATTTTCTAATAATACTTTGCCTTGGTCATTTAAATTAATAATTCCAGGGAAACCGGATAAAAAATCCAGCTCTGAATCACAATCAGTCATATAATCCGTGATTCCCCGTGAAGCGGCGTTGGCAATAACCAATTGCTCCGAATTGAACTGAGCAATGGTCTTATTTTTTACTTCCTCATAAACTGAGTAGAAGAGTATAAAAAAAACAATTAATAAAAGCGGGATAAAAAAGAAACGATTTAATATTTTCATATTATTGAATCTGCCTTTAGTTTTGCTATTCAGATCATGCTGAATTATTAGTTTTCGTCTTAGTCAGAGGGAGTTTTTTGATACAATTTAAGACTTTTTTATCGAAAAAGGAAATTAATTGATCGATTATGATAAAGTATCAGGTTTTATCGTTTTTTATTGCAGGCAATTGTTTAAAATTTTTGAATTGGGGTCAATCATCTTATTGCTCCTTATTAAAGGTTTGCTCGGTTTGAGGCATAGGTGGCTGGGCCTTTATTTTAGGGCTGGTTTTAGACTTTCTTGAATCGGCAATCAGCGCTATTGCCATAATTATACTTGTGGCAATTATTACCACAAATAAAATTCCGTTTTCAATTCCGGCATTTCTTAATTCTAGCGGTATGGCAAAAAACAATAATACAGAGATGAGTCCTCGCGGGGCAATAAACACTTGCGGCATAATATCTTTTCGTTCTACTATTTTAAAAATGATGAACCTGAGCAAATACGCAACAACAATAAAGATGACACTGATGAACCAGACTTTCCAACTAATTAATGCAGTGAGTGGGAGGGTCATCCCAAAAACGACAAAGAAAAAAGTTCTTACCAAAAAGGAAGTTTCGACAGTAATTAATTTAAACTCATCAAAAACGGCATCGATTTTATCATCGTAGAGCCAGTCTTCAAGCCTTTTAAAAAGCAAAACTTTGTGATTTCGCAGCAAAAGCCCAAATAACAAAATGATGATGAGTGAAGATAAATGGAACATTTTACCAATAGAATAGAGTAAAACCAGAACTGCCAGGAACAGAAAAAATTTGGCTTGTCCTTTTATATTCTGAATAACATAAAGTAGCACATAGCTCAGAATGACTGATATTGCAAGGGTGAGGAAAATATTTCCTCCGATGGTAAAACTTAATCGACCCATTCCCTCAATATGCATATTTTCAATGATGAGATAGAAGAGCATAATTCCAAGTATATCCGAAAAAGTACTCTCATAAATCATAAATTCTTTTTTATGCTCCGAAAGATTAGCAACACTGGGTATAATGATGGCACTGCTTAAAATGGAAACCGGAATGGCGTAGATGATGGAGGATATAAAGCTTATGTCTGGCACTATTAAACTAATGCTGTATGCCAGGGCTAGGGCAGTTAATCCAAGCGAAAGAAATGCAACGGTAAATGATTTCCATATAATGGGCCATTTACTCCATTTTAATTCAAGGTCGAGGGCTGCTTCCAGTACGATCATGATGAGACCAACAATCCCTAAAATTTCCAATATCCCGAATAATTCGGCTTTAATATTAAATCTTTCAAATACTTGTTGGATGACAATACCGATTACTACCAAAATGAGTACACTTGGGATATTTGTTTTCTTTGCAAGCCTGGTGGCAAAATAGGATAGAATTATGACTACTGAAACTCCGATAAGCAATAGATAAGCGTTCATAATAAAATCAGTGTTTGTTTTTAACCTTTTCTTTTAATTTCTTCTAATCGAATCCTATCACTTATTTGAATGTCTTTATTTTCCAAAGAAACAATATTTTCTTTCTCAAATTCTTTCAAAAATTTGATGGCACTTTCTGTTGAAATAGATGCAAAATCTGCGATGTCCTGTCTGCTTAAAAATTTAAATACTTCTTCTTTTTCCAATTCTTCGGATGAAAGATACATGAGTGCAGAAGCTAGTTTTCCACGCATTTGTTTATAGGAAATGTTCTTTATTATTTCGTACAAATGATTTTCATTTTGCATATTGCTTGAAGTAATTTGCATGGCAAATTCAGGTTGCTTTATAAGTAATTTGCTTAAGGCTGTTTTATCAATCATGCAAATGGTTGAGTCTTTTAGTGCCAATGCAGAATACTGATAAATATTTTCTCCAAAAACCGATGAAAAGGCAAGAAAGTCACCAGTCTTAGCGATGCGCAGATTAAGTTGTTTGTCGTAGCCCGTTTGCAAATAAACTTTTACCAAACCATCGATAACATACATTACGTAAGGAGCAAATGCCCCTTGCTTAAAAAGGTTTTCCCCTACAAGATAAGTGAGCCGAGTTTTCTTCTCTTTAATTGATTCAAACTCTTCCTTATATTTCTCATGAAAACAATTGTTTTGTTTGTTCATCTTATATTTAGAAGTCTAGATTTAAAAAAGTCAATTTCAAATAAAGCACAAAAATACAATTCGCTTTTGAATATGTGCTGATAATTAATAAAATACTTCCGATTTCTAATTTGCGAACGTCTGAATGCTAATCTGTTAAAACCATGAGATTTCGAAGCTATCATTTGACAGGAAAATAATTGAAAAATGATAGTTTATTTGGCGTTCTCCTCAACCCTGGTTTTCTTGTGGGATTGCATACCTCAAAGTAATTTTGCGGAAGAAAATGAATTGTGACGACTGACAAGTAATGAATGATAAATTATAAATCAGGGGAATATCTAATAAGTAATTTGATTGAAGAAACTATAGCTAATATCTTGAATCTAGTATCTAAATTTAAAAAATGAAACGAGTAGCCATTCCGGTTGTAAATCAAAAATTAAGTGAGTATTTCGGGCAATGCAGCCATTACGAAATTTTTGAAATTGATGGTCGACAAATTAATCATCATAATATTGATGTGGCTCCCATGACTGAACTGGCTGATTTGCCAAGCTGGTCTAGCGCTCAGGGTATTACAGATATAATTGTTCATAAAGTTGATAAGCGGATCATCAGCTTGTTTTTAGCCCATAAAATTAACCTTTTTGTAGGGGTAAATATTAATACACCCCATATGTTGATTGAAGATTACTTAAACGGTAAATTGACTTCAAACAAAAATATAATTCAGGAAATAACGCAATAATCCAATGACTAAATTTCTATCTGAAAATCGCATTTACATACTAATCGTTTTAGGAATTATGTCTTATCTGCTTATAAGCAGATTCCAAATTTCATTATGGTGGGTCTTTGGATTTGGATCATTCCTTGGAATTGTTTGGGGTAAGGTTTTTTGTCGTTGGATATGCCCAATCGGACTGATGATGGAATTAATGATGAAGTTAAGCCCTGATGATGCTTTTAAAAACATGTACCAATATCACAAAATTGGTTGTCCGATTGCTTGGATTTCAGGGTTTCTAAATAAAATATCATTTTACAAAATCCAGCTAAATACCGAAAGTTGTAAGAACTGTGGACTCTGCGATGATGCCTGCTACATGCCTAAAATTGACAATCAGAAATTTAGTTTGTATCAACCTGAAAAGATAAATCTGGCAGAAAATTATAGTTGCTCAAAATGCCTTGGTTGTGTGGCGGTTTGCCCCAACGAAAGTTTGAGCTATAAACCAAGTTTCCCTAATATAAAAAGACTAATTAATAAATAATCAAATAAAAATAATCATTAATAAATAAACATTTAGAAATATGAAATTACTACAAACCAGCATTCATGAAATAGAGACTGCAACGGAATTAGAAAAAATCATTAATGAAAACGAAAATGTAATGGTATGTTGCGGTCGCATGGGTCCCATGTGTGTTCCTGTTTATGACGCCATGGAAGAATTAGAGGAAGAACGTCCTGACGTTAAGTTTTACTCCATGGCTTTTGATACCAACGAAGCAGCACCAATCAGAACAGCTCCAGAAGCCCGTGGGTTTATGGGACTACCTTTTGTAATGTATTACAAAAACGGAAAAGTTGTTGAAGCAAAATCAAGCATACAAAGCATGCAACAAATTACCAGTGTTTTAGATGAGAAGTTTGGAGCTACTGTTGAAAAATAAATAAACGAATACTCTAAATATTAAGAAACCAGACTTTAGATCTTAGATGTTAGACGCTAGAAAAATGTTTTGCTGATCTAATATCTAAAGTCTAAAATCTAAAATCTAAAAATCTTGATTATGGATACAACTTACGACGTCATTATTTTAGGTGCGGGAGCTGCCGGATTAACGGCCGGGATTTACACTTCAAGAGCTAAATTGAACACCCTTATTTTGAATGAAGGTGCAATTGGCGGGCAAATGGTGCTTACTCATGAAATTGCCAATTATCCGGGGGTTGAAACAATCAATGGTTACGCACTTGCAAATATCATGAAAAAACAAGCCAAGGAATTTGGTTGTAAAATCAAATCGAATTTGAAGATTGCAAGTTATGATTTAGTGGGTGACGAAAAAGTTGTAAATCTGGAAGATGGTCGGAGTTTCAAAGGAAAATCAGTAATTCTTACCCCGGGAGGCAGGCCTCGCAGTTTGAATGTTCCGGGGGAAGATTTTTACAAAGGAACCGGAATTTCGTACTGTGCAACCTGCGATGGCGATTTTTTTACAGATAAAGAAGTGGTGGTGGTTGGTGGTGGTAACTCGGCTCTGGAAGAAGCAGTTTCCTTAACCAAGCATGCCTCAAAAGTAACGATTATACATCAGTTTGATCACTTTCAGGCATTCAGGCATGCGATTCAGGAAGCGGAGGAAAATCCCAAAATTAGTTTTATCATGGGATCGGAAATAAGAGAATTTGCAGGAAACGGAAAATTGGAAAAGGTGCAGATCGAAAATCTAAAAACTGGCTCTTTAACCGATATGGGAACTGATGGTGCTTTTATTTTTATTGGCTATTTGCCCAATACCGAGGATATTAAAGGAATTGTTGACTTGAACGATAGAGGGGAAATTGTTGTAGATGGCGATATGAAAACAAGTATTCCGGGGGTTTTTGCGGCGGGAGATTGCATTGTTAAAAAATACCGTCAGGTTACAACAGCAGTATCCGATGGAACCATCGCAGCTTTAAGCGTATCTGATTACTTACGAAATAATAGTTAATCCAATGGGGTGACACCCTTAGGGTGTCACCCCAAATCTATAAAAAAATGATTCAAATAAATTCATTTTCAGCATTAACTGAACAACTAAAGGATAGCGAAAAAGCTTTTTTGCTGCTTTATAAATCGGGAAATGAAAACAGTGATTGTGCTCTTGCACAGGTTAAAGAAGCCAGTCAGAATATTAGCAACATGCTTATTTTGGCAGCCGACGTAAGTGTGGTTCGGGATATTCATCCACAGTATAAAATTGCTTCGGTCCCGACTTTAATTGAGTTTGAAAAAGCGCAATTTAAAAATGTAGTAAAAGGATGCAATCAGTCCTCGCATTACAAGGCTTTATTCGAAGATGCCGTTTTTTTCACATCTGCAAAGAATGATGAGAAGCCTAAAAAAAGGGTGACCGTTTATTCAACCCCAAGCTGCAGTTGGTGCACCACCTTAAAAAATCATTTACGTCAGCATAAAATTTATTTTACGGATGTGGATGTGTCAAAAGATCAGCAAGCTGCTGAAGCCATGGTAAGAAGAAGTGGGCAGCAAGGCGTACCTCAAACCGATATTAACGGAGAAATGATTATTGGTTTTAACAAACAACGAATCAATCAATTACTGGATATTAAAGGATAATACAAGAAAAAAATAACGAGATGAAAGAATTACAACCCATCAATCAGAATGTTTTACTCGATCTTTCTGATGATAAAAAAGAACAAAAAACTGCTTCGGGAATTATCATTCCGGAAACAGCGCGAGAAAAACAAAGTTTTGCCAAAGTAATGGCCATGAGTAAAATCGACAATGCTGAAATTTCAGTTGGCGACACAGTGTTATACAAAGCATTTAGTGGCGAAGAAACCGAGTTAGAAGGTCAGAAATACTTGCTGATTCAATATGCCGATATCATGGCAAAAATTGTTGAAACAGAAGAAATTTAGTTGGTTTGAGTTTGATTAAGGTTGGAATAATTGCAATAATTGCAGATTAGTTAATTGTTCCATTTTTTACGGCATCACTTTCCCTAAAGTTGGTGCCGTTTTTTTATGTTAAAAAGTGAATCCCAAACTAAATGTCAAAGGAACTTTTATGCCTGGGTTTTTTGGAAGGATATTCCCATTGGAATAATGTCCGATCCTAATTTCTGCATTATACTTCCTTTGATCCCCGAAAAATAAGCCAAGTCCCATATTATCCTGAAAGGTAAAATGCCCTCCGGTATCAATTTCATCAATGATCACTCTCGATATATAAGTTGGCCCGGCCACAGCGTAAAACAGGTAAGCATCAGTCTTTTTAGTCCTTAAAAAAGTAAAGCGAAGCACTGGAAAAACAGAGAAAGTGAAAAAGGATTCCTTTTTCAGATCACTTTGCCAAAACGATAAGCTGGTACCCCAATCCATCGAAAAAAATCTGGTGCTGTAAAATATATTTCGTTGGTACATGAAAGTAAGGCCATGATTCACTTCTGCATCCCCTCCCCAAAATAAGTAAGCCTTCTCAAGGAAATTATTCGCCCCGTAACCAAAAGTGTTGCTTGAAAATCCAAATTGAATCATTTGTTTAGGGTGAATGCGATTTGTGTCTTTGGTTTTCTCCAGCTGTTTTTTAGTGTAGGCTGCAAGTCGATATGTGAACCCTGCCGAAACAAAAGAGGTATATGGTTGCTTTTCGTTTTTGTTTTCAGGTGTAAAAACACCACTTAACTGTAATTTCCATTTTTTATTCAGCTGATAGCTTATACCCACGCCTAATTGAACGGTATTAAATTTTGTGCTTTTTACTACAGTTCCGTACCAACCTGTATAACCATTTCGGGTAACAATGGAATAACCTCCTTCCGCAAAAAGTGAAAGCTTCTTGTTCAAAGCATGCTCATATTTTAAATTGAGGCTTGCATAGTTCATCCAAACCTGTAAATCGAGTAAGTGGTCAAAGGTCAATTCATCAACTGTGTAGTTGTATTTTAACCAGGCAACCGGCCGCATATAACTAATGCGTACCGAGAAGGATTTATTAAACTGATATCCAAAAAGCACCAAACGAACTGCCATGGGTGGAACCTGTAGCGAATGAAAAGTAAAACCATCTTCCAAATGGGCTTGGGTAAATGGATAATTGATGATGCCCACATTTACTTCGAAATAGGATTTTTGCAAGAAAGAGGGTAGTTGTGAACGCTCATTCTGCGCTTTCGCTGTACTTACAAACGAAATAAGGAAAACGATTATAAGCAGTTTTAAAACTTTCTTAAACATTACAAGCACTCAGTTGGAGGATTAGAATTAATTGAAAGGTACAAAAAAATAATCTCGGGACGCCATCCGCAAGAGGATGGCGTCCCGAGATTTCTATTATTATAACTTGGCATCTCGATATGCCTCGGCAAGCTCAGCACAAGCTTTTTACTATGTGAAAAACTCGATCCCCAAAATGGTAACCCAACGAGGGTTTTAAACCCTCGTTGGGTTACGCTAGATTAGCAAACTTATCTGCTTATTGTACGCTAGAAATATCATTAACAATCAGCCATTTTCGGTCGATGTATGCCCATTCGGTCAAATAGGCTCCTTTCACTTCCGTTCCATTTTCGAAGCGGATAATCCATTCCCCTCTGTCAACTGCAATCTTTTTATTCGAATTAATTGATATACTGTTCAGACTTACAAATTTGTATTCCAGTTTAAGTGTTTCCTTTAGATGGTTATGAATCATCTCCTTTCCATAATTATTTCGTTCGGAAATTAAACAGGCATTCTCATGGTATAGCGTTAAAATCGAATCGATTTTTCCGGCATTATACCATTTAAGATAGTTTTTATTTCCTTCGTTAACAGCCATTTCAAGCTTTTTCGAACTTTGAGCCAAACCTTGATTGTTAAAAATCAGGATGCTGAAAACAATGAGTGAAAGCGATATGCTTAGAATTGAAATTTTTTTCATGGTATTCGTTTTTAAGTTAAATAAATCAATAAAATATTTATAAAATTGCCCGGGTCTGTTAAAAGGTTCAACTACCTGATTATCCATAACAGTTGAATCACCTTGTGATAAATAATGAATGCTTTGATCCAGGGCCTTAAATATGATCCTAACGGTATAGCTTCTTGGCATGACCTCCCCCGATTCAATGCGTTGAAGGGTTCTAACGTTAAGATTACATTTTTCTACAAGCTCTTCCTGAGTAAAGCCTTTCGACTTCCTCAATTCAGCAATTTTTAGTCCTAGTTCAGGTTGTTTCATCATGATTTTTAAAATGTTGGCAAGTTTATCATTTACTTAACATTTGTCCACGAATTATGGGTGTATTTATCCCGACATTAACACGGCTTTTGATTGGTGATCTATCTAGAAAAGGTATTAATGCTCAAAAAATGTAAATTTATGAAATAAAAATTGATGTAGTGCCAGTTGTCTTTTCGATGCCGATTTATTGGGAGAGAAATCTCCATCTTCAGAAGGGTCATTGAGCAAGGTCGAAATGCCCTTTCTGATTGAACGTAAGTATTAATGTGATCTCTCAGTCGCTTCACTTTTTAGAGATGGCCAATCTGTATTTAGGAAAAAACGGGATGGCGTCCTCAAGAGGAAGCCATCCCGTTTCCAAACCCTGCAATGGTTTAAAGCCCTCGTAGGGTTAATAAGTGCCTTAGTACCTCTAACTAAAATAATTCTTGCAATGCCTTCTTTACTTCTGCTTCGTCCGGATTAATGTCGAAAATCAAAACTGGTTTTAAATAGAATAATTCTCTTTCGGATTTAAATCGTTCCTCTCCGCCACCTGTAATATTTAGCATGATGACTGCATCTTTATCAAGTCCGTTGTTTTTTGCTGCATTAATAAGCGTAGCAGTTGCGATTGCCGCCGCCGGATGAATATCAATTCCTTCCAGTTCTTCAAAAAGTTTGGCCGCATTTTTCCCTTCCTGGTTGGTGGCCAAAAGCACATCTCCGCCAGCGTCACTCATGGCATCAAATAAACCACCAACAATAGGGTAGGGTGGTTTCCGGTTTGATAAAACCTTGGCGTCAATTTCTTCAACTTGTTTTCGTGCCAGGTCGTCGTCCAATTCCAGCATGGCCCGTGAATTTGCTTTCCATGCATCATGGATGGGGGCAAAGGGTGCATTTTGTGAAACCATTAATTTCATTTTATGGCTACCAAAACGACCATCTTCAATTAATCTTAAGTTAGCTTCCCAGGCAGCAATGGCGCCTGTTCCACTTCCAATGGCCTGAAAATAATAGTCCGGGATTTTGCCAATAAATGTTGTTGCAGATAAAGTAGTCGTTCCCATACCATCACGACGGGCAACATTTTTTGCGCCTCCTTCCGGATAATACTTATCCATGGTAGCAGCTATATTTGAAAGATGAATGGCATCAAAATAATCGCTTCCGGCGCGCGAAGATATTAATTTAACACAATCATCCAAAGGTGTATCAAACCAAAGTGCGTTAAGATTGTCTTCAGGAACACAAAGAAGCAATGGAATTTTATTGTCGGAACAAACCTGTGCAAAAGCCCGAGCAGTATTTCCTGCCGAAGCTACGACCAATACCTTATCCTGGTTCGGATTCATTCTTGCACAAACCGAATAGGCTTCAGTTTCTTTAAAAGAACAGGTCTTCATGCTTATGCCTTTTTCGGGCCAATAGCCACTAAAGGTGATATAAAGGTTGCTTAATCCAAGTTCTTTAGCCAGCCCTTCACTTTTGTATGTGATGGGTGCATATGATCCATTTAATGTTTTATAAATGGGTAACCAGTCCGAAAATTTATAAATACCTAATGAATCGTCCTTTAAGTCAAGTTGTTTCTTCTCATAATCAGCCCTAACCAAACTTGGTTTTTTTTGATTTGGAGCGTCAAGTAACCAACCCGTATCTTCAAAAATATCGCCACTTAAAAGCGACCTTAACTTATAAAATGTTTTTTCCATTATTTAATCTTCAATTTAAAAAACAAAAGTATAAAAAAGTAGGTTCTTTTAAGCCATGAATAAGATTTTGAGCCGAATTTATTTTTTAAGTATTTGGATTAAATGCTTACCTTTGCATCCATTTTTTAAGATAAAATCCAAATGATAAAGATTACATTACCCGATCAATCAGTAAGAGAAGTAGAAGCAGGTTCGACTGCTTTAGATGTCGCCAAAAGCATTAGTGAAGGATTAGCAAGGAATGTACTTGCCGCTCAAATTAATGATGAAATATGGGATGCAACCCGCCCAATCAATGAAGATGTAAATTTGAAGTTATTCACCTGGAATGATACGGAAGGCAAAGCGGCCATGTGGCATTCATCTGCTCACTTAATGGCTGAGGCCGTAGAGATATTATATCCCGGGGCCAAATTTGGTATTGGCCCGGATATCGAACAAGGATTTTATTACGACATTGATTTAGGAGATCGGGTGATCAGTGATGCTGATTTCAAGCAAATTGAAGACAAGATGCTTGAACTTGCCAGAGAGAAACAAACTTTTGTGAGAAAAGATATTTCAAAAGCTGAAGCGAATAAATATTTTACGGAAAAAGGTGATGAGTATAAACTTGAACTCATCCAAGGTTTAGAAGATGGTGAAATTACATTTTATGAATCGGGAAGTTTTACAGATTTATGTCGTGGTCCACATATTCCAAGCACAGGTTTAATTAAAGCGGCCAAAGTTTTAAAAGTTGCCGGAGCCTATTGGCGTGGTGATGAAAAAAGAAAACAGTTAACACGGCTTTATGGGATTACCTTTCCAAAGCAAAAAGAGTTAACGGAATATCTAGAAATGCTTGAGGAAGCTAAAAAACGTGACCATCGAAAATTAGGTAAAGAACTTGAGTTGTTTGCATTTTCAAGCAATGTTGGTATGGGATTGCCCTTATGGTTACCAAAAGGAGCTTTATTGCGCGAGCGTCTTGAGAAATTTTTAAAAGAAGTTCAACATAAAGCAGGTTACGAACCAGTAATTACTCCTCATATTGGAAATGTTGATTTATACAAAACTTCTGGCCATTATCAGAAATATGGTGAAGACTCGTTTAAACCCATTAAAACACCGAATGAAGGAGAGGAATTTTTTCTAAAACCTATGAATTGCCCTCACCATTGTGAAATTTATAAAGTAAAACCTCGATCCTATAAAGACCTACCGGTTCGATATGCAGAATTTGGAACTGTGTATCGTTACGAGCAAAGTGGCGAACTTCATGGATTAACAAGAGTTAGGGGATTTACTCAGGATGATGCACATATTTTCTGTACACCCGATCAGTTAAAAGATGAGTTTAAAGATGTTATTCGCATCGTAATGCACATTTTTAAGGCACTTGATTTTAAAAATTTTACAACTCAGATATCCTTTAGAGATCCTGAAAATAAAGAAAAATATATTGGATCTGACGAAAACTGGGATAAATCGGAAAGAGCTATTTTAGAAGTAGCTCAGGAAGAAGGTTTAGAATATCAAATTGAACTTGGTGAAGCTGCATTTTACGGTCCTAAGATGGACTTCATGGTTAAAGATGCAATTGGTCGTAAGTGGCAATTGGGAACCATTCAGGTGGATTATAATTTACCCGAACGCTTTGAGCTTGAATATGTAGGGAGCGATAATGAAAAACACCGTCCGGTGATGATTCATCGCGCACCTTTCGGATCTTTGGAGCGTTTTGTGGCTGTTTTGATCGAACATTGTGCCGGAAATTTCCCATTATGGCTTACACCAGAGCAAGCTATTATACTGCCAATCAGCGAAAAATATCATAATTATGCAAAAAAAGTTTTAACTTTGCTAAATAATTCCGACCTTCGCGCCCTCATTGACGAAAGGAGTGAGAAGACTGGTAGAAAGATACGTGATGCGGAGATGAGCAAAATCCCATACATGTTGATAATCGGAGAAAAGGAAGAGGCAGACGGAACCATTTCGGTAAGAAAGCATGGAGCTGGAGATTTAGGAACAATGCGCATTGAAGAGTTTGTAGAACTAGTAAATAAAGAAGTTGCGGAATTGACAAAAGAATAATCAATCCCGCTTTTTCATAATATTAATTAAAGATAGGAGACTAATACAATAGCTAAAAGTGTATACAGAGGCCCACGTAGAGGATTCAAAAGAAAAGAAGATCCGCATAAAATCAATCAATATATAACTGCTCCTGTTGTTAGGGTTGTAGGTGAGAATGTTACGGTTGGTATATATCAAATCAGAGAAGCACTTGATATTGCTGATCAACTTGATTTGGATCTGGTAGAAATATCACCAAGTGCAAACCCACCGGTTTGTAAAGTGATTGACTATAAAAAGTTTCTTTATGAACAGAAAAAGAAACAGAAGGAGATTAAAGCTAAAACGGCAAAGGTTATTGTTAAAGAAATTCGTCTTGGACCTAATATTGATGATCATGATTTTAATTTTAAATTGAAGCATGCCATTAATTTCTTGCAAGATGGAGCAAAAGTTAAAGTGGATGTCTTTTTTAAAGGCAGAAGCATTGTTTATAAAGAAAAAGGTGAGATCATTTTATTGAAATTTGCTCAGGAGCTTATCGAATATGGTAAGGTTGAGCAACTTCCTAAGTTGGAAGGAAAAAGAATGATTATGATTATAAGCCCAAAAAAATAAGCTTTCGAGCTTTGCTATTAATAATTACTAATAAAAAAGAAAAGTAATGCCAAAAATGAAAACGAAATCCAGTGCTAAAAAACGGTTTACCGTTACTGGATCGGGGAAAATTAAAAGGAAGCATGCTTACAAAAGTCACATCTTGACTAAAAAATCAACAAAGCAAAAGCGTAATTTAACGCATGATACGATTGTTGATCCTGCAGATGAGAAAAATGTAAGGGTAATGATCCTTAAGTAAACAAAGTTTATAACTTACTATTAGCTTATAAGATCTCCGGATGGAGGCGCTAAAGTGAAAAATTTAAAAAAATGCCAAGATCAGTAAATTCCGTAGCCTCAAGGGCGCGAAGAAAAAAATTAATGAAGGAGACCAAAGGACAATTTGGTCGCCGAAAAAATGTCTGGACGGTAGCAAAAAATGCTTACGAAAAAGGGCAACAGTATGCCTTTAGAGACAGACGAAACAAAAAAAGAACATTCCGTGGATTATGGATTCAAAGAATTAACGCCGCTGCCAGATTACACGGCATGAGTTATTCTGTTTTCATGGGAAAAATTCATGAACATAATATTGAACTCAGCAGAAAGGTGCTTGCCGATTTGGCAATGAATCATCCGGAGGCTTTTAAAGCCATTGCTGATAAAATTAAATAGCTATTAAAACCACCTTCGGGTGGTTTTTTTGTTTATTACCGAAACTATTTCCTTATCAATTCGTTTTTATTGAATATGAAATCTTTGATTCAAAAATTTTGAAGGTGTGATTTAATGTTTAAATTTGCGTAGTTGATTTATATAGAATGAAATAAAGGTAAAATCATCGCATTGTTTTTATCGTAAATAATTAGAAAATGAGAACCCGGATACTAAGTTTTGCCTTTCTATTGATTATTACTCAAAGTTTTTCGCAAGAAAACAATTTGCAAACACAAAGAGACATACTCTATCAGGATTATATGCAATTTAAAGATTCTATGACCTCTCGGACATGGTTGAATATGGTAAATTTAGCAAATAAATTAGAGGCTGTTGTTCAATTCGATAATGTGATGTTGGATTCCTTAAATGTTATATCGCCCGGTGAGGCTAATTTAAAGGAGCGAATTTCTGAACTTTCAAAAGTTAAGGATGAATTAATTCTTAACAATGCCCAAGTAAATGAAGAATTTGCAGCTGCAGAAAAATCAAGAGCGGGCTTATTCATAGTCACCATTATATTGGGGATACTTCTACTAACGCTTGGCATAATACTTATTTTTATTATTATCAGGTACCGGAGAATTTTAAAGGATACTGAAAATTATATGGCCGACACTTTAAAACTTAAGCGTTTGCACAAAGAAGAGATAGACGCTTTTAAAGACCAGATTGAAAGCTATGTAGGTGAAATAGAATTGCTGGAGAATAATGCGCTTGAGATGAAAAAATCTTTTGATGTAATGAAATCTGAGCATATGATTCAGTCGAATGAGGCACAACCTGATAGTGGTGAGGAAATTGAAGCCATACGAAAAGAGGTTGAAGAACTCAGCGATGAACTCACAAAAGTAATGGAAGAGCGTGATGATTTTGAGGAATCATTAGGAATGGCTAATCTTAAGCTTGCACATCAAATGGAACTAAACAAAAAGTTTGAAGCTGATTTGGAAAATCTTCTTGGACGAGTGAAAGGTAAACCTAAAGCCAATCAGGATTAATAGGGAATTCCATATTTTTTGAGCCTCCTATCGAGTGATTGCCATGAAATATTAAGCAATACGGCTGCCTTTGATTTGTTGTATTCTGAACGCTCTAATGCTTTCATGATTAATTTTTTTTCTGACAATTCAATATCAAGTAATTCATCGCTCGAATCATCCTCTTTAGTTATCTTATTGCGCTTAAAGAGAAAGTGATCCAGATTTAAGCTATCTCCCTCGCAGACGATCATTGCGCGCTCAACCATGTTTTTAAGCTCTCGCACATTTCCCGGAAATGCATAATTTTTTAAATCAGTCAGAATTGCCGGATCAATTGTCTTAATGGGCTTTGCCATTCTTCTTGAGTATTCCTTAATAAAATAGTTTAATAAAACGGGAATGTCTTCTTTACGTTTTCGTAAGGGCGGCAAATGAATAACAAAGGAACTTAATCGGTGGTAGAGATCGAAACGGAACTTGTTCTCTTCACTCATGCTTTCCAAATTTCGATTTGAAGCCGCAATAACTCTAACATCTACAGAAATTTCTTTATGTGATCCTACCTTGCTCACTTTCTTTTCTTCAAGAACCCGTAAGAGCTTTGCCTGCTGATTAAGGGGCATATCGCTAATTTCGTCCAAAAACAAGGTTCCTTTATCGGCAATTTCAAACCATCCCAACTTATCGTCAACAGCTCCTGTAAAAGCGCCTTTTTTGTGGCCAAAAAATTCACTTTCAAATAAACTTTCAGGAATGGCTGAACAATTTACCGAATGAAATGATTTCTTATTTCTATTCCCAAGATAGTGAATTCCCCTGGCAATTAGTTCCTTTCCTGTCCCGCTTTCTCCTGTTATTAAAACCGAAGTTGTATCGCTCTTTGCAACCTTTGTCATTAACTGAACAACATCCTTTAAAACCATGCTGTTGCCTAATAGCCGTTGACCAATATTTGCGTGTAATTCTTTTGATAAAATAGTATTGCTCTCTTCTACTTCTTGTAGTTTACGATTTAAATCAAGAAAACGTTTGGTGCGTTCAATGGCATTATTAATTTCCATGAGGCGAAAAGGTTTTGGGAAATAATCTGCAGCACCCAATCGCATGGCATCAATCACACTGCTCATATCACCATGCCCCGAAATCATAATGATCTCAATGCTTGGATCTTCAGCCTTGATTTTTTTCATTACCGAAATTCCATCCATTTCAGGTAATTTAATATCGATAATTCCAATATCAATTTTGATATTTTTAAGAACCGTAAAAGCTTCTGATGGAGAGGCAGCTTTGTAAACCGTATAATTATTCCTGACGAGAAATTCCTCAATTTCTTCCCTCACCCTTTTTTCATCATCAAGCACTAAAATTTTAAGTTCTTTCATTAATTTTAGGATTTATTTTTTGGTAAAGTGATGGACATAATGGTATACTCACCTTCTTTACTTTCAACTTTAATATCGCCTTTCATTTCCTTAATCAAGCCGTATGAAATTGATAAACCAAGACCTGTTCCACTATCAATTTCTTTAGTGGTATAAAACGGATCAAATATTTTATTCACATGTTCCTCCGCGATGCCAATTCCGTTATCTTCAATTACGATGACCAAATTTTTATCCCGACTGGCACTATTTATGCTAATTCTTTTATTAAACGATGAGTCTGAGCTCTGCTTCTCTTTTTTTTCATCAACAGCATGTTTCGCATTTGATAAAAGGTTTAATAATACTTGTTCGAGGCGATACTGGTTTCCATAAACAAAGTTATCAGTTTCTTCCAAATCAAGAATAAAATTGATGTGGTGATTTGAATAAAGGTTATTAATGATTGATAATGCATTATGAATGACTTTATTGATATCAACCTTTGAGAATTCTGTTTGTTTTTGTCCTCGCGAAAAGGTTCTGATATGATCAATGATGGTTTTTATTCGTTCAATATCTTCGAAAGATTGACTAATTTTTGCATGCATGTATTCTTTTGAAACTCCTTCATTATTCAGTTTCATCAAAATATTGTCCAAGGCCATCGAAATTCCACCCAAAGGCTGATTAATCTCGTGTGCAATTCCGGCAGCTAATTCACCCAGCGATTCAAGTTTCGATTTTTGAATTAAAAGTTGTTGTTGATCTTCTGTCTTTTTTAGTTCTTCTTTAACCCTTTTTTCTAAATTTAAATTTAGTTCCTGAAGCTCATCTTCAGTTCTTTTGCGCTCGGTAATATCACTAACAAAAGTTAAGACGGCAGGTTGTTGTTCCCAGGTAAGTAGTGCTGATTTAATCTCAAACCATTTTTCTTCACCACTTTTTTTAAAGGCCCTGATATCATATCTTTCCGGAACATCTAAACCTTTTAGGCGACCAACATGATTATCATAAACAAGCTGACGATACTCAGGATGAACAAAATCAGTAAATGGTCTTTCAATCGCTTCCTTAGGCAGAAAACCGGTGATTTCATAAAGTTTCGGGTTGATGAATTTAATGACCCCATCAACACTCAGAAGGATTCCGTCGTTGGCATTTTCGAAAATTTGTCGGTATTTTTCTTCGCTTTCACGAAGCAAAATTTCTGCAAGTTTCCGGTCATTCACTTGTTTCTGTAAGGCTTTGGTTCTCCTTTCAACCCTTACTTCCAGTTCATTATTCAGTGCTAAAAGTTCCTGTTCAACCTGATTGCGATGAATAGCAGCACCAATAATATCTGCGGTTATTGAGAATATTTTGAGTTCAGTTTCGGTCCATATTCTTTCATGCATGCACTCATCAAATCCTATAAAACCCCACCATTTGTTATGAATAAAAATTGGAAGAACTGCAATGGACAAAATATTTTGTCCTGATAAAATCTCTTGTTCTTTTTGAGGAAAGTCTTTAATCAACCCATACACCGGCCTGTCATTTTTCAAAATATCTACCCATCTTTTAAAACCAGATTCTATTAAATAAAAATTCTGTAGATCAGGATTATCAATTTGAGGCTTAATATGTCTATTGGTCCACTCGAGTTTTTGACTGGTTACAATAGATTTGTCAATAACTGCATTTTCGAAAATGTAAATCCGACTGGCATTGGTAGCGCGGCCCAAATTCTTTAATACCTTTTTAAAGGTATTCTCGCTAAAATCAAACCGAAGAAACTCTTCAGTAGCAAAGTTAACAGCCTCTTGAACTGATTTACTTTGCTTTATCATATCTTCTAATTTAACCCTTCTGTGTTCTTCATACTTGATGTTGCGCTCCAGCATGATGTGCTCAGCTATTTCATCAACGGCGCTAAAAAGACGCTTGGTCTTGACAGGTTTGATGAGATAACTTTGAACGCCAATGGTGATGGCTTTTAGAAAGAATTCGGGTTCGCTAAATGCAGACATAATTATCGCTTTAGCGGATTTATCTATTTTTTTGATCTTCTCAATCATCTCCAACCCATTCATTTCAGGCATCTTGATGTCAGTGAGAATTAAATCCGGTTTAAGTTCCTGATATAATTCAAATCCTTCTTTGCCATTCTCCGCAACAATAAGTGTTTGAAACTTCTTAGATAGGATCTTTGTGTATGCATGCCTGATGTCAGGATCATCCTCTACGTATAAAACGGTGATTTTTATTTTTTTCATGGCTTAATGATCTCCATAAGTTTTTTCACCCGCAAGAATTTTAACATTTAAATGATTTTCGTAAGGTGGAATCGGGCATGAGTATTTGTGATTGTAATTACATAATGGGTTATAAGCCAGGTTAAAATCAAGATAAACTTCAGTTTCGCCTGTATATCGAAAATCAAGAAATCGACCGGCACCATAAGTTTCTTCACCACTGGTTAAATCGCGAAATGGAATAAAAAGGTAATCTTCGTAACCCGGTCGTATGGCCAATGCAACATTCTGATAAGCACTTAAAACACATTCAGCCGAATCTATGGTAAAATAAATTTTCCCAAAAGTAGAATAGATTGGCAATCGATCTGTTGAGGTTTTCATCTCGAAGGTTCTTAACAGGCTGTCTTTTACAAAAACACCTTTAACTTTATATTTAGGATTGGGGAAGAAATAATTAAGCCCGGCAAATGTCTTTAGCAATTCTTCTGTCATTGGGCTCTTTTCAGCTTTTGCAAACTCAAGATCTTTTGCATTGCGTTGGTATTGAATTTCGTCGATATAAAATCCTGCTTTAAGATCAATAAGTGCTTGATCACGATCGGGGTAAAAAATGAATTTAGCGTAAACATAGGCTAACATTTCATTTAAAACTGTCCTGAATCCTTTACTTGAAGTCCACCATTTATCATAATCATAGCTTAAATCTTTACCGGCAACGATGCCAATTTTAAAATCATCTCCCAATGCTTTTTCAAATAATAACCTGCTTCGTCTGGAATGACAACCCAGCGTATATATATTTATTTGTTTTATATCATAATTGTTTTCCTTTAACCAGTCCCAAAGCAATAAACCGGTAGAATAAGTTCGATCGCGGAAAACTGTTTCAGGAATTGAGATACTTATGATGAGTGAACTATCGAGTCCCATTTCCATCAACGTTGATTTCATGAGGTCTGCAGAAGTTAGATAACCCGAAAGGTAATAACCTTGACCAATTGGTTTGCCAATAATCACCATTTTTTCATACCCGCCTTCATAAAATTCTCCCATCATATCCCTTAAGGTATAATCGGGGAGGAAGCCTTCTACCGCGAGAATTTTACTCTGAACGGGATCGTTGACACTCAAAAATCTATTTAAACCTCTTAATACAAATATCCCGATGGTTAATAAAATCAGGAATATAAGGAGCTTACCAAAAAGGGTGGGGCGTGTTCTTTTTTTGGTGGAAAATAGTAGGGTCTTGATCATATTAATTTTATTAAATTTGAACACTTTTTTAGTGAATTTAAATAAATGCTGAGGTTGATTTGCCTAAAGTGTAAATATATTAAATAATGATTAAAAAAGGTTATACAAGATATGAAAGAGAACAATAATTTATTTAAAATTAGAAGAGAATATAACAAGTTTAGCCTTGATGAACCTTTGATGCATAGTAATCCTATGTTAGAGTTTAGAAACTGGCTGAAATTGGCGATTGAAACTATCAAGGAGGATGCAACAGCCATGGTATTATCCACAGTTTCTTCTTCTGGCAAGCCTTCATCCAGAGTAGTTTTGCTAAAAGTAGCAGATGAAAGGGGATTAAGTTTTTTCAGTAGCTATGAAAGCAGAAAAGCCAAAGAGTTAGACGAAAATAGTTACGCATCCCTGCTTTTTTATTGGAAAGAAATGGACAGACAGGTAAGGGTTGAAGGTAAGGTTAAGAAAACAAGCAGGCAAATTTCAAATTTATATTTTGACCGACGCCCGCACAACAGTAAACTTACTACTATCATTTCTAGACAAAGCACAGAAATTGGAAGTAGGATGGAACTTGATGAGGCCTTTAACGCTATGAAGTTACTAATGGAGGATAAAGAAGTAAAGCGGCCCAAATACTGGGGAGGATATTTGTTGGTGCCAGAAAGAGTTGAATTTTGGCAAGGACGTCCGAACCGCTTGCATGATAGAATAATTTATGAAAAACAGAAGGATAAGTGGATAAAAACCAGACTTTCACCTTAAGTAAATTATTTTAAAGGATGGCACAACAAGCACAACTTTTATTGGTGATGGTCATTTACATGACGCTTTTAATTGCCTTTGGAATTTATCAGGGAAGAAAGGTTAAAACTGCTTCAGATTATGCCATTGCAGGCAGAAAGTTACCGGGCTGGGCAGCAGCACTATCTGAAAGAGCTACAGGAGAGTCATCTTGGGCTTTGCTTGGTTTGCCAGGAGCTGCTTATGCTACGGGTCTTGCAGAAACATGGACTGCAATTGGATGTGTTGTTGGAATTATTACTGCCTGGGTTACAATTGCCTGGCGCTTGCGTGATGCGGCCGAGAAATATCAAGTAAATACATTTACTGAATTTATTGCTAAACGACATGGAGATCAAAGTAAGTGGCTAAGGATTGTTGGAAGTACTACCATTGTTTTCTTTTTCTTTTTTTATATAGGAGCACAATTTTTAGGCGGTGGTAAAACCTTGCACACCATGTTTGGAATTGATGCCAACTGGGGCATTTTTATTACTGCTGCCATTATCGTTCCATACACCATTTACGGTGGATTCAGAAGCGTTGTTTATACGGATGTGGTGCAGGCTATTGTCATGATTATTACTTTAATTGCAGGCCCGATAGTGGGGGTAATTTATTTGGCTTCTGAGCCTGATTTGTTTGCACACTCAATATCAGGTGCATTGCAATTAGCAGGGCCAACTTACACTTCATTAACTGGAGGTGCCAGTGGTTTTGTGGCTGGTATCGCTATTGCCGGAGCTTTCTCGTGGTTCTTCGGATACCTGGGTGGACAACCCCAGTTAAGTATGCGTTTTATGGCTATAAAAGATAAAAAACAAGCTAAGCAAGCCAGAAATATAGGAATTATTTGGACCGTAATTGCTTATGTTGGAGCACTCAGTTTAGGATGGGTTGGTTTGGCTATTTTTGGACCAACAGGATTGGAGGATCAGGAATTTGTCATGCCTGCGGTATTATTACGCATTTTTCCTCCCGCTATCGCTGCTGTGTTGATAATGGGAGCAATTGCGGCAATGACCTCAACGGCAAATTCTATCATCATCCTGTCTTCAACCGAATTGTCGGAAAATATTATTAAACCGCTATCGAAGAATCGGGGAGGCAAAACAGAAACGTCATTATTTCAATCAAGATTGATTACAAGTATACTCATCGTTGTGGCTCTCGGATTATCTTATGTGTCGCCATCTCAATTAATTTTTACCCTTGTAAGTTATGTTTGGGCCGGAATAGGAGGAACTTTCTCTGTTGTAATTTTACTTAGTTTGTTTTGGGAAAGATTTCATGGAAAGGCAGCACTTTTAACCATCATCGTAGGCATGCTTTTTACCATGATTTGGATAAGCACAGGAATGGATGAGCGGTTAACCGCAAGATTTATGACTTTCTTCGTTGCTTTATTTGTGGCAATAGCCGCAACCTATTTACTAAAGGATAAAAGAACTAAAATAGCTGAGATTCCTCTTTAGATAAGGTTTTTTATACTTTAACCGCTATTCGGAAATCTTTTTCGAATCTAAAATTTCAATTATTTCTTTCAATCTCTTGTAAAATATATACCTGCCTATTTGTCCGGATATGGTATCTAACAGTTTTTGTTCTTCAGGTAAAAATTGACTATCTCTAAACATTTGCTTAAACTTGGTATAAAAAACCTCAATTTTTCCTGAAATCTTATCGTCAATTACGATATCGGAGGATTGAACCCACTCGGTTTCTTCCCATCCAGATTCTTTATAAACTTCACCTTCGAACGTAATCTTCACTCTCGTAATATTGGGGTATTGCCAACCACCCCAAATATGTTTTACTATTTCCATTAGAAATTCATCAATGGGTAGATTATAATTAATAATCTCCTGAACTCTGTACAGACATCTCATCTCTTTCTCCCTTTCACCTAAGCTTCTGATTTTATTCAGATAATAGTCTTCATTTCTAATCATATAATAGGGTATTTAATAGGATAAAATATTTTTATGAATCCAGCGTAAAATTAACATTTTATTGTAAGTGATAATAAGGTTTACCAACATATGTTCGGATTTATATCTATAAAGTTGAATTTCAATTAATTTTTACAATATTTATTTATAATTCTTGTTTTAAAATGTAAAATGCAAAGAGAAATTTCAAATTGCTTTTGATATGTTACTTTTATTCGGGCATGTATGGGAGGGACTTTATTGGCCTTCCTTTTATTGCGTTCTCGCTGAATAAACAATAAGAAAATAAGCCCTCTGGGAAATTATTGCGTGTAAATTATTTACCACTGTGCGGATAAGCACAGTCATGATTGAATGCACAATTGAAAGAATTATTTTTCGGTTAGCGGCTGCTGCTGTGGTTTCAGATTGTCTAATTCCTTCTTACAAAATAAAACTTAAATTATGTTTTTTTGTAATAAATCACTTGCAAACGTTACTAGTAAGTAAGTTTTTTTTTAAAAATTAAAATTACTATTTTTGATTTTCTATTTCCGAAATTTATTGCTTCAATTTTAATGCTTGCGAATTTTTTAACACAATTATGGAAAACACCCAACAAACCAAACTGGCAGCCATTGTTTTTACAGATATTGTAGGATATACCCAGAAAATGGATAGCGATGAAATGCTTACCATGACTTATCTTGATCGACAGAGAGAAATCGTATATCCAATCGTAAAAGATTTTGGTGGTAAAATTTTAAAGGAGATTGGTGATGGGTTATTAATTATGTTTGACAGTGCTGCTCAGGCTGTAAGGGCTACCATTGAAATCCAAAGTCAACTAAAAGATGAAGCCTTTAAGATTAGAGCAGGTGTGCACGTGGGCGATGTGATTATGAAGGATGGTGATGTTTTTGGTGCTGCGGTTAATATTGCTGCCCGAATTGAACCACAAGCAGAACCAGGTGGGATATGTGTATCGGAAGTGGTGCGTAATCAGATCCAAAATAAAATTGATATTCAAACCGTCTCGATTGGGATTAGAGATTTAAAAGGTGTTAAACAACCTATTGAGATCTATGAGGTATTATTTGGCGATGCAAAAGAGAAAAAAGTTGAATTAACATCATTTTTAAAACATATGTGGATGCGGCGTGTTCCTCACATCTCCGGCATTTACGGATTGCTTATTTTGTTCATATACTTTGTTCTCGAATACGTCGCATCCCGTTATGCATTATCACCACATCTTGTACAATTTGGAACAGTGCTTTTATTATCGCTATTCCCAAGTGTAATCATTATTAGCTATTTCCACGGTAGGGCAGCTTCAGGTGAATGGAAAAAAATTGAACGATTTGGATTACCCATAAATCTTGTAGTATCCGCGGTTTTCTTATTTTCAATTTTCAATGGTAAAGATTTAGGCGCTACTGTTAAGGCAGTTAATGTAATGGATGAGAATGGAAATGTGATAGAACGAGAGATCACAAAAAGTGAGTTTCGAAAGAGTATGGCCATCTTCTTTTTTGAAAATAAAACTGCAGATACCAGCCTAAACTGGATACAATATGCAATGCCTTTTTTGATCAGTTATGATTTACTGCAGGATATTTTTATCAGGACAGAAAATGAGATGAATTTTTATCAGAAGATTAAGGATGAAGGTTATTCGTTTGACGAGGTATTGCCTTTGGCCATAAAAAATAAAATAGCCACAAATCGTTATCTGAATTATATTGTTACCGGATCTTTTACTAAAGATTTAGAAAACCAATTTATATTGAAAGTTGAAGTTCGGCAAACAAAAACCAGCAAGTTAATCGCTTCATATGAACGAAAAGGGATGGATGTTTTTGAGTTAGCCGACATTATTTCGTTACAACTAAAAAGCGATATTGAGTTACCTGCAGTTCACATCGAAAACGCCAAGGATCTCCCAATCTCAGAAATGCTCACCAAATCGGAGACGGCGCTTAAATTCTATATTCTAGCTGTGAATCAAAGATTTATTAATAATGATTATCAGAAGGCTAAATATTATAGTGAGAAGGCTGTTGCTGAAGATCCTCTATTTATAATGGCTCATGCTCAATTGGTTGATATCTATATATCTACTAACAAGAAAGAGTTAGCCGATCAAAGTTTTGAAACAGTGATGAAGAATATGGATAGGCTTCCGGAACAGATCAGATTTCGAATGAAATATTCGTATTATTTGCTGGTTAGACAACAACCCGATAAAGCCTTTGCTATAGTAAAAATGTGGAAAGAATTGTATCCTTATGACACTGAAGCCTATTTGATGTTAGCCACTTTATACCAGCTACAGAATGAACCTCAAAAAACAATTGAAGAATATGAGGCTGTAATGGCACTTGATCCGGATCGTTATGATTTAATACTTGAAATAGCCCGACTTTATGAAAGTCAAGCCAAATATGATAAGGCCCTGGCCTTTTATAAAAAATATGCTGCATTATTTCCAGAAAGCAGTACCCCATATGTGTCTATTGGAAATTTGAATTTAATGTTGAGAGAATATGACAAGTCGAAAGCTAATTTTGAGAGAGCACTGTTGATTGAGCATGACAATATTGATGCATTGATTGGTTTGGCAGACGTTGATTTTTTAATGGGAAAACTTGATCAACTTGAGAAACAGTATTACGATATTTTGAAGCTCTGTAAAACACCTCAGGAAAGTTATAATATTTATGAATCAATAATTGAATTTTATGAATATAAAGGTCAGATGAAAAAGGCGCTTGCCGCAATGGATGAACAGTTTATTGAATATGCTAAATATACGGAACCAATAAATGTAATCATTAGTAAGGTCATGAAATTGGATCAATACGTGAAGGCTGGCCAAAGTGATCGGGCTTTTCAAATTATTAAAGGTTTTGAAAAGGAATTAAGTGATCCGATTAATAAGTTTATTTCATTGGGATACCTCAGTATTTATCAGCAGACGAAAGATGCAGATAATTTAAAAATTGCTCTAACAGGAGTTAAAGATGTTATTGCGACATTTAAATATGAAGTATTGAATCCTTTGGTGACTAAAGGTGAAGCCAAAGTATTTGAATTCAATGGAGAATATAAAGAAGCGATAAAGATTTATGAAAAGTTGCTTAAAGATAATCCGAGAGCCATTAGCATGAATTATAGCATAGGGCATTGTTATAGGATGCTTGAGAAATATGATAAGGCTGAATCATTCATTCAAATTGTTTTGGATCGTACACCAAATGATCCAGAATATAATTTAGAAATGGCCATGATTTATGCTAAACAAGATAAAATTGATAATGCATTATCGCATCTAAAAACAGCTATCAAAGTATGGGAAGATGCTGATTATGAATATGAACCAGCTAGATTAGCCCAGGAAAAATACTTAGAACTAACTCAATAGAAAACTAAAATAAAAATGGCCAATTATTGATGCTGTTCTCTAAGTAGATCGTTAATGATTTTTACAGGATTGAAGGTAATTATCGGGCATTCCACAAAAATGGTAATCCAATCAGCCATGGCTCCATTCCACAAGCCTGGTAATTCCTGAGCCTTAAGCTCTTTTCCGTTTTGAGATTTTTTTGAAATAAATCCGGTTTGGGGATCAACAAATTCTTTTAAATTGAATTTTTGCCCTTGAAAATCCCTGACCCCACACACTAAATCAACCGGATTGAAGTGGGTTGCTTCTTTTACTATCTTTTTCTGATCGCTATTTTGTAAGTCCATTTGCGAACTTTCAACTATTTGTAATGATTTTTCACCCGTATCATTTAATACCCAAAATGGACCACCACCAGGCTCACCCTCGTTTTTAACCATGCCGCATACACGAATCGGGCGATTTAATTTTTTAAATAAAAACGCTGATTCACTCTCTGTATCAGGCTTCTTGCTTAAGTCAATAAATAATTCCTCTTTCGCGAAAGATTCAATTTCTGAGATTTTACCTAAAGTCAATGGTTGATCTGATTTAAGCGCATGAAGGTATTTAAAGGCACGCTCCTGAACTTTTATTAAATGCGCAGCAATTACCTTTTTGTAGGTATAAGTGGTTTCACGCAAACGGTCTGGAACAATATTATCTATATTTTTAACAAAAATGATGTCACCATCAATATCATTTAAATTCTCGATGAGCGCTCCGTGACCACCTGGTCTGAATATTAATTTTCCATTTCCATCTCTTAAAGGTTCATTTTGCATATCAACCGCAATCATGTCGGTTGATGGTTTTTGAACTGAAAATTCAATATTGAACTTAACGCCAAACAATGTTTCGTATTTGGCTTTTACCTTGTTTAATGTTTCAATGAATTTATTTTGATGTTCAGGTGAGACGGTGAAATGGATCTTTACCAGGTCTTGATTGTTCTTGCTGTAAATAGCTCCTTCAACCAGATGTTCTTCAATGGCGAGCCTTGCTCCATCTTTATAATTATGAAATTTAAGAAGTGCTTTAGGGAGAGCTGCGTACTGAAGCCCTTCATCGTTTAATAGTTGGTTAATAATTAGTTTGTAATCCTTGTTTTCAAACGCTTTTTCTAAATCATTACCATTTTTTTTCATGACCTCAAATAAATCATCATAAAACGCAAATTCGGAAAGATGTTCGAAAAAGCTGGAGACAGAATTAAATCCACTGTCATTTGGTATATCGTTCATTGAATCCTTAAACTCGAATAAATGCTTAAACATGCGGCTCGCTGCACCTGAGGCTGGTACAAACTTAAGCAAGTTTCTTTGCATCGCATTTGAATCAAAGAATTCGATTAATTCATTCACTTCTTTCTCAGAGAATCGAATAATTCCATTTCCAATTTTTGCCGCTGAATGAAGATTGCAGCTGGGAAAGCCTGTTTTAAAATTATAAATATGTGTTTTAAACAGATTTAAACTAATTCCTTTAGTCTGGATAAAATCAATGTCTTTGCTTTCTAGCATAATTGGTCTGTTTTAAAGATGAAAATAGGGATTAAAAATAAAACTATTTTTTTGATATGCACCTGTAGTTTTAGAGATAATTGTTGAAAAAATAGCGGGAAAATTGCTTATTTATGTTAAATTTGCAAATCTTTTGGATGATTAATTATTACTGATTATTGAATAATGCTTATTGATTGTTTCTTATGTCATTATTCATTCATAAATAAAGATTATTCATTTGAATAGCCCAGGTGGCGGAACTGGTAGACGCGCATGGTTGAGGGCCATGTGACCTTTAGGTCGTGCAAGTTCGATTCTTGTTCTGGGCACAATAGAAATGACAATTTTAGAATGAATAATGATTAATGAGAAATATTTATTAGTCATTATTCATTATTCATTTTATCGCTGCCCAGATGGCGAAATTGGTAGACGCGCTGGTTTCAGGGACCAGTGGATGCAAATCCGTGCAAGTTCGAGTCTTGTTCTGGGCACAAGTTCAATATCATTGAATACTGATAAAAATTAATGGTTGGCATTGTAGAAAATCATTTTTTTGCCTAGATGATAATCTGATGATGCACTCTTCAAAGTGATAGTTCTCTTTAGAGATTGTAACTTATGTTTAAACATTGGTTATAAATAGCTAATTTATTCTTGAATTTTCCGAATTCATACCTGAATCCAAAATCTTTTTTAACTTTGCGTACCCATTATTCTGTGAACTCAATTAACGAACCATAAAATGAAAAAAAGACTATTACTTATCAGTAATTCAACCAATTACGGCGAATCCTATTTAGGTTGGCCTCAAGAACATATTTCTAATTTCCTTAAAGAAACAAGTGTAAAGCGGATTTTGTTTATTCCTTATGCGGGTGTTGGCTTATCCGAAGAAAGTTTAGAGAAGTCATTTGATGCCTATGAACAAAAAGTGAATGCGGTTTATCAAAAGCTAGGCTACGAAATTTATTCTATACATAAAGAAGCGGATCCGGTAAAAGCTGTTAAAGAAGCTGAAGCAATTGCAGTAGGAGGGGGGAATACTTTTCATCTTTTTTACATGATGCACAAAAATAAAATCATGGATTTAATGCGCAAGCAAGTGGAAAATGGAATCCCATTTATGGGTTGGAGTGCTGGTTCAAATATTTGCTGTCCAAGCTTAAAAACTACCAACGACATGCCCATCATTGAACCTGAAAGTTTCAATGGTTTAAACTTGATTCCTTTCCAGATTAATCCGCATTATTTGGATGCCAATCCAGAGGGTCATGGAGGTGAAACTCGGGAACAAAGAATTGAAGAATTCATGGTTGTTAATAGAGATATTTATATTGCCGGATTAAGAGAAGCTTGTCTGCTTTTAGTAGAAGGTGAAGAGATGAAATTGATCGGAAATCGTAAACTTAGGCTATTTAAATTTGGTGTGGAACCTCAAGAATTGGACAATGCTACCAATTTAGATTTTTTGCTGAAGTGATAAATTAGATAATCAGAATAAAAAACTGGTTATAAAAATGATACGAAATACGATTGACAGTTTGTCAGTCGTGTTTTTTTATGCAATTTAGCTGAAAACATGTATGAATTTCATAGTGTTTTATTCAGATTTACTATCTGTACTTTTTAACATTTAACATTTTAGGATCAACTCATTTTATAAAAGAATTGTTTGTTCGATATCATCATTTCATCATTTTGCCTAATCATTTTTATTTCTATCTTTGAGTCAACCTCAATTAAAAAAAATCCATGAAAAAGAATATCAAATTACTCTTCTTACTCTTATCGTTTTCCACTTTAATTTTTGCACAAAATCCTGACCCATTCAAACAAAATTGGCCATCGTTCAGAGGTCAGTTTGCGAATGGGATTTTTGATAATGCAGCTATCCCATTAGAATGGGATTTGGAAAAAAATATTAACATAAAATGGAAAACCCCGATTCCAGGCTTAGCTCATTCAAGCCTTGTGATTTGGGATGATAAAGTTTTTGTAACAACAGCAATTAGTAGTAATGACAAAGAAATTTTGAAAGTTGGACTTTATGGAAGTGGTGATTCAGCTCAAGATACAACCATTCATCAATTTAAGGTTTATTGTTTAGATAAAAATAGTGGTGAAATCATTTGGGAACAAATTGCGCATGAAGGTGTTCCGAAGACAAAGCGGCATACCAAAGCAACCCAGGCAAATTGCACACCCGCAACGAACGGAAAGTATGTGGTTGCATTTTTTGCATCGGAAGGATTGTATTGTTATAACATGGCTGGTGATTTGATCTGGACAAAGGATTTAGGAAAATTACAAACAGGCCCAAGTCGGGATATTAGTTTAGATTGGGGTTTTGCTAGCTCTCCGGTAATTCATAATGATCGGGTGGTAGTGCAGTGTGATCATTCTGGTGATTCTTTTTTAGCCACATTCGACATAAAAACCGGAGAAGAAATTTGGCGATCTCCACGAGAGGAATTTTCTACTTGGGGCTCTCCAACCGTGATTAATGTAAATGGGAATCCACAAATTATCGTCAATGGCTACAATCATATCGGATCTTATGATTTTGCAACAGGTAAAGAAATTTGGCGAATGCATGGTGGAGGAGATAATCCGGTTCCAACACCTGTGTTTGCAAATGGCCTCATCTACATCAATAGTGCCCATGGTCCCATGTCGCCAATTTATGCAATTAAGCCTGAAGCAAAAGGAAATATCACCTTAGCTGAAAATGAAACAAGCAATGAATACATCGTCTGGAGTATAGAGAAAGGTGGTGCCTACATGACCTCTAATTTGGTATATGGAGATTATATTTATAATATTAAGAATAATGGCTTACTAAGTTGCTTCAATGCCTTAACCGGTGAATTAATGTACAAAGAACCCTTAAAACCGGGAGGTGGAGTTTCTGCTTCTGGTGTAGCTTCGGATGGAAAAGTATACTTTACTTCCGAATTAGGAGATGTATTTGTGATTAAAGCAGGACCTGAATTTGAGCTTCTTGCTAAAAACCCGTTAGGTGAAATTTGTATGGCAACCCCTGCTATTGTTGAAGATGGAATCTATTTCCGTACACAGAATCATGTTATAAAAATTGCAAATAAATAAATTATGCTAAAGCTTCGATTATCCGTTCTGTTTGTGATTTCAAGTTTTTGTTGGCAAGTAATTTTCGCCCAGCAAGAGAATAACAATAATTGGCCATCATTCAGAGGAGAGAATGCCAGTGGTATAATGGATAAGGCAATGATTCCAACGACATGGAATGTAGATAAGAATGAAAATCTGAAATGGAAAACCTCCATTCCCGGCCTTGGACATTCATGCCCGGTTATTTGGGCTGATTATCTTTTTGTAACAACGGCTATTAGTGGAAATGCCGAAGAGTATCTGAAAGTTGGATTGTACGGAAATATTGATCCGGTTGAAGATAGTACCATTCATCAATTTAAAGTTTTTTGCATGGATAAGAACTCAGGTGAAATTATTTGGGAACGGCTTGCACATGAAGGAGTCCCCCGAACTAAAAGACATACCAAGTCTTCTCATGCGAATCCAACTCCCGCTACCGATGGTAAACATCTCATTGCATTTTTTGGTTCTGATGGTTTATACTGCTACGACTTTACCGGTCAGCTTTTATGGTCAAAAGATTTGGGTAAATTGAATGCAGGTCCTTATACTGACCCTGATGTAGAATGGGGTTTTGCGAGTTCACCAATCATTCAAGATGGAAAAGTTATTGTTCAGTGTGACTTCTTAGGCGATTCTTTTTTAGCTTCATTTGATGTAAAAACTGGCAAGGAAATTTGGCGGACTCCTCGTGATGAAATCTCTACCTGGTGCACACCCACAGTGATTCAGGTTGATGGAAAGCCTCAGATTATTGTGAATGGCTACAAGCATATTGGAGCTTATGATTTCGAAACCGGTAATGAAATTTGGTGGATGAAAGGTGGGGGAGATGCTCCTGTTCCAACTCCAGTTTTTGCTCACTATCTGATCTTTATCAATAGTGCACACGGCCGAATGTCTCCCATCTATGCCATTAAACCCAATGCAAAAGGAGATATTAGCCTAGGGGAGGAGGAAACTAGCAATGAATACATCGCATGGAGTATTATGAGGGGTGGTGCTTATATGACCAGTTCATTGGTGTATGGAGATTACCTTTATAATTTAAAGAACAATGGGCTTTTAAGCTGTTTTAATGCACGAACGGGCGAAATGATGTACAAAGAGGCTCTGAAGCCGGGTGGAGGTATCTCAGCCTCCGGAGTGGCTTCGGATGGAAAATTATTTTTTACATCAGAGCTTGGTGATGTTTTTGTTGTGGAAGCCGGCCCGGTTTATAAACTGCTTGCTAAAAATCCTTTAGGCGATATTTGCATGTCAACCCCTGCAATTTCAAAAGGTGCCATGTATTTTCGAACGCAGCATTTTGTGATGGCTGTCGCTGCAAACTAATTAAATCAGATCGGATGATGTCTCAACTTTCCAAGTATTTAGTAATATTTTTAATTTTCCTTATGGCCTGTAGCACAAATCCACAAAAAGAAAAAGAGACGCAATCCCAAAAGCTAAAGTATCTGGCTTTAGGCGACAGTTATACCATTGGTGAAAGCGTTTTGGAAGTTGATCGATGGCCAAATCAATTGGTGAAGAGCCTAAATAATAAAAAAATAGCGGTCGCAAAAGCAGTCATTTTAGCAAAAACAGGTTGGACCACTGATGAACTAATGCAGGCAATTACTGATTCAATACTTGATGATAGTTATGATTTTGTAAGTCTTCTTATTGGCGTGAATAACCAATATCGTGGGAGATCAGCAGAAAACTTTAGAGAAGAATTCGTGACATTACTAAACACTGCAATCAATTTTGCCGGAAAAAATCCTTCAAAAGTTTTTGTAGTTTCTATTCCCGATTGGGGAGTAACGCCATTTGCCAATAATCGAGATCAAGATAAAATTGCAAGAGAGATTGACTTGTTTAATAAAATATGCGAAGAGGAAAGTTTAAAGAAAGGGGTAAAATTTATCGACATCACTGATATTTCGCGCAATGTTTACAAAGATTCAGAATTAGTTGCAGCTGATGGTTTACACCCTTCAAGTACAATGTATTCGCAATGGGTTGATCGAATGCTTCCTATGGTTGAAGAACTGCTTAATAAATAATCGCTTTAACATACATTAAGTTTTCTTAACATAATTAACATTTCTAGATATCATAATTTGGATACATTCGCTTTTTATTTCCTAATGACCAATTATGTTAATTCGCCATCAATTTAATTATGTCACCAGAAGTTTATTTAAACAAAAACTTTATTCCCTAATTAATATACTTGGCCTTGCAGTAGCAATGGCTTCAGTAGTAATCATTGCTCTATGGGTAATGCATGAGTTATCTTACGATAAAGCTTACCCAAAATCAGAACGGATTTATCGTTTTACCGAGGAGAGAAATACACCTGATGGGTATCAATCCCACTTTGCTCGTATGGGCGGAAATATTGAAATCGAAAAGTATATCCCTGAAATTGAAGCCAGGCTGAGATTAGCTCCTTTTCGTTACACCACCATCGCAATTGGAGAGAACAAATTTAGCTCAAATAGAATATATTTTACGGATAATCAAATCTTTAAGGTATTTGATCTTAAGTTAGTTCAGGGAGATACTTCAAATGCGCTCTCTCATCCGAATTCTGTGATCATTTCAGAAAAAATTGCCAAAACCTATTTTGGTGAAAATGAGTGCCTGGGCTTAAGCATCCAGATTCTTCCGAATCATTCAGATACTTTCCAGACGTATACAGTAACAGGCGTATTCAGGGATTTACCGCTTAATTCACACTTGCACTTTGACATGCTTACAACTACAACAGATTTCGAAAACTATAAAGGCTGGGCATACAATTATGTTTTGTTAAGCAAAAATGTAAGTAAACAATGGCTGAATGAGAAATTAAAAGAACTGGTTAATACGGTCTATACCGAAGCGTACCGACCTTTTTTTAGTTTTCATTTACAGTCAATTAAGGATATTCATTTACACTCGAAAAAGGATAGAGAAATAGAGCAGAATGGTAATTATCAGTCGGTTATTTTATTGATTGCGGCTTCCATTTTTATATTTATTATTGCCATCATTAATGCCATTAACCTAAATATAACTCAGCTTTTTAAAGAACTAAAATATCTTAAAATAAGCAAGATATTTGGTGCATCAGCCAGTGATTTTTTCAATCTTCAAATTATAAAGGCACTGATATTAAGCCTTTTTGCATCAGTACTCTCTTATGCTATCATTCTTACAATTAAAAACTTTCTTGATAAAGTTTTTTGGCTCAATACGGCATTTTTAACAGGAAAATGGAATGAAATCATACTCATTCTCGCCATTATTTCCATCTTAATCGTTCTAATATCCAGCATCCCTGTTTTCCTGATTGTTTACAAAAGATTTTCCGCTAATAATATTTTATTTAGTAATAATAATTTGCTCAATCTTTTTAGTCCTGATAAAAAGTTTCTCTTGCGTAAGCTGCTACTGATCATTCAATTCGCTGTTTCGTTTATTCTGATTCTTTGTTCATTTGCGATTAATTCACAAATGAAATTGATCACATCAAATCAATTAAAACAGGAAGGAACTAAAACTATTGTTCTCAAGCAATTGTCAACTCCTGTACGAAATGAGTATCCATATTTCAAACAGCTTCTTATGGGGAACCCATTGATCAAAGGAGTTACAGCTTCAATGGAAACTCCGCCAAACCAAATCATGGATGGATCTAATTTTGAAATCAGCAATCAAACTGAAGATCAAAAAACCAAATTGATTTATATCAATCCGGTAGATGATACTTACTTTAAATTTTATAATTTAGAAATGATCGCAGGTGAAGATTTTCCTAATTACATTGAAGGACAGGGTTTTGATAGTTATATTATTAACCACACAGCCATGAAATATCTGGGTTTTAAAAATCCCAATGAAGTTGTTGGCAAACGATTTAAGCTTAATCATGGGATGATTGATTTTAAAGAAGGAAGGATTTTAGGAGTTGTTAATGATTTTAATTATGCCTCCTTACATCATGAAATTGAGCCTATGGTTTATTTTCAACGACCCAAATTTTATTTTTCATTTTTTATAAATATTGATTCTTCTAATGTTCAGAGAAGTTTAGCAAAAATTCAGGAAGTTTGGGAAACGGTTTATCCCAATTACCCTTTTGAATATCACTTTTCAGATCAAATATATCAGCAAGCTTATGTTAATGAATATACGCAATCAAAGCTCTCGGGTGGGTTTTCAGTGGTTGCCATCATTATTTCTATCACTGGACTTATAGGCTTAACTACCATAATGGCCAATCGAAGAAAAAAGGAAATTGGAATCCGAAAAGTATTGGGAGCCTCCTCTTTAAATATTGTAAAATCTCTGTCAAAGGAGTTTGTTCAATTGATCTTGATATCCTTGATAATAGCAACCACAATTTCATATTTTCTAATCGTTGAATGGCTTAATAACTTTGTTTACAGAATTGATTTAGCTGCCGATTGGTGGGTATATCTTTTAATGATGTTAATACTTGCAAGTTTAATTATGTTCATTGTAACTTTTAAAGCTTTAATATCGTCCAGAATAAACCCCATTGACTGCATCAGGGATGAATAATTAGCTTATCGTTTTAATTTCGAACCTCAACTCCATACCAATCATAACCATAACCATGAAAAAGAATCTGAAACTTATCATCCTTCTTTCAATTTATAACCTAATCGTTTGGATTCCAAATAGTAGCTTCGGACAAACCCATTCTAATGACTTAAAAAGTATTTCGGGCAAAGTTGTTGATCAGAATAATGAACCTTTAGCCTTTGTTAACATTTATATAGAGGGAAGTACGCACGGTGTAACCTCTAATATTGAAGGAGATTTTACCCTTGGAGTCGATAAAGATGTAGATTGCAATTTGGTTTTTCAGTACGTAGGTTATAAAAAAGAAAAGGTTGAAATTAAAGTGGGTGAGAATCCATCACCGCTAAGTATCGCCCTTTCAGTAGAAAATATTCAATTAAGCGAAGTTGTCATTTCTGCCAATCAAGAAGATCCGGCTTATCCCATCATCCGTCAGGCCATTCGAAAAAGAAAACATTATTATGATATGGTACAATCCTTTTCGGCTAAAATGTACATGAAAAGTAATATTACCCTTACTGAGATTCCGGAAAAATTCCTTTTTGTACCCAAGGATGAAATGCCTGATTCAACCGACTTAGGCTTGATTTACTTATCAGAATCAGTGAGTACTTACCATTTTCAAAAACCCGGCAAACAGAAAGAGGAAATGATCGCTTCAAAAGTGGCTGGCACGAAAACCGGATATAGTTTTAACAGGGCAGACATGATCATGCTTAATTTTTACAAAAACCTGATCAATGTTGGAGTTTCAGAGCGTGCCTTTATTTCTCCAATTGCAGGAAATGCCTTGTTTTATTATAAATATAGACTGATCGAATCGTTCAACGATAATGATGACCTGGTTCATAAAATCCAGGTGATTTCAAAGCGCAAACACGATAATGCATTTAATGGTTATATCTATATTGTTGAAAATGATTGGAATATCCATAGCCTTGATTTATCGATTGGTCGTGATTCTCAAATTGATTTTACAGATAGTATTTACATCCGGCAGGTGCACGTGCCCGTTACCGACTCAATTAGAATGCCATTATCACTGCACATCACCATGTATTTTAAAGTTTTCGGATTTAAAGCCAATACGAATTTTATTGGTTTTTTCTCCAATTATGATGTCAATAAATCTTTTTCGGATAAATTTTTTAACAACGAAGTTTTTAAGGTCGAGAAAGAAAGTAGTAAACGAGATTCTTCTTATTGGGACAATAGTCGGCAAGCCTTGCTAACAGAAGAGGAGGTTGAAAACTACTACAAAGGAGATAGTATTCTAGAAGTCAGAGAATCAAAATTTTATAAGGATTCAGTCACCAAAAAAAATAATGAGTTTAAAATCAAGGATTTGTTATGGGGCGGAGGCTACAGCCATCGAAATACCTTCAAAAAAACATCCTACAATTTGAATCCATTATTAAAATCTATGTTAAATTATAATCTGGTTGAAGGATTCTTTATTAATGTTAATCAAAGTTTCAGAAAGTCCTACGAAAATAGAAATTCCTTGATTCTTTCTCTTTCAACCAAATACAGTTTCACAAACAAAAATTTGTATTATCAACCACGAATTTTATATCATTTTGATAGGATCAACAGTCAATACATCCAACTTGAAGGTGGGCTGAATAGTGTTCAATATAATCAGCGAAATCCCATTAGTCCTTTTATGAATACTTATTACACCTTGCTTACAAAAGATAATTTTGCCAAATTTTATGAAAAAAAATATGCAAAGATGACCTTTGGTCGAGAAATCCTGAATGGATTAAATGCTTCAAGTTCAATTGAATATGCTCGCCGATCTCCACTCGTAAATAATACAGATTTTTCAATAATAAAGCGGGATGAAAAAGACTTTACATCTAATAATCCATTAGATCCTGTAAATGATAATCCGGCATTTGCAATGAATAAAACCCTCGTTTGGACACTAGGTTTAACGATTAAATTTGGGCAAAAATTTGCAACTTATCCTGATTACAAAGAACGTTATGGGACCAGATTTCCGATTCTAAATTTGGGGTATAAGAAAGCTTTTAATACTTCATTTTCAGATACTGATTATGATCAATGGTATATCCGAATGAACGATCGATTAAGTTTGAAAAATCTTGGGGTTTCGGATCTTACAGTTGAAATTGGTGGATTTTTTAATGCTTCAAAGATGTATTTTATGGATTACAAACATTTTGATGGTAACCAAACCAGTTTCATCCCAATGGAGAATGGTGAACAAATTATTATTGGAGGTGGTGCAAATGCGTATTCTGAAAGTGCAAACGTATTATTTCATTCTTTGAATTATTATAGCAACAGCACCAAAGGTAATTATTTAGCTCTCAATTATACCCATCATTTTAATGGTTGGATAATCAATAAAATTCCATTCTTGCGTAAATCCAAAATTCAAACATTGGCTGGTGTGAATTTTCTGTACACTTCTGAAAAAAAGGAGTATACAGAGTTCTATGTTGGATTTGAGCACATTTTCAAAATGTTTAGAATCGATTTCGTGAGTAAGTATTACAAAGGTCAAAAACTAATTCCGGAATTAAAAATTGGGGTAGGGTTTTAAAATTTATCGCGCTTTTTCGTATTTCTTTCAGAATATTTGATTTAAACCTATTAGCTTTGTTACAATTGAATACCTTAAAATTTGAAAGAAATACCTCTTATGGAAGATTTTTATAAAAGGGCACTTGAATTGGATAAGCAAGATCAATTGAAGAGCTTTAGAAATGAGTTTTTTATTGATGATAACAATCTTATTTATCTCGATGGTAATTCATTGGGCAGATTGCCCAAAAAGAGCAGAACGTTAATAAGCAAAGTTGTTGATAAGCAATGGGGTAGCAGATTAATCAATAGCTGGGATGAGAGCTGGATGGGTTTGCCTACGCGCCTCGCTTCAATGATTGCAAAGCTAATTGGCGCTCGTGAAGATGAAGTTTTTGTCGGAGATTCAACTTCTCTGAATCTCTACAAGCTTTTATACTCGGCACTTTCATTAAATCCCGACAAAACCAAAATAATTTCTGACACCTTAAATTTCCCGACTGATCTATATGTTATTCAAGGTTTGATTGAGCAGCAATTTAAGAGTCATAAGCTTCAACTCCTGGAAAGTGAAAATGGAATCGAAGTATCTGAAAGTATGATATCTAAGGCTCTGGATAAGCATACATCTTTAGTCACTTTAAGCCATGTTTTGTTCAAAAGTTCGTTCATGTACGACATGAAAAGGGTAAATGAAATCGTCCACGAGAATAAGTCTCTGATAGTATGGGATTTAAGCCATTCAGTTGGTGCTGTGCCTATCAATTTAAATGAGACAAATGCTGATATGGCAGTTGGTTGTACATACAAATACTTGAATGGAGGTCCGGGTGCTCCTGCTTTCCTTTATGTAAAAAAAGAACTACAGGAAAAAATGCGAAATCCAATTTCTGCTTGGTTCAGTCACGCCAATCCATTTGATTTTTCTCTTGATTACCAGCCTGTTAATAGTATTGGGATGTTTGCTACGGGAACTCCTTCTGTTCTGTCTTTGGCGGCAATTGAACCCGGATTAGATATTTCACTTGCTGCCGGAATGAATAACATTCGAAATAAGAGTATCAAGCAGAGTGAATTTATGATTGAGATGATTCAAAAACTATTAATCCCTTTAGATTTCAGTATCGCATCTCCTTTGAAATCAGAGTATAGGGGTTCTCATCTTTCTATTCAACATGAAGAAGCTTATCGGATAAGTCAGGCAATGATTGACCCAAGAGATGATTCAAAATCGATCATTCCGGATTTTCGACCTCCAAATAATATCCGATTAGGAATTGCTCCACTTTACAACTCTTTTCTAGAAATTTATGAAACCATCTTTCGGATTCGTGATATTGTAGTTGATCAACAGTATCTGGATTATGATTTAAAGAGAAAGCAAGTGACTTAATCCGGTTCTTGCGCTTTAATTTCTTCCTTATTAATCGAATTTTAATCAGGCACTTAAATACCTAAATCAGGGTGTTAAATAAGTGTTAAAAAGGGGGATTTACATATTAATAATCATATTTTTGAGTTTATTAAAATCCTAACCCATAATTAAAAAACATACAATGAAAATAAAATTAATAGCAATATTTAGCTTACTATTTGTATCTCAGGTGATTTCTCAAGATTTTGTTCAATGGAGAGGAGTCGATCGCGACGGAAAATACCAAGAATCAAATCTCTTGAAGGAATGGCCGGCTGAAGGTCCGGAATTACTTTGGCATTTTGATGAATTGGGAGAGGGTCATGGATCCGCAGCTGTTACAGAAAATATCGTCTACACAACCGGGACATTAAATGAAATAACTTATGTTTTTGCTTTTACGCATCAAGGCAATCTTTTGTGGAAATCAGAGGTTGGTAGAGAGTGGGTTGAAAGCTGGCCGGGTGTTCGAACCACACCCTTGATTAAAGGCGGAAAATTATACCTGATGACAGGCTATGGACTAATTGTATGTATGAATGCAAGCGATGGAAGCAAGATTTGGGATGTTGATATTATGACTGAATACGAAGGTAGAAACATTGTTTGGGGCATGTGTGAAAATTTGCTGATTGAAGATGAAAAACTATTTTGTACGGTTGGTGGCTTAGATGCAAATGTGATTGCATTGCATAAAGATTCTGGAAAATTGATCTGGAAATCAAAGGCTAAGGGTGAAAAAAGTGCCTACAATACTCCAGGATTAATTGAACACGCTGGCCTTAAGATTTTGGTAACCATGACCGAATTTTCAATTTTGGGTATTGATGCCCAAACCGGAGAAATGTTATGGAGTCATCCTCAAACCAATCAATACGCAGTTCATGCAAATTCACCTTTATTCAAAGATGGGAAGCTTTATGTTGTAAGTGGTTATGGAAGAGGTGGAGTTATGCTTCAACTCTCGGATGATGGCAAATCAATTACAGAACTATGGCGTAATGAAAGTCTGGATAGCCGAATGGGTGGTGTTATCTTAGATAATGGCAGAATTTATGGCGGTGGCGATAAAAGCCGAAAATGGGTTTGCCTCAATTGGAATACGGGCGAGGAATTATATTCTTCCAAAGAAGTTTCATCCGGAAACTTAATCATGGCTGATGGTTTGCTTTATTGGTATGGGACCAGAGGAGAGCTTGTGTTGGTTGAGCCTACTGATGATAGTTTTAAAGTAATTAGTCAATTTAAAGTGCCGTTCGGAACAGCTCAGCATTGGGCCCATCTGGTCATAGCAAACAAAAATCTTTATGTGCGGCATGGAAATTCGCTGATGGTTTATTCCATCGCTGGATAGTCTTTATGTCTGCTAAATTCAATAGTTACACGATGTTTATAACTGCTTTATCCAAAACTTATTATAGGCCTTGGATTTATGGGTAAAAACATCGTTTTTTGTATAAACAAGTTAAAAACCTATGAAAAACCTTATCGTGAAAAAACTATTACTAACTACATTTGGCATTTTCTGCTTTCTTTCAAGTTATAGCCAGGTAATTGATGAATTTAGAGGTGTTGGACGCACCGGAATTTATAACCAGGAAACTGGTTTACTCAAAGAATGGCCAGCAGATGGTCCTGAAATGCTATGGTCGATCGAAGACATTCCAATTGGGCATTCTTCACTGTCATCAGCTTATAACATGCTTTACTTTACGGGTCGAAGAGATACGGTAGCGGTACTGACAGCTTTAGATTTAAATGGTAAAATTAAATGGCAAACTGATTTTGGTCGTGCATGGAATGCCGCATTTCCAAACAGTCGATCAACTCCTACCATCGAAAATGAGAGGTTATATGTTTCAAGTGGTTACGGTGATTTAGCTTGTGTAAATGCCATTAATGGAGAATTGATTTGGCAAGTTCCGGCCATGGATAAATTTGAAGGAAATTATGGCAGGTGGGGAATCGCCGAATCTTTACTCATTCTTGATGATAAAGTTTTTTTTACAACAGGTGGTGAAAAAACAACCATGGTTGCACTTGATAAATTAACTGGTGAAACCATTTGGATGTCTGAATCACTGCATGATAAAAATTCTTATGCTTCACCCATCCTCATTCAGGATGAGGATAAAAAACTCATTGTGAATGTAACTGAGAATTATGTGATTGGAGTTAATCCTGATGATGGAGAAATATTCTGGCAGTTCAGCTTTGGCTCATTCGCCGGAGGAAGAGGAAGAGCCAATATCAATTGTAACAGTCCTGTTTATGCAGATGGAGAGCTCTTTATAACCGGGGGCTACGATCATCGAAATGTAAAACTTTCGTTATCTAAAAATTGGAAAAAGGTTTATTTCGAATGGAGTGATGATGTGTTGGACGTTCATCATGGAGGTACTGTAAAATTAGGCGATTATGTTTACGGAACCAATTGGGAGAATAATGGAATGGGACGTTGGGTTTGCTTGGATTGGAAAACCGGAGAAATCAAATATGAAACAGAATGGTTCAATAAAGGCTCAATTATTTCAGCTGAAGGATTGCTTTATTGCTACGATGAAAAATTTGGAAATATTGGCATTGCTAAAGCAACACCTGAAAAGTTTGATATCATTAGTTCTTTCAAAATCCCACTCGGAAGTAAAGGACCTTATTGGACGCATCCGGTGATAAAAGATGGCGTTTTATATGTCCGGCATGGTGATGCGTTAATGGCTTATAATATTAAAGAATAAGCAATATCTATAAACTAACTCAAGCTTCCTATGAAAAAACAACTTGTCACTCTGATAATTATTTTTGCAGTACATTGTGCTTATTCACAGGTTTATGAATGGAGAGGTGAGGGCCGAAAAGGTATTTATGAAGGAGCAGGTTTATTAACAGAATGGCCTGAAAACGGACCAGAAATGCTTTGGTCGCTTGTGGATCTGCCAAATGGTTATTCATCCCCTTCCATTGCTTATCAAACGATCTATTTGACAGGTGTTCAGGATACTTCAGATGTATTAACAGCCCTGGATCTTGATGGAAACATTAAATGGCAAACGGTTTATGGCCGTGCTTGGTTAAGGAATTATCCGGCAAGCCGTTGCACCCCAACCATTGAAGATCATAAACTTTATGTAACAAGTGGAATGGGGGAAATTGCTTGCATAAATGCCGATAATGGAAATATTATTTGGAAAATAGATGCACATGCCATGTATGAAGGAGAGTTTGGAAGGTTTGGTTTATCTGAGTCGCCCTTAATTGTTGACGAAAAAGTTTTTTACACCACAGGTGGTAATAAAACGACAATGATTGCATTAAATAAAACGAATGGTGAACTCATATGGAAATCAGAGAGTATGAATGAACCACCGGCATTTGTTTCCCCACTTTTGATTGAGGAGAATGGAATAAGAATTATAGCCACCCTTACTAAAAATCATGTGATTGGGGTCAACCCTGATAATGGAGATATTTTATGGAGATTTGATTATCGGCCTTATGCCGAAGGTCGTGCATATGATAATCATGCAAATACGCCATTATACTGTGATGGAAGCATATTTATTACTAGTGGATACAATCGCAAGTCGGTAAAACTAAAACTTGCCAAGGATCTGTCATCTGTTTCTGTTGAATGGACCAATGAGGTGCTGGACAGTCAACATGGTTCAATTGTGAAATTGGACAATTATATTTATGGATCATCCTACGATAATAATACCAGTGGGAAATGGATCTGTGTGGATTGGACAACCGGTGAAACCATGTACGAACAAATGTGGATGAGCAAAGGGCCAATAATTGCTGCTGGAGAATACTTATACGTTTATGATGAGAAATATGGAAATGTTGGTTTGGTAAAAGCTTCACCTGCAGAATTTAAAGTAATTAGTTCATTCAAAGTAACGCTTGGGAAAAAAGGCCCTTTTTGGCCTCATCCGGTAATTGATAATGGGATTTTATATCTGCGACATGAAGATGCATTCATGGCTTATTCAATCGCCAAATAGTAATTTATGGGAAGAATAAATTGATATCATTTAAAATATATCAGTCAAAATGTGAATTGCTAATATTAGGGTTTTACTGAACATTACAAAAATATTAACCTAATTATTAAAAATGAAAAACCAACAATTAGTAATTACTCTGCTTTTAATTGCTTTAACATCAACCAGTTGTGTAAATAATACTTCCGAAAATAGTTCATGGAGAGGCCCAGACGGAGATGGTAAATATCCTGATAAAGGTTTATTGAAAGAATGGCCTGAAAATGGACCTGAGATTAGCTGGAAATATGACCAATTAGGCAAAGGATACTCATCTCCCGCATTTACAAATAGTGGATTTTTTATTACGGGAACTACCGATAGCATAGGTTCGGTTTTTTCATTTGATTTAGAAGGAAACCTTAAATGGAAGAAGGAATATGGAACAGAATGGTTGGTTAATTTCCCTGGCTCAAGGGCAACTCCGACCATTGTTGGCGATCATGGGTATTTACTAAGCTGTTTAGGAGTTCTTTATTGTTTTGATACTGAAAATGGAGATAATTTGTGGAGCGTAGACTTATTTGAAAAATATGGGGCACGCCAAATTACTTTCGGAATGACCGAGATATTAAGAGTGGATGGAGATAAAATCTATTGCACACCAGGTGGTGAAGAATATAATGTACTGGCTTTAAATCGATTTTCCGGCGAATTGATCTGGTCGAGTAAAGGCGCCGGAACAAAGAGTGCCTATTGCCCAATAACCATTTTTAAGCATGGTGGAACCAAATATCTAGGTATGGTTGCCGAATTAAATGTGATGGCCCTTAATGCTGAAAATGGAAAAGTAGAATGGACTTTTCCAACCAATAATAAATCAGCTATTCATGGAAATTCACCTATTTATCGTGATGGTAATTTGTTTATTATGAATGGATGGGAAAATGGCAGCTTTATGCTTAAGATAGCTGAGGATGGGCAAAGTGTTGAAAAAGTATGGGAAAATGAACTCATGGATTTAGAAAATGGAGGCGCAATTTTGATTGGGGATAATCTTTACGGATCAAACTGGGAGCATAAAGGGTTGAGTTGTGTGGATTGGAATACCGGTGTGGAAAAGTTTACCACCAAAGAATTTAAATCAGGTACAATCAGTTATGCAGATGGAATGTTTTTCTGGTTTGGGGTAAACGGAACAGTAGGACTTATTAAAGCTACTGACACCGAATTTGAGGTACTTGGCAAATTTCAGCTCGAAGGAAGAACCAGTCGCGATCATTCAGCGCATACGGTAATTCATGATAAAAAACTTTATATCAGATATGACTCCACTTTATGGGCTTACGATATAGCATTATAATCACTTAATTTATCTACTATGAATTTTAAAGCACATTTTTTCTTGATAGTTCTATCGATGGTATTTCTATCAGCATGCACTACACAAGAGCCAGTAAAAGAAAATACCGATCAATCTGAATGGCGAGGCCCAAACAGGGATGGGATTTATAACGAAACAGGTCTGTTAACTGAATGGCCAGCGGAAGGTCCAGAATTACTTTGGAAATTCTCAGAACTCGGACTTGGATTCTCTTCCCCGGCAATTGTTGGTGATCAAATGTTTATCAACGGAACTCTCGATAGTATAAGTTACCTGTTTAATCTCGATTTAAACGGAAATCTTAACTGGAAAAAATCATATGGAAAAGAATGGATGAGTACTTATCCCGGGGTTCGTTCCTCACCTGTAATCGTTGGAGATTATGTCTATATCCTTAGTGGAATAGGAGGCTTGTATTGTTTGAAAAAGGAAGATGGAAGTTTGGTTTGGAAAGTTGATTTAAAAGAGAAATATGGAGCTCAAAAAACACAGTACGGACTCTCTGAGAGTTTAATTATTGATGGTGATATACTTTATTGCACACCCGGAGGGCCAGAACATAATGTGATTGCCTTAAGTAAGTTAACGGGAGAACTGGTTTGGAGTAATCAAGGAAAAGGGGAAAAGAGTGCCTATTGTAATCCTTTACTAGTCAAAATAAATGGTGAAAAGTATTTTATTACAATGACTGATAAATCAGTACTCTCAATAAAAGCTAACACGGGTGAACTTGCCTGGACCCATCCTTTGGAAGGGATTAAAAACGGTGCTCATGTGGCGACACCTTATTATCGAGATGGATATTTGTTTTTAATGGATGGATTTAGAATTGGCGTCGTAATGCTTGAAATTGCGAAAGACGGCCTTAGTGCTAAACAGTTATGGAAAAATGAATTGATGGATGAAACGAATGGGCACAGCGTTGTCATTGGAAATAATATTTATGGATCAGCCGAATCAAAAAAGAAATTGGTTTGTTTGGACTGGAATACAGGAGAAGTGAAATTCGAAATAAGAAAATTTGCACCTAGTACAGTCATCTATGCCGACGGTCATATCTATGCATATACTTATACTGGTCAGCTTGGATTGGTTCAGCCGACCGAAACTGAATTTATTGATAAAGGTTCATTCAAACTTGAAAAAAGAAGTGAACTACACATCATGCATCCCGTCATTCATAATGGCGTTCTTTATGTTCGTTATGTAAATGATTTAATGGCTTATAACATCAAAAAATCTAATTAAATATACCAAATGATGAATCGACTACATTTTTTCCTCTTCAGCTTTGCCTTATTGATAATTGTAAGTTGTGACTCACAACAAAAATCAGCTGATCTTCAGTGGAGAGGACCCAATCGCGATGGCATATATCTTGAAGAAAACTTATTAGGCGAATGGCCGGAAGAAGGGCCTGAACTACTTTGGAAATTTGAAGATTTGGGGAGAGGACATTCTTCTGCTGTTTTTGCCGATGACAAAATATTTATGCTTGGAACAAACACAAAAGACAGTATCAATTCATTATTTGCTTTTAGTATGGATGGAGATTTGCTTTGGAAAAAACAACTTGGAACAGCCTGGATGAAAACCTGGCCAGCTGAGCGATCAACACCATTAATGCATGAAGGAAAAGGATATATTTTTGATGGTTTAGGTGTCATGTATTGTTTTAGTGCGAAAGATGGAAGTATCATCTGGAAAAGAGAATTAATCGGTGAATTAACAGATCGCAATAGCATGCATGGGGTCCACGAGAATTTGATCATCGATGGTGATAAATTATTTTGCACGCTGGGTGGTGAGGAACACAATATTTTAGCATTAGATAAAAACAGCGGCGAAACGATTTGGACAAGCAAAGGAACCGGAAGAGACAATGCCTATTGTTCTCCAACCATTATTGAGCATGGAGGTAAAAAATATTATATCACCATGACTTATAACGAATTGGTTTCAATTGATATTGAAAATGGGAAAGTGGCCTGGACACAAAAACTATCTGATGAAGAGCATGGCATCCATGCAAGTGTACCTCTATACAGAGATGGGATGTTGTTTATCATTGAAGGATATCGATTCGGTTCGAAAATGTACAAAATTGCAGCGGATGGTTTAAGTGCTGAATTGGTTTGGATGCATGATACCATTGGGCCACAAATGGGCGATGCGGTTCGAATTGGAGAAGATATTTTTGTCTCAAGCAGCCCTAATAAAAATTGGTACAGCTTAGATTGGACAACCGGTAAAATTAATTTTAGTTCCGAAAAACTAGGAACGGGGACTGTGATTGCTGCGGATGGTAAATTGTTTATTCAAACATACAGAGGTAAAGTAGCTATGGTTAAAGTTGAAAATAATGATTTCAAAATACTCGGACAGCTGCAAGCTCCCACAAAAAAAGGAGATCACTATGCCCAACCCGTTATAAAAGATGGAAGGCTTTACATTAGATATATGGATACCATTTGTGTATATGATATTCAAAAAAAATCTTAAGAATTTGTTCTTTAGAAATGGTTCAAATAATGGGTTAATGCCTAATTTATAAAGCTTAAAGACTTGCTATTTTGTATCTTCGCAACATCGCAAAACTGAAGTGTTTTAACAAGATTGAACTATTTTTTAGACTAAAATAACGATTACTGAACTTATGCTTAGAAGCAGACTGGAAATAGGTGTGATTTTTATTACCATTTTAACTGGAATTACTGTTTTTGTATACTGGTTTCTATACAATCCAACCAACGATTTAACCATTAGTTTACCTGGGCTCGATAATCGTCCTGCATTGGCTGAAGGAGCTTCAGAGAGTATTAGAATTGGCGCAAGTTTCATGAATTATGCTTCCCATACTTCCGATCTTAAAGGAAAATGGACGCGGTTTCGAGGAGCGGATTTTGATAATATCAATAAAGAAAATATTCCTTTAATAGATAACTGGGGAGCTGGACCTGATATTTTATGGGAAGTTAATTTGGGCGAAGGCCATGCAGCGCCCGTAATATACAACGGTAAGGCCTATATCCTTGATTATGTCGAAGAAAGAGATACCGATGCGTTACGTTGCTTTTCTCTTGAAACAGGTGAAGAGCTCTGGAGTCGTTGGTATCTTGTTAAAGTAAAACGAAATCATGGGATGTCTAGGACGGTGCCTGCGATAACCGATAAATATTTGGTAACCATGGGGCCGCGCTGTCATGTAATGTGTGTTGATCCAGACACTGGTGACTTTTTGTGGGGTAAAGATTTAGTTAAAGAATATGGCACAGAAATTCCTTTTTGGTATACCGGGCAATGTCCGATCATTGTTGATGATGTAGCTATTTTAGCCCCGGGTGGTTCAGTCCTGATGATTGGTGTTGATTGTGCTACCGGTGATGTGCTTTGGGAAACTCCAAACCCTGATAACTGGCAAATGTCGCACTCCTCAATTATGCCCATGACTTTTGAAGGTAAAAAAATGTACGTTTATTTTGCAGTTGGTGGCATTGTCGGTGTTTCTGCCGAAGGTGAAGATCTTGGACAAATACTTTGGAAGACAAGAGAATTTTCACCCAATGTAATTGCCCCTTCTCCTGTGATGTTAGGGAATGGAAAGTTTTATGCGACCGCTGGGTATGGAGCCGGGGCTGCTTTATTTCAAGTTAGAAAAACTGGAGATACTTATTCTGTAGAGCATCTCGAAACCTATAAACCAAGTGAAGGAATTGCCTCAGAGCAACAAACCCCAATTCTTTATCAGGGAAGGTTATTTTCTATAGCTCCAAAGGATGCCGGAGGACTTCGAAACCAGTTCTTATGCGTTGACCCCAATAACCCTAAAAATATCCTTTGGACTAGTGGAAAAACAGATCGATTTGGTTTGGGTCCCTATATGATGGCTGATAATAAATTTTTTATCCTTAATGATGATGGTACGCTAAGCATCGCAAAGGTGAATTTAAACGCTTTCGAGCTTTTAGATAAAACAAAAATCATGGATGGGCATGACGCATGGGGGCCTTTTGCTTTAGCAGATGGGTTTTTATTAATGAGAGATTCGAAAAAAATGGTTTGCATAAATATTAGAGCTAAAAACTAAAATAATTATCATGAAACCGAAACACATACTTAGAATAGCTTTATTGCTTTTAATAGTTGCAGTAATTTTTATGGTATACGATTTTTTCTTTTCAGAGGGTCCCAGCCCGGATAATCCTTACGAATACGACCTCACTGAGCTTAAATCAACCGATCCTTCAAAAGTTGGTTATGAAGAGATTAAAAGCATCAGACCTGAAACCGATTACTTATATGGTATTGCAATCGATAAGGAAGATAATTTATATGTTTCCTGCACCGAAAATATTTTGGTTTACAATATTGAAGGAGAATTGATCAGATCAATTCCATTGCGAGATAATGCTTATTGCTTAACAATTGCAGAATCGGGAGATATATATTTAGGAATGGCTGATCATGTTGAAGTTTATAACCTTGAAGCTACTCGATTGCAATCTTGGGAAAGCATGGGAGAATCTGCCATCTTTACTTCAATTGCAGTAAATGATCAGTCAGTTTTTATTGCGGATGCCGGCAATAAAGTGGTGTACCATTTTAATCATGATGGGGAATTGCAAAATAAAATTGGAGAGAGAGATACCGAAAATGGAAAATTGGGATTCATTCTTCCCAGTGCCTATTTTGATTTGTTTATCGGTAGAGAGAATGAATTATGGGTAACCAATCCCGGTATTCATCAGCTTGAATCTTATAAATCAAACGGTGAATTAATCACCTCATGGGAAAGAACATCCATGCAATTAGACGGTTTTAGCGGATGCTGCAATCCTTCTCATATTGCTATACTCTCAGATGGTTCATTTGTCACCAGTGAAAAAGGAATTGAAAGAGTTAAGATTCATGAACCAACAGGTGATTTTAAAACTTTGGTAGCAAGCCCGGAGAAATTTATTGCCGGAACAACAGACCTGGATTTAGCAGTTGATTCGAAAGATCGAATTTATGTTTCTGATCCTAAAAAAGGATTGGTCAGGATTTTTGAGAAAATAAAAAATTAATGCTTGAATAATGATGGATCGAAGAGAATTTATTAAAAAGGCAGGCAGAACTTTGATTTTGGGTGGCATTGTTGCCGGTAGTGGTTATTTGTTGTTAAAACCAGAGTCTGCTGAAAAATGTGATTTAGATTTTATTTGTAAAAAATGTAAGCAAAATAAAATCTGCACCTTGCCCGAAGCGGAAGCATTTAAAAAGAAAGATGAACCTAGCATGAATTAATTATGGCTAAAGAGAAATCAAATAAGAAGATCGATCGCAGGGAATTCATCAATAATGGATTGCGATTTTCGCTGGTTCTTGGAATTGGTGGACTTGGAGGCGTTTTAGCGAAAAATACTTTAGGCACCGAAATGGTTTGGCAGTTGGATGCGGCCAAGTGTGTTCAATGTGGACGATGTGCTACAGATTGTGTATTAACCCCATCAGCGGTTAAATTAATTCACGTTTACGACATGTGCGGTTATTGTGATTTATGTGGAGGTTATTTCCGGCCGGAAGCAAAAGACCGATCAACGGCCGCTGAAAATCAGTTGTGCCCAACAAGTGCCATTGAGCGTAAATTTATTGAGGAACCATTTTTTGAATACCATATCAACGAAGATTTATGCATTGGCTGTGCTAAATGCATGAAAGGGTGCAGTTCATTCGGCAATGGATCTATGCAAATTCAGGTCAACCATAGTTTATGCGTTAATTGCAACGAGTGTGCCATTGCAAGAGTTTGCCCCTCCGACGCATTTACAAGGGTGCCGGCAAACGATCCTTATTTATTTAAGGGAGTAAGTGGTGAAAGCCGTAAAACTTAATAAGGGAGCGATTTTAATGAAAAAGCAAATTATCGTCATATTATTTTTAATTTTTGCCGGACTTCAGTTTTCAAGTGCTTTTGCACAGCAAAGATTTCCAAAACCTGAATTTGAATCAGGTCATACCCAGCCTCCGACTTTGATGCCAGAAGCAAGAGCTCCGATTCTTGAGTATCTTGATATTGTCGTATTAATGGCCAGTTTATCATTGGTAACATGGTTGGTTTTAAAAAAGCGTTCTCGTATTGGTGTGTTTTGGATGTCAGTTTTTTCAATTGCTTACTTTGGATTTTTCAGAGAGGGATGTGTTTGTTCGGTCGGCTCAATACAAAATATTGTATTGGCTATATTTAATCAGAACTATCATATTCCGATATCGGTTGTGGTATTTTTTACGGCTCCATTGCTATTCTCTCTTTTTTATGGAAGAACATTTTGTGCGGCTGTTTGTCCGTTGGGAGCGATTCAGGATTTTTTTCTGCTGCGACCCATTGGCATGAAATCATGGTTGCAGTCAGTTCTGGGAGTAATTCCTTATGTCTATTTAGGTTTATCTATTCTTTACGCTGCCACATCAACCGATTTTGTGATATGTCGATATGACCCATTTGTCGGGATTTTCAGACTTAATGCAACCTTCATGATGTTTGCATTAGGAGGTTTGTTTTTACTGATAAGCATGTTCATCGGAAGGCCCTATTGCAGATTTCTATGCCCTTACGGGGTCTTACTAAACCTTACCAGCAAGCTTTCAAAAAAGCATTTAACCATCACCCCTGCAGCCTGCATTCAATGCCGCTTATGCGAAAACTCCTGCCCATTTGGTGCCATCGATAAACCAGTTCCCGCTAAAGCCATTGAGGACAGAAGAACAACAGTTAAAAGGTACTCATGGTTAATTATTATCATACCATTATTAATGTTCATCGGAGGATGGACTACAGCCAGTTTTCATGAAACCTTAGCTAAAGTCAATCCAAAGGTACGCCTGGCTTCACTAATTTATGAAACACCCTCGGTTTTAGATGAAGATGAAACCATAGAGATTGATGCATTCCTTTCATCCGGTCAATCAAGGACTGAACTATTTACCGAAGCTGCAGATATTGTGGGTGAATTTTATTTAGGAGGATGGATACTGGGTGCATTTCTGGGATTGGTAATTGGCCTTACTTTAGCCGGATTAACCATTATTAAATATAGAACTGATTATACACCAAACAAAGGAACCTGCTTTAGTTGTGCGCGTTGCGTTGATTATTGTCCGGTTGTTAAAGAAGATGCAAGTTTAAAAATATAGATTTTATGAGTATAGTTGAAAATACGAAATCAGGAATAAATGTTAGATTATGGAAATCGATTGCCATCATTTCCGGAATCTTTGCATTCTTGATTTGCTTTCTGGTTATTGCTAATTATATCCAGATCAATCGCCTCGATCCGGTAAATACAGAAGCTGTCAATACCCTTGTTAAACGTTTAAGTGAAAACCCGAATGATGAAGCATTAAGAAATGAAATTAGGGCCTTAGACCTTTTGGTGAGAAAGGCATATTTTACTAATCAGTGGCAGGTAAGAACAGGAGGCTATATACTCCTTATCAGCATTGCAGTGATGATCATTTCCATTCAAATCATAAATTCTGCCAAACCCATTGATCCAATGATTGATGATTCAGCAACGGTTAACGATCAAATTATAAAAAAAATGTCGCGAAAATGGATCGCGATCGGAGGAGGCTCAATTGCTGTTATTGCTTTGGTTTTGGCATTTATTACGCATGATAAACTTGAATACACTTTTACTGAAGCAGCAATGGCTGCCAGCACTGAAACAATTGAGGAAGTGAATGATTCACCCAATCGCAAAGTTAGTGTTTCTGCAACTACCTCAAAATCAGAAGAGAATCCTATCGAAACGAAGGTTGCGCCAGAACAGAAAGCCATCGATACAAATACACCAAAAGTTGAGGAAGTAAAATCGGAAGATAAGGACGCAGAAATTACTAAAAAAGAAATTATATCAGAAACAACCCATTTACCTGCCTTTGTATTAGAGGCCAGAAAGAATTACCCTTCCTTCAGAGGAGCATATGGGCTGGGAATTGCTTATCAAAAAAACATTCCAACCCAATGGGATGGGCCTAGTAATCAAAATATTTCATGGAAAGTGAAACCCAATTTGGAAGGTTTTAATTCGCCAATTATCTGGGGCGATAAACTTTTTCTGACAGGAGCCAATAAGCAAACCAGAGAGGTTTATTGTTATGATAAAAAATCGGGTAAATTGCTGTGGACCAAAACAGTTGATAAGATTCCCGGTTCACCGGGTTCCGGCCCTGACGTGACGGAAGATACCGGCCAGGCAGCTCCTACGGCGGCAACGGATGGTAAAAATATTTACGCAATTTTTGCAAATGGCGATATCATCGCTATTGATATGAATGGAAATCAGGTTTGGGCAAAAAACCTGGGTGTACCTCAAAATCACTACGGTCATTCATCTTCTTTATTGGTTTATGGAGATAAGGTGATTGTTGAATACGATCAAGGAAAAGGTGCTAAGGTAATGGCATTGTCAACGTCAAGTGGTGATGAAGTATGGAGTACCGTCAGAAATGTTAAAATTTCATGGGCTTCTCCCGTAATTATTCATCGCAATAATAAAGCCGAGATTGTTTTAATTGCAGATCCAATAGTTGCCGGTTATGATGTACAAACCGGAGAGGAACTCTGGCAAATTGCCTGTACTTATGGTGAAGTTGGTCCTTCAGTTGCCTATGCCGATGGAATTGTTTTTGCACTGAATGAATATGCCAGTTTGGTTGCAATTTCCGGTGGAAATCAACCGGAAATCTTATGGGAGGATTTCGATTATCTATCAGATGTACCAAGCCCGGTGGCAACCAAAGATTTACTTTTTGTGGTTACCAGCTATGGAGTGGTTGTTTGTCATAATGCAAAAACCGGTGAAAAGTATTGGGAACATGAATTCGACAATGGATTTTATGCTTCTCCCATTCTTGCAGAAGATAAAATTTATCTGATTGATAGGGAAGGCATCATGCATATTTATAAAGCGAGTAAAACGTTTGAATTGGTTGGTGAGCCTGCATTGGGTGAAGGAGCAGTTAGTTCTCCGGCATTTGCTGATGGACAAATCTTTATAAGAACAGAGGAATATTTGTATTGTATTGGAACGGGTAATTAATTGCTAAGGCTGGACTTAAAATGAATAAAGAAATAATTGAAATAGTAGATCAGATTCTTCTGGAGCAAGGGAAAACGGTTGATAAAGCCATCCCCATATTACAGGCCATACAAAGCAAATTTAATTATTTGCCAGAAGAGGCGATGGATTATGTTTGTAAGAACACCGAAATTACTGCTTCACGCATTTACGGGATTTCAACTTTTTATTCACAATTCAGACATAAACCGGTTGGTAAACATATTGTTAAGGTTTGCGTTGGAACTGCCTGTCACGTAAAAGGAGCCATGCAGGTTTATGATGCTTACCGCCGCGCTTTAAATATTACAGATGAAAATGAGGATACAGATCAGGATGGATTATTTACCATCGAAAAGGTTGCCTGTTTAGGATGTTGTACCATTGCACCTGTGGTTCAAATTGACGATATTACTTATGGTCACCTGACTACTGAAAAAGTAGCTGAAACCCTCACTGATTTTATAGCCGCCAAAAATAATCCAAAAGAAGATTATAAAGGACATGGTATGAAAAGCTCTGATATTCAAGGTGAAATCAGAATTGGCCTGGGTTCATGCTGTGTGGCCAGTGGTAGTGAGTTGGTAAAAAAGGAGTTAGAAAATGTACTCGATAAAAATAATATTAGTGTTGATGTTAAACAAGTTGGTTGCGTAGGAATTTGCAATCAGGTGCCTATGTTAGAGGTTCACAAACCGGGCGAATCACCGACCTATTATACAAAAATAAAGGCTGAAGAGGTAAATGCCGTAGTACGGAAACACTTTAAAACGACAAAATTAATTGACCGATTAAGAAGCAATTTCTATAATTATTTTGAAGAGATTGTTTTTCATGAAATCCCTAAATCCACTTCACGTTACGAAAGTGACCGAAGAGATACGCCTGTATCAGAATTTCTGAATCGTCAAATCAATATTGCAACTGAATTTCGCGGAGCTATTAAACCAACTGATTTGGAAGAGTATAAAGGGTTGGGCGGATTCACCGCACTTAAAAAGTGTGTTGAAGAATTATCCCCAAAAGAGATTATCAACTCTATAAAGGAAAGCGGACTTAAGGGTAGAGGAGGAGCAGGTTTCCTGACAGGACTTAAGTGGGAGTTGGTTAATCAACAAGAATCAGAAAAGAAATACATTATTTGCAATGGAGATGAAGGTGATCCCGGTGCGTTTATGGATAGGATGTTGCTTGAATCATACCCTTTTAGGGTTATTGAAGGGATGTTAATTGCTGCTTATGCAGTCGGGGCCTCTGAAGGAATTTTCTACATTCGGGCAGAGTATCCTTTGGCCGTTAAACGTGTTAAAGAAGCGCTACAAAAGTGTAAGGATGAAGGTTTAGTTGGTAATAATATTTTTGGTAGTGCTTATTCAATTAACCTGAATATTTTTGAAGGAGCAGGTGCTTTTGTTTGTGGTGAAGAAACAGCGCTTATTGCTTCGATTGAAGGGAAGCGGGGAATGCCAACGATGAGGCCTCCTTTCCCTGCCCAATCTGGAATTAATGGCTTGCCAACCCTGATAAATAATACAGAAACTTTTGCAATGGTTTCATGGATCATTCGAAGTGGCTCCGATGCTTTTAGTAATATCGGATCTGAGAATAGCAAGGGAACTAAAGTATTTGCCCTTGCAGGAAAAATTAATAGAGGCGGACTGATTGAAGTTCCTATGGGAATTAGTATTAGAGATGTCGTGGAACAAATCGGAGGCGGTATCCCAAACAACAAAAAATTTAAAGCGGTGCAAATTGGAGGACCTTCTGGCGGTTGTATTCCTGAATCTATGGCTGATATTTCTATCGATTATGAATCATTAAATGAGGCTGGGGCAATGATGGGCTCTGGAGGCTTAATTGTTCTTGATGAAGATGATTGTATGGTTGATATTGCCAGATATTTCTTATCCTTTACACAGGATCAAAGCTGCGGTAAATGTACTTTTTGCAGGGTCGGAACAACAAGGATGCTTGAAATTTTGAATAAAATATGCAGAGGAGATGGTGTGCCTGGGGACTTGGATTTACTTGAAGAACTAGCTCATACTACCAAAAAAGGTAGCCTCTGTGGTTTGGGTAAAACAGCCCCAAATCCGGTGCTATCAACATTGAATCATTTCAGAGAAGAGTATGAGGCTCATATCAATGGGAAATGTCCGACCGGAAAATGTACTGAAATGATTACCTACTCAATAACAGAAGACTGTAACGGATGTACAAAATGTGCCCAGCGATGCCCCACAGATGCAATCATTGCTAAACCGTATCAGCTTCATGAGATTGATACTGAAAAATGCATTAAATGTGATATTTGTAAACAAATTTGTCCGGTCAATGCCGTTATAACTACATAAGATGATAAAGCTAAAAATCGACGGGAACGAAATAGAGGTTGCAGAAGGTACAACTGTACTGAAAGCTGCTAATGAATTGGGAATTGAAATCCCTACCATGTGTTATTTGGAAGGTGCAGGGTTTCATAATCATCCTTCATGTATGGTTTGTTTGGTGAAGGATGCCAAAAGCGGTAAAATGTTGCCCAGTTGTGCTTTACCTGCTGCTGAAAATATGCATATCATTACTTCTGATGAAGAAGTCATGAATGCACGAAAAGATGCGCTGGAGCTATTAATGAGCGATCATGTAGGCGACTGTGAAGCTCCTTGTACGCTGGGTTGCCCTGCAGATTTGAACATTCCCTTGATGAACAGATTAATTGCCAAAAGAGAATATGCTGAAGCGATTAAAGTAGTTAAGGAAGACATAGCCTTGCCCCATATTTTAGGTTATATCTGTCCGGCTCCTTGCGAAAAAGTTTGCAGGCGAGCGACCATCGATATGCCTGTTCAAATTTGTCAGTTAAAGAAATTTGTGGCTGCCAAAGATATGGATGGCATGCAAACCTATTTCCCAGAGAAAAAAAACGACTCAGGAAAAAGAGTGGCCATTATTGGAAGTGGACCTGCAGGTTTGGCAAGTGCTTTTTATATTTTGAAATCAGGACATTCGTGTATTATTTTTGATAAGAATGAGAAAATTGGAGGATCTTTGCGATATGAGCAAATGAATAAGCAATTGCCCTTGGCAGTTCTTAATTCAGAGATTCAATTTCTGAAGAAGTATGGCGTTAAATTTGAATTAAATATTGAAGTTGATGAAGCCTTTTTCAATTCAAAATTAAAACCTGAATTTGATGCAGTTGTTTTTGCAACTGGTGCGATCAAAGAAAACAATCTTAAAATCGAAGGATTAGAATTTGATGAGAAAGGGATGAAAATCAACCCTGATACCTTCGAAACTTCTATTCCCGGATTGTTTGCATGTGGAAGTGCGGTGCGAACTTTAAAAATGGCAGTTCGGTCTGTTGCCCAGGGAAAAGATACAGCTCATTCTGTCGACCGTTTTTTAAGGGGTGATAGAATGGCCAAAAACCCTCGGATGTTTAATTCAAAATTTGGGAAGCTTGCTCCGGAAGAATTTGAAGATTATTTAAAAGAGACTACATATAAGGAAATGAAGACTCAGGTTTATGATGGCCTTGATCCATTTAAAACTGAAGATGCAGAAAGTGAAGCCGGCAGATGCCTGCATTGCGATTGTCGGAAAATAGATAATTGCGCACTCAGAATTCATTCGGATACTTATCAAATTGATAGAAGGAAATATATGCTTGGCGATAGAAATAAACTGAGTAAACATTTTAAGCAGGACGTTATCGTTTATGAACCGGAGAAATGTATTAAATGCGGTTTATGTGTTGAGATTACAAGTGCCAAAAAAGAAGAGTTCGGTCTGACTTTTATTGGCAGGGGATTTGATGTTAGAATTAAAGCTCCGTTTGGAAAATCCATGAATGAAGCCTTAACTTCGACAGCCATCGAATGTGCGAATGCTTGTCCGACGGGAGCAATTTCATTAATTGAATAAGCTAATTATGAAGAAAATATTAATTTCATTTCTAATAATACTAATATTCCAATTATCAAATTTTGGCTATGCCCAAACCAATGAATCGTGGAATTCTTTTAGAGCAAATCAAGAATTAACCGGCTATTCGGAAGTAAGACTTGGAAGTAAATTCAAATTTGAGTGGTCTTTTAAAACGGAAGATGCCATTAAATCTTCGGCAGTTGTTAGCAATAACCAAATTTACATAGGATCGAATGATGGATTCTTGTATTCAATTTCCATGGGTGGAGAACTACTCTGGAAATTTGATGCCAAAACTTCAATCGAGGCAGCCCCTTTGGTTTTAGACAATACCATTTATTTCGGAACACTTGAAGGAGAACTCTTTGCATTAGATGCCAAATCAGGAAAATTAAAGTGGCAATACTCAACTGATGGACAAATTTCAGGTGCTTCGGGATGGATTTATTCTCCTGACAAAAAGGAAAAGTGGATCATTACCGGAAGTTACGATTTCTTTTTGCATTGTGTGAAAGCTGAAAGTGGAGAATTGGTTTGGAAATTTGAAGCCGATAATTATATCAATGGTGCTCCAGCAACGAATGGCGAAATTGCTATTTTCGGAGGTTGTGACGGGTATTTGCACATGATTGATGTAAGCAATGGAGAAGAGAAGGATAAGATTGATGTTGGAACCTATATTGCTTCTTCGGCCGCAATTAAAGGCGATTTTGCTTTTTATGGAAACTACGATGGCGGTTTTTATGCCACAAATTTAAAAACAAAAGAAACTTTATGGGAGTTTGAAGCCGGTCCATTCTTGGGCTCACCTGCAGTTGCTGATGGTAAAGTCGTGATTGGCTCTCAGGATAAATTTGTTTATTGTTTTGATCAGCAAAGCGGTAAAGTGCTTTGGAAATTTAAAACCTTACGTAAAAATGACGGGTCAGCAGTAATTGCAAAGGATAAGGTTGTGATTGGTTCAGGTGATGGACGTATTTATCTTTTAGATTTTGAAACGGGTGAAAAGATCTGGTCCTACGAAATTGGTCGATCAATCAGTTCTACGCCGGCAGTGATCAAAGATAAAATCATCATCGGATCTGAAGATGGTTCGGTTTATTGTTTTAGTACAAATTAGAAACATTTTGAATTTTATTAGAAAATGAAAATTGTAAATATCGTTCCTGGTTTTGGTGGCTCGTTTTATTGCGGAAATTGTTTGCGCGACAGCTCCTACGTTAAGTCTTTAAGGGATGCAGGGCACGATGCTGTTACCTTACCCATTTACCTTCCCTTAACGTTGAATGGAGAGAAACAGTCAGATGCCCCTGTTTTTTATGGAGCAATTAATATTTATCTGAAGCAAAAATTCCCCTTTCTTCGTAAGATGCCAAAATGGATGGAAAAGTTTTTTAATTCTCCATCTTTTCTAAAATATGCAGCCAAGAAAGCTGGTTCTACCAGAGCCGAGGGCCTGGAAGAAATGACCATCTCTATGCTTCAAGGTCACGAAGGATATCAAAAAGAGGAACTTCAGCAGCTGATCGATTTTTTAAAACATCATGAAAAACCTGATGTGGTGCATCTTTCAAACGCACTATTAATGGGCTTGGCTCGAAAAATAAAAGACGAATTAGGAATTCCGGTGGTTTGTTCTTTACAGGATGAAGATGTTTGGATTGATGCCATGGCAGATTCTTACCAAGAAAAACTTTGGAATTTGTTTAGCCGCAAGGCCAAAGACATTGACGCATTTATTGCCGTAAGTCATTTTTATGGTGAGGTGATGAAAAACCGAATGAACATTGCCGATGAAAAATTAAATGTGATTCATGTGGGGCTTGATCCCCATGCATTTGAAATGTCAGAACCTGTCTTCGATCCTCCTGTAATTGGGTTCATGTCGCGCATGAACGAAGAAAATGGATTTGAAATTTTTATCGATGCCATCATTAAACTTAAATCAAATCCTCAGTTTAGAGAAGTAAAAGTTCGTTGTTCGGGTGGACAAACCGGAGACGACAAAAAGTTTATTCACAAACAACTTAAAAAGTTAAATAAACTGGGTTTTGCGAATGATGTAGAATTTGTGGAGGATTATCGCGAGAAGTATTTAAACGAGTTTTTCCAACCTTTAACTTTGCTATCGGTTCCTGTTTTAAAAGGTGAGGCCTTTGGATTGTACCAGATTGAATCCTTAGCTTGTGGTGTGCCATTAATTCAACCAGCTTTAGGTGCTTTCCCTGAAATTATAGAAGCAACCAAGGGTGGAGTTACCTTCAGCCCAAATAATGCTGAAGCCCTGGCCGATACTTTTGCCTCCGTTTTAAGTAAACCCGAAAAGATAAAAGAAATGAGTAAATTGGGAAGGAAAAATGTGGAGAAACATTTTAATAGCAGCATTTTGATTAAGAAAATGATGGAAGTATATAAAAGAGTTATAAGTTATGAGTGATAAGTTTTGAGTGAAGAGTGAAAATGAGATACTAACTACCAACTACTAACTACTAACTACTAACTACTAACTACTGTATTCTGACTACTGACTTCTGTTTTCTAAAATCTAGCGTCTAGTATCTAAAGACTTATATCTAACATCTTAAATCTACTTAAATGATTAAGCTTGAAAAAATCAGTAAACAATACATAAACGAAAGCAGTGGGATTATTCACCAAGTTTTGAATGAGGTTTCGATGAGCATTAGAAAAGGAGATTCCATAGCGATTGTGGGACCCTCTGGTTGCGGCAAAAGTACACTCTTAAATTTAATTGGTACCCTCGATAAGCCTTCATCGGGCAAATTGCTTTTTAATGAAACTGAGCTTAGTACCTTAGAAGATAAAAAACTATCAGCCTTACGCAATCAAAATATCGGATTTATTTTTCAAATGCATCACTTACTACCACAGCTAAATGTTCTGGAGAACATAACCCTACCAACACTTCCCGGCTCAACAAAAAAGGAATTAAAGGTTTTTAGGACTAAAGCCATTGAACTTCTGACAGAAGTTGGATTAAAAGATCATATTTACAAGTTTCCCGGGCAATTGTCGGGTGGCGAATGCCAACGCGTTGCAGTGGTAAGAGCACTCATCAATGAACCGGATCTTATTTTAGCTGACGAACCTACGGGTTCCCTCGATCAGGAATCTGCCGAACAAATTGGAAATTTGCTGGTCGATTTACAAAGTAAACGAGAGGTGGCATTGGTGGTGGTAACACACGCTATGGACTTAGCGAATAAAATGAAAACCAAATACGCATTGGTAAACGGTCAACTTAATCAATTGAAATAGCAGATGTCAATTTCTAAACTCATACTCAGAAGCCTTTGGTATTTCAAAAAGCAACATTTTACCGTTTTGCTTGGAACTATTTTAAGCACTGCCATTTTAACCGGTGCTTTAATTATTGGCGATTCGGTAAACTACAGTTTAAACCGAATCGTAGAAAAGCGCTTGGGTAATGTGGAATATGCTTTAATCACTGGTGATCGCTACATCAGAAATGAACTGGCAAGTGATTTTGCTAAAGATCTCGGCTTGAAATCCTCTGCGGTTTTGAGTGTTGAGGGAATCTCAATCAATCCCGAATCAAATTCAAGGGTGAACAAAAGTTTTGTGTACGGGGTTGACGATTCGTTTTGGCTCTTATCAAATTTGGAGCCTATTCCATTAGCTGCAGATGAAGCCGTCATCGGTTCAAACCTGGCGGCAAAACTTGAGTTGGAAGTTGGCGATCAGTTTTTACTTCGGGTTGAAAATGCAGATTTTATTCCGGTTAATGCGCCTTTCATTGAAGAGGAACAACCTTCCATCGCCCTTCGGATGGAGGTTAAGGAAATAGTTACTGCCGACAAAATGGGGCGTTTTAGTTTGAAAAGTAATCAGCTTGCACCCGATAATGTTTTTGTTTCGAGAGATTTTCTAAGCGAAGGATTGGATTTAAGTGGTTTTGCCAATACCATTTTAATCGAGGGATCAAAAAATATTGAAATTACAAGTGAATTTTTAAATGAGAAGTTGGGCGAGCTTTGGACGATTGCCGATGCCGGATTGATGCTCAAAGAAATTCAGGAAACAGATCAGATTGAAATTTTAACCAAACGAATTTTTTTGGATGAATCGACTGTTGAATCACTCTCAAAACTTCAAAGTGGAAATCAAAAAATACTGACCTATCTGGTTAATTCCTTGCGAACTAAAGATAAATCCACACCTTACTCTTTTGTTTCAGCCTCTTCTTTTTTGTTTAATGGTGAGGCCTTAAAAGAAAATGAAATTGTTATCAATTCGTGGTTGGCAAAAGATTTGGGCGCTTCGGTTTCAGATACTTTAACACTCGACTATTTTACCATTGGCCCATTACGGACTTTAGTTGAAGAATCAAGTTCCTTTGTGGTGAAGCAGATTGTTAAAACTGCACAAGATGGATTGGATAATTCTCTCATGCCAGCTTTTCCTGGTTTAGCAGATGCGAATAGTTGCAGCGACTGGGAAACGAGCATCCCGATCGATTTAAGCCTTATTCAGGATGAGGATGAAGCTTATTGGAATGAATTCAAAGGAACCCCAAAGGCATACATTGCTGTTGACAAAGGTGCAGCACTTTGGAAGAGTAGTTTTGGAACATTCACCGCCATACGTTTCGAAAAACAAGGCTTGGATGAAAAAGATTTTGAAAAACAGGTATTGGCTCAACTAAAGCCCATTGACATCGGGATGCAGTTTGTGGCCGTTCGAGAAGAAGGAACTTTAGCTGCCAATAGCGGCGTCGGCTTCGGAGAGCTTTTTTTGAGCTTAAGTTTCTTTGTAATTGTTGCGGGAGTTTTACTCACTGCTTTGTTGTATGCTTTAAATTCCGAATCACGTAAAACAGAAACCGGCTTGTTATCTGCCTTCGGATTTACCAAAAAGCAAATCATAAAAATTCAATTTTTTGAGTCCTTTTTTATAGCCTTATTGGGAGGCTTACTTGGCGCATTTCTGGGGATTTTGTACAATCAGGGAATCATGGCAGCGATCCAATCCATTTGGTCGGATATTGTTAGAACCAATGATTTAGAGGTTTTTATCAAAGCTTCAACCATTTTGACTGGTGCTTTTAGCGGAATGATCATCGCCTTGCTGGTGGTTTATTTCGTGACCCTCAAAAAACTAAAAGCACCTTTGGTTTCTCTACTCAAAAATATTATAGTTCCAAAGACGAAATTTAAAAAATCAAATCTGTGGATTAAAATTTCCATCTATTTTGGCTTGGGTGCTGGTATTGCCTTAATGCTTTATTCCTTGAACGGATCAATTGAAAAAAATGCAGGAATGCTCATGATGGCGGGTGCTTTGTTTTTATTTGGAAGTTTAGCGCTCGTAAAATTATACCTAAACATAACTGCAAATAAAGTCAGTCAAAAAGCCTTTGGTTGGCGTAAGCTCTCCATTAAGAATGCAAGTTTAAACCAGGGTAGGAGCATCGCTGTAATTGCATTACTGGCTTTGGGTTCATTTACCATTTTAATTACTGGGGCCAATCGCAAAACTTTTTACGGATTGGATAGTTCCAATGCTTCGGGAACAGGTGGTTACTTGCTTTGGGCAGAATCAACCATGCCCATTTTACACGATTTAAATGAGGAAGAAAATTCAGAATTAGGCTCAGAAATTAAGTTTGTACAGTTTCATAATTTAGAAGGTGACGATGCCAGTTGCTTAAACCTGAATTTGGTAAACCAGCCTCAGCTGCTTGGCGTGAACAGTGAAGCATTTGATCAAAAGCAATCCTTTTCCTTTGCAAAATTATCAGCTGAGGTAGATCAAGATCATCCTTGGTTGGCCTTAAAAGAATCACCCAAGGATGGAGTAATTGCGGCCTATGTTGACCTCACGGTTTTAACCTGGGGTTTAAAAAAGAAAGTAGGGGATACCCTCATTTATTTGAGTGAGCGTGGTGAAGAACTTTCAGTTGTCATCAAAGGCGGATTGAATAGTTCGATTTTTCAAGGGAATGTGTTGATCGATAATGCGCAGTTTGCAAAATATTTCCCTTCGGTGGGAGGTTCAAAAATTATGTTGGTTGATGCCGATGCAAATCAGCAGGAGAAAATTGAAAATCACTTGAAAGACAATTTCACGGATTTTGGAATTGAATTGATTGGCACCTCTGAAAAGCTAGCTGAGTTTAATTCAGTCACCAATACTTACCTTACCGTTTTTATGGTGCTGGGCGGATTGGGCGTTTTAATTGGAACCATAGGTTTAGGAATCGTTTTAATGCGTAATTTATTGGAGCGCAGACATGAGATTGCCCTGCTGCAATCCATCGGATTTAATAAATCGGCTATTCTGAAAATTATCTTTTTAGAAAACTTTGTTTTACTCATTACAGGATTATTCATAGGCATCCTGGCCGCCTTGATTGGCATCTTACCATCCTTACTTTCTTCGGCATTTAGTATTCCTGGGGCATTTGTTTTTGTAATTCTCGCAGCGGTATTTATCAGTGGTGTTTTATGGATTTACATTCCCGCCCGATTAAGTCTTAAAAGATACCTGATTCAGTCCTTAGCAGGAGAGTAGGTTCAAAGGGCATTTCGATACTTCCCGATTTTATCGGGAAACTCAATGCCCTTGCGATTTTGAACCCCAAGTGCGAAGGGTATCGAGGGTGCCTGTCATTCCGAACGAAGAGAGGAATCCCTAAACATTGATGATTAAATCATGAGATTTCTCATTCGTTTCACTTCTTCGAAATGAAATTTTTCATGAACCCTACGAGGGTTTCTTTAGTTCCAATCCATAATTTTTGCAGGAATTTATAAAGCGTGGAGGGAACATTTCGATACTTTCAGCTTTCGCTGAAAACTCAATGTTTTCGTTATGTTCCCTATCGGTACCTAAGAATTCGTATAGAAAGAGGGGGCATCTTGATCTGTATCTGCATATTTAAATTTATTATATTAATTCGGTCTAAATAAGAATAAAATCATATATTGCCGTCCTGTTTAAAAATGTTTAAAAATTTAAGTTAAATAAAATGGGATGTTATAGTTCAATAGTTATAAATGCTCCTTCAGAAGAAGTCTGGGCTGTTTTAAGGGATTTTCATGATTTATCATGGAGTAAAAATGTAGTTACAAAAGTTGAAGTTGTAGGTGATAAATCAGCTACTAAAGTTGGAGCAAAAAGAATTTTAAATGATGCTTTTCATGAGACCTTGCAATCTCATAGTGATGCATGTATGAAATTGACCTACAGTATTGATGATGGTCCTGCAGATGTGTCAAAAGACAATGTTGAAGGTTACCTAGGAAAAGTAAGGGTATTTTCAGTATCAGAAAATAATTCCACTTTTGTGGTGTGGACTTCCGAATGGAAATCAGCTAAAACTGATGGTGTGGCAGATTTATGTAATCCAATTTATCATGCAGTATTACAAGATTTAAAACTGCATTTTTCTTAAATAACAATAAAATATAATATGAAAAAGACAAATAAATTAATAAATCAAGTAGCATTATTTCTAGGACTTTTCTTTTTAATAATTGCTTTTCAGAGCTGCGATCAGGCAAAACGGACCGAGATTGAACATAAATCTTCTATCATAGAAGAACCTGAATATTTTCTTCTTCGACCTGATGTTGAGAAAGCCTATGGCTACTCACATGCCGTAAAAATTGGAAATGATATCAAAATCTCAGGAGCAGTGAGTATGGATGATGCTGGAAACCCAACAGCTGTGGGTGATTTTGAGCAACAAATGAAAAACTGTTATGCCGATTTAGATAAAATATTGAAGCATTTTGGTTGCACTTTTGATGATGTGGTTGTCGAAAATATATTTACAACGAATATGCCTTTATTTCTAGAAAATGCTGCTTATCGAAGTTCAATTTACAAAAATCATTTCCCAACAGGATCATGGTTGGGAGTTAAAGAATTGGCTTTACCCGAATTTTTAATTGAAATTGAATTAGAAGTTTACAAATCGAAATAATGACGTTATTTCAGAAACTAAGCTATAATTAAAAAACCCTGCTAATGTATAACGCTAGCAGGGTTTTTATTGTGAAATATTTTTTAGGATTATTTCACCAACTCATATCCCATATCAAATCCTTTGTTTATCGCAGGAACTCCTTCTTTCATCCAAACAGGCATTGGTTCGCCTTTTAGGAAGTGATCGAAGAATTGTGCCATTCTGATTTGGAAATCATACTTATCTCTAACTTTTAAAGGCCAGTGATCAGCCTCGTTATAATTTAATAACCATGCTGGCTTTTCTAACCTACGCAAGGCAATAAAATATTCAATTCCCTGATACCAAGGAACTGCACCATCGTTATCGTTATGCATGATTAAGATAGGTGTTTGAACTTTATCCATGGTAAACAATGGAGAGTTTTCAATGTATCGAAGTGGAGATTCCCAAATGGATTTTCCAATTCTACTTTGGGTATGCTCGTATTGGAAAGATCGGTTCATTCCTGAACCCCATCTAATTCCTCCGTATGCACTAAACATGTTAACAACAGGAGCTCCAGATTCGATAGCAGCGAACATATTGGTTCGGGTTGCCAGATAAGCTACCTGATAACCGCCCCAACTGTGACCTTGTGCTGCAATGTGATTTTCTTCAACAAATCCTTTTTCTATAAGAGCCGTGATACCAGGCATCACACAATTGAATGCATCTTCGCCGGGATAACCTGTTTTATAATAAATGTCAGGATTGAAGATAATGTATCCGTTACTGGTATAATAATGATAATCTATGGTTGATCTATGCGCTTCAGGCATTCGGTAATTATACAATCCTTGAGAGTTTTTTTCATAGAAATTTACGATCAATGGATATTTTTTGTTGGGATCAAATCCTTCCGGCATATGAAATGTTCCCTGTAATTTCCTTCCATCGAGCGATGTCCAATTTACAAGTTCAACATCTCCCCAATAAAAATCTTTTTGTTGGGGCGCCGCATCACTTATTTGTATTGAATTTTTAAAGCTACTATTGGTCGACAATAAGTTTGGATAGGTATTGAAATCTTCTTTTGTATAAACAATAAGATCTGCATCTTCAGCTTTAATTGGTCTGCCAAGTGCATATTTTCCCCCAATAATAAGCTTTGGTTTAGCGGCTTTCTTAAATGAGGTTGAATAATAAAAATCTTCTCTTGTAATTTCATTATGGCCCGTTAAAAATGCAGGTTTCTTAACATCAATTCCTTCATCAGATCCACCTCTTCGCATTGGTTTATCCAGTTCAACTAATCGGTAGGTCGTGCTTATTTCTCTTCCGTTTATCGTTAGATTAATTGGTTTTGCGCCGTTGTCAGGGTCAAGTTGCCAGATATCAAATCGATCATAAACCAAAATGGCTTTGTCATCTTTAAGCCATCCGGGGCTGCCATAATCACGTGGTGGATTTGGAATATCGTTTAATTCATTTGCGCATTGCACTAAAGTTGGGCTGGTCAATTTATATTCAATTCCTGAAGTCAGATTATAGGTATTCCAGCTGGTGTCCATGGCATTATACCAATAAAGATATTTACCAGCGGGAGAAACAGAAGGGTTTGCCCGAACATCTTTCTTAATCATTTTTGCATCACCAGTTTTTATGTCAATTAAGTAGAAATCGTTATGAGAAGGGCTTCCTTCCCACATGGTTTGAACCGCATACGGTACGTTTGAATAAGCCATCACTTGGTCGTTATCCCCATCGTTAATCAAACTTAAACGGCTAAGTTTCTCGTTCTCAAGTTGTACCATTTTGTGCTGATCTGCATGGTAAACCGCCAAATAAGTTTTTCGTAAATCTCGTGATTTTGTATTTATTTGTTGTGTATGAAGTACAGGCTCATCCCATAACCAAATATCCAATACCGGAATTTCTTCTTCAAGCACTGTGGTATCTTCTTCGGGACGGATTGGAGCAGTTCCAAAGAAAACGCGATTGGTTTTCTCAGCAAAAGTAAGTCGTCCATTAGAACTAATTTCCCAAGCTTCAGGGATGGCTTCATATGAATTGTTAACTACTTCCTTTGCAATACCTTCGCCATTCCAAAGGTACAAACTGTACTTTTTTGGTGCTTTTTTATCGGTAGATAAGTTTGCTAAGAACGCAATTGATTTTGCATCTTTTTTTATAGCTAATTGCTCATATTCGCCTTTTCCGGTGAAAATGGCCTTATTGGAATTATCATCCGTATTGAAGATATATACCCCGGGTTCAAAGTCTTTATCGTCTCCTGTTGAAACAAAAGCAAGCAGATGGCCTTCTTCTGCAAAATAATAATCGATCACAAACGGAAAACTCGTGATTTGTCCGTTTGTCAAATTCTTAATATTCAATGTATAACCATTTTTTTTGCTTTCGGCCTTATCTTTCTTCTCTTTCGGCTCATCGGCTTTTTCGTCTTTTGGTGTCGGGTTTAATTTTGTATCCTCAACTTGATAAGCGATCCAACTACCCCATTTATTGGGTACTTTATGTGATTTTATATTTTCAATCTTTTCTAATTCATTGGTATTTAAGTTAAAAATCCCCAGAGAATTGTTTGGTAAATCATCTTTTTTGGTCTTTTTCAATTTAAGTTTTCGCACCACATCTACTTCAGGTTCGATGGTAAAAATTGCGAAATCAGACGCTTTGGTGATTAAGACATTGGTTCCTCCCACTATGGAAGCTTGTTCGATTCCTTCGGAACTTGTGATTTTTAAAACAGGATCTCCTTTCCAGGGTTCATTTTTATAGATTACAAATTTGCCGTTATTTGAAATCATTTTTTCGGTAATCCGATTCCACTTAACAATATCGTCAAAAGTTAAGCTTCTTTTTTGCTGCGCAAATATGCTGGTTGTAAAAAGCAGAAATAAGGTAAAAATGGCTATTTTTTTCATCATTATTATGAGTTGGTTATTCAATATTTTATACAATGATAATGAAATCGCATTAGATAAAAAAGCTGATTACTGGCTTATCGATAGTTGGGCATGTTTTTTATATGAAATACAAATTTAGGATGATGAGATGATGCTTTTGAATGCTACCGGATCAGTATCTCCTTCGGTGTTAAAAAAGAGAATATTAGAATAATTATTGATATTTAAATGCTTCAGAACAGGCTCGAATTCTTTTTCATTCTGTAAAGCGAGGAATCCCGCTAAACCTGCTGCACCTGACTCACCAGCGACAATGGAGTAATCATCTCCTTCGGAATGGTACAATAATTTCATTGCTTTTTTTGCAAATTCGTCCTTGATTCTAATTACTGCATCAACACCGGCTTCTAAGATTGGAAAGGCAATAGAGGAGGGGAGTCCACAGTTAAGACCCGCCATGATGGTTTCTTGTTTTCCTCGAGAAATACTTAACTGTTTTTGTTTAAAAGACTCAAGAATGCCATCAGCTTCAATGGGTTCAACAATTACAATCTTCGGTTTATTTTTTCCGTATCTGTTTAGGTAATACCAAACTGCTGAGGAGGCAAAACTCCCAACTCCGGCTTGAAGAAAAACAAGATCAATTTCGGGCTTAAGTAATGAATGCAAACTGGTCTCCATTTCTTTAAAAATACTTAAATAGCCTGCCATTATTTGAGCTGGAATTTCTTCATATCCATTCCACGCTACATCCTGAATGAGCTCCCATCCGTCTTGTTCACTCAGTTTTTCCGCATGAACACATGCTTCGTCGTAATTCCCTTCGAAACCAATTACCGTAGCATTTTCTGCTTTAATGGCTTTTATTCTCTCTTCTGTAGTATGCTTTGGTACAATAATTACAGCATTTTTATTCGCCAATTTGGCCGACCATGCCAGCGCTCTTCCGTGGTTTCCATCGGTAGCTGTACAGAAGGTTTGAATCTTTGGGTTAGCTTTAAGTGCCTGATGGACAGCGTATGAAGTGCCTAGTCCTTTAAAAGCTTTTAACCCAAACCTGGAAGACTCATCCTTGACGAAAATATTTTTTACTCCTAAATTTTGTGCCAGATTTGGTAATTGGTAATAAGAAACAGGACGGTAATCTTTTAATGAACGATGAAAAGTGATTGAATCTGAATTTTCTAATGTTCTTGAACAGGGACTATCCTCAAGTTCATTTCTAGGATGAAGGATGATAAAATTAATTGACTTCATGATGCGTTTACCTTCCTGCAGACGTAACCGCAACAGTAGAAACGATAATTGCAGCAGTAACTGCCGCTTGCATTTCTGTGATTACCTGATTAACGCCGGAAGCGATTAAATCTGATTTCATGATTTCTTTGAGTTTCTTCCTGAAATCTTTAACCTCACTTCGATTTTTGCTAATAACGCGGTACATTTTTCCAGCTTCTATAAGTCCAAGAATGGGTGCCATTTCTGCATTAGGTTTTTTTGAATAAATCAGAATACTTCTGATCTCTTCAATCAATTTGCTCCGTTCATTTTTCCTAATCAAATAGGCTTTAATGTATGGAATGAAAAGGAACCGTTTGTATTCAATTTTAACAAATCCCTTGCTTTTTAATCCTTCATGAATTTGTTTGCGTCGCGATTGTGATTTATTTGTAAATTTTTGTATCCAATGCTTAATTTTTCGTTCTTTTGTTGATGTTTGAATAATATTCAAATATTCTGCATGTGTGGCTGAGATTTGAGAGTTTCCTGATTTGGCATGCAGTATTTGGTTCCGAATTTCTAATTTCCCTTCCAAAGTTAAATCAAGAAGAATCGCTCCGGTCAGGCCAGCAATTATTGCCTGGTCGCTAATTAAGTAACGAGGTTTGTTGGGGTGCATGGCGAGAACTATAAATTTTTCTGCAAGATTTAAATGAGTTGTTTGTTCCATATTAAATTGTTTGAATGGGATCCAAATGATAATGGTTCAAATATAAGAAATAGCGCTTAATTATTTGGTAAATAACTAGGGCTTCTTATTGTCAAGGATTTGATAAAACTCATTGGGCTTTTTAGTTCCGATAATTATTTTAGTTCCATCCTTAAATTCTAATAAAATGCCATATTTACCCGAAATGCTGAATACCATTTTCTTGCGAAAGAAACCAGTTCTCAGTCCCCAGCCTCCAAATTCGCGGTGTGGGTCATGTTTGATGATTCTGATTTTATTAATTGAATCTCGTTTGTATGATTTAAAGAACCAATGAAAGGGGAAATATTTTACGTAAACCCTCTCACTCGTAATTCTTGTTTTTAAAGAACAGGTGGTTAGCAGAAAAAAGAAAAAGGCAACCATGATGGTGAGAAGTACGAGAATGGTATTATCTATAGGTTTTTTACCCAATGGATACCCCAGAACAATTTGAGAAGTGAAACCGAAGAGGAAAATTAAATTAATCCCGGAAATAATAACCCAAACCCACCACTGACTGATTTTTTGTTTTTCGGAAAAGGATATTTTATTCGCCATGGAATGATATATTATCAGGTATATCAGAATTCATAAAGTTATATATTATTTTGATTATCCCCAAAATTCATTTTTTATAAGACGTAAACAGTAATATCCCGTTCATCAAAATCAAAGAATGAGTTTTTTGATTCGTTTGTTTTGCCATTTCATTATTAATTGTTATTTTTATATTGATGTTATTAAGATATGACCGCCTGTTTGATTAATTTAATTGACTGTATTGGTTTTTAAAACTTAATATAGACATAGAAAGGCCTTCTTGCTTAAATAAACCCATCATGTTTTAAATTAGGTGACTGAGAATTGAACCTGAAAGGCTTCTTAAAAGGATTACATGTGCTTGAATAAAGCTATTGAATAAAACTTATATACTTTATGAATTAAATATTTAAATAATGAATAAATTTAATTTTGCCTTTTTGTTTTTTACGGTTATTCTATTTTCTATTTCATGTGAAACCACTGAAACAGATGACCCTGATGATGATCAAAATACAGATACCAGGCTCACTGATTCAAGAGATGGCCGTGTTTATAACACCGTTAAAATTGGCACGCAAACCTGGATGGCAGAGAACTTAAAATATTTACCTGCTATCTATTCCAATAGTGAATATTCATATACAGAACCTCGCTATTATGTATATGATTTCAGTGGAACAAACCCAAGTGCCGCAAAAATGACGTCTAATTTTCAAACTTATGGCGTGCTATACAATTGGCCTGCAGCAAATAATAGTTGCCCTTCAGGTTGGCATTTACCTAGCGATGCTGAATGGGAAACTTTAGCTCAATTTATTGATAGTGATAATGGTAATGACGGTAAATTTAATGATGATTGGAATAGTGTTGGTACTTACTTGAAATCGCAAACAGGATGGACAGCATCTGATAGCCCTGTAAATGATAAATATGGATTTAAAGCTTTGCCCGGAGGCTATCGTGATAATAGCATCACTTTTAATGCGATATTAAATCATGGATTGTGGTGGTCAGCCACTGCTCAGGATGGTGACAATGCATTTTGTCGTTCATTATCATATTTTACTGCGTCTTTCAGTCGAGTTGATAATCGTAAAGACTTTGGATTTAGTGTCAGATGCATAAAAAATTAATTTGAGCTTCAGGGTTTTACCTTTTTGATAAAATTATATTTACACTAATTGATCTCCAAGTCTGGGGATCATCCCATTTAATTTCTTATTCCGAATCTTAAGAAATATCATTCAGTGTTCATTCAACTCATTAAGAATGATTGCAGCTAAAATCATTTCATATTACTGATTCGAGTGAATATATTTTGGCCCAGCCCGATTTCATTAGTAACTATATTAAACTCTAGGCGTCTAAACACCAGACCCCTAAAAAGTTTTTTATGATTCAAAATTTTTTAAAAATTGCATTACGCAGTTTAGCAAAGCACAGATTACATTCATTCATAAATATTTTCGGTTTAGCAGTTGGTCTAGCTGCAACTATTTTGATTGCTTCCTATGTGTATTTTGAACTCAGTTATGATAGGCATCATGCCAATTATGATCATATATATCGATTGTATAGTGATATTTCTTTACCCAACGGATCGAAAATAGAAGGTCCTATAACACTTGGAAGCATAGCCCCCAAAATTCATGATCAGGTACCTGAGGTTGAGAAGGTTTGTAGGTTTTTTGGCTATCGTGATCGTGAGGTTGAATATAATGACCAAATTTATTACAACAATAAATTGCTTTGGGTTGATTCAACATTCTTTGAAATTTTTAGTTTTGACTTTGTAAGTGGAAACCATAAAACAGCTCTTGTTGAGAAAAATACAGTCGTCATAACTGAAAGTTATTCAAAGAAATTGTTTGGTGAAGGAGATGCATTTAATAAAACGATAAAATTTAGAGGTGAAAATCATAAGATTACCGGTGTTGTAAAGGATATTCTTCTCAATTCTCATATTCAATTTGATATGGTAGGTGCATTTACTACAATAAGTAATGAGACTTTTGATATCACGAAAAGCAATGGATTTTCATTTTATACCTATTTACTTTGTCGGGATAATATCGATAAAAACCAGTTAGAAACCAAAATTAGCGAGATTGCAATGGAAGCATCAAATGAGCGATTTAGTTCATTGGGTTTGACCATAAAAACTTTTTTGCAACCCCTAAGCGACATCCATTTGCAATCGAAAACTGCCATGGAATTAGAACCTGCCGGAGATTTAAATAATGTATATATCTTTTCAGTTCTGGCAATATTCATTATTCTAATTGCAATTGTCAACTTTGTTAATTTAGTAACTGCAAATTCAGAAAGTAGGGCAAAAGAAGTTGGTTTAAGAAAAGTAATGGGTGCGTTTCGCAGTCAGTTGTTACGGCAATTTATAGGTGAATCAGTGCTAATTTCATTTATAGCTTTTTTAATTGCTTTAGGATTGGCTGAATTATTCATTGATCCTTTCCGACACTTAATGGACAGCGCTATCATCATTCCTTATTGGAATGATATTTCCCTTTTGTTCTTCATGCTCATAGGAGTGCTTTTATTAGGCATCATTTCAGGTGCATACCCGGCTTTTTACCTAACCAGAATTTTGCCAGTAAAGGCTTTAAAAGGGAGTAAAGGTTCTTCGGGTAAAAACAGTGTAATGCGCAAAGCACTGGTCGTTTTTCAATTCGCCATTGCGATATTTTTATTGGTTAATTTGGCATTATTATACTCACAGGTTGCTTATCTGAAAGATAAAAAACTTGGTTTTGATAAAGATCAGGTTTTAGTTTTAGATAATCTTACGCGTACGATGTATAAATCTTACGAATCCTTAAAAGCAGATTTATTAAGTAATCCGAACGTAATGTCGGTAACTGCTTCGCAAAGCGTTCCTGGTAAAACCAGAAATGTAGAAGCCTTGTTTAAGGTTGGTGATGATGCAAGCTCTGCGATTGTATTTAATGAAAACAGGATACAGAATGATTACCTAAGTACTTTTGGTATTGAAATTGTTGAGGGTAGAGATTTCTCGGAGGAATTAAAAACCGATAGAAATAATTTGTTAATAAATGAATCAACAGTTAAGGCATTGGGACTTGTGGATCCTGTTAACAAAAAATTGGTAGTTACTTTCGACACGATGATGGTGATTGGTGTATTCCGTGATTATAATTTCTTATCACTCCATAACGCCATCGAGCCTTTAGGCTTTACTTCGTATTCTGAGGATTTTTCTTATATCTCAATTAAGCTAAACACCAAAGATGTTAAGGCAACATTAGCTGATATTGAGGAAGCTGTTAAGGCTCTAGATCCAAATTATAGCTTTAGCTATGAGTTTATTGATCAGAGTTTTAAAAATATGTATCAAAAAGAAGAGCGTGTAAATAAATTAATAAGTTATGCCTCAATTCTATCCATCCTTATTTCTATGCTTGGATTGTTTGCATTAACTTCATTTACAACCCAACAGCGAATTAGAGAAATTGGAGTCAGAAAGGTAATGGGAGCATCAGAAAATGGAATTGTTAAAATGTTTGTTTTTGATTTGAGCAAATGGGTTTTGATTGGCGCCTTTATTGCTTTTCCACTTGCATACTATGCGATGGATAAATGGTTAGATGGTTTTGTTTACCATACCAATATTGCAGTTTGGATGTTTTTGCTGGGAGGATTGATTTCATTAATTTTTGCAGCTCTGATTGTCAGTTTAATTTCTCTAAGGGCAGCTCGCATAAATCCGGCTGAATCTTTGAAATATGAATAAGGTGTAAAATAAAAAAACCCTTCGTAATGAAGGGTTTAGAGTGATCGCAGAAGGATTCGAACCTTCGACCCACAGCTTAGAAGGCTGTTGCTCTATCCAGCTGAGCTATGCGACCTTTTTTCGAGCTGCAAAGATAGAAAATTATCCTTTATCTAAAAGAGAAAATTAATAGATTATTCTTTCATAAATTTAGATTTAATTGCAGTAAGAAATTGTACTTATCTATTTTTAATATAGTTTACAATTAAATGTAAAATATGGTATTTAGTTACTTAAGATATTAAAAATCATTATTTGTACGGATTAAATGAATTTGATCTTAGATGTTTCTAAGTGTAATTTATTTTTATATTTGAAGCTAATTAGCCGATTACCTATATTTTATCAAATACTAACCTAATTATTAAATCATGAAAAAAATCACAAATTCGCTTATGGCGGTATTTTTGGTGTTGCTTTTCTCCTGTAATACGCAAAAGGAAGAGCTAAACATCGACTATGAGAAATACACCTTAAGTAATGGCTTAGATGTCATTTTGCACGTTGACAGATCAGATCCCATCGTAGCCTTTGCTGTTCAGTATCATGTGGGTTCAAACAGAGAAGAAACCGGTAGAACAGGATTTGCTCATCTCTTTGAACATATGATGTTTCAAAAATCCGAAAATATTGGCGAAGATCAATTCTTCAAACTAATCCAAAGTGCAGGAGGTACTTTAAATGGAGGTACCGGAAATGATGCAACAACTTATTTTGAGGTGGTACCTAAAAATGCACTCGAAATGGTGCTATGGATGGAATCAGACCGCATGGGTTACATGATCAATACGGTTACCAAAAAAGCATTTAATATTCAACAAAATGTGGTGCAAAATGAGAAACGACAATCTGTTGATAATGCTCCTTATGGGCATACACGTTGGGTCATCGCTAAAAATCTCTACCCCGAAGGTCACCCTTATAATTGGACTGTGATTGGAGAAATGGAGGATTTATTTAATGCCACGGTTGACGATGTTAAAGCCTTCCATGGAAAATTTTATGTTACAAATAATTCAACCATAGTCATTGCCGGTGATTTTGATGTAGAAGAAACAAAAAAAATGGTTGAGAAATACTTTGGTGAAATTCCTGCAGGAAATGAGGTGAAAGATCCGGAGCCACAACCTGTTAAATTAGCTCAGACCAAAAAAGTTTATCATGAAGATAATTTTGCCCGTGCTTCTCAATTGATGATGATTTGGCCAACAGTTGAAGAATATCACCCCGATTCTTATGCCCTTTCATATCTGGGAAGTCTACTGTCTCAGGGTAAAAAAGCACCATTTTATAAGGTTCTTGAAAAAGAGAAGAAAGTAACTTCCCGACAATATGCCTATAATAGTGCCCAGGAAATAGCAGGAGCTTTTAATATTAATGTTACTGCTAATCGTGGCATTAGTTTAAAAGAGGTTGAGGAATCGGTTTTTGAGGCTTTCGAACTATTCGAAAAAGATGGTTTTACTGTTGAAGATGTTGAAAGGATAAAAGCCAGCCTTGAAACAGGTTTTTACAACAGCATAGGAAGTATTCTTGGTAAATCTTTTCAATTAGCAACTTATAATGAATATACCGGCGACCCATCTTTTTATAAAAAAGATATTGAAATGTTAAAATCAGTTACCAAGGAAGATATTTTAAGGGTTTATGATACCTATATTAAAGGTAAACCATATTTAGCGACTAGTTTTGTACCTAAAGGGCAACTTGATATGATTGCTGAAGGATCGGTGAAAGCTGATGTGGTTGAGGAGAATATTTTAACTGCAACTGAGGTTGAAATAACTGACGAGGCTGAAGAAGAGATTGTTAAAACAAAAACAGCGTTTGATCGTTCAGTTCAACCTGCATTTGGACCAGATCCGGTTTTAAATCTACCTAAAGTTTGGCAAACTGAGTTGAGCAATAAGTTGAAAGTTTATGGAATTGAGCAAAATGAACTTCCATTGGTTCAATTTAATATTGTTCTAAAAGGGGGTCATTATCTTGACAAACTGGAAAAGGCAGGTACCGCTTCGTTAATGGCAAACCTAATGATGGAAGGAACCAAAAATAAAACGCCTCTTGAGCTGGAAGAAGCCATTGATAAGTTAGGAGCAAGTATTCGGATTTATGCCAGTAATTCAGATATTGTAATTAGTGCCAATACATTGGTTAGAAATTATGATAAAGTTTTAGCATTGGTTGAAGAAATACTGCTTGAACCCCGCTGGGATGAAGAAGAATTTGCTTTGGCGAAAACAGCCGTAATTAATGGGTTAATGCGTCAGAAAGCAAATCCAAACTCATTGGCAAGAGAAACTTTTAATGAATTAATTTATGGCAAAGATCATATCTTTTCAACAAATAGTCAGGGTACTGAAGAAACAGTGGCCAGTATTACCATTGACGATTTGAAGGAATATTACGTAGCAAATGTTTCGCCCAGTGTTGCTTTTTTCAATATTGCCGGACAAATTGATCAGGCAAAAGTTACGAAATCATTGAATGGTTTAGCTGCAAATTGGGTAGCCAAAGAGGTTGAATTTCCAACGTATGCATTACCGGAATCGCCGGCCGAATCAAAAATTTATTTCGTGGATGTTCCTGGTGCAAAGCAATCTGTAATAAATATAGGAAATCTTGCCCTGGCCAGAACAGATGAAGACTTTTATCCAGCTTACGTTATGAATTATAAGTTAGGAGGATCGTTTAATAGTCATGTTAATTCGGTTTTACGTGAGGAAAAAGGTTTTACTTATGGTGCAAGAAGTGGTTTTAGTGGTACATTTATTCCAGGTGCTTTCATGGCATCGTCAAGTGTACGTTCAACTGCAACCTTTGAATCTGTGCAAATATTTAAGGATTTGATGGAAAAATATCGAGAAGGTATTAACATGGAAGAACTTCAGTTTACAAAAGATGCCTTAATTAAAGGTAATGCAAGGGCTTTTGAAACCCTTAGAGCTTTAAACGGTATGCTTCAAGATATTGGAACTTATGGATTACCCGTAGATTATATTCGCAATGAGGAAAGTATTGTAAAGAATATGACGCTTGAGGAGCATAAGCAACTAGCCAATAAGTATATTCATACTGATAAAATGTATTATGTTATTGCCGGAGATGCTAAAACACAGCTTAAGCAATTAAGTGAAATTGGTTTTGGAGATCCAATACTGATTAATTAATAATGAAAAAAAAGCGGGCTTTTATTTCAAAGCCCGCTTTTTTTATTGTCGCTTTTTTGTGACTCTTACTTTATTTTTTTTATTGAATCTTCAGAAACATCAACTATTTTTTCCATTATTCCTAAAAGAGTGGTGTATAATTTGTCCCTGCGGTCGCGGTATAGTTGCAATCTTAATGAATCTTCTTCAGCCAAAAGGTTTTTTCTGTCAAGTTCACTGGCAACCCTGGCAAGGATGTAAAAACTAAGTACTTCAGTTTGTGCATCGCTTAATTCAGGATAGCGTTCATTAACAGCATCTTTTCCCATTTGTTCGTAATAAACTCCGCTTGCTGTTTTCACAATCTCAACCAATAACTGTTCAGCAGAGTTATACAATGTTCTGTGCACCTTTTTGTTAATAATCTTGCGAAGAGAGTTGCTTTTTGTTCTAATTTCTTTACTTATTTGATCAGTGTCTAAATCCTGATTTATAAGGAATCCAGATTCATATTGTTCATTTAAATGCGCCGAAATTAAAGTGTTGCTTAATAGGATGATAAACAGAATAATTACTTTTTTCATGGTTTAGTTTTTGGTTAGCGGATAAAAATAATTTTAAAATTCTAATAATCAAAAAAAAATGTAACATATAATGATAACTTATCAAGCCTGATACAAAATTTATGAATATTCGTAGCTAAATATTGTAGATTTATATATTATTCATACGCTTCATAAGGCTCCAGGTTATAAATACTTAGATTTGATTAATAATTCCTAATAGTATTATTCTATACATTTATCTTAATTTAAAAACGCTTAATATGAAAATTAAAAACCTTACCTCATTAATCGCTCTTTTATTGTTCGTTCCAATTTACTTGTTTGCTCAGGCCGAACAAGTGAACCTGGATATCGTTTATAAAATCAAAAAAGAAGGAAAAGTTAATTCAAAGATTGAAGATTTATCCTTTTGGATGACTGATTTTGTTGGTCCAAGACTAACTGCCTCTCAAGCTAAGTTAAAGGCCAATGAGTGGGTTAAAAGTAAAATGTTAGACTTTGGTCTTGAAAATGTTATTATTGAAAACATTCGAGATTTTGATCGTGGTGGATGGGATAATGAGCGAACTTATATCGCAATGACGGAGCCATACTACGCAAATTTTTCAGCCACTCCTGTGGCATGGACCGGAAGTACGAATGGTGAAATAAGTGAAGAAGTTGTTTTGATAGATATTAAAAGTGAGAAAGATTTTGAAAAATTTCAGGGGAAGCTTAAAGGTAAAATTGTGATAATGCCATCATTTTCTTCTTACGAAGTGGATTTTGAACCCTTGGCAACCAGATATACAGAAGATGACTTATTGAAAATACAAGAAGAAAGTACCAGCACCCGTAGAAGAAGGGGAAATTTTAATTATGAGGATTACCTCAAAATGAGGCAATTTCGACAAAAGATTGCTGATTTTCTGAAAGATGAAGGTGCGGCTGTAATTTTAAATGGATCAGGCGAGTTTAATGTTCCTCGATCCGGTGGAGCCAATTATAAAAGTGGTGAGCCGGAACCAATAGCTGAAGTAAATTTACCTGTTGAGGCGCATGGCCGCATCATCAGATTATTAGAACATGATGTCGTCGTAAAATTAGAAGTTGATATTCAAAATGTATTTTCAAAAAGCCCACAAGTTACGAATGTGATGGGTGAAATTAAAGGAGTCGACCCACAGTTAAAAGATGAAATCGTTTTGATTGGCGGTCATTTAGATTCGTGGCATGGAGGTACCGGAGCAGCTGATAATGCATCGGGTTGTATTGTGATGATGGAAGCCATGCGTATTTTAAAATCACTTGATGTTAAACCTCGAAGAACAATTAGGATTGCCCTTTGGGGAGGTGAGGAGCAGGGATTACATGGCTCAAGAGGTTATGTAGAAAAGTATATTCGAAATCCTAAAAATAATAAACTAAAACCTGGTTTTGAAAATTTTACCGCTTATTTTAACATGGATAATGGCACTGGTAAATTCAGAGGAATTTATTTACAAGAGAATGAAATGGTTCGCCCTATTTTTGAAGAATGGATGAAGCCTTTTAATCCTATGGGTATGAAAACCATTGCGATAAAAAACACCGGAGGAACTGACCATCAATCATTTGATCCTTTAGGATTACCGGCTTTTCAGTTTATTCAGGATGAAATAGAATATGGCAGAGGTTACCATACAAACATGGATACTTACGAGAGATTAATGATGGATGATTTAAAACATAATGCCATTGTTATCGCATCTTTTGTGTATAATGCAGCGATGCGAGATGAACAATTACCTCGTAAACCTTATGTTGAGCCTAAACCAAGAGAAGAAAGATAAATATCAAGCTTTCGCTAATAAAAAAACGCTGCCTTTCTCAAGGGCAGCGTTTTTCCTTTTAATTAACCAAAAAATACACTAGAAAGGTGGCTGGTATATATTGCTATTATTTCTATACCCAGCTTTATCTTGATACCAATCAGAGAAACTCGTACCTCCTGAGCTTGCCCACTCTACAAACTTTAAGTGCGACCACATGATATCTTTTTTCTCGCTTGGATAAGCAAAATTTTCATAAATGTGAATTGCCCACGGTAAATTGTTCTCTGTTTTATAATAAATACCTGCTGAAGGATTCGTATTATCAGCAAATGTTTTAAAATGACTTCTGTCAGCTAAATCTGTCGGTGGATAATCAGGTAAGTGAACTTCCATACTTCTATCCAGATTAACAATTAAGAAAGGGTTGAAATTAGAAATATCCAAATCATTATAGCTATATTTATTTGCAGGAAAATCAATAATGATTTGAATGGTATCCGGTGTTACGTATGGTGCTGAAGGTTCGGTATTAACCCCTGTTCCAATACCTGGATGAGCCATCTGATTGAATGCATTATCATAAACTATGATCGTGGGCTTTGTCTGCCTGCTCTCAGTCCCGTTACCACTTAGTCTTATAAAATTTTCTGTCAGACTATAACCACTCACACTTAAGTCGCTTGCTGAAATATTATCAGATAATTGGAAACCAAATCCATTTTCTAAGGTAGCACCAAAGGCTTTTATAATAAAAGTACCTTTAACACGATCTACTTTATTATTTGTATTTGTGATAATTTCAAATTGATAATCGAGTACCAAGTCATTGAAATCATAATCACCTTTACCTGGCCACAAATCTTCAAATGCAAGCGTACCATAGCCGGAAGCAGGAAAATGATTTACGATATCATCAGGGTCTTCAACACTTATGGTTTTTGTCGATGAATTATTTTCAGAATCAGGATCAGGAGTAGTACTGGAAACTACTGCCGTATTGGTAATACTGCCTGAAGCATCAGCTTTTACTGAAACGCTCAAACTTAATGTTTTTGTAGCACCATTTGCCAAATTTCCAATCGTCCAATCGGGTGCACTCCATGTTCCGACAGAAGGATTAACTTCGTTCAAATTTAATGACGAAGGCAATAGATCTCTGACTTTAACAGCCGATGCTGCATCCGGTCCATTATTTTTAACTGTTATCACATAAATGAATGACTCACCAGGATTTACAACATTTTTAGATGCTGTTTTAGTAATTTCTAAATCAGCACTAAGTTCCACAATTTCTATGGGAACAACTTTTGTTGAACTGTTGTTTTCAATATCCGGATCGGCTGTTGTACTTGTAACAGTTGCTGTGTTTACAATACTTCCAGATGCAATTTCTTTTACTTTTACAGTTAGGTTAATTGTCTTTGTAACTCCACTTGCCAACGTTCCTATTGTCCAGTCGGGTGCAGTCCATGTTCCTGTTGAAGGTGTAGCTTCAACAAAATCTAACGAATTTGGTAAAATATCCCGAACCTTAACTTCCTCAGCTGCATCCGGACCATTATTCTTTACTGATAAGGTATAAATAAATGTTTCTCCTGGTTCAACAGGATTTTTCGAAGCAGTTTTAGTTAATGCTAAATCTGCACTTAAATCAGAAACTTGAACAGTTTTTGTTGCGGTATTATTTTCTGAATTTGTATCGCTTGTAGTACTTGTTGCTTTAGCTGTATTTACGATATTACCTGAAGCGTCAGATTTAACCGAAACAGTCATGCTAAGCGTTTTTGTTGCTCCATTTGAAAGATTACCAACTGACCAGTTTGGTGCATTCCAAGTACCTTCGGATGGATTTACTTCAACTAAGTTTAGTGACGAAGGCAAAACATCTTCAACAATTACATTTGCTGCCGTATTCGGACCATTATTTTTAAGAGTTATGGTGTAGGTAAATGTTTCACCAGGTTTAACCGGATTTTTTGAAGCCGTCTTTGTCACTTCCAAATCTGCACTTAGGAGTGAAACCTGAACAGTTTTATTTGAAGTATTATTTTGGTAGTTTGATTCTACTGTGGTGGTTGATACTGTTGCTGTATTTACAATATTTCCCGCAGCATTAGATTTAGCAGTAACAGTTAATGTCAGGGTTTTGGTAACTCCACTGGCTAAGGTGCCAATGGTCCAATTTGGTGCATTCCAAGTCCCAATAGACGGGTCAGCTTCAACAAAAGTTAAAGATGAAGGTAAAACATCACGAACCTTAACTTCATATGCTGCATCAGGACCTTTATTTTCAACCGATATGGTGTAGTTGAATGTTTCACCTGGTACAATTGATTCTTTAGATGCTGTTTTAACAACTTCGACATCTGCCTTTAACGGAGTAACCTGAACAGTTTTATTTGAAGTATTATTTTGGTAGTTTGATTCTACTGTGGTGGTCGATACTGTTGCTGTATTTACAATATTTCCAGCTGCACTCGACTTAGCACTAACAGTTAATGTCATGGTTTTGGTAATTCCACTAGCTAAGGTGCCAATGGTCCAATTTGGTGCATTCCAAGTCCCAATAGACGGGTCCGCTTCAACAAGATCTAAGGAATTAGGTAAAATATCCTGAACTTTAACTTCATATGCTGCATCAGGACCTTTATTCTCAACCGATATGGTATAGTTGAAAGTTTCACCTGGTTTAATCGATTCTTTAGATGCTGTTTTAACAACTTCGACATCTGCCCTCAATGGTATGACTACTACGGTTTTGTTAGAGGTGTTATTTTGATAATTAGATTCTTGAGTTGCAGTTGAGGCTGTAGCCGTATTAACAATGTTACCAGCTGCTGTTGTTTTAGATTTTACTGTCAACGTTAGTGTTTCAGTGGCACCACTGGATAATGTTCCAATGTTCCATTGAGGTGCGTCCCAATTTCCGGATGATGGGCTTGCGCTAATAAAGTCTACTGCCCATGGTAATACATCCTGAACCTTTACGGTTTGAGCCGCTCCAGGGCCATTGTTTGTTACTGAAATGGTATAAGTAAAGGTTTCCCCGGGTTTGATTTCTTCTTTCGAGGCTGTTTTAACAATTTCAATATCTGCCTTCAATTGCACAACTTCAACCGTAACATTTGCCAAATCACAAGCATCTGCATCATCCTTCATACATATTTTGTAGGTGAGGTAATATGTTCCAATTGGTGTGCCTGAGTCTACATTAACCTGGCCTGTACTGGTATTTAATTTGACTCCCGAATGAGATGCTCCTGAAATGAGTGAGATATTTACCTGCGAAGGTACAATTGCTGCACCGTCAAATAAATCATTATCTAAAACATTGCTTACAGAAACGCCACCTGTGTAGGTGTTTACGGGAATTCCAATATCATCTATAGCAACCGGTAATGGGTTGGTTACAATAACTGGTTTATCAAATGGACCGTCAGAATCCGGTGCTCCTAATTGGATTGAAAAATATCGTTCAGTAACTTTTTCCTCAGTAATTCCTAAGGTGAAGGTAATTTTATTGTTTGCATTTGCATAATTTGCGATGAAGGATGCTGTATTGTCAAAAGTAACTCCGCTTAAACTACCTTTTCTTCCTTCAAAACGCGTAGTTCCGTTATTATTGTCGGAGGTAACCGTTAACATCGTATTTTGATCCACCTGATAACTTGTATAACCACTAACTTCTACAAATTCTCTATACCCATTTTTACTATCGCTTCCATCAATATCAACACCTGTAACCCAATAATTATATAGAAAAACTGGAGCATCATTTGCTGCATTAAAAAACTCTAATTGATAGCGCACATAGCAGTCCTTATTGTTTTTTGTTGAACCGATACGGGGTTGAAAACGTTTTTTATCACCTGTTTGGCTATCATCATCAAAATTTCTGATGTCTGCATATTTTACTTCTAGTAATGTTAAATGTGCATATACCGTAACACCATTAACTGTAATTACATTATCATATCTGTGTTTCGCATTTTCGCTTATTCCGCCATCCCTTCCAGGATCTGAGATAACAGTTCTGGCATCATTGGTAAAACTCATCGGATTATATTGAACATCTAAAACAAATGACTGTCCAATTGCCATTGTGCTTGTTAGCGTAAAAAATATGCTTAAAACAAGGATTCTAAGAGTGGTAGTTAATTTTGTATTATTCATAGTAGTATGTGTAGCGTGGAATATTTTTTTTAAATCATTTCTTAGTTAAACGAGTATGATACATTACCAGAGCTGATACTGACTGATTCACTTCTGTTATTCATTTTTAGTTGTACTGATGATTCGTAGGTTGGAACAGTGAGTTTCATTGTGTATGGTTGATTGCTTGCTAAGTATGCCTTCTGATATATTACTCCTGTTCCAGAGCTGGCTTCAACTAAGCCATTCTCAGAACCTGTCAATGTAATCTCAACATCCTTTACTGTTTTCCAATCAAAATTATCAGGTGCCTGCAAATCTCCTAATTCGGTTATTACTTCTTCGGTTAATGCCGTATTTTTTTCAGCCTCAGCAGCAATATCGTCCCATTTTTTTGAACATGAGGAAAAAATGATCATTGTCAAAATTCCAGCTGTTAATAAGAGTGTAGATCTTTTCATTTTGTAATCTTTGTTTTTTTGATGTTTAGCTTCTTCAGTTTTTTTAGTTAAAATGTAGTGAAGACATTAGTATAACAAAGAGATATACTCATGAAGTGTGCCATTGCGTCAAAAAGCTGATATATAGTAGTATAGCTTATTAGTATCCTTGTGTAAAATCCCAATAATGAGATTGGATTCCCATAGTGGGAATTAGGTACTTATGGTACATAAATATTTTAAGTGGAAAAGGACAAATTCTTTATCCAAAATAGGTTTCTAATTCCTAGATTTTAGAAAATGAGTTTGCCATAAAAAATAAATCGGAATTTAGTTTTGAATACAGCGAACCGGCAATCCACTTAATACAGGATTGCTTAAAATAACTGTTGCTGTGTCGGCATGTTGGAGTAAAATACTCCAGGAAAAAGCTGTATTTCCGGAAGATGACCATAAATAAGTTAATTCATCAATACCTTGAAAATGGGTGGTGCTTTGAGAATTATAAAAACCACTGGGCAAGGCATTAAAATTGCTCATTTCATCAGAAATTATATTTGGAGATTTCCAGTGGCTTGTTCCCGGCTCCTTTAATTTTCCACCTGCAAGTTCTACACCTCCCAAAAAATTAATCAGGATTTGCCAATCAGTAACCGTAGGAATATGCCAACCTTCCGGACAAATCCCTTTGCTGCCTTCCTGAAAATTATAATTCATAAGTTCTTCCCAACTGTAAAGTGCACCATAAATGGTGCAGAGGGCAGTATCGTTATTATAACAATATTTTTCGATTAAATTGTTATTACTTGCTATTGATCCGGCTTGAATCATGGTTCCAATATTCAGATTTTTATCCATCCAAATCTGGTTTCCAATTCCTATGGTTTTATATTCGATTTTTTCTTCAGTTTCAGTCGGATCATCAGAAGGTTTTACCTTTTTTTCAATATTTAAAATATCTAAATCACAGCTAGACATCATAACTGTTAGAAATAAAAATATAGGTATTAATCTTCGGGATTTCATGAATTTAAATAGAAAAAATCTGTTATGCTAAGTTAATACTTTATCCGACAGAGAAATAAACCCATGATTATAAATTTGATAACAATTTTATTAACTGATGATGAAACCAGCTATTATATATAAAAATATCGAGATCACAGCCGCTAACAAAGCATAAGGAAGTTGTGTTTTAACATGGTCGATATGATCGGAGGCAGATGCCATCGAAGCCAGGATGGTCGTATCAGAGATAGGAGAGCAGTGATCGCCCATGATGGCACCTGAAACAACCGCTCCTACAGTAATCGGAATGCCTACTTCCATGGCAACACTCATTTGAATGGCAATCGGAATCAAAATTGCAAAAGTACCCCAACTCGTTCCGGTCGAAAAAGAAATAATACTTCCCAAAATAAATATGATGGCTGGTCCGAAAGCATTATGAACTCTATTCTCAACCAGGCTGGCTAAATATTCTCCGGTTCCAAGTTCTGAAATGGATTGCCCGATGGCGAAAGCAAAAATCAGAATTGATGCCACCGGAACCATTCCACCGATACCTTTATAGGTTAAGGTCATGAATTCTGAAATATTAAAAATCTTTTGCCATAAATAGATAATTGCAGAGACTACTAAAGCTGCTAACACAGCCCATAAAACTGATGTTGCCCCATCTCCCGCCATTAAATCACCCTTACCTGTGATGATTAAATTGATGGGCATCATAACAATTAAGGTTAAAATAGGAATAAGCATATTAAGCATTCGGGGTTTAATACCCATTTTTATTTTTACATCAGTGGTATCTTCTGATGTAAGTGGTATCGCATTATCATTAATTAATTTTCCGGTTTTTATACTTCGATCTTCTGCTTTTTTCATAGGACCCCAATCATTCCCAGTTTTAATATAATAAAGCACAAAAAGGATGGCTAAGATTGAATAGAATTGAAAGGGAAGGCTTCGAACCAAAATATCAACCGGATTTCCTGAAATAATTCCGGCAGTAACCTGAACTCCAATAATTCCTATAAGTGTCGCTCCCCAACCATTTAGTGGGATTAATCCACACACTGAGGCTGAAGTTGAATCGCAGATGTAAGCAAGTTTTTCACGAGAAACCTTATATTTATCAGTAACAGGTCTGGCAATAATTCCTGAGATTAAAATAGTAATTGAGGATTCAATAAAAATCAACAATCCTACAATATAGGCTAGCATCATGGCAGATTTTCTATCCTTTATGGTTTTTGTTTTGATGGTCAAAAAATCCAGAAGACCTTGTACACCGCCGGATGCTTGTACCAGACTAATAATGGCACCGATTAAAAATGCAAAAAATATGGTTTTTGTTACCCAAGCCTGCGAAAAAACAAGAATTACACGATTAACTGTATTCATGGTTGCAAGTAATGGATGATAGGAAGAAAGGATAAGTTCGGCTGTGTAAATGCCTGCAATTAAGGAAATTAAAACTTGTTTGGTCCGAATAGCGAAAAGAATTGCAATTAAAGGTGGCAAGATTGATACGATTCCATAATCCATGAATTAAATGTAAGAAAATAAACTTGAAAAAATAAGCATTAAAAAATTTCTATATCACAAACTTATAAGTACTGAGGATATGGTTTTTATTAATTCCTTAATTATTAGGCAAATAAGTGCCTGTTTGCTAAAAAGATTATTTATATTCAATATAAATAACTCAAAGTGTGTATGTTAGGAATGTATTCCTGTACTAAAAGTGTTAAATTTATGTTTAATATCTAATATGTTAGATGTATCGATGACAAAAACCCTACACAGAATTTACCTAATTTCTCTCATAGTAATTGTGCTATTTGTGTTTTTTTTTCTGGTAATTTACGGAGCTTCATATTATTCGACTGATTTACAAAATCGATTTTTTCATGAACAGAATGAAATGTTAAAACCAAGCGGTTTTTACGGGCACGGCATGGGGATAATTGGGTCTGCAGCAATTATAATTGGAGTTTTTGGTTATATGGCACGAAAGCGTTTGAGGATATTTATGCGAATTGGTGTATTAAAATATTGGCTGGAGTTTCACATTTTCCTTTGTACACTAGGACCTATTTTGATTTTATTTCATACTGCGTTTAAGTTTGGTGGAATTGTAGCGATTAGTTTTTGGAGTATGATAGCAGTCGTAATCAGTGGAGTAATTGGGAGGTTCATTTATATTCAAATCCCACGTACCATAGAAGGTAGAGAATTGAGTATGAACGAAATTATGCACTTAAAGGAAGATGTTGTAATTGATCTACAAAAGGAGTTTAGAATTGATGAGGGAATTATTGCAAGCATAGCCGAAAAACTCAAACTAAGGATAGATGTTACAAAAATGAGTTTTATCTCAGGCGTTTTTAATCGATTGTCTTTTGAGAAAAAACTTTTTAAAGAGATAAAAAGCTTGCTTGATTCTCAGGACTTAAATAGAAAAAGCCGAAAGAAAATATTGAAACTATTTAAGGCAGAGATAATATTAAATCGTAGAATAGAGTGGCTATCAACTATGCAAAATTTACTTCGATATTGGCATGTATTACACTTGCCTTTCGCACTTATTATGTTAGTTATCATGATTGTACACGTTGTTATAGCTGTAATTTTCGGTTATACTTGGATATTTTAAAGTATGGATCAATTAATTGAAATAATTATTTATGGAGCTGTTGGCCTCTTTTTATTCGGAGTTGTATTTATTTATGTTCGAAAATTAAGAAGGGAATCAAATCGAGTAGAACAAAAAATTGCTGATGCAAAACGGGATGGTTTGTATGAACCTGTTTCTTTACATCCTGTTGTCGATCAAAATACTTGTATACAAAGTGGTGCTTGTATTCGTGCTTGTCCAGAAAAAGATATCCTTGGAATCAGGAACAGTCGTGCAACTACAATAAATGCAAGCAGATGTGTAGGGCACGGAGCCTGCTTTCATGCCTGCCCAACCCAAGCGATTACACTTTGTATTGGCACTGAAGAACGAGGAGTGGAATTACCTCACGTGAGTCAATTTTTTGAAACAAATATCAAAGGCATTTACATTGCTGGAGAAATGGGAGGGATGGGTTTGATTCGAAATGCTGTTGAACAAGGAAAGCAGGCCGTAGAAAATATGTTGAAATCATTTGATAGCAAATCTTCAGCAATACACGATTTAATTATTATCGGAGCGGGACCAGCAGGTATTTCTGCATCCTTATGTGCAAAAAAACACAATATCAAAGCATTGACACTTGAGCAGGATTCTTTAGGTGGAACTGTCTACACTTTCCCAAGGGCTAAAATTGTAATGACTGCTCCAATGGATCTTCCGATATATGGTAAGATGAAGTTATATGAAACCTCTAAACCAGAATTATTAAATATATGGGAAGATGTTTTAACTAAAAGTGGAATTGAAATTAGGGAGCATAAAAAAGTAGAGTCTATTAACAGACAGAATGGCCATTTTGAAGTTAATACCCTTGAAGGTGAAACTTATAGCTGTCAAAAGGTTTTGCTGGCAATCGGTCGCAGGGGTACACCGCGTAAATTAAATGTACCCGGAGAAGAGAGCACTAAGGTAGCTTATCGTTTACTTGAACCTGAATTAATCAAGGGAAAGAATATTCTTGTGGTTGGTGGGGGCGACTCAGCTATTGAATCTGCACTTCTATTGAAAGATGATAACAAGGTTACATTGTCGTATAGGAAAGATACATTTTCGAGACTGAAACCGAAAAACAATGACAAAATTAAAGAGGCTATCACTAATGGAACAATTGAGGCCATTCTAAATTCAAATCTGGTTTCCATCGAATCAGAAAATGTAATGTTGAATTTAAATGATTCAGAGGACTTGATAATTGAAAACGATTTGGTTTACATTTTTGCTGGAGGAGAACTTCCCACTCAATTTCTAAAAAATATTGGTATTTCAATCACTAAAAAGTATGGCGAAGCCATTTTAAAACATTAAATGAAAAGTTTAATTAGAGATATTTTTATATTAAGTTTTGTATTGATTTCAGTACAAATCTTTGCTCAAATTTCACCAGGGAAATTATCGAATGCCCATGCCCATTTAGAAGGTATTTCTAAATGTACCGATTGCCATGTGTTAGGTGAAAAAGAAACTACCTCTAAATGTTTGGAGTGCCATTCTGAAATTCAAAATTTAGTAAATCAGAATAGGGGTTATCATGCTTCACTAGAAGTGAAAGATAAAAAATGCGCATCCTGTCATAACGAGCATCACGGAAGAAAATTTCAAATTGTAAAATTCGATTCCCTTAATTTTAAGCACGAATTAACAAGTTATTTATTAGAGGGAAAGCATAGTAAAATTGATTGTGCGTCTTGCCATACAAAAGCACTCATCAAGGAAAAGATATCTCAAAAGAAAACAAATTCATTCTTAGGTTTAGGCAAGGATTGTTTCTCTTGCCATGAAGATGTTCATCAAAATACGTTAACAAATAATTGTATTTCTTGCCACAATCAAGATCATTTTAAACCAGCGGAAAATTTTAATCATTCGAAAACCAATTATGTATTAGAAGGAAAACATGCAGAAGTTGAATGTGAAAAATGTCATAAAATTGAAACTCGAAGTGGAAAGAAATTTCAACAGTTTGCTAATGTAGCTCATAATAATTGCACCAATTGTCATACTGATGTACATGAAAATAGATTTGGAAACGATTGTGTAAAATGCCATAATTTAAATTCATTTAAGGTTGTAAAATCAATAAATAGTTTTGATCATTCTCAAACGGATTATCCCCTAAAAGGCGCACACATTGCACTCGATTGTAAGAAGTGTCATTTAAAATCTTACACTACAGAGCTAAAGCATAACTACTGTTCTGATTGTCATAAGGATTATCACGAAGGACAATTCAATTCAATCCAAAAATCAGATTGTTCTGATTGCCATTCGAACATAAAGTTTACTCCTGCCAATTACAGTATTCAGCAGCATAATAAAACAAAGTTTAAATTGGAAGGATCTCATATAGCCATGCCATGTTTTGAGTGCCATAAAAAGAATGACAAATGGAATTTTAGAATAGGAGGGGAGAAATGTACCGATTGCCATACCAATACTCATGAAGGATATATGGATAGGAAGTACAGATTGGATGCAGATTGCAAAAATTGTCATTCAATAACAAATTGGGCTCAGATTTCATTTAATCATGATGAAACAGAATTTAGTTTGGAAGGTCGGCACACAGAACTGAAATGCCGTGATTGTCATTTTAAAGAGATAAATGGAATTCAAAAGCAGCAATTTAAGTGGAATACTAACACTTGTGAGAATTGCCATGAAGACATCCATGTTGGTCAATTTAACAATGGAGAAATAAATAGCTGTAAAAGATGTCATACCTCCCTTAATTGGGAACCTACCTTGTTTAACCATGATGGAGCAAGGTTTAAGTTGGATGGCAAACATATTAATTTGAATTGTAAAGAATGTCACAAAATTGATCCACTATTGAAATATAGGATTTATAAATTTAAAGATATATCATGCGCAAGTTGTCATTAGTAATAGGATTCATGATGATTGTTTTGGGTACTTTGGCACAATCACCACATGGGATCACGCTTGATCTTGATTGCTCCGATTGTCATACAACAGGAAACTGGGAATATACCGCTACTGCCAGATTTTTGCACGATGAAACCAATTTTATTCTTGAAGGGCAACATCAGTATGTTGATTGTAAAAGTTGTCATTCCAGCTTAATCTTTGAAGAGGCCAAGACCAATTGTAATGATTGTCATACAGATATGCATAATAACATGCTAGGATTGGATTGTGCAAGATGTCATGATAGTAGGAGCTGGATCATTTCAAATGTAACCGATTTGCATCAACAAAGTCGATTTCCGTTGCTTGGAGCCCACAGAAATGCTGATTGTTCTTCCTGTCATTTATCATCTTCGCTTCTTGAATTTAGACCCTTAGGCATTGAATGTGTTGATTGTCACCGACAAGATTATGAACAGACTACCAATCCAAACCATATTCAATCTAACTTGTCATTGAATTGTAGTGAATGCCATTTAATCAATTCTTCTCAATGGTCGGCTTCTGGTTTTAATCATTCGTTTTTCCCGCTAACCCAAGGCCATGCTTTAAATGATTGTGCGGCATGTCATACAAATGGATTGTTTGAAAGTGTTTCATCTGATTGCTATTCTTGTCATCAAAGTGATTTTGAAGCATCAATCAACCCATCCCATATCTCCTCAAACTTCTCAACCAATTGTGTTGAATGTCATACAACTGATCCTGAATGGCAACCTGCTAATTATTTGGATCATGATATTAGCCTATTTCCAATCTATTCAGGAGAACACAAAGGTGAATGGGAACAATGTGCAGATTGCCATACACAGGCTACAAGCTATACTTATTTTAGTTGCACCGATTGCCACGAGCACAACCAATCTGATATGTCTGAAGAACATCAGGGCATAAGTAGTTATTCATATGCTAGTTTTGCTTGTTTGGCATGCCATCCAAGAGGAAGCTCAGGAGAAGTCTTTGATCACAATACGACTGCTTTTCCTTTAAATGGACAACATAGAATTACAACTTGTATTGATTGCCATACGCAAGGATTCAATAATTTATCATCCGAATGTATTGATTGTCATACTGAGAATTACAACCAAGCAGCAGATCCAAAACATCTTGAAGCTGGAATTTCTGTTCAATGTAAAGATTGCCATGATGAAAATGCCTGGCAACCATCAAGCTTCAATCACACCTTAACTTCAAGCTTTGAACTTTCTGGAGGTCATTCGGGTCGTCAATGTTCAGATTGTCATATTGGTAATACCACGGATGCGGTCTCTGATTGTTATAGTTGCCATAATGTAAATTATGATAATGCGAAGGATCATCTTATTTTAGCTTTTCCACATGATTGTTTGCAATGCCATAATAATGTGGATTGGAATGATGCCACTTTTGACCATAATACAACCAATTTTCCATTAACGGGCTCACACCTCGCAACTGAATGTATTAATTGTCACACAAATGGCTATGCTGGAACTTCGTCCTTGTGTTCATCATGCCATCTCGAAAATTATAACCAGGCCGTTAATCCAAATCATACGGAAGCAGGTATTTCGAGTGATTGTGAAGACTGTCATGGAACAGTTACCTGGATTCCTTCAGATTTTAGCCATGTCGTATCAACTGGTTTTGAATTGAGTGGTGGTCATGCTGGACGCCAATGTTCAGATTGTCATATTGGAACCACAGCTAATTCGAGTCCGGATTGTTATAGTTGCCATAATGAAAATTATAATAATGCAAAGGATCATCTTGCTTTAAGTTTTCCTCATGATTGTTTACAGTGTCACAATAATATCGATTGGAATGATGCCACTTTTGACCACAATACAACCAATTTCCCGCTAACAGGTTCACACCTCGCAACTGATTGTATTAGTTGTCACACAAATGGCTATGCTGGAACTTCGTCCTTATGTTCATCATGCCATCTCGAAAATTATAACCAGGCCGTTAATCCAAATCATACGGAAGCAGGTATTTCGAGTATTTGTGAAGACTGTCATGGAACAGTTACCTGGATTCCTTCAGATTTTAGCCATATAGTATCAACAGGTTTTGAATTGAGTGGTGGTCATGCTGGGCGCCAATGTTCCGATTGTCATATTGGAACCACAGCTAACGCCAACCCTGATTGTTACAGTTGCCATAATGTGAATTATGACAATGCAAAGGATCATCTTGCTTTAAGTTTTCCTCATGATTGTTTGCAGTGTCACAATAATGTAAATTGGAATGATGCCACTTTTGACCATAATACAACCAATTTCCCACTAACAGGTTCACACCTCGCAACTGATTGTATTAGTTGCCATTCAAGTGGTTATGCAGGAACTTCAAAGGAATGTTCATCTTGTCATCAATCAGATTATAACCAAACAAGTAACCCAAATCATTCATCATTAGGTTTAGCAACCAGTTGTGATGATTGTCATTCGACAAATTCAGGATGGGAACCTGCATCTTTTCCAAATCATAATAGTTATTATGCTTTAAATGGTGCTCATGCAAGTATTTCAGGAGACTGCTTTTTATGCCATAATGGAAATTATGTTACAACTCCGAATTCTTGTTATGCCTGTCATACAAATGAATATAACAATGCCACTGACCCTTCACATATTGCTGCGAGTTTCCCAACTGAATGTGCTACATGCCACTCTGAAAACGCTTGGAAGCCAGCAACCTTTGACCACGATGGACAATATTTCCCAATTTATAGTGGAGAGCACAGAGGAGAATGGAATAATTGTTCAGATTGTCATACAGTAGCTAATGTGTACAGTTCATTCTCCTGTATTGATTGTCATGAGCATAATAAAAATGATATGGATGATGAACATGATGATGTTAGTGGTTATAAATGGGAAAGTATAAGTTGTCTTTCATGTCATCCAACGGGAAAGGCAGAGTAGGTAAATGATGTTTATGATGAGAAAAATTCAAATAAAATTCGTCTTTATTGGTACGTTGTTGCTATTTGTGTTTTCTTCTGTTTTCGGACAGAAAAAAAATGCCATCATTGAAGGTCAGGTATCCTATATTTCTGGAGCAAGTATTTATGTGAAATTTGAAAGTACTGCAGGAATTGAGAAAGGAGATACACTCTACTTGAAAGAAAATGAAGCCCTAATTCCTATTTTAGTGGTTCAACATAAATCATCTATTTCCTGTTTAGGAAATACTATTGGAGATATTGAGTTTAGGGTTTCTGATATGATTTTTGCAAAAGTTAAATTGAAAACAGAAATTAATGTACCCCAAATTGATAAATTATTGGAAGGAGAAACAGATTTTAGTGAACATGTTTTAAAAACCGAGTTAGAAAGCGTGGTTGCTCCCGTTTTTAAACAAAACATAAATGGTCGGATTTCATTGTCAGGTTACTCCAATTTTTCTGAAGGTAGTGATAACAATTCTCTTCGCATGCGATATACCTTCTCTTTAGATGCGAAAAATATTTCAGATTCAAAGGTTTCGGTACAAAGCTATATTTCATTCATCCATAAAACAGGAGAATGGGATCAGGTTAAAGACAATATTTTTAATGCATTGAAAATTTATAGCTTGGCTGTTAAATATGATTTTAACAAGAATACAAATCTTTGGATTGGGCGTAAAATCAACCCTAAAATAGCCAATCTAGGTGCCATCGACGGAATTCAATTTCAAACCACCTTTAATGATTTTTACGCGGGTGCCGTTGCCGGAACACGCCCGGACTATCAAGATTATAGTTTCAATATAAGTTTGTTTGAGTATGGTGCATTTGTTGGTCATAATAAAAGATTAGAAAATGGGTTTGTTCAATCTTCATTTGCTTTCTTTGAGCAGCGAAATAAATCACATATCGATCGTAGGTTCCTCTATCTGCAGCATAGCAACATGATTGCTAAAAACCTCAATCTTTTTTCATCTTCCGAAATTGATTTGTACAAGGTTGAGAATGGTATGGTTTCGAATACTTTAAGTTTAACAAGTTTGTATCTTTCTTTGAGATATCGGATTTCAAGTGGAATCTCATTGTTTGGAAGTTATGATAAACGCAAAAATGTGATTTATTACGAAACTTTTAAAAACTACGCTGATCAGGTACTCCAGCAGGCTGTTAGGCAGGGGTTACGCTTTCGGGTAAACTTACGACTAGCTAAATTCGTAAACCTATCGGTAAATGCGGGAACCAGGTTCAGTGATGCAGATACAAGGAAGACGAAGACTTTAAACCTTAGCACAACCTACACTCAAATTCCATTTTTGAAAGCTTCGGTAACTCTTACTGCTAATTTAATGCAAACCAGTTACCTTGATGGTTTTATTTACGGTTTACGAATTTCCAAGGATCTCATTCCAGGTAAGATTTATACCATGCTTCAATATCGGTATGTAAATTTTGATTACCTAAGTTCACTAACTTCTTTAAAGGAGCATATCGCAGAAATTGATTTTACCTATCAAATTGATAAAAAGATTTTCTTGTCATTAAATCTTGAAAGTGCATTTCAGAAACTGAATAATTCAGGTAGAGTATATATCAACCTTCGTAAGAAGTTTTAATGAATCAACCGCATTTATTCATTTAATTATCAAAAAAGAATGCCCCATATATATAAATTGAAATTAAAAGTTAGTCTCAACTTCCTATTTTTTTAAAGTTTACTTCCGTATCTCGCTTCAGTTTAAAAATTATTATATTTGCAGCGATGCAAGAAATAAGTAATAAATACCAATTAGTTTCAATCCTTTCTCAAAAGGATATTTTGGTATATACCCTTGTTTCATCAAATTTGGTTTCTACAACCACTACTACCACAACAACAACTACAACCCCTTAGGGGGTGATCATTGTCATATTAGCACCATTGGTGTATTCCGTTTTTTAATCAGTTTCTGATTAAGTAATCAATTTTTTACATTTTAAATATTAATATAATGGAACGAATAGTACGTGCTTTTGCACCTGCAAGTATTGCCAATGTGAGTTGTGGTTTCGATGTTTTGGGAATGGCAATTTGCGATCTGGGTGACATCGTAGAAGTTTCTTCAACTTATAAAAACTCCATTGAAATTATAGAAATAGTTCACGGAAAGGAACTTTCATATGATGTTGAGAAGAATAGTTGTGGAGTTGTTGCCCGCAAAATGTTGAATGAATCCAGGCAAAAAAGAGGAGTTAATATCCGCATCATTAAAGGTTATGCAAGTGGGAGTGGACTTGGATCAAGTGCTGCCAGTTCGGTAGCGACGGCCATGGCCATGAATAAGTTTTTAAATTTAAATTACGCTGATACGAAATTAGTGGAATTTGCCTTGGAAGGCGAATTTGCTGCTTGTGGCACCAGGCATGCTGATAATGTTGCGGCATCAATGTTCGGTGGAATTAGCTTAATTAAAGAATTAAGCCCACTTGAAATAGTTCAGTTGCCTGTACCCAAGAATCTTTTCGTAAGTGTACTTTTTCCCCAATTTAAGCTTGAAACCTCTGCATCCAGAAATGTGCTAAGTGAGGATATAAAATTAAAACTTGCATCTCAACAATGGGGTAATTTGGCTTCCTTTGTTTCAGGCCTTTATCAAAATGATTATGAGCTAATCAGCAGGTCAATGAAGGATGTTGTAGCCGAGAAATACAGATCAGTATTAATTCCATCCTATCACGAAATGAAAGATATTGCTTTATTAAATGGTGCCTTAGGATTTGGAATCTCAGGTTCAGGCCCAGCTGTATTTGCATTATCCCGAGGTAAGCAAACTGCTCATGAAGTAAAGCGTGCAATGGGTGAAGTTTTTCAATCAAGTGGCCTTGAATACCGAAGCTTTGTGAGTAAAATAAGAATGAAAAAAGCAGAAATAATCAAATCAAATAGTAAACATTATCATGAATTATATCAATACCAACAACAAATCGCAAATATTTAAATTTAAAGATGCGGTTATTTGCAATTTACAAGATGGTGGTCTCATCATGCCGCAACATCTTCCTGAGTTCGGTGATTTATTTATTAAAAAATTGAATCGAAAAACCAATTTGGAAATAGCCACTGATTTAATGTTTCCATATTTCAGTGACTTATTAGATTGGACTACATTAGAAAATATTGTAAGTAAAACATTTAGTTTTAAGATTCCTTTGGTGCAAATAGAATCAAATGTGTTTGCGTTGGAACTTTTACATGGGCCAACGATGGCATTCAAGGATGTTGGCGCATTATTTCTTTCAAATATTTTACAATATTTAAATAAGGGCCAGGAGAAGATGAGGATTATGGTCGCTACCTCAGGAGACACGGGTAGCGCTGTAGCGAATGCATTTTCAAATATTGATGGGTTCGAAGTTTATATTCTATATCCTAAAAACGGGGTTAGCGATTTTCAGGAACAACAATTAACCAATACTGCTTCTAATGTTACGGCTATTGAAGTAGAGGGTAGTTTTGATGACTGTCAGAGGATGTTAAAATCTATTTTGCAAAACCAAATACTTTGTAAAGAATTAAATATAACAACGGCAAATTCTATTAACGTTGGTAGACTCCTGCCACAGATTATTTATTATTTTTTAGCTTATAAGCAATTAGTGAACAAAAAACGAGAAGTTGTTTTTTCTGTTCCAAGCGGAAATTTAGGAAATCTGACAGCCGGCATAATGGCCATGAAAATGGGATTGCCAGTTCAAAAATTTGTCTCTGCAGTCAATCAAAATCGACCCTTTTATTATTTGCTTAAATATGGGAAATTTGAAGCAAGAGCTTCAATTAAAACGTACTCTAATGCCATGGATGTCGGGAATCCAAGTAATGTAGATCGTTTACTTCATTTATATAAAAATGATGTTTTAAAAATGACGGAAGATATTCACTGTAGAACCGTTACTGATGAACAAACGCTCAATGTCATACGAAAGGTACATGCCAACAGCGGATATTTGATGGATCCTCATACAGCTGTTGCTTACCATTCTTTAAAAAGTGGACTAAAAGCTCATCAGAATGGAATCTTTCTTTCTACTGCAAGCCCTCAAAAATTTGATTATGTGGTTAAGAAAGCAATTCCGGGTTTGATGCAAAGAAATAGACAAGATATGATAGGGCCGAAGATAAAAACGAATAAAGATCCAAAATCACTTCAGAAACTTTTGTATGAAATGGTCTGAAAATTAACTAAGTAGATTGTTTTTTTGTCAGTTATTCTAATGCTTTGGCAATACGCAATATGTTTTTTTTTTTGCAAATATTTTATTTTTTTTATTGGGTATTTAATATTTATTGTACATTTGTACCAAATTAGTCGAAAAGTACAATGAAGGAAGATGTAAAAGAACAATTGGTAAAAGTTGCCCAGGAAGTATTTAAGAAATATGGATTTCGAAAAACAACCATGGACGAGATTGCCTACGAAGCCAGAAAAAGCAAGAGCTCACTTTATTATTATTTTAAAAGTAAAGAGGAAGTATTCCAGGCGGTGGTAGAACTGGAAGCTTCCGCTTTAAAAGCTCAGATACATGATGCAATAAATAATGAAGAAGATCCGAAAGCCAAAATGCGTGCGTATATAATTACCAGGATGAATGGTTTTAAAAAGATGATAAACTTTTATGTTGCCATCAAAGATGATTTCTTATCCAATATGGATTTTATTGAAACCATTCGTAAGAAATATGATAGGGAAGAGATCGAAATTATTTCTTCAATTTTGAAAATAGGTGTAGAAAAAAAAGAATTTAAACTTTTAGATATTTCTTTAACTGCCAAAACGCTCGCAATTATAATGAAGGGACTTGAAATTCCTCTTTTTATTACCGAAGAAATTTCTGATGTGGAATCTAATGTTGATCAAATATTAGATATTTTGTTTTCAGGGATCAACTATTAATTTTTTTATTTAAAATTCGACTAAAAGACGAAATAAGTCGAAAAGATTTATGTTCAAAAATAATTAAAACATGAAAAAAATCATCTTATTACTGCTTTCCTTGCAAATTCCATTTTTGGGGATGACGCAAATTGGTTTAACATTAGAACAATGCAGGGAAATGGCAATTTCCCATAATCTGAAGATTGCTGAGTCCAGATTAAAATCTGAAGCAGCCACTTCTATAAGAAAATCAGCATTCACACAGTTCTTGCCAAATTTCAACATTTTGGGAACTTATACTTATTTAAACAGGGATATCCAATTATTGAAAGAAGATCTGCTTTTTCCCGTGATTCCTTTTTCGGGGATTGGGAGTGACGGAAAAGTAAATTCATCCTTATTGGGGCCTGAAAGCATTGTTATAAATCCGCAAACAGGAACCCCTGTATTTGATGAAGACGGAAATCCGGTTTTTAAGAATTATGGCTGGATTCCTAAAGATGAAGTGAGTTTGGATAATAAATCCATATATATGGTGAATGCCGGTTTTAGTCAACCAATTTATACGGGTGGTAAAATAAAAGAAAATTATAAACTTACTACTTATGCAGAAGCAGCAGCCAAATCAAATGAGCAACTAACAGTTGCCGAAGTATTGTATAAAGTAGAGACTTTTTACTGGCAGGCTATTACCCTCAAAGAAAAACAAACTTTGGCTCAAACCTATCTGAAAATGTTAGGATCCCTGATAATCGACCTCGAGAATTATTATCATGAAGGTTTAATTACCAAAAATGATTTGTTAAAAGCGAAGGTGAAGGAAAATGAAGCGAGAATGCTTTTGTTAAAAGTGAGTAATGGATTGGCACTCTCAAAAATGGCTTTGTTTCAACAAATTGGGCTCCCACTTTCCTCCCAAATAGAAATTGAGAATGGAGCTTTATTTGAGACGAATGTTTTAACCTGGGATTCTATTGAGCTGTCATATGATTTAAGACCAGAATTAAATTTATTAAACCAAGGTGTAAATATAGCCGAATCAGGGGTAAAGCTTATGAAGTCAAGATACCTCCCTGATATTGCCTTAACTGCCGGATATTTATTTTCGAATCCAAACCCTTATGATGGATTTACCAAAGCGTTTGGTGGAAGTATGGCTTTGGGTGTTGTATGTAAAATACCGGTATTTCATTGGGGAGATAAAAAACACACCCTGAATGCTGCCAAGTCAGGCCTTAAAGTATCCAACCTAAAACTTGACGAAGCTAATGAAATGATCGCACTGGAAGTTCAGCAATCAATTCATCAATTTAATGAATCGATAAAAATGGTTGAAGTGGCAGAGATGACCTTAATTCAGGCAACAGAAAATTTAAATGTAGTTAAATCAAGTTTTGAAGAGGGAGTTGTGAAAACAACCGAAATATTAGAGTCACAAGCACTTTGGAAACAAGCACGGAGCTCTGTAATCGATGCTAAGTCAGCATATATGTTAAATCAAACCTTATTAAAGAAAGTAACAGGACAGTTAAAATAATAAAATCATGAAGAGAAAGTATTTAATTGGCATAGCCATTTTAGTAAGCTTACAGGCTTGTAAATCAAAAAGTGAGGAAATTACTACAGATCAAATTAATACCACTGAATCTGTAAAAATTGTCCATGCATTTAAAGGAAAATATTTGCCAACACTTGAATATACCGGAACATTTTATGCATATCAAGAAGCAAATCTTGGTACTGCATTACCGGGAAGAGTTGAAAAAATATATTTCCCGAAAGGAACCTATGTTGAACAGGGTGAATTATTGGTAGAGCTCTCACAGGAATTGCTAACCCAGGCCATCATAGAAAATATGGCGATTAAAACTGATTTTGGTAGGATTGAGCGGTTGAGAGAAAAAGGGAGTGTAACCATTCAGGATTATGACCATTTGAAAGCAAAACTTGATGCTTCGAACGAAAAAGTGAAATTGCTTAAAACAAATACAGAAATCAGGGCTCCGTTTTCAGGTGTAATTGCAGGTTACCTGGTTCAGGAAGGGGAAAATTATCTTTTTTCACCTAACCTGAAAGCCGGTTATTCGATGACCTCAGGGATTGTTAGGTTAATGCAAACGAATCGGTTGATCTTAAAAATTGATGTGAATGAAAAGGACTTACCTCAAATAAAAAAGGGATTAAAAGTTAGTATTACTTCCGACGTTTATCCTGATATCGTTTTTGAAGGAAAGGTAATACTTATGGAACCATCTCTTAATGTTTTAACCCACTCCGCCACCACTGAGATCTTGGTAGAAAATGGCAATCACTTACTAAAACCAGGAATGTTTGGGCATGCTTCCGTGAAGTTAAAAGAGAGAAAAGAAATGTTCATTTCACAGGAAGCGGTTCTTCGTCATGCCGGAACAGGGATCAATTTTATCTACTATGTTGAAAACGGAAAAGTATTGCAAAAAGAGATAAAAATAAGGGCTTACGTAGGAACTAATATTATTGTTGATCCCATAGAGGATAACCTTCAGATCATTAGTTCCGGAAAAAATAAAGTTCAGGTTGGAACCTTAGTAAAAATTGTCAAATAAGCTTCAGATATTATGAAAATCACTGAAATTGCAGTAAGAAGGCCAGTAGCCACAATCATGGCTTTTTTAGCCGTACTATTATTAGGCATCGTTTCATGGCAGAAATTGCCACTCGATATCATGCCAAAAATGGAATTGCCAACACTTACGGTCATCACCGTTTATCCTGGTGCATCAGCTGAGGAAGTTGAAACACAGATCACAAAAAAAATGGAAACCATGTTGGCGGGGGCAGAAGATTTAAAAGAAATTAAATCAAAGTCGAAAGAAAATGTTTCCTTCATCTCCCTGCAATATGATTGGAACACCAATATCACAGATGCCGCTAATAACGCCCGCGATTTAATTGATCTTGTTAAAAGGCGATTACCAGGCGAGGCAAGCTCACCTGTTATTTTTAAAGTAAATAGCTCGATGATGCCGGTTTTGGTTTATGCCATCACTGCACAGGAAAATTATGATGGTATCGATCAGTTAATCAGCGACAAAATTGCCAGTCCAATCCGTAAAATCGATGGAGTTGGCACCGTTATTTGGCTTTCGCAACCTGAACGTGAAATTAAAGTCATTCTTAACCCCGAAAAAATAAAAGCATACAGGCTTTCGATTTCTCAAATTGCAACCATTCTTAAAGCCGAGAATATTTCGATTCCGGGTGGAAATATCAAATCCGGGAAATATGATTTTGCAATTGATATTCCTGGCGAAATAATAAATTGTGAGGAGTTGGGCAAAATTGCGCTGATTAATTTTAACCATAAAATTGTGCTTCTCCGTGACGTGGCTGAAATCTCTGACGGGTTTAGAGAAACTGATGAATTTTCGAGAACGTCGAAAAGTGCCGGTGTTTCATTTATGATCCAGAAACAAAGTGGTGCAAATACATTGAATGTAATTCAAGCTGTACGAAGTGAAATGGATCAAATAAAGTCAAAATTACCAAATGATGTTGAAATTTCTGAAATTATTGCTACTGATGAGATTATTACTCAGTCCATCGGAAATTTAGCCGAAACATTAATCTATGCATTTGTGATCGTAATTTTTGTGGTTTTATTTTTTCTGAGGGATTGGAAAAGCAGTGTAATCATAGCTATTACAATCCCGTTTTCATTGATCGTTGCCTTTATTGTGATGTTCATTCTCGACTTTAGCATCAATATATTTTCACTCATGGCATTGATTATTGCCATTGGGATGGTCGTTGACAATGCCATTGTAGTTCTTGAGAATATTACGCAAAAATTTGAAAATGGTTTGAGCTCAAAAGATGCTGCGGTTTTGGGGGCAAAAGAAATGGGAATGGCTATTACTGCATCAACAGCAACTACTTTAATGGTTTTTATTCCCATGATTTTTATGGGAGGGATAGTTGGAATCATGTTTAAACAATTAGCCATATTGACAACAGCCACATTGTTGGCATCGCTAATTACGGCCCTTAGTTTAACGCCAATGGTGAGTTCTATTCTACTGAAAAAAAATAAAAATGATATTCGTCCACAAAAAAAATCACACTTTTTTATATGGAGTGAGAAAATATTTGTGTCTCTCGAAAATGCTTATAAAAAACTGCTTGGGTGGGCATTGTTTCATAAAAGTTTAACCATCTGCATTGCCATTTTAGTATTGATGATTTCATTGTATTTCGGAAAAAATATTGGTTCAGATTATATTCCTGAATTTGATGCCGGAGATGTTACCGTTGTGTTCGAAACCGAAGTTGGAACTAGTGCTTTCGAAACAGATAAAGTGGCACAAAAAGTAATGGCAATCATCGAAGAAGAAGTGCATGAAATGGTACCCGGAACACTTGCTGCCATTAGTGGGCAAACACAAGATGGGATGCTCTCTTCTGTTGGTTTCTCAGAAGGAAAAAATGTTTCAACAGTCTTATGTCATTTAACATTACCTGATCAACGTGAAAGAACAGCCAAAGAAATTGGTACGATTTTAAGAAAGAGAATTAGTGAAATACCTGAAATTGAAAAATTCCATGTGAATGCAGGGAGTATTCTTTCTGCGGTTCTTTTAGGTAATAGCAAGCCCATCGAAATTATGCTTTCCGGCAATAGTTTTTCGGATCTTAATAATTCGGCTCGTAAGGTTGAGGATTATTTTTTAAACTGTGGTTATTTAACTGATGTTGAAACCACCATTGACGATGGAAAACGTGAAATAGAAATTCATATTAATCGTGATAAAGCTTCTGGTTTAGGGCTTAATGTTGCCATGATAGGATTACAAATACGGCAAAGTATTTATGGCAGCGAAGCAGGTTATTTATCCGAGGATGGAGAAAACTACGATATTTCAATACAATATGATTTGGATAATAGAAATGGCTTTGATGATATTGGAAAAATTCAACTTACCAATTTACGAGGTGAGAAAGTTCCTGTTTCTGCAGTTGCAGAGATAAAAATAGGAACAGGTAAACTTGAAATTGCCCGTTTATCGCAGCAAAGATATGTTTTGGTCAAAGCCAATCTAAATGGCGTATCTCTTGGAGATGCAGCTGCTAAAACCAGTGAGTTTATAAAAAATACTGAATTCCCTGCCGGAATAGCTGCCGAAGTTTCGGGTCAGATTAAGAATAAAGATGAATCATTTGGTGACCTGTACCTCGTTTTTGGTTTGGGTTTAATGTTGGTTTATATGGTTATGGCTGCCCAGTTCGAATCATTCAAACATCCTTTTATCATCATGTTATCTGTTCCGTTTACAGTCATTGGAGTTATTTGGGCCTTCTATCTTAGCGGTTTAACTTTAAGTGTTACCACCTTTATTGGGATTATCATGCTGATTGGTATCGTGGTAAACAATGGTATCATTTTAATCGATTTTATCAATCAACTAAGATTTAAAGGTTTTGCATTTAGTGAATCCATAATGGAATCCGGGAGATCTAGGTTGCGCCCTGTTTTAATGACCACCTTAACGACGGCTCTGGCAATGGTACCCATGGCATTGAGTAAAGGTATGGGTAAAGAAATGTTTTCACCTCTCGGAATTACCATTATTGGTGGATTGATGGCATCTACATTAATCACCTTAATTCTTGTACCAACAGTTTATGCAGTGTTTCATCCGGAGGAATTAAAAAAAGAAAAAATAAAGGCTTAAAGTTTTCATTATAAAATAGATTATAAACATTAATTATTAAAATCATGAATAATTCAATTGAAAAAATGAGAAGTGAAGTGGAATTTAGGCTTGAGTCAGAAAAATCACTCGCTAAAATTCTTCCAGAGGTAAAAATGAAATTAAGAGGTAATACAAGAAAATTGATACTTTTAGTATCACTCGTTTTTTTATGCACGTCTTTTACTTTTGGACAGATTAAACTTGGTGTTGTTGGAGGGATAAATGCTTCGACGCAATCGGGTATTGGAAATATCTGGGATAACGAAGCCGTAGCATGCAATATTCAAATTGGGCTGATGCCACAATACCAGTTTAATGACTGGTTTGCCATGAAATCAGGGCTTATGTTTTCACAGAAAGGCAGATCCATTGATATCTTAAGCAATGGCTTGGAGCAAAAACAAAAAGATAGATTTAGTTATCTTGAAATTCCAATAAAAGCAGAATTTTCAGCTCCGTCTGGTAATAAAGATCATAGATTATTTGCCAGTGTTGGACCATATGCAGCTTTATTACTTGATTCAAAGAAAAAGATTGATGATCAAACTTATGATCTGGAAGGGCAAACCAAGGATAGTGACTTTGGTTTATCCATTGGTTTTGGTGTTGAGTATCCTCTTGGAAAAAATAGTTTGCAGCTGTTGTTGAACTATGACATGGGGTTTTCAGAAATTGCCGAATATGATTCCGATCTCCGAAACAAAAGTTTATCACTAAGTGTGGGATGGTATTTTTAACTGTGGTTGAGTGAAAATAAGAGCGCCGAATTTGTTTGCAAATTCGGTGCTCTTATTAATAGGCCATTTTTATTGCCCTTTAAAGCATAATTGAAATAAATTATGTCCATTCAAAGGAATCTCATTCCTTAAAATCAGGCTTAAGATCTCATCAAAATGGTATATTCTTGGCTACAGAAAGGCTACATAAATTTGAAGAAGCCTAAAGATATCATTAACAGATATGAGGCTAAAAACTTGCCTAAATTCAATTGTTGAAAAAATTAGTACTAACAGTGACTTATGTTGACTTCAAAGGTTTTTGAAGTAAATAGTATAAGTTGCTTGATATCAAAGCTTAATGATTGTTAATTAATAGCTCATATCTTTAAAATTTAAATGATATTTTACGTAAGATTTATTACTTATATTTACAAATTATTATATAAATTTGTCAAGGTTTTAAAACATAAATATTATATTAATTAAATTACAAATTATATTAAGCTTCAGCTATATTCATAAAAGTAATGAACTCACAAACTGAGATCTCACAGACAGATACAGAGCCTCCCTCAGGGCAGGACTTATCATCAATTGAAGTTGTTTTAGGAACCACCCCCTCCGAAGAAGTATTATTTAGAAATACCGAAATTCGAAACTCTGATTTTAATATTATCAGCCAAGAGTCTGCAATATTTAGAGAAAATTTTTTTCCGCAGGCTACTGATAAACAATGGAACAGCTGGAGGTGGCAAATCCAAAACAGTTATTCAAATTTTAAAAAGCTTTCCGAATTATTCGATGTGAGTAATATCGACGATTTTGATTTTTTATCGAAATCAAGAAAATTGCCACTTCGGATTACCCCGTATTATGCAAGTTTATTGTATGAAAGACCAAAGGATTATGCCTTAACCAAATCGGTTGTTCCTTCGAAGCTTGAGCTTATTTTATCAGCTGGTGAAGAAAGTGATCCTTTACATGAAGACTCCATGTGTCCGGTTGAAAATTTGATTCACCGTTATCCCGATAGGGTTTTGATGTTGTCCACGGGCTTTTGTTCTGTGTATTGTCGGTATTGTACCCGATCTCACATGGTGTCGAAGGAAAAGAAACATTTTGGCGTAAAAGCTTGGGAGCGATCTATTGACTATATCAGGAATAATCCTAATGTTAGAGATGTTGTTCTTTCGGGAGGAGATCCATTGACTTTACCTGATAAACATCTTGAATTTCTTATTTCATCATTAAGATCCATTCCTCATGTTGAAATTATCAGAATTGGATCAAAAGTTCCTGTTGTACTGCCGCAGCGGATAACCACTAAACTGGTTAAGATGCTGAAAAAATACCATCCGCTGTTCATGAGTATTCACTTTACGCATCCCGATGAAATTACCAAGGAAGTTAGTGAAGCCTGTAATCGCATTGCTGATGCAGGAATCGTAATGGGAAGCCAAACGGTATTGTTAAAAGGAGTGAACGATGATGTGGATACCATGAAAGAACTCATGCATAAACTTTTAAAAATGCGGGTACGTCCTTACTATATTTATCAGTGTGATCCGATTCCAGGCTCCTCTCATTTCAGAACCCCGGTTTCTAAAGGTCTTGAAATTATCAAAGGATTACGAGGGTTCACAAGTGGGTATGCCATTCCTCATTATGTAATCGATGCTCCCGGTGGAGGAGGTAAAATACCTATACTCCCCGAATATTACCAAGGTCGAGATGGAGACAATGTTGTCTTGAAGAATTTCGAAGGAAAGACCTTCAAATATTACGACCCCATAAAATAATGGCCATGTTCAAAATAAGGAAGATTTCAGATGCTTATCTTCCATCAAATACAGCTTCAATTAGTCAGGTTTTTAATATTCTGAGAACTCACTTTCCTTTGGTCAAAGAAGATAAAATTAATGAGATTCTTGAGCAAATGAAGGATCCATTAAAGTATCAGTTTTCATCTATTTTGTTTGTTGCAGAAGATGGCAGATCAAATGTTAAAGGCTTTGCCATCATGTTTTACATGCCCGATAAAAATCTCTGCTTTCTGGATTATATCGCGGTGAAACCCGGGAAAACTTCTTCAGGTGTTGGAGGTGCCATTTACGAACGTATGAGAGAAGAAGCACAAATGCTTAAATCAATCGGTATTTTTATGGAGTGTTTGCCCGATGATGAAAAGCTCTGCAAGGATAAAAGTGAGATCAAACAAAATAAATTAAGGCTTGCTTTTTACGAACGCTATGGAGCCAGGCCAATTGCAGGTACTAAGTATGAAACCTTGGTTGATCCTATTGCTGATGACTGCCCTCCCTATTTGGTTTTTGATGATTTGGGAAATGATATTCAACTTTCTTCATCTCAAGCAAAGAAAATAATCAGGGCAATACTCGAAAGAAAATATCCGGATTATTGCCCCGAAGGTTATATAAAAATGGTGCTCTCTTCGGTAAAAAGTGATCCCGTGAAACTCAGAGAATATAGATATATCCATAATGAACGCCCTCTTGAAAAGAAGTATGCGATTAAGGATGAAATTGCCCTCATTATTAATGATAAACACGATATTCACCATATAAGGGAAGTTGGGTATATTGAATCTCCAATACGGATAAGAAGTATTTTAAAAGAAATTGAAAAGTTAAATGCTTTCAAAACCAGACCAACCAGGGGTTTTCCTGATAAGTATATTACCGAGGTTCATAACCCAAAGTATTTTAATTACATCAAAACAGTATGTGATAAATTACCCGAAGGCAAATCCATTTATCCTTATGTTTTTCCCGTTCGGAATGCAACCCGACCTCCTCACGATTATTCGGTATTGGCGGGTTATTATTGTATCGATACTTTTACGCCAATTAATAAAAACGCATATTTAGCAGCCCGTTCAGGAGTAAACTGCGCTTTAACTGCTGCCGAGTTATTATTGGAAGGTTATCATACTGCCTATGCATTGATCCGACCTCCGGGTCATCATGCCGAGCGAGATGTTTTTGGTGGATTTTGTTATTTTAACAATGCTTCAATTGCAGCCAATTTTCTTTCAAAGTATGGAAAAGTAGCTATTTTAGATATCGATTACCATCATGGTAATGGCCATCAGCAAATATTTTATGATCGGAAGGATGTTTTAACCATCTCAATTCATGGCAATCCTTCTTTTGCTTATCCTTATTTTACAGGTTTTGCTGATGAGAAAGGCGAAGGCGAAGGCGAAGGATTTAATATAAATTATCCGCTGAAGGAACTTTTGTCAGGAGAAGAATACTTACACCATTTGAAAAAAGCGATTAAAGAAATCATCTCATTCAAGCCTGCTTATTTAATTGTCAGTCTTGGTCTTGATCCGGCAAAAGGTGATCCAACCGGAACATGGTCGCTTTCGGCCTCCGACTTTAAAAATAATGGAACAGAATTGGGTAAACTTCCATTTCCGATGCTGTTTGCGCAAGAGGGAGGTTATAAAAATAGGTCACTTGGAGTTAATGCCCGAAACTTTTTCGAAGGATATTTGTTAACAAGAATTAATAACGGAAAATAAAACGACCATAGTAAAAATTTGATATTCACATCAATGATTATTATATCTGACATCTTTTCAAGTGTAGATAAACTTTTCTGGAGTTCCCTGTCTGCCGACATGCAGGCACCTGACAATTGAAAATTAAATTATTAACAGATGAAAATTGGAATTACATACGACCTGAGATCGGATTATCTAAATCAAGGCTATTCCTTGGAAGAAACTGCAGAATTCGACAAGGAAAGTACCATCGAAGGAATTGAGCAGGCCATTCAGCAAGCCGGCCACCAAACCGAACGTATCGGTCATGCCAGGCGTTTGATGATAGCACTAAATGAAGGTAAATCATGGGACCTGGTTTTCAATATTGCCGAAGGACTTTATGGCGAAGGGCGAGAATCGCTCGTTCCTGCCTTGCTCGATGCGCATAAAATTCCATACGTTTTTTCAGGGCCGGTTACATTAGGTATTTCATTGAACAAAGCTTTTGCAAAACAGATTGTTAGAGATAGCGGTGTTAATACGCCTCCATTTCATGTTGTTGCCCAAATTTCAGATATCAATAAAGTCAAGCTGGTTTATCCGCTTTTTGCAAAACCTGTTTCGGAAGGAACGGGTAAAGGAATTGATTCAAAATCGGTGATTAATTCAAAATCGGAATTGGAAACTGTTTGCACCTATTTACTAAAAACTTTTAATCAGCCCGTTTTAGTTGAAGAATATTTACCAGGTAGAGAATTTACCGTGGGTGTGCTTGGAAGTGGCGAGGATGCGTTTGTTCCGGGAGCGATGGAAATCGTATATCGTGAAAATATTCAAGAGGTATATTCATACGACACCAAAGAAAATTACGAAGAGCTTGTAGATTATATCTCCGTTGAAGGTGAGATGCTGGAGGAGTGCAAATTGGTTGCCCTTGCAGCCTGGAGATCCTTAAACTGCCTTGATGGCGGTCGAGTAGATGTCAAAATTGATCGATTTGATAAGGTCAGCTTTATCGAAGTAAATCCACTGGCCGGACTCAATCCGGTAACTTCCGATCTGCCCATTCTATGTCGATTGAATGGAATTTCTTATCAGGAGATCATCAATGAGATGTTAAAATCAGCCATTAAAAGAAATTTTTTATAATGAAACGAAAAATTATCATTCTTCACAATGAGGTTTTAACCAATAACCCGGATGAAGTGGATGTTATCAATCAGAGGGATTTGGTTAAGAATGCGTGTGAAAAATTAAGCCATGAGGTTATTTGCCTGACGGTTGGCAATAACCTGATGGAAGACCTGGTCAAAGTCAAGGACAAAGAAGCTGACATCGTTTTTAATTTGGTGGAAGCCACCTGGGGAAAAGGAGAACTCATTTATTTTGCTCCTGCCATCTTAAATTCCTTTAAAATTCCATATTCCGGAGTTCCGCTCGATGCGCTCTTTGTAACCACCAATAAAGTTTTGGCAAAGAAAATGATGCGCTTTAATCAGCTTCCAACAGCAGATTTTTTTTCGATCAAAGAATGGGACCAGCTAAATCCTGAAAAAACCTATATCGCAAAACCGATCTGGGAAGAAGCATCGGTAGGAATTTCAGAAGATTTTATTTTTAAAACTGAGGAAAAAGAAAAATTTGAGAAGATTAAAAAACTTCCGGATTCTCATTATTTTATAGAAGAGTTTATTGAGGGGCGGGAGTTCAATGTGAGTATTTTAGCCGATGGAAATGGAGGAGAGGTACTGGCTCCTGCTGAAATTATTTTTGATAAATTCTTTAATGATAAACACAAAATCGTCGGCTATAAAGCAAAGTGGGATGAAACGAGTGAAGAGTACAAACAAACAAACCGCACATTTGGAACTTTGGAAAACAACCCAAAGCTTAAGGCAGCGCTCATTGAAGTTTGCCGGAAATCATGGCTAGCTTTTAATTTAAGAGGCTATGCCCGGGTAGATTTCAGAGTGGACAAAGACGAAAATATTTTTATTTTAGAAATAAACGGAAACCCATGTATTGCGCCCGATAGTGGTTTTGTAGCTGCCAATGCCGATGCTGGCTATAGCACTGAAATGATGATTGAAAGAATTTTAAAAGATTTAAATTAAGCTTATGGAATTTAGAAAGGAGTTAAGAGACAGCGATATTGCCGATCTGAGAGAAATGATGGAATCAACTGGTTTCTTTTATGATTTTGAAGTAGAGGTTGCCCTTGAATTAGCGCAAGAGAACCTCAAACATGGGGAAGAAAAAAGTGGATATCTTTTTATCATTGTCGAAGATAATGGTAAACCTGTTGCCTTTTCTTGTTATGGAAAAAATACCTGTACATTCCATAGTTACGATTTGTATTGGATGGTGGTTCATACAGCACAAAAAGGAAAAGGAATTGGTAAAACCATGCTAAAAATGGTTGAAGAAGATGTTGCCCGATTGGGTGGCAAAAAGATTTGGATAGAGACATCCTCACGTGAGCTTTACGCACCAACAAGGGCTTTTTATGCAAAAACTGAATGTGAAAAAGTTGCAGAACTTCCTGATTATTATGGTGAAAATGACAGTAAAATAGTTTATCTAAAGAAAGTGTGATTTCTTTAGATAAACTGTAATGATTTAAATCAGATTCATTGCCTGTTTCCTTAGTTTGTATGACTGAAAACTTCTCGTCCATTTAGTGGCATAACTGGTCTGTAATTGTGGTTCAGGATTTCTGAGAATTGTTCAATTTGAGCTTTTGAAGCCTTGAGTGGCATTTTTAAAACATACCAGCTTACGACCTCTGAACATGGGGGAGTAGTAAGCGATCCTGAATAATGATAATAACTCAAATCAACAGGCAAGAGGCTTTTTAGATTCATTATTTGCTCTGAAGTAAAATTCCCTTTCTCAGTTGGGAAGTCAGATAAATATTCTGAGAGTAGCGGATTTTCATCTCCTTCTTCATACATTATTCCGATTACTGCAAAATCAGTATCCGAATGTTTGTGTACAAAATGAACTTCGATTGGATAATGATTTCCATTAACTGTATGCTCACTTAATGCATGAAAATGAAATTGTGATAATTCATAGCTTTTATCTCCAATGAGGAGGTTATTTTTACCCGTAATTCCAAATTGAACTGTATGCCCGTTATTAAAAATATGCACAGGGCTGGAGCTATACTGGATTTCCAATGCAGGCATGTCACTTTCTTCAACCAGCTCTTCGGTGATAATATCAATTGGTGATTGTGCAGGGCCTCCACAGGCACTAAATCCATCGCAAAGATTTTCCCAGTTTTCGGGTCCGTCTTCACCTTTGTGATGTGACCAATGAACTTCATCGCAATTTTGATGTTCAGCTACTAGTTCTTTAGTGTCGGTTTCAGCAGATTCAGTTTTGACTGTATAATTACAAGCATTAAAAAAAGTTATGCTAAGTAATAAAAATAGGCCGTTTATGATTGTCTTTTTCATGATAAGTTGATTTTGGTTAATATGATTTTGCATCATAAAAATATTTATTTTCTGATGAGAAGTAAAGCGCAAGATGTAATTTATTGATTTAAGCCTTTTTTAGTTTAATATATTTTTTTAAGTCTGAAGTCAGAATATGTTTGAGTTCCTTTTCGTTTCCAGAGCTTGTCTCCACAAATAAAAATCCAAATAAAGGATGTTCATCCAGATTTATTTTTCTTAATTCTAAAGGTTTCTCAAAATCCTTAAGTAACAATTCATAGTTAAAAGATTCAATTTCATTTTCAGCATATCCAGATGTATTGTCAAGTACCACATTGCTGTATATTTTTCCTTTTCGGGTTTTAAAAATCTCATCCCAATCTGGCTTTTTATTTGTTAAAAAGTATTCGTAAGAGTTGAAACCATATGAGAAGTAAGTTAGATCGCCTGTCGTACACCAGCCTCCAAATCGGAGTGGATTCACTTCAATTGGGTTGATATTTTCATCTTCATCAATTCTAATTTCAATGTGAGCGGGGAAGTTTTTTAGCTTCACTTTCTTAGCAATAAATTTTAGAAATTCCTCGACTTTCTCTTTTAGAGATTCAATAATTTCTTTGGAGCTGGAGTAAACCCTGTCACTTAAATCATCTTTTGAGGAGAAGAAATGTTTAAAAATATTGAGAATGACCGGTTCACCTTTTTTATCAAAATAACAGTCGATGGCGTATTCCTCTCCTTCAATGCATTCCTCAATGATGAAATCAGTCAGGTTAATTACTTCTTTAGGGTATGAACCTTTTATTTCTGTTATGTTTAATGCAATTTTTTCAATGGTTTGATTCCAGTTTTCTTTTGAATCAATTTTATAAACTCCCAAACTAAAGAAGCCCACCGCTGGTTTAAGAATAAACGGAAATTTAATTCCATCCAGCTTAAAATCATTTAATTCATCGTATTTAATTCCCTTGAAAAAGTAATCAGGATAGGCATCTTTTAATAATTCTCTAAACTTAATTTTATTCTTAAAAACCTGAATTTGATTTGGAAGATTTGTAAACCTAAGGTTTTGCTCTATCCAAGCAATGGCATTTTCGGAATTGCTGTAAAGCAAGGTATTGGGGTCATTTTTAAAAATCTGGACAGCCTCCTGTTCCGTAATCCAATTCAGCGTATTATCAGAAATCATTGCTCTGGCAACTGCGGTTGAAATAATCTGAAATTGATTTTCTTTAATGGTTTTAATCAGAAAATCAGAACAATAAGGCTTGTCGATAAGTATCATTTGGTATAAGCTATGAAAGATTATATTAACCCTCCCGATTCAATGGCTATAATGGCAAGAGTATCGAGAGGGTGAAGAATTATAATTTAAATATTGTTCCTACTTTTTCTTGGCTGGTGCAGAAAATGGAGGAGGCGTAATTTCTATTTTAGGATGCTTGTTAATCAATATTAAAGCTTCTTTAACTGCTCTTTCAAGTTGAGGATCAATTCCATTTTCAAGTGATTTAGCATCCTGTCGAACTTCAATATCCGGTGCTACACCTTCATTTTCAGCTACCCATTTATTATTGATTGGATCAAATACGGCATTATCTGGAGCTGTTAGTGCACCACCATCAATCAATGCGTAATGTACAGATGATTTAACCAATCCACCCCAAGTTCGCATACCAATTAATGGCCCCACTTTTTGCTGACGGAATGCAAATGGAAAATAATCTCCACCAGAGCCTGCCATCTCATTGATTAAAAGAACTTTTGGTCCTAAAATTCCAGCTGGTAACTGTAATGGTTTTCCGTTTGGAACTTCATTGGTTAGTGCAGCTCGCACATTTCTGTTCATTAAATCAACCATATAATCGTCTAAGTTTCCACCACCGTTGAAACGCTCATCGATCACCGCACCTTCTTTGTCTTGTTGTGCAAAGAAATACCGATTAAAAGAGATTAGACCCGCACCTCCCGTGTTGGGTACCCAAACGTAACCTAATCTGCCATTCGATAGTTTGTCAACCATTCGGCGGTTGTCTTCAACCCAAGCACGTTGTCGTAGCGCATTTTCACTTCTAATTGGCTTTACAGTAATTTTCCATGCATCTTTAAATTCAGCCTTACTGTTAATGTGCAGCACGGTTTGCTTTCCTAAAGTACCATCTAAGAATTGAAATGGGTTGTCGCTGGCTTTAAGTTCTTTACCATTAATTCCGACTATAAAATCACCTTCTTTAACTTTTAATCCTGGCTCATCAAGCGGACTTGATAAATTGGGATTCCAGCTTTCAGTCGTGTAAATTCGTTTGATTTTCCATCCATCGCCTTCTGCAACTAAATCAGCTCCAAGTAAGCCAATAACTGCACTTTCAACTTTTGGAAAATCTCCACCAAAAACAAAGCTGTGTCCAACTGATAATTCACCATTAACCTGATCTAAAACATAGTTTAGGTCTGAACGATGCTTTACAAAAGGAACCAATGGAGCGTAGCGTTTGTAAACATCTTTCCAATTTCTGCCGTGCATTCCCGGGTCGTAAAAATAATCGCGTTGGTAACGCCACGCTTCATCAAACATCTGCGACCATTCAATCATTCTATCAAGTTTCATTTGAAGACTAATTTTTACGGGTTTAGATCCTTTGTCATTTGGCCCAGCAGTTTTAATAATTTTCCAGCTTCCACCAGCATTTGCAAGCATTTGTTTACCGTCTGCCGAAACAGTTGCTTGGTTAACACCACTCATAAATTCTTTGGCTTCTTTATCTTTTAAAACAAATTTTTGAAGGGTTAGTCCTCTACTGTTCGGAATACGTTCACCAATAAAAACGACACCACTTGGTCCGCTTAAGGTAAAGGAATAATTTCGTGAAGGCATTGGCAAAGGCATGGTTCTTCTTTCAATTCCATCAAAATCAATTTGCATTAAGTCAGAGGCTTTTTTATCTTCTTTTTTAGTATCCTTGTCCGATTTTTTATCATCCTCATTTTTACCTTCTGCTTTGTCGTCATCATTATCTTCTGCTTCATCACCATCTTTCGATTTTTCTTCTTTAACAGCTTCTTCATCACTTACAGGTTTAAATGGAGATGCTTCATCTTTTTGTAGATTAACCACGTAGGCTGCATAAGATGGATCTGCTGTCATTGAGCTTGTGTTTGCCCAACCGCTTCCTAAAGCAACATCTGTACTTGCTAAAAAGTAAAAATGTTTTTTGTCAAGATCCCAAGCAGGAGATTTTGCATCGGCAAACATATTGGTGATTACCCTCGCTGTTTTATCTTTTAATGACCAAATTTTTATTTGTCCAAAATTATTCTCAGCTCCTTTTGCATAAGCAAGCCATTGAGAATCGGGTGACCAGGTAATACCATTACCCCCACGCTCAAGGTTTGAACCACCAATATCGGCAGTAGTAACAGTTTCATTTTCTAAATCAATAATTCTTATACGAACGTCATCATCAACAAAGGCAATGTATTTTCCATCTGGAGACCAAGTCGGCTCCCATGCCATTTTTGATTCTCCAATTGAAATGCTTTTTACTTCTGAAAGGCCATCCTGAGAAGTGATCATCAGTTTGTAACCTTTACCACCTTCATCAGAAAACCATGCAATTTGATCTCCTTTTGGTGACCAAATTGGTGCACGATCAGCAACGCCAGAACTTTGGGTAATATTTCTTGAGTCACCATCTTTAATTGGTACGGTAAAAATTTCACCTCTTGCTTCCATAATTGCTCTTTTACCGGTTGGTGAAAGAGAAACAGAACTAGCTCTTCTACTCAGGTCTTCCCATTTTGTTTCTGCCCATGGAAAATCAGCCTGAATGTTTATCGCTAGTTGATTGGTTTTTTTTGAGTCTAAATCAAGTAATGTTAAATAACCATCTCGTTCGAAAATTAACTGGTTACCGTATCCGGATAGCGTTTTGATATCTTTCTCCTTAAACTTTGTAATTTGAGTAAGCTCGGCAGTTTTAGTTGAATAACACCAAATGTTTGAGTTCCAATCTCTATCCGAAAGAAAATAAATATTTTCATTTAACCATACTGGTTGAATGTCTGTAGTTCTTTCGGTATTGGGAATTAAAGTTTCAGAAAAATCTTTAAGATCTAGAATGATGAGTGGTGTATTTTGTCCACCTCTGTATGCGCGCCATTCAACATCCCAACGGCTTACTCTGTCGATAATGATTTTTTCTCCATTAGGTGAAAAAGAACCATCTCTTGCCCACTGTTTTGCTAACAGCGTTGCAGGTCCACCATTGGCCGAAATTGTCCACAAACGATTAACTGATGAGGGTGCTGAGTCTCTACCTGAAGCAAATAATAATTTTTTGCCATCTTTAGTCCAACCTAAAGATATAGCCCCACTTGGATGCCAGGTAATTCTTTTAGCTTCACCACCGGTAATTGAAACGGTATAGACTGAGTTTACTCCTGAACGGTTAGAAGTGAAAGCTACCTGTTTTCCATCAGGAGAAAGGAATGGGTTAGATTCGAGAGCTGCTGTGCTTGTAAGCCTTACAACATTCTCGCTGTTTAATGCTTTAACCCAGATATCTCCAGCGTAAGCAAAAGTGATGTGTGTTGCATTTAAATTGGGTTGGCGTAATAATCGAGTTTCTTGCGATTGTGTATTTGCAATAAATGCAAACATGCATAAACCCACTAAAATCATCTGCTTCACTTTTACAAATGGAGCATGATTAAATCCATACCAATTTTGTTTGGAAAAATTCATTTTTTGATAAATCATAAATTTTATTTTTTTGATTGATAATTATTATCGTGGTAATTGATGCCTAAAATTAAATTATTTAGGCAAACAAATATAATTTTAACAAAATAACTTTCAATCTAAAACTCAATCATAATCCCAATGGATGGCAAAATGGTTCCGTTTGTATTTTCAATTTCATAAGTTTGATAGGCATTTGGATTTGTAGGATTGGTGAGTGGGTTGCCAGAAACATCTCGTCTTACATCAAGGTCTGCAAGGCCTTCTGCTTGAAAATTGTAAATGTTTTGAATATCGATATAGGCATCCAATGCCCATTTTCTAAAATACCAGCGCTTATCAATACGAATATCGAGTCCATGAGAGACGGCATTGCGTAGTGAGTTTAACCGATTCCAGTCTTGAATTCCGCGTCCGGTTACATCCCAAACTGCTTTTAGCGAGGATAATTCAATGTCGTAAGGGGTATAAGGTGCACCGCCTAATAATCTGAATTTCATTCCCACTTCCCAATTTCTTTTGAGTTTTTTTCCGGCCGCAATATTTAAAATATGTTGATTGTCCCAAGCCGAAGGAAGGTAAATCCCATTCTTATCTTTAAACTCACTCCTTACCCATGTATAGGATATCAATCCATAAATTTTGGAACTTAATTTTTGTTGTAATAAAATTTCCAGACCATAACTTTTACCCTTTGATGTGGAAGTAGCAGGTTCATTTCCAATAACTCCAAAATCGCCACCGAGATTAGCCAATGAAATACTATCGTTTGTAAGAAATGGATAATTGCTATAATCTTTATAAAAGCCTTCAATGCTTATTTTCGAGTATTGATTTGGGTCATACTCAAAACCTCCCACAATATGGTCAGCTTTAATAAAAGTAACATCATTCTCTTTGTTGATTAGCATGTTAGCATCGTTACGATATCCTAGCACTGTATAGGCTGGAAGTTGATAATAACGACCCACATTAAAATTAAAACTCAGTTTCTCTGTTAAAGAATATGAAGCAGAAAACCTTGGAGAGAATTGCTTTAATGGATTATTCATTTGTTTAGAATAATCATTAAAATCAGTTCTGGCTCCTAAAGACAGGGTAAGTCGATTTTCCAAAAAAGCTTTGCTTAATTGCGTAAACCCTGAAAATTTATTCATCCTCAATTCTGAGTTAAAATCAATTAATTTAACCATCCCATTTAATGCTATTTTATTAAAAGTTGAGTTGGTATATTTGGCATGTTCATAGCCAACACCGATATTCCACTTCCATCCGTTAACTCGCTTGGTGCTTTCATACCTGAATTTATTTTCAATTTCCTGGGAGCTGTAGTCTAAGATTAAGTTTTGAGCTTGTTCAATATTATCGGCATACTTAATTGATTCATTGTTTAAATGATTTCTGCTAACAACCATGGTTTGATAACTATTATCTGAGAAATGCACCCACTTAGCGCCGATGGCATAATTCCATTGCGTGCTTACCGGCAGCGCACCTAGTAAATAATTGTTTCTGTCGATATCATCTTGATCTGTAATCCCATCATTCACATCTTTATTTAACTCAAAATCATCTATAGCACCAAGACCTATAATGGTGATTATATTTTTGTCATCTATTTTATAAGTCTGTTTATACTGGAAATCGTTATATGTTGGTAAAAAAGGAAGTTTGAGTGCTTTGAACAAAAGCTGAAGATAAGATCTCCGAGCTGAAAAAATGAAGGTGGATTTTTTACTCAAGGGACCATTCAGTGTAAGTCCAACATCGCTTGAGCCAAGCATGAATGTACCGGTTAGTTTTTCATCGTTACCCTCAATTTGTTTAAATTCCATAACAGAACTGAGTGCATTTCCTCGATTAGCGGGAAATGCGCCTGAATAAAAATCAACTTCTCTAATAAAGTTTACATTGATCATTCCAACTGGTCCGCCTGATGAACCCTGAGTCGCAAAGTGATTAATATTTGGAACCTCAATGCCATCTAAATAAAATCTGTTTTCGTTGGGCGCCCCACCACGTATGATGATGTCGTTTCTGAACGAAGCAGTAGAAGCAACGCCTGGCAATATCTGAATTACTTTAGAAATGTCTCTGTTTCCACCGGGATTTCGATAAATTTCAGTTGCATTGATGGTTCGTAAACTTACCGGACTCTCTTCTGTTTTACTAAAGGGTGATGCTCTGATAACAGCCTCTTCAAGCAAAGTAGTTTCTTCAACCAATGGAACATCGAGTATTGATGGTCGCGTTGAATTTACGATAACTTCATAAAAAACTGCTTTTCTGAATCCGATAAAACTAGCGGTAATATTATAGGACCCGGGTTTGATGTTTTCAATTCGGAAATTACCATCAAAATCAGACGTGGTGCCAACAAATAAGCTATCAATTAATATATTTGCAAAAGGAACGGGTTCGTTATTGATGCTATTAAAAACACGGCCTTTAAGAACGCCATTTTGAGAAAATAGCAAGGTGCTTTTAAAGACAAGTATAAGTGATAAAAAAAGTAATTTGTATTTCATTATTTTGTTTTAGATAGATTGATTTTCCGGATGATTACTCACCAGGTTTATTAATTTCTTTAATGCTTAGTTTTAATTGAGTTGCCAGATAGAAAAATTAAGGATTGTTGCAAAACTAACCCATAAAATATAAGGGATCATCAACAAAGTTGCTGCCTTACTGATTTTCCAGAAATGGATACTTGTTAAAATAATGGCAAACAATAAAACGACGACCTCAAAAAATGCAAGTTGCGGGTTTTGCAGGCCAAAAAATAGCAATGACCACAACATATTCAGCAGTAGCTGAATGATATACAATCCCATCACCAGTTTAATCGATTGTTGTTTCCTTTTTAACCATACAAGAAAAATGGCAATTCCCATCATGATATAGAGTGTAGTCCAAACGGGGCCAAAAATCCAATTTGGAGGATTCCAACTTGGTTTGTTAATTTCGACAAACCAACTTCCTACACTGCCAGCTGTTACAAAGCCTCCGATCATCCCAATAATTATGGTAATACCAACGGAAAGGATTAGGGCTTGGGTATTTTTTGGAACTAACTTTCCGGTATTCTTTTTATAGATTGCATAATCATGATTATTTCCCCATTTTTTATTAGCCGATTTTTCGAGCAGTGGAATTCCACTCACGAATACCAAAAGAAAAGTGATGAAGAGCGGACTAACTAAACCTAAAATGGCCAATTCAGAGGAGAGCGCTGGGAAAATATAAAGATACACCCCGGTCCAAACCAAAATTTCTCCAAGGTAATTTGGATGACGCATGTATTTCCATAAACCTGCGTTTACCCATTTCCCTTTGTTTTCAGGATTTTTAATAAAAGTTGTTTTTTGATAATCGGCAATGGTTTCAATCACTAACCCGATTAACCATAAAAGAATTCCTGCATAAGAAAGGAGTGTGAATTGCTCGAAGCTTTCATGGAAAAAATAAGAAGCGGGAATGAGTACCACAAAAACAGTAAATCCTTGTAAAACCCAGAAGCTTCCAAATTTAATAATGCTGGCTCTCATGCTGTCAAAACGATTGTCTTTGCCCATTTTCTGAATACGGGTCAGTAAGTAGGTCCCCAATCGAAATGCCCAAATAAAAATCATCAAAAACAAAACCAGTTTTGATAAACTAATATGATTTGTAAGCAATCCAAAAAGAGCGACAACCACGAAGGTTACTGAATATGAGATATCCGTGAGCTTGTCGGTTTTAAATTTATAGGCTGGTATAAACATGACTAAGTTGATACCAAGAGCCACGATAAAGTTTATAATTAAGTGATGCATAGGTAATTTTTAGATTAATAAAATTCAATAAAATCAATTTCAATTTCGAAAGGCCCCTCTTGCTTGTCGTAAAGAATAATGCCCATTCTATAGCTTTTATCCATGTCATTTGAAGTTAGCATTCTACCAGTTTCACCACTCAGATTGTGCTGTTTAAAATCTGTCAATTTCATACTTACTGTTTGCCAATCTTCACCCTTGGCTCCAAATTCATGTTTGAAAAAGGGACGGTAAAAAGCATTGTAGCCTGAGAGTCGGAATGAGAACTTTCGCTCGGTATTGGTCTTGAATCGAATTTTAACATAACTGAATTCAGAGAGGACTAATTCTTCTCCCTGATTTCTTAAAGAAGCAAATCCGCCATTATTTCTGAGTGAAATCATTCCTTCAAAAAAAATGCTATTGTCAAGCATACGCGCTTTTGATTCTGAGCGGCCACCCATCACCCCATCATTGACAATAGCCCATTCGGCTCCGTTCTTACTCGTTCCAAAATCTATTTTATAGGTGCTTGTTCCCATTGTTGATATTAGTAAAGATAAGATTAATAAAGTTTTCATTTATAAGTTTTTAATGATACGTAAAGCCGCATCTACATGTTTTGTTGCTTGTATTTGAGAATCGAATAGGTAAACAACAGTGCCCGTTTTGTCGATAATATAAGTAACCCTGCCCGGCAGTAAGCCTAAGAAATTGGTAGGTACTCCAAATAGTTTTCGAATTTTGTTTCCGTCGTCACTCAGTAAGGTAAAGGTAAGGCCGTATTTTTCTGCAAAGTTTTTATGGCTTTCAACCGATTGTCCACTAATCCCTATTACTTCTGCATCAGCTTCTTTAAAGACTTCAAACTGATCCTGGAAATAGCAAGCTTCTTTGGTACAACCCGGGCTGTCATCTTTCGGATAAAAATAAATCACTAAATTTTTCTTTCCAATCAAATCTTTAATATTAAGGATGTTTCCGTCTTGATCGGGTAAAGAGAATTCGGGTAATTTACTGCCTATTTCTATTTTTTTCATTTTATTTTGATTTAATGAGTTATTCGTTTTTCCAAAACCAGCGTATGCAGCAAAAAGCAGCAAATAGATGATAAGGTAAAACCTGTAAAAGTTTCGGAATCTTAAGTAGGTCTTAAAATTTGGATACATGTTTCCGAATAAAGCCTTAATTTCTTTTAAAAATACGGGTTTGATATTGATGCTCCAATGGTTGGTTTGATAGACTATTTTCCTGAACTTGCTGCGATAAATTGCAAGCGGCATACCCCAGGTTAAGAAGATGATCAGCCATATGTTTTCAGTCAGAAATTCCATCATTGCTTAATTATTAATTTTATATGCTTTTAAGGCTCTTTCACGGGCATCAAGATGATCAACCATGGGAGCGGGGTAATCACGCTCACCTAATTCCGGAATCCATTTTTTAACATAAAAGGCTTCCTTATCAAATTTTTCTAATTGTTGCATGGGATTGAAGATGCGAAAATAGGGAGCGGCATCAGAACCGGTTCCGGCTACCCATTGCCAGTTTCCATTATTTGAAGATAGTTCATAATCGAGTAATTTTTCTGCGAAATAGGCTTCGCCCCATTTCCAATCAATCAACAGATGTTTGATTAAGAAACTAGCAGCGACCATTCTAACACGGTTATGCATAAACCCTGTCTGATTTAATTGCCTCATTCCTGCATCTACTAGCGGGAAACCTGTTTTTCCGTGTTTCCATTTTTCAAATTCCTGCTCATCATTCCGCCATTTAATCGCATCGTATTTTGATTTAAAATTTTGAGAAACATTTTTGGGGAAATGATAAAGAATTTGCATAAAAAACTCTCTCCATATCAACTCACTTAAAAAAACGTGTTGAGTGGGCTTAAGTTGTTTTATGATTTCTCGAATGCTAACGGTTCCAAATCTGAGATGTGCTCCTAAATAACTGGTTGCGTCTATACCCGGATGGTTACGCGTTTGCTCATAGGAATCAATTTGAGAAAGATCGTAATCTTTTACTAGAATCAAGGATGTTTCAAATCCCAGATCTATTATACTGGGAAAATGAGCTTTGAACTGATAGAACTTACTGAAATCAACATCTCCCTGTGTGATCAATTTATGCTGATTAAACTTTTTTAACCACTTTTTTTTGTAAGGAGTAAAAACCGTGTAAGGATTCCCATCATCTTTAACAATTTCATTTTCTTCAAAAATGACCTGATCTTTATATGAATAAACTTCAATACCATTTTGGTTTAACCATTCTTCGACCTTTCGATCTCTTTGAATGGCATAAGGCTCATAGTCTTTGTTAAAAAATACCTGTTTGATTCTATAAGTTTTTAGAAGTGACTCCCAAACAGTTATTGGATCACTCACCTTGCAAAGTAGCGAAGACTTTTTGTTTTCGAGAATATGATGAATCCCTTTTAGTTGTTTGTGGATGAAGTTTAACCTCGGGTCATTGCTTGGCAGGTCACTCAAAATATTTTGATCAAAAATAAACAAGGGCAAAACAGGAAATCCTGAAGACAAAGCCATTGTTAAGGCTGTGTTATCAGTTAGTCTGAGATCGCGTCTGAACCAAAAAACTACAATTTCCATCGCTTATTTATCTTTTGCAAATATCTGATTAAGTGTTTTTTCACGATAATCAAATATTTCATTTATTTTTTTTCTGATTACCAATTTGTTTGCCCATTTACCAATAAATCCAAATGGTGGTTGATAAGTTATTAAATCTGTCATCATCACTCCGCCATCCGCAGGCTCAATTCTATGCTCATGATGCCAGATTTTATAAGGACCTAAACGTTGTTCATCAATAAAAAATTCTTTTTCTTTCACTTGGGTAATTTCAGTAAGCCAGTTCATCTTAAGGTTTAAAAGAGGTTTTACAGAATAGTAAATCATCATTCCTGCATACATTTTATCCGTCAAATGATTTGACCTGATTACAAAGTCCAGATAATTTGGTGTAATCACCTTTAGGTTTGCAGGTGAGGATATAAAATCCCATACTTCGTCCAAATTAGCTGGAATAAATTGTTCTTTATAAAATTGAAAAACTGCCATACGTTATTTTATTTAACAATATTTTTAATCATGCCCTTAAAAATGTGGTTATGAATAGGTAATAAAACATACCAATATGCCCTGCCCATTAAGCCTTTAGGGCGAAAAGTTGCCGTTTGCCAAAGCAGATTATCTTCAATTTTAAATTCAAGCCAGGCTTCACCGGGTAGTTTCATCTCGGCAAAAAGTAAAAGACGGCCATTGGCTTTATTCACGTGCAACACCCTCCAAAAATCAACCGAATCGCCAGTAAATAGTTCATCCTCATTTGTTCTGCCTCTGCGTAAGCCAACGCCGCCAAAAACTTTATCCATAAAGCCTCTAATTTTCCATAATCTGTTGGCGTAATACCATCCTCTATCACCACCAATTTGCAGGATGTTTTTCTTACATAATTCTATATCCGTAATGGGGTAACTTCTTTTATCAATCAGGCAACCAAAAGTGGGAACATTTAAAAATTCGGAAAGGTTGAAATCAAACCTACCACTGATTAAAGAATCTTTCCAGCTTGAAATAATTTGATGGCCTTCAATTTTTAATAAAGTTTTTTCCAACGCCTGGGTATAGTTAATCGGTGTAATTTCAAGAATTTTGTTCAAGTCATTATTTCTGCAAATCACTTCTATTTTCATGCTGCTAACCAACGCGGTTGCTAGTTTATAAGAAGTAGAGGTGACGAAGTATAACCAATAGGAAGAAAGCTTGGGCGTCATGACCGGTACAATGAAAATCTTTCGTTTAAGGCCTCTGACTTTCGCATAGCCCAGTAACATTTCTTTGTAAGAAATTATATCGGGTCCGCCAATATCAAAACTTTTATCGTAGGTTTCGGTTTTAAAAAGGGTTTTTGTTAAAAAGGTGATGACATCCTGAACACCGATGGGCTGACACTTTGTGTTTAACCATTTTGGAGTAACCATTAAAGGAAGTTTCTCTACTAAATCTCTGATGATCTCGAAGGAGGCACTGCCCGAACCAATAATAATTCCCGCTCGCAAAGTCGTTAAGTGGTAAAGCTTACTGGCCAATTCTTTTTCTACGGCCTTTCTCGATGATAAATGCTTGGAGAGCGACTGTTCATTAACAATGCCGCTGAGATAAATAACCTGCTTGGTATTCGTTTTTTCAATGGTTTTTTTGAAATTCTTTGCCGAAAGCAATTCTAGTTCTTCATAATGTTTTGAAGTGGACATAGAGTGCATTAAGTAGTAAGCGGCATCAATGTCAGTTGGAATATTTTTAAGGGTGTTTTGATCCAAAAAATCTACTTCAATAATTTTAATTCTTTTTGCTATTGAAGCAGGTGGGCTGAACCGATTTTTGTCTCTTACTGAACATACAACCTCATGTCCAAGACTTATTAATTCAGGGAGTAATCGTTTGCCAATATAACCTGTTGCACCTGTTAGCAGAATTTTCATTGAGTAGGTTTTGGTGTTTTTTAATTTAAGTTATTGAGCCGAATTAGATTTTTTAATGAAGGTTCGGTAGCTCCTAAGATACTACCGAACCTAATCAAATCAACCAAATTAATTATCAACCATTATTATTTAGGCATTAATACCTGGTTAATTACATGAACCACACCGGAGCCTGATTCAATATCAACAGCAGTGATTTGTACTTTATCATTGATGTAAACGCCATTGCTTTTTGAAGTAAAATACAACTTTTGTCCGTTAACTGTTGCTGCATTTGATGGAATTGCGTTACTCAATACTTTAGCACCTACCACGTGGTAAGTTAAAACAGCGGCCAGTGTTTTACTATCCACTTTCGCCGGGTCAATTCCTGATGATTTAAATGCAGCATTATCGGGTGCAAAAATGGTTAGATTAGGCGTGTTAAGCAAAGTTGAAACTACATCTGCCTTAACAGCTGCTGAAATTAACGTTGAAAAGTTTTTGTTAAAGTAAGCTGGTTCGAGCACGGTATTTACAAATTGTGCAATTGATTCTGGAACCAAAACTTGATCAATAGTATGAATTACTCCATTTGATGCCATAACATCATAAGGGCTAACTACACTAACACCGTTCACTTTAATTCCTCCAGCTGTTGTTAACTTAACTGTTGTTCCTTCTAAAGTTGTTGCTTCACCAGCTTTAACTTTTGAAGATGGTACTTCAGCATTTATGACGTGGTAAAGTAAGATCTGCTTTAAAACAGATACAGGAACGTCATCAACGCTTTTTTGTCCAACTGCTGAAAGTAAATTTGCAAATGCCTCATCGGTTGGTGCAAACACGGTGTATGAACCTGCTGAATTAAGCGGCGTAATTAAATCTGCTTTTGTTAAGGCTGCAGCCAGTGAATTAAAACCACTCTCTACTGCTAATTCTACAATTGTTTTTGAAGCTTTGTCTGATTTTAAATTTGCTTCAATATTGTCATTTGCCATCAAAGTGGTTGGCAAACTTGCTACTAATAAATATACAAATAATTTTCTCATGTCTAATAAATTTAAGTTTAAAGTTCGACAAAGATAAGTAAAAAATAATATAACGTCCAAGTAATAATGAATAAAAGATAGACAAAAAGATCAAAATAGTAATAAATACAAGCTTTTCCTTGCATAAAAAAAATATTATTGTTTATATTTGCAGTATTAAAACTTAAACATTATGAAATATTCAATGGCTCAGGTTGAGATTTTAACAGGTATTAAAGCCCATACCTTAAGAATTTGGGAACGTCGTTACAATTTTTTAAAACCTGATCGTACCCATTCAAATATTAGGTATTATTCTGATGAACAGCTCAGAATGTTATTAAGTGTTGACACACTCAACCGCAACGGTTATCGGATTTCGCAAATTGATCAGATGTCAATGGATGAAATTAATAATCAGGTTATTCAAATTTTTTCAAAGGAAAACACAGAGAATAAGGATGAAATTAATGCTTTAACTGCCAGCATGCTCGGATTAAATGAAGATGAGTTTAATAAAGTATTTCAAAGAAGCGTTATGCGCAGCGGCCTCTTAATGACAATTACAGAGTTGATTTATCCTTTCTTGACCCAAATTGGAATATTATGGGGAGCTAGTAAAGCAAGCCCGGCTCAGGAACATTTTATCACCAATTTGATACGACAAAAAATTATTGCTGCCATTGAAATGATTCCCACTCCGACTATCAATGCGCCTAAAATACTTTTCTTCTTGCCCGAGGGAGAAGATCATGAAATCGCGTTGCTGCTGGCTTCATTCATCGCCAAGGATTTGGGTTGGCATGTTTATTATCTCGGTCAGAATGTGCCAACCAACAATATTAAAAATACCATTGAGATTGCCAAACCAGATCTGATGATGACCATTCTTGTCACACCCAGAGCTGATAAACCACTGCAATCCATTCAAAAAATTTCATCTGCAGCCCATATTCCACTCTTAATTTCAGGTAATACCAACAATATTTCTATCGGGGAGCATGATTCTGGGCTTAAATATTTTTCTAATCCCCAAGATTTTATTCTTTTCCTAAAAAATTACAAGCATAAATAGGCCTTTTGTCAGAGCCAAATATCGGGTTATAGATAAAGCTTCATCATTTATAACTGTTTTCTGGAATCTTGCAGATTATCGCCCTATAACTGCGGAACATATGTCATTAAAAATGCTAAATTTACGTTTCCAAAAATTTAAATGAATTTATAAATCATTAAATAAATATCAGAAATATGAGAAAATATTTTGTATTCATTTTGGCAATATGCTTTAGCTCAATATTGCTTGCACAAGAGAATTCGCAATGGATTCGATATGCTTCGATTTCTCCCGATGGGAAACAAATTGCATTTACTTTTAAAGGTGATCTTTATACTGTCCCCACTGCCGGCGGAGAAGCTCATGCCTTAACTTTTAACGAGGCTCATGATTTTATGCCTGTATGGAGTAAAGATGGCAGCAAAATTAGTTTTGCATCCGACCGTTTTGGCAATTTTGATTTATTCGTTATGGATGCTAAAGGTGGAGAAGCTACCCGATTAACTTATCACTCAAATGATGAGTACCCTTATACCTTTACCATTGATGATAAGCATGTAATTTTTGGCGGACAACGAATGGATGTGGCTGAGCATCGACAGTTTCCTACCGGTTCGCAACCCGAGGTTTACAAAGTTCCTGTTGTTGGTGGTAGCGTTGATCAGGTTTGGACCATCCCCGGTGAAGATATTCAGTTTAATAAAAATGGTAATCAAATGATTTATCATGATAAACCAGGTGGTGAAAATGCTTTCAGGAAACACCATACTTCTTCTGTAACAAGAGATATCTGGAAATATGAGAAAGCAACTGATAAACATACCATGATCACTTCTTTTAAAGGAGAAGATCGCAATCCTGTTTACAGCGCAGATGAAAAAAGTATTTTTTATTTGAGCGAAGAAAGTGGAAGTTTTAATGTTCACAAGTTGAATATAGATAATCCACAACAGAAAGAGCAAATCACAAAATTTGAGCTTCATCCGGTAAGATATTTAAGCATTTCGAATGATGGACTTTTATGTTATACCCGTCACGGAGAATTATATACCCAAACCGAAAATGGTGCAGCAACAAAATTGAATATAAATATTAGTGCTGAAGCAAAAAGCAATAATCAATTGATACTTCCTATTAGTGGAAATGTGAGTGAAATGGATGTTTCGCCTGACGGAAAAGAAGTTGCCTATATCGTTCGTGGTGAAGTTTTTGTTTCTTCGGTAGAAGGAAAATTTACCAAGAGAATTACAAACACGCCTGCTCAGGAACGATTTGTAAGCTTTTCTCCTGATGGAAAATCTTTAATTTATGCAAGTGAAAGAGATGCCTTATGGCGGATTTTTCAAACCAAAAAAGTGAATGATGAAGAACCTTATTTTTACGCTTCTACGCTTTTAAAAGAAGAGCCTTTGATTATTAACGAGCACGATAATTATCAACCTAAGTTTTCTCCGGATGGTAAGGAAATTGCTTATATCGAGAACAAAACTTTTTTGAAAATATACAACCTGGCTTCAAAACAAATTCGTACCCTGCTTACCAATGATGAACTTTATTATATGAGAGATGGTGGGCAATATTTTGAATGGAGCCCCGACAGTAAATGGTTATTTGTTGAATATACGCCTGTGCTGGCCAATGTTGAAGTGGTTTTATTAGCAGCCGATGGCAAACAAAAAATGATCAATTTAACCGAAAGTGGTTATGGAGATGTTTCACCAAAATGGGTGAATGGAGGAAAACAGCTTTTGTGGTTTAGTGATCGACAAGGTTTACGTTCGCAAGCAAATAGTGGTGGGCGGCAACAAGATGTATATTCCATGTTCTTAACCCAGGATGGATGGGATAAATTTAACATGACCAAAGATGAATATGCCCTTTGGAAGGAAATGAATAAAAAACCGGCCAAAGCCAAAGTTGAAGATGAAGATGACAAGAAAAAGAAAAACGATAAAAAGGCGGAAGAGCCTAAAAAGGATTCAACGGAGGTTAAGATTGACTGGAATGATTTAAGAGAAAGAAAAGCCCGATTAACAATCCACTCCTCAAGTTTAAGTGATGCAGTTCTTTCAAAAGATGCTGAAACACTTTACTATTTGACAACTTTTGAAAAAGGAATTAACCTTTGGAGTACAGATTTAAGAACCAAAGAAACAAAAATGCTTGTTAAATTGAGCGGACGATCAGGAACTTTGACCTGGGATAAAGAAATGAAAAATCTGTTTTTACTCTCAGGTGGAAAAATTTCGAAGATTGATGTGAAGGCGAAAAAAGCAACCCCTATTTCCATTAGCGGTGAATTGGCTTTGGATGTTAATGCAGAGCGTCAACACATGTTCGATCATGTTTGGAAACGTAATAAAACCATGTTTTATATTTCTGATTTTCATGGAGCCCCGTGGGACTTACTGCGAACGGAATACGAACCTAAGCTTGCTTCAATCGGCAACGACTTTGAATTTGCCGAACTGCTTTCAGAAATGTTAGGTGAATTAAATGTTTCGCACTCTGGTGCAAGATATGGTAAGAACGATCCGTTGGGTGACCAAACTGCTGCTTTAGGAATTTTTATGGATTATAATTATAAGGGTGATGGTATTAAGATAACGGAAATAATTAATGGTGGCCCACTTGATAAGAAAGTGATCGATGTAAAAGCAGGCATGATCATCACGCAAATTGACGGAGAAGCCATTACGGCCGATATTGATTTTGCTAAATTGCTAAACAGAAAAGCCGGAAATTTTACCTCGCTTTATGTTTTAGATCCGGCAACAAATAAATCTCAGTACGTTACTGTAAAACCAATTACTTTACGTCAGGAAGGAAGCTTATTGTACAATCGTTGGATTAAAGCCAATGCCGAAGAAGTGGATCGTGTGAGTGGTGGTAAATTGGCTTATGTGCATATCCCTGGTATGGGCGATGGACCTTATCGCGATACTTACGAAAAAGTAATGGGTAAATATCACGATCGTGATGCCTTAATTGTGGATACCCGAAATAATGGGGGAGGAGACTTAGTTTCTGACTTAGCCATGTTTTTTACGGGTTCAAAATTTCTTGATTATGCAATTGAAAGCAGATCAATGGGCTATGAGCCGGGATGGAGATGGACCAAGCCTTCACTGGCCATGGTAAACGAATCAAACTATAGCGATGGAAGTTGTTTTGCCTGCAGTTATCAGCAATTGGGTATTGGCAAATTAGTTGGTATGCCGGTTCCCGGAACTTGCAGTTGGGCAGGCTGGGAATCGCTCCAAAACGGAACAGTGCGTTGGGGATCTATCCCATTAAGCTCTAAAGATATTAATGGTAAATGGAACGAAAACAACCAAACCTATCCTGAAATTCAGGTTAAAAATATGCCTGGAATTATTGACAAAGGTCGAGATCAGCAATTAGAAGCTGCCATCGAAGACCTGATGAAAACGGTAAATAAATGATGATTTTTTAATGACTAATGAATAATGAGCGCTTCCGGAAGGAGGCGCTTTTTTATTTAATTAGATATTTTGAAGACCTGCTTGCAGCAGGAAAGTGTGCTAATTTGTTACCCGAATTATGAAGTATAACACCAAGTGTGGGTCTCGGACATCACTTACATCAGAACCGTGAAAGGCTTCTGCTATCTAGCATTGATTACAGACCTGTATTCACGAAAAATTGTCGGGTACGATATTAGTGACTCTCTTGAGCTGACGGACTGTCTTAGAGCCCTCAAGTCAGCTCTAAGACATGCCCGTCCTGCGTCTGGACTGATACATCACTCTGATCGTGGAGTGCAATATTGCAGCCACCAGTATGTAAACGAACTTAAAAAACGTGGAATCAAAATCAGCATGACAGAGGAAAATCATTGCTATGAAAACGCTGTAGCAGAAAGGGTCAACGGAATTTTAAAAGATGAGTTTTACCTTGATCAATGCTTCTCGAACACAGCTAATGCGAAAAAAGCCACAAAAAATGCAATCGAAATTTATAATTATAAAAGACTTCATGTATCTTTAGGGTATAAAACTCCCCAAAAGTTATTTGAAAAAGCGGCGTAAATGGAACATTAACCTGTAGCCGTATTTTAGGACTAGACAGTTAAAAAGATACTTGCAAAGTTGTAGCTTAATAACTAAAATTAGGAATTTGATAATATTAAAAATGGATAATAGAATTATTGATAAAGATGTTATTTTTGAAGAGTTATCAGATGACCATAGAACCTCTGTAATTGACATTTTCAATTTTTACATTGAGAACGATTTCTCAGCATATCCCGAAGAAAAACTTAAATATGATTACTATGACAATTTTTTATCCATATCAAAAAACTATCCCGCATTTGCAATTAAAATAAAAGATAAAGTTGTAGGATTTTGTTTTATCAGTTTTTATAATCCATTATCAAGTTTCAAAGAAACAGCACAGATTACATATTTTATAGACAAAGACTATAAAGGAAAAGGAATTGGGAAAATGGCTTTAAACAGACTAGAAGTTGAAGCTAAAAAATATGGAATTAAAAATATATTGGCAAATATTGCATCTGTCAATGAGGAAAGTCTTGCTTTTCATTCAAAAAATGGTTTTGTAAAATGTGGTGAATTTGAAAATATTATAAAGAAAAAGGATATAGAATCTAATATTATCTGGATGCAGAAAAAATTGAATTAATTAAAACCTACACCCAATAAATAGGACTCTAAGCGGTCGGCACGACCCAGCGCGGAGTCCATGTTGTTGTGGGTAATGGTAAGAAAGCAAACTGCATAGAACTAAATTGACACAAACTATAGGAAATTAATAAGAAATGGGATTAGAAAATCAAGGGGCAAAACCAACTGGATTAATAGGTAGGCTAATAGGTAGATTAATGAATAAATTTCATACTTCTTTATACACTGATTATTTTAATACTAAAGACATACCTAACAATTTTAGAATTCTTGACATTGGATGTGGAGGAGGAAAGCTCTTAAACTATTTATCTCAAAGAAGTGAAGGATTTAAACTATGGGGACTTGACCATTCAAAAGAAATGATTGATTTATCAAGTCAATTAAATAGTGAGAATATAGAAAAGGGGCAATTGAAATTACTAAATGGTTCGGTTTCTAAAATCGAAATTGAAAATAATTCCATTGATTTGGTTACTGCATTTGAGACAATCCAATTTTGGCCAGAAATTGATATAGCATTATCTGAGATATTCAGAGTTTTAGATAAAGGTGGACGATTTTTAGTAATAAATAGATATCCAAAAGAAGAAACAAAATGGTGGGAATTGGCAAATATTAAATCAGAGAAAGATTATAAAACAAAACTTGAGGATACTGGATTTAATGATATTTCAATCGATTTGAGTTTTAACAACGGTTGGATTATTGTAGAAGGACGAAAACAATAAACCACATACACAACAAAAAATATAGGTCATTTGGCGGATAGTGCCAATTTTGAAAATAGTAACAATTAATATAATATATAGCGGTTTGATACGATGGAGCCTTGAAATGCCAAAAGCCCCATATTCAAACCGTTGTATGCAAGGCTGAAATTATTCGATTTTTGAGCTGGAAGATATGTTTCTAGAACCATTAAAAAGGAAAAAAATGAATAAAAAGAAGACAGACAATTTGACCCTAATTATCGGGCAGAGTTTTATGCTGATTGGATTTGCGACTTTTATAATCAATTATTTTATTCTGGATAATAATACTTTATTAGTTTTTGCAATCATTCTGCTCTTTATTTTATCCGTGGTCTTTAATTTGAAATATCTGATAAGTAAAATAAAAGAGACAAAAGAATGAACACTAAATAAAAACCTAGCGCCTTTTACAGAAAGTCTAAAATGATTAATTTATGAAGGAAAATAACCTGTAATGAGCTGAATTAAAACGATAATGAACAAAGACCAGTTTATAACAGCTATACTTCATGGCGCTAAGACAGGTATAAAAAACTGCACCTATGGTAATGGAAAACAATTGAGTAAAGATAGATATGAATTAATGAAATGGTTAGAGGTGTTTTTTTATGTTACAGATTCAGTAAAACGCGAGTTTGAGAATTATTGACTGGTAAAAATGTCAGAAATTAATGAACCAATACAGCATTTGGAGAATGAACCTCCATTAAAGTGCAAACGATCTGAGTAAAATGAAAGAAATTCAACAAATACGTCAGGACTTTGAATTACCGCCATGTATTGAAAATTGGGGGTGGAAATACCATCATTTAGGGATTCCAACGAATATAAAAATGCCAAATGAAAGATATTTGCCGCACTTAAAATTTTATGTTTCTGGATTTAGGACAAGTCCATTTGGAATAGAGTGGATGAGATTCGACAATGATTGTCCAGTATCAGATTTAATAAAATCAGTTCCACATATTGCGTTTGAAGTTGATAATATTGATAAAGAGTTGCAAGAACATGATTTTGAAGTTATTTCTGAACCGGGAAGTCCTTCAGAAGGAGTAAGGGTAGCCATGATTAAATATAATGGAGCTCCAATAGAATTAATTGAATTTGAGAAAAAGAAAAAATAATGCCAGCAGCTAATATGCAATATACCTAAGCCGGGGGATGTGGGTAATTTTAAGTTTTGTACATTTACTCAAAATAGTGGTGGTTAGGTCTTGCTGCGCCGTAGCTTCGCGAAGACGATACAGCGAAGTGCTTCGGAATGCCCAACGTTTCTTATCGCCAACCGTTAACGGCAATTAATTGACACAACAAATCATAAACGATTAATATATTAGAGCATGAAAGAGTATCTTTTTATTGTATCGCTGATTATGGCGTTTGGATGTAACACGAAACAATTAGAAAAAGCAGAAAATACTTTTCCGGTATTAACCGGAAAATATTTAGGGCAAACAGAACCAGGACTTACTCCGGAATTATTTGCCCCTCAGATCATTTCAACAGGAATGTCTGAAATAAATGCGACCTTCTCTCCCGATTATAAAGCATTCTATTATTCAACCAGACTAAAAAGCGGGCAATTGGTGATATTGGAATTAACATACGATGGTACCCAATGGTCGGAACCGGAAGTGGCATCGTTTTCAAGTGAATATGGAGAGGCTGATCCATTTATAAGCTATGATGGCGAATGGCTTTATTTTATCTCCAGAAGACCGATAGATTCTTTAAAAACCCCAAAAACGGATTGGGATATTTGGAGAGCGCATAAAATTGAAAACGGGTGGTCTGAACCTGAAAGGTTAAGTTCGGAGATTAATTCTTCAACCAGCGAAACCTATCCTACATTAACCAGAAATGGGAAACTATATTTTGCTTCCTCCAGAGATAATCCCAGAAATAATGACATCTATTGCGCAAATAAAAAAGAAGATCAATTTGAGACTCCGGTAAGATTAAATGATACCGTGAACAGTCCCCATAGGGAAGGTGATATTTTTATTTCGGCTGATGAAGATTATATGATTTTTACTTCATCCGGAAGGGCAAGTGGTTCTGGATTGTACATTACCTTTAATGAGCATGGAAGATGGAGTATTCCCCAACGGATGAAGGAAAATATAAATTTGAATGGACGTGAATTTTGTCCAATCGTTTCTCCAGATGGGAAGTATTTTTTCTTTACTTCATCTTATATAAATAATTCAAATAAATCTGAAGGGAAACAGACTTATAAACAAATATTAAAAGAATACCATGAACCACAAACGGGAGGTACTGATATTTATTGGGTTGACGCAAGAATTATTGAAGAATATAAAATTAAAAGCCGTTAACAAAGAACTAAGCTAAAATTCAAAAGTTTTTTCTTTCTTTATTTGTAACACTTCTCAAAATACCAATTATTCTATCAAACACCTCTTATGGAATAAGTCATCGTCATGCGATCCTTAACGCCAATTTGTTTTCTGCCCTGTAATGCAAAAAAGATATTCATTTCTGAATGTTACAATTATTAATATACGGCTTTGATATTGTAACTTTTACCAACTTTCCACGTCATAGGTCTTAGTAATAGCTTCAACAATTTTAATTTTTATTCACAGGGAAAAAGCAGCACTTTACCGATTTCTACTTTTTATAAGATAATGACAGTGGTAGTTTTACTTCTTTTTAAAGATTGGTCAGGGATGAAATGCGTCAAATTGATGCTCATAAATGGCCGGTAAATGTCAGGTCAAAGTAGTTGCATTGTGGCTAAATAAAGCAAGATATTTGCACGATAAGATTTTACAACCACGGCTTAAATTATTAAAAAACACCATTCATCATGTTAAAAAATTTCCTACAAATAACCTTCCGGAATTTTCTACGAAATAAATTCTTTGTAATTGTTAATGTTATTGGCTTGGGCATTGCATTATCAAGTTGTATTGTGGCCTATTATAACTATCGGTGGAATGCAGATTTTGATGTCATTTTATCGCAAAAAGAAAATATTTATAAGGTTGGTTTTACGCAAGATATTAATGGCAGAACCCAAGCGTATGGAATGAATCCAATTTCACTCATGCCGGCTATAGAAAATTCATTGGCAGGTGTTGATCAAATGACCAGGGTGCATCGCAGTGGCATGGCAGTGCGGTATGGTGAAAATATTTTTAATCAAACCATTGGCTTTGCAGACGATAATGTGTTTGAAATTTTCGACTATCCGTTTTTGCGTGGAGATGCCAATTCCATTAAAGATGAACGCAGTGTTATCATTACGGATGAGTTTGCTAAAATCTGTTTTGGAGATAAGGATCCAATGGGGGAGATGCTCCGTATTTTCTTAATTGACGGGCAGGAGCGTAGTTTTAAAGTAAGCGGTATTATCAAGGATATCCCTGAAAATACCACCTTCCGTTTTAGTTTACTTGCGAATATCGATAATTATATCGAGATGAATAATATTCAAGAAAATGACTGGCGATCGTGGGTAGCCGGTACCTTTTTGTTAGTCCCAGATAAAAGTTCTTTACCTGGCATCGAAAAACAGCTGGCCAGTTTTCTTCCCATACAACACAAAGCAAGAGAAGATTTTAAAATAGGCAGATTTTTTGTAGAAGAATTAAAATCCGTGCCGAACACGGCAAGAGATACCTGGAACCATTGGTTAAATTATGGGTTGCATCCTGCGGCATTTGCGGCTCCAACCATTATGGCCATTCTTATTTTATTACTTGCATGTTTGAATTTTACAAACACAGCACTGGCTATTTCCAGTAGGAGATTAAAAGAAATTGGCCTTAGAAAAGTAATGGGCGGACTGCGCAAACATACCATCATGCAATTTCTGGGTGAAAACTTTTTGTTGGTTTTTATTGCGATTCTTGCTTCTTTACTAATCGGTACTTATCTGATTGATGAATGGAGCAAGATGTGGGAATACACCATTTTTATTGATTATACCGGCGGAGCCAGCCTTTGGTTATTTCTTTTTGGTTTATTGATTGTAACTGGCCTGGCGGCAGGATCATATCCCGCTTTTTATGTCAGTAAGTTTAATCCGATCAATATTTTAAAAGGTGATGTTAAACATAGTGGGGGAGGATTGCTCTCAAAAATATTATTGGTGGTTCAATTTATACTGGCTGTAACCGGAATTATAGCAACAGTTATTTTTACTCAAAATGCAAATTATCAGGACAATCTATCATTTGGCTACAATAAAGAGAAAATTATAGCAGTTCCTTTTAATAATAACCCAACTTTAGAGTTGTTCAGGAATGCTATTATTCAAAACCCCTCCATTCAAAGTGTGGGTTGGTCAGAAGAGCATATTGGATGGTCAAATTATATTAGATCCTTAAAATGGGGAGCCGAAGAAGAGCATGAGGTAAGAGGATTTGATATTGGCAGAGGTTATTTCGAAACCATGGGATTTCAATTAATCGAAGGCAGGTATTTTGATCAGGATTTTAAAGAATCGGAGCGCGAACATGCCATTATTGTGAATGAAAAATTAGTAGAAACTTTCGGATGGGAGAATGCACTGGGGCAAAGGTTAAAAGAAAATGATACGCTTACCCTCACTGTTGTAGGTGTTGTAAAAGATTTTTATCCTTTTGGTTTTTGGACCGATATTTCACCAACCATGTTAAAACTAGGAGTTAAAGAACGCATGCGAACTTTAGTGGTAAAGGCCGACCCCCAAAAACTGGAACAGCTGAACACTCAAATGAACGAAATTTGGGAAGAACTTATTCCGAATGCGGTTTACCCTGGGTTTTTACAGGAAGAACGTTTTGCTGAAGCTAAAACCACCAATAAAAACATTGTGAATATCTTTTTGTTTCTAGCCGTAGTTTCAGTCTTGCTCTCGCTTGTGGGGCTTTATACGCTGGTATCTTTAAAAGTGATTAAAAAGACCAAAGAAATTGGGATTAGAAAAGTGCTGGGTGCACCTGTATTTTCAGTCATTCGAATTCTTAACCGTGAATTCATGATCATCGTTTTTGTCGCAGCTATTTTGGGTTCGGCATTGGGTTATTACCTGTCCGAAATACTACTCGACAGCATTTACGAAGTTTATCAGAGTGGTAACATCACTTCTTTGATCATCCCAACCATTATTATTTTAATCGTTTCGTTAATAACAATTAGTGGTAAGGTTTATAAAGCGGCCAATAAAAATCCTGTGGATGCAATTAAGTATGAGTAAAAGTTGGTTATTGGTTATTAGTTATTAGTGAATGGAATTTGGAGAATTGGTAATCCGGGAATGGAGAGAAAGTGATGAGTAATTGAAAGGTGCCAAATACAAGAGCTTAGAGATTAGGTTAAGTTTATACAATCAATTTAAATTGAATATCAAAAATTGTAAATTAACAATCAAAATTTCTTTGAGTTTTTAAGTACCGAAGCATTTTATCCATCATACGATGAAGCAATGAATTAGGTCACAATTTGAATTAAAAATCAAAAATCAAAAATTGTAAATCGACAATCGACAATCAGTTAAAGGCAATGTATTAAAACTGTTGCGTATATTTAGTCCAAAGTTCTTCATAGAGAAGCCAATATCTGTCCACAGCATTATTTGCAATGGTATTGGAATACTTAGTTAAAAATTCAATCGCGTCATTCGGATTTTTCTTATAGCGTGTTAAAGCTTCCTCTTCAATCTTTGCTTGGTCTGAAAATGCCTTGTTTTCAATCTCATTCCAAACCAAATCAATATCCACAATCATATCCTGCCATCTAAATAAAGCGAGTTGGGCAACAACCCTATAGGCCCACCATGCCGACTCTTTATTAAACTTTGTTCGGGCATCAACCATATAAGATTTAGGCATGGTTGTATTCCCAATATAGAATGGTGTATGCGGTGTTGCAGCCGGATTATCGTATCCAAACCAAACTACACCACCAATTTCATTGGGTAACCAACTTCTCGATTGTGTTATTTGAACATAGGTTGCCCGAATGCAAGCAATTGTTCTTTCGTTTTGGATGTTTAACAATTCTTTTAATTCTCTGTTCAAAAATGGGTTCGCAATCGGACTTTTTACTGATTTGCCTTCCTTATCGACGCTTAGCATTGATCTACTCATATCATATGGCGTATCTTGATAGTAGTCTCTAAACATATTCACTACTTCTTGCGTTGAAATTTTTTTATCAGGCTTAACAGAAAGTGGATAATTTTCGGCATTCGGATCAAGATTAAGCGAAGGTGCAACAAGATCGAGAACCCGCCACTCTCTTCGACGGCAACCCATACTATTTCTATTCGCATAGGCATAGCAAAACTCAAAAGGCTCACCGCTTTTTTCGTTCCAAAGGCCCAGTTCTTCAGCTGCAGAAAAAACATTATCGCTTGCCATATAGTTTTCACTATCATCTAGGTCCAGGGTTCGTATTCGACTTGCATTTGCTACAACACTGATGTGATCATCAGGAATCCGCACTGCAGCCCATACTGCGCCAATTTTTCCTTTCCCCGGTCCTACAATCTCAAAATACCAAACTTCGTTTGGATCCGCAAAAGTAAAGCATTCGCCCCCATCATTATAGCCATACTTTTTTGTAAGCTCATCGATGACCAGAATGGCCTCACGAGCTGTCTTTGCTCTTTCAAGCGCCAAACGATACAATTCAGGGCAGTCAATTTTACCCGAGTCACTTCGCATGATTCTATTGCCGCCAAAAGTAGATTCACCAATAGCCAATTGATGCTCGTTCATGATGGGATAGGCCGCATTTAAATAAGCATAAGTTTCTTTAACCTGAGGTATTTCAATACTTATTTCCCTTCCAGCCTGATTTGGCTCGATTGTGCGTTTTGAACGATTATAAACTTTTGCCGTAGAACCTTTTTTATGCTTCATATTTGGAACAAGGTTTAGCCAGGTTCTATCCGTTCTGCTATCGCAGGTATGCGAAGTGATGGTTGAACCATCAATCGATGCAAGTTTACCAACCAGAACTGAGGTGCAATTATCAGTCTCTTTTCCAAATTCAGGTTCAATGGTTTGCGCATTAACCGAATAAACAAGTGCTGATAACATTAATGCTGATGTCAATCTAATCAGGCTTTTTAGGCGAAAAGTAGTAATCATAATCTTACTTATTAAATTTATAAGTTCATTTTTTTAAGTCGAAAGGTAACACAAAATATTAAATCCGTTTTTTTTAAAATATGAATTATTATCAACAATTTTGTTTAATCAGAAGTTTGTCAAATAGCTTATATTTGAAATTGTGAACAGGACGATTGAATTATTGGCACCAGGAGGAGATGTAGATGCGGTGAAGGCAGCCATCGTTGCAGGAGTTGATGCCGTTTACTGTGGACTGGATAAATTTAATGCGCGTAACCGAGCAGCAAATATTAGCTTTGAAAATTTACAAGGGATTTTAAGACTGGCGCATGAAAACAATTGTAAGGTTTTTCTTACGCTCAATATCCTTATTGTCGATAGTGAAATAACGGCATTAATTAAGTTACTGAATAAGTTAATTAATACCAGTATTGATGGAGTTATTGTTCAGGATTTGGGCATGTTATATCTGTTGTCTAAATATTTTAAAGGACTAAATATCCACGCTTCCACGCAGCTTACCACTCATAACGAAGGACAGATAAAGTTTTTAGCTAAACTGAATACAGAGCGTGTCAATTTATCTCGAGAACTGAACATTAATGAAATAAAAGCATTGACTGCCTTTGGGCATAAAAACAATGTTTTAACTGAGGTTTTCGTTCATGGTTCTTACTGTATTTCGTTTTCCGGAATTTGTTACATGAGTTCTGTGATAAGCGGAAATTCGGGAAACCGAGGCAGATGTAGTCAACCATGCAGAGATAGGTATGAAAGAACCTCAGCAGGTAAAAATTATCCCCTTAATCTGAAGGATAATTCGGCTTTTTTTGATCTAAAGGAATTAGCTGAAGCAGGAGTTGATTCACTCAAAATTGAAGGCAGGATTAAAGAGTTTGAATACGTCTATACGGTTGTGGATGTATGGAAAAAGCAAATCCAAAGTTTTTATAATCAGAACAAACTAATTAAGGATAACAGCGAACTATATAAAGTGTTTAATCGTGATTTTTCAAATGGCTATTTAAGAGGAGAAATTTCTAAGGATATGTTTATCGATAATCCGATGACCCAATCAAGCATACACTATGCTAAAACCAATCAGAGCGAAATAGCGCTTTTCGAAGAAAAGGATAAACTGAGGAATTTTATTAAAAGTAAAATCGACCCGTTAAGCATAGATAAAATTCCCTTATTTATTAGTGTTTCTGGTAAAAGGAGGGAGCCTTTAAAGGTTAAAATTGAAACGCCAAATAACTCGTTTCAAGTTATATCAGAAGCTAATTTGGAAACATCAGGCACTCAGGTTTTAGATCACAAAATGGTATTAAAAAGATTTAAAGCCTTTAACGAAACGGAATATTTTATTAAAGACTTGAATCTGGATAGTTTGGAAAATGGTGTTTTTATTTCCTTTAATGAATTGACTTCCCTTAAGAAACGAATTTTGTATCTTTTGAATAAGTCAAAAGACCTGATATTTCCTGTGGTCATTTCCAAGCTTAAAAAGCATGCCAAACTGAATATTAAACCCACACTTTCGGTTATCATTTCGTCGGCTAAAGACATCGTTCTTTGTATGAAAACTTCGGCAGAAGTTTATTTTCAACTCCCGGCCAATCTTAAAAATGAAGGTGAAAAGTTGATCGAGCTTTTCTTGGAAAACAAAAGCCTAATTCCTTATTTCCCTTCCATTTTAATTGGAGAAGACTATCAGAGTGCCCTTGCGTTTCTAGAACAAGTGAAACCTCAAATTCTGCTGACAGATAATACCGGAATCGCCTACCACGCTTTTGAAAAAGGAATTCCCTGGATTGCAGGACCGCATCTGAATACGACTAATTCTTTTAGCCTGAAGAACTTAAAAGAGAACTTTAATTGTTCAGGTGCTTTCATTTCTAATGAGATAAGCAAAATACAAATGGGCTATCTAAAAAGACCAGAAAATTTCAACTTATTTTACACTATTTATCAGCCTCTGCTTTTGATGACAAGCAGGCAATGCTTGTTTCATCAGGTCACCGGCTGCGATAAAATTACAATGGATGATAAGTGCATTAAAATCTGTGAGAAATCTGGTACCATCACCAATTTAAAAAAGGATAATTTCATTATTAAAAAAAACAAGGGCAATTATAATCAAGTTTATAATGGAATTAATTTTTTGAACACAGACGTAAATATAGACATGCCCGATCTCTTTTCTGGCTTTTTTATTGATTTACGAGATATAAAAACCGAAACTAAAATAGCAATCGATAAATTGCAATTGATAAACCTCTTTCAAAATCTTTTAAATAAAGAGCCTGATGCAGAATCTGTCCTGCATAAAGTTATTTGCCCTATCACCAATGCACCCTATAAAAAAGGAATCTAACATTTAATTTTCAAATTAGCACATGATCAAATTAGCTAATTAATTTTTGCTATCTTTAATACAGAAATTCTTCTCGTTCGGGCGTAGCTGTTGATTATGTTTTTTTACTCCCCCGATAATGCATTTATAGTCGCTTATCGTTTAATATTTGAATAAAGGGGACTAGACAATAAAAATAATGGGTTATTACTTATAAAAATCCATTGTACAACATTCTAAATATTCTTAGTATAACCGAGAAATTAGAAATGAAAAACAATTCAATAAGAATAAAGAGAGCTAAGAGACCAAAGTATACTCTATTCATTTGCATTGTTCTATTTTTTATTTTTTCTGAAAAGTTAAATGCTCAATTTGGAATTAAAATAGGATCAACTGCTTCAAGTTTTTATTATACAGATACTAAGCCTGAGCCTTACCAGGATTTTGAAATTGACTTGAGACCTTATTTAGGTTACGATATCGAATCGATTCAAACAACAGATCAAAAACCTCTGATTTCGCCATACATAGGTGTATATTACAATTTGGCGCTAACACAACAAATAGGTTTACGTCCTGAATTGAGTTTTACGCAAAAGGGTGTCAATTTCAGTCATACTGATTATGAGAGAATTGTTTACAAGGTACTAATCAGTTATTTAGAATTTCCTCTTTCTGTTACATATCAATTTTTACAAAAGGAAAAATCAATCGGTGAGTTTTATTTTGGCGGTTATGCAGCTTATAAAATTAATGCTGTCAAAAAAGTTGCTTCTCATAATTCATCAATTGAAAAAACAAAGCTCAACTCAGTAAAAAATTTTGAGGGAGGTTTACATTCGGGCGTAAATTATAAACATAAGTTTTTCAATAAGATCTTTTTTATTGATTTAAGAGTATTCATAGGTTTAAACAATATTTTTGAAAAGCCTGAAGATTGGACAAGCATTTATTATGATACGCAGAAAACAAAAAATACTGGCATTAATTTATCTGTAGGTTATGAATTTTAAGTATTGCACACATACTGGATATTTATTAACTGTAATTCTTTTGCTAACAAGTTGTGAGAATGATTTGTTGCAACCTGATACAGAGAGAGAATTGCAAAGGATGATGCAGGAAAACGATCTACCTTCTCTAACAGCCTGTGTTATTAATAAAGATTCGATTGTTTGGTCACAAATCTATGGTTATAGCGATATTGAAAATCAAAAAAATGCTACTGAAGAAACCATTTACCATATTGGCTCTATTTCGAAATTAATTGTTGTTACTGCAATAATGCAATTGGAAGAGCAAGGCAAAATTAATTTAGACGCAGACATAAACACATATCTTCCAATTGCTATAAGGCATCCCGATTTTCCTGACATTCCAATTACTATACGAATGTTACTTACACATAGAGCAGGCTTGTCATGGCCTCAAAGTTATGATGGGGAGCAGGGAATGTGGAATCAATTTGAACCAGATGAGGGCCCATCACCCAGTGAATGGGTTCCGCAATTTCTCACACCAGCCGGAGTTTATTATGACAGATATTTGTGGAAGCCCATAAAACCAGGGGATTACGAATATTATTCAAATATAGGGATTTGTATTGTTGCTTATATCTTAGAGCAAATAAGTGAACAGAACTTCAGAGAATATTGTAAACAACACATTTTTATTCCTCTTAACATGCTTAATACAAGTTATAATTATGCTGATATCAGTTGGGATAATTTGGCTGTATTATATGATTACCAGAACAGACCTAACTATTATTTTGATAATAGGATCTATGCATCAGGTGGAGTAAAAACTACCATTCAGGACTTAAGTCGCTTTGCAATATGTTATATGAATAAAGGAACATTAAACGATCATCAAATTTTGAAGGAGAGTTCTGTAGATAAAATTCTAGAGATTCAAAATCAAGCATCGGGTAGATGTTTAGTCTGGAAAGCAAATTTTGGCGATTGGTTTGGACATACTGGAGGATTGCTTTTAGGTACAGCCACTACTCTAGAAATTCATCCGAAAAGTAAAACAGGTATAATAATTTTCACCAATACGCCTACCGGATTAGTATTACCTGGAGGTGATATTTATTGGCTAGTTAGGCAGAAAGCGAACGAATTCTTTGAATAAAATTAAAGATAAACATTGCATAACAATGGATAAAAATAATAGCTAATTAGATGGTAAATTAAAAGGTTGCAGCCAGCTTCAATTTCCATGTTATTTGACAGGAATAAAGCACAAAATATACTACAATTCTTATGTTGAATGTTAACCTGGCATCACATAATGGATCCCTGCATCCGGCCCAAGTGGTAAGCCCAGCTGGAGTTAATATAAATACTAGTTGCCATCTATGGAAGAAAAGTGATGCAATAAATTACTTGGAATAATGAGAAAAACCAGACTCTATAAGAAAGAATATAAAGGCTTAAAAATCTATCGAAAAAGATATACACAAATTATTGCATTAATTATTTTCTTTCTATCCATACTACCTGCAAACACTTTATCACAAAGCAATAACTACATAAATTCAAATGCTTCTTTAGCGGAGAAAGTATACTTGCAATTAGATAGGAAAGTGTATACAACAGATAACATAATCTGGTTTAAAGCTATTGTGTTAAGCGCATTTAACCATGTCCCATCTTTGTTGAGTGGAGTTTTATATGTAGAACTGATAAAACCAGATGAAACCATATTCGAAAAGAAATTGATTAAAATAGAGGATGGTATAGGGCAGGGTTTCTTTTATTTGGATAAAAGTTTGTCAGAGGGGCTATACCTTATCAGAGCTTACACACAATGGAACAAGAATTTTGAAACAGATTTTTTCTATGAAGATTATATTCAGGTTTTCTCCCCTGAAAAGGAAAGTGACAAAGAAAAGCCAATCCGCAATATTTCATTGGTAAAAGAACAAACAAATGAAGATCATTTAAAAGCATGCTTTAATCCTTTTGTCATTGACAGCCTGCACAAGAGTAAGCTCAAAGTTATGATTACTCTTGATAATAAAAAAGATAGCCTATATATTAAGAAAGGGAAAGATAATATTTATCGGATTGACTATACGATTGAAAATAACAGTCAGTTTGCCACCCTGCAAATGCAAACGGAAAACCAACAAAGCTACTCAACAACCATCATTTTAAACAAAGACTACCTCGATTTGCAATTTTTTCCTGAGAGTGGAGAATTAGTGCATGGATTGCGGAGTAAAGTTGGATTTAAGGCATTAGATGCTAGTGCTCAAGGGATATTGATACAAGGAGATATTGTTGATGAAAGAGACTCAGTTATTACTTCTTTTAAAAGTAATTCTCTCGGAATGGGGAGCTTTGACCTAAATAAAACAGATAGTACCAAAACTTACTATGCTAGATTAATATCTGAATCAAATGATAACCAGGTTTTGTTGTATCCTCTGCCCAATATTGCTTCTAATGGTAATATTTTGTCAGTTGAAAAGCAGGCGAATAATATACGTATAGAAGTATTGTCAAATTATATGAAAGATGACAGTATTAATCTACAGATCTCTTTTAGAGGAGTCAGTTTTTATGAAATGAAAGTTAGATTAAAAGAAGGTCGTTTCAAGCTTTTAATACCCAGCAATGAGCTTCCCGAAGGAATAATCTTATGCACTATGATGGACAATTCTCTACATCCGCTTGCTGAAAGGCTTTATTTTAATGAAAGACCCGAAAGCAGAATAAATATTGCGCTTTCAACAGATAAGGAAACTTACTCAAAACGTGAACTGACCAATTTGAAAATTGAAACCACCAACTCCAATGGCGAACCCATTAAATCTAATTTATCACTACTCGTAATAAATAAGCAAGAATTGGGGAAAATGCAAAGCAAACGACAGAATATTCTATCCTGGTATCTGCTTGATTCAGAGTTGAAGGGTGAGATTGAACAACCAGGTTATTATTTCAAAAATGACAGTGTGGCGCACAGCCATTTGGATGCATTAATGCTAACACAGGGTTGGAGAAAGTACCACTATGTAAAACCATTTAAACATCTGTCCTTTCAAGCCGAGTCAAACCTCTCTGTTTCAGGTCAGGTAAGTAGCTTGTTTTCAATAAAAAAGAAAAAAGAGGCAGAACTAACAATGATAACATTTGGCAAGAATAAATCTGTTTATAGTCAAGTGGCTGACAGCCTAGGTAAATTCAAATTCAATTTGTATAACGAATATGGGAAGAATGTGAATGTCTTGATTCAGAGTTCAAAGAAGTCAGGAAAAAATATGAATTACACTATTACAATTGATAAAAAAGAATCACCACCCATAACCTATAATCACATTAAAACCTTAGAGAAGTTAGACAGTGTGGTAAATAAGTTTGTCGAAAAAAATATTGAGCGAAAAAAAATTGAAGATACATATCCACTGCAATCCGGTGATGTTCTATTAGATGAAGTTGAAATTAAAGCCTATAGGCTAACCCCCAATCGCAAAAAGGTTATGGAAAGGTATGGGAAACCTGATGTAGTAATTGAAGGCAAAGCCATTCTTGAAAAAGAAGAAAAATGGTCTTATGGGCTTTATAGTGTGCTTCTTTACAATTATCCTGACAAGATTAGAATATTGAGAGATAGTAGATTTGACATCTTATATGCGAACGTAATTGGTTCTGATCTCACTTACATAGTTATTGACGGTATCCCAGCTAAATTTCAAGATCTTAAACATATCCCTTATATTCCACCAAGTGAAGTCAGCAGTTTTGAAATTATCAAATGTATAGAAAACTGGCAGCGTTTATATAGTGAAATAACTGGAGTTGCTCCTAATCAATATTTAAAGACTAATGGTAGAGCTAGCCCTAAATACATATCATGTGTCAGTGTTATTGCAATTTATACACATGCCAAAAAAGGTATTTATGGAGTGCGAAAGCCAGTAGGTATTATGAAGGCATCTGTTCCTGTATTCTCAGCACATCGTGAATTTTATGCACCAAAATATAAAAATCCCCAATCCACTGACTGGACTAAACCTGATTTGAGAGCATTGATTCACTGGGAACCTATTGTGAAGACTAATAGTTGGGGGATGGCATCTTCATCTTTTTACAACGCAGATAATGAAGGGAAAATGATGGTAGTTATTGAGGCTGTATCAGATAATGGAGAGGTTGGATATCAGGAGATTGAATACGAAATAGAACAAAAGTGAAATAATTAATATACTATGTTGTAGCAACAGCTATAATTCATAACCCTTAGACTGGAATAACACCATTAGGTGTTTTCGTGTTGTTTCCTTTCCCTCGCCTTGCTTCGCCAAAGCTACGCGAAGGCAAATTAGGACAGGAAAGTGCGCAACAAAATGCCTGCATAATGCAGGCATGCGAAATACCTCTTTTTCAAACTCTTAATTCGGCATCACATAATGGATCCCTGCATCCGGCCCAAGTGGTAAGCCCAGCAAAAGCCATCCAATGAGTAACAGTATCCAAATTCCTAAAAATACCAAGGAGTAGGGGACCATGGTTGCGACGATGGTTCCTATTCCGGCCTTGGAGTCATACTTTTGTAAGAAGGCTATAATCAACGCAAAGAAACTCATCATGGGCGAAATTACGTTGGTAACACTATCGCCAATACGGTAAACCACTTGCGATAATTCAGGCGAGTAGCCCATAATCATAAACATCGGGATGAAAATCGGTGCCAGTATCGCCCATTTTGCGGAAGCACTGCCCATGAGCATATTTATGGCTGCCGATAGCAGGATAAATAAAATCATTAGCGGGATTAAGCCAATGTCGGAAGACATGAGCAAACCGGCTCCTTTTACGGCCAGGATAATTCCTAAGTTACTCCATTTAAAATAAGCTACAAATTGGGCCGCAAAAAATACCAAAACCAGATAGGTGGCCAGTGTTTTCATAGAAACGGCCATTCCCTTCATCACATCTGCATCACTTTTAAATGCGCCCGTCATAAAGCCATAAATTAAGCCCATGGTTCCGGCAACAATAAACAGCATAGCAACCACACCTTTAATTAATGGTGAAGTTAAAATGCCACCGTCGCTTCCTCTGAAAAACCCATCTTCAGGTATGATCCCTATTAAAGTGATAATTGCGATTCCAAGAAAACCCAGCGATGCAAATAGTAATCCTTTTTTTTCTTTTTTAGATAATTTATTGAAGGCGTTTTCTTCAATTTTAACATCCCCTTTGTATTTACCTAGTCGGGGTTCAACAATTTTTTCAGTTACAAAAGTTCCTGCAAAAGCAATTACAAAAGTTGAAGCAACCATGAAATAATAATTGGCAGTTGCATTAACCTCATATACGGGGTCAAGAATTTTAGCAGCTTCCTGCGATAAACCGGCTAATAAGGGATCAACGGTTCCCAGTACTAAATTGGCACTAAAACCACCTGAAACACCTGCAAAAGCAGCTGCCATACCGGCAATTGGATTACGGCCAACGGCATGAAAAATTACACCTGCCAAAGGAATAAGCAAAACATATCCAACATCTGAAGCAACATTGGAGAGGATTCCTGAAAGTACGATCACAAAAGTGAGTAAATGCTTAGGTGAATTTAAAACCATGATGCGAATGACGGCGTTGATCAAACCACTTTGTTCGGCTATACCTATACCCAGCATGGCAACCAGTACGATTCCGAGTGGGGCAAAACCGGTAAAATTATCTACCATTTCTAATAAGATTCGATGGATCCCATCATGAGATAACAGGTTAACAGGTTTTATAATTTCTTTGGTTCCGGGATGTATTACTTCCCAGCCTAAAAAATGTCCGAGGGCTGATAAAAGCAAAGCAGATATTGCGAACAAGGCAAATAAAGTGGCTGGATGGGGAAGTGCATTTCCGATTTTCTCGGTTCGGTTTAACATTCGTTGAAGTAATCCTTCTTTGGTTTTTATTTTAGTCATAAGAGAGAATTAGTATAATTTTCAGACTTCCATGAATAGAAGTGCTGACAGTGTAAAATAAATTATTTAGTGAATAGATAACCAAATATCCAATGGTTTAATTGGTTGGTTGATGATGAACGAGGAATGATTGGGCGCAGTTATTTTGAATCGGAGGAGTGCTGCTCAAAAATAAAACGAATTTTTTTGCCATCTGCCGAAATTTCGGCTGTTAAAATATGATTTTCAAGGCTGTATTTGATGAGCTTAGGAAAGGGATTATTATCATTTCTGCATACAAAACTATTATTTGATTTATAGTTTATTCGAAAAGAGGTTGGCCTTCTGTTAACACCATAAACCCTATAAATCCATTCATGTGCAGATTTCAATAGATGGATTTCTTCTTTAAAAAGGGTATCTGAATTTTGAAGGGTAAACCCTGAACCAAGATAGAGCGAATCTGATTGTTTAACCCATTTTTCATAAGTATTTCTATCTGCCTTTTCATTGGTTCTGATCCATTCACCAAGCAGCCAGTCAAAATTTTGATCTGTTTCCTGAAGCCGCTGCGTTTCCTGACCAAATGAGTTCAGAAATACCAAAAACAAAAAGGCAGGTAAAAATACCTTAATGCCTTGTTTTAGTATTTGTAATGTTTTACTCATTTTTGAGATTTCTTAATCTTTAGGATAATTTGCTCAAAGATAGTTAAGAATTTTTTAATGTCTTTTTCTTCAATGGTTAATGCCGGATCCATCCTTAAAACTTCCACCCCGCCTCGTTTTACTAAAATAAAACCCTTATCCAGTAATTGTTGATGAACTAAATCTGCGTGATAGTAAAGTTCAATGGCGATCATAAGGCCTCTTCCTCTGATTTCTTTAATGATACCGTACTTATGTTTGATGGCATTGAGGTGGCCCATAATCAGATTTCCGATGCGATTGCATCTTTCAATCAATTCCTCTTTTTTGATGGTATCAAGAACTTCTCCTGCAACAGAGGCACCTAATGGATCATTTTGATGCGATTGAGAATAAAGAAAATTAGTATTTAATAATTGCTTGCTGACGTTCTCGGAAATCACGGCAACACTCACCGGATATCCATTACCGATTCCTTTGCCGATGGCAATAATATCAGGTTTAATGCTGTAATGCTGAAACCCAAACCATTTACCCGTACGGCCGATCCCTGTTGTAACTTCGTTAATCAGGATCAAGCCCTTGTTTTCATTAATCTTGTCTGCGATTTTTTTGATCAGTTGTATGGAAGGAAATCTGACCAGTCCTGATGAGCTGCCGGGCTCAAATAAAAAGATTCCGATCTTTTTAAATGGAATCGCCTTAAATTCCTTGCAATCACCAACACAGCCAGCTTCTGAATTGCATGAGCATTCAAGCCAGTTGAACAGATGCCAATTTTTACCCGCTCGCTGACTCGCTTCTCCGTATGCTCCGAAATAGGAATCAGTAAATGTTAGGGTTAAAGGATTTTTTACAATTGTTTTTGCCACTTTCATCCCATATTCGACGGCTTCACTTCCTGAACAGATAAACTCACATTTGCCGTTTTCAAGGCCTGTGAATTCAAGAATTTTTGAAGCAGTTTTTTCTACAATTGGATTTCGGTAGCAAAAGCCCGTATGCGCAATTTTATCAATTTGGGTTTTAATAATACGGTTTATGCCTGGATTCCCATGACCCAGGCAGGTACACCAAACACCGGATTCAAGGTCGATATATTTATTCCCTTTTGAATCATAGAGATGGCAGTTATCCGCGCTAACAATATCTTTCAATTGTAATTTGTGACCAATCGACCAAATGATATTATCCATTTTATTTAAGGTTGAAAGGAGTTTATGAATTATTTTGGTTTAAAGGCAGGGTTATAGATAATTCCGATAATATTTCCCCAAGGATCTTTTACCGAAGCTACCATCAATTCACCCCCAACATTACTGGGTTTTTCATCAACAGTCGCCCCTATTGCTATCAGACGGTCAAATTCTTCTTGGATTTCATTAACGCCCCAATAGGCTATAACTCCATCGGCCTTATCGGTGTTTGGGTTTCCCTCCGGAAGCAAGCCTAGTTCGTAGCCTCCAATATCATAACCAACATAAAAAGGTTCATCAAAATAGGGTTGTGTTTGAAAAGCTTTAGAGTACCATGCTTTGGCTTTGTTCAAATCATCAACTTTATAGACAATTGTTCTTAATCCGAGCATTCTTGATAGTTTAAGTTATTTTCTTTTAAGAATAGCTTCTCCCAACTTTACTTTTTCAGATAAAGAAGCAATTGTTTCTTCTCTAACAAGCCTTTCATAGTCATTTCTGATCCTTTCAAACTCGCAATGGAAAGGGCAAGGCTGATCAGCACTACATCCTTGTAAACCAATTCCGCAACGACTAAAATATTTCTTTCCTTCAAATATGCTTATCACCTTGTAAAGATTTATTGAATCTGAATGTTGCTCATCGAAGAAAAAGCCCCCACCTCGTCCACGTGCTGAATTAACTAAACCATGACGGGTAAGAGTTTGCAGGATTTTAGCTGTGAATTGTTCGGGCGAACTTATTTCTTCTGAAATTTCTTTGAAACCCGGTCGTTTCCCGTTTTTATTACTTACCGAGATATAAACAAGGGCTCTGATTGCGTATTCTGTTGTTTTTGATAACATAGTTGTGGCTGTGTAACAACAAAAATAAGAATTCTTTTATTGCAAAAGTGATTTCTCTAATGCTAGTGCAGCTGGAAACAATAAATTATTTTCTAAATGTACGTGGCGATGCAAATCATCCTGAAATGCCTTAATATTTTTAAAGGTCACAAAATAAGTATTGCACACATCCGCAGGTATTGCAAAATTATTTGTGAGCTTGGCTAAGTCATCAAACCTATCGCCTTCAACCGTATGTTCATCTAGCAGACCGTTTAATAAATCATTCAAAATAAGATCCTGAATAGGAAGAAATGGCTTTTCATCCCTTTGAGCTTCTACCATCATCTTAATGTAAGGAAAGAGTTCTTCTTCTTCATTTTTCGTATGACTTGCTAAGGCATTTGCAGCTTTACTAAATTCATCCTTGATCGTGAATACTTCAGGATGTTGATCCCCATGAACGCTAGCTATTTTTTCAAGTAATTGTGTTATGATTGGGATTTGCTCTTTTACATAATTATGATGACGTTTGATGATATAGTCGATCAGTTCATCAAAAGCAAGTCTTTTAATATACTCTGTTTCCGGATCAGATTCCTGCATGGCCTGCTCCAATTCAGTAATTAAGGGTTCAATCTCAACATTTTTCTCACTGCTGGCAACTTCAATTGTTTGATTTCCTCCACAGCAAAAATCAATTCCTTTACTTTCAAAAATATTGGCAGTTTTAAAGTTTTCTCCCACGATACTACCCACACTTGTACTTTTTTCAATTTTCATAATTAATTTTTTAAAATTAAAACAGATAAAAAGGTCTTTTAATGATGTAAAATTAATTTTTTTTTCTAATTTCGCAATATATAAAGATGTAAAGGTCTTTATATAAACCAAATATTTAATTTTATGAAACGAGCATATTCGTTAAAACGACTAAAGGATAGGATTTTATATGCGGAATTCATCCTCAATATATAAAATATTTTACGAATGAAGACTAGAAAACTTTGGATTGGTTTTATACTGGTAATGGTTATTTCCTTCGGAGTATTAGGCTATTACGGTAGAGAAATTTACAGACAAGCACCCCCAATTCCTGACAAGGTTATTGCAGAGAATGGAAGGGTTCTCTTTACGGGTTCTCAGATAAAAGACGGTCAAAATGTTTGGCAGTCGACAGGAGGGCAGGAGCTGGGATCTATTTGGGGTCACGGTGCATACCTTGCTCCCGATTGGACTGCCGATAGGTTGCATCGAGAAGCTGTTATTATGCTGGATATCATGGCTCAGGAATCTTACCAAATGACTTATGATGAATTAACGGTAGATAAGCAGGCCGCTTTAAAGGCATTATTTCAGCAAGATGTTCGGAAGAATACATATGATAGGGAAACGAATACGATTACAATTTCTGATTTAAGATATAAGGCTTATATGGCTGTAAGCAAGCATTATGAAGGGTTATTTACTGATGATCCTGCATTTGAAGATTTAAGAGAGGCTTATAGTTTACCCCCAAATACTTTAAAGTCAAAAGAAAGAGTTGATTTGTTAAATGCCTTTTTCTTTTGGGCATCCTGGGCCACAGTTACAAATCGACCAGATGCAGAATATACCTATACCAATAACTGGCCGCCAGATGAATTAGTTGGAAATAAACCTACCAGTTCGCTCATCTTATGGTCGGGTTTTAGTGTAATTGTTTTATTGGCTGGTATTGGGTTGTTGGGATGGTATTATTTTTCGAAAAAAGATGAGGATGACATACCTGAACTACCAAAAGAAAATCCAATCATTGGGATAAAAATACTCCCCTCAATGAAAGCGACCTTAAAATATTTTTGGGTTGTTTCCTTACTCATTATTGTTCAAATACTGATGGGAATAATCACGGCTCATTATGGAGTTGAAGGACAGGCATTTTATGGCCTTCCTTTATCTGGTATATTACCTTATTCACTTTCAAGAACCTGGCATGTGCAATTAGCTATTTTCTGGATTGCAACTTCATGGCTTGCAACTGGTTTATTTTATGCAACAGCAATTTCAGGGGTCGAGCCAAAATTTCAGCGACTTGGAATTAATGTATTATTCGGTGCTTTATTAGTAATTGTTATTGGATCATTGATAGGTCAATGGTATGGTATAATGCAAAAATTAGGATATATTAATAACTTCTGGTTTGGTCATCAGGGATACGAATATGTTGATTTAGGTCGTTTTTGGCAGATATTTTTGTTTGTCGGTTTGTTTATTTGGTTATTTCTTGTGGTAAGAGCCTTACTTCCAGCTTTAAAAATGAAAACCAATACCCGCGATTTATTGGTTATGTTTGTGGTATCTTCAGCAGCCATTGGTGCATTTTATGGTGCCGGATTAATGTGGGGACGACAAACAAACCTTGCCATAGCCGAATATTGGAGATGGTGGGTTGTTCACCTATGGGTTGAAGGTTTCTTCGAGGTTTTTGCAACTGTAATTATAGGATTCTTATTTGTAAGAATGCGATTAATAGCCCCAAAAACAGCCACAACTTCGGTGTTGTTTTCTACAATCATATTTTTATCTGGAGGAATTTTAGGTACATTTCATCACCTTTATTTTACGGGCACGCCAACAGCTGTTTTAGCGCTTGGGGCTTCATTTAGCGCGCTTGAAGTTGCTCCTTTGGTTTTGATGGGATACGAAGCCTATCATAACATGAAAATGAGTAAATCGACCACCTGGTTAAAGGATTACAAGTGGCCATTGTATAGCTTTTTGGCGGTGAGTTTTTGGAACTTTTTAGGAGCAGGAATCTTCGGATTTTTAATCAATCCACCAATCGCTTTATATTATATGCAAGGTTTAAATACAACAGCTGTTCATGGTCATACCGCACTTTTTGGCGTTTATGGAATGCTTGGGATAGGTTTAATGTTATTCGTTTTACGCGAAATGGATTTGACAGCAAAATGGAACGAAAAATCATTAAAATTTGCTTTTTGGGCAATCAATATTGGTTTATTGTTAATGGTTTTAATAAGTGTTTTTCCTGTCGGATTAGCGCAAACATGGGTAAGTGTTAAACATGGCCTATGGTATGCTCGTTCTGCTGACTTCCTTCAATTACCCGCAATGGCAACTTTAAGATGGTTGAGAGTCATTGGAGATACCATATTTGCAGCCGGGGCCTTTGCTTTGGTATGGTTTGTTTTCGGACTTAAGTTTGGCTGGTCAGTTAAAAAGTAAGGAAAAAATTATTGTTCCTTTAAGTTGAAAAGAAGCTGTCTAAAATTATTACATCATTCTGAACTTGTTTCAGAATCTTTACTTGCCAATTATGAGATGCTGAAATGAATTCAGCATCTCGATAAATTGAGATTTATTTGTTTTGGACAGCCTCTTTTTTTAACTAATCGTTATTTAGTTTTTATAATAAGTTACGGTGTTCAGTTTTTTCCATGCACCTCTTGTAAAATCAGGTACTTTAATCGGCATACTTTGATTTTCAACAGAAACTTTTGAAAGCTCTATAATTGAAGACCACTCAGCAGCATCGTAAACATCCTGATCCAAAGGAAGTCCATTTCTTAAACAATAAATTAAGCGGTAATCCATAATGAAATCCATTCCTCCGTGACCACCAACTTCTTTGGCTTTTTCCTGAATATCAGCAACAATTGGGTGGGTATAAAGTTCAAGAAGAGAATCCAACTGCTGTTTAGGTAAAAATGAATGTGCATTTGGCTCCAATGCGATTCCTTGGTTGGGGTATTTTTGAGCAAATCCTTTGGTTCCACTCACAGTGTGCAATCTGCTGTATGGTCGTGGACTGGTTACATCATGTTGTAACATAATCGTCTTTCCTTTAACTGTTTTAATTAAAGAAGTGTTGATATCTCCTTTTTTATAATTTCTTTTGGCATAATCAGAATCTTCACCAAATTTATCTTTGGCGTAAGCTGTCATTCCAAATTGGTCGCTCGACATTGAAACGATATGGCTCATTTTATCTCCTCTATGTAGATTCATGATATGGCTGATAGGACCAAATCCATGAGTGGGGTAGGTGTTACCATCCGTTTTTTCAAGATGCTTTAATCGCCACATGTCCCAGTATCCTGTGCTATCATCAAAGTTTAACCAACGTAAATCGTGAATGTATGCGCCCTCGGTGTGAACCACTTCACCAAAAAGTCCTTGCTGAGCCATATTCAAGGTCGCAATTTCAAAAAAATCGTAATTGCAATTTTCAAGTTGCATGCAGTGTTTACGAGTTCTTTCAGCTGTTTCAACCAGTTTCCAGCAATCTTCAATGGTAAGTGCTGCCGGTACTTCTGTTGCTACATGTTTGCCATGTTCCATTGCATAGACTGCAATTGGAGTGTGTAAATCCCAATGGGTACAAACATAAATTAAATCAATATCATTTCGCTCACACATTTTTTTCCAGTCTTCTTCGCCGGTATAAGTATCGGCTTCAGGCCAGCCTTTATCTCTTAAAGTTTGTTGGCTTCGTTCAACGTTTTCAGGAACGACATCGCATAAAGCTACTATTTCAACATTCTCAAGAAAAGTATACCGTTTTACTGCTCCGGTACCTCGCATTCCTAAACCGATAAATCCAATTCTTACCGTTTCAATGGGTTCACATGCCAGTTCGATTACATCAGTTTGACCTTCTGGTCTGGTTGGTTCGGGAAACAATTCCTGAGCTTCGGACAACCTGTTTGTTTGTTTATTTGTTTGATAATCACAAGAAACTAATAAGAATGTGATGATCGTGAGTAATCCTAAAATTGCCTTTTTCATTTGGTTAAAGTTTTTAATTTTGGTTAAGAACGAAGATATTAAAAATGCCAGAGAGCGCAATGCAGATATCACTGAATTCTATCTGTGATCAAAAATGATTGACTCAGAATTGGCATCAAATTGATGGTACCAGGATTGAATTTGTTTTACACCTTACCTTCAATGCCATGTAAAATGTATGGTTTTTTTTAAAATTACAGATCTTCTCCTCTCCGAAAATATCAAGTAACTTACAATTCAATAATTTGCTGTAGTTCACTTTCTGTAACCATCAATAAACCTGATTTTGGCAATCGTTTGGTCATCTCTCTCCAGTTCTCATTTTTTGAAAATACAAGCTTAAAGATTGGAAGGGCAGCGTTAAGTTGTTGATTATTAGCTAATGAAACGGCCTTCCAGTATTTCATCTCCAGATTATTAGGAAACATTTTTTCTGCCGCTTCGTATTCTTCGAGGGCAGTTTTCATGTCGTTAATTTCAACAGCCAAATCCCCACGGTTCATATGCTCATAGGCTTGATGAACTTTGAGTAGTCGTTTTAATTCAGGAATCGGGTTTTCGTGATCATCAACCCTCAGATCTACTTTTTTATCAAGCCATGGTTTATCTGTTTTTTCTCCATTAACAACTAATAAAACGGCTGATTGCTTGCCTCTAATATCTCCTCCGGCTTCCTGAGCAGCTTCCAGAACTTTTATAATTCTTTCGCTAAGAGGTAAAGCTGTGCTATTCTCAAAAGCTTTAGCCATGGCTGGAACCACTTTGTCGTTGAGCATCATATTGGCCTGCACTGAAAAATTATCGCCAATGATGTGATGTGCTGATTCAACACATTTTTTACCAGTATAAGTTGCTGCATTTCCATCCACATCCAACAGAGCCAGTTGTCTGAAATCACGTCCTTCATCCCCTTTAATCATCTGTTCCAAGGCAGCTTCAGCCGCTGTTCCGTTCTCCATCAATTTTAAACCTTCCGGACCAAAAGCTGGATTAACAAATGACTGGGTTGCAACAACACCAACGCCTGACTTTCCCCACGATACAATTGTTCCAACCGAAAACCAATGACTTTGCACCCCCACAGCCATTTCTCCTGTTACCTTATCTCGTGCAACAATTGAGAAGGTGTGGGCAAATTTTTCTTTATAAACATTTTGTGTAATACCATCATGTGGTAAAACAAAAATGATTAGTAAAACAAGGGATTTTAGAATAAGTGTTTTCATTTTCTATGTGTTTGAATAAATTTGAAATAGTTATTTTTTTAGTCTGTTGAAATAATAGAGATTCAATTCATCTGAATTAGCTTCAATGATATCAGGCCTTTTGTCGCCGTTTAAATCAGTCACAATGATGTCATAAGTTGAGAAATCCTGATCATTGAGTGTCATTTTTTTCCACGTTGTTGCATTGTTCTCATTTAAGAAAATTACATTAGGTGCACCCACATTAGCAACTACGATATCGATGTCAGCATCTAAATCTAAATCTTCAATCGCTACTGAATAAGAATTGTTTTCATTCAAATCGTATGGAATAGCATGCGTATAGTCGTTATTCTTATCACCAAAATAAATCACATTTGGTTCTCCGATATTAACAGTAATGATATCCAAAAACCCATCCATGTTAAGATCTGCCACTGCTACAGATCTGGTTTCATCAGTGCCAGTTCCAAATGGAATTTTTTTAGTAAAATTCAAGCTGCCTTGATTTAAATAAATATAGTTTTGCTGTCCATCGCGGTTTGCAAGGATGAGATCAGGCAAACCATCCATATTTATGTCTGCAATCTCAACATCGATGGTTGAATCATCTTTTGATCCAAATCCAATGCTTTTATTGAAATAACCTTTGCCATCGTTTAAACAGATTTCATTCTCACTTCCCCGATTTGTAATCAGAATGTCGATATCCCCATCCTTATCAATATCTGCAAGAGTCAAATTTCTGGTGGGAGCGTAGTCTTTGCCAAAATTTCCGGCCTTTGTAAAATTTCCTAAACCATCATTAAAAAAAATCACATTTGGAGCGTTGTCGTTTCCAACGGCGATATCCAAATCTCCGTCATTATCAAAATCAGCAAGCTCAGTGGCATAGGAAGTTTCTTTAGAGGTGCCTAGTGGATGAGACACTGTAAATATGCCTTTTCCTGAATTAAAGAAAATTTGGTTTTGGGCAGGCCAATGTCTTCCGTTAGCAACTACAATATCAATATCCCCGTCATTATCAATGTCGCCAAATCCAATGGAGGCAGTTCTTTCCTTCTCTGTTCCTAAAATCAATCTGTTGGTATTTCTGAATTCAACAGACTGGTTAAATGCAATTAGAGAGATAAGAATTGCTGTTAAAGTCAAAAAATATTTCATCAAAAAATAGTTTAGTTTATTATTTGTCTATTAAAAACATTAATGCTTCCGGAAATGTTTTCCTTGAATTTGACCAGTCGTGCCAGCCATTAAATTCTTTGTATTTGAAATCATATCCCTTTTTCTTTAAAATTTGTGCAAATTTTCTGTTTGCTCCAAAAACCATGTTTTCTTGTAAGCCCCAATCTATAAAAATCTTTAACGGTCGGTTTTCTTCTTTGTTTATTTTATCAATTAACCAATCTGTCCTAACTTCATTATCGAATTGATCTGCCAGTTCTAATCCTCTCCAGTAAGAAGCAGATTGAGCAAGAACTTTTCCGAAAACATCAGGATGATAATAGGCAATAAAGGTCGAAGCCAATCCTCCGTAGCTAATTCCACCAATATAATTATCTCTTGGAAGTGTTGATGTGCGATATTGTTTACGAATAAAAGGAACCAATTCTGAAATCACAAAATCTTTAAAGCTGAAGTTGAGCGGAAGTTCTGTGTATCTTGAATTACTAGTCGGGTTTGAAATCATCACTGCTATCATAGGTTCAATTTGCCCTTCGGTTATCAAATTATCAAGAATGTTTGGGACTTCAACCCGATTCAGGTAAATATGAGAATCAAATAAATAAATGGCCGGATATTGATTAGATTTCTGCACATCGTAGTTTGGAGGAAGATAGACGTATATCTTTCTCTCATTGCCTAGAATATCACTTTCGAAAATTATGGTATCCACTCGGCTGCTTAAATTGGTATAACGTTTTGCATTCCAATCCGGTTCTTCTGATCTTAAATCCAGTACTGACCAACTCAAATCTTTAGGTTCACCTTTTGGTATACGGTTATGGTTGAAAGGGTCAATTTCATTGCTAGATTCACCTGTTAAGGTGTCAAGTACATTAAAACGATATGAAAAGCAGAGATCGTTTGGGATAATATAACTCCTGTAGTATAGATCAGATTGAGCTAATCGGTGCATCTTCATGTCTCCAAAACGATACTCATCATAAATCCCAAACATTTTAAATGAGATGTCTTTGTGTTCTGTTGAATCTTGATAAAGAAGGGTGAGATAAACATAATCGTCAAAAAGGGGGTCAGTTTCAATGATTGGAAATCCTATTTCATTGCCTCTATTCCAGATTTTTCCAATTTCTTCATCAAGTTGGCTACTATCAATTTCTAGTAAATTTGATACGAAAGGACTAATGGTTTTATAAGGAGGCCTGGTTACCTCAAATTTGAGATTGGCTTTATGTGAGACACACCCACATAATAAGGGTAGCATAAAGAATAAAAGCAGTTGGTTTTTCATCTTATTAATGCTCATTTTAATTACTTACCCAACTGGCAATTTGCTTCATGGCTTGAATTACAGCATGACAATACTGGTCCGCAAAATCATCCGGTAATGGTTCACTTAAGGGCATGGTTTCGCTGGCAGAAAGTGCCATAGCCCCGTCGAAATTCACAAATGCCAAGCGAGCTGTTAATTCTTCGGGTGGACGCTGAAAAGCTTCACCGGGCAAAATGGCGACGCCGGCTTCCTTTAATAATTTTTCGCAGAGAACATTACTTGTAGTAATCCCTTTTTGTTTTAATTTTTTGGCATGTTTTGTGAAATCTATAAAAAGATAGAACCCTCCATCAGGTTCATTAACCCCAATTTCGGCATCTTTTAAAATTTTAACACTGCGATCACTTAAATGCTTTAGTATTCGTCTGGCGTGCCATAAATATCTTTCAATTTGGATTCCCCCTTTGAATGCACGAACTGCTGCATACTGAATAGGTGCACTAACTGATGTATATGTTTCACTTGCAACTGCCGACATGGCATTCAATAACCAATCAAAGTTTGGAGGAAAGGCAAAAGTACCAAGTCGCCAGCCCCCAGCACCGCACCATTTAGACAACCCTGAACTGATGATGGTTCCTTCGGGGTAAAAGCGGGCAATTGAAACATGTTTACCTTCAAAATGTAATTGTCCATAGATTTCATCAGAAAGAATGATTAGTTCATGTTTTCGGGCAATTTTTGCAATTTGTTTTAGCTCATCACAAGAATAAGTTCCTCCATCAGGGTTCGATGGATAATTAAGAATCATTAAGCGTGGCTTAAACTGATCATTCTCCTTAGCTAAAAATTCACTCAATTGTTTAGGTGTGATCCGCCATTTATTCTCAAATGTGGTTTGAATTAGTTTTGTATTTCTACCAATGATCTGAGCCTGTGGCCCGTAGGAAACCCAGCAGGGGGTAGGCAATAATAAGTCGCCGTAGTAAACCATTTGCAGTATAAACATCAATTCTTTTGAGCCGGGGCCAATTAGTACATTTCCTGGTTTGATATCTACCTGATCTTTTTGTTTGTGAAAATGAGCTACAGCTTGTCGCAGGGCTTCTAAGCCTTTTACATTTAAATAGTCTTTTTGATGGGCATTAATTTTCAAGGTTTCAACAACCGGTGCCGGAACAGGAAATGGTGATTGTCCAAGCCCCAAGCGGTAAATGTTCTGACCGTTAGCGCTTAGTCTTTTACTCAATTCATTAATGGCTAAGGTTGGGGATTGACTAAGTCCTCTGATGTTTAAATTCAAACTAATATGCCTGTGGTTTTTCATAATATAGGTTTTGCTATAACTTTTTTAATTCGAAAATGTCTTTACGTCTGTCTTTCAAATTCCGAACACTTCCAAATTGATGCAGTTCTCTAAGTAAATCAATATCCACATCAGCAATTAAAATCATTTCAGTATTAGGAGTGGCCTCAGCTTTTATTCCGGTAGCTGGGAATGCAAAATCACAAGGGGTGAAAACCATGGCTTGCGCATACTGGATATCCATGTTATGCACTTTGGGAAGATTCCCAACACAACCGGCAATTGCCACATAGCATTCATTTTCAATGGCACGGGCCTGAGAGCAATTCCTAACTCTGGAGAAACCATTTTGGGTATCGGTTAGAAATGGAACAAAGAGGATATCCATGCCCTCATCTGCCAATAACCTGCTCAGTTCAGGAAATTCTGAATCATAACAGATCAATATCCCAATTTTACCGCAATCGGTATCAAATGCTTTTAGCTGAGTACCTCCTTGCATTCCCCATACCTTTGTTTCGTCAGGTGTTATATGCAATTTCTCATACCTTTCCATGGTTCCGTCTCTTCTGCACAGATAACCTGCATTATATAATCGATCATTGATAATTTCTGGCATACTGCCGGAGATAATGTTGATATTATAAGAAATAGCGAGTGCTGAGAATTTATCGACAATGGCAGCGGTATGTTTTGCTAGTTCTCTGATCGCTTCAGGCTCTGATAAGTGATTATTTTCAGCCATTAAAGGTGCATTGAAAAATTCAGGAAATAAGGCAAAATCAGAACGGTAACCAGAAACGGCATCCACGAAAAATTCAACTTGTTGAAGTAATTCATCTAAGTTTTTATAGGGGCGCATTTGCCATTGTATGAGTCCTAAGCGGATGATTTTTTTTATGGTATTGGCTTTTTTGTTTGCTTTTTCATAAAAAATATTATCCCATTCAAGCAAAACGGCAAACTCATTAGATGCTTTATCACCCGCTAAATATCCTTTCAGTATTTTTGAAGGATGAAAATCATTCGAAATCTGAAAATTCAAAACAGGGTCGTCTATTTCCTTTCTTCTTACTTTATTAATATAATCTTTTGGGCTTAAAGTTTTAGCAAATTTGTGGTAATTGGGGATTCGTCCGCCAAATGCTACCCCTTTAAGATTCAGGCGTTCGCAAAGCTCTTTTCGATAATCATAAAGTCTTCTGCCTAATCTTAAGCCCCTAAATTCTTTTTTTATAAAAACATCAATTCCATAAAGTACATCTCCTTTTGGACTGTGAGTGCTAAAAGTATAATTGCCAGTAATATCTTCATAAGTGTGATGATTGTCAAATTGATTGTAGTCAACAATAATTGACAAAGCACATCCCGCAAATTTATTATTTACCTTAATCACTACCTGTCCTTCTGGAAACAGATTGATTAAGGTATTTATATGATTTTCTCTCCAGTATGAATTAGGCATATTGGTGTAGGCATCAATCATTGCATCTTTAAGCTCCGCATAGTCATCTTTATTTAAAAAGCTCAGTTCAATATTTTCAATATTCATAGATTAATTGTTAGTTTTATTACTGTATTAAGCATTTTGAATTCTAGCTTATACTTATTCAAATTTAATCAAAAATTCTAGACAGACTAAACCAAGTCTTCCTTTGATTCGAAGAAAATATTTTTTGAATATTTTTGAACTTAAAAATAAACTCTTGGGAGGTTTTTAAACTGTTTTTCTTATGTATCCAAGTCTTTCAATGTCATGCGTATCTTTTGATAGATGTGTTTTTCCGGATGCTAGAATGTATAAATTATCACAAATATCAATGACCTGATTGTACATGTGATCCGTAATTAAAATCCCCTTGTTAAGCTTCTCTCTCCCTATAATTTCTTTGATTTTTTCAACATGTTTTGGCATAATTTGGGAAAAGGGTTCATCGAGCAAGCAGAATTTGGTTTTTGCTGTAAGTATAATGAAGGTCTCAACAATCCTTTGTTCACCGGTTGATAATTTACCTATTTTTGTTTGATGATATTTCTTAAACTCAGGGAACTCATTGATGAATTCCGAGAAATCCATCTTGAAATCATTAAAAATTCTTTTGAGGGATAATGCTTTTGGGATGAAACCAAATTGGGGTAGGTATCTGATTTTGTCAGGAAAACGAAATCCTGAGACTAATAAAGTTCGATTCATTCGAACGGAACTATTAGTTGGCCTTAACTGCCCATAAATAATATTCATTAAACAGGTTTTTCCTGAACCGTTCAGTCCAAGTAAGCCAGAAACTTCTCCTGTCTCAATTTTTAAATAAATGTCTTGTAGAACTCTTTTGTTTCTAAATTCAAGAATTACGCTATCAACTTCGAGTATGTGCTTCATCTAAATTTCAAGGTTAAAATGATGAGCAAGAGAAATAAAAGTAAATCGAACAATAAAGTTGAAGTCCACAAAAATAATTTGGATACACCTAAATTTCTGTAGTAATAAAATTCTTTCGTTTTAAAGGTGTTTATGAAATAGAAAAACAAGGCAAGCGTAAATATTTTAAACCAAAAAACAGCAATAAAAACAGCTAAACCTTGAGCAAAAAGGATGCTCAAACATAACAGTGTAATGATGCTGCTTGCAACTGCAAAAGATTTATAAAAAGTTAGGAATAATCTTAGTCGAATAATCATGCAGGGCTATTTTAGGGCTTTGTCCATTACTTTATCATACCTGCTGTCCATACAAACACTTATATCGGTTGTGATAAATTTACCATCCTTAAACAAACTAAATATAGTGGCTGGTGTAGGCGAAGCTTGCGCTTCTTCCATCGTTCGCAATTTGAATATTTTTAATGGTAAATTTTTCTTCTTGGCAGTTTCTCTCATTGCTAATGCTACGTAAAGTTCTGTGAATGGACATCGGTTGGAATAATAAACAACCAGACCTTTTTTATCAGGACATTCTCCATATTTCACACTTTCCTTGAATTTGGGAACTTGGGCTTCTAGATTAATTTGTTTTACGAGTAAACTAAATCCCGAATTTAAACTTTCACAAACTTCAAAACCCTGACGCAATAGCCATTTAGTATCGCTCATAAAATGAAATTTTTTAGTTCCAACTACTGTTACTAATCCATCCTTTCGTTGAGAGTCAGCGTCGTTTAAAGCTTTTTTTAAGAGTTCTTTTCCATAGCCGTTACTCTTATACTTTCCGGATACCCAAAAACAGTTAATGTTCAGGTAGTTTATTGCATCAATTGGAACCCACGCATTTTCTGCTGGTCCATATTCGATGAAAACCTTAGCACGTGCATCAATCCTTTGAAATACAAAGCCATTCTCAAATTCTTTTCTAAGCCCATCTTTCTTCAGCTCATAGCCTTGCTTGCTCTTTTTATCAGAAAATCCACAGCAAATGTGTTCATTTGCTAAATTATTTTTATCAAGTGTGATTATTTTTTCCATTAATAAACAGTCTAATATTTATTCCTGTATCGTATCTTTTTTACGTTTTTTATGAGTTTTCCCAATTCCTTGTCTTTTTTCTTTTTATCCTCTGCACTTGATTCGAAATGAGTTTTTTCTTTTTGCATCTTTTGGTAATTCTCATAGGATTCTATTGATATTTCCCCACGCTGAACCGCTTCAATAATGGCACAGCCTTTCTCATGCATATGTGTACAATCTTTATAACGGCATTCAAGCGCCAGATCTACAATTTCGTTGAAGGTTATTTCTAAACCACTTCCGGCATCAGCAATCCCAACTTCTCTCATCCCCGGATTGTCAATTAAAATTCCTCCATTTTCCAAAATAACTAATTCGCGGTGACTTGTGATGTGGCGACCTCTATTAGAGCTTCCACTTATGGTATCGGTATTCATTACTTCTTTGCCTGAAATATTATTTAGCAAAGTTGATTTTCCCACTCCTGAGGATCCCAACAAACAATAGGTTTTTCCCTTCTCAATCATCGTACTAATTTCTTTATAGCCAGATTCAGACATGTTATTCAGTCGAATAATTGGAACATTTTGAATCCTATCAGAAGTGCTTTTAAGGAGAGAAGAGAGCTTTGACTCTGTTATTAAATCAGTTTTACTTAAAATAATGATTGGTTTCACTTTTGAGCTATAGCAGATGGTTAGGTATCTTTCAAGTCTATTGATATTGAAATCCCTGTCAACTGCCTGAACAATAAGGCCGTAATCAATATTAGTTGCAATGATTTGTTTCTCACCAAATTTACCTATTGCCTGCCTTTCGATTACTGATTTACGTGGATAAACGGCATGAATAAGTGCTTTATCTTCATCATATTCGGATAAGGCAACCCAGTCGCCAACAGCAGGTAAATCAGCTCTGCTTTTAGCTGAGAATCTTAAGCTTCCAATTAATTCACTATCCAATTCTTTGGTATCGGTTTTGACTATATATCGATCCCTATGTTCTAATATAACCCTTCCTACTCCAAATGAGTCAAGTGCTTGATTTTTGCGATAATCTTCTAAATTTATGTTATATCCTAAGTCTTCTAAATTCATTGGTAATTATTGTTTAATTGCATTAATCATTACAAACGGAATACTTAATTTCATGCCTCCAGATCTTTCAGATTGACTATTCAGCCTGGTTTCTATCATGTCAAAGATTTGTTCCAGCTTAGCTGTGGGTAAGATTTTAACCCACGAATCCATAAAGGCCATTCGAATGAAATAATGATTTAACATGGCGCTGCCATCTGCAAGTTTGTAATCAAATTCATCATGAATTAAATCTTTGATAACGAATCCATTCTTTTCGATTAACGAAGTAACACGTTGTAGTGAGGGACGTTTCTCTGAAATGTGTTCGTGCATCAATTCTATCTCCTTTTTCATTTTATGTTCAGATAAAACAATTTCCATTTGATCATAAAACTCAAACATGCTTTTATCCAGATTCATGGTTTGAATAAATTGGCCGTCAGGTTTCATAAGTCTGGCGCATTCAGAAATGACTTTCTCAATATTGTTAACATTATTAATTCCATTATTACTTGTTATTAAATCAATCGAATCATCTTGCAGAGGAATTGATTCAGCTACCCCTTCAAACAATTTGATATTCGAGATTCCATAATAATTTATTTTTTTGTTTACCCGCTCAAATATTTCTTTCCATGGATCAATTCCATAAACAGTGGCAGTTTCACCAAGTCTTAACGCAATTTCTGTAAGTGGAAAGCCGGTTCCAAATCCAATATCGAGTACCGAAATATTTTTTCTGTAATCTATGTAGTCGAGTAATTTAAGTCCGAAAGGAGCTGACCAAATGGGCGTTTCATCGAACACATCAATTAATTTGTTTAACTCGAAATCAGTCTTCAGGTATTTTTTCATTTTAAAATTCAATTTATAAAGATAGGAGTAGATTACTTAGGGTTTTATGGTTGAAGTTATTTGAAATGAGTTTTAAGAGGAGCTTATTTTTTATTGTGTTGGGCTATTGAATGATTAGTTTCAAAACGATATAATGCTTTATTTTTGGATAACAGTGAAGGTCATTCTTAATACTTTTTGATTGCTCTCTTCATGTATGTATTCATCCATTTTTTTAAATCCCATTTTCTCATAAAAGGGTTTTGCAATTTCATTTTTATCAAAAACTTCAACCTCCAATTTATTGTGGAACTGACAAATATGTTTTAAGAGTGAGGTTCCTATTCCCTTACCATGATGCTCGGGGGAAACGAATAACCCTCCAATTTCATTTTCTGCCATTGAAATAAAGCCAATAATTACCCCTGATTTTTCATAAACCCAGGTGTTTGACTTTGGAAGGTATATCTCTGCCATTGCTTTTTTAACCATTTCATGAAATTCCTTACTTAAAAATGGATGGGCCAATATTGCAGCCTTTTACCAAATTTCAAGTAAAGTTGGGATTTCATCTTCTTTATATTTTCTAATCATCTCTATTATAACAAAGTTTATATAAGCTTGCTTGCCAAAAGAATGGCAAGTAAGTAGAAAATTGCAAACAAATGGCTCAGTTTGATATGGTTTTTTTTGTTTTCATTCTTAAAATAGTAAATCCAATAATTGCTGAGACGAACGAGCCAATTAGAATTCCAATTTTAGCTGAGTCAATAAAAGCCGGGCTATTTTCAAATGCCAGGCTTGCGATAAAAATTGCCATGGTAAATCCGATACCTGCTAAAAATGAAACCCCAATAATTTGCTGATTGCTTATATCTACAGGAACTTCAATAAGCTTTATTTTTTTTGCCAAAAGGATAATAGTTGATATCCCAATGCTATTGCCTATTACCAGACAAACAATTATATTCCTTATCAAGGCTGTATCTAGATCAAAGTTGCTATTAATTAAAACGCCTGCATTTGCCAAAGCAAAAACGGGAATGATAAAATATGCCACCCAGCCATGAAGTTTATGCTCTAATTGTTGAAGTGGTGATTGGTATTTTTCAATCCAATCTTCTAAATCATCAATATGTTCAATTTGCTCTTTGCACAGGATCGGTTTTTCTGAAACCCTGGCTTTTTTGATGTTATTCGTAATATCTTCAAGAAGTGAAATAAATGAAGGAGTATCTATTTTTTGTCGAATAGGAATAGAGAATGCCATTAAAATTCCGGCAATGGTTGGATGAATTCCTGATTTAAGGAATAACAACCAAACGACACCTCCAAATAAAAGAAATATAAATATTGAGTAGTAACCTTTTGCAGATAGGAAATAGAGCATCCCAAGTAATAAAAATGCAGCAAGTAGCAGTCCATAATTGATACTGCCACCATAGAATATGGCAATAACCAAAACAGCGCCAATATCATCAACAATGGCGAATGCAGTTAAAAATATTTTTAAACTTAAAGGAACCCTGTCGCCAAGTAGTTTTAAAATGGCCAGCGAAAATGCAATATCCGTTGCCATCGGGATTCCCCAACCCTTAAATGTTTCCGGATTATTATTGAGTATTAGAAATAACATTATAGGAACTAACATTCCACCCAATGCACCAAATAGAGGGAAAGACATCTTCTTTACAGAATTTAACTCTCCGATAAGGAATTCTCTTTTAATTTCCAGTCCTATAAGAAAAAAGAAAATTGCCATTAGGCCATCATTTATCCATAGGATGAGTGGTTTATATAATTCAAAATGGGGCGAAGTAAAACCAATTTTATACTGCCAAATTGATTGGTAACTTTCTTTAAATGCAGAATTTGCCCATACCAAGGCTATGATGGTTGCACTTAATAGCAGAATTCCGCTAAAGCTTTCAATTTTAACAAACTTTTGAAATGGTGATAAAATTTTATTTTGTATCATAATTTAAATACCTCTTTGTTCTACACGTATCAGTTTATCTGTATTATAACCTCTTTTGGTCAGTTTGTTTAGCAGTTCATTATGTAAGGTTTCATTCATTTTTGGGTTGCGCGAAAGTATCCATAAATACTTATCAGAACTACTGCCAATGATTGCCCATTGATAATTTTTATCCAATTCTAATACAAAATAGTTTGCATAAAAAATCCAAAAGAACGAGACTTTTAGTTTTGCCGGAATATTTGGGTCTGGAATCTTGGCTTTTCCAATTGCTTCAGATTTTTCGCCATCTAAGGTTTCTTTAAAACCGGAATTTATAACTTCTATTTTTCCATCCTCCCGAAATGCATATGAAGCTGTTACACCAACTAAACCACGTTCAAATTTGTGGTCAAATCGAGATATTTCGTACCATGTGCCCAGGTACTTTTCAATATTGAGTTCTTTTACAACGCTCTTGTCAATCATAGATTTTTGACTATTACATGAAATGGTTAAAAACAATATGGCTAATAAAAATAATAGTTTATTTCTCATACTTTTGAAATCTTGAAAACAGTTTCTTAGATATGGCATGTTATCAAAAGTAAATAAAATTTTAATTAACCCATGTACTCATTGGCAAATGGGTTAATCGAATTCTTTAAGCTTACAAAAGATTCTTCAATATATTATTCTGCAATTCTATCGGATTACCAATGAATGCTTATTGAATAACCATATGATGTTTAGCATACAAAAGTTTCAAACGTAATTAAACCCTCCCTGTAAATTAGTGCAAAAAACCTTCCTTTTTTTACTGGTTTTTACCTGAAAACTCTTCCATTTTGTAGCTGTCAAAAACAGGACTCAGCCACCTGTTTATGTCTTGCCATCAGAGATACCTTTACCAAACAAAATTTAATTAATCTAAGCAATAAAAGAAACCTGAAAATTTAACATTAAAAACAAGAATCATGAAAACTAAAAAGAAAATTTTAATCGTAGATGATGACATTGATGTAATCACAGTTGCAGAAGCCATATTAACAAAAGAAGGATATGAAGTAATATCAGCCAATGGCAAAGATGAAGGAATTGAAAAACTAAGAACAGAAAAACCAGACCTGGCTATCTTAGATGTAATGATGACAACACATTATGAAGGTTTTGAACTCGCCAATGAAATTGTAAAAAACCCTGATTTAAAAGGCATTCCATTTCTAATGCAAACCTCTATTGATGTTTTAACAACAACCAAAGCAAGTGTTCAGGAAATGGCGCGTGAATTCAGAAGAGATTCAAACTTTGCCGATTTAAACGTTTTACTCGTTAAAAATGTAAGCAATGGTACTGCTGGTATCGATTATAAATCAGAAGATGGAACCTCCATATTTTTCCCGGTTGGTGGTTTTTTAACCAAACCTATTGATGCAGTTAAACTAAAAACTGAGATTGAAAGACTTTTAAATTAATTGACCCTGGTCGAATGAATTGATGAGTGTTGTGAATGATAAACAAGTGGTTGGATTGGAGACTGAGCGTAGTCGGAATCGAACAAAAATTTCGGCTTCGCTCCATGTTTAGAGAAAAATTACAAAACTCAAAATAAAATCAAATTAAATGCTGATAAAAATGAGTAGGAACGAAATAATATCAAAATATCCTGAGTCAAGCAGAGAAAATTTAATCCCTGTTTTACAGGATGTTCAGGATTTAGATGGCTATTTATCAGAGGAAGCCATAATTGAAGTTGGTAAGCATTTGAATTTACCAACAAGTAAAATTTATGGAGTAGCAACTTTTTATAATCAGTTTAGATTTCATGCAGTTGGTAAATATCATATTCAGGTTTGTAGAGGAACAGCTTGCCATGTATTGGGTTCATTGTCTGTTTTACAGGAGTTGGAAAGATTATTAAAGATAAAAGCAGGTGAAACTACCAAAGATGGATTGTTTAGTATAGAAGTGGTTGCTTGCATTGGTGCTTGTGGATTGGCACCTGTAATTTGTGTGAATGGAAATTTTCATGCAAAGCTTACGAAAGAATCTATGGGAAAAATTATTGAAAATTATAGGGATAAAAGCGAGTAGACAATGGAAAACACTGAAAATACAGCAAGGGAATTTTTCATAAATGAAGTTTTAAGGGATTATTCCAATAATTCAAAAGATAGCGAAACGCTTAAAAAATTATCATATTATAGAAATGAAATTATTGATAAACCAATTATTTTTATTGGTGCAGGTACTTGTGGATTAGGAGCAGGTGCTGATAAAACCCTGATTAAAACCAGGCAATATTTAGCTGAAAAGAATATTGATGCCAAAATTGTGGAAACAGGATGTATCGGACTGTGTTCGTCAGAGCCGATCATGGATATACAAATTCCCGGGCACAATCGAATTTCTTTTGAAGCCATTACAGAAGATAAGGTTGATGATGTTCTTAATCATGTTTTTAATCTGGAGCTTCCGGCAGAAAAAGCGTTAGGACAGTTTATTATGCCAAATAATCGCGCTTGGGAAAATGTAAATGATATAAAAGAGCACAACTTTTTTGCCCGTCAGAAACGATTGGTGTTAAAAAATTGTGGAATCATTGATCCGGTTAGTATTGAAGAATATATCGCAAAAGGTGGATACAAAAGTTTTATTAAAACCATCAGTATTTATGAATCTGCTGAAGTTTGTCAAATTATAATCGACAGTGGATTACGTGGCCGTGGAGGAGGAGGTTTTCCTTCAGGTATGAAATGGAAATTTGCCAATAAAGAAGTTAGCGATCAAAAATATTTGATATGCAATGCCGATGAAGGCGATCCCGGCGCATTTATGGATCGTGCTGTTATTGAAGGTGACCCACATAAATTAATTGAGGGAATGGCCATTGCAGCCTTTGGAATAGGCGCTAGCAAAGCATATGTATATATACGCGCTGAATATCCATTGGCCATTGAACGTTTACATACAGCAATAAAACAAGCTAAAGAATACGGGCTGTTAGGTGAAAATATTTTTGAAACGGGTATCGATTTTGAAATAAAAGTTAAAATGGGAGCTGGGGCATTTGTGTGCGGTGAGGAAACTGCTTTGATGCAAAGCATTGAAGGTAAAAGAGGAATGCCAAAGCCTCGGCCTCCATTTCCGACTACCAGTGGATTATTTGGTAAACCAACTGTGATTAACAATGTAGAAACCCTATCAAATGTTCCAATTATCATTGAACATGGAAAAGACTGGTTTGCATCTATTGGAACAGAAAAAAGTAAAGGAACCAAAGTGTTTGCGTTGTCCGGTAAAATTCAGTTAACTGGGTTGGTTGAAGTACCAATGGGAACTACCATTCGTGAAATATTATTCGACATTGCAGGTGGTATCAAGGACCATAAAAAATTTAAAGCAGTGCAAATTGGTGGCCCTTCGGGAGGATGTATAACCGAACAAAATTTAGGGATTCAGGTTGATTATGATTCTTTGCTCGAAGTTGGTGCCATGATGGGATCAGGTGGCTTGGTTGTGATGGACGAAGATACTTGTATGGTTGATGTCGCTAAGTTTTTCATGGATTTCATCCAACGTGAAAGTTGCGGAAAATGCATCCCATGTCGTGAAGGAACAAAACGTATGCTTGAAATACTTGAAAGTATTACCAGTAAACCTCAAAGTTCTACCAGTATGGAGGCTTTAGATCGCTTCAAAGGAGTGATGCAGCTTGAAAAATTAGCCAGAGTTATAAAGAACACTTCACTTTGTGGTTTAGGCCAATCAGCTCCAAATCCGGTTCTCAGCACCCTACGTTGGTTTAGAGATGAATATGACGCCCATATTTTTGACCGTAATTGCCCGGCTGGTGCTTGCACCAATTTAAGACTTTATAAAATCGATGTTGAAAAGTGTATTGGTTGTGCTGTTTGTGCCAAAAAATGCCCAACAGATGCCATTATTGGATCGCGTAAAAAACCTCACTTTATTGTCGAAGATAAATGTATTGGTTGCGGAACCTGTGCCGAAGTATGCAAATTTGATGCGGTTAGCATTGTTTAATTTTTAAAATAAAGAAAATGAGTTTTTATATAGAAGTAAACAATAGACAGTTAGAGGCGAAAGAAGGCGAATTATTACTTGAAACGCTGAACAGAAATGGAATTAAAGTTCCTACACTGTGTTATTTAAAAAATACCACACCTACCGGCTCTTGTCGCATGTGTGTGGTGGAGAATAAAGAAACAGGAAAATTATTTACCTCTTGTTCATATCCTGTTCAGGAAGGAATGAAGGTTTTAACCCATTCACCAAAAGTGATTGAATCTCGCAAAACCATCGTTGAACTTTTGCTTTCCGATCATCCCGACGATTGTTTGTATTGTGTGAGAAATCGAAACTGTGAATTGCAAAACCTGGCAGATGAATTGCAGGTACGTGAACGTAAAATTAAAGGTCAAAAAAATAATTACAAAATTGACCGTTCAAGTGCAAGTATTGTTAGAGATCCCGACAAATGTATTTTATGTGGTCGATGCGTTCATGTTTGTGAAGACATGATGGGTGTTTCTGCTATTGATTTCATCAATAGAGGAAGTAAATCCGTGATCGGAACTACCTTTAATAAAGGTTTGAATACTTCAAGTTGTGTGAACTGCGGTCAGTGTATTATGGTTTGTCCTACAGGCGCTTTATCAGAGAAAAACCATTTTGGTGAAATCCAGGATGCTTTGGCAAATCCGGAAAAAACCGTGGTGGTTCAATACGCGCCTGCCATTTCAGTTTCTCTGGCCGAAGAGTTTAATATGGAACCAGGTAAAGACATTAACGGAATTTTGAATTCAGCCTTACGCAAAGTTGGTTTCGATCATGTTTTTGACACCACTTTCTCAGCCGACTTAACAATTATTGAAGAATCTGCTGAATTAATTGATCGCATTCAAAATAATGGGGTGCTTCCGATGATTACCAGCTGTTGCCCGGCTTGGGTTAAATATGCTGAAGAGTTTTACCCTGATATGATCCCTAATATTTCTTCGTGTAAATCACCGATGCAAATGCTTGGCTCAATCATTAAATCCTATTGGGCAGAAACCACAAAAGTTAAACAAGAAGATATTTATTCGGTAGCGATCATGCCTTGCACCGCAAAGAAATTTGAAGCGCAGCGCGAAGAAATGACCCAACACGGAATTAGTGATGTTGATGCTGTAATTACCACTCGTGAGTTGGGCGACTTTATAAGAATGATGGGTGTAGATATGCACAATATTCAACCAGAAACGGCAGATTCGCCCCATGGATTTAGAAGCTCGGCAGGTAAATTATTTGGTGCTTCAGGCGGGGTAATGGAAGCGGCTATCAGAACAGCTTATCATAGCATTGCAGGTAAAGAGCTGGAAGATTTTAAAATACCTGCAGTAAGAGGTTTAGAAGGCCGAAAAGAAGCTAAAGTACAAATTGAGGAGCTGGAAATTGGGGTTGCAGTGGTTAATGGGTTGGCCAATGCAGCCAAGCTTCTTGATGAAATTAAAGCAGGTAAGAGTGATGTTCAATTTATTGAAGTAATGGCTTGCCCTGGAGGATGTATTAATGGAGGTGGACAGCATATTGGTGCATCTCAAGAGGCCATCTTGGCAAGGATGCAAACCATTTATGATATTGATGAAGATGCGCCTGTAAAGGTTTCACATCAAAATCCTGAAATCATTGATCTGTATAAAAATTACCTTAAAAAACCTTTAGGGCATAAGAGTCATGAACTCTTGCATACAAAATATACCCGAAGAGATGTTTTAAAATAGGAGAAGAAATGGGACACGCTGAACGAAATAAGCTGGTTTTTACCATCAAAGACAAATGCAGGGTTTGTTATACCTGTGTGCGCGAATGTCCTGTAAAGGCAATAAAAATAAATAATGGACAGGCAGAAGTAATTAGTGAGAGATGTATTGGCTGTGGCAATTGTGTAAAGGTTTGTAGTCAGGGTGCGAAAGTATTTCTTGACTCAAAAAGTGAAGTTGGAACATTGCTGAGTTCTGAAAAGAAAGTCATTGCTTGTATCGCCCCTAGCTTCCCGGCCGAATTTTCTGATATTAAGGATTATCAGATTTTGGTAGGTATGATTAAAAGATTGGGTTTTAATAAAGTTGTGGAAGTGGCTTTTGGGGCTGATTTGATTGCAAGTGAATATCGTCAAATGATTGATAGCGATGACAAAAAGCCGTACATCTCTTCCGACTGCCCGTCTATTGTTTATTATATTGAACATTATCATCCTAATTTGGTTCAGAATTTAGCTCCTATAGCATCCCCAATGGTTGCTGTAACCAGAGTTATTCGAAAAGAATACGGCGACGTAAAAGTGGTGTTTATAGGACCATGCATTGCTAAAAAAGCTGAATCGGACGAGGTTGATGAAGGCATCACTTTTAAGGAATTAAGGGAGTTGTTTCAGATAAATCAGATTAAACCTGAAGATGTAATTGCTTCAGATTTTGATCCTCCGCGTTCAGGAAAAGGAGCAGTTTTTCCTGTGGATAGGGGACTTATTCAGGCAATCGATAAAAATGATGATTTAACAGATGGTAGAATTTTAACAGCTTCAGGTAAGGATAATTTTAAAGAAATTATCAGTGAATTTGAAAGTGGTGAAATTGACTGTAAATACATGGAATTGCTTTGTTGTAAAGGTTGCATCATGGGACCTGGTATGACCAATAAAAATCAACGTTATTTAAAGCGGAATCTGATTAGTAGTTATGTTCAGCAAAAGATGGATAATTTTGATCAGGAGGAGTGGCAGGCAAATATTGATAAATACAGCAACCTGGATTTATCTCAATCCTTTAACCCAAGTGATCGTCGCGAATTAATTCCTTCTTCAGAATCGGTGAATAAAGTACTTGTGAGCATGGGTAAGAAAAAACCATCCGATTTTTTGAATTGTGGTGCCTGTGGTTATAATACTTGCAAAGAGCACGCAATAGCCATAGTTCAAGGGCATGCCGAGACAGAAATGTGTTTACCATTTGCCATTGAAAAATTGCATAAATCGATAGAAGATTTAAACATTTCAAACGGAAATTTAGAAGATGCCCGCATTGCGTTAAAGCAATCCGAAAAATTGGCAAATATGGGGCAGCTTTCTGCAGGAATTGCGCATGAGTTGAATAATCCTTTGGGAGTTATTACGATGTATAGCAATATACTGAAGGAAGAGACGACTAAGGATAATCCTATGTATCATGATTTAGAATTGATTGTTGATCAAACCGAAAGATGTAAAAAAATAGTTGGAGGATTACTAAATTTTGCCCGAAAAAATCAGGTTAAAAAAGCAGAGACCAATATCGAGAAATTTGTGATTAGAAGTACAGAATCAATTGTGATTCCTCAAAATGTGAAACTAAAGGTTGTGGTCGATTTAAAAGATCCAATCATCATGATTGATCAGGATCAAATGATGCAAGTGTTAACCAATCTTGAAAAAAATGCCATTGAAGCCATGCCTGATGGTGGTATGCTAACCGTCAAAGTTGTTGATAATGAAAGTAATTTTCAAGTTCATATTCAGGATACGGGTATTGGGATTCCTAAAGAGAATATGGAAAAATTATTTACACCATTTTTCACAACTAAACAACTTGGGAAAGGTACTGGACTTGGATTGCCACTTGTTTATGGCATTGTAAAAATGCATAAAGGCCAAATAAATGTAATCTCAAATACAGATGAAAACAATGGAGCAACTGGAACAACATTTATCATTGATGTTCCAAAATTTTAATACTAAAAACGATGAAACATCCATGAGAATAAGTTTTCACATAAAGGAATGATGATAGCATGGATATTCCATCTGACAAATAAAAAATAAAATGATAAACAGATGAAAGAAAATACAAATAAAACGATACTTGTGGTAGATGATGACAGTGATTATCAATTTCAACTAAAAACACAAATTGAAAAATTTGGGTTTAAAGTTATTACCGCAGATGGTCAAAAGGAGGGAATTAGTATTATCGAAAAACAAAAACCTGATTTGGCCATACTCGATTTAATGATGGAGAACATGGATAGCGGTTTTATCCTCAGTCATAAAATAAAACAAAAGTACCCTGATGTTCCGGTAATCATTGCAAGTGCTGTTACTGCAGAAACAGGGATGATTTTTGGAGTTGAATCAAAAGAAGATAAATCCTGGATTAAGGCCGATTTATATCTCGAAAAAGGGTTGAGACCAGATCAGTTACACAGAGAAATTAATAAGCTATTGAAAATATAAACATGAAGGTGATAATGCCTTAACAAATAAAGGATAAATATATGTCAGATTTAAAATTTCGGGTTAAAGCTCAAAGTGAAAACCCAACAATGACCAAAGTAAAGGCAAGAGGATTTGAAATGATTTTAGATGAACCTGAACAATTAGGGGGAACGAATCAGGGTGCAAATCCTGTAGAATATGAATTAGCAGCTTTTTCGGGATGCATTAATGTGATGGGACATATTATTGCCCAAGAGATGGGCATGGAATTAAATGGAATGCACATTGATATCTCTGGCTCATTGAACCCAGACAGACTTTTTGGTAAATCAATGGACGAACGAGCTGGCTATAAGCAAATTGATGTGATGATCAAAGCCGATTCGAGTGCAGATCAGGAAACTCTTGAAATATGGAAACAGGCTATCTGTGAACGATGTCCCGTGAGCGACAACCTGAAAAACGCCACACCAATTGATGTAATTGTTAAAAATTAATAATTAGGTTGGTAGAGATACATGGGCATCGCCCATGTATTTCTTCTGGCAAAAAAACTAATAACATGGAATCATTAAAAGTACTTGTTGTTGATGACGAACCCGGTATTCGTTCCGGAATTGTGCGAATTCTAAAAAATTTTACGGTAAGCTATCCCTTCATGGAAGAGGATTTTGCCTTTGATTTAGTTGAAGCTGAGACAGGTGAAATGGCCATTGAAATTATCGATAGCCAGAAAATTGATATCATTCTACTTGATAATCAATTGCCCGGCATCAATGGCATAGAAGTATTGGAGTACATCAAAAAAATCCAATACGATGCCCTGGTTATGATGATTACCAGTTATGCTTCGCTTGACCTGGCTGTTAAAGCGACCAATAATGGGGCCTATAACTTTGTTCCCAAACCTTTTACACCCCAGGAGCTAAAAACAGCTGTTGAAAGCATTACCAAGCAACTATATCTGAAAAGGATGACGAGGTTGATGAATAAAGAAGGCAAGCAAATTCGGTTTCAATTTTTATCGGTGCTTTCACACGAATTAAAATCTCCGATTAATGCCATTGAGGGCTATATGAAAATGATGCAGGAAAAGCAGATTGGAGATAATATAGATGACTATACCACAATGATTGAAAGGTCTATGGAAAGGCTAAAAGGAATGCGAACCTTGATTCTGGATTTACTTGATTTAACCAGGTTAGAATCAGGTAAAAAAGCACGTTCGATTCAGAAAGTAGATATCTACGAAATTGCAAAAATGGCCATGGATTCGATGGAACCATTGGCGATTCAGAAGCAGGTTAAAGTTAGATTGGAAGGTGAGCCAAATACCTATATATTATCCGATCGTGATGAGCTTGAGATTATTTTAAACAACCTTATTTCAAATGCCATAAAATACAATAAAGATGGTGGTAGCGTTCTGGTTAATATTGCAACAAGTGAGGTGAGTGTTAAAATAAGTGTTGAAGATACCGGCATTGGAATGAGTGAGGAAGATATTGAAAAACTATTTCAGGAATTTGTGAGAATTAAAAATGCAAAAACAAAAAATGTAACAGGCAGTGGTTTGGGTTTGTCTATCGCAAAAAAAATGGTAGAATTGAATGGTGGTAACATTAAAGTTGAAAGTACACCGGATGTCGGTAGTAAGTTTATTGTCACACTTCCTAAAAATTGATAAGTTATGGCTATGATTTTTAATCCACAAAAATATAAACTCGAGGATCAATCAATGCAAAATTATATTGATCCTGAAGAAATTAATAATTATTTAGAACAGGCCAAGCCAACAACTGAAATGGTTAGGCAGGTGATCGAAAAATCATTAAATAAACAGCGTTTAAATTTAGAAGATGTTGCCTTATTGGTGAATGCTAAAAAGCCCGATCAAATTGAAATGATCAAAGAAGGTGCAAAAACGCTAAAGCGAAATGTATATGGTAATCGCATTGTTTTATTTGCCCCATTATATGTTGGTAATTTGTGTAGCAACAATTGCAAGTACTGTGGGTTTAGAGCTTCAAATACCGACGCAAAACGAAAAACACTTGACGATTCTGAGCTTCACGAAAATGTTGTTGCACTTGAACAAAATGGTCAGAAAAGATTGATTCTTGTTTTTGGAGAACATAAAAAATATAGTGCTGAATACATCGCAGATACGGTTCGGAAAGTTTACAATATTAAATCAGGGAATGGTGAAATTCGACGCGTAAATATCAATGCCGCCCCTATGGACATTGATGGTTTTAAAACAGTGAAAGAAGCAGGTATCGGAACTTATCAGGTTTTTCAAGAAACCTATCATCCCGAAGCGTATAAAAAGTATCACCTGTCAGGGAAAAAAGCGGATTATAATTATCGTATCACTTCGTTAGACCGGGCGATGGAAGCAGGTATTGATGATGTTGGAATTGGGGTGTTGTTTGGCTTGTATGATTGGAGATTTGAGGTTTTATCATTGGTTCGTCATACCAACCATCTCGAAGCTTGTTATAATGTGGGGCCACATACCATCTCTTTTCCTCGTTTACAAAAAGCGTTAAATCTTGAGCTGGATGATGAATATTTTGTCAGCGACGAAGAATTTACCCGTATCATTGCAATTTTACGTTTGGCAGTTCCTTACACAGGAATGATATTGACAGCAAGAGAACCGGAATATATCAGAAGAGAAGTATTACAATATGGTTGCTCTCAGGTCGATGCAGGCACAAAAATTGAAATTGGTGCTTATGCCGAAAAATTTAAAAAAAGTCAGGAACTTGATAAAGAACAATTCTTGATTAACGATAGTCGTTCCTTGAACGAAGTAATTGATGAATTACTGGATGATGGATATTTGCCCTCTTTTTGCACTGCGTGTTACCGATTGGGAAGAACCGGAGAGCATTTTATGGAATTTTCAGTTCCGGGCTTTATTAAAAGGTTTTGCTCTTCGAATGCCATCCTGACTTTGGCTGAATATTTAATGGATTATGCACCTAAACATACATCTGATAAAGGCTGGAAGGTGATTGAACAGAACCTGAAAGATTTAAATGGATTTCAGGATATAGATGAAGTAAAATCCAGAATTGAGAGAATTAAGCAAGGTGAGCGCGATTTATATTTCTAAAGCAAGTTCTAATGGCAAAAGGAAAAGATTTAAAACCGCATATCGGTATTTTCGGAAGGAGAAATAACGGCAAAAGTTCTTTTATTAATGCCATTGTTGGTCAAGATGTTGCCATCGTTTCTGATCATGCTGGAACAACAACAGATCCTGTAAAAAAATCAGTCGAAATATTTGGCGTGGGTCCGGCTATTATGATTGATACTGCAGGAATTGATGATCGGGGAGAGCTGGGTATGCTGAGGGTTAAGAAATCTTTAGAAGTTATTAAGAATATTGATCTTGCCATTTTATTAATAGTACAAAATAATTTTGATGATGAAGAAATCAATCTTTTAAATCATTTTAAGCGGTTTGAAATTCCAACTTTAATAATCCATAATAAATCTGATATTGAAAAAATTACCACAGAAACAATTGAGAAAATAAAATTATTCTCCTCTGCCGAAGTGATAGAATTTAATGCCATTGGAGATAATAAGTTGGTTGAAGTAATTGATGCCATCAGAAGAAATATTCCAGAAACAGTTTATCAAAAGCCATCGCTTTTTCAAGGAATTATCAAAGCTAAGGATTTGGTTCTTTTAGTAACTCCAATCGATTCTGAAGCTCCGGATGGAAGAATGATATTACCACAAGTTATGGCATGGAGAGACGTGTTAGATCACGATGCTATTTGTATGTCGGTAAAAGAAACTGAGCTTGAGGATTTTATGAAACTGGGAATTAAGCCTTCGCTTGTTGTTACTGATAGCCAGGTTTTTGATTATGTTGCTTCAATGATTCCTCCTGAAACCCCATTAACCAGCTTTAGTATTCTTTTCGCCAGATTAAAAGGTGAATTTGAGATTTATATCGAAGGTACACGACAAATAGAAAATCTGAAAGATGGTGATAAAATATTAATGTTGGAATCATGCACACATCAGCTAAGTTGTGATGACATAGGCAGGTATAAGATTCCGAAATGGCTTAAATCATACACGAAAAAAGATTTGCAATTTGAATATATTTCAGGCTTGAATAAAGAATTAGAAGATTTATCTGAATATTCATTGGTTATCCAATGTGGGGGGTGTGTCGCCACCCGAAAGCAAATTGTGAATAAAATAAAAATGGTGTCTGAAAAACATGCTCAGATCACTAACTATGGAATGGTAATCGCTTATATTAATGGAATTTTTGATCGGGTAATTCAACCGTTTACCAATGGCTAATCCTCACCTAAAAGATATATTGAAAAAGGATTTCATTGAGAAAGATGATGTCCGATTTTTACTGGAAACGAAAGGTTCGGATAAAACTGAACTCTTTAAATATGCAGCTGAAATAAAACGACAATATGTTGGAAATGAGGTTTATTTACGAGGACTCATTGAATACTCGAATATCTGTAAAAAGGATTGTTATTATTGTGGAATCAGATGTTCAAATAAAGATTTCAATCGGTATGAAGTAAGTATTGATGAAATTGAAGAAGCATGCGACTTTGCTATTAAGAAACGTTTTGGTTCAATGGTTATTCAATCTGGTGAATTGCAATCAGATGTTTTTACCAAAAAAATCCTAAATGCCATTCTATTGATAAAAAACAAATCGAATGGCCAAATGCGCATCACTTTATCATGTGGTGAGCAAACTCCCGAGGTTTATCAAAAATGGTTTGATGCAGGAGCAGAGCGTTATTTATTAAGAATCGAGGCTTCAAATCCGGAACTTTATAAAAAACTACATCCCGAAAATAAACTACACAGTTATGATCAGCGTATTGAATCGTTAAACCAATTGAAGGCGATTGGCTTCCAAACTGGCACCGGAGTTATGATTGGATTGCCATTTCAGACCATCAATGACCTTGCAGATGACATTTTATTTATGCGCGATTTTGACATTGATATGTGTGGTATGGGACCTTATATTGAGCATGAATCTACGCCATTGTATAAACATACAAAAGAATTAATTTCTTTAGAAAATCGATATCAATTGGCCTTAAAAATGATTGCGGTGCTTCGAATTGTGATGAAGGATGTGAATATTGCTTCCACCACTGCTTTGCAAGCAATCAATGCTTCAGGAAAGAAGAGTGCGTTAGAGATAGGAGCGAACGTTATTATGCCTAATATTACTCCGGTAAGATATAAAGAAGAATATCACTTATATAAAGATAAACCCGGAGTGGGCTTAAGTATTAATAATGAGTTAGATTACGCACTTACTGCCATTAAAAATGCAGGTTGTGAAGTGGCTTTTGGATCATATGGTGACGCCTTGCATTATTTGAAGAGATAAATTCGTAATTTTGGGATAAATTTTCAGAACCAAAATTATGCAAATGGGAAAGAATGTTTCAAATATACTTCTTAAACTTAAGCTTTTTTTCCCGATTGCATTGATAATTATTATCGTTATAGCAGTTGCAACAATTCTGTTTATCAATAGTTCAATCAAAACCTTTAATCTTCAAACAGAAAATAACCTCAAACTTGAAGTGAAAACCATTGCCAAAATGTTTGAGCGTGAGCGGCAATTGAAATTAGAAAAGGTTAAAACCAATTTAAAAGTTGCTCACAATTTGTTCTATAGTCATACACTGAAGATCACGAATAAAAAACATGATCTGCAGGCTATTAACCAAGAGAATAAAGGAGCTCACGAAGTGAAAATAAATGATTGGTTGTTAAATGATCAATCCTTAAACAACAATTATTCTTTAGTAGATAGCATTAAGAGTTTATTAGGAGGTACTGCAACCATCTTTCAAAAAATTGATAGTGGATATTTAAGGGTTTCAACCAATGTTATGACTACGGCTGGCGATCGGGCAATCAACACTTATATCCCCAATTCATCACCAGTAATTCAATCGATTGAGAAAGGGGAAATTTATTTTGGCAGGGCCTTCGTAGTAAACGATTGGTATATTACAGCCTATGAGCCTATTGTTGATGGAGGAGAAGTTGTGGGGATCTTATATGTTGGAAACAGAGAAAAGGATTTACAGAAATTACGGGAGATTTTGTACAGTTTGAAAATTGGAGAAACGGGTTATCCTGCCGTTTTTGATAAGGATGGAAATCTTTTAATTCATCCCAGCATTGAAGGTCAAAACTGGAAAGACAGCAGTTTATTCAAACAGTTTACTCGTAAGGATCAAGAGATTATTAGATATGATTTTACAGGGGAGAAAAAGATAGCTGCATACACTTACTACAACGATTTTGAGCTTTATATTCTTGCTTCTGTTGAAATCGAAAAAGAGAATCATGATTTTATTCGAACCAATATCATCAGCTCATCAATCACGGCTCTAGTCGCCATTATCCTGTTATTAAGTATTTTGTACTTTTTAACAGCTGATAAAATATACAGGTATTTCATCCAACTGGATCAATCTAATAAGAATCTCATTTCTGCGAAGGAGGCATTAAAACAATCGGAAGATCGATTCCAAAAACTATTTAACAGTACAGGTGATGATATTTTTGTTACAGATATCAACGAGAACATAGTTGAAGTTAACCAGGCAAGTTGCAATACACTTGGTTATACGCGTGATGAATTATTGAAACTGAAGATGATTGATCTGAAAACCCCAAGGTATGCACCAATGGTTTCTGAAAATCGGAAAGTGATTTTTAAAAATGGCTTGTTTACTTTCGAATCTGAGAATGTTGCTAAAGATGGGAAAATCATTCCTGTAGAAATTACCTCAAGGTTAGTTGAATATCAGAATGAAAAGTTAATCTTGAGTGTTGCCCGAAATATAGGGATTAGAAAGGAAACAGAAAGAGAGATTTTAAGTACCGTAATTCAAACTGAAGAAAGGGAGCGGGAGCGCTTTGCAAAAGATATGCACGACAGTGTTGGCCCACTGTTGTCAACCATAAAATTGTATGTTAACGAGTTAAAATCTTCAACACTTGAAGAGGAAGAACGAAAAGAATTTGTAAAAATTACCAATGAAATTCTAGATGAATCTATCAATTCAATTCGAACCATTTCTAATAATTTAATGCCACGTGTGATCCATAAGTATGGATTAATCAAGGCGTTAGAGTCTTTTTGTGAGAAAGTGAATAAAACCAATAAGATTAATATAAACTTATCAAATTCAAATTTCTCCGAACGTTTGGATCAAAACCTCGAACTTATTTTGTTTAGAGTAATTACGGAACTAATCACTAATACGCTCAAACACGCAAATGCAAAAACCATTGATGTAGAGCTGGAAAAAAGTTCTAATAAAATATTGATGAACTTTAAAGATGATGGAATTGGTTTTGATATTGATAAAATCATGAGCTCCGAACATTTGGGTATGGGACTTAAAAATATAATCAGTAGAATAAAGTCAATTAACGGTAATTACAGTTTTATTAGTTTTCCCGATAATGGGTTTCAAATAAAAGTGAATATAGATTTATAACAGATTGCGAATATGACAGACACAGTTAAAGTATTGGTAGTTGATGATCATGAGATTTTCAGGAATGGATTAAAAATGGTACTTGGTAAATTGAAGTATACCAAAGTTATTGCTGAAGCTTCTAACGGAGCAGAATTCTTGGAATTATTGAAAGATCACCATCCAGATATCATTTTAATGGATATTGAGATGCCCATAATGAATGGCATAGATGCAACTTTAAATGCTTTAAAAAATAATCCTGATTTAAAAATAATTGCACTCACCATGTTCAACGAGGATGAATACATTCAAAGCATGATAGATGCAGGTGTTAGTGGATTTTTAATCAAAAATATTAATAAGGATACCCTGGATAAAGCCATTCAAACGGTGCTAAATGGAGGCAATTATTATTCAGAAGAACTTTTTGACTTCTTTACCAAACAAATTACAAAGCCTGAAAAATCAAAAACTGTAGAGATAAAACTAACCCGTCGCGAAAAAGAAATTCTACAATTGGTTTGCGAAGGATTAAGTAATCAGGAAATTGCTGATATTTTATTTGTTAGCGAACGCACCGTTGTAGGGCATAAATCAAATTTACTTGCTAAAATGGGTTGTAAAAATACCATTGGGATGATGTCGTATGCCATTAAGAATAAATTGGTGGTTCTTTGATCAATACGCTAATTATTTTAAAGGGGAGGTTTAAATCCACATTTATTATGAGCTCATTAAATTATGACAATCAAACCTGAACTTAAAGGTTATTCTTTCGCATTGCTTGCTACCGTTGCAGGATCAACAGTATATATTTTTAGTAAGGCTGCCTTTAATCAGGTAAGTTTAGCACAGTTCGGAGTTTACTGGTTTGCCATGGCCATTGTTTGGAATACCCTTTTTACCTTGCGATCGGCAGAACATCGGCATTTTCACCACATTACTTCAAGATCTGTTAAGACTTTAATAATTATTGGATTAATTGAGATTGTTGCCACGGGGACATTTTATGCTGCCATTTCAGTTTCTGAAAATCCTGCCATTCCTTCATTTTTGCGTAATATGGAATATATCTTTGTTACACTGATGGGCGTATTTCTGTTAAAAGAAAAATTTAGGCTTATCGAGGTTTTTGGAATATTGCTAACTTTTATCGGGGTGCTGGTAATCAGCCATACAAAAACAGAATCAATAAAAACCTATTTTACAAGTAGTGCAGGTTTAATGTTAATCTCAACTATTTTTTATGGTATCCGAACAATCACGGTAAAAATTCATATTCAAAAAATTACTCCAACCATTTTAGCCATAAGCAGAGCTATTTTTTTACTCACCGCTTCATTTATTATGTTAAAAATATTAGGGCAGGATTTAAAGATCCCGACAAAGGCATTGATCAATATTGGCATTGGATCATTTTTGGGTCCTTTTTTAACCTCATTAAGTCAATATAATGCATTGAAGTATTTAGAAGCATCAAGATCAGCAATAATCCAAAGTACAACCGCGCTTTTTGTTCTTGTGGGTGCTTATCTATTCTTTGGAAAATTTCCTGTAGAATATCAATTAATGGGAGGTGTTATTACCATAGCTGGTCCAATTATACTTATTTGGGGAAAGAATGTTGAGCGTAAAAAGCATAGATAAATGCGAATATTATTTCGTGTCTACAATAAAAAAACGCTTTGAAATAGAATTGCCTAATGCATCAACAACAGTCATATTATGCTGTCCGATCTCTGGCCGAATTCCTTTTTCGTGAAAGTGCTCCGTTGTGCCAATGAACTCATCATCCAAATGCCAAAATAAGGTTATGTTTGGTTCTCTATGAACAATTTTAAAAATGACTTCACTAAACTCTCCGTTCAAGTCTCGGGGCACATAAATATTTGTCGATTCGGCAGGATATAAAAATTCCATCATATTGATGGTGCTTTTTCCGAGGCAGTTCGATTTAAAAGGAGGTAGTTTTTTATAAAAAGGGTTTTTGTTGCGAAAGTACCATTCCCAGGCTGGAGGTAGCACAAACCACGATTTATGTTTCATGAACTGTTGTGGGTAACAATCGGAATTTACCTGAAACTTTGCCAGCGAATCAAGGTGTATAATTTTATGGAAAGGACAAACTTCTGTTTTCTTAATTTGATCAGCCACCCAAATGGTGTCAACATTTTCACAATGGCTGGATGCGGGATATCCACTTTCTCTGCATACCTTAAGCTGAACCATGTCATTATAGGGTTCCTGAAACCAGGTTGTGTTGGGTAATGCATTGTAAATATCGAATAAAATTGGGGCGGCTACCGTGGTTCCTGTTAATCCCGGCCGACCTTCTCCATCCGCATTTCCAACCCAAATCCCGACGGTGTATTCTGGTGTTATACCAATGGCCCAGGCATCGCGGTAACCATAACTGGTTCCGGTTTTCCAGGCAATATCATGTGCCGAACCGAATTTTTCCCAGCCTGCTTCTGAATCGGGTCTGTTTACTTCTAATAATGCTTTAAAGGTTGAATAAATGGCAGATACAGAAAATACTTCATAGGTATCTGATAAAATAATTTTCTGATCATTAATTTCGTTGTCAAACCTGATTTTATTCCAATTGTTACTTTGATATTTACCACTGTTATCAGGGTAATTGATGGCAATATTTGCCATGCTTGAGTAAGCACTGACCAAATCCCATAAACTAGCTTCTGCACCTCCAAGGATTAGCGATAAACCATAGTAATCCGCATTTTTAGAAATATCTGTTAAATCTAATTTCTTCAGGGATGTTAAAAATGTTTCAATTCCATAATCTCTTAACATCCTAACTGCCGGTATGTTTAAGGAGCGGGATAATGCTTTTTTTGCAGGAACGGCACCATCATAGCTCAGGTTAAAGTTTTTTGGAGAAAATCCCTGAATTTGAGTCGGGATATCAGCAATAAGCATATCAGGCAGTAATTCGCCATCCGTCACCATGGCTGAGAACAAGAATGGCTTAAGTATGCTACCTGTGCTTCTGGGAGCCGTAACAATGTCAACATCACTGCCGTGTTCTAGTCTGCTATTTTTTGTATTCCCAACATAGGCAATAACTTTCTTTGTGCTGTTATCGACAACCAAAGCAGCTGCATTAAAAATTTGGTTGTGTATCAGAACCTGATGATGTTGGCTAATAATTTCAGATACTTTTTCTTGTATTTGAAAATGAAGTGAGGAATGAAATTTTTTATGATCGCTATGAAGTGAAATTCTTTCTAACAAGTGAGGGGCAAGGCGAGGTAAATTATGAGGCTTTTCGGGGATAGGTTCCATTAAAGACAACTCATAAGTGATGCTGTCAATTTTTCCTCTCTCAAATATTTTTTTAAGTAAGCGGTTTCTTTTTTTTAGCAGCATTTCTTGCCCTTTTCCGGGGTAGATAAGTGAAGGAGCATTAGGTAAAATTGCCAATGTTGCATTTTCTGCCCATGATAATTGGTGTGGAGAACGTGCATAGTATCGCCATGCTGCAGCTTCCAAGCCAACAACATTTCCTCCAAAGGGAGCGTTGTCAAGATATTTCTTGAGGATACTCATTTTAGTGTATTTTAACTCATATCTAGAAGAAAGAAGAATTTCAATAATTTTTTGGAGGTAATTTCTATGCTTATTTTCTCTGGCAATTCTAACCAATTGCATGGTAATGGTGCTGCCCCCTGAAACTACTTTGCCGGCACTAATGTTTTGCGAGATTGCCCTAAATATAGAAATCGGATTGAATCCGGGATGCTGATAAAAATATTCATCTTCAAAAAGGAGAAGGCATGTTTCCATTTTTTGCGGAACGCTGTCGAGCCCGGGAAATCGCCACTGACCATCCTTTGCAATTTTTGCACCTAATAAAAATCCTTCCTTCGAGAATAAAATGCTTGAGGTTGGATTTTCAATTTTGGGGATTGGAATTAGCAGGTAAAAAATAGAAACGACCACCAAAATAAGTGGCCATTTCTTCTTTTTATATTTGGTAAGCATTGCTTTCAATGGATTGGCTTAATTATTTTGATTTTACCACTTCAACCCATTGACCTTCGCTATGTGCATTGATGCGATTATCATACATGGCCTCACAAACAACCGATGGCAAATAAAATTTACCAACATAGGCAGCATTCAGCATTACCACAAAAGATTTGCTGGTTCTACTCTCTAAGTTAAAATATGAATAAATCCGGTCATCGCGTATATCCTGATATTTTGGTTTATCAATTTCGTGCGCATTTCCGACACCCAACATGCGGGTATTTAAAATCTCCCAACCCGATGGAAATATTTGAGTAAGTGCTATTTCTTCGTAATCCCCCATGATACCAGGATTTTTAATACTTACAATCGCTTTAAAATCTGTACCCTGAATGATGGATGAAATATCAAGAGGACGATTGTCAAGTGTTTTATATTTAATAGCTATCGTTAAATTGTTGTTTCGGGCAGGAAGCATATTTTCAATTGGAGTCCCTTCAACCGAAAGATTGATGTACAAAACCGAACCCCCACTATTTTTAATTGTCGTTATAAAACTGTCCGTATTCATTAATTTATGTTGGAATTGCCTGATCGATTTATCAGTATTGATTTCATCATTTTCCCCATCAAAAGTATAACTGAATTTTAGAAGTTTATTCGTAGCATCAATATTACCCGCAAATTTAGCCATAGCCATTAAACAGTAAGCTGTGGTTTGCGTACTCATCCAATTGTTTGCGCTTAATTTTTTAGAAATCATTTCCATCAGCGGAATAGCATTTTTCTTTTTATTTAAAATGGTAAGTGTTTCTAAAATCATGGCATGATCGCGTGTTGCAGAACCAAAGGTGTTCAATTGCTCATTATATTCAGTCAATTCCCAGCTAAGTTTTTCAACCATTGAATTTGCAATGTTTTCTTTACCTGCGAGTGCATAAGCAGCAGCCAGACGCCATTTGGCCTGGAGACTCAATTTCGGCATTTCACGCATGCGGTTCATTGCCCCAATTTCTGCTTTTCCTGCCAGTGCAAGAGTGTATAAACGGTAAGCCTGATCAAGATCACTTTTATTGAAAAGAGGGGTCCAATTTCTGGCTTGGCGACTTTGATAAGCCAACCACTTTTCCTTCATTCCAATTGGTAATGAATAGCCTTTGGATTCAGCTTCAATCATAAAATGACCGGCATAACTACTACCCCAGTCAGTTGAAGAATTTTCTCCAGGCCAATAACTAAAGCTGCCTTCAGGTAATTGAAATGATAAAAAAAGATTTAAGGCGGCTTCGATGTTCTGCTGTATCTTATCTTTCATCTCCGGTTTTATCTCCATTACAGCAGAGAGGTATAACTGCGGAAAAACTGCTGAAGTTGTTTGTTCAATGCATCCGTGCGGATAATCTATGAGGTATTTTAAGCGCCTTCCAAAATCTATGGGTGGAATTTTGGAAACCTCAAGCGTTGCCTGATTGGTTCCCGCTAAACCAAATACTTTTGTGTCCTTTTCCCAATTTTCACCAGGATTTAAAATTCCGGCATAAGTCTCTGTAATGGAAGGGTTTGCAGTACGAATATCGATCTCAATTTCATAATCGGTTTTTTCAGATCCTGAGGAAGCCAAAACCTTTATTTTACCTATTCCTGTATTTTTAGAAACTTCCAAATCAAAATCAAGTTCGAATTCTCCAACTTCGTTTACCTTGACACTTTGCACTTGCTTACCTATTACCCTAAAGAACTCGTTGGTTTCAACTTTAACCTTAACCTCTTTAATCTTCTCTTCCATCGCAAAAAGGGTAATCGGAAGCTTTAATTTTTCATTTGGACCCACTACCCGTGGCATGGTTGCCAACAACATCAAAGGGTTTTTTACGGGTGTTGATTGTTGTGCAAAACCATAAGCTCCATCTTTACCTGCAACAACCATTGTTCGCACCGCTCCAATGTATTTCGGGAGTTGAATCCGATGTTGGTTCGATTGGTTTTTTTGTAAGGTAAACGGGCCAATAAACTTTACAACCGGTTTAAATCGATTTGCTTTTTTATTGCCTTTATTTATTAAATCTTCATCTCCACCGATTGAGAACACTTGTTGAATTTTACCTCCAAAAGCTCCCAATACAAAATCATAAAGATCCCAGGTTTTTACACCCAGAGCCTCCTTTGAGTAAAAAATATTCCAGGGATCAGGAGTCTTAAACCTGGTTAGATCAAGCAAGCCTTCGTCTACAATGGCTAAGGTATACGTCATTGCTTTTCCCTGTTCTTCTTTCACGGTTAGCTCAAATGCTTCTTCTGAACGAAGTTTTTCAGGCATCACAATTTTTGGGTGAAGTCGTGTGGCGGAATTTTCGACATGTAGTGGTATCACACCATAAAGTCGTATAGGAAGATCGTTAGCTGTTTGCTTGTGTGGCTGAATAAGCGTGATATTAACATAAACATTTGGAGCCATGGCTTCAGTAAGCCCAAACTCAAAATTTGATTCTTTGTCGGTAGTTTCAACCCAAAACATATCAATCACTTCTGATCCATTTTCGAGGCTGATTAATGCACGACCTCCCTCACTGCTTGGAAAGGAAATTTTTGCTTTTTCTCCAACACTATATTTGTCTTTATCCGAAGAAAACATCAGCATACTGGCAGCGCCGGGGTTTTCTCTTTGCCCTCGACCTGCCCATCCCGGCCAGTCGACATAAACTGATTTGCCTGAACTATGCCCATCCGAATCTGTAATACGAATTAAATAACGACCCCATTCGGGATATTTGATAGTGAAAGTGAATTCGCCAATTCCAACCTCATCAGTTGAAATTTCTTTGCTGAAAATCGGATGGTGTTGACTACTCCCAACGTAAGATGCCAGGTTATCGGAACCTGATTCCCACCACCATCTCCAGTGTACTTTGTAAATGTTTACTTTTAGATTTTTTCTTTTAACAGGTTTGCCATCGGCATCTACAGTTACGATTTCAACTTTATGGTCCTCGTCAGTGAGCAGCATTCCTCTGGCTTTGTCTCCTTTTGGTGTTTTCAGCCCAACATAATATTTGTTTGCGGAGTAAGGAATTGTAAATTGATCTATACTAAAATCACCACCTTCTTCAAAGGCTCTGGTTAAAAATGTTGCATTAAGTGTCCCCGAAACATTTTGTGAAAGATTGAATTCTGTCTTTATTTCAGCAGCTCCTTTATCATCAACACGATCGTCAAAAATAGTATATTCCTCTGCATAGAATATAGCGGCCGGATCATCAAAAATATAATCTTTATATTGGTCAAAATGAGTACTGGTTTTATTCAACTTGACATCAACTTGTGCCTTTAAGTTTTTTGCAATGGCACCATGCAGCCATTTAATATTAAGTTTGCCCCGTATTTTATCATTTTCGATACTCAATTTCTCTTTGCCAAAATCAAGTTTGATTTTTAGCCGGTTCGGTTTAATGGTTTCAATTCGTAATTGTTTTGTGAAGGTAGTGCCACCCACTCTCACTCTGGCAAGCCAGTTACCTGTTAGAGCTGTTGCACTGGTATTTGTTTTAAAAGAATAAAACCCATTCATCCCCTGGGTGTTTACAATCCTTTTTACAGTTTGACCATTGGGATCATCAAGTTCAAAAACAACCGGATGATGCGTTGGAAGTTTTTTTTGTATGTCCTCCAAAATAAAAGTTATATATAAGGAATCACCTGGCCGCCAGACCCCGCGTTCGCCATACAGATATCCTTTGATCCCTTTTTGAACAACCTTGCCCGAAACATCAAATTTGCTGAGCGAAAGCGATGAACCATCATCCAATTTTAAATATCCTTTTTGTTTTCCTTTTTCCGCAACAAGCAGGAAGGGTTTTTGTTCAAAGCCAATACTCACCAAGCCGTTTTTATCGGTTCTCTTTTTATCAATTAACTGAAGCTGGTAATTGTAAATTTCAACTTTTGTTCCATTCAAAGGTTTTGTTGAGTTTAAATCTGTAACTGCAACAACCATTTTCTTGTCAGAACCAGATTTAGCAATAATTCCTAAATCTGATGCCAGCATATTTCGGGAAACAGTTTTATTGGCATAGAATGCTTCGTGACATGGATTCTCACGTTCTTGCCAATCGTAATAAGTGTAATTATAGTATCCGTAAGGATTATCCCAGAAGCTTTCTTCAGTTTCTTCTGCATTGTCCCAGTCTTCAGTTTCTTCTTTATTTGTCAGGTTTGAGTTTTCGCAAGGATAAAGGGAATAGCTCTTCTTCATGCTTAATTCGACCCTGTATATGGAACCTGGGTCGGTATCTATGAGTTCGGATAAATCAATCGAAAAAGCATTCCATTGACCATAGTCTATTGCCTCAGGAGCAATGAGTTCAATCTTCTTTTTTAAGATCAAACGTCCTACTTGTTTGAGTCTGTTGTCTCTGTCAAGGTTGCTGGTTTGTAAAAAGCTAAGAATGTTATTTTCAAATATCTTAATGACTCTTAAATCAACGGCTGATAGATTCACCGTTTCAAATGGGATTTTTAAATTTTCAGAATCAGGCATGATTACTCCTTCGCCGATTAGGCGAACCTGGGGTTTAATCGATTCGAAAGTTAGCTCCTGAGCATATTGATCCTGAATTTTATAGCCATTCGTATTTTGGATGCCTGCTGAGATAATCACTTCTTTTGAACTGGTTAATCGTCTGGTTGTGTAAGCTCTTATTTCGTTTCCATCAATTTGGAATTTTAAATCTTGTTCCCCTTTTATTCGAATGAGCCCCCGTAAATCTTGTGTTTTTAGGATAGGATCACTAAATTTTATCAAGATGTGCTGAGAAGGAGTTTGAACTGCCGATATTTGCATTAATTTAAAATTGCTTATAGAAGGAATTTTTACAATTTCTTCTTTATCCTCAATCTTAATTAAAGAACCGTTCATTAATATTTTTAGTTCACCATCTGCTTCCAGTCTTTTAATATTTTCGATGGAGAGTATATGTTGTTGCGTATTATTACGATGTTCCCATGTGAGTTCAAGCAGTTCATTATTTAATTCAACACGAATCATCTTTTCTAAGATGTCATTATCGATAAAGTCTGTAGCTGAGATGATTGCTGTAAATTTATTTGATTCCAGATCATCGTTCGAATAAGGTTGAAGATGGGTGCTTTGGATTTTTAATTGTTGATGGCTGGTTTGGAGCTGGAACTTAAACTCCTCCAGTTTTTGAGGTACCTCTATGATCTTATGTAATAAAAAATTTGAATTGTAAATTAATCCATAAGGTAATAATTCATCTGGCCTGAATTCAATGGTTCTGTTATCTATCCAATACGTTTTTCCTTTAATTGAAGGCTGAAAATTGAAAAGCTCCTCCGCAATTAATTGGTTGGTCGTAACAATCTCGGAAATTGGATTTGTTAGTACAATTCTAATATTTGTATTGACAGAAATTACACCCGAAGTATAAGCAGAAATATAATTACTGAATTCCGGATCAATTTTAACCGGCTCATAATGTTGTTTGTTCAGCTCTCGTTTCGTAAATAAAAAAATCACAAATAGTCCAAAAATGATTAACACAAGCGTTAAGATGGTTTTATTTTTCATGTTAGTTTATTTTCTTGTTTTTATTCACCACTCATAAGGATTCATTTTAATGAGTGATTAATATCATTAGGACTTCAATTTTGAGGAGTAAATGAAGTCAACCATAAATTTTAACCTGTGTTAAATTTAAGAAAAATCAGCTAACACGTTATATGTTAAATTTATTTTTAATTGTGGTTGCAAATAATGACAATAGAATGGTATCGTTTGAGGGAAAATCTTTTTTTTTGATTGTTTTTCAGTGTCGGGGTAGAAAGATTCGAACCTGCAGTCTTCTATAACTCAAACTTAAATATTCCACCTTAATTTATTAATAAGTCGGTGCCTATTCTTAAATAGCACTTCTAAAATAAATTACTTAAGTTTAGTAAGCATTTTTTTATTGAAAATTATTAAAGCATTTTTTGATGAGCGAAATTGATATCTCAAATATAATTGCAAAGAAAAGCAGTTATTCAAGTGTTAAAAAGGGTCAGCCTTTCATTAAAAAGATCAGTGAGTTTTTAAACAAAGAAATAACTCTGGGCAGAAATAAATTTTCAGATAAAAAAAAGGAGCAACTTTATAATGACCTAAGTATCCTGCTCTCATCAGGTATCGATATTAGGGTAGCATTTGAGATTTTGGAGGACAATTTTCAAAAGAAAAAAGAACAGGAATTCATACATGGTATTTATGAGGATATTGTCAGTGGTACCAGTATTTCAGAAGCTTTTTTGAAAACAGGAAAGTTCTCTTCATACGAGTGTTACAGTATTCAAATAGGAGAGGAGACAGGAAGACTTAATACAGTACTGGATGATTTACATGATTATTTTAAAAAGAAAATTGAGCAAAAACGAAAGATCACAAGTGTTTTTATGTACCCTTCAATTGTGATATCAACCGCTATTATTGCTGTGGCCTTCATGTTAAATTTTATCGTCCCGATGTTTGAAGAAATTTATAAACGCTTCGATAAAGGCTTGCCCGAATTGACGAAGTTTATTATAAAGCTTTCGCATCAATCCTCTACCATTTTTATGGTACTCATCGTCTTAGTTGTCATCTTGTTTTTTATTGTTCAGACAATGAAACACAATAATCAATATGTTAAGTTTAGAGATAATTTGTATTTGAAAACACCTTTATTCGGTCCTATCATTAGAAGCATACAAATATCAAGGTTTTGTCTTTCGATGGAGTTATTGCTTTCTGCCAAACTACCACTTTTAAATGCCATCAGCCTGGTCAGGAATATGATTACTTTTTACCCTTTAAATTCCGCCTTAAAAAATATTGAGAATGATATTACTCAAGGTAAACCCTTGTATGAAAGCATGAAAACTTACCCTTTGTTTGATAAGCGAATGATTTCCTTGATTAAGGTTGGTGAAGAAGTAAATCAACTTGACAAAACTTTCTCTGTACTTAAAGACCAATACCAGAAAGAAATTGATCATAAAACAGGTATGATTAGCTCTGTTCTTGAACCACTCATGATTGTTTTTATTGGAGCCTTTGTAGCAGTTATTCTAATTTCAATGTACCTCCCAATATTTAAAATAAGTACTTCGTTTTCGGTTTAATTTTAACGGCTTCGATAAAAATAACCATTAACTTCTCAAAACATATTCAGGCTAATATTTTATATTTATTATAAGTTTATTTTAATTCTAAAAAGTAATTATTGAGTGGATTTGTTCTGTTTAAATATTTAGATAAGTAAAATTGTTTTTAATATTTTAAATTTACGAAAGCACCATATATTTTAGTTTCTATTAGTTTATTTCTTAAAACTAATTAAATAGGAATATTTTTTCTAAGTTTTTTATTCTTGTTTTCATAATCAATAATAAACAGTGATTTGAGAGTTTTTTAATTGCTCCATTTTATAACATTTTTATTTACTGAACTAGTTCGTTGATAAACATTCAAATTATTATAAAATGAAAACAAAAGTCTTATTCCTGTCATTAATCTTGGCAATAACCCATTTAATTCTATTTGGACAATCTGAAGATTATATAAACAATGTTATTCCGCCTTCTCCTAATGCAGCTTCTCTTGGAAAGTATGTTGAGGCTCCTGTTTCGTTGGCAACCGGAATTCCAAATATTGGGATTCCAATATATACAATTAGTGAAGGCCCTATTTCAGTGCCTATAAGTTTATCATATCATGCCGGAGGGATTAAGGTTGAAGAAGTGGCTTCTTGGGTTGGACTTGGCTGGACGTTAAATGCTGGGGGAGTAATAACAAGGATAACACAAGGGTTACCCGATGATTGTAGTCAAGGTTACATAAATACGACTTACACTGTTGAGGTGCTGAGGGGGATAGCTCATGATGCCAGATATAATCAGTTTGTGGAAATGAGTGTCGGGAACAGGGATTACGAACCGGACATTTTTATGTTTAACTTCTCGGGTTATTCCGGAAGATTTTTTTATGATCAGACTACCGATAAGTTTATACAAGCACCTTATAGTAATATTGAAATAGAAGAGAATTATGGAACGAGTGATAGGATAGAAAGCTGGGTATTTACTACACCGGATGGTTTCAAATACTATTTTGGAAAATCGCAAGACGGAACTAGATCTGGTGTTGAGGAGAATCCTGGCTTAATTAGTTACTCCCGCCAAGAAAATTCAATGGCCTTTAATAATGCATCAAATAATATTCCGGATCATACCAGTTCGTGGTATTTAATGGATATTATAGCACCAACAGGGCATCAGGTAAACTTTAACTATAGATCTATAATAGGAGGTGTAAGGCAGTTAAATAAAACTCAGGAGAGCTTTATTTGGCCTAAATGTGATGCAAGTGCTTTCAGCGCATCTTTTTCCGATGTATTTACCGATCTTGTATATGTTAGTTCAATTGAGTTTTCGAATGGCAAAGTGGAATTTATACATGACAATGTAGGTAGGGTAGATTTAACGGGTGATTATGCGTTAAAAAAAATAAACATTTTTGAAAAGAATAGTCTTTGGAAAAGTTTTAATCTTTATCATGATTATTTCTATTCAAGTCCGGAAATAAGTAAATGGACTAGTTTGGGAGATGCTAATCAAAGGCGTTATAGGTTGAAATTACTTGCTGTTGAGGAACAAACAAGCACTGGAGAAAAAAAACCACCTTATATTCTGGAGTATAATCCCATTCAGCTTCCGAGTCGCTTTTCAAACGCTCAGGATTATTGGGGGTATTATAACGGAAAAATATCAAATACAAGCCTGTTACCTGAAACCAGAACCACTACAGGTTTATATATTGGTGATGTAGACAGGACTGTTGATGCTGAACTTTCACAGGCCAGTATTTTGAAAAAAATAATTTACCCAACCGGAGGAAGTGCAGAATACTATTATGAGAGTAATACCGCTAAAATTTCTAATGTAATTAGTGAAGTTAGTACTGATTATAATCTTAGGAATCGTTTAGATGAAAGTACAGTACCCTTTTATAAAGATCCTTTGAATTTAGATCCGGATGTACAATATGATTATTCAAAAGAAATTACTATCGGGATTGGAAGGGTTGGCCCGGTTAACTTTGTAACTACTGTAACCGGATGTACAAGTAGTGATCCTAGTCAACCACAAGGTTTGGGATGTGATTATCTGCTTAAAGTAGTTGGTGTAAGTGATCCATTATTTCCAGAGGAGATAATCGAAAGCAATGGTTCCTCAGATTTTGAGTTGCCAGCCGGGACATATAAAGTTGTAGCGATTAATAATAGTGAGTCAACGGATGGTGATTTTTCTGTAACTATTAAATGGGGAGAAGACCCGCATCCTGAATACCTCAATATCGGGGGGCTTCGTGTTAAGAAAACCATAATTACGGACGGTTTTGGTAACACCATCGAAAAAAATTATAATTATAATCTTTTTGGATCAAATTTAACAAGCGGTTACACCATTTCATCACCCATATTTCTGGATGAACAATATTACAATAGTACATGTGAGCCTGGTCACAATGTTCTTAAATTAACATCATATAGCCAGGCACCTTTATCATCTGTTAAAGGGAGTGTGTTAGGGTATGGTAATGTAACCGAATACAGAACTGATGGTGCAAAAACCGAATATGCTTTCAATGTATCTGGGGACAGGGAACACTATAATTCTGTGACGTTTGGTAATGTTCATCTTCCCGACTTATATTCAGATTGGATAAGAGGAAATTTAATAAGACAAGAAAAGTTTGAATTTAAAAACGATCTGTATTCCTCTGTTGAAAAAGTTGAAAACGAATATGAAACCGTACAGACTTATTTCTTGCAAGATTTTGGAGTGCATGTTGTTAATACCATTGGTTCTCTTGCAGTTAATACCCTCAAGTATGGATTTTATAGTGGCGTAAGCGAATGGCACCGTTTAAAAAGCACAACCACAACCAATTATTTTGGTGCAAATGAGGTTGTTGTGAAACAGGAGTTTATTTATGATAACAATCAACTTCTGGCTTCTGCAGTCAAATCTTTTAAAAGTGCTGGTGATACTTTAATCAATAAAACTTATTATGCCCCTGAAATGGGATTAACTGCATTGGTTAACGAACATCGAATTGCCGAACCCATTAAACAGGAAGTATATAAAAAAGTAGGTGTTAACGCTCCTAGCCTGCTTTCTACTCAATTAACAATCTATGATACTACCTATTCAGGTGGGTTGACATTACCACATTACATTCAAACTTCAAAAGGAGGGAATGCACTTGAGAACAGGGTAGAGTTTCATGATTATGATAATTATGGAAATATAAAAGAAGTATCGAAGCTTGATGACAAGCACACCATATATATTTGGGGGTATAACAAAACAAAGCCCATTGCTAAAATTACAGGAGCAACTTTTAGCGAAGTTCAGCCTCATGAGGCTTCTTTACAAGCTTTATCTGATATAGATACAGACGCTGTTTCAGAGGGCGTTTTTAGAAACTCGTTGGATAATTTTCGCTCATCACTTTCAAATGCAAAAATTGAAACCTATACTTACAATCCATTGGTAGGTATGACTTCTGCTACGAACGAACGTGGACAAACAACTTTTTATGAATATGATGGTTTCGGGCGTTTATCGCTTATCAGAAATCATGAGGGAGAGATTGTAAAAAAATACGATTACAATTACCAAACAGCAACCGCTAATTTTCTATATGTTGCCGATCCTGTTTTCGAACCCGTTGCAGGAAATTATGAAGATTCTTTATACGTTAAAATAAACGGCTTAACTCCGGGTAGTAAGGTGTATTTTGCCTTTGGTGATACCATTCCTGATGAAACCTCATACTTGTATGGCGATTCAATTTATATCCCGGGAGGTATGGATACCATCATCAATGCCATTGCTTTGCTTGATGGTTACAATCCCAGCAATTTAGTAACAGCTACTTATAGCGTTTCCTGTAAAGTTGACAGCATTCTTTTCGATTCCATATCCGGAACCTATGCTGATTCATTAAAGGTAGGAATTTCATGCCTAACACCGGATGTTAGCATTTATTACACTTTAGACGGCAGTGAACCCGACTCTACATCAACATTATATGCTGAACCTGTTTTTATGCCTATTGGTTTTATAACTACCATTAAAGCCAAAGCTTATTCAGATATTTGTATTTCAAGTGAAATTGATAGCGCAGTCTATACCGTAACTTGCGAAACTGCTGCACCTGATTTTAGTCATACTTCAGGAACTTACCTTGCTTCAATTGATGTTAACTTAATCCCTGGAACAGAAAATGATACTATCTATTATACATTAGATGGTAGTGAACCCAATAATACCAAAACTTTATACAACGGTACACCCATAACTTTACTTGAAGGTACAACTACCACCATTAAGGCAATTGCTTATTCCGATTTATGTAACCAGAGTACAGTAGTAAGTGCTACCTATACCATTGAATGTTCTGCTTCTGAGCCAACATTTAGTATAGGTAGTGGTGATTACGACTGGCCTCAAAGTGTTGAGCTGGGTGCATTAGCAGGAGAAATAATTTACTATGCCTTTGGCGATACCGTTCCCAATGATAGCTGTAGGCAATATAGCTCGGCCATCCCATTAGATCCGGGTACTTCAACACTTAACGCCAGGGCTTTTAAAAACGGATGTAACCCGGGTACACATGTTAGCCGTACCTATAATGTAACACAGCTAAAAGTTGCAACTCCCGTAATTAATCCAAACTCGCAAAGCTTTACCAATTCAATTAGTGTGAGTATTACCTGTGACACAATCGGAGCAACCATTTATTATACAGATGATAATACTGACCCTAAAACCTCAGCAAGTAAGAAGGAATACTCAGGCGATTTTACAATTACGAGCACAAAAATGATCAGGGCTTATGCTAAAAAAATAAATTACATTGATAGCGATGAGGCAACTCCGAGAACCTATACGATTCAGGTTGCACAACCTGATATTTCACCTTCGTCAAGAGATTTTACAGGCTCAATGGATGTAACCTTTTATTGCTCAACACCAGGGGCAACCATTTATTACTCAAGCAATGGATTACCAACAAGGTCGAGCCCTTCAATTCCCAGTGGCGGTATAATTACAATTACTGAAACAACAACTTTCAATGCTTTTGCTGTTAAAACAGGATATGCAGATAGCGAATATGCAACTCCAAGAACTTACACTGAAGTGCCTTTATGTACATTATCAGTTAATCCTGGATCAGGGGCTGTAAACCCATGTGGTGGATTATCTGATGTTGCTACAGTTACTGCAACAGGAGCAACCCCTGGAGTAACAAGCTGGCCTTCATGGGTAATTAACGCATCAATTGTAGGAACTACCTTAAGAGTTGATTGTGAACCGAATGATGAAGGCGCTTATCGAGATGGTATAATAACCATTACTGCCGGAGCGTGTACAGAAACATTTACGGTTCAACAAAATCCTTTGACCTTAGATGCTCCTGATAAAACAATTATAGCTTGTGCTCAAGAAGGAGTATCAGTTCAAATTACTTCAAATGTGTGTAGTTTTGGCGCTCCTCAGGAAAGCCTAGACTGGATATCCAATGCTTCCATCGTATCAGGAAATCTGGTTTTTGATTGTACTGAAAATGAAACTGGTTCAAGCAGGAGTGGAACAATTACTATTTCTGGCAATGGAATATCAAAAGATATTACCGTTACCCAGCAAGCCAATACCGATGAATTTGACATCATCAATACATCCGGTGCAATTGATCCTGTCGGAGGGCCTACTAATACATTTGTTGCAACAGTTTCTAGCAACCTCAACTGGCATCCTTATGTTCCAACCGAAAAAATTGATGGTTGGTTACAAGCAACTCCTGTGGGGAATACCATCGTTTTTGAGGCAGACAAAAATGATTATGATTTCAGGGATGTCACTTTAAAAATAAGCGTACCCGGAACATGTCATAATTTACTGGATTCTATTACAATAAGCCAGGACCATACGCCATGTAATGTTTCTGTTGATCCGCCATTTAACACGGGCTTAAGTTTTCCTGCGGGTGGAGGAACACAGAGTATTACCATATCAACCAATAAAACACAAGTGTATTTTGATTGTCCTTCCTGGATTACTGTTACAGAAAACAGTCCTTTTTATGACGTTACATGCAAGGCTGATACAACATTAGGAGATAGATTTTTTAGAATTGGAATCACAGTAGAAGGAGGTACTTGTACTACTTTTCTTGATGTAGATCAAGAGGGAGCAACACCATATCTAACCCTCGATCCTACCTTCAAAAATGCAAATCCCGATGGGGAGAACTTTGTTGTAACGGTGAGTACAAACTTACCCGATTATAATGTGGTTGAGAGTGCAGATTGGATAGGGTTTACTAAAGCAACGAGTCGTTTTGTAATAGAACCAAACGATTCAGGAAGTTTCCGTTTCTACGATGTTGAGTTTAAAGATTTGTCGGGCACCGTAATGCAAACCTTCTTAATTTCACAAGACCCTAATTGTAGTTTTTCAATCATTACAGAAGAGTCAAATATTTCAGCAGCCGGAATATCTCAGGCAAATGCATTTGATGTACTGGTAAGCACTACTGAAGCTACCTACGATGTTAGTGTTCCGTCCTGGTTGCACTATTCTGGACCAAATCAGGATAATTTGATTCTTGTCTGGTGTGACGAAAACTATGAGGTTACACCAAGACAATCGGTAATCCGGGTTCAGGCATTGGGGGCAGAAGGAAGTATTTGTTACGCCGAAGAGCTTATCACTCAGGCAGGAGCAGATCCTGAATTAAATCTTAGCCAAAGTAGCATATCCGAAAACTCAGATGCAGGAACATACAGCATTACGGCAAGTAATAACTTTTCGAACAACTTTGCGGTTAGTATTCCTCCTGCAGACCAGAGCTGGATTAGTTATACAACTGCTGGTACTTTGGTGAGCTTTACACTAACCGAAAATACAACAAGTTCTGATCGTACAGCAAACATTACCATAGCTGGAGAAGGTCTTACCAGAACCCTAACCATTACCCAGGAGAGGTTTATTGGAAGGGTAAGTTTATCCCCATTGGCTGCAATTGTAAGCGCGGTAAACGACCAGGTAACTATTCAGGTAAGCTCAAATGCGAGCTGGACCGTATCTAAAGATGTTGATTGGTTAAGTATTAGTACGGTTTCTGGTTCGGGTGATGGAAGTGTAATTGTAACGTGCACTGCTGACCCAAATGATGGTATACCCGGAATACCACAGAGTGGACAAATCACATTTACACCGTCTTCGGGAGGTGTTGCCCGATCTGTAACTATTGATTTTGTTGCATCACAACAACCAGATTAAAAGTTGAATATAATTCGATGGTATTGAATAAATAAGTAAAAATTTTCATCATGAAGAATCAAAAATATATTTTAGCAGCATTAATGTTACTCATATCCGGTTTGTTATTTGCGCAAACCCAAACCAAAAACTATATACAAACCTCCAGTGTTAAAAATCAGGGGGTTGTAGATCCACTACTGGTCAATATCACTAATGCCCATCAAAGTATTCAATACATTGATGGCATAGGCAGACCAATACAAGTAGTGCAAAAACAGGCTACCCAAAGCCAAATGGATTTGGTTCAGGTAATTGAATATGATGATATGGGTAGAGAAACCATCAGTTATTTACCCTATGCAGCCATAGCCGGAACAGGTAATTTTGATGATAATTGGATTAACAGACTTCCATCTTTCTACAGTAATACTATTGCAGGATCTGATTCAACAAATTACCCGTTTGCTGTAAAAGCTTGGGATAATTCACCACTGAATAGGGTTGTGGCTCAGGGAGCCCCGGGATCTGATTGGCAATTAGATAAACATCCAATCAGTTTCAATTTCCAAACCAATGTTGTGAACGAAATTCCATATTTAACATGGGACGAAGCAAATAGCACCTATTTAAATGCTGGATTTTATGATGTTGGTAAGCTCTATGCTACTCAAACCACCGATGAAAACGGAAACATCACCAAGGAATATAAAAACTTTAGTGGACAGGTTATTTTAAAAACAAGTTACTCGGGTGCTGATGTGTTCTCAACCTATTATATTTACGATGACTATAACAATTTAGTTTGTGTATTACCACCAAAGGCCTATAACAAGTTTATCAATAATTTACCAGACATTGATTTGGTAGCCCTGAAGAATAGCATTCCTGAGGATGTACCTGCAAATACCGGAATAAAATACGGGCTTGTTTCCTATTATAAATTAGATGCTACCTCAGGTGAAGTCGTTGATGAAATGGGTAATAATTCAGGCTCAGGTGTTAATGTATCAAGAGGTTATACTGGAAAATTCAACAAAGCTTTTGATTTTAATGGATATAATTCTTATGTATCCATTGGTAATAATTCATCTATAACTACAGAACTTTGTGATGGATTCACATTTTCTGCATGGATCAAAACATCTGATGGTAATGGTAGGATTGTGGACAATGATCATGGATACTACGCAGAGTCTTTTTGGTTTGAAATTTATTCTGGTGAGTTAAGATTAACTGTTCATACAGATGATGGAAACAAAACCTTATCTGGTATTACATCAGTAAATAATAATCAGTGGCGTCACGTGGCTGCCAAGTATTATGGTGATAAACTATACTTATATGTTGACGGCGTACTGGACAATTATATGTCTATGACTAATTTGCCTGTTTTTTATAAAAATAATGTTAACATTGGAATTCAAGGTAAATACCTAGCATTCGAAGAGTTTGACGGCTTGATGGATGAGGTGGGTATTTGGAACCGTCCATTAGCATGGGATGAAATTGCAGGATTGGCAGAGAGTAGTATTGAAAGTGCGGGTAGTGTTCAGAATTACGAACTGACCGATGAACTTGTTTCCTATTATAAATTGGATGAAACCTCAGGTGCTGTTATTGATGAACTCGGAAATAATCATGGTGTAAATGATGGTGCCAATCGCGGCGTCACAGGCCATAGTGGAAAAGCTTTCGATTTTAATGGTTATGACGATAATGTAAACTTGGGGAATGATCGATCAATTACAACTGATTTAGCAAGTGGTTTTACTTTTACTGCATGGGTGAAGAGTTCAGACTACGATGGACGAATTATTGCAAATGAAACCCCCAGCCTTGGCTATTATTTGGCCAAAAATTCTTATAAATCAAAATTGGTTGTAAATACCACAGGAGGTGCTGTAACCCTTAACGGGAATACTAGTTTTTATATTAGCAGTCAATGGCATCATATTACCGCGACATACAATGGTAGCAAGTTGGCCTTGTATTTAAATGGCGTTCTCGACAACTCAATAACACTTAGCAATCCACTGGTATTTTATCAAAATAATGTTTTTTTGGGATGTGATAAAGATTATTATTATTCATCTCATGCTTTAGATGGAGGTATTGATGAGGTTGGAATTTGGAATAGAGGCTTAGATGCCGATGAGGTAGCCGAAGTCTACAATGATGAGATGCTAACTTATTTTCCAACACTTAGTACGCTAGTTAATGGAATGGTTTCCTATTACAAATTTGATGCTACTTCCGGAGATGCAATTGATGAAATGGGAATTAATAATGGAACAGTATCCGGAGCGACTCGTAACCAAACAGGAAAAATAAATAAAGCCTTTGATTTTGATGGCTATAATGATTATGTCGCTTTGGGCTCCAATTCATCCCTTGGTTCTGGTTTAGAGGATGCTTTTACCTTTTCAGCATGGATAAAAACTTCTGACTTTGATATTGAAAAAATATTATCAAATGAAGGATATTATTCTTCATATTATTTAGGTGGTGATAATGAAAAACTCAAATTGTCTGTTAGGGTTGGTTACAGTTCTTATGTATCAATAACTGGAACTACGGACTTAGATGATAATTCATGGCATCATGTTGTTGCAAAATTTGATGGAGATGATCTTTATTTATATGTGGATGGAGTAATGGAGAATTCACAAGATATTGGTTGGTATGGTCCTTTTTTTGAAAATGAATATGTTCATATTGGCGCAAGAAAGAGATACTCATCAACCTATGAGGAGTTTGATGGCTTAATTGATGAGGTAGGCATTTGGAACCGCGCTTTAACCTCTGAAGAAATTACGGAGTTATATAACTCAAATGCAGGTGTTTCCTATCCATTTGGTCCTGAGCCTGTTGGCTTACCAGCCGGTAGCCCTGAACATGATCCGGTTCCCGAAGCACATTCTGAAATTGATGGTTTGGTTTCGTACTATAAATTTGAGGAAACTTCAGGGGCTGTTATTGACGAGATTGCGAATAACGATGCTACTGTTTCTGGCGCCGCCAGAGGAGTTGGAGGTAAAATAGATTTGGGATACGATTTTGATGGTTCAAACGACTATGTCTCATTAGGTAACAATGCCAACATTACTACCGATTTAGTTGATGGATTCACCATTTCAACATGGATTAAGTCAGGCGATATAGAAGGTAGGATAATTGATAATACAACTGGTAGTTTTTCGTATTATTTAGGAACTTACGTTGATAATGCCAAAGTTGAAGTTAATACAACTTCTGGGATTAAAACCCTCACGGGTAATACCCAGAATATGCGAAATAATCAATGGCATCATTTATTAGTCAGCTATAATGGCTATTATTTGAAATTATTTATCGATGGAGCTTTAAATAAGAGTATGTATATAGCTGACCCTTTGGTGTTTTCAGCAAATGATGTAAAGCTAGGGCTTAAAAGTACATATTATTATGCCTTCGACGGCAAAATTGATGAAGTTGGAATTTGGAACCGCGCATTAAGTCCCAAAGAAATTTCTAATTTATACAATAATTATGCGGGCCGAACTTATCCTTTTAAGGATTATACGCCAGAATTAGATGTGTTCCCTGAAGACATGGTTTATACCTATGCCTACGACCACCACAACCGCATGATCGAGAAAAACATACCTGGTCAGGGGCCGGTGTACATGCTTTACGACAGGCTCGACCGATTGGTTGCTACACAAGACGCCAACATGCGTTTGGAAAATAAATGGCTCTTCACCAAGTACGATGAGTTTAGCCGACCTGTGGCAACAGGTATTTACGAAAACCTGATTGATACCACACGTTATGCCCTTCAAAATATTGTAGATAACGAAGCTGATTTATTCGAAAGTTATGATGCTGCAAGCCAACTTTACACTTGTATAGCTTTTCCGGCATCAACTGGAATCACCGAATACTTGAGTTATAATTTCTACGATAATTACAATTTTATACCCACATCCAAAGCTTATTTAGCCTATGGCCGAATCGATACTGATTTTGATGAATGGAATGCAACAACAGCCAAAGGCTTAGCTACCGGAACACGGGTAAAAATACTTGGAACAGATGATGATTATCTCTATACGGCAAATTTTTACGACAAAAAAGACCGTTTAATCCAAAGCCGTAGTGAGCATGCAAAAGATGGCTACGATGTTAGCAACGTTCAGTACGACTTTATTGGTAACCCTGAAATTACCAATCTGGAGCATACCATTAATTTATCAGGTAGCTCAACAAGTACAACCATGAAATGGTGGTATGCCTACGACCACGCCGACAGGCTTATTAACGTAAAGCATCAGGTAAACAACCAAACCGCCCAATACATTATTCAAAATGAGTATAACGACCTAGGGCAGCTTATTGAGAAGAACCTGCACTCAAACACGGCAGGCGACCTTAATAGTGGTTTCAAGCAATCCATCGACTATGCCTACAATATTCGAGGCTGGTTAAAAAGTATAAATAATGCAGGCTTAACCGAAACCGATGGCGACTTATTTGGAATGGAACTGATGTATAACGATAACAGTGCCTTTGATGCCGACGCGATTGATGTTGATGAGCAATTTAACGGTAACATCTCAGGTATGCAATGGCGCGTAAGCACCGATGCGATTACCCGTGCTTATGGTTTCGATTACGACGAAATTAACCGAATTAGCAGCGCAAAGTATGCCGAAAAGGCCACCACTTTTAATGCAAATGAGAACCGTTACGGAGTAAGCAATATTACATACGACCTAAACGGTAATATTGAAAGTTTAAGCCGACAAGGCGAAAAAACAGGTACTGCAAGCTTCGATTATGGATTTATCGACCAACTGACTTATGACTACGTTGGCAATACACTTATAGCCGTTAACGACGCAATAGACGATATTGGCAATAATGACTTTGGCGACAGGCAAAGCAATGGTATTTTAGAATACGTTTACGATTTTAACGGCAACATGATCCGCGATGACAACAAAGGCATTATCAATATTAAATACAATTACCTGAATTTACCCAGTGAAATTGACTTTGGTGATGGTAAAAAGATTCTTTACCTTTATGATGCCAATGGAACCAAACTAGAAAAACAGGTGCTCGATCCAATAAACGGTAATTCAACTAAAACATATGCAGGTAGTTTCGTTTATAACGACAATGGCTTGGAGTATGCCCTGTTTGAAGAGGGTAGGTTACTGGAAAATGCTGGCGTTTTTGAATACCAATACTTTTTAAAAGATCATTTAGGCAATACCAGGGTTACCTTTAGTGCCAACGACGGATTAATAAAACAACAAGATCATTATTATCCCTTTGGTATGAACTTTAGTGGTATCGCAAATGCACAGGCAGCAAACATAGCTAACCAATACAAGTACAACGGTAAGGAGTTGCAAGATAACTTTGGTTTGAATTGGTATGATTACGGGGCTAGATTTTATGACCCTACGATTGCCAGATGGAATGTTATTGATCCGATGGTAGAAGAAAGGATATGGCTATCACCATACAACTATGTACAAAATAATCCGCTAATGAGAATTGATCCTGATGGGAGGTTGGATGATATTATTGATATTGAAAAGTCTTCAGGAAAAATTACAGTTACTAATGTTGCGGGAGATGATGTTGTGCGATTGGTAGATAATGGGGCTGTAAAGGATAGTTATACATACGGTTCGAATGGGAGTTTCACATCTGAGAATGTTGTAGAAAAAAGTGATAAAGATATGACAGTAACATCTACTAACTCGGATAAAGCTGAGACATTCTATAAATTTGCGGCAGGATCAGATGTTGAATTTGGAAAGTTAGATGTACAATCTCCAACAGGTGATAATATATCAGTAGTTGTCACTTCACACGATGAAGAAACAGTATCTACACTTCCTTCGGTAGTTATAGATTATTCTAAAAGAGGATTTATAGGAATTAAGCAATCGCATTCACATCCTGGAGGAGAAAGCGTTCCAAGTGGGCATTATGGTTACGAAAAGGGCAACCCCTATAGTTTGATGCCATATACTGTTAAAGGAAAGAAAGTTAATGATGCAGGAAATGCGGTTCAAACTAGATCCCGAAAGGGATTTGGTAATATAAAATTTGAAGTATATAACCCAGTTAACAAAACAATATCAAATTACGATGGAGTTCATAGGGCAAAGATTAATATATCTAAGTAAAATTTTTCTGTTTTGTATTGTACTTAGCTCTTGTAGGAGTATTAAATCAGATGACCAAGAAGATATGCTACTTGAATGCATTTTAACCAATTTTATTATACAAGAGGATAATAGTAATCAGCAGGGTTCTTTTCTAGTTGGTCAACACGATCATTGGGGGAAATCAACTTCAATGATCATTATATCATATATACCAAACGACAAAATTGAATTTATCCAAGCTGAAGAAAAAAGTAGATTTAATCAAAATGATGTTTACTTTTACCGAATTGAAATGTCGGCGGCCAATGGTGAGAAAGTTATTCAAAAAATACCGAATCAATTGAAATGGGAGCCGCTTAAAAGCCAATATTCAATGAATGCAGATCAGCCACCGTTTGACCCGTTAACGGTACAATTGACTTACAATTATTCAAGTAATTGTGTGGAAAATATTCTCAATGGTGAAAATAACCTGCAAAAAGGTTGGGAAACAAAATGCAAATCTTGCTCCACTCGCACGGACTTGTCTGCCAGAGGCAGATAAATAGTCCGGGCGTAGAATGAAAACTCTAGCTGGCGCGGACATGTTGTCCGTGCCTTTCAGCAAACATGCAAAACCCTGCTCGCTCGGACTTGCAGTCCGTGCGTAGAATAAAAACAACAAACCCAGCCTTTAAAAGCTGGGTTTTGTTTTATAGAGTGTACGCTTGTTTGGTTTTAAAAATACTGCTTATAAGCTGCATGGTGCTGCCTAAAAGCATCAATAAAAGTTATCAACATAAACTAGGAAGCCAGGTCAATGGCATTAGAAAGCGTGTCCTTTAGTTTTTTCTTGGAGACAAGGGCATCAAGAATCGAATAGAAAGCTTGTTTTTCTTTTTCATCCAGTTTTTCAATCAGGTTAATTTTTTCCATTAACGTTTTATCGTAAGAATCAATGTCCTTAAAAACTTCATCGGCTTTAAAAAGATCGGTGATACCTACCCCGCTGGCGCGGACATGTTGTCCGTGCCTTTTCTTTTTTGTCAAGTGACCCAGCTTGCTCGGACGTCCACGTCCGAGAGTAGAATAAAAACAACAAACCCAGCCTTACGAGCTGGGTTTTGTTTTATAGGGTGTACGCTTGTTTGGTTTAAAATCTCGTATCAAAGCATTAACCACTTTAAGGATAGAATTTTTTTCATCTTCTGGCAATAGGTCAAGTTGTTTAAACTGTTTTATCAGTTCCGCATCTTTGAGGGTCTGTTCTGCTCTGTTAGATTTATCGCCGTTCACCAAATAATCAATGGAGACATCAAAAATATCGGCTAGCCTGCTCAATACATCAGCAGGTGGTTGTACGCCTTTGGTCTCGTACCTTGCCATCTGGGTATGGGAAATCTCTATTTTTTTGGCCAATTGGGACTGTGTTAGCCCTATCTGCTTTCTTAGCTCCTGAATACGATTACCTAGTTCGATCATGATAAATGCGTCTTTTTAGATTAATTATCAACACAAAAATACCAAAAAAGACGCCAGCTCGCTCGGACATGTTGTCCGTGCCAACCAAGCTGGCGCGGACGTTTCCCGCTCGCGCGGACATGTTGTCCGTGCGCAAAGCGCAAAAGCCACAGGAAACTGTGGTTTTTTTATGGTAAAAAGATTATCTCCCGCTCGCTCGGACTTGTCTGCCAGCGGCAGATAAATAGTCCGAGAGTAGAATAAAAATAGCAAACCCGCTGGTGCGGACATATTGTCCGTGCCTTTCCTTCCCCAGCTCGCGCGGATTTGTAATCCGTGCCTTTCTATTCAGGCAATGATAAAAGCCCGGACTGAAAGTCCGCGCTAGCAAAAATGCAAGCCCGCATTAGCCATTTGTAATGTACATGTGACATTTCTATCTTTTTGGTATAAAAATGAAATGTCAGATAAATACAAAATACAAGACCAATCAAAAGCCTATTTTATTACCATGACCGTAGTTGGTTGGGTAGATATTTTTACGCGTAAGAATCAAAAACTAGCTATCATCAATTCACTTGATTATTGCATCAAAAATAAAGGTTTAACCATTTTTGCTTATGTGATTATGCCTAGCCATATTCATGCAATTTTTCGTGCTGATGGAAATCATACTTTATCAGATATTTTACGAGACTTTAAGAAATTCACTTCAAAGAAAATCATTAATTTAATAATTGAAGAGTCAGAAAGCAGAAGAGAGTGGATGCTTGAATTTTTTTCGAAATCATGTGAGCATTTAAAACGTGATCAAAAATATAAAGTGTGGCAAGATGGAAACCAAGCTAAAGAAATTTTTAGTACTGCATTTTTTTATGAAAAGCTAGCATACATCCATCATAATCCTGTTGATGATTTATTAGTTGAAAAACCTGAAGATTATATTTTTAGTTCAGCCAGAAATTATGCCGGGTTAGAAAATTATTTAGTTGTTGAAGTTGCCGGACACAAACCATTAATAAAAAATTGGACGTAATTTACATTTAGTTGGCTCGGCCAATAAGTCCACGCCAGCGCCAGCCTTATTGGTACGGATTACCTACCTACGACAGGCAGGCAAATCCGCGCCAGCGAGAATTTGAAGTTCAATGCTTTAAGCGAAGATTGTTTTTGTTTTCGCAGCACCCTTCGATACGTTCCTTCGGAACACTCAGGGTGCAATACGTGCCGGACTTTGAGTGATCCCGATTTTCGGGATCGTATCGAAAAGTCCGCGCATCAAAACGTCATCTTCACCCTTCGACTTCGCTCAGGGTGCAGCATGCAGGGATATTGAATTTTTTACGGAGTGAAAAGTAATAAAATACGACTCGAACGAAGCACCCTTCGATACTTTCCTTCGGAACACTCAGGGTGCAATACGTGCCGGACTTTGAGTGATCCCGATTTTCGGGATCGTATCGAAAAGTCCGCGCATAGAAACGTCATCTTCACCCTTCAACTTCACTCAGGGTGCTGGTACCGGAAATTATTTCCCCAACTCAAACTTTAACTTCTCCCACTTTCCGTTTTCGAAATTCTTCAAATTTTGCGAAAGCAATAATTTCTGATCGAAAAAAACATCGGCTTTATCTAACTGTCCCAAATAATCGATGGCTAGTAAATAAACATTTTTCTGTAATTGAAAGGATAAGTTTTTACGTGCAACTTTTTTTTCGTTGACAATTTCATCGTGCTTTTGTATGATGTTTAATTGTTCTTTTCGTTTATCCTGATATAAGGCATACAAGCTTGTGATTTCTTTACTTATCATTGGGGTAACCAGATCATGATTTTCTTTTAAAAAAATCAAAATCCTGGTCATTAAGGATTGGGTATTAGAACGATTTAAACGGCAATATTCACTCAAGCCATTCGGAAATACACTTAAAAACACTTCTGAATCTTTGGCCAACTGGCTTCTTAATAAACCTTCAAGTTTTCTTATTGACTCTTTAAGAGATTCACTAATGTTTTTAACCTCCTGTGTGAGTTCACTTTTCAGCAACCTGGCCTTTTCCTTTTTTTGATGTAGTTCATATAATTTATAAAAGTATTTACTCGTATCTTTTTGCATCGAATCGTAGGTGCCAGCGATATCGTTCTTCATTATTCGCAATAAATGATCCTCGGCAAAACATAAAACATTAATATCCGTAAACTCTTTGGTGTTAAAAATAATTTTAAAGATTGAAGCAATATTTTTCATGTTGAATTTGGCTAGTTATATATAAATTGGTTAAAATGGTCAAGAGTATCGAAAGTTGCTTAGGATTTAAATAGTGCTATGTTTTTATACAATTTGCATTGGCAAATTTAATTAACAAAAAAAATATTACAGCTATATGAACATTAATTATCATGCATACAGATAAGTTATCACCAACTTACTAAATAATTGAATAATGAAAATCGTGCCAATTTTCTCGAACTGATTAGCGATGTAAATCAGGTTTATTCAATTTAGTATCAAAAACTTTTCCGGATTTATAGTATTCGAAACTTTTAAGTCTTTTCGAACTTAATAGTTTTTCGTTAAAAAAATGATCCGCTTTATCAGTATCTCCCAGATGTAGGATGGCTAAATTATATAAATTTCGTTGAAGTTGCAGGGCGAGTTCGGTCCTTAAGTCGCGATTTTCACAAATAATTTGTTTGTGTTCCATTTTTTTTCTTAAATGTTCTTCTCTTTCATTTTTGTATTCGTCGTATAAATTATTTATGTTTTCCATGATTTCAGGAGCAACAAGTTCTTCTTGTGTTCTCAAATAAAAAATAACTCTGTTCAATAAGGATTCGATGTTTGAACGATTGATCCGGCAATATTCACTTAGACCATTTGGGAAGAGGCTTTGATAGATTTCTGATTGTTTTGATACCTGACTTCTGACATAGCCTTCCATCTTCCTTATCATTTCTTTTAATTCATTGATGATTTGTTGTACTTCTTTGGTTTGTTTACTTTTTGCGTTTTCATTTTTTCCTTTATTACGTTGCAGATTTAAAAATTCATAAAACAATACTGAAGTATCACTGATCATCTGATCATGAATACTTGAAATATTATTATCAACAAGTCTCTGAACATGATCATCTGTAAAACATAAAATGTTTAAATCACTAAATTCTTTTGAGTTAAAAATTACTTTAAAAATGGTGCTAATCTTTTTCATGGTTAATGGGATTTAAATTAGTAGTTGGTTAACTACTATTTATTCCGTTTTATTCGTTTTATCCTTTTGGCTTTATTCAAGCATACTAGCTATTATCTGGAAAATGAAGTATCTGTCATCATAAATATTGTAAGCAGGCAAAAAAAAGAATATGAATAAAAAAATATAAAATGTAAAAAAATATTTAAGGAATAGAAAAAATATGAATAATCAGAGAATTACTAAATAATAAATTTAAATATTATTAAAATTATTCTGTTTCCGGCTAAACTACCCAGTTAAAAAATGTTGAATCCTCTTTTATCGAATTCCCAAAATTTTTAATGTTCAGAAACATAGCTCAGTACGCAATTGTTTAATCAGCGGCTCGAATGTAACTTCATCTAAAAACATATGCCATGAAAACAATAGACTTCAAAAAAATACCTGCCTATACCTTAAGTGAGCTTTTGGTAGTTCTAATTATTATTGGGATTTTAATCCTCTTAGCCCTACCTATTTTAATGCCCTTAATTTCTCAGGCAAAAGGAACTGAGGCTAAATTGCAACTCTCTCATGTTCATACCCTCCAACAAAGTCACTTCTACATGTATTCAAAATACAGCGATAATTTAGAAGCTGTCGGGTTTGAGCAGGAGAAATTAGTAACCGATGGGGGTAAAGCCAACTACCTGATAGAAATTATTGAAGCTACCGTTGAAGGTTTTAAAGCCAGGGCTACGGCCGTCGTTGACTTTGATCGGGATGGAATTTTTAATATCTGGGAAGTAGATGAAAACAAAAACCTGATTGAAATTACCAAGGACTAATGAAAACTGTTTTATTCATTTTAACAATTTCTTTCCTTTTACTTATAGCTTATCAGGATCTTAAAAGCTATACGGTAAGCTGGATAATCTTTCCGGTTTTAATTATCGTTATGCTTGCTTCGGGTTTAAGGCAAATTGAATTCAAGACTCTTCTTATTAATGCGATAAGTAATTTAGGCATTGTTGCAGTACAACTGGTTTTGTTGTCAGCCTATTTCAGTATTAAAGAAAAGCGTTTTATAAACATAATTAATACCAAAATAGGATTGGGTGATGTGCTGTTTTTTATTGCCATTTGTATGGCATTTTCCACTTTAAACTTTATTCTGTTTTTATTCGTGAGCTTAGTTTTTAGTCTGATGCTAGCCATTTTACTGAATCAGAAAACCAGATTGCAAAGTAGAATTCCGCTTGCCGGTTACATGTCAATTTCCTATATAATTTTTATGATGATACAAATTTTAACCAAGTTTGATGCCTATGGCATGCAGCTGATCGATTATATAATAAACTAGTTATGCTAAATATGGAATTTATTGAACTAACCACTGAAATTCAACAACTCATTACTGCCGAACAAGCATGGCATTATTCCATTATCCCGAAATCAAATGGGAGTTTTTATGCTTTTTATATCGACCGGAAAAAATACAGTTCTTCAATTAACGAAGAGTTAGAAATGCTATTTGGTAAGCAGGTAAAACTGCTTCAGCACGATACCGAAATTATTAAAAAGTCATTAGGTAAATATTATCGTAAGCAGGATGCTACACAAAAACAACAAAAAACGCAATTAAATGCCACAGATTATAAATCGGATGATTTTTTACACAAACTCATTGAAGAAGCCAAAACAGTTAATTCAAGTGATATTCATATCGAAAGTTATGAAGAACGTTGTCGTGTGAGATTAAGAATCGATGGGAAATTAATTGAAAAATATACCATCGCCAAAAGTGAGTACCCTTCATTAATAAATAAAATAAAAATTAAAGCGAATCTGGATATTGCAGAGAAAAGATTGCCTCAGGATGGACGTATTTTTTTTAAAACCAATAATTCAAATTTCGATATCAGGGTTTCATCTCTACCATCTCTTCACGGAGAAAAAATAGTCCTTCGATTATTAAGTAAAGATGCAACCGAAATTGATATTAATTATCTAGGCTTGGCTGCGAAGCAACAAGAAGATTATTTGAAAGGTTTAAAAAAGTCACATGGTATCGTACTGATTAGTGGCCCAACCGGATCGGGTAAAACAACTACTTTGTATGCCAGCCTTAAAACATTGAATACCGAAGAAACAAATATTTTAACCGTTGAGGATCCGATTGAGTATACCCTGGAAGGGATTAATCAGGTTCAACTAAAAGAGAGTATCGGCTTAACTTTTTCAAGCGCCTTACGAACATTTTTACGTCAGGATCCGGACATCATCATGCTTGGTGAAATCCGGGATGCAGAAACCGCTCAGATGGCAATTCGGGCTGCGTTAACGGGTCATTTAGTGCTCTCAACAGTTCATACCAACTCTGCTTGGGGAACCATTTCTCGATTGATCGATATGGGAGTACCTGCATTTTTAATTGCCGATACCATTAATTTAAGTGTTGCTCAGAGGTTGGTTCGATTGTTATGTCCTAATTGCAAAAAAGAAGAAACTCAAATTCCTGAATCTCAATCTATCCTTTTAGATAAGAATTGTGGGATTAAAACTCACTTTGTTCCTGTTGGCTGCGACCAATGTTATTATACGGGGTACAAAGGTCGAAAGGCCGTTTTTGAAGTCATCCCCATAGATTCGGTTTTGGCTGAAAGCATTAAAAAGGAAGAATATTCAATAAGCAATTATTTGAAAGAGAAGGGCATTAAATCGATGGCTGATATTGCCATAGAAATGGTTAAAGCAGGGGAGACTTCACTTTCTGAAATTTATCCAATACAACTAAATAATAGATAATTAGATGCATCGAAATATGAAAAAAATACTTGGATTAATCTTACTTATGGTATTGATCGGTTTCATGGGCTTAAAATCAATACATGCGCAATCCAGACTCGATAGCATTGCAAAAAAACTTGAGGAGGCATCGGCACAAATACCCGGACTTAATCATCCGTTGGAACTATCTGTTAGTGATACACCTATAAAAGATTTTATTAGGAATATGGCAACAGTAGCTAGTTTAAATATTAATCTGGATAATGGCTTAAATCAAACCATCACCAATAATTTCGTAGATGTTCCGGCTAAGGATGTGCTGCTTTTTTTGTGTAAAAACCTTAATCTGGATTTAACTTTTTCGGGCAAAATCATTAATGTGAGTAAATATGTTCCTTCTCTGCCTCCTCCTGTTGTAAAAAAAATAAAAATTTTCTACGATTCAATTAATAGCAAGTTTACCCTCGATTTAAAGGATGATGACATAGCCGAAGTTGCGCGAGAAATTACCAGACTAAGCAATAGTACTGTAATTTGTTCACCTGAAATGCTTCATAAAACAGTCTCGCTTTATGTTAGAGATCTCTGTATTGACGAAGCATTGGACAAATTAGCATTAAGTAACCAATTAGAAATTGTTAAGAGTGATTCACTAAGCTTTCATATTAAAGGAATAAAAAAGGAATCGAAGAAAATTACTGATAACCTTGAAGCGATAAAGCCCGAAATAAAACAAGGCCCTTCCTTCAGCTACGAGATTTATGATAAAAGTCATATCGATATCTTTTCACTGAACAGACCCATGGATAGTATAATCGATATTATTTCCAAGGAACTGAACCTGAATTATTTTGTTAACACAAAAATTGAAGGAAAAATCAATCTAAACCTTATCAATGTTAGCTATGATGAGTTGTTAACTAATATGTTTAATGGAACTAAGTACACCTTTAATACTCAGGACGGAATATATTTAATTGGAGAAAGAAGTTTGGAGGGGTTGCGTGAAACTAAGGTAATTCAATTAATGTATCGATCCGTTGATAAAATTTCTGAGCTCATTCCTGAAACATTAAAAAAAGATGTATCAGTTTCTGAATTTCCAGAATTGAATAGTTTGATTGCCAGTGGATCGAGACCAGTGATTAAAGAACTGGAGCAATTCATTGCGAAGATTGATAAAGTTATACCCCTAATTTTAATTGAAGTCATTATCATCGATAATCAATCCGGGTATACTGTAGCAACAGGAATTTCGGCTGGAATTAATGATGAGCCTGTTAAGTCGGGTGGCAGTTTATTCACTGGGGTTGATTATACACTGGGAGGAGAATCAATTAACAGGTTGCTGAACAGTTTTAATGGCTTTGGCTCAATGAATTTAGGAAAAGTTAACCCCAATTTCTATTTGAGTGTTAAGGCATTGGAAGAAGCTGGAGTGATCAAAGTCCGATCCACTCCAAAACTTTCCACCCTTAATGGGCATGAAGCAAACCTAACCATTGGTAATACCGAATATTATTTAGATGAGCAAAGCAGTTTAATTGTAAATCAGAGTACACAGCAAAACACCGTATCGCAATATAAACCAGTGAAAGCTGACTTCATTTTGACCATTTTCCCAGTTGCTGGTGGGAACGATGAAATAACTTTGGATATCGTAGTCGAGCAGTCGGATTTTACCGGACGAATTTCTGAAAATGCACCTCCAGGTTTGGTTACCCGTAAATTTACCTCTATGATCAGGGTGAAAAACGAAGACATGGTTTTGCTTGGAGGTTTAGAAGAGAAACGGATAAATAACACGAGTAGGGGAGTTCCATTTTTAAGCAGGGTACCCATACTCAAGTGGATTTTTTCAAGTAGAAATAAAGAAAAGAAAGAAAGTAAGCTTAACGTGTTTATAAAACCAACAATCATTTATTAAAATGGATTTATTGAAATACATAAAAATTAATTTCTTTAGGAAAACTGAAGAATTCAGTTGTGTAGAAGTTATTAATTTGGGTGACAATAATTTCAATTTTAACTTTATTCAAATTAGAAGTAAGAATGCTAAACTCGAAATTATTAAGAGAGAAAAGGGCATCGCTAAGTTTGATGAACTTAAGAAATACCTGTATAAGGATATTCCGATTGTAATAGCGATTACTGGCAATCGTGTACTGACAAAAAAAGTAAGCATTGCTGAATCGGATAATGAAAAAGACTATCTGAGGTTAGTATTGCCAAATGCATCTGAAAAAGATTTCTTAATTCAAACACATGCGAACGATTTGGGAGCAGTTTTTTGTTCAGTTGTACGAAGGAGGGATGTTGAACAGATTTTAAAGTTATTCACTTCATCCGATTTATTTGTGCTCGATGTATCAATTGGAATTTTAATAATTAATAGTATTCTTCAACTTCTTGATCTTTCTCAGAAAAGCAGATTGGTATTAGGCGATTATAAAATTCAATTAAAAAATGACCAGATTTTTGAAATTTTACAAAATAAATATCGCAAACATGATCAAACTTTTTTAGTGGGTAATGACGAAATAGATCAGGATTTTTTAATAGCCTTCGCATCTGGATTTCAATACTTTGTTTTGAATAGGAACCCTGAATTCCCAGATAATAATCTACTCCAGCAATCAGAATTTAAAAATTACAAGAGGTATAAGTTTATCAAAATGGCATTTCTCCTCACATGCTTTGTGGTATTGTTATTAAATTTTTTCTTCTTCGATCACTTTAATAATCTCTCATCAGAGTTAAACAACGAATTAGCAAGCTATAATAAATTATTATCGAAACATGCCTTACTCAAATCCGAACTTGAAAATAAGGATAAGATAGTAATGGCACTTGGATTAGAGCAGGAGATAAGATTTTCTTTTATTGCTGATAAAATCGCATCAACGGTTTCTGTTCCAATTACTTTAAGTGAATTAAATCTGCATCCACTAAAAAGCACAAGGAAAAAAGATTTCGTTTTTATAAGAAATAAGATTCTAATAACTGGTACGACTAAATCGGCTCATGAACTAAATGAATGGAATAAAAAACTTAGGACTTGTGAGTGGGTAAAGGATTTGACAATTAGCGAATTTACATATTCTGACAAGGATGGTCACGCCTTGTTTGCAATTGAGATCAATACAACCGATAACTTTAATTAAACAATGGCAAAAAAGTTAAGCTATAAAAAAAAGAATCAAATGCTAATTGCAATAATTGTAATAGCCACTCTTGTAATTTACAAATTATCGCTGAATCGTACCATTCAAAAATATAATGAATTTAAAATGATAAAAAATAAGATTAGCAATGTGTCTTCTGTTCCAAAAGAGATAGAATTGATAGAAGGCAGAATTACAAAGATTAATCGTTTTTTTGGAAATAACGCCGATAGTACCATCAACAAAAGAGACCTTTTAATTGACTACACCAGCAATTATTGTGAAAAACATCCTATTTCAATTCGTCTGATCGATGAACCATTGTATGAATATCGTGATAATATTTTCATTGAAACCAATCAGCTTATTTTGGAGGGCTCATTTATTTCAATGGTAAAATATTTAGATCAACTTGAATTGTATCAGGATATTGGTGAAATATCTTCAATTAAGTTTTATAAGGAGAAAAACAGGCGAACAAAACAGGAAAAACTTCTCCTGAAAATTTTTATTCAAAATATAATAAGTCAGAACGATGAAAACAAAACACTGTAATTTGAGATATTTAAAGAATAGGAATGTTTTTAGCTTCCTATTGCTACTGTTCATTTTTGGTGGATGCACAGAGATATTCGAACCTGAATTGAGTGAGGAAGTAATCGAATTGATTGCTCCACCCAATCAGTCCACAAGTTCAGACTTAACTCAAACCTTTTGGTGGTCATCTGTTGAATATGCGGAAGAATATAATTTCCAATTAGTAAGCCCTTCTTTTTTAACTACTCATCAAATTTTGGTGGATACATTTACAACAGAATTAAATTATTCACAAACACTAATTCCGGGAAGCTATGAGTGGAGAGTTGCAGCATTTAGTAACTCGAGTCAAACGGCTTACAGTTCATTCAGGTTCACGATTGATAGTTCAAGCTTGATCGTTAATGACTCGGTTCAACTAATATCACCTCACTCCAATGATACAAGTAAGATAACGGCCAGAATTTTTAAATGGCTTAGATTGAACACAGCAACATCTTATAAATTTAATTTGTACTACGAAAATAATATGGTTTATTCGAAAGAAACTGAGGCTGATACATTATTGCTTAATTTAAATTGGGGAGATGGTTCGTATGAATGGCAGGTTAGAGGGCAAAATGAAGTTAATCAAACGGCCTATGTAAACCGCACATTTTATCTCGACACCAGAGCCCCTGATATTCCAACCTTACTTTCACCAATTGATAATTTGGAAATATATGATACCATTGTAAAGTTTAAATGGAATCGGATGAATGATAACGGAGCAGATGTGTATGATAATTTAGCTATTTACAAAAATGTAGCTTTAACTGATGTTCAGATAAATGTAAATACCAAAGAAGTTCAGTATGAAAATTACCTAGATCCTGGAACATACTATTGGCATGTTCGATCAGTTGATGCAGCCGGGAACGAAGGTGCATTTACCCAAGTCAGAAAGCTAAATGTGATATCAAGATCGGTTTCACCCGAATCTGTGCTTTTGATGTATCCATTGGTAAACGATACCCTTAATAAAACACTTGTACCTTTTTCTTGGTTACCGGTTAAAAATGCCAAAGCTTATCAAATAAATCTTTATTTTAATTCAGCTTTGGTATACACAAGTAATACTTCCCAACTGACACTTGAAATAGATTTGATATGGGGTGAAGGTACGTATAAGTGGGAACTAAAGGCCTTTAATGATTTTTCAAGTACTGAGTTTTCATCAAGAAATTTTTATATTGATATAACTCCTCCGGGAATACCGGAACTAATTTCACCAGAAAATAATTTTATAAGTAATGATTCAGTTCAAAATTTTAAATGGGTGAGACCATTGGATTTTGGATCAACAGTTCAGGATAGTTTATATCTATATGGTGATTCACTCATGACAAATCTTGTGCATAAAAAAATGATTTATGGAACAAATTACGTTCACGAATTGGATATTGGAAATTTCTATTGGAGAGTTCGTTCTGCTGACGCCGTTGGAAATCTTAGTGATTTTAGTGAGGTTCATAAACTAATGATTATTAGAAATGAAGAATAAAAAAAAGCTTTATTTGCTACTAATTTCAACCATTTTTGTTTGGGGTTTTCTTATTTACAAAGTGTTTTTTTCAAATGACGATGCGTCAAGTGCTACTTTGAGTGAAACAAGGAGACCCTTAACCTCAAGTGAAGTTTCAAAAAGCAAATCCGAATCCTTGATTCTTGATTATATTGATCCATTCCTAAAAACAAAAGTGGAATCCAACAGAGTAATAAAGTTAAAGCCTCAAAATAATCCTTCAGTCAAACAAAGAAAGGTTTCATGGCCAAAGATCAAATATACAGGCATGATTCAAAATATGCTAACAAATGAAATTCGGGCTAATATCTCCATAAATAATAAAAATTACATCCTAAAGGAAAATGAAATTAGAAGCGAAATAACTGTGAAAGAGATACATTCGGATTTCATTATTCTATCAAAAAATAATGTACTAAAAACAATAAATAAACCTAAATAAGATGAAAATTTATACAAAATCGTTAAAACTGATGGTTTTTTTAACTATAATTTTATCTACTTCGTGTAGTGATAAGATTGGAAACTTTACCTACGAACCAATTACTTCAACAAGTTTTACTGAGAATGACATTCAATACTCATTTCAATATTTGGTTTCCAATAATTATTTAGGTAAAAAGAAGCCATTATTATTTAAGAACAGGAATCAAAGTCTGACTAAATACTTTTATTGGTTCGAGAATGATAAGCTCTTTCAAACTCAAGGGAATTTTTCAGGAAAACTTTTACATGGTAATTATATTGAAAAGTACTCCTCGGGTCAGATAAAAATCAAAGGAAAAATGGAATACGGGCTTAAAGATAAATTATGGTTAAGTTATTTTGATACGGGGAAAATCGAGCGTGCAGAAACTTGGGATAAAGGCATTCTAAAAACATGTAAAACCTATAACGATGCCCAACAATTAACTTCAGATGTTTTTTTTAGAAACAGTAAAAAAAATGGATGGGAATATAAATATGATAGTTTGGCATTGGTATCACGGGTGAAATTCAAGAATGGTTCGATGAAAACATTTCGGCATTTAAACGAATTATGAGAATTCATAAAATAAAGGCCTCGATTTTATTGTATGCGCTTTTTATTATGGTTGTAATCACAATAATAATTGGTTCAATTATTTTATTGTCTCACATAAATTTTTTGGAACGTAAATCTTATGAAGTCGAAAACGATTTAAGGACCAATGTAGATTCAGGGATTGCACTTTTATTAGCTGATTCAGATGTCATTGACTATGGCGGAACTGATTCGATATTTCTTTTTAGCCAAGAGTTTGAAGAAAATAGCTTTGTCACCATTAGAAAAAATTTATGGGGATTCGGGGATTTATTGTATTGCAAAGCATCCTGGAGACATTTTATAAAAGAGAAGATCGTATTGGCAGGTAATTATTACCAAAATAATGAAAGTCTAGCCCTCTATTTAGCAGATCGGAGAAATCCATTATGTTTTGTTGGCAAAGCATTTATTTCGGGTAACTGTAAGATCCCAAAAGCCGGATTAAAGAGAGGTTATGTCGAAGGTCGAAATTTTACTGGTGACAATTTTATGGATGGATTAAAAAGTGAAAGCGATAGTTTGTTACCCCTAAACGAGGAAAAGATTTTACGAAACTCGCTAGAATATGTGATTGATAATTTATTGGATGATTCGGGTATTGAAATTATAAATTATGATGAAATTGAGAATGATGGACTTACGAATTCTTTTTATAGTCCTACAATTATTGTGTTCGAACCGGAGAATATTACATTGAATTCAATAATTTCAGGAAATATTGTAATCGTTTCCGAATCAGATATTTTTATAGAAAGAGGCAGCAAACTTGAGGATGTTTTGATCTATGCAAAGAATATTTTTATTGAAAGTGGATTTACCGGAAGCCTGCAATGTTTTGCTGAAGATACCCTTATTGTAAGTCAGAATTGTAACCTCACTTATCCATCGACGATAGCTACAATACATCTGGATGAAAAAGAGAATAAAAGCCATTTAAAATTAGAAAGCGGAATTCAGTTTTCAGGAACCATACTACAATATGGCAAAAAAAGTAAAAAATATTCCAAGCCTGAAATTATTATTTTAAAAGATGCTTTGATAACTGGTCAGATTTATGCAACAGGATCACTGGAACTTTTAAGTGATGTAAATGGTTCTGTTTATACTAACTCATTAGTGTTAAGTAAACCTTCAGCAAGGTATATTAACCATATTTCTGATATTAAAATTAATCTGACCAAATTACCAATGGGATTTGTCGGAAGTTCACTTTTCACAGAAAGCCACCCCGCAAAAATTATAAAATGGTTTTAATCCATCAAAAAATACAAGCCTCAACATTGCAAGAAACTATAATTGCTTTAACGATAGTTATCATCTGCTTTGGGGTTGCATTAATGGTTTTTGTGAATGTAATCAGTTCTGAACGGGCATGGGAGCGACTAAATTCGGAGCTACTTATAAAACGAATCTCAACAGAAACAAAGCTGCATAAAACATTTTACGATGAAAGTATCGGTTATAAGCAATATAGAATTGAGAAAATAATCACTGAATACCAAGAGAATGAAAAGTTAATTCAGCTGTCTCTAAAAGTATTTAATATTAATGATCAGCTTATAAATCAACAAAACGAACTAATAGTTAATTACCAAAAGAATGAAGAAAGTGCTTCAGATTAAAAAGCTATTATCGTTTACATTAATGGAGATGATAGTAGTGATGGCAATAACATCCATTGTGATTGTTATTACACTTTTGGCTTATTCAATTATTAATAAACAGTTTATCGATTTTCAGCGACAAAGCACTTTTGTGAATACTACCTCTCAGTTTATAAATACTTTTGAGAATGACTTGTTTAGATCGCAACAGATTACAATTGGTGAGAATGTCATATTAATTCAAACAAAAACTAATCAATTCAGTTATCAAATTAATGAGCATGAAATCATAAGACAAACCGAGAATAAATATGACACACTTATAAATTCAATACTTCAAATCAGGATGGATTTTAATAATCTAGATCCATATTTCGGTAGCTCAACATTCAATTTTATGCTAAGCCAAGATACCTTGGTTTATAAAACATACTTTTCAAGAGGCACAGAAACAATTAAATGAATGGATGTATTATTCATTTAATGAATAATTATCTAAAATTCAATAATATTTTTCTAGCCCCCGCTCGGCGGCATTCCTGACTGCCCATAGCTGGCGCGGATTTGTAATCCGTGCCTATCACCAAACATACAAACAAATAAAGCACGGACTGCAAGTCCGCGCTAGCAAAAATTTGTTTGAATTTGTTATTAAATAAAAAAGCCACACTTTTAAGAATGGCTTTAATTGGTTGGTTTTCAGTGTCGGGGTAGAAAGATTCTAACTTTCGACCTTCCCGGCTTACAGTCGGGACGCGGTGATCACTTCTGTTTTTACAAAAAAAAAGAGCCTCGCTCGGACGTCCACGTCCGAGAGTAGAATAAAAATAGCAAACCCAGCCAAGTGGCTGGGTTCTGCTTTTATGTTGTACCCTTCGATACATCCCGATTACATCGGGACACTCAGGGTACAAAATGCTCCGGACTTTGAGTGATCGAGACGAAGTCGAGATGGTATCGATAAGTCTGCCCCGCTGGTGTGGATTTCAAATCCGCGCTCGGCGGCATTTGTAATGCCGTCGTATTAAATTGTTGAATTTGCAATTCAATACCTATGCTGTGCAGATAGTTTTGTAAGTGATAAAAGCGGAATTGCAAATTCCGCTTAGCGTAGGAACCACGCTAGGCGGAAAATAAAATAGCACGCGCTGATCACTTCTGTTTTTGCAAAAAAAAAAGAGCTCCAAAAATTGAAACTCTTTTATGTCGGGGTAGAAAGATTCGAACTTTCGACCTTCCCGACTGCTAGTCGGGACGCGCTGACTACTTTTCCTTTCACAAAAAAAAAGAGCTCCAAAAATTGAAACTCTTTTATGTCGGGGTAGAAAGATTCGAACTTTCGACCTCCTGCTCCCAAAGCAGGCGCGCTAACCGGACTACGCTATACCCCGTATTTATCTGATGTATAATCTTGTTGGCTGACGACCTTCCCGATTACCTAATCGGGACACGTTAACCGGACGGAGTTTATCCCGTCTTGACGGGACTATACCCCGTATATATTATTTTGTAAAGAACAGCCTCTTTTTTTGCGGAAAGAGGGGGATTCGAACCCCCGGTACCAGTTGCCCAGTACGACAGTTTAGCAAACTGTTGGTTTCAGCCACTCACCCACCTTTCCTAAGAGGACTGCAAAAGTAAAAAAAGCTTTTGGATTCGCAAAAGAAAATATAACTTTTTATAAATTATTTTTTGCGTTCTTTTTTAACTCATTTTATATCCGTTTCTTTACGAAATTAGTAGGAATAAGAAATCTAATAAATGGGTCAATCTAAAAATATTGAAATCAAGGCCAGATGCAATGATCTTGAGCGTATTTGCAAAATATTAATCGCTGAGAAAGCCGATTATAAAGGACTTGATCATCAGATCGATACTTATTTTTTTGCAAAGAATGGAAGACTAAAATTACGTGAAGGAAATATTGAGAATAATTTGATTCATTACAATCGTCCGGATCAAATCGGTCCAAAGCAAAGTGAATTTACACTTTTTAAAACAGTGAAAAGTGATGGCATGAAAGAAATTTTATCTAAAGCCTTGGGCGTAAAAGTCATCGTTGATAAAATGAGAGAGATTTATTTTATTGATCATGTAAAAATTCATCTTGATACCGTAAGAGATTTAGGCACTTTTATTGAGATTGAGGTGATTGACTCAAGAGGGAATGCTTCACAGAAAGAAATGACTAAAACATGTAATCATTACTTGAAATTATTTGGTATTAAGGAGGATGAGTTGATAGAAAGTTCATATAGTGATTTGATTTTAGGATAGAAAATGTCAACTTATGTTAAAAAAGCCTGGTATTTAAATAATTATATATACTTTTGCCGCGCCTGTTAATTTTAGCAGGTGTTTTTTTGTTGAAGAATTGTGAGAAGTTGATGATTTTAAAAATCATAAAAAAATATAAATACCTTTTAATTGTCGGGTTGCTCGTTGCAGCTTATTTCGCCATTGCTCAGGTATTACCCAAAAGTTTGAGCCGTTACCCGGCCTTTGTCGTTATTTTTATCCTTGACGTTTATTTATGGAGTGCTTTAAAAGGATGGATTGGCCGTCAAAAAAAGCATTTTGCCATCACAATAACAGTTTTTTATTGGTTACCCTTGTTATTGATAATTTCTACAACTTTCATTAGTTTATTTAAACCCATACAAACCTGGAATACTGCCCTGTATTTGAATATTTCAGGATTTACATTGATTTGTTATACTGCAAAAATATTTACAACGCTTTTTATCCTATTAACGGATTTTATAAGGGGAGTGCAGTTTATCTCAAGCTATGTTAAAACAAAACGAAGGAGAGAGCTTAAGAAGGAGAGCTTACCTAATATATCCAGAAATAAATTCATTAAAAAACTAGGTTTGCTCACTGGTGGAATTGTTTTGAGTGGAATGTTAATTGGCAGGTTTAAGTGGGCTTCAGCTTTTAAATTAAGGAGTGAACATATTATTTTACCAAAATTGCCACGAGCTTTTAACGGACTTAAAATCATTCAATTTTCTGATTTACATTTAGGGAGTTGGCCCGGTAGTCAGCCTATTTCGGAAATTGCCGAATTAATTAATGAGCAAAATGCCGATATCATACTTTTTACGGGTGATTTGGTAAATTTTTCAACTTCAGAAGCCTTTAAATTTGAAACTATTTTAAGTGAGATAAAGGCTCCTTTGGGTGTTTATTCGGTTTTGGGGAATCACGATTATGGTGATTACGTGAATTGGGAAAGCACTGAAGCCAAAGAAGAAAATATGCAAGAACTTTATGATTTGCATGACAGGATAGGGTGGAAGTTGCTTCGAAATGAAAATGAAGTTATCAAGATTGAGGGCAGTAGTATCGCTGTTTTAGGTGTTGAGAATTGGGGTGATAATCCGCGTTTTCCAAAAAAAGCGGATATGAAAAAGGCCTTGCATGGATTAAATGAAGTACCAGTAAAATTATTGCTTTCGCACGATCCCAGCCATTGGGATAAAATGATCTCGAAAAAGTATAAGGAAATTGATATCACTTTCTCTGGTCATACCCATGGCTTCCAATTTGGCATTGAAACATCGCTCTTCCGATGGAGTCCTGCCCAATACATCTATAAATACTGGGCGGGATTGTATCGCATTAAAAACCAATATCTCTACGTGAATCGTGGAACAGGTTATTTAGGATACCCCGGAAGAATTGGAATCTCACCCGAAATCACCATGATTACGCTTTCCAACGGTTAGTATTTGTTAAATAATTGTTAATTCCTTAAATGTTTTTATTAATCCTACCAAACATGTAGTATATTTGATTTGGTGAATGAGTTTATATGAGGAATTTATAGCAAAAAGTATTAACGATTTATTTTGTGTAATGATTACTATCAGATGTTGAGGTTGATTCTTCTAAATTGCTAAACAAATGCTAATATTACTAAGTGATTATTTAACAGAGTAAGCGAAAAAAAGTCCCTGAAAAGGGACTTTTTTTTATGATAATTTAAACCAGGGTTTAACGAGTTCTGTCTTGTCTTTTGGCTCAGATGCATGCCTAAATTCATTGGTGTAATTATTGTAAACATAATCTTTTGCCCAGTCTTTGTGATTTTTTGAAACCTGATCGATGGCATCAATTAAATAATCTAATTCTTTATCGGTCATGGTTGGATGTAAAGATACCCTGATCCATCCCGGTTTTTCGCTTAAATCACCTGAGTTTATTTTAGTCGTGATTTTAGCAGATTTGTCATAACTAACATCCAGTAAAAAATGACCGTAAGTTCCAGCACAGGCACATCCGCCCCGAACCTGAATTCCAAATCTGTCATTTAACAATTTAACCACCATATTAAAGTGTACCTCATCCAAATAGAATGATATAATGCCAAGTCGATCCTGAACATTATCGGCCAAAATATGTATACCGGGAATTTTTAACATGCCAGCAAATGCACGTTTGGTGAGTTCAGTTTCCCTTTTATGAATATTTTTTGTGCCCATTTGGTTTTTAACTTCAATGCACAAAGCTGTTCTGATCGATTGGAGAAAACCTGGAGTCCCACCATCTTCGCGAGCTTCAATATCGTCTAAATATTTATATTCTCCCCATGGATTAGTCCAGTCAACGGTTCCTCCTCCCGGGTTGTCCGGTATTTTACTTTTATACAAGGATGAGTCGAAGATTAAAACACCGGAAGTTCCGGGTCCTCCTAAAAACTTATGAGGCGAAAAGAAAATAGCGTCCAGTTTTTCCATCGGATCTTCAGGATGCATATTCATGTCCACATAGGGAGCTGAAGCCGCAAAATCAACAAAACAAACCCCTCCGTATTCATGCATGATTTTAGCCATTTCATGATATGGAGTTATGATACCGGTAACATTAGAACAGGCGGAAAAACTTCCTATTTTGAATTCTCGGTCTTTATGCTTTTCAAGTAATTCTCTCAGGGCATTTAAATCGATTAAAAGGTCTTTGTCAGGAGGAATTACTACCACGTCTGCATTCACTTCATACCATGAGGTTTGATTTGAATGATGCTCCATGTGAGAGATAAAAACAATCGGCTTTTCTCGCTCTTTTTGGCATTTTTGATCAGAAATCAAACCACAGGTTTTTAATCCAAGTATTCGTTGTAATTTGTTTACAACGGCTGTCATTCCTGCTCCGGCAGTGATAATCACGTCATGCGGACCAGCGTTAACATGGTCTTTAATGAGCTTATGTGAATAGTGATAGGCTTTAGTCATTAATGTCCCTGTTTCACTGGTTTCTGTATGTGTATTACCAACATAAGGGCCAATTATTTTTGAGATTTGATCCTCGATTGGTTGGTAAAGCCGACCACTTGCAACCCAATCTGCGTAAATCATTTTCTGTGTTCCGTAAGGAGAATTAAATGCTACTTGATCTCCGATGACTTTATTTTTAAATTTTTCGAAATACTTTTCCATTTACCTGGTTTTATAGCGGTAATTAGCTGAATAATTAATGGATGTAAAATTAAGAATTAATTCTGTATTATATAGAGAAATGTCTATGTATTAAGTAGAATAAATAAGTAAACCTAGTTTATTTTAGAGATGCTGATTTCTGATAATTCAAGGTTCCCTCCTTCAGGCTGTATGCTGATCCAATTATTATCTTCACTAAACCATTTATATTGACTGCCCATGCGGATCAGGTAGTAATTTGATTCGGTAGTTTTGTTTAATCGAATGATCAAGCCTCCATTTTTTTGCTGATCCTTTCCATAATTAAAAATGATTTTGAAATTTCTGGCATCCTCAATATTTTTAAGTTTTAATAAAAAATAATTCGACCTTCGGTCAGTTATGGGGATGGGTTCAAAATGATACTGTTTAAGTTCATTATTTGTAACTTGTATGTCGGTGCTTAAAATGATCGCCGTATTTGCGTCACTCACAATTTGAATGATTTCCTTGATTCTTGTGGCAGGATAAATCTCGTTTGGTAGCAAGGCAGAAGCTTGATAGTAAAAACTTAAGGCACGGTCGTACGACTTTTGCTTAAAATATTCATCAGCCTCTTTCAGTAAAGGTTCATATTGTAATAATGCGCGTGCCTTGCTCTCTGCAATTTCTGTATCTATCTGAAGAATAGTTATTGCAGGGTAGGACTCATTAGGTTTTAAGCTCAATGCCTCATTTAAAAAGGTCTTGGCATTTTGCAGCTGATTTTTAGCTATTTCGTTTCTTGCATTTGAAATCGCAAGCTCATAAGCCCGGTCCAACTCGGCTTTCTGTTCAGCAAAGATGTTTGTAATTTCAACCAAACGTGTATTGGGATAAGCTTCGTCGGGTTTGTAATTCAAAGCTTTTTTATATGCTAATTGTGCGTTACCAAAATTTTGTTGTTGGAATAATTCATCGGCTTGCCGGATGGTATTTGTGTAATTTTCTTCAGCCGTTCGCAAGGCTTCAATTTGCGCAAGTATTGAATCTATTTCAATCATTTTTGTTTTAGGGTAGGCCTCTTCATTTTTTAAACCAGAAGCGTATTCAAATTCGATTTTAGCCGACTCATAATTTTGGGCAGTAAAAAGTTTTTCGGCTTTGGTAATTGAATTCGCATAATTGGCCTCCAAATTTTTCTGGTCATCCAAAACTTTTAAGGCATTTTTAATTTCATTCAATTTTTCCAATGGATAAGCATCTCCCGATTTTAAATCAATGGCTTGCTGATAAATTGCTTTGGCTTTACTGTATTCATTAGCCGAAAACAACATGTCTGCTTTATTTATTAATTCATGGTAATGTTCATTAAGTACCACCGACCTTTTAATCGAATCCAGAATCAGGGTTAGCTCATCTAATTTTTGAAAACTATAATTTTCAGAAGGTTTGATTCGACTTGCGAATTCAAACTGATGTTGAGCTTCTGTATATTCACCCGATAAAAAATAAGTATCTCCTTGATATATGGCATTTTGATAATCCTCTTCATCAGATGTTTCTTTATTGGCAATGGCTTCTTCAACTTTGGTTAGCATTTCAGCAGGGTAGGAGTCGGTTGGTTTGGTCTGCATGGCTGAACTGTACAAGATCTTCGCATTACTAAAATCTTTAACCAAATAAAAATTATCAGCCTGTTCAAGTAATTTATTGTAGGCTTCTAATGGGTTTAATAAAAGGTTGATCTGGGCAATTTGAGATTTGGGATATGCTTCATCTGGTTGCAGATCGCTGGCTCTTTGATAAGATACTGCGGCTAATTTGTAATTTTGTTGAGAAAATAATGAATCAGCCGAAGCTATGGTTTTTGAATAAATCTCCAGCATGAATCCCTGATCTTCAATTAATTTATTGACTTCTTTTAATTTGTTTTTTGGATAAGCCTCAGAAGGCAGTAAACTAATGGCAAATTGGTATTCAATCCTGGCATTTTTATAGGCTGCTTCTGATAAATACAAATCGGCACTTTTTATTACTGATTCGTATTCGGTTCTGATTACTTCATTTTCTTCTATCTCTTTTCTGATTTTTTTTATTTGTGAATTGGGATAGTTTTCGAAGGAAAAAAGATCAATGGCTTTTTGGTATGATGATATCGCCTCATCAAGCATTTTGTCTTTATAATAATCGTCTGCAGCTATGATAAAATCTGAATAAATGATTCTTTGTTCTCGTTCTGATTTAATTAGATTGATAGATTCATCCAAACGTGTTTTTGCGGCCTGGTTTTCGGGGTAAATTCGAAGTATGTATTGATAATAGGCCTTGGCATTTATATAATCGCCCCTATCAAATATTGAGTCGGCAGTCGAAATTATTTTTTGATGTTCAGCAATTACCTGCGCTTCGACTTGATTTGCAAATCCTAAACCGAATGTCATCAAACAGATCAGGCTAAAAATAGGTATGTTTAATTTTTGAATCAAAGTTAATTTTGTATGTCAGATTTTAAGTAAAGTCAACGGTTTTAGATGCTAATTATTGTAAAGTTATTTTTCGATAAGTCCGTCTTTAATCGTTAAAATCCGATCCGACATATTTGCCAGTTCTTTATTGTGCGTTACCATCACAAAGGTTTGTTGAAACTCATCTCTTAAACGGAAAAACAATTCGTGTAATTCAACCGCCGAATTTGAATCCAGATTTCCTGATGGCTCATCAGCCAAGATAACAGAAGGTTTGTTAATAAGCGCTCTGGCTACTGCAATGCGTTGTTGTTCTCCCCCTGATAATTCTGCAGGTTTGTGATCAGCCCGATCGCATAATCCTAAAAACTCGATTAATTTCATGGCTTCCTTTTCAGCCTCCTTTTTAGTTCTTTTGGCAATAAAAGCCGGAATACAAATATTTTCAAGGGCCGTAAATTCTGGAAGTAAGTGATGAAATTGAAATACGAAGCCTATTTCCTTATTTCTGAATTCTGAAAGTTGCTTATCTCTTAAATTCTGAATTAATCTATTATTTATGTGAATACTTCCTTTATCAGCTTGATCGAGTGTGCCGATAATTTGCAAGAGGGTTGATTTTCCTGCACCTGATGCACCAACAATGCTGACAATCTCACCTTTTTTAATTTCGAGGTCGATGCCTTTTAATACCTGAAGTGAAGCGAATGATTTGGTAATCCCTAATGCTTTTATCATAAGTTAGGCTTTGAAACAAAGATAGAAAAACTAAAGATAAATTCTTTTATTTATACAACTGTATAAATTCGAATTTATGATTCCGGGTCGCGAATATTGTTAAATTAAAATGTTATTTTTGTGAGATACATTTTAAGACAAAAATTTAATTATATAAGATGAATATTCACGAATATCAGGGTAAGTCAGTACTTAAAAAATATGGAGTTGTTGTTCCGGAAGGTATTGTTGCCGATACACCAGAGAAAGCGGTAGAGGCTGCTAAAGAATTACAGGAAAAAACAGGATCTAGTTTTTGGGTAATTAAAGCGCAGGTTCATGCGGGTGGACGAGGTAAAGGAGGCGGAGTTAAGCTTGCTAAAACTTTGGATGAAGTACAACAAATTACCAAAGATATGATTGGAATGCGTTTGGTAACTCCTCAAACCAAAGCAGAAGGTAAATTGGTGAGTAAGGTATTGGTACAACAGGATGTTTATTATCCGGGCGAATCGGAGATTGAAGAATTTTATCTCAGTATTTTAATGAATCGAGAGACTGGTCGCACCATGATTGTTTACTCACCTGAAGGAGGGATGAACATCGAAGAAGTGGCCGAAAAAACACCTGAACTCATTTTTAAAGAAGAAATTAATCCATCCGTTGGAATTTTACCCTTCCAGTGTCGCAAGGTTGCGTATAACTTTGGGTTGGAAGGAAAAGCCTTTAAAATGATGGTGAAATTTGTGGCTTCTTTATATCAGGCTTATGTTGAGTCTGATGCCTCATTATTTGAGATTAATCCTGTAGTTAAAACTTCAGACGATCAAATAATGGCAGTCGACTGCAAAGTTGGAATTGATAACAATGCCTTATTCCGTCATCCGGATATTTTGGAGATGCGTGACTTGATGGAAGAAGATCCAATTGAAGTTGAAGCCTCAAAATACGATTTGAATTACGTAAAACTGGATGGTAACGTGGGATGTATGGTAAATGGCGCCGGCCTTGCCATGGCAACCATGGACATCATTAAACTTTCAGGTGGCGATCCTGCTAACTTTTTAGATGTAGGTGGTTCGGCAGATGCCAAAAGGGTAGAAGAAGGGTTCCGTATCATCTTGAAAGATAAAAATGTGAAAGCCATTTTAATCAATATTTTTGGTGGTATTGTTCGTTGCGACCGCGTTGCAGCCGGAGTGGTTGAAGCCGCAAAATCGATTAATCTGAGCTTACCTCTAATCGTTCGTTTGCAAGGAACCAATGCCGAAGAAGGTAAAAAAATTATTGACGAAAGTGGAATCAAAGTTAGATCGGCCATTGCTTTGCAAGATGCGGCTAACCTGGTAAAAGAGGTTTTGGCTTAAGAAAAAGTATAAATTTTATAAAAAGGACGACATCCCTGCAGGGATGTCGTCCTTTTTATAAAATGTAAATTATGAGACGGCAGATTTGAAGTAATTTCAAATGGCCTTATAAGCTTGCTAAAGCTAAATTGTAGTTCGGTTCTTCAACAATTTCAGCGACTTGTTCAGTATAAATAACTTTGCCTTCAGTATTCACAACAACTATGCATCTTGAATTTAAACCTGCTAAAGGACCATCAATAATCTCTAATCCGTAGTCTTTACCAAATTGTCCGGTTTTAAAATCAGATAGCATCACCACGTTTTCGATGCCTTCAGCACCACAGAAGCGAGCTTGAGCGAAAGGTAAATCTCTTGAAATACATAAAACACTTGTGTTTTTCAGATTCGCTGCTGTTTTATTAAAATTTCGAACGGATGCCGCGCAGGTTCCTGTATCAATACTTGGAAAAATATTTAATACTAAATTTTTTCCTTTAAAGTCATTCAGCGTTTTTATAGCTAAATCTAAACCAATTAAGGTAAAATCTTTTACCGATTCTCCAATTTTGGGTAAATCACCACTGGTATTTATTTCGTTTCCTTTTAATGTAATTTTTGCCATTTTATATGTTTTTTAATTAATTCAAAGCCCTTCGGATTCATCCCAGGCTATTATTGTTTTTCTTTTTATTAATTGTATTCTGTTATTACTATTCAAAAACAGTTACCAAATCTTCTTTGCTTTTTCTAACTTTAGGAAGATTTACCAGCCAATCATTTTCTGCGTCTCTATAGCCTAGCGCTAGCATCACACAACTTCTAAGACCTTTTTCCCGTAAGTTTAAAATCTTATCCAAAGCATCCGGATCAAAACCTTCCATCGGTGTGCTGTCTACACTCTCGAATGCTGCTGCTGCGATGGCTTGTGAAAATGCAATATAAGCTTGTTTGGCCGCATGATTGAAATTAATTTCAGCATCTCTTTGAGGATAGCTATTTAGTAACATTTGTCGATAATCTTCCCAACCTTGGTTTTTAAAACCTCGAATGGTATTGGTTAGGTCAAACATTTTATTGATGCGCTCGGGAGTGTAATTATCCCAGGCAGTAAACACAAGCAAATGAGAACAATCTGTTATGACAGGTTGATCCCAGCCAATAGCTCTTATTTTTTCTTTCAACTCCTGATTTGTGATTACCATTATTTCGAAGGGTTGTAAGCCACTTGATGTTGGAGCTATCGAAGCTGCTTCAATAATGGTATCTATTTTATTTTGTGCCACCTTTTTTCCATTCATGGCTTTGGTTGCATATCGCCATTTTAATTTATCTAATAATTCCATATTTTCAATTGCTGTATTAATATTTATTCTATTCTGAATTTTTCTTTTATTTATGTAGATTCAATCATTATACTCTTGCCTAAGATTCTCTTTTATGACCAAGTGCCAATATCAATTCATCAAGTATATCTTTCAATTTTAACATATCCTCCATTTTTATATTTTTTGATATTAATTCTGTGATTAATTTTTCAGGAATCGGGAGCGCATTGAGTTTCAACTGCTTTCCCTTTTTGCTTAATTGAACGATTACACTTCTTTCATCTTCGATAGATCGATTACGTTTTAAGAGCTCCATTTTCTCCATTCGTTTTAGCAAAGGCGAAAGGGTATTGGAGTTTAAGAGTAGCTTCTCCGTAATCTGATTAACCGAAAGTCCATCATTTTCCCACAATACCATCAGTACCAAATATTGAGGATAAGTAAGGCCCATTTTTTCTAAATAAGGCTTATATGCTTTGGTAAAAAGACGAGAAGCCGAATAGAGCGGAAAGCAAATTTGACTGCTTAATAGTAATTGTTTTTCATCCATTGGTGAATAATTCTGTTATTTTAATATTCTGTTATTAAAACGTAAGCGATTATATCGAGCACGATGCAAATATAATAAATTTAATGATACCAAGAACTTATTAGGAAAATATTAGTAAAAGTTATTGATGAAAGGACGACGTACCTCACAGATAAGTTTCAACCAAATGCGGATTGCCTGTATGATAGCTGCGCAAATACTATTCATTTAATAAGCTATCTAATTGCTTGTATAGTTCTTCTCCTTTACTGGGCCTGAGTGCATTGTTTGTTTTTAGCTCACCCTTGTCACTTATGATTATGTATTGTGGAATCATTGGAATAAAGATCCCTTTTTCAATCAAATCAGCTTTTAAAGTACTATCTAATCTTAGATGCTTACCCTTTAAATTATGATCAATAATGAATTCAAACCATTTTTCCTCATCAAGCTCAGTATCAGAATTCAAATACACAATTTCAATGTTACGGTCTTGCAAGAAATTGTGCAAAGCTTCACTATGTTTAAATTCTTCAATACAAGGAGTGCACCAAGTGGCCCATCTATCGATAAAAATTGATTTGCCTTTAAGAATACTTGTAATTTCATTAAAGCTATTTATTGTTGTTTCTTTATCAAGAATAAATATGTCAGGAGCAATTTCCCACTTCTGATTCACGTTCATATTATCGCATGAGATAATTCCTATACCTGTTATAACGATTGCAAAAAGGATGGTTTTTTTCATTGTTTTTCTTTTCGACAAAAAAAAGGAATAAATACAGATTATTAATAAGCTTAGCAACTAATTTATCTGAAGTGGATGAAAAAATTGGACGAAACGTACATCCTGATTTTACGAATTAAACCATTTTCTGAATTGAGGCGTATTTTTGCGACTAATAATGATTGGGCTTGTTATTTCTGAGTAAAAATCCGTTTCAATAAACAAGCGATTATTTGGTTTGCTTTTTATCTCTTTTATACATGACTTTCTCAGGATAAATTGGCGGTTCACCCTATAAAAATCAGTAGATGATAGCTTTTTAATTATTTTTTCTAAAGACAAATCGAGAACAAATTTATTTTTGTTTCGTGTAAGTGCGAATACAGTTTTGTTTTCAGTAAAAAAGCATAGGATCTCATTCTCGGATAATACTATTTGACGATTACCAATTCGTGAAATAAAATCCATTTTAGCAACATCGTTTTGTGCAGAATAGGTAAGGTTTTTAGGATGGTATAAAAAATAATAGATGACGTATACAAGTTGAATAATTAGTGCTAAAAGAAAACATATAAAGATGTCAAAGTTCCAGTAACCATGTAAACGATGCCCCTTTATTATTAATAAGTCTAGGGGATATAACATAAATTGAATAAAAGTGAAGCTTAGCAAAATGATTATCGTACCGACAGTTATTTGAGTCAAGAGACGCCTTGTTATTGATATTTCCCAATCAATTTTTCTATCAAGATATTTTAAAAACGATAAAAAAATTTCCCAAGTTAAGGTAACCTGAAAAACCAAGGTTAATATGTAGTATCCGTGAATTAGATCAGCTTTAATATTGGAATAGGTCAGGTATAAAATAACCAGAGATGAAAAAATGATCCCACCTGTTTTAATGATCAACCTTTCTTTATTCATTTTCGAATATGTTTTTTGTAATCATGTTTTTATGACTAATTTTCTAATACTTTCTAAGGGTTTGTATAAGAAACGTGGCAAAATCTCAGAGCGTCTGTCTGCCGCAGGCATGAAAACCAGAGAGTTTCGTTACCCGTTAAATCGCCATGAATTATAGCTTTTGTTACCGTCCGGCATTATTTCATTTTTAAGTATTCATCAGCCGTCATTACGGGGAGCTTTGACAGTTTAAAATCTTTTAAATTTCTAGTAATTATTACATCTAATTTGTTTTCTATTGCTGTAAAGTATTGAATTGCGTCTTCAAAATCTTTAAAGTGTGAGTTTAATGAAAGATCAATGATTTTGTCATCCATTGGAAGAACTTTAACAAGAAGCTTGAATTTTCTAAGTACTTCTTTTGCTTTGTCGGATTTGAGTTCTTTTTCTATAAGGAAGTATGTGTTTGCAAAAGTCAAAGAAGAAATGTAAAGATTGATTTTGTGATAGTCTGACAGTGTGAATAAAACACTTGCAGGTTTGTAAAATTCTCTACGTTTTGTAAGAAGATCAAGTACGATATTTGTGTCAACTAAGATATTTTTCATTATGCGTATTTATCAGATAAGTAGTTAGAATAATCTTTCTTGTAGCTATCAGACTTTGTTTTTAAAACACCAATTAAGCTTTCTACTAATGGAGAGATTTCTGTTTCATTTTCTTTATCGTTTGTAACTGCTTGAAGATAATTTTCGATCATTTTAGAAAGACTAATATTTTTCCCTTTTGCATATTTCTTAGCCCTTTCAATGATTGATTGATTTAGCTTTAATGTCAATTTTGTGTCCATGTTTATATATTTTCCAGTTATACGTACAAATATATAAAATAAATACGTTTTTGTCAATACTTCTTTGCTTGGCGGTAACGGTTTGGCCAGGCACAACTTATTGATGCCGTATCATAGAGATTCCACTCTTCTATAGCCTTCATAGAACTTGAACAGTACCTAGATCCCAATACAACCGGAGATCGAATCAGAAGCGAGCAAAAGTGAAAATGAATGCAGGTTTCTAAAATTCAACATATGCAACAAGAAGTATTAAAAGAATCCTTAGGAATTGATGTAGCAAGTGATAGCTTATCTTTTTGTTTAGGATCATTACAATCAGATTTAAGCAAAACGTTTAAAACAGGTAAAGAAGTATCAAATGATGAACAAGGTTTTACAGCCCTAGGAAAATGGATCAGAAAAAACAAAAGTATGACCAGTTTTCCAAGCATAGTAATGGAGTCGACAGGCGTTTATCACGAAGGCATTGCCATGTATCTATACGATCAGGGTTATGCTGTAAGTATACTCCAAAGTGGACGCGTAAAGCGCTATGCTCAAAGTTTGGATCAACGCTCCAAGACCGATGCCTTGGATAGTAAGATGTTATTGATGTTGGGCTGTGAGCGAGAACTGACAGCATGGGAACCCCCCAGTGATCAGATGCAGCACTTACGAGGTTTGAGTCGCGAACGCAGTAGTTTAATCAAAGAACGCAGTATTGAGTTAAATCGAGCTCATGCTTTAAACCGATCAGTTTACAAAGATGAAAAAGCAGCCAAGAGGTATCAGGTGCGCATGGATTTGTTAAATGAACAAATCCAGGAAATAGAATCAGAGATGCAAGGAGTGATAAAAACGGAAGAAGTTTTGCTTAAGAAGTTCAACTATTTATTGAGTATTCCGGGGGTATCATTTATAAGTGCAGCCACAGTTATAGCAGAGACTTTAGGGTTCTCACAGTTCGAGAATGGAAAACAACTAACCAGTTATGCAGGTTATGATATTGTGTTTAGAGAATCAGGGAATTATCAAGGCAAAACACGTATCAGTAAGAAAGGCAATAAGCATATTCGGGCTGTTCTACACATGCCTTCGATGACAGCTATTTGAGTTAACCCAAGTTTAAAACCTTTTTACGAACGATTAAAACCCACAAAGCAAAAACCTTTGATTGCCTTGGTGGCAGTTCAGCGCAAACTTTTATTATTAATGTACAGTTTATGGAAAAATGAGATGTATTATGATCCGGAATATGAAATAAAAAAGCGGCAGGGATCAAAGATCCCCGTCCGCGCAGGATAGAAGCAATACGAATATTGCAACTTCCTTAGATTTTTATACAAATTTACTTGCTTTTTAACACAGTACCTATGTTTACGTGGCGCACTTTGCGGCACGATTTCCTGTCCGCCGAGGACAGGAAATACCACGAAAACCCAAAGGTTTGTTTACCTGTCTGAGCGCCATGAACTATAGCTTTTGTTATAAGCTGTTATTTTTAATGTAATTTTCAACTTTGTCAAAAGAGTTAGACGTTAATAAATAAGTGCCTTTGTCGTTAATAAGTATATAAGTAGGATACATACTTATTAATAATTCTGAAGTGATTACGTTTTCACCATTCCAATTTACTCTATAATTTCTCCAATCATAATCGTGATTTTTTAGGTATTTTAACCATTTATCATGATCGCTGTCTGTTGAAATACCAATTAATTCAATATTGTTTTGTTTTAATAAATCTATTTTTTGAGAAATTATTTTATGCTCTTGAATACAAGGTGGACAATTGAGGAACCAGAAATCAAGTAAATAGATTTTGCCTTTCTCTAACGAAATTGAAGCTAGTGAATTTTTAACGTCATAAAACTGATACTTTGATATGTCTACTTTGTCAGTATTTAAAATCTTTATAATTTTCGTATAAACATTTAGTCGGTGTTTTTTAATTTCATCACTTTGGGTTTTTAGAATATCAAATAAGATTCTGCTTCTGTCTTTGTCGTTTATGTTTCGGTAAAGGAACTGAGTAGCAATATTTATTGAAAAAGGGCTTTTAATATTTTCATTCAGCTTTTTTATTAAAAAATTATCAATGGTTGTGCTATCAGAATTCCTCGAAATTAACTCGTTAAATTGATTGATGACTTCAATGGATGTGTAATACATGTCTGACCCAATTACAGTGTCTATTTCTAATTCGTCAGTTAACTTTCCTTTGATAATTACATTTTTCCCATTTAGCCAAAGTTGATCTGAAATACGGCCTTGTTTTGTGTAAAAGTGAAGATTGTAAAGATCATTGATGCTATCGTTCAATTTAATTTTAAGAGGATTCGTGTATGGCAAGTAAAAGAACTCTCTGTCTTGAGTGATGTTGGAAAAGAATACACTGTCAATTTCTAGATCAGTTTCTAAAAAGAGATTAATGTCAGATAAATCCACGTCGTTTTGCGTTGGTTCTGTTTGACAGCTCCAAATTGCAAAGATCAGAATTATTGGGATAAGTTTCTTCATAATTAATAGCTTATAACGTTTCAGCCGAGTACGAACCCGCCATGTTTTATAGCCTTTGTTACCACACGTTAAATTGTTTTAGTCGTAATGAAATCTACATTTTGCGATCAAGATTTCGTCTTCTTTAATTTGATAAATTAGTCGATGTTCCCCATCGATTCTACGTGACCAAAAGCCTTTATATTTGTATTTTAATGCTTCTGGTTTTCCTAATCCAGAAAATGGATTTCGGGAAATATCTTTTAATAATTCATTTATTTTCTTAACTATTTTTTTATCGACTTTCTGCCAATATAAATAGTCTTCCCAAGATTCATCTACAAAAATATATTTCATTCCTCTATTATTTCTTTTTGAAATGAATCACCTTTTCTCAATTTTTCGATAGCAGAGTCCAACCTGCTTTCATTAGCTTTGGAAGATAATTCATGCTGTGTGGCACTTAAAGAATTATACTCGGCTAAAGAAATAATTACGACTCCATTGTCTTTGCCTCTATTTATGATTAAAGTTTCGAAGTTTTTGGTAACACTATCGAGGTACTTTTTGATGTCTTTTCGGAAGTCCGAGATTGTAGTTGTTAACATTGTCTTAATTTTTTAAATGTACATAATAAAGTACAAATATATGTACAATAAAATGATTTGTCAAGATTAACCCAACGTTTTTTTTAATGTGTGGTAAGGGCTCGTATAAGAATAGTAGCCGATTGCGTGGCACTTCCCTGTCAAGTTACAAGAAAGTTGATTCGGGCTACAACCCTTGATTTTACAGCTATTTCGGCTATTATTTTTATACATTGTTATGGGGCGGTATTCTATTTTCATCCAGTTTCTTTTAAATATTTCTCAAGTGGAAAATAAGTCAATCCGATTACAAATCCAGTAATAAGACCACCTAAGTGTGCAGCCATGTCAATCATTCCGCTCAACCCGATTAACAGATTAATCCCAATAAAAATCAGTACAAATTTCAGTAATCCTTTATCAATGAAATTAATAAGCATTAAAGCTAATACTAAACCAAACATTCCAAAAATTGCTCCTGATGCACCAACACTGATTGTATTCTCATGCCAATATAAACTCACTCCACTTGCAACCACTCCACAAATCAAATAAACAACCATGAATCTTTTACTACCAACATAAGATTCTAGAAAAATTCCAATCAGAAACAATGAAAGCAAATTATATCCTATGTGCATTAATCCCCCGTGAACAAACACTGACGTAAACAGTCTCCACCATTGTCCATCAGTAGTCAAGCTTCTCAAATTACCGCCCCAACTAATTAGGTCATTACCCTGTGGATGAATAATGCTCACACCTGAAAACAACATTAGTAGGAATACTAAAATATTTAAATCAATAATTATTGGAATCGCCCAAAATTCCTTATTTGGAATAAATAACTTTATGAAATCTTTGTATTCAGCCAATTCTTTTTTTCTTGCCTTTTCATTTCCAATCTTTTGAAACGCAGTCGTATTTGTCTTAACAAAAATGACCATTAAAAGCCAAAATAAGTTGCTACCCAATAAGAATCCAATCATTAATGGATGGCTTTTTCTAGTTCTTGATTCGTAAGTACCTTTTTCTGCTTTTAGTATTTTAAGTTTTGATGAATCATATGGTAATTTTGTCCTGTTAACCGCTTCCAGAAAAGCATCCTTTTCATCTGAGTTAGGAACTTTTACTAGAAACGAAGTATTAAAGATGTGCTTTTCATATTTTTTAATTGATTCTTGAATGAAATCATTTATCAATTCTTTTTGACCATCTTCATCAAATGCGCGATTGCCAAATGTTTCACTAAAGGTTACTCCAAGCCATGAATTGAATTCTTTTAGTGTGTTAGGATTCTCAATTGACTTATCAATAACTGGACATGCAAAATGACATGTTATTCTGATTTCAGTTCCATGTTTATTTGCACTCACTCTAGTAGTCCAAAGTCCACCGAATTGTTTTAAATCAGCATACTCATTGATAGAATAATATTTTGAATCTTTGATTGTTTCAATCTCAGATGGAATGTTAACTTCAGTTAGTTTTCCAGACTTTGTCTCAACATAAAACTGTCCAAAAATCACAGGAGCAGTCAATAAGAGCCAAAATATAAAACCCCAAAACTCTCTAGCTTTTTCTCCTATTTTTAAAGCTTTAATTCTACTTCGCATAAACAATATTACCAAAAGCCCAGATAGTCCCATCGGAACCCAAATATTTACTAATTCTTCTTTTGGCTCAAATAATTGTAAGTTGTATATAATCAACCAATTCAGAAAAGTATAACCAACTAGGTATCCAACTGATAATATTAAAAATGGAATGTAAAGTTTTCTTAATTTCTCAATCATTATATTTTGTGTAGGATGTTCTTTTTACTGTCTAGTCCTAAAATACGGCTAAGGTTAAAATTAAATTTACGCCGCTTTTTCAAATAACTTTTGGGGAGTATTATACCCTAAAGATACATGAAGTCTTTTATAATTATAAATTTCGATTGCATTTTTTGTAGCAATTTTTGCACTGGCTGTACTAAAGAAACATTGATCGAGATAAAACTCATCCTTTAAAATGCCGTTAACTCTTTCTGCTACTGCATTTTCATAACAATGATTTTCTTCGGTCATACTGATTTTAATTCCACGTTTTTTGAGTTGATTTACATACATGTGGCTGCAATATTGCACCCCTCTATCGGAGTGATGGATCAGTCCTTTATCGGGACGAGCCTTTCTGAATGCTTGTTTTAATGCCCTCAGGCAGCCTGTTAGTTCCAAGGAGTCGCTGAGATCATAGCCTACAATTTTGCGTGAGTATAAGTCTGTTATTAGCGCTAGATAGCAAAAGCCTTTCACGGTTCTGATGTAAGTAATATCAGACACCCATACTTGATTTGGCATAGTTATTTTCAATTCCTTGATTAAGTTGTTGTACTTATGAAAATGATGATAAGAGTTGGTTGTTCTGGCGCAAGCTCTCTTTCTGTAGACCAACATTTTTTCCTTTCTTAGGATGTTAAATAAGCGATCCCTTCCAATCTTTAAATCAAGTCTTTTGAAAGCATCTTGTAAATCCACGTGTAGCTTGCGTGTGCCAACCCTGGGCTGTGTTCTTCTTTCTTTTTTAACCAACTCCAGAACCTTCTCTTCAACAATCAACTTTTGTTTGTATCGCTTGTGATACTTGTAAAATGCATCGCGTTTAAGACCAAAGCCATTGCAAATACTCGAAGTACTTGCAATGCCTGATTTACGAGCTTTTTCAACAGAAGTAATCATTGCTTGATGTTTAGCTTTTTTTTTAATTCCTCTACATCTTTAAATCCTAAACCCTTAGCTGCATATTCCAGATACGAGTCCTGTATCAAAGCATCGATATCCTTTTTGATCAACAACTTTTTGAGCTGTTCGATCTCTTTTTTAAGGGCTTTTATGCGTCCCAGTTCATCGGTATTTTCAATCATGATCCGTTTGTTCATTAAGTCTTTACGGTCGTACTTTCTGATCCAATCGTTAAAGGTACTCGAGGCTACTCCATAAATCTTGGACAGTTCTCTTTTGCTATACTTTCCGGTTGATAATTCTTCTAAAACTTTTAGTTTAAAACTTTCACTAAATCGTCTTACTACTTTGTCGTTTTTATACATATACTTGTTGTTTTAGTGTATACATATTTTAGGACGACTCATTATAAATGGTAACGTTAAGTATATGATTTTGTGGCGCTTTTGAAACACAAATCTTTCAACTTACACCGATGTCTATTTATTGTTAAATTGCTAATATTTAGCACTTCACCCGCCATAAACTATATACATTGTTACCGCTTGGTGTTCTTTCATTTCTTATTGTATAATTAATGGACATTGAATTTCAGTATAATTGTCCTGCCAGTCAATATTGGTATTGAGACATAGACGTAATTTGCAAAGGTTACTGTCTATTTTAGAAACTTGCTTAATTTAATTTTATAGTGATTTTCAAGTAATGAAGGTAGGTTGCAATGTTCAATATTTAATAAGTCACACATCACTGGAAGCTTTTTAAATGGCTTTCCATCATTGTCAGTTCTTGTTTCTTCAGTTACTAAAATAAATTTGTCAAGGATTAATCCTCCCTTGTTTGAAAGACAAAACAAAATTAATTTTGCGTCAGCATCTTCTAACCAAGCTTGCTTTCTGTTTTCAAACTCAAAGTCTGTTAATGTGTTTTTTCTTGCCACATAACAAAGTCTATTTTCTAGATCTCGTAGAAAACTTGCCTCAGGTAATAAAGTGTCAGTTTTTAATTGATTTTTTTTATCTTCTAAAAATTCTAAACTTTTTGTAATTATTCCTTTTGCATTTCTTTTTGCTTCTATCGCAACTTTGTCAATTATAATAATTTCTTTCGACACAACTTTTTCCTTAAAGAAATTCTTTAAAGAATCATCTTTGTCGAATGGTATGTAGTAACGTACCAAAGCCATAAATGAACTTGTGTCTATTACTACTTTCATTTGAGATATTTATCAATGTTTTCAGGCTTAACTTTAAGTCGTCTGCAAAATTCTGATTCACCAATTATGCCTTCAATAAGGGCTGTCTGAACTGTGTTTACATAAAGTGGTGAAAAAATTGGTTTCGCTGCTCTTGCAGTTGACACCCTACCTTCCTGCTTATCAAGTTCTCTTTGTTTGCTTAATCTCTCTTCATTCTCCCTGTATTTGTTTTCAAACTCAGTTTTTACAGATTGATAGTCGCTGAAAGAAATTTTATTTTCTATTCTAAGACGAGTATAAAGAGCGTATTCACTAAGATTAGTATTGTCAGAAATTATTTTAATGAAATCATGATGGTAATCATTTTTAAAAGATGCAGTTTCAAGGTTGAAGATGTCAGAATCTAAATCGCGTATTAAAAAATAATATGCAAAATCATTACACCATTTTTCAATTTTATCAAGACTTTCATAAGTGTAATAATCATCTCCAATTTTTTCATCAATTTCTTCAATATTTAGCAAGTAGTGACCAAGTTCGTGGATTAGTGTAAAAGTTTCTCGCCTGTATGACTTTTGTCTTTTCAATACAATAACATTGGGAGCAAGATAAAATCCATTAATATTAGCTTTCTCTTTCTTATTCCAAGTTTCAATAAACTCAAAAACTAATATATTATGTTCAGCAAATATGTTGATTAGGGACTTAAGAAATGTTTTCCTGTTTTTACTAAAAACAGGATAAAGTCGTTTGCGAATCTCTGCTGCAACTTTTTTTGGGTTATCTCTAATTGTATAAAAGGAAATTTTTCGTTCTGTTTTATAATCAGCTAATTTTGATAAAGCAGAAAATGCTATTTTTTCTTCCTCAAAATGTGTTACAATCTGTTTGGCACCAAAACTCAATTCAGCATTGAATCTATCTTTTCTGAAAAAAATACTTTCTTCTTTAGATTCTTTTAGGTCTTTAGGGTCAATGTAATAGCTTAGTCCTTTCTTGAAAAGAATATCTATTTTCTTTAGAACGCTAAGTTTGATATTATTCCCAAAAACTTCCTTCTCAGAAAATACTTTCTTTCTACCTTGATTTAAAGTGGATAATAATTCCCCCTTTGAAAGCTTGTACAGTTTCAATAAGTGGTTTAAGCGGTTGATATTTATACTTATAGTTGTCAAGGTCGAATTTATTTTTACTAAGCAAATATACTTTTTTTACACAATTAGTTTATTTCTTACCAGAAATATATAATCACATTGTTCATTGCTAAATTTTAGAAGCATAAATTTAAATTTTTTTATAGCTCTTTTTCCAATCAATTATTCATTTGTTTATTATGTTGTCACTTCATTTTTTACACTTGGCGGTAACGGTTTTGCTATGGTTGCGTGGCGCATTTTTGCGGCGCGCTTTCCTGTCCTGCGAAGGACAGGAAACACCACGAAAACCCTAAGATTTCGTTACCTGTCTTTGCGCCATGAACTATAGCTTTTGTTACCATTTCGTTAACCTATGTTTCTGTTAAAACCGAATTAAAATTGGCGTGTACCACTTTTTCTACGGAGTTTAAACAAGTTGTTTTTTATTTTAAAAAAAATTTCTGCTTCGATTTCTGAGTCCCGAAGGAGGGAGACAAAAAACGCCTAATTTTTCTGTTTTAGTTTAACCCAAATTAATTTCACCACTTTATTAAATTATTATTTTTTCAAGGTACTTAACTCTCTGTTCTTTACACATTTATTAATGAATGGTAACGGTTGGGCTATGAAACGTGGCAAAATTTCGGAGCGCTTTACTTTCCACCGGAAAGTGAAGTGTGAACGAATTGCCCACGTTTCTACCGAGTACTGATTTGCCATGTTTTATGAGCCTTTGTTAACGTTTGTTTTAAATCTTGTCCATAATTTTCAGACGGTTAACAAACTGTCCACCACCGAAAAAAATATCCGAGTGGAGAACTACAAAATTTTAATCATTCAGGTAGGGGAGAGTTGTCGAATGTTTAATTCTGTATCTAAGAGTCAAATATAAAAAATCTAAGTTAAAGAACGATTAAAAATAAAAATCTCATTCCGAGAATGCCACTTTTTCTGAACGAAAAAATGATTCAGGAAATGAGAAAAATTCAAAGAACGAAAAGCGATAAGTTTCTAAAAATTAAGCATTTTCATAAATTAACGTTAACGGTTTTGCTATGGTTACGTGGCGCTTTTTGCGGCAGCCTGCCTGCCATTTTTTGGCAGGCTTTCCTGTCCTGCGAGGGACAGGAAACACCACGAAAACCCTAAGATTTCGTTACCTGTCTTTGCGCCATGAACTATAGCTTTTGTTACCAATTGTTTTTACTTTTAGTCAACAAATGTTTCCTTCAGTACCGATTTAATTTCTTTTATCTCAGGTAGTGAAAGTCTACCAACCACCTTGATTATTCTTTGTTTGTCAATTGTCCTTATTTGATCAATTACTATCCAACCAATTTTCTCATCGTGTTTGACTTCAATTCTGGTTGGGTACTTCCTAGATTTAGTAGTCATTGGAGCAACAATAATTGTTCTAAGGTGTTTATTCATTTCATCTGGGGAAATGATAACACATGGTCTTGTTTTTTTTATCTCACTACCTTGAGTTGGGTCAAGATTAACAAGAACTATTTGGTATTGATTTAGTTCCATTCTTCTAAGTTTTCGTCTTCAAAAACGTCATTGAATAAAAGTTGATCATCGCCATTTTTGCTCATTTCTATGAAAGCTTTTTCCCAATTTTTTCTTGGAGATGAAACTGGTTTCAGAATGATGTATCCTTTTTCAAGGATAAGTTCAACTTTGTCCTTGATGTTATATTTTTCTATTAAGGTTTTGCTTAATCTAAAACCTTTAGAATTTCCGATTTGTATTATTGATAATTCCATAATTTAAATTATTTAAATTATTTAAATGTAATTACAAAGTTAATACAAATGTTTTCATTTTCCAAGTGTCTTTAAAAATAATTGGTAACGGTTTGGCTATGGTTGCGTGGCGCCTGCCTGCCGCAGGCAGGCATTTTGCGGCAGCCTGCCTGCCATTTTTTGGCAGGCTTTCCTGTCCCCCGAGGGACAGGAAACAACACGAAAACCCGAAGGTTTTTTTACCTGTCTTAGCGCCATGAACTATAGCTTTTGTTAGCAACAGTTATATATTTAATATTTTTTTCGATCGTTTCCATTCTTCTCTGAATATTTGCTTAGAAATTTTTACAATTTCTTTTAACTTATTCTCTATAAGACCTTTATTGATGCTATCAATATTATTGCTATCAAATAGGTCGACGATTTCATCAATTAATAATTCAATCCTATGATGCTTATCTTCATTTGAATTAAGATGCATTTTTACTTTATTGCTCAATATCAAAAAACGTGAAAGACATGTTATATACTTATCATAATAAATTGTTTTGATTTCATCAGTTTTGCCGATCCTCGCATTAACGTTATTTATAACAGTTTCCAAAGTTATTGAATAAAGTTCACTCAGGTTTGATCTCAATTCATCTATCCATTTTATACGAGCTGATGAAATTACATTAGATTTTACTTGATAAAGGGCTATCATTCCAGCTATTAATCCTATTAGTATTGTTGTTGAATTTTTTAATATATCTTGAAGAAATGAATTTTGCTCAGGGTTTAAATTAGAACATTGTTGGAGTTTAATAAAAACTGTGTCATTTGAAATAAGTGTTAATACATCCATGAAGTTTGAGTCTATTATTATTGAAAGAGTATCTGTATCCATAATAATTTTTTAATTGTTGCTAACGGTTTTGCTATGGTTGCGTGGCGCATTTTTGCGGCGCGCTTTCCTGTCCTGCGAAGGACAGGAAATACCACGAAAACCCTAAGATTTCGTTACCTGTCTTTGCGCCATGAACTATAGCTGTTGTTATGGGCTGATTATTTTAAATATTTTTTAATTTTTTTATGAATTTTGTTCTCTTCTACTAATGCATATTTATGTTTATATGCAGCATTCTGATATCCTGTTGATTTAAGTGAGTAAATTCCTGAGTAGCTTTTCCATCTACCTGAGCTAATGGAAAATTCACACAAAGCATCGTACGTAACATTAAAGGAAGTTTCAATTGATTCTTCCTTTTTGAATGGCATGAAGAATGATCCAAAAATCTTTTCATGAATAGTATATTTTAATAATGCGATAGTGTCGTTATCCTGTATTACAATATCAAGTAATTCCACTTCATTAATTCTGTCCATAGAATCACATTCAAAATTATGATCGGTTGTAATCCAGTTCACATCAATTGACCATTTGTCACCTATTTTAACTGGATTTTTAGGTAACTGAAAAAATACTGCAACTAAATTCTTTTGTGCATTTTTATTGTAGAAACTTTGTATGTATCCTTTTTGATTAACAATTGCTCGAAGTTGTATTCCAGTTAGCATATTTGCAAAAGAAGAATTTTTTTTAGAATTCTTATTACTAAAATTTTCTCTAATCATTTTAATATCAATCCATTCATCTCTTTTTTGAAGTATGCTAACCATTGAATAGTCTTCGATCCCCTCGGTCAATGATTTAATCATGGATTCGAGTCCCTTTTGGACATTTTTATTATCACCCTTCTTTGATTCAGGAAATGACTTTAAAATCGCAGGAAGCTCAAATTCATCTGCTTCAATCTTTTCCATAATTGTTTTATAAGCCAGAACTTCATTTTGACCTAACTTCCAATCAATGTCATATTTCTCCTGCGCATGTATGGATAACGAAAATCCAATAAGCAAAATGATAACTGAAATAAATGTTTTTCTCATGCTGTTAGTTTGTGTCATAATATTTAATTTGCCCATAACGGTTTGGCTATGAAACGTGGCAAAGATTCGGAGCGCTTTACTTTCCACCGGAAAGTGAAGTGTGAACGAATTGCCCACGTTTCTGCCGAGTAAGAATTTGCCATGTTTTATGAGCCTTTGTTATGCTTTGTTAATTTTTCTTATTCATTTCTTTTACTCTTTCTCTTTGTTGAGCTAAGGTTTCTACACCATACTCAATTCTTTCTTTGTCGGATATTTTTGTTGTGTCAATTTCGCTTAGTTGCCACGGATCATTATCCATTTTATGATATTGAGTCCCATAAATTTGAGGTTCACCTTTGCTTAATAAGTATCGGTCAATCGCAGCGGCAAGAAGCCATTTACTTGCTGTTGAATCTAGTTCAACTGACTTTCTCATTAATTTCACAGCCATTCCAAAAGCGGTAGAATCTCCACCGTGTTGAAAAATCATTGCTGCATTATGATAGTCTACGGAGGTGATTACTTTGTTAGAATCTAACAATTCATAAATTCTTATTTTTCTTAAGCTGTCTCTTTTACTAACTACTTTCCAATCAATACTCTCAGTTTTTCTGTCAGCTTGGTCATTGTTGTAAATTTCGATAAGTTCTAAATTATCTGATACATTTTTGTCTAGATTGGTTTTGGATTCTTCTTGTTTCGATTTACATGAAATAAGTCCTAAAATCATAAATATTAAGAGTGTGTTTCTCATTGGCTATCAGTTTATTTTAATAAAGCATAACGGTTAGTGTATGAGTATTGGCGGACTGCGGACGGAGTTGGTGTCCGCCGAGTACCTATTTTATGTGGGTTACCAAAGATTGTATTTGCTGTTAATTCCGCCATTACTTATACACATTGTTGTGCCGTCGTACATTATTTTAATCTTGTTATTATCGTTGTGTTAAAATCATATTCAACCATTTTATGCTTCTCAATCTTGAATTGACTGTAATCCAGATATTTTTCTATGAATGGTAAGTCGGGTGCATAATGAAATCTGCCTCCAATTTTTAGAGATTTTAGTATATCCATATATTTCTTACCGTATTCGATATAGTTTCCGTCCTCTCTTAAATTATGATGTTTAAAATGATTTGAAAATCCAAGATTGCTAATGATAGTTCCCCATTTTTCTATTCCGTAATTGTATTCCAACCAATTAGAATTAGTCAGATTATTATCCGTAAATAAAAATCTATCTATCCCAAATGTTTCAATCCCAAGTTTAGTTAGATATTTTACCAAATTCCCTTGCTTGCCGCATCCGATATCTAAAACAGGTTCCATTATTGTCTTTTTGTCAATTTTAAGAACATTTATTTGTAGGTCGGGAGTATATTCTGAACACGCAACTGGATCAATATCAGAATCTGAGTTGGCATATATTTTCTCAGCAAATGGATTAGTTTTTCGCAACCATTGTTTTAAGTTTTGATAATGATTTTTTGAAATCGTCTCTATTGAATTTTTATTTGTCTTTATGCTTGAGAATAAATCACTGTAAATATTTCGTAAGTTATTTTTAGCCTGACTATTAAATGTGTAATATTGGTTAATTCTGCAAAATTCTTCAAGTGCTTTATTTGTTGCATACTCTATAAGAATCTTTTCAGCATCAATATTTATTTCGTCTAAGTCAGAAATTGCTTTTATTGTTTCATCAACAAACCTTAATGTCATATCATTTTCATCAAGAAATAAGTTTTTTCCTTGATTAAATTCAATTTGTTTGTCAATATTGTTAAGGTACTTATCCATCAGTTACATCGTCTTTTTGTATGTCTAGTCCTAAAATACGGCTACAGGTTAAAATTAAATTTATGCCGCTTTTTCAAATAACTTTTGGGGAGTTTTATACCCTAAAGATACATGAAGTCTTTTATAATTATAAATTTCGATTGCATTTTTTGTAGCAATTTTTGCACTGGCTGTACTAAAGAAACATTGATCGAGATAAAACTCATCCTTTAAAATGCCGTTAACTCTTTCTGCTACTGCATTTTCATAACAATGATTTTCTTCGGTCATACTGATTTTAATTCCTCGTTTTTTGAGTTGATTTACATACATGTGGCTGCAATATTGCACGCCACGATCTGAGTGATGGATCAGTCCTTTATCGGGGCGAGCCTTTCTGAATGCTTGTTTTAATGCCCTCAAGCATCCTGTTAGTTCCAAGGAGTCGCTGAGATCATAGCCTACAATTTTGCGTGAGTATAAGTCTGTTATTAGCGCTAGATAGCAAAAGCCTTTCACTGTTCTGATGTAAGTAATATCCGACACCCACACTTGATTAGGTCTACTTATTTTAAGCTCTTTAATCAGGTTGTTGTATTTATGAAAATGATGATAAGAGTTGGTTGTTCTGGCGCAAGCTCTCTTTCTGTAGACCAACATTTTTTCCTTTCTTAGGATGTTAAATAAGCGATCCCTTCCAATCTTTAAATCAAGTCTTTTGAAAGCATCTTGTAAATCCACGTGTAGCTTGCGTGTGCCAACCCTGGGCTGTGTTCTTCTTTCTTTTTTAACCAACTCCAGAACCTTCTCTTCAACAATCAACTTTTGTTTGTATCGCTTGTGATACTTGTAAAATGCATCGCGTTTAAGACCAAAGCCATTGCAAATACTCGAAGTACTTGCAATGCCTGATTTACGAGCTTTTTCAACAGAAGTAATCATTGCTTGATGTTTAGCTTTTTTTTTAATTCCTCTACATCTTTAAATCCTAAACCCTTAGCTGCATATTCCAGATACGAGTCCTGTATCAAAGCATCGATATCCTTTTTGATCAACAACTTTTTGAGCTGTTCGATCTCTTTTTTAAGGGCTTTTATGCGTCCCAGTTCATCGGTATTTTCAATCATGATCCGTTTGTTCATTAAGTCTTTACGGTCGTACTTTCTGATCCAATCGTTAAAGGTACTCGAGGCTACTCCATAAATCTTGGACAGTTCTCTTTTGCTATACTTTCCGGTTGATAATTCTTCTAAAACTTTTAGTTTAAAACTTTCACTAAATCGTCTTACTACTTTGTCGTTTTTATACATATACTTGTTGTTTTAGTGTATACATATTTTAGGACGACTCATTATAAATGGTAACGGTTAGTGTATGAGTTGTGGCGGACTGCGGACGGAGTCCGTGTCCGCCGAGAAAACCATTTATGCGGGTTACTTAAGTTTAAATTTATGATTTCTCCCGACATAACTTATACACATTGTTGGCATTAGTTATTTTTTTGTTACGTGATTACATGCTTTTATAAAAGATTTTCCAAAGTCTGTAATCTGATAATAACTATTTATTTTTTCTACATTTCTATAAATTCCTTTATTAAAAAATGCTTTTTCTATTCGTTCACACTCATATAGTTTGTATAAAGGCTCATAAATCGTTTTGTCAATTTTATGAAAGCCATGCGAAATGTCTAAAATTCCCATGCTTACAAAGTTGTCTAGATACATGTTAGTGTTATTTGGGAATATGAGGTTAACCTCAAAAGGTAATGTCGTAGCAAATTTTAGAAGAGTATCAAATCCAATTTTTTGTGAATGAGCTCTCAAAGATATGTATGGAATAAAGTCTTTATTTAAAAGAAATTTTATAATTCTAGCTTCATCAACAGAAAGCCTTTCAATTAGTTGTACGAAGCTGGGATGTGCTAAATTCGCTGTTTTCATTGAACTTGCTTTTGCAAGTAAACTGGTAAACAAATCTGCTATTTCTTCGTTAGTTGTATAACTAAGTTTGTCTATAATAGGAGCACCAATTTGGGGATTTACACTGCATAAATCTTCAATTGGGGTGTCATTTAATTTTTCCTTGTATTCATTTATTCTTTTCTCGAAATTTAGTTTGAATTTTTGATTTAACAGTTTAATGGGTAATAGAAATGAGGTGCTAAACTCCAATACTGTTTCAAGCGCAATACCTACTTTCTTTACTCCTGGTTGAGCTAAGTCGGAATATATTGTGTTCAGTACTTTGGGTGTGTCACTTAGAAGTCTAATGAGATCTTTTCCTGAATCCATATTCTATTTTGTTATAATTAATGCCAACGGTTTAGCTATGGTTGCGTGGCGCATTTTGCGGCGCGCTTTCCTGTCCTGCGAGGGACAGGAAACAACACGAATACCCTAGAGTTTCGTTACCTGTCTGAGCGCCATGAACTATAGCTTTTGTTAGCAACAGGCTTTATTTTTTGATTTATTTTTCATTTGTTGTCGTATTTTTTTCAGATTCTAACAGGAGCGCATTTAGCTTCTCTAAAAGAATCTTGTAATTTTTTTTATCGCTCATATTTGAAATAATAATCTTTCTACCACGTACTCTTAGAAGAAGGCTATTTGAAAAAGTATTAAAGGTCAGGTGTTCTTCCCATTTTTCAATTTCTTTAAATTCAATAGTTTTTAGACCAAAAAAAATATTCTTTAAAACTAATGAATCTGATTCTACAGAGATTTTATTAAATAATTTCATATAAAAAACTGTCAAGTAAAACCACAAGGGGAGTCCTAACCCTAAATAAAGCAGTTCATTATTTTCTTGTTTGTAACCAAGATTCATAATGAATAGAGTAAATAAAATCATAAAAATTAAGAAGCCAATAATTAATTTTAATCTCATCAATATTTATTTTTACGCCTATTTTGTCCCATGTTTTAAGAGCTTGTTGCTAACGGTTTGGCTATGTTTACGTGGCGCCTGCCTGCCGCAGGCAGGCATTTTGCGGCACGATTTCCTGTCCGCCGAGGACAGGAAATACCACGAAAACCCAAGAGTTTCGTTACCCGTTAACGCGCCATGAAATATAGCTGTTGTTACCAATTGTAAATTTAAGTTTATGTTTAACCCGAATCAAAATTGGCGTGTACCACTTTTTCTACGAGCTACAGTTATTTGTTTTTTATTAAAAATATTTTTTCCAATTCGCTTTCTGAGTCCCGAAATGGGGCATCAAAAAGAGTTGAATTTTTCTGTTTGTGTTATTTTGATTCAAATATTTAAGTTTAAAAAATCATATTTTTAACCGATTTAACCTTCAATTTTTCTACATATTATTTATTATTGGTAACGGTTTTGCTATGGTTACGTGGCGCACTTTGCGGCAGCCTGCCTGCCATTTTTTGGCAGGCTTTCCTGTCCCCCGAGGGACAGGAAACAACACGGAAACCCAAGAGTTTCGTTACCTGTCTGAGCGCCATGAACTATAGCTTTTGTTAGCGGTTGTAATATTTTATTTTTCATTTTTAGTAGATTCATTTGAGACATAAATGTCATTTAATCTAGGCTGAATAAACCAAACTCCAATGGGAAATGCAAAAAGTAAGATTGCATCTAAAATGTATTCAGAAAGAGTTGCCACTTTATTTGTTTCAATTGACTTGATAGATTTCGAAACATTATAAAATGTGTAAATAATTCCGAATAAAGTCAATGGCATTAAAACCATTGAAACCCATTCGGGGATTTGTCCATTGAGTCCAACCCTTTCCAAGTTAAGGTTTGCATATCCAATAGTTGCGCATAAAACTGCAAAGATCAGAAGTCCATTCTTAAACCGATGAGGGTTTCCTTTAATGTTATTTGTAAATATTCCAATTGCCAAAACCCAAAGAAAGAAAAAGATTAACGTAAAAATTGCAAATACTCCAGCTAATTCAAGCGATGTAATTATTCCAAAGTCAAGGTCAACTTTAAAGAATATTAGATGCAGTAAAAGACCTGAAAAGTAGATGATGAATGCTTGCCAATGTTTCAGTTTTATTAAATATTTCATTTTAGAATTTAGTGTCTGTTTGTCCTAATTTTTTATAACCGCTAACGGTTGGTACATGTTGCGGAGCGGATTTCGGAGCGCGTTCCTGTCCGTGAGGACGGAACGATGATGCGAGAATCCGCAGTTGCTAACCGCACCAACCCCGCTCTGAAATATGTACTTTGTTACCAACTGGGTTTTATTCATTTTTAATAATCTCTTTTTCAATTATTTTACCTGCAAGTACATAATACACTATTGAAATATTATTTACTAATTGTTCAAGTCTTTCTATCCACTCCTTCATTTCTTCTGTACCTAAAGTGAGGTTCAATTCTTTTTTCTCGAACATGGAGTCATTGGGATAAAAATTCTTGTGATTTTCGATTAATAATTCATAGAATTCTAGTTTTTCTTCATCGTCTATAAAAGCTATTTCTTCATTGTTGCATTGCTCTGCATAGTATGCATATAAATCCAATGCAGTTTGTAAATTGTCTTGAAATAAATTACCTATTTTTTTTATATGCTTCTTTAAGATTTTCTCATTGTATTCCTCCACATCTTTGTTTTCAAAATATTCTAATTGGGAAAAATGATATGCTAACTGATATGCAGTAGATGTACATTCTAATAACTTATCTAAATTCTTAAATTGCTCTAATTCCTTATTCCATGATTTTATGTTGAATTTTTCATTTATATCGGATGGTATTTTTTGAGGTATGAGGTTAAATTGTTCTAATTCGTCAAACATTTTTTCTCTTAAATTATATGTCTTAAATTCGTAATATGTTGAATTGATAGTTTTTCCTGAAATTAGAATGACAATATTAAAAATTGGGTATTTCGAATTAAGAATCAAATATTTGATTGAAGAATAATCAGGTTGTTCAAGCAATAGATAAAGTTTATTATAAAGCAATTCCACTAATTGAAAATATTCCATTGTATTGTGATAGTCCGCAAGTATTAAACAACGATTAGTATTATCATCAAAATCTACTTGAATAGTACAATCTATTTCCTTGGCTGTTGCCTTAAAACCACTGGTAATCTTCTTTTTTAAATTTAATTTGGTGTTTTTAATTCTGTCTATACTAACCTTATTGATATTGCCAACAATAAATGAACTAGAATAAATAAATTGACGATATAAAAAACAAAGGCTTGAAATATTCTCAACTTCAGTCCTTTCTAACTTTTGCAAAACTTTATGGTCAACAAACTTTTCAAAATGTATCCTGAATTCTTTTTGAAAATCCTCAATGGTTTCATAAGCTTTAAAAAGATTACCAACTAACGAAACCCTAGCATTGTCAGATATATTAGATACATCTTCATTAAGAGAAATCTTAATTTTGCGAAAAATACTCTCAGCACTTTGCCATAAGAAATTTTCAATTGAGCTATCATATTCTCTATAAAATCCAATGAAATTTGAATATTTTTTAGAAGCAAGAATTTGTTTTATCTCATTTTTTTCAATCAGACTTTCAGGTTCCTCAAAATTTGATTTTATCCTTTTCGCGTTTCCCTCACCATATTCTCCCCATTCATCGATTAAATTTTGAGGTAATGAAGGAATAGACCTGTTTTTAATCTTACCATGATATTCTACATTATATGCATTAACATATTCAGCTAAAGGGGATAAATGCTTTTGTTTATGATATAAATTGAATGCTTTTTTCATTTTTGACATGACATCAACATACAAAATACGTCTGGTAATAACTTCACTTACATAATCTTGCCAAGACTTAGGTCTTTTAGTGTAATCAAATAAATTGATGTAAGTAGAGTTTATCTCAACTAGTGGTTTCAATGGAAGATTCTTTCGTGGAATCTGTTTTATTGATGAATCTAGGTTTGATGGTAAGAATGAAAATTTGTGACCAATTCCATTAGTGTTATATTGTTCTTTATCAGGGAAAGCGAATCTTAACAAATCAATTATTTCCATCGATTTTGAATTCATAAAATCGCTTTCTTCTGATTCAAAATTCTCATCAATTATATCAAATAAATAGTGACAATTAATGCCCTGATTGGTATTTTCTATTGAAATAATATTGTATTTCTCAGATAATTTTTGAAGAAATATTCTTTCAGTATATTCAGCATATTTATTAGAATCAATGCTATATTCCTTAAGAGCATAGAGTACATGAGCAATAACTTTTAAAGGCTGAAGGCTTAAATTTTCTTCAATCTTGAAATCCTCAAACTTTACTATAACGGATTTATATTTAAAATGATTAAGCCAAAAAAGAAATAGTCCAAAAGAGTCCCATTCATCTTTCCCATTTGGTATTATATTTATTTTTTGTATGCTTTGAACCCATTTTTTGCAATATGAAAAAACTTCATTCTTTTCTGAGAACTGTTCGTTAACTGTTTTTGCATATTGCCTTTGTTCTTTTGAGAAGAGCTCAGAATTTGCCATCATACTTCCGCTTTCAATAACATTGGCAAAATCAAAATTTACTACAATCTTCCATCCGTTGTTGTAGTTATCATATATTTCATTGAGAGTACCAATGTTTTTTACAGTGTAATCAGCTATCCCTTTCCACAATAGGCTTTTTAAGATTGAAAAATGCAATTGCCATGAATCTAATTCAATATTTTTCAAGTGCTTTATCAACTTTTCTGGTTGCAAATCACCATATCTAAAAGCATTTCGGAGAAAAACATATGCAGTATTATCTGCGATAAATTCTATAGAATCTGTCGCAAAATCGGAAACTCTATAAATTTCATTGTCGAAGAGTAAATCCTTGATAATTTTAGAACGAACTGGGTGAAGACCAACAATATGAGTTTTGTCTCCTGAAATTTTAATTAAATACTCTTTTTGCAATAAGTCGATTAAAAAGAGGATTTCATTATTGAGTTGTAAAAAGTCGTTAAGTTCTTTTAATTTGACTTTTGAGCCAAAACAATCAGCCAAAACAATGTGACGTAATACTTTAATTTTTTCTTTGCCGAATTCCGAAGTGTCTCTTCTGATTTGATTTATTTGGTAATTCAGCTTTGTAGAAAGGCTTTCATTTTGTGTAATTAGATATACAAATTCCAATAATGGACCTTTGCCTCCAAAATATTCCCAAGCATTGGAAAAATTAATAAACTTCAAATCTTTATTAAAACTATCCAACGCCTTATAAATCAATTCAGCTTCTGCTTCTTCAAAAGTTAATTCTATTTCAGAAAAATCAAATTTATCTCCGACTTCAATTGAGTTCCAGTCTTCCTCTCTTATTGTTACTAAAAAATTGAAGTTCTTCTTATGTGCTAATTCTCTTAAAATTTGAATCCATTCCTTATTGCCAGGCTCAACATCGATATAAACTGTTAATGGAAACCTAATACCTTTTGATATTCCTTCCAGTGAATTAATAACATCATAAATAGTATTTATATTCTCGGGTAAATGTTTTAATTCTAGAACAGTTTTTCCTAACCGGTAATCATTTAAAAAACGATATGCTAATGTACTTTTACCTTGTCCTGAAGCACCGTGAACAAAAACGATGTTGGTATCATTAAATTTTTCTTGAATTAATTTCAGTTTATCATCCCTAATAACATCAACGTTTGCTAATATATGTTTGTAAGAGGCAGAAATTCCTTTATAAAAATCTAATTTTAAGTGTTCAATATCCTCAGTCTCGGTAGCAGTGTCTAAAAACTGTATCAATGAATTAAATGTCTTTTCGAAACTAATTCGTTCTCTTTGGAATTTGCATATCTTATCAAATTGTGCTTTAAAGTCAATTGGGGTTATTGAAAGTTGTTTCTCGGCAGAGTAATAAATCCAATAGATTAGTAAATCTAATGTTATTTTAATGTCCGCAAATGAACCCCATTCCTCTATACTTGATTGTATATTGTTTTCAATATTGAGTTCGTTTACTGTTTCATATTTAAAGTTACCTTTTAGAACTTCAATGTCTTTTTGAGTAAGTCCTTGTTTTTTTAATTTTTCAATTAAGCTCTTGGAATATTCAGAATTGGATAAGCTTTTAACATCTTCATTTATTTGTCCAAATGAAATAAGCTTTATTATTGGATTGTTTCCTTGTTCGTATGCCTTAATAGCTCTTTTGAGAAATGTATTTTCTTTTTTTGTAGTTGTAATGTCAGCAAGAGTGAGAACTTTACCTAAGTCTTTAACTTGAATTATTTCAACAACTTTACCATTTTTTGCATAAACATCTAAATCCTCGAACTTCCCTTCTGGATGGAATTCAACTTCAAATTCTTTGTATGAAAGAATTCTATATAAAGTATATAAAAATTGCACTCTATATCCTTTAAGAGCACTTATTGCACCTAGATTGTTCGTTGTTGTTTTAGACATTTAGTTCTCTATCATTTTATTATCAAGTTTGGAATGCAGTTGCTTTTAACCTTGTTGGTAACGGTTTGGCTATGTTTACGTGGCGCACTTTGCGGCACGATTTCCTGTCCGCCGAGGACAGGAAATACCACGAAAACCCAAGAGTTTCGTTACCCGTTAACGCGCCATGAAATATAGCTGTTGTTACCATTTGTAAATTTAAGTTTTTGTTTAACCCGAATCAAAATTGGCGTGTACTACTTTTTCTACGAGCTACAGTTATTTGTTTTTTATTAAAAATATTTTTTCCAATTCGCTTTCTGTTTCCCGAAAGAGGGCGTCAAAAAGTGCCAATTTTTCTGTTAAGTTTTAAACCAAAATTATGCACCACTTTTCCGTAAAAACTCATATTTTTTCTCACCGATTTAATTCTCTGTCCTTACATATTTTTTATAAATGGTAACGGTTTGGCTATGTTTACGTGGCGCACTTTGCGGCACGATTTCCTGTCCGCCGAGGACAGGAAATACCACGAAAACCCTAGAGTTTCGTTACCCGTTAACGCGCCATGAAATATAGCTGTTGTTACCATTTGTAAATTTAAGTTTTTGTTAAACCCGAATCAAAATTGGCGTGTACCACTTTTTCTACGAGCTACAGTTATTCGTTTTTTAATTAAAAAAATATTTCAAATTCACTTTCTGTTTCCCGAAAGAGGGCGTCAAAAAGTGCCGATTTTTCTGTTAAGTTTTAAACCAAATTTATGCACCACTTTTCCGTAAAAACTCATATTTTTTCTCACCGATTTAATTCTCTGTCCTTACATATTTTTTATAAATGGTAACGGTTGGTACATGTTGCGGAGCGGATTTCGGAGAGCGTTCCTGTCCGAAGGACACGGAACTGCGATGCGAGAATCCGCAGTTGCTAACCGCACCGACCCCGCTCTGAAATATGTACTTTGTTACCGGCTGGCATTTATTATATTTATTTGTCAAAATGCTAAATTCCAACATCTCTCAATCGCGTTAAAACAAGTGATTAAGTCAGTCTCAAATTGTTGTTGAGTTATATTATCACCTATGTGTTTTGCTAATTGTTTCTTTTTTCTTCCAGTAATTATTTTATCACCATTGGGATTCACGGCATCAAGTTCAGCTTGTGTTTTTCTCCAATTACCATAAACAGCATCAGCTTGATTTGGATAACATTGTTCCAAGTCTCTAGATGCCAATTGAAAAAATTGATTGTTTTGGTTTAAGTGATTATATGTTTGTAAAAAATGAGTTACTCCACCTTGTGTCTGTGGACTTGGGTGGTCTATTAATATTATTGCTCTGTCCCTATAAATACTAGAACCTAGCGGAATAAAGACTTTTTCAATAGCGTTAATTGTTCTTTCAGCTTGGTCAATGTCTCCATTTGCTTTTATAATTTGAATTGTTGGTCTGTCTGAATAAAATCTCTTTATGACTCTAGTTAGCAGTTCAAATTCACTTTGTCCTTCAACTATTAAAAAATTTCTTGGAAGTAATAAGTCTGCGGGGCTCCCGCCCAATAATTCATAAACAATGTACGGTTTGTCAAAATCTGAAACAGTTGTTATTGAAGTCGCTCCATTATTTTTCTCAACCATAAAGATTGTTTGTTGTGGATAATTATCAGCGACAAATACAGATGAATGAGTGTTTATAAATACTTGGTCAGTATGCGTTGAAAGTTGATGAAGTACATTTTTTAAGTTTCTCTGTGCAGTGGGGTGGAGGTGCAATTCTGCCTCGTCGATGAAAAAAATAAATGATTTGCCTAAATCTTCATTTGCTTTTCTAAAGTCTGCATAAGCCTGTATTATTGCAAGCATTAATGCTCTTTGCATTCCATCTCCTTTTTCTTCAGCAGATGTTTCAATCCCATCATCAACAGCAGTTTCAAAATTTTTAAGGAGGTCATCAAAAACTGGCGTTTTTACTTCAAATCTCACCTTAGTTGTGTCTGGAAATTGTTTTTCTAAATGAAGTTTAACTTGGTTACCAATATTTTCAAATTCAATTTTAATCTGTGATTCATCGTCTTCAAAAAGTTCTCTGAACTTTGTTTGAAATTCTTGATATTGTACGTTTTCTTCTAAAATAGCTGTTAATACACCTGATAACATTATGCCAATTGGCGTTGATTTAGCATATTTTGCTACACTTTCATAATATTGTTTTGTATTTACATATTCAAATTTGGGTAAAAAATCATTCAACGCTGCGTCAAATCCTGTTCCTGGATTTACTTCTGCTCCATTAACAAAAACTTTTCTTTTAGTCGGATTTGTACTTGAACGTCTAACTGTGACTATATCATTGCCAGCAAGAACATTTTCAATTTTTGTTTTATTTCCTGCATTTTGCATTTGCGCTGCACCATGCAAAGCACCAGAAAAAGTAAGTTCGACAATTATTTCTCTGTTCGGTTCTCTCTTGAATTTTAAGTCGTTTACATTTCCACCACGACCAATTCCGTTAAAGAAAAATTCAATTGCTTCAAAGAAGTTTGTTTTTCCACAATTATTTTGTCCGACACAAATATTAAAATCGGTTGTGTCAAAACTTGTAGTTTCGATTGAACGAAAGTTTTCAATTTTAATCTTGGATATCTTCATTTGAGTCGTTTTTTTATGCTTGCCGGTAACGGTTTGGCTATGTTTACGTGGCGCACTTTGCGGCACGATTTCCTGTCCGCCGAGGACAGGAAATACCACGAAAACCCTAGAGTTTCGTTACCCGTTAACGCGCCATGAAATATAGCTGTTGTTACCATTTGTAAATTTAAGTTTATGTTTAACCCGAATCAAAATTGGCGTGTACCACTTTTTCTGCGAGCTACAGTTATTCGATTTTTAATTAAAAAAATATTTCAAATTCACTTTCTGTTTCCCGAACGAAGGCATCAAAAAGTGCCAATTTTTCTGTTAAGTTTTAAACCAAATTTATGCCACCACTTTTCCGTAAAAACTCATATTTTTTCTCACCGGTTTAATTCTCTGTCCTTACATATTTTTTATAAATGGTAACGGTTTGGCTATGTTTACGTGGCGCATTTTGCGGCACGATTTCCTGTCCGCCGAGGACAGGAAATACCACGAAAACCCAAGAGTTTCGTTACCCGTTAACGCGCCATGAAATATAGCTGTTGTTACCATTTGTAAATTTAAGTTTTTGTTAAACCCGAATCAAAATTGGCGTGTACCACTTTTTCTACGAGCTACAGTTATTCGTTTTTTAATTAAAAAAATACTTCAAATTCACTTTCTGTTTCCCGAAAGAGGGCGTCAACAAGTGCCGATTTTTCTGTTAAGTTTTAAACCAAATTTATGCACCACTTTTCCGTAAAAACTCATATTTTTTCTCACCGATTTAATTCTCTGTCCTTACATATTTTTTATAAATGGTAACGGTTGGGCTATGAAACGTGGCAAAATTTCGGAGCGCTTTACTTTCCACCGGAAAGTGAAGTGTGAACGAATTGCCCACGTTTCTACCGAGTACTGATTTGCCATGTTTTATGAGCCTTTGTTAACGTTTGTTTTAAATCTTGTCCATAATTTTCAGACGGTTAACAAACTGTCCACCACCGAAAAAAATATCCGAGTGGAGAACTACAAAATTTTAATCATTCAGGTAGGGGAGAGTTGTCGAATGTTTAATTCTGTATCTAAGAGTCAAATATAAAAATCTAAGTTAAAGAACGATTAAAAATAAAAATCTCATTCCGAGAATGCCACTTTTTCTGAACGAAAAAATGATTCAGGAAATGAGAAAAATTCAAAGAACGAAAAGCGATAAGTTTCTAAAAATTAAGCATTTTCATAAATTAACGTTAACGGACAAGTATATGCAAAGTGGGCGATTGCGGGCTTCAAACCTATCAAACCGTTACGATTTTGAAGCGGGCTACAACCCTTGAATTTATTACGATTCCGCCCATTTTGTATATACAGTGTTACCGCCTGGTTTTTATTCATTTTTCATTTTATCAATCCGAATCTTTTGATTATCAATCGTAAACTCGAAACATTTGTCATTGTTTTCAATCAGTTTTACGTCTCCGTAATGCAACTGTCTATGATGATTTGCACAAACAGTCAGTAAATTCAAAGTCCCAAGAGAACCTTGCTCCAACTCTGATACAGGAATTATATGATGAGTCTCAACATAAAATTCTCCGTTTCGTTTTTTGAATCCATGAGGGTTAAGTCCTAAAGCTTTACAAATCTGACATTCGTAGTTATTTGCTTTTTTAACTGCTTTTGAAATATCTCCTCGCTCAATTCTTCGACTTACAATTTCTTTTACTCTTGGTGTTGCATTAAAATACTTTGCTTCAAGTTTTTGTAAATCTACAAAGTCGTTAAGTTCTGAAGTTGTTGCTTCGCTTACAATTTCAATATTACTGTCTGCAATTTGAATTATTTTATCAAATGTATCTTTCTCAATTGACCACGAAGAAGCTTGACGACCATTTAACAATGGTTTTTCACTTTGAAAGTCCGTTAGATTTTTCAAATCGCTTAAAAGTATCGGATTATCCAAAAGTTTCTTTACATAGCGAATTTTAACTCTCAAACGTTCTTCTCCATATTTTTCGGGGTTTATCCAAAATTGTCCGTCAGAATCAGGCATTGGTTGTGCTGGACTCATAATTTCAACAATCCCGTATATTCCAGCCTTTAATCTGTCTTTTCCTGCTAACTCGTCTTTTGTCCTTGAATCATTACCTACACGAATAACAGCTAATTGTCCTTTTTTAAAATGTTCACTTTGCCAATCAATTATCCTCCACGTAGAGTTTATTTCGTCAGTTTCAAGAAATTCGTCAATCTGCCAATATTTTGGATTACAAAAGAGAATCCAATAACCAGTACTATTAAATGACGAATCACCAGAAATTTCAGTCTCTTTATATTCGGGGAAAGGCAAGGATGGCGAAATATTTTCCCTTAAATAATTGAGCATTTCAAACGAAGTGTCTTTTTGACTATCTGTTCTTAACTGTACATATTTTTTTGAAGCTTTTTCAATTGTACCAAAATGCAGATGTTTAATCTTTTCCCATTTTTCTTTTGAAATGTCACGATAAAAATAATTTCGTGTTTTTACAGCTGAATATTCTGACCAATCTCCAGAATCCCAATCAGATTCTAACATCTCTTTAATCTCGGCAGTATTGTCTTTTAATAGTTCCTTATCTAAAGCAATCCAAATTGTATCTTCGTGAATCGTTGTTGTTATTAAACTTCCAATCTTTAACCGTATTCCGTCTCTTTTTACACTCAATCCCCATTTTTCAGAACCAAACGAATCCGCATATCTGATAATTTCGCAAAGAATCTCAAGGTAGTTTCTTTGTCGGTTTTTATCAGGTAGTAAATCAGATATTATTTTTTCAATTTCACTCATGTTTCATTGCTTGCAGTTCGTTTCTTAAACTTGGCGGTAACGGTTTAGGCTATGAAACGTGGCAAAATTTCGGAGCGCTTTACTTTCCACCGGAAAGTGAAGTGTGAACGAAATGCCCACGTTTCAGCCGAGTACTGACCCGCCAATGTTTTATAGCCTGTGTTAGCGGCAGGCATTATGATTTATCATTCTTCTCAAATTCAATCAATTCAATTGGTGCTCCATTATGCTTAATCATAGCCACTCGAATACCATCCGCAGGAGGATTAGGTTCTGTTATTATATTTAAATCACGATTTTTTAATTCAAAATCCAAATTATCAACCTCAAATGCAATGTGAGGAACTGATTTTATTAAATCTGATATCGGACTATCTTCCTCAAATCTCATCCATTCAATCCCGAAAGGACTTGTGCTAAATCCTGAAACATACATTTTGAACTGCGATAAATATCTTTCATTAGGCATTTTTATATTTGTTGGAATTCCTAAATGGTGGTATCTCCATCCCCATTTTTCAATTGATTCCGGTAATTCGTGGTCGAGTCTTAAATTTTCCATGTGAGTTTTTATCTAAATGTTTTTTTTGTCAATACAAAATCAAGAATCTTGTATTTATCCATTTGTCTTTTTTTGAAATCTCAATTTTCATTTACTAAATGTTCTTATATCGCAACGTCAACTTTGCTTGCCGCTAACGGTTTGGCTATGGTGCGTGGCGCACTTTGCGGCACGCTTTCCTGTCCCCCGAGGGACAGGAAACAACACGGAAACCCTAGAGTTTCGTTACCTGTCTGAGCGCCATGAACTATAGCTTTTGTTAGCGGTTGACATTTTTTTTATATTTCTAAGCCTCTCAACTTCAACAAAAAACTCAGCTAGAGCCTCTCTGTTATTTTTTTCTATTTCCAATTCATATTTTAATAATTCAATTTCATACTCTAGAGTTTTTATTTTGTCAGAATTATTTGAAGATTGTGGTGGTGTGGGTGGTAGAATTATAATACGATTTGAGAAACCCCTAGATGCACGACAAACATTAATATCAATTGTGTCACCTCGAACAAAATCGGCGTAAACAATCCATAACCCTTTTTCTTCTGGGATGATTGAACAAGATGAGAATTCTGTACCGGTTATAATTTCCAAACTGTCATTTCCTTTAAAAGTCTCATAAACTTTAAATGTATATGTAGCATCTTTGGGGTTTGAAGAAATTAATTCTCCTAAAAATACAATATGCGATACTTCATAACTAATCTTTTGTAAACTGTCCAATTTGTATTTATAACAATCACAAGAAAATGCTTTCAGATCAGAAATTGCATAAATTAAAAGTATTAAAATTATTATTTTCTTCATATTTTCCAATGTTTACCGCTAACGGTTTGGCTATGAAACGTGGCAAACTTTCGGAGCGCTTTACTTTCCGCCGGAAAGTGAAGTGTGAACGAATTGCCCACGTTTCTGCCGAGTACTGATTTGCCATGTTTTATGAGCCTTTGTTAACGTTTGTTTTAAATCTTGTCCAAAATTTTCAGACGGTTAAAAAACTGTCCACCACCGAAAAAAATATCCGAGTGGAGAACTACAAAATTTTAATCATTCAGGTTGGGGAGAGTTGTCGAATGTTTAATTCTGTGTCTAAGAGTCAAATATAAAAAATCTAAGTTAAAGAACGATTAAAAATAAAAATCTCATTCCGAGAATGCCACTTTTTCTGAACGAAAAAATGATTCAGGAAATGAGAGAAATTCAAAGAACGAAAAGCGATAAGTTTCTAAAAATTAAGCATTTTCATAAATTAACGTTAACGGTTTGGCTATGTTTACGTGGCGCACTTTGCGGCACGATTTCCTGTCCGCCGAGGACAGGAAATACCACGAAAACCCAAGAGTTTCGTTACCCGTTAACGCGCCATGAAATATAGCTGTTGTTACCATTTGTAAATTTAAGTTTATGTTTAACCCGAATCAAAATTGGCGTGTACCACTTTTTCTACGAGCTACAGTTATTCGTTTTTTAATTAAAAAAATATTTCAAATTCACTTTCTGTTTCCCGAAAGAGGGCGTCAAAAAGTGCCAATTTTTCTGTTAAGTTTTAAACAAAAATTATGCACCACTTTTCCGTAAAAACTCATATTTTTTCTCACCGATTTAATTCTCTGTCCTTACATATTTTTTATAAATGGTAACGGTTTTGCTATGGTTACGTGGCGCACTTTACGGCAGCCTGCCTGCCATTTTTTGGCAGGCTTTCCTGTCCCCAGAGGGACAGGAAACTATACGAAAACCCTAAGGTTTTTTTACCTGTCTGAGCGCCATGAACTATAGCTGTTGTTATGCGTAGTGTATTTTTATATTCTGTTTTTTGATACTAATTTTCGATAATGTTCTCCTAGAGCAGTTAATTTACATGATTTACTTTCCATTGCTGCATTCCACATGTGTTGAGCTTTGACAGGAACTAATAAGTTAAGTCGATTGTATTTTTGAAGAATGGAAAATATTTCTGTATTGTCTGAATTAGGAGGAGGCATTCCTTTATCACGGCCTTTCATTTCAGGTTCAAAAGTTGGGTCTAGATTATACACAAACCCAGGTGAAGGGAAATACTTAATTATTAGCCTTAATTCAGAAATTTGAATTGCAGGTGAAACAGTTCGAAGGGAAACAAATTGCTTTACATTCGTTTTGAAAACAGGTCTTTGCTCCCAAGCTCCTAGTGATTGGTCAATATGTGCATAAATACTACCAGGTGTAATATCTCCTGTCAGATTAGCAGCACTGCCGCTCAATGCATCTACTAATAGAGTTGTAAAAACACCACTACCATTTTCTTCTGAAGCATATTGGTCTTTTGTAGATGCAGTTAGAACTGTAAGCCCCTCTGATAATGTTGCCAACTGGGCACCGTTTGGAGGCGTACCAGCTATTCCAGAATGACAACTATCTAAAATTATTATCTTATTTGTTGCAGGAGAAGCATTTGCAAAGGTTAAAATTTCTGATAATGAAACTCCATCATCACCTCTTTTACAATCAGAGGCTAGAAGATATCCACCTGTAGCCTCAATGTGACCATGACCAGCAAAATAAAATAAAGCTGTTTCTGCATCAGTTTTGAAGAGTTCTTCAATACTATCTTTAAGTTCTCCTCTTTTAATGCTGTCTTTAACACTATCAGCAGTCATTAGTTTAACGTCAAAATTAACAGAGCCGTCTCCATTTCTTTCTAAAACAGATTTAACTTCATAAGCATCATTTACACATCCAAAAAGTGGATTACTATTTGGATAATAATTTACACCAACTATTAAAGCTTTTCTCATATTATTTGTTTTTGCCTTCAGTCATCATTTGGTCAATGGCATCTGAGATTTTTGCCCAATCCCAAGCGATAGTTCTATTTCTAGCTAATCCTGCTGGTAAGTTACTTGTTGTGTTTGCACCACCAACATAAACTCCAAAGAAAGGAACATCTTGTTCTCTTGCCATTTTAATTTCTTTAGCAACACCTGTTGCAGATGCCATATACTTACCAACAAGGACAATAAGAATATGACATTTGTTAATTTTCTCTTTAACCAATGCTTCCCATTGACTTTGAGGTAGCGATGATTTAGAAGACCAATCTTCTATAGTAAAAGGTGATTTTGACAATTTTGCTTGTCCAACAAATAAGTTCTTTTCAGTTTCATTATGATCATAATCGAAGCTGATAAACGTTCTTGGGTCTGACATAATTTTAATTTTTATAATTGATTAATAAATGTTTCTAAATTTTCCCAACTCCATAGAACAACTTTTTTCCCTTTTAACTCTGGAGGAATTGCACCTTTGTTGTTCTTAAAAATGTGCATTCCAATTATTTTGATTTTTTCCTCCTTTGCACATTTCATTTCCCATCTTGCACCACTTGCCTTATGTGTGTTTTTACTTAGTAAAGCAATTACTCCATTACATTTTTTAATTTTTGTTTTGCATTTTCTTTTCCATTCTTCTTCTTTCCATTTTTTCTTTACGGACATATCAATTAAGTCAAACGGAGAATTGTTTTTCCTTGCTTGTCCAACTAAATGATTTCTATATTCAATATCTTCAATTGCAAAACTTATAAATATTCGCTTTCTTGTTTCTTCCTTTTTTGTTTCTTCTCCTAATAAATAGTCTAACAGTCCCATTACTAAGTTTAAGGTTTTATCTCGATTCTTGTTACATTACGCATAACGGTTTTGCTATGGTTACGTGGCGCATTTTGCGGCGCGCTTTCCTGTCCCACGAGGGACAGGAAACAACACGAAAACCCTAGAGTTTTTTTACCTGTCTGAGCGCCATGAACTATAGCTGTTGTTAGCAACTGTAAACATTTCCCTTTTATATCATTTAATTTTTTAAACTCATTAGTTTAATTTATATTAATCTATCAGATAGATTATCTATGTTGCATTATATATCCTCCCATTTATATGATTGTAATCAGCAAGTATATACATAGGTCATTTAATAAAATATCTATTGTACGGAACAGAAAAATCTCCTGTAACATTGTAAACTCTGTTATATCCACAACATTCTTCCATTTGTGCAGAAAATGAACCATTTATACGATTATTCCCAATATATGAAATTTTAAAATAGCTATTGTGAGTGTTGCGCCCCAAATACAAGTAATATTGAGAATCCTCAGATGAACCACCTACGGGTGTTTTATAATTAATGTTCATACCTGCATCACTTCTCCATGGATCTGAAAAATAGTAATCAGCATATGTAATTTTGAAGGCAGAATCTAATTTAGGGTTAAAACGCACGTATAAAGAAAGTTTATCTTTCGAATCAGAAATACTGAAATGTATCCCTTGCGAAATCAAGCCACCATATCCACTTTGAGAAGGGGAATTCCAAAATGGATTTTCACTAGTAGCGCGTAACTCTTCAATCCCTGACCCAATATCCTCATTAAAATTTATATATATGTAGTAAATGCCATTGTAATAATTTGTTGTGTCAGGTATCAAAATATTTTTAATATAAGATTCTCTTGGCTTAGTCGTGTCAATTTCATTTTTCTTACAAGCAACTCCAATTAATAGAATTAGCAAAATTGAAGTGATTATTCTTTTATTTGATATCTTTTTCATGAGGTAAGATTTTATTATTGTCAAGTAACTTTTTTATAGTTGCTAACGGTTTGGCTATGTTTACGTGGCGCCTGCCTTGCCGCAGGCAGGCACTTTGCGGCACGATTTCCTGTCCGCCGAGGACAGGAAATACCACGAAAACCCAAGAGTTTCGTTACCCGTTAACGCGCCATGAAATATAGCTGTTGTTACCATTTGTAAATTTAAGTTTTTGTTAAACCCGAATCAAAAATGGCGTGTACCACTTTTTCTACGAGCTACAGTTATTTGTTTTTTATTCAAAAAAATATTTCAAATTCACTTTCTGTTTCCCGAACGAAGGCATCAAAAAGTGCCGATTTTTCTGTTAAGTTTTAAACCAAATTTTAGCGACCACTTTTCCATAAAAACTCATATTTCTTCTCACTGATTTAATTCTCTGTCCTTACATATTTTTTATAAATGGTAACGGTTTGGCTATGTTTACGTGGCGCACTTTGCGGCACGATTTCCTGTCCGCCGAGGACAGGAAATACCACGAAAACCCAAGAGTTTCGTTACCCGTTAACGCGCCATGAAATATAGCTGTTGTTACCATTTGTAAATTTAAGTTTATGTTTAACCCGAATCAAAATTGGCGTGTACCACTTTTTCTACGAGCTACAGTTATTCGTTTTTTAATTAAAAAAATATTTCAAATTCACTTTCTGTTTCCCGAAAGAGGGCGTCAAAAAGTGCCAATTTTTCTGTTAAGTTTTAAACAAAAATTATGCACCACTTTTCCATAAAAACTCATATTTCTTCTCACTGATTTAATTCTCTGTCCTTACATATTTTTTATAAATGGTAACGGTTTGGCTATGTTTACGTGGCGCACTTTGCGGCACGATTTCCTGTCCGCCGAGGACAGGAAATACCACGAAAACCCAAGAGTTTCGTTACCCGTTAACGCGCCATGAAATATAGCTGTTGTTACCATTTGTAAATTTAAGTTTATGTTTAACCCGAATCAAAATTGGCGTGTACCACTTTTTCTACGAGCTACAGTTATTCGTTTTTTAATTAAAAAAATATTTCAAATTCACTTTCTGTTTCCCGAAAGAGGGCGTCAAAAAGTGCCAATTTTTCTGTTAAGTTTTAAACAAAAATTATGCACCACTTTTCCGTAAAAACTCATATTTTTTCTCACCGATTTAATTCTCTGTCCTTACATATTTTTTATAAATGGTAACGGTTTAGCTATGGTTGCGTGGCGCATTTTTGCGGCGCGCTTTCCTGTCCTGCGAGGGACAGGAAACACCACGAAAACCCTAAGGTTTGTTTACCTGTCTGAGCGCCATGAACTATAGCTGTTGTTATGCGTTGGTTATTCTGTTTTGAAACTTATTTCGTAATCAATAATGGGGACTCCTTCTTCTGATTTAAAATGAATCCCAGTTAAAACAAAATCGTATTCTTTATTTTTCTCTAACTCCCACTTAATCTTTACTGATTTTTTGTCTTCCGAGTATTTATAATCTATGAATTTTGGATAAGGCTTATTTTGCTTCCCTGGGTTAATTGAGATTCCTTGTCCAAGTAAAGGCTTGTCAAAATTTATTGTTACATTCTTTAACAATGAACTTACATTTCTATCCATATTTGAAAACTCACTTATCGAAACAACTTGTGGACGTTTTGCATCAATCTTTTCCCTATAAATAGCAATTTTATGCGGATATGTTTGAAACGCATCAATAATCGTAGGCATATAGCTCTCTAAAGTAGGATATTCTTTTCTTTTTTTATCGTATTCTTCTATTTCGTTTAATACGTCTTCAATCCATAAATATCCTAAACTTAACTGTTCGTTTATTTCCTTTTGTACATCCATGTAAGAATAATTGTGGTCTTTCATATATTTTATGACCGAGACCCTTACTAAAGTTTCGTACATCATAATATTCCAACTACCATAATTTTGATTTCTCATTTTTTCTTGAACTGGTTCAAAAAGTTTTTTGCCACTTTCTTCTAATGCTTTAATATTATTATCAACCAAATGATTTACAAATGAATGACTAAATTCGTGAACAAGAGTAGGCAAATACTCTTGTTCAAGGAAGATTACCATTCCCAAACTATCTGTGCGCCAGGCTCCCATAATGGCATAAACCTCTCGTTTATTATTTGCAAGTTCAACAGATGGACCATAATTTTGAATTCCATTGCCCAATCCTGTTACAATTATGAATTTTTCATTTGGAGCAGTGCCAAAAAAGGAACTAAACCAGTTTAAATCTATTTGCTCAAAAACTGGCAAAAATCTACTTTCAGCTTTATTATAAAGATTTTTATTTTCATCAAAAAACTCTTTACAATTTGCGTCAGTATAAAATTCTTTCAAGAGTTTAACAAACTTATCCGCATTTTCTTTTCCCCAACGTTTTTCAGGAATATTGTCCGAAAAATCAATTCTTGGGTTTAGACTTTCATCTAAATAGACCGCCATGAACATTACTGCACCAAACCCAATATCATTGGTCTTTATTAGCTCTTTAGCAAATTCGATTAATTCATGATTTTTATACGGTTCGAAATGCTTTTTAATCTTGTCTGTATATAGACCAAATCTTTCAGAATTATATTCATGTAATTCCGCAAGTCTAAATACAATACTCAATAATTCTACTCTGTTATCAACTTTTGGTTCTTCCAAAATCTGTTTTTTCTCGCACCCAAACAGAAAAAATGGGATTGTCAATAATGTAATTATTTTCTTCATTTTATAACTTATTTTTGTTCGACTCAACTAACGCATAACGGTTTGGCTATGTTTACGTGGCGCACTTTGCGGCACGATTTCCTGTCCGCCGAGGACAGGAAATACCACGAAAACCCTAGAGTTTCGTTACCCGTTAACGCGCCATGAAATATAGCTGTTGTTACCGTTTTGTTAATTTCAGTTTATAAAAATTCCTGCAAAAGATTGGCGTTTACCAAAGTTTCTACCGCAACAGTTTACAGTTTTTAAATCATCACTTTTGTTCAAACTACTTTCACTTTGTCCCGAAGGAGCTAAGCAGTTAGTTTAGTCATGCCAGAAAAATTTATCCACATAAAATTCTCATGGATAAATGGGGAGTTTCAAAGTTTAAATTTAGCAAATTTTCTGACTTAAATTTCTCTGTTTCTGAATTTATATTTTAATAAACGGTAACGGTTTTGCTATGGTTGCGTGGCGCATTTTTGCGGCGCGCTTTCCTGTCCTGCGAAGGACAGGAAACACCACGGAAACCCTAAGGTTTCGTTATCTGTCTTTGCGCCATGAACTATAGCTTTTGTTAGCATTTGTTTACCTATGTTTTTGCTGAACCCGAATGAAAATTGGCGTGTACCCTTTTTTCTGCGGAGTTTAAGCAAGTTGATTTTTAATTGTCAAAAAACTTTAACGTTTCGCCTTCTGAGTCCGGAGGGAGCGGTTCAGAAACTGCCCATTTTTCTGTTAAGGTTTAACCTTAAATTTATTTTACCACTTTGTTAAAATTACATTTTTTTAACGAAAATAAGCTTCTGTTTTATACGCATTTATAAATAAATGCTAACGGTTTGGCTATGGTGCGTGGCGCATTTTGCGGCGCGCTTTCCTGTCCCCCGAGGGACAGGAAACAACACGAAAACCCTAGAGTTTCGTTATCTGTCTGAGCGCCATGAACTATAGCTGTTGTTACCCAACGTTATTTTTTAATCTATCAAATTTATACTTATCTGTCCTTTACACAACGAACTGAAAGTCCAGAACTTTTATAAATGTAGTATTCTCCAACTATATCAGAATCATAACCAATGCCTATATAATAGGTGTAATAATCTGAAGGTCTCTCACTTATCTGCCAAGTGTTGAAGGCATTGCCCATTGCATGGAATCCTCCAGGTCCGCCCCGGTATCCATTAGGAAGTGCGTTGAATTTTGTTTCATTAGTCGCGCCAGTATTTGGGCTATTCCAATGTGTAGTCCCGATTTCTTTTAGTTTTCCACCTGCTCCATCTCCTAGATAGCTTATTAATTCAGTCCATTCAGAATCTCTTGGTACATGCCAGCCGATAGGACAAAGTTTATTTGTAGTTATAACCGGCCAATTATACAACGCCCCATAAGTATCTTTGTATGTAGCATCATTATCATACCAGCAGAACATTGGAGATGGGGATGTTATATTTCTCCATACAGTATAATCTGTTACTAAAGGTATTGATGTGTTATCATTATATTTTGTTGTACTTAGGTTTTTAGCCATCCAAGTTTGTACCCCAATTTTTACAACTGGATAAGAATTACCTTCTATATCAAAAAGTATATTAAACGTAATATCCTGTTTTGTACTTTTCATAGATGGATTATGAGTAATTGTTATAGCAGATGAAACTGCAGACAACACAGTGCCATTTGCTGGAAAACAAGTTAATTCGTTATTTATAAATTCGGAATACTCTAAATCTTCTTTCTCTCCATTATCCATTATAAGAGTCACTATTAGTCCAGATAGGTTTAATCTTTCACCATCAAAGTAATTGATTTTTGTTGGTGCTACTTTTATAAAAAGAGATTCAACTCTGGGCTTTTCTTTTTTACAAGCGGACAAAAGGCAGATAATTAGCAGAGTAGTCAGAATGGGAATAATATTCGTTTTTGTTTTCATAGTTAAGTATATTAAGTCAATTTTTTTTTAATGTTGGGTAACGGTTTGGCTATGTTTACGTGGCGCACTTTGCGGCACGATTTCCTGTCCGCCGAGGACAGGAAATACCACGAAAACCCTAGAGTTTCGTTACCCGTTAACGCGCCATGAAATATAGCTGTTGTTACCAATTGTAAATTTAAGTTTATGTTAAACCCGAATCAAAATTGGCGTGTACCACTTTTTCTACGAGCTACAGTTATTCGTTTTTTATTAAAAATATTTTTTCAATTTCGCTTTCTGAGTCCCGAAGTGGGGCATCAAAAAGTGCCGATTTTTCCTTACAGTTTTTACCTAAAACTATGCCACCACTTTTCACGTTTTAAAATCACGTTTTTCTTTCCGATTTAACTCTCTGTCTTTACATATTTTTTATGTCTAGTCCTAAAATACGGCTACAGGTTAAAATTAAATTTATGCCGCTTTTTCAAATAACTTTTGGGGAGTTTTATACCCTAAAGATACATGAAGTCTTTTATAATTATAAATTTCGATTGCATTTTTTGTAGCAATTTTTGCACTAGCTGTACTAAAGAAACATTGGTCAAGGTAAAACTCATCCTTTAAAATACCGTTGACCCGCTCTGCGACTGCATTTTCATAGCAATGATTTTCTTCGGTCATACTGATTTTAATCCCACGTTTTTTGAGTTGATTTACATACATGTGGCTGCAATATTGCACGCCACGATCTGAGTGATGGATCAGTCCTTTATCGGGACGAGCCTTTCTGAATGCTTGTTTTAATGCCCTCAGGCAGCCTGTTAGTTCCAAGGAGTCGCTGAGATCATAGCCTACAATTTTGCGTGAGTATAAGTCTGTTATTAGCGCTAGATAGCAAAAGCCTTTCACGGTTCTGATGTAAGTAATATCAGACACCCATACTTGATTTGGCATAGTTATTTTCAATTCCTTGATTAAGTTGTTGTACTTATGAAAATGATGATAAGAGTTGGTTGTTCTGGCGCAAGCTCTCTTTCTGTAGACCAACATTTTTTCCTTTCTTAGGATGTTAAATAAGCGATCCCTTCCAATCTTTAAATCAAGTCTTTTGAAAGCATCTTGTAAATCCACGTGTAGCTTGCGTGTGCCAACCCTGGGCTGTGTTCTTCTTTCTTTTTTAACCAACTCCAGAACCTTCTCTTCAACAATCAACTTTTGTTTGTATCGCTTGTGATACTTGTAAAATGCATCGCGTTTAAGACCAAAGCCATTGCAAATACTCGAAGTACTTGCAATGCCTGATTTACGAGCTTTTTCAACAGAAGTAATCATTGCTTGATGTTTAGCTTTTTTTTTAATTCCTCTACATCTTTAAATCCTAAACCCTTAGCTGCATATTCCAGATACGAGTCCTGTATCAGGGCTTCTATATCTTTCTTGACTAATAACTCTTTGAGTTGTTCGATCTCTTTTTTCAGGGCTTTTATGCGTCCCAGTTCATCGGTATTTTCAATCATGATCCGTTTGTTCATTAAGTCTTTACGGTCGTACTTTCTGATCCAATCGTTAAAGGTACTCGAGGCTACTCCATAAATCTTGGACAGTTCTCTTTTGCTATACTTTCCGGTTGATAATTCTTCTAAAACTTTTAGTTTAAAACTTTCACTAAATCGTCTTACTACTTTGTCGTTTTTATACATATACTTGTTGTTTTAGTGTATACATATTTTAGGACGACTCAACTTTGCCCATAACGGTTTGGCTATGGTGCGTGGCGCATTTTGCGGCAGCCTGCCTGCCATTTTTTGGCAGGCTTTCCTGTCCCCCGAGGGACAGGAAACAACACGAAAACCGTGATGTTTTTTAACCGACCTAAGCGCCATGCACTATGAGCCGTTGTTATAATGCGTTTTATTCGTCAATAGTTTTGTCTGGAAGTTCTAATACCGAAGAAGTTTCAAGTTCTTTTCCAGCTATTCCTTTAATTGAGCCAAACAAAACTGATATATTCTCTTGAACTACCCAAATCTGCTTCTCTCGGGAAGCCCATATTTTATACATCGCCTTTTTCTCAGAGTTAAGTTGTTCGATCATTCCATCATAATTTTCTACAATTCGTTTGATGTTTTGAACAAATTCGTTACTAGTTAAATAGCTATATAAAAGTTCCATTTTGTCCCCTTTATTTTCTTCAGTGGATTTTATAGATTGCGTTTTTAACAGCATTTCTCTTAATACAAATGAGAGACTTTTTACTTCGTGAAATCCACAAATCCAAACTCCATTTTTTTCTCCAAATCTGTCCATATCACTTGGAAAGGTTTCTGTTACAATGACAGCGATATCAGCTTTGCATTTGACTTGGTCTTGTTTGAGTTTATCAATCCAGTCGGATGAAAAATTCTTAGTTCTCTTACTTTCATAAACAATGGAGCCACAGCGTTGTTGAAGTGAGTTAAATACATTTTGAATACAGTCAGCTCCTCTAACTCCTTTAGCAACTTCGGTAATTTGATCATAAGGGTACGCAGTTGCCAATAAATCCTCAAGTGCAAGTTCCTGAACCTCTCCTTGCATTTGCATTGAGCCTTGTTCAGCCTTTCTTTTCATTTCATCAATTAGCTTTTTTTGATCATCTAGCTGTTTTTGATATTCCTTTTCTTTTAAAACCATTGATTCACGTTCTTTTGCACGTGCTTTATCTTCAATTTCCTTTTGTTTTTCTAGGAGTTCTTTTTGAACATTAAGTTGAAGTTCTTCAGCTTTTTCCTTTAGTTCATTCTCCCTTTTTAATAGGTCAATCTCCTGAGCTTTTAATTTGCGATTTTCAGCTTTTTTCTTTTCATTCTCTTCTTGCAAGGATTCTAATTTTTGTGCAAAATCTTCCTCTGTTTGTTTTTTAATTTTTTCAGATTCCTTTTCAATGCGTTGCTCTAATTTCTCCTTAAAGAGTTCATTTTCACGCTCTTTTTTCCTTTCAAATTCTTCTACTTCCTTTTCTAGTTCTTTGCGATCAGTCTTAAATATTTCAGCTTGCTCAGATATTTTTTTTTCATATTTGGCTTTAAAATGAGCTTCTAACTTTCCAGAAAGAGCATCTTCTACATCAAAATTGTGTCCACAATTAGGACATTTTATTTTATCCATAATATGTTATTTATTACTTTTTTAAAATGCATTATAACGGTTTGGCTATGTTTACGTGGCGCACTTTGCGGCACGATTTCCTGTCCGCCGAGGACAGGAAATACCACGAAAACCCTAGAGTTTCGTTACCCGTTAACGCGCCATGAAATATAGCTGTTGTTACCAATTGTAAATTTAAGTTTATGTTTAACCCGAATCAAAATTGGCGTGTACCACTTTTTCTACGAGCTACAGTTATTTGTTTTTTATTAAAAATATTTTTTCCAATTCGCTTTCTGAGTCCCGGAATGGGGCATCAAAAAGAGTTGAATTTTTCTGTTTGTGTTATTTTGATTCAAATATTTAAGTTTAAAAAATCATATTTTTAACCGATTTAACTTTCAATTTTTCTACATATTATTTATTATTGGTAACGGTTTGGCTATGAAACGTGGCAAAATTTCGGAGCGCTTTACTTTCCACCGGAAAGTGAAGTGTGAACGAATTGCCCACGTTTCCACCGAGTACTGATTTGCCATGTTTTATGAGCCGTTGTTATGCTTTGTTAATTTTTCTTATTCATTTCTTTTACTCTTTCTCTTTGTTGAGCTAAGGTCTCTACACCATACTCAATTCTTTCTTTGTCAGATATTTTTGTCGTATCTATTTTGCTGAGTTTCCATGGCTCATTATTAAATTTTACATATTGAGTTCCGTAAATCTGAGGTTCACCTTTGCTTAATAAGTATCGGTCAATCGCAGCGGCAAGAAGCCATTTACTTGCTGTTGAATCTAGTTCAACTGACTTTCTCATTAATTTCACAGCCATTCCAAAAGCAGTAGAATCTTTGCCATGTTGAAAAATCATTGCTGCATTATGATAATCTACGGAGGTAATTACTTTGTTAGAATCTAATAATTCATAAACTCTTATTTCTCTTAAGCTGTCTCTTTTACTAACTACTTTCCAATCAATATTATCGGTTTTTCTGTCAGCTTGGTCATTGTTGTAAATTTCGATAAGTTCTAAATTATCTGATACATTTTTGTCCAGATTGGTTTTGGATTCTTCCTGTTTAGATTTGCAAGAAATAAGTCCTAGAATCATAAAAATTAAGAATGTGTTTCTCATTAGTAATCAGTTTATTTTAATAAAGCATAACGGTTTGGCTATGAAACGTGGCAAACTTTCGGAGCGCTTTACTTTCCGCCGGAAAGTGAAGTGTGAACGAATTGCCCACGTTTCTGCCGAGTACTGATTTGCCATGTTTTATGAGCCTTTGTTAACGTTTGTTTTAAATCTTGTCCAAAATTTTCAGACGGTTAAAAAACTGTCCACCACCGAAAAAAATATCCGAGTGGAGAACTACAAAATTTTAATCATTCAGGTTGGGGAGAGTTGTCGAATGTTTAATTCTGTGTCTAAGAGTCAAATATAAAAAATCTAAGTTAAAGAACGATTAAAAATAAAAATCTCATTCCGAGAATGCCACTTTTTCTGAACGAAAAAATGATTCAGGAAATGAGAGAAATTCAAAGAACGAAAAGCGATAAGTTTCTAAAAATTAAGCATTTTCATAAATTAACGTTAACGGTTTGGCTATGAAACGTGGCAAAATTTCGGAGCGCTTTACTTTCCACCGGAAAGTGAAGTGTGAACGAAATGCCCACGTTTCCACCGAGTACGAATTTGCCATGTTTTATGAGCCGTTGTTACAAGGCGTTTTTTATTTTTTCATTTAGTTAATTTTTAATCCACCAATGTATTGATTTTTCAACACAAAAATATGTATATGCATTATCGACAGTTAATCTATTATTGTAGATGTGTCCAAATGACTTTGATGCTCCTTCAGGTATAAAAGTAATATCTGGGAATTTATATGTATATGTTTGAGGTCTCGTCCCCAAAGATTTACTTGATATTGTTACTTCTGACTCAGATATAAAATTTAGAACAAATGTTTCTCCTATGTCATTGTTCTCAGATTCCCATTTCGTTCCGATTATAGATTCATCTTCTTTGAAATTAAATGTTTCCTTTGTCGATTCTGGTTGAGAAGTTTTGTCTTCTTTAGTTTTAATTTCATTGTTTAGTGTGGAAGCATATGACTCTACAAATTCAGACGAAACCCATACATTAATTGAACTAGGAACTCTATCAACTCTTAACTTACATTTTCCAAATTTAAGTTCTAAGACTGTACACTGGTCTGATTTATTCAAAATGTAAATTGAACCATCCAAAATCATTTCTTGTAAACGGGTTATATCTTTCCGACTTGATACTTTGTTAAGTTCATCAAAACTAGATTCCGTAATTGCTCCAAAACACTCTTCACTTATGTAACATTGTCCGCCTTGTACCAATTTTCTGCCGTTGGAATTTTCCATACATGAAAAGCATAATATTAGGCTTAAGCAACAAATAAAAACATACAAATTTTTCATCTTTCTATATTGTATAAATATTAGTCATTCATGTTTATTAAATACTAAACCATCTTAAAAAATCATTTTCTACGAAATATTCCTTCTATTAATCTAGTGTTTTAAAATGTCTAGTCCTAAAATACGGCTACAGGTTAAAATTAAATTTATGCCGCTTTTTCAAATAACTTTTGGGGAGTTTTATACCCTAAAGATACATGAAGTCTTTTATAATTATAAATTTCGATTGCATTTTTTGTAGCAATTTTTGCACTAGCTGTACTAAAGAAACATTGGTCAAGGTAAAACTCATCCTTTAAAATACCGTTGACCCGCTCTGCGACTGCATTTTCATAGCAATGATTTTCTTCGGTCATACTGATTTTAATTCCACGTTTTTTGAGTTGATTTACATACATGTGGCTGCAATATTGCACGCCACGATCTGAGTGATGGATCAGTCCTTTATCGGGGCGAGCCTTTCTGAATGCTTGTTTTAATGCCCTCAAGCATCCTGTTAGTTCCAAGGAGTCGCTGAGATCATAGCCTACAATTTTGCGTGAGTATAAGTCTGTTATTAGCGCTAGATAGCAAAAGCCTTTCACTGTTCTGATGTAAGTAATATCCGACACCCACACTTGATTAGGTCTACTTATTTTAAGCTCTTTAATCAGGTTGTTGTATTTATGAAAATGATGATAAGAGTTGGTTGTTCTGGCGCAAGCTCTCTTTCTGTAGACCAACATTTTTTCCTTTCTTAGGATGTTAAATAAGCGATCCCTTCCAATCTTTAAATCAAGTCTTTTGAAAGCATCTTGTAAATCCACGTGTAGCTTGCGTGTGCCAACCCTGGGCTGTGTTCTTCTTTCTTTTTTAACCAACTCCAGAACCTTCTCTTCAACAATCAACTTTTGTTTGTATCGCTTGTGATACTTGTAAAATGCATCGCGTTTAAGACCAAAGCCATTGCAAATACTCGAAGTACTTGCAATGCCTGATTTACGAGCTTTTTCAACAGAAGTAATCATTGCTTGATGTTTAGCTTTTTTTTTAATTCCTCTACATCTTTAAATCCTAAACCCTTAGCTGCATATTCCAGATACGAGTCCTGTATCAAAGCATCGATATCCTTTTTGATCAACAACTTTTTGAGCTGTTCGATCTCTTTTTTAAGGGCTTTTATGCGTCCCAGTTCATCGGTATTTTCAATCATGATCCGTTTGTTCATTAAGTCTTTACGGTCGTACTTTCTGATCCAATCGTTAAAGGTACTCGAGGCTACTCCATAAATCTTGGACAGTTCTCTTTTGCTATACTTTCCGGTTGATAATTCTTCTAAAACTTTTAGTTTAAAACTTTCACTAAATCGTCTTACTACTTTGTCGTTTTTATACATATACTTGTTGTTTTAGTGTATACATATTTTAGGACGACTCAAAATGCCTTGTAACGGTGAGTATAAGAATAGTAGCCGACTGCGTGGTACTTTCCTGTCAAGTTACACGAAAGCTGATGCGGGCTACAACCCTTAAATTTACTACAGTCCCGGCTATTATTTTTATACATTGTTGTGGTGTCGTTTTTTTATTCAGTATTTTTTCTTGCTTCATCAAATTTAGCTTTCATTGTTGGGTTTCCATAAGTTAACTTTTTAATTGTTAACCCATCTGCTTTTTGATTTGCAAGTCTTAACTGATTAGCACTTGTTGTTAATTCTTGCTTTACTTTTTGCATTCTAGCGATAGATTTATCTATCTCTTCAATTGCTTTTTCAAAATGATTAGAAGCTGACATGTAATTTTTTGCAAAACCTTCTCTGAATTGAATAATTTTATCTTCAAAATTTGTGATGTCAATATTTTGACTCCTCATTAAATTCAGTTCTTGCTTGTATTTCAAAGAGTTCATTGCTGCATTCCGAAGAATTGTAATTATCGGAATAAAGAATTGTGGTCTCACTACATACATTTTCTCAAATCTATGAGAAACATCGACAATTCCATTGTTATAATATTCGTTTTCAGATTCTAAAAGAGAAACTAAAACAGCATATTCACATTTTTTATTTTTTCTGTCTTTATCAAGTTTAGCAAAAAAATCTTCATTTCGCTTTTTAGTTGAAGTTTCATCATTCTCATTTTTCATTTCAAACATTATCGAAATGATTTCATTGTCTTTATTGTCTGTCTCTCGATAAATAAAATCGCCTTTCGTTCCACTGCTTGCATCATTGTCCTTTTCAAAGTAAACGTTTTGGAATGCTGTTGCACGCAACTTATTGAATTCGATTTCACAATGTTGTTCTAAGGTTTCACCCAACATTTTAGTCGAAAGTTTGAGTTTCATGTCTTTGACACGTGCAATCTCCTCATCCTTATACTTTATTATAGATTCTTTGTTCTGTAGTTCAGTTGAATATTTTTGTTCTAATGAAGTTTTAAGATTTTGTTTTTCTAATTCTTTGGTCTTTACATCATTTGCAAGACTGTCACGTTGTTTTTCAATTTCCTTTGTTGCTTTAGAAACAGCTAGTTCTTTCTCGGTTTCTGCATTCTGAATTTTTGATTCCAGTTCTGAAATTTGAGAGTCTTTTTTGGATAACTTTTCAATCAATTCGCTTTTGCTAATCGCTTTCAGTTCGGTTATTTCAGTTTCTTTTTTGGAAAGTTTTTCTTGAAATGAATTTCTAATTTTTTCTTCTGCCAGCTCAACAGCATTTAACTTTTCTTTTTCTGCCAATGCAAGTCTGGTTTCAATTTCTTCATTGAATTGGTGGTCTCTAACTTGTTTAAGAATATCAGCATATCCAGATTCATCAACTTTGAATGCTTTTTTGCAATTTGGACATATAATTTCGTTCATCGATTTAATTTTAAATGATAATTCCACTTGGCAACTTTCTATTTATTTTCTTGCTGATTTGAGTCAAGAATTTTTTCATACTAGCTGGGGCAGCACCATTAACGTAATATTCATCAACATAACCAAAGCTGCTCTTTTCAGTAATTTTAAGTCCATCTTGTGAACGATAGTTTCTAATAAACTTCCAATCTTTGTCCTTTGATGGGTTTACTTTATCCGGAAATGCTGATAAAACTTCTTTTACCAGCTCTAAATTCATAGCAGGACAGAAGCGATATTGAAAAAGATTCTTTTCTAACATATGACTGATTCTATCTTTATCAAATGCCCAATCACCATTTGTGTTTATAAATTTTCCGAATGTAAATAACTCAGAATGTTCTGTAAAATTCAATCGTGATTGAATGCACCCCCAAATGTTATAATCGTAATTGTTTTCATATCCAAAACAATAAAGTTCTGGTTTATAACTTGCTTTTCTTTGTCCATAACACCATTGGTAGCTAAACATAGAATCCCATTGAACCTTCTCTCCATTATGATATACTTTTCTATTTCTCCAACCCTTTAGATTTTCTAAAAGAGGTTCTAGAGTTTCTATTTCTTCTTCAGTTACGGTTACACGATATATTGCCTTTTTGTTTTCACCGATTTGTTGAAAAGAATTATACTTTTTAGCTACATCAACTGCAAATTCAAAGGTCTGTGAAGTAGAAAACTTAAATTCAACAGTTATGCCGAATTCAGGAATTGGTTGCTCAATTATCTCAACTTTTGGAGTTTCTTTGCTTTTAGGTTTTCCTATCAACTGTGTACCACATTCCTGACAAAATTTAGAATTTGGTTCATTTTTATAAGCGCAGTTTGGACACAAAATCTCTTGTTGATTTGAACCACAATAAGGACAAAATTTGAAGTTATCCTGTATTTCAGATTTGCATTTGTAACAGTTTTTCATATTTGTTCATCTCTTTATTTTAAATGCACCACAACGGTTTGGCTATGTTTACGTGGCGCCTGCCTGCCGCAGGCAGGCATTTTGCGGCACGATTTCCTGTCCGCCGAGGACAGGAAATACCACGAAAACCCAAGAGTTTCGTTACCCGTTAACGCGCCATGAAATATAGCTGTTGTTACCAATTGTAAATTTAAGTTTATGTTTAACCCGAATCAAAATTGGCGTGTACCACTTTTTCTACGAGCTACAGTTATTTGTTTTTTATTAAAAATATTTTTTCCAATTCGCTTTCTGAGTCCCGAAATGGGGCATCAAAAAGAGTTGAATTTTTCTGTTTGTGTTATTTTGATTCAAATATTTAAGTTTAAAAAATCATATTTTTAACCGATTTAACCTTCAATTTTTCTACATATTATTTATTATTGGTAACGGTTTAGCTATGGTTGCGTGGCGCATTTTTGCGGCGCGCTTTCCTGTCCTGCGAGGGACAGGAAACAACACGAAAACCCGAAGGTTTTTTTACCTGTCTGAGCGCCATGAACTATAGCTTTTGTTACCGCCTGTTTATATTTTAAATTTAAGAACTACTTGGAAATATTGATTATAATCCTTTGATTCACCATCTATTACTCCAAAATCATTAGACCAAATTATTTTTGAGATGTAAGATAATCCATGGTTATATCTTATTCCAAACTCTAGTTTATTACCTATCATATAATTTAAGCCGAATAATCCCGACAATTCAAACCTTCTATTAAACAGAGTAGTAACGTCGTTGATGTAGTCGTTTGATTTGATTTTTGCATTTAACAGATAACTAAATTCTGGTCCTATAGAAATATAAAACCTATCAAAGATGTAATAATCCAATAAAACAGGTAATTGCAAATAGTTAAGATTATATCTTATAAATTTGTCATAGTTTTTTCTTCTACTACCTTTTTGCATGAATCCTGGTTCAATTGATAATCCCCATAACTCAGACTTTTTGTATCCAATATATCCATTCAAATTATAGGTAATTATGGGTTCATAAAGTAGATTGTCAATATGTCCTTCAGGTATGTTCGTTATATTCCAATTAGCCATATCAAAACCAGCAACAAGTCCGAATCTGAAATTTTGGGAAAAAGCTGTAGAACATGAAATCATTACTATTCCAATAACAATAAGAAATATTTTTTTTGTCATATAAATAATTTTTAATTGTACAATCGCCTATTTAAATTGGCGGTAACGGTTGGTGTAAGTTTAGTAGCGGATATACGTGTGGTTATCCGTCCGATAGGAACGGATAATTGGGCGTGAATCCAACGTTGGAACACCCACCGAACCCGCTATTAAATTTACACTTTGTTACCGCAAGTTTTTTGTTACTTCCATTATGTTTTAATTGATTTTAAGATTACAATCCTAATTGAAACACTCCTGAAAAATTATACCATTTATTGTTAAATTAAAATTCGCTTGTTGCATAAAATGACCAAGAAAAAAATCTAATCTCAGGTTATTTTTATTATTTGGCTTTAGCTTATTAATGGAACTCTAATTATTCCGTTCTCAAGGCCTCAACAGGATTATTTGTAGCTGCTTTCCAACTCTGCCAGCTAACTATTAACAGCGCTATTCCCAAGGCCAGAAATCCAGCCAATGCAAATACCCACCAGCTCATAGTCGTTTTATATGCAAAGTTTTCGAGCCATTTATTCATGGCGTAGTATGCAATCGGGCAGGCTAAAATAAACGCAATTGACACCCATTTTACAAAGTCTTTGTTTAGCATTATTAGGATTTCTGAAACATTAGCTCCATTTACTTTTCGGATACCGATTTCTTTTTTTCTATTATTAGTAACAAACAGTGAAATACTAAAAAGCCCCATGCATGAAATAAGGATTGAAAACACAGACAGCACAAAAATAATCTTGGATGTTTTCATCTCTTTTTCATAGAGCGAGACAATATGTTGCTCAAGAAACTGTATATCGGAAACAGCAATAATGTCAATCTCATTTATTATCTTTTCCATTTTATTAACAACTTCCGGTAGTGATTCAATTTGAGATGATGCTAAGCGCACCACAATACGCGACTGATAATAATTTTCATATCGAATAGCCATAGGTTCTATTTTCTTTTGTAATGAGTTATAATGAAAGTCCTTAATAACTCCAATAATTGGTGAACCATTTAAAAAGGCTTTAGAAATATCTTTAACTCCATGTCTTTTTATAAATGTTTCATTTACAATATAACTTTGATAATCAGATTTGAGGTCTTTGCTAAAAAATCTTCCATTAACAATAATGTACCCCATTACATCTGGATATTTTACATCAGCCCAATTATGATTCACATTAATAGATTTTTCTTCGCCCAAATATTCAAACTTTAATTCTCTCAAGCCAGAATAAAACTCATCGCCAGGCAGGTGCAAACAAGTACTTGTTTCATTTACTTCTGGTAAAGATTTTAATGCTTCCTGTATTGTTTTAATTTTAGGGCTTTTATGTTGAGACCTTTTTGTCACAGGCATAAATACAACAATATCTTCATCGAAATTTTCAACACTTTGCTTAAATACATAATTTACCTGCCTGTTTATTGTAAACAAGGAAATAATTAGTGCAATGCTAGCTACAAACTGAGCAACAGACAATATAGCTCGAAGACGAATTGCCCCAGTCCCACTTTTGTTTACTCCTTTTAATGAATCAGGAATCTTAGTCGAAGATAGTCTATACGCCGGATAAGCTCCAACCACTGCTCCAAAAACAGTTCCACCCAAAATAATAAGCAATATTTGTAAAAGCGTAATTTGTGAAAGAGAAACATCGAGTGTTTGTTCGAAAAGATCCAAAAATAAAAAGCTTAAAACAATAGCAAAAATTGCGGATATCATACTGGGAAAGGCAGATTGAATAATTAAGTAACGGATGTTACTAATTTTCGAGGCACCTATTACCGATTTTAATCCAATTACTTTTAAACTTTGTGAAGCACTTGCGATCAAAGAATTTGAATAATTAATTAGGGCTATTATAAGCACAAGAATGGAAAGGCTTAACAACAGATATGTATATTTACGGTCGCCATGTATACAAACATCATCATGCTCACTTGCTGTATAGTAAATGTCTTGTAAAGGATTTAGTATATATTGAATATTATTCACTATATTATCATAACCTAATGATTTCAAAACAGGAACAACCCCATTTCTTATTTTTTGATGAAGTTCAGAACGCTGTATTTTATCGTTTGCCTCCATGAATATTTGCAGCGTATTATTGCCCCAGTTATCATTAACGTAATCGGGCATATTGAAAGTAGGCAGTAATAAATCAAACTTCAAGGAAGAATTAGCTGGTGGGTCATTTAATACAGCCCTTACCGTAAACGGTTTACCGTTATAAATAACAGATTCGCCAATGGGGTTCTTATTGCCGAATATTCTGAAAGCTAATGATTCGGATAAAGCAACGGAATACTTATATTTTGCAAATGATTCAATTTCTCCCGACGAAAGCTGGAACGAGAACATGGAGAAAAAATCAGGATCAACAATTAGAGGTCTATCAATAATGAATTTATTATTGCGATACTGAACACCTTTTCCCCCGGCTTCTAAAATCCTAGTTATATGCTTAATATCAGGAATATTATCTTTTAACCATGTGTATAAAATATTTGGTGAATAATTAAATGAATAATCTGGGGTTTTACACTCGACCCTTGATATCCTTTTGTAATTTTCATGAAATTGGTCGTAGGTCATTTCGGTATAAATATACCTGCCAACTAAAATAACAAATGTTAATCCGATTGTTAGCCCTAGGATATTAATTGTTGATACAACTTTGTTTTTATACAGGCTGCGAAATATTAGTTTGATTTCTGTATTAAGCATATTACCTTCATTTAAGTTAAAAAATTAATAACCTCAAATCCAAGATTCAAGTTTTTGTAGAAAAAATTAATTAGTCAAGGATTATCTAAATATTTCCATTCAGTCTTTACTTTTTATTATGCAGTGTGCTTCTTGCAAAATTTGCGGTAACGGTTGAGCTATGTTTACGTGGCGCACTTTGCGGCATGATTTCCTGTCCGCCGAGGACAGGAAATACCACGAAAACCCTAGAGTTTCGTTACCCGTTAAAGCGCCATGAAATATAGCTGTTGTTACCATTTGTAAATTTAAGTTTTTGTTAAACCCGAATCAAAATTGGCGTGTACCACTTTTTCTACGAGCTACAGTTATTCGTTTTTTAATTAAAAAAATATTTCAAATTCACTTTCTGTTTCCCGAAAGAGGGCGTCAAAAAGTGCCGATTTTTCTGTTAAGTTTTAAACCAAATTTATGCACCACTTTTCCGTAAAAACTCATATTTTCTCACCGATTTAATTCTGTGTCCTTACATATTTTTTATAAATGGTAACGGTTTGGCTATGAAACGTGGCAAAATTTCGGAGCGCTTTACTTTCCGCAGGAAAGTGAAGTGTGAACGAATTGCCCACGTTTCTACCGAGTAAGAATTTGCCATGTTTTATGAGCCTTTGTTATGCTTAGTTTATTTATCATTTGTCTCATATGTCTCAAGATGTATCGTATTTCCTAATACAGGTTCTGATTCACATGAGTTAATTAATTGTCGTTTCTGTTTCCAAATAACCTTGTAGAAATATATTGGAGCATAAAAATATCCAAAAAGCAAAATTTTAATTCCAGAAGAACTGTATTTGTCAAATTTGTAATAAAAGTAAATGCAGTAGAACCAAAGAGTCGCAACGGGTAAACTAAAATATCCGAAAAATTTAAAGTACAAAAATATGTCAATGCCCAGATTCAGCTTAGAATCTAAAATTACAAATAGTGGGAAAGTGAACAAAAGAATGATCATAAGGATATTCAGATAAAAACAAATTCTGAGTACCAATTTTAGATTTTTTGAGATGTTTACTTTCTGTGTCATTTGTATATTCTTAAATTAAGCATAACGGTTTGGCTATGAAACGTGGCAAAATTTCGGAGCGCTTTACTTTCCACCGGAAAGTGAAGTGTGAACGAATTGCCCACGTTTCCACCGAGTACTGATTTGCCATGTTTTATAGCCGTTGTTATGGGCTGTATTTATTGCCATTCATCTGGACGTCTTATTTTCTTATGCTCAATATAGAAATCTATATCCTCCATGTAAGCAGTAATATTTTCGTCTATTAATTCTTCCTTGTCTAAAAAGTCAAAAAGCTTAGAGGAAATGTTTTTATTAGGTGTTTTATCAAAATCAATGAAGTCTTTTTCTAAAATTTCCAATGCTTTTTTTTCAGTGTTTTTCTTCTCCAGATAATGCTTGATTTTATTAAGATGATCCTGTATAAATACATTGTCCATAAAACTTGTAGTCTTATCAATCTGTGAGTCACTAATTTTAAGATTTTTAAGCGAAGTCATCACCTTGTCTTTCATTTCTATTTTAGAGCTTATTGGAAGATATTGAAAGGGTCTATTTGACATAGTTATTAAAACAATAGTTGGTTCTGCAAGTGAGACAGCAAGCTCTCTTAATTCTTCTACTGTAGCATTAGCTTCTGAGACAGCTTTCTTAAGTTTGGCTTCAATTCCAGCTCCCTTGAAAGTTTCAAACTTTTCAATTGTCAGGAAAAACCAAACTGGAATACCAAGTCCAATGATAATACCCATCTCAACTTTCATGTTATTGAAACCCATTATTGTTGCAATTGTCATGATAGCAATTATGGAAATTACCAATAATATTTCTTTAATTAATTTCATATGTTTCATATCAGTCTGTGTTATAAAAACAAAATGTTTCTATGATACCATTTATGTTATATTGCCCATAACGGTAAGTATATGCAAAGTAGGCGATTGCGGGCTTCAAACCTATCAAACCGTTACAATTTTGAAGCGGGCTACAACCGTTGAATTTACTACTATCTCGCCTATTTTGTATATACATTGTTATGGGTTGTTAATACTTAATAAATTCTAATGTTTTCTTTTCTTTATTGCATCCAATATAAACTGGTACCCAAATACTATTCGAAAGATTAAACTCAGAAAATCTAATCTTTTTTAATGAATTCTTAACTTCATTCCTAAATTTTCTATCAGCAAAATTTTCAGCGAAATATTCAAACCTATCCTGAATTGAACGATGCGGTAAAATATATGGAATGTATTTCACTGATTTAACTTTCTCCCTTGAATTAATTTTTATGTAGATGTCCCAATCGAAGCAATAATCATCATTTTTGAGTTTCTCAGAAAAATCATTATTTAAATGCAGCCTAACTTTCTCTGTTAAACTATCTAAACAGATTTTTTTGTTATTCTTATCAAAGAATCTCAATTCAGTTCCATTAAAAAAGTGAGTTGTTTCATTGTTCTTTACTTGACTAATATGAGATAATAGAGCAAATCCATCTTCAAGTCCAGATGATAGAATATTAGTAAAATATATTTTGTGTTTATCATCAGTATTTTTCTCAATTGTCCATGATGTACCGTCTGTCATTGGCAAATAAGACGCAAGAGGTAAAGTGTCAATTGAGTTAATATCAATTACTTCTTTAAAATAATCCCAGTCATTTTCCAGAATTTTAATCCTTCCTTTTTTCTTAATCCCTTTGGGTTCATATCCTCCTGAACCTTTGCCAATTGTCCATGATAAATATTTTTGGTCATTTTTACTACTTATTGTAAAGCAAATTGGGTGATTGAATGAAGGTTCGCTTAAAATTCTAAATAAATTATATTCGCTTTTGTTATTAGAAACTAAAGGACTTTCTTTCAACTCTTCCATTCTTATCATATAACTATCAAATCCAGCTTTTATCAAATACGCGGCAAATTCATTTTCTGTTGTATCACATAAATTATAGTGCTCAATGTTTAATCCAAAATCCATGAAAGAATTTATTAAAGAGCTATCTATGTCATTAACAGTCGTGTCTTGCGCAAAAAATCTGGGCGAAAATGCAAGTAAAAATCCTATAATTAAATATGTTCTCATTAATTTCTGTTATTATGCTGGAGGCTCTCTCTTAATAACCCATAACGGTTTGGCTATGGTGCGTGGCGCATTTTGCGGCACGCTTTCCTGTCCCCCGAGGGACAGGAAACAACACGAAAACCGTGATGTTTTTTTACCGACTAAGCGACATGCACTATTAGCCTTTGTTAGCGTTTTGTACTGTTTCTATAATATTCATAAAGCTTTCATAATCTTCAATTTCTATCCCGGTATTGCCCCATTTGATTTGAAGTAGAGGAACTTTTAAGTCCTTTGAATAACCTCGTAATGATTTCTTTTGGTTACTATTTGCGTAACTTGACATAAATATGGCTTCAATACAATTTTCTATATCAAGGCACATGTAGTAACGAAAATGGTTTTTGTGTTTTATTGGATAACTTTCTTTTTTGTCAAATAATGTGCAGATTTTATACTCATTCTCATCCTGGTAGTCAATATGCTTTAAAAACAATTCGTTATCTAAACTTTCAATGAAAAATTTCTCAAATTTGTTTCGACCTAGTTCATCAAGAGTATTCAAGAAAATGTGTTCTCTTTTTAGACCTAATTTTGAATATGTACAATAACTAACATCTGTTTGTCCTTCCTTGATTAAGTCTAGATTTTTGTTTTTTTCAAGAAGTTTACTTTTAGAAAAAGCAATACAAACTCCAGTATACTTGTCAGCATATTGATCCCACATTCTAGGTTTAGTAAATCCAAAACTTTCTTGTTGCGATGAAAGATTTGAAAAGTCTTCATCCAGTATTTTGTTTTTGCAAAAACAAACCTGAACATATTTATCAATCCTATTCTGTATAATTTCTTCTATTTCTTTTATGTCTGTTGCATAAATTGAATGCAATTTATCCCAATCATTTTTACTTCCACTCCATGAATTACTGACAGAGCTATAACTAGGGAATATTTCAACAGGGTCAAATGAGTTATTTCTCGGAGTTAATTTTAATAGCTTATTAAATAAAATGTAATCAATGGCAGTTGATGCTTTCGTATAATGATAAATAATATCATCGGAGGAAATATGGTTGTAAAATTTATTAAAATCTATCATCTTTTCGTAAAAGTATTAATGCCTTTTAGTATAAACGCTAACGGTTTGGCTATGTTTACGTGGCGCCTGCCTTGCCGCAGGCAGGCACTTTGCGGCACGATTTCCTGTCCGCCGAGGACAGGAAATACCACGAAAACCCTAGAGTTTCGTTACCCGTTAACGCGCCATGAAATATAGCTGTTGTTACCAATTGTAAATTTAAGTTTATGTTTAAACCGAATCAAAATTGGCGTGTACCACTTTTTCTACGAGCTACAGTTATTTGTTTTTTATTAAAAATATTTTTTCCAATTCGCTTTCTGAGTCCCGAAATGGGGCATCAAAAAGAGTTGAGTTTTTCTGTTTGTGTTATTTTGATTCAAATATTTAAGTTTAAAAAATCATATTTTTTAACCGATTTAACCTTCAATTATTCTACATATTATTTATTATTGGTAACGGTTTGGCTATGTTTACGTGGCGCACTTTGCGGCACGATTTCCTGTCCGCCGAGGACAGGAAATACCACGAAAACCCTAGAGTTTCGTTACCCGTTAACGCGCCATGAAATATAGCTGTTGTTGTGAGTAGTTAATTATTGTCTATCCATATATCATTTTCGTGTGCTAATTTATTGGCATCTATTTCATAGTGCATTATCTTTAGATTTTTGATTTTTTCTTTGTAATCAATAAATTCAAACCTTACATATTCAAACATTTCATCAATTTGATGATTTACCGAAAAAGAGATGTATCCGACAATTGTTTCATTCCTTTGATAAACAATTTTGTGTATAAGATAATCACTTAAATTAATGTTAAGTTTCTTCTGAATATTTTCGCCATTTTCATTAAAAGTAAAAATCAGATTTCTCCATGTCCATAATGTACATTCTAATTCATTTTGGAGACTTGGGTATTTGATGAAAACTGTAATATCTTTTGGGAAAAAATCTTTGTTTTGAGAAAACAATGCGATTTTCTGCACATAAAGGGATTGTAAATTAGTTTCATTGGGAACTTGTGCTAAATTACCATAATTGCTCAGTATCTTTCCATTAATTTCACATTTTTGAAACCAGTTATAAACAATAGGCGTCCAAGCAAGTGCACCAATTAGAGCTAGTATAAAAGTTGTCCAAAATTGCCAATCTAGATTTTTGCTCATAGTTTTTTTCTTTAATTACTCACAACGGTTTGGCTATGAAACGTGGCAAAATTTCGGAGCGCTTTACTTTCCACCGGAAAGTGAAGTGTGAGCGAATTGCCCACGTTTCCGCCGAGTAATGATTTGCCATGTTTTATGAGCCTTTGTTATGCGCTTTTTTTATTGAATAACTGATTTGATAAAACCCCAATAAATATAAAACAATGGGGGTGAATCCAAGATCAGAAATAAAATACTCTGATGAACTGTCAGATAATACTAATATATCCAAAATTCCTCCTACTATAATTGTAAATCCTAATATAAGTAGAACCCAATTAATTCTATTTTTATTAGTTAGCTTAACATTTTCAATTGAAATGAATATAAATCCAAAAGATGCGAAAATGAGCATAAATACGAACATGGCTATAAAGAAGAATGTGACACTTTCAAAATCGCTAATGAATTTTATCGTTCCTAAACAAATCCATAATAAACCACTTAGAAGAAGTAGAAGTTTTCCATAGAAAATAAGCCCACGTTTTCTATAATGGATAATTAAACCTAATGTGAATACTATAATGAATAATCCAAGTATTACATGAGAAAAATAAAACATCCAGTTTGATCCTTTATATACAGGAGAACAGAAAGTAAAAGACAATAAAGTGTCTGGGAAATAAAAATCTAATTGATTGAAATAAAAGTAAAAGACTATTATTCCAATTAAGTAAATGAATATTGGACTTTTTCCAAATAGATGCAAATATTTTTTCATTTTGTTGTTTTTATAAAAATTGCGCATAACGGTTTGGCTATGTTTACGTGGCGCACTTTGCGGCACGATTTCCTGTCCGCCGAGGACAGGAAATACCACGAAAACCCAAGAGTTTCGTTACCCGTTAACGCGCCATGAAATATAGCTGTTGTTACCATTTGTAAATTTAAGTTTTTGTTAAACCCGAATCAAAAATGGCGTGTACCACTTTTTCTACGAGCTACAGTTATTTGTTTTTTATTCAAAAAAATATTTCAAATTCACTTTCTGTTTCCCGAACGAAGGCATCAAAAAGTGCCGATTTTTCTGTTAAGTTTTAAACCAAATTTTAGCGACCACTTTTCCATAAAAACTCATATTTCTTCTCACTGATTTAATTCTCTGTCCTTACATATTTTTTATAAATGGTAACGGTTTTGCTATGGTTGCGTGGCGCCTGCCTGCCGCAGGCAGGCATTTTGCGGCGCGCTTTCCTGTCCTGCGAGGGACAGGAAACACCACGAAAACCCTAAGATTTCGTTACCTGTCTTTGCGCCATGAACTATAGCTTTTGTTACCAATTGTTTTTACTTTTAGTCAACAAATGTTTCCTTCAGTACCGATTTAATTTCTTTTATCTCAGGTAGTGAAAGTCTACCAACCACCTTGATTATTCTTTGTTTGTCAATTGTCCTTATTTGATCAATTACTATCCAACCAATTTTCTCATCGTGTTTGACTTCAATTCTGGTTGGGTACTTCCTAGATTTAGTAGTCATTGGAGCAACAATAATTGTTCTAAGGTGTTTATTCATTTCATCTGGGGAAATGATAACACATGGTCTTGTTTTTTTTATCTCACTACCTTGAGTTGGGTCAAGATTAACAAGAACTATTTGGTATTGATTTAGTTCCATTCTTCTAAGTTTTCGTCTTCAAAAACGTCATTGAATAAAAGTTGATCATCGCCATTTTTGCTCATTTCTATGAAAGCTTTTTCCCAATTTTTTCTTGGAGATGAAACTGGTTTCAGAATGATGTATCCTTTTTCAAGGATAAGTTCAACTTTGTCCTTGATGTTATATTTTTCTATTAAGGTTTTGCTTAATCTAAAACCTTTAGAATTTCCGATTTGTATTATTGATAATTCCATAATTTAAATTATTTAAATGTAATTACAAAGTTAATACAAATGTTTTCATTTTCCAAGTGTCTTTAAAAATAATTGGTAACGGTTTTGCTATGGTTGCGTGGCGCATTTTTGCGGCGCGCTTTCCTGTCCTGCGAAGGACAGGAAACACCACGAAAACCCTAAGATTTCGTTACCTGTCTTTGCGCCATGAACTATAGCTTTTGTTACCATTTCGTTAACCTATGTTTATGTTAAATCCGAATTAAAATTGGCGTGTACCACTTTTTCTACGAAGTTTAAACAAGTTGTTTTTTTTTATTAAAATCTTTTCACGCTTCGCTTTCTGAGTCCCGATGGAGGGAGACAAAAAACGCTTAATTTTTCTGTTTTAGTTTAACCCAAATTAATTTCACCACTTTATTAATTTACTATTTTTTCAAGGTACTTAACTTGTTGTCCCTTACACATATATTAATGAATGGTAACGGTTTGGCTATGAAACGTGGCGGATTTTCCGCGAGCTTCGCAGTCCGGCAGGACGAGAAGCTAGAAGGAAGATCCCACGTTTCAGCCGGGTAAGAACCCGCCAATGTTTTATAGCCGTTGTTGTGTGCTGCCATATTTTTACATCTCCTAGAAATCAGGGAATTCAAGTTCTTTTAAGTTTAATTCAGCTGCAATCTTGTCCACAAACTTATTTGATGTATCAATCACTCTAGCAACATCATCTTTAGATATTTCAATAATTATCCCATCTTTGGTTTTTCCACTTCTATGAACCAAATGGTGTCGAATTGAAACTTCTTTAATTAAATCTTTAAGCTCAGGGAAATCAATTTTAAATGTTGATTTAAACATTTCTCTTATTTTAGGCAAATCATGGTATAGCATATCAAGCATAACCTCTTTTGCAATTTTCTTTATATTCTCTTTAGCTTTATAAATTTCTTTAAATTCTATTTTCCTCTTTTTAAATTCAGGGTGAGTTTCAATAAAGTTTCTTAGATATTCATCATTTGTCATTGTAAGATTAATGAATGTATCTGAGAGGAATGTTTCAACAGCAGTAATTACACCTGTAAATATTTGCCTGTTTAGTGTTTTATTTATCTCTACTTCTCCTAATTCAATTTTATTCAACTTAATAAGGCTATCTATTTCTGTCTGATAATTCTTAAAAAACAGTTTGTTTTCACTAATTGCCTCGTATCTTTCCTCGTAGTAATCTTCGTAGGGTTCAGGAATTTCTTCAACTTCAACCTCACTTTCATCATCTAGCTCCTGTATGTCAATATACCCGCCTACATAACTAGCCCAGACTGTAATATTGTATTCTTCCTCACATTTCGGACAGGTCGTGTAATCATCATTATCATTATAACTATCTCCTGCAGTATCTGCTAATAAATCTGGTGATGGAATTCCAATCTCATCAGTTTTTATCCAGTATCCACATTTTTTACAGGGAAATTTCAATATCAAGCCCTGATTTCCAAATGGATTAAAATCAATGTTTGTCATACTTGCTTCTTTTTTTTGGTTGCACACAACGGTTGGGCTATGAAACGTGGCAAAATTTCGGAGCGCTTTACTTTCCACCGGAAAGTGAAGTGTGAACGAATTGCCCACGTTTCCACCGAGTAAGAATTTGCCATGTTTTATGAGCCTTTGTTATGCACTGGCTTTTTATTAATTTGTTCAAATATGTCTACAACTAAGTCTTCAACTGTGACTTCGATTCCATATTCATTTTTTATTTTTTCAACGGTATTTTCCTTTTCAAAATCGATATCAAAAAGTATACTTTCGTCAGAAACAAAATGGTCGAAATAATCGACTCCTAATATTTTATCAAAAAAATCAATTCCAATTTCATCATAATTTTCAATTCTGTCTGTCTTGGCAAATTGAAGTGGTGCTTTTATCCCAGGACGTGGTAGCTTGTAATTTTCTTCGTATTCAGCTAGGTCTTTCTTTAAGTTCTTAATAGCTTCTTCTGGGGTTGCTCCGTGTGAAATAAATGATGACCAATTTATGATTCCAGCTCCGTATTTAATCTCGTCATGTTGTGCATTTGGATTCTTCCAAGTCTCAACAGGATAATCGTCAAAAGTCCAATTAGACTTAAAAAACGAAATCAAATATTTATAAAATGCTTTAAGTTTCTTCATTTATTTTAGCTTGTGCATAACGGTTTTGCTATGGTTACGTGGCGCATTTTGCGGCAGCCTGCCTGCCATTTTTTGGCAGGCTTTCCTGTCCCCCGAGGGACAGGAAACAACACGAAAACCCAAAGGTTTGTTTACCTGTCTGAGCGCCATGAACTATAGCTGTTGTTAGGGGTTGTATTATCTTTATATACAACAATTATAATCTTCCTTGATTAATTTCTCCCAGAATAATCGCAAGGCTCAAAGTCACTCCAATAGACAAAACAATATAAACAATTAAATTCCAATCTTTCCTTTTTCTAACTCTTTCATTTTCTTTTTCCCATTTACTTTCCATTTTTTGAAAGGTCATGAACTTAGTATAACGTATGTAATTAAAAATAATAGGTAAAAAAACAAATCCACCAAAATAGTACTCATTAATTCCATTTTCTTCCAAATCTATCAGTGAGAAGAGTTCTAAGACAAATGGCAGAATAAAAATATTAAATGATTGCATCAATGAAACTAAAGCTATCGCATAAAGTTTTGGCATATTTTCGTTCCATTTTCTTTGATAAGTGTCATATGTGCGATAGTATAAATAGTCAAAAGAAATCATTATTTTCTAATTTTAAGATTAGTATCAGTCGGTAAATAATCATTTTCTAAACTTTTAGTAAATCCGAAAAATAATATTACCCCTAACGGTTTTGCTATGGTTGCGTGGCGCATTTTTGCGGCGCGCTTTCCTGTCCTGCGAAGGACAGGAAACACCACGAAAACCCTAAGGTTTCGTTATCTGTCTTTGCGCCATGAACTATAGCTTTTGTTAGCATTTGTTTACATATGTTTTTGCTGAACCCGAATGAAAATTGGCGTGTACCCTTTTTTCTGCGGAGTTTAAGCAAGTTGATTTTTAATTGTCAAAAAACTTTAACGTTTCGCCTTCTGAGTCCGGAGGGAGCGGTTCAGAAACTGCCCATTTTTCTGTTAAGGTTTAACCTTAAATTTATTTTACCACTTTGTTAAAATTACATTTTTTTAACGAAAATAAGCTTCTGTTTTATACGCATTTATAAATAAATGCTAACGGTTTGGCTATGTTTACGTGGCGCATTTTGCGGCACGATTTCCTGTCCGACGAGGACAGGAAATACCACGAAAACCCAAGAGTTTCGTTACCCGTTAACGCGCCATGAACTATAGCTTTTGTTAGCATTTGTTTACCTATGTTTTTGCTGAACCCGAATGAAAATTGGCGTGTACCCTTTTTTCTGCGGAGTTTAAGCAAGTTGATTTTTAATTGTCAAAAAACTTTAACGTTTCGCCTTCTGAGTCCGGAGGGAGCGGTTCAGAAACTGCCCATTTTTCTGTTAAGGTTTAACCTTAAATTTATTTTACCACTTTGTTAAAATTACATTTTTTTAACGAAAATAAGCTTCTGTTTTATACGCATTTATAAATAAATGCTAACGGTTTGGCTATGAAACGTGGCAAAATTTCGGAGCGCTTTACTTTCCACCGGAAAGTGAAGTGTGAACGAATTGCCCACGTTTCCACCGAGTACTGATTTGCCATGTTTTATGAGCCTTTGTTGTGTGTTGCCTTATTTTTAATTTTTATTCATATTTCTAGTTAGTGTTATTTGGATTGCCAAACCAAATATTGTTTCCAGCTACGCAATCACGACTTGTTATTATTCCACATTTGAACAAAATGTGTGCAAAAACAACTTGTGGATAGCCTCTGTCGTTCCCGTAATTTAAAGATTCTATCGAATCATTACTGCCAAATTTTTCTACGAAATAATCAAGATTTTCAAGTAGGGATATTACTTTGATTGATTCGTAATCATAATATGATTCAAAGCCAATATTTTCTAAAGCCAATGAATCCTTGAACTTAAACACTTTATTCTTATTGCTTAAAATTATGCTATCAATATATTTTTCACTTTTAGTATCGTACCCGATATTTAATTCTTTGTGCATTGCTCCAGATAAAAAAGGGGCTTCTGAACAGATTTCTTTTTCAAGTCCAGAATTTAAGTCCATTGCTTTAAAAACTATGTAGCTTGGAGCTGTGCTTTTGTTATTGTATGCAATTTCAAAAATTTGGCTTCTAATCGAGTCATTAGAATATTTTTCAAACATGTCAACTTCAGATTTATTAGCCGAAATATTCTCGCTTTGATTTCTTAATCCACAAGACTGAGAAATTACCAGAATCAAAAGTCCAAATATTTTAATGCTATATTTCATTAGTTTCCTGTTTTATAAGGTTACACACAACGGTTTGGCTATGTTTACGTGGCGCATTTTGCGGCACGATTTCCTGTCCGCCGAGGACAGGAAATACCACGAAAACCCAAGAGTTTCGTTACCCGTTAACGCGCCATGAAATATAGCTGTTGTTACCATTTGTAAATTTAAGTTTATGTTTAACCCGAATCAAAATTGGCGTGTACCACTTTTTCTACGAGCTACAGTTATTCGTTTTTTAATTAAAAAAATATTTCAAATTCACTTTCTGTTTCCCGAAAGAGGGCGTCAAAAAGTGCCAATTTTTCTGTTAAGTTTTAAACAAAAATTATGCACCACTTTTCCGTAAAAACTCATATTTTTTCTCACCGATTTAATTCTCTGTCCTTACATATTTTTTATAAATGGTAACGGTTTGGCTATGTTTACGTGGCGCATTTTGCGGCACGATTTCCTGTCCGACGAGGACAGGAAATACCACGAAAACCCAAGAGTTTCGTTACCCGTTAACGCGCCATGAAATATAGCTGTTGTTACCATTTGTAAATTTAAGTTTATGTTTAACCCGAATCAAAATTGGCGTGTACCACTTTTTCTACGAGCTACAGTTATTCGTTTTTTAATTAAAAAAATATTTCAAATTCACTTTCTGTTTCCCGAAAGAGGGCGTCAAAAAGTGCCAATTTTTCTGTTAAGTTTTAAACAAAAATTATGCACCACTTTTCCGTAAAAACTCATATTTTTTCTCACCGATTTAATTCTCTGTCCTTACATATTTTTTATAAATGGTAACGGTTTGGCTATGAAACGTGGCGGATTTTCCGCGAGCTTCGCAGTCCGGCAGGACGAGAAGCTAGAAGGAAGATCCCACGTTTCAGCCGAGTAAGAACCCGCCAATGTTTTATAGCCGTTGTTATGTGCAGATTATTTTTCATTTTAATTTTATGAGTCGACTTAGTCCTAAGACCAATTTGATTCCAGAAATTAATACTGCTATTAAACTGGATTTTTCTTTCTTAATGTCTAGATCGTGAGCCTCCTCATTTCTAATTAATTTTAAGATTGAAAGTAAATGAAAGTCTTCAGTCGAAATTATTTTTTTACTTTTTGCTAATTCAATATAGTCTGCAAATACAGCTTTTTTCCGACCATTTTTTTTTGAAATTATTTGCAATTCATCATCACCTTCATATAATTCTTTTAATAAGTTTTCAATGATTTTAGCTAATTTAAAAATTGCAGTAGTGTCTTGTTTAATGTCAAGAAGTCCAATTATTTTACCTAATTCACTGGCGACTTTAGGATCAATTTCCTCATTGTTATTAACCAATCCTGTCAATTGTAATTTGATTTCTTTTGTCAGATCAGCATTTTCATCAATTTCTTTTTTAAGTTGCTTAATCTCCTTATTTTTCCTACTGTTGTCAATGAATAAATAGACAATTATAATTCCAGTAACTATTAGAAGAATATTTTCAAATCTATTGTTTCCCATACTTTTAAATGTCAATTTTTAATTTGCACATAACGGTTTGGCTATGAAACGTGGCGGATTTTCCGCGAGCTTCGCAGTCCGGCAGGACGAGAAGCTAGAAGGAAGATCCCACGTTTCAGCCGGGTACGAACCCGCCAATGTTTTATAGCCGTTGTTATGGGCTGTGTTTTATATTTTATGTGTTTTCAAAATTTGTTTTATTCTTAAAAATCCAAATCCAAATGAGCCTAGAAAAGCAACAACAAAAGAAATCAAAACTTGTTGAGATAGACTATCCCTTTCGGAATATCCTTGATGTATTTTTTGAACAAAATTCCAATTTGAATCTATCCAAAAGAATTCTAATGCAATAAGACAAACAATGAATAAACACAGAACTATCCAAAAAGAAAGTTCAATATAGTTTTTTGCTTTCAGAGGATTTTTTTTATTTTTTATCCATTTGAGATAAGAAAGTACATATTTCCTTCTCATTTCTCTTTCTTCTTTATTTTCAATAGTTTCAAAAAAATGATTTAGTCCTTTCAGATATTTCTCTTCTTGTTTAATGTGATTTAATAAAAAATCCTTTTCTAAATTATTGTGAACTGAATCTGGTTTGGCTTTTTCTTTTTGAAGTGTAAAACTTTTTCTAATAGAAAAATACTTATTGTAATACTTACTAATATCAATGTTGTTTTTTGTTTCATTAAAAGTAAGGGGAATTAATTCCATTCCTCCAGTGGAATGACTGAATAAAAAGGCTGCGATTCCCTGTGCGACGATAGGTGCTTTTTCAGGGTAGGTTGTATATTTCTCAATATATTCATTGCCTTTTATATACTTTCTTTTCAGAATAGCAATACCTTCTTTATTTAGTGATTGCCAATCTAATTCGTCAGACCATGTATCATATTCTTTTGATTTCATATTCTAATATTGCTTAAAATCTTACATTGCCCATAACGGTTTGGCTATGAAACGTGGCAAAATTTCGGAGCGCTTTACTTTCCACCGGAAAGTGAAGTGTGAACGAATTGCCCACGTTTCCACCGAGTACTGATTTGCCATGTTTTATAGCCGTTGTTATGGGCTGTATTTATTGCCATTCATCTGGACGTCTTATTTTCTTATGCTCAATATAGAAATCTATATCCTCCATGTAAGCAGTAATATTTTCGTCTATTAATTCTTCCTTGTCTAAAAAGTCAAAAAGCTTAGAGGAAATGTTTTTATTAGGTGTTTTATCAAAATCAATGAAGTCTTTTTCTAAAATTTCCAATGCTTTTTTTTCAGTGTTTTTCTTCTCCAGATAATGCTTGATTTTATTAAGATGATCCTGTATAAATACATTGTCCATAAAACTTGTAGTCTTATCAATCTGTGAGTCACTAATTTTAAGATTTTTAAGCGAAGTCATCACCTTGTCTTTCATTTCTATTTTAGAGCTTATTGGAAGATATTGAAAGGGTCTATTTGACATAGTTATTAAAACAATAGTTGGTTCTGCAAGTGAGACAGCAAGCTCTCTTAATTCTTCTACTGTAGCATTAGCTTCTGAGACAGCTTTCTTAAGTTTGGCTTCAATTCCAGCTCCCTTGAAAGTTTCAAACTTTTCAATTGTCAGGAAAAACCAAACTGGAATACCAAGTCCAATGATAATACCCATCTCAACTTTCATGTTATTGAAACCCATTATTGTTGCAATTGTCATGATAGCAATTATGGAAATTACCAATAATATTTCTTTAATTAATTTCATATGTTTCATATCAGTCTGTGTTATAAAAACAAAATGTTTCTATGATACCATTTATGTTATATTGCCCATAACGGTTTTGCTATGGTTACGTGGCGCATTTTGCGGCAGCCTGCCTGCCATTTTTTGGCAGGCTTTCCTGTCCCCCGAGGGACAGGAAACAACACGAAAACCCAAAGGTTTGTTTACCTGTCTGAGCGCCATGAACTATAGCTGTTGTTAGGGGTTGTATTATCTTTATATACAACAATTATAATCTTCCTTGATTAATTTCTCCCAGAATAATCGCAAGGCTCAAAGTCACTCCAATAGACAAAACAATATAAACAATTAAATTCCAATCTTTCCTTTTTCTAACTCTTTCATTTTCTTTTTCCCATTTACTTTCCATTTTTTGAAAGGTCATGAACTTAGTATAACGTATGTAATTAAAAATAATAGGTAAAAAAACAAATCCACCAAAATAGTACTCATTAATTCCATTTTCTTCCAAATCTATCAGTGAGAAGAGTTCTAAGACAAATGGCAGAATAAAAATATTAAATGATTGCATCAATGAAACTAAAGCTATCGCATAAAGTTTTGGCATATTTTCGTTCCATTTTCTTTGATAAGTGTCATATGTGCGATAGTATAAATAGTCAAAAGAAATCATTATTTTCTAATTTTAAGATTAGTATCAGTCGGTAAATAATCATTTTCTAAACTTTTAGTAAATCCGAAAAATAATATTACCCCTAACGGTTGGTACATGTTGTCGGGGCGGATTTCGGGGAGCGTTCCTGTCCGAAGGACACGGAACTGCGATGCGAGAATCCGCAGTTGGCGTACCACCGAACCCCGCCCTGCAATATGTACTTTGTTACAAAACGTTTTTTCTATTTTTTTATGCAACTCCATTTATCATTAAATATTCGACTTTCCCACTTGTCAGATTGATTAAAACCTGCCAATAGCAATCACCTCCATCATTTACACTTATTAGTTCATCTTTCCAATTCCAAGGTTTCCAAATTATTTCTCCATCAGATTCCGCCGGATATTCTAAAATCTCACATAGTCCATTTATATATACCATGCTGTCATTGTTAGTCTGTCGATAAAATGAATATTGTCGATAATAGTTTCTAATTGATAAAGTGTCGAGCATCGTCAAATACTCACTTGATTTATTTTTTAATTCTTTTATTAATAAATCCTCTGCGTTTCTATAGTCTTGGATTGTTGGATTATAAAATTCAACGAGATTAGGCAAGAAAGAAACTTGAGACGTGTCGCTTATAATTGTATGTCTTGAATCATAAGCAATTGGGAATGAATAGTAATAAATTAAGCTCTCTACTTTTACCGAGTCACTGCTTATTTGCGAGTCGATAAGATTTGAAATCTTTGAATTGCTGTAGCTTTTAAACAGATTATCATATATTTCACTTGATATTTTTTCTGCTTTTAAGCTGTCAATATTTGGTCTTCTGTTTGTCGAGTTGAAGTAGTTCTCAGTCAGTGATTGCAATTTCTTTTTTACAGGTTCATTATTTGTCGAGCATTCCCAAAGAATAACCCCTAACAACATAATTGTCAGTATTCTTATTCGTGTCAAATTATTGCAAACATGCTTCATTCTTCTTTTTTTCAAAATGTTTTGTAACGGTTGAGCTATGTTTACGTGGCGCACTTTGCGGCATGATTTCCTGTCCGCCGAGGACAGGAAATACCACGAAAACCCTAGAGTTTCGTTACCCGTTAAAGCGCCATGAAATATAGCTGTTGTTACCATTTGTAAATTTAAGTTTTTGTTAAACCCGAATCAAAATTGGCGTGTACCACTTTTTCTACGAGCTACAGTTATTCGTTTTTTAATTAAAAAAATATTTCAAATTCACTTTCTGTTTCCCGAAAGAGGGCGTCAAAAAGTGCCGATTTTTCTGTTAAGTTTTAAACCAAATTTATGCACCACTTTTCCGTAAAAACTCATATTTTCTCACCGATTTAATTCTGTGTCCTTACATATTTTTTATAAATGGTAACGGTTTTGCTATGGTTGCGTGGCGCATTTTGCGGCGCGCTTTCCTGTCCCACGAGGGACAGGAAACAACACGAAAACCCTAAGCTTTCGTTACCTGTCTTTGCGCCATGAACTATAGCTTTTGTTACCATTTCGTTAACCTATGTTTCTGTTAAAACCGAATTAAAATTGGCGTGTACCACTTTTTCTACCGAGTTTAAACAAGTTGTTTTTTTATTTAAAAAAAAATTCTGCTTCGCTTTCTGAGTCCCGATGGAGGGAGACCAAAAACGCCTAATTTTTCTGGTTTAGTTTAACCCAAATTAATTCCACCACTTTATTAATTTACTATTTTTTTTAAGGTACTTAACTCTCTGTCCTTTACACATTTATTAATGAATGGTAACGGTTTGGCTATGAAACGTGGCGGATATTCCGCGAGCTTCGCAGTCCGGCAGGACGAGAAGCTAGAAGGAAGATCCCACGTTTCAGCCGAGTAAGAACCCGCCAATGTTTTATAGCCGTTGTTGTGCACTGGCATTTATTTTCTTTTCTGGTTAAGATCATATCTGTCTATGAAACCATGAAATTCATCTTCCATATCTGCAGTCGGAAAAAACATTTTTAAATTCTCATCATACTCGATGAATTTTTCAAATCCATATTCTTTTGCGAAAGAGAAAATATATTGCTCAAGGTTTTCAGTTTCCGATTGAATTTTGTCTTTTTTTGTTTTGTGACAGTTTATCACCCATTCGCCACAGTACATCATCATCAATAATGTCCTGAATTGGCTTTTGTTTAAATTCATATTCATAATTTATTCAAATGGTTCTTTAGGAAGCTTTGATAGATTGTTAATGTATCTGGTTTTATTAAAGGTTTTTTCATGCTTAAATATATCAAATAATTCAACAGCAATGCATTGACCAATTAGCTGTTTCGATTCAAATACACTGTATCCCAACTTAACCAGTCTCTTAAAAGTAAGATTGGTTTCTTTGGGGTCATTATCTCTGATTTGGTTTTCGATAATTTCAAAAATTTGATCTCTTAAAATTTCGTTTGTTTCCATTTTTCGAACTAGTTATTTTTGCTTGTGCACAACGGTTTGGCTATGAAACGTGGCAAACTTTCGGAGCGCTTCGCTTTCCACCGGAAAGTGAAGTGTGAACGAATTGCCCACGTTTCCCCCGAGTACTGATTTGCCATGTTTTATGAGCCGTTGTTGTGGGTAGTAATTACATCCCATAATATTGATTTAGTAAATTAGATAATAAGGATGCTGCTTTACTGACTCCAATATCCCATGACCCCGCTAGAGCTTTGCTTGTCATTTTTTGAATCCATTTATTTACTTTGCTTCCAAATAACTTTTTGCCCCGATTTGGCTCTTCTTTTATTACCTCTTTTAATTCATTGATATCTTCATCTTTGACATTATTTTTTATAAGCTCTTTTGCCAAATTTTCAAAGTTAAATTTCTCGATTTTAACGTTTACTTCAACAGTACTTTCGTTTCCCGTGTTTATAACGTTTCCATCTCCTTCGTTAATGATTGTTTGATTCATAGTATTGTTAATTATGTTATTAACTTTTTCCTTTTTTGAAATTAAATCATTGATGTTAATTTCCATGCCGAATTCTTCTTCGAGTTTTAACATTAAGTCAAGAGTTTTGTTTCTGATCTCAGAAATGGCTTGTTCGACAGCACCGACACCAACTTGTTTATGCGCAGCAAATACTGAAATATAGGGGTTTCCTGATTCCTGGTAGTTGTGGGTTATAACATCAAGTACATCACTTGGAACTGCTGCTTTTAGAGAATTCCCTTCTTTTATATATGATTCTAGCACAGAAATTGATTCATAAAATTTAAACTTATCCAGATATTCCTTTATAAAATCAGGTAGGCCAGTTGTTGATAGAACATGATTGGTTGCTTTAGCGCGACCATTTATATAGCTACCAACTAAAATACATCCATAGATTCTATATTCAGGGAGTTGATCTTTAGAGTTATAGCCTGATAATTCTTTTTCTATCCAGTTAAGAAGGTTTTCGTTTCTTAGTCTAGAGGCAAGAACTTTTATTTTGAGCAAAGAGCTTGTTATCTGATTAGAGTTATCAGTTAATAAGTTAATTATTTCAGTTAATATGTTCATTGTTTAAATTATTACCCACAACGGTTTGGCTATGTTTACGTGGCGCACTTTGCGGCACGATTTCCTGTCCGCCGAGGACAGGAAATACCACGAAAACCCTAGAGTTTCGTTACCCGTTAACGCGCCATGAAATATAGCTGTTGTTACCATTTGTAAATTTAAGTTTATGTTTAACCCGAATCAAAATTGGCGTGTACCACTTTTTCTGCGAGCTACAGTTATTCGATTTTTAATTAAAAAAATATTTCAAATTCACTTTCTGTTTCCCGAACGAAGGCATCAAAAAGTGCCAATTTTTCTGTTAAGTTTTAAACCAAATTTATGCCACCACTTTTCCGTAAAAACTCATATTTTTTCTCACCGGTTTAATTCTCTGTCCTTACATATTTTTTATAAATGGTAACGGTTTTGCTATGGTTACGTGGCGCACTTTACGGCAGCCTGCCTGCCATTTTTTGGCAGGCTTTCCTGTCCCCCGAGGGACAGGAAACAATACGAAAACCCTAAGGTTTTTTTACCTGTCTGAGCGCCATGAACTATAGCTGTTGTTAGGCTTAGTTTATCTAATTTGTATTTTTAAATCCAATGACCTCCTTGCGTGTTTCATAGAGGTTATCCAGATTCGATATCCTTATTTTAAATTCATCATTTGAAATAACATTGTTGTTTTTTAACCAAAGTTGATTGTTGTAATTCTGTTCATAAGGTAAATTGCGATTTATTTCTCCATAAGTCTCTTCAAGTTCAGTATTTCTAATTCTAATTAGTTCGTTGATAAATTTTTCAAGTTCTAATTTAGATGGTTTGTTATGCAGAAATTCAATCCCATTTGAATTATCAGGGTTTAAAAGGTAAAAGCTTCTTTTATGTGTTAAGAAAAATACGAATAAGCATACAATTCCAAGCATTAAAAAGAATACTAAAGTTGATAAGTCTTCTTCAGTCCCATTTAAAATGTCAATATAAAATGGACCTGATATTACTAGGCAAAAGAGACCTCCAATTAACCACCAAATATTTCCAAATGTGGTTTTATGTCTTTTTGTTCCAATTTTATCAAATTCGACAAAATATTCCGACCTATTTGTAAAACCTTTTTCTTTTACTAACAGACCTTTGTCTGAAATTTCAAAGTATTTTCTATTTAAAAATAAATCTCTCTGTTTGAATGTCTTTTTCATTTAATCTTTCATTTCTGTTACTATCTGTAAATTAAGCCTAACGGTTTGGCTATGGTGCGTGGCGCATTTTGCGGCACGCTTTCCTGTCCCCCGAGGGACAGGAAACAACACGAAAACCGTGATCTATTTTTACCGACCAAAGCGCCATGCACTATGAGCCGTTGTTACCTGTAGTATTTTATTTGTTTTCTAATAATTTAATTAATTCATTAATTTCTTTAGAAGTTTCTAGCCTCAATTCTTCAGCATTAGAATTCATTAAAGAAGCAATTTGTTTCCAGTTTTCTTCATCACTATAGTTTTTGATTAATGTATCTCTTATTGATTTTGCTGTTTTAATAGCTACATCATATTGATTGTTAATTCTAATAAGATTATCCTTTCTTACTACTTCAATATTATTGTCGTTTTTAGAATTGGGAAGGACTTCAGTTATTTTATCAATTTCAATTTCTTTTATCAATTTGAGTCTTTGAATTCTTTCATCATACCAATTATCTGTCAAATGTGTAACAGTTTGTAGGTGTCTTTTGTTTAGAAAAACTACACCTTCTTTTATGGTTTTTTCAACAATATAATTTTCTGTCTCATGAGGATTTATGTTAAGAACACCTGAGAAATAGCCTAGGCCTATGATTACAAGTTCAATGATAAGAGTGTGGAATAACTTGGATTGTTGTTTTTTGTCTGCAAATTTAATCCAGCCTACAAGTGAAAGACATGTAATTATTATAGTAAAAACTAATGCCCCAGCAAAAGCAAAAGAAATCACGAGTTGAATAATTTCATTATTTGTTTCCATAACGGATTTTATTTAGCATTAAAGAAATAATAATATTTATATTAAATATTACAGGTAACGGTTTGGCTATGAAACGTGGCAAAAATGCGGCCTGCTTTTTTGTCCCCGGACAAAAAAGCTTTGGGCGTGTTGCCCACGTTTCAGCCGTGTACGGATTGCCATGTTTTATGAGCCGTTGTTATGCTTTGTTTTTTCTATCAGATCAAGTGTAAAATTTAATATATTATCTCCATTTTTCTCAGTATCCTTAATAGTTTGTTCTACATGATAATCTGGTATTACACCATGAGTCATATCCGTATTTCCATTAGGTCTAATCATAAATGTAGTAGAAGAGTGACATCGTAATCTTGAGTTTTGAAGCTCAAAATACAAATTTTGTCCAAATCCAGTAGGGCAATCACCCGTTTCTGTGCCAATAATAGTACCTATTTGATAATCTTTAACTGCCCCAAGAAATGCAGTAGTAGCAGAATATGAGTACTGATTTGATAATACATAAATATTACCCTTAAAACGATATGGATTATCTGTTGGCTTATTAAGGGGTAAGTGAGCTATTAAATTTTCTCCACGGGGTGTCTTGAGTAATGCCTTATATAACTTTCTGTTTTCCTTACTAAACCATGAAACAGTCCTAAGATTTATTAACCAGCGAAATATCCACGGAGCATTACATTTCTGATATTTTTCATATCGTTTGCTTCTTTTCATCATGAATGTTGATGCCAAAGCTTCAGAATAAGGTTTGTCAGTAATAAAATCAATAACTGATCTTCCATTTCTGTCATTACCACCACCATTGTTCCTCACGTCAATAATCAAGTTTTTATATCCTTTTTCTTGAACCTTTTTGAATTGTTCTTGCACCTTTGTTTTAAATTCAGATTCATTACCCGAAAAAGAAGTAATTTTTAAAATAGAAGTATAACTATTTACTTCTTCGAGTGTAATTTTTTCATTTGTTGTTGTTTGTTTTTGAGTAAATGAGTTTCTGTTCTGCTTATATTCGTTCCATTCTTGTCCTTGAACAACAAAAGTTCCAATATTTGTTTCAAGAGTGTAAGGTCCTCTAAAATCAAGTACCCACCACATAAAATCTATAAATTTCCTTTCGAGTCTTTTAATACTTGATTTTTCTATTGGACTATGTTCATATTTCAGAAAAGTATTAATTATATCGACTGATTTTATTGAGTTAATGCTCAGTATTTCTGTATTTTCAGGAATGTTATTCTTTGAGAAATCATGTTTAGTATAAATCTTTTTATCCAATGTGATTTCTATTCCGATTGGGAAAAATAATCCTTTAGCTTCATATTGATAGTGATTCCATATTCCACTGGGGAATTTCACCCCCGTATGCGAATCATTTAATAAATCAACTAAAGGTGTAAATACTTGATAAAATTCTTGCCTCGTTAAGGAATCATTTATTGAATTTTTAAGTTCTAAGGTTGCATTATAGAATTCCTCTTTAGAGATTTTCATATATGGATTCACATGTACTTCCTCCAAAATTTTAATGAATTCATCGATATCTTCACTTAGTTTAATTGGTGAAATCTTTTCAGTTATTTCAAAAGGTTTAATCTCGTTTGTTTTACAGGAATGTCTTTGAGCAAAAGAATTATGGAATACGAATAAAAGGAATAGAACAATGTGAATTTTCATAAGAATGAGGTTTTATTATTTTACTTCTTATCTACGACGAATGGACTTTTTATTTTGTTACATTCTTTCTTTTGCAAAATAAAGCATAACGGTTTTGCTATGGTTGCGTGGCGCAATTTTGCGGCACGCTTTCCTGTCCTGCGAGGGACAGGAAATACCACGAAAACCCTAAGATTTCGTTACCTGTCTGAGCGCCATGAACTATAGCTTTTGTTAGCGTTTGTATTTATTCCAATTATTCCAGTTACTATTCATAAATTTAATTACATATTGATTTATTTTCAATGTCTTTGTTTCTTCATGGTATTCATTTAATAAAATCTTAATAATCATACTAAGAATAATACTACTTAAATACAGATTAGTAATTCTGAGAGGATATGAGGTTTCATCATTTTTGGCTAATAATGAAACGCCCAGCCCATGTGAAAATGATGAATAATAATTTTGTATTGAGTATGCATAATGATTGGGTATTCTTGCTATTGAGTACAACTCTTTCCAATTATATTTGTTGGCTTTTTGATTTTTTTTCTTTTTGTCTTTAAATTTCCAATTTGCTGTTTTAATTATTGAAATCTCTGTGTCTGAGTCTAGGTTTTCTTGCTTGATTATTTTCAATAATTCTTCAGCAGTTTCATTGTCTGAGATTTTTGTTTTTTCAGCATTTTGAAATAATTCTTCTGGCTGATCATACTTCATGTTTGAAGTAAAATGATCGATAAGATTTTGGCGAGATTGCATTGAATCAAGAAGAAACAAATAATAGCGTAACAATTGCTCTTCTTCTGTAGAATAGTTTGTTAACAGATAAAGTATTGAATAATTGTCTACAATCATTCTTTGCAATGTAACCATTGATTGCACAGAATTTGACTCATTGGTTTTGAAAAAATCATCAAAACATGGAATTAACTTTTTAACATGCCGATAGATACCAACCTTTTTATTTCTGTACGAAATTTCATTTTCGTAAAAACTTAAAGTCTGAAAAACCCTTTCAATTTCTATTTTGCAACAAATAAATAGAGACTTGCCTTCATAATATTTTTCTATGTAATCAGTTTCAATCATTTGTATTTTTCAATATTTCGTCAATTTTATACAATGAAAAAAATCTGTACAAAAGGTCTTTTGCTATAATGCCATAGCTTTCAGCCAGTGTTACAGGATGTTTATAAGATCCAAGCTCGCAAACTCGTTCGTCTTCATTCAATAAGTTATCCTTGCTAAAAATAAGTAAAGGAACGTAGCCTACTGGCCTTTCAGTTTTATCGTCTATGACTTCCTGAGAAATAAAACTGATCCCAACCTTAGCTCCGACTTTGTCAAACAGTTCATAATGAGACTTGCAATTAGGATAATATGAGTACATTTTTTTGATGAGCTTAAACCATTGGTTCTCATTGTCTGAATCAAAAAATGAATCAATTTGTTTATTAAATTCTTTTTCCTGTATTACCATTTATTATTGATTAAATGAAGGTTTTAATATATAAACGCTAACGGTTTGGCTATGTTTACGTGGCGCACTTTGCGGCACGATTTCCTGTCCGCCGAGGACAGGAAATACCACGAAAACCCTAGAGTTTCGTTACCCGTTAACGCGCCATGAAATATAGCTGTTGTTACCGTTTTGTTAATTTCAGTTTATAAAAATTCCTGCAAAAGATTGGCGTTTACCAAAGTTTCTACCGCAACAGTTTACAGTTTTTAAATCATCACTTTTGTTCAAACTACTTTCACTTTGTCCCGAAGGAGCTAAGCAGTTAGTTTAGTCATGCCAGAAAAATTTATCCACATAAAATTCTCATGGATAAATGGGGAGTTTCAAAGTTTAAATTTAGCAAATTTTCTGACTTAAATTTCTCTGTTTCTGAATTTATATTTTAATAAACGGTAACGGTTTAGCTATGGTTACGTGGCGCATTTTGCGGCAGCCTGCCTGCCATTTTTTGGCAGGCTTTCCTGTCCTGCGAGGGACAGGAAACAACACGAAAACCCTAAGGTTTTTTTACCTGTCTTAGCGCCATGAACTATAGCTGTTGTTACCAACAGGCCGTTATTTTTTCAGAATTTTATTTCGAACTATTACTCTTCGATTTCTTTTGTTTTCCCTTTGTCTAACTGCTTTGCATTTTTGCTTGTCACAACCTTCTTACCTGTTTTTTCTTCAATTTCACGTCTGGCGTTGCCTGCGATTGTACCTCCTTGTTTGGCGATCGTTTTGTTTTCTCCAAAAGTTTTTGGTTTTTTTTCTTTTGAAATCTCAGTGGTTGTTGCTTCAGCAAGCATGTTTAGAACCAATTCTAGATTGGTCATATGATCGCGTAAATTCTCCTTCTTAAGAATTTTAAGGTTTTTGTATTGTTTTGTAGTATATCCGCTCCATGCTTTTGTGATTTCATCGGTTAATATTGCGAATTCTTTGCCTTTCTTAACATTTCGATTTTCCCATTCATCAGTAAGTTCTTTGCGGACTTCAATACTTTTTAGTCGCTGATTAATCCACTCTTTGCTATATCCTTTACGAAGATAAGTTTCCATGAGTCGTTCAATTCCTAATTCTGGATCTTCGATCTCATCAATTCGTTCACGTCCAACTTGAGCCAACCATAATTTAAAAGGCTCGGCTTTTGGTGATGGTATGCTTTGAATGAGTCTGAAAAGCTGTTCGGTATCAGCAATATCTGTTACCCTCATTTTTCCATCCTCAGCTTTTAATTTCAACTGTCCGATTTTTTCGGACAGTTCACTTCCTTCCTTTTTTAGCTTAGATTTCAGATCACTCCAATACTTTCTTGGTCTATCAGTTTCTGTTAAAACTTCTATTACGTCAATTATGGAGAAGTACCATTTTTCTTCTTCATCTTTCCAAACAGAACGAATTTTCTTTTGATCGAATAATTTTATTGCAGTTTCTTTAGTCATAAAAAATGTTGTTATCTCTCAAAAGTATCTATAAATTATATTTTAACGAAATTTCTTTCTAAACTTATGTAAAAGCCTAGCTTTTTACGGCTTGTTGGTAACGGTTTGGCTATGTGGAGTGCGGGACTTTGAAATACTTCACAGTCAGGCTGCCACTGAGCCAATTCATTTATTAATATTTTTATTTTATAGCCAAATCGTCAAAGACGAATTGGCGTTGTAGCAACGAAGAACTGTGGTTGAATTACCCGCTGAACCCGCATTACATATAGCTTTTGTTAGGCGTTCGTTTTTTATTTTTCAAGTTCATTAATGCAATATTTTAAGTCATCCAACCATTCAGGGTTAATATCTTTATTCTCCTTCTCAACCACATACTGTTGTTTCAAAAGAGGTATTAGTTCTTTGTCGTTAAGTTGAAGTATAGCGTCAAATAATAAAGTCCCATATTCTCCATTCAATATTTCTCTTTTTATTATTTCTTTTACTTCAACTTCTTTACGATTTACTAATCCAATTATTGCTTCAAGTTTCGTTTCTTGATGTTTATCGTTAACCCTATTCCACAATGCTTCCCTTATTTTTTTATTATTTCTTTCGGTTTGTGTTCCAATACCAAAGGTTGCCCAATTTCTTATATGACTTAATTTGTCGTTTGATAAAAATATTAATGTGTTAATTGCATTGGTGTCATTTACAGCTAACAAAGAAAAAAACAAACCATCTTTAATCAATTTGTTATCCGTTTTTTTTAATGAACACAGAGTTTCAATTTGTGAATTATTTAAAAATTGATTGTTATGTCCAATCGAGTAAAGTAAGGACATAATAACCTTTGGCTCTTTTTCAATTTCCAAAAGTTCAAAACATAGTTTCATCGTTTCTTTAATAAATGGACGAGGAGGAATACCCAATTGAGCTAAAATATCAATTCCTATTTGTCGTTCTTTTGATTTTTCAGATTTGGTCAATTCAACACATCGGTTAAAAGTTTCTTTATTGGTCCTATTTCTTAAAACACCAATATTATCCCAATATGTTTTATCTGACTTGTTATTCAAAAGTCGATAAAATAATTTTTCATTTGTCCATTTGTTTCTACTCATTATCTGTCGGGTAGTTTTTCTTTAAAATGACACCTAACGGTCGATGTATGTTCTGTTTTCGAGGGGATGAGAGATTTTGAGTTTACTCAAAAGATCGGTAATCCTCTCGGAACAGACTAAAAAAATGCCCTCAATTGAGAGGGGTCAATCCCCTCGAGAATTGAATATACATATTGTTGTCGTCTGTGCCGCACGTTTTAGTGTCAGTTATTAAAGTACAAATGCTTACTAAGTTAAATTACAATTTAATGTTTACTATAAAATTACGAGAATCAATATTATTTAAGAGTTTAAGACTTCTGATTGATCAATTTATTGAGCAGATGTCGGAGACTCCTTTATTAATTAATCCAGTGTAGTATGTATTTCATTATTACATATGTACTTAGTGTTCCTATTATTGCAATTGATGATCCTATAAAGATTTTTTTAACTGTATCGTTTTTCATAAATCTTTTTATTGGCTTATATATTGCAGATTTTATAAACCAAAAAAATAAGCGTAAGAAATAAAATTTATATGGATAAGCCCTTAATCTTATATCTGAAAATAGATTTTGCTCATAAAGAGATATTGCAACTTTCTTTGGGAAAAATATTGTATGCCAATTTTCCTTATCAATATTTGCTCTTTGGAACCTATATTGTTTATAAATCTTATTGTATGATCTCTTCAGTTTCTTATCCATACCTTAATATTTCAAATATGCGAAGCTGGGCATCTTTTTTAGTTACATCGACCGTTGATAGTCAATGCGAAGATCGGGAATCGCGTAGCGATGTAGAGATTCGAGCGCAGCGGCATTGACTATCAACGGTTGAGCTATGTTTACGTGGCGCACTTTGCGGCATGATTTCCTGTCCGCCGAGGACAGGAAATACCACGAAAACCCTAGAGTTTCGTTACCCGTTAAAGCGCCATGAAATATAGCTGTTGTTACCATTTGTAAATTTAAGTTTTTGTTAAACCCGAATCAAAATTGGCGTGTACCACTTTTTCTACGAGCTACAGTTATTCGTTTTTTAATTAAAAAAATATTTCAAATTCACTTTCTGTTTCCCGAAAGAGGGCGTCAAAAAGTGCCGATTTTTCTGTTAAGTTTTAAACCAAATTTATGCACCACTTTTCCGTAAAAACTCATATTTTCTCACCGATTTAATTCTGTGTCCTTACATATTTTTTATAAATGGTAACGGTTTTGCTATGGTTACGTGGCGCACTTTGCGGCAGCCTGCCTGCCATTTTTTGGCAGGCTTTCCTGTCCCCCGAGGGACAGGAAACAATACGAAAACCCTAAGGTTTTTTTACCTGTCTGAGCGCCATGAACTATAGCTTTTGTTAGCAGTAGTTAATGATTATATTTCATGGATTTAAAAAATCTTTCTTTGTTATTTATTGATTTATTTGAAACCGGTATCATTGTTTTATAGGACAGTGTGAGAAAATTTGTGTCTTGCTGAATGATTCTTGCAAAAATAATAAATGAAGTATCCTTTTGATCGAACTCAAAATTAAAATCGCTTTGCAATATTTCTCCGATTACTTTTTCAGAACTTTCAAATTTTCTTGCATTATATGGTTTCATATAAGCCTGCATGTTTTTTATGTTTCTTTCTTTTATTTCTTCTAAACTGAGTGTGTCGAATCCTTTTTCAATGGATGCCCCAATGAAAATTTCGTCGCTGTTTAACATAGCCCCATATAGTGTCCATTCTCTATTACTGTGAACCTGTTTCGCCATTTTGTAATTAACAGGAAGTTTAACTGAAATATCTGGAGTTATTGTCACTCTTTCAGTATGTTTATTGCAACTAATAAAAAAAAGAATACAGGCAATAAGTGTCATTCCAACTATTTTTCTCATAATAATAAATTTGATTTTGTTTAAATTATCCAAATATTCTTAATTGAAAATTTAATTACTGCTAACGGTTTGGCTATGTTTACGTGGCGCCTGCCTTGCCGCAGGCAGGCATTTTGCGGCACGATTTCCTGTCCGCCGAGGACAGGAAATACCACGAAAACCCTAGAGTTTCGTTACCCGTTAACGCGCCATGAAATATAGCTGTTGTTACCGTTTTGTTAATTTCAGTTTATAAAAATTCCTGCAAAAGATTGGCGTTTACCAAAGTTTCTACCGCAACAGTTTACAGTCTTTAAATCATCACTTGTGTTTAAACTACTTTCACTTTGTCCCGAAGGAGCGAAGCAGTTAGTTTAGTCATGCCAGAAAAATTTATCCACACAAAATTCTCATGGATAAATGGGGAGTTTCAAAGTTTAAATTTAGCAAATTTTCTGACTTAAATTTCTCTGTTTCTGAATTTATATTTTAATAAACGGTAACTAGTATATATGTACACGTTTCTTGCACAATAACATCCAAATACGCGTGTATTGTACATGTTTTCTTGTATTTTATATTTCAAAATCATCCAGCGGATTTTTAATGTTCTTTAAACTATTTATGCTTACGTAGGTGTAGATTTCGGTAGTTTTGCTTGACTTATGACCTAATAATTCCTGAATATATCTTAAGTCAGTTCCAGCTTCGAGCAAATGGGTAGCATAACTATGTCGCAAGCAATGCAATGTAAATGTATGATTTTTATTTATTTGTTTAATCGATTGTTTAAAAATGTTTTGTAAACTGCTGGGCGAATAGGTTTGACCTTCCAATGGCCCTTCTATTAAATAATACCTTGGTTTATACTGGGCATAATACCTCCTAATCAAATTCAAAAGTTTCTCGGGTAGCGGCAGCGTTCGGTCTCTTTTTCCCTTGGCATTTAAAATATATACCAACATCCGCTTCGAGTCAATATCAACAACTCTTAAATTTAGCAATTCACCTCGTCTTAATCCCAAACCATAAATTAAACTTAAAGCGGTTTTATGCTTGATGTTTTTGATCGATTCCAGCATCAATTTAATATCTTCTTTCGGAATTACTTTTGGTAGTGTAGCCGATTTTCGTGGTCGTTCTACCTTTTCAATATCGTAGGCTATATTCAGCATTTTAAAGAAAAATAGCTTAATTGCATTTACCATCTGATTTTGAAACGAAACAGAAAACCCATTTTTTATGACATACTCATAATTAAATTTATTAATGTCATCCAAATCAATTTTTGATATTTCTTTGTCGGCGTAAAAACTTAAAAAAGTTTCCATCATACTTGCATAAGTGCGAATGGTATTCTCGCTATACCTGTTTTGTATCATCCATTTTTTAAAAGATTGAATGGCTTTAATTTTTTCGGAATCAAGGTTTTGTTTAATCAATTTTTTTGCCGATTTGTTTTTGCGTTCGGTCGATTGGTAAATGATTTTTGATGGGTGGATGAAAAAGCGACTATCATATTTTAAATGCTTCTGATCAAATTGGTACAGTAACATTTTGTAATTATTAATGGAATATGGAATATAAAAACAACGATTGGTTTGGCTCCACTTTACATCTTTAATGGCAGATACTATGGTTTTTAAACCCACATTAAAAGGAAATGTAATGGCTATACAAGCCATTTCCCTATGGGTTAAATTACGTAAAACAATAACAGGGTTCATGCAAAAGCTTTTAATGTCTTATACAATAATAAGTGGGGAGAAGAAATTCTTTTTCAACAAATCTATCCGAGGCCAGGAAGAATTTCATGATAAAGGTAAGAAAAAAATCAATTTCGATTTTTCAGTTTTTAGTTATTAGTTTTTAGTTAATTGGAGTACTTAAAGCTTGCAACTAGAGTACTCAAGTTGAGTGATTAGACTACTCAAGCTAAGTAAATTGACCTTGAAAGTTACATAACTTACCTGCAAGAATTGGATAACTTGACTACTCAAATTTGAAAAATGCATTTGAGATACGAAGAGAAAGACTTTGAATAATGATAAGTTAAAGCCGATTAATCGGTGGTGAATAGCTTATTCATTTTGTATTTGCATTTGTTAAATTAATTTCTGGCTCCAAAAAGCTTTTTGATATGATGGGGTTTTAATTTGAAAAGGGCTTCCCGACAGGTCAGCACTCACAAGCATTAATTTCAACAAATGAATCAGGAAGTGGTTTAAATAAACATCTTAAGCATAAACTAATTCACTATTCTTTTATGGGGAGCCAGCCCTCACGTGTGGTAATGAGCTTCCACATCGCATCAGGTATCACCAACTCACCCTGTTGAGTTCGATCTAATGCGGTTGCAATTTCTGTTGTATTTTCATTCTTTACTTTATCTAACCAATGAGGTTCGATTAAAAGTTCGCGAGCTATCGCCACTAATGGCACGCCATTCTCGAGAATCGCATGTGCCTGATTCGGGCTACTCACACCACCAACACCAATGATAGGAATTAAATGGCCTACCTGATCTAAAATTAATTTAGTTCGCGGCCTTTTATCTTCTTGGTTACGTAGCGATGCACTCCAATAATCCAAGGTAGAAACATGCAGGTAATCCAGTTTTTTCTGTGCCAATGCTTTTACCAATTCAAGGGTATCTTCCATACTTATCCCCGGGTTCTCAGCTTCTTCGGGCGAAATACGGTATCCTGTTATAAATTCCTGCGTGCTGTATTTTGCTACAGCATGAATTACTGCGTCGGTAATGGCAAGCGGGAATTTCATCCGTCGTGCTATATTTCCTCCCCATTTATCATCTCTTCGATTTGAATGTGGAGAAAAGAATTGTTGAATTAAATAGGTGTTTGCGCCATGGATTTCAACCCCATCGAATCCTGCAAGGATGGCTCTTCGCGTAGCTGAACCAAAAGCTTTAATCGTGTCTTGTATTTCTTGTTCAGTCATGGCACGGGGTACTTTCGAGCCCGGTCTTTCTGATACAATTGCACTGGCACTCAAACATTTCCCGTCTGGCAAAACTTCGGCTGCCGACATTCTTCCTCCATGATGAATTTGAAGGATTGCTTTTGAACCATTTTCTTTTAATGTCGTAGCAATGCGTTTAAGGCTTGGAATCATTTCATTGGTATGGGCACCAATTTGTCCGGGAAAAGCTTTTCCTTGAGGGATGACATAGGCACATGCCGATATCAATAAGCCGGCACTTTTATTTCGATGACGGTAATAATCAATTTCTTGTTCTGAAACGGTGCCATCATCATTGCCTGAATAGGTAGTCATGGGAGCCATTACCACCCTGTTTTCCACTTGAATTCCTGATAAAGGAAAAGTAAAAGGGCTTAGCATTTTATTGTGTTTTGAGTCCATCAATGATTTGATTCTTTGTTTCTGGCTTGTTCCACCATTTGTTTAACCTCCTCGCGCATCTGCACCGCATTGTAAACAATTCCATCTTTAATGGTCCATTTTACGCCACCTTTAATTTTAACTTCATCATTTTCAACTACGGTAATTCCGTTAGGATAAAGGTATTTTAAATTTTCGAGAGGGTTACCTTCAACTAAAATTAAATCAGCTAAAAAGCCTGGCCTGATGCGACCTATCTGATCTTCAAAACCAAGAATTTTTGCATTGTTGCCCGTTGCACTCATAATCACATCAATGGGGTGTAAGCCAGCTTCGTGCAGCAACTCAAGCTCGCGGATATAAGTAAAACCATACATCATGTAAATATATCCGGCATCTTCTCCGGCGCCAACCAAGCCGCCCATCTCGCTAAATTCTTTCACAGCTTTCATCCAAATTTTATAGTTTTCTTTCCAGTCGTTTTCGTCGGTGGTGGTCCAGTTCCAATGGTATGAGCCATGCCGTTGCGGAGAAGGGGAGAAGTAATTTTCCAATACCGGATGCAGATACTCTTTAAACCAGGGTTGGTTTTGAGCACGCACCAAATCACGGTTGGCTTCGTATATCCCGAAGGTTGGAATCCAGGCCACCTTATTATCAACCATTGCTTTCAAGATGTTTTGCAATCGTTCAGGATCTGCTTCTTTCCACAAACGACCAGCCCATCTGAAACGGTCGTTTTCGTTATTATAATTATACCAGGATGGAAAATTTTGCGATCCTTTTAAAGCGCCATCGGGGATGCCGTACCAGTGTTCCACAGTGGCAGTTCTTAATTCAATATCATCGCGAATATCTGTTTCTTCAACCCCCACATGGTGCGCTACTTTTAATCCCAGGGCATTACTTTCGTTTAATACTGCCTGCATCACATCTTTGTCCATGCCAAAAATTTTAATGCCATCTGCACCCATCTTCTTAAACTTTCGCACCTGCTCAATTGCAGTTTTAATTTCATTACTCCGAACCACCATATAAATTAAAATTCGGGGTGCTGCTAATTTACCTTCTTCACTGTTTTTTCTGTCAATCAAACTTAATTCATTATCGCTTCCAACATCGCGTACGGTTGTAATACCGCAAGTTAACCAAAGCTTGTATAAATAATCGGCAGGTAAATTTTGTCTTTTATGCAGGTGTACATGGTTGTTAATGAGGCCGGGTAACAGATAAAGTCCGGTACCATCCAAAATATGTTTTTCATTGGCGTAGTCATCCGCATTTTTTTTTGTTGAAGTAATTCCAACAATTTTGTTCTGTTCAATAATTACGTCATTAGGCCCTCTCATCGGAGTTCCTTTTCCATCGATTAGCAATACATTTTTAATTAGCAGTCGATCATATTTTTCGGCATTCGAAATATTAATATTTTGAGCATTTAAAAAGTTGACCGGATAAATAAGGATAAGTAGTAGTAAGAAATAAGGGCTGGGGATTTTCATGGTCGTTATAAGTCAGGTTGAAAAAAAGGAGTTTTTAACAAATATAAGAGATTTTCAAGAAGTTATATTAACCAGATTACATATTTTGTACATTCGTTTTAGCTAAACCTTAAATGTAATATCATGAAGAAATCTTTTTTGATTCTGGTCGGTTTATTTTTATTCACATCCATAACCGCACAAGAGAATCATCCAAAAGCATCCAGCCCACCTTACAGTGCAGCCCGAAAGGTAAACGAAACTTTGTATATTGCCGGACAGATTGCCCGTGATCCTGCAAGTGGGAAAATGATGAATAATAATATAAAAGAGGCAACCCTGCAATCGATGAAGAATATCGGTGCTATTTTGGAAAGTCATAAAATGAAGTTTAAGGATCTGATGATGGTTCAGATTTATTTAAAGGATTTGAACGATTATGATGATGTGAATGAGGCCTATCGCACTTTTTTCGAGGATGAAAAATTTCCTGCGCGGGTATGTTTGGAAGTTTCGAGAATTCCCGGCGATTCACCTATTGAAATCTCTGCCATTGCCGAAACCAAAACAGATAATGGCTTCGATCTTCCTTAATATCCCAATTTAGTTGAAACCAAATTGAGTAAGTCCTTTCCGGATTTAGCTCGATTATAATTCTCAATTATTTGGGGCGCAACCGAAACAGGATTTGTCAAACTGGCAATATGGGGTGTAATCTTGATTTTAGGATGATTCCAGAAAGCATGTTCTTCCGGTAAAGGTTCTTTTCTGAAAACATCAAGCGTAGCACCCGATAAATGATCACTGTCAATCATTTCAATTAAATCTGCATCAACCAGGTGCGCTCCTCTGGCTACATTAATGAGATATGAGTTTTTCGGGAGTTTAGAAAATGTTTCTTTATTCAGTATATTCTCTGTTTCGCTGGTAAGTGGCAGCAGGCAAACCAAAAAATTTGTTTTTGATAAAAAATCATTGTAGTTCTCCGATCCGGTATACACTTTTATTCCTTCAATTTCTTTTGCTGATTGCGCCCAGCCCACGACATTAAATCCAATTCCTTTTAATTTCTTAGCCAAATCCTGACCCAATATTCCCATGCCCATGATTCCAATTTGGGTGTTTTTAGCAATCTGAAAACGTATACCTTTCCAAAGTTTTTGCTTTTGATTTTCACTGTAAAGCGTGTAGGAGCGCATTTGATTTAGAATAATTCCAATCACAAATTCACTCATGCCCTGAGCCAGTTCCGGGTCAACTATTCTAACCATGGGAACATTCGATGGCAAATCAGGATCAGTGAGTAAATGATCGACCCCGGCACCCATTGAAGAAATAACTTTTAAGTTGGGATATCTTTTTAAAATACCAATAGGATGCTTCCAACAGAGTACAAATTCTATGTCTTCTATATTGCCTTCTTCAGGATAAATCCGAATATCAATATTGGGTTTTAGGTTTTTTAAAGCCGCAGTCCAGGGACTTAGGTCTCTATCACCACATATAATTAGTAATGCCATTTGGTAATTATTTTGATAATTGAGATAAGTAATTAAAAGTAGCCGGAAAACCACCGGTATGCCAAAATAAGACTGTTGAGCCTGGTTTTATTTTTTGCTTTTCAATCTGATCAATCATGCCGTAAAATGCCCGACCTGTATAAACAGGGTCTAATAAAATTCCTTCTTTTCTGGCCATCAGATTTATCGCATCTTGTTCCTTGTCTGTCATTACACCGTAGCCTGGTTTCTCATAATCAGCAAGTAAATGCACATCTTTTGACGAAAAATTGTATGGAATTTTGATTCGACCCTCACTTTCACTAATTATTTTTAAGATGTTTTGTTCCAGGGTTAAACCATTAATTTCATCTTTATCAATTTGAATTCCGATGATTTCACTCTTTAGCTTGAATAACTCTTTTCCCATTAACATTCCTGCATGGGTGCCACCTGAACTGGAAGCGAAGTAGATATAATCGAATTTCAGATTTAATTGTTTTAACTGTTCCTGAAGTTCTTTTATTGCTCTCACATAACCAAGTGCGCCGGTCGGATTTGAGCCACCATAAGGAATTACATAAGGCTTTTTACCTGTCATTTTTAAAGATTGTTTAATGGAGGGAATGTCTTCACCTTTTCGGTTTTCTCCCATAAAATGGAGTTCAGCTCCTAACAATTTACTCATAAGCAGGTTGCCGGTGAATTCTTTAGGCTGATTTCCTCCCAGCACCAAATGACAATTTAAACCGGCTTTTGCTGCGGCAGCGGCGGTTTGTCGGCAATGATTAGATTGTTGAGCTCCTGCCGAAATGATGGTGTCAGCTGATTGGTCAAGCGCATCCTGAATTAAATACTCAAGCTTGCGGGTTTTGTTTCCTCCGGTAGCAAGACCGGTTTGGTCATCTCTTTTGGTGAAAATCCGGTAGGATGGAAAATGATTAGATAAGTTTTTTAATTCTTCAATGGGCGTTGGAAAAAAGCCAAGCTTAAAAAAGTGATCCATGATTTGATAAACTTTTAGGGATTAATTTTAAGCCTTAAAGTTAATCAATCTGATGAAATTTAACTGTTTTCTTGTGCCTGAATTGCAGTAATTAAAACCGTATTTACAATATCTTTAACCAAGCATCCCCGACTCAAATCATTGATGGGTTTATTCAATCCTTGCGAAATAGGGCCAACTGCTACAGCATTGGCCGACCGTTGTACAGCCTTGTATGTATTATTTCCTGTATTTAAATCAGGGAAAATAAATATGGTAGCCTGGCCGGCAACTTTGCTGTTGGGCATTTTTTGTGCTGCAACTGTTGCGTCGATGGCGGCGTCATATTGAATGGGTCCTTCGATTAACAGATCAGGACGGCGTTTCTGCGCAATTTCTGTTGCTTTTCTTACTTTATCAACATCGGCACCTTTACCGGATTGGCCGGTTGAATAAGACAACATGGCAATTCGGGGTTCAATTCCAAACATTAAAGCAGTTTCTGCAGAGCTAATCGCGATGTCAGCCAATTGTTCTGAATTTGGATTAGGATTAACAGCGCAATCGGCATATACCAAAACGCGATCTTCAAAGCACATTAAAAAACTGGAAGAAATAATAGAGAATCCGGGCTTGGTTCGGATGAATTCAAAGGCAGGTCGGATGGTGTGTTGCGTAGTATGCGCGGCACCTGAAACCATTCCGTCGGCATGGCCTTTATAAACCATCATTGTACCTAAGTAACTTACATCAAGCATTAATTCGGCAGCAGCTGCCTTTGTAACTCCTTTGTCTTTTCTTAAGTGAAAATAAGTCGCTGCATAATCATTAATCAGGTCGTTATCGTAAGGATCGATAATATTTACGCCTTCAAGCTTTAGTTGCAATGCTTCGGCTTTCTTATGTATTTCTTCTTCGTTTCCGAGTAATGTAATGTCAACAGCTTTCCGTTTTAAAAGAATTTCAGTTGCTCTCAAAATTCTATCATCAGTTCCTTCGGGTAAAACAATATGTTTGTGATTTGACCTGGCGCGTTCAAATAACTCGTATTCAAACATAATAGGAGTGAGGACATTAGAAGGCGTTAAGCTAATTAAATCAGTTAGTTTTTTATCTTCAACATGGGTTTCAAACAGACCTAATGCAGCTGCCATTTTCCTTTCATTATCAGCCTTCAGCACGGTTTTTATGTTGTGCACTCTTAGTGCTGTTGTATAGGTGTCTTCACCAACTTGCAATACGGCAATGGGCAATTTTTTAATCCCATGCAGCAAACTCATGATAATTGGGCTTGGTTTATAGCCACCTGTTAAAAGAATACCCGCAATTTTTGGAAAATTCTCAGAAATATAAGTCATAAAAAGACTGATGATCACATCCGGTCGATCACCGGGAGTGATAACCAGTGCGCCTGCTTTGGTATGTTCTAAAACATGCTCAATGCTCATGGCCCCAATATGATATTCACTTACATCATAATCCAGTACCACGTCATCACCATATATTTTAGTAGCTTTTAACGTATTCGCAATTTGGCGGATGGTTAATTTTTGAAGTAGTTCTAATTCAGGAATAACAAAAGTTATCTCATTCTCTGCATGTAATTTCTTAATTATTCTTTCGACAACGGTTTTATCTGCCAGTTTAACCCGATTGGCGATTACACCAAGGTAAGTGCATTTTTCACTTGATAGAATCTTTTTATTAACCTGAATGGTCTTTTTTATATCATCGGCGCTTTTGTTGTTTCCATTAATTACTGTAAGTATGGGCGCGGCTAAATTGTTAGCAATTATGGCATTAAAATCAAACTCAAAAGATCGAAGTGATCCTGTAAAATCAGTTCCTTCAATAAGCACAAAATCACATTTTGCTTCGAGTTGTTTATATTTATTTAAGATAATAGTGATTAAACTATCGATCTCATCTCTTTCAATCAGGTTAAAGGCTTCCTCATCACTTATACCATATAGTTCTTCATGTCCGAAGGGTAGTTTAAAATGTTGGGTAATAAGTTCAATATGCGGATCGTTTCCTTGGCTTAAATTTACAATGGGACGAAAGATTCCGACTTGCTTTAAATTACGAAGAAGTATGTTCATAATTCCCAAGGCGATCAGTGATTTGCCGGAATATGCTTCAGCTGCAGCTATGTACAGGTTTTTTGTCATGAATTCAATTAGGCTTAAGCGTGTATAAAAAAATAAAGTGCAAAGATAGGAAAGCTATTGTTAATAATTAAACAAATAACTTTTTTATTTAAACTTAATATGGAAGTTTTTAATTATGTTCGAAAAATATCTCGAAACTGGCTAGAAAGGGATGTCGTCTTCACCCATATCGTTCATTTTCGAAGGGATGGTGCGGGTTGGTATGCCTGAGTCAAAATCTTCATTTGCATCAAAACCTGAATAAGCTTCACCGTCTCCATCCGTATGAAGGTCAGCGAATTTGGCAAATTTATCAATAAAGCGAAGTGGAACGTCTTTTAAAGCTCCGTTACGGTGTTTTGCGATACAAATTTCAGCGATACCAGCTGTTGAGTTTCCATCTTCATCAACCTCAATTTTATAATATTCAGGACGGTAGATGAACATTACCATGTCGGCATCCTGCTCAATGGCTCCCGATTCACGTAAATCGGAAAGGATTGGTTTTTTAGAACCACCGCGTGTTTCAACGGCACGGCTTAACTGAGAAAGTGCGATGACCGGAATTTCCAATTCTTTGGCAAGTGCTTTTAGTGAACGTGAGATGGCACTGATTTCCTGCTCTCGATTTCCTTTGGCATCACCACTACCACTCATCAATTGAAGGTAATCAATAATCACCATGTCAATGTCATGTTGGGCTTTCAAACGACGGCATTTTGCGCGCAGTTCAAATACCGTAAGCGCCGGTGTATCATCAATTAAAAGCGTTGCATCAGTTAATTTGCCGATTTTCGAATGCAATTGTTCCCATTCATAACTTTCCAGATTTCCTTTTTTTAGTTTATCCGCAGAAAGTTGGGTTTCACTTGAAATTAACCTTGTAACCAATTGGATTGATGACATCTCTAATGAGAAGAATGCGACTGATTTATTGAAGTCAATGGCTGCATTTCGTGCCATTGACAGTACAAATGCCGTTTTACCCATACCAGGACGAGCCGCAAGAATAACCAAATCTGATTTTTGCCATCCATTGGTAATTCTGTCTAAATCAGTAAATCCTGAAGGAATTCCACGCAAATGACCTTCCTGGCCTTTACCGGCTTCTATTTCCTTAATCGCATCTGTTACCAACGATTGCATATCATCATAACTTCGACGTAAATTACTTTCACTTACCGAAAACAGATTCTGTTCGGCTCGATCCAATAAATCAAAAACATCTGTTGTATCTTCAAATGCATCCTTAATAATTTCTGATGAGATTCGGATGAGTTCTCGTTGTATGTATTTTTGAGAGATGATTCGTGAATGGTATTCAACATTGGCAGCCGAAGCTATTCTATTTGTTAATTGGGTGATGTAGTATGGACCACCTACGATTTCAAGTTCTCCGCTATTTTTTAGTTCGTTGGTGACGGTTAAAATGTCAACTGGTTCTGATTTTCCGAATAATCGAGTTATTGCTGAAAAAATAATATGATGTGATTCTTTATAAAAAACTTCCGGTTTTAAGATGTCGATAACCTGAGTTAAGGCATCTTTTTCCAGCATGATGGCTCCTAGAACAGCTTCCTCCAAATCAGTCGCTTGAGGTGGAACTTTTCCATGTTCCCAATGCCCACCTGTTTGACCAGACTGTTTAGTCCTTTTTCGCGAACTTTCTGTTCTCTTTTTTGAAGCATCTTCCATGGGTCAAATATATAAAATATTGTAGGTTTAGTTGAAAAAAAGTCTGTATTGTTAATAAAAAAGATAATCCCCTTATGCCAATGTTATTTAGCCAAATTAAGTAACAGGGTATGGAAACCGTTAAGGAGATGGTTGCGCATTAATCCACTCTCATTCAGTTCATTACTGATCAAATTTAATTCATTATCATCAGTTGATTCAAGAAATTGATCAAGTTTTTGGTGAATTTGCAATGGGCTTAACAGCTTGGGACTTTTTTTAAGCTTGAGCAGTTTAGTACCAATTTTTTGTGGGCTTGAATCCTTCATAATCCCTGGATAATAGATGGCATCATCTTTTATCAAATCATTAAAATCAAATATTTGATATGGACTAGAACTAGCTTTCATACTCTTTAAAATATCTTTTTGATCATATACGACAATGCATGCATTTGTTTCAATTAATTCGGATAGCATGTTTGAAATATCTTCGTTGGGAGAATCCGTTTCGGGCTTAACAATAAATAAGGATTCCATGGTTTGTTGTTTTGCCGATAGCGTTGTTACAGAAACTTGCAATGGAATGGATTCGTAGGGCTTTGTGTTTTTCCAACGTGGAACCGCAAATGAAACAGTAGAAAAACTAATAAAATGTATCGGGTATTTAATTGGTTTTAGATAGACTTGAATTTTATCCGCATCAAAATGAATGGATTTATTGAGATGGCAATTGAGTTTTATTTTATCTAACTCACTCAAATCAGGGATTTTTTCTGCTTCCCCGATTTCAAGAATGTTTTTATCGTGAAGATTAAATTTTTGCGTTTCCGATAAAAATGGCAAATCAAAAATTGATTCTTTAGGCAGATGCTTCCAACAGTGCCGCCTGAAATCGCAAGGGTAGGGGTTGTGACAGTGTTTACCAATACTAATTTCGGGTGAATGTTCGAGAAATAAAGCCTCCTTTGCCTTTGGAATGTGATTTTTGATATAGGGTTGTAGTTCTTTTACTTTGTCTAAAACAGATTCAATTTTAAAAAAATGCGTCAAATCCAGCTTATTATTCTCACAGTCAAATACATAATCTTCATTGATATAAATAATAAAAAAATCTTCAATCTCAATTCCAGAATCCAAAATCACATAATACTGTAAAGCAGCATCTTTTAAATAGGTTTCAGAGATTGCTTTTGAACTTTTTACTTCATATGCGAATATTTTACCATTCTTTTTTTCTAAAATATCTAAAATGATTAAGATTTGATCACTTTGAAAAGAGGCTTCATAAATGCTAAAATCTTTAATGGATTTAAGTTGCTCAGCGGTTGCTGATACCGATTTTCGGTATTTTGCAGGTGATTTAGGTTGCAGATCAGCCCCACCGGGAAATAATTGCTGTGCAAGTAAGCCCACATCAGTTCCTCTTTTAAATTTTGCTATTTGCTCGTCTGATAATCGATCGCGTAAAAAAGGCCTTCGCTTATGCAGATAAAGCGATTTCAAACACTGCGTACTTCGTATAAATGTAGACTTTGAAAGTAAATGTTTTTCCATTTTATGATAGAGATGTAGTCGTTTTTAGTTTTTGAGAAACTTTTTATAAAGATAAAAAACTCCCTTCAGAAACCTGAAGGGAGCTGATAATATAATTATTTACAAAGTAAGCACAAATTTACATTTTCGATAGGGCCTAAAAGAAATAATAAACACCAATGAGTAAACGGAAGTTGCTTATTTCTTTCGAATTGTCAACAGTACCGTCGGTTTGGGTATCACCATATGCTGCTGTGGTGTACTCAATTTCTCCTGAAAAACGCATTTTCCCTGAATTGAAGTTAACCCTCGGTGCAATTCTGTAGATATAATCAATGTTTGATCCCCGACTGTAGAATGGTCCGATAACATCCTCACCGGTACCATTATTTTTGGTATAACCAACAAATATTCCGGTATTAATTTTTGAACCATTGGTATGAATATCGGTCCACATTGAAAGGTTTTTGATAGGAAGATATTCGACATAACCATAAGTGGCATTGATACTGGCTGATTGCGCATAACCACCAAGCATGGTTAGATTTGTGGTGTTTTGACCCAGCACTGCTTCAAATTTAGCAGTAATATCAGGAGTGGTAAACTTCATGAATGCCATGGTTGAAATACCATCAACGGCTTCATCCGTTGCAAATCCCATATCCGTTTCAATTCTTGGAACCAATGATAAGTAATCGGCACCAATACCAATTAAGAAAGAATTTCCATTTTCGTTTTTAGAGCTATATTGAATGGTAAGATTTAATTCAGGAATTACATTGTTTCTGAGATAAGCCGTGCTGGCACCATCAGGTCCCGTACTTGTAAAATCACGTTGAGACATTGCGGTGAAACTTATTTTTAAATCATCGATATTTTGGGTAAACCGAATTTGAGGGTTACGTGAAAATGGCTGAAATGGTGCACCAGTGTTGAAAGAAACAGTACCTGGGAAACAGTCGGTAATAAACATGGCATGCCAGTATTGACCAACCAATAGTTCGGTATTTTCCCAATTTAATTTGGCAAATGCATGTCGCAAACGAAAACCATTAATATCTGGTGCCGTATGTCCGAAGAATGCACCTTCAATTACAGCAGAAGTTTTTGCCCCAAATGCATCCGGCCCTGTAATGGCACCTTTTAATCTGGTTTGGATGCTTATCATATTAAAAGTTGATTTGGAGTTAATATCAAATCCTCCCGGCTCAAGCAATTCATTCATTGGGTATAAATAAAATTGCCCTTCGCGCGCGGAAACTCCTTGCCGAGAATCAAAATAAATATCACTTTTTACAAATCCGGTAAACTTAATACCAAAATTTGGTTGATCCTGAGCCATCATGATAAGAGGTAACAGAATAACGAAAAATAAAATTGAAAGTTTTTTCATGGTTGGAATAATTTTAATAGGTAATTGAATTGTTTGGCAAATATAAAATAATTAGTTGAGGCATTTTAAATAGATGTTAGCAAATTAACAACTCAGATTAATTAAAATAAATTCTAAATAATATTTATGGAATTATTATGATTTGTTCAGACTTGAGCAAGGGCTTGCATTGATATTTTAGAAAGAGTTGCGCAACTGTTAAAACATCCTTTTGACAATAATTGGCAATTCGCTCTATATCATTTTCCTGCCAGTAAACGCGGGCAATATCGCTACCGTCAATATCATCTTTTGGGGTTGGGATTCCAAAGATGGATGCAAGCAGTACCAGCGAGGTATAGTGTTTGTAATCGCCAAATTTCCATAACTCCATGGTATCGAGATGGGCTATATTCCAGGGCTTTTTACCGGCAATATTTAATATGTCCGGAAGTTGAATTCCATTAATAAGCATGCGCCTGGCAATGTATGGATAATCAAATTCTTTTCCGTTGTGCGCACATAGCAAATGCTGACGATTGCTAAAATGGTTGGTCAGTAAATCATTAAATTCTGTGAGTAATAATTTTTCATCGGCTGCATAAAATGATTTTAGCCTGAATTCCTGATTATAAAAATAGCCTGCCGAGATGCAAATGATCCTGCCGAACTCAGCATAAATACCTGCCTTAACATAGAGCTGATCTGGTGTGTCATTTTCAGATTTTTTTAATCGTTCTGCTTTTTGATCCCATAGGATTTGAAAGTGTTCAGGCATATCTGCATATGTTGGATAGGCTGGCACTGTTTCAATGTCGATAAATAAAATGTGTTGAAGTTTAATATTTTCAAACATGGCTTTTTTTCTTTAATACCATAAAATTAAAAATATTCCGCAATGGGATGTAAAATTCATTAAAGCGTATCTTTGAATATGATTAAATTAATAATCACAGAAGACGGTTCACATACGTTATTTAATGAAAACTTGAATGAGCACTATCATTCAACTTTTGGTGCGATTCAAGAGTCCAAACATATTTTTATTGAGGCCGGTTTGAAATATCAATTTCAAAATTATCAAAAAATTAATCTTTTAGAGGTTGGTTTTGGCACGGGTTTGAATGCATTGCTAAGCCTGAAAGAATCATTATATTCCGAGGCTGATATTGAATATTTGGGAATTGAGCCATTTCCTGTGAAGTATGACTTGGTAAAGAGTTTAAATTACGGTGAAATATTAAAAAGTGATTTTCTGGCAGCTTCTTTTGAACAAATGCATGATTTTGAGTGGAATAAGGAAGTAGCACTGAGTTCCGGTTTCAAACTTAAAAAAATAAATTCAAAAATTGAAACCGCCGAGCTTTCAAAGGATCATTTCAATCTGGTTTATTTTGATGCTTTCGCTCCGGATGTCCAATCAGAATTATGGACCGTAGATGTGTTTAAAAAACTTTATGAATTAATGATTTTTGGTGGAGTTTTGGTAACATATTCTGTTAAAGGAGTGGTGAAAAGAGCCTTAAAATCAGCAGGTTTTAAAATAGAAAAGTTACCTGGTCCGATTGGGAAAAGAGAGTTTTTAAGGGCTTCGAAAGTCACTATTTCGGAATAATATCATACACATTTTCTTTCATTTATTATCCACGTAATTTTAACTTGCTAAAACGATGATCCATAACTATATTATTTGTTATTCACATCTATAGCATAAGTGTTTATTTAAGCTGATGAGTATAAATTGAGAAGATTATAAATAAAAAAAGTATCATACACCGTATTTATTCTGCTTTTTACCGATAATGTATTTTGAGAAAAGCATGCGCAGTATATCTTTGCTTCATCTAAAATTTACTAACTTTAAAAATTCATTTAATGGAAAAGTTCACAGAAAATCACTCAGACAGTAAACGCATGAAAAAAGTTACTTTTGGAATCATCGTTGTAGTTATAGGAGCACTTTTAATGGCTTCTAATTTTGGCTATTTACCATATCATACCCGCCGCATATTTTTCTCATGGGAAATGTTGTTAATTGCGATAGGCCTAATTAATATTGTGAGCAGAGAAAACAAAACCATGGGGTTTATTTTGATTGGAGTTGGATCTTTCTTTCTCATACCTGATATATTCGATTTCTCTTTTAGTTTTGTTAAATTATTTTGGCCGGTCTTATTAATTGGGATTGGATTGTCATTGATATTTTTAGGTGGCAGGGCTAATCAATGGCGCCGAGGCCCTCATGATCAACCTTTAGACAGTGGGTATATCACTGAATTTAATGTGTTTGGTGGTTCTAAACGAAGAATTGCCAATCAGGTATTCAAAGGTGGGGAAATGAATAATATCTTTGGTGGATCAGAACTGGATTTATCACAGGCAATTCTTAATGAAGGTGAAAACGTACTAGATATACATTGTATTTTTGGCGGGGTTGGAATGGTAGTGCCGGCAGATTGGAATGTAAGAATTGATGTAGTTTCAATCTTCGGTGGTTTTAGCGATAAACGTACCATTATCAAACAAAGTGCTGATGATTCAAAAATTTTAATTATCAAAGGTACCTGCATTTTTGGCGGTGGTGAAATTAAAAGCTATTAAGAAGCAATGATAATTGATCATCCTGTTTTCAAATCCTTAAGGTTTTCAAGCCTTTACGTGATAATCTGGATTCTTGTATCGGGAATCCATTTTGTTATATTATACAGTTTCTACAACCAAAGTACTGAAGTTGCAATTACTGACGCTTTGGTTTTTAATTTTCTATTTGGATTCTTTGGGCTGTCGTTATGGTTTGCTGTTAGCTTTACGAAACCAAACGATTCAAATTTATTTAGCCTGATATTTAATCATTTTAGTTCACTTACTATTATTTTATTAATTTGGATCAGCTTAGGATCCTATATCGCAAAATCTATATTACCAGAGCCTGAATATCAGTCATTTTTAAAAGAAACGATTCCATGGCGAATCATCAGTGCCATATTTTTCTATTCCATTATTGTGTTGATTTATTATTTGGTAATGTACTATCGAGACATACAAGCGCGTTATAAAAATGAAATTCAATTAAAAGAGACCGTTGTTGAAAGTGAATTGAATTTATTAAAATCTCAAATTAATCCGCATTTTCTTTTTAACAGCCTTAATTCAATAAGCTCTCTAACTGTTGTCAATGGTGAGAAGGCAAGGGAGATGATAATAAAGTTATCTGATTTTCTAAGATATACCGTATCCAAAGATAATTTGCGATTTAGTGAATTTGGCAAAGAAACTGAAAATGTAATTAGATATCTTGAAATTGAAAAAGTTAGGTTTGGCGATAAACTTCAATTTGATTTTAAATTTGATAAGGATTGTGAACATCAACTAATACCAATAATGATTTTACAACCACTTTATGAAAACGCAGTAAAGCACGGTGTTTACGAAAGTACTGAAACTGTATTTATTCATACGGTTTGTAAAATGCAAGAGGATCATTTTTTAATAACTATTGTTAATAATTTTGAAGAAGATGCAGTTCATCGAAAAGGTGCAGGTATTGGATTAAAAAATATTAAGGATCGATTAAAGTTGATTTATAAACATGATCAATTACTCAAAACGCATAAAAACAAAAACAATTTTAAAGTAGAATTATTCATTCCATATAAAATTAAAAATGAAACAATTTAACTGTTTAATCGTTGATGATGAAGCCCCGGCACGTTCATTGGTACGTGAATATTTACTAGACTATAAAGACTTTAAAATAATTGGTGAAGGAAGCAATGGACTCGAAGGAGTTCAATTAATCAATCAGTTAAAACCTGATGTGGTGTTTTTGGATATCCAAATGCCAAAACTCTCTGGATTTGAGATTCTTGAATTAATCGATTCAAAACCATTTATTGTATTTTCAACAGCTTTCGATCAGTTTGCCATTCAGGCTTTCGAGCAAAATGCAATTGATTATTTGCTAAAACCTTATTCAAAAGACAGGTTTGCAATGGAAATAGATAAAATTATCGAACAATCTGAAGCATTGAATATGGGTGGAGATATCAATGAAAAATTAATTGAAACGATTGATGATTCAAAGGAAGAATTAAATAGAATTGCTGTTAGAATTGGTAATCATATTAAGATTCTTCCCGTTGAGAAGATTAATTATTTCCAATCAGATGATGATTATGTGCGAATCCATTCGGAAGGAAGTGAATATCTGAAGGAAAAAACCATGAAGTTTTTCGAAAATCATTTAAACCCAGATCAGTTTGTGCGGATTCATCGCTCGTATATTCTGAATGTAAACAATTTAGACAAATTGGAGCGTTATGAGAAGGATAGTTATATAGCTATTTTGAAAGATGGGTCAAAGCTTAAAGTGAGTGCAAGTGGGTATAAATCCCTCAAGGGTATCTTGAAATTTTAATTCATTTTTAGCTTAAAAAAAGAGGCTCTTCAATTGAACAGCCTCTTTTTTTTATTTGAATAATTCTGTTTAAAAGGTAAATCCAATCTCAAAAATCCATTGGCTCATATTTAAACCAATGGTTTGTTGATTTGGAGCTTCCATGGGATTAGGTCCTGTTACAGTGTTTTCTAAAGCACGTACAACGGCAAAATTTAATTCGTTTTTGCCCATTTTTTTTGAAAAACCAAACGTAATATGATCATCAATAACACCTGGTGCTAGAATGTTGAACATTACTTCACTTTCTTGCACTGGGTTAGTACCATGTGAGTATCCGGTTCTTAAAGTCCAATCATCATTCACTGAATATTCAACACCAGCTTTAATGATGGTCATGTCTTCCCAACCAAATCCGGCTCCGGTTTCAGTTCCTAGTGGGAAATTTGGTCCGGTTGCACTCATCATGGTGTTGGCAATTGAAGCAACTTTACTGTAAAATATTTGCTTGATGTCAAGCGCTAAAACTAATTTTTCAGGAACGAATTCATAAGCTAATCCAGCTGTCCATGTTGCAGGAACGTCAAAATCTCCATTCTCAGCAAATAACCCCTTATATTCGTCAAATTCACCCATTGAAATTTTTGACTGGTAAGTAGCACCAAAAGTTAAACCTTCGGCAACAACACCATAGATGCCAATTTTTGCACCCAATCCGAAAGCAGTACTTGCATCATTATTAGTCAAATTTGCAGCATCCATCGAAAATCCACCGAATGCTTGAAGGCCTTGAGCCTCGAAAGATTGCCATGCCGCAATCGCTGATAAACCAACACTCCAGTTATCACTAATTTTTCGTGAGTATGTAAAAGCGCCAAACATTTGCATAAGGTTTACACCAGTAGGTGAGGTTCCATGAAACGTAGCAGTTGGGTAATCAGTATTCATTCCGCCATTTCCAAATAATGAAATATTAAAAGCACTCTGATCATCTAGCATCCAGTTGGCTGATAATGCCGGCATGATAAAAATATTAGATTCACTCTCAACTTTTCCTGGAGTTAAACCAAAAGTTCCTTCATACATACTTGGATTTCCTGTGATTTCATACGAACGGATTGGATTAAATACAGCGATGCTAACTCCATATTTGTTTCCCAAAAAAACTAAAGCACCAGGATTGTTTGCTCCAAATAATGAGTTTTGATATAATGCAATTCCAGCACCCGCCATACCATTACTCTTTGTACCAAATCCAGCACCAAAGTAACCATCAGTTGCAAAAACACTACTGCTCGCAAGTGCAAGAACTAATGTTGCAACTACTAATTTGCTTCTAAATATTTGTTTTCGTTTCATAAAAATTTGTTTTTATTGTTTTTTGAGTTTGATTCAGTTATAAAGTAATCTTATTATTTACATAATTAGATATGCAAATATATATATAATTTGATGTTCTGTTAAATCATTAACCAATGATATATATCATAAATCTTTGAATTTATTTCTTAACTTTCGATCAGAATTGTTAACATACTTGTATCAATCGTTTTATACAAAACGAATAAATGTTTAAAAGGATTACCATGAAAAAAATCACCGTTATATTTGTTTTAATTGTTTGTATTAATATCGTTCTGGTTGCTCAAGAAAAGAGGGGTCGGGCGTCAGAATTTGGTATCGAGGTTGGAATGCTCAAAAAAGGACCTTTAAATATGATAACTGATGTTGAAGGCGTCAAAGTTGGTCATTTAACACTTAAAAAGGGGAAGAATATCAGAACAGGGGTGACAGCGATTTTACCTCATACCGGAAATATATTTCAAGACAAAGTTCCTGCAGGTATTTTTTGTTTTAATGCTTTTGGAAAATTAGCTGGATTCACGCAAGTTGAAGAGCTGGGAAATATTGAAACACCGATTATTCTTACGAATACCCTGAGTGTTGGAACGGGAGTTGAAGCCCTTGTTAAATATACAATTGACCAAAAAGGAAATGAAGATGTCCGATCGGTTAATGCAATAGTTGGCGAAACCAATGATGGATATTTAAACGATATCAGGGGGCAACATATTAAAGGTGAACATATTGTTAAGGCCATTGAAAATGCAAAAACCGGTGCTTTTGATGAAGGCTGTGTTGGTGCAGGAACAGGTACGACAGCCTTAGGTTTTAAAGGAGGAATAGGTTCGGCTTCCAGAATGACGGTTGCCATTGATGGAAAAAAATATACCGTTGGAGTTTTGCTTCAATCTAATTTTGGTCGAGAACTTTTTATTAATGGAGTTCCTGTTACAACAAAAATAAAGAGCAATGAAATCAAAAAAGCAGAAGATGGATCATGTATGATTGTAATTGCGACGGATGCTCCTCTATCACCCAGAAATTTAAAAAGATTGGCTCGTAGGGCATTTATTGGAATGGGGAGAACCAGCAATGTAATGTCAAATTCTTCAGGCGATTTTGCCATTGCGTTTTCGACGGCTTATCGAATTCCTTACCAAAGCATAAAACAAACTTTCGAGGTTCCCAACTTACTATTAAATGTTACGATGACTGCATTGTTTCAAGCTGTGGAAGAGGCGACACAGGAAGCTGTTTACAACTCCTTATTCATGGCTTCTACAACTTCTGGTGACCGTGGTCATACTGTGAATGCAATTCCAATTGATCAGGTTCTGGAAATTATTAATAAAAAATAATTTCTCCTTAAATAAAATGTCATCTCTGCGAATGCAGGGTCTAAATTAAAAGTAGATGCTGGTGTTTTGCAATGCAAAAACCGGAATGACAAATTTTTAATCCTACTCTCTTTTGTAAACAGGATAAATATCTTTAGGAATATTTTTATATTCGATGCTTGTTAAATCAGCAGGGCCTAAACCTGGCGCATCAATTTCAAAAATTGCACCCGCAAATCCCGATTCATAAAACCCTCTTCGGAAATGAACCCTTGATTTTAATGAGATGATATCCATTTTTTCCGGTTCTAAACCTAATTCCTTGAAAATTCCAAGGGTTGTGATTTGATGCAAAACTGGCGTAAGAATAACGCGATTGTTTTTTCCAAATTTCAGTACCGCTACTTTTTTATTAAATCTGCCAAGATTATCATAAAATTCAAGTTCTCCTTTAATATGTACAGGATTACCAGCATACTCATCTTCATAACCTCCAATTTCCAATTCAACGATATCTCCTTTTTTATGGGCATCAGCTTCTAATTTATCAATGGCCCGAACATCAGAAATGGTTGCAATACAAAAATTTTGTCCGCCTTGTTTCATCAATTGTTCCAGAATATGGGTTGAGTTTCCGGTCCTGTCTGCATGATCGGCAATAATAACCGGAGTTTTGCCAGCCTTTGCAGCGGCAAGGCTCAATTTAACACCTTCTTCTGTTTTAGGTAATTTTTTACCGGCAAATGCTAATCGTTGTCTCCAAATATAATCATTCATATCATCTGCAATTTCATCAGCCCATTCCTGATTGTCGTTGGTAATAACCATAATGGTTGCGCCTGCATCAGGGACATCTGCATAAGCAAAACCAAATGCAACAGAAACATAAACACCGGGATAACGTTCTTCAATTCTTCTCGCTTTTTCCATGATCTCCATGGCCGGAGAAACACCCGTACCTTGATAAACACTTGGGGTAATAATACCGGGTTTACGGGTTGCCATGGTTGGCTTATATTTTCCTTTGAGTACCAAATTCATTAATCGAGCAGCTCTTTCGCCTTGTAAAAATGAATCGTAGTGTGGGTAGCGTTTGATGATTAAAACGGCATCAGCAACATCACTTAATTCATGATCCTCATTGGCATGTAAATCGAGGGTTACAAAAATTGGAATATCGCCTACAACTTTCCTTAATCTTCTGACTATTTCACTTTCTGGTTTTGGTATGCCTGTAACAGCCATGGCTCCATGAAGCGAAAGATAAACGCCATCAAAAGGGCCTTGTTCTTCCAAATCTTTAGCCATTAAACCTACATATTTATCAAAAGCTTCTTGTGTTATCCAACTACCTGAAGATCCACCTTTGGCACCTCTTGGAGAGGTTATCCCAACCAGTTTCAGATCAGGTAATTCACTGGCCTGATTTACGAACCCTTCAATATAATTTCCTGCTTGTAGTACTTCGTCACCTTTAAGAGGAGCTCCATAGTATTCAAATTCGTCAATTCCGGTAGGTGTTGGACAAAAAGTACAGGTTTCGTGGGAGAAAGTGGCAACCCCAATTTTAAAGTTTTTGCTTTTTTGATCACTTACACATGATAATAATATTGTGCTAAAAAAGATCAAAATGAAAGTTTTTTTTAAATTGTTCATACAGTTATAATTTAAATTTGTGATTTCGCTAAATTTTGCAATGAAATTGGTATTTTTAATTCATGTTTAATTTAATATCTATCTTAAAATGAGAAAGCTTAGTACTAATTTAGGAATATTTTTAATAGTAATATTCCTGGCGATCAATTTATCGACGTATGCCCAAAAAACAGTTTTTCCCGGTAAAAAATGGAAGCATGTTGAAAATGTTAAAGACCTGGTATATAATGCAACGAAACTTGAGAAAGCCAGGGCATTTTCAGAAACCATTAATACATCGGCAGTTGTGATTATTGAGAATGGATTAATTGTTGATGAGTGGGGAGAAGTAGATAAAAAATATATGACCCATTCAATTAGGAAGAGCTTTTTAAGTGCCATGTATGGAAAATACGTTTTGGATGGAACAATCGACCTGGATAAAAGGATGATAGACATTGGAATTGACGATGTTCCCCCGCTTTCTGATGTGGAAAATAAAGCAACGATCAGGGATTGTATTAAGGCCAGATCAGGAATTTATCATCCTGCGCTTTATGAATCTCAAAGTATGAAGGATAAAAAACCTGCCCGACATACTGAAAAGCCAGGTGCGCATTGGTATTATAATAACTGGGATTTTAATGCTGCCGGAACCATCTTTGAAAAGTTTACAGGGAAGAAGATATTTGAAGCCTTAAAAGAATCCATTGCTGATCCGATTGGGATGGAAGATTTTGAGGTTGAAGATGGAGAGTATGTAACAGGTGAAGAGTCAATTCATCCTGCCTACCCCTTTGTAATAACAGCTCATGATTGTGCCCGCTTTGGATTATTGATGTTGAACCGTGGAAATTGGAATGGCAAACAAGTAATTGATGCAGATTGGGTGGATGAAAGTACACGTTATCATTCTGATGCAACACTTTATTTTAGCGATGGATATGGCTACATGTGGTGGGTTTCACGAAAATTTAATAAATATCCGCATCTTCCAAATGTAGAAGTACCGGAAGGAACTTATTCTGCAAGAGGTGCCGGAGGTCATTATATCATGATAATTCCTGAATATAACATGGTTGTAGTACATCGTGTTGATACTTATAAAAGAGGAAATAGAGTTTCTGCAGAAGAATTCGGATCATTATTAAACCTTATTTTGGAAGCCAGAAAATAAATAGAATCAAAGAGATGACATTCAACAGGGGTGTCACCCCTCACGTTAAAAATATTTAAAAAATGATTGGAATAGTTGGAGGAATGGGACCCATTGCCGGGATTGACCTCTCTAAAAAAATTGTGAATCAAACCATTGCCGGTAAAGATCAGGATCATATAGGTCAAATATTATTTTCAACTCCTGAGTTTATTGGTGATCGGACCGAGTATATTTTGGGAATTATCAAGGAAAACCCCGCCTATGCCATTTCAAAAATATTATTGCAATTAGAAGAACTTGGTGCAAGTGTTGCCGGCCTTCCTTGCAATTCAGCTCATGCACCAGAAATATTTGAAGTCATTCAAGATATTTTAATAGCGAAAAAAGCCGGTATTCAATTACTTCACATGATTGAAGAAGTTGGGAAATTCATTTCAACCCAATTCCCAGATTATAAAAAAATCGGAATTTTAGGGACATCCGGAACCTACAAAACCCGTCAATATAATCGAATAGAGAAATTCGGGCTGGAAGTGATCAATGTGTCAGAAACAGAGGTTGAAGAAGTTCATCAATCCATTTACCATCCGGTTTTTGGTATTAAATCAGATCCTGAAAAAATCAGCAGAGAATCAAAAGTTATTTTGGAGAAAGCCTTTCATTCATTGATTGATAAAGGAGCACAGGTAATTGTCTTGGGATGTACTGAATTACCATTGGCTTATCCTGAAAAACATTTCACATGGAGTGATACCCTGCAGGACGTCACTCGAAAGCAAATTCCTTTGATTGATACAACCCTTGTTTTGGCAAGGGCTTTAGTCGCTGCTGTTGATCCAATAAAACTTAAGAAATGGTAAATTTAGCGTGATATTCTTTTGGATGTTGCCCTTTTTTATTCCATTGAGAGCAGATAAACTGCAAAAGAAGCAAGCCAATGTTCGCCTTCGTAATTACCTGTTGCAACATTTGTTAAAGCATCTTGTGCATGTGTTTTTGCAGCATCGATTAAAATCTTTTTTAAGGGATCATTTTCGGGTAAAGCATTTGAAATTCCCAACATACACCATGCACGACTTAAATTTAAGCCGTCCAGATGCACCCCTTTTGGATCTTCCCGATCGGATACGACGGCAGGATTTATCAGGTTTGGATACTTTTCGTCAGTAAATCCTGGCAAGAAATGATTGAACCACATTGCAAATTCCTCTTTATTCAAAACTCTTCTCATTAAATCAGCTTCCACCAATACTGGTGATAAAAAATCCTCTCCTCCGGGTTCCCATATCGCCGGACCATCTTTGTCATTTTGATAATAGGTTTTGCTTCTTTCGATTAGTAAATCCAGAAATGCATCGTTCTGAACCTTTTTCGCGTAGTCGAGGGCAAACGAGATCCCAAAAGCAGTATTTGGATGAACTCCTGTTCTAACCGGATAAACCTGTTTTGGAAGAAAGTCGATATAACTTTTGATGATTCGCTCTGTGAGGGGAAACAAATTCTTTTCCCAACCTTTTCCATCCACATCTTCCCAAGCATTCAGTTCTTCTGCCAATTTTAATAACCATGCCCAGCCGTAAGTTCTTTCGAAAGATTTACGACCTTCCTGGTTATAATATTCAACTTCTTTAAGGATATTTTCCGCACTTAAATTCTCATTTAAAACTTTTCGAATCTGAGTTGCCTCAGATAAATTTGGAAATAATTTTAAAATACGAACCAGCATCCAGTGCCCGTGAACAGACGAATGCCAGTCGAAACAGCCGTAAAATGCCGGATGCATCACTGATGGCGATAAAACCTCAGATTCATCGTTCATCACATGGCCGGTTTTATTAGGATATTCTTTTTGAACGCAGTTTAATGCCAGATGAACAAATCCTGACGCAACCTCTTTTGTTAATTTAATTTGAGGTTCCTGATTTCTTTCCTGAGCAAAAGACTGATTATTGACTAAAAGTAAGATAAGGAGTAGAATCCATGAATTTTTATTATTAAAGTTTCGCTTCATCTTTTTTAGTATAAAAGGATGATATAGTGTGTCATCCCAATGGGTTTAGAGCTGAAATAGTTTGTCAATATTTTCTTTTTCCTTGGCTAATAAATACTGAGCCTCTTCAAGTTTAATTTCTTTAAATTTTATTTTGTCTCCGGCTTTCATTTGCGCCAATATGGGAAGGTCCACTGTAATTACATTTGCAATTTTGGTATAACCTCCAACGGTTTGATGATCTGCCATCATAATAATAGGCTCACCGTGCCCGGGAATCTGAATACTGCCGTTAACAATACCTGAAGAAATAATATCCGCACCATCTTTATGCTTAATAGCCGGACCTGATAAACGATAACCCATGCGATCATTTTCATTACTGACTGTATACTCAGAATTTAAAAAAGTCTTGAAACCTTCATCGGTGAAACGGTCAATTTCCGTTCCTTTTAACACCCTAATGGTTTGTACCTTTGGATAAATAAACAGGAGTGGAGCTGGAACCTCTTTGTATGCTGAATTGGTGTTATTTCCAATTTCTATTACATCTCCATTTTCAATTTTACGGCCTTTAAATCCGCCAATTTTCCCACGCAAATATGTAGATCTACTTCCCATGACCTCAGGAACTAAAATCCCTCCCGAAATTGCGAGATAAGCTCTCATTCCTTTTACAACTGCTCCCATTACCAAAACATCACCACTTTTAATCGCAATACTGGCATGCATCCTAATAGGTTTGCCATTAAGGGTCGCATGCATCATAGCTCCTGCAATGGCAATTGTGGTTTCTGTTTGAAATTCAATTTCTGCGCCCAGATAAGTAATTTCGAAACAAGCTTCATTTCTTTTGTTGCCAACCAACCAATTAGCTATTTGTAAAGAGTGAGCATCCATGGCTCCTGAAACAGGCATCCCAAATTTCTGATAGCCATATCTTCCAAAATCTTGAATACTGGTAAGCATTCCACCGTTTATAAATTTAATCTTTCCCATTATTTACTTTGCTCCTTTTTAATTAATTCGAATTCTTGTTTACTTATCGGAACGAACCGAAGTTTATCACCGGCATTACACAGAAAAACTTCTTCTCGGTCGGGATCGAATAGATTCAGTGGAGTTCGGCCGATTAATTGCCATCCTCCCGGACTTTCAATTGGATAAATTCCTGTTTGTTTATCAGCAATACCAACCGATCCTGCAGGAATGTCCTTACGTGGGATTTTCTTTCTTGGGCAAGCGATTCTTTCATCCATACCTCCTAAATAACTGAAACCAGGAGTAAAACCTAACATATAAACCAGATAATCTGTAGAAGAATGAATTTTTATAACTTCATCTATCGAAAGCGCTGTTTTTTCAGCAACTTCCTTTAAGTCAGCTCCATATTCACCCTCGTAACAAGTTGGGATTTTAATGAGCCTTTGATTTTGTTTTTTTGATTCAGAAGGTGAATCGATGGCTTTTCTTATAGATTCGCTCATGCTTGCAAAATCGTTTTCTAAAGGATTATATAAAATGAGAAGATCTGTATAGGCAGGAACCATTTCATGGATGCCTTTTGTTTGAAATGCTGCTAACATCGATTGCAGATCGTGAACTTTTTTGTTATTCTCTTCTGTGATGGTATTTCCAAATCTTACAATTATTCCAGAATCTCCGGAAGGGATAATTTTTACGCTATTAGTCATTGTTTAGTGATTGTATTTTTATTCCGTTTTTTTCAAGATGTTGTTTTAAAGATTTTGCCATTTCTATGGCTGAAGGGTTGTCGCCATGAATACAAATAGATTCTGCTTCAATTTGAATTTCACTGCCGTCAATACCGGTTACGCAATGCTCCTTTATCATTCTTAACACTCTTTGGTTGCATATGTTTGTATCGTGTATTACAGCGCCTGGTAACGCTCGTGATACCAAGGTGCCGGATTTTATATAGGCACGGTCGGCAAACACTTCGCTGGCCGTTCTTAAACCAACCTTTTTTGCGCTATCCAGCATTTCAGATTTGGCCAGGCCCATAAAGATGAGCTCGGGATCTATTAAATAAACTGCTTCTGCAATTGCCGTGGCAATTATTTTATTTGCTGAAGCATCATTGTATAGTGCTCCATGTGCCTTTACGTGTTGCAATTTTCCACCTAAAGCTTCTGTCATGGATTTTAAAGCTCCAATTTGATAAAGTACATAGGATTTTATTTCCTTCGGATTGAGGTTCATTGATCGTCTCCCAAAACCCATCAAATCAGGATAACCAGGATGAGCTCCAATGGCAACATTGTTTTCTAATGCCAGTTTGATGGTTTTCTCGATCACAACCGGATCACCTGCATGAAATCCGCAAGCAATATTTGCCGAGGAAATATATTTCATTACTTCAGCATCATTTCCAATGGTATAGTTTCCAAAACTTTCGCCTAAATCTGAATTAATATCTACTTTCATATATTATTTTTAAATAAGTATCAAGTATCAAGTATTAAGTATCAAGTATCAAGTATCAAGTATCTTCTTCATTAATCATTTTTTAGTTAACATTGATGATTTACAAGGCACCAAATGCCAGTAGGATACTTTTTCCGCCCAGTATCAACATAATCAATACGATAATTAGTCCCAATATATTTTGAAACAACTTATTTGAATTCTCCCCTAAAAGTTTCCTGCTGTTCATAATAATAAGCAAATAAACAGCGATTACCGGAAGTAAAATCCCATTCGTAACCTGAGCAAACATGATTGCTTTAATCGGACTAAAACCAATGGCCGAGAATACAATTCCAATTGATAAAATGGTCATCCAAACCGCTTTAAACCTTTTAGATTTTAAATCAGTTTTCCAACCTAAAATACCAGATGTAGCGTAAGCCGCTGCAAGAGGGGCTGTAATGGCTGAAGATATGCCGGCAGCGAAAAGGCCGATCGACATAAAAATACCAGCCCAATCACCAAGAAATGGCTTTAATTGACTAGCTAAATCAGCTGCACCTCTGATTTCTGTTTTGGTTCCAAAAAATGCAACCGCCGAAGTAATTACAATTGACATTGAAATCAGTCCGCCTAAAATAACAGAAAGTGCCAGATCAACACGGGCTACTTTTAAATCCTTTTTCCGTTCCACTTCTCCTGAACTGTTGATGCATGTAAAAACAAATTGTAGGGTACAACTGTAGTTCCAATTAAGCCAATCAACATCAGTGTACTACCTTTAGGTAAATTGGGAATAAAAACGCCTTTCAGTATTTGAGATAAATCTGGTCCAATTATTATCATTGTTGCAATGAATGAAACGCTCATTACCAGAACAAGTGCAATTAAAGCCCGTTCCAGATGTTTATAACTTCCCAGAATCAAGAGGATAAAAGCAATGATTCCAATGATTGGCCCCCAAATCTTTAATACAAATCCATTATTAAGTTCGAAGCCTGAAAATTTCGTAATCTCTTCGATACCCATTGATGCCCCAAGAATATTGCCTGTTTCATAGGCTGCATTTCCAATAAATATGGCAGAGAGCACAAGAACGACTGAAACAATTTTGGTAACTGGATTTTTGAATTGTTGACGTAAAGCTTCACCCAGTCCCAAGCGACCAACAATTCCAAGGCGTGCTGACATTTCTTGCAGAATTATGGTTGCAAAAACTGAAAACAGTAAGCCCCATAATAAGACATAACCAAAACTGGCACCTGTGAGGGTGCAAGTAGTGATTGTCCCAGGCCCGATAAAAGCAGCTGTAACAAGTATTCCAGGACCAATTGATTTTAATCTGGATTTTAGGCTCATTGGCACATTTTTTTTATAAAAGTAATGAATATTGAGCTAAAAAAAGGTTAGATGTAGTTGGTTTTAATATTTATTTTAGAACTGTTATAATGAAAAATTATCTTTGTATAGATTAATATTTTTTTTCATGAAAAATAACCAATTAAACATACTGGGATTGCCTTTTGATGATAAATCAACATTTAAGAAAGGTTCAGCCAAAGCACCTCAAAAAATTAGAGAAGTTCTTCATGATGGTTCATCAAATTATATGTCAGAAACTGGTTTTGATATAACAGTTGATACCAAATTAAATGATTTGGGGGATCTAATAATCGATGATTATCTAGCAATTTCAACCCAAATCAATGAGATTGTTGACTTGAGAAATCCTACTATTTTTCTTGGTGGAGATCATTCAATTAATTATCCCATTGCTAAGGCAATGAATAAAGTTCATGGTGGATTTGATATTCTGCACTTTGATGCACATGCAGATATTTATGATCATTTTGAAGGAGATAAATTCTCACATGCATGCCCATTCGCAAGAATTATGGAAGCTGGTTTTGTGAATAAACTTGTTTCGGTCGGGATTAGAAACATGTCACCACATCTTGAAGCACAGGCTAAGAAATTTGGCATTAAAATCGTTATGATGAAAGATATTGATGAATTAAAATCTCTTGATTTTAAAAATCCATTATATATTTCGATTGATTTGGATGCATTAGATCCTGCTTTTGCCCCTGGTGTATCGCATCACGAACCAGGTGGTTTGTCAACCAGGCAACTGATACAATTGCTTCATCGGGTGAAGGCCCCAATCATTGGTGCGGATATTGTCGAGCTCAATCCGGATAATGATCGCACAGGAATTACAGCGGCATTGGCGGTTAAGCTTTTTAAAGAACTTGTCGGGATCATTATTAGAAATAAACAATAAAAAAATTAAATCATGAAAACAAAAATGAAAATACTTACAGGAATCATTATTCTGATTTTTATATTCCCTGCACAAATTTTAAGTCAGGAAAATAATTTTTCAGGTAATACCATTGAATTTAAATCATTGGATGATTTAGAAATTACGGCAGATTTATATCTTACAGATGATCTGAATGCGCCCTTTATTCTGTTATTTCATCAGGCTGGATGGAGTAGGGGATCTTATCGTGAAATTGCACCTCAATTGAATGCTTTAGGTTTTAATTGTATGGCAATTGATCAGCGTTCGGGTAATTTTGTAAATGATATCAAAAATGAAACGGCTGCAAGGGCTAAGATTAAAGGTTTAGCAATGAAATATCCCGATGCATATCAAGATATGCAAGCAGCTTTAAATTATGTGTATGAAAAATATGAGCCAAAAATAATGCTTATCTGGGGTAGCTCTTATTCTGCTGCGCTAAGTTTTATATTAGCAGATAAAAATATGGAAATGTTAGATGGGCTGCTGGCATTTTCTCCTGGTGAATATTTTACATTTGAGGGTAAAAGTATCTCTGAGTATGCAGCAAATCTGCATATGCCCGTTTTCATTACTTCTTCAAGAAATGAAGAAAAGAATTGGAGCAAAATTTACGAAGCTATTCCATCAAAATATAAAATGAATTTCGTACCTGATTTTGATGGTTACCATGGTTCACGTGCACTCTGGCATGCACATGAAGGAAATGAGCAATATTGGGAACAGGTAAAAGAATTTCTTCAACTGTTCGAAAAATAAACTTTAATTTTCGAGTAAATTACTTAAAATGCCGTCATAACTGATCATTTGACGGGCATTACTGATTATTTTCAAATTCCCATATCCTGAAGAAGATATGTTTAGATAAATCTTGTAAGTTTCAATCTTCTCGATCACCTCAAATTGGATTTCATAAAATTTTGTTTTTTCATTGAAACTAAGCTCATAATTGTAAACGATGCTTGCAAATTTAATTCCACCATCAGCAGATCCGTAATTTATTGTATAAACTTCCCCAAAATAAGGCAAAAAGCTATACGCCGAATCTTGAGCAATTTTAATATCGTAATCGGATGTGAGTGTAATTGAGGGTCCTACTGCCGGATTTGCCCTTCTTACAACAAAATCAAATTCGTTGGATTCAATTAGATTTTTGACAGATTCTTCAATTTTAGCTTGTCTTTCCGCACGAATCTCTTTGCGGCTTTTACTGGTTTCAACCTGCGCAAAAAGAAAAAATGGGAATATGAAGAGGCTTGAGAAAATAATGAGGCGTTTCATAAGAATTATTAATATTTAAAATGAAAATCCAAATCCGATATTAAAAATTAAACCACCGGTTAACTGGGATGGAATCTCCTCAGTATGTGATTCCGTGCTTTGATCAGGGAAATGAACTTCCGCTGTAACTGTTGCTGGCAGTGGACTGAATGAGTATCCGATTTCAGGTCTAAAGTAAATTAATCCGCCCCATTTAGCTCCAAGTTTTATATTCATGGTATTCATTCCAATTCCGGCTGTTGCTGATCCATATTGACCAGGTGTATTATCAGATTCAATGTTATCATAAGCCAGATCTAAACTCATATTGGTATAACTAAGTGAAAAATAGGGACCTTTGCCTTCATTTACAAAGTAATAATTTAAACCAATTTCGAAGTAAGAATAATCAAGCACCAGTTCTTCAGGATCATCCACATCAAAATCAAATGAAAAAGAGGAATAATCAAGCATCAACGAAAGCCTGTTATCCATAAACGGTGTTACGTATTCAATGTTTCCTGTTACTATATTAGGGAAGCCAGCTTTCACACCAATTCGAAACGGCTTTTCTTGCGCACTAAGTTGGGTTGAAATAAGAACCATTGTTACAAGGAGTAATGTGCTTTTAATAAGTTTACTATTCATGACAATAAGGTTTAAATTTATTTTGAGATATTAATCAAAGGTCGGTAATAATCGGGCATTTTGCAAATTGCTATCCACGAATTCTAGATATAACTATAATAGGCCCTGATGATAAAATTTCAGAGCCTATTCCAATTTTACATTTACTTAATATTACTCGTATTTTAAAGATTCAATTGGATTTTGTGAAGATGCCTTATAGGCTTGATAAGAAATGGTAAGGATCGCAATTAAAAATGATAGTATTCCGGCTCCAACAAAAACCAGCCAATTGATATCAACCCTGTAGGTAAAATTATTTAACCATTCATTAATAATATACCATGTTAAAGGCACAGCCAGGATAAATGCAATTAAAATAAGCTTTGCAATAATTTTAGTAAATAACATAAAAATATTTAAAAGGCTTGCCCCATTTACTTTTCTAATCCCAATTTCCTTGGTTCTTTTTTCAGCAATAAATGCAGCTAAACCAAACAAACCAAGCGATGCAACAATGATTGCTAAAAATGTAAATATCTTCATGATTTTACCAATTTGTTGTTCCTGAGAATACATGTTATTGAAGCGATCATTGATAAAAGAATAATCAAAATGATCATTTGGAGCAAATTCCTTCCACTTTTTCTCAGTGAGTTCAATGATGTCTTGGGCGTTCGTGGCATTGTACCTTAATGTTAAATAATACCCACCTTCTCCTAATTGCATAATCATTGGTGAAATTGATTTTTTTAAGGATTCGAAGTGGAAATTCTCTAGCACACCTATAACTTTGTATTTGGCGGCTTCTTGGCTTGATTTTCGAGTAATGAAATGCCCTTCATATGATTCCCACCCAAATTGTTTTAGTGCAGTTTCATTAATCAATACCGCATGCAAATCAGTTCCAGATTCTTCTAAAAAGTTTCTTCCCGTTTTAATGTTCATCTTAAGGGTTTCAATATAATCCACATCCACAAACCATTGGTACAAGCCCACAATATTATTTTTATCGCCATCTGGATAAACAGCGTCATGATAACCCGCTGAAGGTACTGGCAAAAAAGAAGAAATAGTTGCACTAAGTACTTCAGGATGGTTTAATAATTCTTGTTTAAATGTATTGGCTTTATCACCTAAGGCGTTTAAATTACCAATACATATGAGTTGCTCCTTGACAAAGCCCAGTTCTTTTGTTTGAATAAATTTTAATTGATTATATACAAAAATGCTACTACTGATTAGAATAATTGTTGTAAAAAATTGGATAATAACTAATACATTTCGGAGCCTTCCACTTGATTTACCACTCTTTAAAGTTCCTTTCAGTGTTTCAATAGGTTGAAATGAAGATAGGTAAAATGCCGGATAGCTCCCTGATATGAAACTGGTAGAAATTATAATGCCTAAGAGTATAAAAAGGGTGTAAGGCTCGAAATAGTTGATGGTAATATTTTTTCCTGATAGTGTATTAAAACTCGGAAGATAAATCTCAATTAAAATCATTGCGAAAAAGTAGGATAGCAATGTAATCATAAATGATTCGAGAAGAAATTGAAAAATAATTTGCCCTCTTGCTGCACCTGAAACTTTACGTATACCAACTTCTTTACTTCGACTTTCGGATCGGGCAGTAGACATATTCATGAAATTGATACAAGCTATAATCAGAATAAAAAGAGCGATAAAAGAAAATATATAAATATTAGACAGATTACCATTAATATCTATTTCTCCCATCAAATGGGAATGTAAATGAATGTCGGTTAACTTTTGAAGCTGGAAGGAAATAGAACCATTTCCAACTAATTTATCCATTGTTTGCCCTGTCGCGTTTTCGAGCGCAGGACCTATATGTTTTAAGATCGTTTTCTGTACTTCTTGTTCGAGCTTTTTAGGATTCGCATCGGCATGCAATTGGATATAAGTGTAATAGTTATTGTCTAACCAAATTGGACTCAAACTAGCCTTCAAACTTGACATTGAAAGCAAAATATTAAAATGGAAATGAGAATTTTCAGGAATATCAGCATAAATCCCTGTAACCAGAAATGATTCATCACCAACTTTTACCAATTCGCCGATAGGATCCTTTTCTCCATATAATTGTTTTGCAGTTGTTTCGCTCAACACCAGATAGTTTGGATGGTTTAAAAGGTTTTTTTTATCCCCCTTTAATAAAGTAACACTAAACAAATCAAAGAATGTTGAATCGACGTAGGCAAGTTTAGAAATGCTAAATTTTTGATCTCCAACGCTTAGATTACCACCAATGTTTCTGTTGAACCTGCAGGCATTTATTATTTCAGGGTAATCATTGATTAATGTTCCTGCCATCGGTGGACATGTAGTGGTACCTTTAAATTTTTCTCCTGGTAATTGATAATCAGCAGTTATTCGATAAATGTTTTTTGCATTTTGATGATACCTATCGTAACTCAACTCGTCCTGAACCCAGAATAAGATCAGAATTGCTGTCGCCAAACCAAGTGATAAGCCTAAAACATTTAGAAAGGTAAAAAGCTTATTTCTTGCAATGTTTCGTAAAGCTGTTTTGAAATAATTTATGATCATTTTAAATTCCTTTATTTATTCATACTTCAATGACTCAATTGGGTTGCGTGTTGATGCCATGTATGCTTGGTACGAAATGGTAAGTATGGCTATTATAAATGACAATAAGCCGGCTCCTAAAAATACCATCAAGTTAATATCAATACGGTAGCTGAAATTATTTAACCATTCATTAATAATATACCATGTTAATGGCACAGCCAGAATAAATGCAATCAAAATAAGTATCGCAATATCTTTAGTAAATAACATAAAAATATTGAATAGGCTTGCCCCATTTACTTTTCGGATGCCAATTTCTTTGGTTCGTTTTTCAGCAATAAAAGCAGCTAATCCAAACAATCCCAGTGAAGCAATTATAATCGCGAGTATGGTAAATATCTTCATGATTTTCCCCATACGTTGTTCTTGAAAATACATATCATTGAATTTCTCATTTACAAATGAATACTCAAATGGATAATTAGGTGCAAATTCTTTCCATTTCTTTTCTAATAATTCAATAACATCTTGTGTGTTTTCAGCTTCATATCTCATTGTTAGATAAAATCCATTATTTCCAGCACCCATCAAACTTCCTAATGTCATTAACATCGGAGAAATGTTTGATTTCAATGATTCAAAATGAAAATCTTCAATGACTCCAACAATTTTGTAATTGGCTTTTCCCCCATTATCATTTAAAACAAGTTGCACGAAATGACCCTCCGAAGTTTCCCAGCCAAATTGTTTCATTGCAGCTTGATTGACCAAAACGGCTAAAGAATCAGTTCCATACTCTTTCGAAAGATTTCTTCCTTCTACAATATTCATTTTTAATGTTTCTATATAATCAACATCTACAGTCCATTGATACATAGTCACCATTTTATTTTGATCACCATCTGGAAAAGCAGCGGAATTATTCGAACTAGAAGGAACTGGTAAATAAGATGAAATTGTCCCACTAATGATTTCAGGATGGTTTAGTAATTCTTGTTTAAGATTAATGGCTTTGTTACCTAAAACATCCATATTGTGAAGACAAATTAATTGTTCTTTATCGAAACCGATTTTTTTACTTTGGATATAACTCAATTGATTGTAGACAAATATGCTACTACTTATCAACAGAATAGTTGTGAAAAACTGAATAATAACTAATATATTTCTTAATCGTCCGCTCGATTTTCCTCCTTTAAATGTTCCTTTAAGTGTTTCAATGGGTTGAAAAGAAGATAAGTAAAAGGAAGGGTAGCTTCCAGATATTAAGCTCGTTGATAAAATTATTCCAAGGAGTATGAGTAATGTCTGTGGTTCAAAATAATTAATATCAATATTTTTTCCTGATAAGATGTTGAAACTTGGCAAATACAGTTCAACTAGGATCATTGCAACAAAATAAGATATAAGTGTGATAACAAATGATTCTAATAAATATTGAAATATGATTTGCTTTTTGACTGCCCCTGCCACTTTTCGTATCCCAACTTCTTTGCTGCGACTTTCTGACCTTGCTGTGGCCATATTCATAAAATTAATACAAGCAATAATTAGTATGAAAATTGCAATGAATGAAAAAATATACACATTGTTGATGTCACTATTATTTTCAAGTTCAGCCATTAAATCTGATTTTAAATGGATGTCTGTCAATTTTTGTAATACAAAAGCTGCCGACCCGTCACCAATAAATTCTTCCAGGGTTTTTCCAATAAACCTTTCCAAATCAGGACCCAGATATCTTGCAATCATCTCTTGCATTTGCGACTCTAATTTTTTAATATCAGTTGTCGGATGTACTTGAATATAGGTGTGGAAATTATTGCTAAGCCACATTTGACTAAAACTATCTTCTAGGCTTGGCATGGATAATAAAATGTCAAAATTGAAGTGTGTATTCTCAGGGATATTTTCATAAATCCCAGAAACCATATAGGATTGTTCACCTACTTTAATGGATTCACCAACCGCATGTTTATCTCCAAAAAGTCGTTTAGCTGTTTCTTTGCTAAACATAATAAAATTTGGTTGATTTAATAAGTTTTTGGGATCACCCTCTAATATGGGGATATTAAATAGATCAAAAAATGTTGAGTCGGCATAGGTAACATCTTCAATTTTAAATTTTTGTTCACCTGCCGTTAATATTCTTGATCCTAGTCGTCTTAATCGGCATGCGTTTACAACTTCTGGGTAATCATTAATCATGGTTGCAGCCATAGGAGAACATGCTGTGGCAAGATTCATATGTGTTCCGTTAAAATGATAATCAGCCGTTACACGATAAATGTCATTTGCATTTTTGTGATATCTGTCAAAACTAAACTCATCCTGAACCCAAAATAAAATTAGAATTGCGGTGGCCAATCCAAGCGATAAGCCTAAAATATTAAGAAAAGTAAAAAGTTTATTTCTTAAGATATTTCTGAAAGCTGTTTTAAAGTAATTCTTAATCATTTTGTTTTTATTTAGATGCACTTAACTTGTTTTCAAAAGCTATGCCATCATCCTTAAGTAACTAAAAAACAAATATTAAAGTTCGATTATCTCGGATAGGAGTGTGCTGATATGTAAAATATTTTTACAGTCGTACATCAAAAATATTTACATTTGAGTTAAAACATACGGTAATGAATAATGGGGTTGTTTTTATTGTTGATGATAATAAGGATGTGCTAAGTGCGCTCGAGATATTATTGGAGGATGAATTTAAGGAATTGTTAACCATCAGTAATCCTAATTTATTGCCAAGCATTATCCAAACTCAACGACCAGATGTTGTTCTTTTGGATATGAATTTTTCTTCTAAAGTAAATACCGGTAATGAAGGAGTTTTCTGGCTTAAGCAAATTAAGAAGCTTGATCCCGATATTGAGGTTTTAATGTTCACTGCATACGGGGATGTTCGCCTCGCTGTGAATGCCATGAAGGAAGGAGCTTCAGATTTTGTACTTAAGCCATGGGATAATGATAAATTAACTGCTACCTTGAAATCAGCTGTTAAGCTAAGTCTTTCGCAAAAGGAAACTGCAAAATTGAAATTGCAGAAGAATTATTTAGAAGAAGAATTAGTAGGATCAAAAGATCAAATTATTTGTAAATCTCATGCTTTTGTAAAAGTTTTAAATACCATTGAAAAGGTAGCCCCCACGGATGCAAATGTTTTAATAACAGGAGAGAATGGTACCGGAAAGAGTTTATTGGCTCGTGAATTGCATCTTAAATCAAATCGTAAAAATGAAGCTTTTGTAACGGTTGATTTAGGATCACTTAGCGAAAGTTTATTTGAAAGTGAATTATTTGGTTACAAAAAAGGAGCATTTACTGATGCTAAAACTGACAAGCCAGGAAGAATGAGTACTGCCAATGGAGGAACTCTATTTCTAGATGAAATTGGAAATCTTTCACCCCGATTACAAATGAAGCTTCTGGCTGCTTTGCAAGAGAAAAAGATAACTCAATTAGGTTCAAATAAAGTAGAACAATTGGATATTAGGTTAGTAACAGCAACTAATCAACCACTTGATGAATTGATATCTAAAAAAGAATTTCGTGAAGATCTTCTTTACAGAATTAATACAATTACTATCGAAATACCTGCGTTAAGGAATCGAATTGAAGATATTGAACCACTGGCACGAAATTTCCTGACACGTTTTTCTAGAAAGTACAAAAGAGAAAATGTTGTTCTGAGCCCGTCATTTATACAAGCATTAAAGAATTACACCTGGCCCGGAAATATTCGAGAATTGGAACATTTAATAGAAAAATGTGTGATCTTAAATCAAGATGGAGTATTGGATGAAAAGGACTTGGATATTGAAGGAAAACAATCCTCTCAACTCCCGTCAGGAAGTTTAGAAGAAATTGAAAAGCAAGCTATCTTAGCGGCGATAAAAAAGCATGGTGGGAATATGATTCGAGCCGCTCGCGAACTAAGTATAACACGCCAAACCATCTACAATAAAATGAAAAGATATGGTTTATAATCGTTTTTTTACCAATATCGTTTTTAGGATTTTACTCGCTTTTGCTACAGGATATGCTTTTTTATATTTAATAAATGAGCCTAATTTACTGTATGTTAAAGTGTTTTTGTTTCTATTAACATTGGTGCAGATTATTCTTTTGCTCCACTACATCAATAAAATTAATCGTAAGCTTTCATTATTTTTCGAATCAGTGAAAACGGACGATTATAATGTTATTTTTTCTGAAAATAGAAGCTCGGGAGAGTTTAGTGAGCTGAATTTTCAACTCGATCAATTATCAAAACATATTAAGGATGTTGTTTTAAAACGAGAAGAGAAAGATGAATATTTTAAGGCGGTTATAGAGCATGTCGGTATTGGAATTTTTGCTTTCGATTCCAGAGGCTCAATAAGATTTATAAACACAGAAGCCCTGAAAATATTTGGATTGACCAGATTAAAAAATATTTTTGCACTCGACTATTTACATCATAATCTGAGTGAATTTTTAAAACAATTATCACCGGGCCAACAACAATTACTTGAGTTAAACAGAGCGACTGAAACGTTACAACTGGCTGCACGAGTAACGAAGTATAAAATAGCTGGCGAAGAACTTAATCTGGTATCATTACAAAATATTAAACCTGAATTGGATTTAAAAGAAACTGAAACATGGCAGAAAATGATTCGCATTTTAACTCACGAGATTATGAATTCTGTGTCACCAATTACTTCTCTTGCTAATTCACTCTCTGATCTAATTAAAAAAGACAAAGTACCGGATGAAAAAATGAAAAGTAAGCTTGATAAAGGCTTGTCAACTATAAAAAATAGAGGTGAGGGGATGATGGATTTCGTTCGAAAGTACAGAAACTTAGCTATCTTACCCTTGCCGCAAATTACTGAAATTTCGGTTATAGATTTAATGAATGAACTTACTGTTTTATTTGAAGAAAGTTTTGAGCAACCAAATATAACATTTGAATGTTCTATTGAGCCCCGAAATCTTATCCTTAAAGCTGATAGAGAACAAATTGAGCAAGTGCTTATAAATTTGATAAAAAATTCAATTTGGGCTGTCGCTCAAGCTAAAGAGAAGAGGATCTCAATCAAGGCTTATGAAACCATCAATTCGCGGGTTCAGATTGAAGTAAGAGATACAGGTGTTGGATTTGATGATGAATTGCTCGATAAAATATTTATTCCATTTTTCACAACGCGTTCTGAAGGTTCGGGAATTGGCCTAAGCTTAGCCAGACAAATTATGATTATGCTAGGCGGAAGTATTTCAGCCCATTCTAATGAAGGGAAAGGAGCTTTGTTTGTTCTAACTTTTTAACGACAAAAGTTGGTAAAAGGGTTGCCAAATATCATATTTAAGAATTTACGAAGAATCAAAAAAAATACCTATTTTTGGCATTCTAAAATACATTTATACTAAACGATCTATCTGAAACTTAAAAATATCGAACAATGAAAATCTTTAACTCCTCACTTTTAATTTTATTATTCCTTTCAATCATAGCTTGTAATTCAAGTTCCACAAATGCAGATTCAGTTGAAGCAGTTGGAAATAAAGAAGTTACAAATGGGCAGCATCAGGCTAACATTAAAGAAGTACTTCAAACCTCTGTTTATACCTATTTATTTGTAGAAGAAAATTCAGAATCATTTTGGGTTGCCTGTAACCGGCAGGAATTTTCTGAGGGGCAAACGGTTTATTTTATGGATGGCTTAGCAATGGAAAATTTTGAAAGTAAAGAGCTTTCAAGAACTTTTGACCTGGTTTACTTTTTGAATGAGGTTACATTTGAGCCTGGTACGGTAAGTACTTCTGCTGGTGATTCTCCTACTCCTCATGGAATGATAAAAGAAGCTGTAAAGAAAGAGATTAAAGTTGAAAAAGCAGAAGGCGGAATTACATTGGGTGAATTATTTGCTAATCCTACAAATTATAAAGGCAAAACGGTTACCATCAGAGGTGAAGTTGTAAAGTATAACGAAGCCATTATGGGCAAGAATTGGGTACATATTCAGGATGGATCAGGAACCGGTGCATCTTTTGACTTAACAGTAACTACTGCCGATGTAGTGAAAGTTGGAGACATTGTTACTTTTACTGGGATCATCAATCTGAATAAAGACTTTGGAGCCGGCTATGTTTACGAAGTGATCATGGAAGAGGCAAAAATGATTACCAATATCTAATCTGAAAATTATTTAGAATCATCTTCTTCAAAATCTTGAATTAATCCATCTGCCAGCCAATTGGCAAGTGCCTGACGATTATCTGCAATTAAAAATCTTTTTTGATTTTGCTTGTGATTCATGTTACCAAGTTCTATGAAAGTAGCAGTAGGGTATGTGTTCTGTAATACGTAAAGATTTCTACTTGATACGGTACCATCATATCCTCTTCCCGGCTGATGTTGGTTGTATTTTTCTTTCAATTTATTGAGTAAAATATTGGATAATTTTTTACCACTTTTGCTTCGATTATCGTAGTAGAAATAAACATCCAAATCCTCATTCTTACTCCTTGAATCCATATGAATGATAAGCACCCTTTGGAATTTATCACGATCAGTCAGGTATAATTTATTCACAGCATTTGTTCGTTGACGCAATCTTAATAACTGATTTCGCGGCATTTTTTTATCAGGGTAACAAATTTCATCATGATCGGCGAGTAAAAACCTTTCATCTCTGATCCCATCATTGATATCTCTTGTTATCATATAAACGTGTGCCCCATGCTGGATTAATTTACGAGCTAAGCGCAATGTAATATCGTAATTGTATTCGTCTTCACAAACCTGTTGGTTTTCAATAATTGAAACTGCGCCAGGATCTGGGCCACCATGTCCGCTAATGAGATAATAAGTTGCGCCTCTTAATTGTTGATCAAGTATGGGAACCGATTCATATTTTTTACCAAAAATGGCAAAAGTAGCAGCATCAGACGAACCAGGAAGATAATATTTTACGCCGGCAACCAATTGTCCATTTTTATTCAGTTTGGCTTTGTTAATTTTTTCAAATTCTTCCAAAAACTTAGCAGGTTCAAGGCCATTTCTTCTTAAAAGAGACAGAATCCCTTCTCCTTTTTTTGCCGTAGTTGATTGATAGGTATTTTGCGTAAATCCTGTTAATGATATTCCGAATAAGAAAAAGAAGACGAGGATGTATGATTTCATAATTAATTTTAGATTTCTAATTTAAAATATTAAAAAATCTTTGGATATTTTGTTGGATTATATTCGTGCATCATATTATAAATAGTATCAAAAACATCCTCCGCATTCGGGTTCGAAAAATAATCCCCATCAGTGCTGTAAGCTGCCCTATGAGCTTTGGCAGTTAATGTTTTGGGTTCGGCATCTAAAAGTGTAAATGCTTTTTGCACTTCTAAAACCATCTGCATCATATAGGCAGTAGCACCGCCCGGAACGTCCTCATCAAAAAAGAGGACTTTATTTGTCTTGCCTATTGATTTTCTTATTAATTGATCTGTATCGAAGGGAAGTAAGGATTGTACATCGATCAATTCAACATCAATATCAAATTCTTTAAGTTGCTTTACCGCATCTTCTGCAATTCTTACGCATGAACCATAGGTGACTAAAGTAAGATCTTTACCTTCTTGTAGTATTTCTGCCTTGCCTGGTATCACTGTAAATTCGCCAATGTTTGATGGTAGTTTTTCTCTAATTCGGTAGGCATTTAAAGGTTCAATAATTAAGGAAGGATCATCAGAAACCATCATTGCATTGTAGAATCCAGCCGCCTGGGTCATATCTCGCGGGACTAAAACATGCATCCCTCTCACCGAATTTATTACCATACTTAAAGGAGAACCTGAATGCCAAATGCCTTCAAGACGGTGGCCTCTTGTCCGAATGATTAAAGGTGCTTTTTGAGTTCCTCGACTGCGATAGCGCAGGGTTGCCAAATCGTCGCTTAACAACTGTAAGCCGTAAAGCAGATAGTCGAAATATTGAATTTCGGCAATGGGTCTTAGCCCTCGCATGGCTAAACCAATGCCCTGTCCTATGATGGTAGCTTCCCGAATTCCCGTGTCAGAAATTCTTAATTCACCATATTTTTTCTGCAAACCTTCCAGCGACTGATTGACGCCACCAATTTTCCCAACATCTTCCCCAAAAATCAAAGCTTCAGGATATTTGCCAAAAATATAATCAAAGTTTTTTTGTAAAATTTCTCGTCCCGGAATTGAAACAGCATCTTCGTCGTAAATGGCTTGTACCTCTTCTATTTTAGGATTTAATGGACTGTATAGCTGAGAATTAAATCTTTCTTCACTATCAATCATTTCTTTATTCAACCAATTGGTAACATTTATTTTTAAAGAGTTTTCGGGATTACTACATGAATCACAAATGAGGCGTAAGATTTTTTTTCCAGACGACATCAAATCTTTATAAATGGGTTCGCCAACCTTTGATAAATCTGTTTTTATTTGCTCAATTTTGGCTGTCTTCGCACAATTACAAGTGGTCACGTTAACCATCTTTAAAAATTCCTGTTGTTTCTTTTTTATAGGTTGCTGGAAATTATTCCAGGCATTTTTTTTTGCTTCTTTTGCGCGTTTTATTGCATTCTTTTCGATCTGAATAATTTCTTCTTCTGTAGCTATTCCAGAATGGAGCAACCAATTTCTCATCACTAATATTCCATCTCTTTCTTTTTCCAGATCAAGTTGTTCTTTTGTTTTATATCGTTCGTGTGATCCTGAGGTCGAATGACCCTGAGGTTGCGTAGCTTCGGTAATATGGAAAAAAACCGGGATGTGTTTTGTTCTACAAACTTGAATTCCTTTTTCATATTGACGAATCAGTTCGGGATAATCCCAGGCTTTGGCATGATAAAAGAGAAAACCATTTTCGTTCTCAGTTTTTTCAAAACCTTGTAAAACAGTAGAGATGTTACTTTTGGTTGTTTGAAATTTATTAGGCACTGAGATTCCCCAGCCATCGTCCCAAACAGAAATTGCCATAGGCACCTGAAGTACACCGGCAGCATTGATGGTTTCAAAAAATTGGCCTTCCGAGGTACTGGCATCACCAATGGTACCAAATGCCACTTCATTACCTTTTTTTGAAAATTGGATATGGTTTTTAAGATGAGGATTGTTTTTGAAAACCTTAGAGGCTTGTGCAAGACCAAGAAGTCGTGGCATTTGACTGGCTGTGGGAGAGGAGTCGGTGGCTGAGTTTTTCAGATCTGAAAGCTGAAGCCATTTGCCATCTTTACCAATGGTGTGCGAAGAGAAATGGTTATTCATCAATCTACCACCGGTCCCGGGATTAAATTCATGATCAGAATCACCATAAAGTTGGGCAAAGAATTCTTCTAAACCCATCATGCCACTGGCAAACATAAATGTTTGATCGCGATAATAACCGGAGCGCCAGTCACCTTTCTGAAATACCCTCGCCATAGCTAATTGAGGGATTTCTTTGCCATCGCCAAATATGCCGAATTTGGCTTTCCCTGTCAAAACTTCTCTTCGTCCTAAAATACTAACCTGACGGCTTTCATTCGCGATGCGAAAATCATTTAAGATTTCCTTCTTACTCAGGTGTTTTAAAAAGCTTTTACCGTCTTTTATTTCAGTCATTCTTTTCAATTATTTCAATTGTTAGCAAAGCTAATTAAAATGATTATAAATAAAAAATTCACAATAGGACCAACTTATCAACAAATATTGACTTAAGTGTATGAGATTCATTATATTCGGAATAATAACTTTAGATTGAATGGGAAATTTAATAAAAAAAACTGCAATTGTAACAGGTGCTTATGGTGCAATTGGCTTTGCCATAGCCAGAAAATTGGCATTTTTAGATTATGAGGTGATATTAATTGGCAGAAGCGAAAGAAGGCTTGAAGAAGCGGTTACAACCATTCAAGCCTTGAACCCGAAAGCAACGGTTTGGTATGAATTAGTCGATTTATCGAGCCTTTCATCAATTAAAGATTTAGCGAAAAGATGGGATGGCCCTTTACATTTGCTGATCAATAATGCTGCAACTACGCCAAGAGACCGACGAAAAACATCAGATGGAATTGAGCTCCAATTTGCTACCAATGTACTTGGATATTTTAGAATGATGCATTTTTTTAACGAATTTATGAGGGATGAGGAAGATAGCAGAATTGTGAATGTGGCCAGTTATTGGTCTGGGGGATTAGACTTAACTGACCTTCAGTTTGAGAAACGTCAATATCACAATGATGAAGCATACCGACAATCGAAACAAGCCAACAGGATGCTTACTGTTGCTTTTGCCGATCGATTGAACGAATTCGGAATTACAGTCAATGCATGTCATCCAGGTGATGTAAATTCAAAACTAAGTAATAATTTAGGGTTTGGCGGGCATGAATCACCGGAATCGGGAGCGGCTAACCCTGTCTGGGTTGCCACAAATCCGGATCTTAAGAATATTACCGGCAAATATTTCGAGAATAAAATGATGGTAGAATGTAATTTCAGTAAAAATAAAGTAGCGATAGAGGAGCTCTACCGCTACTGTCGTCAGTTTACTTAAAGAAAACGCAGAATTAAGTAATAAACGAAAAGTGATATTTTTTATTTCAGAAAGAAATTGAAAGACCAACCCATAAAATTATTTGAAATATTGTTTATGCCCGAATAACCTTTTTGAATGCTATCATTAAATCTTTCTTTCAATTTTTTGAGTTTCTCCAATCCTTCTTCTGTCATTATATAATCTCGATCTGACCAACTGTAGTAAAAGTATCTGGAGTTTCTTTTTAGGATATCGTGCATGCCATCATCCATCATTATCTTTGTTCCAACGGGAACTCTCAGTTCTAACCAAATTTCCTGGTCGGCCCAAATTTCTGTCTTAGGGATTTTAAAGAATTTATCAAAAATAAATCGATTGCCGTCCTGCTTAAACTGATATTCGGTTTGTTCAGCTCTTTCTTTTGCATCAAAACCTGAACGACCCCGTGCGCTAGAATGTTTAATCAATGAGATTTTGTTTGTCATACTCTTTCTTATTTCTAAGCGAGCTTGATTAATATAATATCCATCTTTTGTAATGGCAATTTCCAAATCTTCAATTTCAATATAATCTTCATACGAATAATAATCCTGATCATAGTTCTCAGCGCTTGCTAAAAAGATTTCATTTCCAGCCGGCTGCTCAATGGCGTATTCTTCTTTATCTTCTACTTCATATCTGAAATTACGGACTATCTTAAATGAGAATGTGATCGTTAATGCCAGTCCAATTATCCATAAAATGAAGGCAGTTGAGCCAAAATGCCGGATTCGTTCAAATCCGATTATCATTCTAAATCCCCAATAAATAAGCATAATTAGCGGAATTCCAATCAAGAAAAACAATCCAACTTTCAGTAAGCCAATATTACCCGAACTGCTTAAAAAGAGATCCATTATTTGAAAAGCAGGGAAAGCTACGATATCAGGATTTCCAAACAATACGATATCTGAACGGAAAAAAGCTGCCAGAAATGCCAATATTATTGAAAATCCGGTTATAACAATGACGATACCGAAAATAACAACAATACCTTTAAAGAGCACTTTAATGATATTGATAAATAATTCTAGGATGTCCTCGAATATTGTTTTTGGTACATCACTTTTTTTTTTAACGGTTTCTTTGGCCTGTTGAGTTAAGTCGTTAATTTTCCCTTTTAAATGATCAAATTCATCCTTAATCGACTTTTCAATATTGGAAATATTTACTTTTTCACCTTTCATTTCTAAGCGCTCTGACGTAGTTATCGCTTCAGGTACAACAATCCATAAAACAATATAAATAAGGCCCCCGAGTGTGGTGAATAATGAAATGATGAAAAGAATTCTAACCCAAAGTGGATCGATATGTAAATAGGCACCAATTCCACCGGCAACTCCCCCAATCATTTTATTTTCGGGGTCACGATATAATCTTTTATAACCTGGTTGTTGATAGGAATAATTGCTATGCACGGGCTCTTCATCTTCATCTGAGAAATCGCTGGGTTGCCCCATTGTTGCAATAACATCATTAATGTCAGCCAAAACAATTACTTGCTTAGCATCATGTAATTTTGATTGAAGAATTTCGGCGATACGACTTTCAATATCTGAGATAACTTCTTCTTTGCCATCTAAATTATTGAAGTGAACTTTTATGCTACTTAGATAAGAATTCAACTTTGAATAGGCATCCTCATCAATGTGAAAAATTATTCCGCTAATATTTATCGTGAATGTTTTTTTCATGTGTCTAAAATTTATTTTTCAAGGGTTACATGGAACTCGCCAAATTAGCATTCTCATTTAAATAATGAATCTCATGGCTCGTTTCACCTTATTATCGTGTTTTAATTTTTTATACTTTTTTTATTTTAGTCAGGGTTTGAACTGCTTTTACCAATTCTTTCCAACTGACATCTAATTCTGTTAATACTTTTTTTCCGATTTCGGTAATCTCATAATACTTACGAGGAGGGCCTGATTTTGATTCTTCCCATCGATAACTTAATAAACCGTCATTTTTTAGTCGGGTGAGGAGGGGATAAAGTGTACCTTCAACAACAATGAGTTCGGAAGATTTAAGCTCTTCCAGAATATCGGAGGCATACACTTCTTTTCCGGTAATTATGGATAAAATACATAATTCCAAAACCCCTTTCTTCATCTGTGCTTTTGTTTTTTCAATATTCATGCTACAAACATAATACATTATTTAGTACTATGCAAGACAAAGTACTAAAAAAATTAAATTAATATGTGATATAAAGTACTGTTTAATAATATATATTATGGTTTATTATTTGTAAATGAGGATAATAGGAGAGGAGAGTCAAAAAATTAGGATTGGAAATATTTTTTAATAATTTAAATTGAGCGATATAATTAAATTTATAACAACTCAAATTTTATCATTCTTCAATTCGAATCTTATGTGAAAAAAATGTTAGAATTAACCCACGCGAAAGCATAAACAACATCAAGCTCATCCATAAACCATGGTTTCCTAAATCTTTTCCAAATAAATAATAAATAGGAAAGAAAATAATTACGGTTGAAATAAACATAGCATTTCGTAATGATGAAGAAGCTGTAGCGCCTATAAAAATACCATCCCAAATAAAAGCAGCAAAGGTGAGTAAAGGAATGCTAACAACCCAGACTAAGTATGGGCTGGCATCATATATTACTTTGGCATCATTGGTTATGATATAAAGTATGCTTTTACCGCTTAAAAAGTAAACAGCCGTAAAAAGCAAACTGATTCCCAATCCCCATTTAAATAAATTCCGAATGGTTTGTTTGAGTTTTGAATTGTCGCGAGCCCCAATTTGTTTTCCAACCAAAGCTTCGGCAGCATAGGCGAAGCCATCTATTAAATAGGAGTAGATAAAAAAGAACTGCAATAAAATGGTATTGGCTGCTAAAATTTCGTCACTTAGTTTTGCAGATTCGGCAGTAAAGAATGAAAGGGTTATTACCAGAAACATGGTTCGGATAAAAATATCTCGATTAACCATAAAAAAGTGTTTCAGCGCTGCCAACTTCATCATGGCCTGATAATTCCAATATTTAATATAGGATCGGTATTTTTTCAGGAAGAGAAAAATCGCCAAACCCAAACCTGAATATTGGGCAATGAGTGTTCCCCACGCAACTCCATCAGCCTTCATTCCTAAAACATAGATAAAAAATAAATTGAAAAATAAGTTAAGAACTGTAATTGTAATGGCAATAACCATGGGATAACGTGCATTTTGCATCCCCAAAAACCAACCTGTTATGGCAAACAAACTAATGGCTGCAGGAGCAGCAAAAATGCGGATATGAAAATATTCTTTGGCCAGTGCTTCAACTTCCGGACTTCCGGAAATTAATTCAAATCCTAATAAAGCAATAGGATATTGTAAGGCAATAATTAAAAAACTTCCGATAAGTGCAACGGTTATTGCCCGACTTAAAGTGAGGATAATATCCTGATTTTTTTTGGCTCCAAATGCTTGAGCCGTAAAACCTGAAGTGCTCATTCGCAAAAAGCCAAATGCAAAATAAATAAAATTGAAAATCATACTGCCTAAAGCAACGGCACCAATGTATATGCCCGACTCCAAATGTCCTAAAATTGCTAAATCAACCATGCCCAATAATGGGATGGTAATATTGCTAATAATATTGGGGATGGCGATGCGAAGGATTTCCTTATTCACAGACTTAAATTTTTGCGAAGTTAGAATAATATGGCGATCAGTAAATTGATTAGGAACAGAAAATAAATTATTGCCTGTACATATTGAAAATAGTACAATGTGTATTTGATTGCAGCTGAACACTTTGAAGTGAGCCTGTTTAAATCGCATATTCACCTGAAAAATTCAGTCCAATTCCATATCTGGGTTGATTTTTTTTTTAACTTTATGATTATTGATTAAATTAAATTAAATATCATGAAAGTACCAAGTTCAATTATTTGGGTATCATTATTTGCTGCTATAATGCTAATCTCCTCATGCGAAGAGGATAAGAAAGATGTTAATGACGACGCTAATCCTAATGATGGGAACACTTATGCAAGTGTCACTATTGGCAATCAAGTATGGATGAAGGAGAACCTTAAAACAACAACATACAACGACGGAACTACTATTAATGAAATAACTGAAAACAATGATTGGAAAACCTTTGGCATTGGTGCTGCTTATTGCTGGTATCAAAATGATCAATCAACTCATAAAGAAAAGTTCGGAGCTTTGTACAACTGGTACGCGGTAAATTCAAATAAATTATGCCCTGTTGGCTGGCATGTGGCAAGTGATACTGAATGGAGTACTTTGAATGCATATTTGTCGCAGAACGGGCATCATAACGAAGAAGGAACTGCATTGAAAACTACCGTTGAATGGACAGATCAATTTGGCAATGCACTTGGAGCAGGGACTAATAATTATGGTTTTTCAGCATATCCTGCAGGAGCTCGAACTGAAATGGGGGCGTTTACCAACAAGGGTATGAGTGCAGGCTGGTGGACAAGTAATGAGTTTAGCGATGCAGCAGCCATTTCGTATGGGGTTAGTGCCTACAATAATTTATTAATCAAAGGATCTAGCCTTAAATCATTTGGACGCAGTGTGCGCTGCATTAAAGATTAAATTCAATCTATTCTATACCATACACCTGTAATGCTTAAAAAAGGCACTATAAACATTTGCGGTTATCGTAAGTATTTTATTGGAAATAAATAAAATTGAAAATCATACTACCCAAAGCAACGGCACCAATGTAAATGCCCGACTCCAAATGTCCTAAGATTGCTAAATCAACCATGCCCAATAATGGGATGGTAATATTGCTAATAATATTGGGAACGGCAATTCGGAGAATCTCTTTATTCACTAAAAAACTTTTTGCGAATATACGTTTAATTCAAAAATAAGATTTGTGTTATTCAACCCCGGAACAAGTCAAAGCATCAGCTTAGACTTGTTTTAATAGAAGTTATGATACTTTTGGGGTTTTAGTTGAATGTTTATGATAAGGTTTACTTATATGTGTGGTGGCATCTGTCGGGAGCTGTGCATAGTCAAGCTACCACAAAAGTAAATGCGGGGCAGAACGATTGAGTTCGCTACAAACCCCGCTATCACTTATACTGATTTAGCATTTCGGTCTTTATTCTGTAGGTCTACCGGATGCAATATTTTTACTTCTTTCAATGGATTGCAATGCAAGATAATTATCACCAAACTTTTTTAAATTTTCCATTTCTACATCGTATTGGTCCCCATGACGTTCTTCATCTTCTACCAATGATTCAAATAACTTTTTAGAAACAGAATCAGCATTAGCTGAACATTCGTTAGCCCAAAGGTTATAATCTCTTGCGCTTGATTCTTCCATATTTACAGCCATTTCCAACATTGCTTTAACATCGTGTACTTTTTTCACATCTTCAGTAGCTTTCATTTCTACTTCACCTTTAAGAAATAAAATCCGTTCAGCTAGTTGTTCAATGTGCATCATTTCATCAATAGCTGTGCGCTTGAAAAGACCTGCCAATAAATCATATCCTTGGTCATCACAATGGAAATGGAAATACATATATTGATGAACTGCGGTCAATTCATCACCTATCGCTTTGTTTAATAATTCTATACTCTTTGCTTTCATTTTTATTTTATTTAAATTTATTTTATATCAAAACGGTCTGAATTCATCACTTTCACCCAAGCTTTAACAAAATCTTTCACAAATTTTTCTTTATTGTCGTCTTGTGCATAAACTTCTGCATAAGCTCTTAATATTGAATTCGAACCAAAAACTAAGTCAACTCTAGTTGCGGTCCATTTTATTTTTCCGGTTTTTCTTTCAATAATATTGTACAGATTATCAGAAACAGGTAGCCAGGTGTAATTCATGTCTGTAAGATTGACAAAAAAGTCATTACTTAAAACGCCTTTTCTATCGGTAAATACACCGTGTTTAGCGCCGCCATAATTTGTGTCCAAAACACGCAAACCACCAATCAAAACAGTCATTTCGGGAGCAGTGAGCCCCATTAACTGCGTTCTGTCGAGAAGCATTTCTTCTGGTTTAACAGCATATTCTTTCTTTTGCCAGTTTCTGTAGCCGTCATGCAAGGGTTCTAAAACGTCGAAAGATTCAATGTCTGTCATTTCGGCCATTGCATCACCTCTTCCTGGTGTGAAAGGGACTTTAATTTTTACACCTGCTTCTTGAGCTGCTTTTTCAATTGCCGCACTTCCGCCTAAAACAATGAGGTCGGCAATGCTAACTTTTTTAGATAATTCAGTTTGAATCTCTGAGAGTTTAATCAGCACTTTCGTAAGCCTTTCAGGCTCATTCCCTTCCCAATCCTTTTGAGGAGCAAGACGTATTCGTGCACCATTTGCGCCACCTCTGTAATCAGAGCACCTGAATGTTCTTGCACTGTCCCACGCAGTATTGATGAGTTCGTTTCGTTTTAGGCCGCAGTTCAGAAGTTTAACCTTTAAATCTTCTATTTCCGATTCAGATAGTTTGTAATTTACTGTTGGAATTGGGTCTTGCCAAATTAAATCTTCTTTCGGAGCGTCAGCTCCCAAATAACGGCTTTTGGGTCCTAAATCACGATGTGTGAGTTTAAACCATGCTCTTGCAAAAACTTCGGTGAAATATTTTGGATCTTTATAGAAACGATCAGCTATTTTTCTGTATTCAGGGTCAATTTTCAACGCCATATCGGCATCGGTCATCATCGGATTTCTGCGAACTCCGGGAACATGCGCATCAAGAGGTTTGTCTTCCTCTTTTATATTAATAGGCTCCCATTGTTTTGCTCCGGCAGGACTTTTTCTGATTTCCCAGTCGTAAGTGAAAAGCAAATAGAAATAGGTATTGTTCCACTTGTGGGGGTGAGTTGTCCATGCGCCTTCCAAACCGCTACTTACCGTGTGTTCGGCATTGCCTTTTCCTTGTGTGTTTTTCCAACCGAATCCTTGTTCTTCAATTTCTGCAGCTTCGGGATTAGGTCCCAGTTTTGAAGCATCTCCATTTCCATGTGTTTTTCCTACAGTATGACCTCCGGCTGTTAAGGCAACTGTTTCTTCATCATTCATAGCCATGCGTTTGAATGTAACTCGCATAGCCTGGGCTGTTTTTAATGGGTCCGGCTTACCATCTACACCTTCAGGATTAACATAAATTAATCCCATTTGAACAGCCGCCAATGGATTTTCAAGCGTTTCTTCATCAGATTTGTTGTAATATCTGTCTTTTCCTAACCATTCTTTTTCAGCTCCCCAATAAATGTCTTTTTCAGGATGCCAAATATCTTCACGACCACCGCCAAATCCAAAGGTTTTAAATCCCATTGATTCATAGGCCATATTTCCGGCAAGAATCATCAAATCTGCCCACGAAATTTTGTTGCCGTATTTTTGTTTTATTGGCCATAACAGACGACGTGCCTTGTCAAGATTAACATTGTCAGGCCAACTGTTGAGTGGAGCAAAACGTTGGTTTCCTGTATTACTTCCACCTCGCCCATCTGCAGTACGGTATGTGCCTGCGCTATGCCAGGCCATTCTGATCATTAAACCGCCATAATGCCCCCAATCGGCAGGCCACCAGTCTTGGCTATCAGTCATAAGCTTTTTTAAGTCATTTTTCAGTGCTTCAAAATCCAGCTTTTTAAACTCTTCACGGTAATTGAAGGATTCACCAAGTGGATTTGTTTTCGTATCGTGTTGATGTAAAATATCTAAATTGAGCGAATTCGGCCACCAACTCATTACTGAACTATTGGTATCTGTATTTGCCCCGTGCATAACAGGGCATTTACCTTTTTTTGAATTGTCCATCATCTTTTTTTTAAGTTTAAAAACTAAAGTTAATGCTTTCCAGAATGGTATCCAACATTGCTGCTGTTGGTTTGGGCAAGTTTGTATGGTGCTTATCTCGGGGAGACTGTTAAAAAAACGAAAACCTCGATTTTTTTAACTGCCATAGTGCCATGCATAATTCTGTTGTTAGCAGAAGTTATTCATCTATTAATTTCTGTATTTCTGAATCAATAATTTTATGACTTGGCCTAGATGCATTATTGAATATTTCACCTTGTTTATTAATTAGCATGTAATGTGGAACTCCTGTAATACCATACAGAGCCTTTAATTCATTAAATTCTTCATCATTAAGAAAGACATGCTCTCCTTTTATTTCTTTTTCTTTTATTGTTTTTTTCCAATTTTCGTATTTGCTCTGATTGCAAAGAAAAAGGAAGACTACAGGCTGATCTTTAAATTCTTCTTGCATTTTCATCGACCAGGGTATCTCTTTCATGCATGGGCCACACCATGTTGCCCAAAAATCAACATAAACTACTTTGCCTTTATATTTACCAAATAGTGTTTTACTAATTGTTGAATGCTTTTTTAGATTTAGTAATTCAGCCTTTTTGGTGTTTTCTTTTTCAATCTCCAATTTTAGCAAGTTTTTCAGATATTCATTCTCAATTAGCGCATAATCAATTTCAATTGAAGTATCAGACTTTTGATTTAATGAATGAAAATATTTTGCAACAGATATATCTTTAGAGAAACCTGTAGCATTTCTACAGATGTATTGGAGTATGTCTGATTCGTCTTTTTTCGCCTGTTTGTATAAATAAACATAATATGTACTTAAAAATGCATTATGATAAAAAGAAAAAATCTCAGTATCATTAATGCCCTCCTCAAATATTTTATCGAAGTATTCTTTTGGAATATCTACTGAATCGACACTTAAATTATTTTGCCTAGCATGCGAAGTGGGATATTTTAAGAGCAAATCCAGTTTCTTATACTTTGATTGATCTTTTGCCCATGATTCAAAGATAGCTGCATCATTTAATTGCAGAAGACTATCTAATACCAGCATCACTTTTTCTTCAAGATTGTTTTGATGGACTAAATATTCCATGGGGGAATAAGTTTCTATGATTTTAGAATATTCTGTGCGACTTAGGTCGTTTAAAGTTCTTTTTATAAATTCATTTGTGATGTATATGTCATCCTCCCTGTTAGTCTCTATTATTTTAATAAAGTCAGAGTCATTGTAAAAGTGAGTTTTAGAATCATCTAGAATCTCTGCATCAATTGTTAGATAAATACTGTCGTTTGGTATAACAATTAAATGTGCAGAGGCTTTATCATAGCGAATGGCGATTTTCGTTCTGAAATGACAGGGTGTTGATATCTTAAATGTCCCGTCATCTTTTATGTCTACAGTTTCAATTCTTTGAAGTTTAAAGAAATCAGTAAAATAAAGTCTAAAGTCTCGAACTTCTTTGTGTTTATCAAAATTTAGAATCTTGCCTGCAATTACCACATTTCCATCAGCTATAAAATCTGCTTCGTTTTTGCAAGATGATATAAGCAAAATTAAAAACAAGAAAATGAAAGTTGTTGAAATATTTTTCATGATTTTTATTTTAATGTGCCTAAAGTTTCTGCCGAGTAAGAACCCGCCAATGTTTTATAGCATTTGTTAGGGGTTCGTGCTTTTTATTTCTGTCATTATTTTTAATTTTCTATTCGCTTGAGTATAATTTTATTAACCACTCTATTCTTCTGTATGGCAGTTTGCTCAATAATATCTGGTGTTTTAAATTCAAATTTAAATCTAAAAGGAGCATTGTCTGGGTTGGTAATAATAATCTCACCTGTATTTAATGATGTAAACCAAGTTGAACAAATTTCAATTACAGAAGAAGATTCTTTTAGTTCTGCAATAATAAATTTATCAGTTTTATTATCATATCCATAAAGTTGTGCGACCGATTCAATAATTTCGTCATTTTTAGTAATCTGACTCATTGATATTATTCCGTTTGCAAACTGGTTATTTTCACTTGTAAATACTAAGTTGTCGCCAAGTTCACCTTTCCAGTTTCCTAAAAACTTCTTCATTAATTCAACCTGATCAATTTTTGATTCTTTAGTTTGCGCTTGTATGTTGTTCATATTAATTAGAATAAATAAAATAATTAGTAAGGTTTAAAAGATATCTTCATTTTTTGAATTTTTATTACAATTTATTTATTAAATATTGCTTTGATAATTTAAGATTACTTGCATGTGCGCTAACTTACATATATGCTTTAAACCATATATTTCCATATTGGGATACAAAGTGCAGCCTTTATTAACTTTTATGTTTCCTCGATTAATTAAAATCGAATCAAATTTCAATATTTGGGGAGTTTGAAACTCTTAAATCAACAAGTTTATCCAAGGGTGGAAAGAATTTCAAGATATAAAAATAGGAAATTAATTTGAAAATTAAGTCATTTGAATCAAATCTTGTAGTCGTGTAAACTGTTTTGAGTACCAGAATAATCTAACTTGACTATTCATTTAATCAACTTAGCTCGCCGAGTTGATAAACTAAAGTAGTTAAGTTACGAAAAAACATTAGCATAAAACATAAATGAAAGCTGTGTTAAGAAAAATTAGACATAAAATATTTTATGTTTAACTAAAGAAATGACCGGATTTTTCTTTGAGCTTAATTCGAAAAATACCTGTTCATCAAATAGCTATCAGATTAATTATTTAGTCGCTGATTAACGATATTATTGTAAATAGAACCAAACTGGTAACGAATTCCAATTTGTCCGGAATATTCAAATGCTGTGGGTGGTTTTCGAATATTGAGTAGTAAATCCTCAATAGATAGCTCACTTTCCGGTAAATATCGTTGATTATGAATGCTTTCTGCCTGAAATTCAAGCGTAAATGATAAGCCTTTAGAAATTCTGAAAGCCACATCAAAACCGGCTCGGTAGAAATAGTTTTCAAAATCGGGGAAATAATGCCCACCTTCCAAAAAGACTTCAAGGTCGCCCCAGGTTTCAACTTTTTCAAGCCTGATTTCTAAATTCTCACTCCACAACCATTCTTTATCCTTATTTAAAATAGTGGTTTCGTAGTAAGAGTTATAAGAAGGTCCGACAAAGTAAGTTATGGTAAATTCCCTGCGGTCAACCTCACTCCATGGGAAAAAATTATACTGAATGGCAGGTTTTGCTTCCAGGCTCATGTGGTTATTCCGATAAGTGTTTTGGGTTCCTTGTAAAAATATTCCCCACGACCAGTTTTTACTCAGGCTATAAACAAATTTAACATCTGCATCCTGATCAAGTCTCAGTGTTTCTATGATTTCTTCTTCGCCATCTTCAATATTGGTAATTTTGCTTTCCCTTCGGTCGTAATCATATTCATTTTCAATTTTCCACTCATCCGTTATTTTATTGGCTTCTAAACTTATTGAGTAATCAAAACTCTTTTTTTGTTCTTCGCCACTAAAGCCTCCTTCCAGGCCTATCCTAAAAACCCAATTCTTCCAATTATCATTAGTTTGTAAGTTATTCGCATGATCTGATTTAGTGATTGATTCTTTACTTTCAATCCTTAAATTAGATAAGTTTCCTTTTTCATTGAGATAGGGCAGGAGGCCGGCTTTTAAACTGGCGGTTAACTTTTCTCTGCGTTGCATATCCGTATCGAACGAGAATGTAAAACAACTCAAAGAGTAATCAGTTATCTTATCAAAACCTTCTCCGTAATAAGATAAGGTGTATTCTGTACCGCCACCTCCTGTTGATTTACGGCTGATGATAACATGTACATCTGCACTTTTTGAATCATTTAAAAAATCTACAAAATCAATATTGTTTCTGATATAATTAAAATCAATACCTCTTCCCTCGACAAAAACACTCAATTTTTGTTGTTCTGTTGTTTGTGAAAATGTGGCAAGAAAAAAGGTCAGGAATAGGATTGTAAACGCGTATTTCATTACTAAGTTTTATAAATTGATTGGTTTAAGATGAAGTAAAATTATATAAAGATTCTAAAGGAAAACTAAAGATTAAAAATGAGTTTAAAACAATGTAGTTTATCTCCATATGAATATTCATATTTAATATTATTGTTTTCACAGATTTTTCTGGATATTGCAAGGCCAAGCCCGACAGAACCTGATGAGGAATCTTCTTTGTAAAACCGATTAAAAATTAAATCAGGATGCTTAATCGCAGATTTACCACTATTTGAAAATATGATATAATTTTCAGTCGTTTCAATGCTTAAAATTCCTTTTTTAGTATTGTGCTTTATTCCGTTTGATATAAAGTTATTTATCAGTATTTCAGCGACAATCGGGCTCATTTTTAATTTAATGTCTGAATTAAAAGAGCTTGTTAGTGTGATCCCCTTCAGGCTGATCAATTCCTTAAACTCTTCTAGCTTTTGTTCAATTATTTTTCTGAAATTAATTTCCTGTTGATCATCAAATTGCTTGTTTTCTATCTTGGTAAGGAGTACTAAATCTTTGTTAAGTTTTGATAATCGGTGTATGGAACGATGTATTGAATTTAAGGATTCTGATTGTGCTTCGTCGAAATTATTATTATCGAGCAAGGATTCAATTTTACTCTTAATGATGGCTAACGGCGTTTGGATTTCGTGAGAAGCGTCCTCTGAAAACTGTTTAAGGTTTTGGTAATCTTTTATGGCTTTATCCGTCAAATCAGACAGCACTTTATTTAATTCATTAAATTCATGGATATCCGACAAGTTAACATCAAGTGGAGTTTGTTTATGTAAAGAAAAATTTTGGGCTAATGCAAGGTTTTTGTAAAATGGTGCCCAAATTGATTTTGTAATTTGTCGATTAATGATGATCAGACAAACAATTAAAATGATAAATCCTAATAAAGTTATGACTGCTAAGCTTTGTAACAGATCCTTCGATTCAAGTTTAGATTCTCGGATAATGATTTTGTAATACTTTCCGTTGATTTTTTTAACTGTTGTCAGTTGTCTGAAATCTTCCTGTTTTCTAGATTTACTTACGCTTACTTTTGTATCCGAATATTTTAAGTAGGTTTTTTGCTTTTTAACCCGATCGATATTGGTGAAAGGTTCAAGCGTATAAAAATGATCATGCTTATCAATATCATAAACAATTCGGTTGAGTGACGACTTAAGTTTTTCGTCCATCTCTTCCCGAATTACATAGGAGAGTACAAAATAAGTCACACATCCCATCATTACTAATATAAGTAAGGAGAAAATCAGGTAGCGAAGACTTAATTTATTAAGTAGTTTCATATTTTAGATTTAAGACGCCAGATAATAGATTCAAGATATTTGATACTAGATCTAAAACATTAGTATACTCATCTCTATCATTTTTCAATAATCATTAATCAATAATCATTAATCAATAATCAATAATCAATAATCATTAATCATTTATAACTTATCACTAAACTTATAACCCATCCCATAAACCGTTTTTATATAATCTTTTCCGCCCTTCTTCATTATCTTTTTACGAAGATTATTGATGTGTGTATAAATGAAAGCGAAATTATCAGCTAAATCGATATCGTCTCCCCATAAATGCTCAGCAATTGACTCTTTGGTTAGCATTCTGTTTTTATTGGCAACAAAGAAGTTTATTAATTCAAACTCTTTCTTGGTTAAAAACAAAGTCTTATCGTTCACCCTAACCTGGTTATTTTCGGGGTTAATTTCAATTTCATTAAATATGATCTTAGTTGCTCCTTCAAATCTCCTGCGCCTTAAAAGCGACTTAATACGGGCATTAAGTTCAGCCAAATGAAATGGTTTTGTTAAATAATCATCGGCTCCAATTTCAAGGCCATTAATTTTATCATCGAGCGAATTTTTTGCAGAGATGATAAGAATTCCGGTGTCGCTGTGTTTGTTTTTTAATAATTCGATTAATTGCAATCCACTACCACCGGGTATGGTGATATCCACCAAGGCAATATCGTAATGATAAAGTTCAAGTTTTTCCTCAGCAGAACTATAATCTGAAGCTGTTTCACAGACATAGTTTTCTTTGCTCAGATACCCGCATATTGCATCCAATAACTCAATTTCATCTTCGATAATCAGGATTTTCACATTGCAAATTAAAGAATTAAATCTAAAGAAAATTTAAAGATAGCTACGATAGTTATGAGTTAGAAATTAGGAGTGATGAGTGAAAAGCTAAATCACAAAACATAAAACTAAGCTCATTTTATTCAATAATATTTTTTGTTGAAAGTGTTTTATGAATCTCGTTCACAGGCATCAACGCTGCTGATCCATACCATTCTTTTAATTCCATTACCAGACTGCCAGCTTGTATGGCTGGATCGGAATTGGTTAATGCCTCAGCTTCTGCGATTGTTTCAACATTAAAAATATAAATTCCTCTTAAATCACCATCGCCGAAAAACGGGCCGGCCAAAACCAATTTTCCTTCTTTAGCCATGCGGTTGATATTATTTAAATGAGCCATTTGTAATTCATTGGCTTTATCTTTATCCAGATTGCGATTTGGGCCTCGTTTTAAAAATGCCATTACGTACTTTTTCATGCCATATTCATCAGCCCCATATTTGAGTGCGTTAACCGAATCATAAACAATCTCCGTAGAAGATTGCTTTTCTGAGCTTATTTCTGTTGTTGAGTCTCCACAACAAGAAATTAGAAATAAACCAATCGATAAAAATAATAAGATTGGAGTTGTTATTTTTTTCATGTTTTTAATGTTGTTCAGCAAATTGTTTAAATGCTTTTAAATAGGTTATGGATTGTTTTTTGAAAGATCCGGGCATTAAAAATCCGATGATTTTCATAAATCCTTTTAAGCGGAACTCTTGTTTAGAAATGTACTTGGTCCTTTGATCGTCAATCTTTTCAAAGCCATTTGAAACAATATTGTAAACGCCTTTAGCTTCATAACTTGTGATTAATTCCTTAGGTAAATTATTTTCGATGATGGTTTCAGTCATTACAACTTCACGCTTGTCCATCTTAAATTTATAAATAGACTTACTGCCCACTGCACCAGGTTCGCCACTTAATTTCTCAATGCTTTGTAAGCCTTCCATCCAATTGTACAAATTTGCAGGATCATCAAATAGTTTAATTACCTCATCGATGGGTTTGTTAATGTCAATTTCAACAGTGTATTTCATTTATTTTAAGATTTGAGAAGTTAGATACTTGATTTAAGACGCGAAGAACCTGGATTCAAGATTCTATTGATACTTCAACTTATTACTAATAACCTATCATTTACGCCCATTATTTTTTATTTAAAATTCTACATTCGTAATTCGTAATTTTTTTAGTCCCAAACATACTTCCATGAACCATCTTCTTGTCGTTTCCAAACGGTATGGAATACGCCTTTTGAACTATTGGTTTTACCTGTAGAATCGATGGCAGAATAAGTGAAATACCCATAAGTGTAGGCCAGGTCGCCTGATGCTGCTACCTCAATAAATTCGGGTTTCCACTCCAGCTTAACATTAGAACTAGGTCTTTCGTTGTAAAGATCAACGATGGATTGTTTCCCAATTATCAATTCGTTGTTTCTCATGAGAACTGCATCTGGAGCGGCAAATACTTCAAACGCTTTTGGAATACCATCAATTTTTGCCATCTTGGCGAATGCCTGTTCAGTTTCCATCACTTCCTGCTTCCACTTTTCCAGCTGTTGTTCACGATTTGAACTACATGAAATTATCAAGAGCAGGGCAATAAAATAGCTTGCATTTTTCATCTTAGATGTTAATTAACGTTTTTATAGCGCTTTTAAGTTAGATAAACTTGAAGTATATACAATAATATGAAAATTAATTATAACTAAGTAATTTACCTATTCCTCAGCACTGTTAAAAAACATAATTTTATTTCATTATTTGTTCTAAGCTTCATCAGAATGGCATCATTTAATCGGATTCTTTTACCGTCATTATTAATTATCAGCCTGGCTTTATTTGCTTTTATGAGCAATACCGAATTTGATAATGATTCTTTATCATCTGCTGAAATTGAAAAGAAAGTAAATCTGATGGCCAGTACTTGCTGGAGATTACGTGAGATAAATACTGATTCTGCTGCTAGCATCGGGATAGAAGCATTGGCCTTAGCTGAAAGATATCAGGTCCAGAAAGAAATTCCACGAATTTGCAATTTTCTAGGTGTGGTTTTTATGCATTATTTGTATGACTCAAAAACTGCAATTCCTTACTTTCATAAAGCCCTGGAGTATAGTTTAGCAAGGGATGATTCTGTTCAAATGGGTCATGCGTATAACAATTTAGGAGATGCATTTATGCTAACTGGCAATGCTCCATTGGCGCTCGAGTATGCTGAAAATTCCTTCAATATTTTTAAAGAACTCAATAATCCGATTGGTATGGCCTATGGTTATATAAACCTTGGTTTGGTTTATCGCCTCAAAAAGGAATATGCAGAATCAATAAGAAATTTCGAAATGGCTAAGGAGATTAGAGTTAGGGAGGGAGATAATATCGGTTATGCTTCAGTATTGTTAGAATTAGCAACAACCTATAAAGAAAAGGGGGATTTGGATTTAGCAATGGAGCTTTATGAGAAATCGTACCAGCAACATATGTCAATTAATAATCTGAGCTATACTTCTTTATCATTGAATGGCATGGCTGATATTTATTATTTAAAAGGAAATTATAAAGAAGCACTCAAATATTATAACCAAGCCATAGCGCTGGATTTAAAGAAAAAAAGGCAATTTGCCTTAGTTCAAGATTATATAGGTTTGGCGCTTGTAAATGCACAAATGGGAAATAGAGAGGATGGTGAATCAGCTTTGAACAATGCCTTGGATGGAGCTAATAAAATGGATTTAGCCGCAGTGATTCTTGAAGTCTATGAAAATTATGCAACTTTTTATAAAATTTTGGATGATTATAAAATGGCAACTGAAAGCTTGGATAAATTTTTAACATTGTACGACTCATTACTCGCCATTCAAAAATTTCAAATTTTAAATGAAACCCAAAATAATTTTTTTATCAAGCAAAATTTAAATAAAGCTCAGCATGATATTGAAACCGATGCATTGGTAAGACAATATTTAATCGTAATAATTGTATTAATGCTGGTATTAATTGGCGTAATTATATGGCGTCTTAGGGTGCATAGCAAGATGAATAATAAATTAAAATTGGTAAATCAATCAAAGGATAAATTATTTTCTGTCATCTCTCATGATCTCAAGGCTCCTTTTAATTCTTTACTTGGTTTTAGTGAAATTCTGATGGAGAATCTAAAGAATTCAAATTATGAAGATGCAGATAAGTATGCCAATATCATTAATAGCGCTTCGAAAGAAAGCCTGAACCTCTTAACAAATTTATTAAACTGGTCAAGGTCGCAAACAGGCAGAATCGAGTTTAAACCCGAAAAAGTTCAGCTTGAAACAATATTTACAGATTTAGATGCTTTCTTTAAAAATGAGTCAGAGAGATATAAAATAAATATTGAGTTTAAAGATGAAATAAATGCAATCATTAATGCTGACCTTAATATTTTAAGAATTATCCTCACTAACCTCATTTCAAATGCATTGAAATATACACGAAAAGGTGGACTAATTGTCGTCCGTGCATTTAAAAATCAATCACAAATTGTTATAAGTGTGCAGGATAATGGCATTGGAATGTCGACTGAAGCCGTGGAAAGCTTTTCGAAAAATAAGAATACAGTAAGCACTGAAGGTTTAAATAAAGAAAAAGGAACAGGTTTAGGACTCATCATTTGCAAAGAACTCATCGAAATTCATAAGGGTAAATTATCCCTCAAGAGCGAATCGGGAAAGGGAAGTATTTTTCAAATTGAATTTGACAATATTTAAGCTAATAATTTCTATATTGTTACTGATATCAAGATGTTTAAACGGATGATTTCTAATTTTTTCAGAATCATCAATAACTTAGCTATCCCGTAGTTCTTAATCTGGAGTTTGTATCCATATTTATAACCGTTCTGACCGAAATTAACATTCCTTAACATTTTCGTTAAAATCAGTTGTAACATTCCGCCGTTTATCAAGTAATTATAATAGAGTTGCACCTCTAACATGGAATAAGGTAGATCAAGTTTAACTCAAATTCTTACTATGAAACGATACATGATTACCCTTATTCTGGTTTTTTGCTGTTCAGCAATTATTGCAATAAATACCGATAAAAAATATTACAGCACCAAAAAAACTTTTAAGGCTCCCCTCATTGATGGTCAATTAGACAAAGACATTTGGGATCAGGTTGAATGGACTGGCGATTTTATTCAAAAAACACCGAACGAAGGTGAAGCTCCATCTCAGCAAACTGCCTTTAAAATATTGTATGACGATAATAATTTATATGTGTTTATAAAGGCATATGATACCGAACCGGATAAAATATCACGATTGTTAGCCAGGCGTGATCACTTTCCGGGTGATTTTGTAGAAATAAATATTGATAGCGATTTGGATCAGCAAACCGCCTTTTCTTTTTCTGCATCAGCCTCCGGAGTTATTGGTGATGAAGCTATATCTCAGGGGGGGCGGAATTGGGATGGAAGCTGGAACCCTATTTGGTATTTGAAAACATCAATCGATAATGAAGGGTGGAATGCAGAAATAAAAATACCTTTTAGTCAGCTAAGATTTGGTGAAAAAGAAAATCATGTTTGGGGTATTCAGGTCATGCGTAATCTGTTCCGAAAGGATGAGCGCTCAATGTGGCAGTTTATTCCACAAGATGCACCTATGATGCTTTCGCAATTGGGTGAACTCAATGGAATAAGTAATATAAAACCGAAAGGACAGGTAGATATTGTGCCTTATACCTTAGCAAAAACCGAAAGCTTTGAAAAGGAAGCAGGAAACCCTTATGCAGACGGGAGCAATTCAAATTTAGCCGTGGGTATAGATGGTAAAATAGGGATTACCAACGATTTAACTTTGGATTTCACCATTAACCCTGATTTTGGTCAGGTTGAGGCCGATCCTTCGGAAGTTAATCTCTCAGCATTCGAATCCTACTTTTCAGAACAACGACCCTTCTTTATTGAAGGAAAAAGCATTTATGATTATCGCCCATCGAGTGGTCCGGTCATTAGCGACTTCGGTATGGATAATCTTTTTTATTCAAGGCGAATCGGACGACGTCCTCATTATTACCCGGATTTACAAGACAATGAATATGCCGATGTACCTGAGGCTACCACCATTCTTACAGCTTTTAAGCTTTCCGGAAAAACCAAAAATGGTTTATCGATTGGCATTATGGAGAGCCTCGCTGCTGAAGAAAAAGCCAAAATAAATTATTTGGGAGATGAACGCGAAATGGCTGTTGAACCCATGACAAACTATTTTGTTGCACGGATTAAACAAGATTTTAATAAAGGTGTAACCACTCTGGGTGGAATGATTACGGCAGTAAACCGCGATATTCCTTCTGAAGATTTATTATTTCTTCCAAAATCAGCCTATACTGGTGGAATCGATTTTAAGCATTATTGGAAAGAACGGACTTACTATGTGGGTCTGAATGCTAATTTTAGTCATGTAAGAGGAGATATTGAAGCCATTGCCAATCTGCAAAATTCATCTGCACGTTATTATCAGCGTCCCGATGCAAAGCATCTTGAGTTGGATGAAAACCTGACTGAATTGTCAGGAACTGCCGCTTCATTAAAAGTGGGAAAGCAGGGGAGTGGTAAATGGATGTTCGAGTCGAGCTTAACATACCGCTCACCAGGCTTTGAGATCAATGATATTGGCTATATGCGGAAGTCAGATGTAATTCATCATGGTAGCTGGGTAGGATATTATATACGGAAACCTTTTGGTATTTTTGAAAATTTTTATCTGAACAATAATTATTGGGGCAGCATGAATTTTGATGGTAAATTGATCTCCTTTGGGCAAAATATAAATTTCAATACCAAGTTTAAAAACAAATGGAATTTTAATGCTTCAGTTACCCATAACGGTGAATACTATTCGGTGGATGCATTGAGAGGTGGGCCGGCTTTAATTGAACCGGGAAGATTTAGTTATAATATTAATATCAATTCCGATTCGCGTAAAAAAATAAGATCTTACTTCGGGTTTTGGTTGAACAGAGGTAACTTAGATTATACTTATACTGATAATTTCTGGACTGGTATGACCTATCAGCCTATGGATGCCCTGAGTGTTTCGGTTTCGGCTTCCTTAAATAATTATCAAAAAGAACTTCAATATGTCAGTGAGGTTGACATGAACGGAGATCCACGCTATATCTTCGGCTCAATTGATCAGAAAACGTTGAGTTTTACCCTCCGTTTAAATTATAACCTTACTCCCGATCTTACCATTCAGTATTACGGATCACCATTTACATCGGCGGGTGAGTACACAGCCTTTAAGCAAATTACCGACTCGCAGGCCGATAAATACAGCAATCGTTTTAATGAGTTTTCATCAAATCAAATTTTGTATGATAATACAAATGAGGTTTTTAATGTGGATGAAGATTTGGATGGAAATACAGATTATTCGTTCGATCAGCCGAATTATAATTTTGCACAATTCCGATCAAACTTAGTTGTGCGATGGGAATATGTGCCCGGGTCAATTTTATATCTGGTTTGGTCGCAAGGCAGAACCATGTCTGATAACAACGGAGAGTTTGATTTTAATCAAGGCATGAATGATTTATTTGACGTTAAACCAAGAAATATCTTTTTGTTAAAGTTCAGTTATAGGTTTTCGATTTAATGTATTAGAAATATAGTTTTTGGAATAACGCATGAAAATAGGAAATTTACATTGTAAATGTAATAATTAGAATGAACTAATTTTCAAATCATTAGTGGCTATATTTATTTCCTTTAGTCAGTTAAACATTATTATGCTTATTAAAATTAAAAACAGATAATTTTTTTGTAGTATTAAAGAAATATTATATATTTATTTTTTTTTAGATAATTATTTTAATAATTAATAGTACTCCCCAAGAAATATCAATTTAGTTGTCTCAAAAATTTTAGAATATTTTTCTGAAATTGATTATTTAATTGATCCTTAATTCTACAAAATGGAGATTATCTCAACATTAAATAGAATAATTCGTAGCCAATTAATTGATAAAGATAAAATTATTGCTTTTGAACAGTTCTTAGATGAATTTCAAAATTTTGATTTTGTTGATGGTGTTAAAATAAAAAATATTATTAAGAATGAGCACTTTTTGGAGGAAAACATTTTAGTGAATTTAATAAACATAATTCATGAAAATAAACAAGCTGAAGCAAAGGTTATCTATAAAGCTATTAAGAAAATAATCCGAAGAGAAGAATACTTACAAAAAGGAGGTGATATTAGAATTAGGTTACCTAAGTATGTTGGAACTGTCATTCCATATAATGTTTTTAAGAATAATTTATCAGAAATACCAGAAAATTCCTTAAAACTACCAGATGAAGAGTGCATTAATACTTTTTGTGATGAAATTGAATTGTTAGGAGTTGTTGGTGAATTCTATAGAACATTAATTTTAAAAGATCCAGAAAGATTAATATGGTTGACCTTTGATCTTGATACAGATAATCCTTTTTCATTTATCAGATTGAATTTGTCAGAGGAGTATTTAATTACTCTAGGCCTATCAGATTATCGTACTTTGGTTGATAAAAAAATTATTGCTTTAATATTTCAGACGGATGAATTATTAAAAAGAGATATTTTATTATATCGACCTACATTTTGTGATTCAAATCTATACCCGCATTTTTTTCCTACAACAAGTGAAATCAGATTTGGGGAGTCAAAACCAATTGGTGGAGGAATTATTGAGCATAATAACCAAAAATATATCTATCCTAAGAGGCCGGAAATTATAATAAAATCAAAATATCTAGAATTTAAGTACCTTGATAGATTAATTGTAGTTGAGTGAAATTATGAAAGAGTTAAATACTGACAACATTATTGAATTTGAATCTTTTTTATTAAGATTGGAAGATGATAAATTTCAGGATTCAATTTTAAAATTTTTAAGAGATGAGTTAGATGAATATTATATAAATGATTCTAAACTAATAAGTAATTCTGAAAATATATCATTAATTCTTAATAACTTTAAAAATATTGATTTATTAAACCGTTTGGCAATTTTTTTTAATTCTATATTAAAGAAAAGGCTTTTAGGAAAATATTCAGATGTTAGATTGATAGATATTATTATCGGTTATTTCACTAAGCATGAGCATGATCTTGATTATTTGAATTTAACTAAATTTATACTAGCGGTAAATAAATCCGATTTGTCTCAACAAGTAATTAATCTAGCTAATATTGTATTTACTAAAAAAAATCCAAACTTGGATCAAGATATAATCATTAAAATTGTTTTTACTAAATGCGATTTTATTATTATTCAGTTGATAAGATTTATCGGCCTTTCACAATCAAATCTGCTTCTAAATGTTTTAAATAATGCTTCTCATCTTGAAATAAATGAGATTATAAGGAATAATTTGATTACATCTTTTTATTATGAATTAAAGTGGGTATCCAAGAAATTAGGAATAAATGAAGTAATACAATTAAAGAAATTTTATAAGGATTTGGATCATCCATATAAAGAAATTTTTAGCTCTGTAGTTTGCTTAAAGGAATTCAACATTCTTAAAAGCCAAATTTCTTACGTAGATGAAGAATTAATGGACGAGTTAAATAAATATGAACTAATAGCTAGTTATATATGTCAAGATATTTATTCCAAAAATAAATATGAATCGTGTATCTATGATAAATATCTGGTAAATAGTAATGTAATGACTCATATTATCGATAATATAATTCCAACTTTAGAAAGTCAAAGTTTTAAGAATAATTATTATTATAAAGGCAACATTTCCAAATTTCTAAATTATTGTTTTAATAAACTGAAATTAGGATTAATAATTAATGAATATTTATACAAGAACTTTGGATATAGCTATGACATAAAACAAAGATTTCTTGAACATACTAACGATCAGTTTGGAATTTCTTTAATATCGAAGGATATAGTAGAAAAAGAGGTGAAGGATATTTTACCCGGATTTTCTCAATCAGCAATTTACCAGGGATTAGAAAAAATAGTAGAAAGAATCTCAAATGAATCAAATAGTTATGCCATTTAATATCGTAGATTTTATTGAAAATTTCAAAATATGCTTTAATGAGAAGGTGTATTGTAATTCAAATTCAATCATAAGAGAAATATTTGTTGATACAAATGATATTATTGATATTATAAGAGGAATATGGCTTTTTGATCATTTTACAACATTTGATAGTAAATTGTTTGATTCGAATAAAACTCTTTTTAGTGCATTTGCTTATGAGGGGTATATATCAAAGCTTAGCCTATTACCGCCACATCAAGAAGAGTTTATTGGAAAATTAGGACAAAACCATCTATTTGCAAGGCATTCAGAAATTGGTAACTCCGTAAGTGAATTCTTATCTGAATTAGGGATTGATATTGTAAAAATAGCAGACAAACCAACATCCAATGAACTAAAAAAATATTTAAATCAATTAAATACTAATGCGAAAGATCTATTTAAAGTAAATTATATTTTCCAGACACTTAAATGGCAAGATAGATTAGCTTTCGTTTTTAAAAATCTATTGACATACGATAAAGAGGTTCCCGACTTTGATAAAATTATTTCTGATTCTTTCTTTATCAGATTAAAGTCAGAACTTATTCAGGAAAGGCCAAAGGTTCATAGAAATAATCTAGTTGATGCATTCTCAATAACAATTCTTAAGGAGAAGTTGCGAAAACATAAATCAAATCCAAAAAAGTATCCACTTCCAATTTTTTATTGCAGTTCGACTGCTGTGAATGCAGCAATCGAAAGACTTGTAAAAACTGAATTTTACAATGATTTAAATTATAAATTTGATAATGAAACACATATTAGTATTATCAGATCTCCTCTTTTCTTTCTTATCGATGCAATTTTTTTAAATTATGATCACAAAAATTCAGGTTCTCCCCTAAATGAGTTTAGTAATCAGATTAGAAACTTAAAGGATAAAATAACAATTAAAATTGATGAATTTATTTTGACTGAAAGAATCTTAGGTGTCAAAAAACCTGAAATATCTACTGATATTGAAAAATTAATAGACATTGAGTTTTTTAAAAATATATGGTATAATGAAATTGGGGAAAATAAAGTACTTGCTTCAATTTTGTCCTATGTTCATTTTAAAAACAATTTTAAAAATGAAATATTGAAGTGGACAATAAATGAACGTAAGATAATTGATAGTAATTTAACTGATAACCTTAATAAGTATTTTATAAAGCAGGAGGAATGGATTGAAAAAGAAGAGGCGAATCGTCTCAATGCTTTAATGAGTTTATTTTCTTGCTTTGAGCAAGTCAAGAAGGATATTTTTGAGAATAAACATAAAGTGATTTTTGAATCAGATGTAATTAAAGATTTTGCTTTAACTAGGTTCTCTTTTAATGAGAATATGTGTCGAGAGATCCAAATATATTATGATCGAATTATCAATAATTATGAGAATCAAGAATATGAGATTCTTTCACATCAAATTGTAAATAGCATGATTTTTGGCTTATATACTTTTGATAAAACGGATTTATTATCTGGGATAGCTATTTTATGGGTTTTCAATCAATATGAAACGATCGTTACATTATTAGGGAAAATAGATAAATATTATTTCAATTATTATCAGGTACCATTAATTTACGCCTCATCACTATTGAGAATTGGTTCTGAAAATCATGAACGGATTTCTAATTTAATTGAAGAGTTAGAAGATATTAACAAACAGGATAAGAATTATAAAATACAGATAGGGTTATCATACTTATATTTTAATTTCTGGAGAAAAATGTCCGATTCTATTTCCATGCTTGATCTTATTGGGAACGAGGATGAAAATAGAATTGTAGCTAAAACAGAATATAGTTTTGCTTTAAAAGCGATTAATTATTTAAGTGATGTGCTAGAATTTCTTGATGAAAAGCGAAGGATAATTCCTGAAAAAAGAAAATATAGAAACTCTAAATACTATTATTCTCTGAATAATTACATATATTATGTCACCATAGCAGGGCAATTTGCTTCATTTTCTAAAATCGAAAAAAGAGTTGCTGAATTACTTCAGATAGAAGATGAAAAATCACAATATTGGTTATCTAGATTTCATGACACATTAGCAAACTACTACTACAGAAAGGCTAGAAATGCAAAAACTGATGCAGAATTTATTCAATATATTAAGGAAGCCAAAGAAAGAATTTCTATTGCTATTAAGCTTTCTAAGGTTCAAAAAACGTTTTATAATTTACTCTTATTTAAAATAGATGAGTTGATTGCAAAAGGATTTGAAGACCCAAATATTAGATAAGATTGTATAATGGACAACAATATAACTGTTTGATATTTTATCAATTCAATGAATATTATTAAGTATTCATATATAACTATTTTAAATTTCAATATTGCAAAAAAAGCCCACCTCCCGGTGAGCTTTTACTTTTAGTTTTGCCTGTATTTTCTACTCTTTCTCTATCTGGAATCCTTCTACCTGCGCCTTCAATTCGGCACTGGGACGAAAATGCAGTTTGAGTTGTTTAACATTATTTGAAGTTACTTCTTCGGCGGTTGCTGAAGATTCACTTCGCACAGAAACACTAAAACTTCCGAGACTGCCCAGTCTGACAATTCTTCCATCTTCCAAAGCCTGAGGAATGACTTCAGTAAGTGCCATCAATACGGCATAGATATCCGTTTTGCTGACGGTCGACATTTGTGCAATTTGTTTCGACAGGCTGTTTAAGGTTAATTCTCCCTGATTTACGGCTACGGCATAAAACCTTTTTGCTGCTTCGGGTTCGCGCGGATTGATGCGCGTGATGGCTTTAATTTTAATCGACATGATAATGGTTTTTAATGAATATGAGGTTAATTATCAAAAATTAATTCCATATTTCATTTAAATGTCCTCATGCCTTTTTTTGCAAAGGCGATTGATTTGATCCATTTTATAGGCACTTGTGCTGCTAAACAAGCCTAAAATTGTTTAATAAAAATTTTATTGTTTTTCTGTCAAAAACGAATAAGTAAAGCGCAATTTTAAATTTCTTTTGAATGAACAGCAAAAACCTTTTGAAGAATCAACAAAAACCTTTTGAGTAAAGTGGAAAAACCTTTTGAGTAAAATAGCAAAACCTATTGACCAATCTGTTGGTTCCTTTTGAGGTTTTAAAGAAGATGAAAAATAAAATAGCAGATGTATGCTGAATTTAAGATAAAATGTTAAGGTCAGTAAGTGTTTTTACTCAGGCTCAATTTCCATTTCGTTCAATACTTTCATGGTTTCAACGCTGACGGTACAAACGCGTTTGATCAGATCGATAACCTGTTCTTTGTAATCGGCAAAACGATAGGTATTGAATTTTTCGGCAATGGTATGGTCTTTGGGTTTCTTTTCCTTGTACTGGTCGAGTACCCACTCAATGGCCGAGCGGTTGCCCAGTTTATACTCCCACGCTGAAGCAGGAACTCCTTTCATAAAGGTAAGCTCATCAATGTCGATGATGCCTGCTGCTTTATCAGCTTTTAATTTGACCTTTATTTTGGGTTTACGGGCAAACAGGGCTTCGGGTTCTGCCACCTCGGAAAATATCTTTTTTTGGCGCTTGGCTTCGGCCTTGGTTTCGGTAGTGACGACCTCTAAATCGTAAGGTTCCACCGTTTCGTAATTAAGGTGCAAATCCATTAAAGTTTTGCCCCAAGCAGCCCATTTCCAAAAACCCTTATAAAAAGGCAAGCGTGGAAACTCCCGTTTTAAATTAAGCTCGTATTTTTTGCGATAGGCCGGGTTATGCAATACAGCATAGGTATAATTAAAAATGTCTTCTTTTTTTATTTTTTTGTTTTTGTAATGATTTACAAATTGAGCCAAACCCCATTCAGTGAGGTTATATTTACGATTACCATCATTATCAAAATGGAATTTTGGTAATCCTGTTGTTTTTTCTAAATAATCAAAACTAAATACATTGTCTGAGATAAATGTTTGAAATGGTTTTGAATGACTTAACCCAGAAAACATAATAAAAGAATTGTCTCCAATCAACAATTTAGGGAGTAATGAAGGCATTTCTACTAAATCAGCATTATGGTATAAAAATCTTTTACAAAATGGTCTGTACCAAGCATGAATTAATCTGTTTTTCTTGAAATCTAATTTTTTCTTTTTGTCAAAGCGTTGTTTTAATCCTCTTGTCCACTTAATGGAATCATCATCTTGATATGAACCTTTGTTTTCTAATTTCAAATTATAATAATCAATAAAATAAGACAGTTTTTTATTTAATTCAGCCTTATCAAGAGCATAAACCCATTCATCTCTTGCAGTATTTGATCCTATCGTAAATTCTGTAAACATAGCTTCTTTACTTTTTCCAGCTTTAACATCCTTTGAGCAAATTGTAATTAAATCGTCCCAATCATTATCCGTAAGATTTATCCAATTGTTATTTTTATCTGGGTGTATACTTTCAAAATGGATGTTTTCGAGGGCATTATTTTTTAGCCAATCCAGCTTTTCTTCCTTACGCCAAAAATCATCCATGCTTACATATTCAATATGGCAATCACCTTCTTGTTTTTCTTTTCGGATTAAAAACATAATAGCCACTCCCGTTTGTATTCCAAATACATTGTGAGTAGTGCCTGCAATTTTGGGATTGGTTCGTACATCACTTTTGGTGTCAATAATATAGCAATGCGAAAAATCAGCTTGAACGCATTTACGGAAACCATCAAAAGTACGACTGTCGATAAAACTGCGGTTGGTAATCATGGCTAACACTCCGTTTTCGTCCAGCCTGTCCATGGCCCAGCGATAAAAGCGGGAGTACATATCGTAAACTTTGGTTTTTTGAGCGCTGCTGTATTTGATGTAGGTTTCCTTGATCCGCTTGTCGATATAAGGATATTCTCGGTTTTTATTGTTTTCGTTTTCGTTTAGCTGGTTGGCATTGTAAGGCGGGTTGCCAATTACCACCGAAATTTTCTTTTCGTTTTGCCGTTTAATACGTTCTGTATTTTCTGAGGTAAGGCCAAACATATCGTGTTGCTTGCCAATATATGCCAATGCATCTGTATTATCGAGCGTATCTACAAAACAAAGGTTGGGGAATTCGGCATAATACTCCATTTTTTGTTTAAAGGTGTATTCGATATTCAGGTTGGCAATATAATAGGGGAGGATGGCCACTTCATTGGCGTGTATTTCGTTTTTAAATTTATAAGCCAACTGATCCTTCGGGATGGCGTGTTCGATAATTTCGCAGATAAAAGTTCCGGTTCCCGTAGCAGGGTCAAGAATCTCTACATTTTTATCGGCCAGAGTTTTGCCAAAATGCTTGTGCAATAAATGGTCGGTGCTTTTAACCATAAACTGTACAATTTCGTTGGGGGTATAAACCACACCCAGTCGGTCGGCAGCCTTGGGGTTGTAAACCTTATAAAAGTTTTCGTACAATACTTTCAAAAACTTTTGCTTTTCGTGATGGTCGGTAATGCAGGCAGCCGTTGCATTAATGGCTTCGTAATAATGCTCGATGCTGTTCAGCAGGTTGCGGCGGTCGGCATAAGTAAAAAGCGTTCCGGTAAGTTTTTCCAGTTCCGAAGCAATGGTATTGTGATGGTGAAAATCAGGATCATCGAAAATTTTATTGAAGATATCACTGGTCAGCAGGTGCTGGATCATCATTTCGCGTATATCCTCAAGCGTGATGCTCGGGTTAATCTCGGCCTTGCATAGTTCCAGGAAAGTATGTTGAACCTTGATGAAGTTTGGGTTGTTTTTGCGGGTTTCAATGATCTTTTTCCGCAGCGTTTCGACGATGATCGGGATATCGGCTTTAAATTTTTCAATCGCCTCTTCAAACTGATAAACCGTTTCGCTTTTAAAAGAAATAAATTCGGTAAGAATTTTATCAAGTCCGCCTGCATCCCGCACTTTAACCCGTTCAACTTCCTCGCCCCGCTGAAATAATACAGCCATCGTACTATCCTCAAACAAGATATTGGTTAAGGGATAACCCTTTTTAATTTTGACATCAATTTCGGCTTCGATGTCGTCCTTTTCATCCTTGCTTTCCCATAGCCCGATGTCGAGCCCCCATAAATTTTTAACTGTTCCGTCGGGCCAAACTTTTTTACCTCTCGTTCCCATCACCGCAATTTCAGGAATCAGTTCATAATTCTGTTTCCTTGCATATTCGTTTAACAAGGCCCAAAAATGGTTTCGGATACTTTGTTCGTTCCGGCTTTTGCCAAATTGTAATGTGCGGTCGAGGTTTTGGTAATATTGATTGATCAGAACTTTAGACATATCTGTATGGAAGATTTGTACTTAATAAAATTCGGTAAAATATTTAAAAGGATTAGCTATTTTTTTTTGAATTAGTAACAATGATTGTTTAATAACTATCTCTTTTGGAAGAATTCGGGATGGCTTCCACCTTTTTTTGGTGGACGACATCCCATTGATCTTTAGGATGACATCCCCCTGCGGCGGAAGCCATCCTATCCAACTCAATGTCCAATCTGTGCTGAACCCCGAGTGCGAAGCGTATCGAGGGGTGAAGCATATCGAAGGGGGGGCTATTTCTAAAACTTCTTCTTAGCAAGATCGGGTAGTTTTTCTAAATGGTTATTGATTAAGGCTTCTTTTTTCTTGTGACTCCAACCTTGTATTTGTTTCTCTTTATGAAATGCATCATCTATTCTTTGAAACTCTTCAAAATAAACCAGTTTAACAGGTAAGTGTTTTCTGGTAAAGTTAGCACCTTCGCCTGCTTGATGTTGTGCCAGACGCCTTTCTAAATCTTTGGTACTTCCTGTGTAGTATTGACCATTAGAACATTCTAATATATAGACATATCCTTTCATTTGTGATTTAATACCTTTAGTTCCTGATTGTCGCACCCTGAAAATAAATGAACATTTCGATACCTGACGTTTCGATACTTCTCGCATTCGCGAGAAACTCAACGTCCTCGTTTATCGCACCCTGAGTGTTCCGATGAAATCGGGATGGCTTCCACCTTTTTTTTGTGGACGACATCCCATTGATCTTTAGGCTGTCATCCCCCTGCGGTGGACGACACCCCATGGACTTTAGGATGTCATTCCCCTGCGGTGGAAGCCATCCTATCCAACTCAATTTCCGATCTGTGCTGCACCCTGAGTGTTCCGAAGAATTCGGGATGGCTTCCACCTTTTTTTGGGTGGACGACATCCCGTTGAGCTTTAGGATGTCATCCCCCTGCGGCGGAAGCCATCCTATCCAACTCAATTTCCAATTCGAAAAAGAGAAAAAAAAGGCCGGTAGAACCGGCCTTTCATCGCTTTATTCGTTGATGAATTCATCGAAGGTTTTTAGCTGCAAGTCGGTAAACTTAACTTTCTTTTTGAGCTGGGCAAAATCGGTCTTGGCTTTTTCAAATCGTTCCTCGATGATGCTTAAACTATTTAATTCGTTAGCGGTAGGTTTGTCGTAACTACCAGCAATTTTCGAATATAAATCAGCCATTTTCTCTCTTAATTGCGGTTCGGATGAGCCTACGTAATTATCACCTGTAGTAATTACTAACGTTTCCTTAAGTTCGTTTAAAGCTAAAACTGTTTTCTTGCTCTTCTTTATCTCAGAATCTAAAATACCATCTAACTCATAAACCATGTAAGCAAGATCTTGGGTCATGTCGTACATTTTCATGGTTATATTATGCTTTAATTCACGATCGGCTTCAGATAATCCTGCATGCTTATCATAAATTACTTCAAACACCTGTTCGTAAACATTTTTCCCTTTAGTAATAACGGCTTTATATTTTCCGGCTTTAACTCGTGGCGAAGTAAATCCTCCAAAACTGAAAGTTTTTCCTTTTGCAACCTTAGGGTTTTTAATGGTATAATTCCAATTAACGATATTAATCCCTTTCGATTTACCGGCTCCAAGTTCAGAAATCACATTTCCTTCCATATCCTGAATCTCTAGGGTCATCTTGCCAAAAGTATGACGTTTAGGAAGCAAGTACTTGATTTGTGCTGCCCTCGATGGGTTTTGTCCAATAAATTGTGTTTCTATGCCAAAGCCTACACCAAAGCCACTTTGATCATTCATCACAGTTGGCTTGCTATTAAAGAAATATACCGTCTCTTTTAATACATCTGGAGTAATCTCTCGTAATGGAGAAATATCATCAATGATGATGATACCGCGACCATGAGTAGCTAAAATCAAATCGTTGGTTTTTTTATGTAGCTCAATATAATGAACTGCTACGGCAGGAACATTTTTCGTGTATTTACTCCAGCTAAGCCCACCATCTATCGTAATGTATAACCCGAATTCAGTTCCTAAAAACAATAGCTTAGGATTCACATAATCTTCCTGAATATTTCGAACAAAACCTTCAACCTCATCGGTAATAATGCTTTTCCATGTTTTACCAAAATCGGTTGTTTTATAAGTGTAAGGCTTAAAATCACCAGTGGTATGTCCTTCGAATACGGCATAGGCAGTGCCTTTGTCGTGCGAACTTGCTTCGATATGATATACCCAGGTGTTTTTTGGTAAACCTTCAATTTCAGTGGCAGTGTTGGCCCATGTTTTTCCGCCATCTGTTGTTAACTGAACATTTCCATCATCGGTACCAACCCAAATGATATTCTCGTCTAATTCCGATTCGGCAATGGTAAAGATCGTGGTATGATTTTCTGCCCCGGAATTATCTTTTGACAATCCACCCGAATTATCCTGATCTTGTTTGCTTTTATCATTGGTTGTTAAATCAGGCGAAATAATGGTCCATGTATCTCCCATGTCTTCGGATTTATGGAGAAACTGACTTCCCATATAAAATCGATCGGGTGCATGCACACTGGTTGCCATTGGTGCATTCCAATTAAAACGCAACTTCGGATATCCTTTTACAGGTAAAGGCTGAATGGTTTTAACCAATTTATTATCCACGTCAAAGCGCCAAACGTTTTCTGCTCCCTGCATTTCTGAATAAATAATATTTTTTGTTGGATGACGTAAAACTCTGAATCCATCACCGGCACCTACTGAATTCCATTCTCTGGCGCCAATCCCGCCACTAGCAGCGGATGGGCCATACCATGATCCATTATCCTGTAATCCACCATAAACATTATAGGGTTCGGCATCATCAACACTGACGTGATAGAATTGAGATAGCGGAAGGTTCTCCACAATTTCCATGGTTGTTCCTCCATTCCAAGATCGGTAAACACCACCATCAGTACCAACGTACATTCTGTCTGAATCATTAATGTCAAATACCATATCGTGAATATCGCTGTGCATGTTTCCAAGTGCTTTGAAGGTTTTACCTCCATCTCTTGAAATTGAACCACTTAAACCTGCTTTAACAACAACATCCGGGTCTTTTGGATCAACAACAATTTTTGAAAAGTAGAAGGGACGAACGGTAATTCCGAAATCATTATTTAATTGATTCCATGTTTCACCTGCATCATCACTTCGGTAAAGTCCTTTACGGAGATCTTCTTCGGCTTCGATTACCGTGTAAAGTATGTTTGGATTTGATGGTGCTATAGCGATTGCTAAACGTCCAAGTTGTCCTTCAGGGAATCCATTATGAATTTTATTCCAGGTTTTACCTGCATCTGTAGATTTATAAAGTGCGCTGGCTTCGCCTCCCGATTCAAAAGACCAACCTGTACGCCTAAATTCCCACATTGAAGCATAAAGTACATCCGGATTGCTTGGATCCATTGCTAGTTCAGCAGCACCGGTTTTTTGATTTACAAAAAGGATGTTTTCCCAAGTTGTTCCACCATCAGTTGATTTATAAACGCCTCTTTCGTCGCTATCTGACCAAAGTGCACCTAAAACAGCTACATAAATTTCGTTCGAATTATTTGGATTAACAATGATGTTAGCAATGCGTTCTGAATTTTCTAAACCGATTTTTTTCCAGTTTGACCCTCCATCTATTGACTTATATAGTCCATCTCCAATCGAAACGCTGTTTCGCGGCCATGTTTCTCCTGTACCAACGTAAATTACATTGTCAGGATCGTTGGGGTCTAGTGCAACCGCACCTATCGATTGGCAATAATCATCAAAAATAGGATTGAAAGTTGTTCCGGCATCATTCGATTTCCAGACACCACCGCCGGCAGTACCTGTATAAATTATTCGCGGATTGGTAGGATGAACTTCCATATCGTTAATTCTTCCACTCATTAATGCGGGGCCAATATGACGTGCCGTTAAATCACCAAACAGATCCTGGATTTTAATAGGTTCTGAGTTTTGAGCATTTGAATAGATGGGGATTAGTCCAATACTTAATACAATTGCTAAAAATATATTTTTCATTTTATTGCAGTTTGGTTAATAATACTAAAAACCCTCAATTCGATTTAAATTGAGGGTTTTTTCTAAAATTATTTTTTATTTCTTTTCCGGATCAGCTTCTGTAGCTTCTTCTTCAGGAAACTCAAATTCTTTGTCATCAACCTGAGGATTTAACTCAATTTTATCAATGGCTATTGCTTGACCGGGCTGGCCTTTTAATCCTTGTGTTAAGGAATGTGGGAAAAACAATCCATCAACTTCCAAATAGTCACTCATTTTTGTTTCTGATACTTGCCCTTTCATCGGACCTGTTTTAATCTCAGAGTGAACTACGAGCGGAATAAAATTTTCAGCATCGAAATAATAATAAGAAATATCATCTTCTTTAACTCCATCAACAGTTATAGGTGATTTTGTAAGTTTTATTTTGAAAGCATCTGCACCATCAATGCTTTCTTTACCTAATAATTCAACCAAATAACCTTTTTCTTTGTAATTTAGAAATGGGTCAGGAAAATCTTTCATTTGAAGCTTCATGTTATCTGTTGTTTCCTGGTCGCCTTTTTCAGCTTTTTGCGTCATAAAATTAGTGCTCCATAAAACTTCACCATTAAAAACACCTTGTTTAATCTCTTTTCCCTGGAAATTTATAACGGTCATTTGCTTTCCATTTTTTAACTGAACCATTTCCAGCGGAATTTCCATTCCTCCTTGATTCACTTTGGCACTCATCTTCATGCCTTCTAGCTGTTGCAATTTATCTAAACCTCCAATGTTTTCGAAATAATTAGCTAAAATTTCATCAGCTGATTGTGCATTAATTTGTGCTGAAAAACCAATGATTAGTGCAATTAATAAAAATTTTACCATTTTCATATTTGAATATTTTTTTAATTAATTTGGATGCCACTTGCATATAAGTATCCATCCTCATCTGTTTTAACGAACATGCTCGTTTTTAGGGTAATTGAAATACGAATATTTAGGCGCGATATTCGATAAGTATATTCTTAAGAATAAAAGTATAACTTTTTTATATTGATAATGAAAATTTCTTCTGTTTGTATTGAAATATTATAGTTACGCAGATGCAGATCATTCATATGAACTGTCTGGCCATTTATTTAAGGACAAATATCTCAAATATCTTTCTAAAAGCCTAATCTAATTTTAGCCTCCGTTTTATCAATACCACTTCTGCGGAAAGGATGTGCTTCGGTATTGAAAATATGGTCGTCAAAATCAAAACTGTTTTGATGCTGTGAAAATGTGAGATATAAATATTTTAGCGTTTCAGCAAAGAAGAACGTAGGCATATAATCCTTTTGTTCCATGGTTTCCACATTGGCAACAGAAGTAAATGCAACATCCGTTCGGCAGTATTTTTTAAGGTCAGCCCAAAATGTTTTGTTCATTTCCAAAAAGGTGATTTCTGCTGTTAGATGGTATAAATAATAAGCAGATTCGATAATTTCAGGATTTAAGTTGTAAGCAGGATAAGTAGGTTTTTCAAGCTTATAATCATAGGCAGATGGTTCTAATCCATATTTATTCCAAAGCCAGTTCCAGGTTTGCTGATGTTTCTTAGCCCGTTCCATGTCGCCAGAAAGTGCCAAGATTGCAGGAAAGAATGCATCGTATAATGTTACGACTGAGCTTGTTTGTTCGCCAGTATTCATGTTTACCCTTCCATACCATAAATTTCCATTATATTCTTCAGCCAAATATTGATGAATGCCAACAATACTTTCATCCCAAATCTCACCCAGTTCAGCATCTCCGAACATCAAAAAACTCTTGTATAAATATTCGTAATAGGAATCTACGCCTGCACAAATATGACTGTTTTCAGAAATCCATTCACCTGTTTCGACATCAATTATATCACCTATCAATCCGATAGCTGAGCGTCGGTTGAAAATTGCCAGTGTTGCCTTTTTACCAGCCTGATAGTATTTTGGATCTTTGGTATAATAGCTTAACATCCCCATTTCAAAAGTATAGGTTCCGGCTTCAGCCACATTCACGGTGTCACCTCTGGCAATACCTGTTTTAAGGTTAACCCAATACTTTGGAATGCCGGTTTTTGTATTAAAAGCCGGCATCATACGATCGGCAAAATCTTTTGCTTTAGCTAAAACCATTTCGTTACCTGATAATTCGTACATAGAAAGCAAGCCCCCCAATATTCGAATATTGACTTCAAAAATTTTAGCGTCAATATCTTTATTGAAATCCAAAGAATCAACCACATATTTCTCAATTTCTTTGGTTTCTTCTGTTAATCCCATTAAATGGAGTGTACTATAAGCATCAATAGGCGAAATATAAAGTGGTTCGTCGTACCAGTCGGTAAATGATTTTGATAGCGGAGCAAGTGCATCATGACCCCATGCATATTCTTTGTAAGCCTTCCATGATCGGAGGGTTTCATTAATCACTTCTTGTGCAAGTTGATTATTTTCTGTTTGATCAATTGTTTTTTTTGAACCATTATTTTGGCAAGAAATAAATACCAGTGTAATTAAAATACTTAAGATGATTTTTTTCATTCGGTTTAAAAGTTGAATTTGGAATGTAAATATAGGGGAAAGTTTTTGTGATATGAGTTAATGGTTGAAAATTCTGAATGTTTTAAAAGCCAAAATGGAATTATAAATATCAATAATTTGATGGATGCCCTTTTCGATATTGAACCCTCTGTTTTTCAACAATATTAACTGTTAATTTCCTTCTCAATAAGATTCTGAATTTTTAGTACCAATTCTTCGGAAGAGAATCCTTGAGGCTCTATTGGCTCCAGAGCTTTAAATCTCAGGGTTTCGCCAAAACTTAAAGGATAAGCTCCAAACCTGAGTAAATGATTATTACCCTTGACTGCAAATGGAACAATTAAGGCAGAAGGCGAAACTTTTAGTAAGGTTTTAATTCCTCCAGATTGAAAGGTTCTTAATTTCCCGGTTCTGGTGCGTGTTCCTTCCGGGAAAATACATGCAGAATAATTGTTTTTTTCTATAAACCGCCCAAGCCTGATAATCTCTTTAATCGCCTGCGTGGGGTTTTTACGATCGATAATGGCAGAACCACTATGTCGCAAGTTATATGAGATGCTGGGGATGTGCTTGCCCAAACTCTTTTTAGAAATAAATTTGGGATGATTTTTTCTGAATAACCATAATATGGCCGGAATATCGTAAGTGCTTTGGTGGTTTGAAACAATTATAAGCGGCCGATTAGTTGGTAAATTGTATGATCCTTGAACAATGATTTTTGCCCCAATGATTTTCAGGCTTTTAAAAATCAATAAGTTTAAAATGCTGACTGATTTCTTATGGCAATTATAACCCCAAATATTTTTACAAATAACCTGAATCGGATGAAAAACGAGCAGTATCAACCCAAAAACTAAAAAGTATACAGGAGTAAGGATATGGGATAGTAATTTTTTCATCTTCAGCCAATAATATGAAAAGTAAAATTACGAAATGATTCTTGAATGTTCAAAGGTTCGGATGTTGAGGCATTTAAAAGTTAAGAGGTTTGTTAATCGGCATGATAAATCAAAAATCGGAAATTATAAATTGACAGTCGAATATCATTAAATATTTATGGGCTTGAAATCATCCTTGGTAACCCCACAAACAGGACAGGTCCAATTGTCTGGAATATCTTCAAATGCCGTACCCGGTTCAATCCCCGAATCAGGATCTCCTTCTTCAGGGTCGTAAATTAACCCACAAACTGTACATTGATAAAGTTGTTTTTTAGTATCTTTTTTTTCAGTTTTGGCTTCATCATCTTCATCATGATCGGCAATATAAGTTGGCGCGTTTTTAGGTGAAATTCCTTTAATAACGCTGCGGTAGTATTCATAAGTGAGCGGAGTTGCATTTTCGTTCACCACATCCATGTCAATTACATCTCCGATAAAAAGGATATGTGTACCTGTATCGATTGTTTCGGCAAGTTTACAATCAAAGTAAGCTACGGTTTTTTCTAACAATATCGGAGATCCTAAATCACCAATTTTATGCTGAACTTTATCAAATTTACTAATTTCACGTCCCGACTTAAAGCCCCACGGGCCCAAGAAATTCAAATCAACATCTTGTTCTAAAACCGAAATACTAAATGCTTTACTCTTAATGATAAAATCAGTGGTGAGGTTGTCTTTATTTGAAGCTATCGCAAACCTAACCGGATCGGCGGTTATTTGAAACGCTGTGTTCGAGATATGCCCAGTCATTTGCTGGCCATCAGTTGCACTTACAACATAAAGACCATAAGTGATTTTAAATAATGCTTCTTGGTTCATGAATGTAAATTTATGAATTATTAGTCAAAGGTTATTACAATGAATATATTTTATCTCATAACTAATAATTCATAAGATATTATTCTTCTAACCAAGCGATAATTTTTTGGTCAAAAGGCTCTGTTTTTGGAGTTGCAAAATCAACCAAATGGCCATCTTCGTCAATAAGGTATTTTTGGAAATTCCAGGTAACTTCTGAATCTTTAACACCATTCTGACTTTTTTGAGTTAACCAAGCGTATATTGGATGAATATCAGCTCCTTTTACCGAAATTTTATTCATCATGATAAAGCTAACACCATAGTTTTGCTGACAGAATGCTTTGATTTCTGCATTTGTTCCAGGCTCTTGATTTCCAAAATTGTTTGCCGGAAAACCTACAATTTCGAAACCTTCACCTCCATAAGTGTCATAAAGTTCTTGCAGTTGCTCGTATTGAGGAGTTAACCCACATTTTGATGCCGTATTAACCACCAAAATTTTCTTTCCTTTAAATACTGATAAATCAATGACTTCACCTGTAATGCTTTCAGCCTTAAAATCGTGAAATTTTTTTTCTTGCGCATAACCCATACCTACAATGCTAATTAGGATGATTGATATAAATAATTTTTTCATTTTTCTGTTTTTGATTGAATTGCAAAGATATGCTAAAACAAATTATTTGGAATACCTCTAAATAGATTTAACAATTGATTAACAGTTCTTATAAAAACCCAATATTTGAATTACATTTGCAATTCCATTTTAAGCTTATGTTAAAACTTCGGAAACTTAATTTAAATCCACTCGAAAGGCGAACATTTAAACTTCACACGATTTATACATTAATTGAAGGTGTGATTTTAGGAGTGCTGGCTTTGAATGAGTTTGTATTTTTGAAGAGTTTATTTGGATCGAATTATCAACTTGGATTTTTATTTCAGTTTAGTGCAGTTGTTTTTGTTTTTTTACTTTTCGTAAACGAGTTTTTGAGAAGGATAAAAAATCGAAAAAAATTATTGCAGCTTACCGGACTTCTCACACGACTCCCTTTACTGCTACTAATCTTTTTTCCGCGATCGGCGGCATCATTTCAGGCTGATTCTATTTATCACTATATTTTTCTTGCCATATTTTTGATTTATTTTCTGGGTAACCCAATCATTTTTCCAAACATAAATTATTTATTAAAAGCAAATTACCAGGCACGCAATTTCGCGCATTTATACAGCATTTCCACTTCATTAAACAAAATTGTGATGCTGGTTGTTACCTTGGTTTACGGGATATGGCTGGATGTTGATAATTATATTTTTGTATACGTATTTCCTGTGATGGCTATTCTGGGAGTAGGGTCAGTTTATTTATTGACTCATATTAATTTCCCTGAGGAAAAGCCAATTACGATTAGAAAGAGTGTGTTTCAATCGGTTTCTCAGTCGGCTAAAAATATGTATTGCATTTTAAAGGACAATGTTCCGTATCGCCATTTTGAAGTTGGGTTTATGCTTTATGGCTTTGCGTTTATGTTCACAACACCTATTTTATTTATTTATTTTTATGAAGAGTTAAATTTAAACTATTCAAGTGTTGCCTTTTATCGAAATGCCTATAATATTATTGCCATTTTACTATTACCATGGTTTGGCAAACTAATGGGAAGAACAGATCCTCGACTGTTTGGAGTGCTAACTTATACTTCTTTAGGTTTATACATTTTTTTTCTGGCACTAACTTCATACGTCCCATTTTATTTCGATATTTTTAATATCAGAATGTATTATTCCTTGATTGCTTATGTTGTTTTCCACGGCGTTTTTGCAGCATCCATGGTTTTACTTTGGAATATCGGATCATCCTACTTTTGTAAACCAGAAGAGGCAGGAACTTACCAATCTTTGCATTTATCACTTGTCGGTCTTCGCGCCATGATAGGCCCTTTGTTTGGCATCTTTTTTTATGAACTGTTTGGTTTTACAGCAACATTTGGTTTGTCCATTATATTTGTATTGATGAGTATTTTTATCATGATTTGGTCCTATAAACGTGAATCCATTTCAACATCTACTACCCAATCAGAAAGTTGTTAATGATGAGTTCTAAAACTAAAAATGTTTTTAAAATTTTAGGACCAGGAATAGTGGTTGCAGCAACTGGCATAGGCGCCGGAGATTTGATTGCAGCAGCAGTTTCAGGAGCTCAATATGGTTACACTTTACTTTGGGCTGCCATTATCGGAGCTATATTAAAATATGTTTTAAATGAAGGAGTTTCGAGATGGCAATTGGTAAATGGTTCAAGCTTGATGCAAGCCTGGACTGAGAAATTAAATTCCGTTTTTAGTTGGTACTTTTTTGTTTATTTGATCATTTGGTCTTTTATTGTTGCCGCTGCATTGATGGCAGCTTGTGGGTTGGCAGCACATGCTATATTTCCTGAATTAAGCGTTGCCCAATGGGGTGTTATCCATTCTGTTTTGGCTGCGGTATTGGTAATTGCCGGAAAATATAAGCTCATCGAGAAAATGATGAAATTTTTTATTGCCTTGATGTTTGTGATCACTATTACAAGTGCCATATTAATTAAGCCGGATATCCTGGAAATTTTGACATCCATTTTCATTCCGAGTATCCCTCCCGGATCTCTTAAATTTGTATTTGGAGTGATTGGTGGAGTAGGAGGTAGTGTAACCCTGCTGAGTTATGGTTATTGGATTAGTGAGAAAAAATGGAAAGGAAGCACATTTCTTAAACAGAGTAGGCTTGACTTAGGTTTTGCATATATTCTGACAGGTTTATTCGGCCTAGCCATCATGATTGTTGCTGCTGGTACAAAACTGGAAGTGATGCAAGGTAATATGATGGTTTTAGCGCTGGCTGATAAAATGGGGGAAGTAACAGGAGATTTAGGAAAGTGGATTTTCCTCATCGGATTTTGGGGAGCTGTTCTTTCTTCCATGATAGGAGTGTGGCATGGCATTCCGTATTTATTTGCTGATTTTGTGCAATTGAAATTTAAGAGGGGAAGGCTGGAACAATCAAAATTGGCCCAAAGTAAATTTTATAAATACTATGTGATTTACTTGGCAATTCCTCCTATTATTTTGCTTTTTATGGGCAAGCCTGTTTGGATTGTAATTTTGTATGCGGTAGCAGGTGCTTTTTTTATGCCATTTTTAGCGATGACATTGCTTTACTTAAACAATCAATTAAAATGGTTAAGAGAGCATAAAAACTCATTAATGACAAAAATTATCTTAATTTTTTCCTTGATTATTTTTGCCTATTTGATGTTTAATGAACTTCTGAAGTATTTCTAAATTCTAAATAATTAAGGATGGCATCTTTATGCGAAGCCATCCTTAGTATTTTTTTGTAGATTAAAGTCTAATAATTATTTTAATTCTTATCCCTGACACAACGAACACTATGTGCTCTTTCTATTACTTCCCCAAACATATAAACATCTGACTGGTTTGTTCGCATTCCAAAAGCAAATCCAGCGCCATTTGGGTAATCTGGTGGTGCGTAAAGATCTGGTGTACTCGTCCAATAATGTGCCTCAACTCTGATATTCCCAAACCCACCAATTTGGTTTCTGTGTCCACCGGGGATTGCAGAGAATCCATACAAATCCAATCCATAATTGGTTTGATCATAATCTTCCCAGTATGGATCCTCCATGGTTGCGCATTCACCTCCAAGCGGAGAATTTTGCTGACGGCATGATTTTAATTGGTTTCCGACCTCGAAATTATTTATATTCTCAACATATGATAGAAGTTGTTGCCAGTCCTGTTTGGTTGCAACACGCCAACCGGTTGGACATAATCCCCTTGGATCCGAAGCAGCCATAAAGTTGTATAATGCACCATAATCTTCATGTATTTTTTCTCTGGCTTCATAATCGATTGGTCCAAATTCAATTGCCCAGAAAATTTCGACGGCAGGACCTGTACCTGAATAGTTAATCCATTCCTCAGCACTAAAACCTGTAGGAATGAGTTCACCATTATTGAAAGTCATAGTTCCCAGATTTTCACGCATCCATTCGAGTTCGCCAATTTCAACGGTTTCATAAACATTGCCTTCAATATCAGTCATGGTTCCAAAATTGGTACTGCAAAGGCCAATAAGTTCGTAATTGATTTCAAACTTAGCTTGTGGACCATGACCGACAACCTTTAAATTAAAGTTCATCGCATCACCAGCAGACCAGTTCAATGGTAATTCTGTTTGAAAAACACCCCAGATGTTTTCTGCAACAGGGCCCTTGTTCCAGGCCGTAGCTCCATCAATAATTAAATTAGACCATCCATTTGTACTCATCACTTCAATTATAAAATGCGTTTCAGTATTGTAAAATACAATGGAAACTGTTTTTGTAAATGGATTATGCTTATTACCCCATTCGATAGTTTGCTCGGCAGTTACTTTGGTATAAATTGGGTTTGTTGGATCAATACAACCAACCGACTTTAAATTGTTTAGGTAAGAACTAGTCTTAATAATACCTTCATCTATTGGTTGATTAATAATACTTGTCTCGTCAACTTGACAAGACTGGAAGATTATGCCACAAAATACGATGGCCAAAAACTGTGAAAACAAATGCTTTTTCATGCTAATAATGATTTAATTGTTTGACATCCGTTAATTATTTAAGGCACCTTTAAGGTATTGTAAATGTAAGATATTATTTAACACATCTATATATATTGCATAAATAGATATTAAGTTAACTGTTTTAAGACTAATTGGTAAGCTAAAAATTTCAAAATTATACTTGGAGTGAAAAGGATCTGAATCTGTATTTAAAATGTTAGAAATTTATCCAGAACTTGATAAATCAGCCCAGATTTAGAAATCTTCAAAAACTCCAAGTCCAAAAAGGGCATAGTCATATTTTACCGGATCATCTTTATCAAATTTCTGAAGTTGTGCTGTTAATTCTTCCACCGCTCTCCAATCATTTTGTGTGCGATTTAATAAACCAAGTTTTCGGGCCACGTTTCCTGAATGGACATCAAGAGGGCAATAAAGCTCTGATGGTTTTGTTTTCTGCCAAATCCCAAAATCAACCCCATGTTCATCTTTACGAACCATCCACCTTAAAAACATGTTGATGCGTTTTGCAGCTGAACCTTTCTGAGGATTCGCCAAATGTTTTTCTGTTCGCTGATGATGTGAAAGAGAAAAGAATAGTTTTTTGAAATCTGAAATATTTTCGGCCACGTTTATGTTTGAAGAGTTTGGGAAGAAGGCATCTTCTAAACTCAATGATTTTCGGTAAATATGTTGGAGTGATTTTAAAAAATAGATGCAATCAATTCCATTGAAGGTACGATGCTTGAAGTCTTCAAAGGTTTTTAAATCAGAATATTCAAAGTTTAAAATGAAATCATGTGGGGAATGATCCATCCATTCCATCAATTGGGTTGCATTTTTTAATATTGTTTTACGTTGCCCCCAGGCAAGTGTGGCAGCCAAAAAGCCTGCTATTTCAATATCTTGCTTAATCGAAAAGTGATGAGGAATTTTTATGGGATCTGTTTCAATAAATTCGGGCTGATTGTATTGCTTATACTTGGCTTCAAGTAGTTCAAAAAGTTCATTCTGATCCAATTTCATAAGCAATAATTAAGTTTAATATAAAAAGATGAAAAGAGAAAATCATTTCAGTCCTCTTGTCAAATCCAGAATAGCATTGATAAAAGTTAAAGGATGGGTAGGATTTCCGGGAATATATAAATCTACATTAACATCTTTTAAAATACTTCTATCTAATGCTTTGCTATCAGCAAAAATCCCTCCGCTTATGGCATCGACACCACATAGAACAAATATCTTTGGATCGGGAGTGGCATCGTAAGCAATTCGCAAAGCTTCAGCCATATTTTCGCTAATAGGTCCGGTCACTACAATTCCATCAGCATGACGGGGTGATGCCGTAAATTCAATTCCAAACCTACCCATATCAAAATTAGCATTACCACAAGCTCCCAATTCAAATTCACAAGAGTTATCACCGCCTGCTGAAACTTGTCTTAATTTTAAAGATTTAGAAAATGTTTTTCTAATTTCAGGTTTTATAGATGCTTCATCAATTTTAATTTCAGAAGTTTCGCCTTCTTTAATGATTAAATCTTCCCTTTTATTTGATGAGGTTTTAAAATCGCTGGTGAATTTAATTTTTTCAGGAAATGCAAATGCACATTCGCCACAAAAAGCACATTTACCCATGTCAATGCTAATCGGATTTGAGTTAATTGCACCCAAAGGACAAATTTCAACCAATGCCTGCTCATCAACTTTGGCCAAACTAATTTCTGGCCTGCCTCGAAACGGAGCTTTAAGTTTTACGTTTCGTAAATCAGGAATATATTGTTTTCCGTTATGAATCAGTATTTTAGTAGATATAATCATTAATGTGTTTTTAAAGATCGTGACCGCAATAACTCAAATTATAACTTTTATTATTAATGGGGAAATCTGAAATTTCCACATTTCTCAATGAAAGTTCCAGGGATTTCCAATTATGCATGGAAGGATCTTTTACTTTGTAATGCATTAAATTACCATTTTCATCGGTAACAGCACAATGACAAACTTCTCCTCTCCAGGCTTCTGTTAATGCGATCGCAAAATGATTGGTTTTTAAAGCCAGATCATAATTGGGTTTTTCAGTATTTGAAGCATCAAATTGATAGTTATCTAGTAAATTTCGAATCCATGCAATCGAAGCTTTTATTTCCTTTCTCTTCAACAAAAAACGAGCATATACATCACCTTTTTCTCCAGTAATGGTCTTGTAAGGAAATTTTCTGTAAGCAAGTGTAGGATGGCTCACACGAATGTCTCTCTCAATATCAGACATTCGCGCTGACAAACCAACGCTACCAATTAATCGCGCTTGTTTAGAACTTATATTTCCAACATTATCGAAACGGTTTTCAACGCTAGGCAAGCGGAAAGTTAAATGAGCCATTTCGTCAAATTGTTTTTCATAAGCATCCAAAACGGAAATTAATTGTTGTTTTAATTCTTCGGTGAATGGGAAATGGGTTCCGCCAATTCGAATTAAGCTTTTACCAAATCTGTTACCGCACCATGCTTGTGTAAAATTGATTATTCCTGTACGTAAAATACCAAAAACATTTGCACCTAAATTGTAGGCTACGTCAGTACATAAGGCGGAAATATCTCCGGTGTGAATGCCTATTCTTTCTAATTCCAGAGCCAAAGCTCTTTCTATTTGAGTTTGTTCAGTTATAGTTTTTTCAGATAATGCTTCCATTACCTGAGCAAAAGTGCTTGTATGACCTATCGTAGTATCTCCTGCAATATTTTCAGCCAATATATTGCGTTGCAGATTTTTCTTTTTATCCAAAAATAATTGTTCAACTCCACGGTGTTGCCATCCTAGTTGAATTTCAAGATGTAAAACATTTTCACCATTACAGATAAACCTGAAATGCCCAGGTTCAATAACACCTGCATGAATTGGTCCAACACCAACTTCGTGTAATTCCTCGCTTTTAATCGAATAAAAAGGATAATCGTTGATTTTTAAATTTTGATTGGCTCTGTTAAATGCAAACCGCACCGGTTTTTGCCAAGGGTGATTAGTGAATTCTATTCCAAAATTCTCATAGATTTCTCTTTCAAAAATATGTAAGGCAATAACATGTTGGCTTAACGAATCTAATTCTTGTTTAGCATTTGCACTTAAAAGATGAGAAAGTAAAGAGATATCATGTTTTTTATCATCGGCGATTGCCATAATGAAACGCAAACCTTGCTTATCAGGTAATGCATAATAAACTGCACAATGATTCTGTAATTCAGTTAATAAACTTCGAACTTCAATTGAAAAATCAGGATAGTTCAGCAGCGGAATTTTATCTAAGCTTACTGCTTCTCCGTTTTTTATTCGTAATATTTTATGTAATGCTGACATATCGAATTAGTTTAAAATAGCAGTTGCTGCATGTATTAAATCGGTAAAAAACTGAGGTGGACTTATTCCTAAATAGATAACCAGAAAAAGTAGTATAAATTGAGAAGCGCTTTCGTAGGGAACCGTTTTAATTTTGCTGTAGTCAATATCTGCTGGTGCTTCAGCAAATAAAAGATGATATGTATTTTTACTAAATACATAAATGATAACCGTCAAAAGTAGAAACAAGAAAATAGCAATATAAATATGTCCGCTCATTATGATTGCTTTAAATGTCAAGAACTCGCTGACAAAAAGACCAGAAGGAGGAATAGACAAGACAGAGATTTCGCATAATATAAGAGCGAGTCCACCAACCGGATTTAGCTTAAAATAATTACCGGTATCTCTAACCCATCCTGTTTTAAAAAACTGCCGGATTGCCCCTACTTGATAATAGATACTCGCTTTAACAAATGAATGGAATATAAGATGTAGAATTGCTGCATAATAACCTAATCCTCCAACAGCCAGTCCAATTGCAATAACACCCACATGTTTCATGGATGAAAATGCATACATTCTTTTTAATCTTTGTATTCGTGTGAGCTGAATGGTTGCGATGAAGATAGAAGCAACCCCGGTAATGATCAAAATATTTTGAGCCCAGGCCATGGTGCTTGTTTGTGAAATAATAATAAAAGTTCTGAATATTGCCACAAAAGCCACATTAACAAGGGCTGTCGACATTAATGCATTGATAGGGGATGGGGCAATTGTTTTTGCATCTATTGCAGCAGCATACAGCGGAAATAAACTTAGCTTTACCGAGTACCCGGCGAGTATGAGAATGAAAGCTACTTTAAGCCAGCTTGTGTTCATTTCATGAGCTACCGAAAGCAAGCTTTCATAACTTAAATTTGTGATACCAGTACTGTTGGCAGCCATGCTTAAAAATAAGATGCCAATAAATGCAATTGCCACACCAACCGATGAAATGAATAAATATTTCCAGGTTGCTTCCAATGCTTCTTTGGTGCGTTCATGAAAAATTAAGATGGTAATAAATAAAGTGGTTGCCTCAATACAAACCCATAACAAAGCTACATTTTCAGCAAAATAAGCATTCATCATTGAAGCAATTAACATAACTAACGATGAATAATATATGGCTTCTTGTCTGTTTGAAAAATCATGTCGCTTTAAGTACAACGTGCTATGATAGAAAGTAGCGACACTTAAAATACTTAACACAAAACCCAAGAGAATGCCAAGCGCATCAAATTTAAAATATAAAGAATCGACTTCCCCAATTCTTAAAAAAGCAATAAAACTCAGAGATATTTGCGCAACTAAAAAAACAACAGATAACACCTTTGTAAGCATATTCTTTTTTGCAAATAAAATGGATAGACTGATAACTATCGATATGATTGTATATATGAATAACATTCTAGTTGTCTTTTAATTTTGAAAGATGTTCACTTTTCACACTGCTAAACGTATCACCTATGTGATTAATAAAAATTCCTAATACCAAAACGCCCATAAAAACATCTAATAGAACGGCCAGGTTCACCATCAACGGATTTGTACTACCAACTGCTAACGCGAGCAAGAATATTCCATTCTCAATAATCAGATAACCTACTAAATGTGAAAAAATATTTTTATGGATGATGATAAAATATATTCCGAATAATACCGAGGCAATAGCAACCGTAAAATATTGGGTATGCATTTGTGAATTGTTCAAATAATTGCTTAGGACAAAACTTATCAATAAAATAAGAATTACCATGATAAGTGAAAAAAAGACAGGAACATAGGTCTCATGCTCTCTTCTGAGATTATTGTGCTTCCGTACTTTATTTAAAAACCATGGAATAACAATCGATTTGATTAGAATGGTTTCGAGCAAAATAAACAAAAAATCAAATAGTTCTATCTTGTTCAAACTAAAAAAAACGACTCCAAATAAAATTGCTCCCTGAATTGACAGAATCCATATAAACTTTTTTACCCGTTCCGAAAGGGCAAAGTAAACAAGTGTTATCGCATACAATATAATTAATAGATAAGTCATGTTAGTTTAATATAATTTTATTTGTGATGATTAAAGTGGTTAAAAAAATGATCACGGCAATGGAAGATAACATGATAATCCATTGGGGGTTTTTCTCCATTTTATTTCTGGCCCTAAATGATTCTAATATTCCAACCATTGAGGCAAATGAGGCCTGAATAATTAAAAATGCAATAATTTTAAAGTACAAAGGCCAAAAAGATTGGATCATAAAGTTTGAAATCAATGCTCCATAAATAGAAAATTTTAACCAAGCAGCGATATTCATTAAAGCTAAATCGAACCCGCTATTATCCAAAATCATCACTTCATGAACCATGGTTAGTTCCAAATGCGTTTTTGGGTCATCAACCGGCATTCTCGAATTCTCGACCATTGCGATATAAACCAAAATATAAATAGAAGCTATGCCAATAATCAATGAGAGATCAGTACCGAGATGTAAATTATAATATAGTTCCTGAAAAGAAGTAATATTTGTGAAAAGAGCCAAAGATCCCATGATGATAAAAAATGCCGGTTCAACCAACATCGAATACAATGCTTCACGATTTGCTCCCATTCCTTCAAAGCCGCTACCGGTATCCATTGCAGCAATAATCATCATGAATTTACCTAGAGCCAAGAGGTATGTGAAGAATACAAAATCACCATCAAATGAAAGGATTCCTCTCCCATCAAATAAGGGTATGAAAAAGCTAGCCAATATTACGGATGCAAAATAAATAGGAGGAGCTGCTTTAAAAATAATACTGGTGGTTGGGCTATAAATGGCTCCTTTTTTGAATAAGCGAATCACATCAAATAAAGGTTGAAGTATGGAAGGCATTTTACGGGCACCAATTTTTGTTTTCACTTTCGAAATAATTCCGGCAAAAAATAAGGCTGATATTAAGATGCATAAGAAGCTAATCATATTAGATCCAATTTAAAATCGTTAATAGATAGATGACAATTAAAAACAGCAAGGAGTAGAGCAGGTAATGTTGAATTTTACCTGTTTGTAAAACGCCCATTTTCTTTAGCCTTGAATAGAAATGATTAGCAGGTTTCAAAATCAGGTAATCCTCAAAAATATCACTTGAGTGAGTTTCAAAGCTTTTCTCTTCAGGAAACACTTCATCTTCTTTAAATTCTTTAAAATCCTTTTTTATGTTGACTAAATGAGAAGATAACTGCCCGAAATTATCAGCATAAGAAGTTGCAGTATATTGATGGATTGCAGGATTGGCTGCTGTATAACCGCAACCCCAGGTGTCTCCTTGTTTAATAATTTGTTTTTTTTGCTGCCATGCTCTTAAAATCCAAACAATTCCAATCAAAGCAATAAATATTCCTGAAGAAATGCTGATACCATTTAAAGTGGGGATGATTTGCTGAATGGGTGTAGTGTCAGTAATGAACATACTTACAATATTAGCTAGCGGTTTAACTAATAACATAGGACCTAACCCAATTAGGATAATTATAAATCCGATAAGATAGTTTGGGAATATCATTCCGGGTTCTACTTCGGTAGCTTGGGCAACTTTATCCGAACGAGGGGTTCCTAAAAAAATAATACTAAAAACTTTAGTAAAACAAAAGATCGCTAAGCCACCAATGAGAACCAACCCTGAAAAACTGAATAAGAGGATAATATCGGTATATAAACCGGCAGAATGTAAAGATTTAAACATACCGGCATAAATAAAAAACTCTGAGATAAATCCGTTGAAAGGAGGCAAACCACTGATAGCCAATGCACCTAAAAGAAAAAATAAAGCGGTTTTTGGCATTTTTTTTATCAAGCCTCCCAATTGTTCAATATTCCGGGTATGTGTTTGCCGGTAGACGGAACCTGCAGTATAAAACAAAAGGGATTTAAAAAGTGAATGATTAAATATGTGTAGAATACCTCCTGCAAAGCCGAGAACAGCTAAAACAGGAAGATCTTTTGCAACACCAATTATACCTAATCCAATACCAATGCCAATGATTCCAATATTCTCAATACTATGGTAAGCTAATAATTTTTTTACATCATGTTGGACGATGGCTAATGAAACACCTAAAACACCAGAAATGAGCGAAATAATCAGGATGAACAGCCCAATATCAAATAGATCGTGATGAATGTATGTAAGTACGCGAAGGATTCCGTAAATACCCATTTTTATCATTACGCCACTCATTACGCCTGAAACATGCGATGGGGCAGCAGGATGCGCATGAGGCAACCAAGAATGTAGAGGGATAAAGCCGGCTTTGATTCCAAAACCAATAAAAAAGATTAAAAACAAAAGGAAAGGATTATGACTTTCGAAATATACCAAAAGACCATCAAAGCTGAATTCCCCGCCACCTCGAACAAATGCCAAGATAAATGCAAACATAATAAATACAGCACCAATATGCATTTGAACCAGATATTTGATGCCAATTTTAATGGTTTCCTTTTTCTCCGATTCGAAAATCACCAATAAAAAAGACGAGATTGACATAAGCTCCCATATAATTAAAAAGGCTAATGCATCTCGAAACATCACTATAAGCAGCATGGAAATATGTAACCATAAAAAGCTAAAATAGTGCAATGCCAATTCGATCTTGTTTTTCTTATAAAAATAAGGGGCTAAGTATCCTTTGGCGTAGAGAATTCCCGTTAATAATGTGAAGTTGATAACCAGAATAAAAAATGCGGAGAGCTTGTCAATCTCTAAATTCAGAGGTTCTCCAAAGAAGAATATAAATGGGAATGATAGACTTTCTATATTCGAAGATAAGCTTTGTATAGCCCAAACACTGCTAACAGCAACGATACAAATATGTATGAGTAAGCCCCAATAATACTGGAATTGTTTAGGTAAGAAAAATAAGACAAACGTGAGTACAATTGCAATTTTGAAAAAGATGATGTCCATCCTGAATAGCGTTAATTAGAACAATTTAAAGAAATTAAAGTGATAAAATCTACTTTGAATTCTTTTGTGCAAATTAAGAAACTATGACGGGATAAAAAAAATATTTGAAAAAAAAATCAGCTACCAATTATGTAATATTTACAAGGGTATAGAGGATTTAAATTTGAATCCATTTTTTGTTTAAAACAAAAAAACCTTCAATCATGTTTTCATGAGAGAAGGCCTTTAAGTTTTATATCGCTTTGCTAAGCACTTACAATATTCTCCATGCCTTTATTAATAGCAGATTCATTCAGTGGAATCATTGAGTGATATCTTTCGGGCAATGATTTTTTTAAACCTTTTATTACATTTTCAATTTTTACTATTGGGCGCATCTTCATATAGGCGCCTAATACCACCATATTGAAAATTTTGGTATTTCCCATTTCCGAAGCAAGTTTATTTCCTTCAATTTTAAAGATATTAATATCTTTGCGTTCGGGATGTCGTAAAATTCCATTCGGGTCATATAAAAGATAACCCCCAGGTTTTACCGTTTTTTCGAACTTGTCCATTGATTGTTGATTCAGGATAATTGCAGTGTCAAACTCGGTTAATACAGGTGAACTCACTCTTTCGTCACTAATTATTACGGTAACATTTGCAGTTCCTCCGCGCATTTCAGGGCCATAAGAGGGCATCCAGCTAACTTCTTGATCTTGCATAATTCCGGAATAGGCAAGAATTTTACCCATGGATAAAACACCTTGTCCACCAAAACCTGCAATGATAATTTCTTCTGTCATTATTTTATATTTTAAATCTTTTTTGAATCTGTCAACTTATTTTTTCACCATTTCTCCATCCACTTTAATATCTCCTAAAGGATAAAATGGGAACATGTTATCAACCATCCATTCATTGGCATGAACTGGGCTCATCTTCCAACCAGAATTACAATTAGATACAATTTCTACGAAGGAAACCCCACCTTTTTTATCCATCTGATTTTGCAATGCCATTTTAACAGCCTTCTTTGTTTTACGCACATGCGCTGGAGTATGCACCGCTTGACGGGTAACAAAATAAGCTCCATCGAGGTGTGAAATTAATTCTGTCATTTTTATCGGGCTCCCCATCATTTTAACATCTCTTCCATAAGGAGAGGTTGAAGATTTCATTCCAGGCAGGGTAGTAGGTGCCATTTGGCCACCGGTCATCCCATAAATTCCGTTATTAACAAAAATAATTACAATATTTTCGCCTCGATTAACTGCGTGAATGGTTTCGGCAGTTCCGATAGCAGCAAGATCTCCATCACCCTGATAAGTAAAGACAATCTTCTCCGGCCAACATCTTTTTATTCCTGTAGCTACAGCTGGCGCACGTCCGTGAGCCGCTTGTTGAATATCAACATTCATAAATTCATAAGCCAAAACCGAGCAACCAACAGGCGCAACAGCGATGGTATCTTCCTGAATGTCTAATTCTTCAATGGCTTCCATTATAATCCGATGGGCCGTTCCATGACCGCAACCTGGGCAATAACTTAATACCTTTTCAGTCATTAACTCAGTTTTTTTATAAACCAAGTTTTCGGGCTGAACAATTTCATTATATATTTCGTCTCTCATCAGATTATCCTCCTATTAATTTTTTTTCCAATGCATTAGCTACTTCAAGTGGTGAATGTATCATACCCCCCATTCTACCATAATGTTCAACTTTTACTTTGCCCTTAACGGCAAGTAATACGTCTTCAACCATTTGTCCTGCACTTAACTCTACTGCTAATATACCTTTAACGTTGGCAGAAAGTTCTTCAATTTCTTTATAAGGAAATGGGAAAAGTGTGATTAACCGGAAAAGGCCGGCTTTAATTCCTCTTTCTTTCAACAGTTGAATTGATTTTTGAGCAATACGAGCACTTGAACCATAGGCAACAAAAAGGTAATCAATGTCATCATCACAATCAATTTTTTCATATCGAATTTCTTTGGCTCTCATCTCATTGTATTTGGCCAATAGTTTTTCATTATGTTTTTCCTGTCGTGATGAATCAAGATCTAAAGAAGTGATAATATTATGTTCTCTATTTTTAGGTTTCCCGATTGTAGCCCAAGGTGAGATTTTTTTAATTTCCTGATCAGTCCATCTTGGTACAGCATCTTTTAATTCAACTTTTTCCATCATTTGACCGATAACACCATCGCTTAAAATCATAACAGGATTGCTATATTTAAAAGCTAAGTCAAAAGCTAATGAAACGAAATCAGACATTTCCTGAACAGAAGCCGGTGCAAGCACAACCATGCGATAATCGCCATGTCCTCCGCCTTTTGTTGCTTGAAAATAATCAGCTTGCGACGGTTGAATTGTTCCCAAGCCAGGACCGCCACGCGCAACATTTACAATTACTGCCGGAAGTTCGGCTCCTGCCAAATATGAAATTCCCTCCATTTTTAAGCTGATACCAGGACTTGAAGAAGAAGTCATGGCTTTTTTCCCGACGCCTGCGGCACCGTATACCATGTTAATAGCTGCTACTTCGCTTTCTGCTTGTAAGACTACCATGCCGGTTCTTTCATGAGGTTTTTCAGCCATTAAATATTCGATAATCTCTGTTTGAGGTGTGATAGGGTAACCAAAATAGGCATCAACTCCTGCTCTGATAGCAGCCTCAGCGATGGCTTCGTTACCTTTCATTAATTTTAATTCACCCATTATTCTGTGTTATTTATTTTAGGTTAAACTTAGGTTAGGCTTCTATGGCCAATTTTTTTCTATAAACTGTAATTACACCATCGGGGCATACAATGGCGCAATTTGAACATCCGGTGCAAGCATCAGCATTGGCCGAATAGGCATAATGATATCCTTTTCCGTTCACATTTGTTGACATTGCGATAACATCTGTAGGGCATGCTCCAACGCATATTTCGCAGCCTTTGCATTTTTCATTATCAACAATAATAACTCCTTTAACTTTTGCCATTTTTATTCGATATTTATTCGTTAGTTTTATTTATTCTGAATCCTCCAAAATTAAGAAAAAAAATGCAATTTTGAGGTGATCTACTTGCTTTAAATTTCAAATATTACCTTATAATTTGTAATTAATTGGTAGTAATTTTAGCAATTTGCTTTCGAACTGTAGTTAATAGTTCATTCAGTATTTCTATTGTAGTAAATGTTACCAAGCTTTAAGTTTGGAAACTTTGTAAAACTTAAATGTATTATAGGGATAATTAAAATGATAAGATGTATTAATTGTTTGTAAATAAAATTTTATAAAGGAAATGTTAACGGAATAAAATTTTCAGGATGATATTTTTCAATAAAATCCCAAATGAATTAAATATCACTATTATAAAGACTAATTACCTGTTTTTTCTAAGATAATATCCACGATTTGTTTTGCTGTAGTTCCATCACCATAAGGATTGCTTGCTTTGGCCATCTTATTGAAATAGTCTTTATCATCAATTAATTGGCCAACCTCTGAAATTATTTTATCCATATCTGTTCCAACAAGTTTTACGGTACCAGCTTTAATTGCTTCAGGTCTTTCAGAAGTATATCTGGTTACAAGAACAGGTTTCCCGAGACTTGGTGCCTCTTTTTGAATTCCACCGCTATCAGTTAAAAGTAAATAAGATTTTTTTGTTTAGAACACATTTTCTTTTTGACTAAGATATCCTGAATGATATTTAATATATTGGGATTAAAGTGAGCTGGATAAACGCAGTTATAGTTAAGTTGCATATCGGTTAATTCTACTATTGCTGCGCAAATATTTATAAAATAGTTACTTAATTCAACTGAGATTATGGAAAATGTAGTTGATAAATATCAAGGTATTATAGTCAACCTAAGTCCGAAGTATCACATCCTTTATTCAAAGATGATCATGTAAGTGAAATTTTGAAAGCAACCGCTAATATTCATGTATTAAGTGCGTTGAATTATGTAGTAACCGGACGCTACGCATTGGTGTATTGTTGGTTTATATACTTTTTTAGGAATAAAAAGTTGGTTTTTACTTTTGATATTGGGCCTCTTTTTTACAGTATAATGAAATTTATTGCCTTAAATAGTTTGAATATTTTCAAAAAATATAATTAACTTGCTTAAAAATTGCTATTTATTTAAGCTATTGATTATAAGTTAGTTTATGAAATATTTCAATTCGGTTTTTTTCTCATAAATATATTTGCTTATATCAATTGGAAAATTTAATATTTCATGAATACAGGATCTGTTAAGCCTAGGAATTTTGCACTCATTGGTGCTTCCGGTTATATTGCACCCAGACATTTGCGCAGTATTAAGGATAGTGGAAACAATCTGGTTGCTGCGCTTGATCCATTTGATAGTGTTGGAATTCTAGATTCTTATTTCCCAAAAGCTGATTTTTTCATAGAACCAGAAAGATTTGACAGGAATCTTGATAAGAAACGAAGAAACGGTGATGGGAAAATCGAGTATGTTAGTATATGTTCTCCAAATTATCTTCATGATGCTCATATTCGTATGGCTCTGAGAAATGAAGCTCATGCCATCTGTGAAAAACCTATTGTTCTAAATCCATGGAATATAGATGCTTTACAGAAAATTGAAAAAGAAAGTAATAAGAAAATTTATAATATCCTACAGCTAAGACTTCATCAAAGTATCATTGATTTAAAAAGAGAAGTGGATAATGGACCAAAAGATAAAATTTATGATATTGATTTAACTTATATCACTTCACGTGGGAGTTGGTATTTCATTTCCTGGAAAGGTGATCCTGCCAAATCAGGAGGAATTGCGACAAATATTGGCGTTCATTTTTTTGATATGCTGACTTATATTTTCGGTAAATGCCAAAAAAGTGCCGTACATTTACTTGATCCACAAACAAATGCTGGTTTTCTTATACTCGAAAAAGCTAGAGTTCGATGGTTTTTAAGTGTAGATGATAAATGCCTTCCAAAAGAGGCTATTGAAAAAAAACAAAGAACATTTAGATCTATAAAGATCGAAGAAAGAGAAATTGAATTCTCAGGTGGGTTTACCGATTTACACACCCTTGTTTATAAAGATATTTTGAATGGAAAGGGTTTTTCACTTGAGGATGCTCGCACCAGTATTGAAATGGTATATCATATCAGAAATGCTAATGTAATTAGCTTAAAAGGAGATTATCATCCTTTTCTTAAGAAATAAATTTTAGAACCACAATATTGATAAATACAAATTTCAAAATAGCTACTATTATTGGTGCAAGGCCTCAGTTCATTAAGCATGCTGTACTTGAGCCAGAGCTTATAAAACATTTTAAGCATATTTCAATTCATAGCGGACAACATTATGATGCCGATATGAGTCAGGTTTTTTATGACGAATTAGGGATTAACTTACCCACCTATAAGCTAAGTTCAAAAGGAACTTTACATGGTGAACAAACTGCAGGGATTTTAATCGAGACCGAAAAAATTCTAATACTAGAAAAACCAGATATGGTAATAATTTACGGTGATACCAATACAACCCTCGCTGGAGCATTAGCTGCATCGAAATTAAATATTCCCATAACACATATTGAGTCTGGTATGCGGAGCTTTAATAAAAATATGCCTGAAGAAATAAATAGAATTGTTTCGGATCATTTATCCGAATTGTTATTTGTTTCGTCAGATCAGTCGCTTGAACAATTAAGTAAAGAGGGAATTTCTGAAGGTATATACAATTGTGGAGATATTATGAAAGATCTAATCTTAATCATCAAAGAAAAAGGTTTACTGTATAAAAGCTCGATGAATACAAATAAAATTTATTGTACCATTCACCGTCCCTACAATACCGACCACCCCGATCGATTAAAATACATTCTGGATGAACTTAACAAATTAAACAAAAAAGTTGTATTTCCAATTCATCCCAGAACCAAAAAGATGATGACAAAATGTAATTTCCCTGAAGAAAGCTTTACAAACATTGAATTTATAAAACCCCAATCTTATATAAATAACCTTAATTACCTTTATAATTTTGAAGCTTTGGTTACTGATTCTGGAGGAATGCAAAAAGAAGCTTATTTTCTAAAGAAAAGATGTATCACTATAAGGACCGAAACAGAATGGACAGAAACCCTAAATAACAAGTGGAATACATTAATATTTAACGATTTAAGTAAAATTAATCAATTACTTGAACAACCCTTAGGATCTTGGAATAAAAAGCTTTATGGAGATGGAAATGCAAGAAAAATCATCATTGATGAAATACTAAATTACTTAAGTAAAAACTTAAATTAAAATTTATGATTTATTCATAGATTTCTTGCTATAATAACTTTAAAATGATACCTAAAATGATAAATTTCAAGGACATTCAAATAACTGTTATTGGTCTAGGATATGTTGGCCTTCCGCTTGCTGTTGAATTTGCAAAAAAATTCAAAGTCATTGGATTTGATATAAATATTGAAAGGATTTACGAGTTAAAAGATGGCTATGATTCAACACTTGAGGTAGAGCTTTTAGATCTTAAATCTGTTTTAACGAGCAAATTCCAAAAAGGTAATGGTAATGGTTTGTTTCTCACAAATTCAATAACTGACATTAAAATATCGAATATATATATTGTTACAGTTCCTACACCCATAGATATAAATAACCGACCTAATTTGACACCATTGGTAAAAGCTTCTGAGACAGTCGGATTTAATTTAAGCAAGGGAAATATAGTAATTTACGAATCAACTGTTTATCCGGGTGCGACAGAAGAAGAATGTGTTCCAGTGCTTGAAAAGGTTAGTGGATTAAAATTCAATAAAGATTTTTATTGTGGTTATTCACCTGAGCGAATAAATCCTGGTGATAAAATTAATACTTTCATAACTATTAAAAAGGTGACCTCAGGTTCTACCCCAGAGGTTGCTAAAATTGTTGATGATCTTTATAATGAAGTTTTATTAAATGGAACTTTTATGGCATCATCCATTAAAGTAGCAGAAGCATCAAAAGTGATTGAAAATGCGCAACGTGATTTAAATATTTCATTTGTTAATGAACTTGCACTTATTTTTGACAGGATTGGAATAGATACAACAGAAGTAATTGAAGCAGCAGGAACAAAATGGAATTTTTTAAAATACAAACCAGGCCTAGTTGGTGGACATTGTATTGGAGTTGACCCCTACTATTTAGCCTATAAGGCAGAGTCTCTGGGTTATCAGCCAGATGTAATTTTATCAGGAAGAAGAGTTAACAATAATATGGGACAATTTATTGCTGATAAAGTTGTAAAGCTCATGATCAGAAAGGGGCAAAAAATCCTTAAAAGCAATGTGCTTGTTTTGGGAATAACATTTAAAGAAAATTGTCCTGACATTCGCAATACAAAGGTTGTTGATGTAATTCAAGAGCTTAAAAATTTTGGTTGTAATGTGGATATATATGATCCATGGGCTGCCGAAAAAGAAGTAAAAAAAGAATACAATTTGAAGCTTTTTTCTAAAAGTTCATCGCTTTTACCTAATAATTATCATGCTATTATTTTAGCCGTTTCGCATAATGAGTTTCTTAAACTTGACTATCATAAACTAACTAAAGGCAATAATTTTGTGATCTATGATATTAAATCAATCCTTCCTAAAGAAATGGTTGATGCGAGGTTATAAGAATTTATGATTAAGACTCGTTTAAAGATACATTAATATTCTCCAAAAAAACTGGACTCATTTGAGATAGCATCTTTCAGCATTAATTAATAAGTTTAAAGTAGGGTTTGAGCAATGACAAAAATATCCTTGATCAATTTTCCATAAAAATTGCTTGCCCTAACAAAATATGAAATGGGTTATGGGGTTATGCAGTTTAATATTATATTTGTGGTACGCCAAATTTGGTGCTAAGGAGAAACCAATCCGCAGGATGCTCGCGCACTCGGCAGATGAATTCCGAAAACTATCATTTATATTAGACCTCATTTGCAATTTAAACAAAAAAGATTAGACTGTCATTATGAATCTAGATTTTAAAATAATACACTTCAATCCAGATGACAAAGAGCAAATGAATTTTATTTGCTCTATTCATTCTGAGGTTTTACCTGAAAGCTTTATTGTTGAAATGGGCAATTTGTTTATGAAGGGATTTTATTATAAACTGTTGCCGAAGCTAGGATTTCTGAAATGTTACCTTGCATATTATAATGGAAATTATGTAGGAATTATAGTAACAAACAAAAAGCCATTTTCATTGATCAGGTCATCTATACCACATCACTTTGTTAAAATTAGTTTTATTATAGGCATTTCAATTTTATTAAAACCTTCGCGATTAAAAACTCTTATTGAGGTAATGAGATATAAACCGGACCCTTTATTAAAAGATTTCGAAAACTCGGGTGAGGCCTTTGAAATTCTAACTATAGGAGTTCTAAATGAATATAGAAAAGTATATATTTCAGATAAAGAAAAAATATCTCACCTATTGTTAAAACATGTGACCAAAATATATGCGGATAGCAATTATTCCCGAGTAACGGGACAAATATTGAAATCGAACCGAATGGCACTTCGTTTTTATGAAACTTTTAATGCTAATTTCTTACAATCAAGTATTAGAGAATTTGGGGTGATTTTAGATTTGCCTTTAAAAAACATTCCACAATAAATAGTTAAGATGGTACTAGAAGGGCTATGTTTTCATCTTTAATCAAGATATCACAATAAATAATAGATTTCTAATTAGTTATTGCTTAAATATGGATAAGTATAGTAATGAAGATTATTTTTTTTTTACAGATAGTCATAGAAGAAAAAAACTATTATATTCAAGCTACCTGCATAGAATTATGAAGCTATGGGAAAAAATAAAATTAAACCAAAACTTGTTGTTCATATTGATGTTGATTCTCCTCTGAAATTATTAACTTTTCATCAGATAAAAAATATTGAATATGAATTGGAATCATTAGTGGAATTTTATGAAATTTCATTTGATAGAGCTTTGGAGTTCTTTGATGAAATGAATATCAAAGCTTCTTTCTTTGTTGTTGGTGAAGAATTAGAGAAGAGTCAGGCAATTAAAAACGTAATATTAAAAGCTCATAATGCAGGTCATGAAATAGAAAATCATACGTATACACATCCATTTGGTCTCGCCACATTACCACTAAATATTATCCGTAATGAAATAATAAAATGTAATCAAATTATTGAACAAATAACGGGTGTGCATCCTATTGGCTTTAGGTCTCCAGGGTACAGTATTAATGCAGATATTTTGGAAATATTGAGTGAAAACAACATGAAATATGACTCTTCCGCTTTTTGGTCAATTATGAATCCTATTCTCAAATATGGCCACAAATATATTTTTAAATATGGCCTTAAATATAGTGATTCAGGGGAAGTCTCTAGAAAGTTGCCTCAAACACCTTTTATCACCAGTGCTAGAGATTGGCCAAATCCGGGTAATAAATCAAAACCTCTTCTGGAATTACCATTGCCTAGATTGAAATATAGTGGAATTCCTTTTTACAACAACTTCAATTTATTAGTCCCTAAGTTATATACTCGAATTGTTTCTAATACAATAAAAAAGCCATGTTTAGTGTATTTGTTTCATATAATTGAATTCACGGATCTGACCGATAAAATACCTAAAGAGTTAATAGTTCATCCAAATCTAAAAACACCGGTGAATGAAAAAATAAACTCATCAAGAGAAATTATAAAAACCCTATGTAATCAGTATGAACTAACAAAAACATCTAATTTGCTAAAGCAATATATTTGATTGTAACCCAAATAGCTTACAATTATATATAAACACAATTAAATCGGACGTTTATTCAAGCCCGTCAGACTGTGCAAAAAATGCTCTTCATTTTATTCTATGCTAATGCCATAGAAGGTCTGTAAAAACAGTCATTTTCTAAACCTTTGCATATTATTAAGCGAACAGATAATCAAGTGATCTAATCAGTTAACGAAAACTTCAAAAATGAATGCTTAAATACAAATTGGTTCTTATCTGTTTTGGGTTTAAGAGGGTAATTGAAAGGTAAAGAATGTAATCATGTGTTTCGTCTTCCCAGTAATTTGAATAACACCGAATCAAGCATCTGATAATATGAAAAACAAACTTGATTTCTCCATTTTTTGTATGTGTTGTAATAATGGGAGGGTAATTCAACCCGACTAAAATTGTTTCATCATTAGACTATAAACTAAAAAACCTTTATTAATATCATTTCTGACTTTAGTATTATAGAAAAATCTAATTAAATTATTACCATCATTTATCATATTCTCCTCAATCTCTACTTTTAATAATTCAACTTTGTTAGTTGTATTCTTTGGTAATATAATTGTATGTTTTTCATTTAATATGACGGCTGCTTCACCATAAGAATCAATATTTTTAGCCCAAATATTAAGAGTAAATGTTTTCTTTTGAGAACTCTTATGAATTGGAATATTATACTCTATTGAAGAAATCTTCGGAATACTTTTCCCTAAATCCATCACTATTTTCTGATAAGAGGGAACTGGCACTGATTTATCCCAACTAAAAACCATGACTGTACCATCAAGTGTAGCTTCTGGGTGATAATTCATATGACTAAACACCCATGATCTAACTTCTGGATCAGTCATTACATTGTCAAAGTAATAATCTGCGATGAGCCAGCCTCTTGGGAAAAATCTATAAAGTGTTTCAATATTTATTAAACTTTGACCTGATCTTGGTTTATCAATACTTAGCGCATAACGCTCATATTTCTTTTTAGTTGTATTGTAATAATTCTGACGAAATAAAATAACATCTTTGCGATTTAAATAAAAATCTGCAGATTGTTTTTGTGTAGAAAAAATTAAGTCATGAGGTTGCAAATTATTCAAGACAAAATTACATGGATAAGCATAATTAGAAAAGGCCCATAATGATAGTTTTTTATCAACTAAATAACCTAATTTATTATCTTCATTAATTAGTGATCTCACTTCCGAAAATCTAAATTGGGTAAGAAAAATGAGAAAGGGAATAATAGAAAGCAATATTAATAAATTCCTTTTTCTAAAAACACTTAATTTACTTGATAGTAACAAATAAATATCATAAAAAAAGACACCAATTAAAATTTGAACTAAAGGGAAAAGAAAGATTACATATCGAGGTGCTGCTGGTTCTCGAAATATAAAACTCATTAAAATAAATGGAATGACTAGAAATGAAAAGATATAAAATGTCGATTTGAACTGTTTAAAAAGTCCAATTACCATACCACCCATTGAAAAGACTAGAAGAAGAATTTTAAAATCATAGAGGAACACATCTTTATATAAGTTAAATGTTTCATATGGCTTTTCTTTAAATAAAGTTGTCAGTCTGCCCCAACTTGGTACGACCCATTCCACAGCTTTTTCAGGGAGCATGAAGCTTAAACCACCTTTTAAAACATTTGAAAGAAATGGCATGAAAATTAGAAGCATTATTACGAATGATGGAATTCCGATATAAATATATTTAGCTTTATTGGGATCATTTTTTTTTGATAAGACAGTCCTAATTCCATTAACTCCTAAATATACAGCGCTTCCAAAGAAAACAAAAAATGTGAGTTGTTGACTTAAAAATGACAAAATAAAAACTAAAAGAACGAATAATAGAGATTTTAAATCGATATTGAAAATTCTTAAAATTTTTAGTTTGGATTTAATTTCTTTAGGTTCAAATAAATTGAATAAAACTAAAATTAAAAGCAAAAAGGAAAATTCAAAAATTGTATAATTACGACTTAATCTAGACCAATAAATTAAAAATAAAGAAAACGTATTCAGAAAGGCCGCAATAAGGCCTACATAATTATTGTATAATTTTCTACCTAACAGATAAACCATATAAATACTTCCGGCACCAAACAGAACACTCGGAAATCTTGCCCAAAAAGGATCGACTGAAAAAAGTTTAAAAAAAAGTGCAATTGTATAAGTCAAAAGTAAGCCGTTATTATCAGATCCAGCTAAATAAATTGAAGATAATCCTTCAATATAATCTTTCGCTCTAGTTACATGCATGTATTCATCAACCCATAAGGATGGTGCAGACAAGTTTGTTATTCGGAGTATAAACCCAATTATGGATAAGAATACAATTATTCCAAAATAAATCGAAAATTTTCCTCTGAATTTCATTATTTTAAACCTATTTAACATTAATAATAAGAAATAGTTTATTAAATTTTACTTGAACTTTTCATGTATTAAAAAATTCAAGTATTCAATTGCAGTTTTAAAAATTTTCATTTTTGATTTACCTTTTCTATTATTTGAATTAAGTTTCATTGGTACCTCAATTATAGTAGCTTCAACTTTGATTGCTTTTATTAATAACTCTAACATACTGATAAATCCTATTTCTGATACAATAGTTCCATTTTTCTTCTTAATTCTATCTAAAACTGACAAGTGGTAAACCCTATAAAATGAAGACAATGTACTTACTTTGATATCAAAAATAGTTCTAAAAATCATATTTGCTGTGAAGGATATTATTTTCCGAAAGAAGTTAGTTTTAACAAATCCGCCACTCTGAATATATATTGATGCCAAAACAAGATCATAACCTAAATTGGAAATTGTGATCATGTTTTTAAGAATATTGATATCAGAAGTATTGTCAGCTTCAATTGTTACAACCTTATCGTTTTCATTCTTTGAATGCTCTAAAATCCATTCGAATCCCAAATTAAAAGAATCACCTGGCCCGATATTACTTTTTTTTTCAATGATCGCAAACGATGTGTGTTTGAAATATTTATTAATGCATTTTATAGTCTCATCAGTTGAGAAGTCATCAATAAATAAATAAAATTTTTCATATTCGGGAATACTTTTTTGCAGACTATTAGATAAAGTCAAAATATTAGCCGATTCGTTATAGGTAGGAATAACAAAATAAATCATATACCTAATAATTTTCTTTGCCAATCGATGGTGGTTTTAAGACCATCCTCAAGTCGATAATTTGGAATAAACCCTATAAGAGTTTTAATTTTTGAAATATCTGGAACTCTTCTTTGTACATCTTCATATTTACCAAAAGTAGAATATGGAATAAACTTTAACAAAGCTTTATCCTCATTCCCATTAATAAGACCCCAAATTAATCTGGCTAGGTCAACAATTGTTATTTCATCATCAATATTTGAACCCACATTAAAGATTTCATTATTAGCTTTCACATTTAAAATACACTTAATAAGTGCATTAACAGTATCTCCTACATAGGTGAAAGTTCTTGTTTGTTTACCGTCTCCATGAATCTCGATTGGCTCTTTCTTTATCGCTTTAGTAATAAAAACAGATTGAGGTCCACCCCACCATGTTAAATTCTGATTTGTACCATATGAACCAAAAAAACGTGTAATCACATATTGTAAATTAAATTCATCATGATTGGCAATAATGTATTGTTCTCCATAAATTTTTGATAATGCATAAGCCCATCTTTTCACGTTTGAAGGGCCTAAAACCAGATCCGATTCTTCAGTAAAAGGCAGATTTGGATTCTTCCCATAGACATCAGATGTTGATGCAAAAACCAACTTCGATTGATCCTGTATTGCCTTCTGGACGATATTTCTTAACATTAAGTTATTCTCGTCCAATGTCCTTAATGCATTTGTATATCTGGGGATTTTTTGAGAAGCCAAGTGGACAATCACATCTGCTCGAATCTCTCGTAAAACAGAATAATTAACAATATCACCATGGATAAATTTAAAATTTTTATGATTTCTAATATTTAGAATATTTCTTTCAAAACCATAAGATAAATTATCAATTCCAATGACCTCATGACCTAGTTTTAATAATCCAATAGCTAAATTCGAACCTATAAACCCTGCAACTCCTGTAATAAAAATCTTCATTAATTAGTAAATTATATAAAAAAATTACTATAAAGTATATCTATTCAAACAAATCTAAATTTTTGAGATAAATTTTAAGAGATTATTAATTCAAAATTAACATATTTTTTTGATTTTTTTTTCATTAAAAACTTATAATTTTTTTAATAAGGCCTTTTAAGATTTCCATATCTGTAAACGGATTCATAATTGTAATTCTCAAATATATTTTTCCATTAACCATGGTTTGAACAATATAAAAAGTTCCATCTAATTTAATTTGTTCACGAATATTACTATTTATCACGTTTAGTTTATCATCAGAAGTACCTTCCGAAAGCAATCTGAAACAAACAATATTTGAATCGGGATAGGTTGCTAATTCAAAATTTGGTGTTTTATTAATTAGGTCAGCAAATTCACGCGCAAGATCATATGTTTGATCAACATATGACGAAAATAATTCAGTACCGTAAGTTTTTATCATCAGATAGACTTTGAGCCCCATGGCTTTCTTCGTACATTCGATAGTTCTGCCTGCACCGTCATACCAATTGATTTCTCCTTTTTTATTTAAAAGATAGGATGCTTTTTGGGTGAATGCTTCATAAGAGGTCTTTCCATTTTTGAAAATAACTGCTGTTGTTAGCGCAGGTGTCAACATCATTTTATGAAAATCAATAACCACCGAGTCCGCTTTTTCAATTCCTTTAGTAAGATATTTATACTTTTCTGAAATTATTGCAGCTCCTCCATGGGCGCCATCGATATGAAACCAAATTTTATTTTTGCTGCAAAAATCAGCCATTTCATCATTATGGTCATAAATGCCGGTAGAAGTAGAACAAGCATTCCCTACCAGAGCCATCACAATTTTGCCTTGGCTTTTTGCCTGATTGAAGATGTTAGGTAATAGGTCGACTTTAATGCGATGTTGATTATCAACCGGAAGTTTTATTATTCCTTTATCACCCAATCCCATTATTCGAACACTTCGATCAACACTATAATGAGATTCAGCCGAAACCATTACTGCTAAATCACCAGCAACGCCTGATTCCCAGACATCATATTCTTTTACTGCTTGGCGCGCAGCTAGCAAACCTGTTAAGTTACCTAATGAACCACCTGAAGTTAATAATCCGTTGGCATTTTCATCCCATCCAAAAAAGTTCAGTAACCATTCTATTACATTTCGTTCAATAGCAGTGGCAGCTGGCCCCATTTCATAAATAGCCATCCCATTATTTGAAAACGTAGCCATTAAATCTGATAAAGCTGCAATCGGAAGCGGCGGAACAACCTGATGCCCAATATAATTTGGATGATGTAAATGATTGGATTGATCCAAAAACTTTTGATAGAATTCCTTTGGTGTGCTTTTTTTATCAAGAAATTCTTTCCAATCTGCATGATGCATCTCAGGGTCTATCCAGGGCAATACCAGCATTTCTTTTTGAGAAATACAGTCTTGCAAATAATCTGCAAGTAAATCAACCAATTGATGTCCATCTTTTCTAAACGACTCGGGATCGTAAGCTTTATTAATTATTTCTTTAGGCATAATGATATTAAAAAGTAACCCATCAAAATAATTGATGGGTTGGTATATTTAGTTAATGGGATGATCCACATTAAATCTTTTGAGTCGGAGTTCTAATTCTGGAAATTGAGAACGTTGTGGCAGTGATGTGCAAGCTCTAATTCCTTCTAATCGTTCACTCCCGGTAATTTTCAACGATATTGCACTTACTCCGTATGCTAATAATTCTTTGAGTAATTCTCCTCCATCCATACCAGGGTATGATACCGTAAAATAAAAACCATCTGCGATGAGTTCATCCTCATCTTTGTCGTACACAATTAAAAAGCCATTATCGGTGAATAGTTTCTTCATGATTTTGGCCTTTGCTCCATATTCCTTTACAATGTCAACAAAATTAAAATGCCCATCATTAGCTGCCTTTAAAATCGCGGCCAATGCATACTGTGCGGAGTGCGCAGTACCGGCACTAAGGGTGTACATTGAGCCAAAAATCATCGCTAATCCGAACGTATTATACATGTAGTTTTTGAGCAAATGATCCGATTTGATATTAAAAACATGATCAGAAATTACCATCATCCCAATTCTTTGCCCTGCATAACTAAATGCCTTAGAGCTTGAAATGAACAATATATAATTTTCGGTGTACTTTGTTACCGAAGGTTGATAAGGTGCTTGACCAGGAATAGAAATATCGTTTCTGAAATCCATGCCAAAATAAGCCAAGTCTTCAATCACAATTACGTTATACTTATTGGCCAACTCACCAATAATTTTTAATTCTTTTTCTGTAAAACAAATCCATGATGGATTGTTAGGATTAGAGTATAAAAGTGATGAGATATTGCCTTTCTTTAAATACGATTCTAGTTTTTCTTTTAATTTTTCACCCCGATAATTATATACATCAAAGGCATCAAATTTAATATCGAGTACTTTATGTTGCATTTTGTGCACAGGAAAACCGGGATCGAGAAACAGGGTGGTGTCTTTTTTAGGATCAATTCGATGAATGGTCATAAAAGATGCAAATCCGGCTTGCATTGTTCCTACAGTTGGAATACATCCTTCTTCAGAAACATCGACATCCATAAATAATTTTACAAACCGTGACATCTCCTTTTTTAAAGCTGGAATTCCATGGATATCAGGATAAATGGCTGCAACCCCTTTTCGTAGTGCTTCGATCTCGGCATCAACTCCGATTTGGGTAGGTGGTAAACCAGGTATTCCCATTTCCATTCTAACAAATTTAACTCCGGAGTCGGCTTCAATATTGTCAACTAATCTTTTAATTACCCGGATGGGAGCAACACCAATATCTGTGATCTGGTTTTTTTCTAAATTCTTTTGTACAATCTCGGATGGTATTGGTGTATATTCTTTAAAATCAACTGTTTTATTAAGCATATGTTTTTGTTTAAATAAACTCCGTTATCGCAAAATTAAGACTATTGTTTGATTTGAGAATGCGGATTTTTAATTTAATTAATATTTTATTTTTCAATTCTGATTCTTGCATCAACTGCTGTTAAACTGGTGCTTGTTCCGAGAAGGGGATTCAGATCCATTTCGAAAATTTCAGGTGCTGCCAAAGTTAGGGCAGCTATTCGCATTATGGAATCAGCAAAAAGATTTTCGTTAACAGGATCTTGTTTTCGAGCGCCTTTAATAATTCCATATCCTTTAAGTTGCCTTATCATCTGAAAAGCTTCATTTTTTGAAATAGGAGCGAGGCCGGTATTTACATCCTTTAAAACTTCAATAAAAATACCTCCAAGCCCGCACATCACAAGATGACCGAATTTATCATCTCTTTTGGCACCAATAAAAACCTCTGTTCCAAAGAGCATGGGATACATCAGAACTGCAATTGTATCCTTGATTTGCATTAATCGTTTGTATTCAGCTTTAACCGTATCCAGATCGTTTATATTTAATACAACTCCGCCGACATCAGATTTATGAACTGGTCCAACAACTTTCATCACCAAGGGGAAACCTACTTCATTAGCAAATTCAATAGCTTCTGATTCATTGTTTACAACTCTTTCGTTTGATCGACTAATTCCTGAAGCATCTAGCAGTTTACCAATTTGTTCTGGTGATAGATATCCATTCTCAGCACCATCTATCACTCTTCTTATTTCAGGGGTATCGATTTCTGGAAGCTCAACTATTTCGGGTGATGGTTTTGGTGTATTATAAACTTTAACCAATGCATTTCCAAGCGTAACTTCATCAGAAAAATTAATGCGGCCTTTTGCCAAAAATTCTTTGACTTCTCTTTCTGCTGTTTGAATAGATGGAAGTACAGGGAATAAAGGTTTATTAACCTTTTTCATCTTTTGATCAAGTACTTCGTAAACATCAGAAATATCAAATAAACCCGGTGTGCCAAAAATAACAATCATGGCATCAATCTCATCAAACTTCTGATCTACAAAATCAATAATGGTTCCGAGTTGCTCAGCTGTTCCGGTTGCCAGAAAATCGATTGGATTGCTAACAGATGAGCCAGTATAAAGTTTTTCGAGTAATTCAGCTGCGGATTTTCCTTTGATTGAAGGGACTTCTAGTCCGCCATTTGAAAGGGCATCGGTAAGCATTACAGCTGGGCCACCTGCGTGCGTAATGATGGCTATGTTTTTTCCTTTCAATTCTGGATGCATAAAAACCGAGGCCACAGTCATTAATTCATCACGCCCGTAGCATCGAACGATACCAGCCTTTTTAAATAAAGCATCAACAGCTACATCAGAACTTGCCAATGCTCCTGTGTGTGAAGAGGCTGCCCGACTACCGGCCTCTGAACCACCAGCTTTGATTGCCGCAATTTTACATCCTTTTCTAATCAATGAAGAAGCGTGTTTTAAAAGTAAATCAGGTTTAGCGATGTCTTCAAGATAAAGGAGTTTTACCCTAGAGCTAGTGTTTGGATCGAACGTTTCGTCGAAATATTGCAATACTTCTTCAACGCCCATTTGCGCGCTGTTGCCAACGGAAAATACACTGGCAAAAGTTAATCCTTTCGGGATGGCTGATTCTAAAATAAAACAGGCTGTTGCTCCTGATCCGGAAATAAAATCACAACCTTTAGGATCGAGTTTTGGGATGGGTAGTGTAAATACTCCCTGGTAGGCCGGAAGCATTGCTCCGATGCAATTGGGGCCAATCAAACTTCCTTTGACACGATTAACAATTTCAACAATTTCTTGTTCAAGCTTTTTGCCTTCCTCGTTTAGTTCGCTGAATCCGGCAGATAAGATAATAAATGCTTTGGTATCCTTCTCTTGGGCTAAAATCTTTACGGTTTCTAAAACATAAGGAGCAGCAATGGCAATAATTGCTAGGTCAACAATCGGCAGATCAGATGGATTCTTATAGCTTTTAATGCCTTGTACCATGTCTTCTTTTAGGTTGGTAACATAAAGATCACCTTTATAATTGCCATCTAGAATATTTTTGAGAACCTTGCCTCCCGGTTTTTGAATATCTGCTGAACCACCTATTATTACTATGCTTCGGGGATTAATCAATTCTTTTGTAATCATATAATTATATTTAAATATCAATAAAAGTGAATTGAATCCAGTTGGATTCCTGATAATTAAATAACTCTATCTCCAGGTGGTACTATAAGGTATTCGAACGCTTTGCAGTTCTTTAAGCGTAAAGTAAATAGCATACGAGAAAAATAATATTTTATCTGTGCCCATAACTATTTTAAATGAGTGAAAATTCCTTCAGCAAAATTAAGAAATTATCTTGAGGATTTTCAAAAGCAAAGGTCCTATTTAAAAAAAATGTACTAATATGGAATTATTCTATTGCGCTACTAATCCTCCTTGTAGGTCTTGTTAAATTCCGTTTTGGTAGAAAAGAGTATGAGAAGAGCATAGAATGTGTTATTTTTATTCTTCACTTAAGCGAAATCAATTAAATCTTATACCATGCACAAAATGAAAAATAAAGGATGGATAATTGCAATTATCCTTGCCGTAATTTTTATGGCTCCGTCAATGCAAACCATTGCACAACGGAAAAAGAAGTCGAGCTCAACAGACAATCAATTTGAGCTTACCAGTCAAATGGTTAAAACATTAAAATTTAGAAGTATAGGGCCTGCCGCTTATTCCGGTCGGATTTCTGATCTTGCTGTTAATCCAGCCAATCTTTCAGAATATTACGTAGGTGTGGCTTCCGGCGGATTATGGAAGACCGAAAACCATGGAACTACGTTTGAGCCTATTTTTGACGATCAACCGGTTTATTCAATTGGTTGTTTAGCAATGGATCCTAACAATTCAAATGTTGTTTGGGTGGGTACGGGTGAAAACAATACCCAACGTAATCTTGCATACGGAGATGGTGTTTATAAAACCACTGACGGTGGTAAATCTTTTACCAACATGGGTTTAAAAACCAGCTCACAGATTGGTAAAATAATGATTGACCCGCGAAACAGCAATGTGGTTTATGTTGCTGCTCAAGGACAAGCATGGGGACCAGGCGGAGAACGTGGTCTTTACAAAACCATTGATGGCGGAAAAACATGGGATCGTATATTAGAAATTGGCGAATACACTGGTGTTTCTGATATGGAAATGGATCCCCGAAATCCTGATATTCTTTATGCCGCTTCTCATCAAAGAGAACGTAGGGTTTATTCAAAAATTGATGGTGGACCGGAATCTGCGATTTATAAGTCGGAAGACGCTGGTAAAACCTGGAGAAAACTCAAAAAAGGATTACCTGGTGGTGATGTTGGACGTATAGGTTTAGCGCTATCTCCTGCCAATCCAAATATCTTATACGCTGTAATTGAATTGCCTGGTAACAAAGGTGGTACTTACAGATCAACTGATATGGGTGAAAGTTGGGAAAAAAGAAGCAATAAAGTTTCTGGCAGCCCACAATATTATAACGAATTATATGCGGATCCTGTCAATCCTGATTTAATTATTTTGATGGATACATATGCTTCTCGTTCAAAAGATGGAGGAAAAACATGGGAAAATATTGAAGGCAGAAATAAACACGTTGACAACCATGCCATATGGATTAATCCTGATGATACTGATCATTATATCATGGGTTGTGACGGTGGTCTTTATGAAACTTATGATGGTGCAGAAACCTGGAAGTTTTCAAATAACCTACCGATCACCCAGTATTACCACGCAAGAGTTGATAACGATTTCCCATTTTATAATGTTTATGGAGGAGCTCAGGATAACGGCTCATGGTTTGGTCCATCTCAAACAAATCGTAGAGATATAGTTAATGCCGATTGGACTTATACCATTGGAGGAGATGGATATTTATCAATTCCTGATCCTAATAACCCTGATATTCACTATTGTGAGTCGCAGTATTGTGGAATTAGAAGATATGACCGAATAACTAATAACAGTATTTCCATCAAACCACAACCTACAACTGATGAGGAATACAACTGGAATTGGAATACACCTTATATATTAAGTCCATTCAATTCTAAAACACTTTATATCGGTTCTCAGTATGTTTTGAAGAGTACAGATATGGGTGGGACCTGGACGAAAATAAGTGGTGATATGACCAGACAAATTGACCAGAACACTTTACCCATGATGGGTAAAATGTGGCCACCCGAAGCGGTTGCTAAAAATATGTCAACTTCCAAATTTGGAAATATCTTTGCTTTAAATGAATCTCCGTTAAAACAAGGAATGCTTTATGTTGGAACAGATGACGGACTAATCTGGGTTACTGAAAATGATGGAGCAGATTGGACCAAATATAGTTCGTTCCCAGGTGTGCCGGATATGACTTTCGTGAACTATGTGTTACCTTCTCAACATGATGAAGGAACTGTTTATGCCTGTTTTGATGGGCGTAAAAATAGTAGTGATTTCACACCTTATTTAATCAAGAGTACTGATAAAGGTAAAACATGGACTTCTATTGCATCAAATCTTCCTTCTGGAACTGTTTATGCTATTCAGGAAGATTTCGAGAATCCCAATATTTTATTTATTGGGACTGAATGGGGCGTTTGGACTACCATCGACGGTGGTAAGAAATGGGTTCAACTTAAAAATGGAATTCCTCCAATTCAAGTTAAAGACTTAACCATTCAAAAACGTGAGAATGACTTAGTTGTTGCTACTTTTGGACGTGGTTTTTATGTGTTGGATGATTATTCTGCACTTCGTGAATTAAGTGAAAATTTAGAAAAAAAAGAAGCACATATGTTCAGCGTTAACGATGTTCTTTTCTATTTCCCGGCAAGTAATTTGAATTATCAGGGTGACGTTCATTTTACGACCCCAAATCCAAATCCTGAAGCGAAATTTGAATATTATATTCGGGATGGTTTTGAGACTTTAAAACAAAAAAGAGTTAAAGCTCAAAAGGCTGCTGAAAAATCAGGTGGCGCTTATCCTTATCCAACCGAAGCTGAGTTAAGAGCTGAGGATGATGAAGTGAAGCCAAGCTTGGTATTTACTATTTATGATAATGAAAATAAGGTGATGAGGAAAATAACTACTTCATTACGCGATGGCTATAATAGTCTCACCTGGAATCTAAGATATCTTTCGAATCGGGGCCCCGTTGTTCCTCCGGGAGATTATAAAGTTGCTATCGATAAAAATTTTGATGGTGAATTTACAAGATTGGTTGAACCAACTTCATTTAAAGTTAACTCAATGCCAAATGCTTTAGGGACACCAAATTACGTTGCTAACTTCAGTTTCTTAAAAGATGTGAGTGATTTAAATGCTGATGCTACGGCAGCTAGAGCTAAAATTCAGGATATGAATACACGAATTACAAACATGAAAAGCATACTTGGAAGTACAGCTGTTGAAGCAAATGTTTTAGTTAAAAAAATGGATGCACTTCAGAAAGAGATTGATGGAGTAGCAAAAGTTATTGTTGGTGGATTTGGGGCTAAAAATACTGTTGCCAGCCGTGTTCGTTTTGCGATGTACACAACTTCTTCTGCAGAGGTTGATATTACAGGTGCGCAGAAAGAACAATATGCCATTGCGAAAAAAGAATATGATGGTCAAAAATCAATTCTAAACAATTTGTTTGAAACAAAACTTCCGGCATTGGAAAAAGAATTTGTTGATGCAGGAGGGAAGCTTTTCACAAATAGTTCACCTCAACGAAGGTTTTTTGAAGAGGAACGATAATAAATGATTAATATAAAACAACAAAGGCAGCCCACTGGGTTGCCTTTTGTTTTATGTGTCAATTTTTAAGGAGAACTAATTAATGATAACTTTTTCCAGCGTTTGTAAATGATCATCCTCTATCCAAGCTCCTAAACCTGGCTCTTCAGGAATGGTAATATTCCCGCTTTTATCATATTTAATACCACCGCACACAGGATCTTCGGTAAACATTAATGGGGTATCAAAATCAAAATAGATAATCTGATCACTCGCTAATGCCAAATGTGCGGAAGCTGTGAAGGCCAATCTGGATTCCAGAAACCCGCCAACCTGAAGCTTAATATTGTGTTTTTCAGCTAGTTCAATTATTTTGAGTGCTTTAAAAATACCTGATGATTTGCCAAGTTTGATATTGATTGTATCACAGGCTTTTAAATCAATAAGTCGTTCAGCATCGTGATGATCACCACAAGTTTCGTCGGCCATAATTGGAATTGGACTTTGATTTTTAACTTCATGAAGCTTCATGAAATCCCATCGGGGAATAGGTTCTTCACAACTTTCGATATTAAATGGTTCAAGTGCTTTTAAAATTTTAATCGCGTTGTCTACACCCCAGCCTTGATTTGCGTCTAAACGTAGCGGAATTTCCATTCCCACTTTTTCACGAATTAAGCGAATGCTTTCAACATCTTCATCAAAATTACGTCCTAATTTTACCTTAATCGCCTGATACCCGTCTTGCTTAATTTTTAGTGCATCATCAGCCATTTTAGTTGGTAATCCAATGCTTACCGTATAATCCGTATAGAGCCTTTTCTGATTACTTCCACCTAAAAATTCGTAAAGAGGTAATTCGGCATTTTGGGCAGCAATGTCATATAGGGCAATATCGAAAGCACTTTTAATACTCGAATTCCCATACATGATTTCATCCATCTTAAGGTGACAATTTTCAATGTCAAGTGAATTCATTCCTTTTAATCCTTTTGCTAAAAATTGCCCGGCAACGAATGCCGTTTCCATATTTTCACCATTAATGGTAAAAAATGGGCTACACTCGCCGAATCCTGTAATATTATTCTCTGTTCTAATAACAACCACAATGTTATCTGCATGCGTGTATTTACCCAGTGAGATTACAAAAGGATCTTTTAATTTAATGGGTGATTTGTAAATTTCAATTTGATTTATGAGAACTTCGGGCATCAATATCTTTTAAGACAATGGTTTAACAGCTTTGTATTATTTAGTATTATTTTTATTTCGCTCTTGCTTCCATGCAAATAGACGAGTGATCAACACACCTATGGCCATTCCCATCGTAATTATCATCCAAAATCCTGCTTCGGATGGTTTTATGGTGATTTTCTCATAGAAAACCAGGTAGATCATAAAAGGAATAAAAAAGGGAATAATCATGGTTAGGATGGGTCGGTTCTTTCTCATTTTATTTAGGGTTAGGTTAAAAGAGAATAAATTTAGAATATTTTTTCAGAGCTATTATAAGAAAGCTCAGAAATCTTAAATTTAGGTATGATTTAACAAAATGAACTAAACAATCAATTATTTGTTCAATTTTAAGAAATCTCCATCAATAATGAATAGAGTAGCCCCGAGCTCTTTTGTAACTGAACGATGTGAGCTAAGTTCATCCGAAACAATATAAGATTCTCCTTTTTTGAGTGGAGCGCTTGTTCCATCTTCAAATTCAGTAGTGAGATTTCCTTCAAGACAGTAAATAATATGGCCTTTTTGGCACCAGTGATCCGCAATATAATTGGGTGAGTATTCTACTACTCTAACTCTTAAACCCTCAAATTGAATTGTTTGCCAGTAAGCCATGCCGGTTTCACCCTTGTGTTCTGTTTTGGGAACGATGGTCCAATCGACATTTTGAAATGGAATTTTAACTGAGTTCATAGGCTTTAAATAATGGTGTTATGTGAGAGGAAATATTCCTTTATTATTTGATGTTAAACTCTTTGTGATCTATTTTATACTGATTGTCATTTATCCAAAGCAATACAGGGATTCCGGTCCAGGCAGAATTGTGTTTTACTTCACTCTTCTTTATTATATTCAAGTAGTACTTTTCAAGATATACGTAGGTTTGTCCGACTGCAGCACCAGATACTTCACGTTTGGTAACTAGCTTGTTTTTTTCGTTAGGAGATGCTAATTCATCAATTACTTTTAAGCTTGTATTACCACTATATCTTAGTGAAACGAACGAAAAAACAATTGAAATGATGTATAGAAAAATAACGAGAAACGAATATTGCCAGTTTTTTTTATTGAGCCATAAGATCCTATCACTTGAAATGAGGTAAATGATTACGATGCACAAACTCATGATGGATTTAATTAGAAAAGCATCCATAAACTTGAACAGCGGTAAAAATGGAATGATCATGATGATCATTTTACCGGGAATTTCTAATTTTTGTGAACTGGCCTGAATAAAAAAGGTGATGAAGAAAATTGCAAACATCGTATAAATTGCCCACAACAGAATTTCAGAAACAAATGAAAAACCTGTAACTCTGAATAAAATGGAGAGCAAAATGAAAAATATCAGAATAATGCTGCTATGTTCCTTAAACGAATTAAAAAATTTCTTTGCCATCATACGGTAAACTTATAAAGAAAATCGATAATTGCCAATTATCTAATCGATAATTTAAATATATTAAGGATGTCATCCCTAATAAATACTAAACAAAACGTTCTCTTCTTTGTAAGTTTATTAGACTCCATAAAATGGAAATAATTGTGCCTACCAATAAAATAATTCTGTTTTCACGAATAATATTTTCCCAAATGGTTTGGCTCATCTCTGATGGTGCCCCAAAAGGATTTAGGAAGATGTTCCATTTACTGTATTGAAGTGACTCAGCCATGATTAAAAACACCAAACCAACGATTACCATAATGGCAGCGGTTGAGTTTGCATTTTTAATAAGGGTGGCAAACATGAAGGAGAGCCCCGATAAGAATAACAGCGGATACATGAGTTGATAAACTATTGGAAGTATGGGGATTCTGGCAACAGCAAAAACCGCAAACCAACCCATCAGCATTAAAAATACAAACATCATGACCATGGTAAGCCCAAAACGCAGTAAATATACTTTGTAGCGATAATTTGGAATCCCAAAAATAATTTCGAGCATGCGTGCATCCTTATCGTTTTGGATATTAAATATTACAGGATAGAACAGAATCAGAATTCCGGGAAATTGAAGCGTGTTAAATAAATCAGAACTATCAACATATGATTCCTCGAAGAGCATAATGCCAATTACCATCAGGTAAAAAGCTACTGCTGCAAAGAGAAAAAAGATAAACTTATTCGCGAAAATAATCTTTAAATTATATGAAACACTCTTTCTTATAATTTGAAATCTATCGTATGTTTTCATTCCTTTCAATTAATTATTTGTTTCCACAACCACAGCATCCTGATGCAAAAGATATAAATAAGCATCCTCCAGATTGGCCTTCACAAGATTTGCATTAGCGTGAGGCTGTTTATTTGAAAGACATCTCATTCTTATTGTTTCCCCGTCTCTCATATGATGAATTATTTTGAGATTATCTTTTAAGGTGTCAAATTCTTCATGAGGAATTTGTAAATTCCAGATTTTGCCTTCTGCAATTTTTGCCATCTCAATTGGCTTTCCTAAATACTGTAAGTTTCCCGTCTTCATAACTGCAACAAAATTACAAGAGCTTGCCACATCTTCGATAATATGTGTTGAGAAAATCACAATCCTATCCTTACTCAACTCAACCAAAAGATTCCTGAATCGGATCCGCTCTCTAGGATCTAATCCCGCTGTTGGTTCATCCACCACAAGGATACGTGGCAAATGGAGTAAAATTTGTGCAATTCCGATTCTTTGTTTCATCCCACCCGAGAAGGAACCAATTTTTGTATCTCGACTGTCCCACATATGAACAGCATTTAATACATACTCAACCCTTTTGTTTCGCTCTTCCGTATTGTGAAGTTTTTTTAACAATCCCATGTATTGCAAGAATTCCCATGCAGTCATATTTTCGTACATGCCAAATTCCTGAGGTAAATAACCAATCAAACTTTGTAACTCCTCACGCTTTTCTCTTACATCAATTCCGTTAATGGTTATTTGACCGTAACTTTGATCGAGAATACCACAAATTATTCTCATGAGTGTAGATTTGCCGGCTCCGTTAGGCCCAAGTAATCCAAACATTCCGTGCTCAATATTGAAGGATACGCCCTTAACTGCTTTGAAAGGTGTTTTCTTCTTTCCTATGATTGGAATTATCAGAACGAATCGACTAAATGCTTTCCTAATCCCTTTAAATCGACCAGTTATTCGATTGATATTTATCTTCTCTTTATAAATTTTGTCAGAAGTAACTTTTATTAAAATTGCTAAGTACCAGAAGAACCCTAATGGAATAATTACGCCGAGTAATTCGTATTTATTAAAGATAATTACAAGTGCAATGAGTGGGAAAAACCATTTTATGATCTTTAGTAAAGTAATTAATAACCTTCTTATCCATTTGTTTTTACCCTTATCTTTCAGATGTTTGGCATAAAGTCTCAGCGGTTTTAACATTCCCGTAATTAAAATATACAATCCAATGGGAAGAATAAAATACCAGAATCCACTCTCGAGATGGAAATAAATAAAATAAATTACAAAGCCAATCAGCGGGAGCTGCCATATTAAACCTTCTAAATCTTTAAAGGAAGCGATTTCTTTGTCTAAACCTAAACGTTTACGCGTTTTTAAGCCCGATTTCCACTCTCTTACAAATCGACTATCCCAATCGTAAATTTTAACCAAATTTCGGATTTCAATTCGAAGCGGAGTTTTAGGATCGATGAGTGTTTCACTAGCCTGACGAAGTGAATTCTTGATAAAGAAAATACTTGCTGGTACAGTGATAATTAGTAATATAAATTCGATAATCTGCCATATTTTACTATCCACCTCAAGGAAAATAAAAATTGATCCTCCAACCCACAGCACAACTAAAATGGCTTTAATTAACATGGACTGAGATCGGATCCATTTTAAGGAAGTTTGTAAACCTGAGTTTACGGTTGGTATGAAAACCAAAGTTAACAAAGTACTTACTGCAAGTCCACCAATTACGGTAATTGCAAAGGGAACCCCGATTTGTGTTACAAATTCAGCCTTTCCAAGTGCCAATGGAATTAAGGCGATAATGGTTGTGATCGCTGTTATCAAAATGGGTCGCACTCTGGCAAGTCCTGCCATCATCATCGCTCTCGACTCTGAATAACCTCTTTTTTGCAGCACCCTCGTGTAATCAATCATGATGATTCCGTTATTCACAACAATTCCTAACAGGATGAGGAAACCGATAAATACATTGGCATTCATGATTGAGGTTCCTGTTAAAACCAGAGCGATCAGTGATCCAATTCCTGCCATCGGAATAGAAAACATCATCACAAATGGAACGGTGAAGGATTCGAAAACTGAAGCCAAGATCATGAAAATTAAAATGAAGGCCATCAATAGCAGGAAGCCAAATTCACCTAAGTCATCTTCTTCATGAATTACCTCAACAGCAATGTCGGAAGGAAGATTTATGCTTGCAATGAGCTCATCTACTTCAATTCTGGAAGCACTGAGTAAGTCGTTATCATCAAGTACTTCGGAAATAAATTCGTAGCGAAGCGTAAGTTGTTTTTCCTGATTGGTACGATTAATCGTTGCAAGTCCTTCCGTAAAATTAAATTCACTAATGTTTTGAATTTCAAACTGTGCATTCTGCGTATTTCGAACATTCAGATGTTTTAAATCATAAACATTTCTCGACTTTTGTTTTTCTGAAAGCTCTGTGATGATTTGAATGTCGTATTCATCCGTGCCTTGTTTAAAAACAATTCCACTTGAAAATTCCTTAGGAAATGAATTTAATTCAGAAAGTACAGAAGTGATTGGAATATCGAATAATGACATGAGTTGCTTGTCGAAACTTAGCATTAGTTCAGGTCGTTTTGCAGGAGAATTAATTCTCACCCGCTCCATTGAGCTTAACTGTTTTAAGTAATATTCAATATCCTTGGCTAAATCAAGCATCCTGTCAAAGTCCTGACCTTTGATTACAACTTTTTCTTGCTGAACTCCAATCCCTAACATTCTTTGAAATCCATCATCATTTTCAAATCCTCCACTACCGAAACGTTGCCCCGTAGTAGGCGGATCCCAGCTAAATTCTGCTTGCCGCAAATCTTCCAATTTGTCAATAATTTCATTTTTAATTCCGGGTATTGAATAGTTTCTTATATCCTTAAATTTATCGACCAGAGAAATGGTGATGATGGCCTCCTCTTCGTAAACCTGACTAATGATGTCCTTTTTTTCCTCCAGGTCTTCTAATTTATTTTCAACTTCTCGAACGATTAAATCCGTATTTGCCAGTGTAGTTCCGCTCGGAAGCGTGACGTATAATTTCATCTCTGTTAGTTCCGCTTCTTGAGACGAAATAACGCTAACACCTAAGCTGATAATCAATGTGAGGAAGAATAAACCAAGTGCTCCAAGTATGGTTTTACCCGGATTTCGCATTGAGGTTTTTAAAAGAACAAGATAAATTTGAATTAATCGGTTGTGCTGCGAAACGCTTTCAAATCGTATTGGTTTAAGCGGATTTCTCTTCTTCAGAAAGGCATGCGTAATCATCGGAATTAAAAGCAATGCGACTACCAAGGATACCAAAAGTGTTGATATGATTGATACACCGATATGTTTGCCAAGCAAACTGATAAAGAAATTGGTTGAAAATACAAAAGGCAAGAACACCGTTATGGTGGTGAGTGTAGCTGCAAAAATGGAGCGCCACACTTCTTTGGTTCCTTGGATAACGGCTTTATCGGGATGCATTTTTTTTGCTGCAAGTCGATAAATGTTTTCTAAAACAACCACACTGTTATCCAATAGCATTCCGATGGCCAGCGCCATTCCCAGAAGTGTTAATGTATTGATTGAAATGTCGTAAGCATAGAAGAAATTAAATGCGGTAAAAACCGAAATTGGTATGGCTAGCGCGACAGCGACCACGAGGCGGAAATTTTTCAGAAATATCCAGAGAATGAAAATGGCTAAAATTCCACCAACAACCGCAAGGTTAATGATGAGATTAATATTTTTTTCCATGGTATCGGCCGAGTTAAACTCAACCACCAATTCTAAATCTTTATCCGCCAATTCGCTGTTGAACTTTTCGATTCGTTCAATAACAGCATTTGATAAATTAATGATATTTGCCTGGGCATCTCGGGTTAGTTCGATGGTCACCGATTCTTTCCCGTTCACACGACTGTAAGAAACTTCTTCTTTTACCCCGTAATGAATTTCTGCGATATCCTTGAGTTTAACAGGTCCTTTCTGGAGTACAACCAATTCGTACAGCTCGTTAATATCCTCAAATTCAGAAACTACATTAACAAAATAAATTTGATTATGCTCATTCACTTTACCCGCAAAAGTTCTTGCTAGCTGATTTCTATTGATGGCTGTTCTGACATCAGCAGGGGAGAGGCCATGACTTTTTAGAACCTCTTCATCCAATTTTATTTCAATCGATTTTTCGCGGCCTCCAAACACTTGCGCATTTGCGACACCGTCAATATTCTTTATTTGATTTAAAATCTCCTTATCGACAATCTGCCTGACTCTGTCAACACCGCCGCTTCCGCGCGCCTGTATCGTCATAAACATATTGTTAATCTGCTCTAAATCGAATTTAAAAACCTGAACAAAGAAACCTTCAGGTAGGGTTCTTTTTACTTCGTCAACCTTTTCGGCAAGTTTTAAGTATGCAAATTTGATGTTTGCAGAGGGTTTATAGGAAATTCTAATACTTCCCTGTCGCTGTCCGGCATTCGATTCAATCTTATCCACTCCTTCGAGCGTGCTTATGGCACCTTCGAGAGGAATGATGGCCTGGCTTTCCATGTAACGTGGATCGACTTCTATTGAGCTTCCAACCTGAACAAACAGAAATGGTAGTTGAGCGTTTGGAATTAATTCGACCGGTAAACGCTTATATGAATAATATCCCAGCAAGCTCAAGCTGGTGAACAGCATGGCAATTAAGACTTTTCTTTTTATTATGAAACTCATAAATCTTTATTCTTTTTTAATGAGTTATATACTATTTACCTCTGTATTATTTGATTTTCCTGTTATTAAATCTTTCAGGTTTTCAAAAATGTAATACACACAAGGAATAACCACGAGTGTGAGTATGGTGCTCGTAATTAATCCTGCAATTACAGCAATGGCCATCGGTGATCGCAGAGAAGCACTTTCTCCGAAACCAATAGTAAGTGGTAATAAGGCTAAGATTGTTGTAATACTCGTCATGATGATAGGTCGAATCCTGTTTTCACCGGCATTCATGATCGAATCTTTTAATGAATGACCTTTGGATTTGAATTGGTTAATAGCATCAACCAAAATAATTGAATCATTAACTGCAATTCCAGCTAACATGATAATTCCAATAAATGCCATGATGTTTAGAGACATTCCGAGAATAAAGAAAGCCCAGACCGCACCGACGGCTGCCAATGGGATTGTTAATAAAATGGTGAATGGATGAATCATGGATTCGAATTGCGACGCCATCACCATATAAACCAAGATGACCGAAAGCATGAGTGCAAAACTTAGATTCGACATTGCATCTTGTCGCTTTTTTTCAACCCCAACTATTTCAGTTTGATATCCGTCTGGCAATGCAAGTGCATCTAATTGAATTTTAACTTTATCGATTACTTTATCGAAAGGAATACTTCGATCGAGCTCTGCTGTGATTTTTGCGATGCGATTTTGATTTCGTCGAAGTAATTGCTTTGGCGAAGTAGATCTTTTAATATTCGCAACTTCGTAAAGAGGCACTTCAATGGTCCCACTTTTTAACTTAATAGAAGAGAATTCATAAAGTGAGATATCAGGCATTTTTACGGTGATATCACTCATCTCTCCTGATTTTTCGTATTTACCTGCGTTTTTACCCATTAAAATTTCATTCAGTTGAGAAGCAATGGCATCAGCTGAAAGATTGAATAAACTGGCCTTGTAACGATCAATTACCACATCAATTTCAGGAGCTCCCTGTTCAATTGAAGTTTTTAAATTCATGAGTTCTGGAATCTCAACTAAATTAAGTTTAATCGTCTCAGATAAATTCTCCAATATCTCCAAATCTCTTCCTTTAAGTTCAACGACTAAAGGAGCTTCATCATTACCAACTGTTGACTGCAGGGCCGTTTCATCACGATGAACCGTAATTTCTGCATCAGGGATTCTACCCACTAGTTCAGTTATTGTGGTAATTATGCTTTCAGATTGGGGTATTGCTTCCGGTTTTAATTTAACTTTAATTGAAGCACTGTTTTCGTTTTTAAAAACTGATTTATCAGTACTGATGGTTGTAGCAGGGCCAATTTGACTGAAAATTGTTTCTGTTTTTCCTTCCAATACTACAGCAATCATTTTTTCGATGGCATCTACTGTTGAAGCTGTTCTTGTTAGCTCAGTTCCTTCGGTAAGAACGATATCAAGATTAAATTCACTGGTTTCGGTTTTGGGTAGATATTCACTTCCCACAAGCGGGTAAATGTAAACAGTAGCTGCAATAACCATTGCCGCAACCAGGATAACTATATATCTAAAGTTTAATAATTTCTCTAATAAATGTCCGTACCAACCTATCTTAACTGATTTGATTGCAGTTTTAACCTTCTTTTTACCGTAGGCGAAATTAAAGAGCATTGGGATTACCAAAATGGCAACAAATAGCGATGCTAACAAAGAGAACGCAACCGTCCAGGCCTGATCTTTAAATAAAGCACCTGATACGCCTTGCAAATAGACGATGGGAAGGAATACAACGATGGTTGTTAATGTTGAAGCGGTAATAGCCCCTCCAACTTCGGCGGTTCCGGTGATGGCTGCTTCTTTAACACTCATCCCTTGTTCCATGTTTCGGAAAATATTCTCAACCACAACAATGGCGTTATCAACAAGCATTCCGGCACCAAGGGCTAAACCTCCAAGTGTCATGATGTTTAAACTAAGGCCATTAAAGTACATCAAATTAAATGTAGCAATGATTGAAATAGGAATCGCAAAACTGATAATCAAGGTTACTTTTAATCGGCGTAAGAATATGAAAAGTACAATTACTGCGATGATAATTCCGATTAAGGCAGTTTCACCAACTTCATTAATCGCATTTTGAATAAAATCACCTTGATTTTGAACAATAATAAATTCATAACCAGGTAATGCTTTCTTAACAGAAATCAAGGCTTCGTTAAGATTGTTTACCGCAGAAACCGTGTTATATCCGGTTTCTTTATAAATGGAGAGCCCTACGCATCTTTGTCCGTTAATTCTAACAATATTCAGGGGATCTTTGTTTACAAAGCTTACTTCTGCAATGTCTTTTAAGTAAACCGGAACCTTGGTGGAAATACTTTGGCTTGCCTGCGGATTTTGTTCTGCCCCAACTTGTTTGTAAGTGATGACCATGTTTTTCAGGTCGTCCAAGTTCTTGATCAGTCCGGCACCTTTAATGATGTACTTTTTTCCCATCTCTACGATGGACCCACCAGATACATTTCGATTCATGTTTTGGATCTGTGCGACAATGCTATTTGAGGTTAAGCCATAGGCATCCAGAAGATAAGGACTGGTTTCAATCAGAATCTCTTTTTCCTCAGTTCCTGTTAGCGAAACATCTGCTATGCCTTCTAAACGAACCAGTTCATTTCGGATATAATTTTCTCCAACCTTTCGTAACTCATCCATGTCGGTGGTTTCGGAATGGAGCATTCCAATAATCATTACGGGAGCGGCATTGGGATCATGCTGGGTAATGGTAAATTCTTCCAAATCGGAATTCTGACTATAAGTTGTTAAAGCCTTTTGTAAATCCAAAAAAGCCTCATCCATGTCTCTTCCCCAGGAATATTCAACTGTAACTCTTGCTGAGCCAACCATACAAACTGAGGATACCTGTGTAACCCCTTTTTGGCGTATTGCTTGAGCCTCTATATCTTCAATAAATTGTTTTTCAACTTCTTCGGGTGGGCGTTCACCGGCTTTTATTTCTACAAAAATCCGGGGAGCATTCATATCGGGGAATAAATCCACACTAAGTTTCCCGAATGAGATGTATCCCAGCAAGATAATTGCAATCACAATCATCGAAACGGTAACCGGGTACTGTACAGAAAAACGAGTAATTTTTTTCATTTAGAATAATTTTAGTATTTGAAAAGTAGGTGCATTAATAATTCTAAGAATTATAAATATCTACTTAATCACTTTTACTTTTGATCGATTTCTTAAGGTTTCGAAACCTTTAACTACAAGCCTTTCATTCATATTTAAGCCCGAGATAATCTGAACTTCATTCGGATTTTCAAGTCCAAAAGCAAGAATTCGTTCTACAGCCAAGCCTTTATCAATCACATAAACCGTATTTCCTTTTTGTTTCGAAAGAATAACTTCTTTAGGAATTACAATGGTACCGTTCGCTGAAGCAACCACAATTTCTCCTTTGGCAAACATCCCCGGACGAAGCAGTAGTTTTGGATTGTTAATTGTTACTACTGCTCTGAATGATCTGGTATCTGCATCGATAGCTGGTGAAATCTGAGAAATTTTTCCTCTTAAAGTATCATCAGGGATGGTATAATTCATTATTCTAACTTCCTGATCTTTTTTGATTTCATTCATGTTTTTCTCAGCGAGATTGATTTCCATGATCAATTCGCTATAATCCATAATCTTAGCAACCACTGTTCCTGTTAGAATTGCGGTGTTTTGAGTTTGATAAGGTAGCTCAACAATCACACCTGAGATAGGGGAGAGGACTGTCATTTTACGAAGTTTAAGGGCAGCGTCTTCTAAGGCATATTTTGCATTCATGTAATTAATCTCTGCATTTTTCATATCGCTTAAAGTAACCCCACCTTTTTCATACAGGCTCTTTTGTTTGTCGTAAGTTTGCTTTGTTGTTTCAAGTTGCAGTTGAACAGAATTATTTTGAATCCCATTTTCGTATTCAGGATTCACAATTCCAACAATTGCTTCGCCTGCACTAACGTAATCGCCTAAAGCATAAGGTTTTTTGGTTTTTGGATTGGTTAGTAATTGGTATACCCCATTGATTTCAGTTGGGAGTGTAACTTCCTTAACCGGCCTTACCGTTCCCGTAGTACTAATATATTTTTCAATGGAAGATGGTTTTAACTCCAATACTGAAACAGGAACAGAAATATCCTTATTAAGTTCAGTACTGTTTTCATTACAAGATGCTAAAAGTATGCCTGCAAAAATGAAGATTAAAAATCGTTTCATCCGCATGGGATTTAATTTAATTAGTGCGGATGCCTGCCTGTCGGCAGACAGGGAACTTCGCAAGTCGCTATTTATGCTTTTATTTAGGTTTGGCTTTAAACATGCTCGTTTCATAATTCTATATGTTTGTAAGGTTAATTTTCTATTTACTGCTGATATTGTTTTGTAAATCTTGAGGGATGAAAGAAGTATTCTTTTCAAAATCCCAGAGCGATTGTATTTTTAAATTGAGTAGTTCCAGTTTATAATTAATGAGGGCATTTGACATTTCCATTTTTTTTGAAGATAGCTGATTTTGATATCGTTGCAGATCCATACTTGTCAGATCCCCATTTCGGTATCGTTCCAGATTTATCTCATAAGTTAACTGCGCATTCCGGTCATTTTGTTCCGCAATTTCAATTTGCATGATTAAATTATTCAGGTTTCGGTAAACCTGCCGGATATTAATGATGATATCATCCTCCAGTGATTTCTTATCAATTTCGCGGGTTTCAATTTCAAGTTCGGCGGCGCGAATTCTTGCTTTACGTTCTCCCCAGTCAAATATTGGAACAGAAAAAGTTAATCCAACCTGAGGACTTTTTGTGGGTCGATCATAAACATTACTTAGCTTCTCATTATTTCCGATAATCCCTACAGATAAAGTCAGATTTCCTCTGAATTCGTTGGTTGAGGATGTCTCAATCAAATTGAATTGCGCATTATCGAGACTGATTTGACGTTGCACCAATTCTAATCTTTGGGCAAGGCCATTTTCAATTGCTTTATCCAAATCTACTGCAACGGGCGAGTATTTTATATCCGTAATTACCTCAACATCTTCGTATAACGACATACCAATCAGTTGTTTAAACTGATCCTCTGCATTTTCAAGACTAACTAAACTGTTGTCTAAACTCGATTTACTGGTTGCCAGATTTAACTCGGCTTGGTATAATTCTTCACGAGCAGATAAATCGCCTTCAACCTTACTTTCAATAATTTCCTTACTTACTTTTTGGTTTTCGTATTCTTCTTTGGCAATTTCATAGGCCATTTGTTTTTGATAAATGGAATAGAATGCCTGATTAACCAGTCTTTCCAAGTTCAGCATTTCAATGGAATAGGCCAGGGTTGCATTTTCAAGATTTAATTGATTTTTTTTCAAATTCATCTTGGTTCGATTGTATGTAAACAAAGGCTGGGTATATTGTAAGTATAAATTATTATTATATCCCTTATAATTATTACTGCTTGATTCGGCGAAATTATCCTGATATCCAAAATCATTTCTGAGTATCAGTGTTCCATCCGAAATTTTTACGGGTTGAGAAATGGTTAAGCTACCGCTTGCTCCTTTATTTTCAGAGGTGTACCACTCAGAAAAATAATCGTTATAAGTGTCTGTTTTAGAATAAGAAAATGGAGTTACCTCAAATGAAAATCTAGATTTTAATGCAGCTAACTGCGCATTCAGATATTCTTTGTTTTGCTCCATATTGAGCCTTGATTTGGTAATATCGGGGCTGTTCTGCAAAGCAATTTCCATTGCTTTTTCTAAAGTAAGTCTTGTTTGTGCAGTGGTCATTTTTGCAGTTATTAAGGCCATGATTGCCACTATTAGAATTCTCGCAAGTTTCATTTTACCCATTGATTTTATATTGTATTTATGTTTTTTCATTTTATTCGTTTTTTACCCATTTCATTGCATCTGCAAATACCATCCTGCCGATTGACTTATTTGCCAATTCAATTTTGGCATTTTCGGGATTGATAAAATAAGAACCCAGATAATTCCATCCATTTTCTAATTCTTCATCAGTTAAATGTATTTCTTCAACACCATCGGCGTGATATACCTTAAAGTGGTAATCAGATTTACGGGTTTGATTTCTTCGTCGGATATTAATTTTTTCGAGATGACAATACACATCGTAAAAGGCTCCTTCAGGTAATTTTGCATTCCAGACTGCCTTTCGATCATCCCCTCCTGAGCTTGTGTACATTGCTGAACGTACATATTTACCATAAAAACCTGAACGTAAAACAGATTTCCATTCGACCGGAGGATTCCAATACCTGATCCCAACATATTTATAAGGTTGCTTCTTGTTTTTATCAACCAGGCTTTTTAAGTAGGCTTTATTCGAAGTTTGAGTATATTCAAATCCTTCGTCTTCATTATCTACAATAATTTCATTCGGGCCATCTATATTGGCGAACATTTCTGTACTTTGGATTTTATCGAACGAAGCCACCTTTCTGATTTCCTCGAATGAATTAAAATCATAAATGAGGTTGTTGGGGAGATTTTCTGAAATATGGGTGTAAATATTCATTCTATTAGGTTCTGTTGAAAATACAAACCCAACTTCCCGGGCCGAACGAGCCGGAATATGTATCTCTCGCGCAAAATCAACATTAACCTGGTTATCATCTTCTCTAATTTCCTGATTATCAAGATCAACATTCACTGTTACCAAACCATCTATATCTTCGGGGTTAGAAATCTTAAATCTTAATTGGTATTTTGTAAACTCCCCTTCTAAAACCTTGTAAGTTTCAACATCTTTAACCAAGAATCCAGGTAATTTTCGTTTCGAGTACCAATCACTAATTTCATTAGATACGGTGTCATTAAAACTAAGCTGCATTGCCTGATTAAAATTTTCGAACGAAAACGACTGATGACTGTTTTGGGCAATTATATTATTTAGGAAGGCATTAAACTGATCATGGCCATACCTTGCATTAAATAACGAAAACAGGTTGTCACCCTTGGCAAGTATCACATCGCTAAGGGTAACGATCTCATCCCTGTCAATCTCGTCGCTTGTTGGTTGTTCCGAAATCCCATGAAGCATTAATTCTTCCAAAGAACTTTTCTTCAATTCCAAATTAACCCTTTCGCCTTTACTTATACCTTCAAAAAACCATCTGTTTGCGGAGAACGCATTTTCATTTCTATCTTTCAAATAAATGCTCAGAGCCAGATCCAACATAGGCCATTTTGGTGATTGTAATTGAGTGATAAAGGGATAATAATTGGGGAAAATTGAATAGGTGTTTCGATCGACGACCTCACCATACTGATACCATTCCTGAGAATTCGCCATGAAATTTCCACGTACAAATCGCTTAAATATTCTTGCCTGAAGTTCTTCGGGCGATATTTCTTCGTTATCTCTCTTCATTTGCCGCTCCGACCGATTTCTACGTTTCTTAAAATCGGTTTCTTCCATGGTTACGCCCTTTTCTGAATAGAATACCATCTCAGGTTGAACTGCGTCACTCGTCATTGAATAAGAATGCCTGTCCAAAGCAAAATGAATTGGGACCTCAGCCAAAGAGAAACGTTTGAACGGGTATTCCAGGCCAATGTGACTCTCGTATTCGTTCTTGAGGCCTCTGATGATACCAGGAAGGCTATCCGTTATATTGGTAAAATGCGCAATGAAATATTCATTTCCCTTGATTGTGTAAATATTGTAATCAATGGAATCTACATTTAGAGAAAGTTTGTTATATTTTCCGATTAACAAACTAATTTTTGGAAGTGGAAATTCCGGTTCAAATTTAAAAGTGTCATTTCCTAAATCAGTTATCTCTCCTTGAGAAATGGGTAACATTCCATTTTTAGCTTTTACCGTTAAATGAAAATCAGTAAAATCCGGATAATATAAGGATGGATCAAGGGATGAAAAACCCACGCCTGAAATTGGATACCACAAGGATTCACTGGTTAGGCAAACGAAATTCTCCATCATGTAGGCATATCTTTTCCGAATTCTAAAGATCTCTAGTGAAAAATTATCCTCATACTTTTCCAGATTCGCATCCAGAAAATGAGTATTTTCATTTATAGATCCTTTATATTCAATGGTTAACGAATATATTTTATCTGTTTCAATGCCTGACTTTGGAACTATTTTAACTAATTGTAAATCTTTACTGAAATCTACAGCTACTCCATTGATTACAACTGAAGTAATGTTTAAGGAAGGATTTAAACTGAATAGGAGGGTGTCTATTTTTTGATTGGCCAAATTTGCAATTTGCATTTCAACCTGAGCCTTAATTTCTTCCCCTAAATGTTCAAGTTCAATTTTTGAATCAATCACTTTTACTTTTGGATAATGAACATATTGATTGTTTAAACTAATCATCTGCTGTTTAAGCTCAACATTCGATTTTTTCAATGCGATATATTTATTGGCCAATAAACCGCCGGCAATTATAAAAACGATGGCAACAATAAATGGAAATGAGCTGAACAATTTAGCTTGGGGCAGTCGTTGTAATTTAAAAATGGTAAAGAAAATCATACCAATTCCTATAAACAAATATATCCCACGATGAATTAGAACTTCTTGTAGATTTCCAAAACCAGCGATACTAGAATTGAACATAGGAACCTGATATGCGATATAATCGAAAATATGATAATATTGGGTATTTAGATAAAAAATGGTAAGGGCTATGTAGCCTAAAATAACAATGAATGTGATTGCTTGATTCTTAAAGATGGTCATCAGGAAAAAGGCCAAACCAAGTATAAAAATAAGTGTTGGCAAGCTAATCAGTAATGGGTAATAAAAGAATTCACTAATTCCTTTGGCTGCATCATTGCTGATAAAAGAAAATCCCATACCAATGAGTAATACAACTAAATTCAGAACAAAGAAAACAGCAAGAATGCCCAGTGTTTTTCCTAAAATGTATTCGGCATTGGTCATTGAGCGCACATAAATCACCTCCACGGTATCATTTTTCCGATCCTGTTTTAAAAATTCAGATGCAAGAAATACTGCAACAATGGCTTGTCCCAAATTCAAAATAATAAGATTAACATAAGGCATGGAAGCAGGCAAGGCTCTGTAAAGCCAAGGTGATCCGCTTTGCGCAAGAAAAACGGCTAAATTAAAACCACCCAAACTAAGGATGGTTAATCCGGCAAAAATTCGGAAAAACCAACCTCGCAGTAAAGTGCGCATTTCATAACGGGCAATGGTTTTTAGGGCGTGGAGTGAAAACATATTTTTAAATTTTGCCTTTAGTGTTTAGATAGATATTCCATAAAATAAACATAAGCATGTTCTAAATTTGGTTCAATTTCAATGGCATTTTTGGCTTCAATATTTTGGCCAACCAATTGAACTTCCCATCCTTCATCCGTTGGAATGGTGGAAATCACAGCATACTTTTCTTTAATCACATCATATTCTGTTCCTGAAGTGTTAACTTGCCAAACGTGGCCTTTCGCCATATTCACTAATTCTTCAGGTGAACCGTTAAATTGAAGTCGGCCCTCATCCAATAAGGCAAGATCATTACACATACTAGAAATATCACCAACGATGTGCGTAGAAAGTATAATGATTACATCTTTTTGACTAAGCTCTGAAAGAATATTCCTGAATCGAATTCTTTCTTCGGGATCTAGTCCGGTAGTTGGTTCATCTACCACGATTATTTTTGGTTCACCGATCAGTGCCTGAGCAATGCCTAGTCTTCGCTTCATTCCTCCTGAAAGCTTATTTGCTTGTCTCTCTCTTGAGTCAAAGAGACCTACATTTTCAAGCCATTCATCAACTTTTGCGGATCGAATTTTTTTGCTTTTAACGCCGGATAAACCAGCCGCATAGTCTAAAAACTCCCAGGTTTTAAGCTTTGTAAAAAAGCGGAAATCTTGCGGGAGATACCCCAACATCTTGCGAATTTCCTTGCGATTTTTAACCAGGTCATAGCCATCCACATTAACATTACCTGAACTGGCTTTCATAATGGTTACAAGGATTCGCATCAAACTTGACTTGCCTGCTCCGTTAGGGCCAAGTAAGCCAAACATACCGTTACCAATTTCCAGGTTGATGTCTTCTAAGGCTGTTTTGCCATTTTTATATGTTTTGCTTAATCCTTGGATGTCAATTTTCATGAAACGTATTTAAATTTTGTCAAATAAATTAACGATAACTGAATTGTGGTTTTTTAGAATGTTTGGTAATTATTTTTTAGACGATTAATCCGATACTCCGTTACAACTTATTTTAACAATTTTTTAACTATAAAATTTGATACATAGGTGTATTACTATATTAGTACACTGCAAATGTATATTATGGTTTTATTAAATCCAAATATTTTTCTAAATATTTTTTATCTTTAAAAATCAATTAACCAATAATGAGTAAATCCAATATGATTGCTGAAATCCGGAAAAATACCCGGCAACTTCTTGATTGTGAAGATGATTTTTTTATTATGAAAAATTCGGCTTATAAGCTTTATCAAATATTTTCAGAAATCTCAGGGATTTATTTTGAAAACAATCAGGATGATCATATTGAACTTGAAACAGGTAGGGCACTATCTCCATCAACAGCCGCTCATTGCTTGGTTGAATTTAAACGAACCGCCATCTTTTTAAGAGGAATTAAAAAAGCCATCGATCAAAAAAATGCCGAATCAAAACTGCCAATAAAAATTTTATATGCAGGGAGCGGCCCTTATGCAAGCTTGATTACACCGCTTTTAACTTTGTTTAACGATGACCAAGTTAAAATCACTTTATTAGATATTAATGAAGCATCACTTGAAGCCGTTAAAAGTTTAATCACTGCATTACAACTTCAAAATTATATTGAGGAATATGTACTGGCGGATGCCACCAAGTATAAGTTTAACAAGGCCTACGATATTGTAGTTTCGGAAACCATGCAGGCCTGTTTGGAAAATGAACCCATGGTACACATCATGAATAATTTAATTCCTCAAATGAAAGATGATGCGATTTTTATTCCCGAAGAAATTTATCTGGATTTTTATCTTTCTGATCGTAATTTATTTAATGAAAGAATTTTGGCAAAAAATATTGGCAAAGATATCGAGTACAAAAAATTTGTCGATCATTTTATTAAACTAAACAAGTACTCACTAAACGCTTTAGGCAACAAGAAAACTTTAATTATTCCTGAATACTCAGCTAATTTTAAAGAATTAATACTTGATACTTTTATTACCGTTTACAATGAGGAAAAATTAAAAGAAAGAGAATGTAGTTTAAATTGCTCCCGACAATTTTACGATTTATCTGTCCAAAAAATTGAAGCGGCGGAGTTTTACCTTGATTTTAAAGCAAAGCCAAAAATCAGATGTAAAGTTTTATTTCCATAAAAAAAGAAGCCATTAAAAAAATGGCTTCTCGATTCACTCTAGTTAATTTTATGGCCTTTGAGGATACTCACCATCTGTACAGATGATATAATGCATTCCCATAAATGGTTGCATGTTATAAAGAGGTTGATTTCCACCTGTATTATCAATCATATCAGAAGCCATATGTTTGTCTTTTTTGGTTCCATACAACTTTAAATTTGTATCAGAACTTTGACCGGGGTATGCACTCTCAGGTGTATTTTTTTGATCTCTGGTTTGATTGGCTACACCACATTTAACTTGATGATTATGAGCTGGTATGTTGTCCTGAGTCATTTGAATCCGCTCATAGCCTCCCTTTTCAGAGGCTCGTATAGGCGTTAAGCCAGGACCGGCACCGACGCCTACAGGCACACGGCCTCTTAAGTCAGGTAGACCGAAGGTTGTGCGCCCATCTCCACCATATTGATCCCCAATGATTGAATAAAGGGATGTGAATTGCTGTATTGCCAATAATTGACCTTCACAAAAAGCCCAGTTTCTGGGCGCAAAAGTTCCGGCAAATAATTTTACTTCACCGATGAATCCTTCCATAATAATAAATTTTTAAGGTTAATAATTAAGTTAATTTATAGGTAAATTAAATTTAGAACAAAGCTTAGGCTTTAGGCATTATCTGAGGGGAGTGCTTGATAATCAATCTAAAGATAAAAATTCTTTTTAAAATAACAAAAGCTGAATTAAAAAATATGGTGTTACTTTAAATATGACATGGTGTATTTTATGGCATCTTTGTCAATTATTCTGAAACCCAGATTTAGGTATAATTTATAGGCAGGGTTCTCTTTTGTCACTTTCAGAATTATGGCCTTTTTTTCGTGCTCTGATTCATCAAACAGCTGTCTTAATACCTCTTTGCCAATACCTCTGCCTTGGTATTTGCTTAAAATTGATAAATAGATTATGTTGATCTCGGAAATACTTTTGTTTAATACAATTCTACCAACCCGATTCGAATTTAAGCTAATGATTTTATCTTCAAGATTGAGGTATTTTAAAGCAATTGACTTTTCGAAAGCCATGAACTGTATATCAACTAATTGTAATTTCATTTCCTCTGGCCAGGCACTTGCATTGATCTCAGCTACTTTGTGCTCAAAGAATAAATTTGATATAAACTTTTCGTCGCTTTTTTCTCGTAACCTGAAATTTAAATCCATATTTCCAGAAATCGCTTAGCGCTATTACAGCTTTGAATTTTGAATTTTATAAAAATAGTTATATTTTTAAAGCCCCTAATCAATTAATTAAAAACCTATTGCATCTTTATTTTTAATAAAGATAAGTTTATTACTCGCCTACACTATCTATACACTCCCCATTTGAGTTTCATGATTAGGGTAAATGTTTTGTTGTAAACAGTTGCTTAGACTGTTTAGCTAATTGAAATTAAAACCTGAATCAAATGAAATTTCCTATGGAAAAACTATTAACATTTAGTTGTAAAAAATGGTGTTTCAAATTTAATAATTACGCCAAATTTTATTTAATATTTTTATTGGGTATTTTATTCAACTCACATGTTCTTGCTGACGATTATATAGTTGTTGGAGCTGGGTCTACGGAAGCTAATGGAATTTATACAGAGGATGGGACTTTTACTTCACAAAAAGGTGTAATTAGACCTAAATATAAAAGGCTTAGTGGAGGGGTTACTTATTATATTTATTTCAATGAATATGGTACCAGCTCAAATCCAAATAAATACTGGAATATTGATAATGATTTAGATGATGCTGATGTCTTTTATTATAGTGAAGATAATAACCTGATTTACCCATACCCACCTAATGGTGGATGGTCGAATGGGGATGTAATGGGTGTAGATCCAAACCCTACCGTTAGCCTTTATGGACCAGAAATTGGAGTTTTTGGCAATAATAATGAAATAAAAGATGGAGAGACTATACCCAGCACTTCTTATTTTACAGAATATGGAGAAATTAAAACAAATAGCGGATCCGTTACTAAAACATACATAATAAAAAGTATTGGTTCACAAGCATTAAGTTCTGTTAGTGTAGCTATAAGTGGAACAGATGCTTCTCATTTCAGTATTGTTCAACATCCATCCTCCTCAATTGCGAATGGAAGCGAAAGCACATTTCAAATAAAGTTTGAGCCAACTGGGGCAAATGGATTAAGAGAAGCTATCATTACGGTTAGTAGTAACGATAATGATGAAGGGACCTATACTTTTGCTATTCAGGGAACTGGAAATGATGGGAAACCCATTGTAAGCACGGATGCAGAATCAGTGACAACAAAAACGACAGTTATATTAAATGGAACTGTAAATGCCAATGGAGAAGACGCAACAGTCACTTTTGATTATGGAACAACAACCGCTTATGGTAACAGCGATACGGCAACTCAAAGTCCTATAACAACTCCGGGCGAAGTAAGCGTAAATAAAACATTAACAGGTTTAAGTGAGAATACAACATACCATTATCGTGTAAAAGCTGTTAATGCTGATGGAACTTCTTATGGTGCGGATGAGATATTTATCACTTTAACTGATTATAAAGTAGCTAATGCAGGCACAACCACCGTGAATGGTACATACGTCTACGAAGGTTATATTAATGGTAAAGCTTATTTTAAAGTTAATGGAACTGAATTATATCTTTATTGGGATTTAGAAAATACTACCGGATATTGGAATATTGACAACGATTTAGACGATACCAATGGTTATATTTATTATACACAATCATCGGCTGACACTCCACCAAGCACTGGATGGGATAACACAAGTGATGAGGCAACTGGAATTTCTCCAGCTCCTAATGTTACAAAAGCATCTGAACTGGTTGCCGAAATAGACATATTAGGGAATAACATTGTCATAGCAGATGGCTCAACGTCTACATCCTTAGATAATCATACCAACTTTGGAAGCATCCCAATTAGTGGAGGAAGTATTAGCAGAATATTTACAATTAGAAGTGTAGGTACAACCACTGTTGCATTAACTGGAACACCAATAGTTAGCATTTCTGGAGCTCATTTTGCCGATTTTTCAATTACGCAACCAGCTGAATCATCGCTCGATGCAGGAAACAGTACCACTTTTAGTGTTGCTTTTAATCCCAATGCCCTTGGCAGAAGAACAGCCACAATCAGTATTGATAATAATGACAGTAATGAGAACCCATATAACTTCGTTATTGAGGGTACCGGAAATGATGGTAAACCTATCGTTTCAACATCTAACGCAAGCGATAAAACAAAAACAGAAGTTGTATTTAATGGAATCGTTAATGCAAATAATAGTTCAACCGTAGTAACTTTCGAATATGGGACTACAACAAGTTATGGAAGCACGATTACGGCAACTCAGAGTCCTTTAACTGGATATGGAGATAATAATGTCAGTGTTACTGCAACAGGACTGGATCCTAATACCACTTATCACTATAGAGTAAAAGCAACCAATTCGGAAGGAACTACTAATGGTGACGATATTACTTTTACCACAGTAGCTGATTACGAAGTTACCAATGCAGGGTCAGTTAATACACGGGGTGTTTATCGCTTTGCTGGCTATTTTAATGATAAGCCGTTTTTTAAAAAAACGCGTGAGGAATACTATATTTATAAGGATGCCGGTAATGATTGGAATATAGGGCCTGACAAAGATTGGAATAATGCTTATTATTATATCGTTGATGCATCTGAGACTGTTCCTTCAACTGGTTGGATAGTATACGGTACTGGCAGTGAACCGTTACCAGAGGTAACTGCTTTAACCCAGTACGGTTCTGAAATTGTAATAAAAGGTAATTCTAATATCATTGCTAATGGAGATAGCACACCTACATTTAGCGATAGTACGGCTTTCGGTAATACGAATGTGGGTGGCGGAACAATTACAAGAACTTTTACAATAGAAAATATAGGATGGGATGATTTGGTATTAACCGGCAGCTCACCCTATGTTGCAATTTCTGGAACAAATGCAGCTGATTTTAGTGTCACAACAATACCTTCAAACAATATTGCAGTTTCAGCATCAACTATATTCAGGATTACTTTTGATCCGGATGATCCAGGTACACGTAATGCAACATTAAGCATTGCAAATGATAATGAGGATGAGAATCCTTACACCTTTAATATACAGGGTACAGGCTTTGATGCCCCAACTGACACAACAAATGCAGCTTCAAGCATAGTTCAGCAATCGGCAACGCTGAATGGAACTGTTAATGCCAATAATTTAAGCACAGCTGTTACCTTTGAATATGGAACAGACACAAATTACGGAACATCAGTAACTGCAACTGAGAGTCCTGTTGGCGGAACTTCTGGCACAACTGTTAGTAAAGTCATAAGTGGCTTAACACCAAGCACAACGTATCATTATCGGGTAGTTGCGGTAAATACAGCCGGCACAACAAATGGTTCAGATCAAACTTTTACCACCTTAGATTGTATTAATCCTACTGCAGCTGGTACCATTGGGAATGCCCAATCAGGTTGCATGGGTTTTGACCCTGCAGCAATTACAAGTTTGTCATTACCTACAGGACATACTGGTACTTTAGAATACAAATGGCAACAATCAACCACCAGTGCCTCAAGTGGTTTTTCTGAAATTGCCTCAAGCAATTCAACTATTTACGATCCGCCAAGTTTAACTGACACAACCTGGTACAGAAGACTGGTTCGTGTGGATTGTGAGCCCAATTGGGATAATGCAATAGCATCGAATGTAATCCAAATGACTGTCTATCCTTCCTTTGCGGCAGGTTCAATTTCGGCTGATGCATCGATATGTTATGATTCAATACCTGCCAATCTTATTGGTGTAGCACCAACGGGTGGAGATACCCCTTATTCTTATCAATGGATAATTTCTACGGATGGAACCAACTATGCTGATGTTGCAGGAGCTACAAGTTTAAATTATCAGGCGGGTGCTTTAACTGATACCACATATTATCGGCTGGAACAAACTTCGGCTTCGGGCTGTGGAATTGATACAACCAATGCGGTTAAGATCACCGTTTATCCAGAATTTGTGGCAGGTACTATTTCTTCAAATCAAAATATTTGTTATAACACTGCTCCGGCAGAATTAAAAGGCGTTGCACCTACAGGTGGTATAGGACCATATACTTATCAATGGCAAAGTTCTACCGATAATTCCACTTTTTCAGATATTCCAGGAGCTGAAAGCCTGGATTATCAGCCGGGGGCGTTAACAGACACGACCTATTATCAATTAATACAAAGTTCGGCGGCAGGTTGTGGTGTTCTCAATACCAGTAAGATAACAATTAATGTTTATGAACCTTTTGTGGTTGGCTCAATTTCTGCTAGCCAATCTGTTTGTCTAAATGACATTGCAGATGAATTAGTTGGAATTGCCCCAACAGGTGGGGGAGGAGCCTATGCTTATCAGTGGCAAAATTCTACCGATGGGTCTATCTTTTCTGATATTATCGGAGCAAACAGTTTAAATTACCAACCTCCTGCACTTACCCAAACTACTTATTACCGACAATTACAAGGTACAGATTGGGGTTGTGGCATAAATTCCACCAATTTTGTAACCATTACTGACGACTTTATGGCTCCTGGCGTACAGGCTCATTCCATCGTTTTTTCAGATATTGGGGCAGCCCAAATTGAAATTGATTGGACCAATGGAAATGGATCTAAGCGTGCGGTATTTATGAAAGAGGGAACTACCGGAACACCAAATCCTGAGAATTACACAACTTACACCGCAAATACGCACTTTAAAAAAGGTTCTCAAATTGGAGTCTCAGGCTGGTATTGCGTAAGTAACGGAACTGCTGATTCAGTAATCGTGAATGGTTTAATGCCAAATACAACTTATCGGGTGATGGTTTGCGAGTACAATAAGGATAGTGGTTGTGAGAAATACCTTACAACCGAATCAACAAGTAATGCAGCTAATCAGCTTACAAAAAATATAATGATTAATGAAGTGGACGCAGATACTCCTGGAATAGACACTCAGGAGTTTATTGAACTCTTTGATGGAGGTGCAGGAACTACAAGTCTTGATGGTTTAATTTTGATCCATTTTAATGGTAGTGATGATCAATCTGTGGATTTTGGCGGCAGTGTTTATGCCATTGATTTAAATGGTTACACTACTGATTCGGATGGATATTTTTTAATTGGAAATAGCGGGGTTAATGGAGTAGATATCGTTTTTACAAATGATAATCTTCAAAATGGCCCGGATGCCGTAGCTCTCTATTCCGATAGTGCTTCAAATTTTCCCAATGACACCCCTGTTACCACAAACTATTTAATTGATGCATTGGTTTACGATACTCATGATGGTGTTGATGCAGGATTGCTGGTCTTATTAAATGCAGGTCAACCACAAGTCGATGAAAATGATAACGGATATCAAGATCTTTATTCAAACCAACGAATTCCGAATGGCAGTGGAGGGCACAGAAATACGAGTACTTATACTCAGCAATACCCAACACCAGGCGAAATGAATGGAAATCCCAAAATGCAGGTTTTGGGAAATACACAAATTATTGTTCATGATGACACAACTCCAGAAGTAGCTGACCATACAGATTTTGAGAATACAGAAATCTTTACAGGTTCTGTTACACGCACATTTACCATTCGAAATGTGGGTGAAAAGCAATTAGAACTTTCAAGTGATTCAATTAAAGTCACCGTTGAAGGTGCCGATGCAGCAGACTTTAAAGTGAGCGTGCAGCCAACAACCTTGATAGCTATTGACAGCGCTACTACAAACTTTTCAATTGTTTTTGATCCAACCACACCTGGTACAAAAACCACTACTGTTAATATTCGTAATAACGATCGCGAAACAGATTCCATATATAAATTAGACATAAAAGGAACAGGGATTACTGCACCAGAGATTGTCATTTCCGGTAATTCAATCGAGATTACCGATGGAGAAACCATCCCATCTTTTGCAGATTCAACCGATTTTGGGATAGCATTGGTATCCACAGAAACGATTACTAAAACTTTCACCATCACTAACCCGGGATCAGGAACTTTAGATTTAGATGGTACGCCAATCGTTGTAATCGGGGGTACTCATTCATCTGATTTTACAGTTACAGTGATGCCATCTACTTCTCTTACTGCCGGAGCTACAACTACTTTTAAGGTTCAATTTGATCCCTCAGCTTCAGGGCTTCGTACTGCAAATATTAGCATCGACAATAATGATTCCGACGAAGATCCTTATAATTTTAATATTCAGGGATCTGGTTCTGCAGTGCCTGTCGTAAGTACAGATGCAGCAACAGCAGTGGCTCAACAATCAGCAACCCTTCATGGAACAGTTAACCCAAATTCAGCCAATACAATTGTAACTTTTGAGTATGGTTTAACTTCAGCGTATGGTACTACAGTAACAGCCGATCAGAGCCCAATTACTGGAAATATAGATGTATCAGTTAGTGACACATTAAGTGGATTAATACCGAGTACTACTTATCATTACCGAGTTGTCGCTGAAAACTCGTCGGGAAGTTCTGAAGGTTCAGATATGACATTCACAACGCTGGATTGTATAATGCCAACTTCGGCAGGGACCATCGGAAATGCACAACAAAGTTGCACCGCTTTTGATCCGGAAATTATTACGAGTCTTAGCCTTCCTTCAGGCAATACAGGAACCCTCGAATACAAATGGCAACAATCAACAACCAGCAGCACAGAAGGATTTACGGATATTGATAATAGCAACTCTGAAACTTATGATCCTCCATTTATCAATGATACAACCTGGTACAAACGATTGGTGCGCGTTAATTGCGTTAGTGATTGGACAGGGACTATAAAATCAAATGTTGTAGAAATGACCATTTATCCGAAACTTATAGCAGGAGACCTCACCTCAAACCAATACCTCTGTTATAATACAGTTCCAAGCAAACTTGTGGGCATTGCACCCACTGGTGGTTTAGCACCTTATACCTATCAATGGCAAAATTCTGCAGATCTCACTAACTTTAACGATATCATCGGAGAAACCACTCTTGAGTATCAGCCTTCTGCTTTAACAGAAACCACCTATTTCAAATTACTTCAAACCTCGTCTTTTGGATGTGGTACGGTTTCTAATATTGTTAGAGTGATGATTTTTGATGAATTTAAAGTTGGCTCAATTTCAGAAACACAGGTGATTTCTTATCGCAGTTTACCTGAAAAGTTAATTGGAGTGCCACCAACGGGAGGTAACGAACCTTATGTTTATCAGTGGCAACAATCCTCTGATGGGACAAACTTTAGCGATATTTCTGGTGCGGATGAATTAGATTATCAAGCAGGGAGATTGAGCAGAACAACTCACTTTAGATTAAAACAAGGATCAGCTTCGGGATGTGGAATGGAATTTACAAACACAGCAATTATTATTGTATTTCCTGAATTTAAAGCAGGATCAATTGCCGAAGATCAACAAATTGCCTATGGCTCAATTCCAGAGAAATTAACAGCAACAGAACCAACAGGAGGTAATATACCATACACTTACCAATGGCAGCAGTCGCTAGATGGTGTTACTTTTGTTGATATTGCAGGTGCAACAGATATAAACTATCAGCCTGAAGCATTAACGACTCAGACTTATTTTAGACAAATCCAAACTTCATCTAGTATTTGTGGAAGTGTTGAAACCAATGTTCTTGTCATTAATATTCAAGGTCAGCCTACGGTAGATATTGCATTAGAGCAAGCTGTTGTTTGTCCTTATTCCGGTCATCAATTAAATGCAACCGCACAAAATTACGAAATAGTAACCTGGACTAGTTTAGGAGATGGCATTTTTAATGATGTTAACATATTAAATCCGATTTATACTCCCGGAGATATTGATATAGCAAATGGTTCGGTAACCTTGGCCATTAGCGCTATTGCAAATTCACCACTGGAAATGATGGCTTCCGACCAGATCGTCTTATCATTTTTTGACACTCCGGTGATTGATGTCGGTGATGATTTAACGGTTTATCAAAACTCAGAAATCCAGTTAAGCGCAACTGTAAATGGAAATGGGAGCTACACTTACGCATGGTCACCAGCCGAGATGGTCTCTGATCCAACTATCTTAAATCCGGTAACAGATCCGATTACTCAAACTACCACATTTAGTTTGATAGTTAAAGATATCGCTACTGGATGTGAAGTTGAAGATCAGGTTACCTTTAAAGTTGAAGCAGGTGTTTTCTATCAAATAAGCGGACAAGTAAGATCCATTGGATTAAAGAATTCTCTTCCTGCAACCAATATTTATTTTACTGGTATTGATCAAAGCACAAGCACCAATGATCAGGGAGAATATGTGATGCAAGTTCCTGCTGGGTATACTGGTTGGGGCATTCCTAGCAGAGCCGGTTTTGCATTTGAACCCGATAGCGTTGCCTTTCAAAATGTAAGTAAAAACATCATCGCAACCAATATTGCAGGAACGATATACATAAGAGCCGTTGCTGATCATGATTCAATCGTTGCAGGTCAAAGTGTGAAACTTTCAGTTGAATTAATCAATCCTTCTAGCGCCATAACAACCTGCAGTTGGCAGGATGAAACCGGTGAGTTTTGTACCGAGGTTAATGCAGTTGTTGAACCAACTCAAACCACCCTTTACAAGGTCATTGTAAGAGATGCATACGAATGTACTTTTGATACGGTTCGAGTGTATGTTTCTGAAACTGTTGGTATTGATGACTTGACTACAAATGAAGGATTAATTTCTCTTTATCCAAACCCCACTAAAAATATCATTAACCTTGAACTTAGTGGAGAACTGGATGCACAATTGATCTCAATCATTAATCCTGACGGAACACTGGTAAGGCAAATAAAATTACCGAAATCGTTTACCGATCATAAAATTCAAATAAACCTCGAACACCTTATTGATGGTTCATACTACATCATAATTACGAATGGTAACGGTGAATTAATTGGTAGTAAGAAGGTGGTAAAGATTTAATAAAAAGCACCCAGATCTGTAATATTAAAAATATTGATCTGGGTGCTAAGTATTTGAATTTAAGTTGCTAAATGCTTTGGATTATTGAAACGAGCCAATAGCTATCCGATTTTGCAAATCTTTTTTAGTCCTTCATGATTTAGGATAATAAATTTTTTCCCTTCAATACTGATAAGTTTCTCATTTTGAAAGTCTTTCAGCAAACGAATTACACTTTCGGTTGATAATCCGGCTAATTCAGCTAATTCTCTTCTGGTAAGCAAAAGTTCAAATTCATCGGATTTAAATACCGATCCTGCAAGACAAAGTAATAAATCGGCAAGTTTGCCATACGATTGTCTGTGGATCATACAGAAGAAACGATTATTTATTTGAGCTGCATTTTCTCCCATAAATTGAATAATTCGAGAGGCAAACAATCCATTTTCCCTGATTAACTTTTTAAAAACATTAATATCAATCATCTTAACAATTGAGTTTTGATAAGATGCTGCTGTATAACTGAATTTTTCATCATCATCTCTTAGTGATGTTAAACCCACAAGATTACCCGGCCCAATTATTTTCAGTATTAGCTTTTCGTCATTATCTTCTAAATAAACTTTAACAAGGCCTTCGCAGAGAAAAATAACATGGGTTGCAAAAGCCCCTTGTTTTGCAATAATTTCACCTTTATTAAATTTAACTTCAACCTGTTTTTTTTCCAATAGTTCGAGCTGCTCATCTGTTAATAAGTCGAAACATCTACAATGGCTTTTTGCTACTGTACAAGTTGAATTCATATCGATTGTATTCATAATCCACTCTATTTCTGGTTACTAATATTTATATCGTTGCTGTATTACAAATTCTTTAATCAAAATTACATTTCAAATTATGTTCTAAATCATATTCAAAACATATTTAGGTCATCATTTGTGCATCAATTCGCTTCAAAAGTACTGTTAATTTAGTAACAATAAATCTAAAATCAAAATTAATAACTATAAATAACAAAAATGCGAAACTATTTAATAAGCATAATTGGAATCTTAGCACCAATTTTAATCGTTGTTTTTCTACTATCTTTTAAAGAGAAACAAGTATTAGATAATAACATGTCGGTGTTACCATTAATAAAGACTAGCCCAAAAGTTGTTGATCACTCAAATTTTGAAGTTTTACAAAAAGATTTTGCTACAGGGCCGGAACTTACTGCTGCATGCCTAAGTTGTCATAATCAAAGACAACACGAAATTATGCAGACTGCTCATTGGAAATGGGAAAGAGATGAGTATATAGAAGGTAAAGGTGTGGTTTCCCTTGGTAAAAAAAACATATTGAATAATTTTTGTATTGGTGTTTCAGGAAGTGAAGAAAGTTGCACCCGTTGTCACATAGGTTATGGGTATGACAATAAAAATTTCGATTTTTCAGAGGCAACTAACATAGATTGTTTGGTATGTCATGATAATACGGGAACTTACAAAAAGCAAAAGGGGGGAGCCGGTAATCCAGACGAGTCGGTGAATTTAAGTTATGTTGCGCAAAATGTAGGAACACCAACCAGAGAAAACTGTGGAGTTTGCCACTTTTGGGGTGGCGGAGGAAATAATGTTAAGCATGGTGATTTGGAAAAAGCTATGTTGGATTGCAGCCGTGACGTGGATGTACACATGACGACTGATGGTGCGAATATGACTTGCGTTCAATGTCACCTGACAGAGAACCATCAAATTACCGGAAAGCTTTATGCCTTATCATCTGAAAATAAAGATAGAGTTACCTGTGAACAATGTCATGGTGAAGCACCACATAAAGATAAAATTTTAGATGATCACATTATTCGGATTGCTTGCCAAACCTGCCATATTCCGACCTATGCGAAAGCAAATAGTACCAAAATGATTTGGGATTGGTCCACCGCCGGAGTTTTAGATGAGCACGGAGAAGAGCTTCATGAATATGATCAGGACTTCAATCATAAATATATGTCGATAAAGGGAACCTTTGTTTGGGATGATCATGTAGTTCCTGAGTATTATTGGTTTAATGGATTGGCATCACACCAATTAATCGAAGATAAAATTGAAAGTGTGCCGGTTCAAATGAATACTTTGCTGGGATGCTATGCTGACAAAGGAGATTGCCAGGAGTCAAATGCACCTTCAAAAATTTGGCCTGTAAAAGTTCATCGCGGACGTCAAATTTATGATCCGATAAACATGACGCTAATTCAGCCAAAACTTCATTCTGCGGTGAAAGGTGAAGGTGCATACTGGAAAGACTTTGATTGGGGAATTGCATCTGAAAAAGGAATGGAATATTTAAATCTGCCGTATAGCGGAGAATATGATTTCGTAAGTACTGAAATGTATTGGCCCCTCAATCATCAGGTTGCACCAAAAGAACAATCACTAAGCTGTATTGATTGCCATACCAGAAAAGGAGGGAGGCTTGAGAATTTAGCAGATTTCTATCTTCCTGCCAGAGATGTAAATGCTTATTTGGAATTTGGAGGCATCTTATTCATTTTACTCTCACTAGCAGGAAGTGCAGGACATGCGTTATGCCGTAAATATTTAAGAAAAAACTGTTAATGAAAAACAGACAAAATTATTTTATCATTAATTGAATAATCAACAAAACTAAAGAAATGAAAAAAGTCTATTTATACAAAGGATTTGAGCGGTTCTGGCATTGGGCACAATCAGTACTTATTATTATGCTGATGATAACAGGATTTGAAATTCACGGATCCTTCCAAATATTTGGGTATCGAGATGCAATACTTATCCATAATACAATGGCTTGGTCGTTTATGGTGCTTATGGTATTCGCTATTTTTTGGCATATAACCACGGGTGAGTGGGTGCAATATGTTCCAACAATGAAAAATTTAAAAGCACAAATTGAATATTATTTGGGGGGGATATTCAGAAATAGTCCACATCCAACAGGTAAAAGGCTCTTAAGTAAATTGAACCCTTTGCAACGTATGACATATTTTGGATTAAAAGTAATTCTCATCCCTTTATCAGTATTAAGTGGATTATTCTATATGTTTTTTCATTACCCGGTAGCCGGAATTGAAGTTGCCAGTCTTGAGATAGTTGCATTAGCGCATGTTGCAGGGGCTTATTTACTAGTTGGGTTTTTGGTCATTCACCTTTATCTAATTACTACCGGCCACACGGTTTTTTCAAACCTAAAAGCCATGATAACAGGATGGGAAGAACTTGGCGATGATGAAGTTAATGATGTTTTGGAAGATGTAATCAATAGTGCTGAAAAAATTATCAGAACACAACCAAAAAGCAAAAAAAGTGAGAATAAAGAAAAAATTAAAGACATGGTTGAAGAATTGATCCTGCATAACGGAAACCAATTAAAAAAATAGCTCATAAATTAAAAATCTAAATATTATTTAAAATGAAAAAAATATTGAATAATTTAACTTTGTTTATCGTAGCATTACTTTTGTTTAATTCATGCTCGAAATCGACAACATATGAATCGCCAGATGCGATGATTGATAATTTAAAAGTTGATTTAAAATCAATTACCGTTGATGATTTAAAATTAAAGCTTGATGATTTGGATGCCTATATTTTTCTTATCGATGTGAGAGAGCCAGCTGAACATAACTTTGGATATATTCCGGGTTCTATAAACATACCGGCAGGACTTGTTATCTTTAATGCCGGAAACGATGCGTTTTGGGAAAGTGAGATGATGTATAAACCTGAATTAACAGATGAAATTATTGTTTACTGCAAGAAAGGAAAGCGTTCAGTTCTTGCTGCGAATTTGTTAAAACAAATTGGGTATAAAAACATAACATATGTTGAAGGTGGATGGAAAGCTTGGGAACTAACATATCCTTTACTATATGATAAAAACCTGGATGCTAATGCTCATCCAGAAGTTAAAGATGAGGGCGGATGCTAAATTCTTGTAACTTAATTTGGTTTTAAAGCATTATTAATCTTAAATAATTTAAAGAACAGTGTCATGAAAAAATTATTAATAAAATTTGGACTTATTTTGACAGTTCTACTATTCGTCGATTATGTGATTATTGCAATTTTTGGTTGTGTTTCGTGTTTGTTGGGTGCTGAAGATCAGTATTTTTGCGAGACCTATTGTTGGGTAGTTCGTTCATTTATAGCCCTTAGTTTGGTTGTTTATTTTGGGTATTTCATCTACCACCTAAGTATGTATCGTAGATTGAAGAATAAACCAGAATAAATTTTTTAGTCTGTGCATTAGCTTATCGGTTACATGTTTGGTAACCGATGGGCTGGTGTATTTTTCTTTCCTTCAAAAAATTATGAAATACGTATTCAATTATATAAAAGGCATTTGGCCAAATAGCTTAGCCTTGTAGCCAAAATTATTTTTGTTAGTTGAAAAATGCTTTTTGTTCCTCACTTAATTTGTATTCGAATGGAAGCAAATCAGCAACCCTTTTCAATGCTATACGATTTGTCCATTTAATTGATTTGGCATTAAAATACCCTTCCTTGGTTATTTGAATACACGAATCTATCGGAATTAGTTTTGATTTATGAGGAAACTCAAGGTATCCAAAATGTATGGTTAATTCCTGACCAAGACAAATTCTTTTATCCCCTGATGGCAGTGAATCAAGAATTTCATTAAGCTTTATTTCTGAATAACTGGTATCATAAAGCTTGAACATGTTTTTTTCAAGATCGTCGTTATAAATAGATCGGATTAGTGCCAATCTGGAACCCAAATAGGTATTAAAACGATTATCGTTGATTCTTTTTGCTTCAATTAGTGATTGAGCTTGGATTTCTTTGAAAAAATAATAACCATCATAATAGATATCCTTTTCCGTGCTTATAAAATGGTCGAGATAATAGGTTATTTCATAGCCTAAGGCATTATTTTTAATAATTAAGGGTTTTTTTGAGTTTGCAATCAAGGTTTTCGTGGATTTATCATAATCATATTTCAAATCTTTTTCATTCAATATTTCGCATCGATAAGCATTACGCGATATTCCAAGAAATTCTCTTTTAAATTCTGCCGTATATCTGGCTCGGGCAGCCCTGGTGATTCTTTTTGCTTTAATTTCAGTTTCAACAAGCGTGTATTCTGCTGGATCTAATTGCACAACAAAATGGCTATTCAAATCATAATTGGTAAATCGTTTTGATTTATACCCAATTACACTAACTATGATAGGAATACTTTCGTGATTTTTAAGATTTAGATTGAAATCTCCATTAATATTCGAAACCGTACCAATAGTTGTCCCTTCCAAATAAATTGTGGCGTATGGAACAGGTTTATTTGTCTTTAAATCTTGAATTCGCCCTGATATTTTTTGGGAAAACGAATTAACACATAAAAATAATATGGGGATGAATAATAGATTTTTTTTATTCATATCGTTTTAAATCAGATAAACAGATATAAACAAAAATCATACCCTACTATTTAGAATACTGTACTTTTTAATTAATATCCGGAGCTGAGTTAATATCGTTTAATTTTATTTTTTTGCATGAAATATTGACGAAAAATAAGCCTGTTATTTTCTCATTATTGAAACTGCAACAATTCCCGGGCCTGTATTTGCGCCAAGAACAGGGGATGCTTCTCTAATAAATTCAGGTTTCTTATTAAAAATACCAGTTAGTTCTTTCTCAAGCCATTGTGCTCCATTTAGGTTATCGGCATGAGTGATGGCATAAGCCCATATTTCATTGTTTTTAGCAATGCGTTTGGCATGAGCCAGTAGGTTTTGCTTATTCGCTTTTTGAGTGAAAGACTTTTCCATTAACACAGATTTTCCATCGGAATTAACTCCGATTATGGGTTTCAGGTTAAGCGATTTTGCAATAAATCCCTTTAGGGGGTTTACTCGGCCACTTCTAACGATATATTTTAACGTATTTACACTCACATAAACATCCGACTTATTGATCCAGTCATTGGTCATGTTTATAAGTTCTGAATGATTGTATTTACCCGATTCAATTGCTTTTGCCAATCTTAAAACAATCAACCCTAAACTGGCTGTTAGCCTCTTAGAGTCAAGAACCGTAATCTCTTTATTAAGTTGAAGGCCAATTGTTTTTGCCGCTCTTTTACTGTTTGAGTAAGTTCCACTCATTGCCGCACTTAACTGAACACTGATAATTGAATCGTAGTGAGTACTTAAGTAAGAAAATTTATTTGAAAATAATTCAAATGTTGGCTGTGCAGTTGTTGGATTCTTTTTAAGATGCGCAGACATTTTATAAAATTTATCTGCATTTAATGTTAGTCGATCAAGATAATAGGTATTTCCGATATGCACAGTTAAAGGCACCATATGGATTTGATATTTCTCCAGAATTTCGTCAGGTAAATCGCAGGTAGAATCTGTAACAATTGCAATTGGAGCTTTACGATTATTCATGATCTGATTTTGCATAAACATATCGTCAACCTTTTGATAGGTAATCTCACCGTACTTGTGCAGTTCTTCAAAAAGATGTGCTGGATCATCAGTATGTATATGTATTCTGAGTTTTGATGGAGATCCTGCAACAACCAATGAATCACCAAATTGCTCGATTTTTTCGTTCAACAGTTTTTTATTTATCTGTTCTCCTACCACCATGGCTTCAGTACAATATCTAAAGTTTATTTCATCATGAGAGATAGACGCTGCTTCAACTGATTGCAGTTTTAAAACATTTCGTGCAGGTAATATTTTCTTTATTTCTCCATGATTGAAAAAGTCTATCATTCCTTCCAAAAAAAGCACAAATCCCTTTGCACCAGCGTCAACAACATTGGCCTTTTTTAAAACGGCCAATTTTTCAGGAGTTTCTTTTAATGATTTTTTTGCCGATTGAATAGAAGCTGAAATCAACTTCTTAAAATCATCAAACTTATCTTTGACTTTGTCAATATGTTCAACCCATTCGCGCAATACCGTAATCATTGTTCCTTCAACAGGATTTGAGATTGCTTCGTAGGCATACTTTACCGATTCAACTAAAATGGCTGCAAACGAATTGACATTAATTGGGTGCTCAACCTTTATTTCGTTGCTAAAACCGTATAAAAATTGAGCAAAAATAATTCCTGAATTTCCTCTGGCTCCAACTAAAGCTGCATTGGCAATGGCATCAGCTGTTTGTTTTAAATTATCTGTCGGAATTGAAGTATCAATAATTGAACGCATGGTTGAAGCCAGGTTGGTTCCTGTATCTGCATCGGGAACAGGGAAAACATTAATTTTATTTAACAAGGTTTGGTTGTCAAATATTCGTTGCGCTCCTGCCAGAAAACTATAATACAATTGCTTTCCGTCAAGTTCCTTACTATTAGGGATATAATGTTGCAATTTAGTCAAATTTAGTTGTTTAGTAAGTTACAAATATAGTAATTCGGAATAACATTACCAGATATGATTACTTTGTTAACGTTAATATCAACATTGGGCTTTCTTGTTTCTCTATCTTTGAGCAACATATAGTGAGGTTTATAAAAAACCTTCAAGTTTAATCTGGTCGTTGCGAACAACTTTCAATTTTAAACGTTAAACAGATAAATCATTTTTAAAATTTCAATAATAACTAAAAAATTAGCACTGAATTTATAAGGCTCGCAGAATAATTTAATATATTTGCATATATAATCAGAAAAGGGTTCAATCAAAGTAATTTCAGTCGAATTCATTATTGAAAATATTTTATCAAAGAACTAAAATTTTAGTAAAATGAAAAAGATCATATTTGTTTTAAGCATGTTTATGTTTTCATCACTACTGGTGAATGCACAGGAAAAAAAAGAAGAAAACCCCAATGCACCAGAAATTAAATTTGAGAAATTAGTTCATGATTATGGGCAGATTTTAAGAAATGGCAACGGAACAACAGAATTTAAATTTACTAATACGGGTAAAGAACCACTCATCTTATCACGACCACGTTCTTCTTGTGGATGCACCGTTCCAACCTGGCCAAAGAAACCAATACTTCCCGGCAAAGAAGAAGTTATAAGTGTAACTTATGCTACAGGAAGAGTTGGCGCATTCAACAAAACAGTTACAATAATGTCTAATGCAAAGAACCCGATTGTAGTCTTAAGAATAAAAGGTGAAGTAGTAAATCAGATTACCGATGGTAGTCCGACAAAAAGCAGCGGATCAGTACCAACCAGTAAATAAACCTAATAAATAACCTATATCCCGACCAAGAGTCGGGATTTAATTTTAAAATAACATGCCAAAAATCTCATTGAAGGGGCAGCAAATGCCTGAGTCTCCGATTCGTAAATTGGTGCCTTATGCAGAAAAAGCTAAAAGCAGAGGAATAAAAGTTCATCATCTGAATATCGGTCAACCGGATATTAAAACTCCTGAAGTTGCACTCGATGCCATTAGAAATTTTGATCAAAAAGTTGTATCCTACAGCCATTCGGCAGGAATTTTATCCTATCGACAAAAAATGGTTTCCTATTATGCAAAGCATGACATTCAGATAACAGCGGATGATATTATTGTATCAGCCGGTGCTTCTGAAGCCATTCTTTTTGCAATGCAAACATGTTTAGACCCGGGAGATGAGATTATTATACCTGAACCTTTCTACGCGAATTATAACGGTTTTGCGATTAATTCAGGAGTTACGGTGAGACCAATTTTTTCAAGTATCGACACTGGCTTTGCTTTACCAAAGATGGAAGAATTTGAAAAAGCAATCACACCAAAAACCAAAGCAATAATGGTGTGTAATCCTAATAATCCAACAGGTTATTTGTATTCTAAAGCTGAGCTCGAAGTTTTACAGGAATTGGTTAAAAAATACGATCTCTACTTAATTGCCGATGAAGTTTATCGTGAGTTTGTTTATGATGGGCATAAGCATTATTCGGCCATGTATTTAAAAGAAATTGAAAACAATGTGATATTAATCGATTCAGTTTCTAAGAGATATAGCGCTTGTGGAGTAAGAATTGGATGCATGATTTCAAAAAATAAAGAAGTAATGAAAACGGCACTTAAATTTGCCCAAGCTCGTTTAAGCCCACCAACCTTTGGTCAGGTGGCATCAGAGGCAGCTATTGACACTCCCGAATCTTATTTTACAGAAGTTGCCGCTGAATACATTGCCAGAAGAAATTTAGTGGTTGAAGGGATCAATAAAATTGAAGGTGCATTTTGCCCAAATCCTGCGGGTGCGTTTTACGTAGTGGCTAAGTTACCTATCGATGATTCTGATAAATTCTGTAAATGGTTGCTCGAAGATTTTAATTTTAACAATGAAACGGTAATGTTAGCGCCGGCTTCTGGTTTTTATTCATCAAAGGGTAGGGGACTCGATGAAGTCAGGATAAGCTATGTTTTAAACTGTGACGATTTAAGAAGTTCTATCAAATGCCTCGATGAAGCTTTAAAAGTTTATCCGGGCAAAACAATTTAAGGATGAAAAAATAAGTTATTCAAAATCAGGGTAAAGTAAATATTTTGCCCTGATTTTTTTATATTCATCTAAGCCTTTTTGCCAGGTTTTTCGAATTTCATCTTCACTTACACCATCAATTATTTGTTGTTGCAATAGCTTTTGCCCAACTAAATTTGTGAAATAGGGCAGAAAGAATTCTGTTTCATTTCCAATTTCCTCATAGAAATCTTTAATCCATTTTAATTCAATCTTATTACTTATACTCGTTTTCTTATTTATTTTTTGTCTTAGATCAATCCCATAACATTTTTGTCCTTTTAATGGCGGATTAACGCTTGCCCCAGGAATACTCACAGGTGTGAATGAAAATGATCTTTTGCCATAATCAGGATGACCGATCATTTGAAACGGAAATTGGGTTCCTCTGCCAATACTTACGAAGGTTCCTTCAAATAAGGCTAACGATGGATATAACAGGATGGAGGAGAATGTTGGCAGGTTCGGAGAAGGTTTTACAGGTAATGCCATGGTTAGCTTATGGTTGTAATTTTCTACTTTTATAACTTTTAAATCGCATTTGATTCTATTTGCTAACCATCCTTCTCCATTTATCATCGTTGCAAATTCACCTGGAGTCAATCCGTGTACAATGGGCACGGGATGTATACCGATAAAAGATTTGTGCTCCGCTTTTAAAATGGGACCATCTACATAAAAACCATTGGGATTAGGGCGATCGAAAATAATTACCGGAATGTTATTTTCTGCGCAGGCTTCCATTACATAAGTCATGGTAGAAAGGTATGAGTAAAATCTAACTCCAACATCTTGAATATCAAATATTACAATTTCAATACCATCCAAATCGTTTTTTGTTGGCTTTTTGTGATTCCCATATAGTGAAATAATTGGCAAATTGGTTTTTGTATCTCTTTGATTTTCTATAATTGCACCATCAGATTTGTCACCTCTGAAGCCATGCTCAGGGCTAAATACTTTCTTTAGGTTGAACCCATTATCTATCATTAAATCAACAATATGAGTTTCGTTAACTAAGGAAGTATGGTTGGCAACAATAGCAATTTTCTTATCTTTCAGCAAGGGCTGATAAATATGGGTTTGCGCTGCTCCAACTACAAAATCAGTATATGATACAATAATGGGTGTTTTCTCTATTTCTGCTGCGTGACAACTGCTTATGCTTAATAAGCTAATTGCGAATAGTAGTTTTTGGATTAGTTTCATTTTCTATCTTTGTAAAAAAAATAATGTGAATACAGCTTTATTTATTGCCAAAAGAATTAGTTCTTCACGAAAAAATAGCTTTTCACGGCCAATTATTCGAATTGCAATTGCGGGCGTAAGTCTCGGTATTGCTGTAATGATTATTGCTGTTGCCATTGTTACTGGATTCCAGTCTCAAATCAGAGATAAAGTTATAGGTTTTGGTTCGCATATACAAATCAATAAATACGATTTTAATTCGTCGTATGAGGCTACTCCAATTAGTAAAAATCAACACTTTTACCCGAATATTACAGATAATGAGGGAATTAGGCATATTCAAATATATGCATATAAAGCCGGAATTATTAAAACTCAAGATCAGATTCAAGGAGTTGTTTTAAAAGGTATTGGAACTGATTTTGATTTTTCATTCTTCAAACAAAATTTAATTGAAGGAGAATTGCTCCATCTTGATGATGAGGCCAGATCGACAGAAGTGCTGATATCTAAACTTTTAGCATCAAAAATGAAATTAAAAGTTGGGGATGATTTAAGGATGTATTTTGTGTCGTCTGAACAAAGTGGTGTTAGAGGAAGGAAATTTTTAATAACAGGAATATTTGAAACAGGCTTAGTCGAATTTGATGAATTATTTGTGATTGGTGATATTTCTCAGATTCAAAGATTAAATCGTTGGGAGCCTGACCAAATTGCAGGGTTTGAAATTCTTTTAGATGATTTTAAGGATATAGATAAATTAACAGAATTGGTTTATTCCAAAATAGGTTACGATTTGAATGCCAGTAGCATCAAGCAGATTTATCCTCATATTTTTGATTGGTTGCAGCTCATGGACATGAACGTAATTATTATTCTTGCGCTGATGATTCTTGTTTCTGGAATAACCATGATTTCCATACTGTTAATCGTTATTTTAGAACGAACCAATATGATCGGAATTTTAAAATCCTTCGGCGCAAAAAATATTTTGATCAGGAAATTGTTTATTTATAATGCGATTAATATTATTGGAAAAGGAATGCTTTGGGGCAATTTATTAGGCTTGGCGTTCTGTTTTCTTCAAAAGTACACGGGACTTTTGGGCCTTGATCAGGAATCATATTATATTTCGGTAGTACCTATCAATATTGACGTTCTATCAATTATTATCATAAACATCCTCACCTTTGTGGTTTGCAGTTTAATCTTAATTATTCCATCTTTAATAATTGGGAAAATTTCACCGCTGAAAGCGATTAGATTTAGCTAGATAAGAGAAAAGAATTAAGCCTTGTGCAGGCCGCATTCTTTGGTGTCCGGGTTTTCCCACCACCATCTACCGGCACGACTGTCTTCTCCTTTTTGAATGGCTCTGGTGCATGGCTGGCATCCAATGCTTAAAAAACCTGACTTATGAAGTTTATTGTAAGGGATATTATTTTCTTTGATATACTTCCAGGTTTGATCTTCAGTCCACTCAATTAATGGATTAATCTTTATTAAACTGTTTAAAGCATCCCATTCCACTATCTCCATGCTGGTGCGTGTTGGAGATTGTTCTCTTCTCAAGCCTGTTATCCAAACATCTAAATCTTTAATTGCACGTTTTAATGGGTTGATTTTTCTGATATTACAACACAATTTTCGGTTTTCAATATTTTCATAAAATAAATTGATTCCTTTTTCTTTAACCATTTGCTCAACCTCCAAAGCATCAGGAAAATAAACATCAATTGGAATATTGTATCGATGACGGCTTTTATCCATTAATTCATATGTTTCAGGAAATAAGCGCCCTGTATCTAGCGTAAATACTTTCGTTTTTGGGTTTATGGTGGAAATCATTTGAAGAATAACCTGGTCTTCGGCACCAAAACTAGAAGCGAATGCAATGGGTTTATTATACTTATTCAAGAAAAAATCTAAAATTTCAGCGGCAGTCGCATCTTTCAATTCAGTATTAAGCTTTTTTATTTCATCCGTTCTCATTATTCTCCATTTTTATGAGTAGCAAATATAATTAATATTGTACATTTGGATTAAGCAATATTTAAAGAATGAGACTTCATTTTATCGCAATTGGAGGTGCAGCCATGCACAACCTTGCTATCGCTCTGTATAAGAAGGGCGAAACTATTTCAGGATCTGATGATGAAATTTTCGAACCTTCTCGTGGGAGACTTGCAAAATATGGTTTACTTCCTGAGAATATAGGTTGGGATGAGTGCAAAATTGATAAAACCATTGATGCAATCATTTTAGGAATGCATGCCAGAACTGATAACCCCGAACTTTTAAAAGCACAAGAATTAGGGCTTAAAATTTATTCCTACCCCGAGTATTTATATGAACACTCGAAGAATAAAACCCGAATAGTTATTGGTGGCAGTCATGGTAAAACAACGATTACTGCAATGTTGCTGCATGTGCTAAAGCAAGCCGGTATAGAGACAGATTATATGGTAGGAGCACAGTTAGACGGATTTGAAGTAATGGTTAAGCTATCAAATGATGCCAAATATATGGTATTTGAAGGAGATGAATATTTAACATCACCTATAGATTTAAGACCCAAATTTCATTTATACAAACCTCATATCGCACTTTTAAGCGGAATTGCATGGGATCACATTAATGTTTTTCCAACCATTGAAAATTATGTTGATCAATTCAGGATTTTTATTGACTTAATAGAGAAGGAGGGAAGTTTAACTTATTGTTCTGTAGATGAAACTTTAAATTCACTTGTTAAAGAGAAATCTAGAAATATCAGAACAAATGCTTATTCATTGCCTGAGCATTTTATAAAGGGTGGAATCACATATCTCAAAACTGAAGATAGCGAGGTTCCGCTTAAAGTTTTTGGTAAGCATAATTTATTGAATATTAATGGAGCAAAAAATATTTGTAACGAAATTGGAGTTAGCGATAAGGTTTTTTATGAAGCCATTAGCAGTTTTAAAGGCGCTTCAAACAGATTGGAGCGGATAGCTGAAGATCGTTTTACCATTTTATTTAAAGATTTTGCGCATTCACCTTCAAAATTAAGGGCAACGATTAATGCAGTTAAATCTCAATTTCCAGAGCGTGGTTTGGTAGCTTGTATGGAATTACATACTTTCAGCAGCCTTAATCAGAATTTTTTAAATCAATATAAAGGATGTATGGATTTGGCTGATTACGCCTTTGTATATTATAATCCTGAAACCTTAAAGCATAAAAATTTACCACCTTTAACCAACGATATCGTTCGAACTGCTTTTAATCATCGGAACTTAAAAGTTTATAATGATTCAGAAGTGCTGATCAGTTATTTACTAAATCATAATTGGAGGAATAAAAACCTGTTGTTGATGTCGTCCGGTAACTTTGATGGATTAGATTATCGATCATTTTCAAGAAACGTTTTAAATGGATAAAAAAAAGGGAAGCAAATGCTTCCCTTTTTTTATAATTTATAGAGTGGTTTTACCCATTCATCGAAATCAAGAACTCTTCGTTACTCTGCGTAAATTTCATTCTGTCTTTCAAAAATTCCATTGCTTCCAGCGGAGTCATATCAGCTAAGTGGTTTCTTAATACCCAAATTCGCTGTAATGTTTCTTTATCGAGCAGTAAATCTTCTCTTCGTGTACTAGATGCAACAATGTCGATGGCAGGATAAACGCGCTTATTTGAAAGTTTTCGATCGAGTTGGAGTTCCATGTTACCGGTTCCTTTAAACTCTTCAAAAATTACTTCATCCATTTTTGATCCGGTATCAATTAATGCAGTTGCAATAATGGTTAGCGAGCCACCATTTTCAATTTTTCGTGCAGCCCCAAAAAATCGTTTAGGTTTTTGAAGTGCATTGGCCTCAACACCACCCGAAAGTACTTTACCTGAAGCCGGAGATACAGTGTTGTAAGCTCTTGCTAAACGAGTTATAGAGTCTAATAAAATCACGACATCATGACCACATTCTACCATTCTTTTTGCTTTTTCAAGTACGATATTTGCGATTTTTACGTGACGCTCAGCAGGCTCATCAAAAGTTGAAGAAATAACTTCTGCTTTTACACTTCTTGCCATATCAGTAACCTCCTCCGGACGCTCATCAATCAATAAAATAATTAGATAAGCTTCCGGATGGTTATCGGCAATTGCATTTGCAACTTCTTTAAGTAAAACTGTTTTACCTGTTTTTGGCTGGGCAACGATTAAACCACGTTGTCCTTTTCCAATTGGGGTAAACATATCAATGATACGGGTTGACATGGTATCATTTTTATGCCCAGTTAAAAGAAATTTTTCTTCAGGGAATAATGGGGTAAGATAATCGAAAGGAATGCGATCACGTACCTCTTCAGGTTTACGACCATTAATTAGTTCAACTTTAATCAGTGGAAAATATTTTTCACTTTCTTTTGGTGGGCGAATAGTTCCCTGAACCGTATCACCTGTTTTCAGTCCGAATAATTTGATTTGTGATTGAGAAACGTAAATATCATCAGGTGAATTCAAGTAATTATAATCAGATGATCTTAAGAAACCATACCCATCTTGCATAATTTCCAAAACACCTTCACTTGAGACAATACCTTCAAAATCAAAAAAGTATTGAGGGCGTTTTCTGGTGTCGTTTGCCGCAGGTCTTTCCGTTTGAGGAGATTCCAATTTAGTTCCAACAGGTTTATCTATCGATGTTTTATTTTCTGGTTTTAAAGAGGTTGTGTTCTCCACCTGAGTTGATTCCTTTGGTTTATCTGTATTCTGATCAGGTTTCCTTTTTAAATCCTTTGGTTTTGATTTTTTCAATGTTGGAGCAGCAGGTGCTTTATCTGTCTCTACGGCACCATTTTTTAATTCAACAGGCTTAGCAGATTGTTCAATTTTGTCTTTAATTTGATTTTTTTGCCCTGCGAATTTGTTATCTTTCTTCTCATTTAAAGAAGATGAGGCTAACATTTCAGGTTTGTTTGTTTGTTCTTTAGCAGAAGGGGGCGTACTAACTCCATTGCCGGGGATACGTGCTCGTTTGCTTTTAAAAACCTTTTTAGATTCTTTTTTTTCTTTTTTCAATACTTCCTCTGTAGGGTTTAAAGCTTGATGATCAAGAATTTGATAAATTAAGTCTTGTTTCAAAAGCTTATCAACTTTTGGAATATTTAACTGCTTAGCAATGTCTCTTAAATCGGACACAAGCTTGCTGTTTAATTCGATAATGTCGTACATTTATGTATATTTTTATTAATTTTTCTCAATTAGTGAGGGATAGTGGAAAATACTAGACAGAACTGATAGATTGAGTTTTTTAGAATGATTGTTGTAAGTTCACTTGGGATTTTATGAGTGCAAATATAATCAATTTTATTTGAATAAACAGAATTTTTGTTTGAAATAGACATTTATACCAATTATAAATAGCTAAATCGTAATATTTGACAGAAAATTTCAAAATTATGAAGTGGGTTAATCTCATGATTTCTATCTTTGTCTTCGAAAAAAAATAACAGTTATGATTCAGCGCGTTCAATCACTTTATCTTTTAGGTGCGATTACAATGATGGCACTAATGTTCTTTTTTCCTTTAGCAGGATATTATGGAGATCTTCATATTTCCATTTTATATTTACTGGGTATTAAAAACATGGTTCCGGATGCTCCTGAAATATTTTCAATATATACGACGCTGCCACTTGTATTCATCGTTGTATCAATGCTCATTGTTTCATTTACGGTGATTCTTCTTTATAAAAAAAGATTGCAACAATTGAAACTTATTAAACTGAACATTTTATTAAATACGATATTGATTATTGGAATATTTATAGTTTATTCGAGATGGCTGCAAGCATCTTTAAATGCAACAGAATCTTTTAAAACAGCGGCTTTCTTTCCATTAGCTTCTCTCGTTTTCTTCATGCTGGCCTATCGTGGAGTAAGGAAAGATGAAAAATTAGTGCGATCGGCTGATCGATTAAGGTAATCTAATTACCTCTCTTAATTTCCATAATTTCTAGATCCAAAATTCGATCTTTATCAATATTGAATTTCACAAAGGTTATCACTTGGTGCAATCCATTTTTTCCGGCTGCCCCGGGGTTAATATGTAGTAAGTTTAGCTTTTTATCATTTACTACTTTCAGGATATGAGAATGACCTGAAATAAAAAGCTTGGTTTTGTGCTTAATTAGTAAATCTTTTATGCCTTTGGCATACCTTCCGGGGTAACCTCCGATGTGAGTCATGAGAATGCTTAAATCCTCACGTTTAAAGATTCTGATCTCAGGTAAAGATACCCTTAGTTCATGCCCGTCTATATTGCCAAAAACTGCGTATAATGGTTTAAATTTAGCTATTTCCTTCGCAGTTTCCAGATTGCCAATGTCGCCTGCATGCCAAATCTCGTCCACCTCTTTAAAAAAATCGGACACTTTCGGATGAATAAATCCATGAGTGTCCGAAAGTAATCCGATTTTTATCATATAAGTGTATGATTATTTGTATTTGTGGAATTTATAGGTAAAACCTATTCCTAATACTTCTTTAAATTGAGTTCGGGGTCCAATGCTTCCATTCTTATCAGTAATTTTAATATCATCGTCGTAAATTAAATTTGTAGAAATATTCGCCGATAAGAAATCGTTAATCTTCATTGTTATGAAAACATCCCAGTTAATGTCAATGTTTTCAGGATGATCCAGGTAATTTGAAAACATCATTAAATTGGTTTTAAAATTAACATTTTTAACGATCTCCTTATTAAAATTCATATTCAGAGAAGTCCCAAATTCGAATCTCGCTTTTTTACCGGGATCAACACCATATGCACCTGCTTGTGATAGCAAATCATCGTTTACAAGGGTAACTCTGCCTGTAAGCGGAGAAAATCCAATGGTGAAAAAATCGTTGGGTTTATAGTCAAGATTTGCACTCAGCATGATGTATGCCGGAGCTAAAAAAGATGAAATAACTTCCGTATCCTCAGGATTTCTATATCCATTAGTAAACTGTGATTTAAAACTCAAAGTAGTTGTATAATAGAAGTTCTTAAATGCTTTTTGCCCATAAGTTGATGAAAACTCAAGCTTATCTTCGCTTTTTGCCGCTGAAGTTTCACCTTGTTTTTGAAGTCCATAGGCCATGTCAATTTTGTTTTCCCAAATGGTATTGCCATTTTTATAATTTGCATATAAATTTAAAAATGCAGTAAAGGAGATTGAGTTTTCACCACCGGCTGCCCAATTTGATAAAGATGCCTGAGAAAAACTGAGGGTGCTTACGCCACCTTTATGCCATAAACTATCTTTCTTTGTTTCTTGCGAAAACATGCTGATCTGAATCAACATGATAAATATAAATAATACCTTTTTCATTTTAAGTTATTATTTAGAAATGATGTGTACATCCTGTTGTGGGTAAGGAATAGAAATTCCTTCTTTATCAAATGTTTTCTTAACTTTTTCCTGGGTGTCAAAATAAACGGCCCAATAATCAGGAGCATTAACCCAGGCCCTTACCACAAAGTTTACTGAACTATCTCCTAATTCCTTAACGGCAATAAAAGGAACTGGCTCCATCAAAACCCTTTCATCGCTTTCGATGATCTGTTTAAGAACCGCTTTCGTTTTATCAATATTATCCTTATAACCAATTCCAAAAACAAAATCAACCCTGCGTTTAGGCTCTGTTGAGTAATTTACCATTGACGATGTGGATAATCCTCCGTTGGGAATAATGATTGTTTTGTTATCAGGCGTTGTAAGAATGGTATTAAAAATCTGTATTTCCTTTACACTTCCTGAATAACCTTGCGCATCAATAAAATCTCCTACTTTAAAAGGTTTGAAGATAAGGATCATTACACCTCCGGCAAAATTCTGTAAGGTACCAGATAAAGCCATGCCCACTGCCAGCCCAACTGCTCCTAAAATCGCGATAAAAGAGGTCATTTCGATTCCGATCATACCCATAACGCTAATTACAAGAAGTGTTTTAAGAAACATTCCGAGAAAACTCTTTAAGAAAGGCTGTAAACTTGGGTCTATTTCGCGTTTAGCAATAACTCTGCTAAACCCTTTTAATAATATTCTGATCATCCATAAGCCCATAAAAAGGGTAACTATGGCTAATAATAGTTGTGGGCCATACTCTAATAGCAGATTGAGTGCATAGTCAGAATATTTTGATATCTCTTCCATATATAATAAATTTAAGTGAAATAATTGTTTAAGATGAAAATAATTAAAAAATGGGTGCAAATATAAGGATATTTTTGATGTTTGGAATTCATTGCTAATTGCTTGAATATTTTCATAAAATATTGATACTTTTACGTTTCAAACTTTTGCTATGGAATTTATTTATTTAATTGTTGGCTTTGCGATAGGTGCAGTACTAATCTATTTCATTTCCAATACCCTATTTATGAAAAAACATGTTGGACTTGAAAGTGAAAATAAAATGCTTCAATCCAACGAACAATTTATTAATGAGAAAAGTAGTAATCTTTCGAAGCAAATTGAAATAAAAGATGAGCAAATTCTTGACCTTACATCAAAACTAAGTGCCAAAAATTCTGATTTAATCCATTTGAACGAAAAGTTGAATGAACAAAAGCAAGATATAGAAAAACTTCAGGATAAATTCAGGATTGAGTTTAAGAACCTGGCCAATGAAATTTTAGAAGAAAAATCACAAAAGTTCACCCAGCAAAACAGAACTAATCTGGATGAAATTCTGAAACCTTTGGGTGAAAAGATAAAAGATTTTGAGAAAAAGGTTGAAGACACTTATGACAAAGAATCGAAGTTGCGCTTTTCTTTAAAGGAAGAAATTAAAAGGTTGGAAGAACTAAATCAACAAGTTAGCCGTGATACAGTTAACTTAACCAAAGCCCTTAAAGGTGATTCAAAAGCGCAGGGGAATTGGGGAGAGGTAGTTTTAGAAAGTATATTGGAAAAATCTGGGTTGGTAAAAGATCGAGAGTATTTTATTCAATCTTCATATACTTCTGACGATGGAAAAAGAATGCAACCTGACGTTGTTGTGACTTATCCGGGAAAGAGGAATGTTGTTATCGATTCTAAAGTTTCATTAACGGCATATGAGCGTTATAATTCTGAGGAAAGTGAAGAAAAGCGTGAACGGGCTTATAAAGAGCATATTGTGTCTTTAAAAAGTCATATTAATGAGTTAAGCCTAAAAAATTATCAGGATTTGTACCAACTTAACAGCCTTGATTTTGTAATGATGTTCTTACCTCTCGAACCTGCTTATCTGCTGGCTGTGCAGCGTGATCCCGATTTATGGAATTATGCTTACGATAAAAGAATTTTATTGATCAGCCCGACAAATTTAATTGCAGCACTTAAAATGGTTGAAAGTTTATGGCGTCAGGAGTATCAGGGACAAAATGTGAAGGAGATTGCACGACAAAGTGGTGACTTGTACGATAAATTTGTTGGCTTGGTTGAAGATTTAATTGACGTTGGAAATAAATTAAACGCAACACAGAAGTCGTACGAAGGTTCAATGAATAAATTGCATACTGGCAAAGGTAATTTGCTTAAACGTGTTGAAAATATTAAGAAATTGGGTGCTAAAACAACCAAAATAATGCCGAATAAATTATTGGAACGACTTGATAATGAAGATTAAAAACTAAAAATGTGAAGAAAGAAGAGATTTTATATGGAATCAGGTCGATTATTGAGGCCATTAAATCAGGAAAAGAAATTGATAAAGTGTTGGTTCGGAAAGGACTGCGGAACCCACTATTTTTAGAGCTAAATGCTTTGTTGAAGGATTACGAAATTCCAATCCAATATGTACCTATTGAGAAGTTGGATCGAATTACCACCAAGAATCATCAAGGTACCATTGCTTTTATTTCACCTGTTAGCTTCCAGTCAGTCGAAAACATCATTCCACTTATTTATGAAAAAGGTGAGTCACCAATTATTTTAATATTGGATCGAATAACCGATGTTAGGAATCTTGGAGCAATCAGTCGTACCGTTGAATGCGCCGGTGCACACGCTATTGTTATTCCCGCTAAAGGGAGCGCCCAAATTAATTCAGAAGCGATTAAGTCATCTGCCGGAGCACTTAATTTAATTCCGGTATGCAGATCCTTTAATTTGAAAGAAACCATTGATTTTTTAAAAGAAAGTGGTTTGCAAATTGTGGCTGCTTCAGAAAAAACCAGTTTAAATTATACTGAAATTGATTATAATCAACCAACTGCAATTATTATGGGTTCGGAAGACAGAGGCGTTTCGGAAGAGTATTTAAAAAGATCTGACCATCAGGTTTTAATTCCGTTATTAGGAAAGATAGAATCGCTTAATGTTTCTGTAGCATCTGCAGTAATGCTTTATGAGGTTGTTCGACAGCGAAGCATTGAGAAATCATAAAACAAAAAAAAAGTCCCAAAAGGGACTTTTTTATAAGTTTTCTATAAGAAGAATTACCTTCTTGCTTCCTTAATTCTTGCTTTTTTACCTCTAAGTGCTCTGAGGTAAAAAATTCTTGCTCTTCTTACCACACCTCTTTTATTCAAAACAATGCTATCAATAAAAGGAGAAGCCAATGGGAAAATTCTCTCAACTCCAACGTTATTAGATATTTTTCTAACAGTGAAGGTTTCTGTAGCTCCACTTCCAACTCTTTGTAAAACGATTCCTTGATAGCTTTGTAGCCTTTCTTTATCGCCTTCCTTGATCTTATATGTAACAGTAACAGTATCTCCGGCTTTGAAGTTTGGGTATTCTTTTACAGTGGTTAAGTCTTCGACATGCTGTAACAATGCGTTCTTGCTCATTTGTTTGCTTTTAAATGGGTTCCTTCAAAAATGAGTGCAAATATACAATATTATTTTGAATAAGATAAATGATAAAGATATTTTTTACGATATTTTTTACGATAGCACAGTATTCAGAATTTATTCAAAAATAGCGATAGCAATCATTTGAATATTTGGTAACTTTATGATTATTTTAAATAGAGAAATCCTTAACGCATTTCAGATATGGAACTTAATGAGAATCTAAAATTTGCAACAAATTTAAAAGATCAACTAGACCTTTTAAGGCCAATAACTCCTGAAATGGAGCAAAGAATTATGCAAAAATTTCGCTTGGATTGGAATTATAATTCTTCAAATATTGAGGGGAACTCACTAACATATGGAGAAACCAAAGCTTTAATTCTTTTTGGTCATACTGCTCAGGCAAAACCTTTACGTGATCACCTCGAAATGTCAGGTCACGATGAGGCTGTAAAATATGTTGAAGAAATCATTCAGCAGGAGCGACCACTAAACGAAAATTTTATTAGGGAATTACATAAGTTAATTTTAAAAGAGCCCTATCAGATTGATGCAAAAACAGAGGATGGAAAACTTGCGAAAAAATGGATTAAAATTGGGCAATATAAATTAATCCCCAATCATGTCGAAACTAAATCAGGTGAATTGTTCTATTTCGCTAGTCCAGAAGAAACTCCAGCTAAAATGAATGATTTAATGAGTTGGTACAATGAAAATATTAAGTCAAAAGATGTTCACCCAATAGTTTTCGCAACAGAATTTCATTATCGTTTTATTCGTATTCACCCATTCGATGATGGGAATGGAAGGCTTGCCCGCCTATTAATGAACTTTATATTAATGCAAAAGGCTTACCCTCCTGCAATTATTAAAACTAGTGAAAAGAATGAATATTACACTGCATTGGAGCAAGCTGATGCTGGGCAGTTAGAATATTTTTTCAACTATATATGTCAGCAGGTTATAGATTCCTTAGAGTTGATGATTAAAGGTGCAAATGGAGAAGATATAGAAGAACAATTTGATCTAGATAAAAAGCTCAAAATGCTTAAAATAAGACTAGGAGAAGATCCAAATTCTAAAGTGAAAATTAAAAAAAATCCCCAGGCAATCAGAACTATTTTTGATAAAAGTATTGTTCAATTAACAACTGCCATCGAGACTAAACTAAAAGATTTTGATGCCCTTGCAAAATCAAGAAGCGCAATTATCACTTATGGTAATGGAAAACATACAGGAACCGATTTTATAGAAGTATTGCAAATTATCCGAGATAAATATTTTAATCGGATGGTTAACCAAAATAGTTATGTATATCCAATAAAAATGGAGTGTTACTATTCAGGGTTAATAAATAACTTCAAAAATATTAGTTTTTTGGGACTGGGAATAGTTATTACATTTCATGATTTTAACTATGAAATAAATCCATCAGGCCCTGAAAGATCTATTTTAAAGCGATATGATCAATATTTGACAGAAGAAGAAATACAATCAATTGTATTGAATGCTGGTAATTATTTGATTAATCGCTTTGAAAATATATATAATAATTAATCATATTCTTTTCCTATCTGTAGCGTAAACTATTAAATGGAGTTGCGTTCATTGCTTTATATATATCACCGCAATAACAATTAATCAATATCCAGAATTTCTGGCCGTCGTTTTTTTGTTCTTTCGATAGATTGCTCTAATTTCCAGTTCTCAATTTTCTTATCATCTCCAGAAAGCAAAATGTCAGGAACCTGCATCCCTTTGTAATCGCGAGGTCGCGTATAAACAGGTGGTGAAATTAAATTGTTTTGGAAAGAATCGGTAAGGGCAGAAGTTTCATCACCTAAAACGCCAGGTATTAATCGTACTATGCTGTCGATTAAAACAGCTGCTGCTAATTCTCCTCCCGATAAAACATAATTCCCAATGGAAATTTCTCTTGTTATTAAATGTGTTCGTATTCTCTCGTCAATTCCTTTATAATGCCCACAAAGCAGAATCAAATTTTGTTTACATGATAAGTGATTAGCTAAGGCTTGATCTAATAATTCACCATCAGGGCTCAGGTAAATCACCTCATCATATTCATTTTTTGATTTTAAATCATTGATACAATTATCAATGGGTTCAATCATCATAACCATACCGGCACCACCTCCGAAGGCATAATCATCAACACTTTTATATTTATTGGTTGAATATGATCTTAAATTATGTAAATTGATAGATGTCAGGTTTTTATCCTGAGCTCGTTTCAATATAGATTGATTGAAAATGCCTTCAATCATTTCAGGGAATAGTGTTATGATATCTATTTTCATCCGAGATTCTTTAATTTGTTTTACAAAAGTAGCCAATTATTGATTTTAATGCATTTTATGTCAGATTTTTGCGGAACGAACTAGAATAAGTAGATTTGTAAAATGAGATTAGTGAATCTAAAAATATTGATTTTGGTTTTTTTCTTGTTTGAAATAAAGCCACTTTTGGCACAATTCGTTGCTGATGTTTATTTTGTTCAGTTCATCGATAAGCCTCAAGATCAATACTCTCTAGATGAACCGGAAACTTTTCTTTCACAAAAAGCCATTCAGCGAAGACTAAAATCAAATGTTGGATTTAAACTTCATGATTTACCTGTTAATCATGCATATATCCGATTGGTTCGTGAAGCGGGATCTGAAATAATTTTCACGAGTAAATGGTTGAACGGAGTTGGAATAATTCCTAAAAGCCCCATGGCATTACAAATTATTCATCAATTTGATTGGGTACAAAATATTGAACTTATTCATTCAGTTCAATCTGTTCAACAGAAAAGCCAAATTGATTTTCTAAAAATTGGTACAATAAATGAATATCCTCCAGATTTGCCCAATTTATTGACGCATCAGACAAAGTCAGGTGAACAAAATGAAAATTTAAATTATGGGATGGGAGAACATCAAATAAAAATGTTAAAAGGTGATTTATTGCATCAACAAGGATATAGGGGAGAAGGATTAACTATTGCTGTGATTGATAATGGATTTATGAATGCTGATCAAATGGGTGTTTTTGATAGTCTCAGGGTTAATAATCAGATCATCAGTACATTCGATTTTGTTAAAGGATGTGCAATTGAATATAATGAAGGCAGTCATGGAAGCAAGGTTTTATCTATAATGGCAGCTAATTCGCCTGGATTATTCATGGGTACGGCACCAAAAGCTAATTATCATCTGATTAGAACAGAAATTGAGGGATCTGAATCACTCCTCGAAGAGTATTTATGGATTTGTGGTGCTGAGTATGCAGACAGTGCCGGCGTTGATATTATTAATTCGTCATTGGGCTATACCGTTTTTGACGATGAAACGCAAAACCATACTTATTCGGATTTGGATGGGAATACAACAATTGTAACCAGGGCAGCTGATTTGGCGGCTTCTAAAGGGATCTTAGTTGTAAGCAGTGCTGGGAATTCCGGAAATAAATCCTGGCAGTTTATTGGAGCTCCGGCAGATGGAGACAGTGTTTTATCAGTTGGTGCAGTTGACGAAAATAAAACATGGGCAGCGTTTAGCTCAATAGGACCAACTGCAGATAATCGAATAAAGCCAAATATAGTTGCACAAGGTCAAAACACCATATTAACTCAGATTGATGGTAATATTGTTTCTGGGAATGGTACTTCTTTCTCTTCACCAATCATTGCTGGTTTAGCCGCGTGTTTGTGGCAAAGTAAACCTTCATTAAATAATATGCAATTACTTGAAAGTATAGAGAAAAGTGGAAGCTATGCTTTCGCACCAAATCAACATTACGGGTATGGATTACCTGATTTTGATTTAGCCATGCAGATTGCTGAAAGTATTATCACAATTGATGAGCAGGATGATTTCTTGGTCAATTTATATCCGAACCCATTTATTGATAAAATTCGATTACTCTTTAATGCAGCTATTGCTGAATCGATAGAGATAAATATTTTTGATCTTAACGGTAAAATTTTAATTTCCCAGGAATTTTATTTGACTAAGGGTTTCAATCTTATAAATATTTCTAAATTTAATTTCATTCCATCCGGAATTTATCTGCTACAATTAAAAGGCCAGCACAACCGCACTTATCGAAAAATAATAAAAATTGGTTAAGCGGATAGGAGTGATTATTTCATTCATATTTTATACTATTATTTGCGTTATGTAATGATAATGGGTAACTATATACAACATTACACTAAAACAGTAACATAAATCACTTTTTACTTGACATTGGTGTAATAAACTACTATTTTTGTTATATCAACAAAAGTAATAAAAGCCATGATTAACAAAGACTTCAACTCAATAATCGAATTACTTAAAGCCTTCCCAACCGAACAATCTTGCATAGATCATTTAGAAGAACTTAGATGGAATGGTAAAGTAGTTTCTCCTTTTGATTCTGACTCTAAAGTTTACAAATGTGCTAATAATAGATACAAGTGTAAAGAGACTGGAAAATACTTTAATGTAAAGACCAATACTCTTTTTGATAACACTAAGGTTGCCCTTCAAAAGTGGTTTTTAGCTATCTGGCTGGTTACTTCTCATAAAAAGGGTATTAGCTCCTTACAATTAGGTAGAGACATTAACGTAACTCAAAAGACTGCATGGTTTATGCTACAAAGAATTAGAAACTGCTTTGGTATTAATGATAATGAACAATTGAGTGGTGAAGTTGAAGTTGATGAAACTTTTGTTGGTGGCAAGAATTTTAACCGTCATTCAGATAAGAAAACAGATTATGCAAGTGGTGTTAAAGACAAAGCACCTGTTATCGGAATGGTAGAACGACATGGCAATGTAGTCGCTAAACACATTCCAAATGTAAAAGGCTTAACTCTATCTAAAGAAATAGTTGCAAATGTTAAGGTCATGTCAAGCGTTTATACTGATGAATATAACGGTTACAGAAAAATACGAGCAATATATGACCATAAATACATTAAGCATAGTGCAGGGGAATATGTTAATGGACGCATACACACCAATACAATAGAAGGTTTTTGGAGTATCCTAAAAAGAGGTATCGTTGGAATCTATCATTTTACTTCAACTAAGCACCTTCAAAAATACGTTGATGAGTTTGTATTTCGATATAATTCACGTAATTTTAGTGAATCAAGTCGGTTTAATATGCTCCTCGAAAATACCGAACATCGTTTAACCTATAAAAATTTGATAAAATGAAAGGACAGAAAATTATTCACGAGGGATTTTTAACACTTTATGAGGGGTTAGAAATCCCATGCTTTGTGCTTGAAAACGGAACTAGGGTATTATCTGGTAGGGGATTTCAGGAAGCAATGAAGATAAGAGACAAACCACTTGAGGGTGAAAAAAGAGGTGGCTATATTTTGCCTACTTTTTTGGACGCTAAAGCTATTAATCCATACATTATTAAAAAGTTAGGGGTGGCCAAACTTGAACCTATGGTTTGCCATAGGGGAAACCAAAAAATTCATGGTTATGAGGCTACTATATTGGCAGATGTTTGTGATGCTATTCTTGAAGCCAGAAAAAATGGCGAAAAGATGACAGAAAGACAACAAATTGTAGCAGACCAGTGTGAAATATTAATGAGGTCTTTTGCTAAGGTTGGTATAATCGCACTTATTGATGAGGCAACGGGCTATCAGTACGAAAGAGAGAGGTTTGAGCTTCAGAAAATACTCAAGGCATACATTAATGAGGAATTATTACCGTGGCAAAAAAGATTCCCAGATGAGTTTTATAAGGAGATTTTTAAACTTAATGGTTGGGGACATTTTATGACTGGCAACATAGATATTCAGAATAGACCTGGTGTTATTGGTACTTGGACAAAGAAGTATATATATAACCAACTTCCAAAGGGTGTATTAGAACATCTCATAAAGAATACACCAAGAAACGAGAAGGGTCTAACCAAACATAGATTCCACCAACTATTGACTAATGACATTGGCCACCCACATTTACAAAACCAATTGACTTCGGTTATAACAATAATGAAACTTTCTAATAATTGGAAGGATTTTGAAAGAAAATTTAATGAGCTATATGGCCAGAAACAAATTCAGTTTCCAGAAGCAGAAGTTATGGAGATAACAGAACCTAAAAAGAAAGAAGTCAAATTATCAGATTTCAATCAAAAACTTAAAAAGGGGTTGGAATTTAATCCGAAAGAGAAATAATACATTTATGACCATGAAAGAATATTCAAATATTATTGCAGCACTTATACTTGCTATCGGTATTATAATAGCAGCAAGTATTTATTCATACGCAAATAGATATGAGTTAACTGGTAGGCACGTTGTTGACAAGCACAATGCAACTTATAGGGTAATAAAACTTGTAGAATAACTGCGACATTTCAATAAAATTAGTATAAAGAATTGATCTCTCGCCACAGAGATAAACGTTCTTTAAAATGATATTCACTATTCAGCACCTTCAGGGGTGCTTTTTTTATTGGTATTTTTTTCTATCTTTATAGGTCTCCCCATATTGTTAACCTAAAACCTAATTATTATGACATTAGTTAAAAACATTAATGGCACTTCTGATACTACTTGTAAATGCGGTAGCTGGCTACAACATTGGAAAAATTTCACTATTCAAACTGCGACATATTGCTCAATAACATCATGTATTAATACAGACCTATTAGGCGCACATGTTCAGAAAGCTAATTCCATAGATAACAATTGGTACATAGTCCCACTGTGTAGGTCTCACAATAATAGTACTGGTGTTTTTGAAGTTGGTGCTACCGCTTTAGTTTCTGCTAATAAAAGTGAGACTTGCGATAGATAATTAACTACTAACGATTACTTGAGTGCCAACAACATTAGCCAACCTATCTTTTACGGTTGTTGTAAGTTCGTAGTTATAATTAAATATCTTTTCGTTTACAGAATCATCTATTGATTCCAGATTTTCTATTTCTCGAATTAACTCAATAATTTCTTTCTTGCCTCCAAGTAAAGAAACCATGTTTGCTATATTTTTAAATATTTCGTTTTTATCGTTCATGATTTTAATTTTAAGATTAATAATTTAAAAATTCCCAATAATCTCAAAAGCTAAAAATCATCAAAGCAATATTTCCAAAAAGGGTAGGGGTGTCTCTTACTCATAACCCCTCCCTTTTACAAGTGTAATTTTGTTCACATTTTCTTGTGTAAACATGTATATAGTTCCCTGATAATGCCTATCCATTGGTAATAGAAATGCTAAAATTACATATGTAAACATTACAGATAATAATATCTTAACTACCTGTATATTTGATAGTTAAATATAAGGTTACAATTGTAATATTTTGTGAGTAAGTTTATATTTTATGATCCATTTTTAATTTTGCTCATATAACGAGTAAAATAGTACTTAGAAAATATTTATAATGCTGAATAACAATGTATATAAAATATTAAATGATGTTTTACTTTAGGTATAATCACAATTTCATGAAAACAGCTATAATTACCTATAAGGCCTATTATAATTGATGTTTAAATAATTAAATAAATAACAAGTTAACGACTACATATGTAAACTATCGGAGTATACATATGTTATTACAGAAAATGTTACATTTGTAACGATAAACTTAAGTTAATGAATACAAGAATCAATAGCATACTGCAATTTTATAATACAAACTCATCAAAATTTGCTGAAGAAATTGGGGTGCAGAAGTCAAGTATCTCTCATGTTTTATCCGGAAGGAATAAACCCAGTTTAGATTTTATCCAAAAAATCCTAAAGGCATTTCCTGAAATAAACGCAGATTGGCTGATTTTGGGTAAAGGAAAGATGATTGTTGAAGATCAGCAGAATGATTTATTTCAGAATGCTGAAATGGGTTTAAAAACAGATGTAAAGTCAATCAAAAAAGAGCAAGCAGATGATGAAGAAACTAAGCAACGATCAAAGCCTCTGGTTGATATTCCTAGGTCTGTGAGCAAAGAAATAGCTAATACCAAAGTTAAAACAGCAAATAAAATAGTGATATTTTATTCGGATAATACTTTTTCAGAATATTTTCCTGAGAATTTCTAATATTTGTCTACATCTGCGAAGAAGAAATTTCCTTCGATAATGGCATTTTCATCACTGTCAGAGCCATGAACCGCATTTTCCTGTAAAGAGGTAGCAAATTGTTTTCTAATCGTTCCTTCCTTCGCATTATCAGGATTGGTTGCACCTATTAATTCGCGATAAGCATCAACCGCATTTTCTTTCTCTAAAATAGCAGCTACAATAGGTCCTGATGACATGAACGAACACAAATCAGCATAGAAAGGTTTATCTTTATGTACGGCATAGAATTGCTGTGCTTGCTCAAAAGATAATTTGAGTAATTTCATCGAAATAACTTTGAATCCGGCTTCGTTAATTATGGCCAAAATTGGACCAATATGACCACTCTTTACCGCTGTGGGCTTAATCATTGTAAAAGTTCTATTTCCTTTCATAATACTGTAAACATTAATATTTACTAACAAAAGTAGTAATTATTTATTTCAGAAAATAATTAAATAATTTGTTTTAATTTTACCGCTAATTCTAAGAAAATTTTAAACTCCAATAAATAATTAATATTGATTTACAACGATTTAGACAAGATCATTAGTCACATTGCCAATAACCCGGGTCGAATTGTGATTACAAGTCACAAAAACCCCGACGGAGACGCGATAGGCTCTTCTCTTGCACTTTACGAATACCTTAAGTTAAAACAACTTGAAGTATCGGTTATTATTCCAAATGCTTACCCTGCATTTTTACGTTGGCTCCCTTATAATGAGAAAATTATCAATTATCAGGAAAATACGAAAACTGCCCAAAAAATATTAAGTGAAGCGCAAACACTTTTCTCTCTCGACTATAATGCCATGCATAGGACCGGAGACATGAAAATGGTTCTTGAGCAGTTTATCGGTACCAAAATCCTTATTGATCATCATCTTGAACCAAGTCAGGAATTCGATTTTCTTTATTCAACGAATAAAACGTCATCTACTGCCGAATTAGTTTATGATTTAATTGAGGAAGCTGGGGATAAGAATTTGATTAACAAGCCACTTGCTGAAGCGCTCTATGTTGGTTTAATGACCGATACAGGATCTTTTAGTTATGCATGTAATCATCCCAATACTTTCCATATTGCCGGAAAATTAATTAATGCCGGAGTTGATGGAGAGCGTGTTCATCGATTGGTTTATGATACATTTTCGGAGAACCGTTTAAATTTATTGGGATTTTGTTTGAGCGATAGGCTTACTGTGCGAGCAGATTTAGGAATAGCATATATTTATCTGACTTCTGCTGATTTAAAACGGTTTAATTACCAGGTTGGTGATACGGAAGGTGTGGTTAACTATGCGCTGTCAATTGATAGTGTTAATGTTGCCGTATTACTTACTGAACGTGATAAATTAATCAGGATGTCGTTTAGATCAAAAAGTAATTTTTCGGTCAACGAGTTTGCGCGAAAATATTTTGATGGAGGTGGCCACCAAAAAGCTGCAGGTGGTAATTCAAGCGAATCAATGAAGATTACAATTGAAAAGATGATTAAATCCTTTGAAAATCATAAAGATGAACTGCTGTTGGATTCAAATTGAGTTCAATCAATCAACTTTAGGCATCGATGCTTAATTTTATTATCTTCGCACCCTTATAAATCAGACTAGCATATTTTATCCGATAACCAATTTCAAAACAATGACACATAAAAGATTATTATTTGCAATTATTGGTATTATGGCCGTATTAGCCATCTCATCATGTAACAACGAATTTTCGGGATATGATAAAACAAAATCCGGAATTTATTACAAAATTTTCTCTCAGAATGATACGCTCTCAGCTAAGGTTGGTGATGTTCTAACTCTTGGAATGGCTTATAAAGTAGGGGATAGTTTATTATTTAGTAGTTATGCAGAAACAAGGCCTTTTCAAATTATATTAAGAGAACCTCAATATCAAGGTGATGTGTTCGATTGTATCGGAATGTTATCCTTGGGTGATAGTGCAGAGTTTATGATTAAAGCAGACTCGTTTTTTTATATTACGGCAGGTGCGCCAATGCTGCCTCCATTTGTTGATAGCACAGATTATATGACTTTTAACGTGAAGGTTAATAAAATTCAATCTGAGGATGAAGCAAGAGCTGAAAGAGAAGCCGAATTAAATATTTTGAAAGACAAAGAACCAGGACTTATCGAAGAATATGTTAAAGCCAACAACGTTACTATTGCTCCCGACGATGAAGGATTGTATTATATTGAAACGAAAAAGGGAACTGGTAAAAAGGTTGCTGATGGATTAATTGTCGTTCTCAATTATACACTAAAATATACCAATGGAGATACTTTGTTTTCAACATATCAAAGAGGAGAGACAATAGATTTTGAATATGGAACCCAATTCGATACCAAAGGATTTAACAAGGCAGTTGGTAAAATGAGAAAAGGCGGAAAAGCAACATTATTAGTTCCTTCAAGCTTAGCTTTTGGTGCCCAGGGTGCTGGTGACCGATTAGCTCCATACACGCCATTGGTTTATGAAATTGAAATTATTGATATCCGAGATAAAGCTGAATTCCAAAAAGAAAAAATGGCTAAGGAAGAGGCAAAGAATGCTAAATTAGCTCAGGCAGAACAATTATCCATTGCAAAATATTTGAGTGACAATAATTTTGACGTAACTCCTACACAAAGTGGTCTTTATTACATAGAAACTGAAGCTGGAACTGGTGAAATTCCGATTAGTGGTGATAAAGTTAAAGTTCATTATACTTTGACTAATTTAACTAACGACACCATTGATTCTTCAGTAACAAGAAATGAAGCTTTAGAATTTACCGTTGATCAGCAAGGAATTATTCCAGGATGGCACGAAGCGATCAAGCTTATGCGTGAAGGCGGTAAAGCTATTTGGTTAATTCCTTCTAAATTAGGTTACGGACCTGCTGGAAGACTACCAATGATTCAACCTTATGAACCGTTAATATTCGAAGTTGAATTTCTGGAAAGAGTAAAGTAATATCTAAAAGAATAATTGAGAGAGGAATTTAATCCGAATTGGATAAACTCCTCTCTTTTTTATTAGTTTTGTGAATAAACGCCTATGATGATTCTTCAGCTACTAATATTTTCAGCCCTTTTCTTTATTCTTGGCATAATCATGTTTCTTAAGAAGAAAAAAGTGTTGGGTTATTTCTTTTTATTGATGGGGATTTTAGGCATTTTATTAGGTGTTATCGTGGTAAAATTATATCCGTATACTATTCCATTCTAATTTGATGATTATGAAGAACTTTTTACTCTCGTTCATTCTCTTACTAAGCATTTCAGCTTTTTCACAATCTGACAAATTTTATATTGATATTTCTAGTGGATTGGCTCTCCCAATGGGAAAATATAGCAGTCAGGATTTGACCGAAGGAAGTTTTACCGAGCCTGGAGGAAGTCTTTTAATTAATTTTAATTGGCTTGCAAAACCACCTTTTGGATTAAGGGTATTAATTAGTGGTGTGATGAATCCTGTTGATGTTGCGAGCTTGGGGTGGGTAAGAGTAGCTGCAGATCCTTTTCTGAGTGATGTCAGCATTCGTTCTGATCCATATGTGGCCCTAAGTGCGATGGGTGGGGTGTTTTATAAAAAAGAAATTATTAGAAAAATAAATATTCAAGCAGGTATTAATGCAGGAGTGATGGAAGTCAGATCTCCTTACCAACTTCATAAACCTAAATATTTTTTATTCGGCCCCGAATATTTTGAAATCACCACTGCTTCAGACTATGCTTTTGCATATCAGTTTTCTCTTGATTTCGAATATGAAATTAGAGAAAGTTGGAGTTTAATGATTCATTCATCCTATAATGGTGCTGTTTCCGAATTCACTTATTGGACAGCAAACCAAATAAGGATTGATCGTAAGCCTATCAACTTTATGATGGCAAATTTTGGATTTCGGCTAAAACTTTAAACTCGGGTAAAAAGTCCTTTACATTGAATCCAGATATATTTTTCGAATTTTATTGATGTCAATATTTCCGGGTGTAATTTTAACATCACCTTTGCAAATTGTTTTTTTAACAAATAAATCAATTTCCGATTCCGTAATTCCGTAATCTTTTAGTTTTGTTGATACCTTAAGTGAGCTTAGAAAATTTCTCAATCCACCAACCTGAGCGAATATTGATCTTAATTGCTTCACCTTATTGATGGTAAATGTTTCAGATTCCATAAAATCAAGAAATGCTGGTAAGCACAGGATACTTGCTTTTCCGTGAGGTATTTGATGATAAACAGTCAAAGGGTATCCCATGATATGAGGCAAAATGGTACTTGCATGCGTGATGGCAATTCCTGCAAGAACAGATGCATAGGCCATTGAAGAAATTGCAGATTCATTTCCTTCAATTGCTAATGCTAAATTTTGAATGACGAGTTTTATTGATTCCAATGCAATTTGATCATTTAAAACATTCGACTCTAAAGATAGATAAGCCTCTGAAGCGTGGGCAAGAACATCCAGTCCTGTGTTAATTTTAACATTTTCGGGCATTGAGTATGTTAATTCCGGATCGATAATTGAAGCAATTGGAAATATGCTTGGATGCGAATATCCCTTTTTCGATTCATCGCTTTTATCTGTAAAAACTGCAAATGGAGTTACTTCACTTCCTGTACCTGAGGTGGTTGGAATACAAATTAAAGGTAATGGCAATTTGCCTGGTACTGCACCTTCTAATATTAAATGAAAAGAAATGTTATTTGTACAAGTCAGTGCTATTCCCTTGGCTGAATCCATACTTGATCCGCCACCAATTCCAATTATAAAATCCACTTCGTTTTTTAAAGCAAACGCAGCTCCTTCATCAACCGATTCAATCAATGGATTCTCAGCTATTTTATCAAAAAGACTAACTCTATAATTAAACAGTAAAGCTTCTATCTGCCGAATAATATTCGTATTCTCATTAAGATTTTTATCAGTAACGATGAGAATTGATTTTGATGTTTCCGGGATTTCATCGCTTAACTTGATGATACTTCCATTACCAAAAATAATTTTAGTAGGGATATTAAAGGTGAATGATTGCATTGCTTGATTCGTATTAAAGTTTGAGGCTCTGCTTACCAGTGATTGAAAGCTGTAAAATTAACTTTTAATTATCTATTATAGAAAAAATGATTGCTTTTTTCAACTATTGGTATAGCTTTCAGATAGAAAATGAAAACTAACTTATGAAGTGTTTTTGTCATTATGATCATTTAATGTTTATAATCTCAATCATTTTATTTTCGAATATATTTTTTTATATTTGTTAACGGGATAACAACTCGATTTGTCTAAGTTGACTCACAGCTTATTCTAACTTTGAAATACGTAAACTAACCTAAATTATTATAAGAAATGATAGATTTTTCATTAACGAATGAACAGTTGGCAATTGTTGAAAAATACAAGGATTTTGCCGATAGAGTGATCAGGCCCAATCGCCTTAAGTATGATAAATTAGCTGAATTTCCTTGGGAGATCGTTAAGCAAGCTTATGGAGAAGGAATCATGAATGGTCCTATGCCTAAAAGATATGGAGGGAATGGATTTAATATTTTCGACAGTGCGTTGGCTTCTGAAGAATTAGGTGCAGGCTGCATTGGTATTGGTATCTGCATCGATGCAAATACTTTAGCACTAACACCTTTACTATTGGCAGCAAATGAAAAACAACAAGATAAATTTTATGGTCAAATAGTTGAGGACAAAGCGGTAGCTGCATACTGTTTAACTGAACCCAATGCCGGCTCAGATGTGCAAGGGATTAAATCTACTGCCATTCAAAAAGGTGATAAGTATATTTTGAACGGACACAAAAGATTTATAACCAACGGAGAGGTGGCCAAATTCCTTACAGTATTTGCACAAACCGATCCTACTAAAGGATCAAGAAGTTTAACTGCTTTAGTTGTTCCTGCAGATTCACCGGGAATAGAAATTAAACCACATCTTGAAAAAATGGGACAAAAAGCTTCAGTTCAAAATGAAATTATTTTTACAGATGTTGAAGTTCCGGTAGAAAATAGGCTAGGAGAGGAGGGACACGGGTTTTTATTTGCCATGAAAACCTTTGATCGCACGCGAACCGGAGTTGCTGCTTTAAGTGTTGGAGCAGCAAGAGAGGCCTATGAGATTTCAAAAGCTTGGGCAAAAAACAGAATTCAATTTGGGAAACCAATTTCTTCGAATCAGGCCATCGGATTTATGCTTGCGGATATGGCAACTAAATTGGAAGCAGCAAAAATGGTAACCTGGAAAGCTGCCTGGGAATATGATAATAAAGTTAGAAGTGCTTCTAAAATGTCGGCTATTTCAAAGCTCTATGCCTCTGATATGGCCATGGAAATTGCAACTGATGCAGTTCAGGTTATGGGTGGTGATGGATATTCAACAGAATTTGGTGTTGAAAAAATCATGCGAGACGTTAAGCTTTGCCAAATTTATGAAGGAACCAATCAGGTTCAACGCATCGTTATTTCGAAAGCGATATTAAAATAACCAAACTTTCTTTATACAAAAAAGCCCCTTGATAATTTCATAGGGGCTTTTTTATAAGGTCTATATAATTTAGAATTTATAAGTATTATCTTCAATTAATTTATCAGCGATTGCTTTTCTGGCATCTCGAACATTAACAGGAGCAACTCGTGTAAATTTAGTAAGCGCATTTAGCAATAACTCTTGTCGTTTACCTGTGGTAAATGAGTTTATTGCATCGGCACCTGCTTTGTAAATTTTATCAGCTGCATCATACATATTCACATTCAGAATCATTTTATTTAATTTTACTGCCTCGCCATCTTCTGAGTTATTTTCATTTTCCTCTTTAGCTTCTTCAATCATGGCAAGTTTTTCAACCCTTAACATGGTTGATTCTGCACCATATAATTGAATAATCATGTCCGAAATATTCATCCATATTTCTTGCTCATCTACAAACTTGCGTTTAAAAAACTCAGATGCAACACCAAGAACCATTAATACAGCATCCTTAAAGTTTTTGATATAACTTCTTTTTTCTTCGAAATAATTTTCAATAACAAATTCATGACTGGAAGTTGTATTTAAAGCCTCAACTACTTTTTTGGCTTCAGCAAATAAATTTATTTCGCCTTTCATCGAACGTTTTAGAACCGTATCAACAATGAGTAATCGGTTTATTTCATTCGTCCCTTCAAAAATTCTATTAATTCTTGAATCGCGATAAGCGCGGTCAACTGGTGCTTCTGCCGAATAGCCCATACCACCATATATTTGAACAGCCTCATCAACTATGAAATCTAAGGCTTCTGATCCCAGTACTTTAATTAAAGCACACTCAATGGCAAATTGAGCAGTACCTTTTATATTTGCTTCGCCATGTGGCATCCCTTCTGCAATATATGCATCTATTGTATCATTAACATCTTTACTGGCGCGATAAACAGCTGAATCAGTTACATAAGTTTGGATTACCTGTTCGGCAAGTTTATGCTTGATAGTTCCAAAGTTGGCAATGGTTTTTCCAAATTGTTTACGTTCGTTAGCGTAATTTACAGAATGATTTATGGCATTCTTTGCAGCTCCTATAACTGTTGCGCCAAGTTTAATCCTACCAATATGTAAAATATTTAATGCGATCCGAAATCCTTCACCACGTTTTCCTAAAAGATTTTCAACGGGTACTTTCACATCATTATAAAAAATTTGGGTGGTTGATGATCCTTTAATTCCCATTTTCTTTTCTTCGGGATTAATTACAACACCATCCCACGCTCTCTCAACAATAAAAGCACTCAAAACACGATCACCATCAATTTTTGCAAACACTGTTTGAACATCTGCAAAACCACCATTGGTGATCCACATTTTTTGCCCGTTCAAAATATAGTGTTTCCCGTCTTCTGAAAGAACGGCTTTAGTTGTTCCTGAATTGGCATCAGATCCTGCTCCCGGTTCGGTTAAACAATAAGCTGCTTTTAATTCACCACTTGCTAATTTAGGGACGTATTTTTGTTTTTGTTCTTCGGTACCGTAATAAAGAATTGGTAAGGTCCCAATCCCTGTATGACACATAAAAGCTACTGAGAATGAATTGGCTGCACCCATGGCTTCATTAGCTCTCATATTCGTAAGAAAATTTTGATTAAACCCATCGTATTCTTCCGGAACTGAAATTCCTAAGAGACCAAGTTCTCCTGCTTTAGAGACCAAATTAGCCATCAACCCTTCCTCTTGTGAATCAATTCGATCAAGAATTGGGTAAATATCTGCTTCTAAAAAGTCTTCACAAGTTTGGACTATCATCTGTTGTTCTTCATCAAATTCCTCAGGAATAAAGACACTTTCCGCTCTTGTTTCTTTTAATAAAAACTCGCCACCTTTCATTAGTTGATCATTTTCCATCTCAAATATTTTAATATTAATCTTAATTTTTCAATTTGATTCTTAAAAACGGCAAATATATAAATATCGATACTAGAAACAAAGTAGAGCTGCATATAATAGAAACCTCATACACTTATTTTTTGTGCATTCTAAATTATAACAACAGCTCTCTTAAAACAGCTGGGATTGGGACTTAAAAGGGAAAGCAAATTATTTCAGTCTCTTTTTAGCTTTTGTAGCAGGCAATTTCGGTTTGCTAATTTTAATAACAATATCTTTTGATTTTGCACTATAATCAACATTAATGATATCACCTTCTTTCATTTTAACTTTAATGATTTCTTCAGCTAAAGAATCTTCAATATGTTTTTGAATGGCCCGTTTAAGCGGACGGGCACCAAACTGAACATCCCAACCTTTTTCGGCAATGTAATCTTTTGCTTTCGCAGAAATCTTCATCTGGTATCCGAGATCAAAAACGCGTTTGAAAAGATGCTTTAATTCAATGTCAATTATTTTATGAATATCTTCTCTTGCCAATTGATCAAAAATGATAACGTCATCAATCCTATTAAGAAATTCCGGTGCAAAAGTGCGTTTAAGTGCATTTTGAATAACCCCGGTTGCGTAGTTTGCTTTAGAAGCATTTTTTGCAGCAGTTGCAAAACCAACACCAGATCCAAAATCTTTTAATTGACGAGAACCAATATTTGACGTCATGATAATAATGGTATTTTTAAAATCGACCTTTCGTCCTAAACTGTCGGTTAAAATACCATCATCCAAAACTTGCAACATCAAATGGAATACATCGGGATGTGCTTTTTCAATTTCGTCCAATAAAACAATTGAATAGGGCTTTCGTCTAACCTTTTCGGTCAATTGCCCACCTTCTTCGTAACCAACGTATCCGGGAGGGGCACCTACAAGGCGGGAAACTGCGAACTTTTCCATATACTCGCTCATATCCACTCTTACCAATGCATCTTCCGAATCAAATAAAAATTGTGCCAATACTTTGGCAAGATATGTTTTACCTACACCGGTTGGACCAAGAAAAACAAAAGTTCCTATTGGTTTGTTGGGATCTTTTAAACCTGCCCGGTTTCGGCGAATTGCCTTCACTACTTTCTTGATCGCCTCATTTTGGCCTATCACCGAGTTTTCAAGTTCTTTTTCCATGTTAGCCAAACGATCACCCTCATTTTGAGCAATTCGTTGAACTGGAACACCTGTCATCATGGCAATAACTTCGGCAACATTATCTTCTTCAACTGTTTCGCGATGAATTTTTGATTCTTCTTCCCATCTTCTCTTTTCATCTTCAAGTTGTGCCTGAAGTTTCTTTTCTAAATCACGAAATTCAGCAGCTTCTTCAAATTTTTGACTGTTGATGGCCTTGGTTTTCTTTTGTCTGGTTTCTTCAATCCGACTTTCAATATTAATGATTTCAACCGGTACATGAATATTGGTGATATGAACCCGAGATCCGGCTTCATCCAAAGCATCAATTGCTTTATCTGGTAAGTACCGATCGCTAATATAACGTGTGGTTAGTGAAACGCAGGCATTTATCGCCTCAGGCGTATAAGTCACCAAGTGATGATCTTCATATTTTTCCTTAATATTATTAAGTATTTCAACGGTCTCTTCGGGGGTGGTTGGATCAACCAATACCTTTTGAAACCTGCGCTCTAAAGCGCCATCTTTTTCAATATATTGACGGTATTCATTAAGAGTTGTAGCTCCGATACATTGAATATCACCTCGTGCAAGCGCAGGTTTGAACATGTTTGAAGCATCTAAAGCTCCAGAAGCATTACCGGCACCAACAATGGTGTGAATTTCATCGATAAATAAAATGATATTCGGATTTTTTTCTAATTCGTTTAAAACAGCTTTCATCCGTTCTTCAAATTGCCCTCGGTATTTTGTGCCAGCAACCAACGAAGCTAAATCTAAAGTAATTACCCTTTTATTGAACAAAGCCCGAGATACTTTTCTATCAATAATCCTTAATGCCAAACCTTCTGCAATGGCTGATTTACCAACACCTGGTTCACCTATTAAGATTGGATTATTTTTCTTTCGACGACTTAGAATTTGTGCAATTCGTTCTAATTCTTTCTCACGGCCGACAATAGGATCGAGTCTGTTTTCTTCAGCAGCCAAAGTTAAATCATGGCCGAAATTATCTAAAACAGGAGTTTTTGATTTAGAATCCTGTATCTTTTTAGTGCTGCCTGCACCATAGCTTTTCCCAATATCATCGTATTCCTCTTCCGACGGATCGTTTGGTATATCTGCACTTGGGCTTATCTTAGTTTCGTCATTTCTCATTGTTAAGGCTTTAACTTCATCCTTTACAGCATCATAATCAATTCCTCGTTTTTTAAGTGATTTGGTTACAACATTGTCTTCATCCTTTAAAATCGCAAGCATTAAATGCTCAGTACCAATCAATTCACTATTAAATAACTTCGCTTCAAGATAGGTGATTTTTAAAGCGCGTTCAGCCTGTTTTATAAGAGGTATATTTTCGGGTTTTTTATATGATTTTTCTGCATTTCTGATGGAAGCCTCTATAGTTCTTCTGATTTCATCAATATCTACATTAAAATATTTAAGTATTTGTATTGCCATCCCATTGCCTTCTCTTATTATCCCTAATAAAAGATGTTCTAGTCCTATATAACTGTTACCTAGCCTAATGGCTTCTTCTCGACTAAAGGTAAGAACATTTTTTACTCTCTGTGAAAACTTCGCTTCCATATATGAATTTTAATTCTTTAATTATTACAAAAATAATCATTATCTGATTAATATCGTTCATCAAATATAATGCCACCTAAATCTATAATTATTTTAAGATTTCTGAGGTTTAAATTTACTTGCCTAATTCGTAGTAAAACAGATAATTAAGCTTAATTAAAATTAAAGACTCTCCATTGTTGTTGAGACCGAAAATTTAATAATTATTAACATCGTTCTGTTAGTAATAAAAAGTTCTGAAAAAGGTGGGAGTGAAGCAAAAAAATTAGTATTTTCGTATGTTATAACCAGTATTACTAAATAGTTAATATACAGCAGTTTAAGCTAAAATAAATATGGAAGAAGGAAGTAGGATTCTGAAGGTTAATATCGAAGATCAAATGAAAGCTGCTTACATCGATTATTCGATGTCGGTAATTGTGTCAAGAGCACTGCCAGATGTGCGTGATGGTTTGAAGCCTGTGCACAGAAGGGTTTTATACGGAATGCTGGATTTAGGACTCTTAGCAAACAGAGGGTATAAGAAATCAGCCCGTATTGTTGGGGAGGTTTTAGGTAAGTATCACCCCCATGGTGATACCTCTGTTTATGATGCTATGGTTCGAATGGCTCAGGAATGGTCGCTTCGTTATCCTTTGGTTGACGGACAAGGTAACTTTGGTTCAATTGACGGTGACAGCCCTGCTGCAATGCGTTATACCGAAGCTCGACTTCAAAAAATTGCTGAAGAAATGGTATCCGATTTAGATAAAGATACGGTTGATTTTCAGTTGAATTTTGATGATTCATTAAAAGAACCAACAGTTTTACCAACTCGTATCCCTAATTTATTAATTAATGGTGCTTCTGGTATTGCAGTTGGTATGGCAACCAATATGCCACCTCATAATTTGTCTGAGGTAATTGAAGGTACCATCGCCTACATCGACAATAAAGATATTACCATCCCTGAATTAATGAAATACATCAAAGCTCCTGATTTCCCAACAGGTGCAATGATTTATGGATATGAAGGGGTGAAGGATGCATTTGAAACGGGTAGGGGTAGAGTGATGATGCGAGGGGAATCAAATATTGAAGAGCTGCCAAATGGCCGTGAAAGTATTATAGTTACTTCCATCCCTTATCAGGTTAACAAATCGGAAATGATTAAGAAAACAGCCGATCTTGTTAATGATAAAAAAATAGTTGGAATTTCAGATCTTCGAGACGAATCGGATAGAAATGGAATTCGAATTGTGTATGAACTAAAAAGAGATGCTGTTACGAATGTAGTACTAAACAAATTGTATCAATTAACTGCGCTACAGTCCTCATTTAGTGTAAATAACATAGCCCTGGTTAAAGGCCGCCCTCAAATGTTAAATCTGAAAGACATGATTTATCATTTTGTTGAGCATCGTCATGAAGTAGTTATCAGGCGTACTAAATATGAATTAAATGAAGCTGAGAAAAAAGCACATATTTTAGAAGGATTATTGATTGCGCTGGATAATTTAGACGAAGTGATCAAACTGATTCGTGCTTCCATGACACCCGAAGAAGCCAGAAATGGGTTAATGGAAAAATTTGAACTTTCCGAACTTCAGGCTCGTGCGATATTAGATATGCGCTTGCAGAAATTAACCGGACTTGAGCGCGATAAGATTAAACTTGAATTTGATGAATTAATCAAACAAATTGAAATTTACAAAGAAATTTTAAGAAATGAATCCATGAGAATGGATATCATTAAAACTGAATTAGCTGAAATTAAAGAAAAATATGGCGATACTTCTCGTAGTCAGATTATTTATTCGGCCGAAGATTTTAAGATTGAAGATACCATTCCAGATGATGACGTATTAATCACCATATCTCATATGGGTTATGTGAAAAGAACTCAATTGAGCGAATACCGTCAACAGAAAAGAGGAGGACGAGGAGCCAAAGGCAGCGGAAATCGTGATGAAGATTTTCTTGAACACCTGTTTGTTGCTTCTATGCATAATTATATGCTGTTCTTTACTGAAAAAGGTAAGTGTTTTTGGTTAAGAGTTTTTGAAATTGCTGAAGGAGGGAAGACTTCAAAAGGAAGAGCGATTCAAAACATGATCAATATTGATCCTGATGATAAGGTTAGGGCATTCATAAATGTTAAAGATCTAAAGGATACAGAATACGTCGAGAATAATTTTATCATTCTGGCAACTAAAAAAGGTACCATCAAAAAAACATCATTGGCTGCTTATTCCCGACCACGTCAAAACGGAATTAATGCAATTACAATAAATGAAGGAGATCAATTACTTGAAGCAAGGTTAACCACAGGCGAAAGCGAAATTTTATTAGCCCTGAGATCGGGTAAAGCAATCAGGTTTAATGAAAGTAAAGTGCGCCCAATGGGTCGTAATGCGGCTGGAGTGAGGGGAATTACCCTCGCAAATGCCAAAGATGAAGTTGTCGGCATGATTTGTATCAATGACGAACATTCTAACATATTGGTAGTTGCAGAAAATGGTTATGGAAAACGTTCTTCTGTGGAAGATTACCGAATAACCAATCGAGGGGGAAAAGGGGTTAAAACAATCAATATTACTGAAAAAACCGGAAAATTAATTGCCATTAAGGATGTTCAGGATAAAGATGACCTGATGATAATTAATCGTTCAGGTTTGATTATTCGTCTTTCGGTTGAAGATTTAAGAGTGATGGGAAGAGCAACCCAAGGAGTTCGATTAATCAATTTAAAAGAAGATGACTCCATAGCATCGGTTGCAAAAGTTAAATATGTGGAAGGTGCTGATGATACAGATGATATTGACAGTGAGGATATTGGAGAAGAAAATCTTTTGGATGAAGAGAATGGCAAGGAAATTGAAGAAGACACAATATAAAACGTTTAAAAATAAGTAATAATTGATTTTTAAATATGGCAAATATGTATCTTTGACGCCATAAAAAAAATCTTAAAAACATCGACTATGAAAAAATACGCAATTCTGTTTAGTTTGCTCATCGTATTTGGACTATCTCATGCGCAAACAGGAAAAAGAAATAGCGCTTTCAATTTTATGAAAAGCGGTAATTTACCTAAGGCCAAAGTTGCAATTGATGCAGCAATTGAGCATTCAAAAACAATGAATGATGCAAAAACCTGGTTATATAGGGGTGAAATTTATTTAGAAATTGCCAAAAGTCCCTTGGCTGACCTTGTTAAAATTAGTAATGAAGAAGCTGGAAAAATAGGTTATGAAGCCCTTTTAAAGGCTCGGGAACTTGACACTGAAAATGAGCTGACAGAGGACATAAAAGTATATTTGGGTATGGCAGCCGAAGTATTATTTAATGTAGCTGTGGTCAAGTATAATGATAATAACTATCCGGAAGCAGGGAAACTTTTCGATGAATCTTATAAGATTTCAGAAGAAAATGGCAGAATTGATACAACCGCATTATTTAATGGCGCAATGGCTTATTATAAAGCTGAAATATTTGACAAATCGTTAATTAGTTATGAAAAGCTTGCTGAATTGAACTATAACAGTGAATTGGTTTATTACGCTTATACTAATTTATTGAAAAATGCTGGCGATACAGCCAAAGCACTGAAGGTTATAGAAGAAGGAAGAGAGCTCTTTCCATCTGATTTTAATCTGATTTTAACTGAAACAAACATTTTTCTGGAAAGTGGTAAAACTGAAAAAGCGATTGAGAATCTTAAATTGGCACTTACACTTGACGATAATAATTTCTCAATTTATTATGCGGTAGCTGCTCAATATGACATTATTTTTAATAATGATGAGAATTCTGATGAAGAAAGACTTGCAGCTTTCAACGAAAGTGAAGCGGCATATTTAAAAGCGATGGAGCTCAAAGAAGATTACTTTGACGCAATTTACAATTTAGGTGCATTATACTTCAATAAAGGTGTATTTTATTTAACGAAAGCAGATGCATTACCTTATGGAGATAAAGGTTATGAGCCTTTAAAAGAAAAAGGTGATGGATTCCTCGAAAAGTCGTTACCTTATTTAGAAAGAGCATTAAGCCTGAAAGGTGATGATTACAACACTTTATTTTCATTAAGACAAATTTATTCTCGTACCGGACAAACTGAAAAATACAAAGCAGTTAATGATAAATTAGCTGAAATCGGTGAACCAGACGCGCAATAGAATTTAATAAAAGTTTTAAATAGGGAGGATGTTCAAAATGTACTCCCTATTTATTTGTCAACCATATTTAACATAATATTAATTATAGGACAACAATGAGCATTTCCGTAATACGAAGTATTTAATATAAAATCAGATTTCGGACAAACTTCTTGTTCGAAATCGGTAACGATTTTATGTTAAGGAATATGCGAGAAGTATTCTTACTATGTCAACCTGCCTGCAGCAGGCACGCTATAATTAATATTATGTCTGCGTCACTTCATTCCTTGCCCTCGCTTGCTTCGACTGCGCTCAGCACAAGCTCAACGACTGCTCAGCACAACGCTCGGATAAATTTCTCACACAAGCCAACACAAGAGAAAAAGAAAAACCGCTTGCCCTATAATTACTCACAATTAAAAAATAAAAAATTGGTGTTCGTGAAGGCTTTGCCTTTAGTCGTTATGCTAAATTGCAGCTGCGGCTTGCGCACAATTGCTTACGCTATCCAGCCCTAAGCCAACGCCATACTTCGACAAGCTCAGCACAAGTGCCATTCTTTTTTTGCCAACGCACAAAAAAATTATTAAGTAAAGTTTTGTTGATTTTAAATATGGATATATGTATATGTGTGTATTATTTATTGTTTATTCCGATTTTATCGGGACGAACCAAAAAATCAAGAAGAAATGCCCAGCATTCACGAATACCAATAAAATATATTACCACATGAGTAAAATATACTTCTAAGCCCTCTTGGTGTTCTTAACGGCTCTGTGTTATATCTTCTCCACCTAAACACCAATTCACGCACCGGCCCGCATTTTCTTCGGGCTCATACACAATAGTTAGCAACAAGGTTAATCAACAGCTTTATACCATAATCTAACACATTTGTTTTTTGTATCGAAAAGCAAAAATATTGACAAACCCAACTTTTACGATAGGACACTGCAAACTTGAAAAAATTTATTTTCCCCTCCCACTTTTGCCCTGATTGGCAATTTGTTTTTGGGATAGTATTTCAAATATAGAGCCACCCCGCATTACGCACATTAATTTTTGCCTACACATAATTCCACCCTGAAAACCAAAAAAGCTTAATATTGAACAATACAAGAAATTCAAAAAAATGGACTATGAGTAAAGTTAATTATACTAATAGAATTGGGGTGGCTTCATTGAACAAAAAAAACTAGTGAGCAGATTCTAGTGCTTATATTCAAAATCTAAAATAGCTAATGTTATGTATGAAAGGATAAGCTAATCTATTAGTAGTAAAGAAAACTCCTTCAACCTCAATTTTGGTTTATGTTCCATTCTACCTTCATTATTCCTGATATAATAGTTACTTCTGCATTGAGTATCGTCTAAACATAAAAAGTAATAATGAAACAATTTATTGTATTCATATATCTCTTAATTTTACTGTTTATTGGGTTGAATATTGAAATGCCAACTCAAGAAAAAAAGGATAAACAGAAGCAAATCGCAAGGCAGATTAGCTCTGTTGATAACTATTGTTTTACTGGTTATTATGATGGTTTCGGTAATGATGCCAATATGAGAACCAGTCAGAATTTGGTACAACGCATACTCCCCTCCTTTCAGAAGTTTCCTTTTAGTACCTTTTTTAATAAAAAAATTGCCGAATTATTAAGAAATATAAAAATATCAAAGTATATTTTCATTGCTAAATCTCAGGTAATTCGATTCGAAGGCCCTGACATTATTCATCCCTTCAATTATTTCTGGTAGTCCCTATTTTTCACATAGCAAAGCTTTCGGTTTCATCTGCATTTAGAGATAAGCCTTCAATTAATGTGATTATAATTTTATAGAAATAAAAAATATGGACTCAAATATGATAGTAACCTGGTCAATTATAATTTTGGCCACTATTTCCCTGATCGTTTTTATTCAAAGAAATAGCAAGAAAAGGGAAAAGAAATTTTATTCAGTATTACAATCTTTTGCAAATGACAATAATAGTAAGATTTCAAGTTACGACCGTTGGGATAAAACCCTGATTGGGATAGACACCAGTGAAATTAGCAAGTTATTCTTTATAAGGACAATCAGCGACAAAGAATTCAAAGAGGTAATTAACCTTTCAGAAGTTAAAAAATGCCGATTGATAAAGACAGAGAGAACCGTTTGGTATAACAAAGAGAACGTCAAAGTTATTGACAAAATTGAGCTGATCTTTTCTTATATTTTTACCAACAAACCAGATATTGCATTGGAATTTTACAATAATGATTACGACCACTTAACCTTATCGGGTGAATTGCAACTTGCCCAAAAATGGTTGGATATTGTAGATAGAACTCTTGCTACAAACCAGAACTGGGAAAAAGAAACTAATAAAGCTAAAATACAAGCAACTTATAGTATAAAAGAACCCGTTGGTCATTCTCATGTCGCTGATTATGGTACGAAAAGAAAAGCTAAATACGCAATCCACGCTATCTAAACAGAGGAAGACTTTTATTTTAAAAAGTAATTAAAGAATGGGGGAACTCAACAAACAAAGTTGAAAAACAGGGTTTGAGAGTTCACCTCATTTTTTATAATTTAAATAATAAAAATAACACCGATGAATACAATTATTCTAATCGCTTTTATTATTGGGTATGGATTAATTGCACTTGAAAGCAAAGTTAAAATCAATAAAGCAGCTGAGAAAATATTAATAAAATTAGGGAAACCCTTGAAAATAATGTTTCAGAATTTAACAACCTGAATGAAAACCTTAAAGTGATTATACAAATTGATTTAATTATTTCAAGCGGAATAATCAGGGCTGCGAAGGAATATATGGTTTCTGATCTCGTTTTTGGTTGGGGGGAGAAAACTACCATTTCACAGCGAATCTTTGGTACAATTTTCGACCACTTATTAAATATTCTTCAAACTTTATTTGCGGTTAAGATGAGAGGCAATTTAGCTGATTATAAAAGGTTTATTATAAATGTACCTTCTAACCTTGAACATGAACCCTCGTTTGCTTCTTTTATCGGGAAAATTAGCAAATTGCCAAACCCTGAAAATGAGTTGGAATTCAGGGCGGAGAATGAAGAATGTTTTGATAAAATCAAATTAATACTGCCAAAGAGGAACAAATACAAGCTTATTTTTAGCTCAAATGAGTTCAATGAACCTGAAGATTCCCCAGCCACTATTAATAGTCTATTTCTGTTAAGAAAACAGTCGGTATCTTACAACACAAAAAAACAACAACATGGTATCTAAAGCAATAATATCCAACAATACGAATGATTAAATTATTGTGGTTCCAGGTTATGAATATCATTAAGCTTATTTTCTTTTTTTATTTCAAATAATTCTATGTTATAATCAAATTATAATTTTAGTACAATAAAGGTGTTGTTTGGCAATGCACGATATATTGCCCGTAGATCATGCACAGGCATTTTTATGAGAATTGTTGGGTGATATTCTTGTTTTTTTAAGCAAACGAAGTTTGATATTGAAGCTATATACTTTTTAATTCGTATATGGTTGTAAAAGTTAAACTTCTTCCATTTAGCATAAAAGGTCGGGTTTTTATCCTGTTCAAATATTATATGAATACCATGTTCAACTGAGAGCATTAAAAAAGCAGGATTTTGAATCAAAGTATCCGGTTTCCAGGCATTTAATGCGGCTTCAATCGTATCTTTCGGAGCATGGTGCACAACTACTGGCTCCTTAATAATGGTTGCATATTGTGAATGAGCTGCCAGCGGTTGTGAAAGTAACTTTAGCTGTTCTATCACTTGCATCTTTTTAAATATTTTATCCTTTTCGAGTATATTTATTTTGGTATGGTGTATCACCACTCCTTTAATAGAAAGGTTCACCGAACTATCGGTCAGATTAATCACCATTTGAATGGAATCTGATTCTGCTAGTTTCAGCAATGATTCTTTATATGCCTTTTCTATAACAAGCAGTTTCATTGCCGGATGATTATACATGCTATCGTATTTTTCTATGAAGAGGGTATCTGTATTTACAAGGTTTTTAAATTCTTGTACTTTGTGCGACGGGGCAATCGCTATGGATACTAAAAAAACAAAGAATACAATTAAAAAGATGTAAAGCACTTTTACCTTCAATTTCAGTTTATATATTAATAACGCTATTTCTTTTATTTTTTTCATTTGACCCTGTTTTTAATAAATATAAACTTTTGAACCCACTTGTAATGACCGATAAACAAGTTCTAGGTTTTCATCGTTTAAACGGATACAACCATGTGTAACTGGTAAGCCCAGAAAACGCTGATAAAGTGTTCCATGAATAAGATAACCATGTCCCAGATTAAGAGCGTAATCGCCTAAAACGCCATATTCAAATCTGGTATAATGATTTATTGAAGGCACAGGTATGCCTTCTTCAACGAATGCCCAATCGGGTTTCTTCCAAACTGGCAATGTAGTTTTGCTCAGTATCCTGAATTCTCCTGTTGGTGTTTTGAACATCCATTGTTGTTGTTCACCATTTTTAAGTAAAATATAACTGCCTGTAGAACACTTATCCCTTTTTATTATTTCGTTTCCTCTATATAAAATGAATTCATTTGAAGAGCTGTTTATGACCAAAAAGTATGTTTTGGGTATTTTGGAAGAAAGCTTTTTATCAAGCGAAGCTATTTCCCTACTTATTTTTTGTTGCGCCAATAAAACCCTTTCCTCATGTACATTAACAAGTTTATTGTTTGATACAGGTAAATTCCATATTACAAGCCTTATAAGTAATAGAATACTTAATACAAGGGCAATTAAAGACAAAGTAATAGCCTGACTTTTTAAAAAAGATAATATTAAAACCCGTTCTTTTTTAAATAGCCTGATAGTTTTGTTATAAATATCCGTTGATTTTAAACAAAGCTTAACTGCAAATTCACTAAAAAATTTCTTACGTATTGTTTTCATTTTAATGAGAGTTCATATAAAGATTTTGTTGAACCTACAATTGTAACCTTAGTACCTATTGTGCACATTTTGAAAAGCAAATCCATGTCAGCATCCTTTAAAGCAATACATCCATCAGTCCAATCAACTCCTTTTCCTCCATCACCATGTATTTCAATGAGGTTCCCAATATTTGCATGCGGTTTTACAACTCCATTTTTCTTATTTTGCCGAAACCGTTTCTTGTCTTCATCATTTGGATAATCTAATAACAGAGCCTTATAAAAGCGGGTCTGTCCGTTCGATTTTTTGACAATAATTTTATAGAAACCTTCGGGGGTACTTTTGTCACCTTGCTGATTTTTGTCACCTATCCAATTAGCTCCCAATTCTACTGTATGTTTCTTAACAACTTTTCCATCTTTATAAAGTGTGCATTCCCTGGCCAGCTTATCAACTATAATGGCATACGATTTGTTTTTTCTGGAAAAGTGTATGGTTTGTTCCTCCATCTCTTTCCATTTTGGATGTTCGTTCAAATATGCATTTAACTTTTCTTCATATATTTTAAATACCCTATTAATGGTAGTTTCAACAGAGTCAAGTTTTGATTTGCAAAGGTTATAATTTTTATTTTTATAGGCCAAAACGCCTTCGGTATACTGTAATTTGCATTTTAAAATTTCTTTCTGATGCGCACTATTCATAGGAAAACTTCCCAGATTTTTTTCGAAACCATTAATTCTTCTTTCAATTTCATTGATTCGAATTTCAAGTATATCTTCTACTTTTGAGATATTCTTTTTCGAATTCTCAATGGCTTTTTTGCTATTTTCCGATGATTCTTTAGCTAACTCAGCTATTCTTTGATAATCTCTGAAAAGAATAAATCTTTTATTTTCCCTGCTCCATTCTACCATGGCAGAATCATAATATTGAATGGCTTTTAAATAATCCACCTTTGCGTACCTGGATGATTTTATCATTTCTGCATTCAAAAGCATTTTTCTGGCTATGTTTATTTCCTTGTCAGGCGGCATGTTAGTTTTTACCCTGCTAATTGAAACCCCAACTATGGTAACTAGTACCAGTAATGAAATAAATAAAGCTCTTATTTTCATTTTAGAATGTATTGTCATCTATAAAAAACCCCGTTTCCAGTTTATGGAAACAGGGTGAATCTATCAGATACTTCTTATTATTGTATTATTTTCTTTTACTCTTTACGTTAGCTTTGTATTTAGCTATTACATCTGTTAATTCGGTGTTGATTGAAGTAGCTTTTTCCTTTGCTGCCTTGGCTTTGTCAAGGGTAGCCAGATAATCTCCGGTTTCAAACATAGTGCTGGTTTCGTTAATTAAAGTTTCGATACCATCAATCTCGCCTTTTATTGCAACCAGCGCAGATGTTCCCTCTTTACCTTTTGGGGCTTCAAGAATTAATTGTCTGTTTGTTTCAATTAAAGTTTTAACCTCGGCAATCGTGTTCTGAATTTCTAATTTCAGTTTCTCTTTGCGTGTTTCTGCCTGTTGTTTCACTTCACCGGCTAGTTGGGTAACACCTGTCAAATGCTCTTTGGCTGTTGAGTAGTTCTTGATAAATTTCGATTTCTTTGATTCGATACTTACCATTACACTGTTCAATGAATCTTGCAACAATACAAATTCTTCATGAACATAAATATCGGCACCTGCCGTTCTAGCTTGTTCAATAGCAGCATTGGCAGCATCTATTTCTGTCTGGGGTACTTTCGAACAACTTGTTAATAATAGGGTTATTAATCCTAAGAATGCAATACTTGCAAAAAATCTGTTTTTCATTTTTTTTTATTTTTTTTAATTTTTATTCTTCTTTTGATAAACTATGATCTTATAGGTAACCTATCCCGAAGTGATTCCTAATATTGTACGAATATTTGCTACATCATCTGTTTTTTTTGGTATTATGACGGGATTTGATACTTAGGTAACAGAAAAATTAAACATTTTTTTACTTGCAAATTAAGAACGTGTTACAGAATAGGTTCGGTTTAAATTTATTTATCTTTAAGTTTAATAATACCTTTGTATCAAAATGTAGCAAATCCAATGAATGAAAGTGTATTGCAATTAAGTGATGATGAAATTATTCATAAGATTAAAAATGATAATTCATCGAAATACTTTGAGGTATTATACAACCGATACCATTCAAAAGTGTTGGGTAAATGTTACTCATTTGTAAAAAGCAGGCAAATAGCTGAAGAATTGGCAGAGGATATTTTTTCAAAAGTCTATGAAAAATTACCATCATTTAAGCAACTTTCATCCTTTTCATCGTGGTTGTATTCAGTAACCTATAATCATTGTATAGATTATTTGCGTGAGAAAAAGAAATTACACTATCCGAATTGGAACAGAGAGAATGAAATACCAGAAATTATTGATGATACCGAAGAAATAATTGAGGAAATCAATTATGATAATCTAATGGCAATTTTAGAGTTTATCCACCCCGAAGAAAAAGCGCTATTGCTAATGAAATATAAGGATGAATTGTCGATGAAACAAATTGGTGTTGCCTTAAGAATTAGCGAGGATGCCGCTAAAATGCGATTGAAAAGAGCAAGAGCCAGGGTGCTGTATTTATATACTCAAAAATACCTGCGTAGTTAAAAATGTTACTTATCAAATTAATCACGTCAAAAAGGAAAACAAAATAGAATGAATAATTTCTTAAGGAAAGTAGTAGAAGGAAATGGGGTTTCTCCATCGGATATATGCTTACAATCTTTTAAAGAGAATTTTGAGGATGGTATAAATATTGAATGGTTTAATAAAACAGATTATTTCGAGGCAATTTTTTACAAAAACAAACTGGAACATATTGCCATTTTTAGTTTAACAGGGGTTTTAACAGAATATCGATTAAACCTACCATCAGATTACCTCCCCGAACCCATTAAAAACAAGGCTTTATTTAAAGGCGAAATAATGAACTCTGTTATGAGAAACAAGGGCAATATGTTAGAGTACGAAGTAATTGTTAGAGATAAGGATTTGAACCGGAACATGATAATATTTTCGGATGTAGGTAACCTAATTGAAGAAAAAAAACTTTAGTTATTTTTCAGTCCAATAAATGAAGCAACGTTTAAACAATAAAAAGAGTAACCTGAGCCAACTTAGCTTATCCGGATTAATCATTACCCTTGGTATAGTTTATGGTGATATTGGCACATCATCTCTATAGGTTGTAAAGGATGTTTTCGGGAATCTTAATTTTTATGATGAGAAGATTGTGCTTGGTGTTGCGTCATGTATTTTTTTGGACTAAAACATATCTATACCAGACCCTATAGACCACAAACCAATGGCAAGATAGAACGCTTTTGGGGGACGTTGTATAATGAGTGTTTACAAACTATAAATAGGTCTATCAATAAAGAAGATTTAGAACTAGAATTAAATAGCTTTATGTATAGATATAGCTATCAAAGAAGGCATTCAGCTTTAAAATACATTACGCCGTTAGATAAATTGAAAAAAATTGCTAATTTGTTACCCGAATTATGAAGTATAACACTGCGGCAGGCAGGCTATAATTAATATTATGTCTGCGTCACTACGTTCCTTGCCCTCGCTTGCTTCGACTGCGCTCAGCACATGCTCGGGTAAATTTCTCACACAAGCCAAGCCTAATAAAAAGAAAATATAAATCTTATTTTATGTAATCCTTAAACACTTTCTTGAATTTTTCCATCTTAGGTTGAATCACATATCTACAATATTGTTGATCTTGATTATTCACATAATAATTACGATGGTAATCCTCAGCAAGGTAAAATTCTTTTAATTCATTTAGTTCGGTTACAATTGGATTTGGATAAGCCTGTTGTTTATTCAATTCTGAAATGATCTTTTCTGATTGAGATTTTTGTTCTTCTGAATTAAAAAAGATCGCCGAACGATATTGGGTACCTCGATCAGCTCCTTGATAATTTAAAGTAGTTGGGTCGTGTGTTTTGAAAAATACCGAAAGTAAAGTTTCAAATGAAATTTCTTCAGGATTAAAAATTACTCTGGCAACCTCTGCATGCCCAGTTTGTCCGGTAACAACCTCTTTATATGTTGGGTTTTTTAAGGTACCACCTGCATAGCCGGGTTCTACCTTTTCAACTCCTTTTAATGTTTGAAAAACGGCTTCAACACACCAAAAACATCCTGCTCCAAAAACTACGGTATCTATTTTATTCATTGTTGTTATCTGTTTTGATTCATCTATACTACTAATTTTTGCTTCACAATTTATTAATCCAATCATTAAAAATATTAGAAGTTTGTATTTTTTCATCTTCAATCTTTTAAAGTAGTGCTATAAATATCAGTCTCTTGTATTTTATTTAGTTTGATTAAATAACAAAATTAAGCTTTATTTGTAATTATTCTAAATAAAAAATAATAATTTACTTAATACCTGTTTTTGAATAATTTTATATATTTGCTACAGAAGAAATTTTGTAGGCCTACCCTACTCGCTCATTTTTTATCTTAAGGAAGACATTGAGAAAATTTGCGAATTTCTTGCGGTAACCTCCGCATACCTTAAACACTATGGTTTATGAGGGTATGTGGATTTTTTGTTTTTATGCCCTCCTTAATTTATATTTATAACATTATGAAAAAGGTAATTATTGCATTGGCATCGATTATTTTAATTTTTGCGGCTCTGCTGCAGTTTTTTCCATCCCTATTTTATCCTTCCTCTTTTGGACAGAAAATAATTTTACGATTTGAAGGCGATAAAGCAGCTCATTTCTATTTTAATAAAGATCAAAGCTCCAAAGACTCACTTTTTATGGAAGGAGTAATTTATTCTGGAACATTAAATGATTTTAAAAAGGTGATTGAAAACAATCCTCAAATTACCACCTTGGTTATGGTTGAAGTGCCAGGCTCAGTTGATGATGTGATTAATTTGGCTGCATCAAAGGAAATTAGAAATCATCACATTAATACTTATATCCCCGAAAATGGTTGGGTTGCCTCTGGAGGAACTGACATGTTTTTGGCTGGAGAAAAAAGATCAGTACACCCTACTGCTAAATTAGGCGTCCACTCATGGGAAGGTGGAGAATTGGCAGCTTTAGAATATCCAAGAGATCATGAAGAACATCAAAAGTATTTGGAATATTATCGAGAGATGGAAATCCCATTAGATTTTTATTGGTACACTTTAGAGGCAGCTCCGGCCAATGAAATGCATTGGATGACTGCTTCGGAAATAGAGACTTATAGAGTAATAACGGTAGATTTAGACTTTTCGGAAATGCTAAAAATTCAAGAAGAATTATCTTCGGATAAATTTATGGGTCGTGCCAGCGGCAATAATTTACTAGCTCAAAATTTAATTACTGACTTTTATAAAAAGATAAAGCTTAATACTTTTGATTCTTCTTTCAAAAAGCAATTTAAGTTTAAAAGTTACCGTACAAAAAAAGAAATTATTGGTACCAATCTCATTGGATACCTAAAAGGCAAAAAGTTTCCGGAGCGATATATTGTGATTGGTGCCCATTATGATCATCTAGGAGTAAGGAACGATACCATAATTTATAATGGTGCTGATGATAATGCTTCAGGCACGGCTGCATTAATGGTATTGGCCGAATATTTTTCCAAAAATACTCCTAACCATTCAATAATATTTGCTGCCTGGGATGCAGAAGAGATGGGTTTGCATGGTTCAAAAGCATTTATCAACTCCCCTCCTGTAGATCTATCAACAATACTTTTAAATATTAATTTCGATATGTTGAGTTTTAATCCGACTAAAGAATTATATGTTGTTGGTACCCATTACTACCCTGAATTTAAGCCACTAATTGAGAAATCATCAGCTGGAGCACAGTTGAAAGTATCGTATGGTCATGATAATCCTGATGATAAAACCAAAGAATTTTGGATGTTTTCGTCAGATAATGGGTCTTTCCATAGAAAAGGAATTCCTAATATTACTTTTAGTGAAGAAGATCATATTCACTATCATAAACCAACTGATGATTTTGAAAATATAAATCAAGGTTTTTATAAGGAAGTAGTAGGACTCATTTTAAAATCAGTTGCAAAAATTGATCAAAATTTTCCAGTAATGGAAACAAGTTTAAAGAATAAATAAATATCGAATTATGGTAACAATTATTCAGGAAAAAGACATTTTATCCATTGTAAACAAAATTGATGTAATAGCCGCAATGGAGGAAGGCTTTATAAAGTATAGCAACGGGTTGACAGTTGTTCCACCTGTTGGCGAATTACTTTTCGACAAGCCTAAAGGAGATACCCATATCAAATATGGATATATAAAAGATGAAGATTACTATTGTATTAAAATAGCATCTGGTTTTTACGAAAACACCAATCTTGGCATTTCATCAAGTCAGGGAATGATGTTGTTATTTAGTCAAAAAACCGGAGAACCAAAATGCATTTTGCTGGATGGAGGAAATTTAACTAATATTCGTACAGCTGCAGCTGGAGCGCTTGCTGCAAAATACTTTGCACCCAAAAAGCTTAATGCAATAGGTATTATCGGAACAGGCATTCAAGGTCGATTACAGTTGCGATTTCTCAAAAACATTAGCTCATGTAAAAAGGTTTGGATTTGGGGTAAAAATCTGGAGGGTGCTAAAAAATACAAAAAGGAATTGGAGTTAAATTATGATATCAATATTGCAGAAAGTGCTAAAGAAGTGGCTCAACATTGTAATATTATTGTCACCACTACTCCTTCAGAAAGTCCATTATTAAAATCAGAAGAAATTCAGCCTGGCACTCACATTACCGCCGTTGGTTCAGATACTTCCGACAAACAAGAATTATCAAGTAAGATTCTTGAAATCGCGGATATTGTTATTTCTGATAGCATTGAGCAAAGTAAATCGAGAGGAGAAGTTTTTCAGGCTCGAAAAAGCAAAACTTTCAAGACAGATAAAATTGTCGAGCTTGGGGTTGCCATTCAAGACAAAAAACACCAACGAAAAAATGACGAACAAATTTCAGTCGTTGATTTAACGGGCGTTGCGGTTCAAGATATCATGATTGCGCAAGCCGTTTATAATAAATACCTAATTATTAAAAAATAATAAAAATGAATATTCCAATTTTTGAATTAGAAAGAGTTCAATCAATCTTTGAAAACACGGTAGATTTTAACTTAACTGAAAGCGGTTTTCATCCTTATACTTTAACAGAATTATTAGACAAGGATCAGATTGAGAAACTAAATAATATGTACATAGGTTATGGTCAAACCAATGGCTCTATTCCATTACGAAAAAGAATAAGTTATTTATACCAAAACTGCGATGATGATAATGTTTTAGTAACGAATGGTTCTTCTGAAGCAAATTTTATTGCCTGTCACACCTTGCTCGAAAAAGGTGATGAGATGGTGATGATGGTTCCAAATTATATGCAAATGTGGGGCATAGCCGAAGAAATGGGATGCGTTCCAAAAGCCTGGCATTTAATTGAAAAAGATAATTGGGCACCCGATATGGATGAGTTAAGATCATTGGTCACTCCTAAAACAAAAATGATTGCTGTTTGTAATCCGAATAATCCAACAGGATATACTTTAACTTCAGCTGAAATGCAAGAAATTGTTGAAATAGCAAAAAGTGTGGGTGCTTGGATTCATTCGGATGAAGTTTACAGAGGTGCGGAACTTGATTCAAAAACACTTGACAGTTTTGTTGGCATGTACGATAAAGTAATGGTGAATGGTGGACTATCAAAAGCCTATGCCCTACCCGGCTTACGCTTGGGTTGGCTGGTCGGTCCAAAAGAATTAATAGCCGATACTTGGGCTTATCACGATTATACTTCAATAACGGCAGGCATTATGAGTAATTACATTGCAGAAATTGCTTTAGAACCTAATAAGCGTATGGAAATCTTAACACGGAACAGAACCATGTTAAATGAGAATTTGGTAGCTGTAAAACAGTGGTTGGATCAATACGGAGATCTTTTCGAATACGTTGCTCCTCAGGCTGGTGGAATGTTATTCATTAAATATAATTTAGATATCAATTCCACAGACCTAGCTGAATGGCTTAGAACAGAAAAGAGTGTATTTATTCTAGCAGGAGATGTTTATGGTATGGATAAGCATTTTAGAATCGGCATAGGAGAACGTAAAGAATATATTTTAAATGGATTAGAAAGAATTAAAGAAGCGCTGAAAAAGAGATTTAACCTGTAACCATTTTATGTATGGCTAAAAGACTAAAATTTCCCGAACCATTGGTTTTACTGATGGTATGTATCATCCTTGCGACTATTGCAAGCTATTTGGTTGCAGCTGGTAAATTCGATCGTAAGTTGGACCCAACAACTGGGCAAGAACTGGCGGTGGCTGGATCATTTAAAAATGTTGATTCTGATCCGGTCGGTTTTTTTGAAATGTTAGTTGCCATTCCAAAAGGGATGGAACAAGCTGGTAGTGTAATCTTTTTTATTTTCTTGGTAGGTGGGGCTTTTGTTGTAATTAGTAAAACCGGTGCTTTAAATTCTTTGGTTGAGATTGTAGTAGACAAACTCTCTGGAATCGAGATGCTGGTAATTCCTATTTCAGTTATACTCTTTGCAACACTGGGTGCTATTCAAAATTTTCATGAAGAAATAATTCCGCTCATTCCGGTTTTGCTAATTTTATGTAAACGCTTGGGATTTAATAATCTTACTGCAGTTATCTTAAGTCTTGGTGCTGCATTAGTCGGATCTGCTTTTAGCCCCATTAATCCATTTCAAGTTGGCATTGCCCAAAAAATTGCGGGTGTTGAATTGTTTTCCGGAGCTTTTTTTCGAATCATAATTTTGATTATAGCAGTAGGCATTTATATCTTTTTGGTTCATCGTTATGTGAATAATACCAAAAAGGAGATTGTTAAAGATATTAAACCTGATTTGATTGTTTTTACGCTTGCTCACAAAATGATTCTTCTTCTATTAGTTTTAACCTTTATAGTTTTGGTTATTGGTGTTTGGAACTGGGATTGGGATTTTGAGCAAATGTCAGCTTTATTCTTTTTAACTGGAATTTTAGCTGGTTACATTGGTGGTTTGCGTACCTCCGGTACAGTTAAAGCGTTTATCGAAGGATTTAAGGATATGGCTTACGCTGGTTTACTTATCGGGTTTTCTCGCGCGATTTATGTGGTATTGGAAGATGGACTTATCGTAGATTCGTTAGTCAATGGCATGTTTACACCCATATCACAGTTACCAAACTCAATCGCTTTATCTGGGATTACTGTAATCCAAACACTGATCCACTATCCCATTCCAAGTGTAAGTGGCCAAGCGATTTTAACCATCCCACTTTTAGCACCATTGGCAGATTTGATGGGTGTTTCAAGACAATTAATGGTACTTTCTTATCAGTATGGTGCCGGACTTGCAGATTTGATCATCCCTACCAATGGAGCTATCATGGCAATTTTAGTCGCGGCTAAAGTATCTTTTGGTCAATGGATTAAGTTTTCGATAAAAGTTTATGGGATCATGATTATTTTGGGATTAATCGCCATTTATATCGCTCAATTAATCGATTTTTAATTTTTTTAAAATAAGAACATGACAAGTTTCAAGGATATAAATCTGGATAAAATTTATGAAGCCAGAGAACGGATTGCGCCGATCATCAATCATACACCTTTGATGAAGTCACATAATTTATCAAATAAGTGGAATAAAAATATTTCATTTAAACTAGAAAACATGCAGCCTACGGGAGCTTTCAAACTTCGTGGTGCGGCTAATGCTATTTTAAGCCTGACTGAAAAGGAGAAAAAACGTGGTGTAGTAACAGTATCAACAGGGAACCATGGGAAGGCCATTGCTTATTTAGGAAAAAAATTGGGAATAAGAGCTGTCATCTGTATTTCTAATTTAGTTCCGAAAGTAAAAATTGATGCGATGAAATCCTTAGGTGCAGAAGTTATTATCATTGGAAAAAATCAGGATGAAGCAACTGAATATGCGCTACAAATGCAAGAAAATGATGGTTTGTATTATATTTCTCCTTTTGATGATCCCCGAGTCATTGCTGGCCAGGGAACCACGGCACTTGAGATCTTAGAAAAACAGCCCGAAACTGATACCCTCATCGTTCCACTTAGCGGAGGTGGATTAATGAGTGGCATGGCGCTAACTGCCAAAGCTATTCATCCGAAAATTAGAATGATAGGTGTTACCAATGATACAGAACCTGCCATCTACAAGAGCCTGAAAGCCGGCCATATCGTTCAGGTTGGTGAATTTGAAAGTTTGGCTGATGCTTTAACCGGCCCCATTTCATTAGATAATCGGTACACTTTTGAAATGTGTAAAAAATATGTTGATGAAGCTTTACTTATTTCAGAAGATCAAATTGGACATGCGATGGCCTACGCCTTGTTAAAAGAAAAATTGGTGCTTGAAGGTGGCGGAGCTGCAACGATGGCTGTGCTTCTCGACATGAATACCAAACTTAATGGAGAAAATATTGTTGCAGTATGTTCAGGTAATAATGTGTCGATGCCAGTTTTACTTGATCTCGCTCAGAAATACAAAAAGATTATCAGATAGAATTTCACTTAAAAATATGTTCGTCATGCTGAATTCCCGCCTGTGTCGGGATTACTCAGGATGCAAATGTGGGCATTGAGTTTTTCGCGAAGCGGAAAGCTTGTACTGAGCTTGCCGAAGCATATCGGAATGCCCTACAAATCTACTTCTTGAATTTCTTCTTTTTTTTCTTCTTCTTTTCAAAACTTTCTGCTTCTTCCATTAGAGCTTTCCAATCGTGAGGTTTTTCTTCAGAAAAATCTAGAGTAATTTGATAATCATTCTTTGATATTTCAATTCTATGGATTGGTTTTCCCAAGTTTTTCTCTATTTCTTCAAGCAGTGGTTTTTCTTCCGTACTGCAAAATGAAATGGCTTGCCCTTTTTGATTTGCACGTCCGGTTCGCCCTACCCTATGCACATAATATTCTGAGCTATCAGGTAAATCATAATTAATTACATATTCCACATTCGGAATGTCAATCCCTCTGGCGCTCACATCTGTTGCAATTAAAACCTTTAATTTACCCGATCTAAAACTTTCCATGACTTGCTCACGTTCTTCTTGTAAAATATCGCTATGAATGGTGTTCGTTACAAGCCTTACTCTCTCCATTGCCTTTTTAACTCGTTCAGCTCTAACCTTAGTACGAACAAAAACCAAAATCTTCTTTTCTGAATTATTTTTAATTATATCTTCCAGAAAAAAACGTTTATCGTCCATCTCAACAAAGGCTACCGCATGTTCGATTTTTTTTGCAACAGGATCTTTGGGTGAAATTTGAATTCGAATCGCATCAGTTACGAGGGAGTATGCTAAGTTTTTTATCTTTTCATTAATGGTAGCTGAGAAAAATAAAGTTTGTCTTTTTCGTGGAAGGTGCCTCATTAAATCTCGAATGTCTTTAATAAAACCTAAGTCAAGCATATGATCTGCTTCATCTAACACTAAAATCTCAACCCTTTTTAAATCTAGTGCTCCCTGACTTACCAAGTCAAACATTCGACCCGGGGTTGCGATTAAAACATCAACTCCTTTGTTTAATTGCTCAATTTGAGGATCCTGATCTACTCCACCATGAATGCAAAAGGAAGTAACTCGGGTATGTTTTCCTAGTTGATAAAAAACACTTTCGATTTGTAAAGCCAACTCATGCGTTGGAGCCATCACTAAACACTTTACACCGTCTGGTCTATTATCAATTTTTCGTTCCTGTAATAAATGCAAGATTGGAATGGCAAAAGCAGCTGTTTTTCCAGTCCCTGTTTGGGCAATGGCCAAAACATCTTCTCCCTTTAAAATGGGGGGAATAGATTTAAATTGAATATCTGTTGGCTTTTTGTAGCCTAGTTTTGAAATAGCGGTTTTAATTCCTTCAGCTATGCGGTATTGTTCAAATTTCATATTAAATAAAATATCCGGCAAAGATACCGTTTTTCAAATTGAATAAGTTGTTTACATATTTTTCTTCGGACTAAGTCTTTTGATTACTTTTATCGTGTGAATTCAAGCACCCAAATACTAATTGCCCCATTACAAGGCTTTACTGATTTTTATTTTAGAAATGCTTATCAAAAGTATTTTGGTGAGGTGGATAAATATTTTGCTCCCTGGATAAAACTGGATGGTGATGGAAAATTAAAGAGACCGCAAATTAGGGATGTAAAACCAGAAAATAATACTGGTCTGAATCTAATTCCACAAATCATGTGCAATAAGGCCGAAGATTTTATTTATTTGGCAAATTATTTAAATGATTTAGGATATCAGGAGATTAATTGGAATTTAGGTTGCCCCCACCCTATGGTTACGAAAAAGGGATTGGGATCGGCGCTATTAAAAAATCACGAAATTTTATATTCGGTTTTAGACAAAGTAATGTCTAAAATCCCCAATAAATTATCCATAAAAATGCGCTTGGGATTTGAGGATAAAAATGAGGCATTTGAATTACTCCCAAAACTAAACGATTACCCCATAACCGAAATCATTATTCATGCCCGAACTGCAAAGCAAATGTATAAAGGCACTATAAATCTTGATGTATTTGAAAGATGTATAGAGAAAACCAACCATCGTTTAGTATATAATGGCGATCTTGATAGTTTTCAAAAATATGCTGATTTGAAGACGCGGTTTCCTCAAATTAATAGTTGGATGATTGGTAGAGGATTAATTTCCAATCCATTTTTAGCAGGAATGATTAAAAATGACTCAGATCAATTACCAACTAATTCCGTGGAAGTATTTAAAAAATTCCATAACCAGTTATTAGAAAGCTACACCTCTCATTTATCTGGAGAAAAACATTTGTTATTAAAGATGTTAAGTTTTTGGCACTATTTTTCACAATCCTTTAATGATTCTCATAAAGTGCTCAAACGGATTAAAAAGGCAAAAACATTAGTGGCCTACCACGAAGCCGTTAAGATTAATTTTAATATTGGATTTAAGGATTGAAAAAAGGTTCTGCGTTCTAATTTAGAATAGATGAGTGAGATATAAACACTTATAACTTATCACTCATCATTCATAATTATTTCTTGTACCCTTCCAATTTGTCCATCTTCCAACCTAACTTTTATCCCATGATGGTGATTTGGAGCTTTTGTTAAAAGATCTTTTACCCAACCATGGGTAAGCTCTCCACTTCGTTGATCTTTTTTTAGTATAATCTTTACTTCTGATCCAATCTTAACATCCGATCGTTTAGTTCCATCCATCTCTTAAAAATTAAAAATTTGCAAATTGAAGTTCACTCAACTTTTTATAGGTTCCATTTTCTAAAGCAATTAGTTCTTCATGATTTCCTTGCTCGATTATTTCCCCGTGTTCTATCACTAGAATATTGTCGGCTTTACGAATGGTTGATAATCGATGAGCAATAACGATGGAGGTTCTCCCAGCCATCAGTTTTTCTAAGGCATCCTGCACCAAACGTTCCGATTCTGAATCCAGAGAAGATGTTGCCTCATCAAGGATTAAAATTTTTGGATCTTTTAGTAATGCCCTGGCTATGGCAATGCGTTGGCGTTGCCCACCCGACAATTGTGTTCCTCTTTCGCCAACGATGGTTTCCATCTTTTCAGGAAAACGTTCAATAAATTCAAGCGCATTTGCTTTTGAAGCGGCTTCCCATATTTCATCTTCTGTAGCCTGTGGATTTCCATAAGCAATATTCTCTCGAATGCTACCACCAAATAAAAATATATCCTGAGGTACCAGTGCAATCTGAGCTCTGATTTCAGAGATTGGAATTTCACGACTTTCAATGTCATCAAATAAAATACTTCCCTTTTGAGCTTCATGAAGCTTAAGAATTAAGGTACTAAAAGTTGTTTTACCTGAACCACTTGGACCCACCAAAGCTACTAATTGATTTTGCTGGATATGGCAAGATATATTTTTTAGAACATTTTCTTCAGGTCGTGTCGGATACGCAAAACTCAAATCTTTGATTTTGATATCTCCCTTAAACTTATATTTTGAATTTATTAATTTCGGGTCACTAAGCTCTTCTTCTTCAGCTTCAAAAATTTCAAATAAATCTTCAGTAGCTCCAATAAATTTCTGAATACGCGTATAAACATTTGCTAATCCACCAATGGTTCCACCGATAAACCCTGAGTAAATAACAAAGGAGAATAACTGTCCGGGATCAATCACACCTTCACCCAATAAAGTAGCTCCTTTCCAAATAACTGCTACCATGGCACCAAATAGTCCTAAAATCATAAAAGCAGAAAAGGCACCACGATACCTACCACTCTTCATCCCTATCTTAGCAATTTCCTGCGTTTTTTTGCCGTATCGTTTAATCTCAAAAAATTCATTCGTAAATACTTTCACACTCTGAATTCCTTGTAAGGTTTCTTCTACAATGGTATTCGACACTCCAATCTCAGCCTGAACCGATTTTGAAAATTTCCGAACAAATCTGCCAAAGAACACTGCCAATACAAACATCACAGGAATTATTGCCAACATGAATAATGTAAGCTGAACCGAGGTTATTGCAAGTAGTGTAATACCTCCCGTAATGATGATGATCTGTCGGATGAACTCGGCTAGCGTTGATGTTAGTGTTTCTTGCAATTGTGTTATATCTGCTGAAATTCGACTGTTTAATTCCCCTACCCTTCTTTTCTCAAAAAACTTTATCGGCAATTTTATCAAGTGAGCATAAGTAGTATAGCGTAGATCGGCCATGCTTTTTTCAGTCACGTTTACGAAAAACACAATTCTTAAATAGGAAAATACGGATTGGATAATCAAAATTCCGCCTAGTAGTAAGGCTATACGATTAATGTCTTCGCCTAATTGACCTTCATTTCCAGAAGTAACCAATTCTCCCAATAACTTTGGAAATGCCAGATTCGCCAAACTGGAAACAAATAAAAAGAACATTCCGAAGAGATATTCAACCTGATAAGGTTTGATGTATTTGTAGAGTTTTAGGAGATTTTTAAATCCGGCTAAAGTGAGTTTACTTTTCTTTACTTCTTCTTTCATAATTTAGTGAACTATGCCGATCAATTATTGTACCAGCATTAAATTGGCAGCTTTATTTTCAATAAATGACAATTATTTTATAAAAAACATTACATTTAGTATAGCACGATGTAACAATTTGCAAAATATTCGGTATTTATAAAAAAGCCGACCATCAAATGAAAAAACACCTAATAATCGCCATTACACTATTTCTATGTATCCAAGTTAGCGCACAACAAGATGCTAAAAATATAGATTTCTCTGCTATTTATCCGCATTTTCAAATTATGGAGATTCTTCAATCTGGGCAAGAACCCTCTACCGACGAATGGGATAAACTATTTTCGACACCAGCCTATAAAACCTTGATAAAAAGGGAATTTAAAAATCCCATCCGCTTTCAAGAGGTTTTCAGAGCAGCTTATTTACCAGGCTATTCAAAAGATATTAATGAAATTTTAAAAAAGATAGATCGAAAAGGAAGGTTTTGGACTGCATGGGTTACGAGCTTATTAGAAGCTTATGAAAATGTGCCAAATCAAAAGAATGAGCTCCTCCAATTAATAGATGATTATAAAAAACTTGAATTAAGTGATTTCGCCATAGAACAAGCTGCTCGATTTTTACCTGATGATAATTTCGAAGACTACCCAAAAATAGCCTTCATCATTTTTAATGATTCAAGGGGCTACGATCCTATTATCCTCAGTTTGAATAGCTATGTTAAAACTGATAACAAACTGGATAATTTAGCGCTTGATTGCATGACTGGTTTGGGCTACGATAAAGATTTCAGTTTCCAGCTATTGTATGCCCATGAATCCTTTCACTACTATCGCAACAAAAAAAAGGAATTTAATTTTCCTGAAAATAATGATCCATATAGCTCCCTTATTTGGATTATGAATCAGATTGAAAATGAAGGCATCGCTGATCAGATCGACAAACAGATTAAGTATTTTTCACCAGGTTGTTTTGCAGATACCAGAGAGGGGAAACTTTATTTGGGGTATTTGGACAAGCAGCGAGAATTGATTTTAAATATGGATTCTATGTTTGTTGAGATTAGAAACCATCAGGATTCAGCAAAGATATTTTCCAGACGATTTAGTAGCATGATTCCCAGATCCGGTCACCAGACTGGATTTTACATGTGTAATGCCATCATCAACGAATTTGGAGAATCCCGTTTAAAAGCAATCGTACGAAACCCTTTTGCCTTTTTTAAGTTATATCAAAAAGCGGCATTAAAAAATGTTGAACTTCCAGCATTTAGCTTACAGACACTGGACTTTATCAGTTTTCTCGAAGACCGTTATCTGATTATTTGAAACTTAAATTATTCAATAATCATTATAAAATAATCATTGTTTAAAGGTATTCTGATAGTTCCAGCCATCTCATTTCTTTCTGCTCGAGTTCAGCAATGATTTCACTGATTCTGCCAGAGGCAGCTTCCAACTTCTGATAATTGAGTTCACCTGAGTTTAATACATTTTCGAGTGTTTTCTTTTCTTCCTCAAGCTTTGGAATATCAACTTCCAACTGTTCAAATTCACGTTGTTCTTTAAAGGATAATTTGGTTTTTTCCTTAGCTTTTGATTTAACCGGTTTTACCTGTTTAATCTTCTTTTCTTTGTTTAGCATTTCAGGGAGTAACACTTCATTTCGATATTGGGTATAATTACCCGCAAAATCTTTTATGGTAGCATCTTTCTCAAAAATAAAAATATGATCTACCAGTTTATCCATGAAATAGCGATCGTGAGAAACCAGTATCAGACAACCTTTATAGGAAAGCAAGAATTCTTCAAGCTTATTTAGCGTGAGTAAATCTAAATCATTCGTGGGCTCATCAAGAATTAAAAAATTTGGATTTTTAATCAAAACCATCAATAAATACAAACGTCGTTTTTCTCCCCCGCTTAAAAGCGAAACCGGCGAATGCTGCATTTGTGCGCTAAACATAAAATGATGCAGAAATTGTGCGGCAGTCATGGATCTATCCTTACCAAGCTGAATTACTTCGGCTGTTTCCCTAACTAAATCCAATACCTTTTGATCACCTTCAAATTTGATCCCTTCCTGTTTGTAATACCCAAAAGTGATGGTTTGGCCTTTGATAATGCTTCCACTGTCAGGCTTTAGCTTGTTAGTCAACAGATTTAGTAAAGTTGATTTGCCACTACCATTATTTCCAATGATTCCAATTCTTTCACCCTTTAAAAAATTATAACTAAAATCATTAATTAGGGTAAGATCATCAAATGCCTTAAACACATTTTTTACTTCCAAAACTTTTCCACCCATTCGGGTACTCTGAACATCAAGGTTTATTTCTTGTTTGATGATGCTTGTATCCGCAACTTCCTTTGTTTCATAAAATGAATCGATTCGAGCTTTTGACTTTGTGGTTCTGGCTTTTGGCATTCTTCTCATCCAGTCCAGTTCTTTCTTCAAGAGCTTTCTGGCTTTTAGAATTTCTGTCTGCTCAACTTCTTCACGGGCTGCCGCATTCTCGACAAACAGTGCGTAATTGCCTTGATGCGTGTACAGATTCCCGTTTGCAAGTTCCAAAATATGCGTACAAATTCGATCCAAGAAATACCTGTCGTGAGTTACCATTAACAAGCTAATTGTGGATTTCTCTAAATATTTTTCCAACCATTCAATCATTTCAATATCCAAATGGTTGGTAGGCTCATCTAAAATCAACAGCTCAGGTTCATCCAACAAAACCAAGGCTAAGGCAAGTCTTTTGCGTTGCCCTCCCGACAGTTTTTTAATGTTTTGATCTAAATCTTTAATTTGAAATAGGGTAAGAAGTTGTTCTAATCGGCGCTCATAATCCCATCCTTGATTTTGATCCATTAAAACAGAAGCCTTATCAAATTCTTTTTGCGTGTCCTTGTTCCAATTTTCACTTTGTTTGGCTACTGCATTTTCATAATTTCTGATTATTTTTAAAACTTCTGAATGGGTACCTTTTATGTATTCATTAATGGAAAGAGCTTCATTAAACGTAGGCTCTTGTTCCAGGTATGCCCAACGAATATCCGGATTAATTACAACGCTTCCTTCACTGGCTTCATCAATCCCGGCAATAATTTTTAAAATGGTTGATTTACCGGTACCATTAGGGGCAATTAAAGCTGCTTTTTCTCCTTTATTTAAGCCAAAACTAATCTGCTCAAATAATACCCGTTCTCCAAATTGCCGACCAAGACCCTCTATTGATAATACGTTCATACGATAAAAATTGATCGCAAAGTTAAGGTAAATGATTAACAATCTTAGGCACTCATTTGGTCTCTATTTAGTGAAGAGATGATGAGATTCTTGATAGGTGTGAAGTTATTACGAATGATTTCCCATTTATTAGGGTATTTTTGAAATAAGGTGAGGATTTTTGAATTGTGATTTTTTAAGGCATCGGTTATTCCCGGAGCCTTCATGGGTTTGTCACATGCCAATCCAACATTCACACCCGTTAATTTTCTGTTTTGACTAAGAACTTGCTTTGCTCCATTTTCAAGTCTGTTAAGTAATGCAATGGTATTTGCATATTTCTGTTCAGTAAATGATTTTACAACAATTTCATCGATTTCAGCTTCCTCGTAATGCGTAAGGTTAATATGCCAATCGTCGATACTGAAAATTTCTGCTTGCTCCTGCTGACTAATGTTTTCAGCATAGATAACCGCATTCTTAATGATGCTGAAAAGATGGTTGATATTTCCTTCGAAACCTTGAATTTTTTCATAAGCCAGATCGGTAAGCTTATAAATTTTATTATTTCGGGTAGAGAGTTCTCTGCAATATTGATTCGCTAAGTTTTTTAAACTTATACGGTTAATTGACTCACTAAGTTTTAATTGATCTTTTAGCTTTCTGTTTTCCTGAATGAGTGCTTCAGTATCGGCGTTAATCCTTTGTTGAATACTTCTATTTTGCCGGTTTGTAATTAAGAATGCATTAATGCTATTAAACATGTGGAACTCAATGATACTCTTTTGCGCACTAGCCAAGGCTTTATTTGAAAGGCTTAATCCATAATTCCCCTGATTCGTATTCAGATAAATGATGAGTAAATCATTCAGTCCGTCAAATTCATTTTTAAACCTCAATACTAAAATGTTCTTTTTGAGTTCATCAAAAATATTTACCTCCTTACTAAGGGAGCGTCCATTTTCGATTCCCAAATCTTCTTCACTTAACCAATCATAACGTTTTTTAATATTTCTGAGTTCTGATATTCGAGCTTTACGATCGATGATATTTAGTGGTTCAATTTCTTGGGATCGATCTGGTCGACTTTGTAACATTGCTTTTATATCGCCACCGTCTGAAGGTTTGAATATCGCAATCATCTTATGAATCCCGGCACAATGAGTGGAGCGTTTTGTAAAATGCTCTCAAAATCATGACCGGTAAATGTATAACGATAATTCATTTAAGGAAATTTTAATCAAATATAGCAATAAATTAAGTACAAGTCATGTAATTAAGTCTTTAAATGAATATTATTAAGTCTTAATTCGAACACAATTAAGTCTGATAAATAAAGCTTAACCAAGCTTAATTAAGTCACTAAATTAATGTTTTAAGTGTGTATTTAAAATTTAAAAAGCTTGTAATGAATCATTAAGACTTAGTAATATTGCAAATACGCTTTTGCATAATTATTTTTTTGTGTATAAAATAAACATTTTTTAAGCCTTAAAATTTCAGGTTATGAGAATAAAAAACGAGCAATCCTTAACAGATGAATTTATTAGCATTCACGAACTTCGAAAAAGAAATAAACTTAAATCAAACTTTTTAAGGGATCAAGTAAGCCATGAACAGTTCTCTTTTCAGCCACAAATATCTTTTGATTTTACTTCCCAATGGGAAAAACTAAAATCATACTTAGTGGATATAACAGATTCTATCATGTACGAATCTGTGGAAGAATTTGATGATTTACCAGGTACAGGTTCTGAAAATCGAAATTTGATGCTGGCAATGGATTCAGGGAGTGGAATTCAATATAAATCAATAAGTGTAGGTAGCGTACAAGCTCATTCGAGCCTAAGTCGGATTATAAATTCAGCATTAAGTAAACTGGAACAATTTCTGAGGAATATTCAAATAGGACTGGTTCTGGATGCAGAGACATTGGAATTTAATCAAGACAGCTGTGAGAGTCATTGTAAAGCGCACGCATCGCAAAAAAAAGAAATTAGATTGGTTGAAGTCTTTAAAAAGGATGCGCTTGTATCGAAAATAAAAAAGCTATTAAAAAAGGGTGCTGATATTTTTCAAGAAATCATACTGATATTTTCTGCTGAAGATCAACCAACCAATCAATATGAACCAAATCATTCAATTGAGAATCGGAATGATTACGATGACTTTGGCAACGATCCATGAATACTTAACCCCACAATAAAAGGATGAAGTATTGAAAGATTATTTGCTAAACTGCCAAATAAATTTTTCTCTGATTTTTTCAAGACATAAATTTCCAATGCTTCCTTCGTGGGTATGTTGTACTTTTTTGTCAGGATTATAATTTCCACTTGAGATTTTTTTTGCGACTTCTTTGTAGGCTTCTCTGAAACTGAGGCCATTCATCACATGCTTATTCACTTCTTCCACGCTGTAAATATTATCATAGATTGGATCAGCTAAGATATTTGGATTGACAATCACTTGATTGATCATGAAATCAAAAATTTCCAAATTATCTTTCATTTTATCAATGCCATTAATTAGTTCTCCTTTTAAAAGTTGGTAATCTCGATGATAACCTGATGGCAGATTGTTTGTTATTAGTGTAATTTGATTTGGCAAAGCTTGAAGTTTATTGAAACTCGCCCTAAGTAATTCAAATACATCAGGGTTCTGTTTGTGCGGCATGATGCTGGAACCGGTAGTTAATTCCTTAGGGAAACTAAGAAAATTAAAATTCTGACCATTAAACAAACAAATATCCATGGCAAATTTTGATAATGTTGACGCAATAGATGCCAATGCAAAAGCTAAAGATTTTTCCAGCTTACCCCTACTCATTTGAGCAGCTATGGAGTTATACTTCATCGTTTCAAACCCGAGCAGTTCTTTAGTCATTTCTCGATCGATGGGAAATGAACTACCATAACCGGCTGCTGAACCCAAAGGATTTTGATCGGCTATTTTATAAGCTGCCTCGAGTAATGTTAGATCATCGATTAAACATTCGGCATAGGCAGAAAACCATAAGCCAAACGAAGATGGCATGGCCACTTGAAGATGGGTATAACCAGGCATTAATACTTCTTTATGTTCTTCACTTAAGTTAAGAAGGGAATCGAACAAATGTTTAATCAACTGCTTTATTTCGACAATTTCGCTTTTTGCATATAAGTGAAGTGCTACTAAAACCTGATCGTTCCGAGAACGTGCCGTATGAATTTTTTTGGCACTCTCTCCTATCAGATTGATTAATTCAAATTCAATTTTGCTGTGCACATCCTCAAATTCATCTTCAATTTTAAATGAACCTTTTTCTATACTTACTCCAATCTTGTCTAAACCGCCAAGGATGAGTTCAATTTCTTTTTCAGTAAGAATATTAATTTTAGTCAACATTCTTGCATGTGCAATACTTGCTTTAATATCATACTTAGCAAGTTTTAAATCGAAAACACGATCATTGCCAACGGTAAATTTTTCTATCTTTTGATGGGTTGCATACCCTTTATCCCAAAGTTTCATTTTTATTTTTTTAAAGAATTTTTTCAAATATTTTTATGTAGAGATCAATGGCCTCAATAATCTCATCGAGTTTTATAAATTCATTGGCTTGATGCGAACGCGTTGATTTTCCCGGCCCAAGTTTTAAAGAAGGACAACTCAAAACGGACTGATCTGATAAAGTGGGTGAACCATAGGTTTTTCGACCTAGCTCCACTCCTGCCCTCACAATGGCATGATTTGGATCAATGGAAGAAGAATTTAAATTGAAGGAACGGGCTTTTAAGTTGCTAATGGTATTTTTATTAATGTGTTCAAAAACCTCTTGATTTGTGTATTGATCTGTGACCCTTACATCAATCACAAATTTGCATTCGCCCGGAACTACATTATGCTCTTGGCCTGCATAAATTTGAGTTACAGTCATTTTTACCTTTCCAAGTGATTCCGACACTTTTGGAAATTCATAATTTCTAATCCATTCAATATCTTTAATTGCATTATAAATGGCATTTTCTGTATTGGTGTGGGCGGCATGTCCGGCAATTCCGGGAGCATTTGCATCTATCACTAACAAGCCTTTTTCTGCAATGGCCAACTGCATTTCGGTAGGTTCACCCACCACTGCAAAATCAATTTTTGGTAAATGTTGAAGAATGCTGTTCAAGCCATTTGGGCCTGAACTTTCTTCTTCGGCAGTTGCTGCGTAGATGAGATTAAATTTCAAATCATCTTTCTCAGAATAGTAAAGGAATAATGCAAGTAATGAAACCAAACTCGCTCCTGCATCATTACTACCTAAGCCAAACAATTTACCATTCTCGATTTCTGCATTAAAAGGATCTCTGGTATAACCCTCATTTGGCCTCACAGTGTCGTGATGAGAGTTTAAAAGTATGGTTGGCTTATCCTCAGAAAAATGCTTGTTAAATACCCAAATATTATTCTTGCTTTCAAAAACCTGAACCTTTTTTTCTTCTAAAAAGGATTTAAGCAAAGCTTTTGTCTCATCCTCTTCTCCAGAAAATGAAGAGATCTTGATCAAATCTTTAAGCAGTTTTATCGATTCATCTTTTAGTTTTCTAGAATTCATTTTAGCGTACAAGTTTAGTAAAGGTGTGTGCATTGTCATTAATGATATGAGAATTGCCAATATAAACATCAGAAACTCCATGATGCATCGTTTCGAAACAATTGTCCAATTTTGGAATCATGCCTTCGCTGATAAAACCATGAATTTTCAATTCTTTGAAGTAGGCCTTATCAAAAACCGGAATTACAGAAAACTCATCGCTTGGATCAGATAAAACGCCATCCTTTTCGAAGCAATAAAGCAGTCTTACTTTATAAACTTGAGCAAATGCAATGGCCAACTTCGCGGCAATGGTATCTGCATTCGTATTGAGCAATTGCCCCTTTCCGTTGTGAGTAATTGCAGAGAACACAGGATAAAAACCATTCCTAATTAGCTTGTCGATATTCTCCGTATTCACAAATTCAATATCTCCAACAAACCCATAATCGATATCGGAGTGCTGTCGTTGTTGAGCCAAGATGGTTCCGCCGTCACAACCTGAAAGTCCGATGGCATTACAACTCAATGCTTGCAGTTTTGCCACAATATTTTTATTGATTACGCCTGCATAAACCATTGTCACCACCTCTAAATCTTCGTCTGAGGTTATTCTTCTGCCATTCAACATTTGAGTTTTAATCCCAAGTTTTTGACTTAATTGAGTTGCCATTTTCCCACCTCCGTGAACCAATATTTTGCGATTCTTATTTTTTGCAAAATTCTTCAATGCTGTTTCCAACAAAGATTCATCATCAATAAGACTTCCTCCAATTTTTATGATATCCAACCGTTCTTTCATCTTTAATTTTTCATTGAATTTAAAACTGATTCTAAAGCTTTTGGAAAGAGGTTAATCTCTTCTTGACTGATCGATAAGGGAGGTAAAATTCTAAGTAGGTTTTTGTTTGCTGATGCTCCTGTTAAAATGAAATGATCTTTCAGTAGCTTATCTCTGATCGGCTTTGCAGGAACATTAAATTCAACACCTAACATCATACCTTTACCTTTGATCTGTTTAATGGAAGGAATCTTCTTTAATTCTTTAACCAGGTGCTTTCCCATTTTCTCGACATTCGTAATCAGGTTTTCTTTTTGCATGATCGACACCACCGAAATTGCAGCTGCACATGCTAAGTGATTACCCCCAAAAGTAGTTCCCAACATTCCATGTTTAGCTTGAATGGCAGGATTGATGAGAACTCCGCCAATTGGAAAACCATTTCCCATTCCTTTGGCCATGGTGATTAAATCGGCCTTGATTTCGAAATGTTGGTGAGCGAAAAATTTACCACTTCTACCAAATCCACTTTGGATTTCGTCCAGGATCAGAAGAATTCCTTTTTCAATGCATAACGCTGTAAGTAGCTTAAGATATGATTTCGTGGGCATATCCAAGCCACCTACACCTTGAATTCCTTCCAGCATAACTGCACAAATATCATCTTGCTCTAAGGTTTCTTTTAATTGATTTTTATCATTTAACGCAATAAAATCCACCGGAAATTGAGATTGATTAATCGGCGCAGAAATATTGGGTTGATTTGTAATATTCAATGCAGCAGCAGTCCTGCCATGAAAGCTGTTTTTAAATGCAATTACCCGAGATTTACCTGTATGGAACGAAGCAAGTTTTAATGCATTCTCATTGGCTTCTGTACCTGAATTGCACAAAAATAAGCGATAGCTATCGTAAGAACTCAAAGCGGCCAGTTTATTCGCATAGGCCTGTTGAATTGGAATTTCGATTGAATTTGAATAAAAACTAATCTTATTCATTTGTCGTCTAATGGCTGATTTAAAAGCCGGGTGGTTATGACCGATTGAGATCACACCATGCCCTCCATACAAATCGAGGTATTTTTGGCCTTGATCGTCCCATAAAAATACGCCTTGTGATTTAATAATATTAATGGGGTATCGTGGATAAACATCAAACATTTTCATTTTTTTATTGGATTAATATGTTTTAGAAATAACTTGCTTTAAGGTTTAATCCCAAGGATTCGTCTAAACCAAACATCAGGTTCATGTTTTGTATGGCTTGGCCAGCCGCACCTTTCAAAAGATTATCAATGGCTGAATTAATAAAAACCTTATTCTCGATTTTTTGCACCTGGATTAAACAATTATTGGTATTAACAACCTGTTTTAAATTCAAATCATTCTCGATGAGATGTGTGAACTTTGCTTCATGGTAGTATTCCGAATAAAGGGCTTTTAGTTCTTTTTCGCAATAATTAGTTTCGGTATAAATGCTCGTGAAAATCCCTCTGGTAAAATCACCTCGATAAGGGATAAAATTTAACTCTGAATTTTCAGAATTATGAAATATTGAAATGCTTTCTTTTATTTCGGCAAGGTGCTGATGCTTAAAGGCCTTGTAAACCGAAAGATTATTATTCCTCCAGCTATGTGCTGTTGTCGTAGATAAAGTTTGCCCTGCACCTGTCGAACCCGTAATGGCATGGATATGAATATCCTTTAATGTTGAACTATATTTTATCAAAGGCAGAATTGCTAATTGAATGGCTGTTGCAAAACATCCGGGATTAGCTATGTTTTCGGCCATAGAAATTTCTGATTTGTTCAACTCGACCAATCCGTAGGTAAATTTTCTCTTCTGAAATTCGGACCGCTCTTTTAATCTAAAATCATTGCTTAAATCAATAATTTTTGTTTGGGTTGAAAATTTGTGGCTTTTCAAAAAAATAGTTGAATTACCATGACCAAGACAGAGAAAAATTAGATCCGCTTTCAGGTTTACCTTATTTGTGAATTTCAAACTTGGCTGATCTACTAGATCTTGATGAATTTCATATGCTTTTTTCCCGGCATTCGAATGGCTGTAAATGAAATCAATTTTTACTTCAGGGTGATGCAACAAGCATCGAATCAGCTCTCCGGCAACAAATCCACTACCTCCTATTATTCCTACTACTAGCATTTTATTTTATTTACTTTATTAAAAATTTGCATTGGATTGGCTAATATTTTAGTAAATCCTTTTACGTCATCACTGCTCCATGCTTTGTTCATTTCACCATATTCACCAAAATCTGAATTCATTAAATCATGATCAGATTTAATTCCTAAAACTTCAAAACGATAAGGATGCAACTCAATACTTACAAAACCCGAAACATTCTTTTGGGTGCTTTCTAAAAAGGCTTCTGCATCTCTCATTACCGGATCGAGGTATTGAGCCTCGTGAATAAACATTCCGTACCAACTGGCTATTTGCTCCTTGTAGTGAAGCTGCCATTTTGAAAGGGTATGTTTCTCAAGCTGGTGATGTGCTTTGATGATGATATTGGCAGCAGCAGCTTCAAAACCTACCCTGCCTTTAATTCCTATGATGGTATCACCCACATGAATATCTCGCCCAATGGCGTATTCACTTGCTATTTTATCCAGTTTTTGGATGATATCGATGGGATGCATTTTTTTTCTGTTCATTCCACACAATTCCCCATTCATAAATTCTAGTTTGATCAATATTGGCTTTTTTGTTTGCAATTGGCTGGGATAAGCTTTTTCGGGTAAAGGTTGATGAGAGGTTAAAGTTTCCTTTCCCCCAACACTCGTCCCCCACAATCCTTTATTGATTGAGTATTCTGTCGATTTCCAATCCATCTTTACACCATTCAATGAAAGATAGTTGATTTCATAATCTCGGGTTAATTGCTGATCTCTCGTCGGAGTTATAATTTCAATTTCCGGAGCTATGAGTTGAAAAATAAGATCGAATCGGACTTGATCATTACCGGCACCTGTACTCCCATGAGCAATGTATCGGGCTCCAATTTTTTTCGCATATTTTGCCAATGCAATGGCCTGGTGTACCCTTTCAGCACTCACTGAGAGAGGATAAGTGTTGTTTTTTAAGACGTTGCCAAAAATTAAAAATTTTATAATTTTCTCGTAGTAAGCCTTGGTTTCTTCAAGACAGGCATGGCGAATTGCGCCCAGCGCATAAGCTTTCTCTTCAAGCTCTTTTAACTCCTGTAACGAAAATCCTCCTGTATTTACGATGGCTGAATGAACCTCAAATTGTTCTTCTTTGACCAGGTATTTTAGACAATAAGAGGTGTCCAGTCCTCCGCTAAATGCAAGTAATACTTTATTGTTTTTCATTTTGATATTTATTGATAATTGGGTAATCTTTTGCTTTATTTTTAATTCGTTTTTTTCTGTCTGAAAGAAATGTTTTAAAGTATTTCCAGAATTCCTTTTTTCGAACCTGAAAATTATTGATGGGTAAGGTTGATGGGTCGCAGACCATGCCCGTACAAAGACACATTGTTCTTTTGGTTCTTACCAGAATATCGTGATTTATGCAACTCTCACACCCTTTCCAAAAGCTGTCATCTTTAGTTAGTTCAGTAAAAGTTACAGGTTTATAGCCTAGGTCAGAATTGATTTTCATAACTGCCAAACTTGTGGTTATGCCAAAAAACTTAGAATTAGGAAATTTCTCCTTTGACAACTCAAAAATGGCGGCTTTAATTTTTCGGGCAAGGCCTGTTTTTCGATAATCGGGATGAACTATTAAACCGGAATTGGCAACAAATTTTTGTTTCTCCCAACTTTCGATATAACAAAAGCCAACAAGCTTTTCATCATCTAATGCTATAACAGCTTTACCATCAATAATTTTTTGACGGATATAAACTGGCTCTCTTTTAGCGATACCGGTACCTCGAATTTTAGATGCTTCTTCAATCATTTTGCAAATTTCCGTTGCAAAATAGAGGTGGCTATTATTTGCCACACCAATAGTAATTTTCATGATAATAAAAATGGATTCTTTAAAAAAGAAAAAAATGAATAAGAATATGTATGTTGAAATGGCAGGGTACGTAACCCCGCAAAAAAAATATTATGCCCGGGACGGGCGTCTATGTCTTAAGGTGGTGGTAAAAGTCAATATCGTACCAGCCACCAGCATCGGCTGTTGGTTTAATATCTGATATGTATTTGACTTAACCATTGAGCTGACAAAAGTAAATCGTTTTTTTTCAAAAACAAGTGGAAATTTATATTTTGATAAATATCAGGAAATTAGAAATTTTTTACGGGTGTATTTCTTCAATTAGTAATTTTTTGTGAAAGAAAATAATCGAATTGAAAGCGGCAAGTAGTAATTTTTTTCTGATATTTCGACTAGAAAACTAAATCATTGATCGATTTAGCTTTTATATTCAATGTACTATCCGTTAATTTGTATAAAATCCTAAACCTAAAAAATTATGTACCTAAAAAATTACCTATTAAGTATTTTTATCTCCTTGGTTTTTGTTGGAAACCTTAGCGCTCAGGAGGAAAACTCCTATGAGTTTAAGATGATTAAATCACTTAAAACAACTCCAATTAAAAACCAAAGCAGGACCAGCACTTGTTGGTCATTCGCCTTAACCTCGTTTATTGAAACTGAGGCCATCCGTAAAGGAAAAGGTGAACATGAATTATCACCTATGTTTACTGTTTACAATGCTTATCATTATAAAGCAAACAGATATTTGCGTTTAAAACGATATGAAATTGCAAATTTCCCTGAAGGAGGTGCTCTGAATGATGTACCTGATATGTTCAGAATTTATGGAGCCATCCCAAATTCAGTTTACAACGGCTTGCAATATGGTAGTGAAACGCATAACCACAGCGAGTTTACGCGGGTACTTAGTGCATATTTAAAAAGTGTTTCGACCAAGCGGTCGTGGGATGATCGTTCAAAATCATATAAAGAGGTTAGCTATGTTTCTCCGATGTGGGAAAAGGGATTTAAAGCATTATTAAATACCTGGTTAGGTGAGCCACCAGCTACTTTTGAATATATGGGTAAAACTTATAACCCAAAATCGTTTGCCAAGCTCTTAGACTTTAATCCTGATGACTATATCTTACTGAGTTCATTTACCCATTTCCCCTATTATTCAGAATTTGTGTTGGAAGTACCGGATAACTGGAGTCAGGCAAAAGCCATGAATGTGCCGCTTGATGATTTAAGAAGCATTATCAAAAACTCCATTGAAAAAGGGTACTCAGTAGCCTGGGCTAGTGATATGGGTGATGATTTTACTGGTCGCCAGGATGGAATCTGGACCTTACCAAAAGAAGATGTAAGTAAGATGGACAAAGAAAAGAAAAAAGAATTTCTGAATGCTCCGGCTGAACAAAGAGAGGTGACTCAAGAATTTCGTCAGAGTGGCTACGATAATTTTATCACAACCGACGATCATGCCATGTTAATTACAGGGATGGCTAATGATCAATTGGGTAATTTATATTATTACGTTAAAAATTCTTGGGGTACAAATGGAAAAAACCAAGGGTACGAATATATTTCCGAGGCCTTTGTTCTTTATAAAACTTTATCTATTTATGTGCATAAAGATGTGATTCCAAAACAAATTATGAAAAAGATTAAGGAATAATTATTTGAATTTTAAAGCATAAAATAGTCGGCCTAAACAGCCGACTTTTTTATGTCACTTTAAAGTAAATCACTGAGAATTATTGTTTTTGGAATTTAGCAACCTTGTAAGAAATTTTTCTCATTCTTAAACTTTTCGGTGTAATTTCCAGGTATTCATCATCCTTGATGTATTCCATCGCTTCTTCCAATGAAAAATTGATTTTTGGTGAAACCTTGGTTGACTCGTCACTACCAGAAGCACGCATATTGGTCAATTTCTTCCCTCTTGTGGCATTTACCTCTAAATCATTGTCACGGGTATGTTCGCCAATGACTTGTCCTTTGTAGATTTGTTCCTGCGGCGCAATAAAAAACTTACCTCGATCTTGAAGGCGGAATAAAGCAAAAGCCAATGCCTGACCTCCTTCCAATGCGATAAGCGATCCGGCCATTCTTTCTTTGATATCTCCTTTGTAAGCCTGATAACCATTAAAACGATGCGTCATCACAGCGGTGCCGGTAGTAGCAGTTAGAACATTATTTCTCAATCCTATTAAACCTCGAGCCGGAATATTAAATTCAAGATGCTGTAAATCGCTCTTTGGTTCCATGATGAGCAGTTCACCTTTCTTCTGAGTCACCAATTCAATTGCTTTACCGGCAAATTCATCGGGTACATCAATGACTAAAGTTTCGAAGGGTTCGCATTTTATTCCATCAATATCCTTAAAAATAACTTTGGGTTTTCCAACCTGAAACTCATAACCTTCTCTACGCATGGTTTCAATTAAAATTGAAAGGTGAAGAATGCCACGACCGAAAACATTGAATTTATCTTCAGCATCAGTTGTTTCAACTTTCAGTGCAAGATTTTTCTCCATTTCTTTAAAAAGTCGATCACGAAGGTGACGTGAAGTAACATATTTCCCTTCCTGTCCTAAGAACGGCGAATTGTTAATCACGAACAGCATGCTCATGGTTGGTTCATCAATAGCGATACGAGGCAATGGTTCAGGAGCTTCTTTATCGGCAACTGTATCTCCTATTTCAAAATCATCAATTCCAACGATGGCACAAATATCGCCTGATCTTGCTTCTTTTACTTTTGCTTTACCAAGACCTTCGAACACAAATAATTCTTTAATTTTTTCTTTTGATTGCTTTCCTGCTTTTTTGCAAAGCGTTACATAATCACCTTCTTTTACAACACCTCTAAATATTCGGCCAATAGCTATGCGGCCAACATAGTTTGAAAAATCAAGAGATGAAATTTGCATTTGAGTTGTACCTTCAATATACGGAGCCTCAGGTACATTTTCGAGAATAGAATCGAGCAAGGGTATGATGTTTGCTGTCGGTTTATTAGCATCCGTGCTCATCCAACCCTGTTTAGAAGAGCCAAAAATAGTGACAAAATCAAGTTGCTCTTCTGACGCATCAAGGTTAAACATTAAATCAAAAACATCTTGCTGAACTTCTTCGGGTCGGCAATTAAGTTTATCAACCTTGTTAACAACAACAATTGGGCGCATTCCTAAATTCAGCGCTTTACCAAGCACAAAGCGGGTTTGAGGCATGGGACCTTCAAAGGCATCGACCAACAATAAAACGCCATCAGCCATTTTTAAAACTCGCTCAACTTCACCACTAAAATCGGCGTGACCGGGAGTATCAATGATATTTATTTTAACTCCTTTATACATTACAGAAACGTTTTTCGAAAGAATCGTAATTCCTCTTTCACGCTCCAGATCATTACTATCAAGGATTAGTTCACCTGCATCTACTCTTGAATCAAGTGTTTTACATTCAGCGATTATTTTATCGACAAGGGTTGTTTTACCATGATCTACGTGGGCGATAATGGCTATATTTCGTATTGATTGCATACTTTTTTTTTGGAGGTGCAAAAGTACTGATTATAAGAACACCATTTGCGAATCAACGAAAAGAAAATGAAGTACTAAGCAAACTTAGAGCTGATAAGAAGTTTACTGTTTTGAAATTTCCAATAATTCTTTCAAGTATTTCCCCCAAATGGCTGGATTTGAATGAGTGCCATGTCCACTGGTTAAATCAGTAATCGGCAATAAAATATATCTTCCCTTTTTTACATTTTTGATGGCTTCATCCAATATTTTCAGTTCTGGTGGATTAACCTGATCATCAGCCGAATTAATGGCAAAACATGGTGCTTTTATTTTATGTAAATGAGGTAATGGATTATATTCACGAGATGCGTCAAATTGATAAATCATATCGTTGGCATCTAAATTGGAATAGTAACGCTTAACCATTTTTTCAAACATGACTTCTGAGCTCTCCCTTGTCGGAGCAGCCATCTGCCATTGCAAAGGACTACTCACCATAAAAACCAAAGCATGCACAGCTGCTGTCAGGCCTAGTTTGGGTTGTTCTTCATATTCTCCATTCTTCCACTCCGGATCCATCATGATGGCATCAATCATCATTTTACGATTCATGCGATTACGGCCTGCAATTTCAACGGGCAGGCTTGCCAAAGGCATGAGTGCATCCATGAAATCAGGATAGGTATATCCCCAAACCCAGGAATTCATTCCTCCCATTGAAGTGCCCATAACCAATCTTAAGTGATTGACTCCAAGATGTTCAGTGAGCAACTTGTATTGTAGCAAAACCATGTCATCGTAAGTATATTTCGGGAATTTCATACGTAAGCCATCACTTGGTCTGCTTGAGTTACCATGGCCTATGGCATCGGTTAAAATGATAAAATATTCATTTGCATCTAACAGCTGATCTTTACTGAACAACCCACCCGCAAAACGATCACTTAAAAATCCTTTTCCGCTGCCGGTAGTTCCATGCATGATTAAAACTGCATTGTTTACCTGTCCATCCTCATCCTTCTTCATTTTACCAAGAGTTCGATAATGGAGATTAACATTCTTCATGGTTTCACCTTTTTCGAAAGTGAACTCTTTGATGAGGTAATTGCCTTCAATAACTTCTGGATAAGTATTTTGTGTGAAAGTAATTTGAGAAGTAAATATGGCAAGGGTAATGATTAATAGTAGATTTTTCATGCGAGTAGAATTAATATTTTGGTTGTTAAATTTAAGGTTTTCTGACTCAATTTTTATGGTATTTTTTTGTTATTCCTGATCATTCCTGTATTCCGCTTCACTACAACCGGAATGGCAACAACAATTATTGTGGATGGTCAGTTCGAGCCTCCGCCGAAGGCGAATAAATGTCGAGAACTGAATAGACAACAACATCTCGACAAGCTCGATGTGATACTTACTCTGCTCAGACTGCAGGCCTCTAGACATCCTCAATATTTAAATTGATTAATCGTTTATGGTAGTTAACTTCAATACTAACAAATCCGAATTCCTCAACTACCTTACCTTTTAAAACATAGCAGCCACGCCCTTGAAATGGATAACGACGTGCTGTTTCAGGAAACTGCACGGTATCAATCCAATGACCATCTAAATCAACAAAAACACCAAAACTCATACGTTTTCCTTCACCCGTCATGGTACCCTTTACATGAACAAGGTAGCCTAAAATTTCAACCTGCTTACCTATTCTTGATTCCAGACCCTTTGCTCTTAATTTTATGTCAGGCTTCTCAACCAATAAATCAAAAGGGCTTGTTTTAACCGGATATCCAAGTAGTTCAATTTCATCGAAAGCATCTTCGATAGGGACATGTCTAAGATCCGGCAGTTTGTATCGTTTGGCATGTTCATCAAATAATTTCTTTGAAGGAATTGATTTTTTGCCTTTGGATAGGTGAAGATGAGCTTCCCAGAGTAACTCTTTTTTATTGGAATTAATGGATCGAAATGCGCCGACTTTTATCAGTATAATTAATTGTTCTAAACTGATTTCCACTCTCTTAATAAATCCTTCAAGAGAAGTAAATTCTGCATTTTGCCTTTCCTTTAGAATATTTCGTACACTGTTAGTTTCAAAATTTTTAATAAAAGCCAAGCCAATAAAAATTTGCTTGCCGATTAACAGACAAGGGCCGTCACTGCGATTGATGCAAGGTGCTTCTATTTCTGCTCCATGCATTCTGGCTTCGTGTAAATAAAGTTCAGCATGATAAAAACCTCCCCCATTATTCACAGTGGCAGTCATGTATTCCAGTGGATGATAAGCTTTTAAATAAAGTGCCTGGAAGCTTTCTACAGCATAGGAGGCTGAATGCCCCTTTGAAAAAGCATAATTGGCAAAACTTTCAATTTGATCCCAGATGGCCTGAATGGTTTCATCGAGATAACCTTTCAAATTACAGTTTTCAAAAAACTTCTCCCGCACTTTGTGAAATTCATTACGCTGCTTAAACTTCCACGACATGCCCCTTCGTAATACGTCTGCTTCGGCCAGTGTCAAGTTTGCAAAAAGATGAGCTACCTTAATCACATCTTCCTGATAAACAATCACTCCATAAGTTTCCTCTAATAATTTATAAAGTTCGGGTAAAGCTTTTTGAGCAGCTTCCCTCCTCCCAGGATCACGATAACGAAGGATATACTCTCTCATCATACCACTTTTTGCTACACCCGGACGAATGATTGAACTTGCAGCCACTAACCTCAGGTAATCCTCAGCTTCCAGCTTTTTAAGCAACATGCGCATGGCTGGAGATTCGATATAAAAACAACCAATGGCCATGCCCTGCTTTAGTAAAGATCTAACTCTTTTATCCTTTTTGAATTGCTCGAGCTGATGAATGTCGATATTGATTTTTTGTCGTTCAGAAACCATATCAACCGCATCCTTAATCTTGCTAATTCCTCTTTGACCAAGAATATCAAACTTTGCCAAACCAAGGTCTTCTGCTTCTAGCATGCTAAAGTGCGTAGTCGGAAAACCTTTTGGTGGCATGATGGTCGCACTGTAGGCAGATATGGATTCTTCTGAAATTAAAATTCCGCTGGAATGTACACTTAAATGACTTGGGAAATCTTGAATCAGCTGACCATAGGACAATACCAATTTCCCGATATGATCTAAATCTTTTCGGGCTTTATTGGCTTGCAACTCATCAATTTCATCTGGTGGAAGTCCGAATACTTTTCCCAGTTCTCTTATCATGGAACGATATTGAAAAGTATTATAAGATCCGACAAGGGCTGTGTGATCCCACCCATAGCGATCAAAAATATACTTGGTAACCGTATCTCTTTCTCTGGAAGCAAAATCTAAATCAAAATCGGGAGGTGAGCTTCGGGATGGGTTGATGAAACGCTCAAAATACAGATCCAATTCAATTGGGTCAACATCAGTAATTCTGAGTAGGTAGGCTAACATGCTATTAGCCCCGCTTCCTCTTCCTACGTAATGAAAGTCCTGATCTCTGGCAAACTTTACCAAGTCCCAATTGATCAGAAAATAAGAGCAAAAATCCAAATCATGAATGACCTTTAATTCGGTATTAATCCGATCACGAACTGCAGTGGATGCTTTACCAAATCTGTACTTCACCCCTTTTTCAACTTCCTGTTTTAGCAATTCAAAATCTTCTGCTTTGGATCCCATGTAGCAGGCTTTATTTTTAGATTTACCATATTTAAAATCAATGCTGCACTGATTTAATAAACTTTGTGTGTTCTTAATAAGTTGTGGATAATCTTTCCAATAATTCAATATGGCCTTTTTCTCAGGCATGATTTCCAGAGGATTAGCCTGCTCACCGGATGGCAATTGAGTTAGCAAGGTATTTTTGTCAATTGTTCTTAAAAGACGATGAACATTAAAATCGCGTTGGTAACGAAAGGTAACAGGATTTAGAATAACTAATTTATTCAGTTTATTTTCCCAAACCGATCGCATCAATCTATTCAAGTCCCAAGGTTTTATGCCAATAAATTCATTTTCTCTTAGTTGTCTGATTAGTTTAGCATCAAAAGGATAAATCACGAAACAGTTATTGAATTCGGGGGCAATATTTTCAAAATCGATTTTCTGATGAGAATGGAAAGTTAAATGCTCGTTTAGCTCTCTGAAACCATCATTATTTCTGGCAATGCCGATATATTTTTGTAGTACGCCATTCCTGAAATCGATACCGATGATGGGTCGGATACCTTTCTCCTTGCTTAATCGGATGAAATCGATGCAGGCTGAAGTACTGTTGATATCGGTTAAACAAAGCTCTTCATAATCTTTACTGCGTCCTTCTTCGATCAACTCCTCGATGGAGAGTGTACCGAATTTGTAAGAGAAATAGGTGTGGCAGTTTAGGAGCATTTAGCAAAGATAAGGATAGTAAAAATGTCGTTTTGTTTTAGGTTTAATTATTTTAAATATGAATTAAGGAAGGAAGCATCGAGGCGCTTGATAAAAAAGACACCCGAATTTCGATAAAAAGTGATTTAGTTAGGCCTTTTAAATCACTTTAAGCCTTGTCGGGATATGGCTATGTATTAATTACAAAAACTAGACTTAAAAACCTTAGGAACTGAAAACTTAAAAAAGAAAGGGTTACCTTTTAGCTTTAAGCAGTATTAACTGTTACAATTAATCAGCTTTACCTCCCTCACGATTAATTAATTTTTAAATTTTGATTGACTAACTATCAGGAGCTTACCGAAAATCCGCTAAAAGAGTAGGTGTCACTAAATTTTTACAACATGAAAAAAATTAAAATCTTATTAATTATTTTATTGCTAACCCCATTCCTTTTAAATAGTGCAAATACTGAAGCTACAGGTGCTCCGGTTCCGGATTGGTTTTATGTTTATGTTGACGTACCAAATTTTCCAAGTTCTAATTGGGAATGGTATGCAATTATTGAAATTACCAATACTGATTTAACTGCAGATTATTATGCTGCTTATGGTAACACTCATGTTATTCAGGATTTAGGAGATAGGGTAAGTGTTTATGTTTACCCCGACGAAGCGTACGTCAAGTTCAGAATGTCTGGCAACGGAGGTTCATATAATGGAACTGTAACTGCAAAAGTGACTGTTTTCAAAGCAGATGGAACTCCTTATGCTGCAAATAATGGCAGTCATACGGGCCAGTTCTATTATAATACAAACGTCCCTCATATTATGGTTGACGGGTATTGGGCATTTTACATAAACCCACACGAAGACGAAAGAAGCACAGACTAAAATATTAATTTTAACATCAAAGGCATGAATGAAAAATTCATGCCTTTTTTTATTTGGAAATCGCTTTAAACGAGGAGGAGTTTTTGATATTTCTTGCTTCAAAACAATTTCCATTTAAGAAAAAATAGAAATCTAAGCAGTAAGCAAAAAAAAAAATGACATCTCGAATAAAAGAAAAAGTTAAAATAAATAAATTAAAAAAGGTTTAAAATATTAGCTTATTTATTATGAATAAATCACGGGTTTTACGATCTTCGCTTAACAATATTTCAGGATTAAGATAATAACCAATAGTAAATGCTAAAAGTATCTTCGATCTCCTGAGCCATTGAAATAAATTAAACTTGCAATTAAAGATCACCTAATTATTATGAAAAATAAACCAGACGAAAAGGATATCCAATCCAAAATAATGAAAATGGAAGCCGGTGAATATCACTGGTGTGCATGTGGAAATAGTTCAACTCAGCCGTTTTGCGATGGTTCTCACAAAGGTTCAGGTAAAGAACCTTGTGCCGTAACTTTTGAAAAAAACCAAGAAGTGATGTGGTGTATGTGTAAAAAAACATCTACTCCTCCTATCTGTGACAAGAGTTGCAAAGAGTAAGAAAATCAACGAATGATAAAGTTGCACCCTGAGTTGTTTCGAAGAAACAGGTATCGAAGGGTGCAAAATAGATGCACGGATTATAGATTAACATCAGCGGAGTAATAAAACTTTGCAAAATATAATTTGTCAAATAATATTTAGTTAAAATTACATTATCACAATAATAAAAAAAAGCCATCAGGAATCTGATGGCTTTTTTTCAATCCATATTAGGATTTCAGAGACCTTCATAAAACCCCTTCAAAAATTCATCCAATTTACTTGGTTCAAGCCAGCGTGTCACTATAACAATATCGTTTTTCTGGTCAATAACAATATAGTTCCCACCAAAACCGGCAGCATAAAAAACATGCGCAGGAACACCTTCCATGCTTCTTGGGCCTTGATTTAACCACCACATATAACCGTAACTTCCATAAGCTTCAGAAGGTTTTTGTACAGCCTCAACCCAACTTTTAGAAATGAGTTGTTTACCATCCCAGTTGCCATTTTTTAAAAACAAATAACCAAAACGAGCATGATCGTATGTGCTGATAAAGAGCCCACCACCACTATGGCCTCCTCCACTTACCGATTGCACTTTAACACCATCCATATTTACCCAGGTAGTTTCATATCCGAACCAGCGCCAGGTTGAGCTGGCACCTATTGGATCCATAATTCGCTCTTTGAGCACTTGCGGTAACGGGCGTCGCCAGACTTGCAAAAGTGAATACGCAGTGACATTTACACGCACATCATTGTACTTATAAAAAGTTCCGGGCTCATGTAATTCCCGATTCCTCCAATCGTCAATTCCACCTTCTCGTGGCGGACGATCGGCCCAATCATATTTGCCACAAAAATTTCCGTACCAATCAGAAGATTGAGTTAATAAGTGTTGCCAGGTAATTTTTGAATTATGTTCGCCCTGAAAAGTTTCATCCCAAACATAATCTTTGGCTTTGTCGTGAATATCTTTAATTAATCCATCTTCAAGTGCTAAACCGGCCACCGTCGAAAGATAACTTTTGGTTACACTAAAGGTCATATCAACCCGACTTAAATCGCCCCATTGGCCAATGATGTATCCATTTTTAATAATTATGCCGGCAGGTCCGCCTCTGTGTTTTGTGGGACCAACTATGCTGATATAGGGTTCATGTTTAAATCCTTCTAAAATATTTATACGCATATCCTTGCTTCCGGAGTATTCATTTTCCATTGCAAATTTAATGGCATTGTCAATCGTTGATTGATTAACACCAAACTCAACAGGGCTTTTGGTTTCCCAAGTTTTGTTCTTCTCAGGAAAATAAGCTTTTTGAGCGCTTAGTGTTGTTGAAATAAATAAAATTGCCAGTGCAAGAGTTGTGTATTTGTTTAGCCTGTTCATGAGTAAAATGATTTGATTTACTAAATTGATTCTTTAATCAGGTAAATATAAATTGAATTGAAAGAATAAAAAAATGCTTTGCAAGATATTCGACAAGTTGGAAATTATACACAATCAATGTAGCTAATTATTTCTTTGGTATAAAAATTTAGTGTCATAATAATCCTGATTGAATATTTTTCATTAACATTACCTCCCTAATTTAACCGCTATTAAAATATAGGATTTCTATAAATTAAAGCAATAAGCGACCTTTGTTTATGAAAAATAAAAAAGGAACTATGAATACCGAAGAAGGCTTAAAAAGAGATATTGGATTTTGGGGTTTAACTGCAAATATTATTAATGTTGTTATTGGCTCAGGGATATTTGTATTACCTGCTTTTGTAAGTGAAGGACTTGGGTCAGCAGGAATTCTTGCTTATTTATTTTGCGGATTCTTGATTGTCCTTATCATGCTCTGCTTTGCAGAAGTGGGGAGTAAAATTACAGTAACCGGAGGTGCTTATGCCTATATTGAAATTGCTTTTGGAAAATACTTTGGCTTTTTAGCGACTAACTTACTGATTTTCGGGTCATCATTGATGGCAACTGCAGCAGTGGCCAATGCGCTAGCAGGAACTTTAGGTTACTTAATGCCCATTTTTAATGATCAGCTATTCAGGATTGGGTTTTTTATACTCACATTTTCGGGCTTAGCCATTATCAATATCATTGGGGTAAAAAAAGGTATCTCGCTTGTAAAATTAATCACCATGGCTAAATTGGCCCCATTGCTACTACTTGTAATTTGGGGCTCGACAAAAATTATAGTAGAAAATTTGACATGGCATGGGGTTCCGGCTTTTAATGAAATAGGGCAAATTTCGTTGTTACTGTTCTTTGCTTTTCAAGGTGCGGAGAGTAGTTTAAGTGTTGGAGGAGAAGTGAAAAAACCAAAGAGAACCGTGCCTAAAGCCATCATGTTAAGCTTTATCATTATTCTGATGCTTTATATTGCAATCCAACTTGTATCTCAGGGTATTCTCGGAGATTATTTCTCAAATTATAAAGATGCGCCATTGGCAGAAGTTGCAAATCGCATCATGGGTCCAATGGGAATTACCTTGATGATTGTTGGCGCTGCAATTTCAATGTTTGGGTATTTAAGTAGCGATACCTTGAATATGCCAAGGGTTTTATTTCGTTCAGCAATGGATAAAGTAATCCCAATCAGGCCATTATCTTTTGTTCATACAAAATATGCCACCCCATATGTTGCCGTAATTGTATACACCACTTTGGGCTGCTTTTTTGCGATTACGGGTGAGTTTAAACAATTAGCCATTCTTTCCTCTTCATCTGTTTTACTATTATATTTGGGAGTCGCACTCACCGTTGTTAAATTCAGGTCGATGGATAAATATGTGAAGGATACCTTCAAAATCCCCGGAGGTTACCTTGTCCCAATTCTTGCAGTGATTACCATTCTATGGTTGCTTTCGAACCTAACAGGACAGGAAATGGTAAGTATGCTCATTGCACTATCAATTTTAAGTACAATCTTTCTCCTTATTAAATATTTTAAACTCGATAAATAATATTTTTGATTAAAATTAAAAAGATCAATCCATACATTTTGAGGAATGCAACAAAAGATCCTTACTACTGAAAACTTCAAAACCAGCAACTGGTCGGGCGGAACAACAACCGAGTTTTTTATTTATCCCCCTAAGTCGAGTTACCTGCAGCGAAATTTTTCTTTTCGACTTAGTTCTGCCAAAGTTGAAATTGAAAAATCAGATTTTACTCCTTTACCCGGAATATCCAGAAAATTAATGGTTTTACAGGGTGAAATACTGCTTGTTCACGAAAATCATTATTCCAAACTTTTACATAAGTCAGAACAAGATGAATTTGAAGGTGGCTGGAAAACTTCCTCAATTGGCAAGTGTACTGACTTTAATTTAATGACCCGTGGAAAGACAACCGGAAACTTGAATGCAATTCTAATCCAGAAAAATCAAACATTTAACTACCCGATAAGTGAGCCATGCGATTGGCTGTTTGTTTATGCACTTTTGGGTACGACTCAGGTTGTTCTAAGTCATCGCACATATGAACTCAACCAAGGTGAATTAATGGTGCGGGAAAACCTATTGACCGGAGATATTCAGTTTATTGGAATTGAACAATGCGAATTAATCATTATAAAAGTTGTTGAGTAATTAAAGAATATACCCATACAATTTCTGAATCGATTCTCTCGATATTATTTCAACTTCTAAATAAACACTAATGAAAATATTGAAATATTTTCGGCTGCTTAATATTATCATCTTAATTTCAATTGAAAGCTTTAAAAAAGTAATACGCTTGATCCAAATTCAATATTTGTTCTAGCAGAAGCAGATGTAACTATAAACGCGAGTTTACCGGAACTACAACAAGGCAGAACCTTATATATCAACGAATGTGGTAAGTCGTGACTAGGCTATTATTCTCCTGAAGGTCATACTCCAACTCGGTGAATTGGAATGATGACAAGTATGGCACCTGAAACCGGTCTGACCATTGTAGAAATTCAATTACTCACTAAATATGTTACAAAAGGGAAATAAAATAATATAACTTAGATCAGCATATATGGGAAGTATTGCTTAATTTCGAAAGAAAAACTCGTTATGCCATTTATAAATTTTAATAAACTTGAAAAGGTTAAAGTATGGGATGGAATTACAGGTTATGTAGCTCATTCCAATACAATGACTTTTGCACGGCTCCTAATTGAAAAAGGAACCATTTTGGAACCTCACTCTCACCCTCATGAACAATGGACGCATTTGATTGAAGGCCGGCTTTCATTTACCATTGGTGAAGAAACTCAGTTACTGGCGCCTGGAATGGCTGCTCACATTCCTCCAAATATACCTCACAAAATTGAGGCTTTAACAGATTGTTTTATCATCGATTGCTTTAATCCGGTAAGGGAGGAGTTTAAAATGTTGAAAACCGTTGAATAAATCCAACGGTTTTCGCCTGAAAAAAGCTACAGTGTATTGAGATGCAATACGTCTTTCATTTCGTAATAATTTTTTTTTCCTTGCATAAATTCAGCTGCCAACACAGCACCCAATGCAAAGCCTGCCCTGCTCTTAGCCGAGTGAGACAATTTTATTTCATCTGCGTTTGAATCGTATTTAATTTCATGAATACCTGGAACATTACCTCGACGAATTGATTGAATAGCAAGCATGTCGCTTTCAGGACTATTGGTTAATTCCCAGGTATTTAAATGCTCGATATTATGAATAATTCCTTCAGCAAGGGTAATAGCTGTGCCACTTGGGCTATCAAGTTTTTTGGTATGATGAACTTCTTCAATACTTACCTTATATTCCGGATGAGATTTCATAATTTTGGCTAACTTCTTATTCACAGCAAATAATATATTAACTCCCACACTAAAATTTGATGCATATAAAAACCCTTTTTTTTCTTTAAAGCTTATTTCTTTAATAGCAGGTAATTGATCAATCCATCCGGTAGTTCCACATATAACAGGGATGTTTAACCTAAAACATTTTAAGATGTTTTTATAAGCCGAATCAGGATTTGTAAATTCAATGGCTACATCCACATCTTTCGCGGTCATTTTATTTATATCATTGAAATTTTCCTCATCAATTTTATAACTAATATGATGTCCTCTGTTCAACAACACTTTCTCAATTTCCTTACCCATTCGGCCGTAGCCGATTATTGCAATATTCATTTTAGTTGTTTAAATATTCATGTTTATTTCCATTGAGATATCCTCCCGTTCAGTTCCAAAATATTCGATGATACCCGGTTCAATAAAATCAGACGAGTAATAAGCTTTTACTTTCTTTCGCAAGTTATACAAAGAAGACATTACTTCGCCATATGCTCCTGCCGATCGAATGGCAAACAAATCACCTCTCATTGTTTCGGGCAGTTCAACTGCGCTCCCAAAACTATCAGTAGTTTCACAAACAGGGCCAACAATATCATATGTCATTGGTGGCTTCTGTGAGCTAATATTTTGAATATTATGAAATGCCTGGTATAAAGCAGTTCGAATCAACTCCGTGAAACCGGCATCAATCACAGCAAACTTCTTACTTCCTCCATTTTTTACGTATAGCACTTTACTTATCAAACTTCCACATTGACCAACAATCGATCTTCCGGGTTCAAGGTGTATTTTTTGATTGGGTCGCCTAATCAAATTTTGCTCAATGGTTTTTATTAGCTTTTCAAAATCAGGAATAGAATTCTCATCAGGGTTTTCATAATCAATTCCTAAGCCACCACCTAAATTGATATGATCAAGTGTAAAATCTCTTGCCTCAAACCAATCCTGTATTTCATTAACTCTTAAACATAAGTTCTTGAATACTTCCATATCGGTAATTTGGGAGCCAATATGAAAATGTAATCCTTTAATCTCAATGGCCGAAAAATCATTCAAAGTATCTAAATATTCTTCCAATTCTTCCTGACTAAACCCAAATTTATTGGTTTGCATACCCGTTGTGATATACTTATGTGTTTTGGCTTCAACATTTGGATTGATTCGAATGGCAATTTTTGCAAGTTTATTTTTAGATATTGCTATTTCATTGATCACCCGAACTTCTTGTAAAGATTCGCAATTAAAGACCCCAATATTATGATCTAAAGCAAGTTCTATCTCTTCATCCGATTTCCCAACACCCGCGAAAACGATTTTCTCAGCATCAAAACCCATTTGCAAAGCATGTAAAATTTCATTTCCGCTTACACAATCTGCTCCAAAACCATATTTCTTTATCATCCTTAATATGGGTTCATTCACATTAGCTTTAAAGGCATAGTGAATTTGGAATTGATTTTCATTCACCAAACTCTTTAGGCGAGTAATGGTTTTCTCTAACAGATTTAAATCATAGTAGTAAAATGGTGTTGGCGTATTTCGAAATGTTTGAATTAATTCGTTGTTAAACATATGCTGGCGTATTTAAAAATAAGGATTCACTTAAATAATTTAATGCTTTAGGTTTATTTTCAGTATCGATTAGTAGCGTAATATTACTACTACTTGCACCAAACGAAATCATCCTAATTGGGATATCCTTCAGGCTAGATCCAACCAGCCCAATCATTCCCCGAGTACGGGCATGAAAATTCCCAACGATGCAGATGATTGATTGGTTTCTTTTAACTGTTACTTCTCCAAACCTGTTTAATTTATTAACGATATCATCTAAATATTGGCCGTTATCAATGGTCATCGAAACAGTAACTTCTGAGGTGGTTACCATATCGATTGGCGTTTTAAAATCTTCAAACACTTCAAATACTTTTCGTAAAAAACCATAAGCCATCATCATGCGGGTCGACTTTATTTTAATAGCTATTATCTCATCTTTGGCTGCAACTGCTTTTACACCTTCTCCGGGCACCTCTTCAGTTATCAATGTCCCTCTCGCATCAGGTGCAAGCGTACTTTTTATAAAAATAGGGATATTTTTGATTCGCGCAGGGATAATACAGGTGGGATGAAGAATTTTTGCTCCAAAAAAAGCTAACTCTTCAGCTTCATTATAGGAAAGGTTCTCGATGGATCTCGTGTTTTCAACATAACGAGGATCGTTATTATGCATCCCATCAATATCAGTCCAAATTTGAACATCCTCCGCATCAATTGCTGCAGCAATAATTGTAGCTGAATAATCACTTCCACCCCTGCCCAAATTATCAATTTCACCTGCTACATTTTTACAAACATAACCTTGGGTAATTATGTAATCTGTTTCTGAGTTTCTGTCAATAATCTCGGAAAGCTTTTCAGAGATATAATATTGATCAGGTTCGGCATTTCTATCGGTTCTCATAAAACGGAGTGCAGAAATATTTTCAGCTTTCAGTCCCAATAATTTTAAATAGGTTGTGAAAATCTGGGTGGTTATAAATTCTCCTTGCACTAAAATTTCTTTTTCTATTTCCTTTTGATATGGCATTTTTGTTAGTTGTAAAAGGTTTTCGAAAAATTTTTCAATGGTATCATCTAAAATGGAAGCGTTCCCACAATCAATGAATAATTCTTTCGCTTCTTTCAGGTATCTTAACTTTAGTTCGTGAAGCAAGTCAGAGGCTCCATCCGTGTCCTTCTCTTTTATAAAACGAACAATGTCAACAAGGGTATTGGTTGTACCCGACATGGCTGATAAAACAACGAATGCTGACTTGTTTTCACGAACAATATGGGCTACTTGTCTCATTCTTTCAGCAGAACCTACTGAAGTTCCTCCAAATTTACATACTCTCATCTCAACACTGATTTCTATTTATTTAATTATGAACTCAATACTTCTGAACCTATGAGTTCGAGGCTTTGTAATTCAGTTCTTATGGTTGCTAAATTTTCATTTGATGAAAGTGGTGCCAATGGCAACCTGAACTGATTTTGAATCATTCCCATCAGGTATAAAGCAGTTTTAACCGGAATTGGATTAGATTCGATGAAATTCAAATTCATTATTCTAAAATATTTGTATTGAATCTCTTGAGCGGCTTTAAAATTATAATTTAATCCGTAATGCATTAACTGGCTAAACGCATTGGGAATGATGTTAGCAGCTACGGAAATGCATCCGTCTGCACCAATTGAAAGCATTGAGAGTGCAAGGGTATCTTCGCCTGAGTAAACTTTAAAACCTACCGGTCGATTTCTGATAATTTCCATCATTTGATTTAAATCGCCGGTTGCCTCTTTAATGGCAACGATATTTGTAAAATCGTTTGCTAATGTTAAGGTAAGTGCCGGTGGTAAATTACTTCCCGTTCGCGATGGAACATTGTACAGAATTATCGGAACATCAACATTTTCTGCAATGTATTTGTAATGTTCATACATCCCTCGTGGATTAGGTTTGTTGTAATATGGTGTTACAATCAGCAAAGCATCAACACCGCATTCAATGGCAATTTTTGATTTGTTTAAAGTCTGAACCGTTGAATTAGCTCCTGAGCCTGCTATAACAGGAATCTGATGATTTACTCTTCTGACTACAAATTCAATAATTTCTGCATATTCAGCATCAGTCATGGTGCTGGCTTCGCCTGTGGTTCCGCAAACTACAATTCCGTTTGTATTGTTTTCTAAATGAAATTTCACCAAGGTATCCAAAGCCAAATAATCAATATTTCCCTTTTCGTTAAATGGTGTCACTATCGCTACGATTGAACCTCTAAGGTTTGAAATGTTATTCATCTGCTAATTTTTTAATGAAGCAGCAAAAGTAGTTTAAAGATTTATTCAAAATAAATATTTGTTAAATTTGTTCAAGATTATCTATATTTGTTGAATTATTAACATATTGTTATTTATTCGCTATGCTAACCGTTGCACAAATAGTTGAAAAAGTTGTCAGTCAACGTCCCTTTATTGAGGAAGTCATGTCAGAGGGTTTGGTAAATTTATCAGCCATGGCACGAGCCATTCAACCTGAGATTGAAATGTCATTAGGCCGCGAAGTTAAAGAAGGAGCCATTTTAATGGCCCTAAAGCGCTATACTTCAAAGCTTGACCCGAGTTTAAATATCAAGCTTATGAAGTCGTTGAAACAGATGGGCGAAATAACGGTTCGTTCCAAACTTTCAGACTTTACGTATAAAAATTCGGATCGAATAGTCGAGAAACAAATGTCGTTACTAAAACAAATCGAAAATAAAAGAGAATGTTTTTATACTTTTTCTCAAGGTATTTACGAAACAACCATGGTAATCAGCAGCTCAATGAGTGAACACCTAGAAACTCTTTTTCGAACAGAAAGATTGGTTTCAAGAATTGATAATTTATCTTCGGTAACCCTTAGATTACCTGAAAACAATACCCATATGGCTGGTTTGTATTATTTTATCCTAAAGAAACTTGCCTGGAATAAGATTAACATCATTGAGCTTATTTCAACTACCAATGAATTTACCATTGTAGTAGACGAACAAGATGCTGCATTAACTTTTAATGTATTGAAGCAACTTAACGAATAAAATTATTTTTGATTAAGTATTCCATGATTTGAACGGCGTTGGTTGCTGCCCCTTTTCTCAAATTATCGGAAACTATCCAAAGGTTTAATGATTTAGGCTGAGAAAAATCTCTGCGAATACGTCCAACAAAAACATCATCCTTTTCATGGGCATTTAATGGCATCGGATACACATTATTTTTAATATCATCCATAACCGTAATCCCATCTTGATTCTCGAGTAATGGTTTAATGTCTGCCAAATCATACTCCTTATGAAATTCAACATTCACAGCTTCTGAATGACCTCCAACCAATGGCACTCTGACGGCAGTTGCAGTAACTTGAATAGTGTTGTCACCAAGAATTTTTTTTGTTTCATTTACCAACTTAAGTTCTTCTTTGGTATAATCACCATCACTAAAATCATCGCATTGTGGAATACAATTTTTATCAATTACATGAGGATATTTTTTTACACCTTCAATTCCATTACGTTCATCTTCAAGTTGATTAACAGCGGCAATTCCCGAACCAGTTATGCTTTGATAGGTGGATACAACAACACGTTTTATTTTATATTTTTTATGTAATGGCGCTAATGCTAAAACCATTTGAATGGTTGAGCAGTTTGGGTTTGCAATAATTTTATCTTGCGTAGAAATCTTGTTCGCATTAATTTCTGGAACCACTAATTTTTTATCGGGATGCATTCTCCAGGCTGAAGAATTATCGATTACAAAAGTACCTCCTTCTGCAAAAGCTTCAGCCCATTTTAGCGAAGTTTCACCTCCGGCAGAAAATAATGCTACCTCAGGTTTCAGTTTAACAGCGTCTTGTAAGGATTTAATCGTCCATTCCATCCCTTTAAAACTAATCGTTTTACCTACAGATTTTTCTGATGCTACCGGAATTAATTCAGTAACTTCTATTGATCTTTCTTCGATTAATTCAAGGATTTTTCTTCCAACAAGCCCTGTGGCTCCTACTACTGCTACTTTCATGATTTTTAAATTTTAAATTGATTTGTAAAACGATGTTATTTTAAGATAGAACTATTCATTCTTCATTTCACATTATTTTCCTTTAATTTGGTGAACTTTATAAGGCGTTTCCTGATAAATATAGTAATTAAGCCAGTTTGAGAATAACAAACTCCCATGACTTCTCCAATTAACAATAGGCTTTTTTGCAGGGTCATTGTTCGGAAAATAATTTTCTGGTACAGTAATATCCAAACCTTTTTTTACGTCCCGTTCGTATTCTGATTGCAAAGTCAATGCATCATACTCTGAATGTCCGGTTACAAAGATTTTGCTTTTGTTTTTAGAAGCCACAATATAAATTCCGGCTTCTTCAGATTCAGAAACAATCGCTAATTCATCAACTTTGTTAATATCTTCTTTACGAAGCTCAGAATTGCGCGAATGCGGCACCAAAAAAGTATCATCAAAGCCTCTGATGATCGGATATTTTCGATCACAAACATGATGCTTAAATACGCCAAACATTTTATCCTTAAGTGGATGTTTTGGAATTCCATAATGATGATACAATCCGGCCTGAGCTGCCCAACAAATATATAGCACAGAGGTGACATTTTCAGAAGCCCAGTCCATAATTCCTTTCATCTCTTCCCAGTACAAGACTTCTTCAAAATCGATTTGATCTACCGGCGCCCCTGTCATTATCATTCCATCATACTTCTCATCTTTAATTTCATCAAAAGTTTTGTAGAATTGATTGAGATGATCCTTAGAAGTATTTTTTGAAACATAGGTACTGGTTTTAACCAAATCTATTTCAACCTGTAAAGGTGTGTTTGAAAGCAAACGCAGGATATGTAATTCAGTTTCAAGTTTAAGTGGCATTAAATTCAATATGGCCACTCTCATCGGACGAATGTCTTGCGTCAATGCTCTATCTTCAGGCATCACAAAAATGTTTTCTCTCATTAAAACATCCTTGGCCGGTAATAGGCTTGGAATTTTTATAGGCATAATTTAATTTTTCTTTAAGATTGCTTGTTTGAAATCGTTGATGATGTCATCAATTTTTTCAATTCCAACACTAACTCTCAATAATGAAGGCGTAACTCCTGCAGCCAATTGATCTGCTTCGCTCAATTGTTGATGTGTAGTTGCAGCAGGTTGAATGATCAATGTTTTAGCATCCCCAACGTTTGCTAGGTGACTTACCAATTCCAGCTTTTCAACAAATTTGCTAGCCTCTTCTTTGCTGCCTTTAATACTAAATGAAAGCACACCTCCAAAACCATTTTTTAAATATTTTTTAGCATTTGCATGATTCGGGCTGTTTTCTAAACCCGGGTATAAAACTTCATCAACCCAATCTTGAGCCTCTAGCCATTGTGCGAGTTTTAAAGTGTTTTCGCAGTGGCGATCCATTCTTAATGATAGCGTTTCCAATCCTTGTAATAACAAAAATGAATTAAACGGACTAATTGAGCTGCCTATATCTCTTAAGCCTTCTATCCTTGCACGAACAATAAATGAAAGTTCTTTTACGGCTTCCCAATAAACCAGTCCGTGATAACCTTCAGATGGTTCAGTAAACTGTGGGAATTTTCCATTACCCCAATCAAAATTTCCACCATCAACAATTATTCCTGCAATACTGGTTCCATGCCCACCGATCCATTTTGTACCTGATTCAACAACGATATTTGCACCGTGTTCAATAGGTTTACACAGATATCCCCCTGCTCCAAAAGTATTATCTACGATTAAGGGGATTCTATATTTCTTACCTAGTGCTGCCAATTTTTCAAAATCAGGAATAGTAAATCCCGGATTACTAATTGTTTCGAAATATATTGCTTTGGTATTTTCATCAATTAATTTTTCAAAATCTTCAACATTTTCAGAAGCCGCAAAGCGACTTTCAATTCCATATTGTTTGAAAGTAACCTTAAATTGATTGAATGATCCACCATATAAAAAGGGAGATGAAACAAAATTATCTCCAACTCTTAAAATATTTGAAAGTGCAATAAATTGCGCCGCATGACCCGAACTAACTGCCAAAGCTCCAACTCCGCCTTCAAGAGCTGCTATTCTTTTTTCAAGCACATCAGTGGTTGGGTTCATAATCCGGGTATAAATATTTCCTTCTTCTTTTAACTCGAAAAGATTGGCGGCATGCGCTGAATCTTTAAATAAATAAGAAGTGGTTTGATAAAGTGGAACTGCTCGACTTAAAGTTGTTGCATCAACTACCTGACCGGCATGAACTTGTAATGTATCGAAATGTAAGTTTGTATTTTTCATTGTTAATTTGCTTTTGTAAAAAATGTATTATGGATTTTAGTTATGGCAGTTTTTTCCTGATGCCTATCTATTACCAGATAGCATACGACATCAGATCCGCCTAGTGTACTCATCAAAACATTGATGTTTTCTTTTGTAAGTGATTTAAATATTTTATAACCTATTCCTGGTTTTTCAAGAATTCCTTGTCCTACAACCGCAACAACGGCAATATCTTTAACCGGCACAACCTCACTAACTTCATCCAGATTTAAGGAAGAAATAATTTTTGCAGATTTTTTTAAATCCTTTGCTGATAATAAAAGGTTAATGGCAATTTGCGAAGTGATTACTGATTTTATGTTGATATCAGAATCATTCAATTTAGAGGCTATTGTAGCTAATATCCCCGGCATAATTCCTAAACCAGGGCCTTTAATTTTTAAAATTGAAAACTCTCTGCTTGAGGTAATGCTTTTAACTACTTCAGCTCCTTCAGAGGTAGACGAATTTATAATGGTGATTGGTTTAATGCTTCCATTAAGTGCTCCTATATCAAAAAGTCGGATTGGGATATCAGTATCAGTTAAAGGCTCTATGGTTCTTGGATGCAGAATTTTTGCACCAAAATAAGCCAACTCAGCCGCTTCAGAATGTGATAAATGCTTTATTAGCGTAGGATTTTTCACCATCTTTGGATCCGCACTCATAAAGCCATTAACATCTTTCCAAATATCTAAAGATTCAGCATTTGCAAGACGTGCAATGCAAGCAGCTGAATAATCAGTACCTCCTCGGCCTAATAAATTAACTTTTCCCTGTGATGAAATTCCATAAAATCCGGGAACTATATAAACTTGTTCCTCTTTAAAAACTTCATTCAGATCAGTTGTACAAAGCTTAAAATCAACACTTGCATCCCCATACTTATCATTGGTTCTTAATCCGATTTCAGCAGGCAGCACTTCTTTGCTTATAATGCCATTATTGTTAAAAACAGAGTTAATCACATTTGCGCTTAATTTCTCGCCATAGCTTAAAATTTTATCTGATAAGAAATCTGGTGTTTCACCGATATATGCAGTACCATAAAGATATTTTTCGAGCTCGTCAATTAATGCCTCAACCTCTGTTTTGGCATTAAATAAAGCCTTGTGATCTTTGATATAATATGACAGGACCTCAAACTTGTGTTCTTTTATTTTATCGAGTGATGGCTTTAGGATATCAGGCTTATTTACAACATTCTCCAATAAATCAATCAAAGAATCTGTGGTTCCAAAAAATGCAGAAACAACAATAATTAGAGGCTTGGGATATTGATTAACGATTTTGATAATCTTCTCCAAACTGCAAAGCTCCTTTAAGTTTGACCCGCCGATTTTTACAACAATTTTGTTTGCCATTTAAATTTAATTTTGATGATGATTTATGAATTTTTGGACATATGCTTGTGCAATGCCCGTCGGAAGTAATCTCAAATCTATGCTAAATAGACTTGATGCGAGCCATGCACATAGGCATTTCGGGCATCGTAAATTGATTACTTAAAAACGTAAAATGAAAAAGATTAAATGTTGTCATTACTGTGTTTGTTTATCATTTCCCGCAACGTTGCAGGTTAGGTTTTAGCACCTTTTCCAATTATCAGAAGGTTGCTAGAGGTTCGTAGAGCCTAATCTCTCCCCTCTTCTCTATAACTAAACACCTATTTTTTGGATAGGAGTTGTAAATAGTGATGGCAAAATTATAATTAATTTTTAAAAAACAAATAAAAAAATAAATAATTTTTTATTAATTAGTTTTACACACCTATTTCTTAGTGCCTATATAGCGATAATGCCAGGGTTCTGGAATGTATCCGGTTACTTCTGAATTATTTATGGTATAAGATTGATAAAATCCGTATTTGTTCGCATTTGCCTTCATCCATTTACCTTCTTTTGTTTCAGCAAAACTTTCGTTCAGAACAGATTCGGGAGTGAAGGCGCTTACATCAACAGTTGTTCCTAACTGATGTTCGCTATGCCCGGGTTTGGCCACAATATTTTGTTCAAGGCCATTTTTTTTAATGGCTTTTAGGTAAAGTTGTCGTTGTTTACTAAAAGCTCTAAACGCAGAAACGACCTTTAAGGACAAACCCTCTTTATTCGCTTTAGTAAACAATTTAGTTAGTGCTTCAGCAGCTTCTTTTCTCAGGTATTTTGAGTAATCGGCTGCATGATAATTCCATTTTTGATCAATTTTTATTAAATCATTTGGCTTATAATCATGCGGCAATGGCGTTTCAATATCTACAAGTTCTTCACCGATCGGGATATTGGGTTTATCATTTCTGTAGGCAGTTTTCTTGAGTAATAGACGAACTGAAACATAATAAAATTTCCCGTTAAGCATTAGTTTAACAATCCCAAATTGCTCATCGCCTAATAATTCGCCATGAATTTCTTGAGGATACTTAAGTTTGACCGATAAGTCTTTCGACTTCAGTTCTGCTGTTTTATATGGACTAATTTCAGCTGGCAAAATAATACAGCTATTTTCCATTGAGCCTTGAGGTAATAAATAAGTGGTTATGAGTAGAATAATCAAAAAAGTAAAAACATCTCTGAATCTTCGTCTTGTTTTTTTAGGGTTGTTCATTGATTCCAAATTTACAAATTGTTCTGATAAATCGCCCCCAAAAATAATTAACAATTAATAAGAAAATTATGATCAAATAAAAAAATAATTGTATTTGTTTTTTTAAAATCTTGTTTTATTTTGCAGCACCAATACAGATAGCTGAAATATGACGAAAATCAAGAAAATTGCAAGCATTGAAAAACTCCCGGATGATGTTTTAGAAGCGCTTCAAGAAAAATATCCAGAAGGATGGGAAGGTGAGATGAGAAAAATTAAAAAACCAAATAATGATTTTTTTTATGCAATTGAACTTGAATATAAAGATACATCTTATATGGTAAAAGTTCCTTTTGAAATAGATTCAACTGACTACTGGGAAAAGGAAGAAGACCTTTCAGAAATTGAAGCTTCTGTCGATAAAAAAAGTATTGAAAAAGAACTTGAGGAAGAAACTGGTGATGATGATGACGAAGACGAAACTAAAAGCACTGAAGAAGAAGATGATGATGATGACTCATAATACGATAAATGCCAGCGTCTGAAAAAGGAGTTTTTCAGAATTAACCATACTGGGTTCGTTTTATCTATTGATTTCAATAAAAGAGTTTAATTAATTAAAAATCGTTTTACAATTCTCAGTTAAGTGTTTTAATTTTTAATGGCCTGAGAACTTCAAAAACCTCTCTTAATATTATAATTAATACAAGTAAATTAATAAAAATAAGCGTGGCATTAAGGATATCTGCAATGCTCCAAATAGTTTCAACTTTCAGAAAACCAAACAATATCGCCAAACTAAAAATCCATCTGAATACTTTTTTAACATTGGTTCCCCAGATAAAGGCAAAACATTGTTCACCATAAAAACACCAAGCAATTAAGGTAGAATAACCGAACAAAAATGAAGAAAGAAGAACAAGTAACCCGCCGTAATTTCCGAACTGACTGCTAAAAGCTGCCGTGGTTAATGCTGTAGAAGTAAGCCCACTTGTCCAAGCCCCTGTTATTAGAATGGCTATTATTGTGGCTGAAGAAATAACGGTATCAATAAAAACACCAAACATGCTCACTAAACTCTGATGGTAAATATTATCAACTTTAGCAGCAGAATACATTATTGGGGAACTTCCAGTTCCTGCTTCGTTCGAATAAAAACCACGTGCAATTCCATAGCGAATCACCATCATTACAGTTGCTCCGGCAAAGCCGCCAGTTGCACTACTTGTCGTAAAAGCATTTTTAAATACGAGCGCCAATACATCTGTTAACAAATCAATCTTCGCAAATACAATAATCAGGATCAGCGCAATATAAATTATTACCATTAATGGAGTAACCTTTTCAAGTACGCGTGCTATTGATTTTAAGCCTCCGATAATTACGATCCAAGTAAAAAAAGCCAAAAGAATACAAAATGGAAGTTGAACAGGCATCCAACTTGGAACCCAGGAAACATCGATAATTGAAGATGCGGCTAAAGAAATTGAATTTGACTGCACCAGGGAAGTTCCAAAAAGCGTTTTTAATCCCATTGCCAATGCAAAAGCAATGGCAAGCCACTTTATTTTCAATACTTTTTGAATATAGTACATGGGGCCACCACTGTAAGTTCCATCCTTATCTTGTGTTCGATATTTTAAGGCCAGCAAAGTTTCTATAAATACGATTACCATTCCGATGAAAGCCCCAACCCACATCCATAATAAAGCTCCCGGACCTCCCATGAATACTGCAGTAGCTGCACCGGCAATGTTTCCATTCCCAACCATTCCTCCGAGTGCTCCAAATAAAGATTGTAGTGGAGAAATATTACCTTTCCCAGATCCCGTTCTGGTTTGATAGGTTAGCTTGGCTGCTTTAAGGAAACTGATGAATTGTAATCCTTTTAGCCGAATTGTAAAATAAATTCCGGCCGAAAATAATACAATGATCATTGGATAAGACCATAACCAACTTGCGGCATATTGAATGGAATCCCCAATTAAATCTAACATCTCGCGTTGGATTTAAATATGTGTAACCGATTATGAATTGTAAACTGGAAATTAAATGCTGTGGAAAAAGGCATACCTAAACAGATGAATTTAGATCAAATATAAAAAAAATCCTGTGGATCGATCACAGGATTTTTTATGTTTAGGTATTTTGATTCAAAATTAATTTAAGCTGATTGGTTGATCAACTTTTTCTTTGAGAAGTGCCAGATCGATCAATTCGATCATCTCATCAATGTAGTGAAAATTAAGCCCTTTAATATATTTCTCATTTATTTCAGAAATATCCTTTTTATTCTCAGCAGATAGAATAATATCTTTAATTTTTGATCTTTTCGCGGCCAAAATTTTCTCCTTAATACCTCCTACCGGAAGTACTTTTCCTCTTAAAGTAATTTCGCCGGTCATGGCAATATTATACCTCACCTTACGCTGGGTAAATACCGAGGCAATAGCAGTAAACATGGTCACTCCAGCAGACGGTCCATCCTTGGGAGTTGCACCTTCAGGAATATGAATATGTAAATTCCACTTAGCAAATAACTCAGGATTAATTCCAAGGATATAGGAATTAGCTTTCAAGTATTCATAGGCTAAGGTAGCTGACTCTTTCATCACATCACCCAGATTCCCTGTCATGGTTAATAAACCTTTACCTTTACTCAAACTTGCTTCAATGAATAAGATTTCGCCACCAACTGAGGTCCAAGCTAAACCTGTAACCACCCCTGCCACATTATTTTTGATATGTTTATCTCGCTGAAACCTTGGAATTCCCATAATTTCATTGATATCGTTTTCGCTTAATTTTTTATCAAAACTTTTATCCATAACGATAAACTTAGCTTTGTTACGGATAATTTTTGCGATGTTTTTTTCTAAAGCTCTTACACCAGATTCCCTGGTATAATCATCAATAAGCTTTTCTATAATTTGTTTCCCAAATGCAAGTTGCGATTTCTTGAGTCCGTGTTCTTTTAATTGTTTTGGAATCAAATGTCGTTTTGCGATTTCGACTTTTTCTTCAATTAAATAACCACTCAAATCAATAATCTCCATTCTATCTCTTAGGGCTGGATGTATGGTTGATAAACTATTAGCCGTTGCGATGAACATGATTTTTGACAGATCAAAATCCAACTCTAAATAGTTATCATAAAACGAATTGTTTTGTTCCGGGTCCAGAATTTCAAGCAAAGCAGATTGGGGGTCGCCCTGAACTGAATTTCCTCCGACTTTGTCAATTTCGTCGAGTACAAAAACAGGATTTGAAGCTTTTACCTTTTTCAAGTTTTGAATAATTCGACCCGGCATAGCACCGATATATGTTTTGCGATGTCCTCTTAATTCAGCTTCATCACGCAATCCACCAAGTGACATTCGAATATATTTACGATCGAGTGCACGAGCGACAGATTTTCCCAGCGATGTTTTACCAACCCCGGGAGGGCCAACCAAACATAAGATTGGTGATTTCATGTCATTTCGCAGTTTAATAACTGCAAGATGTTCGATGATTCGATCTTTAACTTTCTCAAGCCCGAAATGATCTTCGTCCAACACTTTTTGAGCTCGAACTAAATCAAAATTATCCTGTGTATATTCATTCCAGGGTAATTCAACCAAAATTTCTAAATAGTTTAGCTGAATTGAATATTCAGCAGCCTGAGGATTGATACGTTGTAATTTATTTAATTCTTTTTGAAAAGATTCTGCAATTTCTTTTGACCATGACTTAGCTTTCGCTTTTTCTTTCAACTCTTTTATTTCATGCTCATTCGGGCTGCCACCTAATTCTTCCTGTATCGTTTTTAGTTGTTGATTTAGTAAATAATCTCTTTGTTGTTTATCTAAATCAATTTTAACTTTCTTCTGAATCTGATTCTTCAATTCTAAAACCTGAAGCTCGTCAGTTAGTGCTTTTAAGACCTTATTGGCGCGTTCGTAAAGATCACCAACCTCAAGTAAAACCTGTTTCTCAACCACATCAATATTCAAATTTGAAGAAACAAAATTTACCAAAAAAACAGGGCTTTCGATATTCTTAATTGCAAAACTGGCCTCTGTTGGGATGTTGGGCGACTGCTTGATAATTTGAATTGAAAGATCTTTTAATGATGAAATTAAGGCATCAAATTTTTCATTTGAACCGATTTGTTCGGCAGTTCCAAATTGGGTAACCTTGGCTACAAAATAGGGTTCGGTTTGTACTAAGGCTTGAAGCGTAAATCGCTTTTTTCCTTGAATGATGGCAGTAGTGCTACCATCAGGCATTTGTAATATTTTTATGATCTGGGCAACAGTTCCAATTGAATTTAAATCTTTAAACTCAGGATCTTCAATGTCGACATCTTTCTGAGCAACCACTCCAATAATTGCTTTCTTTTTATAAGATTCCTTTATCAGTTTAATAGACTTATCCCTCCCAACGGTTATTGGAATTACAACACCTGGAAACAACACCGTATTCCTTAATGGTAAAATTGGAAGTTCCTCCGGAACTTCTTCGGCATTCATTAACTCCTCATCCTCCGAAGACAACAGTGGAATAAATTCAGTGTCTGAATCAATGATATCGGTAAAGTTTAAAAAATCCATATATATTTTAATTTCTTAAGTCAATCTGTCAGCATAATATGTCAGTAAAAAGAAATGCTTTTAAAATATCGCCTCTAATTAACTATTATACAATTACTTATAATATTTTTTATTATAATTATTTTTGAATTATTGTATAGTCAACTAATGTGCCAAACTACCTAATTACAATTGTGGGTCATTTTGACTTTGCGTGTACAAATAGGTCAGAATGTTTTTGTCAAAATCTCCAAGTTTTAAACCACGTCTTTCGTATACCTGTTCAGTAGTTATGAGCGCACGTTTTAAATCATGTTTAATCATTTTTGATGGACCACCCCAAGAGAATGAGGGAATAAAATTTCGTTGATAACCCGCACCGAAAAGATTTGAGGCAATTCCAACTACTGTCCCCGTATTAAACATGGTATCAATTCCCGTTTTTGAATGATCTCCCATTATTAAACCACAAAACTGGAGCTTGGTATTCACGAAACTTTTTTTGGTGTAATTCCAAAGCTTTACTTCATCGTAGGTGTTTTTTAAATTTGAGTTATTGGTATCAGCCCCAATATTGCACCATTCTGCGATTACAGCATTCCCCAAAAAACCTTCATGACCTTTGTTTGTATAACCAAAGATGACCACATTATTAAGCTCCCCTCCTACTTTCGAAAATGGGCCAACGGTAGTCGGTCCATAGATTTTTGCGCCCATTTTTACAGTGGCATTTTTACCTAAATAAAAAGGTCCGCGAATCATTGCTCCTTCCATTACCTCACTATCTTCATCAAGATAGATTGGGCCTTTAGAAGCATTTAAAAAAGCATGGTTAATTTTTACTGAAGGGTGAATAAAAATATTTTCTGATGGTCCGGTAAATTGTATTGATTTAGGAATTATTGATTTATTTTGAGCAGCTAATAGTTTAAAATCTTGTTCAATGGCCTCTCCATTTTTTGCAAAAACATCCCAGGTATTTTCAATGATTATAAGTGGTTCGGTGTAATTCTTCTTTTCAAAATGACCGAAATCTGATGTTATGGATAGCTCATCTGCATCGTCAGTCATTAAGGCAATTAATATTCCTTCATGAATGATAGACTCTCCTGTTTTAAGTTTTAAAATTTCAGCAACCAAGTCATTTGTCGGGCAAATTGATCCATTAATTAAAATATTTTGACCTGAACTTTTAAGAGGAAATTTTTCACTGAGGTATGCTTCCGTTAATGTTGAAGTATTAACATTAAGTATGGTTTCCCATTTTTCACGGATGGTCATCATACCAATTCTTATATCGGCAATGGGTCTGAGAAATGTTAAAGGAAGTAAATTGGTTCTTAATGGAGTATCGAATAAGATATAATTCATCATACGGATAAATATTTAAAACAAATCTAACAATTATTTGAATCAAAAGAGAACAAAAAAAGCCCTCAACATGGTTGAAGGCTTCATTGAAACTATAAAAGTTTTATTTATTTTTTTCGTAATGTGACTTGTACTTGGTTTTGAATTTATCAACTCTACCAGCCGTATCAATGAGTTGCATCTTACCAGTATAAAATGGGTGAGAAGTATTTGAAATCTCCAATTTTACTAAAGGATATTCTTTACCGTCTTCCCATTCGATGGTGTCCTTTGTGTTAACTGTTGATTTTGTTAGAAACGCATACTCGTTTGACATGTCTTTAAAAACAACAAATCTATAATCTTGTGGGTGAATGTCTTTTTTCATCTTTAATTCTTTGATTTTTCGGTCGGCAAAAATACTGTTTATTCTTTTAAAAACAAAGACAACAGATTAATATTTTAATTATTTTTTTTGATCACAACGACAATAAAAACGCCATCGTATCCACCCCATCAGCATAATCCCATAAATTGGGGTTCTGACTCTGCCCGGGTAATATATTATTTTTCACCCGACTGTCATCTGATACCACACATTGAATCTGTTCTTTCAAACCTTCTAACTTTATATTTAACGCTCCAACATCTTTATAAAATTCATAATGAACCACCGAAATTGGAGATGGAATTGATTCTTCTTCTCTAAACAAAACAAATCCATTATCGAAATGATGAATCATATTTACTAAAAAAATGGATTTATTATAATCATAATTATTTCGATACTTATTATGATTCCCAATCCATTCAAATTTATTCATTGAACCAAGTAAGGAATCAAATTTATAGCCCTCTGGCACATAAAATTTTGAAACATTCCGACAGCCCAAACCAAAATATCTAAAAATATCTTCTGAAAACAAACTTAAATTTTGCTCATCGCCTGTTAAAACAGCTACTCCATTTCTATTTTTTCTGATAATATGAGGGTATTTTCCAAAATAATACTCAAAATACCTGGCACTATTATTACTACCTGTTGCAATAATGGCATCAAAATTCTGTAATCTATCCTCTGTAAATTCAATTTTTGATAAAAAATCAGGCTCAATTTTATACAGTATATTTGCGATGGCAGGGAGTAAATATTTATCAGATGAAGATAGCTTCCCCATAAATTTATTACCAGAAATAAGTACAGTCATAAAATCATGGAAGCCAACAATGGGAAGGTTTCCTGCTAAAACCACTCCAATGGTTTTTACTGAAACATCTATATTTCTGAAGTCATAGTTTTTAAGCCATTTATTAAAATTTTCATCGTTTAAAATATACGCCCATTTTTCAAGCGAATAACGAATATTTTCTTGGGTAAACCAAGGATTTGACTGAAAGGCCAAATCGCATTTATCATTAAACTCTGTATAATCTTCAACTTTTAATACACTGTTGGAGTGATAGTTATTATCAAGATAATTTATTAAGAATTCCCCTAATTTTACAAAGGCAGATTGATACACAGAAACACTCATTTGTCTTTTATTTACAGTAATTTATATGCAAAATTACAACTAAAATTTTTATCGATTCTTAACAAATATTAAATCTAAAATTATATCTTTGTTATTTAAATATTGTTAATTTAATCACAGTTTATAATCCATTAAAAATCAAAGGAATGAAAAAACATAATTTTTATGCAGGCCCATCAATTCTTCCACAATTCACTATTGATAATACAAAAAATGCAATAGAAAATTTTGCAGATATGGGGTTATCACTCATGGAAATCTCACATAGAAGTAAGCAATTTGTTGCAGTTGTTGATGAAGCTACGGCACTCTTTAAAGAACTACTAAATATACCTGAAGGATATTCTGTTCTTTTTCTTGGTGGTGGTGCAAGCACACAATTTGCAATGATTCCTTATAACCTGTTAAATAAAAAAGCAGCCTATCTGAACACTGGTGTATGGGCAAAAAAAGCAATAAAAGAAGCTAAGCTTTTTGGAGAAGTAGAAATTGTAGCTACTTCAGAAGACAAAACTTTTTCATATATCCCCAAAGGATTCAGTATTCCAAAAGATGCAGATTATTTCCATATCACTACCAACAATACCATTTACGGAACTGAAATAAAAGAGGATATCGATTGCGATATTCCATTAGTAGCTGATATGTCTTCAGATATATTTAGCCGTCCGATCGATATTTCAAAGTATGCCATTATTTATGGAGGAGCACAAAAAAATCTTGCCCCTGCAGGTGTAACTTTTGTAATCATTAAAAATGATATTTTAGGTAAAGTTGACAGAGTGATCCCATCTATGTTGAATTACCAAACTCATATTGATGCAGAATCAATGTTTAATACACCACCTGTAGTTCCTATTTATGCAGCATTACAAACATTAAAGTGGCTCAAAAACAATGGCGGCGTTGCTAAAATGAACGAAACCAATGTTTACAAAGCAGGTTTACTTTATGACGAAATTGACCGCAATCCATTATTTAAAGGAACTGTTGGAGATAAAAATGACCGATCAATTATGAATATCTGTTTTGTAATGGCAGAAGGTAAGGAAGCTCATGAAGCTGATTTCCTCGCATATGCCGGAGAACAAGGAATGATGGGATTAAAAGGTCATCGATCTGTTGGAGGATTTAGAGCTTCTACTTACAACGCCTTACCAGTTGAAAGCGTAAAAGCATTAATTAAAGTAATGCAAGATTTTGAAAAGAAAGTTTCTTAAGAACTTTTATTATAATTCACAAAATATAATTCAGGTTGTTAGATGCTAATGGCCTGAATTATTTAATAAATAGAAAAATGAAAAAAGTATTAATTGCTACCGAAAAACCATTCGCAAAAGCTGCTGTGGATCAAATTAAAGAAGTATTTGACAAGGCAAATTACGAAACTATTTTGCTTGAAAAATATACTGATCAATCTGATTTTATAACTGCTGCACAAGATGTTGATGCCATCATTATTAGAAGTGATAAAGCAACCAAAGAGGTTCTTGATGCGGCAAAAAATCTTAAAGTTATTGTTAGAGCAGGTGCCGGATATGACAATATTGATTTAAAAGCTGCAACCGAAAACAATGTAGTTGCGATGAACACACCCGGGCAAAATTCAAATGCAGTTGCAGAATTGGCAATAGGCATGATGGTTTATATGGCTCGAAATAAATTTAATGGTGCTGCTGGCACTGAATTAAAAGGCAAAACAATTGGAATTCATGCTTATGGAAATGTTGGAAAATATGTAGCCACCATTGCAAAAGGTTTTGGAATGAATGTTTTTGCGTTCGATCCTTTTGTAAAAAAAGAAGCCATTGAAGCTGACGGTGTTACTGCCTTAAGTTCTGTAGAAGAGCTTTATCAGAAATGCCAATATATTTCTTTACATATTCCTGCAAACGATAAAACAAAAGAATCTATCAATTTTGATTTATTAAACAGCATGCCTAAAGGTGCAACTTTGGTGAATACCGCAAGAAAAGAAGTAATTCACGAAGCAGATTTAAAGAAATTATTTGAAACCAGAGATGATTTCAAATACCTTTCTGATATTGCACCAAACTGTGCCGAAGAATTAATGGGAGCTTTTGAAAACAGATGTTATTTTACACCAAAGAAAATGGGTGCTCAAACTTCTGAAGCAAACATTAATGCTGGAATTGCTGCTGCAAATCAAATTGTTAATCTTTTAGAAAAAGGTGATGAAACTTTCAAAGTAAATTAATTCATACATCTTTGCAAACCGATCTTAGGTTTTTAAATCTTGATCATCAACTAAAAAACTCTGTAATGGAACATAATGACGACAAACAATTTACTTTTTTCAGATTCGAAGACCTAAGAGTTTATCATAAATCAATGGATTATGCAATGTGGGTGAAGATAGCGTCGAATTCTTTTTCTGATCCGGCTAATCTTGATTTGGCAACAAAATATAGTACGTCTGCTCAAGCTATTGCGATAAATATTGCAGAAGGATCTGCTCGAAACAAGAGTCAGTTCATCTACTATTTAAAAATGGCAAAAAGTGCCTTAAGAGAATGCCTTGTTTATGGAACACTTGCATTTAATTTAAATCTTATCACAGAAGAACAGGAAATACATTCAAGAAGTCAATTGATGGAAATGACCAAAATGATTGGGGCACTTATTTCTTCATTACAGCGCAGTGTTGTGAAGGTAGAAGATGAAAATGATTATGAGCATGATTTTGATGCAAATACCTATTAAAACTATTCGAGAATAAATAAATTATTAAAAATGGCGATTTTAAAAGCTTTTAGAGGAATAAGACCTGTAGCAGATAAAGCACAGGCAATAGCTTCACGTCCCTACGATGTATTAAACCGGGAAGAAGCCAGAATTGAAGCAGGTAAAAATAAATACTCATACTTACGTGTGATTAAACCTGAAATTGATTTACCCGATGATATTGACTTACACAGCGAAGCTGTTTACAATAAAGGAAAAGAGAACTTTTTTAAATTAATGGAAGAAAAAGTTTTGGTGCAAGATGATAAGGATTATCTCTATATCTATGCACAAACCATGAACGGAAAAACACAGTATGGCTTAGTGGGAGCAGCTGGTGTTGATGATTATATGAATAATGTTATTAAAAAGCATGAGTTAACTCGTCCTGATAAAGAAGAAGACAGGATGAATCACGTTCGTACCAGTGGGATGAATTATGAGCCTGTATTTTTTTCTTATCCTGCAGTAGCTGAAATTGACGAAATTGTTGCTGAAGTTGTAAAAGCCACTCCTGAATATGATTTTACAAGTGAAGATGGATTTGGCCATCATTTCTGGGTAATTCGCGAGCAGGATAGAATTGATCGCATCATTACAGCATTTGAAAAACTTCCTGCAACTTATGTCGCCGATGGTCATCATAGAACGGCAGCTGCAGCGCTTGTTGGCAATGAACGTAAGAAAAATAACCCTAACCATACGGGCAAAGAAGAATACAATTATTTTCTGGCGGTACATTTTCCTGATAACCAACTTACAATTATTGATTATAATCGTGTTGTTAAAGATTTAAATGGACACACTCCGGAACAATTTTTAGCGGCATTGAATGGCGCATTCGAGATTGAAGAAGCAGGAACTGAAATATACAAACCTACTGAATTGCATAATTTCTCGATGTATTTAGATGGGAAATGGTATTCATTAACAGCAAAAGAAGGAACTTATGACGACAATGACCCTATTGGCGTTTTAGATGTAACCATTTTAACGAGCCAAATATTGGCTCCATTTTTAGACATCACAGATTTAAGACGATCGCAACGTATTGACTTTGTGGGTGGAATTAGAGGATTGGGCGAATTAAAAAGACGTGTTGACAATGGTGAGATGGAAGTTGCATTTGCGCTTTATCCGGTTTCGATGCAACAATTAATTAATATCGCTGATTCAGGTAATATCATGCCACCAAAAACGACATGGTTCGAACCTAAACTAAGAAGTGGTTTAATTATTCATGCATTGGATTAATAGACGAATCAAAAAAAAGAATTAAGGCAACGTTAAACGTTGCCTTTTTTATGTAAAAAAAATTGGCTCCGGTTCTGGAAATATGAACCTGGAGTGAAAACCGAAGCCAATTGCACGTGTGAACTTTTGGTAGGAAACAGTCTGTCAAAATTGATTTGATATCGCTGTTACTGATAGTTTATTCTGTTTTTTACAAAAAGTCACCCCTAAAAATCATTTATTTTTCATTTTTTTTTAAAATATTTTTTAAGGCACTGATTGTCTTTTAATTAAAAAATAATTTTTATTGATAATAAATTAAAGAATTTAACATTACCCGCCTGTCAATGCAAATTCAAGATAATTAATCAAAGTGTGAAAGGTTGTAACACTTTTTGAATGCGATATTTTTTTTGAAAATGAGACGAAAGTGCTAATAATGACATTAAAACTATTGCCCTAAAAATTGTTTTAATGCACAAAAATGAAGCAGTGAATTTAGTAGTCCATATAATGCTGAAAAAGAATCTGTAAAAAAGCTTTTCCTTCTTTAACAATAGAATCACTGTAAATTTCAGGAATATTATTGTGGTAATAATAATCAAGTTGATTATCATAAAAGAAATCACCAACAGGCCTCACCCACCCTATTCCTTCTTCAAATGCGATATAGGCAAATTCAGGGGTATAAGGATTTAGTAAATTTTTACTCCACGGAAATAGCTTTTCTTCCGTTGAAAAACCGAGTTGTGGGAAAAGCGTACCAATCAAATCGGTTTGGGAACCTAATTTATCCACCTTCAATCCTTTGAATTCATCTTTAATCACTTCACCAAAAAGCAAAAGTGGAATCTGATGGTACTCTTTTGAATGATAAGGATGGTGTGTATATGAATGATGACTGTGATCTGCAACAGCAATAAACAAAGTATTTTTATACCAGGCTTCTTTCTTAGCGTTTGCGATAAAATGTCCAAGTGATCGATCAGTATAGTAAGCTGAGTTTAAGTACATATTCATTTCATCACCCCATGTTATCATTTTCTCCATTGGCATGTCAAAAGGAGAATGTGTACTGGAAGTAAAAATCATTGAAAAAAATGGCTCTGTTTCATTATTCAGCTCTTTTAGCTGTCGTGCAAATACAAATTCATCGTGCACCCCGAGCTTACCTTTAGGTTCATCAGGAAAATCGTAAACTTCATTAATTTTATCAAAACCGTTATGCATAATGAAACTTTTAATATTTCCATATATTAGCTGTCCTCCAAAATAAAACGACGTTCTGTATTTTTTTTCCTTCAAAACATGCGTTAGCGTTCTTAAATGTGCAAATTTATCGGGCTGAACTGTTATTGATGAAATAGGGTGTGAAGGAAATCCTGCCAAAATGGATGACATGCCTTGCTCCGATCGCGAACCAGGAGAATAGATTTTTGTGAATAAAACACCTTCTTTTTCAAGCCCATGAAATTCCGGTGTTGTCCCTGCCACCCCACCTAATGATTCAATTAAAGTCGCCGACCAACTTTCTAGTGCAATCAGCACGATATTTGGCCGTTGAGTTTTTAAAATTGATGGCGTCGAATCTTGTTCAACAGTATAAATATTTTCAAGTATATTGTTTGCTTCTTCATCTGAAAAATAGGAGAAAGGGTTTATATCCAGGTTATTTAAATTTTCGTAAACACTGATATAAAGGTTAAACCCGGAATTAACCGCCGCCAAATTTAAAATATTCTTCTTCGAAAAATAAGATTGGCTCTGGTTTATCGGAATTTCCTGTAATCCACCTCTCATTCCTAACACAATAAAAGGTGGAAGAAAAACAATAAGAAAAACAAAATTTAATAATTTGCCTTTTGAAACTTCAATTTTACTAAAAAAGTATTTTCGATAAACCCAAAAAGAAAAAATTACAACTGCTATAAAAAGGGTTAATAAAACAAAAAAGTTTTTTGTTTCGGCAGAGTTATAAACTTCGGAGGGATTATTGAGATACATCAAGGCTTTATAATGAAGCTTTGTTTTCCATTCTTCATAAATTCCTAATTCGGCAGTAATCAATAAAGCATAGAAAAAAATTATAATTCCGGTATAAATTTTATTAACAAGTCCCAAGTATTTTTTGGCATAAACAGATTGTATTAAGATTAACAGGAATGGAATTATGATCAGATAACATGCTGTTGCCAGATCGAGTTTTAATCCATACCAGAATACGGAAACAGCCTCAATAAAGGAAACTTGCACTATTTGGAGCTCTCTGAAATTATAAATCAAATAAATAAATCGCAAAAGTGCAAAAAATGTTATCCAGAATAATAATTGTTTGAAAAGCGATTTTAAGAGTCTTAACATATGTTTAAAATATTGTGAGCAAAATTATGAAATTAATTCCTGTTGATTTCTTTTAAATTTTAAATTTGTACAAAATACCTTCCATGAATATAGAAAAGCGACTACAGAAAATAAAAAAAACAATCCCCGATCATGTTCGATTGATCGCTGTTTCAAAAACAAAACCTAATGAAGATATTTTAGAAGCGTTTAATGCAGGTCAAATTGACTTTGGAGAGAATAAAGCTCAAGACATGTTCGAAAAACATGGACAACTTCCGAAAAACATTAACTGGCACTTCATCGGACATTTACAAACAAATAAAGTTAAATATGTTGCCCCAATTGCTCGTTTAATCCATTCCGTCGACAGCATTAAATTACTTGGAGAAATCAACAAACATGCCTATAAAAATCAACGAATAGTTGATTGTTTATTACAATTCCACATCGCTACAGAAGAAACTAAATTTGGATTAAATTTAAGGGAAGCAAAATCAATCATCAACAGTGATTATTTTAAATCTCTTCTTAATGTTCGAATTGTTGGTGTGATGGGTATGTCAACATTAACTGATAACAAGGATCTTGTAAGAAGTGAATTCAAATATTTAAAGGAATGTTTCGATGAATTGAAAAAGGAATTTTATTCGAACGTAGGCTCCTTTAAAGAAGTTTCAATGGGTATGTCGGACGACTATGAAATTGCAATCGAAGAAGGAAGCACCATGGTAAGAATAGGTAGTTCAATATTCGGTGCCAGAAATTATTAAATCTCTATTTCTCTAACTCCATCCGAAGGTTTAAATAAATGAAAATCGGCTGATAATCCTGTTTGTTTTTTATATTCCGTACCAACCCGATCATAAAAATCATCGAGCATACGCTCTTTTACCAAACTGATGGTGCAGCCACCAAAACCGGCACCTGTCATGCGACTGCCAATAACTCCCTCAACTTTCCAGGAAGCAGCAACTAAGGCATCTAATTCTTTACCCGTCACTTCATAATTATCTCTTAAGGAAATATGTGAAGCATTCATTAGCTTTCCAAACAATTCCAGATTGTTCTTTTTCAATGCATTCATGGATTCTTCTACCCGATAATTTTCACTTACAATATGATAAGCTCTGCGCTTTACCACCGGATTAGAAAATAGATGTTCAACTTCTCGAAAATCTTTTAAGGATAAATCACTTAAACTGTTTATTGGGTTTACCTTATTTATGGTTTGAACAGCCTCCTCACATTCAGCTACTCTTTCATTGTATTTTGAATCGGCTAAGCCTCTTTCTTTATTTGTGTTTGAGACCACAAGCTGAAATTCTCCTAATTCCAATGGAGCATATTTAAAATCTAAAGTATGGCAATCCAAAGCAATGGCATTATTTTTTTTCCCGAAACCAACCGCAAACATATCCATGATGCCACAATTAACACCAATAAATTCATTTTCTGATTTCTTACATAATTTAACCATTTCCATGGTATCTAATCCAACATTAAACAATTGATTTAATGCGAATGCAGTTACCATTTCGATGGATGCAGATGAAGATAAGCCGGCTGCTGGTGGAATATTACCTGAATAAAGAACATCAAATCCACTTAGCTTTGTTCCTCTTTGAATAAATTCATTGATAATTCCTAACGGATAGTTGATCCAAACGCCATCATCCTGTTTACCAATATCGCTTAATGCAATGCGTTTTTTGAAAGCAAAATTTGTTGAAGAAAAATGAATCCACTCACTCTGATTAGGTCTTATCACTAAGTAAGTTCCTGCATCAATGGCCATGGGAAATACTTTACCTGAATTATAATCAGTATGTTCACCTATCAAATTGACGCGACCCGGGGCAAAAAATATTCTTGGTGAATTCAGAGAAGCTCCAAAAACTTCTGTAAATCCTAAGATCAGTTTTGTTATATCCATCCTTTTTTCAACAAATTTATTAATTTCTACCTTATAAAGCTCGTGGTTATTACAAAGAATTTTATTACTTTTGCAATCGAAAAATTCAGCAATGGATTTTAAGAAAAATTGGACTCGTAGCATAACTGGATACCTGCCTGCCGCAGGCAGGGTGCACTTGAAACCAAAAAAATGTATTACGTTTACGTAATAAGAAGCAAGGTTGATTCCAGACTTTATAAAGGAATCACAAATAATCTGGAACGACGGATTAAAGAACATAATAATGGAAAAAATAAATCTACCAAAGCATACCGACCTTGGGACGTAGTTCTTTTCGAGGAATTACAATCCAGAGTTGAGGCTCGTGCCAGAGAGAAGTTTTTCAAATCTGGAAAAGGTAGGGATTATTTAAAAAACAAATTGGACTCGTAGCATAACTGGATAGTGCACTTGACTACGAATCAAGAGGTTGTGGGTTCGAATCCCGCCGAGTTCACTTATAAGGCTGTTAGTAAATACTAACGGCCTTTTTTCATGGGATTTAGTTTTATTCTTATCTTTAATTTTCCATTAACACCAAGTCGATATGAAAAAACCAATCCTTCTCATTCTTGTTGCGTTTATCGCATCTTTTAATTCATGTGATTATCAAGATATGAATAAAAAATCAGAAAAATTTATTCTCGAAGAAGCTACCATAGCACAGATTCATCAAGCATTTATTGATGGTGATTTAACTGCAGAGAAGCTCGTGAATCTTTATATTGAAAGAATTCAGAAATATGATCAATCAACTTCGTTAAATTCAATCGTATTAATTAACCCAAGAGCAATTGAACGCGCAAAAGAATTGGATCGTGAATTTCAAGAAACGGGCAAATTGAGAAAACTACATGGAATTCCGATAATAGTAAAGGACAACTACAATACAAAAGGCTTGCAAACAACCGCAGGTTCTGCAGCTATGGCAGGATTCGAGCCGGAAGAAGATGCCTATCAAGTAAAGGCCATAAAAGATGCAGGAGCTATTGTGTTGGCAAAATCAAATATGGCTGAATGGGCTTTTAGTCCGGCTAAAACAATTAGTTCAATTGCTGGTGAAACTTTAAATCCGTATAATTTAGAACATACAACAGCCGGCTCAAGTGGAGGAACAGGTGCATCTGTTGCCGCAAATTTCGGAACTGCCGGATTTGGTACAGATACAGGAAACTCGATCAGAGGACCATCCTCACACAATTCACTTGTTGGTTTCAGATCAACACTCGGATTAACCAGTCGTGCGGGAATTGCTCCTTTATACCTTAGAAATGATGTAGGCGGCCCCATGGCACGTACTGTAACGGATGCCACTAGAATTCTGGAAATAATTGCCGGGTACGATCCAAACGATCCGGTAACCATCCATTCTGAAGGAAAAATCCCAAATAACTATCAGCAATTTTTGGATGTAGATGGATTAAAAGGCGCACGAATTGGTATATTACGTGAGTTGAGTGAAAATGATCCTCACCCCGAAATTAAAGCATTATTTGAACAAGCCATTGAAGATTTAAAATTATTAGGTGCAGAGATTATTGATCCAATTACAATTCCTGACTTTAATATACTCAGAAGAAACCAATGGTGTTCAATGTTTCGAGATGATGTAAATAATTATCTGGCTTCATTGGGAGAAAAAGTTCCGGTAAAAAACCTTAGTGAAATAATTGAATCAGGCAAATACTCAGATTATATCGAAGGTAATTTAAAATATCATCTCAATAATCAAGATGAATTTTCGGCCGAGAAACCATGTGGTGACCCTTATACAGATCAACATCGAATAAATTTCAGAAAAGCTATTGAAGATGTGATGGACGAGTATAACTTAGGTGCAATCATTTATCCATCATGGAATTATCCACCAGCCTTAATTGGTGATGATGAAGGTTATAAAGGAGATAACAGTCAGATTATAGCCCCACATACCGGACAACCTGCTTTTACTATTCCCATGGGATTTTCAAGTGATAATCTCCCTGCAGGTCTCCAATTTTTAGGCAGAATGTTTGATGAACCAACGCTCATCAAATACTGTTATGCTTATGAACAAGGAACACATCACAGGAAAGCTCCGGAATTATTTCCCGCTTTAAAATAGTTTGCCTTAAATATGCAACTGAATTCATACCTTTGCAAAAACTAAGAAAACGAGGAGATGGATACAAAGCAAAATTATAGTGTTAATGTAAATTCGGAGATAGGTGAATTGGAAGCTGTGATTATTCACAGCATGGGAAGTGAGGTCGAAAACATGACTCCTGAAAATGCTGAACGTGCATTGTATAGCGACATTCTAAACCTTTCAGTAGCTCAAGAAGAATATTCTTCATTTCGGGAAGTGCTTAGAAAAACCACAAAAGTATTTGAAGTTCAGGATTTATTGAAAGAAGTTTTAACAGACGAAACAGCTAAAACCGAACTTCTAAAAAAAGTCTGTAATTCATGCAGATACTCAAGTACCTTAGACTATATTTATGATTTAAATGCGGCTGAGCTTGCAAAAATACTCATCGAAGGAGTTGTTTTAACAAGAGATAATCTCACGCGGTTTTTAACCAATCAACGATTTGCAATTCGTCCTTTGCACAATTTCTTTTTTACCAGAGACTCTTCTATATCCATAAAAGATGAAGTATTAATAGGGCACATGGCTAGTGTGGTTCGCGAACGAGAAGCTCAGATCATGGAAGCGATCTTTACCCACTCTCCTATTTTTAACACCAAAATATTTCATATCGAAAATGACCCTAAAGCCAATATTAAGATTGAAGGCGGTGATGTTTTAATTGGTGGTGAAGATTTATTGGTGATTGGAATTAGTGCCCGAACATCAACCGAAGGGATTGATAAAATCATAAAGAACTTCAAAAAAAGAGGAATAAAAAAGCATATCATCGTTCAGGAATTACCAACCGATCGGGAATCATTCATTCATCTCGACATGGTTTTTACATTTTTAAATCATGACGAGTGCATGGTTTACGAACCTGTAATAATGCAGCCTAATCGTTTTAGAACCATCCATATTGAAATTGATAAGGGCAAGGTTAAAATCATTGAAGAGAAAAACATTTTAGAATGCCTTAAAAAATTGGGACGTGATATGAAGCCCATTTATTGCGGTGGAACTGCCGATTTATGGACTCAGGAAAGAGAACAATGGCATAGTGGCGCAAACTTTTTTGCACTTGCCCCCGGTAAAGTAATGGGTTACAGCAGAAACGTTTATACCATTGAGGAATTAAGTAAAAATGGTTACGATATCATCCCTGCTGCTCAGGTTGTAAATGGGAAAAGCAATATCGCGGATAGCAAAAAATGTGTGGTTACCATCGATGGCTCAGAACTATCTCGAGGTGGCGGTGGTGCCAGATGTATGACCATGCCAGTGCGCAGAAAAGATCTTTAAAAATCATTCTATATTCATCAACGCATTAGTTCGACTTAAATTAGAAATTTCAAATCGAACACTGCAAATTGAACATCATCATTGTCATTCCATAGACATTCAGTCGGCATTCAATAGTAATGCGATTGTTTTTTTCATACCTAAATTGAAAATCGAATATCAAAACGACACTCAACAGACATTCAGTCGACATTCAATAGTGATGCGATTGTTTTTGCCCTACCTATATTGAAAATCAAAAATTGAAAATCGAACATTGAAAATCCCAAATCTTCTGAACATCTGAGCTTTTTCAATAATCACATCATCAAATTCTCAAATTACCAAATTATTTTCCTATCTTTATTTCTTGAAATTCTTCACACCTGGGTATTGCTGTTGATTAAGAATTTCAAACTCCCCACAAATTTAAAATTGGACTAAATTTTAGTAAACGATTAAATACATGTTTCATAGAAGTATGCTTTCAATCCTCCTAAAGTTGATAAAGATAATTCTACAAATATGACAAAGCTTGCTGGATGACATCGCGTATAATTTAGCTAAACCATATATCATAAAAGATGGGCTAATAGCACGAAGAGAACAATCATGCATATTAAAATTAAAATACTACAAACAATTTTCGGAACTAAACTAACATCAATTTATGAATTACCTTTTTAATTAAATAAAAGATGTATAACCATTAAATATTTATTGAACCTTAAAAGCAAACCTTAATTAAAAAACAATTAAAATGAAAAAAATCTTAATAATTACAATTTTAACAATATCATTATCAGGCTATTCTCAAACTGCATTTGAAAAAGGATATATTATAAATAATGATAATGAAAGGATTAGTTGTTTAATAAAAAATGTTGACTGGAGATATAATCCTGATAAGATAATTTATAAACTATCAGAAAATCGTGAAACTATAGATGCAACAATCAAAGAAATCTCGGGATTTGGCATTTTTAATAAAATAAAATTTGAGAGACATACAGTTAACATAGATATCTCCAGTGAAAGTATTGATAAATTAACGCTAGACAGGAATCCATTGTTTAAAAAAGAAACTTTGTTTTTAAAACAATTGATTGAAGGTAAAGCGAATTTATATATCTATAAAAGCCCAAGCTTAACTCGATTTTTCTATTCTTATAATAATTCGGATATTGATCAATTAGTGTATAAAATATACAAAGCTTCTGAATTTAGAATTGGGAAAAACAACAGATTTAAACAACAGCTAGGTGGCATATTAAAATGCAATTCAATTAGCATGAGAGACCTAGAAAATCTCGATTATTCGATCACTGATTTACACAATTATTTTATTAAATATAATAATTGCTCGAACTCTGAATATGTTAGTTATTACAAAAAGAAAATTAGAAAATCTATATATCTCAAGATCAAACCAGGACTAAATTATGGTTCTATGTTTATTGAGAGAGGTTTAGGTACTAATAACATTGAAATGAAAAATAATTTAAGTTATAGGGTTGGTGTTGAAACTGAATTAATTCTACCTTTTAATAATGATAAATGGGCTATTTTTTTCGAGCCAAGCTACACACAATATAAAGATGAGTTAAATTATATTTTTTCACTTAGCGATGCTCAATTAGATATTAACTTTGGTTATGTTGAATTAGGGATTGGATTAAGGCATTATTTATTTCTGAATTCTGATTCCAAATTAAGCTTTAATGCCAGTTTAATTTATGACATTCCTGTTAATTCAAAAATTACATTCTACTTAGATCGGCCTATGGACCCGACATTAATAGACGAGAATATTGAGGTGCTCCCAAGCCTTAATATTGGGGCTGGGTATAGCTTTAATAAATTTAGTTTGGAATTAAATTTTGGATTATCCCGAGAAATTTCAGGGTTCCATCAGGTTCCAAGCAATTATAGGCTAGATTGGTTATCGAAATATCACAATATTTCATTTGTTATAGGGTACAACATTTTTTAATATCCCAAAATTAAATATATTGGCTAAGATTTATTTAATTTAACTTAACAAAAAAAAGTAATATCGTTTATAGTTACATAAATATTTCAACTTATAATTGACTTATGAAAAAAACAATTTTACTATTTTCATTCATCAGTCTATTTGCAACGGCACAAAACCAGGTAATAAAGGGATCTGTTTTAGACAAAAAAACTAAAAACCCCATTTTATTTGCATCAATTTATTTCAATGGTACTTTTAATGGCGCTACTTCTGATGAGAACGGAAATTTTGAATTTAATATTGCGAAAACCCATTCGATGCCATTAACAATAAGCGCGGTCGGATATTATTCTACAACCCTCTCTGATTATGCTACTGACGAAGCGCTAATAATTTATTTAAAGCCCAAAATATTTGTACTAAATGAAGTGGATATTCATTCGAAATCTTTAGTCAAAAAAAGAAAAAAGAATTTAAGAACATTCAAAGAAATATTTCTTGGAACAGGAAATAATGCGGCTAGTTGCAAAATTCTTAATGAAGAAGATATCACCTTCAACTACGAATCTGACAGAGATACGCTGAAAGCATTTGCATCTAAACCAATTCTTATTACTAACAATGCTTTAGGCTATGAAATTTCTTATGCGCTTGATAAATTTGAATATCACAAAAAAAATCAGACTTTCCTTTTTAAGGGGAATTATATTTTTAAAAAAGATTTTGAACTTGATGAAAAAGATAAGCAGGATTATGAAACAAGAAGGAAGGAGACCTATCTTGGATCAAGAATGCACTTTTTCAGGGCTCTTTGGAGAAATGATTTAAAATCAGCTGGTTTTGTTGTTAAAAATTCTGAAGGTGAAGAGTTAAAATATGAAGATATGGTAATCCACAAAGATACTTATCTCAAAGATGCTATTTATAGATACAAAAGATTCTTCACTAGCCCCATTAAGCTGAACATTTATTACACAGATTTAAGTAGTATTGTTATTTTCTTTAAAAAGGAAGTTTTTTTTAATGAAATTGGATATTTTGCTGAAGGTATAGAGTGGGGAGGAGAAATGATCAAAAAACGCACTGGAGATTTGTTACCATACGAATATGAAATGAAATAAATATAATCATTGGAAAAGGTGTTTAAAATCAAAAAAAATAAACTTGCTGACAAAACAGATCATAAACACCTATTAATTAAATTATTGTAGCACCCGAAGATTAAATAGAAATTATATAAACAGCTCGGCGTGATATTTAATGTATGGTAACCTGTACTCCCGACTTTAAAGACTAATTATTAGCTGTTTTGGGCTTAGCAAGTTAGAATTTATCAATTTAATTATTTAAGGGAACGGCTGTCCAGCTTCCGGAATCGGTTATTCCATCGTAGTTTGCATCCCAATTACCGCTTGCGCCAGTTCCTAAGGAATTAAACGTGCCACTAATATTCATCATTTGGCTGCCTGGTGGGATTGGGTTTAAGTTTTTTGAAAATGAAAACTGGCGATTGGTAATTTGCCAACCTGGCGTACTCGATAAGTTCATGGTGCCATTAAAGGTAGAATACCCCATGGTCCAGCTATCGAATTTTAAACTGAATTCGGTGATATAAGTTCTGGCTGGATTAACTGTAAATTCAAAGGTTCCAAAACCACAGGTGGCTTTCCATTTACCAACTACAATTTCTGTAGATGCAGGGGGATCATCATTGTTGTCGTCATCCTTTTTACATGAACTAAAACTGATTAATAGAATGACAATGACCGAGAGGCACGAAAAATAAGTCTTTCGCATAGTTAAGTGTTTCATATTAGATAAGGTTTAAATTACTAACAGATAAACTACCCTAATATCCTGAGGCTAACGGAGGTATGAAACAAAAGTACAATATATGCAGTCCAAAGTCAAGAATTCATTATTTTGAATAATGGTAGATAAAATATGAGAAAATTTGCTAGGCTAATTAAATTGATTAATCAACTTTCCTTTTAAAAACTTCTTCCCCATTTAAAAATGTGGACATCACCCGCATGTGAGGTAAGTGTTGCTCTTCAACAGTCATTAAATCTTTTTCAAGAATCACAAAATCAGCGAATTTACCAACTTCAATACTTCCTTTAATATTTTCTTCGAAGCTTCCCTTTGCGGCCCAAATGGTCATTGATTTTAAGGTTTCCTCGCGAGTCAGTGCATTTTCCATTTGAAATCCTTCTTCAGGATAACCCGAATTGTCTTTCCTGATTGAAGCTGCATAAAAAGTGTACATAGGGTTAATTTCTTCAACTGGAAAATCAGTTCCACTTGGAACCCATCCGAAAGTATCCAGTAATTTTTTATATGCATAAGCCCCTTTCATGCGCTCTGCTCCTATCCTGTCCTCTGCCCAATACATATCCGAGGTTGCATGTGTTGGTTGTATGGATGGAACAATAGAATATTTTTTGAATAATTGAAAATCGTCGGGATGAATAATTTGGGAATGCTCAATTCTCCATCTTCTGTCGTTCTCACCTTTTAAAAATTCTCCATAAAGATTTAAACTAAATCTGTTTCCCATATCACCAATTGCATGGATGCAAACCTGATAATTATTATCATAAGCCAATTGACAGAATTTTTTATAATCTTCATTATCCATCATTAGTAAACCACGGTTACCAGGATCATCAGAATAAGGTTCAATCATTAAAGCACCACGCGAACCAAGCGCCCCATCGGCATAAAGCTTAATAGAGCGAACGGTTAAGTAATCGGTAACGTATGGACCATTCTTTACATAATTTTCAAAATTTTCTTCAGTCGGGCTTAACATGGCATTCAGCCTCATTTTAAGTTCGCCTTTTTTATTTAAATCGTCAATCAGTTTTACCGTTGAATAACCAAGTCCACAATCTACAACTGAAGTTAAGCCAACGGCAAAACAATTTTCTTGGGCAGCGATTAAAGCTTCAGCACTTACTTCTTTGGTTGGTCCGGGTACAATTCTATCCACCAAATCAATGGCATTATCAATCAATACTCCGCTTGGTTCGCCATTAATGAGTATTACATCACCACCTTGAATTTTTGTTTTAGAAGTAATTCCGGCACGTTTCAGTGCTTCACTATTTACCCATGCGGCATGGCCATCAACCCGGCGCAAGGTAACCGGATTATTCGGAAAAGCCTTATCCAGTATTTCTTTCGTTGGGAAATTTTTCTCTTCCCAGTCATTTTGATCCCAACTTCTGCCTGTTACCCATTCCGAAGGATGCTCTGCATGAAAGGCTTTTAATCGTTCAACAATTTCTTCAGGAGATTTGGTGCCTCTTAAATCAGCATTGGTTAGTAAACTTATGCCATATCCATAAAAATGCGCATGGGCATCAATTAAACCAGGATAAATAAATCTGCCAATTCCGTTGATTGATCGGGTGGCACTGTATTCGTCTAAAATTTCTTCAGTTGTGCCAACGGCAACAAACTTTCCATCTTTAATGGCAAAACTTTCTGCTATGCCAAATTCATGATCAACGGTATAAATTTTACTATTAAAAACAATGAGATCGACTTGAGTTTTCATCTGTGAACAAGAAATTAAAATGGGAAAAAAAAGAAAAATTATGAATATTTTTTTCATGGCTAATTATTTAAGGGTAATGCTAACAAATGTAAAAAAATAAGATTGCAATTTAAAACTATTTTATACCTACACCTTTTTTTCATAAATAACCTGAAAGATTTTAAAGTTTTAGACTCAGACTAGTTGCTTTCGCCCAATGATTCATTTTGAGCTGATTTCTCATTTAACACCTTTTCAGAAACTAAAAATACCACCGGTTTTTTGGAGATGGGATTGGTTCGGGTAACAACCACCGTTTCATAAACTTCTTCTAAAATATCGTAACGAATAACTTCTTCGGGGCTCCCCTGCATTTTCATTTTTCCATCTTTTAAAAGAATAAGGTAATCGCAATATTCACCTGCAAGATTTAAATCATGGATATTCATAAGTACGGTTAAACCGAGTTTTTTATTTAAACGTTGAATGAGGTTTAGCACCTGTACCTGATGGGTAATATCCAAGTGTGAGGTTGGTTCATCAAGTAAAAGGAGATTTGGCTCTTGCGCTAGGGCACGTGCAATGGCTGCCAGCTGTTGCTCTCCCCCACTGATCTGAGACATGATTTTATTTTTATGCTGATAAACACCGGTAAGCTTCATGTATTTGCGTGCCACATCAACATCATGTTGTGTTTCAAAAAAATGAAATCGACTTTGATAAGGAATCCTGCCCATCAACACATAATCTTCTACGCTCATGTGAACAGTTTCGATGGTTTGGCTTACCACCGCAATATTTCTGGCCTTTTCCTTAAAGCCCATTTGTTTCAAATTATAGCCATCAATTTTTATTGTTCCTTTTAATGTATTTAATTCTCCGCTAATTCCTCTGAATAAGGTCGTTTTTCCAGATCCATTTGGCCCGATAATTCCGGCAAAACAACCTTTGGGGAGCTCAAAACTTATTTGTTGAACATGAAACTTTTTATCGTATCCGCATTTAAAATCCTTTATGGATAAAACTTCTTTCATCTGCTCAGGATTTATTAATTTTTAAAGAAGTACGACTCAGAATGATTACGAAAGTTATGCCACCAACAATTCCTGTAATAACGCCAATGGGTAATTGATTTGGTAAAATCAAAATACGGGCAAGCGTATCACATAAAATCAAAAAGATACTTCCTCCAAGAAATGAAGATAAAAGTAAAATCCTGAAATCGGAACCAACCAAAATCCGCATGATGTGAGGTATAACCAAACCAACAAAACCAATCACACCTGCGACGGCCACACTAACACCTGCCAAAAGTGACGCAATCACAAACAATAATCGAATGCTCAAATCTGTATTAATACCAAGATGTCGGGCTTTTTCTTCACCCAACCGTAAGGCATTTAACGGCTGAACTAAAAAATAAGAGGCAATTAATCCGAAAACAGAAACCCAAATTGTTAAGCGAATCAAGGATTGATTGGGTTCTTCGAGAGATCCCATGATCCAGAATATTATCCCATGAAGATTTTCGGTGGTCGTAATCGCCATTAATAACATCATGGCCGAAGATGAGATAAAACTGATCATCACACCGATGAGCAGCATGCTGTTAATTTTCAATTTACCATGCCTTAAACTAATAAAATAAACCAATGTGATAGAAATGAAAGCACCAATAAAACCAAAAAGTGGCAGCATAAATGCCCCAAATAAAAAATGCAAGCCAAATACAATCGTGAAAGCAACGCCTAAGGCTGCTCCTCCGGAAATACCTAAAGTATAAGGCTCAACCAGTGGATTGTGGTAAATTCCTTGTAAAATCACACCAGAAAGACTTAAGGCTCCGCCTACAGCTAATCCCATCCAAACCCTTGGCAAACGAATGTTTTTTAGAATGGAATATTCCACACTTCCTTCTCCATCTTTTAAAATATTAGGAATATCAAAAATTGAAAAATTAAGCTCGCCTATGCTTAAAGACAATCCTATCGCAAACAACAAAAGAATCAGCAAAACCATGATGTATATGAACCATCGAGTATATTTCATTTTTTGTATAAAAAGTTTACAAAAATTTCTAAGGTTTGTGTAAAATGATCTGGTGTTGGACTGCAGGCAATGTTTGAATCAACAATAAAAATCTGATTCGATTTAACCGCATTGATCGATGAATAATTCATCCAGTTTTGTTTTTCTTCCTCACCAACATTCCCCATGGTTACCAAAACAATCACATCCGGATTTCGAACCAACACACTTTCTCGCGAGACCATTCCATTTTTCAAATCATCAGTTGCATTCACTCCACCCGAAAAAGTGATATAATCGTTTAGAAAAGTATTTGGAATAACGCAGAATAAAGGCTTTGTTCCAATTTCCACAAAAATCTTGGGCCTTTCTCCTTCAGGTATCATTTGCTTTAAAGCTTCAACCTTGGCCTTCTCCTGTTGAATTATTTTATTTGCAATTTTAGCTTTGCCAACCAATTTACCAAGTTCCATAAACTGCTCATTTATTTCGTCAAAAGATTTTGGTAAAGGAAAATACACCAATTCTATCCCGATGTTTTCCAGAGATCTTTGCACTTCGGGATTGGTTAAGGAGGTTGCGATAACCAAATCGGGTTTTAAACTTACTACTTTTTCAATATTCACATTTATTGCTGACGCTACAATTGGAATACTTTTATCGGCATTATTTTCGCACCAGCTCGTAATTCCAACGATTTTATCCTCAAGCCCCATCAACTTTAAATCATGTGTAAGCGATGGTGCCAATGAAATAATACGTTGAACCTCTTGTGATTTCAAGCTCAAGGGGAGTAAAAACAAAAGCGAAAAGCCAAGTAATAAATAAGTTTTAATAGCAATTTTCATACGAATACATTTATGCTCTACCCGGCAAACTCATCCCCTAAATTTGGATGAATAGCAATTGGCAGGTCTTCTGGCTCGTCCGTTTAAAATGGCCTTCCCATCCAAAAAAGCATGGATAGTGGCTGTGGAATTTCAAACACTAAAGGACTTACAGCTGCGGGGACAGCTCCCGATTTTCACGAGATTCCCGTTTTAAGCTCATTCTAAAAAACATAGAATAAAGTACCAACTGATGCAAATGTAGAAATTATTTTAGCTGTTAGCCAGAAATTAAATTGATTTTGCTAATATCTTTTCAAATAAATTATTGAGATGAAAATTTTTATTAAACTTATGAATCGAATAAATCTTCGTCTCTTTCGAGCAATAAAATTGAATGCTGAGGAACGATAAAATATTTATCTCCATCGTAAACAATTTCTATGGCTCCCTTTTGCATAAAGATTGCAAGGTCACCAGTTTTAGCTTGCAAAGGAACATACTTCACTTGATCTTCACCCGATTTCCATGGTTCATCTGTTTCCGATGGTAAAGGAATAGGATAGCCAGGGCCACATTTAATTATATATCCGGTTTGAATTTCTTCGCGCTCTTTATATCCGGGCGGTAAAAAGAGCCCACTCTTTGTTTTATTTGTGAGGGTTTTGGGCTTGATCAACAGTCGATCGCCTACCACAATTAAATTGTCAATTTTTTTCTTTAAATTCGATTTCATTGCTTTATTTTGAACGACAAGTTAAATTTACTTAAAGATACTTAATCAAGCACTACTGTTTAAAAAAAAACGATAATTTTGTTTTGGAATCAATTTTGTAATGATGAATAAATATTCATGAGATTTTCATGTTTACTTAATCAAAAATGAACCTAAAAAATTAATCAGATGAAATTTGTTTTCTTCAGAACATCAAAACCAAAGGCATTTGAATACAAGCCTTTATACTACGATGCAGAGAAAGAAGAAAGAGAGCAACGTAAAAAAGATCTTGGACTGGGCGATAGTTCTGATCATAAATCTTTTTACCGTGGAGAATTGCAAAGAAAATGGCGCCGGGGACGAACAGATACGAAAAAGAATTCTCGAATCCGTACCATGATTTATTTTGCGATACTTCTTTTTGCTGTTTACTATATTTTCTTTACTGACTTTGTGCAAAATCTAGTCAATTCAATAACTTAAGTTTAATGCCAGACATTATCAGATTACTTCCTGATGCGGTTGCAAATCAAATTGCAGCCGGAGAGGTTATTCAACGACCTGCTTCGGCGGTGAAAGAATTGCTTGAAAATGCAATTGATTCAGGGGCTACTGTGATTAATCTTGTGGTTAAAGATTCGGGTAAGTCATTAATTCAAGTAATTGATAATGGATGTGGCATGTCGGTTACCGATGCCAGAATGGCTTTTGAACGTCATGCTACTTCAAAAATTAAAGCTGCATCTGATTTGTTTGCCATTCGAACCATGGGTTTTAGAGGTGAAGCATTGGCTTCAATTGCAGCCATTGCTCAGGTTGAATTGCGCACCAGAAGAACCGAAGATGAATTAGGAACTCAGCTGAATACAGAAGGTTCAAAGGTAATTGATCAGAAGGCAATTCAATGCCCTTCGGGAAGTAATATCGCGGTTAAAAATCTCTTTTTTAATGTTCCGGCACGTAGAAATTTTTTAAAATCAAATCAGGTTGAAACCCGACATATCATTGATGAATTTACAAGAGTAGCAATGGTTAATCCTGATGTTACAATGTCATTGCATCATAATGAAAAGATGATCTTTCATCTGAATCATTCAAATTTAAAACAAAGAATTACTGCTTTGCTTGGCTCACAATACGCTAATCGTCTGGTGCCTGTAGAGGAAACCACAGAAAATTTAAAGATTTATGGTTTTGTGGGTAAACCTGAGTTTGCCAGAAAAACAAGAGGTGAACAGTTCTTTTTTGCGAATAACAGATTTATAAAACATCCTTATTTGCATCATTCGGTTGATGCTGCATTTCAAGAACTTCTTCCAAAAGACACCTTTCCGAGCTACTTTATATTTATTGAAATCGATCCAAAAACAATCGACATCAATATTCACCCCACAAAAACAGAGGTGAATTTTCAGGATAGTAAAACGATTTATGCCATGTTACGCTCAGCAATCCGTCAATCTTTAGGAAAATATAATATCACCCCATCCTTAGATTTTGAAAGTGAACGATCGCTTGATTTTCCTGAGCCACCAAAAGGAATACAAATTAATCCACCAACCATCAAAATCAATAAGGATTACAATCCTTTTGAAACGAATCACAAACCTGCACAAAGCCCAAGAGACACAAGTAATAAAAAAAACTGGGAACAATTATATCAATCGCCAAAAAGTGATGATAATTGGATAGAAAGAGGAAAATCAGAAATAAAAAAACAAGAGGAATTTAAAAATTTAATTCCTGAGTCCGATAAATTCATTAATGAAAGAATATTTCAATTTAAGCAACGTTTCATCGTTACTGTGGTAAGTTCAGGAATAATGATTATTGATCAAACACGGGCACATGAGCGTATTTTATATGAGGAATATCTTAAACAGTTTGATGGTCAGATCGCACATTCACAGCAGGAACTTTTTCCTGAAACCATCACCTTCAGTTCTTCTGATTCGGAAATCATTGATGAAATTAAAGAAGATTTGAAAACGATAGGTTTTGATATCAACAGTTTAGGGAAGAACGCCTTTGTTTTTACAGGGCGGCCCGCAGATTTAAAAGATATCAGCATTAAAGAAAGCATTGAAAGTATTATTGAAAACTATCGTAAAAACTTAAGCGACTTAAATTTGGATAAAAGGCTTAATTTAGTCCGATCACTTTCGTGCAATATGGCCATTAAACCAGGGAACAGTTTGCAAAAAAAAGAAATGAATGCGATGGTTGATAAATTATTTGCCTGTTCAGTTCCTGATTTGTCGCCAGGTGGTAAGCCTGTTTTTAAAGTTGTTTCGATTGATGAAGTAGAAAAATTATTTAATTAAAATGAAAATATGAATATGCAATCTTTCAGACCTAGAGGATTTAACATTTTACCTCCTATTGTGAAAAACCTGTTAATTATAAATGGGCTGTTTTTTCTAGCCATGCTGGCCTTTCAGAGTGCATTTCAAATTGATTTAAGCAAATATTTGGGTTTACACTATATTGCTTCTGAAAATTTCAGTCCCTTTCAGTTTGTTACTTACATGTTTATGCACGGTGGTATGGGGCATATCTTTTTTAATATGTTTGCCTTATGGATGTTTGGCAAAACACTTGAAGAAGTCTGGGGTCCTAAAAGATTTTTAACCTATTATTTAGTAACCGGCATAGGTGCAGCGGTTATTCAAACCATTATAACATTTGTGAGAATTCAATCAATTGAAGCTTCACTAACGGCTGACCTTATTGATGTCGTTTACAGAGAAGGTGGTAGCGTTCTGGAGCAAGGAATGAATTATCAGAATTTGGCAATGGCAAAATTAAACATGCTTATTAATACAACAACCGTAGGTGCATCGGGTGCTGTTTTTGGATTGCTGTTGGCCTTTGGAATGTTATTTCCAAATGCAGTCATTTATTTGTATTTTGCCATACCAATTAAAGCAAAATGGTTTGTGATGATTTACGGTGCCATTGAACTTTATTCAGGCATTGCAAATAATCCTTCAGATAATGTCGCACACTTCGCACATCTGGGTGGAATGATATTCGGATTCTTTTTAATAAAATATTGGAAACGAAATTAGAATATAGATGCAAGCATATAACAGTCCCATAGAAGAAATTAAATCGTTTTTTAAGCAACGGTCTTTATTGTCGCGTTTGATTTTAATCAATATTGCAGTATTCATTTTCGCAAACTTGATTAACTTATTCTTCTGGCTGGCACAATCCGGAAGCAGTTCTTTAATGGTTTCCTGGTTTGCAGTTCCTTCAAATTTGAGTGATTTGATTTTAAAACCGTGGACACTTCTGACTTATATGTTTCTTCAGGAAAGTTTTTTCCATTTGTTTTTCAATATGGTCATCCTGTATTTTAGTGGACGTATTTTTTCGGAGTACTTAAATTCTGCGAAATTATTAAGTGTTTATGTTTGGGGCGGATTGTTTGGCGCCTTACTTTTTGTAATCACCTATAATGTCTTTCCAGTTTTTCAGGGTGCGGTTTATTATTCTGTACCATTACTTGGTTCCTCAGCTGCTGTAATCGCCATTTTAGTTGCCATCGCTACCCATGTTCCAAATTATTATATTCATTTAATAATTATTGGACGGGTAAGACTAAAACATTTGGCTATTTTCTTTATCATTATTGATGTTTTGAGTATACAAAGAGGAAATGCCGGTGGTCACATTTCGCATATCGGAGGTGCTATTTGGGGGTTTACTTATATTTGGTTATTAAAAAACGGATATGCCATGAACTGGAGTCGATTTAAAATTCCTAAAATTTCGTTCCGGAACCAGCCGCGTAAAGTTTATTCTAATCCTGCAAAAAAAGCGCGCCCTGTTAGCGATGATGAATATAATCGAAATAAGAATAAACAACAGAAAGAGATCGATAAGATTTTAGAAAAAATTTCCAAATCAGGTTATGGTAGCCTGACAAAAAAAGAAAAAGAATTGTTGTTTAAAAGTAGCAACAAATAGTGCATAAAGCCCTGCAGAATAAATATTTCATATTCAGGTATCTACTATACTTGAACTATCTTGCTGTTATTTTTCTTGGGTTATCTTATTTGTCAGTCTATATCAGCCCACTTAAATTCTGGGTCATATCAATAGTCGGGATGGCCTACCCTTTTCTTCTCATTATCAATTTACTTTTTGTAATATTCTGGTTCAGTTTATGGAGAAATTATTTTTGGCTTTCTGTCATCATCATTTTATTAGGTTTTAATTTACCCGGCAAGTTTTTCCAATTAAATTTTGTTAGAGATAAAAATAGAGCTGAGGCAATTTCCATACTCTCATTCAATGTTCATAATTTTTCACATCATTCCAAATCAGGTTCGTTCAGTAAAGAGGTTCAAGAAAAGATATTCAGCTTCATCGAATCTCAAGATGCTGACATCGTTTGTATGCAAGAGTTCAACTATATCGGAGAAAACATTTATGCATCGCATGCCCAGTTAAAGCAACGTTTGGGTTCTGACAATTATTTTTTTGAAAGTTATTTTAACCCAAAGAAAAACAAGGTTTTTGGAATGGCCACCTTTAGTAAATATCCAATTGTAAATTCCGGAATATTTGAACATGCAGAAACCCGAAAATTCGGAACTTTTATTGATTTAATTTATCAATTTGACACCGTAAGGGTTTACAATATTCACCTGGAATCAATTAGTTTAAATTATGTTGATTATTCGTTTGTGACAGGAATCAGCCCTAACGATAGTATTCCAAAACCAAATACCACAAAACTAATTGGCAAACTTAAAAAAGCACTTATTAACCGAACCAAACAAGTTTTAATCCTAAAAGAGCATATCTCAAATGCTCCTTATCCTGTAATAGTTTGCGGCGATTTTAACGAACTGCCCAATTCTTATAATTACAAAAAACTCGCACAAAATCTAAACGACGCTTTTATCGAGAGTGGCGCTGGAATTGGTAAAACTTTCAATGGTAATTTCCCTGCCTTCCGTATTGATTACATCCTTTTCGATCCTGTATTCGGTTCAATTGATTATTCCGAACTGAATATAAATCTCTCAGATCATTTCCCTATAAGTGTTGAATTATATTTAAAATAAATCCATTATTTTATAGATGAATTAGTATTTTTGGATTCAACTAAAAAAGCATGAAATTTGAACTCATATCTGACTTTAAGCCGACCGGAGATCAACCTGAGGCCATTAAACAGCTAACTGAAGGGATATTAAGAGGAGATCGGGCGCAAACACTTTTGGGTGTAACCGGAAGTGGAAAAACTTTCACCATAGCGAATGTGGTTAATGAATTAAATCGACCTGTTTTGGTTTTAAGTCATAACAAAACGCTTGCTGCTCAGCTCTATGGAGAATTTAAACAATTTTTTCCGAATAATGCTGTTGAATATTTTGTTTCGTATTACGATTATTATCAGCCGGAAGCCTATCTACCGGTTACCAACACTTATATTGAAAAAGATCTTCAGATTAATGATGAGATAGAGAAGCTGAGACTAAGCACAACATCCTCCCTTCTATCTGGCAGGCGTGATATCATCGTAGTTTCATCGGTTTCATGTATTTACGGAATTGGAAACCCTGATGATTTTACAAGTAATGTGATCAGGTTAAAAATTGGCGATAAAATAGGGCGTAATGCTTTTTTACATGCATTGGTTGCCAGCCTGTACTCAAGAAATGAGATTGCTTTGAATCGCAGTAATTTCAGGGTAAAAGGAGATAGCGTTGATGTTTTTCCGGCGTACTCAGATATTTGTTATCGAATTGTTTTTTGGGGTGATGATATTGAGGAACTTGAAACATTCGATCCCTTAACTGGCAAAACTTTAAATAGCTTAGATGAAATGACCATTTATCCAGCTAATATTTTTGTAACCTCGAAGGAGAAAATGACACAATCCATTTTTGATATTCAGGATGATTTGATGAAACAGGTTGAATATTTCAAAGAAATTGGAAAACATCTTGAGGCAAAACGGCTTGAAGACCGCGTCACTTATGATTTGGAAATGATGCGCGAATTAGGTTACTGTTCAGGCATTGAAAATTATTCACGTTATTTTGATGGTCGCAAAACCGGAAGCCGTCCTTTCTGTTTACTCGATTATTTCCCGGATGATTTTTTATTGGTGGTTGATGAAAGTCATGTCACGGTTCCACAAATTCGCGCGATGTATGGAGGAGATCGTTCAAGAAAACAAAACCTTGTTGAATACGGATTTCGTTTACCATCCGCAATGGATAATCGCCCATTAAAATTTGATGAATTTGAAGGCATCATTGGACAGGGAATATATGTTAGTGCAACTCCAGCAGATTATGAATTGCAATTGTCCGACGGGATTTATGTTGAACAAGTCATCAGGCCCACCGGTTTGCTTGATCCGGTGATAGAAGTTCGCCCCAGTCAAAATCAAATTGACGATTTATTGGATGAAATTGACAGCGTGGTGAAAAGTGGAGAACGTGTATTGGTTACAACGCTCACAAAACGTATGGCAGAGGAATTAACTAAATACATGATTCGGCTTGACATCAAATGCAGCTACATCCATTCGGATGTCACAACACTCGATCGGGTAGAAATTTTGAGAGATCTAAGGTTGGGAATTTACGATGTTTTGGTTGGCGTGAATTTATTGCGTGAAGGTTTAGATTTACCCGAAGTTGCATTAGTCGCCATACTCGATGCAGATAAAGAAGGTTTTTTAAGATCGGCACGATCACTAACACAAACTGCTGGCCGGGCAGCAAGGAACCTGGATAGCCTAGTGATTATGTATGCCGACAAAATTACGAACTCAATGCGCATAACCATCGAAGAAACAGAGCGCAGAAGAGAAAAACAAATTGCCTACAACACAAAACATGGAATTACACCAACTCAGATTTTTAAATCAAAAGAGTCGATCATGGGACAAACAAGTGTTGCCAATGCTAAAGCCTACATCGAAAATGATGAATTAACCATTGCTGCTGATCCCGTTGTAAAATACATGAATAAAGAACAAATAAACAAAGCCATTCACAATAATCGAAAGCTTATGGAAGCTGCTGTAAAAGAACTCGATTTCATTGAAGCAGCGAGATTAAGAGATGAAATTACTGAAATGAAAAAACTACTCGCAAATTGATTATGAATAACCGTACTTATTTTATTAACTTTTTATTGTAAATAAATATTGTTAAACATATATGAGTAGTTATATTTTTATACTATTTTTACACATTAATGCTCACTCTAGGTGAGACAAGCATGACAAACAAACTTGCACTACATGAAAAAGAAAATTCTAATTATTGACGATGAATTAAGTATCCGCATGCTATTAGAGAACTTCCTAAAAAAGGAATATAGCGTTGTAACTAAAAACGATGGCATGGAAGGACTTACTTGGTTAGAAGAAGGCAATATCCCCGACTTAATTGTTGCTGACATTCAAATGCCGAATTTAGATGGATACGACTTTATCAAAAACTTACGTGCGAGCGGTTATTTTAAACATATCCCACTAATCATGTTATCAGGTATCGAAAGTACTGCCGAAAAAATTAAATGCTTAAAACTTGGTGCTGATGACTACATAGTTAAACCCTTCAACCCTGAAGAACTATCAATTAGAATAGAGTTACTCATCTCAAGAAAGTCATAATTCAATCTTAAAATTGAAATTTGATGGACAACGAAAATAAAAGAAAGCTTAACATTCTTTATATTGGCGGTAATAAAAAAGTTACCAAAGAATATCAAGATTCATCTTTGCTATTTGAGGTGATAGAAACCGAAAATGGGCTTGAAGCAATTAATAAGCTCAAAGAAATTGATGACCTGGATGCCATAATATCTGAGCTACATTTGCCCGGGATAAATGGAATAGAAGTATATAGGATGTTAAGGAATGACAACATGCATCCTAAAACACCTTTTATTATAATTACGCATGAGGTTGATGAGAAAAATTATAAACTTGCCATAAAGGAAAGAATTGATGATTTCTACATCATTCCGATGGATATTGATGAAATTTATACGCGAATAACGTTTCTAAAATCATTTAAAACGAATTATTCAAAAGAAAAAACAACAAATAAAAATGTTCACGATTACAGTATACCTATAATTAAAAGGCTGTTTGATATTTTAGTTTCTGGCTTTGCCTTGCTTTTTTTATCACCAATCTTTATAATTACTGCCCTTGCTATCAGATTAGAGTCGAAGGGAAAAGTATACTATACTTCAAAACGCGTTGGAACAGGATATAAGATCTTTGATTTTTATAAATTTCGTTCAATGTATCATGGCGCCGATGCCCGATTAAAAGATCTTGATCATTTAAATCAATATGCCCAATCAAATAATGGAAACGATGTTGGAGATGGGGATGATTATCTCAGAGAACAATGCCCTAAATGCTCCAAGCTAAAAAAAGGAATATACTGCTCTCCTACCCTCTACACCGGAGGGCAAAAAGTTTGCGAATTTTGGTATAACGAACTTAAAAAGGCTTCAGAATCATCAACATTCATTAAAATTAAAGATGACCCACGGGTATCAAAGGTTGGTAAATTTATTAGAAATACAAGCATTGATGAGCTCCCTCAATTAATCAATGTATTAAAAGGTGATATGTCGATAGTTGGCAATAGACCATTGCCTCTCTACGAAGCAGAACTATTAACGTCAGATGACTGGAGTGAAAGATTCCTCGGACCAGCAGGAATCACAGGACTATGGCAAGTAGAACTCAGAGGTAGAGGCGGTGAAATGTCAGAAGAAGAACGAAAAGTATTAGACAACAATTATGCGAAAACTTATTCTTTTTGGGGGGATATAAAACTAATTTTAAGAACAATCCCAGCCCTTTTTCAAAAAGAAAACGTATAGTTGTTTTAATATACAGCATTTAACTGGTTTTTATTCAGTTTTAAAAAATCATATTACAATGAATTTAAAACTGTTAAAAACTCTTTAATAACTATTTAGCAAAGGCATTTATTTTTTATTTAAAATAGTTGTAGTTTGTATAGTTAAAAAATCATAATTTTAATAATTATAATTGTCAGAAAAAACACAGCCCATGATCTATAAGAATAGACTATCAATAAGAATATCCTTATATCTTTTATTTTTTATTATTTGCTCCACAACATTTGCACAGCGTATTGATAGCTCAATGTTTTTTAATCCAATTCGAGATGATATTGCAAGTAAACTTCCAGCACTCGAAGCGCTCATTGATTCAGCAGTTGCTCATTCACCTGAAATTAAAATTGAGGAATTAAACGCAGATTGGACAAGATATGAAATAACATCGGCCAGAAGAGAATGGCTAAGGCACTGGGGTTTGGATATGGTTGCAAACTATGGTAATTATTTATATAACGACAGGGACGAATTAACTAGGCTTGATAAATTCTATTTATCCGAATCTCGAAGATTAAACTATGGCGCCGGTGTTTATGTCAGAATACCAATGTTTTATTTTGTTGATCGAAAAAATGAAATAAATAAAAAGAAAAAACTTTTAGAAATTGCTATTGTAACTCGCGAAACACACGTAAGGGTTATCCGTAAAGAGGTAATTAACACTTACAACACACTCATGCAACAGCAGATGATTCTAAGAATTACTAATGATTATCAGCAGGTTGCTGATATGATGATGCGAAATGCCGAAAATGCATTTTTGAATGGTGAAATTCCTCCAGAAGAATACGCAAGGCAGAAAGATTATCAAACAAGAGGAGCAACAGATTATGCATTGACAATTGGTCGATTTAATATGGCGTACACCTTGCTCGAAGAATTAGTTGGTATTAGATTTAATCTCATTAATGTATTAAAGTAATGGATTTACACAAGATTTTACAACTGATAAAAAGACATTTGTTTTTATTAATTGCGGTGCCACTGTTTATGGCATTAATGGTATATCTATTTACACGCAATCAACCACAAACATATTCGTCTGAAGTAATTATTTATACGGGAATAGCTACCGGATACTCCATTGAATCTACAAATGCAAGATCTGTTGACTATTTTTCAACAAATATCCAATTCGACAATTTAATCAACCTGATTAATTCAAATCAAACAATTGAGAATACCGCGATTAAATTATTAGCTCAGGATGTATCACTGGAGGAACCCAATCCTCAATATATTTCGAGCAGTAACCATGCCGCACTGCACCAATTGGTTCCACGAGAAGTAATGAATCTGGTTGTAAAAAATGGTAAAATGGGTCTTGCTCGTGAGAAAGAAGATCAAATTCGTCGTTTGCAAGAAGAAATTCAAGGACTAGAAAAACAAATCATCACAAAACGTTCTAATGAATTATTAAGCGATCAAAATAATTCCAATACAAATCCAACACAAGTTCAGGACAATATTGATAAATCTGATAATACGACATTTCATACGGTAAGACCAGGAGAATCTATTTATTCAATTGCATCTATGTATGGAGTAAGCGCCGGTGAAATTGTTGACCAAAATAAACTAAGTAATAATTCAGTTAATATTGGTCAAACACTTGTTATACGGAAAGAAATTCCAACTGAATACTTATATCATATTATTAAACCCGGTGAATCCGTATTTTCAATTTCTAAATTATACAATACAAATATTAGTGATGTTCGAAGAATTAACAATTTGTATTCTGATGATTTAGTTGTAGGGAACCGATTAATGATTCGAAAACTAAATCCGACATCCGGGGATGGAGCTAATTTTCAAGCTGACCAGCAAAATGTTGCAGATGCGATCGTTAACCCGGATGATGCCAGAATTGACTTTAGCAGATTTGAATGGGCTTATAAAAAAGATCCTGTTGTACCTCCCTATATTAGAAAGGATGATTTTTATAGAACGGTTGAGAATTTCAAAAACTACTATAACTCAAGTGACGATAATTTCATCTATGAGTTATTACACTACAATCACCCACATTACAGTGTTGGAAGTATTAAAAGCAATTCATCCGTATTTAGGGTAAGTAATTCTGATTTCATTCGTGTTACTTATCAGGCAAATGACCCTGGAATTTGTCAGCAAACTTTAAAAATATTGGCGGAAGTTTTCATCAAAAACTACACGTTACTTAAAGCTAATGAAACGGATGAAGTTGTCGCATATTACCAAAGAAAAGTAGAAGAAGCTGATGCTAAGCTACAAGATGCTGAAGACAGGCTGCTTCAATTTAATAAGGATAATAACATCATCAATTATTACGAGCAAAGTAAATATATTGCTGCACAGAAGGAAGATCTAGATTTATACTATCAAAACGAGCAGATCAGACTGGCAGGTGCATCTGCTGCCCTGCGCCAAATCAGCACCAAATTAATGGGTAAAGACAGTATCTATACCAAGAGTGATGTCATTATGAAAAAGATGAAGCGAATCTCTGAAATATCTGAGGCTGTTATTATCAATGAAATTTCTACTGAGTATGATCCTTATATAGGAAACAGACTTACGCTCTTAAAGGCAGAATCCAAGAAATTAAAAGATGAAGTCAAAGCACATGTTGATCAATTATATATGTATGGCAGATCAAATGAAGGAATTCCGATTAAGGATCTTTTGGTCGAATATATGAATAACAATATAACCTTTGTGGAAGCCCAGGCAAGTTTGACTGTTTTGAGTAATCGTAAAAATGACTTTACACGAATTTATCAAATTTTTGCCCCACTGGGCGCAATGTTAAAACGTATCGAGCGGGAAATAAGTGTTGCCGAACAATCATATCTTGAATTTTTACATAGTTTTAATGTGGCAAAAATGGAGCAACAAAACAACCTGTTATCTTCAAACATAAAGATTGTTGATGAGCCATCTTTTCCTCTCCAGGCGAATGCTTCAAGAACCAAAATAATTATTTTGGTTGCTGCTGTTTTCGGGTTCTTCATTGTTGCCTTTATTATTATAATGCTTGAATATTTTGACACAACTGTCAAAAACCCAACTGCTGTCGAAAAATCAACAAACTTGAAACTGGCAGGCGCTTACCCAGTTGTTGAACCTGGCCGTGACAGTTCTTATATTAGTAATCGTTTGACCGAAATGATGCTTCAGCAAATAAAACTGCACATCACGCATAATTCAATTTTTACCTCTGAAAAACCTTATCTCGTTCTTGTTTTCAGTACACAACGACAAACTGGAAAAACAACAATTGCTACAGAATTAATCAAGAAACTAAGGTCTTACGGCGAAAATGTATTGTATCTGAATTACTCAACAGAAGAAAAGAAGCAAAGCACTGATGATTTTGACAGTACAATAACCTATAAAATTGATAACAAATTTGTCGAAATAAAGCACATTAATGAATTATTGGTAAGTAATTACCTAAGACAAGATAATTATAAATATGATTATATTTTCTTAGAAATTCCGGCTATTATTTATAATTCTTATCCGCTTGAACTAATGAGCTCTGTTGATGTACCATTATTAGTAACTAAAGCAAATGATTACTGGAGAAGTGCTGATGTGGCTGCATTAAAAATGATGGAAGAAGTGTCTAGAGAAAAACCAATGGTCGTTCTCAATCAAACTGAACTTAACTCTTTGGAAGATATCATAAATGATATTCCTGAAAATGAACAACGATCGTTCAGAAGAAAGTTCAAAAATGCCATTACTTATCCATTCAGACTGAGAGTCAAGATAAGAGTTGACTAAAAAGACAAATGTGAGATCTAACTTTTCTAAAGCGCTAAAAAACAATAACTTTTTATCTCTATCGAACAATATCGGTACAGCTGTTATTGGATTCTTGAGTTTCATCATTCTTGCAAGATATCTCACTCCGAATATTTTTGGAGAATGGGTATTATATATTGCGCTTGGAAACTTTTTTGAAATGTTACGGTTTGGATTAACTCGTACGGCAATCATACGATTTCTGTCGGGTGCAAAAGGAGATGAACGAGAAAAGCTTATAGGTACAAATTGGGCACTTGGATTGGCAGCTACCATAATTTTGGCTTTACTAATTTGGCTAGCTTTTATTTCATTCCCTGAAACCATAAAAGATTCAGGATATTTATTATTTTTTGTTTACTACCCCATTTTATCATTTGTAAATCTTCCGCACAACATGGCAACTTCTGTGATGCATGCCGATCAGAAATTTGGTAAAATACTGTTCATTAGGATGTTAAATGTAGGTGTATTTTTACTCTTTCTTATTCTTAATTCTTTTGTACTGAAATGGGGACTTATTGAAATCATCTATATTCACATATTAATAAATTTGATTGTATCGCTGATTTCGATGGTATATAAATGGGATGGTTATCAACATATTTTTAAAGCGAATAAAGAAACCAACAAACTGATTCTGAATTTCGGGAAGTATTCGACCGGAACCTTAATCGGCGCAAATTTATTGAAAAGTTCAGATCAGATCTTATTAGGACTAAGCCCTTTCATTGGAACAGCTGGGGTAGCTTTATATGCGGTTCCATTGCGATTGACAGAAATTCTTGAAATACCTCTGAGAAGCTTTGCCGCAACAGCATTCCCGAAAATTTCAAAGGCAAGCATTGAAAATAACATGAAAGAAGTCAGACGTTTGTTTTATTCATTTTCTGGAGCCTTGACTTTTATTATTCTACCCGTGATTGTTGTTGGATTTATTTTTGCCGAACAGTTCGTATACATTTTAGGGGGACCTGAATACATTCAAACACAAAACATATTCAGAATATTCTGTGTATACGGTTTATTTATCGCAATTGATAAATTTACCGGAATAACCTTAGATAGTATCAACCGGCCTAAGATGAATTTCATTAAGGTCATCTATATGGCATCGGCCAACGTGCTCGGCGATATTTTTGTAATTTTTTATATTGGCAAATTACTGTTTTTTGCATCAATAATTACATTCATCGGTTCTCACTTCTTACCCATTTTTAATTTCGGAATTCATAGTTACGAATTCACAGTCCTTAACATATTAGAAATGGTTGCAATAGTAACTATCCTTTTCACAATAATCGGTATCGTAGTTGGTTTATATTATTTGAACAAAGATTTAAAAATTAAACTGAAATTCATCTTCATATACGGCTGGAGGTTCTTTATCACAATTATTAAAGACGTCAAATCTGTTTTTATTGTTTAAAAACTTTGTAACTTTATCTGAAATACTGTTGTCTAACTTATGTTTAATAATTTAAAACGAAACACAGGATCATACAAACTTAATAATCCGATATTTATGCTCGGGATGTTTGTTTTAGCTGTGATTTTTAGTTTTTTATTAACAAGGGTAAGTTTGCAAATTGGAATCGTATTAATGCTGTTCCCACTGGTATTATTATACCTCAATAGATTATTCACTAACCCCAGAATTGGCCTGATTACCATCATAATTCTTGCCTGGTGGGCTGTTGGAATTACACGATATATTCGCGGGATTCCTTTTGGTCTGACAATTGACTTATTTTTGGTACTAACTTTGGTCGCAGTTTTTTTTCGCACATTTTACGACGGATTTAATAAGCGGGCTTTTAATAATGATATCGTCATACTACTTGCATTATGGTTTCTATATGCAGTTCTTGAAATAATAAATCCTGAAGCTTTAAGTAAAACAGCTTGGTTTTATGCCATGCGTGGTGTGGCTTTATATTCCTTATTAACGGTACCACTGGTTTTCCTTTTATTTAATAAAGTAAAATACCTTAACATATTTCTTTATATGTGGGGAGTAATTTCTATACTGGGTTCTTTAAAAGGGATGCAACAAGTTTACCTGGGGCTAGATTATGCTGAACAGCGATGGTTAAATGAAGTGGGGTATATAACGCATATTTTATTTGGAGAACTGAGGGTATTTTCATTCTATACTGATGCCGGACAGTTTGGTGCAGCGCAAGGTGCAGCTGGTTTGGTTGGTATATTGGTTGCCTTAAATGCTAAAAAACCTGTCGATAAAATATTCTTTTTAATAATGGGAGTCACTGGTATTTGGGGAATGATGATTTCCGGAACAAGAGGGGCCATTATTGTTCCGATGATTGGTGCACTTTTATACCTTATTCACCGGAAGAATTTAAGGGTTATTATGCTTGGATTGGTTGTAATTGCAGGCATATACGTATTTTTTAAATACACTTATATCGGATCAGGAATTTCTCAAATTCGACGAATGCGTACAGCCTTCTTCCCTACTGATGATGCTTCCCTTCAAGTTCGTCTTGATAACAGAAAAGTACTTCAGGTTTACCTGGCATCACGACCATTTGGTGGAGGAATTGGTAGTGCCGGTAACTGGGGGCAACGATTTTCACCAAATGGATTTTTAGCTAACGTAGCAACGGATAGTTGGTATGTTCAAATCTGGGCAGAAATGGGAATTGTAGGACTAACGCTGCATCTTTTCATCTTAGCTTATATCCTTACAAAATCATCCTATCTTATAATGTTTCGGGTGAAAGATCCCGAACTTAGAGGAAAATTAAGTGCATTAGCATGTGCTTATGCAGGTGTTATTGGTGCTAGTTACGGTAATGGTGTACTTGGTCAGATTCCAACCGGTATCTTAACCTACATTAGTTGGGGCTTTTTATTTATGGCTCCAATGTTAGATAGAGAAGTTCGTGGCATTCCTGAACCTACGGATGATGTAGAAATTATTTCCCAATAATATATTCTAGTAATCTTTTTGCATGCACTTCAAATCGTTGCTTGAAAGATTCCCAGATTCCTCCGTCAAAAACAATACGTCTTGGAGAAGTAATTACAGTTGCCTTCGAATGGCTTACCAATCTCAATTTACCTTTCTTCTGAAGATTTAGAGCCATAGTTCCGTCTTCTGATTCTTCTGTAAAATATTTACTGTCCTTTGTATTATTAAAAACCCTTACATTTTTTACTTTAAAACCACCTGTGTTACGACCAATTTCAGCAACCAAACCCATTGTAAAGCCCATTACATTTAGATATTCGCGGTTACGCATTCGGATTCGCACTAATATGCCAACTATTCGCTCATAAATCCACATCGAAAAGCGGCTTACTCCGGCTGGAGGAATGAAAGCATATCTGCCATAAACACCGGTAATTTTTTCGCTTCGCTCCATAGGCTTAAGCATTAAATCAATCCATTTTGGAGGATAAAAAGTGTCTGAGTCTGCACAAAGATGATATTTTCCTTTTGCATTGTCCAATCCACATTGGCGGGCATGTGAGGTTCCCTGTTTCGGTTCTAAATAATTCCTAACACCCAGCAAATCCAGAACTTCCTGTGTTCTATCTGTTGAATTATTATTAATTACAATAATCTCTACTTTTTTTGACGTGGTGCTACTTGCCAAGGATGAAAGGGTGCGGAATATATTGTCAGCCTCATTCCAAGCAGGAATCACAACAGAAACTAATGGGTCATCAGATTGAAATTTTCGAATTCGTACTTTCAAATCCATTATTTCTTCATCAGATAAGTCAGTAAATTTCTTATCTGCGTATAAATGTTGTTTCATCCATTTTGGAAGACTTATTCCTATCATAATATTTGATTACAAAAATTAATTTAATCATTATATGCGTGATATAAACTTTGCTGAGTTTTTACCTTGTAGCCAATTTTTTTGAAGTGATTATTCAATTCACCAATATCATATGAATCATAAGTTGGTTCATAAATTACATGTTCGAAATTTTCCATTTGCTTTGATGTCAATGACTTTATAATTGGGTATTCTGCTCCCTCGCAATCGAGTTTTAGCAAATTACATTTGCTATTGGTATCGATCATTTCTAAAACCTCCGACAAAGTGATTGATTCAATGTCAACATAATTATCACTCACATTTTCTGAAAAGATACTATGGCCACCAATATTAGTTGGATGAATATATAATTTACTTTTCTCGGCTTTATCACTCACAGCCATTTTTTTAATTTCAATGTTTTTTAGTTTATTAATTTTAATTGTTTCGTTCAACTGATCGATACAAGGCGGATAAGGTTCAAAACATATGATTTTGGCATCTGGATAAAGTTGCTTCATTCTTAAAGCAAAATAACCTGTATTTGCCCCAACATCAACAATAATTGGACTTTGAGAATTTAGATTAATATCATAACATTTATCAATAAAAATTTCTGAATAAATATAAAATGACATGAAATCATAAACCTTTATTTGTTTTCCATCTTTAAACCGCAAGGTTATAATCAGGTTTTTAAAAGGCGGAATTAATTTAAGGAAGCTGCCAATATAGAAAGAACAGGGGTTACGCAAACTTTTAAAGTTTAGCTTTATTAATTTGAAGCTGGTGAGTTGTTTAAATAACCAATTTAGTTTAAATGATCCTTTCATACTATTCTAGTCTGTTCAATTGGTTAATTACTTTTTAGCTAGTGCCCAAACAGTTACAGGAAAATAAGGATGATTTTTTAAGGATCCGAACCAACCTCTGGGTGCCCAATTTCTTCCCATATTAGCTTTTACGCAACTTTTATTACCCCACGAATCTGTTTGAATATTTTCCAATTCAAAACCACATTCACTCAAAAAATACTTCATCCCTGTTTCAGTCCAACGTGTGCAATCATTTGGCATGGGATGAATTTTAATCATAAAAGGAGTGGCTATTAAAAAATGTCCACCTGGTTTGAGCATATCATAAACATTTTTTGCAGCGCGATACGGATAAATTAAATGTTCAAAAATTTGATCGGCTATAATAAGATCGAATTTTTGATCAAGTTTATCTTTGCAAATATCAAAGTCGGGATAATCGGTAGTAGTGAATGACTTGAAGCCAAGGTGTTGCCAATTTTCAGCACCCGATATTTCAAGCGTATCAAGATGCTCAGGGTGAAGTTCTTTTATCAGTGCGTAACATCTTTGATACATTACTGTTCTAACCCATTGTTTATGATCGTAACCTATTAACTTTAAAAAAGGAATTATTTTATTTTTATGTTTCTGTATCCAAGTCATTTGCTTAATTTGAAATTCTGGTTTTCTGACAAAAATAAATCTTGAAGAGCTATTTACTAAAAGTCTTTAAAGATAAGACAATTTTTAAAAATCATCCGATTCATTCTTTACTCATATAATTTAATTGTGCCCAAATTGCATTACATATTTTAGCTTTAATTAGTTAGCTTTGTATTGGGTTACATAAATGATTATATGCATGAGCAATTTACCATTGGTATCAATAATTACAGTAAACTATAAGCGACTTCACGACACCATTGAACTCATTGAATCATTAGAAAAGATAACTTATCCTAAGATAGAGGTTATTGTGATAGACAATAATTCAAATGAAGACTTAGATCAATTCAAAAATAACTTTCCAAATCTTAAACTAATAAAGAATGATAAAAACTTAGGTTATGCTGCCGCAAATAACCAAGGGATTAGGAAAGCAAAGGGCGAATATATTTTATTGGTCAATAATGACGTAATTGTTACGCCAAATTTCCTAGAACCATTGGTGGATAAATTAAGCTTTGATGAAAATGCAGGAATTGTGAGTCCAAAAATATTTTATCACTACTCACCCAAGGTAATTCAATATGCCGGCTTTACTGACATCCATCCCATCACAATTCGAAATAAAGGGATTGGATTTAATGAAACTGACACAGGGAAATATGACACGGAAGAGAAAACTTTTTATGCCCATGGAGCTGCTTTTCTGTTTAAAGCAAAACTGATACAAGAAGTTGGGTTTATGAGCGAAGTGTTTTTTCTGTATTACGAAGAAATGGATTGGTGCAAACGGGTTCGCAATCATGGTCATCATATTTTTTACATTCCTCAATCTGTTATTTACCATAAAGATTCAGTTAGTACAGGACCTGATAGCCCACTCAAAACCTATTATTTAAACCGTGGAAGATTAATTTATATGAGGCGAAATATTAAATTCCCTTTATTGATTTTCAGCAGTATTTTTCAATTACTCTTTGCCTTCCCTAAAAACCTCGCATTATTTCTACTGCAAAAAAAATGGGATCAAGCCCATGCTTATCGAAAAGCTTTTGGTTGGTTTATTAAACATTTTTTTGATAAAAAGATACGCATGATTAATTTTAAATTTGATCGTGATACCAGATTATAGTATCTTGCCATTAAATCAGAAGAAGGCTTTATGTTGCTAAAGAAACGAAGGACAGAATATCCATTAATTTCGGTAATTACGGTAAATTATAACCATTCTGATGTTACATGCGATCTGATTGAATCACTGAACAAAATTTCTTATCCCAATATTGAAATTATCGTTATTGATAATTGTTCGCCGGATGATGACCCCATGGTCATAAAGCGAAAATATCCAAATATTATCTTGGTTCAAAACCCGATTAATTATGGTTTTGCTGCCGGAAATAATTATGGATTAATGAGAGCAAGGGGTAAATATATTTTACTCCTTAATAACGATACGGTTGTAGAAGAAAATTTTATTGAACCTTTGTTGGAAAAACTTGAATCTGACCACAAAATTGGAGCAGTTAGTCCTAAAATCAGATTTTATCACACTCCCGATACCATCCAATACGCAGGATTCACAACTATTGACACACATACCATGCGTAATTTCTCAATTGGTTATAAGGAAGTTGATAATGGACAATACGATGAAGATAAAGAAACTGCGTATGCACATGGTGCAGCCATGATGGTTCCGATGGAAATTGTTAAAGAAATTGGAATGATGTCCTACACCTTCTTTCTATATTACGAAGAGGCCGATTGGTGCGCTAGAATTCAGAATGCCGGCTATAAAATGTTTTATGTGCATAATTCATTAATATATCATAAAGAATCTATTTCAACAGGCAAACTCAGCCCTATGAAAATTTATTATTTAAATCGTAACCGATTGGTTTTCATGCGACGGAACATTCACGGAAAGGATTTTTATATTGGTATTTTATATCAATTGTTTATCGCTATTCCGAAAAATGCACTTAAATTTTTAATTCAGGGTAAATTTCAATTATTTCATGCCTACAATAGAGCTATAGGGTGGCATTTAAAAAATTTATTTAATAAAGAAATTCATGAAAACCCGATGTTATAAGCTAATTTATTTCGTATTTTTAATCTACTAATTTTAGAGAAGGCATAGATGATAATAATAACCATATTTCAAGTATTACTGCTGCTTTACCTTGGCTTAGCTTCGGTTTACATTTTTGTATTTGCGTTAGCCTCTTTTTTCTATAAAGAGAAAAAAATTTCAATGAGTGGGAAAAACAGAAAATTCTTAGTCCTCATTCCTGCTTATAAAGAAGACGTTGTTATTGTAAATGTTGCGCAAGATGCACTAAATCAAGATTATCCTAAAGAATTGTTTGATGTTTATGTAATTGCAGATCAACTTAAGCAGGAAACCATTGATAAAATTAAAGCTCTTTCTGTGAACGTAGTTGAAGTGTCGTTTAAAATCAGCACCAAAGCTAAGTCTATTAATGAAGGATTGCGCGCTGCCGGAGAAGGATATGATGCAGTGGTTATTTTAGATGCTGATAACTTAATGGACTCAAATTTTTTAACCCGCTCTAATGAGTTAATGAATAATGGCGCCTCTGCTATTCAAGGGCATCGGATTGCCAAAAATATGGACGCCAATTTTTCAGTTTTAGATGCCATTAGTGAAGAAATAAACAATAGTGTTTTCAGAAAAGGACATGTTGCACTTGGATTATCATCTGCTTTAATCGGTTCTGGAATGGCACTTGAATATAAATTGTATCATAAAATAATGGCACAGGCCGATACTTTTGCCGAGGACAAGGAATTAGAGTTTAAGTTAATTCTTAACAAACAACCCATAGAATATTTAGACGATGTTCATATTTACGACGAAAAAGTTAGCAAACCCGAAGTCTTTGTGAATCAAAGATCTCGTTGGCTCGCTTTTCAATTGATTTATGCCAAACGTTTCTTCTTCGACGCTTTTGTTGAATTATTTTTAAGAAAGAATTTCGACTTCTTCGATAAAGTAATGCAACAGATGTTACCGCCCCGGATCATCCTTCTCGGACTTACTTTTATAATAGCAATCGCATCCTTAATTTTTAATTCAGGAGTCCTTTTTTATGCCTGGATAATACAAGCAGCGGCTTGTATTTTAGGGATTATTTTGGCGATTCCAAGACAATTCTACAACATGAACACCTTAAAAGCCGTGTTTAGTTTACCCTACGGGTTCATTCTCATGTTGCGATCATTGTTTCGTTATGAAGATGCCAAAAAGAGTTTCGAACCAACACCGCATACACACACCTCAATTAATCGTGGTAGTACAGCTGTTAAAACTAAAAAAAACCAGCAATGATTTTTATCGACATTTTACAATTTCTTCTGATCGCTTATCTTGGTTTTTCAAGCTTTTATATTTTCATTTTCGCATTTGCCGGCTTGTTCAAGATTCGTGCAAAAAAACCATCGTTCGATGTAATGCGAAAATATGCAGTCCTAATACCCGGCTATAAAGAAGATCAGGTTATTGTGAATGTAGCTACTGACGCCCTGGATCAAAATTATCCAAAAGATTTATTTGATGTAATAATTATTGCTGATTCTTTTAAAAAAGAAACATTGGAAGCGCTTTCAAAAATTGAGGTGAAAGTTATTGAGGTTAGTTTTGAACTGAGTACAAAATCAAAAGCACTCAATGTTGCGATGGATCAATTAGGAGATGATTATGATGTTGCCCTTATCCTGGATGCAGATAATCTAATGCAAATCGATTTTATTCATAAGATTAACCATGCATTCAATCTCGGTTTTACGGCTGTTCAAGGACATCGCGTTGCCAAAAACACGAATACAAATTTTGCCATTCTTGATGCCATTAGCGAAGAAGTTAACAATCGAATCTTTAGAAAAGGGCACCGTGTTGTCGGTTTATCAGCCGCACTCATTGGATCTGGCATGGCCATAGACTACAAGTATTTTAAAAATATAATGAAATCGATAAAAGCCATTGGTGGATTCGACAAGGAACTAGAACTTCAAATATTAAAAGAAACACGAATTATTGGTTACCTCGAAGATGCTTATGTTTATGATGAAAAAGTTCAGAAAGCAGAAGTATTTTCAAACCAAAGAAGAAGATGGCTCTCGGCTCAAGTCCACTACTTTAGTAAAGATTTTCTAAATTCAGTAATACATTTATTTAAATATCGAAATTTTGATTATTTCGATAAAGCCATCCAATTTATACAACCACCCAGAATTATGCTACTCGGTGTTTTAGTGCTTATTAATGCAGCCTCAATACTTTTTAATCCAATCCATTGGATGATGGCTTGGCTTTGTGTGTTAGGCGCGGTTGTGCTAACATTTATATTTTCAATCCCAGGTAAATTTTATAACTTTAAAACATTATTGGCTGTAATTACGCTCCCAAAGGCCTTTGTATTGATGTTTTTTTCATTGTTAAAAATTAAAGGAGCTAATAAAAAGTTTATTCATACTGAACATACTAGTAATTAACATATAAACTGCACCAAACATGAAGATAGGAATCGAAGGTCAAAGACTATTTCGGGTAAAAAAACATGGAATGGACATGGTTGCTCTTGAGCTCATTAATTATTTGCAAGAGATTGATCAGGAAAATGAATATGTTGTTTTTGTTAAACCTGATGAAGATAAATATTGTTTAAAAGAAACAAAAAATTTCAAAATAGTTGAATTAGAAGGTGGCTCCTACCCTCAGTGGGAACAATTTGCACTGCCAAAAGCAGCACGTGAAGAAGGTTGTGATATATTACATTGCACAAGTAATACAGCTCCTATTAACACCAAAATTCCGCTGATTATCACCTTGCATGATATTATTTATATGGAAAGCATTGCCATTTTCAAAAAAGGTGGAACCTGGTACCAAAAAATCGGAAACATGTATCGCCGTTACGTGGTACCAAAAAATATTAAGAAGAGCAAAAAGATTATCACAGTTTCAAAATTTGAAAGAGATCGCATCAAAAGTTTCTTTGGTCTCCCAAAAGAGGACAACCGATTGGTAGCTGTATACAATGGAGTTAGCGAGCATTTTGTACCTATCGATGACAAAAAAGAGTTAGCGCGTGTGAAGGCTCAGTATAACTTACCTGATGAATTTATTTTCTTCCTCGGTAATACGGATCCTAAAAAGAATACTCCAAATGTTTTAAAAGCGTACTCAGATTTCATTAAAACTTCAGACAAAAAAATTCCGCTCCTCATGTTGGATTTTGGAGCAGGCTATCTCGAAAGCATACTTGCAGATATCGGAGATAAAGAATTGATGCAACATATCATGCTGACCGGTTATATCAAAAACACTGATTTGCCTGCGATCTATAATTTATGTGAGCTCTTCCTTTATCCCTCAATGCGCGAAAGCTTTGGAATCCCTATTCTTGAAGCCATGCAAAGTGGAGCACCTGTCATCACTTCAAATACTTCCTCAATGCCTGAGATTTCCGGTGGCAATGCTTATATTGTTGATCCTACAAAACCTGAAGAAATCACAGCTGGAATTCATAAAATACTGAACGACAAAGATTATCGGAAAGACATCATTGACAGAGGGTTGAAGCAGGCTGAGAAATTCTCATGGAGAACCATGGCCGAAGAAGTGCTTGAACTTTACAAAGAAGTTTATAAACAAACGCATTAATTCAAACTCCTAAATTGACAAAATGATAAAAGATCGAGATATTATTGTTTACGGTTTGCAACCCTGGGATTTAGGTATTGCAAGCACATGCAAGTACACGGCGCTAGAGATGTCGAAGAACAACAGGGTTCTTTATGTTAATGCACCCTTGCAAAGAAAATTTGCGATGTTTGAAAAACATCAACCTCAAGTTCAAAAACGACTTAAAATTATTAAGGGAGAAGAACCAGATTTAGAGCAAATTAACGAGAACATGTGGACCTTGTATCCAAGAACCATGTCAGAATCGATTAACTGGATCAAATCAGCAGCCGCCTTTAATTTCTTCAATAAAATTAACGATAAAAGATTTGCTAAAAAGATTAAACAAACTGCCGACAAATTAGGCTTTAAAAATTACCTGCTTTTCAACGATAACTCAATGATTACAGGATTCTACCTAAAGGAATTATTAAATCCCGACGTATTTATTTACCTATTGAGAGATGCTGTAATCCTGGTCCCCTATCACAAGCTCCACGGCAGTCGACTGCAACCTCAAATCATTGCTAAAGCAGATATTGCGGTTACCAATTCAGATTACTTTGCAGATTACGCTCGGCAAACCAATCCAAATTCGCACATGATTGGCCAAGGTTGCGATTTAAGATTGTATAAGGATGATGAAAACCTAAAGGTTCCGGATGATCTAAAAGATATTAAAGGGCCTGTAATAGGGTATGTTGGTTTCTTAACAGAGATTAGGCTTGATATTGAAGCTCTGGTGCACATTGCCGAACAACGACCAGATTGGAGTTTGGTTTTGGTGGGACCTGAAGATGAAGCTTTTGAAAAAAGCAAATTACATAAGCTGGCAAACGTTACCTTTTTAGGGAGAAAAGACCCAAGTGAATTGGCAGCTTATATTAAGGGTTTTGATGTGGCATTAAATCCACAAATAGTAAATCCTATAACTGATATTAATTACCCACTTAAAATTGATGAATATCTGGCCATGGGTAAGCCTACCGTTGCTACAAAAACTACGTTCATGGCGTATTTCAAGGACATTACTTATTTACCTGCGACAAAAGAAGAATACGTTACCGAAATTGATCGTGCCCTGAAAGAAGATTCTCCGGAGCTTGCAAAAAAAAGAATTGCTGTTGCAACAAGTCATTCGTGGGAAAATTTTGTTTCTAAAATCTACGATCAGGTTAATATACTTTACAAAAAAAGAGCAGAAAAGAATCATTCATGATAAAAGGGAAAGATATCATTGTTCATGGCTTGCAAAGCCTCGATTCAGCAATTGGAAGCAATTGTGTGAATTTGGCCTACGAATTTGCTAAGCAGAACAGGGTACTTTACGTGAATTATCCACTCGATCGGTTAACAAGTCTTAGGCATCGTTCTGATCTTCTCGTTAAGAAACGACTTAACATCATCAAAGACAATGAGGAAAGCTTGGTTATGATTCAGGAAAATATGTGGAATCTTTTTCCAAAACTCATTCTTGAATCAGTGAACCAAATTGGCTTTACCCCGCTCTTTTCTTATCTGAATAAAAGGAATAGTAAAAAATATGCCAGGTCGGTAAAACTAGCTATCGATGAACTGGCATTCAAAGATTATATCATTTTTAACGACAGTGACTTTACCCGCGCCATTAATTTTAAGGAACACCTGAATCCAAAAGTAAGTGTTTACTATACCCGCGACAACATGCGAGCAACACATTATTACCGAAAACATGGTAAAAGGTGTGAAAACGAGTTAATGCAAAAATCAGATTTGGTGGTAGCTAATTCGGTTTATTTACAACAAATTGCCCGCGAGGTAAATCCAAATTCTTTCTACGTCGGGCAAGGTTGCGATTTATCGCTCTTCAATCCTAAAATAAAATTTGAAACACCAACCGAACTAAAAAAAATAAAAAAACCACTTATCGGGTATATCGGTGCGCTAAAAAGTTCAAGATTAGACATTGAAACCATTGAATATCTCGCAAAATCAAGATCAGACTGGAGCATTGTGTTGGTTGGACCTGAAGATGCTGAATTCAAAAAAAGTGATCTTCATCAATTGCCAAATGTTCATTTTATTGGTTCACGTCCAATGGATAAGCTCCCCTCCTATCTTTCAGCATTTGATGTGGCTTTTAATCCGCAAGCATTAAATCCACTAACAATTGGCAATTACCCGCGCAAAATTGATGAGTATCTGGCACTCGGGAAAGCTGTTGTTGCCACCAAAACAGAAACCATGGGTGTCTTCAAAGAACATTGTTATCTGGCAAGAGATAAAGAAGAATATGTGCAATTAGTTGAAACAGCACTAAAGGAAGACAGTGATGACAAAAGGCAAGCCAGAATTAAATTTGCCAGTTCTCACAGTTGGGAAAATAATGTAAAGGAAATTTACAAATCCATATTAAAAGTTGCACCAAACATTTAATAACTATGGGATTAAAAGAAAAAATTAACTCGAATCCAAAACTAAAAAAGTTCACCATTTGGGCTTTAACACCAAAAAACCAGCCACGTCCTCGTCTCTGGGTGAAACTTTTTGTAAACCCCCTCATACACAAAAAAGGGAAGGGTTCAAGAATCCGACGTAAAACAAGGATGGATGTGCTTCCGTGGAATAATTTTCAGTTAGGAGATTACTCAACCATCGAAGATTTTACAACCATTAATAATGGTGTTGGCGATGTGATTATCGGAGACAGAACCCGAATTGGTTTAGGAAATACCTTCATTGGTCCCATTAAAGTGGGCAACGATATTATGTTTGCCCAAAACATTGTGATGTCAGGATTAAATCATGGTTACGAAGATATCACCAAATCTATTCATGATCAGCCGGTAACGACTGCTCAAATCGTCATTGAAGATGAAGCCTGGATAGGGGCAAATTCAGTTATCGTTGCCGGAATTACCATTGGCAAACACGCAATTGTTGCTGCAGGTAGTGTGGTTACGAAGAACGTTCCACCCTACTCAATCGTTGCAGGAAATCCTGCTCGATTATTAAAACAGTACAATGCAGAAACAAAAACCTGGGAAAGAGTTTAAATGTGTTATGGGCTCATTAGCAGGATTATCATATTTAAATATTTTTAGAAAGTTCTTTATTTTTTTGAAATACCTCTCGGATAACTTATCAAATGGTGAATGGAGATTGATTTGGATAAGCTTTAAGTATCTGCTTTTTAAGCAGTCTAATTCGAAGGATATGGTTATACAAACGAATATTGGGCGATTCCATATTCGTAAAAACACCATTGATTTTAAATTGGCGAATAGTGCCTACGAATTATCGGTTCTTGAAAAATTTAAAACCTTGCTTCCAATTTGTAATCTCTTCATAGATGTAGGCGCGAATATCGGTACTTACAGCATGATTGCAGCTGGGCTTAAAGTTAATTGTATCGCGTTCGAACCTATCTTAAGCAACTTTAAATCACTCGAAAAGAATATTGAACTGAACAATTACAAAGATTTTATTCAAGCTTTTATGTTTGGATTATCCGATAAAAATGAGGTAGCAAAATTTAATTTTGACCCATTAAAACCCGGAGCATCAAGCATTCATCCACATAAAAGAATGGGCGAAGTTATTCAAGTTCAGCTAGAAAAGTTTGACAATTTGAAATTAGCAGCGGTTGATGCTATTGAAAATATCCTTATAAAAATCGATATTGAAGGAATGGAATTAAACGCCATTAGAGGAATGAAAAACACATTGCGTGAAAATAAAAATATTTATTTAATCATTGAGACCAAACACTCTGGAGAACAAAATATTAAAAAATTATTGAAAGAATTTGGGAATTTCAAATTTGAAAATATTGACGAATTTAACATGTTAGCAGTAAAAACAATTTAATCTAATTTTAAGCTATGATGACTCTAAAAATATTATTCTGGATCGCTTTGTTTATAGTATTTTATGCCTATATCGGTTATGGGATTTTACTTTATATCCTGATCAAGATCAAGCGACTATTCAAACTTGGAAGAAAAAAAATATTAGATCCTGACTATGAACCTGAAGTAACCTTGTTTGTAGCAGCATATAACGAAAAAGATTATGTGGATGCGAAAGTGAAGAACTCTTACGAACTTGAATATCCTCACGAAAAAGTCAGGCAGGTATGGGTGACAGATGGATCTGACGATGGTACACCGGATATTTTAAAAAAATATGCAGATAAAGGGGTTGAAGTTTATCATGAAGATGCCAGAGGTGGAAAAATTGGGGCCATGAACCGTGGAGTTCAATTCGTAAAATCTCCAATTGTCATTTTTTCGGATGGAAATACGATGCTTGGTAAAGAATCAATTCGCCGCATTGTGAATATGTTTAGCGATCCTAAAGTGGGTTGTGTTTCGGGTGAAAAGAGAATTTTCCAAAAGGACAAAGATACTGCAGCAGGAACGGAAGGAATTTATTGGAAATACGAATCCTTACTTAAAAAATGGGATGCAGAATTGTATTCTGTGGTTGGAGCGGCAGGCGAATTATTTGCTATTCGGACTGAATTATTTCAACATGTTGAAAAAGACACCCTCCTCGATGACATGATCATATCATTAAGAGTGGCCATGAAAGGTTATACCATTCAATATGATCCTGAAGCTTATGCCATTGAAACCGCCTCAGCTAATGTGAAGGAAGAACTCAAACGCAAAATCAGAATTTCAGCAGGTGGTTTACAATCAATACTAAGATTAAAAAGTTTACTGAACATCTTTAAACATGGATGGTTATCGTTTCAATTTATTTCACATCGCGTTTTACGCTGGACCCTGGCTCCGCTATCCTTGCCCATTTTACTAATTCTGAATTCAATCATAACCGTTCAAAGTGGATTTACCAATTTTAATGACCTATTTACATGGTTATTCTGGGGGCAGGTAATATTTTATATTACAGCTTTACTAGGATGGTATCTTGAAAATAAAAAAATTAAAATTAAGGTATTCTTCATCCCATATTACTTTTTTATCATGAACTTATCTGTTTATTTAGGCTTCAGGCGATTTTTAAAAGGCCAACAATCGGTTAATTGGGAACGTGCCAAAAGAGGGAAATAATTTTCTGTTTTTAAACTGAGGATAAAGCCTACCAATAATGTAATTTGATTACCCGAGAAATTGTAAATTTACAGTAGGTGAATTGCCTATACTAAGCTCTTTTATAATTCCCTACTTTTACTAAAAATTGTCCTGTTCTTGAAACATTTAGAGGACTTAACTAGTTAAGAAGCAATAAGCGATTTGGTAATTACAGAATTCAATATGCATTCAAAAATTATTAGTTTACGTTTAATTATTTTTTCAGGTCTGTTTATAGGTCTAAGTCTTTGGGGTTTTGGCCAATCGACCTGCCACATAATTCCACGAGGCACTCAGGTTATTGATGGAGAAAATTACTTACCGGGAGACACACTGTGTTTAGATGCTAGTACTGAACCTGAAGGACAGTTTTTTTTGTTCAGAAATATTCATGGAGATGCAAATAACCCCATTGTAATTATAAATAGTGGTGGGCAGATAAATATTATAACAGGACATTTTTATGGTATTAAATTCCAAAATTGTTCATTCATTAAACTTAGCGGAAAAGGAGATCAAACTCATAATTATGGAATCTACATTTCTAATGTTTTTAATGAATATGGAACAGGCATCTCAATTGATAACAAAAGTACGAATATTGAAATCGAGAATCTGGAAATAGCCAATACTTCAATTGCAGGTATTTATGCAAAAACTGAACCTTTTCAAGGAGATTGTGATAATTTGGTTACAAGGGATAACTTTACCATGTACGATATAAAAATTCACGATTGCTATTTACATGATATTGGTGAGGAAGGGTTTTATGTTGGAAGTTCTAAGTACACAGGCCAAACGATATATGCAGATGCAAATACCTATCCGTGCAGCGGTGATATGGTATTGCCTCATGTAATCGAAGGTGTTGAAATTTACAATAATATAGTTGAAAATACCGGTTGGGATGGCATTCAAGTTAGTTCGACCATTAGCGGATGCTTAATTTATGGGAATACAATAATCAATGATTCTTACCTTGGAGAACGAGATCAAATGAGTGGGATTTTAATTGGTGGAGGTAGTAATTGCGATTGCTACAATAATAAAATATTTGATGGTAAAGGAGACGGTATAGACATTTTAGGGTTGGGAAATCATAAGATTTACAATAACCTAATTGTGAGACCGGGTAAAACTTTCGTACCAAGTTATGACAATCCCAATCCGGAAAAACATGGCATTTGGGTTGGTGATGTATCCACCGACCAAAACGCCGAACTATTAATTTACAATAATACCATTGTCAGCCCTAAGTATTATGGGCTTAAGTTAGCAAATAACCAAATTGGAGCCTATAAAGTATTTAATAATATCATTGTTGAACCGGGAATTTTCACTTCAGGCAACGACTCATTTATTAGCATATCCGAAGAATTAACAATATTTAAACTGAGTAATTTGTTTAAACAGCAAATAAGTGAAATCCAATTTATCAATTCAACGGCTGACAACTTCGATCTAAAATTCTCGTCACCGGCATACAATGCTGGTGCTGATCTTTCTTCACTCGGACTTACTACTGATATTGAAGGCCGGCCAAGACCTTACGCAGGTGTATATGATATTGGAGCTTATGAGAGCCAAGAATCGATTAATGGGATTAGAGATTTAACTGACACAAACAAACAATCGCCACTTGGAAAAGTGATACCAAATCCTGTTATTACGTCTGCTATTATTCAATATGAATTGGTTAAAGCATCAAAGGTTAAATTGTATGTTGTAGACGAATTGGGAAAAAACATTAGTGTTTTGGTTGATAAACAACAAGCGCAAAATACTTACCAATTTGAAATCAATAAAGGGATGTTCGGAAGTGGATTCTTTTATGTAGTACTTGAGTGTAACCTTGGTAGATTCACTGAAAAGTTAATAATTATTTAAAATCAGGTAACTTTATCAGAAAATTCAGAATAAAAACCTGGTTGAACTGACGCAAAAAAAAATAAATGAAATCTGCAATAAAAAAATACATTCCTTATTCACTTGGTAAAAAACTAAGAGGCCTCTGGCAAATCTCACAATCAGTTTTTTACTATGGTCATCGCTATTCCTGTCCGTTTTGCAAAAGCAATTTACGAATGTTATTACCCGGAGGCTCGGATCTTCCTGTTATTAAGGAGATGAACATTATTGGTGGCGGCCGGAGAAAGAACTGCATCTGCCCAAGGTGTTATTCGACCGATCGTGATCGACTCATATATCTTTATTTGGTAAATTTTACAAAAATATTTACAGATACCAATAAAATGCTTCATGTGGCTCCTTCGGGAAGCTTAAAGGCATTGCTTCAAAATATCCCTACTCTCGATTATCGAGAAGGGATTAAGTATCATCAAGGTTTCTATTACTCAAAAGACATTTCAATTATCGATATTCGCCAATTAGATTTTGAAGATAACAGCTACGATATTATTTTTTGCAATCACGTTCTTGAGCATATTCCTGAAGATCACCAAGCAATGAAAGAATTATATCGCGTTATTAAGCCAAATGGTTGGGCAATTTTACAAGTACCTATTTCAACAGTTTTAGAATCTACTTATGAAGATCCGAATATCATAACTGAGAAAGATCGCGAAAAGCATTTCGGGCAATTTGATCATGTAAGAATTTACGGAAAGGACTATACGGAAAGATTAAAAGCTGCTGGATTTGAGGTAGAAGAAATTTTACCTAGTCGTGATTGGAAGATTGATGGATTAGAAAAGTATGCCATAAATAAAGACGAAGTTTTATACGTCGTTCATAAAAAATAGAATTCAATGAAAAGATTTATTTTTCTGTTTATTATTCTGGGATTGATTGCACCGATTAAAGTCTGGTCGCAGGAGCAAGATACACTTACAAATAAGCAGTTAGCTATTCCGTTAAATCAGGAGGAAGTTATGCAGCTAATAAAAACTGCTGAAACCCTACTTACTGAATTCAAATACATTGAAGCTACAAAACTTTTACTACGAGCAGAATCAAAAAAACAGCTACTTATAAATCCTGAAAACAAAATTCAACTTTACATCAACCTCATTAATCTTCATAATAATGCAGGCCTATCTGAAGATGCTATAAAATATTGCAAAAATGCAGATATCATCGCGCAAGAAATCGAAAACATTCATACAAAACTTAAAATTATATTGCTTACTGCGTCTACTTATTCATCACTCCAAAAATATGATTTGTCTAATAGCTATTTAAAGAGAGCCCTGCAAATAGCTCAAGAACTTGCACAAAGTGACATTGTAGCTTCCATTTTTAGCCAACTCGGATTCAATCATGCAGCTTTAAATGATAATGAGAATTCAATCATGTATTATCAATCGGCTGGTTTAATTTATCAGTCAGGAGATAAAACTAGAGAAAAAGCGATTAATGCACTTGCGATTGGAAAAATACTTCTTAAGCAAATAAACAGCGAATTAACAAAAAGCAGTTTTGAAAATGCTTTAGAAAATGCAAGTAAAATAAAAATGAATGAGGTTATTGCTGAAAGCTCTTATCATTTGGGCAGAATAGCAAAAAAGGAGCAGAATCTTTTGAGGGCACTCAGCTTTTTTCAAACAATAACTGAATTACCTGACGATGCTAAAACTAGTCGAATTAAAAGTAAAGCCTATCAAGAAAATACCAATATTTATGAAGCTAGAGGAGAAAGTAAACTTGCATTAAATCACGCAAAAGAAGCGAATAGATATTTACTTTTAGCAAATGGTTTTGAGGAGAGAAAAGCCTCTGATAAATTTCAAATCAAGCATAAGATTACAGAGATTAAAAATCAATTTGCACAAAAGGAACTTAGTTCAGAATTGAATAAACAGAAAAATAAAACAACTGTCAACCGCACTATTTCATTCATAATTATTGCAGTTTTAACCGTTATTATCGCTTTGCTTTTTATTAGAAATCGCAGAAGGAATAAAGAAGTGAGAGCATCCATCAAGCAAAAACAAAATGATATTAAATTCCTTGAAAATTCATTAAAAGAATTCAATGATAAATTAGAATCAGAAGTTGGGCAGAGAACAAAAGACATACAGGAAGAATTGAATAAACGCCTCGAGATTGATTTAGATCTTAAAAAAGCACTTAAAAATGCCGAAGATGCAAATTACTTAAAAAATGCTTTTCTTTCGAACATGAGTCATGAGATCAGGACTCCGCTGAACGGAATTATCGGTTTCTCAAATTTACTCGTGACTGAACTCTCCATCATGGAGAATCAGGAATTATTTGAGTTTGCAAGTGGTATACAGGAAAGTGGTGATCGTTTGTTACACCTACTGAATAATATTATAGATATCAGTAGAATTGAAGCTAATGACATGGAAATGAAACTGACTCCATGTAATTCGAATGAAATAATTGAAAGTGTATCTAACCTTTATAAATTTAAAGCAAACGAGAAAAAACTAAAATTCAACACCAAGTATAATGAAATTCCAGACGTTCTGGCAGATGAGCAAAACATCACAAAAATAATAAGTGATATCATTGACAATGCGGTGAAATATACTGACAAGGGTTTTATTAATGTTATAACCGATTACGATGCTGAAGAAAACCTGGTGGTTATTTCAGTAAAAGATACAGGAATAGGTATTGATGAATCTTATCTAAAACATGTTTTTGAAGCTTTTAGGCAAGAAAGTTTAGGCTACTCACGTAATTATCAAGGTGCCGGTTTGGGATTACCGTTGGCAAAGCGATTGGTTAGTTTAATGAAAGGTGATATCAGCGTTGAATCAAAAAAAGGAATTGGAACAACCGTAAAAATATTTTTACAAACCAGTAGTGCACCGGCAAAGATTAAGAAGGAAGAAATAAAATCTGAAACATTAATAGAGGAAACAGTAGTAAAAGATCAAACCATTCGCGAAAAAATCAATATCTTCATTGTTGAAGATGATAGAATGAATCGTCTTGTTTTAAGTAAAATGCTGGACAAAGTGGGTAACAACTCATTAGCTGTTGATGGTGAAGAAACCATTAGTATTATTGATAGAGCATACCAAAATGGTTTGATATTTGATGTTATGCTATTTGATATTAACCTGCCTGCCCCATGGGATGGAATTAAGTTAATGCATGAAGTTAAAAATAGGTGGAAAGAATATAAATTCGTACCTTTTATTGCACAAACAGCTTATGCCATGTCGGGTGATAGAGAAAGATTGTTGGATTCGGGTTTTGACAACTATATTGCCAAGCCTGTAAATAAAAATGAGCTGATCAATATTATTTTTAAACATATCGGAATTACTGAAAAGAAATAAAATCTAGCGACATAAGCATTATGGATAAATCAGAGGAAATTTTAAGAAAAGAAATTGTTGAACTAAAAAAGCACATCAATATACTTGAGAAGGAATTAAAAAATTATCAGGAAAAATCAGATGCGTCCAATCACTTAAAGTCAATGTTTTTGGCTAATATCAGTCATGAAATCAGAACCCCTATGAATGGAATCATAGGCATGTACAATGTACTTAAGCAAACCAATCTGACTGAAGAGCAACAAGAATTTCTTGACATCATTAACATTTCGGGGAACAACCTCTTAACAATTATTGACGATATTCTTGATTTGTCAAAAATTGAAGCCGGGCAACTCATACTTGAAGAAAATAATTTCAATTTAAGTGATGAAGTAAATGCGGTACTCGATTTACTTGAAATGAAAGCTAAAGGAAAAGGGATTAAACTTTATACCAGTTTTCAAAATCAAATCCCAAATGCATACATTGGCGATCAGGCAAGGCTTAAGCAAATTTTAATCAACCTCACAAACAACGCCATAAAATACACCAAAGAAGGCAGTGTAACCATTAAAATTGAAGCCGAAAAAATTGAGAAAGAACATTGCGAAATGAAATTCAGCATCATTGATACCGGTATAGGAATTTCAAAACAAGGTCAGGAAAAGCTATTTAAAGCATTCTCACAAATTGACTCAACCACCACTCGAAAATATGGAGGAACAGGACTTGGACTGGCCATTGCCAAAAACCTGACTGCGCTTATGGGTGGAGATATTGGCGTAGAAAGTGAAGAAGGAAAAGGAAGCACGTTTTGGTTTACGGCAAAAATGATGCGTGATCAAGACAAATCTGACATAATTCAAAAAAATGTGGCTCCGATAAAAGAAAAGGAAGTAAAGCCACTTAATATTCTTTTGGTTGAAGATAATTTATTAAACCAGAAATTTGCCATTGCAACATTACGTAAAGAAGGACACAAAATTGACATTGCTGAAAATGGCAAAATAGCAATTAACCTATATAAAAAGAAAAAATACGACCTCATTTTAATGGATATTCAAATGCCTGTTATGGATGGCATTGAGGCAACCAAAGAGATCCGAAAAATAGAAATGAATAAAAAGATAAAAGAGCAAACAAAAATTATCGCCATTACAGCCTATGTCATGGAACGTGACCGATCGATGTGTTTAGGTGCAGGAATGAATGAATACCTTGCAAAACCATTTAAACCAAACGACCTCATTCATTTAATTAACAGTTTGGACTTATAACTGAGAAGATTGTCACCTTTTATTTTTTTAATGGTGCTTATCTTAAGCTCTTATTCTGCATATTTAATTCTTTAATTGGTTTCGCTATTATCTAGCTTACAAATTACTTCTAATTATAGGTGATTTTATACTTTAAAATCAAAATTGCATAGGCGCATTCTTAATCAAGGGCGGAACAATTTAAATTTACTACCTTTATTTCAGATATTTATAAAATTAATTCCACTCTGGAATGGTTTTATTAATTGAGAACTTCAAATGCTGTTTGCTAATTATACTATTGATTCTTTTTGAACTAATACCACTAAAAAAATGAAAATCAGAACAAAACTAATTATTGCATTCATTGGCACAGCTTTCGTACTTGCAGTAAGTCTAATGGCTTTTGTGTATTTATCTATGTTGTCGCATTTTGAACAACAGGAAGGAAATCGACTAAAGGACAATGTAATACAATCAGCAAAAGCAATTGATAATTTCATGTTTGCAAGGGTCAAAGATTTCAATTTATTAAGTAACAATCCTTTATTCAGTATAAGTTCTAATGAAATTATTTCTGATTATTTATCGAGAGTTGTGGAGCAATATCCTTACTACGAACAAATTTCTTTTGTAGATAAAGATGCGATTATATTGTCTTCATCCTCTCAGGGAGTTTGTGGTTTAAATATTATAGATATTGAACCGGATATTGAAGAAAAATTTCAAAAATCTCTAATAGGAGGTAATGATGATGTGTATATATCTAATCTAGCAAAAGTCTCACAAAAAGAGATTAAAGAACATTCACCTTTAGATATTGAATTATTAAGTAATGTAATAGATTTAAACGGAAATGTAATTGGTTTATTAGTAGGGTTTGTTAATATTCAATTTATAAAAGATATTGTATATGATAATGGAAAAATGACCATTGGTGATGAATATACATGCCTGCTTAATAATTCTGGTGTAATTGTGATTTCAGCAAATCCGGAAATCAAAATTTTACAGCCCCACCCAGATTTATCAAAGAAAAATTTACAGCAAAAACTGGAAGGTGACCAAAATGGATATTTCATATACAAAAACTCAAGAGGCATAAAAGTTATATCTGGGTATGCCAATTTGTCGGAATATGGAACTGATAAAGCAAGAAATTGGGCCTTACTCTCTACCGCACGATACGATATAGTAATGAGGCCTATTTACCTGATGCTTTACAAAACGTTTTTTGTATTTTCATTTATACTTATTGGTATATTCATCTTGATTATTATTCTTTCTCGGACTTTGTCTAAACCCATAATTCAACTCCAGAAGGTTGTTTCTGAATATAACATGGACAGTAAACCGATAGAATTATGTATTGGTGTAAAAGATGAAGTTGGAAGCCTTTACAAATCGTTTAATGCGATGACAAAAAAATTATATGATGCTTCTGAAGAGAGAAAACACATTGAAAAAACTTTAAGGGAAAACGAAATTAAGCTAAAGGAATCCAACGCTGCTAAAGATAAATTTTTCTCGATAATTTCTCACGACTTAAGAAGCCCATTCAATTCGATACTTGGGTTTGCGGAGATATTAGACGAGAATTTTGAAAATTACGATACAGCAAGACAAAAACAATATTTTGGTTATATCTATACAGGAGTGAAAGAAACATATAAACTCCTCGATGATTTGCTTCTTTGGGCTCGTTTACAAAAAGAAAACATAGACTTTAATCCTAAAATAATAAATCTTTTTCTTTTAGCCAATGAAACATCAGAATTATTCAAACAAATGGCTAAAGATAAATCTATAGAATTATTAAACGAAATACCGGAAAATATTTATGTTGAGGTAGATAAGGACATGATTTCGACGGTTTTTCGAAATTTAGTTTCCAATGCTTTGAAATTTACATCAAAAGATGGCAAAATAATTATAAAGGCAGAAAACAAACATCGAACTACAACAATAATGATAAAAGACAACGGTGTCGGAATCTCCAAAGAAATACAATCAAAATTGTTTGACATTGCAGAAAACACAAGCACTGTAGGTACAAAAAATGAGAAAGGAACCGGGCTTGGTTTAATATTATGTAAGGAATTTATTGAAAAACATATGGGTAAAATTTGGGTGGAAAGTGAGATAAATAAGGGTTCAATATTTTATTTTACAATTCCGAACAACTTTCAAAACCGTGATCGAATTTCACATGAGGCATAGTTGAAAAAGCGCCAAATAGTGGCCTTAAGAAATTGGCAGGTTCGTACCAAAAGATACAATTCTGATACATTTCTGCATTATAATAAGATCAGGAAAGCTACATGATTTAACTAATTACAAATAACCTTTTAATCAAAACCTGGTATCACTTGTCCGACGATTATTAAATATTAAGATTTTAATATCCGTTTTTTTAACATTTTATTAAGATTAAGCTTTCGCTATATCAATTATATTTGTGGCTTTAGTGATTTAATCTTGAGTCATCGCTTTATTCAATCTTTATTGATTCACTAACCAATACTAATCAAAACTAAAAATCGACAAAAATGAGCAAAATAATAAAATTCGGAGAAGAAGTTGAAGGTTATAATATCCCCGTTTTAAATGAAAGAGAAATCAGGGCATCAGCAGGAATCCTTTTTGTGTTCATGTTTGTGGCCATACTAAATGTTGTTTACACCGGAGACTTTACACTATTAAAATATGCAGTCACCATTTTTCTAGCAGATATCTTAACGCGTGTTTTAATCAGTCCCCGGTTCGCCCCTTCGCTGATTATAGGGCGCCTGATTGTGCGCAAACAAACGCCTGAATATGTTGGCGCCCAACAAAAAAAGTTTGCCTGGTATATTGGTATTGCATTAGGTTCGCTAATGTTTGTGCACTTAATAGTATTAAACGCCGGGAGCATAATCACGGGTCTTATATGCTTGTTCTGTCTAATTTTTTTACTCTTTGAATCGGCCTTTGGAATTTGTTTAGGCTGTTTGGTTTATGGCTGGATTAAGAAAGATAAAGCGCAATACTGCCCAGGCGAAATTTGTGAAGTAAAGGATAGACAAGAGATTCAGAAAACTTCCTGGACACAGATATTTATAGTGCTGGCATTTGTGGCATTTATTATTGCAACTGTTTATTTTATGAACGACACTTACAAACAAGTACCAGGCGATTTATGGGAAATACTAGGGATATCAACTTCAAAATAAAACCGAATTAGATAAATCATTTTTCGAGATCCCAGCTAAAAGATGGGATTTTCCTTCTCTAAACAGTCTCTTTCTTCGTTCTTAATTTATATATTTGTTAATACTTAAAAACCCCAGAACAAATTGTATTCGAGTATTCATTTACCACAGAATAATTACTCCATGTCTCAGATAATGATTAGAAAAATCATCTTTTCAATACTCATAACCTTTTGTGGTATAGCTATTAACATAAATAAAACATACAGTCAAACAGAACCTCTCGAAATTTTATTCCTCGGAAATAGTTATACCAATTACAATAACTTACCTAATATTGTTTCCGATTTGGCTCTTAATGCAGGCAAAGAAATTTATGTGGAATCATATGCCCCAGGTGGGCAATCACTTTACGATCATGCCATAAGTTCCGAGACATCATTAAGGATTAACAAAAAAAAATGGGACTTCATCATTTTACAGGGTACCGGTAGGCGAATTGCTTACCCTGAATCTTATAGTTCTGATCCCTCATTTGAGGCACTCACAAGCCTCTCTCAACTTATTCATGAAAATTGCACATCAACCCGAATCCTTCTTTTCATGCCCTGGGCGGATGAAGATGGTATGACCTGGATAGCAGGTAGAACTGAAGACTATTTTAAAATGCAGGTCGATATTTATTTGAAAACCATCGAATTCTCAAAAGCACTTAACTTATCAATTAGCCCTGTTGGATGGTCATGGTACAGAGTGCTATACGAAAAAGAACTTCCTCTACACTATTTACATTTAGATGATTGGAACCATCCAAATATTAAAGGTTCATTTTTGGCAGCCTGCGTAATATTCTCCTCTATCTTTATTGAAAGCACTGTCGACAATCCTTATTATCCTTCTGGATTAGATCATACTGAAGGTGACTATTTTAAAAATACGGCAAGTGAAGTTGTATTAAACGACCTTGAATTATGGAAAATCAGGCCCTATATTGATTCAACTTGTAGTGAAATCACGGGTATTTCAAAACCATTTAACCAAAATAATACATCTCTTGAACAAAATTATCCCAATCCTTTTTATGGCATCACAAAAATAAAATATGCAATTGATGTAAAAACCAGCATTGAAATTTCTGTCTATGATCAACTTGGAAGAAAAATTGCCATTCTGTTGAATGAAGTAAAGCTTCCGGGTAATTACGAAATCGAATTTGACGGAAGTAAGCTTCAAAGTGGCATTTATTTTTACAGCCTGAAAACCAACAAAAATAATCTTATCAAGAAAATGTATAAAGAATAAGTTTAAATCTAATCCTTTGATTTTTTTTACTTTTGTTCAACCAAAATAATTATAAAATATTAATCAATTTTAAATAAATATCCCATGTCAGAAAGAATGATCAAGCAATTTATGGAAATGGTTCAAATTGATAGTGAATCAGGTAACGAAGCTAATTTTATTAATTATCTAGAAAAAGAGTATCAAAAATTGGGTGCCACCACCGAGCAAGATAGTTATGGCAACCTTATTGCCAAGTTACCTGCTAAAGGGTGTGAGGGTAAAGAACCTATTTTATTGTCTTGTCATGCCGACACGGTTAAGCCAGGTATTGGAATACAACCTGTTTTAGAGGATGGAGTAATTCGTTCAAAAGGAGATACCATTTTAGCTGCCGACGACAAGGCCGGAATTGCTGAAATGCTTGAAGCTTTAAGAATTGCTGAAGTAAGACCACCGATTGAGGTTGCCATATCGCGAGAAGAAGAAATTGGCTTGTTCGGAGTCAAAAATCTGGATTATTCAAAACTAACTGCTAAAAGAGGTTTTTTATTGGATAACGACACCTTGGATACCATCATCATTGGAGGTCCCTCCTACTTTACGTTTGATGTAACCATAAAAGGAAAATCTGCACATGCAGGCATGGATCCCGAAAAAGGAATTAATGCCATCGTAGCTGCCTCAAAAGCCATTGTTGCCCTAAAAGTTGGAAGATTAGACCATGAAACAACTGCCAATGTTGGAATAATTGAAGGTGGCATTGTACGGAACGGAGTACCTGACAAAGTTGTTTTTAAAGCTGAATGCAGAAGCCTTAACCATGAAAAAGCTCAAAAATTAGCCGATGAAATGAAAGCCATAATGATCCGCGAAGTTGAGGCTGCTGGTGCACAGATAGAAATTGATGAAAACAATTTATGTAAAGCGGTTGATATACCTGAAAGCTCATTCACAGTTGATTTATCAAAAAAGGCACTAAAAACAGTGGGCATCGATGCCAAAGCAACTTTTATGACTGGTTTTACCGATGCTTCCATTTATAATAATATGGGAATTGAGATGGCAGTAGTTGGTATTGGAGCACGCAACGAGCATGCACTTGATGAACATATTTATGTTGAAGACATGGAGAAAGCTTTAAAAATGGTGGTTGAGTTATTACGTTTATCGGCACAATAAACTTAAGTATTGAAAAAGGCAGTCTTATTCGATTGGGGAAATACGCTCATGAAAGATTTCCCCTATGAAACAGGCAAAATGAAATCATGGCAGCAAGTTGAGGCCATGCCCAATGCTGAATTTCTGCTAAAGGAATTATCCAAAAAAAGAAATTGTTATATTGCTACCAATGCCATTGATTCTGAAAAGGAAGATATCATTGAAGCCCTGAAGCGGGTTGGGCTAAACAGTTATCTCAAAGATATTTTTTGCTACAAAGAAATTGGATACCTAAAGCCCTCAAAGGCATTCTTTGATATCATCATTTCCAAATTAAACATTCAAAAAGAGGAAGCTTTAATGATAGGCGATGACTTAGAGAAAGATGCTAAGGGGGCTCAAGATTGCGGAATTGAGTCAATTTTATACGATTTCAAAAATGAGTATCAAGAATATCAGGGTAAGAGAATTGTAGATTTATGCGAGGTTTTAAAGTGGATTAAATAAATTATTAGCGTGGGTTAAGAAAGATTCAATCTCAAACGAGTTTAAGTTTTTAAATCAATTTATCGCAATCTTCATCGGAATTTATTTATTTGAATAATGATATCTTTACTTCAGAAATTAATAAACTAATCCACATGAAACTACGAATTTCAACGGAGTGGCAACTCATTATCTTTTTCGCACTTCTGAAACTACTTATCCATTTCCTTACTTTTTCTAATTTCGAATTGCATCGTGATTCGTACTTATACTACGCTCAAAGTGAACACTTGGCTTGGGGCTATGTTGCCGTACCTCCATTTATTGCGGTGATTGGCAAATTCGCTACATTCATCTTTGGGAATACCGTTTTTGGATTAAGGTTCTTTCCTGCCTTATTTGGAGCTTTTAATGTCGTTTTAATCGGTATGGCTGTACGTGAATTAGGAGGTAAAAAACTTGCCATTGCACTGGCAAGTTTGGCCTATATTTTATCACCTTCATTCCTTCATGTAAATACATTATTTCAACCAGTAACAACCAATCATTTTTTCTGGATCCTTTCAGGGTACTTAATTCTACTCATGATTAAAAAGGATAACCCGAAAATCTGGATTTGGCTTGCAATTGTTTTTGGAATTGGCTTTCTGAATAAATATTCTATTGTATTTTTTTATGCCGCATTTGCCATTTCTCTCGTCCTTACAAAGCATCGGAAATTATATTTTTCAAAATACTTTCTTTATTCCGTGGTGATTGGAATGCTCATCATTTTACCAAATCTCAACTGGCAATACCAAAATAATTGGCCTGTTTTAATGCATATGGCCGAACTACGCGAAACTCAATTAGTTCATGTCAATCTGAGTGATTTTATACTTTCACAACTCTTGATGAATGTTCAGGCTGGCTTAATCTGGGTTGGTGCATTGGTCATTTTATTGTTTTATAAAAAAGAAAGACATTTTCAATTATTTGGTTTTATTTATTTGGCAGTTATTTTATTGCTGATTTTTGGAAGTGGCAAAGGGTACTACAGCCTTGGTATTTATCCAATATTATTTGTTTTCGGAGCATACTTTATCGAAAAGTATATTAAAAAATATTTGATCTATGTTTTTTCCTTTTTGGTTATTTCAATGGCATTCTCGCTCTACATGTCCATTTCTTTTGATGGAATTCCTATTACAACCTTCGAAAAAGCCTTTAACGAAGGCGCCTACACTTGGGAAGATGGAGTAGCTCATGACATTCCACAGGATATGGCAGACATGACTGGATGGAAAGAAATCGGACAAAAGGTGAGCGAAATCTATCTAAATCTGAGTGAAGAAGATAAAGACAATTGCGACATCTTTTGTTACCACTATGGTCAAGCAGGAGCAGTAATGTTTTATGGTAAAAAGCATCATATTCCGCAGCCTACTTCGTTTAATGGTAGTTTCGTGTTTTGGGCTCCAGATTCCTTAAGCAATGATTATGTGATATGGGTGCATACAGGTAATGAACCAAATCCTGAGCCAGAACTACAAAGATATTTTGAAAGCTATGAGTTAATGGTCACGATAGATGACCGGTATTTTAGAGAAGATGGAACAAAAATATATTTATGTAAGTTCCCTACTCAATTATTAAAAGATGAATATAAAACCAGAATTAACTATCTAAAGAACCAATATCAAAGAAATTAAAATAATACAGGAACATGACAAACACTAAATTTAGAGTAATTTTCATTTTATTATTCTTGATTTCGATCAGTTCGTTTTTAAGTGCACAGGAAACGGAAATTAAAATCAACGACCAAATTAAACTGATTAAGCTAAATGATTTCTTTTATGCCCATGTTACATTGTTCGATTTGCCCGATTTTGGAACTTTTGCATCCAATGGACTCATCTTTGTAAAGAACGGTAAAGCTGTTTTGATCGACACGCCGAATGATGATACACAAACCAAACAGCTTCTCGATTATTTAAAGAATGACATGAATATTCAGGTTGAAAAAACCATAGTGGGTCATTCGCACTCCGACTGTATGGGCGGTTTAGCATACATAAAGTCACTTAAGATTGAATCTATTTCAAGTATTCTAACGAAAGATATCTGTCTGAAAAATCAGTTGCCCAACCCCTCAAAAACTTTTGCAAAAAAACTAGATATTGACTTTTATGGTGAGAAAATAGTTTGTCAATATTTTGGAGGTGGGCATACCATCGATAATATTGTGGTTCACTTCCCTGAGCATAAAATTCTTTTCGGAGGCTGTTTAATCCGGGCTGCAGAAACAAGAGGTTTAGGAAATATTTCAGAAGCCGATATTGATCATTGGGATTTAACAGTAAAAAAAATCCAAGGCACCTATCCACCACTTGATTTCATTATTCCCGGTCATGGTAATATTGGCAACCAAAAATTACTTGCACATACCATTAAACTGGTTGAGGATTTTAAGCTTAAAAAAAACTGATAAATTCAACTGCTAAAATGATTAAAACCTATATTGAGGATAAAGAATTTAAGAATATCAATTTTTCAGAAACTGGAATTGAAATAGCTGAATACGAAAATTGTAAATTTCTAAATTGCAATTTCTCCGGTACCAATTTATCTCAGATTAGTTTTACTGATTGTGCTCTCGAAAATTGTGACTTAAGCATGGCCAAAACAGTTAAAACTGCTTTTAAAAATGTGCGATTCAAAAATTCTAAGTTACTCGGACTGCACTTTGAAAGCTGTAATCCCTTTTTATTCTCAGTTTTTTTTGAGGGCTGTCAACTTAATTTATCTTCCTTTTACAAATTGAACTTAAAGGAAACTAAATTTATTGATTGTTTGCTTCATGAGGTCGATTTTACGGAAGCCAATCTCTTAAATTCCATATTTAAAAACTGTGATTTAAAGAGTGCTATTTTCGAAAACACAAACTTAGAAAAGGTAGATTTCAGCACTTCATATAACTACTCAATCGATCCTGAAAATAATAAAATAAAAAAGGCAAAATTTTCGATTTCAGGAATTCAAGGTTTGTTGAGTAAATACGATCTTGAAATAAATTAAATGATTACAAAACCATTACCTTTGGAAAACTTTGAATATCATTCAGAACGAATATATATTTTTTGAATATATGCGAATAGATGATATTTATTTACTAGACAAAGCATTACACATAACTACAATCACTAAATAATAAAACCCATGAAGTTATTAAAACCAATATATCTCCTCTTTTTATTTGCTCTTTTTTCAAACAATCAAGTGTCCAGCCAAAACTTAGTTACCGACAGGCCTGACCAAACTGAAAGTTCAGTGACCATTCCATCGGGCAAATTTCAAATTGAATCTGGATTTCTCATCGGATCAGCCGGAAAATCAGCTTTTCGAATTAAGAGTTTCGTGTTTCCAACCACATTGTTTAGATATGGAATAAGCAGTGGTATAGAACTAAGAATAGTCAATCAATTTGAGAGACTTAAATTCGAAAACAATAATGATTTCGGAATGAATGACATTGAAATTGGTGCAAAGTTCCAAATTCTAAAAAACAAAAACATCAATACCGAAATTGCATTTCTGTCTCATCTAATCATTCCGTCTGGCTCTGATAATTTCAGAAGTGATAAATGGGGTACCGTTAATAAAATTGCCATCTCACATGCGTTGGCTGATAATATTGGCCTTGGCTATAATGTTGGCTATAATTATTTTGGCGATGGCAGCGGAGATTTTGTTTACTCTTTAGCACTTGGGATTGGAGTTTCTGACAAAATAGGTATCTTTTTTGAACCCTATGGCGAAATTATTGAGTTCAATGAAGTAAAGGCTAATTTTGATACCGGCTTGACTTATTTAATAAAAGATAATTTTCAATTAGATTTTTCATTTGGATTTGGATTAAATCACGAAATGAGTTTTTTAGGTGCAGGATTTAGTTGGATTATTTAATTTATATCAGCATGAATAAAATTGAGAATATTATTAAACGACTTAAATTAGAACCACATCCTGAAGGTGGATATTTTAAAGAAACTTATAGAAGTTCAGGTGAGGTAAATCAACTTGATACAAATTATCAAGGCAAAAGGAATTTCTCAACTTGCATTTATTTCTTACTCACCTCCGATGCATTCTCGGCATTTCATCGCATAAAACAGGATGAAATATGGCATTTTTACGATGGTTCACCCATTAATCTGTACCAAATATCATCGGATGGAAGCTATTCAAGCGTTATAATTGGTCGAGAGATTGATAAAGGGCAACATCCACAATTTGTTGTGAAAGGTGGGATATGGTTTGCTGCAAGCGTAGTTAATAAAAATGATTTTTCGCTTGTTGGCTGCACAGTATCACCTGGATTCGACTTTAGTGATTTCGAGATAGCCGATCGTAACAAGCTAATTGTCAATCATCCAAAACACATAAAAATCATTACCGAGCTTACGAGAGGTTAATCAAATTTTAATGAGAGGAAATTTTTATTCCCATCTCAATCCCATTTAAAAACGCGTTTGATTTGCCACCTTAAAACATCAAATTCAAGGCAATTAGAGAAAAATAGCATAAAATATTTTCATGTGAGACAATTTACCTTACCTTTGTCGTCTTAACACAACACAATAAATTTAATATGAAAAAAGGAACAGTAAAATTTTTTAATGAAACTAAAGGATTTGGATTCATAACTGATGAAGACTCAAACGAAGATTATTTTGTACATATCTCTGGATTAATTGATAAAATTGACGAGGGTGATGTAGTAGAGTTTGAACTAACAGAAGGTAAAAAAGGATTAAATGCAATAAATGTTAAAGTAGTTTAATTTTTATTCATACAATTTTAGTAAAATAAAGCCCATCAATCATGATGGGCTTTTTCTTTAAATGACTATTTTTGCAATACAATATCACTAAAGGAGTCCTAATCAGACTAAGTTGACTTTTTAAATTAATAATATCATGACCAAATCGCATTCTTTTCATATACCTGTAATGGGCATCGGGTACACCATCGACACTCCTGTAAAGGTAGCCCAGTTCGGTATAGATTCAGTTATTTCATTACTTGATGATAAACTACTAGAGAAAATGCGCGAAATGTACTGTAAGAAATTTGAAATTCCTTACAAAGAAATTACTGATAAAATTGAGGATTTCAGAGCCAAAAGGATTACATCCTATCTAAACTTAATGCATGCCTTGGCTGAGCTAAAGTTTGAAGAGTTCAAATCAAGTACAGAAGAAAAAATTGGCGAATTAATAAATGCGGCTGAAGAAAAGCGTTTGGAATTAAAACAAATGGTCAATAATCTGGATGTTTCAAGCATTAAAGAAGAATTGAAAAATGCAGCCGTTTGTAAATTCGAAGGTATAAAAACTTCGGCCGAACAGAAAATTAATGAATTAAAGGATTTTTTAAATCAACTCCCCAATGCCGCTGCCTTAAAAGAGGATTTTCAGAACCTGACATCAAAATACATCAACCCATCGGAAGTAAAAAAATGGATTAATGACAAATTTACCATGGGGAGTATTGATGTAAATATCATGACCAAAGTTGATAAAGATAATTACATCAAAGGTGAAAAGCAACCCACCGAATTTAATGATGCGCACGCAGCTATCAGGGGTTTTGCCAATAGCAATTTAGAATCATCCGTTGTCCTATCTGCCGGTATGAATCCAAGATTATACGCATATATGGAACGGTTTGAAGATTTCTATCCTGATAAAAACGGATACATAAAAAAGAAAATCATACTCAAAGTCAGTGATTATAAATCTGCCATTATTCAGGGTAAGTATTTGGCAAAAAAGGGATTATGGGTTTCTGAATACAGGGTTGAATCTGGCTTAAACTGTGGAGGTCATGCCTTTGCAACTGAAGGTCATTTATTAGGTCCAATTTTAGCAGAATTCAGAGATCATAAAAATGAATTGATCGAATCTGTTTATGAATTGTTGGTTCAGGCACTTACTGCTAAAAACCGCATTTTACCTGAATCAACTTTACCTATAAAAATAACTGCCCAGGGTGGTGTTGGAACAGCTGAAGAACACGAATTCTTGATCGATCATTATAAAGTTGATTCTGTGGGTTGGGGCACTCCATTTTTACTGGTACCCGAAGCCACAACCATTGATAATTCAACCCTCGACAAATTAATCGATGCAAAAGAAAACGACTTATACTTAAGTAATATTTCTCCTTTAGGCATCCCTTTCAATAACCTTCGAACAAACACTAAGGATCTTGAAAAAGCAACTTTAATTCGTAAAGGAAAGCCTGGTAGTCCATGTACAAATAGATATGCCGCTCTAAATAGCGAATATACTGATAAAGGACTTTGTATCGCTTCCAGAAAATACCAAAAATTAAAAATTGCAGATCTTGATAAAGAAGATATTTCGCCTGAGGAATATAAAAAAAGGTATAATCAGATTGTTGAAAAATCTTGTATCTGTAAAGGTCTAGGAACTTCTGCCTTGATTGTAAATAATATAAAAAGCAAGGATGAAGGAACATCTGTTTGCCCGGGTCCAAATTTGGCTTATTTTTCAAAAAAAATGAGTCTTAAAGAAATTACGGATCATATTTACGGGAAGGCAAATATGATGTTGCAACCAGATCGCCCTAATATGTTTGTTAAAGAACTCGGGATTTATGTTGATTACTTAAAGAACAAAATTGAAGAAACAAAAACTTCAATGACCAAGAAACAAGAAAAATATCTCGAATCTTTTGAAAATAACCTTGAATCAGGAATCGATTACTACCAGAAATTATTCGGAGAACTGAAGGACAAGTTTGGTGAAACCAAGTCAAATATTCTGCGTGATTTGGAAGTTAATCTTAAAGCTTTGAAGAATCTTAAAATTGGGAAATAGATTTTTTGACAAGCATTTCTTTTCAAATCTCTCAGAACAAAACACTTGCGCAGCCTTACATCCCTTTTGAAGACTGGTAATCCGTGCGTACAATTGTTACTTGCAAAGCAAGGATTACTAATTCTCAACGTCTGCTTAGGGTTAACTTTTACTAAAATATTTTTGTCAAACAGGGTGACATCTTAAGATGTCACCCTATCAATCAAATTGGATCCGTTTGGGGTGGCTTCCCCATAGTGAAGACATCCCATTTCCCTTACTTTTTCAGAAGGTAATTAATTAATCGCTAAGTCATTAATTTTGTGTACTTTTGCAGCTCAAATTTTAAAATAATAATATGTTGACATTTAATGAATTGGGATTGTCGCCCAATTTACTCAAGGGCATCGATGCCCTCGGATTTACGAATCCAACCCCAATCCAGGAAAAAATAATACCCATGTTTTTCGAAACCGAGAACGATATTGTTGGATTGGCTCAAACAGGCACGGGGAAAACTGCCGCATTTGGTTTGCCAATCATCGAACAAATTGATGTTAAAAACAAATCCGTTCAAGCCTTAATACTATCTCCTACCCGAGAATTATGTATTCAAATTGCAAAAGATTTAGATAACTTTTCTAAACATGTAAATGGATTAGAAGTAGTGCCTGTTTACGGTGGTGCAAGTATTGATACACAAGTAAGAGCACTTAAAAGAGGGGCTCAAATTGTAGTTGCTACGCCAGGTCGTATGCTCGACTTAATTAAACGAAAAGCTGCAAATCTTAGCAACATTAACACTGTTGTTCTGGATGAAGCAGACGAAATGCTCAACATGGGTTTTCGTGATGAGTTGGACGGAATTTTGGAACAAACCTCAAATACAAAAAGAACTTTACTCTTTTCGGCTACAATGCCTAAAGAAGTAGCCCGGATCGCTAAAAATTATATGAATAATCCTACTCAAATCACGGTAGGAAAACAAAATGCAGGTGCCGATAATGTGCATCATGTATATTACCAGGTTCATGCACACAATCGTTATAAAGCACTTAAACGTATTGCCGATATCAACCCTGATATTTATGGTTTGGTTTTTTGCCGTACCCGCATGGAAACAAAAGAAGTTGCAGATAAATTAATCAAAGATGGTTACAATGCCGATGCTTTGCACGGAGACCTATCTCAAGCTCAACGTGATCATGTAATGAAACGCTTCAGAGAACGAACCTTACAAATGCTGGTTGCAACTGATGTAGCAGCGCGTGGAATAGATGTTACGGAAATTTCACATGTCATCAACTATAACCTTCCTGAAGACAACGAAATTTATACCCACCGCAGCGGAAGAACTGGCAGAGCAGGAAAATCAGGTGTTTCAATCGCCATTGTAAATTACCGAGAAATTAACAGGATTCCACAAATTGAAAAATTAATTCAAAAGAGTTTTGAAAAACTACTGGTTCCAAGTGGAGCAGAAATTTGTGAAAAGCAACTCTTTAAGTTAATTGATAAAATGGAAAATGTAGACGTAGATGAAGAGCAAATTGCACCATTTATGGAAACAGTCAACACTAAACTAGAAGCGATAAGTAAAGAAGAAATTATCAAACGTTTTATTTCTCTTGAATTTACGCGATTTTTAGAGTATTATAAAAATGCCCCTGATTTAAATGAGAAAGCAGACGCCCGAAGAGATGATCGAGGTGGTAGAGATGCTAGAGATGGTCGTGGACGGGGACGAAGAGAAGGGAGAGATGGTGGTCGTGAAAGAAAAGATAGCCGCGATTTTAAAGGCAAACGTGATGGAAAAGAAGGTAGATTTGGTCGCGACAGCAGAGAAGGCGGAAAGGATCGATTTAAAAGCAAAGGATCGGGTAAATTCTCGCGCTTCTTTATCAATCTAGGGAGAAAAGACGGGCTGATCGCAAAAAGTGTAATTGGAATGATCAATGACAATACCAACGATAGAGATATTAAAATTGGTGATATCGACATCAAGGAAAGTTTTTCATTTTTCGAAGTGGAAGAAAAATCAAAAGCTAAAGTACTAAGTTCTTTTATAGGAAGCCAATACAAAGGACGTTCAGTTAACGTCGAAATAGCTGAAGCACTTGATCCAAGTAAAAAAAGAAGAAAACGTAAAGAAGATTAATAGCTGATTATTAGCTTTAATAATCAATTAAAATGGGCTGGACTTAAAAAAGTTTAGCCTATTTTTGTTTTAATGAATCAAAGAATTGCCCATATCGCATTGGTTGTAAAGGATTATGACGAAGCTATAAAGTTTTATACCGAAAAGCTGAATTTCAAAATTATTGAGGATACCAAACTTACTGAAATCAAACGCTGGGTAATCATTTCTCCAAAAGGAAAAGATGGATCTAAGCTTCTTCTGGCAAAAGCTGCGAACGAAAAACAATTAGCCAGTGTTGGCAATCAAACCGGCGGTCGTGTTTTTCTTTTTATGTATACCGATGATTTTTGGCGAGATTATCCAATAATGCTTGCAAAAGGAATTCACTTTATTCGTCCACCTAAAGATGAAGAATACGGTACCGTAGCTGTATTCGAAGATTTGTATGGCAATTTATGGGTTTTTATTGAACCGAAAAAAAAAGCTTAATTTTATAACCATAATCCATTTAACCAAATTCCTAATGAGCATATTTTATAATAAAGAAAAGAACAAAATCACAGGAATTACACTTGCAATTATTCTAGCCATCATTATCCTGCTTAAATTCATTTTCTAAGGATATTACTTAACAGTTTTGAAATTAAAGCTCCCATAAATATTTCCGAATGAGTTAAACCTGGATTTTGCTGAGGTATAACTTTTAAGGCAAGTCGATATGCATATACTTTCATAACGCACTCATAATCAATTTAAAATGAATACAAATTATCGTATGCATTTTATTGAATGTGTTAAACGTTTATCTTTAAGGTTGTAAAAATCTATTTGACATGAAAAACACAAACAGCAGAAGAGACTTTCTGAAGAAACTAGCTATCGGCGGAGGTGGTGTGGTTATGCTGGGAAGATATCACTTCCTTTTTGCAAACGAAGCTAAAGATGGAATGCTAAAAGCCATCGTCGTTGATTTCGATAAATGTACAGGTTGCCAAACTTGCGAAACGGTATGTTCTGCCTTTCATCATCCAATTGAAATCGACGGAGAGCTACTTAACGGACTTGGGAACCCAAAGTTGGGAAATATTCAAGTTTATCATCACAATCCTGATGCAGATATACCAAGTGTTTGCGCCAATTGCCCGGATACGCCATGTGTTAATGTATGCCCTTCTACTCCCGATCCGTATACAGGTCATAAGGCCATCTATCGCGATGAGTTAACTTTGGCAATTAAAACCAATCATAATATTTGTATCAGTTGTGGATCTTGCGCCAATGCTTGTGAAATGGAACGAACAGGGGTTATAAAAATGAATCCCATCACAAATCATCCCGAACATATTTGTGACCATTGTGGTGGCGACCCTCAATGTGTTAAACATTGCCCATACGACGCCTTGTCGTTTATTGAGGTAGATATAGAAAGAGAATTTTTTGGCTTATCACCCCAGGAAATTTCAGAGCATTTATTTGAACGTTACTATTCAGGAGAGGAGGTCATCAATGGATAATATTTTTGGACAATATGGTGTGGTTTTGGATATTGATTTGAACACCAAAAAAATTAGCAAAACAAAAATCAGCAAAGAAGATTTAAAGAATTACTTAGGTGGTCGTGGTCTTGGGATGAAAATCCTTTGGGACCGGATGAAAGAACCCGGAATTGATCCATTATCGCCGGAAAACATACTCATGTTTATGCCGGGGCCTTTTAGCGGTTTGCCTATCCCCTCTTCGTCAAGAACAACCATAGTGGCAAAATCACCTCGGACTTCTCCCGTTAATAAAAAGTATAAGTATTCGTCAACGATTTCTTATGCAAATATGGGTGGATTCTTCGGACCTGAAATTAAATTTGCCGGATACGATGGCATCGTGGTTACAGGTAAAGCAGATGCACCTGTTTTTATATTAATAGAAGATGACAAAGTTCAAATCAAAAGTGCTAGAACTTATTGGGGAATGGGTACCGAAAGTTTCGATAAAATTTTAATTGAAAAATATGGCAAAAATTACCAATCCTGTTATATCGGGCAGGGAGGAGAAAACATAATCCCTTATGCAAGCATACTAAACACTGCCGCACGTGCAGCCGGACGAGGTGGCGTGGGTGCAGTAATGGGTTCAAAAAACCTGAAAGCAATTATCGTTAAGGGTACACAGCAACCCAGATTAGCTAAACATAAAATGTATTTAGAATTGCTCGAAAAAGCAAGAACAGCCTTCCGTGAGGATACAGAAGGGGTTCAATCCTGGCGTTCGGGTGGAACCGCAAATGCGCTGGAAAGTTCCAGTAATAACGGAACCATGGCGGTTAAAAACTATCGCGAAGGAACTTTTAAAGAAATCGAAAAAATTAATACCAAAGCTGCCCGTACTCAAATTTGGAAACGTGATTTTGCCTGTTTTTCTTGTCAATTGGCCTGTAAAAAGAGCGGGTTCGCAAAAGGAGCTTATGGCGGTGTGGTTCATGATGGACCGGAATACGAAACCGGAACCATGCTTGGAGCCAATATCCTGGTTTCTGATTTAGCCGGATTGAATAAAATGATCAGTATATGTGACGATTACGGAATTGACATCATCACCACAGGTGGCGTACTTGGGTTTTTGATGGAAGCCAGAGAAAAAGGAATGATAGATCTTGACTTTTTGGATGGCGTTGACCTGAAGTGGGGGAATGTAGATGCATCCATACAAATGATTCATAAAATCGTAAAACGAGAAGGTATTGGTAAGCTGGCTGCTGAAGGCGTAAAAGCACTGGCTGAAAATATTGGGCAAGGCTCTGAAGAATTTGCAATTCATGTTAAAGGTCATGAGCTGGCTGCCTGGAATGTAAATGCCAATGCAAAAAGCATGATGCTTACTTATGGAACAGCTAATAGAGGTGCCTGTCATTTAAATAGTTCAAGCCCCAGCAGACAAAACAATAATGCTTTGCAAGATTCACTGGGTGCCTGCAGTTTTGCCGGACGTTGGTATCGCGATGAAATTTCTTACGTCATTTTATTGAAGCCATTACCGGTGTTGAGCATAGTGATGAGGAGTTTGCCATGATTGGCGAACGAATTTTCAACCTCGAAAAAATGTTTAATTATCGCGAAGGTTTTAGCAATGAGGATGATCGTTTGCCCGAACGCTTTTTTAAAGATGCACATACTTATGGAAAAGGAGAAGGTAAATTAGCTACACATGCAGATTTTGATGAATGGATTGGGAGTTATTATAGTGAGCGCGAATGGGACATAAAAAGTAGCAAACCAAGCACTGAAAAACTCAAGCAATTAGGTCTGGAGTTTACAACCTAATATGCTTATCTTATCTATTTTATAAGGGCGACATCATCCTGGGTAATGTCGCCCTTTATTGTTGCTTGTATCATCTGATACTTCTCACACCAAAAGATTATTTTGCTACATTTATATTAGGTTTTATAGTACAATTATTCACCTAAGATAATATGAATAAATTATTTATACTTGACCACATACTATTTTGGGCTGACAGAGAAGCACCGGAAATTGATTTATTTAAGAAAAAAGGATTTACGAGCATTATTTCCGGAGCTCATGCGCATCAGGGAACAGCAGGAAAATACCTTTTCTTTTTGAATTTTTATATCGAATTACTTTACATTTCTGATCAGGCTGAAGCATCTGATAATTTGAAAAATTTTGGTTGCGATTATATTGAACGCTCACAATGGAAAATGAACCATGCATCTCCTTTTGGTTTAGGACTAAAAATGGAACCATTTGATAAAGAAAAAATTTTATTCTATTACACAGATTATAAAGCCAAATGGATGAAAGATGATGGTTTGCTGATGGCCAATAACAATAAAAACTTATTAGCACCACTTGTTTTTGTACTTAGCCCTAAAATGGAGTTTCCATGCTATCATTCTATTGAAGAAATGTTAATGGATGACAAACCTGAGGATTTTAAAGAGAACCACATCCATAAAAATGGGATTAAATCATTAACCTCATATCACATTTACATAAATTCCGAAGTTGAAACATCTGAACTTATTAATTATTTAAATATGAATGGAATTAATATATTAAAGGGTGATGAAAATCGAATTGAACTCATTTTTGACCATGGGATTAATAATAAAGAGATTGATTTTAGACCGAAACTTCCCTTAATCATGAAACATTAAAGTGAATAGATTAAATAGCATAATCACCATTTATAAATTATGGTAAATCCATGCTTTCAAGCAACATAACCTAAACTAATATCTAATGAAAATCAGACATTTAATACCCTTTATTTTCTTAGTTTCAATCTCAAATATCACATTTGCTCAGGCAGCAATTGACAGCACGAGAATTGTTCGTGTTTTATCATTTAACATTTTACATGGTGCAACTACCAATGGGGATTTTGATTTGGATGCAATCGCAAAAGTAATCATAGAGGCGGAAGCTGATTTCGTTGCCCTGCAAGAAGTTGACTTTAAAACGAATCGAGCAAAGAAATATGATTTGGTAACTGAACTCGGATGGAGATCAAAAATGGCACCCATTTTCGCCAGTGCCATGCCTTATGATGGTGGTGAATATGGTGAAGGGGTACTTTCAAAATTCAGCTTTTTGATGAGCAGAAATGTAGCCTTACCTTATACTCAGGGCAAAGAACCAAGAGCAGCACTGGAAATTGTTTGCAGCATAAATTCAAATGACACCATCGCTTTTATTGGAACCCATCTGGATCATACAAATAATGAAGAAAACAGGCTGATGCAGGTGAAAAAAATGAATGAAGTATTTTCTTCAAATACATACCCAACTATCTTAGCCGGAGACTTAAATGCAGAACCGGGAAGCACACCCATAAACATACTGGAAGAAATATGGACCCCATCCTATAAAAGCGCTCGTTTGATTTACACATTCCCTTCTGATAATCCTGTTAAAAAAATTGATTATGTCATGTTTTATCCCAAAAGCAGATGGAGGGTTCTTAAAACAGAAGTAATTCAGGATACAATTGCATCCGATCATTGCGCCTATCTGGTCATTCTTGAGTTATTAGATAAATAGAAACATTAGAATGCACAAAAAAGGCAGCCATAATCCAGGGCTGCCTTTTTTGTTAATCGAGAATTTATTAATACACGCTCAACTTCTTTATTGTAGAGGCGTTCCCTTGCTCTACATAAATATAGAGTGGTGATTTATGCTTGGCATCTAAGGCAATTTTTTTATCGTAAGTGCCCGGAAAATAAACAACTTTGTCGGTAAATAAAGCTTTACCCCTGGCATCTAGAACTTTAATCGTGGTCTTTCCTTCAGTATCCATACTAAATTTTAGTCTTAACTCTTTTTCATCATTGTAAAACATCCAAAAATCTTCAACCTTTAATTCTTTGGCTTCGGTTTTAATTCCAAGTTCTGAAATTTCTTTGTCGCTAATCTTATCACTAAACTCAACATCTACAGATTCAACAAACTTTTCCCCAAAATGCCATTTCCTCATTTCTTTATCTTGGGCGCCAATAAAAATTACTTCTTCATCCTCATCTGTTAAATCATTATGAACTTTAAATTCTTTGGTTCTATCTCCATCATGATAAATAAAAACCCTGGCATCTTTTGAACCATGTTTCATTTCTTTTATGATATTCAAATGCTCATGTAATGAATCGATTGTGAAGCTATCTCCATCGCAGCTAATAAAGGTATAGGCCTGCTCCTTCATCTCTTTTTGAATATCTCCACCTTCATGAATTAACTCAACAATCACATTTTTTAAAGAATCTTTTAATTCATGTACACTAAAAATACCATCCTTACCATCAACAACAACAAACTCGTATTTTTTGTCTTTACCATCTTTGCTAATCCAAATATTGTTTTTCATATCCTGATGCATTGAATCTCCTTCCCAAATTATTTCATAATCTCCTGATTCATCTGATTCAAGCACTATTTCTAATTCATGTTCACCCTCTCCTGTTTTAGGTAATTTTTCGCCAAATATTTTAAGCCGATGATCAGCTTTTTGAATATGATCGTCCTTTATGGTATAAGTCAAAATTTTCGCCTTTCCATCAGCATCAATATCAGAATCAACATGCACTTTTAGCTTTTTGCTTCCCATTGATATTGTATTTGCATGATGCTTTGAACCACCTTTAAAGTCTCTGCTAATATGCACTCCTTTATGCTGCTTTTTAAGGTATTCATTCACGGCATCTTCATTTTCGGGGCTTACAACAATAATCGTGTCCCATACTATTGTTTCCTCACCAATAATTTTCTTGGTTGTTAGATGAATGGTGTCAGTTTTGGTTTCCTGTGCATAGGATGTCATAAACCCAAGTACCAGAATTAGGCTGATTGTAAATTTCAATTTTTTGCTAATTTTTTTCATATTGCGTTTTTTAATTTTATGACACAAATCTAAATGAAGCTCTTATAGGACGTAGTTAAAATGAGGTTAATATTGGTTAAGGAAAAGTTAAAATTATGAGAGTCAGCAGTATTATTAATATTTTTGCATCATGAATCGACTTCAAATTAAATTAATCATTTTTTTAATGAGTGTTTCCCTCGTTGGAATAATTGCGGTTCAGCTTTTATGGATTAAAAATGCAATTGAAGTGAAGGAAGCACAATTTGATCGTGCTACTTTTGAAGCAATGAATGAAACGATTAGAAAGTTGGAATCATACGATGCTGCTCACTATATTTCAAACAAAATTAAAATAGAAGGCCCAGAAGATTATAATACTGTTACATTAGTTAGCGCAGATTCATTATTTGACATAAAATTAAACGATTCGGTATTTAATCAAATTTTATTCATAGCTGAGGAAAATGAGGATGAGCAATTCAAAGCCAATGTTGTTGTTTCAAGTTCATCATCAGATACCAGCACCTACAAACTACGCAAAGATGGCAGTGTATGGACATCATCTTCAATTACTCATCATCCCAATACCGAAAACATTACTTTAATAAGTGATTCTATTGATGTCCAGTTACTTAAATCAAACCGTCGCCAAATAGGTTATCGGGTAACAACCATTAGTAATGCAGTAAAACAACTTGTTTATGAGTATGCTACTGAAGATGAATCGATTAAAAACAGGCTTAATTTAACTAATGTTGAAAAAATTATTAGTGCCGAATTAAAACATAAGAAATTACCAGAAAAATTTGATTATGCAATTATGAATGATGATTCTGAATTGGAGTACATTCTTAAATCAGAAAATTTTCATGATGCTGATTTGCAATCAAAATACAAAGTAAATGTGTTTCCTCATGATTTAAACCAAAAAAGCAATTTTTTTATTTTATCCTTTACCGATAAAAAAGCCCATTTATTCAATTCCATATTATTATTGTCAATTGGCTCATTGGTATTTATCGTCATCATTATCATCACTTTTTCATTTACCATTTATATTATTTTAAGGCAAAAAAAAATATCTGAAATCAAAACTGATTTCATCAATAACATGACACACGAGTTTAAAACTCCTATTGCGACCATTTCATTGGCAACCGACTCAATTAACAATCCCAAAATCATTGGGAACAATGAGCAGGTAAGATTTTATACCGGAATTATTAAAGAGGAAAACAGAAGAATGAATGCCCAGGTTGAGAATATTTTACAAATGTCGCTCATCGATAAAAAAGAATTGGAATTAAACATCAAACCGTACGATGTGAACAGCTTATTGAAAAAGGCGATTCAGAATATAAAATTACATGTGGAAGAAAAGGACGGCTCGATTGACGCAAGCTTAAATGCATCCAAAACAACCATTGCTGTTGATGAAGTTCATTTTATTAACATGATTAACAATCTGCTTGACAATGCCATTAAGTACACAGAAGGTTCCCCAAGAATATTAATATCAACTGCGGATTATAAAAATGAAATTCAAATTAATATTAAGGATAATGGCATGGGCATGTCTGATGATAAATTGAATAAAATTTTTGATAAATTCTATCGGGTTCAAATGGGAAACATCCATAATATTAAAGGTTTTGGTCTTGGGCTTAGTTATGTAAAAGCGGTGCTCGAAACTTTTAAAGGACGAATTGAAGTTAAGAGTGAATTGGGTAAAGGAAGTATCTTCACCATTTATTTACCGATTCAATAAAAATACGACAACGATGAAAGTTCAAAAAATATTTATGGTTGAAGATGATCGTAACTTTGGGGCGGTATTAAAATCATATTTGGAGATTCATGGCTATGAGGTAACCTGGATAGATGATGGCGCTAAGGCCATAAAAGCCTTTCATCCCGAAAATTTCAACCTATGTATTTTAGATGTAATGTTGCCACATGTTGATGGATTTGAAATTGCACGATTCATCCGATCCTTAAATGACAAAATACCTCTTATTTTCCTTACAGCTAAAACGCTTAAAGTTGATATTTTAGAAGGGTTTAAGATTGGTGCGGACGATTATATTACCAAGCCATTCGATTCTGAAGTATTACTTTGTAAAATTAATGCCATTTTAAAAAGGAATGAGAATCAGCCAAAACAGGAAAACGATGACAAAGACTCTTATTCGATCGGAAAATATTCTTTTAATTACAAACTCAGGTTGCTTGAGTTGGGTGGTCATAGTCAAAAGCTTTCTCCAAAGGAAGCAGAACTTCTTAAAATACTTTGCAATTCAGCTGATGAAGTTTTGCCCAGAGATAAAGCCCTGAACCTTATTTGGGGAGACAGTAATTATTTCACAACCAGAAGCATGGATGTATTTGTTACTAAATTAAGGAAGTATTTGAAAGATGATCCGAACGTTGAAATTCTAAATATTCATGGCAGTGGATTCAGGCTGATTGGCGCTAATCAAAAAAATTAAAACTTATCAAGCCTACTTGCCTTTTCAATTCCTTTTATATTCATTAGTTTATGTAGCAATTGGTCGAGGTGTTCCTGATTTTTAATCTGAACTTTAACTTTTGCCTCAAATTTTCCATTATCAGTTTTTACAGAAATAGACTGCATATTTACTTTAAAATCCTTAGAAATCACATCTGATATTTCGCCCACGATACCAATATGATCGGCTCCGGTAACTTTAATATTTGTACTGTATGATGGAGCCTCTCCGGCATCCTGCCATTTCACCTCAATTACCCGATATCCATACTTATCCATCATTTGTTGTGCATTCGGGCAATTTACCCTATGAATGGTAATGCCTTTGCCAACGGTAACAAAACCAAAAACGGTGTCACCGGCAATTGGGTTACAACATTTAGCCAAAGAATAATTAACATTTTTAAGCTTTTCGTTAATCATTAAAGATTCACTCTTTTCTTTACCATTAATTTTGGCTTGCTCAAGAAGCTGTTCGGGCTTAAGTTGAATTTCAGTTCCAGGTTCTCCAATTAAGAATTTCCGAATTTTAGGCAATTCAATCTTTTCAGTAGCAACAGCATAGAAAAAATCTACAGCCGTTTTAAACTTGAAATGTTTAATTGTTTTATCAATGCTTTCTTCATTGTAAGTTACTTTCCAACTCTTGAATTTTCTTCGGATGGTTTCATTTCCGGCCTCAGCTTCTTTATATTTTTCTTCAAGTAGTGCACGTTTAATTCTGCCTTTAGCCTTATTTGTAATGACAAAATTCAACCAATCTTGTTTTGGTTTTTGGTTTTTATTCCTAATAATTTCAACTTCATCACCATTATTTAAAATATACCGAATAGGAACAACTTTATTGTTGACTTTAGCTCCACTGCATGTAGAACCAACTTGTGTATGAACTTCAAAAGCAAAATCCAATACGGTAGAACCTATAGGTAATTGAATTAGATCACCTACCGGTGTAAACACAAAAATCTTTTCACTCGGAGTTTTTTTTCTATTAATAAAACCATCCTCAAAATTAAGCTGGCCTGGATTTTCCAAAATATCACGAACTTGACCTAACCATCCTTCTGAGTCTTTTTTTGTACCAAAGCCTTTATAGCGCCAGTGTGCAGCCTGGCCTTTCTCAGCATTTTCATCCATTCGCTGCGATCTGATCTGAACCTCTACCCATCTGTTATTGGGATCTTTCACGGTTGTGTGCAAAGATTCATAACCGGTAGCTTTTGGTGTTGTGATCCAATCGCGAAGCCTTTTAGGATTAGGTGAATAGATATCAGTAACGATTGAGTAAATGCGCCAGCAATCTTCTTTCTCTTTTTTAGGGCTACTTTTTGTAATGATGCGAACTGCGAAAATATCATAAATCTCCTCAAATTCTACGTTCTGTCTTTTCATCTTGTCCCAAAGCGAATAAACAGATTTAGGACGGCTTTTAAACTCGCAATCTAAACCCTGAACATGAAGTTCGCGTTCGATTGGATTGATAAACTCCTTTAAAAATGATTTTTGCTTGGTTTTGCTTGCTTGAATTTTTTTTATTAAAGAGTTATAAACTTCAGGATGAGAATACTTCATCGAAAGTTCTTCCATATCAGCCTTAATCTTATATAAGCCTAAACGATGTGCGATGGGAATATAGATATGGGTAACTTCATCCAGATATCTGGCTTGTTTTTCTTTTGGAAGATTTTCAAAATTCCTAATATCGTATAATCGATGTGCAATTTTTATTAAAATGACCCTAATGTCATCAATTAAGGTTAGAAATAATTTTCTAAAATTTTCTGATTGAACAGATATTTTGGTTGTTTGTAAATTAGAAATCCGATTAAAACCAGCTAAAATTCCGGCAATATTTTTATCAAATTTCTTTTGAATATCCGACTGACTAATTTCCTTTGCTTCGTAAAGATTATGAAGAAGTGTACTTACGACAGCAACCGACCCCAATCCAATCTCATTTACTGCAATTAGCGAAACTTCAATGGCATGAGAAATGTCTAAATCCTTTGAATTATTTAAATCTCGAACTTCTGCTTTGTAAGCCAGTTCGTAAGCTTTAGCAATTTTCCTTAACTCACTTTCAGTCGCAAATTTATTACATGATTCAATTAATTCAAGGTATCTTTCGTTAATTTCCGACCTTCGATCTTCCCTAATCATCATGACTTAAAGTTAATAATAATCTTTATAAAAAAAAGCGTCTATAAAATCATAAACGCTTTTTTTTTACTTTAATTTTGAGGTTTATTTTTTACTCATGTCTTTCCCACCTTTACCCTTTGTTTTGGGTCCGGTTGAATCAGAAATTGATTCTCTCATATTGGTATCGGCTTCGATATTTTTGAATTTATAGTAGTCCATGATCCCCATATTTCCACTTCTAAATGCCTCTGCCATCGCCAATGGTACTTCGGCTTCGGCCTGAATCACATTAGCTCTTGCTTCCTGAGCTTTTGCTTTCATTTCCTGTTCAACGGCAACAGCCATTGCTCTTCTTTCTTCAGCTTTAGCTTGTGCAATATTTTTATCCGCATTAGCCTGATCCATTTGTAAAACAGCACCAATATTTTTACCAATATCTATATCTGCGATGTCAATGGATAAAATTTCAAAAGCAGTTCCTGAATCCAGACCTTTGTCTAAAACAAGTCTTGAAATACTATCCGGGTTTTCCAGAACAGATTTGTGAGAATCTGCTGAACCAATTGAAGAAACAACACCTTCGCCAACTCTAGCCAAAATTGTTTCTTCTCCCGCACCACCAACCAATTGTTTAATATTGGCGCGCACAGTAACACGTGCCTTGGCAATTAGCTGAATACCATCTTTTGCAACTGCTGTAACTGGCGGAGTATCGATAACTTTTGGATTAACTGACATTTGAACTGCTTCGAGTACATCTCTCCCAGCAAGATCAATGGCAGTTGCTACTTTAAAATCAAGTTCGATGTTTGCTTTATCTGCTGAAATAAGTGCATTAACAACTGTGGCAACATTTCCACCCGCAAGAAAGTGAGCCTCAAGTTCATCTCGATTCACTTTTAATCCGGCTTTGGTAGCACCAATCATATTTCTTACAATTAATTGCGGTGGTACTTTTCGCCATCGCATAAACACAAGCTGAAGTAACGAAATCCTAACTCCTGATAAGAGCGCCGTGAACCATAATCCGACAGGGATAAAATATAAAATAAACCAGAGTCCGGCTATTGATCCAATTCCTATAAGTAAAATAACAACTGCGTTTTCTTCCATGATATATTATTTTTTTGCTTGTTTAACAAATATTTTATTGTTTTCAATTTTTACGACTTCAATTTCTGTGTTTTGATCGATAAAGGTTCCATAAGTATGAACTTCGAAATATTCATCTCCAAAAAGTGCTTTTCCTGCAGGTACTAGTCGGGAGATTGATTTTCCTGTATCACCCTGTTTAATTTTAGCTCCATCAATCTCATTAACCCGGCCATTAATTTCTGATTTTAACATCATTTTCTTCCAGGTTTTTGAGCGAAGTGAAAAAATAAGTGATACTACAGATGCAACAAATGATGCACCCAAAACAATATGACCTGAAGTTGTACCATAAACTGCATAAGTTTGCCATATCCCAACAGCCATTATAATTAAGCCAATAATTCCAGCAACTCCCTGACCAGGAATAACTAATATTTCAAGAACGATGAATGTAAGACCAATTATAATTAAGACAGCAATAATTGTCCAGCTCATTTCAGATGGGTTTATTTAATACTAGCAGTTAATGAACGATTTAGCATTTCTTGTTGAATAGGCTTAAGCTCTCTAAAAGCGCCGGATTTAACAGCACATTTACCTTTAAAATGAACCATGAAGGCACATTGTTCTGCCTGAATTGCATCATGATCGCACAGTTCAATTAATGTTTCAATAACGAAGTCAAAAGTATTGAAATCGTCATTAAATAAAACAAGTTCACGAATTCCTTCCTTCGTGGTTTTATTTTTAATAATCGATTTGGTTTTTTCTGATCCCATTGATGTATTGTTTTGAATAAAAACAAAGTTAAATAAAAAATTGAACGAAGGGAAATTAATTCATTACTTTGTAAGCACTTAGAAAATGCATGAAAACATTCACTCAATTCATTAAAGAGGTAGAGACTCAATTTTCAAAACCATTACCAGGTTTAGCATCTCAAATGAAGATGTCTCCAGTTACGCGCAAAATGGAGATGGATAAACTGACTAATAAAACATTACCTAAAGAGAGTGCTGTACTCATACTATTCTACCCGCATCAAAATAATATTTACACTGTTTTTATAAAACGTCCCAAATATCCAGGTGTGCATAGCGGTCAGATTGCTTTTCCGGGAGGTAAGTATGAAGAAGAAGATTTTGACCTAACTCAAACTGCACTACGTGAAGCTCAGGAAGAGATTGGGATTAACCCTAATCAGGTAACTGTACTAGGTAATTTAACTAATTTGTTTATCCCTCCCAGTAATTTTAATGTTTTGCCCGTTGTTGGATATACCTATTCAAAGCCAAATTTTATTCCCGAAGCTCAGGAAGTTGATGAAATTATTGAGGTTAATATTAATCAGTTAACTGATCCGCTAAATAAACAATTCAGAGAAATTCTTCATCGCAATCAAACAAAGGTCAAAGTCCCTGCTTACTATATAAATGATTTGGTAATTTGGGGAGCAACCGCAATGATTATAAATGAGTTAATTGATATTATTAAATCCTAAATACCAACCTAATTTAGCACTTCGATTTTATAAGTCAGTTCAGCACCTTTCTTTAGGAGCTCACTCACACCACAATATCGGTCTTGCGAAAGCGTAACTGCTTTCTCCAATTTCGCCATAGATAAATCATCACCTTTAAATTGATATGTAAGGTGTATTTTATGATAATACTTTGGGTGTTCTTCTGTTAGTTCTCCCGAAATTTCAATATTAAAAAACGAAGGCTCAACCCTCATTTTTTTAAGTATAGAAACCACATCCATTCCGGTACATCCACCAAGAGAAGCCAGTGTTAGTGCTTTAGGTCTAGGGCCTGAATTTTTTCCTCCAACACTTTCATCAGCATCCATTATGATTTTAAAATCATTAATTTCTGTTTCGAATGCCATATCACTTTTCCAAGTGCAATTAATTTTACTTTGCATGTTTTGATGATTTTTATTTTGAATAAAGGTAAGACAATATTATACAATATTGTCCACCTTTAGCTTATTTGAATCTATTCCTAAATTAGTTTAATCAGATTATTCTTCTAACATAAATGGATATCTGTAATCTTCCGGACTGTCGAAATTTTCTTTAATCGTACGCGGAGAAACCCATCTCATCAGATTAATCATAGATCCCGATTTATCATTTGTACCCGAAGCTCTGGCTCCACCAAATGGTTGTTGTCCCACAACAGCTCCTGTAGGCTTATCATTAATGTAGAAATTGCCTGCGGCATTTACTAATTTCTTGGTGGCCAAATCAATGGCATAACGATCCGTTGAGAAAATGGCTCCGGTCAATGCATAAGGTGAAGTTCGATCCACAAGTTCCAAGGTACTTTCATATTCATCTTCAGGATAAACAAAAATTGTTAACACAGGACCAAATAATTCCTCTTGCATCGTGATATAATTTGGATTGGTAGTTACAATTACTGTTGGCTCAATAAAGTAGCCTTTAGATTTATCATAATTCCCTCCAACAATAATCTCAGCCTCATTGTCTTTTTTAGCGTCATCGATATAGGAAGTGATTTTATTGAAAGATGTTTCATCAATCACTGCATTAATAAAATTGCTAAAATCTTCGGGACTTCCCATTTTAAAAGATTTTACATCTGCAATCAATTGTTTCTTAACTTCTTCCCATAAATTGGTTGGGATATATGCCCTTGAAGCAGCTGAACATTTTTGTCCCTGGTATTCAAATGCCCCGCGTGCAAGTGCAGTTGAGACTTGCTTTTCTTTTGCCGATTTATGAACCATCACAAAATCTTTTCCTCCTGTTTCTCCAACTATTTTTGGATAGGTATTATGAAGGTGCACACTGTCGCCAATGGCTTTCCATATTTTAGTAAATACACCGTTTGATCCGGTAAAATGAACACCTACAAAGTCGGGATGTTTCGACATAATTTTACCACCTACAGGTCCTGGGACAGAAATCATATTAATCACTCCATCAGGTAAACCAGCCTCTTTAAACAACTCCATAATTACATGCGCTGAATATAATTGAGTTCCTGCTGGCTTCCATACAACAACATTACCCATCAGGGCAGGCGCAGCTGCAAGGTTAGCAGAGAGTGAGGTAAAATTAAATGGCGACAGGGCATAAACAAAACCTTCTAGTGGACGTTGCTCTACCTTGTTCCAAACTCCTTTTGATGATATGGGTTGTTGCTGGTAAATTTCGGTCATAAAATGAACGTTAAATCGCAAAAAGTCTGCGAATTCGCATGCTGCATCAATCTCAGCTTGATAAACACTTTTTGACTGACCAAGCATTGTGGTTGCATTTAATTTCTGTCGATATTTCCCTGAAACAAGTTCAGCGGCTTTCAAGAAAACAGCAGCACGTTGATCCCAGGTAAGTCCTTGCCATTGACTACGTGCTGCCAAAGCAGCATCAATAGCCTGAATTACGTGTTCTTCGCCACCCATATAATAAGTTCCAAGTTTATGGCTTAGTTCATGAGGAGCATAAATACTTATTTTCTCATCAGTTCTTATTTCCTTACCTCCAATAATCATTGGAATATCGACTTCAATATTTTTATAATAATTCAATTCTTTTTTTAGCTCTATTCGCTCTGGAGAACCCGGGAGATAGTCAAGTACAGGTTCATTTATTGGTTGAGGTGTTTTATATATTGCTTTTGTCATTACATTATGTTTTTATACGCTGCAAAGTTAAACATATATTTTTTAATTTAGAACTATTCTAAATAAAAAATGATGCTTAAAATTCACATATTGGCATAAGCTTTGCTTTCTTAAAAGCGGCATTTTTTGTAATTTTGCATACGAAATGCATAATCAGCTTCTATTCATCTACCTTTCAGTACGTTAAATTGTATTTCTTCAATTTATAAAGGTAGTAATGATTTGCAAGATAAATTCAAAGAATTACTCAGAAACTAAACTGCTCATGAATAAGATTAAAATACTCGAGAAAGTTGCCATTAATGTTAAATCATTAAAAATATTAAATCAGTTATTGGCAGAAAATCCAAAGCTTGAGCAAATTATTAGAAAGGCGAATAGCAAATCAGAGGCATTGCTTGGAATTAAAAACTGGGTTAATGCATATATTTCAAATCGCCCTTATGCCTTTAAATACTACTCAACGGGTTCATCTGACCTTTTTAATAAACTAAACTGGAGAGATATGGCCGCCATTCGGTTGCTTGATTATATCGACAACGCTGGTCAGAAATTTAATGATTTAAATTTAAGAGGAGAATTAGTCGGAAATAACCCTATCAAGTATATCTGGATGGCTGTAAAATTTGGTACCGGAGGTGCTAAAGAAGATTTCTTTTTAGACATGCTTCACCTTTTCAGACAGTTCAGTGGGAAATCATCTGCTAACTTACCGGATTCTAAACTTCTGAATGAATGGATGGACAAGCATCCTTCAGGCTTAGATAAAAAAATCATTAAAATAAGAAAGAAGAACCGAGATAGAATTATCAATATTTTAATTGAAAAAATAAATGAGGGTGAGATTAGCAGCCCAATTTATTATTTTGAGCCAGGCATGTCGTATGAACAAAAATATCTGCGAATGCTCCAATGGTGGGACGACAGAAGATTTCATCTCCGCTTTGCCATCAGGTCTCCAAAATTGCTCAATGAATTATTGGCATTTTCGCTTGATCCGGATACGATGCTTTTATTAAAAAAAGCACAAGAAGCAGGCATACCATTCTTTATCAATCCTTATTATTTAAGTTTACTAAACGTAAACGAGCCGGGATTTGCTCCAGGTGCCGACATGCCAATACGTGATTATGTCATTTACAGTAAGGAACTTATCGAAGAATTTGGGAATCTGGTAGCTTGGGAAAGAGAAGATATTGTGCAACCGGGTAAACCCAATATTGCCGGATGGATATTACCTTCAGCTCACAATGTGCACAGACGTTACCCTGAAGTGGCCATTCTAATCCCGGATACAGTTGGCAGGGCTTGTGGCGGACTTTGTGTTTCGTGCCAGAGAATGTATGATTTCCAAGCCGGGAACTTAAATTTCAACTTGGATAAATTACGCCCAAAAGAAACCTGGCCACAGAAATTAGCACGTTTACTTGAATATTTCGAAGAAGATTCTCAACTCCGGGATATTTTAATTACAGGAGGTGATGCGCTAATGAGTACTGATAAATCTCTTAAACATATTTTAGATGCTGTATACGAGATGGCTAAAAGAAAAATTGAAGCCAATAAATCTTTAGCTGATGGTAAAAAACTAGCTGAAATGCTTCGGATTAGGCTGGGAACACGCTTGCCTGTTTATCTTCCACAACGCGTTACACCTGAGCTTACAGCCATTTTAAAGGAATTTAAAGATAAAGCAAGCAAGATTGGAATTAAGCAATTTTTTATTCAAACGCATATTCAGTCGGCAATGGAAATTACACCGGAAGCTAAGATAGCTATTGAGCGCCTTATTTCAGCTGGTTGGACGGTAACTAATCAATTGGTATTTACAGTCGCATCCTCAAGAAGAGGACATAACGCAAAGCTTCGAAAAGTTCTTAGCGATATTGGGGTGGTTCCTTATTACACTTTCGGAGTAAAAGGATACATGGAAAATTTTCACAATTTTACGCCAATGGCAAGGTTGGTGCAAGAACAAGCCGAAGAAAAACAAATTGGTGAACCACCGAATGATTTTTACGATTATGTTAAGAACGAAGATCACGAATCTGATGATATTGTTTCAAAAATTAAGAAACTTAGAGAAAGTGCAAATATTCCATTTTTAGCAACCGACAGAAGTGTACTTAATCTTCCGGGGATTGGCAAAAGCCTGAATTACAGAACCATTGGTCTTACGAGGCATGGCCGTCGAATTTTAAAATTTGATCTTGATAAGAATCGTAATCACAGTCCTATAATTAGCAAGATGGAAAAGGTGATCATCATCGAATCTAAATCAACGGCTCAATACATCCGACAATTAGAAGAAATGGGCGAAGATGTTGACGATTATGAAAGCATTTATGGTTATTCAATTGGAGAAACCGACCCCATAAATCCATTATATAAGTATCCTGAATACGATTACAAACTCACTGACAATGTATCAAACTTTACAATGGATGAATTTCCTGAAGATGTGGATGATATTTAAATGATTCTGATTTATTTGAAAAAACTCTCATAATCGGGATAGTAGAACTTGTTTTCTGCAATTTCTCTTGGAAAAACGATGAATTTGGCAAAAGATTCCGAGCAAAGATTTCCGTCTGAATCGAAAAGTTGAACGTGTACTTTTGCAATATTCTTGATTACTTCTTCAATTTTTGCTTTTAGTTTTATCTTGCCTTTATCGCAATAAACCGGTCGTTTGTACTTGGTTTCTAACCTTGAAGTAACCCCTGCTGTTTGCAGTTTTATTTGAACACACCAACTCGATATTTCATCCATCAAAGTAGCTTGAATACCTCCGTGAAGCACATTATGGTAACCCTGAAATTCAGATTTGGGTTGCCATTCTGAAATAACAAAACCATCTTCTTCATAAAAAGTCATTTGCAAACCACTCAAGTTATTTTTTGAACAGGCGAAGCATTTATGCTCCTTTATTCTATCATAAGGATTGACAATATTTCTTTTCATGGGTGAATTTAATTATTGATATCACCATTCAAATCGAAAGCACTGGCTGATGAAATTTTAATTTGATAAAATTCTCCGATATCACATTTATTATTTTCTTTTGAAATTAATACCTCATTATCTACTTCCGGAGAATCATATTCAGTTCTACCAACATAGTAATCTCCTTCCTCTCGATCAATCAATGTTTTAAATACCTTCCCAATTTTTTCCTGATTCAAATCGAAAGAGATCTGTTCTTGAATCTCCATCAATTCCTCCATCCGATCGTTTTTGGTCTTTTCATCAATGTTATCCTCAAGTCGATGCGCGCGTGTATCTTCTTCGTGAGAATAAGTAAAAACGCCCATCCTTTCAAATTTTGTGGTTTTAACAAAGACAATCAATTTTTCAAAATCTTCTCTGGTTTCATTTGGAAAACCAACAATCATAGTCGTACGAAATGCAACATCCGGAATTTCAGTCCTAATCCGATTAATTAATGATTCTATCTGATTTGGAGAACTCCACCTGCGCATGGCTTTTAGTATAGGAGCACTGATATGCTGAAGTGGGATATCGATATAATTGCAAATATTTTCATGTTTATTAATTACTTCCAACAGCTCAAAAGGGAAATCTGTCGGATAGGTATAATGGAGCCTGATCCATTCCAAATTAGGAATAGCCGCCAGTTCATCTAATAATTGATGAAGCCTTCTTTCATGATATAAATCAAGGCCGTAATAGGTTAAGTCCTGAGCAATTAGAATTAATTCCTTAACTCCATTTTCAACCAATAATTTAGCTTCGTGAACAACAGCCTCAATTGATTTTGATTTATGCTTACCACGAATAAGTGGGATGGCACAAAATGAGCAAGTACGATCACAACCTTCCGAAATTTTTAAATAGGCAAAATGTTTTGGGGTTGTTTGTAATCGCTCACCAACAAGTTCCTTTTTATATTTGGCACCCAGATCCTCAATAATTTTTGGAATATCATTTACCCCATAATAGCCATCCACATCAGTCATTTCTTCCTTCAATTCCTTTTCGTAACGCTGACTTAAGCAGCCCATTACATAAACGGCCTTTATTAATCCTGCTTTTTTTGCTTCAAGGTATTGCAGGATGGTATCAATAGATTCTTCTTTTGCATCTGCAATAAAACCACAAGTATTGATCACCACAACATCGGAGGGATCATTTGAATTATGGGTAACTGATAATTGATTTATTTGTAGTTGTTTCATTAAATGCTCAGAATCGACGAGATTTTTTGAACAACCAAGGGTGATGATATTTATGCTGGAATGTTTATTTCTGGTTTTCACAAATTATTTATTAAAGAGTGTATCGACGTATTCGTAGCGGTCAAAGAGTTGTAAATCCTCCATTTGTTCGCCAATTCCAATATACTTTACAGGGATTTTGAATTCATCGGATATTCCGATGGCAACGCCACCTTTGGCTGTTCCATCAAGCTTAGTTAAAGCCAATGCATTGACTTCGGTAGCTGCGGTAAACTGTCGTGCTTGCTCAATGGCATTTTGGCCTGTCGATGCATCGAGAATTAGAAGAATTTCATGAGGAGCATCCGGAATGACTTTCTTCATTACATTCTTAATTTTAGAAAGCTCGTTCATTAAATTTATTTTATTGTGCAATCTTCCGGCAGTGTCAATGATGACAACGTCAGCCTTATTAGCAACAGCAGATTTTAGCGTATCAAAAGCAACAGATGCCGGGTCGGCACCCATACCCTGACTCACAATAGGCACTCCTACCCTTTCCGACCAAATTGTTAGTTGGTCAACCGCAGCAGCTCTAAAAGTATCAGCCGCACCCAAAACAACAGATTTTCCTGCCAGTTTAAACTGATGAGCCAATTTCCCAATGGTTGTTGTTTTACCAACTCCATTAACTCCAACTACCATAATTACATAAGGTGTTTGTATACCTTTTAAATCAAAACCTGTTGATTCACCTTTCTCATTTTCTTTAAGCAAGGCAGCAATTTCTTCCTTCAAAATCATATTTAATTCTGAAGTACCCAGATATTTATCCCGTTCGATGCGCTTTTCGATGCGTTCAATAATTTTCAAAGTTGTACTTACACCAACATCTGATGTAACAAGTACTTCTTCGAGGTTATCCAGGACTTCATCATCAACCTTTGATTTACCAACGATTGCTTTCGAAATTTTCGAAAAAACACTTTCTCTTGTTTTCTCTAAACCCTTATCAAGTTTAGGTTTGTTTTTATCTTTAGAAAAACGACTAAATACACCCATCGATAATTATATTAAAAAAAAAGCTTCTTCCTAAGCGGAAAAAGCTTCTTTGTATCAATCAAAATGATCATTTATTTTTTCAAGAATTCTTTTACCTGATCGTTTGCAACAATAGTTTCTTTAAATGAGTAAGCACCAGTTTTTGGTGACTTTACCATTCGTACTACTTTAGCAAAATCTTTACTTGCTGATTGTAAACTCGCAACTACTTTCTTAGCCATAACTTATTTATTTAATTTCTTTATGAACAGTCATTTTTTTCAAAATCGGATTGAATTTTTTGATTTCAAGTCGATCCGGAGTATTTTTTTTGTTTTTGGTAGAAATATATCTTGAGGTACCTGGCATTCCACTAGCTTTGTGCTCAGTACACTCTAAAATTATTTGCCCTCTTGCGTCTTTATTCTTCTTTGCCATGTTAACTTACTTTATTTTTTCGGACTGCAAAATTATTAATTCTGAAAATAATATCCTAGTATTAAATGCAATATTTTACAGTATTTCGGATTAACTAAAATTATTGTATATTTTATTTCTTAACAGATGATCAACAATCACCAAGGCTGCCATCGATTCTACGATGGGTACTGCTCTTGGAACTACGCATGGGTCATGCCTTCCTTGCGCTTTAAAATCAACATTTTCACCATCTTTATCAACCGTCTTTTGTTGCTTCATGATGGTGGCAACAGGTTTAAATGCAACATCAAAATAAATTCGCTCTCCATTAGAAATCCCACCTTGAATACCTCCTGAAAAATTAGTATTGGTTATTATTTTTCCGTCTTTATTCCTAAAAGAGTCATTTAGCTGTGAGCCTCTCATTGCAGCGCTTTTAAAACCATAGCCAAATTCGAAGCCCTTTACTGCATTTATGCTCAGCATGGCTTTTCCAAGATCGGCATGCAATTTATCAAAAACCGGTTCGCCAAGTCCGGCAGGGCAATTTTCGATAATACAACTTACGATTCCACCTGTAGAATCCCCTTCTTTTTGTAATTTTTCAACCAATGCAATCATTTTATCGGAAGTGTGTGTATCGGGGCATCGAACCATTGAATTTTCAATGGCATCTAAGGTTATCTTTGAATCATCATTCATTGAAACGGTTCCTATCTGCGACACATATCCTAAAATTTTGATATCGAATGCTTTTAAAATTAATTTAGCTACCGCACCGGCTACAACTCTGGTTGCTGTTTCACGCGCAGATGACCTTCCTCCTCCTCTGTGGTCTCTTATTCCGTACTTTTTATCGTAAGTATAATCAGCATGAGAAGGTCGATATACATTTTTTAGGTGATCATAATCTTTTGATTGCTGATCTTTATTTTTAATGATAAAGCCAATTGGAGTACCTGTGCTTTTTCCTTCAAAAATTCCAGACAGAAATTCAACCACATCGGCTTCCAGCCTTGGTGTTGTGATTTTAGATTGTCCGGGTTTTCTGCGGTTAAGTTCAGACTGAACAAAATCCATATCAATAGCTATTCCCGGAGGACAGCCATCGATAATACCACCAATAGCAATACCGTGCGACTCACCAAACGAGGTGAACGAAAATATTTTACCGAAGGTGTTTCCAGCCATAATTTCTGCTTTTGAAATACTATGTATTGTATATTTTAACTTATTTCTGAAGAATTAATAACATCTAATTTTGCTTGCATTACTTCCAAATCTTTTTTTGCATCCTCAATTTTTTTCTCAAATTCCATTTTCAACAAATTTGCGTTCTTTGATTCAGCAAAAAACCCCATATTATTTTCCCATAGGTTAATATCCTCCTTCATCTTGGTAATTTTATTTGTGAGGAAAATGCGTTCTTTATAAATAAAATTTCGAGAATTTGAGTTCTCACTCATGTTCTCTATTTTCGATTTATAGTTAATTGTATTTATCTCAACTTGATTTATTTTCAGTTTTTCAAGATGTGTATTAACAACCTTCCGAAATTCAGTTTGTAAAGATTCTTTTTCTTTTATTGGCACATGCCCAATATCCAACCACTCACGCTGAAAGCTTTTAAAAACCTCCAGGTTCTGTTTCTTATTGTTCCCAAAATTATAATCTTTAATTTTTTGTATCAGCTCTTTTTTTAGTTTAAAATTACTTTCTTCGTGAACATGAATATTAGCGTAATATTCAGCTTTGTTACTAAAAAACTTATCGCAAGATGCCCTAAATCTTTTCCATACTTTATCAGAATATTTTTTGGGAACTGGGCCTATTGTTTTCCATTCTTTTTGAAGATTGATGAGATCAATGGTGGTTTTTTTCCAGTCATCGCTATCCATAAGACTTTCGGCCTGCAAACATAAATCGAGCTTTTTATTATAATTATTTAATTGTTGCTCCTTTAGTTTAGAATAAAATTCTTTTTTCAAATCAAAGAATCCGTTTAAAACCGACTTAAATCGCCTCCATATTTCGTCATTATGCTTTTTAGGAGCAGGACCAATTGTTTTCCAAACTTCAAGCAATTTATTTATCTTATCTGTTTGCTCTTGCCACTCTTTAAGCGTATTTAAATCAACTTCAAGCAATTCTTCTGCTTGTTCGCAAAGATCGGTTTTTGCTTCAAGATTTTTTAATTGTTCTTCGTGCAAATCAGAATAAAATTCTCTGCGGCGTTCATTAATTTTATCAGTGGCTTGTTTAAATCTTTCCCAAATATCTTCTTTTACATCTATCGGAACAGGACCGATTTTCTTCCATTGATCATGGAAATTTTGTAACTCTTTGAATGATTTGGTTATTGAGGGTTCGAGAAGTAATTCTTCGGTTTTCTCACAAAGCTCAACTTTCGATTCCAGATTCTTTTTTAAATCTAAATCACGTAATTCTTTATTAATCTTAACTTTATCAAAAAACATTTCGATAAGAAAGTGATAACTCTGCCACAAATTATTTATTTCAGCTTGTGGAACAATTCCAATTTCTTTCCACTTTTCTTGTAATACTTTAAATTCATCGTAGGTTTTCTTTAGGGTTTCTTCCGAATTATTTAAAGCTTTTAAATCCTCAAGAATTTGTTTTTTTAATTCTAAGTTTTTAAGTTTTAGTTCTTCTTGACTTTTATTAAATCTGGCCTTGTTTTGCTTGTAAACGTCAAATAAAATTTTAAATTTCTCTTCTAGTTTATCAAAGGTATGCTCATACTGCTCCGGGTTTCCTCCTTTAGATATGAACTGTTCCTTTTTCTTCTCACGCTCAATTTTATTTAGTTTAAGGAATAAAACTTTAATGGTTGCTACTTTCTTTTTGATAAGAGAGATATCCGATTCTTTCACGGTTTGTTCGAGAAGGTCAATCAATTGTTCACGTGAGTATGCTTCAATAATGGCATCTGTAACTTCTGGTGCTTGTTTATCTTCAACTGCCTCTTTCACATCGGGTTCTTCTTTATCAGCTATTGCATCTTTTTCGGTTGCCTTCACCCCTTCCTTTTGAGAAGCTTCTTCTGGTTTTTCTTTTGAATTTTCAACTTTATCGGTTAAGGAATCTTTCGCAATGTCTCCAGGGTCCTTTTCTTCAGGCTTTGAGCCTGGAACTGCATCTGAAGCTTTTACTTCAACTTCAGTGTTCTTTATATCCGGAGTTTTGGTTTCTTCGGGTTGAACTTCCTCTTGAACTCGCTTGCCAGGGGGAGTTAGCTTTTCTTGAGCTTTAAGTTCATTTATCAACTCATTTGGTTGATCATCAGCATTTTTAACTTCTAACGCGTCCTTCTCAGGTTTTAACTTTTCCTTATCCATAATTCCTGTATTAACAGTTGTAGAATTCTTTTTCCGGAATTCAAGCCGGAAATTCGATAATGTTCAAATTAATTACATATAAAATACAGAGTTCATCATATTTGAAGTGCTTCAAAACATAATGATTAGCTCAACTTCAATTGCAAAAATAACAATTAATTGCAATGATGATCCAATGAAATAATTTTTATTTTACAAAAAAAATTATATAAAATTGAAGGAGCATAAATAATCTGGAATTATTCCAATGCAAATTTATTAAAGAGGATGTAACCAATATTAAACATGATTGAAAATGAATCCTTTTGTTTGTCGTAATAATTTAACGCCAAACTAATTGGGCCAATAGGAGTTTGGTATACCAAAGAAAATGATGCCATATATGCCTGTGCATCAATATTATCTCCATAGTAGGCTAGCAAGCTTTCGGTGTCAGGTATAATTTGTTTAAGTGGTTGAAAATAGTATACTTCTGTTCTTAAATCTAAAGCTTTTGTTAGTGGAAAGATTTCTTTTAGCCCAAAAGCAATATAATCATTCGCTCTAAATGCAGGTAAAAACAAAGTGGTACTTTCAGGAGTAGGTTTAAATTGCTGAGCCATCAAAATAGTGGCGGTATAATTACTAAAGAATTTTTTGTTTGATAAATATAATTCTGCATATATGCCGGTTTTAATTCCGGCAAGCGAATTAAAATAACTTTCTGAAATTGCCCTGAATTGAAAATATTCGTGCGGCCCGGAAAATACATGACGAACAGGAGAGGTTGATCCAGGTTCATGCTCCTCATCTCCTATCACATAATTAAAGGATAAATAATGCCGAGCACCAAGGGTTGGGAATTGCTTTTTATTAAGAGTATTGTATTCGAACCTTAAAAATGGAGAGGTGAATAAAAAGCTTGTCCGGTCAGTTGTATCACTTCTTGAAAAATAATTTGTCTGATAATAATCATCTGTTAATTGTCCTGTTGTAAGCCCTGTACTTAAACGAGATCGATTCGTTAAAGGGATCCCGAATTCTACTTCTCCGTAATACTCACTTCTGATTAAAAATGAAGGAGTTTTATCTTCCACAAAATAGGTTGTACTTTTAAAATAATCGCGATTATGCAAAACAAAGGAGGCTTGCAAGTAATAAGGTAGCCTGGATGGGTAATCAATCCTTGCATTCACCTTTAATCCACTGTAAAACCTACCAAAGTGAAGACCTAATTTATAATTGGTTGATGTAACACCAAAATGGTTATATTGAAGGCCAACATAGGCCTCATTAATAGATTTGGATGATACATTGCCCCCAAACTCTGCAATAAAAGTATTGGCTTTTTTAATTCTCAAATTTAGTAAATAGCCAATAGAAGTTGAGTCGTAGGTCAGGGACGGATAAACAGAAACAATATTGTTATCTGCCAATAATTTATAATATTCGCGCTTTAACCTGTTAAAGTTTAAGTAATCATCCTTTCTGTTTATATGCCTGTTTACAAAAGTTGATTGATAAATATTACATCCTTCAATTTGAACAGAATCAATTAGGATCTCAGGCATTTTATCTTTAAAATGAATTCGTTTTAAAAACAATGAATCTGGGTTAGATCGGCGCTTAATCATCGATTCGATCACTTCCATTTTACTTAAGGTATGAACATAACCGCTATCAATATATTCGGCAGCTCTGCTAAAATCTATTACATTCATACTCCCTAGTTCAGGTTCAATAAGCACTCCCTTTCCTGGCATATTGCTGTAATCAGTTTTTGACATTAACATATTCTGCAGCTGAGAAACTATGTCATCATCCTTAGGCGGTGCAAAATTACCTGCAGCTTTACTTCCAATTATAAAATCAGGCGAAAAGTCTTCATGGGCTACATCAACAGGAAAATTGTTGTACATACCACCATCAAATAACAACTTACCTTTTACTCTAATTGGTGAAAAATAAAATGGAACCGACATTGAAGCGCGGATGGCATCACCTAATTGACCATCTCTCATTACGAGCGACTCACTTGCTTCAATATCAGTAGTTACACATCTAAATGGTACAAATAATTCATTAAAGTTATAATCAGCTGCTGCGCTGGGGCCGGCAAACATTTCTAAAAAAGTGATATCCATTTCATCGGTTGAAACCAAATTTATTGGAAGCTTAGATCGGAGTTTTTTATCATAATTTATAGGTAAACTTATCCAGGAAGAATTGTCAGCTTCCTTTTTAAAGAAAAACTTATTTTTTATATCGGTTTCACCCGAAGCCCAACGTGTAAAGTTTTTAGAAGTCAATAAGGATTCGATTTCTTCCGGAGTAAAACCACTTGCGTACAAACCTCCAACTACCGCACCCATTGAAGTACCAGCAATACAATCAATCGGGATATTCCTTTCTTCCAATGCTTTAAGAACCCCAACATGTGATAAGCCTTTGGCTCCACCCCCACTTAAAACGAGTGCCACTTTTTGGGCATGCAAGGGTTTAATGCCAAATAAAATTGGAACTAAAAAGAATATTAGGATGGCAATTCTTATCCTTTGCATTGATTTTTTTATTTATTTCTAACTAATAAAATTAAGGTTTATTTTTGATTCAAAAAAAAAGTCCTGCTCAACACAGGACTTTTTTTCGTAATTATTTTTTTAAGCTTTTTCAAGCGCCTGATCAAGATCTTTTATAATATCCTCAACATCTTCGATACCAACAGATAATCTTACTAAATCATCAGTTATTCCTGCTTTCAATTTGCCGTCAGCCGATAATTTTGAATGTGTCATTGATGCCGGGTGCTGAATTAAAGTTTCAATTCCACCCAGCGAAACGGCCAACAATGCCAGCTCAACACTATTCATTAAGGCTTCACCGGCCTTATATCCGCCCTTCAATCCAAAACTAATCATGGCACCGGGTCCTGACATTTGTTTTTTACCAAGTTCATATTGGGGATGTGATTTTAGTCCGGGGTAATTTACCCATGCGACCTTAGGATGTTTCTCCAGATAATCAGCCACCTGAATACAATTTTCTTGTGCACGTTCGATTCTTATAGAAAGTGTTTTTAATCCTCTTCTGGTTAAAAATGCCTGATTAGGATCCATATTACAGCCCAGATTAATCATCATCGGACGTAGTTTTTTAAATTCAGCTTCTGTTTTTGTTACAATTATTCCTGCAACGATATCAGCGTGTCCGTTGATAAATTTTGTCATTGAATGTAAAACGATATCAGCTCCTAAATCCAATGGTTTTTGTAGGTAAGGGCTACAAAATGTATTATCAACACATACCGTGATATTGTGTTTATGCGCCAACTCGCATACAGCGGCAATATCTGTAATCTGCATGGTTGGATTAGCAGGTGTTTCGAGGTAAATTAATTTGGTATTCTCTTGAATAGCTTCTTTAATTTGTTCCAAATTTGATGAATCAACGAATGTGGCTTCTACGCCAAATTTAGGATAAACATTCTCTAAAACACTTCTGGATGGTCCGTAAACCGCTTGTGTACAAATCACATGTTCTCCTTTACCCAAATAAGTCATGTAAACTGTATTAACAGCACCCATGCCGGAACTTGTAGCAATCCCGCCAAATCCATTTTCAAGTTCAGCAACAGTTCGTTCCAAGTCAAGAATTGTAGGATTTCCAAGGCGCGTATATATAAAACCATCGCTTTCGCCGGTAAAACATTTAGCCCCTTCTTTTGCACTTTTAAAGCTAAAAGTCGAAGTTTGATAAATAGGTGTTACCGCGCTACCTTTGGAATCTTCTATTCCTCCAGAATGAATTAATTTGGAATTAAATCCTGCCTCTTTTAAGTTCATTTTATGTATTTTTGATTACGTAATATTTAATCGTACAAAGATAATTTTTATATCCATAGTTCGTATCTACATATATTTATAAATACGACTTATTTACTTACAAAACTTATAAAAAATGCCAAAAAAATTAAAAAGATGTAATTGGCCTTCAGCTGATGAATTGATGATAAAATATCATGATGAGGAATGGGGAGTTCCACTTCACGACGATGACAAGCTTTTTGAGTTTATCGTTCTGGATGGATTTCAGGCCGGATTAAGTTGGAAAACCATACTGCATAAAAGAGAAAATTTCAGAAAGGCATTTGATCATTTTGATGCAAAAAAAATCTCAAACTACAATGAGGATAAAATTCAAGAACTTCTCGCAAACAAAGGCATTATTCGCAATAAACTAAAAATTAACGCAACAATTACTAACGCCAATGCCTATCTGAAATTAAAAAATGAATTTGGTAGTTTTGATAAATATATTTGGCAATTTACTAATCACCAAACAATTAACAATAACCTGAACTCTTTGAACAAAATGCCTGTTACTTCATCTGAATCAGATGCCATGAGCAAAGATTTAAAGAAGAGGGGATTTAAATTTGTTGGTTCAACGATTTGTTATGCATTTATGCAAGCTGCCGGTATGTTTAACGATCATACCACCGATTGTTTTCGGCATCAACAATTAAATTAAAAAGGGTTCCAATTTAAATGAAACCCTTTTTGATTATCCATTAATCCTGCCTTAAAAAGGCCAGAAATTATTATCGTTCCAAATATCTTCTTTCAAATCTTCACTTAAGCGATGAAGCAAATGGTGATGGGTTTTCTCCCAATCCGCTAACATTTGATACATCTCTTTTTCATTTTGATCGGTTGCAGCTTCTGCACGACCTGAATAGATTTCAATCGCCCTGTTTTCAAAATCAATGGCTGCAGAAATTGCTGCAGCTTCAAAACTTGCAGCGCTAATCTGTTTTTTTATTTCTTCAGTTAAGATTTTTACTTCCTCCGTATCATCTTCCACACTAACAGGTTCATTCTTTATAAATTCATGATGCTTATCATAGCTTGCAAACTGTCGAGATAGAAATTTTATATGTTCATCTTCCTCTTCGGCCATCATCGTAAATATCTTTTTTACTGCCGCACTTTGGGTTTGCTTTGCAATGGTTGAGTAAAATGCCTTTCCTTTTCGTTCGAGTAAAATTGCTGACTTGAGTACGTTTATTGCTGAATTATCATTCATACTGGTAGTTTTATATTTTACAATTAATATTAGTCATGCAAAGATAAGTGAATTCGCATAGAAATAAATATATTTGTAAGCTATCTTAACACTATGTCAATAAAGCCGGACATCAAAAATAAACTTACCCTGCTCTTTGAAGGTTGGGCCTCTGAAAAGATGGTTTCTATGAATACCATTCATGCAGCAGGTTCAGAAAGAAATTATTTCAGAATCAGATCGAACAATAAAGTAGCAATTGGTGTATTTCATGGAGATGACAGGGAAAATCAGGCATTCATTTCATTTTCTAAAACATTCTCAAACCTGAGCTTTAATACCCCTAAACTCTATGCTGAACAACTTAAAAACCACATTTATTTAATTGAAGATTTAGGTGATCAGGATTTATTTTCAATGGTTTTAAACGATGGTGTATCCCTATCAGATAAAACCATTTCTCTTTACAAAAAGAGTTTAAGCGCATTGGCTGAATTCCAAACCAGGGCTGTCCAGCAAATTGATTTTACAAAATGTACACCGCGATCAAAGCTTGATAAACAATCACTTTTATGGGACTTAAATTATTTTAAGTATTATTTTTTAAAGACCCAAAAAATTGAATTTGACGAACAAAAGCTCGAAAACGATTTCCATATCTTCATTAATCATTTACTTGAGGCTGATCAAAATTATTTTATTCATCGAGACTTTCAATCCAGAAATATATTGATTCGTAATGATGAACCTTATTTCATCGACTACCAAGGCGGTCGAATGGGGCCTCTCCAATACGACGTGGCTTCCCTCCTATTTCAAGTTAAAGCCAATTTGAATGCAGAGACTAAAAACGAACTTTTAGAATACTATATTGGCCTTCTTAGTAAAAATCCTAAGATTAATATCTCTTCATTCAGTAAATATTTTCATCCTTATGTTTTAATGCGATTATGTCAAGTAATGGGTGCATATGGATTTAGAGGCTTGATTGAAAGAAAATCTCATTTTATTCAAAGTATTCCATTTGCCATCTCAAGCTTAAAATCACTTTTGGTGCATCTTAAAATGGAAATACAAACTCCTGAATTAATCAATGTTTTAAAGAAGGTAAGTGAATTAAATTTCCCAATAACAAGAAATAAAAAAGAAGGCTTAACCATTCATCTGAATAGTTTTGCTTATAAATCCGGGATACCTATAGATTATAGTGGACATGGCGAAGGATTCGTTTTTGATTGCCGTTCGTTGCCAAATCCCGGAAGATTGAAAGAATACAAACACCTTTCAGGGCAAGATAAAGAAGTTAAAGATTATTTAGAAATGCATCAGGAAATTCCTGAATTTTTAGATCATATAATTCAAATTATTCGACCTGCAATTTCAAATTTCCAGGAACGTAATTTCTCAGATTTATCTATTAACTTTGGTTGTACGGGAGGACAGCACCGATCTGTTTACATGACCGAATCAGTTTATAAATATTTAAAATCTAATTTTAACCTACATATTGAACTACAACACACTCAAAAAAACAACTGGATTACTGCTATTTAAAAACGAAGAACGATGAGTAAAAAGATGTGTAAAGTAAAAAAAAACGGAGAAGAAATAAAAGTTAAATACCCCAAATACGAATGCAAAGTATGCAATGAGAAAGCCACCAAAGAAAAGCATCTTTGCAAACCCATAAAGCAATAATAAATGAAAGGGATGATTTTTGCTGCCGGGTTAGGTAAGCGTTTAATGCCATTAACGGCCAACAAACCAAAGGCTCTCGTTTTGTATAAGAACAAAACCTTGCTGGAGCATGCCATCATAAAACTTGAAGATGCAGGTATAACCAATATTATTGTTAATGTTCATCATTTTGCAGACCTAATTATTGATTTTATTGCCAAACATCAATTTCGAGCAAAAATTTCTATTTCAGATGAACGTGATGAATTATTGGAAACCGGAGGTGGTTTAAAAAAAGCAGCTTGGTTTTTCGACCAAAAGCCTTTCATCGCATACAATGTAGATATTATTTCAAATATCAATTTAAAAGAATTAATTGAATATCACATCAAAGAAGACCCGATTGCAACTTTGGCTGTTAAAGAACGTGATTCAAACAGAAAATTAATGTTTGATGAAAATTTCAGGTTGAGTGGATGGGCTAATTTATGTACCAACAAAAACATTATTGCGCGTCCAAGTGCTAAGAATAACCAGTTTTCGTTTAGCGGGATTCAAATTCTAAATCCGAAAATATTTGAGTTCATGCCAGCAAAAAACAAATTCTCTGTCATCGAACTATACTTAAATTTAGCAAAGCATAATCGCATAATTGGATATCTTGACACCCAAGATTTTTGGCTTGACTTAGGTCGCCCTGAGCATTTAAATCAATAATTAACAAAAGATTTTTTGATGAAATCATTTCTGGAAAGCGTTGCTGAACATCTTATTGAACACTATCCTGATCGCATCTCCAAGGTTTGTATTGTGCTCACCAATAAACGTGCAAGCTTATTTGTAAAAAAGCATCTCGCCAATCTAATCGGAAAAACTACCTGGGGGCCAAATGTTTTCTCAATTGAAGATTTTATTCAAGATTTATCAGATGATCAAAGCATAAATTCTTTAAAAACTACTTTCGAACTTTATGAAGTTCATAAATTGATTGAAGGTAATAACGCGCAAAGTTTTGATGAGTTTTATAAATGGGGAAGTATTTTGGTTCAGGATTTTAATGAATTGGATTTACATTTGGTTGAGGCTGAAAACCTTTACAATTATTTATCTGAAGTTAAATCACTGGCCGAATGGAAGTTAGAATTTGAAGACCTGAGCACTTTTCAAACCAATTATCTTAAGTTTTTCAAGTCGCTTAAAACATACTATCAGCTTTTAAATGAACGACTTTCAAAACAAAAATTGGCTTATAATGGTAAGTTATTTAGAAACGTTGCCGAAAATATCACTGGTTTATCAAAAAAACTGCCTTATGAACATGTAATATTCGCCGGATTCAATGCGCTCAGCCTGGCCGAAGAAAAAATACTTTTTTCGTTAAAAGATTTTGGAATGGCTGAATTTCTATGGGACGTAGATGAGTACTACCTTCATCATGCAAATGCCGGAGTAAAACACGAAGCAGGATTATTTTTACGAAAATATTTTAAGAAATTAAAAGAAACAGAAACAAAGTGGATAGGACAAAACCTAAAAACTGACACCAAAGAAATTCAAATTTATGGCGTTCCAAAGCAAATTGGACAGGCCAAATTTTGCGGACAATTATTACAACAAGATAAAAACATTTTATCTGCAACTCATAAATCAGCTATTATTTTAGCTGATGAAAATTTGCTAATTCCGGTTTTAAATACGATTCCAGACGAGTATTCTGAATTAAACGTGACCATGGGTTTACCTCTTTCGACAAGCCCACTTTTTGGATTTTTTAATCATTTGTTTAAAAGCCAAATTTATACCGAAAATAAAAAGAAATTATTGAACCAGTCAGAACTTAGGTTTCGTTATAATGACATTTCAAAATGCCTTAGGCATTCAGTAATATACAGACTCAATACCCAGCTTTTTAAAAATCCTGAATACAATTCTCTCACATTTTTAAAGCAATTAAAAAGCTCCGGTAAAAATGATTTTAGCCATCAGGAATTAAAAACTTCTTTTAAAAATGCAAAATGTGATGATGGCTTTGCAAGCCTTTTATTTTCTGATTGGGAAAATGAACCGCTGAAATCGATTGGGGTGTTTCATAAACTTATTGAAGAACTCAGAGACGCCACCATCGTTTGTCAAAACACAGACCAAGTTGATCTAAAAATCGAATTGGAATTACTTTACCAATTTTCAGTTCTCATCAATAAAATATCGGCCTATATTGATGAATACGGTGCTATAAATTCCATAAAAATCCTTCATTCAATATTCCTTCAAATATGTAATACGCAGAAATTGCCTTTGTATGGAGAACCTTTAAAAGGATTACAATTAATGGGCATGCTCGAATCAAGGAATCTTGATTTCGATCACTTAATTATTCTTTCAGTGAACGAAAACATACTTCCGGAATCAGGAAAGCAGATTTCATTTATCCCCTTTGAATTAAAACGCGAATTTAATATCCCAACCTATCGTGAAAAAAATGCCATTTTCGCCTATCATTTTTTCAGATTAATTCAGCGCGCAAAAAATGTCAGCATCGTTTATAATTCGCAACCCGATTTATTGGCTGGTGGGGATAAGAGTAGATTTATTCATCAAATTACAGATGAATTAAACGCCTATAATTCCAATATAATTATTTCGGAAAAGTCAGTTTCATCCATCATTAAATTAAAAAGAGTTAATGCTATCTCAATCTCCAAAAATGAAGAAGTATTGCTTAGATTAAGTGAACTTACCGATAAGGGAATTTCAGCCAGTAGCCTGAACACATACATCAGGTGTCAACTTCAATTCTATTTCAGGCTAATCGCAAACCTTGGCGAACCCGAAGAACAACTTGATAACATCGATGCAGCAACACTCGGAACCGTTATTCACGAAGCATTAAAAGCCTTTTATGATCCTTACAGAAACAAAATATTAAATCCTGAAGAGCTAAAATTAAGCTTAAAAAACGCTAACGCATACATAAATGAAGCATTTTCAACTCATTTCAAAGAAGGTAATATCAACCACGGTAAGAATTTACTAATCGTTAATGTAGCACAGGAATTATTTAAAAATTTTATTAAACACGAAATAAAGGAATTGAAGCGTTCACAGGCGACTAATAATTTCAAATCAATTACTTCTTTAGAAGAAAAATATAGCACCATCCTCGATCTGACCATAAAGGGCGAAAGCCAAAAAGTTAAACTACATGGAGTTATAGACCGGATACAGACAGCTGATGGAATTACTGAAATAATTGATTATAAAACAGGATCAATAAATCCGGGAGATTTAAAGCTGAAATCATGGGAAGACCTAATTACAAACAAAAAATTCGACAAAGCTTTTCAACTTCTTTTTTATGCCTGGTTGTTCAATAAACGTAAAACCAAATATTCAAAGATTATTTCAGGCATTTACCCCATAAAAAGAATTTCTTCAGGATTTTTAAAAATTATGGCCCCCGAACAAATGAATGATGTTATAACCAATGATGATCTGAATGAATTCGAATCCCTTCTTTCAAAGTTATTAATTGAAATACTGGATTCTTCGCTTAATTTTGAACAAACTGACGACTTAACTACATGCGAGTATTGCACTTATCGATCAATCTGTAACAAATAAATTGAACAATTGAATGTGAATAATTAAAATTATAATTATCATTGTTTGCTTACAATTTTGTAAATTGCATGTATTGTAAAAATTTTTTTATGGCTTAAAATATCTGCCAAATCTAAAATGCCATCATGGAAATCATTGAAAAATTTAATATCTTAATCGTTGACGACAGAGAAGAAAATTTGTTGACACTTGAGGGAATACTGGAGAATCCTGAATTAAATATCGTCAAGGCAACATCTGGAAACGAGGCACTGGGTTTAATGTTGGAATATAATTTCGCAATGGTTTTGCTCGATGTTCAGATGCCTGAAATGGATGGGTTTGAAACCGCTGAATTAATGAGGAGTAACGAACGCACCAAAAACATTCCCATTATTTTTGTGACTGCAATTAGCAAACAAAGGCATCATATTTTCAAAGGTTATGAAGCCGGGGCGGTTGACTATTTATACAAACCACTGGATTTGGAAATCCTCCAAAGTAAAATTAAAGCATATATTGAATTTTTTAAACAAAAACACACCCTCGAATTAACTACAAAAAAATTAAAAAAAACAGTTAGTGAACTTCATATTGCCAAGAAAATGGCAGAAGAAGCAACACAAGCTAAAAGTTCTTTTTTAGCAAATATGAGTCATGAAATCCGAACTCCTCTTAATGGAATCATCGGAATGGCCGATCTTGCATTATTAGATTCCGATTTATCAGATATTCAAAAAGAAAGACTTACTGACATAAAACAATCTGGAGAATCGCTACTTGATATTATTAATGAAATTCTTGATATTTCAAAAATTGAAGCGGATAAACTTGAACTTGAACATATTGAATTTAGTTTGAGAGACATCATTCAAAAAGTAATCCGCTTATTATCGGTTAAGATTTTTGAAGAAAAGCTTGAATTTATTTGCAAAATATCTCCTGAAGTACCAGACATGCTCATTGGAGATCCGGTACGTGTGAGACAGGTATTAATTAATTTGGTAGGTAATGCCATCAAATTCACAGAAAGTGGCAGTGTTACGATTTCAGTTAAAAACTTCGAAAACCCAAGCGAAAAACTAATTATTCAATTTTCGGTAATTGATACCGGAATTGGAATTGATGATACAGATGCCGACCGGCTTTTTGAGTCATTCAGTCAGCACGACTCATCAACAACCCGTAAGCATGGTGGCACAGGCCTTGGTCTGGCTATTTCAAAAATGCTTGTAGAAATAATGGGTGGAAGTATTAATGTTAAAAGCAAACTGGGCGAAGGAAGCAACTTCTATTTCAATTTGGAATTTCAAGCAAGTTCAAATCTTCAGGATGACGGATTAGACAAATTAGATATTACTCAGAAAAAACTCAATGTTTTTGTTATTGACGATAGCGAGCTCAGTAGAGAAGCAATGTCGGAATTATTCGAATACCTTGGAGTTGATTATCAAATGGCAGATGGTTTAGATGCTGCCACTGTATTTTTCCAAAGTGCAGAAAATCAGAAAACAAAATTTGATGCTGTTTTTGTAGATTATAGTTTGCCGGTTAAAGAAGGAATTGATATCGCAAAAGAAATTGGGAAACTGGTTCCAAAAGATGCCATGCCGGCACTTGTTTTAATGACTCCAATTCAATATTCATTTGATCCTGCGAAATTAAAAAAATCAGGTTTTAATCACTTTTTAACAAAGCCAATTCTGCAAAAAGATTTAAAATTATTATTAAGCAAACATCTAACAGAAAAACCTAAACACGTTGAACCGATCGACGTAAAGAAAGTCGCACAGGAAGCTGAAGATAATAATAAAATTAGCATACTTGTTGCTGAAGATCAGATAATAAATCAAAAAATAATTAACCAATTTTTGAAAAGGAAAGGTTATAAGGTTACCCTGGTTGAGAATGGTCATTTGGCTGTTAATAAGGTAAAAGAAGAAAATTTTGACATTATTCTCATGGATGTTCAAATGCCAATTTTAGATGGTTATGATGCAACCCACCAGATCAGGAGTTATGAAAAAGACAAGAAAACTCACATTCCAATCGTAGCCATGACAGCACATGCTATGAAAGGGGACCGAGAAAAATGCATTGCAGCAGGCATGGACTATTATATTACCAAACCGGTTAATCCTCTTGAACTATATGAAACTATTGAGAAGTACACGCAAGATTCGGAAAAAAAATAGAAGGCTTTTTTAAACAAAAATGATGTATGGCATATCAAAATTTTAAAGAAAGAATTAAACATTTTTTCAAATCACTTTTTTATATTGGTGTGGGTAAATCCTTATTAATTTGGTTTCTGGCCATTTCATTCATCCCACTTGCGTCTGTAAGTTTTATAAATTACCTGAACTCATATCTGGGACTTACCATCATCGCCGAAAAATCGCTTATCACCACATCTCAGCTCCGACTTGAGTACATCGAATCTTTTTTTACGCGCAAGGTCGATTTCCTTGATATAGAAAGTGAACAATCCGAAATGATTGATCTTTTCTCAAACCTAAAGAAAAACTTTGATAACTCCAGTTCTCAAAATGCTTACATCAATTCAAATGCAAGATTAGCCAATGCTGAAAAAGCACTTACAAAATATGCCGCACAAAAAGCCAAAGAGCAATATTCTGATTTATATTTGATTGACAAAAATGGTAATTTATTGTTTACGCTAAATGATGAACAAAAGCTGGGAACCAATCTTTTTAATACACTCTCGCCTCAAAACAAATTAAAGCAGGTTTGCAAAGAAGTTTTAAATTCAACTGAAGTAAGGTTTTCTGATCTTGAAATCCCTCAAAACCAAAAAGATGAAATTTCAGGTTATTTGGCAAAATCTTTAAGAGACAAGGACAACAACACCATTGGTATAATTGCGTTGAAAATTTCAGTAAAGGACATAAATTACATCATGCGTTATGCTGCTGATCTTGGGGAAACTGGTGAAAGTTATATAGTTGGAGAAGACTTATTGTTTCGTTCTTCTTCGCGTTTTGAAGAGGATACCGTTATCCTGAATAAAAGGGCTAATAATAAAAAGACTTTAAAATGGCTAAACTTTAAAACACATCAAAACGATCCTCAATACCTTGCCTTAAACAAACTCGATCTTGAAGAAATAGATACTTACATTAATAACAGAGGATATTTTGTTCTTGGTATTTATCGTGATCTTCAATTCATGAGCAAATTAGGGGTAAACTGGGTATTGGTTGAGGAAATGAAGCATGATGAAGCCTTTGAATATGCCAAGCAATTGTCAGACATTGCCAAAATATCATTTATTATAACCGTCATCATCGTATTTTTTGTTTCAATTTTTGTTACCAGATGGTTTGTAAATCCAATTAAAAAACTTTCGGCATGGACTAAACAGGTAGCAGAGGGAGAACTTGAACCAAAAAGTATTAAGGCCCCAAAAAATGAAGTCGGTGAAATGGTTGACTCCTTTAATGAACTTGTGGTTTCATTAACTGATTATGCAAACATTAGTCAGTCATCTGCAATTGGTGATTATTCCAAACCCGTTGAAATTAGAAGTGATAAGGACATTTTAGGAAACTCAATGTCGGCCATGATTAAAAGCTTTAAGGAGGTTGTTCGTCAGGCCAATAAAATTGCCAAAGGAGATTACTCCACCGATATCAAACCCAGAGGTGAACAAGATGCACTTGGGATTTCTTTGTTTGAAATGACAAAGCAATTAAGGATTAACTCAAAAGAAATAAAAGAGCAAGATTGGTTAAAAACAGGAATTAATAAAATTGATGGTATCCTGAGTGGCCAAGAAGACCTTCAACAACTCACTGATGATATTATTTCATTTTTTATTGAATACCTTAATGCTCAGATTGGATTACTTTACCTGAAAGAGGACAATCACTTGGTTCTTTCTTCAACATATGCATTTAATAAATCTGATAAATTCTTTAGGAAATTTGAATTTGGTGATGGCATAATCGGACAGGTTGCAAAGGATCAAAAGCTGCTCACTTTTTCTGAATCTAAAGACGTACTCCCAAGTATTAATCTGGGTTTTGGAGAAAAAACCCCGGAAAACTTTATGGTTGCACCTTTCATTTTTGAAAAGCAAACCAGCGGTGTTATCATTTTAGGCTCAACACAAAAATTTGACAGAATCCAGCAACAATTCTTTAAAACTGCTCTTGATAGCATCGCAATTACCGTTGATTCTGTTCAATCAAGAATCAAAGTAGAATTATTGCTAAAACAAACGCAAGAATTAGCTAATGAACTTACAGTTCAACAGGAAGAGCTAAGACAAACCAACGAAGAACTTGAGGAACAAACTCAAGCCTTAAAACTTTCGGAAGAGAATCTAAAAAACCAGCAAGAAGAATTAAAAGTTACCAATGAGGAGCTTGAAGAACGTACCAATGATTTAGAGATACAGCGTGACAGTATTAAAAGTAAAAACGAAGAACTCAGAAAAGCACAGGAAGAGATTGAGAAAAAAGCCATTGATCTGGAAAAAGCAAGCACCTACAAATCTGAGTTCATGGCTAATATGTCGCATGAATTAAGAACACCACTTAACAGCATACTTGTACTTTCTCAGTTATTAATGGAGAATAAAAGCCAAAATTTAAAACCCAAAGAGGTAGAATTTGCAAAAACTATTAATTCATCCGGATCAGATTTACTAGAACTAATTAATGAAATTCTTGATCTCTCAAAAGTTGAATCGGGTAAACTAGATCTGCATATTGAAGAATTATATTTCGATGATTTATCCGCTTTTGTAAAAAGAACCTTTACTCCTCTAACTGATAAAAAGAAACTTCAACTAAATACAATAATTAGAGAAGATGTCCCAGGTTTTATAAGAACTGATATCCAACGCGTTTATCAGGTAATTAAAAATCTATTTTCAAATGCCATCAAATTTACTTCGACGGGCAGTATCACCCTTGATGTGCATTACCCAGATCCTAATATCAAACTTGAAAAGAGTGGCTTAGACACAAGCAAAACAATTGCAATATCAGTAATTGATACGGGAATTGGAATTAAACCCGATAAACTCGATTTAATTTTTGAAGCTTTTAAACAAGCGGATGGAACAACCAGCAGAAAATATGGCGGAACCGGACTTGGACTGACCATTTCAAGAAGTTTTTCTGAATTATTAGGAGGTGAAATATCATTAGAAAGTGAATACGGAAAAGGCACAACATTTACGCTTTATCTCCCCTTGGCTTTTGATGAGGAAGAATATCAGAGTAAAATTCATAAACCTGAAATTGAATCTACCTTTACTGCTGATAAAAAATCACTTCCTGAGCTACAGAACAATAACATCTCATTAAAGGAACCAAATTTTAAAGATGACAGATCAAGTATTGAAACCGGCGATAAATTTATTCTTGTGATTGAGGATGATGAAAATTTCAGCAAAGTTTTATATGATCTATCGCACGATAGAGGATTTAAGTGCATGGTAGCTCTGGATGGCGAATCGGGTTTGCATTTGGCAGAATACTATCAACCAAGTGCAATTATTCTCGACATTGGGTTACCGGGAATAGATGGTTACGAAGTGATGGAACGGCTTAAAGATAATACCAGAACAAGACATATTCCCGTTCATTTTATATCAGCTTCCGATAAGTCGATTAGGGCAATGAACATGGGCGCTATCGGGTATTTAACCAAGCCTGTTAGTAATAATAAACTGGATGAAGCTTTCAGGAAAATTGAAAATATTATCTCAAAACCAATCAAGAAGGTTCTGGTAGTTGAAGATGATAAGATAATGCGTACCAGCATCATTAAACTACTGGGCGATAATAATGTTAAAATTGTGGCCGTTGATACTGCAGAAAAAGCATATGAACTATTACAGAATGAAAGTTTTGATTGTCAAATTCTGGATCTTGGATTAAAAGAAATGTCAGGATTTGATCTTTTAGGGAAAATCAGATCAGATAAAAAAATAGTTGACTTGCCCATCATTATCTATACCGGCAAAGACTTATCTAAAGAAGAAGAAAAGCGTTTAAACATGTATGCAGATAGTATCATTTTAAAAGGAGCAAGATCATTTGAGCGCTTACTCTCAGAAACCACTTTATTTTTGCATCAATTAGAATCAGAAATGCCTGAAAGTAAAAGAAAAATCCTTCAGCAACTCCATAACAAAGAAGAAATGCTAAAAGGCAAAAATGTTTTGATTGTTGATGATGACATGAGAAATGTATTTGCGCTTTCAAGCTTGCTTGAAGAAAAAGGCATAAAAGTAATTGCTGCCAGAAATGGTAAAGACGGGCTCGAGAAACTTTCAATGAACCCAAATATAGATCTTGTTTTAATGGACATCATGATGCCCGAAATGGATGGTTATGAAGCCATGCAAAAAATAAGAAAAGAAAAACAATACAAAAGACTTCCAATTATCGCTTTAACTGCTAAGGCCATGAAGGAGGATAGAGAGAAATGTATCGCAGCTGGAGCTAATGATTACCTGGCTAAGCCTGTAGATACTGAAAAATTATTATCATTACTAAGAGTTTGGCTATACAGCAAATGAAAAACACAAAGAAAGACACAACAAAGGAAAGCCAGAATATTGAAATCGATCTAATTTTAGAAGCCATCTATCAGATGCATGGTTACGATTTTAGAAATTACGGAAGAGCACACATCAAAAGGCGTTTACTCCACAGGCTGCAATTATCAAAATTGTCAAGCATTTCAGAAATGCAACATAAAATTTTGTACGATGAATCTTTTTTTAACTTAATTCTGAAAGATTTTTCGATCAATGTTACAGAAATGTTCAGAGATCCTTCTTTTTATAAAAGGCTGCGTGACGAAATCATTCCTATTCTTAAAACATATCCGTTTATTAAAATATGGCATGCAGGATGCTCATCCGGAGAAGAAGTTTATTCAATGGCCATTCTATTAATGGAAGAAGGATTGTATGATAGAACTCAAATTTATGCTACCGACTTCAACCATCAAATTTTAATGAAAGCCAAGGAAGGAATTTATCCGATTAATAAAATCAAGGAGTTTACCTTAAACTATCAAAAAGCAGGCGGAACCAGGTCTTTCTCTGATTATTATATGGCTAAATACGAATCGGTAATTTTCAATAATGACTTAAAGAAAAACATTGTTTTTGCAGAACATAATCTGGTAAATGACAGTGCCTTTGCCGAAATCCACCTGCTGATGTGCAGAAATGTTTTAATCTATTTTAATAAAGATTTGCAAAACCAGGTCATAAAACTCTTCACCTCTTCAATTCTGCCGGGTGGGTATCTTTGCTTAGGAACTAAGGAAACAATTCAATTCACTGATAGCATTCAAAATTATGATATCATTTTTGATAATGAGAAAATATTTAAAAAGAAACTTCAATAATTAAATTCAAAAATTAATGAAATACAAGGCCATAGTAATCGGGAGTTCAGCAGGTGGATTAAAGGCGCTCAGGACACTACTGACCAAGTTAGATAAAGATTTTAAGATCCCCATAATAATCGTACAACATACCAGTCCGAGTTCTGACAACTATATTACAACCTATTTAAATGACCTATGCGCATTGGAGGTTAAAGAAGCTGATGAAAAAGAACCAATAAAAAACGGATACGTCTATTTTGCCCCACCCAATTTCCATTTATTGGTAGAAGAAAATATGACTTTATCACTATCGATTGATGAACGTGTGAATTATGCAAGACCTTCGGTGGATGTACTTTTTGATACAGCTGCCGACAGCTTTAGAGAAAAATTAATAGGAATTATTTTAACCGGGGCAAATAACGATGGATCAAAAGGATTGCAAAAAATAAAAGAATACGGAGGTTTAACCATAGTGCAAGACCCAAAAACTGCTGAGGTTGATAGTATGCCGCTAAACGCGATAAAAGCGACAAAAGTTGATCACATTTTATCTTTGAAAAAAATTGGAGAATTACTTAATTCATTAAATAAATAAGCAAACTCTTTAAAAAAAACACTAAATTTATAAGGTTTTAATAAACAATTTAATAAGATGCCGATCGCCAAACTTGAGAATATTAATTTATATTATGAAATTCATGGAATCGGAGAACCCATTGTTTTTATTCCCGATTTACTTGAAAGCTCTCAATCCTGGCAATTTGTAGTTAATAAACTTGCGAAACATTTTCAACTAATTCTGATTGACAATCGCTGCACCGGGCAAAGTGATTGCCCTGAAACCGAATTCTCGATTTCTGATATGGCTGAAGATACAGTTAAACTCTTAGATTTTTTAAAAATTGAAAAGGCACATATACTGGGTCATGGTATGGGTGGTTTCATTGCTCAAGATATCGCAATTAATTTCCCACATCGTGTAAACAAACTAGTGTTAGAAGCTACTGCGCCTTTTTCCAATGCACGCCAAAATCAACTCCTAAACAATTTTAATAATTTATTAGAAAAAGATACCGACAGAACCCTATGGTTCAGAGATTATTTCTTATGGATTTACTCTGCTCCATATCTTGAAAACACTGATTTTATCAATGCCCTTATAGAATTTAATTTAAGTTATGTAAATCCTTCTGACATAGCTAACTTTAGGTATCAAATTGATGCCATAGCAACTTTTGATTCAAGCTCGAAACTAAGTGAAATTAAGGCGGAAACACTTATAATCATCGGAGAGGAAGACATCTTAACTTTGGCGTCTGATTCTGAGAAACTTTATCAGGGAATCTCAATGGCCTCCTACCCTGTTTATTTCGAACGTGCAGGTCATTCTGTGCATAACGAAAATCCAAAAAATTTCATCCATACACTTTTGGGATTTTTCTTGAAATATGACCGCTGATCGTTCAGTGCTTAAAATCTGATTCACAGAAATTCACAACTTCATAAATATATAAATCAGCATTTTTCCATCCTAACCAACCAATACCAGCTTTATCGCGCGAACATCTTCCTAATAACTCCTCCTTATCCCATCCGGTATCAGCAGCAACCTGAGGTAAAAAAGTACCGCTTGATTCACCTTTCTTTATATAAATTCCATGCCTGGTATGATCAAACTCATTAATCGTATTGATCTTTATTTTAGGCGTTAAAACAGAAATCTCGATTTCAATATCATTAATTTCTTCCGGGCTTATTGAGTTAAATCGATGATCTTGTGTAGCAGAAGAAATTGTCATCTTGCGAACAAGTTCAGTAATATTTATTTCAGATTCCATCCGTCCAATACATCCTCTCAATTCACCTGCTTTGTATAAGGTAACGAAAGCACCAGTCTCCAAATCAATGTTTGTCTCAGCTGCCTTAACGCCTCTCTCATCTGTCTTAGGTGTTTTCTCAAATAATTCTTCAAGCGAATTTCTTGCAATTTTTAACAAAAAGAGCTTATCTGATTTACTTAAATAGAAATCTTTCATTTTAAAACCTTACCCAATAATATCCAAATAATTTAGCTCTAAGATAATCATATCTTAAAAAATTACTAATTTTCATTGCTTAAAATTGACGCGCAAAATTCATGAAAAATTTAAAATCAGTTCAATTAACAATTTGTTCTATACTTTTTGTTGTGCTGCTATTTACAGGTAAATTAAATGCTCAGGACTTCAGTTATATCAACTCAAAAAGCAGTGGGTTTCTGATTGGGACTTCCTATGTTGATGAACATCTGCCAGGAGGAAGTAATTATCATCCAATTAAATTAATATACAATTACAGCATTCCTTTGTTAAAGAACGATGTCTGCAGAAAATCGAATCTATTTTTACAATTTGAGCCTCAATTTAATCCTGTAATTGTAACAAATTCAAAAAATGCATTTGAATTTGGAGTTAATATTGGATTCCTATACCATTTGAGTTTGAATGACAAATCAATGTTTTTCGGCGGAATTGGAAGCGGCCCTCACTATATATCGGTTGAAACCAGTCTTCAGGCAAATGGTTTTATTTTTTCAGATAATTTTATAATCGGGTATCGGCAACTAATAAACACTAAAAATTCAATTGAGTTTAACATCCAAACACGATTTCGCCATATTTCTAATGCAGGCATCAAAGAACCAAATTTGGGAATTGATAATTTTTTTCTTCTGATTGGAATTTTTAAAATTATCGTGCAACGTTAAGTACCAATTTTATGGGTAAGTGATCGCTATAACCTCCGATATATTTAAAGCCATTAAAAGTACGAAAAGGTTTCTTACCTAAATATTTTGCATCCTCAGTAAATAAGAAATTTTGTGTGGCAATATCCGAATATCTGATACTTAAACTCTGGTTTTTACTAAAAAGATTTGACGAGACTATAAACTGATCAAAAAAAGACCACAAACCCTGATATTTGATCGTTCCCAATCTATTATTATTTTCTGCCATTAAATTATAAAATACTTTGCTGGCCAAAGAACTGTTTTTAAATGTCGATAAACTTTTTAGGCTGCGATCAGAAGGTTCATCATTAAAATCACCCATTATAATGATTTTAGCTTGCATATTTTTTCTTAGAATCGAATCACATTTTGATATCACAATGTGAGCCGCATACTGTCTAATTTCCGCTGTGTTTTTCGCCCCGGTATATCGTGATGGCCAATGATTAACAAAAAAGTGCAAGCTGTCGTTATTTGTTAAAATTTTTGTGTATAATATATCCCTACTGTAATTGCTGCTGTTTAAGCTCACTGGCATAAATTCAATCCACAAAGGGTTAATTTTGGTACTGTCATAAATTAATCCTACATCCATTCCTCTCCTATCGCGCGAATCTTGATGAATTATTTTATATGTCGATTGCTTAAATAATTGAACAGCAAGCAAATCATTTAACACGTTTCTATTTTCAATTTCACATAATCCAATAATTTCGGGTAATTTAAAAGAGGAGAAAGATAAAATAGCCTGGCTAAGATGATTTAATTTTCTTTGATATTTTAGATAGGTCCAATGTCTATCACCTTTTGGTAAAAACTCATTATCCATCGTTGCAGGATCATCAACAATATCAAATAAATTTTCAACATTATAGCATACAATTTGCAGTGAATCGTTGAATGAAAAATTCGTCTGTCCATTCAAAACACAAAGATTTGTGTAAAATAATAGGCAAATTATGAAACACTTAGAACCAATAAATTTTATAATACCAGCTTTCATAAGTAACTAAAGGGGGAGAAATTCGTTGAAGATGACAACCTAACTATTCAGTTATTAGCTCTTATTTAAAAACAAACCAATAAATGACTGAATATTTACGTTATTTATAAAATTATGTAATAAAATCTAAAGTAAATTTAATTATTTTAAAGATATAAAACTACGATACTTTGATTAACAGCATCTTATAAAAATGTTCATATCTTTATCTAAAATATCTTTAAATGATAGGTTACTTTTTAGTATAAATTGGAATTAATCAATACAAAGTGGCGAGGTACAACGTTGAAGAAATACTAGATGGAATTCGTCGACATGACATTAAAATATTACAATATATTTATAAAACGTTTTATTCATATATAAAGTATTTTATTATCAGTAACAGCGGAAACGATGATGACGCGCAGGATATCTTTCAAGAGGCACTGGTTGTAATCTATCGAAAGCTGGACGAAAACAATCTCAACATCAGCTGTACATTTAAAACTTATCTTTATTCGGTTTGCAGATTATTGTGGTTAAAGCAACTGGAAAGACGAAAAGCCAAGAATGAATTTTCTCTAGATAATGAAAATTTTATTGAACTAGCTGACGATACAAAAGAATTAAGCGAGCAGAACGAAAAATACAATTTGTATCAAAAATATTTTAAACGCCTTGGTGAAGATTGCAGAAAAGTTTTAGAAATGTCACTTGAAAAAATTTCTCTAAAGCAGATTGCGGAAATAATGGGTTATAAAAGTGAAAAATACGCAAAAAAGAGAAAATACCAATGCAAGGAAAGATTGATTAATGAGATAAAAAATGACCCCCAATTTAAAGAATTAGAATAATGAAATCACCATTTGAACTACTTGAAAGGTATATTGAAGGAGAAGTGACGCCTGAAGAGCAGAAGTCTATCAGGCAACGCATCAAAAATGATCCTGAATTCCAGAAGGAATACGAACTAAGGCTTGGCATAAATAATGCCATTAAGGAAAAAAACATCATGCAATTAAGATATAAACTTAGCATGATTCACGATCAAGAAATTAAAGAAAGTGCAGGAACAGTTTATCAGATTTTTAGACGAAATTGGCATTTGGCTGCTGCCTCCATAACCATTCTAATTCTTGTCGGGAGTTTACTCATCAGTAACCTAAACGAACAAGGACCAGATAACCTATTTAAACAATATTACTCACCTGATGCAATATTTACTGCAAGGTCTAGCGAATTGAGCGAAAACTTAGATCTTACTACCGGATTACAGAAATTTCAAAAACAAAATTATACAGAAGCGATTAATTTATTAAAAAATGTTTCTGACAATACCGTCTCTGATTATTACTTAGGGATAAGTTATATAGAAACGAATCAATTTTTAGAGGCCAAGAATGCTTTTCATAAAATTACACAGAAAGACAATAACTTATTCACAGAACAGGCAGAATGGTATAAAGGCTTATGTTTGCTTAAACTGAAAGAATTGACTGAAGCCAAGGAGCTTTTTACAAGCATAAGTATGAGTTCAAGTATTTATAATCAAAATGCAAAAGAAATTCTCAAAGAATTGAAATAAAAATAAAGTAAGAATCTTACAAAAGCTATCCTTATTTATTTGGGTAGCTTTTTTTGTCTCCGATAAAACATAAATGCAAAGATTGCTAAAAGCATAATGCCTGCATAAATAACAAATTCATATTTATGGCTTTTTCGTAAAGGCTTGCTATTACCCACATTCACGTATGCTGACCAAAAGTATGGATGAGCCCTCAATTGAGACGCTGTACTCAAATATTCAAGCTTTGCATTTTGGAGTGCTTGATCTTTAGCTTGTCCATCTTTTAAATACGAATAAAAATTGGTCATAATATCAGCCCCCGATTTATCATCCACTTCCCACAATGTCATTACTATGCTCGGTACACCGGCATATATAAATCCTCTTGCCAAACTCATAATCCCTTCCCCATTTCTTATTTTCCCCGAACCTGTATTACAAGCACTGAGTACCGCAAGCTGTGCCTTCAGATTTAAATTATAAATTTCGAATGTGTTAAGATATCCATCATTGGCACTGTCATTTCCCATACTAAATACCATCTTTGAATACATGGGATCTTCATCATCGATAATGGTATGCATAGCTAAATGCAGCACATCATAATCCTTAGAATTTATTTTAAAATTAGATTCCGTTGCACTTTCATTTTTAAAGATATTACCGTGAAAAACATTGATAACATTTGATACTTCCTCTTGTGCATTAACAAGAGGCTTTAATCGGTTCGTCATCTGTCTCAATGCACTCTGCTCCTCATTCTGATCCTCAGAATATGCATAAGAAGGAGCAAAAGCGAGGACTTCATTTCCACGAGATTTTTCAATGCTGTTTTTAAATAATAAGGTGGATGAATAAGAATAGCTAATCGGGTACTTTTTAATGAGATAATCAAGGTTTCTATAGTTAATACTTTGCATATCGGGCAAACTTGATACCAGTGATTCAAAGGAGAGATAGCCAAGTCTTCCATCTGGAATAATGATCAATTTCTTACCCTCAATCCTCTCATCAAATTCAGAAAACAAAGCCTGATATATTCCATACGATGCATCAACATATTTTTTAAAATCCTTTAGGCCATGATTTGCAAAATCGATCTCAGTTACAGCTTGGAGGATATCCAGGTTTTTATAAAACATAGAATCAATATCTGTTTTGTAATATCTACTCCCCATTTTATCAATCAAAAAAGCAAATAGCGATGAATCTGTCAGGGTGAATTCCACAATCACTTCATCATCTGATAATTCATTCTGCACTTCGGCGTAGGTCATTACTTTGTTGTCGTATTTTAAGTTGTAGTAGCTTGGGTATTTTTTTCCAAATACAGCTACCAAGCTGTCATACTGATTTGTTAAATCGAAAAGCCGTTGCTCCCACAAAACAATTTTACTACTATCGGGCTTTCTCAATTCTTTTTGATTATAGATTAAGTTTTCATAACCACTGATTCTTTCTTTCAATTGCTTTTCTACGTTTTGTTCCACCTCCGGAATTCCTCCAAATTTAATGGCATCCATATTCTTCATGGATGAAAGCAATACCGCCGCTTTATTTTTCTCCGTGAACTCAAAAATTAGATTTAACGCAGCATCTCCCGGATTAGCCAGATAATTATCATAATAACTCTGATATGCAAGATCAAAATGACTGCTTGCCTTCTCCATTAAAATGAATTTGCTTTCATACCTGAGTTTTGATCTTAACCGTTCAAAAACAGGCATGGCTTCCTGATAACATAATAACCCCGCTTCCAGATATTCTTTGGATCGCCCTTGCTTGTAAAACTTCGAAAAAGCATCAGCTTTATTAAGAAGGATGGTAAGATATAAAGGTTCGGAAATTACTTCATCAAGGGGAGGATTTATAAAAATATTGGTATCGGAAAAAGTATTATTATTGGCAATAATTGCTTTTTGAAAATACGCTAAGGCTTTTTGGTTATTTCCAATTTTCTCAAAATATTGCCCATATAATAAATAAACCTCGGCAACATTGGAATTTCGCTCATCATAATTTAATAAATGGTTATCTATTGCTTTAAGAATATACGCTTCGGCTTCAACAAACCTTATTCGATTAATCAGAAATTCTCCATATTTTACCAAAGAACTACCATATTCATAATGGTTTTTTCCCAGTTCTGTTTTAGCCCTTTCAATCGAACGCTTATAATTTATCTCAGCTTCTTCATAGGACTTAATTTTATAATAAGCTTCTGCTAGATTCCGCAATTGAATAGATTGTGAATCTGTGTCTTTCTTTATAGCTAAACTCTTTTTAAAATATTCAATGGCTTCAATATATTTTTTTTTGGACATTGCAACAATTCCGAGATTATTGTAGGCTCTCGCTATATTCGGATGATTCGGTTGAAGATGTATATTATAAATATTTAAAGCTTTTTTAAGATATTTTTCGGCTTCTTCGGGATCTGATAAATTACTATATATTCTACTTTTGTTGAGATATATTGTTCCAAGCGAACCAAAATCCTTTCCGAACTTTTTAATATATATCTGTTCTGCTCTATTATTATAATCAAGGGCTTCTTGATATCTACTTAATAATGAAAATAGTTGACCAAGGTTTAAATTAATGTGTGCAATTCCTGGATCATCAAGCTCCAATAATTCTTCATTAATTTCCAACGTTTGATTAAAATAAGCCAATGCTTTTTCAAAGTCCCCCATTCGCGCAAAAACAATACCAACATTTTGTAAATATGCAGCTAAATCACTCCTTTGGTTATAATTAGGTTCAACTATTCCAATTGCTTGTTCATAAAACTTAATTGCTTGTGAAAACTCTCCGATATAATACAGATACGCACCAATATTATTATATGTTTTAGCGAGGATTGTGTCGTCTGTATTATTGTATTTAATTCTTAAATCCACAGATTGTTTTAAAACTGCAATGGCATTTAAGTAATTCCCCTGATCACCCATTGCAGTTCCTTTTTGATGCAAAAACTCAGCTTTTTCTAATGGAAATTTATCTAGATCATAATTATTACTGGATTCAAGCAAACTCAAACAACTATCCATTTCCTTAAATTTAACCGCATTTCTATATGCTTCAATAATTCTTAGTGAAAATCCTATGGTATTCTGCCAATCAGAAATTTGAATTGAATTATTCTTAAGCTTATTAAACAATACAATTGCGCTATCATACGCTGCATGACTCATCAATCGCTCAGCTTCCATTTCTAAACTCATGGATGAAGAAGAGTCTGGTATTTGGGCAAAACTGTTTTGATAAAAAATTAACTGAAGAATAACAGTAAGGATTATTATATACCCTTTACTGGAATTCATTAAGGGGAGGAACATATAAATAACTTTAAAATATTTGAATGATTAAATTTAAAAAAAAACTTAACCCAAATATCTTAATCTTAAAATATTATTATAAAAAAAAGGGAACTGATTAAAATCAGTTCCCTTTTAATAAATTGTTTACTTAATTAACGGATGATCATTATTTTTGATTGGACGAATGGATTTTCGCCCTCGCATTCTAGCCTGTAAATATAACTTCCTGCACTCAGGTGCAGATATGACCTGTTAAACACCACCTCATAATTGCCGGCAGTTTGTTCCTCGTTTACCAAATTACTTACAAGTTGTCCAACGGTATTATAAATTTTTAAACTTACTTTATAAGCAGATGATAAGGAGTAATTGATGGTGGCAGAATTATAAACCGGATTCGGATATATATCGCTTAGCTCATTTTCTGATCCAATACCGGCAAATGAGGGTAAGCTTACCTGTGCATCTTTAAGCGCTATTCCACTAGCATCTACTAAATTCGATTGGCCGTTTAAACCGATATTTTCGATTTCATCACTCTCACCAATACTATTGGTTCTAAATTTTAATACAAATAAAGGTTTATTCATGTCAAAATTGGCAGCATTCAAACTCATATTTTGCCAAACAACATTAATTACCCCATTTATATTGCTGTATGCAACATTTTCAAACTGAGAGTTAAGTCCTTCCAGGTTTAATACATGCTCAGGAAAATTGAAGGACATTAAAAAACCACCCACTGATGATTGATTTTTTAAATAAACGGGTACTTCTATTAGTTCATTTGATCGCAGATTAATTTTCTTTGCATATTGCAATTCAATTCCTTTAGGATCAGTTTTAGTAGTAGGCTGGAAAGCACCTTCCATGTCTCCGCCTGAACCTACATCATCACCATCACCAGTTTTTAAAGTCATACCACCAATTTGCACAGTTTTCGGAAGAGCTACAATTTTTCCAATTCTATTTTTTTTACCGTATCTGAAATAATCTGTTACAATTGCTTCCAAATCTTTCCAATTTACCCTTCCATCTCCGTTAACATCTGCAGCAAGCTCCTGAATTTCAGAAAACTCAACTAAGCCAAATAATCTCATCATTAATAAGAAGGCGTCTCTGGAATCAACGGTGGCACCAGTAACACTACCACTGAATTTGATTGTATAAGAACCTGGAGTTATATTTTTAAACTTATATTTTCCATTTCCATTAGTTATTTCTTTAGCCACCAAACTACCGAAACCATCATATAATTTAACAGTTACCGATTTTACAGGAGTGCGGGCATCATCATTGTACCTGACTGTGCCTTCGTATTCAGACTGGGAGAAAACTTGTCCTGTAATGAATAAAAATGTTAAAGTGACGAGAAGAGTAAAAATTTTTTTCATAGCGGTTAATTTAAATAAGCAATTTTCCATATTAAGGAATTAATGTATATTAATTCCTTAATATCACAAAAGGTAACCCTCGTTACTAATAAACTTTTAAAAAAGATATTAATTTCCTGATCCTTCAACACTTGTAATAGCTTTCTACGATAGCCTTATAAAAAAGTTTCTGGTTAAAGGGTTACTTTTTAATATAAAATGGTATTAACCTTTACGAATATCTTGACTAAAAAATAACTCGGTATTAATTTTACTAATATGAAGAAAGAAGAATTTGAGTTACTGGAAAGGTTTATTGATAATGATTTAAACCCTGAAGAAAGGTCAGCGGTAAAGAAACTTATTGCTTTAGATCCTAATTTATCAAAAGAACTTAAGCTAAGAATTGATGTGAATAAAGCGCTGATGGAGAAGGACATCATGAAGTTAAGATCCGACCTTAGAATGATTCATGCAGCATCTCAGAAATCACGATCTGGTAAAGTTCTGCAATTAGTCACAAGAAACTGGCATCTGGCAGCAGCTTCAATTGTAATTTTCATTATGATTGGAAGCTTCCTACTTACAAACCTTAACAACACATCATCAGATCGCATTTACGAAAAATATTACGCCTTAGAAGATGCAGTGATAACAAGTCGTTCGGGTAATATAGAGAATAGTCAACTAAGTATTGCCCTTGATAAATTCCAGAACAAAGAATTTGTTGAGGCAATTGCACTTTTAAGCCCAATGGATGAAAACCAGATGGCTCAATACTACTTAGGTTTATCTTTTATGGAAATGGAACAATTTAGCGATGCCAATCAATCATTTCAAAAGCTACTTGATCAGAAGGATAATATATTCATCGACCAAGTAAAATGGTATAAGGCACTTTGTTTACTAAAAATGAACGAGAAAGAAGCCGCATCATTGCTTTTTTCAAGTATTCTTGAAGATAACAATCTTTATGCTGAAAATGCCGGGGCAATATTAAAAAGGATCAAATAAAATTACTTCATAGCCAATATTATACCAAATTCATTAACTATCCTGAAGCATCAGGATAGTTTTTTTTTATAAACAGTGACTGTTTCCATTAGTTGTTAATTAATCAAATATTTACAAATACCTCATTTTTTTTTGAATTCAGGGTTACCTTTTGAAAAATTAAGGAATTAAGTATTAACTAAGGTTCCCGACTAATACTAGAATGTGATGAAAAATAGCAGGCAGAAAGTGAACTATGACGACTTAGACAAAGCCGAACTAATCGAACGATTAAAGAAAGCTGAAAAGAATCTGTTGATAAAAAACCAAGAAGCAGAAAGAGTAAAAACTTCATTTCTTTCCAATATCTCACACGAGGTTAGAACTCCTATGAATTCAATAATGGGATTTTCTGATTTGTTAAAGGATGAAGATATTACGGTCGAGGAACGCGATTTCTTTATAGATAGTATTACTTCGAGCTCAGAGAAACTTTTGTCAATAATCGATAATATTATTGAGGCAGCTCAAATTGAATCAAACCAAATAAAAAAAAACGAAGAAGCATGCTTAATTAACGATTTTCTAGAAAATATTTATAATTCATATTGTGATTCTCAGAAGTTTAAAGACAAAGACCACATCTCTTTAAAACTTATGATCAACAGTGATATTAATCCTTACATTATTACCGATCCTAAAATCTTGAGTAGAATTTTTATTAATTTAATTGATAATGCTTTTAAATTTACAGAAGAAGGATCGATAGAATTCGGATATGATCTCATCAATGGCTCAACCATTCAATTTTTTGTTACTGATACCGGAATAGGAATTCCTAAAGAGGAATGCAAAATTATTTTTGACCAATTCAGACAAGTGGATGATGGATTTTCAAAGAAACATGGCGGATTAGGAATGGGTCTTAAAATATCAAAAAAATTGGCTCAATTAATTAATGGAAAATTGGAAATCATTTCTTCGCCAGGAATAGGGACTAACCTTTCTTTATCGTTACCAATTAAAACAGTAACATCCGATGAACCTAATCATATTCCCATTACCCCCGTTAAGCATCCGGCATGGCTAAACCAAATGTTATGTAAAACCAGATTACAAACTGTTAAGTGCGAATCACCGAACTGGCATTTTTTTTCGGACAGGCAAAATTTCAGTGCCTAAGAAATAAATTTGAAGAACAGAAATAACCAAATGATCTTACTGCTGAAGAACCCGTTTCAAATCTCATTAACTTTACCCAATAAACATTTTCCAATTTAAAATGATAGTCAATGTGATTATCATTATTTTTGACATTCAAAATTTTCAGACTATGTTCTGAAATGGAAGTGGAAATTTATAGAAAGACCTTAAATGAAAAGACTAATTGGAATATTCATAATCTTTATTACGATCACTGGTTACGCGCAAAACAATAAATATCATCTCAAAATTGAGCTTGATGGTTTTAACGATAGCGTTTATTATTTGGTAAGCTATTATGCAGATAAGTTTCAGGCAGTAGACACATCCTTTTCTCATAATAATATTATTGAATTTAACGGAGATAGCTTACTGGCTGGAGGAATTTATATTTTGGCTGGTGAAAAAATGAATAAATATTTTGAATTTTTAGTTGATAAAGATCAGGAATTCAAGATTCAGATAACAAAAACCCAACCCATACAATCAATCAGGGCCATAGGATCAGAAGACAACGAACAATTCTTTGAATATTTGAGATTTAACAAAACCGAATATGATAAAATAAAAGCATTACAGAACCAATTAACAAAATCAGAACACATTACAGAAACCGAAAAGATTAAAAAATCAATTGAAGATATCAATGCCGGCCTGGTAAGATTTAAAACAAATTTTATTCAAGACCATCCAGAAGCTTTGCTTTCAAAAATTTTTATGGCCATGCAAGAACCTGAAATTGATCAAAGCTTATCCAGAGAACAATCATATCTGCGCTATAAAAACCAATATTGGAAGCAGATTGACTTAACTGATTTGCGAATGATAAGAACACCTATCCTGCATAATAAATTGACCAGTTTTTTTGACAAAATTATTGTCCAGCATCCCGATTCTCTTATTAAAGAAATTGATTTGCTTTTAAATCAACCAATCGCAGAAGAAATCAAGAATCATTTTATTTGGAATCTATTGCTCAAATATGAATATCCTGACATCATGGGATTAGATAAAGTTTTTGTACATATGGTTCAAAACTATTTGCATACAAATATAATTACCGGGATTAGTCAAACTGTAATTGAAACCATCGAGAAAAGAGCTTTAAAAATTTCACGTGTTCTGATTGGTGAAAAAGCACCTGAATTAACAATGATGGATACCTTGAACAAACCACAATCGTTATATAATTTGGATGCCGATTACACCTTAGTATTATTTTGGGATCAGGAATGCCAGACCTGCCAAAAAGAAATTAAATTATTAAGAGATTTACTTGCTGAAAATATTTTTGACTTGAAAGTTTTTGCCGTCGGAACTGACCCCAAAATTGACGATTGGAAAAAATACATAGTCGAAAATAAACTAGAAATGAATCATGTGAACGGAACTCAGAGTTTCACTGCCGATTACCATGAACTTTACGATATTTATAGCACGCCAACAATATATTTACTAGACCGAACTAAAAAAATCATTGCTAAAAGGTTATCAGTTGAACAACTAAAAGATTTTATTAAAAATTACCAAAATACATTTGGATCTTAATCAAAAAACCAATCAGGACTATTAGGCTGATAATTCCCGTTATTATATGCCTTTAACGACAACCTTTTTTGAGAATTAACGTATATATTGATTCTTGTTAATAATAAGGTGCACTTATTTGTTAAAACGGAAAAATCCAAAGATATGACTAGCAGCAATCAGAATAAAAAAACAGCTTCATACAAAGAATTAATTTTAGCTTTCATTTTCATATTCTCAGGAATTTTCATAGCAATGGGACAGGATCCCACCATCACAATTTCTACTAATGACACAACTATCTGTTCTGATCTGAATACTTTTTATATTGATTTTGCGCAAGCGGCACATGATTCGACTGTATTGTGGACGACTACTGGTTCAGGAACTTTTACAACCCCCGAAAATGATACGACTTATTATGAACCCTCGAATACAGACAAAACAAATGGATTAGTGACCTTAAGACTTTATGCATATCCTAAATACACGTCAACTGATACTGTAAACAGTTTTTTAATTTTGAGATTTACCAATCCTCCGGTTGTTGACGACATTGCAAATCCAACTTCCTGCGACAGTTACACATTACCTAGCATCACAGGCACTAACCTTAGTGGGAATCAAGCCTATTATACAGCCACTGCTGGTGGAGGCATAAAATATCTAGCTGGAGCTTCAATTACATCTACCCAAACACTCTATATCTATGATTCAAACGCTCAATGCTCAGATGAAGAAAATTTTACAATTACCATAGTTAATTCCCCAATTGTAAATGACATTGCTGACCTTACAACTTGCGACACCTATACCCTTCCCACAATTACAGGCACAAATTTAAGTGGTGGTGAAGCGTATTATACAAGTACCGGAGGAGCTGGCACGAAATATAATGCTGGTCAATCAATAACCAGTACCAGTACACTTTTTATTTATGATTCAAATGGTAGCTGCTCAGACGAAGAAAATTTTACCATAACCATTGTTTCTTCACCAGTTATTGCAAACCCCGGGAATCAAACCTCTTGTGATAGTTATACCTTACCTGCAATTTCAGGTACAGGACTTAGTGGTGGACAGGCCTATTATACACTCACCGGTGCGGCAGGCACAAAATATAATGCCGGAGCTTCAATAACAAGTTCTCAAACATTATTTATTTATGATTCAATTGGTACAACTTGCAGCGATGAAGTAAGCTTTGCTGTAACCATAACAAACACTCCAGCTATTAATAACATAGCAAACCAAGCAGTTTGCGACAGCTATACACTACCAACTATTACAGGTTCCAACTTAACTGGAAATCAAGCGTATTACACTGCAACAGGCGGTTTGGGGGTTAAAAGAAATGCCGGAGATGTAATCACCTCCACAACTACTTTATATATTTATGATATAAATGGAAGTTGCAGTGATGAGGAAAATTTCATCATTACAGTAACCAATACGCCAACCGTAAATGATATTACAGACCCTATTGTTTGTGATGCCTATACCCTACCCGCAATTACCGGAACCAATCTTTCGGGAAATCAGGCATATTATAGTGCTTCAGGTGGAGTTGGAACTAAATATATCGCTGGTCAAACAATTACAACAACTCAAACATTATATATTTATGATACGAATGGAAGTTGTAGTGATGAAGAGCAATTCACAATCACTGTTAATTCAACACCGATCATCAATAATCCTGGAAATCAATCAGCTTGTGACAATTATACCTTGCCCACCATAACAGGAACCAATCTTTCAGGAAATCAAGCCTATTATACTGCCACAGCAGGTGGAGGTACAAAATATATTGCAGGTCAAACAATAAGCTCTTCCATGACTTTATATATTTACGATACAAATGGAAGTTGTAGCGATCAAGAAAATTTCACCATAACCATCACAGCATCTCCAAATATAACAGATATCACTAATCCAACTGTTTGCGATACATATACCTTGCCTACAATTACTGGCACTAATCTTTCGGGTAATGAAGCTTATTATACAGCTACTGGAGGTGGGGGCACGAAATACAATGCCGGAGAAAGCATCTCAAGCAATATATTACTGTATATTTACGACAGTAACGGAAGTTGTAGTGATGAAGAAAACTTTACGATTACAATTGTGGCGTCACCCGCTGTTAATGATATTCCGAATCAATCCGTTTGTGATTCGTATACTTTACCAGTGATTACCGGCTCAAATCTTTCTGGCAATGAGGCATACTATACACTTTCCGGTGGTCTTGGAGTGAAACGTAATGCAACTGATGTAATTACATCAACTACTACTTTATATATCTACGACATCAATGGCAGCTGTAGCGATGAAGAAAGCTTTACAATTACAATTACCAACACCCCTGTTGTTAATGATATTGCCAACCCAACAGTATGCGACAGTTATACCTTACCAACAATATCAGGAACTAATCTCACAGGTAATCAAGCTTACTATACTGCTTCAGGGGGTGCAGGAACCAAGTATGTAGCAGGTCAAACTATTACAAGTTCAATGACTCTTTATATTTTTGACTCAAACGGAAGTTGTAATTCTGAAGAGCAATTCAGCATCACCGTAAATGCTACTCCAACACTAAACAATCCTGGAAATCAGGCTGTTTGTGACACTTATACCTTGCCAACTATAACTGGAACTAACCTCAGTGGTGGACAAGCATATTATACAGCTCCTGCCGGTGGAGGCACCAGATATAATGCCGGTGTTACCCTAACAAGTACTGCAACACTCTATATTTATGATTCAAACGGAAGTTGCAGTGATCAGGAACAGTTTTCGGTAAATATAACCCACTCACCAAACATAACAAATCCGGGAAATCAATTAGCATGTAACAGCTATACCTTACCTTCAATTGCCGGAACTAATCTAAGTGGGAATCAAGCATATTATACCGCCTCTTCAGGAGGAGGAATTAAGTATATTGCAGGGGATGTAATTACATCTAGCATCTTCTTATATATTTACGATACCAATGGCAGTTGTGATGATGAAGAGAACTTCACCATAACTATTCTCCCGCCTCCGGTTATAACGAATCCTGGAGATCAAACGGCATGTGGTAGTTATACCTTACCTCCAATAGGAGGAACCAATCTATCGGGGAACCAGGCATATTTCACTGCAAGCGGAGGAAATGGAACCAGGTATGACGCAGGTGATGCTATTACTGTTTCTGATATACTTTTTATTTATGATGATAATGGAAGTTGTAGCGATGAGGAATCTTTTAATGTAACTATTGTAACGGCACCGACCATTAGTGCCGGGCCAAACAGAAATTTATGTGGTATCACCACTGCTACCCTAGCTGCAAACGGAGCGGATTATGATAATACGACAATTGCATGGACAATCATCCAAGGAAGTGGCTCATTATCTGCGACCAATATTTTAAATCCTATCTATACTCCGGTTGCAGCAGATTATCTAAACCCTGTTCAGCTTCGAATAAGCGTTTTTGGTAATTCTACCTGTTCCGGAACTTCAGTTACTTCAGATGTATTTTTAACCTATTCTGAAAATGTAATAATTACTGGGCCTGCAACTGCAACTATTTGTCAAGGGCAAACATTTACGGCCAGCCCATCAACAAATACACCTTCAACCTATCTATGGACCACCAATGGAAATGGAACTTTTGATAATGATGCAATACTTAACACAACCTATACGCCCGATTCAATTGACATAGTTAATGGTTTTGTCGCATTAACAGTTGAAGCAACAGGTTCAGGGACTTGTTCTGGTAATGCTTTTTATGATATTGTATTGGAAATTAAGAAAACCCCATTGGTAAATGCAGGTCCTGCACTTGTAAATATATGTGAAAGTGACACCTACACCACTTCAGATGCAACAGCTCAATATCATTCCTCTGCAACATGGACGGTTATTAGCGGCACAGGTTCGATTTCAAGCCCAACAAGTTTAACTGGTGCTCAATATGTTCCTAGTGCAGCTGATATTGCAGATGGTTATGCCATTTTACGTTTAACTGTTTCGAATGGTGATCCTTGTTACACAACAAGGTATGATGATATTAGAATTGAATTTACAAATGAACCTGAAATAACGGTTGGAACCATTCCAACCTTATGTCAGGGAGCTCCTTACACTGTCACCATTGCTGATACAGTTAATTCAAGTTCAGTAGCCTGGACATTGGTAAGTGGCACCGGGGTTTTAATCAATTCCACCACCATCAATCCAACTTATACGCCAAGTGCCGCCGATGCTGTTAGTGGAAGCATCGTGCTACGTTTAACCGCATCAGCAACCAGCCCTTGTACGGCTTCAACCACTCAAAATATTACTTTCCCCGTAGCAGGGATTCCTACTGTAGATGTTGGATCAAACGTGACTGTTTGCGAAACAACTTCATCAATTACCTTAAGCCCGACAGTAACAAACGGGGTTAGTTATTTATGGACCACTTCAGGAAGTGGAACCTTCTCTCCAAGCAATACTACCTTAAACTCAACATACAATCCCGTAGCTGGCGATTATGCTGCCGGAACCATTAAATTAAAACTCGTGGTGACAGGTGAAGCACTATGCAGTTCAACGGTGAGTGATTCTCTAAATATTATCTTTACTCCCGCTCCAACGGCTTCTGTAAATGCTACCGCAAATGTGTGTCAAGGAGTTGATTATATTATTAGTTCAGCAAGTGCAACAAATTACTCAGATATCACCTGGACACATGATGGGGATGGAACCCTTAATAATATTCACTTAGAAAAACCGACATATACGCAGGCAGCATCAGATATAGGAAATGATATTACACTTACAATGACTGTTACAGGAAACGGAACTTGTACTCCGGTAGTCGATCAATTGGTTTTAACTGTACTTAAGAACCCATCGGTCAATCTGAACATAACTGAAACAACGGTTTGTGGAGCAAGTTATCAAATTTCAAATGTGGTAGCAGCCGATTATAATAGCTTAACCTGGACTTCTTCAGGGAATGGTTCGTTTGACAACACAAATGCATTAAACCCAAGATATACTTTTGGATCAACAGATATTGCTGCAGGAGCAGCTACATTAACGCTGACAGCCAGCCCAAACTCTCCCTGTGCAACAAATGCTGTTAAAAGCTTTATTATTAACATCAGCGATGGACCTGTAGCTAATGCCGGTCCCGATGCCAGCATATGCGAGACTCAAAATTATATTACATCAACTGCCAGTTCAATTGATCACTCGTCTGTAGAATGGTCTGTTATTACTGGAACAGGAACCTTCATTACAAGTGCAAACAGTTTAACGACTACCTATCAGCCAAGCGCAAATGATATCAGCTTGGGCTCAGTCACCTTGAGGTTGACCTCATATGGCATCGGTTCTTGTCCTGCAGATTATGATGATATCACCTTAACAATCACCAAACAACCTTTAGTTGATGCAGGTGATGATGCCGATGGATGTATTGCAAGAGTTTATACCGTGAGCGATGCAAGTATTGCAAATCAAAACACCTATGTTTGGACAACAAATGGACATGGAACACTTAACAATGAAACAACGCTAACGCCATCATATACGCCTCATATTGATGATATCAATTTAAACGGAGGGGTCGTCACTTTAATGCTAACTGCATCATCAAACGCTCCATGTTCCGGCAATGTTACCGATACCAAAGTTTTGACCATTTATAATGAACCTACTGCTTTTGCCGGAAATAATGCCTTTGCTTGTGCGGCTACTGATTATGCCATTCAAGGAGCTACTGCAACTTATTACACAAGCCTCTCATGGAGCTCTTCCTCTTCAGGAACACTGGGATTCATTAACAATGGGACTTTAACTCCTACTTATCATGTAAACGCTACAGATGCTGCAAATGGATATGTTGATATTACTTTAACAGCAACACCTAAGTCCCCATGTGCTACTCCGGCAACAAATACTTTCAGACTTACCGTTCTTGCAGGTCCAACTGCTGATGCAGGTTCCAATACAACCATCTGTGCAGATGGTATTTATAGCAATACTGATGCTGATACAACCAATGCAACCTCCATATTATGGCAAACATCCGGAGATGGAACTTTTAGCAGTTCCACAGCCATTCAACCAACTTACACACCGGGAACAGCCGATAAAATTAATGGTTCTGTTACACTTACACTTCATGCTTATGGAATTGGAAGTAATGGTTGTAATCATGATGTCAGTGATTTAACTCTTACGATTAATAAATTACCAACTGCTGATGCAGGATCATTGGCTAGTATCTGCGAGGGTTCAAACATTATAACAGGTGCTTCGGTTGCTAATAATAGTGGCTTATTTTGGAGAATTATTTCAGGAACAGGGACATTAGTAAATCCAACCAGCCTTACACCAATTTATAATACAAGTAATGCAGATACAGCCGCTGGTACCATATCCCTTGAGCTTATTGCCTTACCTAATGCACCATGTACAGATAGTGCTTTTAGTACAATTACATTAGCTGTAGTTAAAGCGCCAACAGTTGATATTGCAGTTACAAATGCTGCAGTTTGTGGAATAACTTCTTATTCACTGTTAGGGGGGGTCACTTCAAATGACCTCATTAATAACACTTTTGTTTGGACTACTAGCGGCTCAGGAACGTTCTCAGATATTAATTCACCAACGCCTGATTACTTGCCTAGTGCAGCTGATGTAATAGCTGGAGCCGTTACTTTACGAGTTACAGCTTCAAATTCATCATGTAATGATGCGTCAGATTTTATGACTCTAAACATAGAATCACTAACTGTTGATGCAGGCCCTGATACAATAGTCTGCGCAGGTAGTGATTATACTTTTGCACCTACCATAATTGGCAACCATGGAACAGTTACTTGGAGTGTATTAAACAGTACTGGGTCCGGAACTTTTTCTAATCCTAATGATGTTGCGACAACTTATTTAACAGATGATACTCCAGTAACCGGAGACGCAGGTAAAATTGTTGATTTTGAAATCCGTGTAGTTCAGGCAGGAGCATGCGCCGGTACTAACGATGCAACGAGTACCATCTCTGTTGAGTTTAAAAACATTCCGGTTGTTGATGCAGGAGCAGATACCACTATTTGTGAGAATGAAATTTTTGAATTTCCATTAGCTCATGCAACTGACCAATACACTACTAATACTTATTGGACAACTTCAGGTGATGGAGTCTTTTCCGGAGGAGGAACACATCCAACTTATGTGCCAGGTGAAATTGACATTGCACAAGGCTATGTGGATTTAACTATTCACGGAGAAAGTAGTCCTTGTCAAGAAGTAACTGATGTGATGAGATTATCTTTTAGTTATTTGCCGGTAGTTGATGCAGGTAATAACGCAACAGTTGATATTGGTACATCATTTACAGTTAGTTCAGCAACTGCATCAAATTATGCAAGCTTAAGCTGGACCATGGAGGGTGGAACCGGAACTTTATCGGGTGATACAACACTAACTCCAACTTATGTAGTTAATGATAATGATTTGGGTAAAAGTGTTAGATTAATCCTATCAGCAACACCAACCGGAAGTTGCACAACTCCGGTAACAGATTATATGATTATCACAATTGGACAATCTCCTGCAGTTGATTTTAGTGCAAGTGCAACTTGCGAGAATACAGATGTTGAGTTTTTAATTGATAGAGATGTAACTGATATCGGAGCCATCGCAACTTATAGCTGGGATTTTGGTGATGGTAATTCTGTTATTCTTACAACGCCTGATGCAAACCATTTGTATGCAACTCCCGGCAGCTATCAGGTTATCCTAGAGGTTACCGATACGGTCAGTTATACCAATATTATTTGGCATAATATTGAAATTAAAACAAATCCTATTCCCAATTTCAGTTACGATCAACCGTCTTGTTCAGGGTTAATTACTAAATTCAATGATCACTCAACGGCTCCATCCGGTTATATTGTTGAATGGTATTGGGACTTTGGAGATGGAAGTGATCCGGTTATTGTTGCTTTTGGTGAAGATCCTAATGTTGAGCATAATTTCCCTGCCAATGAAACCTATCCAGTCAGACTTACTGTTACAAGCTCTGATAGTTGTTCCAGCACAATTTTAGTTAATGTAGAAGTAACTGCAGCTCCAATTGCAGAATTTAGTTTTTCGAATGCATGTTTTGAAGAAGCAACGCAGTTTACAGACATATCAACAAACACCGGAAATATTGAAATTATCAAATGGAATTGGGACTTTGGTGATCCAACAACTGGAGCTAATAACAGCGCCACTAACCAAAACCCACTCCATATTTTTAGTTCATCCGGATCTTTCGATGTTACACTAATCACTGAAAACCTAAACGGTTGTATTGATGATACGACCATTTCAGTGACTGTTAACCCTTTGCCTATAATTGATTTTGAAATTAATTCTGGGTGTTTAGGAACAGAGGTGATATTTTCACCGATTACTACAAATACCGATTTGGTTTATCTATGGGAATTTGGAGATGGAAATAATTCAGATCTTCCAAATCCAAGTCATTTATATGAATCAGAAGGAAACTACACTGTTACACTAACAGTCACAGACATTATAACAGGATGTAGTAATATTATCAGTCATAACCTATCTTTAGATCCACTTCCAATTCCTGTTTTCGAAATTTCAGAAGAACGTTGTATGTCTGCCTCCATAGAATTTATTGATCATTCTAAAACTGAAGTAGGCGAAATAGTGGAATGGAACTGGAATTTTGGTGATGGAAATGAAACAACCATCACATTTGGGAATAATCCAAATGTTTCCCATACTTATGCAACAAGTGGTTCATTCGATGTTGTTCTAACAATCACTAATTCAAATGGGTGTTCTAAAATTTCAAAACCTCAAACCATAGTAATTAAACACGGACCTACTGCGTTGTTCGAATTTGACATTGCTTGTTTAGGAAGCGCATCTAATTTCACTGATTTATCGAGCCCATTCGATGGTAGTGTAATTACTCAGTGGGCTTGGGATTTTGATGATCCGCTTTCTGGTAATTTAAATAGTTCATTTAGTAAAAACCCGTCGCATATTTTTGTTGAAGCAAAAACTCACTTTGTTACCTTACAAGTAACTGACGATAATGGTTGTGTTAGCGACACGGTATTCTCTGTCACTATAAATGAATTAAGTGATATTGATTTTGATGTATCGGGAGGTAATTGTTTGAATCAGGAAACAAGCTTTGAAATTATCGCTCCAGATCTTGATCTGGCAACGGTTGATGCTACCTGGGATTTTGGTGACCCTGCCTCAGGCAATAATAATCAATCAAATGAAAAAGAAAATCCTACACATATTTATACAAACTCAGGTTTATATACCGTTAGTTTAACCATAAATGATGAAAACGGGTGTTCCAATAGCGTATCAAAATCAATAAGTATAAAAGCTGCACCAAGTGCAAGATTTGATACTGATGCACCTTCATGTGATGGAACCCAAGTACAATTTACCTATCTGCAAGAAACAAACGGTTCGGTAATTACTCAATGGTTTTGGGAATTCGGAGATGGAACTGACTCTATTGTTTACAAGGGCGAAAATTGGAATGTAATGCACTTATATCCTTCAGCTAATGTTTATAACGCTAAACTAACCGTTACAACTCAGGATGGATGCACAAATACATTTGAAAAACAAGTAACTGTTTTAGACGGTCCAGATGCTAATTTTTATGCAACAACGGTTTGTATTGACCACTTTGCAAAATTTACTGACCTGTCTCAGGAGAGCGAAGGTGGAACCATCATTGATTGGTATTGGAACTTTGGCGATTTGGAATCCGGCTTAAGTAATACTTCCTCTCAACAGCATCCTACACATAAATATATTAATAGTGGTACTTATCCTGTCAGATTAGTAGTTGTTGACGCTGAGGGTTGCACAGATACGATCATTAAAGATATAACAGTTAATAATGCAATAGATCTTAAGCCATTCACTTTTAATAATATCATTTGTGAGAATACAACTGCTGAATTCTTTATGAATACAGCTATTAATCTGGCTGATGTCCAAACCATTCTATGGGACTTTGGAGATTTGGGATCAGGTGATCGAAACACATCGGATGAAGTTAACCCAATTCATATTTACGAAGAACCAGGAGAATATACCATCACATTAACTTTAGACAACAATAATTGCGGAGGAACAATTGATACCACAATAATTGTGAGTCCTAAGCCCATTGCAAATTTCGAATATTCTAATGCATGTGTTGGTAAACCAACTGAATTTACAGATATTTCAATTTCAGAATTAAACCCAATAAATAATTGGTCGTGGAATTTCGGAATTCAAAACCTGACAAACGACACCTCAACCTTACAAAATCCTCTTTACACTTACAATGCAGTAGGAAATTATCTGGTAAGTCTGGAGGTTATAAATGATGCCGGATGTACGGACATTCTGGATTCAGTTGAAATTGAAATTACGCCAACCCCGACAGCAAAATTTAGTTTTGTTGAAACCGGTCAGGGCGAAATTACTTTTACCAATGAATCTACAAATGCAACATCTTATGAATGGGACTTTGGAGATAATTGGATCTCTGATGAAATAAATCCTGTTCACCAATATGATAGCGTAGGTACATTGGAATCTTCAAAATATGAAGGGCTTCATTTGCAATTAATAAGTTTGAATGAATTTGAATGCGCTGACACAGCTATTCATCTCTATGATTTATATTTTAAAGGATTGTATATTCCAACAGCATTTGTCCCAAGTAGTTCAAATGAATCCTTAAAATTCTTCAAACCAATTGGAGTTAATCTTGAATCATTTAATATTGAGGTTTATAGCTCTTGGGGGCAGTTGGTATGGCAGTCTTCTACTTTGGATGAAAATGGCAGACCAACTGAATCGTGGGATGGAACTTATAATGGTGAAGATTCACCTCCTGGTCCTTACGTATGGAAAGCTAATGGTGTATTTAAAGATGGAAGTATTTGGAAAGGGAACGATTTAAACAATTCAGGAAGTGGTTCTACATCCGGTACAGTTATTTTAATTAGATAATCCAAAAAGGGATGGCGTCCTTTTCAAGGAAGTCATCCCTTTCTTAAAAGATATTTTTCGTTTCAACAATCGGCATATCCTCAAAATCCATCATGGCATTAATAAGTCCAACTTTTTGATAATTAATCAAATCATTTATTCTAATTTCAGTTGGCTTAATTTTATTTATAGTTATCAGATATTCTCGCTGAGTTCCTTTGAGTAGTGGTGTAGATGGCGTATGCCAATATTCACCATTCCAGAAAACTAAGTTTGAATAGGATGAATCGGTAATGAATTCATTTTTCACAATGATAATCTCATCTGCATCTTTATTTTCAACCAATAACTCATTAAGTTTGTCACGGTTCGAATACTTATAATTGTACTCTATTTCATCGCACTGCACCAATTTTAAGGAATTTATTTTTCTTCGTTGGTAAGGAATAATTTGAAAATCAAAAATTTCCTTCGCGTAAGATAATCTGCATTTAAATAATCCTTCAGAAGAAATTTTCTTGTCACCTAAAATTTCAGAAATCTTAATTTTATTTTTTATCCCAAAAACTTCTTTCACACTTCTATCCATGCGATTCTGGTGCAAATCAACATGAAGAGCTTTACCATCCTTTATTTTTATACTCTCAAATAATCGGCACATAAACTTTGTCAATTAATTCCTGATATTCTTCACTCGCATTACTTAATGCCGTAATCCCTCCCCCACTTCGATAAATTAATTTATCATCCGATTTCTCAATAAACCTGATCGCCACAGCACTCTCGAGATTGGTACCATCAAAAATTCCAAAAATCCCGGTATAATAACCACGATCATCGGATTCAGCTTCTTTTATAATTTCAAGGGTTTTTTGTTTCGGGGCTCCGCTCACAGATCCTGCCGGTAATAATTTAAATAAAATGGTTCCAATTTTTTCTGCATAATCATCAGGCAGCTTCCCTGTAATTTCTGAACTAACTTGCAATAACTCGCTCTCATGCGTTACAATTTTATCGATATAACGGAAACGCTTTACCCTTACTTTTTTTGCGACCATACTCAGGTCATTCCTGATTAAATCAACGATCGTATTGTGTTCTGAAAACTCTTTTTTACTTTGAATAATTTTATCGGCAGCATGATCAATCCTGGCATCAATGGTACCTTTCATTGGATAGGACGAAATAATTCCATCTTTAATCCTGACAAATATCTCAGGTGAAAAACATACAAACTCATTTTTAAATTTTAGTCGAAATTTTGCTGCCGAAAATTTAAAAATCTCGTCTAACGAGATATTGGATTTTATTTCGGAGGGCATGGTCAAATTTAAAAGATAGGTATTGCCAAAATCTAAGTTTGATTTAACATGATCGAAAGCCTTGCTATAATGCTTGAAGCTCACTGGAAATTTCTTAATTTTGACCGACTTTTTATTAATACTTTCGGTTGCTGTACAATTTGAGAATCCGGGTATATCAAATAAAATATTATCGGGGAGCTGATTGAGTGCATAAACGACGGGCTTCTTTAATTCAAAATCAATAATAAACAAAAACGGGGTATGATTTTTACCCAATTCATTTAACTCATTGATATAATTTTGAATCATAAATTTACGTCTTCTTCACTCGTGCAAAGATAACAAAACAATGAAGCTTTTAATTGTTGATAATTACGATTCTTTTACTTACAACCTTGCTCAAATGGTTGAAGAAGCAGGTTGTTCAAATTTTGATATTGTCTATCACGATTTAATTGATTACGAAAAAGTTTCCAGGTATGATAAGCTCCTAATATCTCCCGGACCGGCGCTACCATCAGATTATCCCATCATAAATAAATTATTTAAAATCTACGGAAGTCAGAAAAGCTTTTTAGGAATTTGCCTGGGAATGCAAGCCATGAATGACTTTTTTGGTGGGCATCTTTACAACCTAGCAGAAGTTGTTCATGGACAAGAGCATGCCGTCGATATTTTAAAGAAAGATCAATTGTTTAGAGACTTACCCGATCAAATTTTAGTTGGTCTTTATCATTCGTGGGCCGTTTCTGAAATTGATTTACCCGAGTGTCTTGAGATCACTGCCCGTTCTGAATCCGGAACAGTTATGGCTTTGAGGCATAAGGATTATGATATCAAAGGGCTGCAATTCCATCCAGAATCAATTATTACCCAGCATGGGTTCCGTATTATTAAAAACTGGCTAGAGGCGTAACTTCTGCATTTAACCTTAATTCTTGTTTTATTTTTTTATATTCGTTCTTAATCATTAATCATTATTCAATGAAATCTGGTTTCACAAAAAACATTGATAAATATATATTTCAAAACATTGAACTGAAGCCTGATTATGAAGGTGTTGTTGATGCAACCTTGATTCGATACCAAAAAGTAATTAAGGGCAAAGTTCCTGTTTTATATATCCATGGGTTTTCTGATTATTTTTTTCACCCACACATGGCCGAAAGATTTGAACAGGAAGGGTATAATTTTTTCGCTTTAGAATTAAGAAAATACGGAAATTCTATCCGTCTACACCAACATGCCAATTATTGCCGAAGCATGTTTGAGTATTTTGAAGAAATAGACCAAACACTCAAAATTATCACTTCGGAAAGCGAGAAGAAAGCCGTTTTAATGGGTCATTCAAATGGCGGATTAATAGCCTCTCTTTATGCGAATCACGGAAAGAACAAAGATCAGATACAGATACTTATTTTAAATTCACCCTTTTTAGATTTGAATTTAAACCCAATTATCCAAAAGCTTGCAATACCTGTTTTAGGAGGAATAGCAAAGATTTTCCCTTATTCAAAAGTTAACAATATTATCAACCCACTGTATCCGAAAAGCCTTGATAAGAAATTTTATGGTGAATGGGAAATTAATAATAACTGGAAACCAATAGCTGGTTTCCCAGGATATTTTTCTTGGTTAAAAGCAGTGAGTGACGCTCAAAAATCAGTAGCTAAAAAAAGCAAAATTGAAATCCCGATTCTATTTCTGCATGCCTCCGACTCATTCAATCCAAAAATTTGGGAGGAGAGAATTAAAACATCAGATATTATTTTAAATGTTGGAAAGATCAAGAATAAAGCTAATAAGCTTGGTCAGAACGTAACTATCTTAGAATTTGAGGATGCCATGCACGATATTTTTCTGTCGAAACTTTCAGTTCGTGAAAGGGCTTTCGATCAAGTGTTTGATTGGATGAAAGAAAGGTTATAAGTGTTTGGTGATTGGTTAAAAGATGTAAACATTGATTTCGCTACCACCATTATGAATAAACAAGCAACAACTAGAAACCAACAACTAAAAACCAACAACTAAGAACTAGAAACCAATAACTAAGAACTAGAAACCAGATCAATCGGTAATTTCTCACCTTCAGATTTAGCAATAACAACGGCACCACAACTGTCGCTCCACACATTGGTTGCAGTTCTAAACATATCAATTAATTGATCGACAGCTAAAATTAACCCCACTCCTTCTAAAGGCAAGCCTACCGCAGAAAGCACCACCGTGATCATCACCAATCCAGCCATCGGGATTGCTGCCGAACCGATTGAAGCAAGCAAGGCTGTAAACACAATGATGATTTGTTGGATCATGGTAAGTTCAATGCCATAAGCCTGAGCAATAAAAATGGCTGCAACACATTCGTAAAGCGCAGCTCCATCCATATTAATAGTTGCCCCAAGTGGTAAAGTAAAACTGGTAATTTTATTCGAAACGCCAGAGTTGTGTTCAACAGCATTCATGGTTAAAGGCAAAGTAGCGCCTGAAGATGATGTAGAAAAAGCTGTTAATAATGGGGTGGTCATATTCTTTAAATGTTTCCACACATTTACACGTGCCAGCCCTCTTGTTAAAACAGGAAGAGAGATAAAGAAATGAACCGATAATGCCAAAATAATGGTTCCCATATAAAGGCCCATTCTTTGAACCAACTGCCCCAAATCGTCTTGTTCCGCAATAATACGCGATACAATCCCGAAAATGCCCAGTGGGGCAAATTTGATGAAGAACATGGTAATTTCCATCATGACTTCAAAAATTGCATTGAAAGCTTCACTAAGAATTTGTTTCGGACGAGGGCTGGTTCTGGTAATGAAAAACCCGAATAGAATGGCAAAAAAGATAACTGATAAAATTTGATTATCGTTAAAGGCTGTAAAAATATTATCCGGAACAATATCCATCGCAATCTCTTTAAATGATCGCTGCTGCTCCATTAAGCCTTCAACTTTATAACTAAAGTTCAAATCGGCTCCAATTCCTGGCTTAAACAAATTTACAAAAAACAAACCAGTTACAATAGCAATAAAACTGGTAAATAAATAATAACTGATGGTCTTTAACCCAAGTCGCCCTAAATGCTCAACACTCCCAACATTTGTAATCCCACTAATTAAAGAACTTAAAATAAGCGGGATCATCAACAACTTCAACATTTTCAGAAAGATGATTCCTAACCAGTCAACCGCTTTGATATAAGAATTTTGCACCGACCATTGAACAATCGTTGAGCTATGCTTTGTGTATTGTTCAGCCGACAAATGTTTTTTAAGCTCATCCAGAAATGCTTTACGTGTGGTAAATTCCACATCTGTCATTAAAGCAACTGAATCCAGTACTTCATCTTGAACAATCCGATTGGTCAGCTTTTTCATGGTTGAATCATTAATGGAATAATGATTCGAGAAGATCACTCCGTAAATTATTGCCAATATCAAAGCAATCAGGATCTGCCAATGCAGTCGGATTTTTCTTAAACGCTTTAGATTAATCATCTGAAAAAATTAGGAAGTAGAAAGATAGCAAAGAATTGCCAAACTCAAAATGATTTAATATTTATTAAACACCATCACTTGAAGTTTTTCTCCTTTTTGAACCCTCACACGCCATTCTGCTGTTTTAAAATCACCTTCGTAAAATCCCACACCAACCACACGGCTTTCCCATGTAGGATTCTTATCCTGTGGGTTACATTTGAAAGGAAACTGCATGGTAATTGGATTTGGATAGATAAAACCTTCACGAGCTGATAAACCCTTCCCCGTAGCATTGGTAAACCTGAAACGCGTCCATGCGTTCTGAGGGGTTTCAGTAAAATTATACCTCGCTTTTGAAAATAAAATTATGTTATCTCCTCCTGCATTATTTAAGGTAGCAGTTATTTGGTAAACATCCTGACCTTTAATCTCTTTGATATAGGAAGTAATAAAACTCAATTCCATATCATTTACAATCAGCACCTCACCTTCCTCAAGGGCTTGCCAATTTTGAGAAAAAACTAATTGGCCGGAAAAAATTAAAACTCCAATCATTAATACTTTAAATGCTCTTTTCATAGTTAATAGTTTATAGGAATTGTTAAAATTAGGGCTTTCGTTTTAGAAATCCAAGGTGAATATAGTTGCATAACCACATCAAATTAAAAAGTACATCTGTTTATGGAATAATGTATAAATTAGCATATAAATTAGAAGTAATGCAAAAATTAGACAAGCTCACATTTATTGTTTTAAGTCTTGTTTTGCTAGGAATAGGTTCTTGCAAAAAAGAGGAAGCATGCGATGGCGGAATGAAAGGAACATTTAAAGATTTAACCGGGCTGGATGGTTGTGGTTGGGTGATTGAATTAGAAGATAAAAGTGTTATTGAACCTTCAAACCTGAGTGATTTTATGATTATTCCGGAGGAAGATAAAAAAATATGGGTGAGTTATGAGAGTGCTCCTCTTGCAAGCATATGCATGGTTGGTGAAATAGTGATTATTAAGTGTATTTCATCACGTTAAAAAGTAATTTGTTAAAATATCTTATGTCAGATAATGCAGAAATATTTCTTGGAATCTTCAACGAAGTTGAAAAGTTTTTAAAGAATAACTATAATCAGGGAAAACATACTTCATTTAGGTATTTGTTGGTAAAATCATCTCGTTTTCATCCCATTATCAAAAAGTATAAAAATGATTTGATTACTTATGGCGACTTACGTAATGCCATTATGCATAATTTTGAAAAAGATGGCGAAGCCATTGCCGTTCCTCGAGATAAAGTTGTAGCCCATTTTTCTGATATATGGGATGAAATTAAAAACCCGATTAAAGTAGATATTTTTTTTAAAGAAGTTTATACCTGCGATATTAACGACAAATTAGATAAGGCCTTAGAATTGGTTCACGAACATAAAATTTCACAAATTCCCATACTTGAAAATAATCGGATCATTGATGTTTTAAACAGTCTACAAATTGTTGAATGGATGGCAGGATCTAAAAAAATCATTCCGTCGGAAACTATGATAAGCACTATTTTAAATAATTCTCAGAACAATCATAATTTTGCAATTATCCCCGATAACTATACGGTATTTCAAGCGGCCGAAATGTATAAACAATCATTCAAAAAGCTACCTGTTAACAGGTATTTTGATGCTTTATTAATTACAAAAAGTGGCTTGGATAGTCAAACCTTATTAGGAATTATTGTACTAAAAGATATTGCAGCTTACCTTAATTAACATTTCCTTTATATTATATCATTTAAATTAAAAAAATTCAGATTATTTCTATTCGATTATTTTTGATTTCTGGCTCAACTTGGGTATGTTTGGCAATCAAATAAAAACATACACCAAATAACTTAAATCATGTTTAAAAAAGAAACATATATCAGCAGGCGTCAGGTTTTAAAAAGTAAAATTAATTCTGGACTTATTCTAATTCCTGGCAATGAAGAAAGCCCGATGAATTATACGGACAATGGATATCATTTCCGACAAGACAGCAGTTTTATTTATTATTTTGGATTAAATATTGCAGGCCTCACAGCCATCATTGACGTTGATTCGGGCGAAGAATATATTTTTGGAAATGATTTTACCGTTGAAGATATTGTGTGGATGGGAGTTTTACCAACTATCATCGAACTCAGCAAATCTGTGGGTGTTTCTAAAACCGGAAATAATTCCGAATTGGATGCATTTCTTAAAAAGAATCAAAAATCCGGACGTAAAATTCATTTTCTTCCCTCCTACCGCGCTGAGCATGATATCAAAATTTTTAATTGGCTGGGGATACACCCGAATGAAGTCAAAAATAAAGCCTCATTAGAATTACGATTGGCAGTAATTTCTCAAAGAAATTATAAAACTGCAGAAGAAATTTTTGAAATTGAAAAGGCAGTAGATATTTCAGTTGATATGCACGTTAAAGCCATGCAAATGGTAAAACCCGGAATGATGGAAGCAGAAGTTGCCGGTGCGGTTGAAGGCATTGCGTTGGCTCATGATGGTCATGTTGCCTTCCCGGTAATTGCTACCATAAACGGACAAACCCTTCATAATCATCATCACAGTAATTTCATTAAAAGTGGTGATTTATTTTTGCTTGATGCCGGAGCTGAAACTCCCGGATATTATGCAGGTGACTTGTCCAGCACTTTTCCTGTCGACAAAAAATTTACCTCAGTACAAAAAGATATTTATCAACTCTCCTTAAATGCACACAACCATGCCATTTCTTTACTTGAGCCCGGAAGGCCTTTTAAGGAAATCCATTTGGCAACCTGTAAAGTGATTGCCGAAGGCATGAAAGATTTTGGTATGATGAAAGGGAATGTTGATGATGCAGTAGAAGCGGGTGCACATGCGCTGTTTTTCCCTTGCGGACTAGGTCATATGATGGGACTCGACATTCATGACATGGAAGGTTTAGGCGAACAATTCGTCGGTTATGATGGCGAAGACAAAAGCACCCAGTTTGGTTTAAAATCTTTGAGGTTAGGCCGTAAACTGGAACCGGGCTTTGTTTTAACCATTGAACCGGGGATCTATTTTATTCCTGAATTAATGGATAAATGGAAAGCTGAAAATAAATTTACAGAGTTTTTGAATTATGATAAAATTAATAAATTCAGAAACTTTAGTGGATGTAGAAATGAAGAAGATTTCGTGATAACAGAAACCGGTGCTAAGCTTCTCGGAAAACCGAAACCAAAAAGCATTGAGGACGTTGAGGCTATTCGAAACAGTTAACTAACTCCGTTCGAAATAAAACTTATTACAAGTTAATGTCATACATTTTATTCGATTACAAATCATCAAGATTATTAGACTTTAGACCTTAGATAGTAGATAAAAATGCTTTTTTCTAAGATCTAGCATCTATTTTATGACTATAGCTGGCGCGGATTTTTAATCCGTGCCTTGCAGTAATAATGTACGCCCGGATTTCAAATCCGCACGAGCGGGGGTTGCCAATCTACGCGAGCAGTTTAATTACGAGGCAAAATAAATCCGCAGATTCATTTCATTTTTTCTCCCACATAAGCGACTTAAATTTTTATTAACCAAACCTATCTTATTTGATGTTAAATTATAACTAAATTCAATTGTTTATTCACAAACTATTTTTCATTAATGCCGTATTAAATTTCAACACTAAAAATCCCTATCTTTAATAACCAAAACACACCATACATGAAAACCATCCGCTTTGTCGCAATCTCACTTTCATTGCTAATTTTAATGATTTTCATTCCCTCCTGTGATGAAGAATCAGGCTTACAAGAAGATTCTTTCTCATTTGTATTCATGTCTGATATCCATCTTCAAAAAGAATTAAACGCAGTTGATGGATTCAAAAAAGCTATCGATACCATCAACAAAATCAATCCTGATTTTGTAATTTCCGGAGGAGATCAGGTGATGGATGCGCTTGCCGTTTCTCATGAAGAAGCAAATGCTGTTTACGATTTGTATTTAGAAGCTTCTAAAAACTTGACCATGCCACTATATAATACCATGGGGAACCATGATTATTTTGGGTTATACAGCAAGAACGAAGCCATATTAAATCATGCCGATTATGGCAAAAATCTTTTCGAACGTAAGTTTGGGAAGTCCTATTACAGCTTTGAGCACAAAGGCTGGAAATTTATCATTCTAAATTCAATTGCTGAAAACGAACAAAAAAAATACCACGGTTTAATCGACGAGGATCAGGTTAATTGGATCAAGGGAAAATTAAGTAATACTGACGCAAGCATGCCTATCGTTATCAGCACCCATTTCCCATTTATCTCTGCTTACAACCAATGGTCGCAGGAAAGAACTGTTGCAAGTAGTTCTTCATGGATTATTCAAAATTCAAAAGAAGTGCTCAGCCTGTTTAAAAGCCATAATTTAAAATTGGTTTTGCAAGGCCACTTGCATATCCAGGAAGATATTGAAATTAATGGTATCCATTTTATAACCGGAGGATCTATTGCCAGCAATTGGTGGGAAGGAAGCTACGAAGGCTTTGAAGAAGGGTTTTTGAAATTCACCATTCATAACAATGAATTTGATTATCAGTTTATAGACTATGGCTGGGAAAGCAGTGTAAATAACAAATGAATAATGAATAGTGAATAGTGAATAATGAATAATGATTTTTTTATATTATGAATAAGTTTAGAATCCGAATTATAATTTTGCTTACAGCTTTAATCGCAGGTATAGGACTAAATAGTCAGGCTCAAAATATAAAACCCGAAAAAACAATTTTCGCCTACGGTGGTGGTTTAAATAAAACATTTATCAATTATGTGGCTGACCTAACGGGCAAGGAAAACCCATCCATCTGTTATCTCCCAACAGCAGCAGCAGACAATGATCGTTCTATTGTCAGGTGGTTTGAGAGAACTGCCGAACTTCCGCTAACACCCTATGTTTTAAAAATGTTTATTAGCTCTTATTCAGTTGATAAAACATTTGAAGAAGTTTTGCTTAATATGGATGCCATTATTGTTGGAGGAGGAAACACCTTGAACATGATGGCAATTTGGAAAGCTCAGGGAATTGATACAGTGCTGAGAAAAGCTTATGAAAAAGGAATTGTTTTAGCTGGAGGAAGCGCAGGATCTTTATGTTGGTTTGAAAACGGAACGACAGATTCCAGACCAAAAGAATTGACCATCGTTGAATGTCTCGGATTTCTTCCTTTCAGTCATAGTCCGCATTATTCTAGCGAAAAAAGTCGTCGACCTGCCTATCATAAAAACATCTCGACAGGTATTTTAGGCAACGGCTACGCCATAGATAACCTGGCAGGCATCGTTTTTAAAGATGGAAAAGTGGATCATGTTGTTCAAATGGATGAGAAAAACAACGCCTATTTTGTTTACAAAAAAAACGGGGATATAATTGAAGAACAGCTCGAAGCCAAAATAATTAAACCTTTAAAATAAATTTTCAATTTATATAAGCACACATAATCATGTCACGATCAATTTATTTAGCTATTGGAACTATTTTATTTTTACTAAGTTCATGTAATGAAGCTTGTATTAAAGAAAATGATATTGTTTACCAAACTTCAACATTTGATGCCCTGCTTTCCGGGAATTTTGAAGGAACGATGAACTTTACTGATCTTGCCAAAAAAGGTGATTTCGGGATCGGTACTTTTAATGAATTGGACGGAGAAATGATTGCACTGGATGGTAGATTTTATCAAATAAAGTCTGATGGAATGGTCTACCCGGTGAAACCTGAAATGAAAACTCCTTTCGCAGTGGTAACAAATTTTATGGCTGACACTTCTTTTCAAATCACTTACAATTTATCGTATAATCAGCTAAATGAATTAATCGACCAAGTCATTCCAACAAAAAATATTTTTTATGCCATAAAAATTGAAGGTCAATTTGATCAAGCAATAACGCGCAGTGTCCCAAAACAACAGAAGCCATATCCCGATTTGATTGAAGTAGTTAAAGATCAACCTTTGTTTGAATTTAATTCTGTGGGAGGAGTTATGGTTGGCTTCCGTGTTCCTGAATACATGGAAGGAATCAATGTCCCGGCTTATCATTATCATTTTATGAATGAAGAAAAAAGCAAAGGCGGGCATTTACTCGAATGCATTTTATCCGATGTAACAATTTCGATTGATATCATTCATGAAGCACAGATTGGCTTACTCGATAATGAAACTTTTTATCAACTAAATTTACTTAAAGACCGAAGTGAGGAATCAGAAATAGTGGAACGTTAAATTTTAATCATCCCTCCTACTTCATCAAAATTAAACTATTAAATGAATACAAAAAATATAGCCATCATCGGCTGCGGAAACCTTGGAACAGCAATCTTAAAAGGTCTTTTAAATGATAAAGAAGCCGGATCAAGAAAAATTATTGCCACAAAACGAAACATTAACGACATCAAACATTTGTCGCAGGATAATGTTGAAATAACTACTGATAATGTTTATGCAGTTCAAAATTCTGACATCATCATTTTCACTTTAAAGCCTTTTAAAATTCTAAAAGTGATTGAAGAATTGAAGGTTCACTTTAAAGCAGATAAACACATACTGGTTTCTGCTGCAACTGCGGTAAGTATTAAAGACATTAATCAGGTTCTCCAAACAGAGATTCCTTTGTTTAGAGTCATGCCTAATACAGCAGCTGATGTTGCCCAATCAATAACTTGTTTAAGTTCCGACTCAAAAAATATTGAGCATACCAAATTGATTAAACAGCTCTTTAATAAAATTGGAAACACCATCGTCATCGATGAAGAGCTCATGCAATCAGCAACCATACTCGGAGCCTGCGGAATTGCTTATGTTTTAAGATTTATCAGAGCTATGATTCAAGGTGGGATTCAAATTGGATTTGACTCAAAAACAGCCAGTGAAATTGTAACACAAACGGTGAAGGGCGCCGCCACTTTATTGATAGAGAAAAAAGAACATCCCGAATTTGAGATAGATAAAGTAACTACCCCAAAGGGATGTACCATTGTAGGATTAAATGAAATGGAGCACAATGGTTTTAGTTCTTCGCTTATCAAAGGAATTGTAGCATCGTATAAAGAAATTGACGAATAAAATCCTGAATATGAAAAAAATCATAACCTCAATTATTTTACTAATTTTTGTTTTTGCAGAAACCAGCTTTGCATGTACAGTTTTAATTGCAGGAAAAAAAACAACGGTAGATGGTTCAATTTTATTTGGTAAAACCGAAGATGATGGAGCCGAAAATCAATTGGATTATTTATGGCATATTCCGAGAAAACAACATATAGCTGGAAGTTTCAAGACTTTGATTAGTGGATTGAAAATCCCGCAAGTTCCAGAAACTTATGCCCATTTTGTGGATGAGTGTCCACAGACTCATTTCTCCAACATGATCATCAATGAATGGGGTGTCGCATTTGGAAGCAATGGTTGCAGATCAAAAGAGAATATTGAGGACTTAAAATCACAAGGTGAAATCATTGATGGCGGCATTGGGTTTGATTTGCGTTTCACTCTTGCCGAAAGAGCAAAAACGGCGAGGGAAGCCGTTCATATTGCAATCGAATTAATTAATAAATATGGTTATAATTCTTCAGGAAGAAGTTTAAATATCGTAGATCAGAATGAAGCCTGGCAGTTGCAAATGGCTGCCGGAAAACATTTTGTTGCAAGAAAAGTCCAAGATGATGAAATTGTTGTAATTGCAAATACCTTTAGCATTCGTGAGGTGGAAATGGATGATACAGAGAACTTTATTTGTTCCAATGATTTAATTGATTATGCGATTAAGAGAGGTTGGTATGATCCAAAAACTGGAAAAGATTTTGACTTTGCACTTGCCTATGCACCTGAGTCAACCCATAAGGCCAATTCAAATGTACATCGACAATGGATGATGGCTAATCTCCTGAATAAGAACTTTCATGTTAGTATTCAAGATGCAGAAAATGGAATGATGCCAGTTTCTGTTATTCCCGATCATAAAGTTTCGGTTAAGGATTTTACTGATATTTTAAGAAATCATTATGAAGGTCTTCCTTTAGATAAATCAGAAAACCATAAGGTAAGTCCGCATTATACACTACAAACTATTTGTCGTTACACCACTCATCGCACAACCATTGTTCAGCAAAGAAGCAATTTGCCAGCTGAAATAGGTACTGTTTGCTGGAGATCTTTAGGGGAACCTTGTAACAGTGTTTTCATTCCTTGGTATTTAGGAATCTATGAAATACCAACGGTATACGGTAAGAGACCTGTAGCTCAGGGTGTGAAAGATCAGGATGATTTCTATGATTATCATTTCAATATTCCAAACTGGAAAATACAACAAGTAGATCTAGAATCTGCGGCAAAAGCATTTTGGTTGCTCGGTTATTTGGCTGACAACGATTATCAAACAAATAACCAGATACTTAAAAACACCTTTCGTCCAATGGAAAAAGAATTGTTCGAGCAACAAGATGAAATTGAAATGAAAGCACTCGAATTATTCAAGGATGACAAAGAGCATGCAATTCAATTCCTTACAGCATACACCAATAAATGGGCGATGAAAGCTTTTGATGCTGCCAGAAAACATGTCAGTGAATTTTCAAAAAAATAAAAATATATGATGAACTTTTCAACCAAAACACTTCCATTTAATTTCTTCTTATCCTTAGTTCTTTTGTCATTCCTGAACATTGAAGTTCGTGCGCAAAAAATGAACGATGAAGTTTTAAAAACAGCTATGGTTACAGGCATAAGTATGGGCATCCCCGGCATGTCTGTTGCCATTGGATATAAAAATCAATTGGTTTGGGCCGGTGCTGATGGTTATAGCGATATCATCAATAAAACACCTGTAACAACAGATGATATGTTTGGAATAGGAAGCATCACTAAAACATTAGTAGCAAGGGTGATTTTACAATTGGCCGAAGAAGGAAAAATCGATTTAAACAAAACAGCAACCGATTATGTTAATCTGGATATCGTTCGGCAGGTGCCAAATGCAGATAAAGCTAACATCACCCAATTGATTAATCACCAAAGTGGAGTTCCGACCTGGGAATTTGATGCTGATTGGATTAGAGATGGTCGTGGTGACCGGATGAAACTGGATCACATTTGGGGAAAAACAGAAACCTTAAAATATATCACCAACGACAAAATTGAAGCAGATTTTGAGCCAGGAGAAAACTATGCATACTCAAACACAAATTACACCTTATTGGGTTTAATCATAGAGGCTGTTACAGGCAATGATGTCATGGTGGAGATTAGGAATAGGATTTTTAAACCTTTAAATCTTAACAGAATTTATCTGGAATCTTTTGAAAACATTCCTGATGGATTCGTTAATCATTACCATTATGCAACGCCAACTTTTGCAAAAGTTGCTGGCATACACCCAAATTTCACAGAAATAAGACCATATCTTGTTGAATCTACTTCTGCTAACCTTTCTCCAGAGTGGGTTGCGGGAGGAATGGTGGCATCAGCATCGAATTTAGTAAGATGGGCGCAAGCAATTAAAAATGGAGAGTTATTAGGAGAAAAAATGCAAAAGGAAGTGTTTAATTTTCATCCACCCAAAAATATCACGAATCCAAATCGAGCGTATTTACAAGGTATTTCTTCAACACTAAACTATTACAATGGAGAAAAAGCTTTTGGTCATTCAGGAGGAACACTTGGTTTCACAGCCATGATGTTTTGGTTGGAAGACAGCGATGTTACCATTGTTCTGCTTACCAATGTAGGCAGAATGCACAGCAATGTAAATCCTTCCCCTGTTTCTTTATTTTATAAAGATGTCCTACTTCCGGCAGTTATGAAATTCATTAAAGAATAATAAGAACTAATCGAAAAAGGACGGCATCCAACAAAATCAGGGATGACATCCTTTTATATTTAGAGTTTCAAATTGTTATTACTTCAATTGCATCTTTTTAGCATTACTCAAATACAACCCATTAAAAAATAGCTTAAAAGTTCCGTGCGATTGAGCTCGGTATAAAACTTCAGGTCCAAACAAATAAACCTTACCTTTTCCAACTTCAGCTTCTGCGATAGCTACACCTCCATACAAATGATGCTGACCCCAGGCCCATCCACTTCGTAATGGTTTGTCGCTATCGAACCATGCAATAGGAGTTAATCCCATTTTGTCAGCATCTGGTTTAAACCTAAATACAGGACTTCTGCTAAACAAAACATCCACCCGTTCATTCATTCCATAAGCAATCGGTTGCGTATTATCCATCCGAACCTGCAGAATTGAACTTGGAACAAAATATTCATTAGCAGGCAAGCTATTACCACTTCCATCCACCAAATGATCACTTAAAGGTAAATTAAGATGTTGCGCAATATTAGTTGAACTTCCAATGGCTATAATTGTTCCACCATTATTGATAAAAGAAATTAGCTGTGGTATGGTTTTTTCTGTTGTAATTGATCCCAACCAATCTCTGTATTCTTCAGGAATGGTATTTGGATCCACTTGTCTCCCACCCAAATTAGCAGATCTGGTAGATCCGGCAGGTATAGCACCTGATACGAAAACCAAAACATCAAATTTCTTATTCAACTCACCTGCATCTAATGCCTTAGGATAAATTACTTCAAAATTAAACTCGTATTGTTCGAGCAGCCATCTGGTCCAGCCAGATTGCATTGATCCGCCATATCGATCCCATAATCCAATTCGAGGAGTTGATAATTGCAATGCTTCAGCTTTAGGTACTGAATTGATACCCTCAAAACTAATTCCTAATTCAGTAGCCAACGCATTAAGCATCGCCAAACTTGAACTCTTGGCTTTAATATAAATGGTCCCAACCGGGTAATTTCTATGATTCAGTTTAATTGGACTTGTTAACCAAAAAACCTGATGTTTAGCAGCTAACAAACGATTGGTTACAATACTTGCATCATTAATCTTATGCGACAATAAATATCCTTTGGCATTTTTTGAATTTACAACGCTACCTGCCAATGGTTTTGCAAAACCCTCAATTTTTTTAAACGGACCATCGAAGCCATCAAGGATTCGATCAAATTCAATTCCCATTTGATACGATAAATTATACCCTGCATTGTCATATGGAGGGATGGGTGGTCCTCCAGGATACTGAAAATCATCCGGATGATCCTGAGGTTCAAACAAATCTAAGATATGAGGTCTAAAAGCCTGATCTGTTTTAAAAATATAAGAACCTTTTAGATAGGTTTTTCCACTTACTTTGAAATCTTCCGTTGCTTCTAAAACATCAACTCCATTTTTAATAAAAGCGTTTACAAACTTAGTTGCGGTTGAAAAATCAATCTGATCAGCCGGCAAAATAAAACCCCGTGGATCTCTGTTCTCTGGTTTTTCAAATAAATTAAAATGCTCAACAGGAACACTTGGTTTTCTTCGTGAGGTTGAAGAAAGAATCCTTTGGATTTCAGGGTCTTTTGAAAGCTCTGCTTTTGCTTCGTTCACAATGATGGGATGCATGGTCCAACTATCCTTACTCCCCTTTTTAATATGGCTTTTCCCCATTAAATAACGATTGTATAGCACATGCTCCTTATTTCTTGAAGCATAATCGAGTACGGCCAAGTCCATCGAAATCGAGTATTGAATCGCATCTTTAAAATATAACATTTTAGGTTTTACCGGAAATGGCATGTCCGTACTGGGCAATAATTCATCAGGATAAAGACCCAATTGTTCCGGGGTTGGATTGCCTTTAATTTCGGTTAACATTCCAATCTGATTATGAAAATAACCTGTTGTACGCAAATTTCCATTGAACCATGTTGAATAGCTTGCTTTTGAACGCATGGCACTTCCTGGCAAGCCATCTGCAATTAAACGACTGTGCATGGCAGTTCCTAAAGATTGTATACCAATTACCAATAAAGGATCGAAATAATAATTCACTGGATCCCTAAAAGGAGGAACAAATACAACCGCTCCATTTGGCCCTGTTTGATGATGATTATACATCAATTGAGGATACCATTCTTTATACATAATCCTTGACATATTTTCAGTCTCTGGTTGTGTCGCCATGTATGAATCACGATTATTGTCATGTCCAACATACTTTTGGTAAAGTCTTGGCAAACCTGAGGTTGAACGCTTTTTCTCATCTTCATTACGCATATACCAGTCTGAAATTAATTCAAGGCCATCAGGGTTAGCAAAAACAGCAAGTAAAATTACATCGTTTAAAATTCGCATGGTTTCAGCATCATTTTTACTCACCATATCATAAGCTAACTTCATTAATTGATGTGAACCAACCACTTCAGTTGCGTGCAAGCCACCATCAATCCAAACAACGGCTTTTCCTTCTACTGCTAGAGACTTTGCCTCTTCATTGGTCAAATCTTTGGCTAAGGCCAATTTTTCTGAAATCTGTCGATAATGTTCGATATTTTTCAGGTTATCCGGCGCACTTAATATTGCCATATATTGGCGTCTACCTTCGGCTGTTGGTCCAATATCAACCAATTTCATTCGATCTGATTCGGCATCCAATTTTTCCCAATAAGCTATAATTTGGGTATAATTAATAAGTCTGTAATCAGCACCGATATCGTATCCAAACTGTTCTATCGGCGTTGTTATTCTGTTTTGAGATTGAGAAGTATTTACAATCAATACAAAACAGAAAATCATTAAGGTTAGAAGTTGGGGCTTTAAATTTTTTAAAACATTTTTTTTCATGTCATGCAATTTTAGATGAATTTTAGGTGAATTAAATTTAGTAAAATATAAACAGCGCCAACTTTTTCATCTACTTACAATATATTAACTTAGCAATAAAATCGACAAAATGTGTTATGACGTTCAAGCAAAGTTAGAAACCCTGCTCAAAAGAGCTATTCGATTTCACGACCTGGAGGGGATCAAAAAGATCAAAGAAGAGCTTGAACCTTATTATGCTAATTATTACCATACTTCCGGGTTTGAGCATCAATCATTATTAATTTATCAAAATGACAAACCTACTGTTCCATCACCTGCAGTTTGGGGGCTCATTCCTCATTGGGTGAAGGATCAGGAACAAAAAATGAAACTCTGGAATAATACCATTAATGCAAGGGGTGAAACTATTTTTGAGAAACCTTCATTTAAAGATTCTGCAAAAAGCAAAAGATGTATATTGCATGTCGATGGATTTTATGAACACCATTATTTTAAAGGCAAAGCATATCCGTTTTTTATTTACCGCAAAGATAAACAACCGATAGCCATAGCAGGATTATGGAGTGAATGGTTGGATAAGGATAGTGGAGAGCTCATCAAATCTTTCACATTGGTAACCACACAAGCCAATGAATTAATGAAAAAAATCCACAACAACCCTAAATTAAAGGAAGCCCGAATGCCTCTCATTTTATCAAATCTGGATGAAGATATTTGGTTAAACTCAATAGAATCTGGCAGTGATAAGAGAAGCATTGAACAACAAATCAGACCATATCCAGATGGTGAATTGACTTCTCATTCAGTTCAAAAACTGAGAGGTAAAAATGCTTTGGGAAATGTCCCAGAAGCTTCAATCTCATTCACATATGCTGAGCTTGAACCATTCTGATAACCCAGAAATATCATTTCATAAGTAACATTTAACTTTTACCGATAGATTCTCAGCTATGGTCGATGAATTGTTATGCTTGCAGATTTTGTATTAAATTCCATCATTTCTTCGTTAATTTTTCATAATTTCATCTGTTTGAATCAAATAATTATCAAAACCTATTATCTTAATTTGAAACCAAACTTTAACCATAAATTAATATTGTCATGAAAATTAAAGCCATCCTCAGTTTTTTAGTGCTATTCTTTTTAATCACATCATGCGACACTGCAGATCAAGAGATTAGCCGATTACAAAAACGAGCAGAAGAAATTACCATTATCCGCGATCATTGGGGAATCCCTCACATTTACGGAAAAACAGATGCAGACGCCGTTTTCGGAATGATTTATGCTCAATGCGAAGATGATTTTAACCGCGTTGAGGTTAATTATGCAACTGCAATGGGCCGAATGGCCGAATATGAAGGGGAATCGTCGTTGGCAGCCGACCTTCGGATGCAATTGTATATCGATCCGATTCAGGTGAAAGAAGAATATGAGAACAGCCCTGAATGGTTAAAAAAACTAATGGATGCTTTTGCAGATGGGGCCAATTATTATCTACATACCCATCCTGAAGTTACGCCAAAAGTAATTACTCATTTCGAACCATGGATGGCACTAACTTTTAGTGAAGGCAGCATTGGAGGAGATATCGAAAGAATCTCTACACGCGACTTGGAACGTTTTTATCTTAATGATGAAAAATTAGACATAGCGCATGTTACAGAAGATCCCGATGCCGAACCCACAGGTTCAAATGGGTTTTCAATCGCACCAAAAAACACAGTCAACGGGAATGCGCTGTTTCTGATAAACCCACATACCTCATTCTACTTCCGGCCTGAAATTCATATGATTAGTGAAGAAGGACTGAATGCTTATGGTGCGGTTACCTGGGGCCAATTTTTCGTTTACCAGGGTTTTAATGACAACTGCGGTTGGATGCATACTTCTAGTAAAGCAGATGTGATAGATTATTATACAGAAACCATCATCGAACAGGATGGGAAATATTTTTACAAGCATGGAGAAGAGCTAAAGCCTGTTATCGAAAGAGACATCACTTTAAAGTATAAAGATGGTGAGTCAATGGCTGAGAAAGTAGTAACTGCATATTTTACTCACCACGGGCCAATCATCAGAGCAGAAGGTGATAAATGGATTGCCATTGCACTGATGGTTGAACATGAGAAAGCTTTGACCCAATCATATATGCGTACTAAGGCTCAAAATTACGATGAGTTTTATAATACAATGAAACTTAGAACAAACTCATCTAATAATACGGTTTATGCAGACAGGGAGGGTAATATTGCCTATTTCCATGGAAATTTCATGCCTATCAGAAATGAAAAATTTGATTGGGAAGATATGGTTGATGGCAGCGATCCTGAAACAGACTGGAAAGGCCTACATGAACTTGAAGATATGCTTATTGTCAAAAATCCTGAAAATGGATGGATCCAGAACTGTAATGGAACACCATTCACTGTTGCTGGTGAATTTAGTCCCAAACCCGAAGATTATCCAAGTTACATGGCACCCGATCTTCAAAATTTCAGACAAATTCACGCGGTAATGGTTTTGGAAGATCAAACTGATTTTACCTTAGAAAAATTACGTGATGCGGCATACGATTCATATTTGCCTGCTTTTGAAGTTTATATCCCCGTATTATTAGATGATTATGAAAAATTGCAGGACAGAAAATTAAAAGCTGAACTTAAAGAACAAATTGAGCTATTAAGAAACTGGGATTTACGGTTCTCCGAAGAATCTGTGGAAACCTCACTAGCCATTTTCTGGGGACGGGACATGATGAATGCTTGTCGTGTGGTGGGGATGCCTCCGGGAACCGACATTTACGAATTCATGGCTCACGACCTGGGTAGTAAAAACAGGCTGGCTTCCTTGGTAGCTGCCAAGTACAAACTACAAAATGATTTTGGAAACTGGAAAACACCCTGGGGTGAAATCAATCGTTTTCAGCGTGTAAACGGTGACATTGTTCAAGCATTTAGCGACGAGCTTCCAAGTTTACCTGTCGGCTTTACCTCTTCTCGTTGGGGATCATTAGCAGCCTATGGGGCACGTGGTATACAAAGAACCAAGAAATTATACGGAACCCGGGGTAACAGTTTTGTAGGTATGGTTGAGTTTGGTGATAAAATTATCGCAAAAACCAGCTTAGCAGGTGGACAAAGTGGTGATCCTAATTCGCCACATTTTTACGACCAGGCGCTGGATTATACAAAAGGCAAATTTAAAGATGTTTCTTTCTACCGAGAAGACGTTGAGAAAAATGCCGAGCGGACTTATCATCCGGGGAAATAAATTTATTTTTCCATCAATTAAAAAAAATGAAATATGAGCAAATAATCATTTATTATTTTTCGGGTACCGGAAATGCCCGAAATGCTGCTCATTGGTTTAAACAGCTTGCTGAAGCAAAAAAGCTTCAGGTGCAACTGATAAATATCGATCGTTTTGATAAAATAGAAACGCCCGACACTAGCAACAAAACCCTCATCGGATTTTGTTCCCCTACGCATGGTTTTAATCTTCCTCAAATCATGCTAAAATTCATTTTTAAATTTCCGCGCTTAAAAAATGTGGATGTTTTTATTATGAATACGAGAGGCGGATTAAAACTTTCTAAACTATTTTTACCAGGGCTGAGCGGATTGGCACAAATACTGCCAACACTAATCCTCTCATTTAAATCATACCGCATAGTTGGGATGCAACCCCTTGATTTACCATCCAACTGGCTTTTTATTCATCCTGGCTTAAAAACTACAGTCGTCAATTCAATTCATAAAAGAATAAAAAAAATAACTGAAAATTTCGCAAAACAAATCTTAACAGGGAAGAGTAAATATAAAGCGTTATATAGTCTTCCTTTCGACCTTGCAGTGATACCTATTGCTATTGGCTACTATTTTATCGGTCGTTTTTGGCTAGCCAAAACTTTAGTGGCTAGCAACGCGTGTAATTTGTGCATGAAATGCATCAATGAATGTCCGGTGGAAGCCATCAAACTAAAAACAATTCCTTTCTGGACCTATAAATGCGAAAGCTGTATGCGTTGCATAAGTGCTTGTCCAAAACGAGCAATCGAAATAGCTCATCCTTTTTCAATTGGTTTACTCCTGATCTGGTCACTCCTTTTATTGCCAGCATTAATGTTATTGCTTAACAATTTTGGATTAAATAAATTGGGAAGTCCATTATGGGTATTAATCGCATTACGCTTAACAAAATGGGTCGTATTTATTACCATTGTTTTTCTAAGTTATCGGATTTTGCAATTTTTAATGCAAATTAAATGGATTAATAAATTTGTTACGTTTACCTCATTGAGTCGATTCAAATTCTGGAGAAGATATACGGCTCCGGACTTTTAATTAATCAACTATTTCTATTTTTTAAGAATAATTATTTGAAAACACACTAAAAAAAATAATCATGAAAACAACCAAATCGTTGCAAAATGGAGTTCAAGTCTTAACCTTAATTCTCTTCATTCAATTTGCAATTTTCATAAACCCTATTCATGCTCAAAAGGAAGTTTTTAGCATGGAAGAGGTAATTTCATATCCTTTTCCATCCGACTTAACAGCCTCAACTAAAACGGATCACATCGTATGGGCATTTAATGAAAATGGTCATCGCAACCTTTTCGTTGCAGAAGGACCTCAATATAAAGAACGTCAGCTCACCCCTTATAATTCAGACGAAGGTCAGGCACTCTCAAGTGTAAGTATTTCGGCAGATGGAAACTGGATTGTTTATATTCGAGGTGGCGATTTTGGTTCTAACTGGAATGATGAGGATCCGCTTAACCCGGGTTTTTTGCCTGAGCCACCAAAAGTACAAATGTGGAGTATTCCCTTCATTGGTGGAGAACCTATTCTTTTAGGTGAAGGGTTAAACCCAACTATTTCACCAAATAATGATTATGTGGCTTTTGTTAAAGGCGGGCAGATTTGGAAAATAAAAATTGATGGTAGCGAAAAAGCAGAAAAACTTTTTAATGCACGTGGAAGCAACGGATCACCCATGTGGTCGCCTGACGGAACCCAGATCGCATTTCAATCTAATCGACAGGATCATTCATTTATTGGTGTTTTTACGGATAAAAATACGCCCATTATTTGGTTAGATCCATCTTTTAATCGTGATGCTTCACCGCGATGGTCACCCGATGGAAAGAAGATCGTTTTCACCCGACAGAATGGCCGAGGTGGAATCATAAAGCCCATACTAGAGGATCAGCACAATCCCTGGGAAATTAGAATAGCAACCGTTGGACAGCATGGTTCAAAAAAAATCTGGAAAGCCCCGGAAACTTTAAGAGGCAATATGTCGTCAACGCATGGACGTGCAAATTTACATTGGGCTGCAAAAGGTCGTATTGTATTCATGTCCTATCAGGATGGATGGCCTCACATGTACAGTATTCCTGAAAATGGTGGCGACGCATTATTACTTACACCCGGTAATTTTATGGCCGAATATGTTCAAATAAGTCCCGACGGAGAGAAAGTTATTTTTGCCGGAAATACCGGTGATGATGTGCTCGATATTGATCGTCGTCATATTGTTATGGTTTCAGTTGATAAAGCCGATGCAGAAGTAATGACTCCAGGTTCAGGTTTAGAATGGACTCCTTTTATCACCGGGGATAAAGGTGATTTAGTCTATTTAAGTGCAACTCCTCAACGCCCACCCTTGCCTGCCGTAATGAATCCAAAAAATAAAAAGTTTAAACTTTTAGCAGAAAATCGCATTCCAAAAAGTTACCCGACTGATGAACTGGTTACGCCGAAACAAGTCATTTTTAAGTCGGAAGATGGCTGGAATGTGCATGCAACCATGTTTGAACCTAAAAACATGACCGATAAAACTCCGGCTATCATATATGTGCATGGCGGACCACCGCGACAAATGCTTTTGGGTTGGCATTACTCGTCCTATTATGCTAATGGGTATGCAGTAAATCAATATCTGGCGAGCCAGGGATTTATTGTTTTGTCTGTAAACTACAGATTAGGCATAGGCTATGGCTATGAATTCCATCGTCCGGTTGATGGAGGCACAAGAGGTGCTTCTGAATACAAAGATGTAAAAGCTGCCGCTCTGTGGTTAGCAAAGCAGGATTTTGTTAATAGCAAAAAAATTGGTATTTATGGAGGTTCATATGGAGGATTCTTAACAGCGATGGCACTTGGAAGAAATTCAGATTTATTTGCTGCCGGTGTTGATATTCATGGGGTTCACGACCGAACCACTCGGGTTGGTAGTTTTATGTATCCGGAGGGCTATGAAATGGCTCCTGATCGGGAAAAAGCAAAAGAAATTGCCTGGGAATCTTCTCCAATTTCTTCAGTACCAACCTGGACTTCTCCCGTATTAATCATTCATGCCGACGATGATCGAAATGTTCAATTTAGTCAAAGTACCGATTTAGTGCAACGTTTGAACGAAAAAGGAGTCTTTAACGAAACGCTCGTCATTGTGGATGATACACATCATTTTATGATGTATGCCAATCAGTTAAAAGTGAATAAGGCAGCGGCAGATTTTCTAAAACGATTCCTGTTAAATGACAAATTATGAGTTAAAAATGATGAATGTAGAATATGGAATTTAGAATTTTAAAAACAAATAGCATCAAATATCTTGTATCTTGATACTTAAATCTAATATCTAGAAGAATGAAAAAACTCTTAACATTAGTAGGTTTAATTTTTATCACAGTTCTATTCTCTTGCCAACCGAGTGAAGTTAAATCCGATGATAAGGTTATCCTTGGAATCTTTGGTGGTATGGGGCCGGAAGCTACAGCCGACCTTTACAAACAAATTGTAAAGCTCACACCGGCAACGAAAGACCAGGAGCATATTCCAACTTTTATTTATAGTCTCCCTCAAGTACCTGATCGAATTGCAAGTATCGACAACCAAGACCCTGCCATCATCGTTTCCATCACCGAAGGTGTACAACGTTTAGAAAAATCAGGTGCATCATTTATTGCCATCCCTTGCAATACAGTTCATTACTATTATAATGAAATGCAAAAAGCAGTTTCCATTCCAATTATTCATATGATTAAAGAAACTGTAATTGAGGTTAAAAATAATTATCCGGGAGTTAAAAAGATTGGGCTACTCGCAACTAGTGGCACGATCAAAACCCAACTTTACAATAATGAGCTAAAAGCAAATGGGTTTGAAGTGATTGTACCTGAAGATTCGATTGAAGAAGAAAATGTGATGAAAGCTGTTTGGGGCATTAAATCTGGCGTTGAACAACAAATAAATGAAGATTTATTAGCCTTTGCTGGGCAACATCTTATCGACAACGGTGCTGAGTTAATCATCCTTGGATGTACGGAAATTCCTTTGGCTTTTAATCCGGATCGTTCAACTGTTCCTGTTGTAAATGCGACTAAGGTTTTGGCTCAGAGAGCCATTGAAATGTATCAAAAAATGAATCCGAAATAATCTAATTTAAAAATCATGAATTCAAAAATTAACAAATTTCTCATCGCTTTATTCATCAGTATTCTTTTGTCACCAGTATTGTTTGCTCAACTTTCTGATGCAAAGATTAAACAAATCGATGAATTGTTTCAATCATGGAATTCCCCTGATCATCCAGGCGGTTCAGTAGGTGTTGTTGTGGACAACAAACTGGTTTATTCAAAAGCTTTTGGTTTGGCCAGCCTAGAGTATCTGGTTCCCAACACCTATGGTACGCAGTACAATATTGCATCGGTATCTAAACAGTTTACTGCTTTCGGAATTACCTTGATGCATGTGCGCGGACAATTATCAGTTGACGATGATATCAGAAAATATTTACCTGAACTACCAGACTTTGGACACACCATTACCATCCGACACATGCTGCACCATACCAGCGGATTGCGAAGCCTACACACCCTTCTTGCATTAGCCGGATGGAGAGGTGATGATTCAAGAACGAATGCGGACCTGATGCAATTAATGACCAAACAGAAAGATTTAAATTTTGTTCCCGGCTCAGAATACATGTATTGTAATACCGGTTTTATGTTTATGGCTGAAATTATTGAACGAATTAGCGGTTTGGAATTTACTGATTGGATGCAACAAGAAGTTTTTAAGCCTCTTGGTTTAAACAATACTTATGTAGAAGAACAATACAACAGAGTGGTAAAAAACAATGCTACATCGTACAGTAATAATAGAGATGGAAGTTTTGATCGTTCCACCGAATATTGGGGATATGTAGGTTCGGGAAATATTCATACGAATGTTCAGGATTTATTAATATGGCTAAAGCAATTGCGCGATCCAGATCCACAATGGAAAGAAGCCATGTTATTAATGCGAACCACCGATCCATTTAATGATGGCACCCATAATAAGTATGCTTTTGGAGTGAATGTTGAAACTTATAAAAATGAATTTCGAATTCAGCATGGAGGATCCATTGGAGGATTTAGGTCAGCTGCAGCAACATACCCTGATAAAAAAATGGATATTGTTATTTTGACCAACTACTCTGATTCAAATCCGGGAGGAAAAGCCAATACAATTGCAGATATTGTTTTGGGTAATGAAGTCACCGAAAGAACAGATTCAAACCCATTTAGACTTTCAATTGAAGACTTTGATGAAATGAGTGGACAGTATTCTTTAATCAGTCATCCCTCAACATCAATCGATATTTTCAGAATTGGAAGTTCATTTTATGCTGAAGAAAAAGGAAATGGTAATGTTAGAATATTTGCCACTTCAGAAAATTCATTTACGAGTGATAATGATTTATCAATTATATTAACAAATAATAAAATTGAATACATTACCGATAAAAAACACACAGGATCAAAACTTAAATCATTTGAAATAACAAGTGATGAGTTAGCAAAAATCTGTGGTTCTTATTGGTCGCCCGAATTGGAAACCCAATACAAAATATTGGTAAAGGATGGTGAATTGATGGGTTATCACACGCGTCATGGATATTTTAAAATTAGAAAAGTGAGAGATGATGAGTTTAATGGTTCACCTTCATATTTCAATTTCTTTAAAGTAAAAAGGGATAAACGTGGGAAAGTTTTAGGTATTTATGTAACCAACAGCAGAGTTCGCAATCTTTGGATGGAAAAGACCAAATAAATTAAAATGACACCTTTCCAAAACAAGGGATGTTTTCCTCGAAGAGGATGGCATCCTTTTTTTTAATAAACTTAGATTGGCAGTAAAAACAAAAATGCAAAGAAATGGCACACACTTCCGCCTAAAATAAATAAGTGGAAAACAAAATGAAAAAAAGGAATTTCGCGTTTGATATAAAAAATTACACCTCCGCTGTAGGTTAGACAACCCGCCATTAAGAACCAAAGCGAAGTTGATGGTACATTCCGAATTACTGGAACAATGGCGATAATGATTAACCAACCCATTCCTACATAAAGCCAGGCTGATAGTTTACGCCACCTATGACTGTAAAACCAAACTTTAAAAACAATCCCACCAATCGCCATTCCCCATATTAATCCAAAAATGACCCAGCCAAAAGCACCGTTTAAAGAAATTAAGGTAATTGGGGTATAAGTGCCTGCAATTAATATATATATGGCTGAATGATCAAATTTATTGAGCATATACTTAATCCTGGGATTTTTAGCCGAATGAAATAATGTTGAAGCTAAATAAAGTACGATCATACTTGCTCCAAAAACCGAAAAACTTACCACATGCCAGGCATTCCCATAGATTGCTCCAAAAATTACCAACAGACTTACCCCTGCAACAGCCAAGCCTATGCCCACTGCATGCGAAATGCTATTGGCTATTTCTTCTGCCCGAATTAGTCTGTTTGTTTTCCTCTTCATTTATTCGCTCGATTATATCTGATTTTAAATGATCGATAAAATTAACACATTTGTAGAATACATCCTTTTAAACGATGATAATTTTAAATAATTGTAAGTACATTCGTGCTTTAAAATAAAATGAATAAATGATGAATTATACGGGCGAATATGCAGCCCTGTTAACTGCTCTTTTCTGGACCATTACAGCACTTGCATTCGAGGTGGCAACGAAGCGTGTAGGGACTTATTCGGTGAATATGATTCGTTTAAGCTTTGCTTTTATTTTGTTAGCTGTACTTTCTTATTTCAGAAGAGGAATTATTCTTCCACTCGATGCAGATATGCACGCCTGGATTTGGTTATCTGCTTCCGGAATTATCGGTTTTATTTTAGGAGATTTATTTTTGTTCGCCTCCTACCCCATCATTACTTCCAGAATTGCCATGTTAATCATGACATTGGCTCCGCCAATGGCAGCCATCATGGGGTATTTTGTACTGGGTGAAAGCATGACCCCGATTAGTATTCTGGGAATGTTGTTGGTTCTTGGTGGGATTGCTCTTGCCATTTGGAGCAAACAAAGCGGTTCAAAGAAAATGAGTTTAAATTTTCCGGTAAAAGGAATCATTTTCGCTGCTTTAGGTGCACTTGGACAGGCCGGAGGAATTGTTTTAAGTAAATATGGAATGCGCGATTATGACCCCTTTGCTGCAACCCAAATTAGAATAATCGCAGGAATGACAGGATTTGCCATTATCGTTACCATTCTTGGAAGATGGAAAAATATCCTCCATACTTTTTCAAACTTAAAAGCGATAAGTCGCATTGGAATTGGCTCTGTATTCGGCCCTTTTTTAGGCGTTTCCTTTTCATTAATTGCGGTACAAAATACCAAAGCCGGGATTGCCTCCACATTAATGGCAATTGTTCCCATATTCATTATCCTTCCGTCCATGCTGATCTTCAAACAAAAGGTTACCAAACGAGAGGTAATTGGTGCTTTAATCAGTGTGCTCGGGGTTATTTTATTCTTTGTATAAAAGAAGTTAAATTATCATAATTCTCAGGTTTTTGGTTTGAAATTGAGAATTAGTTTTTAAATTTATTAGTTCTTTAAACACATTACTCATTCAGCCCGACTCATTGATGAAACTATTACGTTATATCGGTTTAATCTTAATTCTTTTAATACTAAATACTAGCCCAAAAGCACAAGTCAGATCAAACTTCCTCGCATACGGAAGTGTTGAGTTGCGTGCGGAAAGATACCTTAACGCCATTAGTTATTTTAACCAGGCCATACAGTTAGAGCCAAATTCATATTTTGCCTATTATCTGCGTGGGATAGCTAAGTTTAATTTAGCCGATATTTCAGGAGCTGAAATGGACTTTTCTACTGCAATCAACATTTTGCCCTATTATGCAGAGTTTTTCCTTAATAGAGCTAATGCCCGTAGTATTTTATTCAAATACGAGCAGGCTTTTGAAGATTATGCACGCGCGCTCAAGATCGATTCAACAGATGCTTCAATTTATTTCAATCGCGCCAAAACATACATGAACCGAAAAAAGTATGATGAGGCAATTGCCGATTGCGATAAAGCCATTGCTTTAAAATATAATCATGAAGGAATTTATATATTAAGAGGAAGTGCCAAAGCCGGCGGAAAATATTACGAGGAAGCAATTGAAGACATGAATCTGGTTCTGAACTATAATCCCGATTACACCTTAGGATATATTCAACGTGGAAAGGTTTGGATGGAGTTGAACAAACTGGATACGGCCTTAATGGATTTTAATTATGTAATTGAAAGAGACACCAATAATGCCATGGCTTATTTTAGTCGTGCGCTGGTTAAAATGCAAAAAACTGAATACCTTGAGGCCATGGCTGATTTAGATCAGGTTTTAAGAATCGCACCACGAAATTCCTACGCCATTTTTAATAAAGCAATCGCAAAAATTAACTCAGGTGATAAAAAAGGAGCCATCGACGAATTTGATAAAGTCATTAAACTAAATCCTAAAAATATTACCAGTTATTTTTATCGCGGGAAAATTAAAGCTGAATTGAAAGATTATCAAGGAGCGCTTCAGGATTTTGACAAAACCATAGAAATTCATCCTGAGTTTTCAAATGGTTATTTGGAACGTTCCAACATAAAAAATAGAATGGGACTGTTTGATGAAGCAAAAGCAGATAACGACAAAGCCATGCAGATTGGAAACATTGCTGAGTTAGAAACAAATAACATGACTCAGGAAAAAATTGCGTACTTAAATAGTTTGGTTCATCTAAGTGCTGATTTTACTGCAATTAAGGATGAAAACAGTTTGCCCCAGTATCAGTATTTTGATATTGACATGCTCCCTATTTTTCAAATATCAATAAACAATAGCATTTCTCAAGAACAAAAATATTACGACGCATTTAAAAACCCACATTACGATAATGCACTACTCGCATTAACCAATAATCCGGGGGCCAATAATGTATCGGTGATTTCAGCAGAAATTGGTTCACTGACCGACAAAATTGTTTCCAATCCCAATGAATCTTCGTACTATTTGATGCGTGCGCAAATGTTTGCGTCTATACAAAATTTTAATGATGCTTTCAGAGATTTGGATTCGGCTTTAGAAAAAAATCCGAATAATATTATGGCCTATTTCACACGTGCAAACAGTAATTACCTATTAACAGAATTAATAAAATCTATCGGTTACAAACAACAGGCAATAACGATTAGCAAGGATGAAAAAACACCTGAAAAAGAAGAGGACAAAGCAAGCGACCAACACCTTTTAGATGCTTTAAGTGATTACACTAAAGTGCTTGAACTTGATCCGAATTTTGCTTACGCTTATTATAATCGCGGATATGTGAGCTGTATCATGGCTGATTATAAGAATGCAGTTGATGATTTCACTTTTGCCATCCAAAGAAATAATAATTTTCCTGAGGCTTACTATAATCGTGGGCTCATTCTCATCTTTCAAAATGAAAACAAAATAGGCTGTCAGGATTTAAGTAAAGCGGGAGAATTAGGAATTCAGAATGCCTATTCGGTGATGAAAAGATATTGCCACCAATAAGATTAATTTTTAAGATTTCTTCTCATTTTTAAAAAGCCCAAGGATGACTCCAAGGATAATTCCAAGTAAGGCCGCAAAAATAACTCTATATTCTTCAGGCAATAAAAATGTAATGGTGTGAGCCGGAACCCAAAATAAAGGAATGGTTTTAAAAACGGTGAAGCTGATAAATTGTCGCCAATTAATACTTTCAATGGCATCCCCAATAGTGGTGCTTTTATTTACTTTTTTTAATTCAAGGTAGCTGTCACTAACACGATGAAAAGCCATCATGGTAGGGGCAAACGTAAAGTTCATAAGCACTGAAACCAAGATTGCAAAAGCAAGGGTCACTCCTTTAAAAGGGAGTATACCGCTAGTTTGCAGAGCAGCCACACCTACCGGAAATATCTTAAACATCAAAACTATGGAAACACCAATAAGTCCCCAAACAATTGCCTTAGCTAAAATTGAAGCAGGTAATTTCCATTCTTTGGTTTTAATTCTTATCCCAATAAAATCACCAATGCTTGCCAGAAAAAAGAATTTCACAAATCCTCCGAATAATTTATATTCACCGGCAAAATCTAAAAAATATTTCCGGGTAACAATAAAAACCAAAAGTGCAGTAAACAAGAATACTGCGAAAGAAGTTAGGTAGTCCTTTTTCATTTTAAATTTTTCGGCAAAGCTAAGAAAATTAATTCCAGAAGACAGAATCAAGACAAGATATTAGATGTTAGACACTAAACTTTAAACTCATAACACTTCAACTTCTCTCCGTTCACAAAAAACTAATCACCAACTACCGAATATTACTCGTATTTTATTGCATCAAAAGGAATGATGAAACAGCTTATTCTATCTCTTTAAATTTATGAGAATTAACAAAGATTACATTTCCAATATTATCGTAGCCCTTAAAGAGATCCAGTCCATAAGTTTCGATATGTTCGGTTCTAAAACCGATAATTGTTAATCCGGCCTCCGCTGATTTTTCATTGATCAGGGTCTTACTGCTTACGGCCTCGTCCTTACGCATGATTTCGATATTTTGAGGAGTAATAGGTATTCGTCCATCTTTAATCAACTCCACCAATTCATATCTGGTTTTTTCAACTTCGTTAGGTTTACAGATATCAAAAATTTTAATGGTTGATTTACGCCAATCGGGATGACCAGAAATAATATAACTCAACAAAATCATCAGGTTAGAGTTTTTATGGTCAAAACTTCTGATCCAAACATGAATTGGGCTCTTAGCGGCTATGGTTAAATGCGAGCTTCCAAACAAACAAACATCGTGGTAACCCGAAGAAGTTAGATAAAAATTATCGATCACCTCTTTGAGTTCGGTTAAGTTCTTTTTATCATATTCGAAAATAATCATATTGTTCTCCATTCCCGAAACACCCGGTAATTGAATAGCTTGCGCTAATGCAGAAGTATAAGAAGGTGAAATAATGGTATCAATATATACATTGTTTTTCTTTGAATTGGAACGCAGTATTAGCTTTTTTAAACTTGAGCGGGCTTGTCGGCTTGTTTCTTCGTTATAAAAACCCTCAATCATATGAATATAAGTACCAAATCCATACTTAAACGAAACCCAGTTTAAGAAATTAAATGCTGCATCTCTTTCCAATGAATTTCGGGAAACACAAATTGCCGAAGGTCTCCATCCTTCGCTTTTTCGCATATTACCAGATTTTTGCAGGTAAATTTGCAGGCGTCTGTTTAGCTGAAATATGGCACCCTTAAAAATGGATTGTAAGCCTCTTCTTTCCTTGTGTTTACGCGAAACCCATAAGTATAAAAGCACCATTAGGGCGATGGCCAAGAAGGCATACATGGCATTGATTTTAAACATCAACCAAAAACTAAGTATAAACCCAATTAACGATAAATACCATTTAGAGCGAAATACAGGCCGATATGATGGATCAGATCCAAAATGATTCAAAAATGAGATCAAACAGATCGAACCATAAGTAACCATAAAAAACATGGATATGATCTCTGCGACAGAGTTAACATTCCCCATGGCAACAAAAACAAAAGCAATAACTACGGTAAGAACCGAGGCATTGATGGGCTCATTTGATACCTTTTTACCTTTGGCGAAAAAATTATTTATTCCACTAAAAGGCAAAAAATTATCCGCACCTAAAGCCTGGAGTGTACGTGGGGCAACCATCACAGAACCTAAAGCTGAAGAAATGGTTGAAGCAGCAAGCCCAATGGGAATGATCAGCCACCCATAAACCGCAATCTTACTCATTACCAATTGTTCGGTAAGCATCTCATCCATACTTGCAGATGCATTAATCTTCCATATCACAAAAACGTAAACGATCATCCCTACAACTGTAGCGAGTGTGGTTCCTATCGGAATTGATTTACCCGGATTTCGCAAATCACCTGAAAGGCCGACACCGGCTGTCATTCCTGTAAATGCTGGGAATATGATGGCAAAAACCACAAAGAAGTTATCAAAATTTCCGAACACGGTATGTGTACTCTCTTCACTGATGAATGACTCGGTTGGCGAACCCAGAAAAAACAAAATGATGGAAGCAAAAAGCACTACGACAACAAAATATAGCGCCTTAACTCCGATGCCTGCACCTTTTGTTAGTATTAATAAACTTAATAATGCCATGGCTGGCAAACTTATGGCTTGGCGAGGCAATAATATTCCATAACTTGAATTTACCCAGTTAATAACCGGTTCAAATGCTTCTGTGAAGGCTATTACATAAAATGCCACGCTTATGGCCTGTGATAAAAATAGCGCGATACCAATGGTCACTCCAATATTCAACCCAAACGAGCGAGAGATAATGTAATACTCTCCCCCACCTTCAACCTTTGTATTGGTTGCTATTTCAGAAATTGCCAGTGCAGTTGGAATCGTTACCAAGTGACCTAACAAAACGATTAGCAACGCTCCACCCATCCCAAGTGTACCCACTGCGAAACCAAATCTTAAAAACAGGATGGCTCCGAGTATGGTTGAAATTGCTGTAAAAAACACCGGTCCGGTGCCAAAGCCATGCTTACGATCTTTGCCTTTAGACTTCATTAGTTAGCTTAGTATTATAAAATAAAAGACTGCAACATTCATTTGAACGGTTCAACTAAATTAAATGATTTTCCAATACTACTAACGTAGAATGTTTTGTTTTTGTTAATTTTGATCGGAACATTAAAATATATGATAGCAAAGAGATTCTTCCTCCTTTTAGTATACTCGTTACTATTTAGCACGATGACAATCGGGCAAAACAATAAGATTCCAAAGGATTTTTCCATTTCTGAAAAATCGATGGATTTATTCAATTTAATTAATGACCAAAGAACAGCGAATAATTTGAACAAAATTGAACTATCCGCATCTCTGTCCTTTGTTGCGGTAACTCACATTGAAGATTTGCTTATAAACCATCCGGATACCAGTTTGTGTAATTTGCATTCATGGTCGGATAAAGGTGAATGGACAGCTTGTTGTTATCAACCTTATATCCCAAATCAGGATTGCATGTGGGATAAGCCGAAAGAATTAACTCCCTACAAATATAGAGGATATGAGTTGACCTTTTATCAAGATGAAGAGCTTACAACAGCAGAAATTCTCGCAGGATGGATGGAAATTCCTGATGCTTCAGATATGATTTTAAACAAAGGCAGATGGGTAAATGAATGGAGAGCCATGGGTGTAGGAATTGAAAAAGGCTATGCCGTTGTTTGGTTTGGGAGGGCTGCTGATAGTGAACCAACCCCGAGTCTTTTGCGCCAAGCATCATCCAAAGCTGAAACTATAACATCCGTAATAGACAAAGCAACAGGTTTATATTATCTTGTTTTTGGTAGTTATAACCGATTAAAAGATGCTGAAAAACGATTGCTTCGATTACAAAAAGATGGATTTGAAAATGCAGAGATTTTAATGTCCGAAGGAAAATACCGCCTTTCTCTTTCTTCGCATCAAACCATCGAATTGGCCAAAACAGCAAAATCTCAACTTGCCAAAAAATATGATGAAGCCTGGATCCTTAAGTATTGAAATGAATAATGACGAATGATTATTGAATAATGACGAATGATTTTTGAATTTATCTTAATTATTCATTATAAAATAATCATTATTCATTTAAAAGTTCTGCCATTTTAGTTCCGATATCAGCAGGAGAATCAACTACATGAATTCCGCAGCTTCTCAACTTTTCTTTTTTGGCTTCAGCAGTATCATCTTTTCCGCTTACAATTGCTCCTGCGTGCCCCATGGTTCTTCCTTTTGGGGCAGTTGCTCCGGCAATAAAACTCACCACTGGTTTGGTTCCATTTTCTTTAATCCAATCCGCAGCTTCGGCTTCCATGTTTCCACCAATTTCTCCTATCAGCACAATTCCATGCGTATCTTCATCGGCCATAAAAAGCTGAACCGCATCTTTAGTAGTGGTTCCAATAATTGGATCTCCTCCAATGCCAATGGCGGTTGACTGACCTAATCCAAGTTTTGTCAATTGATCAACAGCCTCGTAAGTTAAGGTACCTGATTTTGATACAATCCCAACATGACCCGGTTTATGAATAAAACCAGGCATAATTCCCACCTTGGCTTCACCCGGAGTAATGATACCAGGACAGTTTGGTCCAATTAACCGACAATCAAAATCTTTTAAATATTGTTTCACCTGAATCATATCCTTGGTTGGAATTCCCTCTGTAATGCAAACAATTACTTTAATTCCGGCTTGGGCAGCTTCCATGATAGCTCCAGCGGCAAATGCAGGTGGCACAAATATCAAACTAACATCAGCTCCTGTTTTTTTAACAGCTTCATCAACGGTGTTAAAAACAGGACGGTCTAAATGTGTTTGTCCTCCTTTATTTGGTGTAACTCCACCTACGACATTGGTACCGTATTCAATCATTTGTTCAGAATGAAAAGTTCCTTCTCCTCCGGTAAATCCCTGAACAATTATTTTAGAATCTTTATTTACGAGTATGCTCATTTTTTTCGAGATTGATTTTATTTTCTTTTAATGATTTATATCAATAATAATTTAAATAATCGTATTACTAACATTTGGATATAGACGCAAGAATCAAGATAAAAGATTTGTCTTGTGTCTTGATACGGTATCTTGTGTCTTAACAAAAACCAAAGGTAAGATGTTTTAAATAATTACTGAAAGAATTGACTAATTTTGTTAATTATCTAAATTAGCATTATGTTTTACGATTCGAATGATAAAACCAAGAACGAAACCATTTGTGCACTAGCCAGTCCGATGGGTAGTGGGGCTATCGCAACCATCAGACTTTCAGGGTCATTATCATTGAAGATTGCGGAACAAATTTTCAAGCCGAACAACAAAAAATTGCAGCTGAACAAGGCTAAATCTCATCGGATTCACTATGGTTTAATCATGGATGGTGAACAGCAAGTTGATGACGTTTTATTAAGCATTTTTAAAGGCCCTAACTCCTATACCGGTGAGGATTCCATTGAAATTTCATGTCATGGTTCAAGCTATATTCAGCAACGTATTTTAGAATTGATTATAAATTGCGGAGCCAGGGCAGCCATCGCCGGAGAATTTACTTTTCGGGCTTTTATGAATGGTAAGTTTGACCTTTCGCAAGCCGAAGCCGTGGCTGATTTAATTTCGGCAAACTCCTCCACTTCACACCAACTGGCACTGGATCAAATGCGAGGAGGATTTTCAAGCAAGATTAAAGAGCTTCGTCAAAAATTTGTTGACTTTGCCTCACTACTTGAACTTGAACTCGATTTTGGGGAGGAAGATGTAGAGTTTGCCGATCGCAAACAATTAAACGATTTGTTGAGCGAGATGGACACCGAGGTCAATCGTTTGATTGAATCATTTAAACTAGGCAATGTTTTAAAACACGGAATACCGGTTGCCATTATCGGTAAGCCAAATGTAGGAAAATCGACCTTACTCAATGCCCTTTTAAACGAAGAAAAAGCCATCGTTTCTGCAATTCCGGGAACTACCCGCGATGTGATTGAAGATACGGTAAGTATCGATGGAATTTCTTTTCGGTTTATTGATACAGCAGGTTTAAGAGCATCTACCGAAACCATCGAATCCATCGGAATTGAAAGAACCTACGAAAAAATAGAACAGGCAAAAATCATTTTATACGTTTTCGACATCACCGAAACCAGCATCGAAGATTTAAACGACCTTTTAACCGAATACAAAGCTGTGATTGAAAATAAAAACAAAAGAATGATCTTGGTAGCCAATAAAATTGATCAGCTCATTGAAATTCCTCATGGATTTACCAATTTTGTGGATTTGGAAACCATTTTCATTTCTGCCAAGCGCAAAGAAAACATTAACGAGATTTCTGATATTTTACTCAAAAATGTGGATAAAGGAAATTTCGAAGACAACACCATTATTTCAAATGTTAGGCATTACGACAGCTTGAGCAAAGTTTCAAAAGGTATTGAAAAGATTACAGCAGAATTTCAGATGAACACCCCTACCGACCTCATTAGCATTGATATCCGCGAAGCACTTTATTATCTTGGTGAAATTACCGGAGAAGTAACTACTGATGAGATTTTAGGAAATATTTTCGGGAAGTTTTGTATCGGAAAGTAAATGAGACTTTTATTTCAGGAGCAAAGCGCACTAAAATAATTTAGTCGAATTCTTGCCTGCGGCAAGCAGGTATCCCGGAGTGAAACGAGATAGGGACCTTTTGAATACTAGCAAAACAGTTCAGATGAGCAAAGCAAAATCGGGATCTTAATTATTGTCTCTTCCATTCTGCTAATTCTTTTCTTCACTTTATACTGATTTTCTAATAATTAGAATAAACATTAAGATTGCTACTTTCTCCGTGAATGGACATTTTGAGAGGTAAAGTCTTTTGATAAGGAATATTTTCAATTAACCTATAAAACGCCATAATCAATTTATCATGAAAAATAAAATCATTTGCTTTTTAGTCTGCCGACAAAGGCTGGGTTAATGTTGAGGCCAGAGTATTTAATCGTGTCAGGAAAAAATTTGGGAAATGGGCACAGTGAAAAGGAATCTATCCCAAATAATTTTAAAAAAAAGCCTGCTGAAAAAAAACAGCAGGCTATAAATCCCTGGTTAAATTTGTTTAATTTAATGATTCCTAGTGACCGTTTCCTTGTCCATTACCATTGCCGTTACCATTGCCATTGCCACTTCCGTTTCCATTTCTTTTTCCAAAACGTTGTCCTTTTCCTGAAGTGCTCAAAATTAAATCAAGATCTTCCTGGCTGATATATTGGGGCGTATAAGTTTCACCTTGCGATACCAATGCCCTTACAAAAGCTCGCATATGATTTTCTGAGCCTTTAAGTAAATTTCCAAATACAAAATTGATGTCCTCATTATCGATGCCATTTGCTAACAAGCTTTTCAGGTCAAAAATATCAACATCTTCAATGGAAGCACCTGCTTTTAAGGCATCAACTCCTGATAACATAACCTGGCTCAATAACTGATCGTATAATGCCTGAATCGCAGCACTTGTAAATACACCTACTTCATGGTTTTCTGCAGGGTCGGCTAGTTCATAACGATCGAGCAATGATTTTACAGCTTCGGCGTGACTATCTTCAGCTTTGGCAATTTGTTCGAAAATGCGATATTCATACATTTCATAAGCCTTTAAATAGATGTCACGAGCCATGAATTCCTCTTCTCGCATTTGATTTAATGCTTCAATTTCAAACTCATTAAGATCTTCCAATGGAAATTCTTTATAACATAATGAATCCTGCGACATAAAATTATATGCAAAATCCGAAGTTTTTAAATATGCTTCTGAATTTGTTGATAATTCGTCTGTATTAACTATGTCACCTTCTTTTGAGCAACTCGTTAATGAAAAGCCGCTAATGATTACAGTTATTACGAATAGTTTTTTTAGTGTGTTCATTTTTTTAGTTTTTTGATTATTGAATATATTGATTCTTTATGATGCAAGTATAAATACCAAACATGAAGTTAAAATGAAGAATCTAAAAACCTAGATGTGTTATGTGTAAAATTTGCTGTGAACAGCTTGACTCTTAGCTTTATCAATATTAAAATTGTTAAATACTTCGTTGAAAACTATATGGTAGTTGCTTTAATTCCAAACTGATATGTCCTTAAATTTAACTCACGTGTCTACAAACTCGATAAAACAATTATAAAGTATAATCCCATAAACCAAATAATACATGAAGAGGTATGATATTATGATTTTGTCTGGTGGATTTGATCCCGTGCACAAAGGTCATATCAGAATGTTTAAAGCCGCCAAAAATATGGCGCATAAAGTAATTGTAGGTATTAATTCAGATTCGTGGCTGGTAAGTAAGAAAGAGAAATGTTTTATGAATTATGCAGAGCGAGCCGAAATCATTTCAGCTTTTAGCGATGTAGATCAGGTGATGCAATTCAGTGATACAGATGGAACTGCACTGGATTTACTAGCCAGGGTTCAACGTCTTTATCCGGATTGTTCCTTAGCCTTCGGCAATGGTGGTGGCCGCACTGAAGAAAACACTCCGGAAAGGGGTTTTTGCGATGCTTACAATGTGGAGATGGTTTGGCAACTTGGAGGAGGGAAAGTTCAAAGCAGTTCCGAATTGGTTATGCACACCATAATTGCGAATAAATTTAATTAAGATTAATAGCCGGTTTTATTAATTCAGCAAATAGAACGCTAATCTTTGTATTATCCAATTTTACATTATTTTTGCTTAAAACTTACAATTTAAGCTGAATGCTTATTCATCTATATTTTTTGCATTATTAAAACATTAAAAAGAAATCCAAATAGAATTCTTGTCATTCAAACTGCGTTTTTGGGTGATGTAATTATGAGTACGCCAATTTTCAAAGGAATAAAAAAGATTTGGCCAAATGCAGCATTGGATGTACTTGTAATCCCTGAGACGGTTTCTGTGCTAAAAAACAATCCTTATATTCATAGCATATATCAATTCGATAAACGTAATAAAACGAAAAAGTATGTCGATTTAATTGCTCTGGCAATAAGGCTTAGAAAAAATAAATACGATCTGGCGGTTTCCATTCAATCTTCTTATACGTCAAGTTTAATCATGCTTTTATCAGGCATAAAAAACAGAATTGGTTATCGCATGCAAAAGCATTTAACACATCCCGTTGAAGTCGACAGAAGCTTGCACATACGCGATCGTGTTCTTTTATTATTAAATGATTTTACCGATAATAAACAAACACTTGATAACGATACTGAGGTTTATTTAAGTACTTCGGATATAAATAAAGCAAAATCATTACTAAGTAAAAAGAAAGCACTTAAAAAAATTGCCATTGCCCCGGGATCGGTTTGGGCAACAAAAAAATGGCCTGAATCACATTTTATCGAATTGATAAAACAAAGCAAAGCATATGAAATTTATTTAATTGGCGGACCTGGTGATTTTCAATTATGTGAGGCAATCATTGAACATAGCTTACATCCAAACATATTGAATTGTGCGGGACAACTTTCAATACTAGAATCTTGTGCTTTAATTAAAGAAATGGATTTGGTTTTATGTAATGATAGTGCCCCGCTCCACATGGCAAATGCTGTAAAAACAAATGTTTTTGCTTTTTTCGGGCCTACCGTTAAAAAATTCGGTTGTTATCCTTATCGAAATGGAGACAAAATTTTAGAGCTTGATTTGGATTGCCGGCCATGTGCTAAACATGGTGGAAATAAATGTCCGTTAAAGCATCACAATTGTATGATTAATCTAACTCCGGATATTGTTCTCAAAGAAATTAATGATCATTTTTCTCAAAATTAAAATCTGTAAAAAATGACTTTTCCATTTTCATACTACCTGCTAACAGCACCTTATACCCTGGTATGGCAATTGATTACGTCGTTTCGAAAAAAGAAAGAAGTAGTTTTTTATTGTGATTGCTATCTCGATTATGTAATTTTTGAAAATGTAAGGCCATATTTGTCTGAGATAAAAATTGTTGCGAAAAATAAAAAAGTAAAAGCAGAATTAGCTGAAAAAGGTGTAAATACTGTTCTATGGCCTGTTTTTCCGGATGTGGCAATCATGGCGCGTCATGCTTTTCATAAATTCCCAAGCAATAAAATCATCAAACTCGGCCTGAATCACGGGGCTTATCATTTTAAAAATTTCATTCGTGCTGAAAAATATAATGTTTTCGATCTTTTTCTTTTCACTTCAGAATATGAAGTAAAGGAAGCTGAAGCATTTGGAATTACCTGTGGGCAAAGTGGTGGCTTCCCGAAAATAGATTCGTTTTGGCTGGAAGGTGTGGATGAAAAAGTAGAAAATCTAAAGAATGAACTCAATTTTAATAATCGAAAACCAACTATTCTTTTTTCAGCAACCTGGGAAAAATCCGGGATGTCGGCTATCGACAAATGGTTTGATAAACTAGGAGAGCTAACCGATGATTTTAACGTGATGGTTACACTTCATCCATTTTGTAACAAAAACTATTCGGATATCATTAAAAACACCCCAGGAGTTCATTTTATTGAGGATGCTAAAAATTATCTTTATCTAAAACTTGCTGATTTGATGATTGGCGACACCAGTTCAATTATTGCCGAATTTTGCACTTTGGATAAACCAATGATTACTTTTAAAGTTAAAGAATCGCGAAGATTAATGCCTGATATCATGAAGCTCATTGAGGAAGTCTCTTACCCTGTCCAACAATTTAGTGAGCTTGAAGCAACCATCAAATATGCTCTGGCAAATCCTTACGAAAAATCTTATCAAAGGCAGAAATACAATAAAATCATGTTTGAGGATTTAAATATTAAACATGGCAAAATAGCTGCTGCAAAATTTCAGAAAATTCTCGATCAGGTTTTAAACTAATTTAAGAGACAATACCGTTGAAATAATTAATTATATCTTAACCTACTTCTGACATTCATTTATTTTAACTTTGCATTTAAATTACACTTAATGAAAAAAACCAAAATAGTTGCAACCATATCGGATGCAAATTGTAGCACAAAATTTATTCAGAATTTATACGATAACGGTTTAAATGTTGTCAGACTAAATACAGCTCATCAATCTACAGATGGGGCATTGAAAGTTATAAAAATGGTGAGGCAGGTTTCTGACAAAATTGCTATTTTGATTGATACCAAAGGGCCGGAGATTAGAACAACAGAATGTGGAGACGGCATCAGCTTTGAAGCAGGCGATGAAGTTCAGATTAAAGGAGACCCAACTAAAGCTTGCACTTCGGAGTGCATTTATGTTAACTACTCGGGCTTTGTGAATGAAGTTAAGGATGGAAGTGAAATTTTAATTGATGATGGATATATAATTCTTAAAGTAATTAGGAAGACAAATGATACACTTACTTGCAAGTTTGTTACAACTTCAATTGTAAAAAGCAGAAAAAGCGTTAATGTACCTCAGGTTAACTTTACCCTCCCTTCAATTAGTTCAAAAGATCGTGCGTTTCTGAAATTCGCCATTGAACAAGACATCGATTTTATCGCCCACAGTTTTGTCCGAAACAAGGAGGATGTTTTGGCTGTTCAGGAAATTCTAGATAATTCGAAAAGTGAAATCAAAATAATTGCCAAGATTGAAAATCAGCAAGGGGTTAATAATATTGAAGAAATTTTAGACCACGCCTATGGGATTATGGTTGCCAGAGGTGATTTAAGTGTTGAAATTCCATACGAGCAAACTCCGGCAGTACAGAAAAAACTCATCGAAATTTGCATCGGTCGACGCAAGCCGGTGATTATTGCAACACAAATGCTTCATTCGATGATTGACAATCCAAGGCCAACCCGTGCTGAAGTCAGCGATATTGCTGGTGCAGTCTACAATCAAGCTGATGCATTAATGCTAAGCGGCGAAACTGCGTATGGAGATTATCCGGTTGAAGCTCTTGCAACCATGGCTAAAGTTGCAGCTGAAGTTGAAAAAAGTAATGACAAATTCCTTAATATTAAACCTGCGGTTTTGCACAGTGATGTATCTGCTTTTTTAACCAAAGCATCAGTTGAAGCATCTATAAATTTAAATGCCGCCGCGATAATCGCTGACACGATTTCGGGACGAACAATCAGAAACCTTTCAGGCTATCGGGGAGAAAAGCCTGTTTATGCCATTTGTTACCATAAAAGAACAATGCGAGAACTTGCTTTAACTTATGGCGTTTACCCAAGATATATGGAACGCAAAACAAGCTCTCATGAATTCTTACAGGTATCATTAACGCAATTACTTTCCGAGAATAAAATAACTAAGCAGGATATAGTGGTTGTAATTGCAGGGAATTTTGGCTTACACCATGGTGCGAGCTACATTGAGGCAGGGACTGTCGAAACACTTTTTAAATCAGAAAGAGAAGATTATTAGTCCATCTTGGTGCTTAGAAAAACGCTTTTGGCTTGTGATTTAGTTTTATTATTAATTATATTTGCATATCAAAAGTTTAGCCTACACCTCACATCTTATCCCTTAAGGTGTGCTGAGGAATATCAAAAGTTCATTAATATTTATTAATTAATTAAATAATGAAAAAAACATTCGTATTTGTATTAGCAATTTTTGTTCTTGTAATAGGGAAACCATCTCAAGGAGCAGAAATAAAATTTAAAGAATTTAAACTTCCAAACGGCTTGCATGTAATTGTACATGAAGATCATTCTGTTCCAATCGTGGCAGTTTCAGTCATGTATCATGTTGGATCAAAAAACGAACAACCTGATCGTACCGGTTTTGCCCATTTTTTTGAGCACTTAATGTTTGAAGGAACCAAAAATATTGAACGATTTGAGTATGATAAAATTGTTGAAAATGCAGGCGGTACACTGAATGCCAATACCAGCAACGATAGAACGTATTACTACGAAATTCTCCCTTCTAATCAATTGGAGCTTGGTCTTTGGTTAGAATCAGAACGCATGCTTCATGCGCGAGTTGATTCTATTGGAATTGCTACTCAAAAAGGTGTAGTTATCGAAGAGAAAAAACAATCCGTCGACAATCGACCTTACGGAACTTTACTTCAGGAATTATTGAGCCATGGTTTTACAAAACACCCTTATAAATGGACTGTAATTGGTAATGCTGATCACATCAGAGCGGCAAAAGATGAAGAATTTAAAGCATTTTACAATTCATTTTATGTGCCCAACAATGCTGTACTTGTTTTAGCAGGTGATGTTAAATTTAAGGAAGTTAAAAAATTGGTTAAGAAATATTATTCTGATATCCCAAGCAAAGAAGGTGGAATTTATCGCCCGACAATTGTTGAAGACATTAAATATGCCGAAGTTAGAGATACCATTTACGATAACATTCAATTGCCAGCCATTTTTCAAGCCTATCATATACCAGCTATGGGTACAGAAGATTATTATGCTGTTGAAATGCTGAACCAATTATTAGCCACAGGTCAGAGCTCAAGATTATACAAAGCCCTTGTTGATGAGCAGCAACTTGCCATTCAGGTAGCAGCTATCCCACTTCCTTTTGAAGACCCGGGACTTTCAATTGCATTGGCAATTCCAAACATGGGTATTGACTGTGCGGATGTTGAAGCAGCAATGAATAAAGAAATTGAAAAAGTGCAGAATGAACTTATCCCTGAAAAGGAATTTCAGAAATTGAGAAATCAGGTAGAAAATCAGATTGTCAATGAAAACTCAACAATTGCAAACAGGGCCAATACACTTGCCCGAAATTATACCTATTTTAAGGATGCAAACAGAATTAATACAGATTTAGATCGATATCTTGCGGTTACGCCAGAAGATTTAAAGCGTGTGGCCAACGAATACTTCCGAAAAGATAATCGTGTTGTTCTTTATTATTTACCTAAAACATCTGATAAATAAATCCTTAAAAAAAATATTATCATGAAAAAAATCATATATACCTTATTTATTTTATTTATTGCGATTGGCGTAAATGCGCAACTTGATCGTAGTATCCGTCCGACAGCAGGACCCGCGCCAAAAATTCAACTTGGAGATTATGAAATGTTTACGCTTGACAATGGTTTAAAAGTTATTGTTGTTGAGAATCATAAAATTCCGAAAATAACTTATCAACTAAGCCTGGATATTGATCCAGTTTTAGAAGGAGACAAAGCTGGTTTTGTATCAATTGCCGGAGATCTTTTAAGAGCTGGAACCTCCACCAAAACAAAAGCTCAAATTGATGAGGCTATCGATTTTATCGGCGCTTCATTAAACACTTATTCGACAGGCATTTCAGGTTCGGTTTTATCAAAACACAGTAGTGTTTTCCTTGAAATAATGAGCGATGTTTTATACAATCCATCTTTCCCTCAAGAAGAATTGGATAAACTAAAGAAACAAAATACCTCTGGAATTCAAGCAGGAAAAAACGACGCGAATGCCATCGCCACAAATGTTAATGCAGCAATCACTTACGGAAAAGATCATCCTTATGGCGAAATAATTTCAGAAAAATCTATTGATAAGATAACCCTGGAAGCATGTCAAGATTACTACGAAACTTTTTTCAAACCAAATGTGGCCTATTTAATCATAGTAGGTGATATTAGTCTGAAAAATGCAAAGGCTCAAGCCAGTACTTATTTTGGAAGCTGGGAAAAAGGTGAAGTTCCTAACAATTCTTACAATTTCCCGAGAGAAAACAAATCTCCAAGAGTGGCTGTTGCCAATAGAGATGGAGCAGTTCAATCTCTTATCATGGTAAGTTATCCTTTAAATTACAAACCAGGGAACCCTGATGCAATAAAAGGAAGTGTTCTGAATACCATTCTTGGTGGTGGTGGTACATCCACGCGGATAAATGCGAATTTGAGAGAAGACAAAGCATACACTTACGGAGGTTACTCATCACTAAACGCCGATAAAATTGTTGGTTCATTTACAGCATCTGCTGAGGTAAAAGGTGAAGCAACTGATAGCGCCATGTATGAATTATTATACGAAATAAACAGGATGATTGAGGAGCCTGTTGGGGTTGAAGAACTTGAAAAAATAAAAAGTAAAATGAATGGTTCTTTTGCCAGATCATTAGAGAGCGCTTCAACCATTGCACGATTTGCACTGAATATTGAGAAGTACAATCTACCCAAAGATTACTATGCCACCTATCTTGAAAAACTTAGTGCAGTTTCTGTTGCTAATATTCAGGAAATGGCAAAAAAATATCTAAAACCTAACAACGCCAATATTATTGCTGTTGGAAATGCCGATGAGCTCACAAAAACCATGGCTCGATTCTCAACTGATGCCAAAGTTGAACTATTCGATTTCTACGGAGATCCTGTTAAAGCAATGGAAGCCCCAAGTGACTTAAGCGGCATGGATATAATTGCCAAATATGTTGAAGCTATTGGGGGCAGGGAAAAACTTTTGTTGATCAAAGACATCTCTACAAAATCTGGAATGACGATGCAGGGGATGAATCTCGAGATTAACATCAGTCAGAAAGCACCTAACAAAATGCTTGTTGAAACTTTAATGGGTGGCAATGTAATGTCGAAACAAGTTTTCGACGGAGTAACCGCCAAAGTAAAAAGCCCAATGGGAGAGCAGGAATTAACAGGTACAGATTTGGAAGACATGAAAGTTCAATCAACCATGCATTCTGAATTATTTTTAGAAGAAATGGGTGTAACAGTTGAACTTAAAGGTGCTGAAGAAGTTGATGGAAAGGCAGCTTGGAAAGTTGAAATCACAACTCCGGCAGGAAAAAAATCAGTTGATTTTTATGATCAAAAAACTGGTTTAAAACTAAAATCTGTTGCCCAACAAGGTCAAATGAGTATTACCACACTTTATTCCGACTACCGAGAGGTGGAAGGTGTGTTATTCCCTTTCAAGATGAACCAATCGGTTGGACCACAATCATTTGATGTCATCACCTCAAGTATTGAGATAAATAAAGGAATTGACGATTCTGTTTTTAAATAAAAAGAACCAGAGTCAAACATATAATATCCCTAATTGTCAGTGTATCTCAAACTGATAATTAGGGATGTTTCTTTTTTGCATTTTCGTTAATATTAATTAGGCTTTTGCTTTACTTTATGCTACAATAGCAATTAACATTGAGCATCACATTATCAAATTTACGTAATAATTCAAGAAGCGGCTAACAAAGCATAACATACGACCTAATTAGCATATTTAATTACGAAACCATCTTACATTAGTTAACCATCCACTTACTAATAAAGATGATAGATATCTCGAATCATTAAGAATAAATGCGTAACTTTGCAAAAAATTCAAGTTTAAGTATTTGCGCGTTAATTTACTATTTCTCATTTTCATTTAGTTTATCAACCCCTGTTCAAAACTTATCTTTAATCAAATTATAAAAAAATTAAAAGCTATTTATGGGAAGATCACAAGATACCTTCAATAAAAAAGAAGTACGAAACAAAAAAGAAAAAAAGCGTAAAGAAAAAGAAAAGAAAAGATTAGCAAGAAAAGACACTGAGAAAAAAGGCAGTCTTAACGACATGATTGCTTATGTTGACGAAGATGGAAACATTACCTCAGAAGCACCAGATCCCACCAAGAAAAAAGAAGAGCTAAAATTAGAAGACATCGAAATCGGAGTTCCAACTCGAGATGATACTCAAAAAATGGATCCTATCCGCAAAGGCATCGTTTCTTTCTTTAATGATTCGAAAGGTTATGGTTTTATCAAAGACATGGAAACCAAAGAAGGTGTTTTTGTTCATATAAATAATGTGATCGACGAAATAAAAGAAGGAAATTTAGTAACTTTTGAAGTTGAAATGGGACATAAAGGCCCAACTGCTGTGAAGGTAAAGCTGGTCAAATAAATAATATTACATATAATAAAGGCATATTCAATATTGGTTTGGATATGCTTTTATGTTTTAACAAATTCAAACCAACCATACTGAATAAACTAGGGGTTTAAATCGACAAATTCCAATTCACTCGAAAGTCCATAACAAAGAATTATTTGCTTATATAATAAAACTGATTAAACCTTCCCGGATAAAAACACAATTAAGAATCCTTTTATAATCCATAAAAAGGATAACAGACAAAATAGGAATCTCTCTAAATTCCTATAAATTTCAATTTGGCAACAATCTGCATTTTTTGGTAAATTCAAAATATTTTATAAATTTATATTGAAATTCTTTCCCGCTAGTTTGATGATTGAAGATTAAAGAATTTCCACGCTACAAACTAATCGAAATTTTGTTGATGATTCATCAGCAAAAAATATATTTAAACGCAAATATTGGAAATGGATTTTGATATTTTATTTCCAAGTTGTTAGTAAATTGAAAACGCTAAATTGAGTTTTTATTTTAGCCAATAATATAACGGCAATCCTATGGCCCCAATTAGTAGGAAGGTGAATGACGAAAAACCTAAGAGTAGTCTAATTAAATTTCTTATTTGTATGAAAAAAATTCTCTTTTTAATTTCCATAACACTTATGACTTTTTTAACGTACTCGCAAGACTTTCTTGACGAATTGAGTTTTGAAGATTCTCAGAACGCTGCCGTGTTTCAAAACATTAAAAACAATACCCGAATTCTAAAATACATTGCAGCTGATGGTTCAGTTTTGACATTGGGCGACACCTTAATAATTGGGGTGCCAGAAGGAAGCATAACTACTACCACCGGAGTTGGTGCAGGAAATACAATTGGCGTTGGAAAGGCCAAATCAAAAACAAAAAGTAGCTTTTCAACAATTATTATGGGAAGGCCTGGAGGAGTTGGAAACATTATGAATGCAATGGCTGGTGAATCAAAAGACAATGCAAGTGGAGAAATGCAAGGTGAAATAGTTGTAATTAATGAAATGAAAGTTCGACATAAAGGAAGTAAAAAGAAACCACTTGCTTTAGTTATTTTATTAGGAGAACCCAATGGAAGAGCTTTTGGAATAAATAAATACATGTCGGTAACCGATTATGAAAAAGCTGTTATTGCTGGTGAAATTAAAAGTGCCAATGCACCAATGACCAGAGAAGAAGCTATTGCAAAATTAAAAGAGGCAAAGGATTTACTCGATTTAGGAATCATTGAATTGGCAGAATATGAAAAACTTAAAGCTAAACTTACTCCAATAATAGTTAATTAATAAAATTTTTACTCTTAAGTGGCAGTTAACTCACAATGAATTAACTGTCACTTTTTTTATTAAGCTTGTTTTAAAATTGCTATTCGTAATAAGTACTACCAACCTGTAAATTTCTGTCCAAACATTCTTTTCTTGAGGCATCCAAGTTAATTACTCTAAAATTATAACCATCCTGAAAAAAATCATCTTCAGATTAATAATCGCACCCATTTAAAATCAGAATTCTGTTAATAACTTCCATTTGATCATAAATGCTTTTTTAATGCTTTTTATATCCATAAAAACTCATTATTCGTCGATTTTTTGCATTTTTTTGAAAATCCTGCATCATTTTTCAAGAAAATCAGAGTAATTTTTAGTATCTAATCGTTAGTATTTCATTCCAATATTTTAGAAATCTTAACATTTTAAGTTAAAATTATAACACTTTTCAAAAAAAAAAATCACAATATTCTACCCAATACAATAATGGATGAAACGGATATAATACAAATGATATCACACTGTTTTAACCACTCACACAACCCTTATATTACTGTATTACTGATTTTTAAATAAATATGGCAATAATTAACAATTAACATAATTAGAAAATCAAAAACCATCTTATTTATAACAAATTATTATAATAAGGGTATAAACTCCGTTGATTTTTTAAGTATCCCCTATTATTTTTTATTTTTTTTTACTATATTCATATGCTTATTACGCACGGTAATAAATCAAAAACTTAACCCCTATTTATTAACAAAATTATTTCGCCTATGAAAAAACATTAACTATTTATGCTTACGGCGATTTTCTGCCACAGATTAGCATAAATACTACACATTATTTATTTCAATATAATCTAACCAAAATTATTATCTATGAAACGAACATTAACAATTTTTTTATTGTTCTTCCTCGGTATGCAGATTTCATTTGCACAAGGAAGAGTTGTAACTGGTGTAGTTACAAACGCTGCGGATGGAACGACCCTACCAGGTGTAACTATATTAGTTAAAGGAACAACAACAGGTGTAACAACCGACATGAATGGTGCGTACCAAATTATGGTGCCCAATGCGAATTCTGTTCTGGAATTTTCATTTATCGGTTTTAAGCATCAAAATATAGCCGTTGGACAAAACTCAACCCTTAACGTAGCTTTAGAGCTTGACCTCGTGGGTCTTGAAGAAGTTGTTGTTATTGGATACGGTACTTCAACCAAAGAAGCTTTAACAGGTGCTGTTGAAGTTGTTGGAAGTGAAAAGTTCGATATGGTACCTGTAGCCTCTCTTGAAAGCTCACTACAAGGTAATGTAGTTGGACTTCAAATGAATGCTAATGACGGGCAACCTGGAGCGGCAACTCAAGTACGTATTCGTGGTATTGGTTCTATCAATGCTTCCAGTGCCCCACTATATGTAATTGATGGGATTCCTGTTCAAACAGGAGCTGACTCAGAAACCGGATTTGATAATGGTGGAAGAAGTTCAAATGTAATGTCAACCATTAACCCTAATGATATTGAGAGTTTATCTGTACTAAAAGATGCTTCTGCTACAGCTATTTATGGTTCGCGTGGAGCCAACGGCGTAATTTTGATTACAACCAAAGGTGGTAAATCAGGAAAAGCCAAAATCAATTTTAGTGCACAAACCGGATTTTCAGATCCTGCATATAATGGCAGGCACGAACCTCTAACCGGCCCTCAATTCACCACACTTTATCTAGAAGGATACATGAATAAAGGTGAAACCTTAGCTCAAGCACAGAGCAGATTTGACAACCTCTTCCCAGTTGTGGCAAACACCAACTGGCTGGATGAAATTATGAGGACAGGTATCACTCAGCAATATAATGTTGATGTGAGTGGTGGAGCAAATGGTATTTCTTATTTTGCTTCTGCAGGATATTTCGATCAGGAAGGTATTTTGATTGGAACCGATTTTACCCGATTTTCATCTCGTTTAAATATTAAAGCTGAAGTAACTGATAAACTTACCATTACCAATAATATTACTGTCGGACGAACTGAATCGCATGGTACCAGTGATGGAACCGCGTGGGACAACCCAATGTATGGTGCATATCTAGTTCCTTCAGTGGTTCCTGTTTATGATGATCAAGGAAGATTTTATGCAGATCACCAATCCATCATGGGAGCCTCTAACCCTGTTGGTCGTTTATTAGAAGACGAACGTTGGCAAAAACAAACCCGTATTCTAGATAATCTCTCAGCCAGTTATAAAATTCGTGAAAATTTGACCTTCAAATCAGCATGGAGTTTTGACTTAATTGGAATTCATGAATTTGAATTTGAAAATGGAAGATATGGTGATGGACGCCGTGTTGGTGGTCGAAGTAATGAAGCATCAATCAATAGTACAAACTGGATTGGAACGCAAACCTTAAACTACAATACTATTTTTGGTGATGATCATAGTTTTGATGCACTTATCGGTTATGAAGCTCAAAAATATGACCGAAGAGCTGTTCAGGCCAGAGGTGAAGGATTCCCAAATCCAACCTTAAGAACATTGGCAAGTGCTGCAAATCCAACTCTAGCATGGAGTTCCGGAACACAGTATAGTTTTGCATCTATGTTCTCTCGATTCTCATATAATTATCAAGGGAAATATTATGCAACTGCAAGTTTCCGTCGTGATGGATCATCTCGTTTTGGTGAAGACAGCCGATGGGGTAATTTCTGGTCAGTTGGTGGATCCTGGAGAGTAATTCAGGAAGATTTTATGGCAGACATTAACTGGGTAAACGATATGAAACTTAGGGTTTCTTATGGTATCACTGGTAATGCAAGTATTGGCAATTTCGACGCCATGGCACTTTATGGTTTTGGTTACGATTATGCCGGAATTGCAGGTTCAGCGCCATCTAATATTGGTAACCCAGCACTTACATGGGAAGGCCAAAGCACTTTAGATATTGGAATTGATTTATTCTTATTTGATAGATTAAGCACAACCATTACTTATTTTAACCGTAAAAATACAGACCTTTTATTAGATCGACCACTTTCAACCACTACAGGATTCTCATCTAACACTCAAAACGTTGGTGACATGCAAAACTCAGGTATTGAAATTGAAGCCAATGCATCGATTATCAAAACAGCAGATTTCAGCTGGGATCTTGGGTTTAATATTACCATGATGAAAAATGAAGTTACCAGACTTGATGAACCTATTTTGGATGGTGCCTTTAACAGAGAAGAAGGACGCGATTATTATGAATTTTACATGTGGCATTGGGCAGGTGTTGACCCAGCAACGGGACGTGGAACATGGTATACAGACGAAAGTATGACAACAACTACAACCAATGTGAGTGATGCTGACAGATGGTATACGGGTAAATCAGCAACTCCTAAAGCTTTTGGTGGTATCAATACAAACATCAGTTATAAAGGTTTTAATTTAAGTGCTCAAATAGCCTTTGTATTAGATAAGTATATTTATGATGTTGCCGGATTTGTATTAGATGGTGACGGACGTTATACGCCTCGATCTACTACTTTATATGCTTTTGAAAACAGATGGCAAAATCCTGGTGATGAATCACTATATCCTATGTTTTATTGGGGTAATACCACAGGAAGTAACTCAAAATATCAAACCAGGTATTTATACGATGCTACTTATGCGCGTTTAAGAGATTTAACCCTATCGTATACTTTTGGCAAATCTGTTATTGACAAATTAGATATTTCTTCACTAAAAGTATTTATGAAAGGAAACAATTTACTTACGTGGGTTAGAGATAAAGATTTGAAATTAGACCCTGAAGCAAGTGTAAGTGGTTTGGTCGATGGTTTACAACCTAAAATCAAATCTATCACCTTTGGTGTTAATGTGGGATTTTAATCAACTAGTTTGTAAAAAAATTTAAAATAAACAATTATGAAAAAACTTATAAATAAAATATCAGGAAAATCTCCACTGATAGTGTTACTAGTTGTGCTTTTCACGGTATCATGTTCAAAAGATTTCCTAGAATTACAACCTCAACAAGCGGTCTCAACTGCAAATGCGTTGAGCACTGTTGGTGATTTTGAGGCTGCCATTATTGGTGGATATGACGGATTATCACACTCAAATTATTATGGTAGATACTTTGTTTTGGTAACAGATATCATGAGCGATGATGTGAAACAAAATGCAAGTGCTAACAGAGCTTCCGACTGGGCAGAATATGCAGGTTCATCAACCGATAATAATAATTTATCTGGTAATATTTGGGAATATGCCTACAGAGTGATTGATCGAGCCAATAGAATTTTAGAAGCGGAAACTGATGCTAATATTAATAATGTATTGGGTCAGGCTTACGCGTTAAGAGCATTGGTACACTTCGATTTAGTTCGTATCTATGGCCAACATTATACCTACACTGCGGATGCATCTCATTTAGGAATTCCAATTGTAACTACCGTTGACCCATTCCAAAAACCTGCACGTAATACAGTTAAAGAAGTATACGACCAGGTAATTGCCGACTTTAATATGGCATTAAGCCTAATCGACGATGCAAATAACTCCTTTATACTCACAAAAAATGCCGTTAAAGCATTATTGTCAAGAGTATATCTTTATAAAGAAGACTGGGCAAATGCAGCATCAATGGCTAGTGATGTAATTAACAGTGGTGATTTTTCCCTGGTACCAAACGGATCATATACTGATATCTTTTCATTGGATCACTCTTCAGAAGCTATTTTTGAAATTGACATGAACGAAACCGATAAAAGAGGAACAGATGCTCTTGCCGGTATGTATTTAGGAAGCGGCTATGGTGATTATTTACCTTCAGAAGATTTATTAAATGTTATTCCAGCCGGTGATGTTCGTGGAACACTTTTTGCTACTGATTTAACCATTGGAGGTGGTATTTATGGCAATTTAAGGGTGAATAAATACAGCGATCCTCTTGGTTTAAATAATACACCGGTCATTCGTCTTTCTGAAGTTTATTTGAACAGAGCTGAAGCTAATTATCATTTAAACAATACCAGTGCAGCTCAAGCAGATGTTAACCTGATTCGAAAAAGAGGACTGCCAACTGCTGCAGATGTTACTGTAACCGGTGCCGACCTTCTTGCCGAAATTTTACTTGAAAGAAGGATTGAGCTTTCTTACGAAGGTCACCGATTATGGGATTTAACCAGAAATAAAATGGGCGTTTTCAGAACAGATTGTACTGCAGAAGTTTGTTCTATTCCCTATCCAAGTGATCGTTTTATATTAGCCATTGGCCTTTTTGAAACCAATGTTAACGAAAATATTGTTCAAAATCCTGGTTATTAATCCATTGATTTGGAATATTAGATTAAACAAATAAATCTAAAAAGCCTCCCGATAAATCGGGAGGCTTTTTTCATGTGGTGGTATTTATATAAAGCAGCAATTTTCATATCCTGTTTATTAAAGTTTAGATAAATATTGTATTTTCGCATTCCCATGTTAAACAAACTTTTCTTTTGAATGAATCCACTACCCATCCTTCAAAAAACAATCATCAATTTCATTGACTTAATTTACCCTCCATTTTCTAAATTAATCCCTGTCGAAACATTTCGTTATGCGGCAACCGGTGGGGCAAACACACTGTTCGACATTTTTCTCTATTTTATTTGTTATAGTTATGTAATCGACAAGCAAATTATCGAATTTGGGTTTATTGCCATCAGCCCTCACATAGCTGCTTTTCTTTTTGTTTTCCCAATCACATTTACAACAGGTTTTTTATTGGCCAAATATATCACATTCACTACCTCTTTAATGAAGGGACGTATTCAACTATTTAGGTATGGCATAACCGTTGGAGGCGCAATCTTATTAAATTATTTATTATTAAAACTATTTGTTGAAGATTTTGGAATTGATGCCACAATATCCAAAGTTTTAACCACGGTAATTGTTGTAACCTATAGCTACTTCGTACAACGCTTTTACTCCTTTAAAACAGGGAAGTTGATTAAGAAGGAAATGGTTAGTTAGGGGGCGTTAAAACCTAATCCTGAACGATAATCCAATCATTATTAAGCTTGTATTCTTTAAGCCTTAAATCTTCAGTCGATTTCTTTTCTTTAAACACGGGTTTTTTAACTTGCGAAAAAGCGCCCAGTTTAACTTCGATGGATTTCATTGTATTCAATTTCCGCTTCTTCATGCTTTCATATGATTGAGATCCGTCAGAAGGGCGATCCATAATATAGGTTGTAGATACATAATCTTCGCTTTGGGCAATCCAAAATACCAATTCCGACTCCTCGTTATCTAACACCTTAATGAGCTTATTGTTAAACTTAATGGTTTTGGCATTTCTAAGAATGATTAGCTTATTTCTAAAAACATAATAGTTTTTATAGATATAATAGGCCAAATAAGTGAGTGCAATAATTAATATAATGATGATGCTGTATGTAACAATAGTTTTAAAATGAGTTTTTAGAAGCTTGGTCTCCGATTCAAGCTCTGATCTATAATTTGATAAGCTTACAAATTTTACTCTTCTAACGTTTTGATTTGGATATGGAAGTGTTGAAAGTAAAAGCAGTTTAGCCGAAGGACTATAAGCCGGTTGAACATTAGCATCAACCGTTAAGTCATAATCTTCACTTATTTTATAGGTAGATATTCGATTATTGCCAATATTAAACACGTAGAGTTTTGAACCAAGACTGCAAAATAATTCATCATTTGATTTAAAATTTATGAAAGAATCCGTTTCAATATTATCATGAAAGGCTGAAGGCATATTTACCGAACCTATCAAATCCCATTTTTTCGATTCTAAATTTAGCTGCCATAATTCATTTGTATTATTAATAAAATTAGATACCGAATTGGTATATGCAACTTTTTCTCCTCCCCATATATAAAGTAACTTTTCTTCTTTGTCATAAAAATGTAATGGCCTAATAAACGAGGGTGGAACAAGTACACCGCCATTGGGTAAATAAGCCGATAGTTTCTGGGTTTTTAAATTAAATTTAGAGATAAATGAAGGATATTGCCAATACCCGTAACCACTAAAATTATAGATACAATCTCGATAAATAAAGTAAGCCGAAGCTGAATTGCTTCGTTGATCATAAGAATTCGGTAATCTAACAATTCCTGTTCCGGTAAACTCGTATATCCTACCACTTCCTTCAGCAACAAGGTAGGCAGAACTATCATGTGTAATCCAAGTAAGTTCCTTAATATCTACCGCATCACCACGGTGATCTGTAGATGTATAGTAATTCCTTATCCATTCCCTTGTATTATCAGGCTGATCTCCAATCATTTTTAGTTTCCAATATTCTGTGTTGGTAAGAACATAAAATGAATGATCAGCTTCAATATATCCTAAAACGAATTCACCTTCAATGAATGTTAACTCGTCATCACCTAACTTTATAGGTGTTACCACCTGACCTGATGCAACATACGACAAACTTACCACACCCAAAACCAGGAGACTTTCCAACAATGCATTGTTCATAATTAATTCAGAAAAAATACCTTTTAATGTTTTTTCAATTTTATTAAAATTGATTATCAAATTCTGTCCTATTTCCTTCAATACACCCTCTGAATGCATAATAATAACAATTGTTTCAAAAATTCAACACCTAAGAAAAAATTTGGGTAAAAAAATAAGGGAAGAAAATATTCCCGAATAGCAATTCCCCCAATAATTCATCAAATATACGCTTTTTTAACAAATAATAATCAATTAAATTAATATAATCTATATTACTGTTTTTCAGTATATTTGCACCAATATTAAGATAAGGGATTTCTATATTCTCCTATTAGTATTAGAACTTTTTTTTTATAGCCGCTTGAAAATGGTATATTTGTACTAATTCGTGAAATTCGCCGAGAAACAAAAAGGGAATTTCTTTTAATCAATTCATATTATTTATTAATCATTTGTTTAATCAAAAAAAAAAACTCATGAAAATCAAAATTACACTAATTACATTTTTCGCTTCAGCTTTGTTACTAACAAGCTGTATGAAAAATGAAGTGAGCCCAGGTATCGAACAGGTACGTACTGCTTACGCCGCATTTTTAAATGCAAAAGCACAAGCTGAAGTCATTCTAGCGAATGCTAAAGCTGCTTGGGATAATGCTCAGGCTGCTGTTCTTCTTGCTCAGGCTGCTGCAACAAATCAGGCAACTGCTGAAGCCAATGCAAAGCTTGAAATTGCTCTTATGGAATTACAGCTTGTTTACGAAACAAACGTTTTAAATCATCAAAAACTAGTTGATGCGTATGCTTCTTATTTAAGAGATAGTGCAAATAACCTTGTACGTGATTATTTCACAAAGTACAACACAGCTATGGGTAATCTTGCAATAGCTCAAGGAAATTATAACGCAAAATTAGTTACAATTGTAAAAATGCAACTTGATCTTGCTGTTGATTCTACAGTAGATGTAGCTCATAAAGAAGCTGCACTTGCTAATCTTCAAGCTGAGCTTGCCAGACTTAATGCTGAAATGGATATCGCTGTTGCAAACGTAGGTGATACTGTTGCTATTAGAGAAAAAATGGATCTTCTTTTAGCAGATACTTCTGCATTTAATGCTCAAATCTTACAACATAGAATTGAACAGGCATTAATAGAAAATGATGCTGATGCTGAATTAGCTGCATGGACTGCCGCAACTGTTCCTAGTGTTACATCATATTATACTGCTTGGTATAATAAAGACTCTATTTGTACTAACTTCGAAAGAGATTTCTTAAATGACACTATGAAGTATGATTCAATTCCTGAATTCTGGGGAGATGCACTTCATTTATTAGACAGTACTTCTACTGATCTTACAACTGGTGCAAATGACACATTGTTTTCATACAATGCCATGAAAGCTGCACAAAATATTATTGCTGCTGGTACAACAGTTATTGACGCTGAAATTGCTGATACTTTACAAGCAATATCAGATTACAATGATAGTATTGCTTTATATACTACTGATAGCACAACTACATATGCTACATTCCAAACTGATTCTGCTCTTTCTGCTTCATTAAGAGTAGATACCGCAGCTTGGGCTGTTATTGTAGAATTAAGACATGATTCTGCTGTGGCTCAAAGGGATCGTGGAGCTCTTGCTCTTGCTGCTATTTCTGAAGCTGATAGTTCATTATACGCTTCAAAAATTATCGTTGCAGAGCTCGTTGATATCCCTGCTGCTGATGCAGATTCGTCTCTTTCTTGGGCAGCTTATGTTATAGCTGATAATGCTCTTACCACTGCCCGAAATACATTCGTACCAAAAATTGCTGCTGCTACAACTGAATTAGGTAGCTCTACAACTACTGTGCTTAATGCAGCAGGTACATTGTATGAACAAAAAAATCAAATCTTAAAGGACGTTGCTGACGCAACAGCCGCGTTACCAGATTTAATTTCAGATTACTTGTACTGGCAAACATTTATGCCTGAGCTTATTGCTGCCAAAGCTGCAGCTGTTGCCAACAAAGAGGCATTAAGGCCAGACTATGAAGCATGGAGAGATACATATATGGCTGCACAAAAGTTAATTGCATGTGATGCTGCAACTGCTGCTTGGACAACATATCAAACTAAGCTTGCTGCACAAACAGCTGCACAAGATGCTAAAGATGATCTTTGGGATGTTTATCAGGCTGCACGTCTACCTTATTTACAGTTAGATACAGCTATTATGGAGTTACAAGCTGATTTAGCATTTACAAGAAACCTTTACAATGCTTATAAAAACGCCATCGATTTCGGCACAGGTATTGTTGATGGAATTCAAGCATTGATTGATGCTAAAATACTAAATATTGAAACTGCTGAAAAGAACCTAGAACTTGCGTTATATGCAATGGAGCATGGTGAAATGAATATTGAAGCAGCGAACGAACAATTAGCAAATCTTAGCGCACTTGTTGATGCAGCTCAAGCAGAAGTTGATTTCTGGAAAGCCTTATTAGACGAAGCAATTGCTGCAGCTAATGCACTTTAAGCAACTATTAAATGTTTTTAAAACCTTATAATATGAAAAAAATTCTTATAATATTTATTTTAATATTAGGGGTTGTAACATTAGTAGGTGCTCAGGAGAATCAATCAGGAGAATTTAACGATGGGGCAACATGCCATAAGTTCAAGTTTAGCTTGAACTTTGGCAGGGCCTTTTCGAACTCAAATACTCTTACCCTGGATGGTTCGACTTATAACTCATACAGTTCTAGTGTACAACCTGTAGTACCATACGTTTATGGCATTGACCAATACGATAACCCAGCTACCAATATGATTGGAGTAGAATTCCGTTGGATGTTTAAACCCAACTGGAGTTTAAACCTAACTGGTTTGGGAGTACTTATAGCGAATCCTTCACAGGATGCTGTTATGGGAATTCCTGCTGACCCAAATTCAACTAGTCCTAATCCTACTTATATTATTCCAGGAATTGAGTCTGTTGCGTTTGAAGCAGATTTTGATTGGAGTATGGAAGTTGGTGTTAGTCGTTATTTTGATTTACCAAATAAAAAACTGTTACCTTATTTAGGATTTAGTTTCCTTTATGCTCATGGTTCAGATCGTTATGAAGTGCCTATGTCTTCTTATGACTTAAGCTCTAATCCAGTGATCGATTTCCGTGGTATGGAAAGAGGAGAAGTTCTTACATGGGGATTCGCAGTACCAGTTGGCTTTGAATATTATGTTTCAGAGGGACTATTTATTGGTGCATCAATTCATGCTGTAAACTATTTCTATTCACTAGCGCAATTTGCTGCTGCTGAAGGAATGGATTTAGCGCGCGCTGACAATAGCACGTTTTCTTTCTTAACACGACCTATGCTTAAATTAGGTATCGCGTTCTAGAAATAGAATATACGTAACACTCAAAACTGCCAGCAAATAATTGCTGGCAGTTTTTTTATGCCCCAATTTGCATCCCAAGCTTTCTATTTTTTATGATATATATTATATGCTAAATTTATTATATCCATAATTTGTAATAAAAAAGGATTAAATTTGCAAATCAGTAAACACGTACCTGAATGGATAACATCAACTATATTGGCCCCTTACTCGGATTATTTGCATTTTTTGCAATTGGCGTGTTTCATCCAATTGTCATTAAGATGGAATACCATCTTGGTAAAAGAAGTTGGTGGATGTTACTGTTTCCAGGCATCATTTTCATTGTACTCTCTTTGTTTTTTAAAGATATCTGGTCAGTTATATTTGGTGTATTTGGCTTCGCTTGCTTATGGAGCACTGTGGAAATATTCAAACAGCATGAGAGGGTTTTAAAAGGAAGCGCTAAACGAAACCCGAAGAGAAGGTATGAATGATTATTTAATAATGACTAATGAAAAATTAAATTAAGTATTGATTTGTCACATCGAGCACAGTTGAGATGTTTTAGTACCATTAGGTACAAGATTTCGGCATTTATCCGCTTTCGGCGGAAGCTCAATCTGACCTATTTTAATGACTACTTAAACAATTCATCAAACAAACGCTAAATGAATATCGAAATATTTGGACAGAGTATTAACTTAATTGGAGTCATTGTCGGTTTGGCATCGTTCTTAATTATTGTCTTTGCAAGATATTCATGTATTGCCGGAGAATTTTATTTTACCAAAAAACTTTGGATTGTTTTTTTGATTGTTGGTATTTTAGCAGTATTTATCTCTTTTTTACTGACAAATATCATACTTTCAACCATCATTGCTATCATCGGTTTTAATTACCTTTGGGGCATTAATGAAATCATTGAGCAAGAAGAAAGAGTGAATAAGGGATGGTTCCCAAAAAACCCAAAAAGAAACTAAATGTTTGAAGGACTTATACAGCTGCAATTGCCTTTTATTCTGATATCTTCAGGAATATCCTCTGGCTTGTATCTGCTATTTTTGTTCTTTAACATTGGTCAACCCAATGAACAAATTAGTTCAAAAATTGATCAGGAATCTTTTACAATTGAAATCGCACCCGATTCTCATGAACAACATTCTCAAATTTCACTCTATGATTATTATAATCAACTAATCATTGGTGCAGAACAAATCAAAATTAATTCTCAGCATCAAATCAAAGAAAATAAGCCGATAAAATGTCGTAGTTTTCAGCGCGCTTATTCCTTTCATTTTGCTCAGGCAAGTTTTAGTCGACCTCCCCCATCCTGCTAATTATTCTTAATTTAAGCCTATCCTATTACCTATTTAATTCACCTTCGATAAAAATCTAAGGCTAAATGCTTTACGGCAACGATATGTATTGCTTTATCGCCTGATAATTTACTTATTTATAACTACAAAAATGAAAACTAAATATATCGTACTTATATTCACCATAATTTTACCTTTTATTGCTTTTTCGCAGAAGATAGATACTGTATATAAGCCAATTCCTAAAATAGTAACCTTAGAACAAATTACCGTCCAAGCTGAAAAGGTAACTACAAAAATCCAGGAAACTCCTATTTCAGTATCTTTTATCCCAGCTAAAAAAATTGAGCAAGAAAACATCAACACAATGGCAGATCTGAGCGCAAGAATACCTAATTTTTTTGTACTTGATTATGGTTCAAAAATGTCACCACCTGTATACTCACGCGGAATGGGATTACGCCGGGATGTTCAACCATCGGTCGGCCTTTATGTTGATAATATTCCTTATTTCGAAAAAGGATCTTTCAATTTTGAATTTCTGGATATTGACAAAATCGAAGTATTACGCGGACCACAAGGGACCCTTTATGGGAGAAATACCATGGGTGGATTGATCAAAGTTTACACCCAAGACCCTAAAGCTTTATTTAGTGGTTATATTAAAACTGATTACGGCAATTATAATCAGTCTAAAACCAGTCTTCATATCAATCAACCCTTAAGTTCAAAATTTTATACAGTATTTAATGCCGCCTATGCACATGGTGATGGTTTCTTTACTAATCAATTCACCAATAAAAAAGCAGACGCATATAACACCTATTCAGGCAGATTAAAGCTTGCTTACCGACCTAATAACGATTTTAAAGCCACTTTTTCGGTCGACTTCGAAAGGAACAACCAATTAGGCTACGCATATGCAGTTTACAATACCGGAAATCAAACCGCGAATGAAATTAACTATAACAGAGAAAGTGCTTATGATAGAGATCAACTATCAATTGGATTAAACCTTGAATATATCGGTAACTGGTTTGTTTTTAATTCAGCTACCGGTTATCAGAACATGGATGATGTATTTTTTATTGATCAGGATTTTTCTCCTGCTGATATGTATTTTATTGATCAGAACAGAACCCATCATACAATTTATCAAGAATTAAACATCCATTCAAAACCTGAAGCAAAAATTACCTGGTTATTTGGATCAATGTTTTTCAAACAACTTACAGACAAAGGTGTAGATGTGACTTACGGGGATGATTTTATTAGTGCAAGAAATTGGCCCTATGATAGTTATTCATATTTAAAAACATATGATTTACCAACTACCGGGTTTGCATTATATGGTCAATCAACTGTTCCTTTCGGGAAATTTAAATTTACAGGTGGTTTACGTTTAGATATTGAATCTGCAGATCTTGATTATACTTATGTTATAACTAAAGACGGAGTTGACGATATTAAACCGGGATTTCAAAGTGATTTAAAATTTGATGAGATTACACCGAAAGTGTCCTTGGCTTATGTGCCATGCGAATATTTTACGGCCTATCTTACTACCACCAAAGGCTTTAAAGCCGGAGGATTTAATTTTACTTTCGAAACGGATGATGACAGAATTTACGGACCGGAAACCAGCTGGAATTATGAATTTGGATTAAAATCAAGCTGGTTTAACAAACAACTAACAATCAACTTAAGTTTATTCAATATTGATATTGATAACCAGCAAGTGGCTCAACCTGTGCCAAGTGGCCAAGGTTCGATGACTAAGAATGCAGGGAAATCGAAGAGCAAAGGAGTTGAATTTGAAGCAAATGTTATCATCACCAATGATTGGCAAATCTGGACAAGTTTTGGTTATACAGAAGCAAAATTTACTGAATACATAAACACCAATGATGTTGACCTAAGTGGAAACCTAATCCCAAATGTACCGAAATACACTTTCGGAATAGGAACCGATTATAGCATTGATTTTACGGATTCATTTATTAATAAAGCAAATCTTAATCTGAGCTACCAGCACATGGGTAAAATGTACTGGGAAGAAGAAAATCTGGCTTTCCAGAAAAACTATGGAATCACAAATACCAAAATTACTTTTGTGACCTCTGTTGTAGATTTTGGGGTTTGGGGCAAAAATATTTTTGCAACTGACTATAATGCATTTTTCTTCTCTTCTTTTAATATAGATTATGTGCAGTTAGGAAAACCAGCTCAATTTGGAATTTTCGCCAAACTAAAATTCTAAACCATGCCTAAAACTTCCGGTAGTAAATATTTTACACTGCTCAGCCTTTATTTAGCTCAAACCATACCGATGAGTTTTTTCTCAACGGTTATTCCGGTTATCATGCGAACTAAAAACTATTCCTTAACTACCATAGGTTTAGTTCTCCTGATAAAGTTACCGTGGATCCTAAAGTTTCTATGGGCACCACTTGTCGACAGAACAGGAGGTACCATTCGCAAGTACAAAAGCTGGATATTTATGTCAGAAATTTTTTATGCAATTATCATTTTTGCGGTTGCATTTCTCGACTTTGACGTAAATTTTGAAATAATTATCGTATTAATGCTCATTGCATTCACCGCTTCAGCCACACAAGATATCGCCACTGATGCCTTCGCTATTCTTATCTTAAAAAAGGAAGAAAGAAGTTTAGGTAATAGCATGCAATCTGCCGGAAGTTTTTTAGGAACTTTAACAGGAAGTGGCCTCTTGCTAATCATTTACCATAATTGGGGGTGGCAATATTTGTTGATCGCCTTAGCAACATTTGTGCTAATAGTGCTTGTACCATTGTCATTTTACAAAGGCAAACAAGAACAAAAGCCCAAAATTTCAAATCCAATAACCATTAAGGATATCGGGTTATTTTTCAAACAAAAGAAAGCTTACAAACGAGTCATTCTTTTAGCCATTTTTTATTCAGGAATTATTGGTGTTTTAAGCATGATAAAACCCTGGATGGTCGACTTAGGATATAGCATCAAGGATATTGGAATTCTTTCAGGAATTCATGGTGCAGCTTTTGGAGCCGCTTTTTCTTTTGGAGCCGGTTTTCTCATTAAAAAAATTGGGAAAAGAAAAAGTGTGCAGTTATTCTCAACAATTGCTTTTCTTGCTTCATCTTATTTTTGTTGGTTAACTTATATTATACCCACAAACGCTCAAATTATCTTTGGGATAGCCCTGATTTGGGCAGCCTATGGGATGGCTACTGTAATAGTTTATACCATATCAATGGATAATGTGAGAGCAGGTAGAGAAGGAACTGATTTTACAATTCAGATAGCTATTACTCATTTAAGCAGTTTAATTATTGCTGTTTCCAGCGGAAAAGTAGCCCACATGATTGGGTATAAAGGCCTTTTTCGAATTGAATTTATTATTAGCTTAGTGGTACTGGCATCGATCTCATATTTATTTGACGAACGCTATTACGAAGAAAATTTATTAAAGAAAGTTTAAAATGAATATCCCTACTGATTTACTTAAAAAGTATAATGTACCAACACCAAGGTACACTAGTTATCCTCCGGCTAATTATTTTCATGAGGATTTTACTAACGATGACGTTAATAATGCCATATCATTATCAAATACCGAACAACCTCAAAATATCTCATTGTATATTCATATTCCATTTTGTAACAAACTTTGTTTTTATTGTGGATGTAACACCATCATAAGCAAGGAAAACAAACTTATGGATTCATATATCGCGACTTTAAAAAAAGAAATTGTTCTTTTAAAATCAAAAATGGATAAATCTCGGAAAGTTTCTCAGGTGCATTGGGGTGGTGGAACTCCCAATTATCTGCCTATTAAAGATATTAAATCCATTATGGCAGCATTGCGTGAAAATTTTGATTTTATACCGCAAGCCGAGATTGCCATGGAATGTCACCCTTGGCACTTAACTTATAGCTATGTTGATCAACTCATAGAAACTGGATTTAATAGATTAAGCTTAGGAGTCCAGGATTTTAATGATAAGGTGATGGAAAGCATCAACAGAAATCACTCTGCTATTCCAATCCCTGAACTTGTTGAATACATCAGAAAATCGGGAGTTGATGTAAACCTTGATTTCATTTATGGACTTCCTTTTCAAAGTGTTGAAACGTTTTCAGAAACGATTAAAAAAGCCATTGAGATTTCGCCAAACCGGCTTGTAACCTTTTCATATGCGCATGTACCTTGGGTTAAAAAAGCGCAGAAGAAATTAGAAAAATATCATTTGCCTGATGCTGATGAAAAAGTGAAATTATTTGAGGCCGCCCATGATTTATTAACAAACAATGGCTACAAAGCAATCGGTTTGGATCATTTTGCCAAGGAAACGGATGAACTTTACACGGCATTAGATGCTAAAAAACTTCATCGAAATTTCCAGGGATATTGCACCCGCGAAACCACCGGTCAGGTTTATGCGCTTGGTGTGAGTGGAATAAGTCAACTTGAAAGCGCTTACCTTCAAAGCACCAAAGATGTTCTTGAATATACTCGAAGCATTAATGAAGGAAGGTTCGCCATTGAAAAGGCTTATTTTCTTTCAACAGAAGAAAAAATTACACGTGAAATTATCAATGAATTGATGTGTAATCTTTATCTCTCATGGAATGGTTTATCAGAGCGATTTAATATTCCGGTCAGTGAGTTAAAGAAACTTTCTAAAGCTCAAATTAAAGAGCTTAAAACATTCGAATCTGAAGGATTGATAAGATTTGATGAGCATGAAATTAATATCACTGAGGCCGGTAAATTCTTTATCAGGAATATTGCTGCAACCTTCGATCCAAAAATGCAAAATACAACCAGAAATTTTTCAAAAGCACTTTAATAATGAACCAAGATAATAAATATATCGCCATCATAGGAGCGGGAATAACAGGATTAACTACAGCTTTTTACTTAAAAAAAGCAGGAATTAAATTTAAGATCTTTGAAAAAACCGAACACATAGGTGGTGTAATTCGGACTGAAAGTACAAATGATTTTTTATATGAATTAGGCCCCAATAGTGGCGTGATTGGCAACGCAGAGATAGCTGATCTTTTTGAAGATTTAAAAGAGGACTGTAAACTTGAGGTTGCCGATCATTCTTCTGCAAAGCGACTCATTTGGAAGAAAAACAAATGGCATGCTTTACCATCCGGACCAGTTTCGGCAGTATTTACACCTTTGTTTAGCTTATACGACAAGTTTAGGATTTTGGGAGAGCCTTTCAGAAAAAAAGGTACAAACCCAAATGAAACATTGGCCGACCTTGTTAAGCGTCGAATGGGAAAAAGCTTTTTAAATTATGCCATTGATCCATTTATTTTAGGAATTTATGCTGGTGATCCCGGATACATTGTTCCAAAATATGCGCTTCCTAAGCTTTATAATCTGGAGCAAAAATATGGTAGTTTTATTGGAGGCGCCTTAAAAAAAAGGAAAGAACCACAAACAGGAGATGACAAAAAAGCTACCCGCGAAATTTTTTCGGTTGAAGGAGGTTTACAAAAGCTAACGGATGCCATTGTCAAAAATATTGGGAAAGAAAACATTGTATTAAACTGTAATAACATAACTGTTCATCGTGCAGATAAAAAATATGAGATCAGAGTAAATAACGAAATTAAAAGTGGGTTTACTGAAGTTATCACAACCGTTAATGCCAAAGAATTGAATAACTTATTACCCTTTGTTGATGAATCAAAATTGAAGCCAATAACGAATCTAAAGTATGCTAAAGTTACTGAGATAACAATTGGGTTTAACAAATGGGATGGTACTAAATTAGATGCCTTTGGGGGACTTGTGCCCTTCCGAGAACAAAGAAATATACTTGGTGTACTTTACATGTCAACCTTATTTAAAAACAGGGCACCGAAAGGTGGAGCGCTCTTTACCATCTTTGTTGGAGGAATCCGCCGGGAAGAATTAGCCGGGCTTAACGAGGTAGAACTTAAAAAACTGATGGATAATGAGTTTAAATTAATGATGGGTGTACATGAATTCAAACCTGATTTATTTAAAACAACACATTATCAGCATGCCATTGCACAATATGGCGCTGATTCGGAGGATAGATTTAAAGCAATAGCAAACATTGAATCTGTAAATGAAGGACTATATCTTGCAGGTAGTATTGGAAACGGTGTTGGTATTGCCGACAGAGTTAAACAAGGCAGAGACCTAGCTTCTCAAATTGCCTCCTTATAATTCTAAAATATGAATCGGAATCGTAAAAAACCATTAAAACAGACCTTAAAACCTGCAGCTCCGAAGTACATTCTGCTGGCCATTTCCGGACTCATGTGGTTTGGTGTTGGTATATTCCTGAACACCTACGTTTATTCTTGGTTACGGCCTAATTTCCAAGTTATGAATTTAATATTCATTGGGTCAGGAATCATGCTCTCTTTATTAATTCACCATTTCGGCTTTAGTAAAGTTGCAAATAAAAATTTAAAAAGAATTGATCAAATGCCAATTCGGCCCTGTATATTTTCGTTTATGTCATGGAAAAGCTATGTCCTTGTGATGATTATGATCAGTTTTGGGATTACCCTCAGACTTTCCCCCATCCCAAAAAATTATTTATCCATAATATATACTGGAATCGGTCTTGCACTCATGCTCTCAAGTTTGAATTATTTTAGAATGGCTTTAAAAATATTTTTTAGAAAGGAGAGCAATTCAACTCGCTGAAACGATTTGATCTATTGATACCAAGTCTGTTTCTCCCAAAAGTTCCTCCACTTCTTCCGCTTAAAGCAGCAAATGAATCTAAAGTAAAAATAAGAGTTATTTCATGTGTTCCGCCTGCAGCTCGATAAAGACTTTCATTAAGGAGTACGTCATAACTATAAAGGACTTTCAAACGACTTTCTTCATTAATTTTTGCATTTATACCAAGCATTAAAACTAATGCATTTGATTTCAGCAAATCGAAAGTCTCATTTCTGTACCAAAATCCGGCGTAAATATTCGATTTATAAACATTCATACCCATGGCAAATGATTTAAAAGCTGCCTGTTTCTGAAATATAAAACCTGGGTTAAATCTAAAGCCATCTTTTCTATTGTTAGAATAACTTGTAATTACGCGTTCATAATCATCATTCTGAAGAATAAAATCTCCGGTAATAACAAGCTTTCTTGCTAGAGGAGATTCATAATCAAAAAAAGATTCATTGGGTGTAAATACATGGTGCACAGCAACTCCTGCAGTTGCAATCATCTGTTTCCCTCCCCAGGTTGATTCAATTAACCTAAATGCCAAACCAATATCGAAATCAGGGTAAGTTACTTTATTTTCAACAGGTGAAATAAAATCTGATGGATTCACATTACCAAACCTTGGATCAAGTTGGTCAACAAAAATAAGATTTGCCCAGTTCAAGCTTTTCTGAACAAAGGAAGTCATTACTCCTAATTGAACAAGCATATTTGAGTATAAGGGAACCCGCACTGCAATTGGAATACCAACCCTGGTTCTTTCATAATAACCTGAACCTGCAGTATGCTTGTCTATCATTAAACCAAATCCACCAGATCCCGCAACAGTGTGAGCTGCCAAATCTATATTAAAGTTATATGTTCTAAAATCTCCGGGAAGATTTGGGTATTGCTTGCGATAATTAAAACGCATGGTCATCCCACTCGAAATACCAGTATATGCAGGGTTGTAATAAAGTGGATTATGTGTAAACTGCGAATAATTCGGATCTTGAGCATTCAAATTTAGGCACCCTAAAAATAGAGCTACAATAAATATATATTTAGGCTGAAGGACTCTCACAATGCATTTAAATTATATCTTATTAATCATTCTTTTAATTAAAAGGTAACCCATCTTCTGTAATAATCTCCAACAGCCTTTTAATAAATGTATCATACGTTTAATTAAATAAATTGTTTCAATATTATTGTAGTGGATATTTAGGTGAAAAAACTTACGCTAATTATCAGTTTTTGAAGAAGACAATTCAGGGCCTAGCAGATTCGAACTGCTGACATTCCCGACCATGTCGGGACGCTCTATTATTTCATCTCTAGTGAAAAATGTGATCAATTTAGATTGGAGTTCGTGGGGCTTAGCAGATTAGAACTGCTGACCTTCCCGACCATGTCGGGACGCTCTATCATTTCATCTCTAGTGAAAAATGTGATCAATTTAGATTGGAGTTCGTGGGGCTTAGCAGATTCGAACTGCTGACATTCCCGACCATGTCGGGACGCTCTATTATTTCATCTCTAGTGAAAAATGTGATCAATTTAGATTGGAGTTCGTGGGGCTTAGCAGATTCGAACTGCTGACATTCCCGACCATGTCGGGACGCTCTATCATTTCATCTCTAGTGAAAAATGTGATCAATTTAGATTGGAGTTCGTGGGGCTTAGCAGATTCGAACTGCTGACCTTCCCGACCATGTCGGGACGCTCTATTATTTCATCTCTAGTAGAAAAATGTGATCAATTTAGATTGGAGTTCGTGGGGCTTAGCAGATTCGAACTGCTGACCTCATGCCTGTCAAGCATGCGCTCTAAACCAACTGAGCTAAAGCCCCATTAATGAGCAAAAGTATAAAAAAACAATATAATTTACATCATTTATGCGCTTGTATTTGTTTAATATAAAACTAAGTTCTATTTTTGCACTCCGAAAAAAAATTAATTTTTAAAAGAAAGAGGTAAAAAATGATTATTATTCCTGTAAAAGAAGGCGAAAACATCGATAGGGTTTTAAAAAAATACAAACGTAAATTTGAAAAAACCGGTGTAGTTAAAGAATTGCGTGAACGTCAAAAATTCACCAAGCCATCAATTGTTAATAGAGAACAGAAATTAAAGGCTATTTATATTCAACAACTAAGGCAAAACGAAGAAGCTTAAGCCTTCGAGCAAGAATAAATAAAAAAGAAACATTTGTTTCAGGGTTATTAATTTGTAACTTTGAAATGAGTGTTTCTTTTTTTTTGAATATTGACAGAAAAATTTATACAATATATACAGGTTGAGAAAAGGTTCTCTCACCACACCATTGTAGCTTATAAAAACGACCTAAGTCAGTTTTATAATTACCTTGATAATTCCTATCATATTAAGGAAGTTTCTGAAATTGATCATCACATAATCAGATCATGGATTGTTTCCCTCATTGAAAGATCTATCTCCAGCCGTTCGGTTAACCGAAAACTTTCAACTTTAAAAAGTTATTTTAAATTCTTAATGAAGGATGGGTTGATCAATCAGAACCCCATGCAGAAAATCTTACCCCCAAAAACATCGAAAAGACTTCCTGTTTTTATTGAACAGGACTCAATGAATTTACTGTTGGATGAAATCGACTTTGGTGAGGGAATCAACGCCATGCGCGACAAACTAATTATTGAACTGTTTTATACAACAGGAATTAGATTAAATGAATTAATTAATATAAAATTGGCTGATGTAAATTTTAGTGCGAAAACCATAAAAATATTTGGCAAAAGGAATAAAGAAAGATTTGTTCCGATTAATTCAGATTTGAGTCAAAACTTATATAATTTCATAGAATTACTTAATTCTGAACATACTAACAACACCTTTATTTTCGTTACCAACAAAGGTGATAAACTTTACGATAAATTTGTTTATCGACTCGTAAAATTGTACCTTAGTAAGGTTACTACTATTAATAAGAAAAGTCCACATATCTTGCGACATACTTTTGCTACTCACATGCTCAACAGTGGAGCCGACCTAAATGCAATCAAAGAAATTCTCGGTCATGCGAACCTATCTGCTACGCAGGTTTATACGCACAATACGATCGAAAACCTAAAATCAGTTTATAACCAGGCCCATCCAAAGGCTTAATGAAAGGAGATGAATTATGAAGATTAACATCAATTCAGTACATTTTAAGACAGACACAAAGTTGGATTTATTTATAACCGACAAGCTTCAAAAACTAGCAAATGTTCATAATGATTTAATAGGAAGTGAGGTTACTTTAAAACTAGCAAATGGAGTTATCCCAGATAACAAAGTAATAGAAATTAGGTTAGTAGTCAAGGGTAGTGATTTGTTCGCCAAAAAGCAAAGTAAAAGTTTTGAAGAGGCAACGGATATGGCAATTGACGCTCTAAAAAAACAATTAAATAAGCATAAAGAAAAGTTCAAAAAATAATTTCTAAAAACTTGTACAAAAATCATACAAATTCTTTGTTTATTAATTTTTAATATGTATTTTTGCAGACCTTTTTGAGAAGAGGTCTGTTTTTTGTTTAATGAGCATCGATTAATATGCTAGTATTGAGATAATTGAACAGGTAATTTTTAGTTGCCTGTAAACGAATATCTTAATAATTTTATTTTGAAATAAAAGCCGATATAGCTCAGTTGGTAGAGCAGCTGATTTGTAATCAGCCGGTCGGCGGTTCGAGTCCGTCTATCGGCTCAGTTCAAAAAAATTGATTATAATGTCGGGGAGATTCCAGAGCGGTCAAATGGGGCAGACTGTAAATCTGTTGGCGCAGCCTTCGGAGGTTCGAATCCTCCTCTCCCCACAACAATTTTAATGATAACGAGCATTAATCGGTTTACGCTTTTCAAAAAGTGCGGGAGTAGCTCATTTGGTAGAGCGAAAGCCTTCCAAGCTTTAGGTGGCGGGTTCGAGCCCCGTCTCCCGCTCAAAGCCGATGTAGCTCAGTGGTAGAGCACTTCCTTGGTAAGGAAGGGGTCACGAGTTCAACTCTCGTCATTGGCTCTCAATCGAAAACTTATATATTAAATCATTTATTAGAAACATAATTTAAACATTCTTGTTATGGCCAAAGAAAAATTTGATCGCGCGAAACCGCATGTTAACATTGGAACCATTGGTCACGTTGACCACGGTAAAACCACGTTAACTGCTGCGATTACACTTAATCTACAATCTAAAGGATTGGCAGAATTTGCATCTTTTGATTCAATTGATAATGCTCCTGAAGAAAGAGAAAGAGGAATTACTATCAATACTGCTCACGTTGAGTACTCAACAGAAAACAGACACTATGCACACGTTGACTGTCCAGGTCACGCAGATTACGTTAAGAACATGGTAACTGGTGCTGCCCAAATGGACGGTGCTATCCTTGTTGTTGCTGCTACTGACGGACCAATGCCTCAAACTCGTGAACATATCCTTTTGGCTCGCCAGGTTGGTGTACCTAAATTGGTTGTTTTCATGAATAAAGTTGATATGGTTGATGATGAAGAGCTTCTTGAGCTTGTTGACATGGAAATTAGAGATCTACTTACTTTCTATAAATTTGATGGCGAAAATACTCCTGTAATTCAAGGTTCTGCATTAGGTGCATTGAACGGTGAAGAAAAATGGGTTAACAAAGTTATTGAACTAATGGAAGCTTGCGATACATGGATTCCATTGCCTCCTAGAGATGTTGACAAACCATTCCTAATGCCAGTTGAGGATGTATTCTCTATTACTGGTCGTGGAACCGTTGCAACTGGTAGAATTGAATCCGGTGTTATCAACACAGGTGATCCAGTCGACATTATCGGTATGGGTGCTGAAAAATTAAAATCAGTTGTTACTGGTGTTGAAATGTTCAGAAAAATTCTTGATAGAGGTGAAGCTGGTGACAATGCCGGTTTATTATTAAGAGGTATTGATAAAGATGAGATTACAAGAGGTATGGTAATTGCCAAAACCGGAACTGTAACTCCTCACAAACATTTCAAAGCAGAGGTTTATATCCTAAAGAAAGAAGAAGGTGGACGTCACACTCCATTTCACAACAGATATCGTCCACAATTCTATTTCAGAACCACAGACGTTACTGGTGAAATCATGCTTCCTGAAGGAGTAGAAATGGTTATGCCTGGTGATAACTTAACAATCATTGTAGAGTTAATCGCAGAAATTGCTATGGACAAAGGACTTCGTTTCGCTATCCGTGAAGGTGGTAGAACTGTAGGTGCTGGTCAGGTAACTGAGATTATTGAATAATAAAAATAAAAACTATATGACCGATAAAGGTATTCCGCTCTGGCGGGTACCTTTGTTTGCCATATAAGCAATGTTTAAATAAACGGGTGTAGCTCAATTGGTAGAGTAGTGGTCTCCAAAACCATTGGTTGTGGGTTCAAATCCTACCACCCGTGCAAAAATATTAGATAATGGCTAAATTATTAAAATTTAATTACGTTAAAGATAGCTACGATGAACTAGTTCATAAGGTATCTTGGCCAACTTGGAGTGAATTGCAAAATAGTGCAATTGTTGTATCCATTGCTTCCCTTATAATAGCATTTGTTATTTATTTGATGGATATGTCATTTCAAACAATATTAGAAACTTTTTATAGTCTATTCTAATCATTGTGGCATCTAATATTTTATTTGATAATAAATCAATAATAATTCCAGAATTGGTATGAGCGAACAAGTTAAAAAATGGTATGTTGTTCGGGCGATTAGTGGCAAAGAAAAAAAGGTAAAAGAATACCTTGAGAGTGAAATTAGTCGACTGAATTTAAGTGATTACATATCGCAAATACTAATTCCTACTGAAAAAGTTTATCAGGTTAGGAAGGGAAAGAAGATCAGCAAAGAAAGAAACTATTTTCCTGGTTACGTCCTAATTGAAGCTGTATTAGTTGGAGAAGTACCTCACATTGTAAAAAGCATACCAAATGTGTTGGGATTTTTAGGAACTAAAGGTGAACCAGACCCAATTCGCCAATCTGAGGTAAATAGAATACTCGGAAAAGTGGATGAGTTAGCTGAACAAGGTGAAGAATTTAACGTTCCTTATATTGTTGGCGAAGCGGTTACTGTTATTGATGGTCCTTTCAACAGTTTTAGTGGAATCATTGAAGAAATTAATGAGGAAAAGAAAAAGTTAAAAGTGATGGTGAAGATTTTCGGAAGAAAAACACCACTAGAACTTGGCTTTATGCAAGTTGAAAAGGAATAATATTATTAAATATTCAGCCCAATTATAAACTCAATAAGTTTAAAACAAAATGGCAAAAGAAGTTAGTGGATTAATTAAACTACAAATTAAAGGTGGTGCTGCAAATCCTTCTCCTCCGGTAGGTCCTGCATTAGGAGCTAAAGGGGTGAATATCATGGAATTTTGCAAGCAATTCAATGCCCGTACACAAGATCAGGCTGGCAAAGTCATCCCTGTTATTATTACGGTGTATAAAGACAAATCCTTTGATTTTATTATAAAAACACCTCCTGTAGCAGTACAGATTATGGAGGCCGCTAAAATTAAAAAAGGTTCACCCGAATCAAACATCACTAAAGTTGCAACAATTACCTGGGATCAGGTTTCAGCAATTGCAGAAGGAAAAATGGTTGACATGAATGCTTTTACGGTTGAATCGGCAATGAAAATGGTAGCAGGTACTGCTCGTAGTATGGGTGTTAAAATAAAAGGACAAGCACCTTTTGCTAAAAACTAAATGCAGTTGCATTTAGATTATTAGTCAATAATTATTTAAGAGATTAGCAAATGACTAAACTTACAAAAAATAAAAAAGAAGCTTTAGCGAAATACGATAAGGAAGAAATCTTTTCTTTAGATAAAGCAATCGAATTGGTTAAGGAAATGACCTTTACAAAATTCGATGCATCTGTTGATATTGATGTACGCCTTGGAGTAGATCCAAGAAAAGCAAACCAAATGGTTAGAGGAACTGTTACCTTACCTCACGGTACTGGTAAAGAAATTCGCGTTTTGGTGCTTTGTACTCCTGACAAGGAGGAAGAAGCTAAGGCTGCTGGAGCTGATTATTACGGTCTTGATGAGTACATCACCAAAATTAAAGGTGGCTGGACTGACGTTGATGTAGTAATTACCATGCCTAGTGTAATGGCAAAGGTTGGTGCTTTAGGTCGGATTTTAGGACCAAGAGGACTGATGCCAAATCCTAAAACTGGTACTGTTACAATGGATGTTGGAAAAGCAGTTACTGAGGTTAAAGCTGGTAAAATTGATTTTAAAGTTGATAAATTCGGAATTATTCATGCAGCCATTGGAAAAGTTTCTTTTTCACCGGAGCAACTCATCGATAATTCAAAAGAATTTATTAGCACCATTATCAAATTAAAACCAACTTCAGCCAAAGGTACTTATGTAAAAAGCATTTTTATGTCGAGTACCATGAGTCCAGGTGTACAAATTGAACCCAAATCAGCAACCTTATAATTGTCTGGTAAATAGAATTTTTAGTTATGACAAGAGAAGAAAAAAATCAGTTTATCGAAGCTTTAACACAAGATTTGAATAACAGCAGTTATATTTATTTAGCTGACATTTCAGATTTAAATTCGGAAAAGACTACGCTCTTACGAAGCATGTGTTTTAAGAGAGATATTGAACTGAGGATGGTTAAAAACACATTGCTTAAAAGAGCAATGGACGAATCCAACAAAGAATTAGGACCTCTTTACGAAGTTCTAAAAGGATCTACCTCATTAATGTTTGCTGAGGCTGGTAATGCACCGGCTAAATTAATTAAAGAGTTCAGAAAAAAAAGTGATCGCCCAATTTTAAAAGGTGCCTATATTGAGGAAATGACCTATACAGGCGACGATCAATTAGATTTCTTAGTTAGTATTAAATCTAAAAACGAACTTATCGGCGATATTATCGGACTACTTCAATCTCCTGCAAAAAATGTTATTTCAGCATTGCAATCCGGAGGTCAAACGTTAACCGGTGTATTAAAAACATTATCAGAAAAACCTGAATAATCAGGTAAAAGAATATTAAAGATTAAATTTTAAAAACAATTAAAAACAAAAATAAAATGGCAGATTTAAAAGCTTTTGCAGAACAATTGGTTAACTTAACAGTAAAAGAAGTTAATGAATTAGCTGGTATCCTTAAAGACGAGTACGGAATTGAACCAGCTGCAGCAGCAGTAGCAGTAGCAGCACCAGGTGCAGCTGACGAAGCAGTAGCAGAAGAACAAACAGCATTCGACGTAATTCTTACCGCAGCAGGACAATCAAAACTTGCAGTTGTAAAATTAGTAAAAGAACTTACTAGCCTAGGTCTTAAAGAATCTAAAGAATTAGTTGATTCAGCACCTAAAGCAATCAAAGAAGGCGTTTCTAAAGACGAAGCTGAAGCTCTAAAAACTCAATTAGAAGAAGCAGGCGCAGAGGTAGAAGTTAAGTAAGTAGTTCGTTATTTACTGAGTGGAGAGATGAAGACTATCTTCTAATTATTTAGTAGAATCACAGTCAGCTTCTGGATTTTGGTAATAAATTAGGCTACTAACCAGCCCGCCCCGGCGGGCTAAAACTTTAAAACCTTGGCAATTCAAAAAACTGAAAGAGTAAACTTCGCATCTACCCGAATTCAGACCGAATACCCTGATTTTCTGGATATTCAATTAAAATCTTTTCAGGATTTTTTCCAGTTGGAAACTAATCCTGAAAATCGTGTTAATGAAGGTTTGTATAAAGTTTTCGCAGAAAACTTTCCGATAACAGATGCAAGAAATAATTTTGTACTTGAATTCCTGGATTATTTTGTTGATCCTCCCAGGTATTCAATAGAAGAATGTATTGAGAGAGGCCTCACTTATAGTGTGCCTTTAAAAGCAAAACTTAAGCTTTATTGTACAGATCCTGATCATGAGGATTTTGAAACAATAATACAAGATGTATATCTTGGGATGATTCCTTATATGACTCCCAAAGGTACTTTTGTTGTAAACGGAGCAGAAAGAGTTGTTGTGTCTCAATTACACCGTTCACCCGGTGTATTCTTCGGAACGAACTATCACGCAAACGGATCTCAATTGTTTTCTGCCCGTATCATCCCTTTTAAAGGATCATGGATGGAATTCACAACAGATATTAATAATGTGATGTACGCTTACATCGACCGTAAGAAAAAATTACCGGTTACCACATTATTAAGAGCAATTGGATTTGAAAGTGATAAAGACATCCTTGAAATATTTGATTTAGCTGAAACCGTAAAAGTTAGTAAAGCTGGATTAAAAAGAGTTGTTGGCCGAAAGCTGGCAGCACGTGTTTTAAGATCGTGGATCGAAGATTTTGTTGATGAAGATACTGGTGAGGTTGTTTCTATCGAAAGAACTGAAGTAATTATCGACAGAGAAACTGAGTTAGAAAATAAACACATCGATTTGATAGTGGATGCAGGAATTAAAACAATTCTTATTCACAAAGACGATGCGAATGCTTCTGATTACAGTATCATTTTCAACACCCTGCAAAAAGATACCGCTAACTCTGAAAAAGAAGCTGTTGAATTTATTTATCGACAGTTACGAAACGCTGAACCACCTGACGAAGAAACTGCCAGAGGGATCATCGATAAACTCTTTTTCTCTGACAAACGTTATGATTTAGGAGATGTTGGAAGATATCGAATTAATAAAAAATTACTTACCGATACACCATCTGAAACAAAAGTATTAACCAAAGAAGATATTATTTCTATCATAAAATATCTTATCAATTTGATTAATGCTAAAGCTGATGTTGACGATATCGATCACTTAAGTAATCGTAGAGTAAGAACAGTTGGTGAACAACTATATTCTCAATTTGGTGTTGGTTTGGCCAGAATGGCTCGAACCATCCGTGAGCGTATGAATGTTCGCGATAATGAGGTCTTCACTCCTACCGATTTGATTAATGCTAAAACATTATCATCGGTTATTAATTCATTCTTTGGAACGAATCAGCTTTCACAATTTATGGATCAAACCAACCCCCTATCTGAAGTTACACACAAACGTCGTGTTTCTGCATTAGGTCCAGGTGGTTTATCTCGTGAGCGTGCAGGATTTGAAGTACGTGATGTTCACTATACACACTACGGACGACTTTGTACCATTGAAACTCCTGAGGGACCAAATATTGGTTTGATTTCTTCACTTTGTGTATTTGCGAAAATAAATAAACTTGGTTTCATCGAAACACCATACAGAAATGTAATTGAAGGAAAGATTGAAGGCGGAGTTGAACCCATTTATTTAAGTGCTGAAGAAGAAGAGAAGAAAATCATTGCTCAGGCAAGTACCATTCTTAAAGAAGATGGTCTAACATTCCAAAGAGATAAGGTTAAAGCCAGATTTTTGGCCGATTATCCTATTATCGAAAAGGAAAAGGTTGACCTTATCGATATCGCTCCAAATCAAATTGCATCTATTGCTGCATCGCTTATTCCTTTCCTTGAACATGATGATGCCAACCGTGCTTTGATGGGATCGAACATGATGCGTCAGGCGGTACCTTTATTAAATTCTGAAAGCCCAATTGTTGGAACTGGAATTGAAGGTCAGGTTGTAAGAGACTCACGTGTATTGATTAATGCAGAGGGTGATGGAACTGTTGAGTATGTAGATTCTGATACCATTAAAATTAGATACGAAAGAACTGATACCGACAGACTTGTAAGTTTTGAAGATGATTTAAAAACTTACACTTTAACTAAGTTTACACGTACCAACCAGAACACAAGTATCAACTTACGACCTATTGTTCGTAAAGGCGATAAAGTGAGTAAAGGTATGGTTTTATGCGAAGGTTATGCTACCCAAAAAGGGGAACTTGCATTAGGACGTAACTTAATGGTTGCATTCATGCCCTGGAAAGGATATAATTTTGAGGACGCGATTGTAATATCTGAACGTGTAGTTAAAGAAGACATTTTTACTTCAGTGCATATTGAAGAATTTACACTTGAAGTTAGAGATACAAAACGTGGAATTGAAGAGTTAACAAACGATATTCCAAACGTAAGTGCTGAAGCTACTAAAGACCTTGACGAAAACGGATTGATCAGAATAGGCGCTGAAGTTAATGAAGGAGATATCCTGATAGGAAAAATTACTCCGAAAGGAGAAAGTGATCCTACTCCTGAGGAAAAACTTTTACGTGCAATTTTCGGTGATAAAGCCGGTGACGTGAAGAATGCTTCACTTAAAGCACCACCTTCAATGAAAGGTGTTGTTGTAAATAAAAAGTTATTCTCAAGAGTTATTAAAGACAGAAAATCCAAAGTCCGTGAAAAAGAAATTATTCAGGCATTGGAAGATGAACATTTAAGAGACGCAGCTGAGTTAAAAGAAAAACTCGTTGAAAAGCTTAATGTACTTGTAAGTGGTAAAACATCACAAGGGGTCTTTAATAATTACAAAGAGGAAATCATTCCTAAAAAATCAAAATTTACACAAAAATTATTGATCGCAGTTGATTATGCCAATATCAATCCAAATAAATGGACCACTGATAAAGACAAAAATGAACTGATTAAAACACTTATCAATAATCACAATATTAAACATAAAGAATTACTTGGAGTTTTTAATCGTAAAAGATTTGTAGCAACTGTGGGTGATGACCTTCCAAATGGAATTATTCAGATGGCAAAAGTTTATGTCGCAAAAAAACGTAAACTTAAAGTTGGAGACAAAATGGCTGGTCGTCATGGTAACAAAGGAATTGTTGCAAAAATTGTGCGTGAAGAAGACATGCCATTCCTCGATGATGGTACACCGGTAGATATCGTATTGAACCCATTGGGTGTTCCTTCAAGGATGAACCTCGGACAGATTTACGAAACGGTTCTTGGTTGGGCCGGTAAAAAAATGGGTGTTAAATTTGCCACTCCAATTTTTGATGGTGCCAGCGTAGATCAAATCAACCAGTACTTAGTTGATGCGGGATTACCAGAAAACGGCAGGGTATATTTACATGATGGAGGAACAGGAAAACGATTTGACCAACCGGCAACGGTAGGTTATATCTATATGCTGAAACTTCACCACATGGTAGATGACAAAATGCACGCTCGTTCAATCGGACCTTACTCACTCATTACGCAGCAACCTTTGGGCGGTAAAGCTCAGTTTGGTGGTCAGCGTTTTGGTGAGATGGAAGTTTGGGCACTCGAAGCATTTGGTGCTGCTAATGTACTTCAGGAAATTCTAACCGTTAAATCGGATGATGTTATCGGTAGAGCTAAAGCTTATGAATCAATTGTTAAAGGTGAAAACATGCCAACTCCTGGTTTGCCAGAATCTTTCAACGTATTGGTACACGAATTACAAGGCCTTGGCTTAAACGTTACATTTGATTAAAAATATTTGCGCAAGGATATTTCTTATATCCTTGTGCATACACTTTTTGTTCTTTACAAATTCAAATTAAACTCAACATATGGCTTTTCGAAAAGAAAACCCCGGAACCGGAACATTCTCAAAAATGACCATTAGTCTTGCTTCACCCGAAGCAATTCTTGAAAAATCAAGTGGTGAAGTTCTCAAACCGGAAACCATCAATTATCGTACCTATAAACCTGAACGCGACGGATTGTTCTGTGAAAGAATATTCGGGCCAGTAAAGGATTGGGAATGTCATTGCGGTAAATACAAAAGAATTCGTTATAAAGGTATTGTTTGTGATCGTTGTGGAGTAGAAGTTACCGAGAAAAAGGTAAGACGCGAGCGTATTGGTCACATCCAACTTGTTGTACCTGTAGCACATATTTGGTTTTTCCGATCATTACCTAATAAAATAGGTGCTTTGCTTGGTTTACAAACCAAGAAGCTCGACATGATTATTTATTACGAGCGATATATTGTAATCAATGCAGGGATTAAAGCTGCAGAAGGTATCAATTATCTTGATTTCTTAACAGAAGAAGAATACTTCGAAATTATCGAAAGTCTTCCTGCAGAAAATCAATACCTCGATGATTCTGATCCTGATAAGTTTATTGCTAAAATGGGTGCAGAAGCTATCCATGATCTTTTGGCAAGACTTGATCTTGATCAAATGTCATTCGACCTTCGTCATAAAGCAAATACCGAAACATCGCAACAACGTAAAGCTGAAGCCTTAAAACGCTTGCAGGTTTATGAAGCATTCCGTGATGCCAGAACGAGAATTGAGAACAGACCGGAATGGATGATTGTTAAAGTTGTACCTGTAATTCCACCAGAATTACGCCCTTTGGTACCTCTTGATGGTGGCCGTTTTGCAACTTCCGATTTAAATGATTTATATCGCCGGGTTATTATTCGTAATAACCGATTAAAACGATTAATCGAAATTAAAGCTCCCGACGTAATTATGCGTAATGAAAAACGTATGCTTCAGGAAGCTGTTGATTCATTATTTGATAATTCAAGAAAAGCAAACTCTGTTAAAACAGAATCAAACAGAGCCTTGAAGTCTTTAAGTGACAGTTTAAAAGGTAAGCAAGGACGTTTCCGTCAGAACTTACTTGGTAAACGTGTTGATTATTCTGGTCGTTCAGTAATTGTTGTTGGACCGAATCTAAAACTTAACGAATGTGGTATTCCGAAAGATATGGCATCTGAATTATTCAAGCCATTTATCATTCGTAAAATGCTTGAAAGAGGAATCGTTAAGACTGTAAAATCTGCTAAAAAAATCGTGGATCGTAAAGATCCGGTTGTTTGGGATATTCTGGAAAATATTTTAAAAGGACACCCCATCATGTTAAACCGTGCTCCTACCCTTCACCGTTTAGGAATTCAGGCCTTCCAGCCTAAATTAATTGAAGGTAAAGCGATTCAGTTACATCCATTGGTTTGTACTGCATTTAACGCGGATTTTGATGGTGACCAGATGGCTGTTCACGTTCCCTTAGGAAATGCAGCAATTTTGGAAACCCAAATTTTGATGCTTGCCTCTCATAATATTCTAAATCCTGCAAACGGTGCACCTATTACCGTACCTTCTCAGGATATGGTTTTGGGCTTGTATTATATGACCAAAGGAAGAAAAGATACGCCTGAATATCCTATTAAGGGTGAAGGCTATAAGTTTTATTCTCCTGAAGAAGTAATCATTGCCTATAACGAAGGGAAAGTTGACCTTCATGCTGTTATTAGTGTAAAAACCAATGATATTGAAAATGGTGCAAAAGTTAATAAACTGATCGAAACAACTGTTGGTCGGGTTTTATTTAACCAGGTAGTTCCTGAAGAGTACGGTTATATTAACCAACTTCTTACTAAAAAAGCACTGCGTGATATTATTGGTGATGTTGTTCGTAAAACAGGAACAGCTGTTACTACTAAATTCTTAGATGACATTAAGCATCTTGGATTCACCATGGCATTTGAAGGTGGATTATCGTTTAACCTTGGTGACGTTTTGATCCCTGAAGAAAAGGTTCAACTTGTTTCTGATGCAAATGCAGAGGTAGAAGAAGTAATGAATAACTATAATATGGGATTTATTACCAATAACGAACGATACAACCAGATTATTGATATTTGGACACATACAAATTCTCAACTTACCCATACTTTGATGGATCAAATTTCTAAAGATCAACAAGGCTTTAATTCAGTTTATATGATGCTGGATTCAGGTGCGAGGGGATCAAAAGAACAGATTCGTCAGCTATCAGGGATGAGGGGATTGATGGCTAAGCCTCAAAAATCAGGTGCAACCGGTGGTGAAATTATTGAGAATCCTATTCTTTCAAACTTTAAAGAAGGGCTTTCAGTTCTTGAGTATTTTATCTCAACTCACGGTGCTCGTAAAGGTTTAGCTGATACAGCCCTTAAAACTGCTGATGCTGGTTATTTAACCAGACGTTTGGTTGATGTTGCTCAAGATGTAATCATTTCTGAAGAGGATTGTGGAACCCTAAGAGGTTTAACAACTGCCGCTTTAAAGAAAAGTGAAGAGGTTGTTGAATCTTTATACGATCGAATTTTAGGACGTACTACCGTTCATGACATCTTTCACCCAATTACTGAAGAACTCATCATCAAATCGGGTGAAGAATTAACTGAAGACATAGCTCATTTTATTGATGAGTCTCCCATCGAAGCTGTTGAAATTCGTTCGGTACTAACCTGCGAATCAAAACATGGTGTTTGTGCAAAATGTTACGGACGTAACCTTGCTTCGGGCAGAATGGTTCAAAGAGGAGAATCTGTTGGTGTTATTGCTGCTCAATCAATTGGTGAGCCGGGTACACAGTTAACGCTTCGTACATTCCACGTTGGGGGTACTGCATCTAATGTTGCAATTTTATCAAAAATTGAAGCTAAATTTGATGGTATTCTTGAAATTGACGAATTACGTTCAGTTCAATATACGAATGAAGCAGGAGAGAAATACGATATTGTTGTTGGACGATCTGCAGAAATGCGGATATTAGATAAGAAAACACAAATTGTTTTAACTTCCGGAAATATTCCTTACGGATCTTCCTTGATGGTTAAAAATGGTGCGGAGATTAAAAAAGGAACTTTAATCAGTTCTTGGGATCCTTACAATGCTGTTATCTTAACTGATGTAGATGGAAAAACCGTATTTAATAATATTGTTGAAGGCCTAACTTATCGGGTTGAATCGGATGAGCAAACCGGATATCAAGATAAAGTGGTTATTGAATCTCGTTCAAAATCAAAGAATCCGAATATTTCTATTCTTAATTCTGATGGTATTGAAATTAGATCTTATGACATTCCAGTAGGTTCACACATTATTGTCAATGAAAGTGCAAAAGTAAGAGCTGGTGAAGTTCTTGTTAAAATTCCAAGAGCGATTGGAAAATCTGGTGATATCACTGGTGGTCTGCCAAGGGTAACTGAATTATTTGAAGCTCGTAACCCTTCTGACCCTGCTGTTGTATCCGAAATTGATGGTGTGGTAAGTTTTGGTAAAAAACTGAAGCGTGGAAATCGCGAAGTCATCATTACTTCAAAAACCGGCGAAGAAAAGAGATATCTTATTTCTACCAGTAAGCAAATTCTTGCACAGGAAAACGATTATGTAAAAGCCGGTACACCATTATCAGAAGGTGTTATGACTCCTGCAGATATCCTTGCGATTAAAGGACCTATGAAAGTTCAGGAATATATTGTGAACGAAATCCAAGAGGTGTATCGATTACAGGGCGTGAAGATTAACGATAAGCATTTCGAGGTTATTGTACGTCAGATGATGCGTAAAGTTGAAGTTGCAGACCCGGGTGATACAAAATTCCTCGAAGGCGAACTTGTTAACAAAATTGCTTTCATGGACGAAAATGATGAGATTTTTGGCAAGAAAGTCATTGAAGATGCTGGAGAATCAGAAAACTTTAAAGCCGGACAAATTGTAAGTGCTCGTAAATTGAGAGATGAAAACTCTATGCTTAAACGTAAAGATAAAGCACTCATCACTTCAAGAGAAGCTTCCCCTGCAACTGCTCGTCAGGTGCTACAAGGAATTACGCGTGCATCACTACAAACCAATAGCTTTATCTCAGCCGCATCATTCCAGGAAACAACTAAAGTACTGACACAAGCTTCAATTATGGCTAAATGTGATCATTTGCTAGGCTTGAAAGAGAATGTAATTGTTGGGCATAAAATTCCTGCAGGTACCGGTCTTCGTGATTATCAAAAAATAATCACAGGTTCTAGTGAAGAATACGAAGCATTGATGGCAGCAAAAGCTGAAGTTGATGAGGAAATATAAATAAATCTTTGTTTTATGAATGATCAAAATAATCAAAAACAAATAAATATTGAATTGAGCGAAGAAATTGCGGAAGGTATTTATGCCAACTTAGCAATGATCACCCACTCAAATGCGGAATTTATTGTTGATTTTATTAAAATGATGCCAGGTGTACCAAAGGCAAAAGTTAAATCGAGGGTGATTCTAACACCTCAACATGCTAAACGATTGTTACGTGCATTACAGGATAATATTTTAAAATTTGAAGCCATTCATGGTAAAATAAAAGAACCCATAGCTGGCGAAGGTGTTCCACCGATTAATTTTGGTGGACCTACGGCCCAAGCTTAAATAAAAAAAGCGCTCAGAATTCTGAGCGCTTTTTTTTTGCCTTATTTGAACTACATATAACCTTACGAGGATTTGAAACCCTCGCATAGGGTTCTGAGCTTGCGTGCTCAACTTTCCTGTTTGAACTCAAACAGCACTAATTCACCCTTCTGTTCAATGCACTCCGTAATCTTCTTTTTAAATTTCCAACAGGTCATTTGTCGTCTATCCAATTTCTTTGCAAGTTCATAAGTTGAGATTCCTGGTTCTTTACAAACGTCAAAAGCAATTTCGAAGGCATCCACTAAATCAATCTTACAGCGGTGAAAAATTGTATGTGCTGTTGCCGATTCTTCAGACTTACAACGTGTACACCTCCTTGAAAAATTAGTTTTACCCCTACAATAATTTGTATGACCACATTTTCGGCATTTAAACCCATCTGACCACTTTAATTCTGCCAAATATTGCAAGCAGCTGTCATTATCAGTAAATCTGTCATTAAACTTGCTTAAATCTAAATTATTGATTAATACACTCATTATATACTGCTTACGATATTAATACATTAATATTAAATCACTATTGGAATAATTATTGATACAAAGTTAAAATAATTAGTGATACTAATGTGATTTAATATAGAATTATTTATATATTTGCATAAAATTTAATAAACATCATAATGAGAAAACTAAACTTAATCATTTTACTACTCGCCGGAATCACATTCTTTGGCTGCGGGTCAACAGATCAAAATAAATCTGAAGATACAAAAGTAAGCGAAACTACAATTGACGATGATGGAAAAACTCATCCTGAGCATTTGACTTATGCTACTTTTAAAGAAAAGGTATGGGATTTTGAAACAAACCCACAAGAGTGGAAATACTTAGGTACAGAGCCATGCATCATCGACTTCTATGCAGATTGGTGTCAACCTTGCAAAATGGTTGCACCCATTATGGAAGAGCTGGCGAATGACTACAATGGAAAAGTTAAAATTTATAAAATCGACACACAAACGGAAAGAGAACTGGCATCAATTTTCCAGATCACTGGAATTCCAGCAATCTTATTTGTGCCTCAAAACGGTCAGCCTATGAAACAAGCTGGTGCAATGTCAAAAGATTATTATGAACAAGTAATAAATGAATTCTTGTTACCATCCTTACAAACTGGTGGTGCGGCAAGTCAAAAATAAAGTAAACATTACATACATAACATCAAAAAAATGGAACATTTAACAAAACAAGCTTTTACAGAAAAAGTATTTAATTACGAAAAAAATAAAGAATGGAAATTCGAAGGTGAACTTCCATGTTTAATCGATTTTTATGCAGACTGGTGTGGCCCTTGTAAAATGGTTGCTCCTATTCTTGAAGAATTATCAAAAGAATACGAAGGAAAAATTAATATCTATAAAGTTGATACCGAAGCTGAACAAGAATTAGCAGGTGCTTTTGGAATTAGAAGTATTCCATCAATGCTATTTTGCCCACAAGATGGTCAACCACAAATGGCACAAGGAGCTTTACCCAAAGATTCATTAAAACAAGCCATCGAAGAAGTTCTTTTAAAAGCGAAAACGGCGAATTCCGCGAATTAATCGAATATCTTTAGATGGGTTTAAAAAGTCGTGATTTTTATCACGGCTTTTTTTTATTTTTACATGAATTATTTTTGACCTTTTATGAAGCAAATCCTTTTAAGTACAGCTTACTTCCCTCCCATTGAATACTTCTATTTTCTTTCGCAAGCTGATGAATTATTGATTGAAGGCCATGAAACCTATACCAAACAAAGCTATCGGAACAGATGTAATATTTATACTCCAAATGGATTACTGTCATTAACAATCCCGATACGGAAAATTAATGGGAATCATACCAAAACAAAGGATATTGAAATTTCTGATCATGTAAATTGGAGAATTCAACATTGGAGATCTTTACAAACTGCTTATAATACTTCTGCATTTTTTATGTATTACAAAGATGAATTATGGAATAAAATGCAATTTAAATCGAACAATTTAATTGAATACAATTTTCAGTTACTAACTTTTTTAATGAACGAGATTGGAATAAAAACTGCTGTTAAATTTACAAAAGAGTATGAAAGTTCAGATCGCAGCACAGATCTTCGTACAATCATCAATCCAAAAAACAAAACTCCTATTGTCGATACAAATGAATACTACCAGGTTTATGCTGTAAAACACGGATTCATTCCTAATCTGAGTATCCTCGATTTGTTATTTAACGAAGGGCCAAACACCCTAAATTATCTGCAGTCGCTGAATGTCAGTTAATTATTCAGGGTACTCGATCCGAACGTGATAAATATTTAAAAGCTTCTTTTTTAAAATTTCTTTTATTTTAGTTATCTCCTTAAATGTAATGTTCGAATCAATAAACTGATCAGCTTCAATCTGTTTGCCAATAATATTTTCAACTAAATTACTAAGTGATTCTTCATTTGGCTCTTTTATACTTCTTGAGGCAGCTTCTACCGAATCAGCCATCATCACAACAGCTGTTTCACGGCTCATAGGAATTGGACCTGGGTAGGAATACATTTTTTCATCAATTGTTTCCGCGCTGCTACTATTCATCTTCATGTGATAAAAATATTCTACCCTTCTATCGCCTTGGTGAGTTACAATAAAATCGATTACTTGTTTTGGAAGCATGTATTTTTTTGCCAGTTCAACCCCACGATGTATATGATTGACAATAATTTTTGCACTTTCATCGGGGCTCAATTTATCATGTGGGTTTTTACCCAATTGTTGATTTTCTATAAAATATACAGGTGCATCCATTTTCCCAATATCATGATACAGGGCGCCGGTTCTGGCGAGCAATGTATTACCCCCAATTTCAAAAAGAATCTCTTCTGCCAAATTAGCCACTTGCATTGAATGCTGAAAGGTGCCTGGTGCTTTTGAAGATAATAATCGCAACAATTTATTATTTGTATTAGAGAGTTCAATGAGTGTTACATCGGTAATTAATCCAAATACCTTTTCAAACAAATAAATCAATGGGTATGAGAACAAGGTTAAAATAGCACTTCCTGCAAATAATAAAAATACTTTCAAATCCATTCCCATAAAATTTCCTTCCTGAATTAAACTTAATCCAAAATAAACAGCTGAATAAGTCATAAATATCATAAAGGAACTAATAAAAAACTGAGCTCTGCGCTGAAGCTGAACAACACTAATAATTGAAATGATGCCGGCAATCAGTTGTAGAAATACAAATTCAAAACTATTGGGAACTAAGAATCCTATAATTATAATAGTAATAATATGAACATATAACGCCGGACGGGTATCAAAAAATGCTCTGATTATGAGAGGGATAATACAAATAGGAACAAGGTACAGATACCCGACATTATATTTTATAACCAGACTGGTTATAAAAACCATCATAATTACAACCAATAAAATGAGTGCGATTTTAACATTATCAAAGAAGATTTCTTTTCGGAAATAAAGCAAAAAGAAAAACAATACGATCATTGAAATTGATATCAAGACGAATTGCCCTAACAAAATCATATAATAGGTAGCAGAAGAACCCAATTGCTGGACGTATTCCTGCCTCATCGATTCAAGAATTTGATATCGCTCGGCCGATACCAAATCACCTTTTGAAATAATACGCTCACCTGTTTGTACCATTCCCCGGGTAAGAGATAACTTATTTAATTCTTGCTGATTTACTTCTTCACTCTTCGCCTTGTCATATTTTATATTTCTGAAAAGCACATCCTGAAGGGTTGCTAATAGTAATTCGTTATCGAGCTTCGGATCACGAGAAGTCGCATTTTGCAAGTATTGATATGCCTTCTGTAAAGTAAACACATCAGTAAAACGTTTTTCTTCGGCCATATTACCCTTAATCAGCACAAACGCTTCCTGTTGATTGATTCCGTCAATTTCTGTGTAATTCTCAATTATTCCCACCGAAACAATGGTATCGAAGATAATACTGCATCGGGCCCAGTTCATATTCTTCCTTCGTTCGGCAGTTGGTGTATCAGGATTTTTTGCATTCCATTTAGTTTCAAAACGTTGATACAACTCCTCCTGTTTTGCATCTGTAGCTTCCTGATCATAAACAAAATAAGGTTTTACTTTGGATAATAATTCCTTTCGTTCTTTTTCTAATTCTGCTTCTGGCTTTAAAATGGCAAAATCGTAAGTCGCAATTAAATCGCGATGCATCCAGGGCCTACCTTTTTGAAACTCATATTTAAATTTACCTTCTTTCGGGAAAATAAAAACCAAAAGAATAATAGATATTAAAAATAATAACCCTTTAATAATATTGGATTGCTGAGTTCTTAGAAAATTTAGAAACGATTTCATGGTAATTTTTTTGCTTGAAGTAAATATAACCAAATTGAACTATATAATTAATAATTGATTAATTTTAGTACCATAAAATCTTTTGTATGAGTTATGGTATTTGTGAATATAGTGTAATTGCAGTTAGAAAAGAAGCTAACAATAGGTCTGAGATGGTAACCCAATTACTATTTGGTCATACTTACAGCATTCTTGAAAACAAAAAAGGCTGGGCACAGATTAGAATTTCAGATGATAATTATGAAGGATGGATTGAAGAGAAGCAAATAAATCAAATTTCTGAGCAAGAATTTAAACACCTCACCTCTGAGCATTATCAAATCTCGACAGATCTTGTTCAGGTAATTACGAACCTCACAACAAATTCAATCTTCCCAATTTTATTGGGAAGTCATGTTTACGGGGAAGAAAACAAATCCTTCTATTTAAACAAACAGGAATACCAATACGATGGTGCTATTGCTTCATCTGCACAACAGAATAATCAGGCAAAAGTCATTGAAAACGCTTTAATGTATCACTATGCACCTTATCTATGGGGTGGTAAAACCCCCTTTGGAATTGATTGCTCAGGTTTTGTTCAAATGGCTTATCATTTATCGGGCATCAAATTATTAAGGGATGCTTCTCAGCAAGCTACACAAGGAGAAACAATCAATTTGATTTCAGATGCCACACCGGCCGATCTCTGTTTTTTCGACAATCAGGATGGAGATATTACCCATGTCGGAATCCTTTTACCCGACTCAAAAATTATTCATGCTTCGGGCTGTGTGCGCATTGACACAATTGATCATCAGGGTATTTTTAATTCGAGTACGCAAACATATAGCCACAAACTAAGGATTATTAAAAAGATTATTTAATTCATACCCATTGATTTTTAGTATACCCATTCTAAATTACATTTTTTGACTTTTTTATTTAATTAAAATCCTATTTTTGCACTGAATAAATTCTTCGGGGCAGGGTGATTTGCAACAGCAAAAATTCCCGACCGGCGGTTAAAGTCCGCGACTCCCAGTTCTAAATGAATCGGGACTGATCCTGTGAAATTCAGGTACCGACAGTACAGTCTGGATGAAAGAAGAATATTATCGTTTTCATTCTCTCAATTATTTGGCTATTCTTTCTATGGGTATATCCTTAAATAATTGATTAATAAATGATAATTCAATGCCCCGAAATTTTATGTTGGGGTTTTTTTATGAATTATTAATTTATTGACAAATGAAAAGAAAAAGTTTAAGATTTATTTGGGTTCTCTCCCTTTGCTTAATTTCAAGTACCATCTTCGGGCAATTTAAGGTTAAAGGTAAAATTGTTAACAGCAAGGATTTAAAAAGCATTCCCGGCGCCAATATCTTCTTGGTTGATGACAGTTCAATTGGAACAGTTACAAACTACGCAGGTGATTTTAATTTCGAAATTCCTGGAATTCCACAAGAAATACTTATCAGTTCAATCGGTTTTAAGAGTCAAAAAATTGAACTCAAAGATGCTTCAACAAATGAAATTGATTTAGGAATAATTTCCTTAGAATTAGAATCTGTTAATTTAATTGAGGTCAACATCATTTCTTCAATTGTTACAGATAATAATACCCCAGTCTCTGTTTCAAATATTAGATCGGCGGTAATTGAAAAAGAACTTGGCGATCAAACTTATCCCGAAATTATGAAAAGCATTCCCGGAATTTACGCTACCAGAACAGGTGGCGGCAGTGGCGATGCCAAAGTAAGCTTAAGAGGTTTCAAACAAGAAAACGTAGCTTTGCTTTTAAACGGCGTACCCATTAGCAGTGTTGAAAACGGGCTGGTATACTGGAATAATTGGATAGGCCTCGCAGAAGCTACGGAAATGATTCAGGTACAAAAAGGAATTGGGGCTTCAAAAGTTGCACTTAATTCGGTGGGTGGTACCATCAACATTATTACCAAATCAACAGAAGCACAAAAAGGAGGATCGTTTTTACATTCATTAAGCAGTTATGGAAATAAAAAGAGCACACTTAGTTTATCTACTGGTCTTTTAAAAAATGGCTGGGCACTTACCTTTTTAGGATCGCATACAACCGGACCAGGCTATGTTGATGCAACCTATGTTGATGCCTGGGCTTACTTTTTATCGGCCAGTAAGCAATTTAACAAAAATCATAAAATAACATTTACCTTATTGGGCGCACCTGAAAAACATGGACAACGAAATTTGCTTCTTTCCAACGCCGAAGTGCAAGAACATGGCATTAAATTCAATAAAGATTGGGGAAGTTACAACGGCCAAATCAATAATATTTCTGAAAACTTTTATCATAAACCTCAAGCAAACCTTAACTATTATTGGAATATTAATGATAAAATGTTTTTGGCAACCTCTGCTTATTTTTCTTATGGTTATGGCGGTGGCAAATGGGCTGAGTCCTTTAATTACGATCCCTCAAATTATATCTATGGACCCTCAATTTTTTCATTCAGAAATGCAAGTCAGCAAATTAATTGGGATGCAATCTACAATAATAATACTAATGACAAGCCAAGTTATACCCTGGCCAATGGAACTGCTGTGAATGGCTACTCAAATATCATCCAAACAGATTTTTTAGCCAGCCATGTTTGGACAGGAATTTTATCGAACCTTGATTACCAAATTAACGATAAGTTCAAATTCATTGGGGGTTTTCATCAACGTTATTTCAAATCCAAACTTCAGGAAAAAGTCAGGGATTTATTGGGAGGTGATTTCTGGATTGATGATTATGCCTGGGCAGTTGATGGTGTAAGTGGAAGAAATCAAATAAAAAAAGTTGGAGACATCACCAAAGTTGACAACGGTGCAATCATCAATTTCACCAATCTCTTCAGCCAACTAGAATACGCTCATAAAAATCTAAACGCATTTATTGCTTCAAGTTTATCGTATACCAGCTATCAACGTGAAGACAGGTACAATTACACCACTAATATAAAAAGTGAAAGCTTGAGTAAAGTTGGCTACGATATTAAAGGTGGAATTAGTTATCATCTCAACTCGAGAAACAAGGTATATTTAAACTCTGCTTTTTATTCTAAAGCTCCATATTTCAAATTTATTTTTGCTCCATATTTCAAATTTATTTTTGGTAATTGGACGAATATTCCATCAATTAATATTAATAATGAAAATATATATTCTGCTGAAATCGGTTATGGTTTTTCCAGCCACAATCAAAACTTTAGTGTAAATGCATACTACACCAATTGGCATGATATCTCATTTCTTTCAAAAGAATATATACTTCTTGAAGATCAATCTCAAACCAGAGCTTTGGTAAGAGGCCTTGACGCAATCCACAAAGGGATTGAAATTGAATATCAGAAAATGATCAGTAAAAATTTCAGCATTGGGTTAATGGCTTCATTGGGTGATTGGAAATGGAAAAATGATGTATTTGCTGAGCTTTTTAATGAGAATAATGTGGTGGTTGACACCACAGAAGTTTATGCAAATGGACTCTTTGTTGGAGATGCTCCCCAAACGCAGCTTGGAGTTTTTATAAAAAGCAAAATATTTGACCTGATTGACTTTACTTTTAACTATACTTATAATGATAGATTATACGCTGACTTTGACCCAACTGCAAGATCTATCTCAAACGATAGAGCACAATCTTACCGTTTACCTTCTTACAGCTTAATCGATGCACACCTTGGTTATGGATTTAAAATAGCTGAATATGATGTATTTACAGGGTTCAGCTGTTTCAATTTACTCGATAAAGAATATATTATGAGAGGGGAAGATGGAAGCACACATTCTCTGTCTACTTTTCAAGGGAATTGGGGTTTTGGACGCACTTTCAGTTTAAACTTAAAAGTCAAATTTTGACAACTAATTTCTTTGTAGAAAATAAAAAAGGAGGCCGAATGACCTCCTTTTTTTAGTACTTCATTAAAATGAATAATGGAAGAATATTATATCTTAATCTACACTTACGTGGCTGAAATAGATACCATTTGAAAGTTGATCTGCTCCATTATAAGATCCTTTCGTTGCGATAACTGTAATTGTGTCTCCAACTTTAATGCCTTTATCTCCGATTAAATATTTTCTCGAATCGCCAGTTGCACCATAACCTGGGTAGCAGCCATACAGATAAATTTCACTGTCACCGTCTTTCAAATAAAGATTACCATAAGTCTCATTAGCAATCGATGTAATTTCACCAGTTACCATATAGTAAGTACTGGCGTCGTCAGGTTTAGTCAGCACCTCTGCAATGGTAGCAGGAGTTACAGAAATAGAGCTTTCCAACACAGCACCACTAACCTGCGGACTATCATAATATGCTGCCCGTTTTCCAACAATTGTGATAATGTCACCTACTTTTAGACCTTTTTGGGCAAAATCTTGAATTTTATAAACATATGTTTCACCGGAGAAATCTCTCAGGTTTAATTTGCCGGATGTAGCATCGGAAATACTGGAAATAACACCTTTCAAACGATATTGAGTATCACCAACTTCAGCTGCAAGAAATTCTGCAATAGTTGCTTGTACAATCGCTCCTTTTTGACTAAGAGATGTTTCTGTAGAATAGGTTTTAGTTCCATCAGTAGTGTTGAACGTGAGAGTAGTTCCACGATCTCCACCGGTATTAGCAAAGGCTTTGAATTTCACTACAACATCTGTTCCTGCCGATTGGATAGAGGAGATTGATAACCAAGATTTAGCATCTTCAGGAATATCTACAGATACGCCTTGTCCTTTGCAGGTAAGGTATGCAACAAATTCACCACCTTCAATGGGAAGTTCTGCGTTTTCTACCGAATCAACTTTCACAAGTGATTTATTGATGTTGATAACTGTTACATTTACCAATTCCACTGTTGTTCCGTAGGTAGTTTTTGGTCCTTGAACAGTTACTTCATCTCCCACCTCAAGTCCTAAACTTAAAAAGTTTTTCTGATCACCCTTCGCGTCAAGAGTACCATATATATAAATAGAACCTGTTTCATCCTCCAAATACCAGTTGCCGTAAAGAGTGTTGGCTATTGCCGTACAAACACCGGTAACAAGATAGGTTTTGCTGTCAGGTCCGGCAATTATCTCCGCACATGTGGCAGGTGAAATTGTGGCCAAACCCTGGATGATATTTACTCTCTGAGTTTCGTCTCCACATTGAATTAAAACCTCTCCTTTGCGACCATCCAAAGTAGGTTGAGCCGAAAATGAAAGTGTTGATTCACCGGCACTGCCAGAAGTTGAAGAGATAGTCAACCATGTAACATTATTCTCTACTGTCCAGCTATCTTTAGCCGTTATAGTAATGGATGTAGAACCACCTTCTACAGGGATAGATACGTAAGACGACGATACTTGAATTTCATCAAGCAATGTCACTATTTCTTCATCGGTACAACTTGTTAACAGGGCAAGCAATACAATGAAAAATGGAAATATTCTTTTTAATTTCATAATTGTAAGAGTTTTTTATTAGTTGAAAAAATATTTGATACCAATTGAAGCATACCAACATTGACCCAATGAGTAACTAGGTGTAAATGTTTTGGTATTACCATTGATTGAAGAGGGTGTAGAGAATGTAGCTACACCTTCAGCATCAACACCTTCATATTTGAGGACACGAGCTTCCGAACCAATTTCAGGGTTCAAATATTTACCTACACCCCAACTGGAGTTGAACAGGTTCAGCACGTTTTTAATATCGAAGCTAAGTTGCAGTTTATGTGCGTCATTGCCGGCCTTAAGTGTAAAATCATGTTTGTAGCCGAAGTCGATACGATGTACCCAGGGAGAGTAAACGCTATAAGCTTCTGCATATTCACCTTGATGTTTTTTCAAATAATCATTGGCATGCACATAGTCCATAAAACGAGTTTTATCGTCTGCTGAAACAAAGCGGAACTGATTGTTTGCCACTTCATCGTCAGTTGGAACATAAAGTGCATCATAGTTGTAACCATCACTGTTGATGTCGTTAACCGTCATATATGAGTAGTTAGCACCACCGCGCCATCCTTCATAGATAATGCTATAGTGGTTACCACTCTTGTCGTTGGCAGTAAGCGATGCCACAAGACGATCGGGTGTGGTGTATTGAGAATTGTGCAATTTAATGTTGTTAGGACCTTCTACTGTTGGAACGTATGTAAAGGCAGATTCTGCATTAGATCCCGGCATACCTGTTACATCTTTAGCAACTGTGTGTATATAAGCGGCCATCAAGCTGATCCATTCAGCTGGTTGGGCATCAAGTGTGATGTTGCCTGACCAACCATAACCACGGCTTGTGTTTTCAAGCACAAAGGCCTTTGTTTCGGTACGATAACCGGCAGGATAAAGCGGACGATTGTCGACACCGTTGAAACGAGCAAAACCACCTACGTTTGGAATACTCCAGTCAGAAATAGAAACTCCGTTGATTGTTTTATTGAAAATCCCTTCTACCGTTACAGAGAATGGGAAAGATGTTTTGAATGCATAGTCAACAGCAAATGACGTTTTCCATACTTGCGGCATTTTGAAATTTGGATCTACAGCTGCAATAGCAGAAGGAACCGTTCCATCTTCGGGAGAAATAGTTGTAGGATAACCTAAACCTGCCAATTTAGCATGTAATGCTGCTGTTGTAGCATTGCCGTCAGCATCAGTTACAAGACCACCAGCAAATTCATCCATTGTGAAACCATTATTCGCAGCATTTCTTTCATTTATTTGTGCCTGGTATTGAACCATACCACCGTTGGTTGGCATGTTAGTGAAGAATACAAGTGGTAAGTTACCAGAGAAAATACCAGTACCACCACGAACTTTCAAGCTCTTATCACCAGAAGCATCCCATACAAAACCTACACGAGGAGAGAAGATGATATTAGTAGAAGGCCATTTGCCTGTATCAATATTACGACCAGAATAATCAAGATTCTTGATCGCTTGATTCGTGATCAAATCATTATTGTTAAAGAAAAGTCCATCAAGGCGAAGGCCGTACGACAGTTTGAATCTTTCGTTAACACTCCAATCGTCCTGAACATAAACGCCAATTTTGTTACTTTTTATGCGAGCTGCAGGATTCATTTCACCATCGTAACCATAAGTTAAGTTTACAACTTCAGGAGTTGCCTCGTTTAAGAAGTCATCCAAACTCCTATAGCGATAGTAACCAGTACCATTACGCATGTAAGCGTTATCGGCCATCTTATATTCGAAAGCTATTCCACCAACAATTTTATGATTACTTAAATAATAGCTTACCTCATCTTTAATGTTCAATACATTATTGTGAACACCATTGTTCCAGGTAAATAGCTCGTAACCTAAAGAGAGGTAAGCTTGATCGTCTTTCAAAATGTCGATAAAAGGGAATGCAGCAGAATTTGTTCCGCGAACATCGTCAAGCTTTGAGTATGTTGCCAGGAATTGGTTAGAGATGTTATCCGACAAACGACTATTTAAATCAAAAGAGAATGAATGAACCAGGTTGTCCATCGAATACATCGAGTTGGCATATGACATTGAAGCCTGAGACATTCTTGCCTCAGACATGCGAGTACCACCATCCATAGAACTTGCATTAGGAGATCTCCAAGACACGTTTTTTGTATAGTTGTAACGTAAGGCTAGACGATGTTTGTTTGAGATATTCCAATCCAAACGAACAAGAAACTTTTTGTTGCTTTCATCTGCAGGGAAACTTGTGTAAGATCCCGTTTCATATCCATATTTACTCTTCACATAATCAGAAACTGTTTGAAGATCGCTTTCTGTTGTGCGGGAAATAAAATTGTCTGCATCAGCAATACCATCTGTTGAAGGTCTCCAACGATTTGCAATTGTTGGTGCTTTCGCCATTTCAGCATTTACGAAGAAGAACAATTTGTTTTTGATAATCGGACCACCTATAGAGAAACCATAAGTTGTATTACGGTCTTTTTCACGTGCTCCTTGTATTTGCAAACCGTTAACAGCATCTCCTCGCATGTTTTCATTTCTGTAATACGTATAAGCGCTACCGGTGATGGTATTTGTACCGGATTTTGTAATAGCGTTTACACCACCACCAATAAAGTTAGTTTGACGAACATCATAAGGAGCGATTACAACCTGTAATTCTTCGATAGCTTCTATAGAAATTGGGCTGCCTCCACCCGGAAGAGCAGAACTCAAACCGAAGTTATTGTTAAAATTAGCTCCATCCACTGTAAAGTTAGCCGTACGACCATCTGAGCCGACAAAGCTCATTCCATTGCCTCCATAAGGCGAAAGGCGCGTAATGTCCAAAATACTACGGCTCACAGTGGGCAAATTAGCTATCTGGTTATTAGTTATATTGGTAACTGCACCTGTTTTCTCAGTAGAGAACTTCGTGCGAGATGCCGCAATAACAACTTCAACTAATGATGTTGATTCTTGTGAGAGTTCGATATTCATTGCATAGTTTTCACCTAAACTCAACGTAATGTTGTTTTGCGCGTATGGACGAAATCCGATATAAGTAACTTTTATGGAATAAGGTCCGCCAACACGCATACCGTTTAGGTTGAACCGGCCCTCTATATTAGTTACAGTACCATAAGTTGTTCCTGAAGGTGTGTGTGTAGCAATCACCGTTGCACCTATCACAGCCCCTTCAACATCAGTCACACGTCCACTCATACTGGATGTGGTTACCTGAGCTTGCATAATAGTAGCTGATGTAATAAATATAACTATTACAGCAATACTTTGTAGCATTTTTTTCATAATAAATCGTTTTAGCATAAATTTTTAGTTTATTAAATTCACTGTTTCTTTTACAGCAAACAAGATAAAAAAATAAAATCGCGGAAGTGTTAAGTGTTAATAAATGTTAATAAAATTTTAGGTCATTGGCTATAATATTGAACATACTGATAATAAGGAATATTCGCGTTTAAGATTCGAACTTGTTACCTGAAAATTAAATTTGTGTAATCTTTTCACTAAAAAATTACAAATTAAAGTGTCTGAAAATGTTTAAATTCATAGCAAAGCATCTTTAATTCTTTCAAATTGCATTTAATTTAACAAGATTTATTATAATAAATTTGAATATTTATAAATTCAGGAATGAATTTTTATACAAACCCAAAAAAGTTTCATGCATTACCAAATAGCGTGAATTGCCCAAACTATCATTAATTTCATAAATTTGCATGTTTAATCTATTTTAATCACTGACTACTAAACCTAAACAATGAAGGCTCCCCTCCTATTCGCGTTGTTCTCAATATTTTTTTTGGGTTCCACATTCTCTCAAAATCTGATAATTAATGAAATTGATGCCGATACCGATGGCACAGATATACTTGAATTCATAGAATTGAAATCGGCAACTCCAAATCAAAGCTTAGATGGATATATTATTGTATTGTTCACAGGTAATGGAGATATCAGTTACTATACCATCGACTTAAATGGATATGCTACCGATGCAAATGGTTTATTTCTTGCCGGAAACACAGCTGTGCTTCCTTCCCCGTCAATTATATTTCCTTCAAACACCCTCCAAAATGGGCAGGACGCAGTGGCCCTATATCAGGCCAATGCAACAGTCTTTCCTATGGGAACGCCTGTCACAAACACCAATTTAATTGACGCCCTTGTTTATGACACAGATGATCCAGATGATCTTGGTTTGTTAAGCACCCTAGGCCAAAGTCAGCAGATTAATGAAAATGAGTATGGGAATAAAAATGAACATTCTATTCAAAATAACGGAGATGGGACCTACAGTGTTAAAATGCCAACACCCGGACAAAATAATGATGGATCTACAACTGAGACTAAGTATAGAATAACAATTTCCGCCGCTAACACAGTTTATACTGAAGGTGACGAATTTGATATCGTCTTCACTTCGGATATTGCACTAGATCAAAACCTAACCTTATCTATTTCTTTAATAAACGGAGACTTTAATTCAAATGATTTTACAGCAGATAATAACTTTACTATACCAAATGGAAGTACAAGTAAATCGACAAGAGTAAGCTTAATCAATGATACAGAAACTGAGGGGGATGAATTTTTGACAGTGAAAATTGTTGATATCCCGGCTGATGTCACCGTGATAAATAATAATTATTCAATCAAAATATTAGATGATGATGTAACCGGAAGTGATTGGGGAACACCTGTTAATCCAACCTATGGTTTGGTCACAAGCAATGCTGACATAAATTATTACAATTCACTTAGTGGCACTGGCGGACAAGAATTGGAAAATGCTATACAGGACATCATCGCTGACCCAAATACAGTTCGAGCCCAAAATTATGGTGATGTTTGGGACATCTTAAAAGAAGCCGACCAAGATCCGTCGAATAATTTGTCGGTTTGGCTGCTATACTCAGAAGAAGGACGTGATAAATCCTTGCAACAAACTTCAACAACTTCCACAGGATACTGGAACAGAGAGCATATTTACCCCCAATCGAGAGGTGGATTCTCTGATGGAACCCCATTTTACGCTGATGGAATTGACCGATATATGAATACCAATGCGAATCAAATTGCGCACGGGCATTCAGATGCCCATGCACTTCGCGCTTCGGATTATACTGAAAATTCGATCCGTTCGAATAAAGATTTTGGTGAGGAATATAATGGCCCTGCAGGGAACCAGGGAAGCTGGAAAGGAGATGTGGCGAGGAGTATATTTTTTATGAGTATCCGATATAATGCACTCGACGTAATATCCGGAAATCCAGACAATTATACCGTAGGGCAATTGGGTGATTTGGATTCATTAATTGTTTGGCATCGCCAGGATCCACCTGATGATTTTGAAATGAACAGAAACAATATTATTTACAATTGGCAAAAGAATCGGAATCCATTTATTGATTTACCGGAACTTGCTGAATATTTATGGGGAAATAAAATCGGTGAATATTGGAATCCAAATGTCGGAATGGAGAACCTGACCGATATAGAAACTGAAGTAATTTTCTATCCCAATCCTGTTGTTGATTTTATAAATCTGCGAAACATTGAACATGGAAAATATCAAATTCTGGATTTACGAAGCAATATAATTGATCAGGGTGTATTTAGCAATTCTCGCATTGATGTCAACAATATTAATCATGGAATGTATCTGCTTATCATAAAAACAGACCGAAAAACCCTGACAGCTAAATTTGTTAAATAAAAAATTGTGTTTAATTTAGTTCTAATATTTTATTTATGAATGCGACACATGAAAAACTTTATTAAATTATCCTTCGTTTTTGCCATTACCTTTCTTCTTTCATGTAATAACAGAGATAATATCCCTCATAAAAAACAGGAATCTAATCTAAAAAGCCTGGTTGTGTTATACACCAACGATGAACATGGATGGCTTCAGGCCGATGAAACTTTTGGTGGAGCGGCAGGAATGTATGAGCTCTGGAAGACCAAAGAAGGCTATAATGGAGCTGATTCATTTCTAATTGTAAGCGGCGGAGACATGTGGACAGGCCCGGCCATTTCAACCTGGTTCCAGGGTGAATCGATGGTTGAAGTGATGAATGAAATGGAATACGATGTGGCCACCATCGGAAATCATGAATTTGATTTTAAAATTGAAGGGTTGAACAAAAATATTGAATTATTGGAATTCCCATTAATTGCGGCAAATATCCGAAGCAAAAGCACACATGGTACACCTTCATTTACCCAACCCTACGTAATAGAAGAAGCCGGTGGAGTAAAAGTTGCTTTCATTGGTCTTGCATCGCAAAGTACGCCATCAACTACTTTCCCGGCTTTTGTGGCTGATTATGACTTTATATCATATGACGATGCAATTGTTGAATATGTGCCAATAGTAAAAGGTTTAGGTGCAGAAGTTATTATTGTTGTCGGGCATATTGGAGAAAATGAAATGATACAACTGGCACCGGTTGCTAAATCGCTTGGTGTTACATTAATTACCGGTGGTCATACCCATCGATATGTAAATAAAAATGTAAATGGAGTAGCATTGATAGAGGTAGGCTCAAACATGAAAAGTTATGGCAAGGTGGTCATTGAATATGATAAAATTTCTAAAACAGCAACCGTTCTATCGTCCGAAATAACAACCAATACAACCACTAATGTTAGTAACAATGTGCAAACCATTGTTGAGAAATGGCAAATTAAAGCGGAAGAAGACCTGGCAGAAGTAATCGGATACTGCTCCGAAGGGATCTATCGAAATACACCGGCACTAGAGAACATGGTGGCAGATTCCTGGCTATTTGCTTATCCTGAAGCTGACATTTCAATGACAAACGCAGGTGGAATCAGGCAGGATATTATGCCCGGCAATATCACTTTAGCAAGTATTGTTGGCCTTTTACCTTTTACAAATACATTATATGAAGTTAAGTTAACCGGCGACCAAGTGATTGATTGCATTGGTAATTTGGTGATTGGTGGAATGACGACAGTTGGAGGGTATTTTTTGGCTGATGGAAGCCCGATCGATGCAGGTACTACATACACCGTTCTTACCACAGATTATCTTTATTCGCAACCAAACTCTAAATTTGCAGAGTATGACCTTCAACCTTATAACACTTCTATTTCATACATGCAACCAACCGTCGATTGGATTCTTTCAAAAAACACAAATGCCCAAAATCCAATAAATAACTTCCTGGATCATACATCAAGGCATTAAACCAAATTCCAACGTTTTGCACCTGGAATTTACATAGAAAAAAATATTTGAATTTTTTTCTTAAAAAAATTTGTTTTTACTAATAATTAGGCCTTATATTTGTCGCCACAAACAAGCACATGAAAAATAAATTATATACTTATTTCTTCTTTTATTTTTATCCAAAAGGATAGATGGGAATTTGTATATACTTAAAAAAATATAACTGAAAAGTCCCATCAAAATGATGGGACTTTTTTTTTGCAACAAAACATGAAAACTTACAACACATATTTTAGCTTTTATTTTTATTTCTATGGTTATCCAGATGAATTGAGCGGATGTATGTGATAATTTTAAATTTATTAACCAATCCGCTCTTAAGGCGGATTTTTTTTTGCATAACAATGATGAAGAAAATTGGAATTCAGGGGTATTATAATTCATTTCATGAGATAGTGGCCCATCAATATTTTAAAAACGAAGAAATCGAAATTGTACCCTGTATGACTTTCGAAGGATTGTTTGATGCCATCCATTCATCAAAGGCAGATTATGGGATAGTAGCTATTGAAAACACCCTTGTGGGAAGTATTCTGGGCAATTACACTTTACTGCGAGAGTCAAATCTTTTTATCCGAGCAGAATACAAACTAAGAGTAAAACATAGTTTGATGGCCTTACCTGGTCAAAAGATTGAAGACATCACCGAAGTTCATTCACACCCAATGGCTTTACAGCAGTGTAAAGAATTTTTCAAACGATACCCGCACATTAAATTAATCAACAGTGATGACACAGCTTACAGTGCATTTGAAATAAGTGAAAAGCAGATTAAAGGTCGGGGAGCCATTTCCAATGAAATTGCAGCAAAAAGTTTCGGATTAAAACTATTGGCCAGAGGAATAGAAACCAACAAGCGGAATTTTACCCGATTTTTAATTGTGAGCCCTATTGAAGAAAACAAACAAGAATTTGGAGATAAAAATGAAATTAACAAAGCATCTTGGGTGGTCACACTTTCGCATCGTTCGGGAAGTTTGGCACAACTGCTTACAGTTTTAGCTGCCTTCGATATTAGTCTTACAAAAATTCAATCCTTGCCATTAGTTGGGCAAGAGTGGACTTACCTTTTTTATATCGATATGGTTTTTGATAAAAACGAACAATACGAAAGAGCAGTACAAAGCATTGGTAAATATGTTGAAGATCTCAGAATATTGGGTGAATATCCGGCAGCCATTACACCAATTGAATCTCAACAAATCAGTTCACTTCATTAAAATTTCACAATGATAATACCAGCAAACAGAGTAAACATTACCAGTGAATACTATTTCTCAACAAAATTAAGAGAGATTGCAAAACGCAATGCGATGGGTGAAGATATCATCAATTTAGGAATTGGGAATCCTGATCTGTTACCTTCAAACTCAACCATTGAAACTTTACAGCAAGAAATTCCAAAAGTAGATGCGCATGGCTACCAACCTTACAAAGGAATTTCTGAATTAAGAGATGCATACGCAAATTGGTACAACTCAAAATTCAAGGTTGAATTAAATCCTGAAAATGAAATTCTTCCGCTTATTGGATCTAAAGAAGGTATTCTACACATCTCTTTGGCATTTCTTAATCCAGGAGATAAGGTACTAATCCCTGATCCAGGATATCCAACTTATGCGGCTGTTAGTAAAATGATCGGAGCTGAACCAATGATTTATAAACTAAAAAGATCATTAAACTGGCTCCCAGATTTAAAAGCGCTATCAAAACAAGATCTGAGTGATGTAAAATTGATGTGGATCAACTATCCCAACATGCCAACCGGAGCCAGGATAAAAAAAACTGATTTCATTGAACTCTTAAAATTTGCGAGGGCGAATGATATCGTTTTGTGTAACGACAACCCTTACAGCTTTATTCTGAATGAAAAGCCGATGAGTATTTTATCAATATCGGGTGCCAAAAACATTGCCATTGAGTTAAACTCATTAAGCAAATCGCACAATATGGCCGGATGGAGAATGGGAATGTTAGCCTCCAATTCAACATTTATTCAACATATTCTAAAAATAAAAAGCAATGCAGATTCCGGCATTTTTAAGCCCCTGCAAAAAGCTGCAGTTTCTGCCTTGAACAATCCAGAATCATGGTACAAGAATCTGAATAAGGAATATGCTTACAGACAAAAGATAGCTCATGAAATGCTTGATATTCTCAACTGCAATTACCAAAAAAAACAAGTTGGGATGTTTGTTTGGGCACACATTCCAAGCAATTTTGAAACCTCAGAATCATTTTCAGAAAAGCTATTAAATGAGGCTGCTGTATTTATAACTCCAGGATTTATTTTTGGCGAAGAAGGACAAAAATACATCCGAATTTCACTAAGCAATTCGCAGGAAAAATTACAACTCGCTAAATCACGAATCATATCTAATATTTAAATTATCATGAATCCAATTATTGAAATAGAAACATTAAAAGTTAATGACCAGGAATTAAAAAGACCACTATTTATTAATGGCCCTTGCAGTGCTGAAACTGAAGAACAAGTTATGGCTACAGCACATGAATTAGCCGCAATGGGCACCAAGGTATTCAGAGCAGGAATCTGGAAACCACGAACGCGGCCGGGTTCATTTGAAGGTGTAGGAACAAAAGGATTGCCCTGGATGAAAAGCGTAAAAGCTGAAACAGGGATGCTGATTGGAACCGAGGTTGCCACAGCTGTGCATGTTTACGAAGCTCTAAAATATGGTTTAGATATGCTCTGGATTGGTGCCCGAACAACAGCAAATCCGTTTGCTGTTCAGGAAATAGCTGAAGCTTTAAGAGGAGTTGACATCCCGATTTTGATCAAGAATCCGGTCAACCCCGATTTAGATTTATGGATAGGTGCAATTGAAAGAATTAATCGTGCAGGTGTTAAAAAAATTGCAGCCATTCATCGCGGGTTTTCTACTTACAATAAAGCCAAATACAGAAATGAACCAAACTGGGAAATCCCCATCGATTTAAAAAGACGTTTGCCTGAGCTTCAAATCATTGCAGATCCAAGTCATATCTCGGGAAGACGTGATTTGATACTTGAAGTATCTCAACAAGCCATGGATCTAAACTTCGATGGGCTGATGATCGAATCTCATATTGATCCTGACAATGCATGGAGTGATGCTGGTCAGCAATTAACCCCAAAAGCCTTAAAAAAAGTGTTTGAAAAATTGGTTATTCGAAATACCAATAACAACCCTAAAATTAATTATGACCTTGAAGATTTAAGAGCCGAAATAGACAAACTTGATATCAGCATGCTTGATATTTTGGGTAAGCGGATGCAAGTTTCACAAAACATTGGAAAGTACAAAAGTGAAAACGGTGTGACTATTTTTCAACCCAACAGATACACCGAAATTATGGAAAAGAGAGTTAATCAAGCTAATATCAACGGACTGAGTCGAGAGTTTAGTGAAAAAATATTTAAATCAATTCATGAAGAATCTGTAAAGCATCAGGAGCTAATCATGAATAAATCAAAGCAATTAAAAAACAAAAAATCCTAATTAAAATATAATTATAATCAGATGAAAATATTAATTATTGGTGCGGGAAAAATGGGGATTTGGTTATCCGACGCACTTTGCCTCCAGCACGAAGTTGCCATTTTTGATAAAGATATGACCAAGCTAAGGTATGTTTTTAACACACAAAGGCTGGTCAATCTGGAAGAAATTGAAGCGTTTAATCCTGAATTAATGATCAATTCGGTTGATTTAAAAAACACGATTGCCGCTTTCGAAGAAATTATTCCATTTTTACCAAAGGAATGTATTTTGTCAGATATTGCTTCTGTAAAGAACGGATTAAGAAACTTTTACATTCGCAGTGGATTCGATTTTGTTTCTACTCACCCCATGTTCGGGCCTACATTTGCCAGCCTGAATAATTTAAAAAACCAACATGCCATTATCATTAAAGAATCTTCTGAGGCAGGAAAAAACTTCTTTCATTCATTTTACACATCATTGGGGTTAAGTATTCATGAATATACCTTTGTTGGGCACGACCAAACCATCGCCTATTCATTGGCCGTACCTTTTTCTTCAACCATTGTTTTTGCAGCTTGTATGAGAAAACAAGATGCACCCGGAACAACTTTTAATAAACACCTGAAAATTGCCGAAGGCTTACTCTCAGAAGATAATTTTTTGATATCCGAAATTTTATTTGGGCCACACAGTGCTTATCAGTTAGAGCGGATTAAGGATCAGTTAGGTAATTTACTCGATATTATTAAAGATAAGGACACCGGAAAACTACATCAATACCTGGATGACATCAAGAAAAACATGAACTCACCGGCAATTTCAACCGAAGAATTAATTGAGGTAGCAATGAATGTTAAAAATGGATTTATCAGCTAATCGATAAACCTTATCTTTGAAGTATGAATTGGGACTTACACCTAAAAGGTTTTAGATCATTTCTGGCGCTCGAAAAATCATTGTCGAAAAATTCAATTGCTGCTTACACAGCGGATGTTGAAAAATTGGCAAGCTATTTCATCAGTTCAGGCATTGAAATAACTCCCGACAGAGTCAAATATGAAGACTTAAAAGGATTTTTAATTTGGATTAACAAAATGGGTGTAAGTGCCAGTACCCAAACACGAATCATATCCGGGATTAAGGCTTTTTACAAATATTTACTGATGGAAGAAATCATCAGTCAAAATCCTACAGAACTTCTAGAATCACCCAGAGTGGGTCGTAAATTGCCCGACACCCTCAATATTGAAGAGGTTGATTTACTGATCGATAGTTTTGATTTGAGTTCAGAAAACGGTCAGCGGAATAAGGCCATCATCGAAACACTTTATAGTTGTGGTTTAAGAGTTAGCGAACTAATCGACTTAAAAATTTCAAATTTACATTTCAAACAAGGCTATATTAAAGTTGTAGGTAAGGGAGATAAAGAGCGCCTCACACCTATTGGTAAAGAAGCCATGAATCAAATTCAGCTTTACATCGATAATTACCGAAATCACTTAAAGGTTCAATCGGGAGAAGAGGATATTGTTTTCCTGAATAATCGGGGGCATAAATTATCGAGGGTAATGATTTTTTTAATCATCAAAAAACAAATCGAGAAATGCGGATTGAAAAAAAATGTGAGTCCGCATACCTTAAGGCATTCATTCGCATCGCATTTGGTTGATAAAGGTGCTGATTTAAGAGCCGTTCAGGAAATGCTGGGTCATGAATCTATTACCACAACAGAAATTTACACGCACTTGGACAGGGACTATTTACAGAGGGCTATTGAGGATTTTCATCCCAGATCAAAAAAAAACAGGAAACCAGATTTATAAGCGTTTACAAATCTTCTATTTCACCATGCTTATTAACCAATACACCCCAATTAACGGCAATTAATTCTTTGTTTTCAAAAAAGAAATCGATCAAACCATCCTCTAATGAAAGCCGGTATTCACCATTTTCTTCAGTCTCGGTGTCAATATCCTTGAATCCATTTTTCTTCATTAATTCAATAATCTGCTTCTCATTCATTTTGAAAACCTTTTCTCCAAACAAAGTTGCATTTGGATTATCAGTTTCAAAGCAAGAAACAATTGATTTTTCAGCACCCTGGCCTTCGATAAAAACAGATAATCCAAGATTCCAGTAATTCATAATTACCGTATTAAAATCTTCATCATCCTGAATATTTTCAATGTCTTCGGCATCACCTAATTTTTCAACTACCTTTTCGATGGTAAATCCGAAATCAATTTCTCCGAATCCAATTTTGGGCTTAATATCAAGTGTTAATTTATTCATGTTCTTTAATATTTATTTCTATTTAAATGGCGAATTTGGCTCTTTTGCCATGTGATTATATACCATTTTATCAAGCATTTTAGGGAAAAACTTATTAATCAAAACAGTCATTTTTCCTTGAGAGGTTAAAACTAATGAATTTTTTCGTTTTTCGATAGCTTTATATATTCTATCCGCAACTTCTTCGGCAGACATCATTTCTGATTCATCCCGTGGTGATTCTCCTTGCTGTGATCCATCACCTCCCAACGCAGTTGTTCTGATATTTGACGAAGTAAATCCTGGGCAGGCAATTAAAACATGTAAGCCCTTTTTCAAATTCTCAATTCGGACGGTTTCAAGAAATCCGTGGATGGCAAACTTTGACGACGAGTAGCCGGTCCGACCCGGAAGCCCTTTATAACCAGCAATTGATGAAACAGCAACCAAGGATCCTTTTGTAGCTTGTAAATGTGGTAATGCGTATTTTGAACAAAAAACAGTGCCCCAAAAATTTACATCCATTAATTTTTTTATGACGCTTAAGTCCAATTCATCGAAAAGTGCGCGCATCGAAATACCCGCATTATTAATCAAAACATCAATGCGACCATATTTGTTTACGGCCTCATTCATTAAGTTTTGACAGTCACCTTCAACACTTACATCAGTTTTTACGGAAAGGATATCTTGAAAAGAATCACTCAATTCTGCTTCCAATTCCTTAAGCAAATCATAATTCCGTGCCCCTACAACCAAAGCGGTTCCAGGTTCGGCAAATCGCTTTGCCAATGCTCTTCCAATTCCTGACGAAGCACCGGTTATTACTACAACTTTTTTTATCATCTGTTTCACACAAGTTTAGCTGCAAGTATAAATTATTTTTTATTAAGCATGGCAAGTTTTTATAAACAATTTAATTAACAATTCTTTGAAGAAGAAAGATATTAGACATTAGATCTTAGATTATAGATATTGAATTTGGAAAATGTGATTCATAATTCGTGATTCTGTATTCTATATTCAGTATTCTACATTCTCCATTTCTAATTTCTTTAAACTATTTTTGTAAAAAAAATCACATGCTTACAAATCGACAAATATTTTTATCAAATCTGGCTACTCCTTCTTCAACTCCTTTAGCCATTGAAATTATTAGCGCCGAAGGCATATATATGTATGATGATAAGGGAACAAGGTATGTTGATCTCGTTTCAGGAGTTTCTGTAAACAATATAGGTCATCGTCATCCAAAGGTTATCGAAGCCATTAAAGATCAATTGGATCAATATTTACATTTAATGGTTTATGGAGAATACATCCAAAGCCCACAAGTGCAGTTAACAAAGTTTCTGGTAGATCATTTACCCAAGAATTTAAACTCAGTTTATCTGGTTAATTCAGGAAGCGAAGCCATTGAAGGTGCGCTGAAACTTGCCAAACGAGTTACAAATAGAACTCAGATTTTTTCTTTCCACAAAGCCTATCACGGAAGCACGCATGGCGCTTTAAGTGTATTGGGAAGCGAAGAAATGAAAAACGCCTATCGCCCGCTTTTGCCTGAAGTGCATTTTTTAGAATTTAATTTAGAAGAAGATTTAGCAAGAATAAATAAACAAACAGCCTGTGTTTTGGTTGAACCAATACAAGCCGAGGCAGGTATTATTTTGCCAGAAAACAATTATCTGCAAAAACTAAAAAAACGCTGTGATGAAGTAGGAGCTTTGTTAATTTTTGATGAAGTTCAAATGGCTTTTGGACGAACCGGCAAATTATTTTCTTTTGAGCATTATAAGGTTGTTCCCGACATTCTTTGTTTAGCAAAAGGAATGGGTGGAGGCATGCCTATTGGTGCATTTATCGCTTCTAAAGAAATGATGAATACCTTAACCAATAATCCTGCACTTGGCCACATCACCACCTTTGGAGGGCATCCGGTTTGTGCAGCAGCCGGACTTGCAAGCTTAAAGGTTATTCTTGAAGAAAAACTTGCCGAAAAATCTAACGCAAAAGGTGATTTATTCAGAAAGCAATTACAAGATCTTAACGGAATCGACCATATTCGTGGCATGGGTTTGATGTTAGCAGTAGAATGCAAAACTGAAGAGCTAAATATTAAAATAATTAACAACCTTCTTGAAGCAGGTTTAATTGTTGATCAATTCCTGTTTCACAAAAAGGCCTTTCGAATTGCTCCTCCCCTCACGATTACTGATGAACAGATTATTGAGATTTCTGAAACAGTTAAGCAATGTATCAACAAGGCAACTGAATAATGACTATTTTTAAATTAACAGACGAACTTATCTTCCCTGATCCAAGCCTGGCCAATGACGACGGTTTGCTAGCCGTCGGTGGAGATTTGAGTTTAGAGCGTTTGCTTTTGGCATATCAGCACGGTATTTTCCCCTGGTACGATGATGACTTGCCATTACTGTGGTGGGCATTGAATCCAAGAATGGTTATGCTGCCGGAGAATTTCAAAGTATCCAAAAGTTTAAAACAATTGATTAACAAAGAGATTTTCGAAATAAGAATTGACCATGATTTTGAAGCGGTGATTAATAACTGCAAAACAGTGCCACGAAAAGATCAGGAAAGCTCATGGATAACCGAAGACATGAAAAAAGCTTACCTTAATCTTTTTAACAATGGATTTGCGCATTCAGTTGAAACGTATTTCAATGATGAACTAGTGGGTGGTTTATATGGGGTTGCAATCGGGCAGGTATTTTTTGGGGAGTCGATGTTTCATTTAAAGAGCAATGCTTCAAAAGTTGCTTTTTATTTTTTGGTTGAGAAATTAAAGTCACTGGATTATAGATTAATTGATGCACAAATGGAAACGCCATTGGTTAAAAGTTTGGGTGGTGAATTAATTCCTTTAGAGGATTACAGGAATATTATAAGCAGCTTAATTGATAAAAATAACTTTAAAATAAAATGGTAATTAAGGATGGAAAATAAATTTATGCAAAGAGCCATTGAACTTGCGCGTTCAAATATCACCAATTTAAAGGGTGGTCCTTTTGGTGCGGTAATTGTAAAAGATGGTAAAATTATTGGAGAGGGATGCAATTTAGTAGTGGCAGAAAACGATCCAACTGCTCATGCTGAGATTGTTGCAATCAGAGAAGCATGTAAGAACCTGAGTAGTTTTCAGCTTGATGATTGTGAAATTTATACCAGTTGCGAACCCTGCCCCATGTGCCTTGGAGCCATCTATTGGGCAAGACCCGATAAGATATTTTATGCGGCTACACGTGAGCATGCAGAACTTGCAAATTTTGATGATTCTTTTATCTATAAAGAAGTATCTTTGCCCCTAAATCAAAGAAAAATACCGAGCGTTCAATTGATGAAAAACGAGGCTAATGAAGTCTTTAATGAATGGAATGCACAAAACTTAAAAATTGAATATTAAAACATTGTCTGTATTATGAGTTATGAATTAAACGGGAAGTTAGTAGAGAAATTTGACACCCAACAAGTTACTGCTACATTTAGAAAAAGAGAATTCGTTATTGAGAAAAAAGAAAATGCTGCCGGTCGGGAATTTATTGAGTTAATTAAATTCCAATTGAATCAGGATCGATGCGATTTAATGGATGCATATCAAATTAATGATGAACTAAATGTTAGCTTCAACATTAAAGGAAGAAAATGGGAGAAAGACGGAAAAGTAAGTTACTTTCTAAACCTGGAAGCATGGAAAATTGACAAAGTATCTGCCGACAATGCACAAGGCACTCCTCCACCTTCAATGAATGAAATTCCTCCTGAAATGGAAGATGATTTACCTTTCTAAATATGATAAAAAATTCAGCATTGGTATTTGGGGCAAGTGGTTTGGTTGGAACCGAATTAGTTAATTTGTTATTGTCCAATGCTAAATATAATTCAGTTATATCTTACGGAAGAACCGCACTTCAAATCAAGCATCCAAATTTAAAGCAAGTCAAAGGGAGTTTTGACGATTTAGATTCCCATCCCGATTTATTTAGTGCAAACGATGTTTATTGCTGTTTGGGTACAACCATAAAAAAGGCAAAAACACAAGTAGCATTTCGAAAAATTGATTTCGATTATGTTGTTAAGATTGCATCCAATGCATCCTCAAACGGAGTTTCAAATTTTGCAGTTATTTCATCAATTGGTGCAAATAAAAACTCCGGAAACTTTTACCTTAAAACAAAAGGTGAAATGGAAGAGGCATTAAAGAATTTAAGCTTTGAGCGTTTGATTATTTTGCAACCATCTATTTTAATGGGAGACAGAAAAGAAAATCGTTTAGGAGAGAAAATCGGAAAGATCTTTATTCAAATTCTTAATCCCCTCCTATTAGGAAAACTAAAAAAATACAGAGGCGTACATGCTACGAAGGTTGCTCAAAAAATGATTGATAGTATCCTTCAGGAAGAAGCAGGAACATTCACTATACCATCTGATCAAATTAACAACTAAAGCGTTGACCAACAAAGTAAAAGCGCATCTGGCATTAATAACAGGTAATATAATCTACGGATTAAATTATGTAATTGCCAAGGGGATTATGCCTGAATACATCAGTCCAAAAGGAGTAATTTTTTGGCGGGTTTTGGGAGCTTTAATCTTTTTTACCATATATAATTTATTTTGGGGTAAAGAAAAAGTTGACAAAAAGGATTTGTTAAGACTGGCAGCATGTGGTTTATTTGGGGTGGCCATTAACCAGATTTTATTCTTTGAAGGATTAAATCTCTCCACCCCAATTAATGCCTCCATATTGATGACCAGTAGCCCCATCATTACCTCTATTTTTGCTTTCTTTTTAATTAAGGAAAGGCTCACTTTTATGAAAGCAATTGGCATCATCTTAGGAACAACAGGTGCAACAGCGATTATTTTAATGGGCGGCAATTTTTCGCTTAGCTCCGATTTATTTCTGGGAAACCTTTTCTTATTTCTGAATGCAGCATCTTTCGCACTTTATTTGGTCATTGCCAAACCACTCCTGGTTAAATACAAAACAATGACGGTAATCAGGTGGGTATTTATTTTCGGTGCCATTTATGCCTTACCAATTTGTGCAAAACCTGCCTTAGAAGTGAATTATCACTCATTCGATTTAAAAGCATGGGCATCCATGTTTTATATCATGTTTGCGGTTACCATTGTTGCATACTTACTTGTGAGTTCTTCCTTAAAACATGTAAGCCCGATTGTTGCCAGTTCCTATATCTATACCCAACCTTTTATTGCTTCAGTCGTAGCCATATTCATAATCGGCGACCGACTCACCTTAATCGAAATTGTTTCAGCTTCATTAATATTTGCTGGCGTATATTTTGTTAGCAGGCAAAAAAGGAAAGTACTGTCCTAACAAATTTTATCAATATATTTTCTATATTCGTATTGAAATTCTTTCCTGCCAAGCACCGCACATGCTAACAAAGAATTGCAGCTCCCCTATTATTGAAAGAAAATTCGATTTTTAATAATCGATAAAATGTAAAAATTAAGCATGGTGTTTATACACACAAGCAAAGCATTTATTGTACTGTTTTTCTGTCGATTATAATATTTTAGCACTGAATATAATAACCAGTATAATGCGGTAATATAAACAATAGTATATACACATAGGATAGGTAACATGAAAAATAAAAAAATGAAATATTCAATTATTATTGACCATGAACTAAAATTAATAAAGTATAAACACTCAGGATTAATCCATGCCGAAGACATTGAGGAAGCGTGGAATGAGTTCTTAACTTTACCGGAATTTACTAAATTGAAATATAATCTTTTTTCAGACTATAGAAGTGGAGAGTTTCAAATACCACGTAAAAATTTACCTGAGATTATAAATTTTATGCAAAAAATTGAAACTATTATTAGGGGAAAAAAGCAAGCATTAATTGTAGATAGCCCCTATTCTGTTGCAGCCTCCATGCTTTTTGGAAATGAAGTTAATGAGAAAATTGGATTTAACGTTCAAGTATTCGCTTCAGAAAGAGCAGCTTTGAAATGGCTGTCTATCTAATAAAGAAATGGGAAATCAAAGTAAAAAATATTGACGTGAACTATCAATGTACAAAAATGATAACCGCTTCAGCAGTAAAATCAGGGGTTGTAGCCCGCTTTGATTTTTTTGTAATTTGACAGGAATGAAGTCCGCAATCGGCTACTATTCTTATACGAACCGTTACCACACATATTAAAAAGATGAAGTAACGACGAGATATTACGATTTTTCAGACAGCTTAAAACTTAAATAGAAACTATGACAGATAAACAATTAAAAACGATAAGAGATATAATTTATGCTATTGCGACAGTATTAGTTCTTAATGGAGTAATTTTCGCAATTAAACATTATACATATGGTATTTCATTATTAATAACTTGATTCATACTCGGAAACATAAATAGTTTTAATGACAATTTTCGTTTAAAGAAAAAAATAAAAATATTGGAAGAAAAATCAAATCAAAAGAATTAAAAACGTGTGGTAACGACAGCTATAGTTCCTGGCAATCAAACAGATAAAAAATCGTTAGGAACAATATATGCTACACGTTTAATAAGCAATTTTCAAAAACATGAAAAATAGCATTATCATAGTGATTTTTATTTTTAATATTTCTAATGCTTTCTGTCAGCATGAAGAAACAAAGCCATTTAAAGTTTTAAAAGGTCACAAACATAAGGTTCAAAATGCTTTTTTTAGTCCAAACGGAGCCTACATTATTAGCCATGGTTGGGATAATACCATTAAACTATGGGATGCAACGACTTTTTCGGAAATAAGAACTTTTAAGGGGCATAAAGATCAGGTTTGGTGTGCTGCCATAAGTCCAGACCACAAACTTCTGGCCAGCGGATCGATGGATAGAAGTTTTATTATATGGGATGTTGCGACAGGAGAAAAGATCAAACAAGTTCGGATTAATCCATACCATATAATCACAAAGGGAATGATTCCTGAATTCGACACGGAATTACCCAATTCAATATATCGTGTTGCATTTAGTCCTAATGGAAAACAATTAGCAATCGCTTCTGCAGATAAGTTGGTAAGGATTTGGGATCTTGAAAATTCAATTTTCGTTGATACCTTAGGCTTACACAATACGAATTGGATGTGGGTAGTCTACAGTCCAGATGGAAAGTTTCTGATTAGTGGTTCACGCGACAATATTGCCAGTAAAGGAGAAACAATAATTTGGGAAACAGGATCATATAATCAGCTATATAAATTAAAATCCACGGGTGATATTTTATTTACCGACAAAAACGAACTTGGGATTTATAAAGGTGATTGCACCATTGACTATTATGATTTATCAAGTGGTAAATTAGTTTATAACAAACCATTCCCTTGTTTTGAAGGGAATTTTAATATCCGTTTTGATCAAAAATACATCTTAAGTTGTAATGAAGATTATTGTATCAGATTATGGGATTTAGAAACCCAAGAAATGGTTTGGAAATACAAAGGAGAAACAAAGGAAATTCAACAAGCGTCTTTTAGTTCGGATGGAAAATACATCATTGCAGGTACACCTGAAAGCGATATTTTAATTTGGAAAATGGAAACTATAATTGGACAGCAATAGTTACAAACAGTGGAACAACAGCTATAGTTTATAACAATAAGACAGGTAAAAAACCTTAGGGTTTTGCAGAACGCAGCATAGCCAAAGCGTTATATGTAATTTTAAATCTATACCAATTATTGGTATATTTGTAAATAAAACAATATAACAATGGGAAAAAACACTTCAATATTATTAGGAAACCATTTTGAGAAATTCATAAAGAATGTCATCTCAACAGGGAGATATAGTTCTGCAAGCGAAGTTATTAGAACTGCTTTAAGATTGCTGGAAACAGAAGAACAGAAAACACTAAAACTAAGAAAGGCACTTGATCTTGGCGAAAACAGCAATTTTATAGATGATTTCAATTCAAAAGAACATTTACAAGAACTGCACAAGAAACATTTATGAGCAATCAAAATTACAGAATAAGTGAAAAAGCAGTTGAGGATCTTGAGAATATTTGGATTTATACTTTTGAAAAATGGTCACCTGATCAAGCTGACAGGTATTACAATTTAATTATCAATGAAATAGAATTCATTTCCAATAATTTTAATACTGGTATAGCAATGGATCACATTAGAAAAGGATACAGAGCATCAGTTGTTAATTCTCATTTGATTTTTTATCGAATGGGGCAGTGTAATATAGTTGAAATCATTAGAATTCTTCATCAAAAAATGGATGTAGAACACAGAATTGAAGAATAAAAGCGACATACAACAGCGGCTCACAGTGTATCGCAATAAGAAAGGTAAAAAACCTTTAGGGTTTTGTAAAACGCAACATAACCAAAGCTTAAAACAACATAAAAAAAGTAACGATGAATGAAAATATTATCATAAAAAAGAATCCAAAAATGGAATTCCAACTTCTTGATGATGGATTTAATTTAATTGATGAACAAACAGAACCAAATACCGTCTTTTACGCTTATGATGATATTCGGTCGATTGAATTAAATAATGTTTGGTATCCTAAACTAGCCAAATGGTTAAGAGTTTTTACCTGGATATTAAATGGAGTTCCCTATTTTCCGGAATCATATAAAAAAGCTAACCTTGTTATTAATTTCAAAAAAACAAAATTTAAAATATGGTTGCTCGATACTGATATGCTTGATAAAGCAAAAAGGCTGGTGGAGGTATTAAACATAAAAACTAAACATAATAAAGTATCAAAATAACCTGTCTGCTAACATGCTGGTAACCCGGAAAGTGTTACCTAGTTGACTACTATTCTCTTTCAAATCGCCACAAATCAAAATTATTTCCCTAATGCTTTAGGCCCATATCATCAAGGCTTGCTATTTCCGTAAGTAGTTAAAAAAGAAAACCACCTCATTAAACCTTTCCATTCCTTCTTATTTAAATTAATTATAAATAACAACGACATATTCGTAACTTTGGAATAAACTTCTGCACCTCACAATTAGGATGTTCACTCGTTTAGCCTGCCTAACTAAAGAATTAAACTAATTATACTCAAAAACAAGGGTGAGATTTTATAACTCATCAAAACTTAACCATCACAAACTAAATAGAAAAACAATGAAAACAATTCCACACCCAAATGCAGTTTTATATACAGAAGATATTCTGACCGCAGCATCAACAAAAGCCATCATTAATTCAGGTTTTACAACGGTTATCGTTGGGTTATTCCATGTTATTGATGACGGAACATTGGTGTATAATGATGTACCCATGAATGATTCACTTTTAACACTGATAAAAAGCCTCAAATCAACCAAGGGAACATCAGTAAAAACAGTTCTTTTTTCGATTGGTGGAGGTAATTGGTATGGTCATCCGGCATCTGTTTCAGATTTTGATTATCCAAAAATGAAAGCTTCCTGGCTAAGTCCTGCCAAAGGTGAATCAAAAACTTCAAAACAAAACATGCTTGATTTCTTAGCCACGGCAGATTTAGATGGCTTAGATCTTGACTACGAACCGGAAACTACTACTTTTGATGCACCTTTTATTTCGACCATAGCAAATGATATTAAAGCAGCAGGGTATATGGTTACAGCCGCTCCATACAAAAACATGCCCAGTTGGAATACCGTTATAAAAAATACGGTGATTACGAAAGGTGATAAAGTCATTGGAAATAATTTCTCATGGTGGAATCTACAATTATACGGTGGAGCAGTTTATAAAACATGGATTGAAAACCTTCAGGAAATGGCTACAGAAATTGGCATGACCAATGCTGAATTGGAGACTTTCTTACTACCGGGTTTTACGTTTGAAAATCGAGATCCTGATGTTGAAACTCAAATTTCAGACTTTAAAAAGGGCTATCCATCGATTAATGGTGGATTTATTTGGCGATATAAATTTATAGCTGCTAAAGTTTCTGACGTAGCGGCTTCAATTTTAAAAGCCATCGGCGCTTAAAAAACATATGTGAATACAATTTAAAGGGACTTTCCAAAAAGTTAAGCGTTTTTGGAAAGTCCCTTTCTTTATTCTAAATTCAGTTTTCTATCTTTTACCAATATCCCTAATCAGTTAATCCGATCCAATGATCTTCTGCGGCAATAACTGTTGGCCTAATATCAAAAGTATCAGCCCTAATATTCTCTTTGGCAATAATACTTGGATAACTATCCATTTTATTAAAACAAAAATAATTTACCACCATAAATGGCGACATTTTTAAATTTTAAGTATAAAGTCATGAATATCTCGCTACAAAACATTAGCTCTTAGCATCCTTGCTAATGCCAATACAAACATTCTTAGCGCAATTATAACTAAAATTTGATTAAATATCATTTGAATATTTAATAATCCTGAGTAAAAAGCATATCTCCCTCAACAAATAAGCATTAGGCGATATAAAAAGCCGTAATATTTTGCTCCCTCTTAGATAAAAAGGAAATCAAACCATGTGTCATAAATAGCAATTTTAAACACATACTAATTAATAAAAGGAGGTAAATAAAATGAAAAAATCAAAAAATCAAAAAATGATGAGCGCCAGCCAGGAATTTGACCTTGCTAAGCTTAAAAACCGAGATTCCAAATTAAAAATAAGATGGGATCATGAGCTGAAAGCACCTGCGCTAATTTCAGGGAATATCGCTGAGTCATTTCATGGTGTTGGCCAGAAAGTAGCAGTGGATGCAGCTAAAGAGTTTTTAGAAGAAAACAAATCGCTATTCCGCATGAAAGATCCTAAACGCGATCTTTCCTTAATTAACAAGGTAACAGATTCAGCAGGGAATATTTGTGTGGCCATGCAACAAACACATAATGGTGTCCCTGTTAACGGAGGAACCATTCGTGTGCAATTCGCCGAAGACAAAACAATCAATCGTGTTGCAAACAAGTACTTACCTGAAATTAGCATCGATACTGAGCCAAAGATCAATTTGGAAGATGCCATCAAATCTGCATTAAAAGATGCAAAACAAGGAAAAGTTGATGAAGATTATGAGCCAAAATTGAGCATTTACAGTCTTAAGAATAAGTATTATTTGGTATGGAATATACTCATTGACAACCTTGAAAATGATAAGTTACTTCAATATTTCGTGAGTGCCGTTGATGGAAAAATTATATTTAAGTATAATGATTTCAGGAATATCGGAACAGGCTATTACTCCGGCCCGGGAGGCCTTAATAGCACGCTTGATGCAGGCACTTATAAATTAATTGATAGCACCCGTGTAGGCGCAGGTGGGCCTGAAATACGAACCTGCGATTTAGATGGGACCTCGAGTACTGCAGGCAACAGCAATGTGAGTGAGGACAGCAACGATAACTGGAATGACCTCACTAGCAGTCCAAGAAAAGACAACCAAGGTGCCGAAGTAGATGTCCATCGCTATTTAGGCGAAACTGTTGACTATTACCGAAATACACATGGCTGGAATAGCTTTGACAATGCAGGATCTACGATCTATGCAGGCGTTCACCGAGGAACAAACTACGACAATGCATATTATTCTCCTTCTCAAAAGAAATTTTATTTTGGGGATGGAAGTGCAACCCTATCAACCTTTGATTACGTAACACCAAAAGATGTTGTTGCGCATGAATTTACACATGCAGTAACTGATCATTCTTCAGGCCTTGACTACTATAACGAATCGGGAGGATTGAATGAAGCATTTTCTGATATTTTTGCTGCTTTTATCGATAGCGATGACACCGATATAGGAGAAGAATGCACGACTCCTGGATTTCCTGGCGACTGCCTCAGAAGAATGTCAAATCCTTCGGATCCGGGAGCGCTTTCGCAAATACCAAATCATGTGCTTGCCTCACTTGACACCATGGGAATAGGTTATTTTAATGGGCAAGATCCTCATGCTGCCTGCGGACCGATGATTTATGCGGCATATTTTATGCTTCACGGAGGTACGCATCCAAACAGTGCGATTTCGGCAGATGCAATCGGCTACCAAAAAACCGAGAAAATCATGTTCCATGTCCAATCTATTGGATTATTAGGAAATAACAGTGCAACCTTCCTCGAATGTCGGGAAGCCGCATTGAATGCAGTCAATTCACTTTATAAATTGGATGTTGATTATCTGAAAATACTTGATTCTGTTAAAAATGCCTTTACAGCTGTGGGTATCGGACCAGATATTTATGTTCGGGATAGCTTAACTGACGTAGGTACCATTCCTTCATTAGGTACATTATACAGGAGTCCGGATATTATTACACGCACTGCACAGGTAGCAAATCCTGATGTTACCTTAGGGGATATGACCAATGATGGTTTAGCCGAGGATGTTGAAAAAGGACAAACAAACTATGTGTATATCCGCTTGCAAAATCGCGGTTCGGTAGCAGGTGATGTAACTGTTAATTTGTACTGGTCTTCTCCTGGTACTTTTTCCACCCCAGCCAGTTGGAATCTGATAGGTTCTATTACTGTTAATAATGTACTGCCGGGTGTGGTCAGAATCGAAGAAATCCCATGGTACGACGCAGATATCCCTTCAATTGGGCATTTTTGCCTGGTTTCAGAACTAGATGACCCCATTGATCCTGCACCGGATAAAACCTTAATCACGACAGGATCGATGTATAGTAAATTCATTTCCGAAAGCAATAATTTTGCATGGAAAAACATTAATGTGGTTGATTTATTGCCACTGGGATTGAATGGGTTTGGGTTTTTCATAAATGGGAATAAAAATGAAAAAACAGAACTAAAATTTGAACTGCAGGAACTGCCAAAGGATACAGAGATTTACGTAAGAATTTTACGCAGACTGTGTGAAGGTTCACAGCTGATCGGAATGAAATTTGACAAAGCAAATACCCGATATTCATACTACATCCTTAATGCCGGAGAGATTTGCCAAATGCGTGATGTATCATTTCAGGACAACGACAAATCTGAAGTTCAGTTATATCTAAAAATCCCTGAAAAGTTCAATAAATCATGCGAAATGGCAGTTGCCCAATTTGTTAATGGCGGAACCACCGGAAGAAACACATGGGTTCTGAATGTCCTTGATGCTGATGGGTTCGATTTTATTGGTAACAGAAACTCAAAAGAAGTTCATAAAAAGGGATGCATTTGGATAAAGAAAATGTCAAAATCTAATAAAATAGGTTTCAGGACATTAGCGCACTCCCACATGCAAGGTTATGATAATTGCGCCCATTGCATAGGCGAATCTAAAAGATAAAGCATTATTGGGAATAAAATTAACAGATTGAGATAAGGGTCAATTTAACTGAGTTGCATATATTCTATGATCAGTTTATAGCACCCTTATCTTAATATTCTATGGAAAATCATTAATCAAATATATCTTTCTCTTTTCACACTTAGCGGTAACCCAAAGCGGCATAGCCAACCCAATGACCATCCGTAGCTATGGCTGTGCGACCAAAACCTAAATCATCAACAGGGATGTGTTCACAGGTAATGCTCGTTGCATAACCAATAAACTCACCTTTGATGGTTTGTGCGTTATTTAAATAGTAGGTCGTCCATAATGCGATTGGAATGCTGTAACGCCCGCACCAATACCAAATATACTCGTGAAAATCTTCTGCACTTAAGGTATACTCACTAAAGCGTTTTATGTTTTCAGGATTTACATCCCCCTTCAAGCAATTCTCAATAATTTCGTATTCAAGATCACGTGCTTTTTGATTACCCACATCATCACTTCCAAAAGGTGCCCGATCGTTGCCACCCCAATCTTCATCCCCATAATGGGTTGCATCCGTAGTAACTACTACCGCATAATCTACTCCCCATTTCCAATTACGTTTATCAGCAACCGTTTTGATTGCGTCTGCCAAAGCTTTGCCATTTTCTTTCATCCGATCCAAGCTCATTGCCGGAGCAAGGATAGATACGATAGAAACATCTCGATTAAAATATTGCAGATAAGGGATCATTGATTCAACGGAATGTTCCACCTTTTGCAAAGTATCGTTTAACATGGCATGGTCTGCTTTCAAGATTTCGAAGAGTTCCTCACGTATAGGAGAAACGGGCACATCCTTCCATGGCCCTTGCCAGTGCGTGTAAGTATCAAAAACAAGCCTGTCCTCAATTCCTAAAGCGGCTGCACTATGGGCAACACCAATTAGAATAACATTAGGTGCTTTCACATTTTGAAGAATTTCAGGATATAATTTCCCAACATAAGTATAATCATCATGCGGACAGATGGCCATTTTCCATGGTTCACCTTTGGTTTTAGTCCAACCCTTTCGATCAATTCGAGCCATTAAACTATCCATTTGCCATGGATATTGCGCAAAGCCAATGGTATCCTTTTGCGGCCTGACGATTTTAATTTCTTTTGAGGAATTATCAGTATTTACGCAACTCCCCCCAATAATCAATCCTGCAAATAAAATTAATACTGGTAAATATTTTTTTAATGAAAGTATCATAGCTTTTTGTGTTTAATATCTTAATAAATGTAAGGAATTATTTTTTTTGATTTTTTCACATAATTCGCATAAGATGAAAAATGTGAGTTTAATGCTTTTTCTTCATATTCAATTTTAAAGATTAAAACAACAAATAGGGCAAGTAGATAAGTTAGCCTAAGCAAACTAAAATATTCGCCCACGAGGGCAATAAACACCAATAATGTTGATGAATACATGGGATGCCTGATAATTCGATAAGGGCCTGAGGTAACCAGCTTGCCATCAAGTTTAACAATTGGCCTGATATTTATATTATTCCATTTGATCTCGTAAAAGGCCCAAGAAACTAATACAATACCTGAAAACTCGATAGCCAACCATAAATTAAATTGATTAAATAATGGCGCGCTGATCATTAATAAAAAGATAAAAGATAGTTGCAGGGTCACCAAAATTTCGGGATAGTATTTTTTCATCAATTTTAAATAATGGGCTAAGTTAAAAAAATCCGGTCAGAAATAAATTCCTGACCGGATCGCCGAATTAATAATAAACCTCTTAATTATGTATTTTATGAGTAAAACTACAATGATATGATTATTTTAATGAAATTAACCCTATTCGGATCTACTTATTCTTAATGTAATTTGAAATCCAATCACCAATCTCGCTTGTTCCTGATGATTTTCCATCCTTTGCAATTTCGGCAGAAACGATACCTTTTTCGATCGATTTTTCAACAGCTTCATTAATCAATGTTGCCTCTTTTTGTAGCTTAAAAGAATGATCGAGCATCATGGCAGCGGATAAGATCGTTGCTACCGGATTTGCAATATTTTTTCCGGCAGCCTGAGGATACGATCCGTGGATGGGTTCGAAAAGCGCATTTTCATCTCCAACGGATGCAGAAGGCAATATTCCCAATGAGCCACTAATAACACTTGATTCATCCGAAAGGATATCTCCGAATAAGTTTTCGGTTACCATCACATCAAATTGTTTAGGCCATTGAATAATTTGCATGGCGGCATTATCTACAAACATGTATTCTAATTTGATATCAGGATAATCTTTGGCCATTGCCTGCGCTGTTTCTCTCCATAATCTTGAGCTGGCAAGAACATTTGCTTTATCAACAAGCGTTAGCTTTTTTCGTCTTTTAGCGGCCATTTCAAACCCAAGCTTGACAATTCTTTGTATCTCGTATTCAGAATAAACACAAGTATCGTAAGCGGTTTTTCCATCTTCCGACCTTCCCTGAGGTTTTCCAAAATAAAGCCCACCTGTTAATTCGCGCAAGCAGACGAAATCAACACCTTCAATAATTTCTTTTTTCAAAGGTGACTTTTCAATTAAGGAAGGGAAGGTAATTACAGGCCGAATGTTTGCGTACAATCCTAAACGTTTTCTCATTTCCAATAAACCTTGTTCTGGCCTTACCTTAGCCTTTGGGTCATTATCGTATTTGGGATCTCCAATGGCACCAAAAAGAATGGCATCAGAATCTAAACATAGCTGATGGGTATCTTCGGGATAAGGATTTCCTGTTTTATCAATAGCTGCGGCCCCAACCAAACCATATCTAAATTGAACTTCGTGATCAAATTTATCAGTTATGGCTATTATTACTTTAATGGCTTGCTCAATTATTTCCGGGCCAATTCCATCTCCGGGTAATACCGCAATATTTAAATTCATATTTTTTAAGTTTTTAGTTTCTGGTTATTAGTTTCTGGTTTCTGGTTTTTGATTTCTGTATTCTACATACTGGATAACAGATTCTGGATTCTGGATTCTGAATTCTGACTACTAAATTCTGTCTTCTAACTAAAATCATTTTCAATAACATTAAGCATTTTTTCGGTAGCAACAATGGCTGCTGTGGTTTGATCTGTTTCCAATCCTCTGGTTTTAAATTCTCTTTTTAATCGCCAGGTAATTACTGTTTCTACCAGGGCATCTGTTCTGCCTCCCGGAGGAATTGAAACCGAATAATCCAATAGCTGTGGGAACGGTTTATTTAGTTTCATGTAAATCTTTTTTAAGGAATTCATGAATGCATCATACTGTCCGTCGCCCTCAGAATTAGCTTGATAATTTTCATCATCAATAAGAATTTTTACAGATGCTGATGGCCTCAAACCTTTTGAGAGTGAAATTACATAATTACGAATTTTAATCCGATCAGATATTGATTTACTTTTTAAAACATCTGCGACGATATAAGGTAAATCATCAATAGTTACCGTTTCCTTTCGATCCGCCAATTCGATTACTTTATCAGTTACTTTCTTTAAAGACTCCGGGCCCAGACTTAAGCCCAATGTATCAAGATTATTTAGAACATTTGATTTCCCGGAAGTTTTACCTAAAGCATAGCTGGTGTGTCTTCCAAATCGTTCAGGGATCAATTCATTTTGGTATAGATTATCCTTATTGTCACCATCGGCATGAACCCCACTACACTGGGTAAAAACATATTCGCCAATCAGTGGCTTGTTTGTAGGGATTCGAATGCCAGAGAAAGTCTCAACAATACGACTAATCTTATTAAGTTTTTTTTCATCCACAGAGGTATTCATTTTCAATTGATCTCGAACAACTGCAATCACACTTGATAGAGGCGCATTCCCTGCGCGTTCACCTAAACCATTAATGGTTGTATGAAAACAACGAATGCCTGCTTTTAAAGCACCAACAACATTGGCTACCGCTAAATCATAATCGTTATGGGCATGAAAATCAAATTTTAATGTTGGATAGCGATCGACCATCAGCTTACAAAATGAATAAGCCTCATCAGGATTTAAAATACCCAAAGTATCGGGTAACATGAATCGATCGATATTTGAATCTTTCAAAGCATCCATCATTTCAATCACATAATCCTGAGAATTTCTCATTCCGTTAGACCAATCCTCCAGATAAATATTTACCCGTATGCCCATTTTATTTGCATTAACAGTAAACGCTTTAATTGCAGAAAAATGTTCTTCAGGCGTTTTACGAAGTTGACCTACAAGGTGTTTTAAAGATCCCTTGCACAATAAATTAACAACCTCTCCCCCGGCATCATGAATCCAATTTAACGATTCCTTTCCATCCACAAATCCTAAAATTTCAATCTTGTCATTCAAACCATTTTCACGTGCCCAATCGGTAATTCGTTTTACCGCATTAAATTCTCCGTTCGACACTCTCGCTGAGGCAACCTCAACTCTGTCCACTTTTACATCCTGCAATAAGAGTTTGGTAACCGTTAGTTTTTCAGAATCGTTAAAGGACACACCTGTAGTTTGTTCGCCATCGCGCAGGGTAGTATCCATTATTTGTATTAGATCATTCATTGTTTTTAGTTTAATTTAGAAAGAAGTCAGAAAACAGTAGTTAGTAGTCGGAATTTAAAAGTTAATTTCAAAACACGTCGTTCTTCATTCCTCATTATTCAATAATCAGTAATCATTAGTTAAAACGCTGCTGCTCTTTCTTGTTCGTATTTTTCAATATCGGCAAGCATGTTTTGCAGATATGTGAAATCGTCGTAGCCATTTAGTAAACACTCCTTTTTGTAAGAGTTAATTTCAAATGAAAGTTCAAAGTCTCTTTCAATGACTCTCAATGATTGCTGTTCCAGGTCCACTTCAAATAGGGTATTGGGGTTTTCTTTTACAGCTGACATCAATTCTTCAAAATCTTCAGATGTTACTTGTATGGGCAATAAGCCATTGTTTAAAGCATTATTCTTAAAAATATCGGCAAAATAGCTGGAGACCACAACTCGAAAGCCATAGTCGTACAAGGCCCATGCAGCGTGTTCACGACTTGACCCCGATCCAAAATTTTTTCCGGCTAAGAGGATGCTCCCTGAATATTTTTTATCATTCAACACAAATGATTTATTCTCTTGATTTGTTTTTTCATATCTCCAATCTCTAAAGAGATTATCGCCAAACCCTTTTCGTTCAACTGCCTTTAAAAATCGAGCAGGAATGATTTGATCCGTATCAATATTTTCAATTGGCAACGGAACCGCAGGCGATTTTAAGTTTTTAAATTTCTCGAAACTCATTGTTTTAATTTTCTAATTGTGTGTAATATTTTCTAGATTAAATCGGCAGGATTTGTGATAAATCCTGTAACAGCAGCAGCTGCAGCAACTAATGGGCTGGCCAATAAAGTTCTTGCTCCGGGTCCTTGTCTACCTTCAAAATTCCGATTTGAGGTTGAAACTGAATATTTTCCTGCCGGAACCTTATCATCGTTCATGGCTAAACATGCTGAACATCCGGGTTGTCGGAAACTAAAGCCAGCTTTATTTAAGATGTCAACGAGTCCTTCTTTTTCGGCCTGCTTTTCAACTGCCTTTGAACCAGGAACAATCCAAGCTGTGATGTTCTTAGCTTTCTGTTTTCCTTTCACCATTTCAGTAAACATTCTTAAATCTTCTATTCGACCATTGGTGCAACTCCCAACAAAAACATAATCAACTTTTTTACCGATTAAGGACTGTCCTTTTTCAAAACCCATGTAATGAAGGGCATTATTAAAACTGTCGTCGTTGATATTTGCAGGTATTTTACCTGAAATTTTCATTCCCATCCCCGGGTTGGTTCCATAGGTAATCATTGGAATGATGTCAGCAGCATCGTAAGTGTATTCTAAATCGAAAACGGCATTTTCTTCAGTTTTTAATTCAGACCATGCTTTAACTGCCTTATTCCATGCTTCTCCTTTTGGCGCATGTTCACGTCCTTTAATGTATTCGAATGTCACCTCATCAGGAGCAATCAAGCCTCCCCTGGCACCGCACTCGATACTCATATTGCATAGACTCATTCGTGCTTCCATGCTTAAATTACGGATGGTATCGCCCGCAAATTCAATAAAATAACCCGTACCACCGCTACTGCTTATTTTTGAAATGATGTAAAGAATAAGATCCTTTGAGGTAACCGCTTTGTTCAATTTCCCGTTGATGGAGATGCGCATTCGCTTGGGTTTGGTTTGCATCACACACTGACTTCCGAAAACCATTTCAACCTCACTTGTACCAATTCCAAATGCGACAGCACCAAGTGCTCCATGCGTAGAAGTATGACTATCGCCACAAACAATAGTCGTTCCAGGTAAAGTTAATCCTAACTCAGGGCCAATCACATGAACAATTCCCAAATTCTCATGTTTCAAATCAAATAATTCAACATTGTGATTTTTACAATTTTCTTCTAGTTGTTTCACCTGTGCCCGAGAAAGTAAATCTTTTATGGGAAGATGTTGATCAATTGTCGGAATATTATGATCCATGGTGGCGATGGTTCGTTCCGGTCTCAAAACTTTAAGTCCTCTCTTTTCCAGATTCCCAAACGCAACAGGACTTGTTACTTCATGAATAAAATGCCTGTCGATGTAGAGGACACTTGGCCCGTCTTCAATTTTACGGACCACATGGGCATCCCAGATTTTATCAAATAATGTTTTATTTTTCACTTTAGTCTAAAATTAATTTTCGTTAACAATCTCAACTTCCTTTTTCTCATCAACTTTTCTACCATTTGGACTCATTTTGTTAATGGCATCCAAATATGCTTCAACTGAAGCAGTGATGATGTCAGTGTTTGCAGCAAATCCGTAATAAATTTGTCCTTCGTGTAGTACCTGCATATGAACTTTCCCGATATCGTCACTACCACGAGTGATGGCTTGAATGAGGAATTCCTGTAATTTTGTTTTTCGATGGATGATGCTTTTGATTGATTTTATGGCAGCATCAACCGGACCATTCCCTGCTTCGGTAGCAGCGAACTTTTCACCTGCAATATCTAAACGAATGGTTGCCATGGGCACTAAATTCTTTCCGGTAATTACTTGTAAGAAATCAAGTTTAATCCTTCTTTCCTCCTTCTTAACATCTCCAATTAAAAGTGCCACATCATCATCATTGATGTCCTTTTTCTTATCGGCCAGGGTTAAAAATTCTTCATAAACCTGATCAAGTTTTTCCTTAGTTAACTTAAAGCCTAAAATTTCAAGCCTGTTTTTTAGGGCAGCTCTTCCACTTCGTGCTGTTAAAACCATTGATGATTCATTAATACCAACATCCGCCGGATCAATAATCTCATAATTTTCCCGATTCTTAAGTACGCCGTCCTGATGGATTCCGCTTGAGTGCGCAAAGGCGTTTCGACCAACGATTGCTTTATTAGGTTGAACAGGCATGTTCATCAAGCTCGAAACCATGCGACTTATTTTGTAAATCTTTTTGGTATTGATATTACATTCAACATTTAACGTTTTGTGGCTTTTTAAAATCATGGCAATTTCTTCCAAGGAAGTATTCCCGGCTCGCTCACCAATTCCGTTTATCGTAACCTCAACTTGTCGTGCACCATTCTCGATACCGGCAACTGTATTTGCCGTAGCCAATCCCAAATCGTTATGACAATGGGTTGAAATAACAGCCCGATGTATGCCATTTACTTTTTCGTACAAGTATTTGATTTTTTCGCCGTATTGATTGGGCAAACAATAACCGGTGGTATCTGGAATATTAACTACCGTTGCCCCTGCTTCAATTACCGCTTCGACAACTTTGGCTAAATATTCGTTTTCTGTTCTACCTGCATCTTCACAATAAAATTCTACATCCTCAACATATTTTTTGGCATATTTTACAGCCGCAATTGCCCGCTCAATAATTTCATCCTGATTGGATTTCAGTTTATAATTGATGTGATAAAATGAAGTTCCAATACCCGTATGAATTCTTTTTCTAGTGGCATATTTTAATGATTCGGCTGCAACGTCAATGTCTTTTTCAACCGCCCTTGTTAGTGCACAAATCGTTGGCCATGTAACAGCCTTTGATATTTCAACCACCGAATTAAAATCGCCGGGGCTGGAAATTGGAAATCCAGCCTCGATGATATCAACGCCGAGTACCTCAAGCGCCTTTGCAACCTCAATTTTTTCAACTGTGTTTAACTGGCAGCCCGGGACTTGTTCTCCGTCTCTCAAGGTTGTATCAAAAATGTATAATTTATTGTCCATTATTTTAAATTTAAAAGTCCTAATTCATTCTAACTGATTAATTATTTTCAGGACGTAATCCGCGGACTACTGATCCTACTCTCCACATTTCACTGTTTCTGAGTTCGTCGAGTTCCGCTTCCAGTTTAACACGGTAATCAGGCTTACTATTGGCTTCAATGGTAACTTTAGCTTCATTTGCAGATGCAACTTGTTTGTACAAATCAGAGAAAACCGGTTTTGTTGCATCTCTGAATTTCTTCCACCAATCTAAGGCTCCTCTTTGAGCTGTGGTTGAGCAATTGGCATACATCCAATCCATTCCGTTTTCAGCAACCAATGGCATTAAACTTTGGGTTAGCTCTTCAACAGTTTCATTAAAAGCCTCTGATGGAGAGTGACCGTTTTCTCTTAAAGTTTCGAACTGAGCAGCAAAAATTCCTTGAATGGCACCCATTAAGGTTCCACGTTCTCCTGTTAGATCTGAATAAACTTCTTTTTTGAAAGTAGTTTGAAACAAATACCCAGCGCCAACTCCAATTCCTAGAGCTGAAACTCTGTCAAGGGCTTTTCCAGTTGCGTCCTGGCTGATTGCATAACTTGCGTTTAAACCTCTTCCTTCCAGAAACATTCTGCGTAAGCTGGTTCCTGAACCCTTAGGAGCGATTAAAATTACATCAATATCAGCCGGAGGAACGATTCCTGTTTGTTCACTGTAGGTTATTCCAAAGCCATGAGAAAAATACAATGCTTTTCCAGTGGTTAAGTGTGATTTAACGGTTGGCCACAAAGCAATCTGACCTGCATCTGAAAGTAAATATTGAAGGATGGTTCCTTTTTCACAAGCCTCTTCAATTTCGAATAAATCTTTACCTGGAGTCCAGCCATCTTTAACCGCTTTATCCCATGTTTTCGAATCTTTTCGTTGGCCAACGATAACATTAAAACCATTGTCTTTTAAGTTTAATGCCTGACCCGGTCCCTGAACCCCGTAACCTATGACTGCAATTACTTCATCTTTTAATACTTCTTTTGCTTTACTTAAAGGGAATTCTTCTCTTGTTACGAGGCTTTCTTCAACCTCACCAAATTTCATTGTTGCCATTATATTTCTATTTTTAAATGATTGATTAATTTTTTTATCTATTTATTTCTACTTCATCGTAATTTACTCATCTTCATGAAGTTCACGTCTTTCTAACTTTTCTAAATAATTACTTAATAACTCTTTTTTTAATCGGGTAATTGCAACCCTGCCTGAACGAACAAACTGCAGGACTCCGAAAGGTTTAAGTTCTTCGAAAAGCTGTTGAGTTTCTTTTTTATGACCCGTTTTTTCAAGAACGGTATATTCTTTAGTTACTTCTAAAATCCTGGCATTGTGTTGCCTGATAATTCCTTCCACATTATTTGATTCCATGAATGATGATGTTTCAATCTTGTACATGGCCATTTCCTGATGCAATATTTCGCTTTCACGCAAAAAAAATGTGCGAAGAATATCAACCTGTTTCTCAAGTTGCTTCACCAGATTTTCGACTGTTGCTAGTGCACAGTTTACAACAATCGTAAATTTGTAAACTCCTTTAATCGCAGATTCAGAAACAGTTAGACTATCAATGTTTAATTTCCTTTTTGTAAAATTGATGGTTATGCGGTTCAGCAAACCAATGCTGTTTTCAGAAAAAACTGTTATTGTAAATTCCTCGTTCATTGTTAAAAATTTAATATCATTTTTAAATTATTTTTCATCTCCAAAAACTACTTTATCAACTGCGCTTCCGGCAGGAATCATTGGAAATACATTTCCTTTTGTCTCAACTTTTATTTCAAGAATGTAAGGACCATCGCTTTCCCACATTCTTTTAATGGCATCTACCAAATTTTCTCTCTCAAATATTCTTTCGCCTTTAATGCCATAAGAAGAAGCCAAATGAACAAAGTCAGGGCTGGTTATCGCCGTAGAGGCGTATCTTTTATCAAAAAACAACTCCTGCCACTGTCGAACCATGCCCAGGTAGTTATTGTTCAACACAATCATTTTTACAGGAATTTTGTGATGGGCGATTGTGCCAAGTTCTTGCATGGTCATTTGGAATCCTCCATCTCCGGAAATCGAAACTACTTTTCGTTGAGGCGCCGCAATCTGAGCACCCATGGCAGCCGGTAATGCAAACCCCATGGTTCCCAGCCCACCTGAAGTGATAAAACTTCGGGTTTGCTTTGACTTGCTGTATCTTGAAGCGATCATTTGGTGTTGGCCCACGTCGGCGACAACAACGGCTAAACCCTCTGAAACATAATTTAAATAACGCATTACCTCACCCATTGCGATATCTCCTGATTCAGGATAAAGTTCTTTTTTTATGACTCTTTTGTTTTCCACTTCATCAATTACCTTGAAACTGTCTCTCCACTTTTTGTGTGAATTTGGGCTAACCAATGCAGTAACTCTAGCCAGGGTGTCTTTAACATCACCAAGAACTTTCACATCAATTTTGATGATTTTATTTATTTCAGACTTATCAATTTCGAAATGGATTTTTTTAGCATTGGGTGCATAAGCATCAACTTTCCCTGTAACCCTATCGTCGAAACGCATCCCTAATGCAATAATTAAATCAGCCTCATTGGTCTTCATGTTTGGAGCGGCATTTCCATGCATTCCGAGCATACCGGTATAAAGTTCATGGTCGTTAGGCAAGGCTGATAATCCAAGCAAAGTGCTAGCTGCAGGTATTCCAGTTTTATCAAGAAACGTCTTCAATTCATTTTCTGCACCGCTCAGCACTATTCCCTGACCAAATAAAACAAATGGTTTTTTGGCCTGATCAATTAATTCAACAGCTTCCTCTATATAATGATCCTTAGTTGCCGGTACAGGAATATAACTTCTTATCATTTCACATTTTTTATAACAGAAGTCAACCTCATTAATCATTGCATCTTTTGTGATATCAATGAGTACCGGACCTGGTCGACCTGAACGGGCTATATAAAATGCTTTAGCTACTGCTTCGGCAATCTCCTCGGCTTTTGTTACCTGAAAATTCCATTTTGTAACAGGCATCGAAACCCCAACAACATCAGTCTCCTGAAAGGCATCAGTTCCAAGCAAATGAGAAAAAACCTGGCCTGTAAAACAAACCAAGGGTGTAGAGTCCATGAATGCATCGGCAATTCCTGTTACTAAATTGGTAGCGCCCGGCCCTGAAGTTGCCAAACAAACGCCAACTTCACCACTTACACGAGCAAAGCCCTGCGCAGCATGAATGGCACCTTGTTCATGTCTGGTTAAGATATGATGCAGTTGATCTTCATAATCCATTAACTTATCATAAAGTGGCATAATGGCTCCACCCGGATAACCAAAAACAGTCTTAACATTTTCGGCCAGCATTGATAAGATTATGGCATCAGATCCTGTAACTCGCTTATATATTTTACTTTTTTGATTTTTTTTATCAATTGTTATAGTTTCCATTTCATTGATCTTTTAGTTCTATTTTATTGTTGTTTCGCGGGATTAATTGGGATTAAAGTATTCTGATTGCGCCCTGATCGGCTGAGGATACATGGGCCGCATATAATTTTAAAGCTTGACTTATTTCTCTTTTTCGATTCTTAGGTTGATAATCACCTTTATTTTCTACCTCCAGATTCACTCTTCGTTCTTTAAGTTCCTGATTCGAAATCATTACATTGATGCTCCTTTTGGGGATATTGATTTCAATCGGATCTCCATTCTTAACTAAAGCGATGGCACCACCAGCAGCAGCTTCGGGCGAAGCATGCCCGATTGATAAACCTGAAGTTCCACCGGAGAATCTTCCATCCGTTAACAAAGCACAGGTTTTGTCAAGTTTTTTAGCTTTTAAGTATGAGGTTGGATAAAGCATTTCCTGCATACCAGGTCCACCTTTTGGGCCTTCGTACCTGATAATTACAACATCTCCGGGTTTAACAGTTCCATCAAGTATTCCCTCCACAGCTGAATCCTGCGATTCAAACACCTTGGTTTTTCCTTTAAATATCAAAACGGAAGAATCGACCCCGGCAGTTTTAACAATACATCCATCTTCAGCAAGATTTCCAAATAAGACGGCTAATCCACCATCTACGCTGTAAGCATTTTCAACTGATCGGATGCAGCCATGCTTTTCATCCATATCAAATTCTTTATAATAATTTTGTTGCGAACCCATTACCAAATTCGGGATTCCGGCAGGTGCAGATTTGTAGATACTTTGCTTTAGTTCATTAGGCTGATCACTTAAAATATCCATCTCCTCGATCGCTTTACCCAATGTTGAAAATGAAGCATTGTAAACCGAGGTATCTAATAAATTCTTTCGATTTAGTTCAGCAAGGATCCGCATTACTCCACCGGCACGATTAACATCTTCGACGTGATAGTTTGAGCTTGGTGAAACTTTACATAAAACAGGAATCTTTCGCGACAACTCATCAACGTCTTTCATGGTAAAATCGACATTGGCTTCTCGAGCAATAGCTAACAAATGAAGGATGGTGTTAGATGATCCTCCCATGGCAATATCAAGTTTCATGGCATTTAAAAAAGCTTCGCGGGTCCCGATAGATCTTGGTAAAACACTGTCATCTTCATCACGATAATATTTAAAAGTATTTTCGACAATTGTATTTGCCCCATCCTCAAATAATTTTTTTCTATTTACATGCGTTGCAACCACAGTTCCGTTTCCGGGCAAGGACAAGCCTAAAGCTTCCGTCAAGCAATTCATTGAATTTGCTGTAAACATCCCTGAACAAGAGCCGCAGGTTGGGCAGGCATTTTTTTCAATCGCTGAAACATCCTCGTCTGAAGTTTCTGTATCGGCAGCAACTACCATCGAATCGACTAAATCAATTGCTTTACCTTTAAATTTGCCTGCTTCCATCGGGCCTCCCGAAACAAAAACCGCTGGAATATTTAATCGCATCGCTGCCATTAACATACCCGGAGTTATTTTATCGCAATTGGAGATACAGATCATCGCATCCACCTGATGGGCATTGCACATGTATTCAACACTATCGGCTATTAAATCTCTGGAAGGCAAAGAATAAAGCATGCCCAGATGCCCCATCGCAATTCCATCATCAACTGCTATGGTATTAAACTCAGGAGCAAAGCAGCCCTGTTGTTCGATGATTTTTTTTACCATTTGGCCAACCTGATGCAGATGTGCATGCCCAGGAACCATTTGTGTAAATGAATTTACGACAGCAATAATAGGTTTTCCGAACTGTTGTTCTTTCATTCCGTTGGCACGCCAAAGGCTTCTTGCCCCTGCCATCTTTCTGCCTTGTGTTGTTGTGTTGCTTCTTAAATTTCTCACTTTTGGATCATAAAAAAAGCCTTTCTCAAATTTGAGAAAGGCTTACGATTAATAACATAACTCACCTTTCTCAATTCCGAATCAGAATGAGAATAATCACAATAATAATAATGATGTTGGATGAGTAATTAAGTTTCATTTGCTATATTTTTTCCTTTAATCAAAAAAGCCATCCTCTTTATGAGAATGGCTTAAATATTTTTTTAATAGTTAACAACACATTCTCAACTCGTACACTGCACGAGGATAATAATGAGAATAATAATTATGTTGTTAAATTTGATCATTTTCTTTGTCTTTATTGCTGCTGCAAATCTAACATCATTTTATAATACGAACCAAATTTATTTTACTATTTTTCAAAACTCTAAATTTAAGATGTCTAAAAATGATCAATTTGTAATTAAAATGAAACGACAAATTAGAGATCATTATTAAGTGTTGACAATAATAATTAATACGATAAATTGACCACTCAAAAAGAAACTCTCAAAGTCCTCTCAGCCATTCAGGTCTTAATCTCCCATCCTGTGGATTTTTAAGTACATTATTTATTCGGGTCAGCAAAAGTTCTTTATCTCTATTTAAAATGCCTTTTAATACCAAATAGTTTGAAGCATGATCACTTCTATAAACCGTACTTTCTAATTCTAATTCATTAATAAAAACGCCTAATTCCTTAATCAATTCAATCGGATTTAATTGCACAAAATCGCCATTATATTTTTTCCTAAAATGATCAATGCCATATGGCAGACTTAAAACCAATGTAGACAAATACTCAGGTTGAATTGAATTAATAAGCTTAGCGGATTGGATGGCATGTTGCTCAGTGTAGAATTTTCCACCAAGTCCGTTTAAAATCATCACACTTATTTTGATACCGGCAATACGAGCTTTTAACAATGCCTCTTCTGTTGACTTATATGTTTCTCCTTTGTTTATTATTTTTAAGACTTCATCATCGCCCGATTCAATCCCGATATAGAGCAATTTCAAGCCAGCCTCTTTCAGTTGTTTTAATTCCTCATCTGTTTTACTCAAAATATCTCTGGCTGAAGCATAAGCAGAGACCCGCATTAGTTTTGGTAATTGATCCTTTAATTTATTCAGAACATTCATTAATCGGTCAAAGGATAAAACAAAAGCATTGCCATCTGCTAAAAAAACTTTTCTGATACTTGAATCATCTATAAATAAATCTATTTCGGAAAAAACTTCATCTTCTTTTCTTACACTAAATTTTTTAGAAGTATACATTTCACAGAATGCACATTTATTCCAGGAGCAACCTAATGTGAGCTGAAGGATGAGTGAATAAGCTTCGCTTGGAGGACGAAATAATGGTTCGTTATAATTTAACATTCTTGAGTTTAGGCAATTGGTAAAATAAATTTTTATCAAACTTACGAATAAACAGATAATTTATTTGCTATTCGCATTACTAATTTCTTACATTTGTAGCAATAAACTAAATGGAATGGAATCGTGAAGACACAGTTTTCCATAGAAATGAATACCGCAAATATGTTTGTGAAAATGTATGGCAAATTTTGTCGTCATTTATACGAATGCTGGATTCAATAGTATCACCCCTATCCCCTTCTTAATCAGCTATTTTTTAGTATTTCAAATTACCAATTAACCTATTTATCTTATGTTAGGAGTTATCTCAAACATCCAACGATTTACAGTGCATGATGGTCCGGGCATCAGGCTAACTATTTTTTTACAAGGCTGCCCCTTATCATGCTGGTGGTGTCATAACCCTGAAAGTATCAAACAATATAAAATTGAAGAGAAGGATGATCATTTAAGATTAGGGGTTAAGGAACTCATGCACGAAATAAAAAAGGAATTAATCTTCATGGATGAATCTGGAGGTGGCGTAACTTTTTCGGGTGGAGAACCCATGATGCAAGCCCTATTTCTTGAGCAAATGCTGGATGCTTGTAAAGGCGAAGACATCCATACGGCAGTTGATACTTCAGGACTTGTTTCGACAGACACTTTCGACTCATTAATTGATAAACCAGATTTATTTCTCTATGATTTAAAATTAATAGACAATGATTTGCACAAGAAATACACAGGCACTTCAAATATTCTAATATTAAAAAATCTGGAAACTTTAAATAAACTAAATAAAGAAGTAATCATTAGAATTCCACTCATTCCAACCATTACTGATACGCCTAAGAATTTAGAAGATATTATTAACCTTTTAGATAAAATGCCTAATATTAAAAATATCAATTTACTCCCATATCACACCATTGCTGCAGGAAAGTATCAAAAACTGAATCTGCAGAATAGAATGGAAGGAATTAAAGCTGGAAATGAACAACATAATTTTAAAATTAAAGATCTATTCGCCAATGCAGGTTTTAACGTTAGTATTGGTGGTTAACCTATAAAACTATGAACGAAAGAATTAAATTATTAAGAGAAAAGAGTTTAGATGCTGAGCCTTATATGTCGCATCAACGCGCATTGCTTGTCACTGACTTTTATCAAAGCGATGAAGCAAAAGATTGCTCTATTCCTGTTAAGCGTGCCAAAACTTTTAGGCATATCATGAAAAACAAAAAGATATGTGTAATGAAAGGTGAATTGATCGTTGGCGAACGTGGATTGTTTCCAAAGTCAACACCTACCTTTCCTGAAATATCTTTGCATTCGTTGGTTGATTTAGAGCAACTTAATGACCGAGAAAAGCAATATTTCATTGTTGATAAAGAAACAAAAAATGCTTATAAGAATGAGGTAATTCCTTACTGGCAAGGCAAAACGATTCGTGATCGAATGTTTAAAGCTTTACCTGAAGAATGGAAGACTGCATACGAAGCAGGAGTTTTTACAGAATTTTTAGAGCAACGTGCTCCCGGTCATACGGTTCTTGGTAAGCATTCATTTAAAAAAGGATTTGTTGATCTTAAGAATGAAATTTCAGTGGCCATTTCAAAATTAGATTTTGAAAAAGATGCCAATGCTGTTAACAAAAAGGAAGAACTTTTGGCCATGGATATTGCAGCTGATGCCATCATCGAATTTGCAAGAAGGCATGCTGAGAAAATTGAGACCATCATCCCAAAAGAAGACGATAAACAAAGATTGGCTGAGTTGAATGAAATGCGCCGTATTTGTCTTAGAGTTCCAGCTCATGCGCCGGAAACCTTTTGGGAAGCATTGCAACATTACTGGTTTATTCATCAGGGGGTAATTACCGAATTAAACCCTTGGGATTCATTTAATCCGGGGAGATTAGATCAACACCTTTATCCGTTTTACAAAAAAGAAATTGAAGCTGGTACATTAACGAAAGAAAGGGCAAAAGAGCTATTAATGGCTTTCTGGATAAAGTTTAATAATCATCCTGCACCGCCCAAGATGGGAGTTACAGCTAAGGAAAGCAGTACCTATACAGATTTTTCACTCATTAATGTTGGAGGTGTTAACGAGGATGGGTCAGATGCGGTAAACGAACTTTCTTACATTATACTTGATATTATTGAAGAAATGCGTTTGTTGCAACCAAGTTCTATGGTTCAGTTAAGCAAAAAAAATCCTGATCGTTTTATAAAAAGAGCCATTAAAATCGTTAAAACCGGATTCGGGCAACCCTCAATTTTTAATACAGATGCCATCGTTCAGGAATTGCTATTCCAGGGTAAATCACTTGAAGATGCCAGAAACGGTGGAGCCAGCGGATGTGTTGAAACAGGTGCTTTTGGAAATGAGAGCTATATTTTAACAGGTTATTTCAATCTTCCTAAAATTTTGGAGTTGACCCTCAACAACGGTTATGATCAGAGAACTGAAAAGCAGATTGGCCTTAAAACCGGAGATTTAAAAAGCTTTAAGAGTTTTGATGATTTAATGACTGCCTATGAGAAACAACTCAATTATTTTGTCGACATAAAAATCAACGGCAATAATTTGATTGAAAAATTATATGCAGAAAATCTTCCGGTGCCATTTCTCTCACTCTTGATTAATGATTGTATTGAGAAAGGTGCTGATTATAACGCAGGAGGTGCCAGATATAACACAAACTATATTCAAGGTGTAGGGCTTGGTAGTATTACAGATGAACTTACAGCCATCAAATTTCATATATACGATAAAAAAACGTTGAGCTACGAAACATTGCTAAATGCACTAAAAGCTAATTTTGATGGATATCAAGAATTGCATGATATTTTACTGAATGAAACGCCCAAATATGGAAATGATGATGATTACGCTGATGATCAAACCAAGAGGGTATTCGATATTTATTTTAAGGCGATAGATTCACGACCAAATACGAAAGGAGGAAAATATCGAATTAATATGCTACCTACAACTTCACACATGTATTTTGGGAGTGTAATCGGAGCAATGCCCGATGGCAGAAAATCCGGAGAACCGCTATCTGAAGGAATCTCCCCAGTGCAAGGAGCTGACAGAAATGGGCCAACTTCTGTATTAAAATCAGCTGCTAAAATTGATCACATCAAAACCGGCGGTACGCTATTAAACCAAAAATTTACTCCCCAATTTCTTGCTGACGAGAAAGGGATTACGCAGGTTTCACAATTAGTTAGAAGTTATTTTAAGCTTGACGGACATCATATTCAGTTTAATGTGGTTACAGCCGATACCTTAAAAAAAGCACAACTCGAGCCCAATAAATTTAAGGATTTAATTGTGCGTGTGGCCGGATATAGCGATTATTTTGTAGATTTAACAGAAGAATTACAGAATGAAATAATCAAGAGGACAGCACACGAAAACATGGATTAGTTTTATATCCCACATATGGATGCCGCTTGAGTAATCAAGCGGCATTTTTTTTATAAAAAAATACCAGGGAATGATAGGGTAAAGATTAAGCAATCTCTCTTACATTTAAACGCTAAAATTTAAAAAACATTTCAACTGTAAATTATAAATTATGAAAACAAACACTTACTCTCGTTTTAAAACTGCCATGGTAGTTTTTATACTAATGATCGGACTCAGTTCACAATTATTTGCTATTGACAACGTCGTAAAAAAGGATAAAGACAAGCAAGATATTGATCTTACATCTTTTAATGTATACAAAGGTAAACTTAAAGATGCCAATACAAATGCACCTCTCATTTTTGCAACCATTGCTGTTGAAGGAGAAAATACGGCAACCATTTCAAATTTGGATGGTGAATTTATTTTAAAAATAAGCAAAAAGAGCAACGCAAAGAACATTATTGTGACTCACTTGGGTTATGAAAACCTTACTTATCCCATTTCAAAATTATCGCCCGACAAAAATGTACTCGAAATTGAACAAGCAGTATTAACCCTAAGCGAGGTAACGGTTTATCCGGATTCACCAGAGATGTTAATTCGTATGTTATTAAGCAAGGTCAAAGAAAACTATGGAAACAAAGCCTACAACATGACAGGTTTCTATCGTGAATCGATTAAAAAAAGAAATCGCTATGTTGGACTTTCTGAAGCTGTGGTTAATATTTATAAATCCTCTTACACTGGTTTGTCAAACGACCAGGTTCAGATTTACAAAGGAAGAAAAGGTACTGATGTTCGTAAATTGGATACCCTTATGTTTAAACTTCAAGGTGGCCCAGCAACAACAATGCTGCTTGATGTAATTAAAAACCCAACTGTAATTTTGGATGCTGATTTAATAGAATATTATGATTTCGCCATAGTTAATATGATTAAAATTGGCTCTAAATTAAATTATGTCATTGAATTCACTCAGAAAAAGGGTCTTGATTTTCCATTATATAATGGTAAATATTTCATAGATCTTGAAAACTTAGCTTTAACTGCTGCAGATTTTAGCCTGAACATTAACAATCCTGTATTGGCTAGTAGAATGTTTCTTAGAAAGAAACCCATTGGTGCAAAAGTTACTCCCACAAATGCACATTATATTGTAAAATATCGCGAGCAAAATGGGGAATGGTTTTTTAACTATGCAAAAGGTGAGGTTGAGTTTAAAGTGAACTGGGATAAGCGACTTTTAAATACAAATTTCACGATCATGTCTGAAATTGCTATTACTGATCGTGATGACGCTAATATTGAACGATTTAAGTACAAAGATCAATTTAAAAGAAGAGACGTATTGTCAGACGAAATTGATGCCTTTGCTGATGAAAATTACTGGGGAGAATATAATTTAATTGAACCAGACCAAGCCATAGAGGTAGCGATCAGAAGAATAAAAAGATTAATGCAGAAATAGCGTGTAATTTTTTTAAATTTTTCTTTTTGTTTTAATTTTTGAAGGGCAATTTGGGGAGTAAATACTGGCAGGGTTTACCCCCACCCCTTCGAAAATTTTTGTACTTTGTATAAAAAATTTAATAATTGAAGAAACAAGACCTAAATAGAATAGAGGCTATTAAAAATGGCGACATAAAAGAATTTGAAATGATGTTCAGAGAATTTTATAAACCACTCTTAATTCATGCAAACAGATTCTTACAGGATGGTGCCGAGGCAGAAGAGATTGTTCAAAATTTGTTTTTTCATTTCTGGAAAAACAGGAAAGAGATAAACATAAATGTATCAATCAATTCATATTTATATAGTGCCATCAGAAATAATAGCCTTCAATTTCTTAAACGTCAAAAAATTAAATCAAGGTATGAACAATACTTAAAAGCAAATTCGGCAAGTTCAATAGAACCAATTGAATATATTAAATACAACGAACTGCACAGCAAACTTTTTCAGGTAATGAATGATTTGCCTGAGCGATGCCAGGAAATATTTAAACTGAACAGATTTCAAGGACTAAAATATCAAGAAATAGCCGATCAACTAGAAATCTCAATAAAAACCGTTGAAGCAAATATGAGTAAAGCGCTAAAACATCTAAGAAAAAACTTAAGTGAATTTACCCTTAGCTCATAATTAAAAATACTAAAATGAATAAGCAAGAAAATACTGAATACTGGGAACGAATGACAAAATATTTTGCAAATGAACTCAATTTGGAAGAAAAGTCATTATTCGAGGAATGGGCACAAAAGATCGACAATCAAAATCTTTTAAAAGAAATGAATACAGATATTGAACAATTTGATGAAACAGAATACCTTTTCGAGAAGACTACCGACCAGGCATGGGAAGAACTTCATTCAAGAATCAAACAGGAGGATAATATTGATATTTCAAGAGATAAATATCCGTTATTTAAAACCTTATACCGAATAGCAGCCGTATCAGTCATTGTTTTAGGATTAAGTTGGATTCTCATAAATATAACCAACAACTCACAAACTTTAACCACCGAATTTTCACAAAGCGAAATTACACTACCCGACGGATCTTTGGTTTCTTTAAATGCCAATAGTAAATTAACTTATCCAAAAGCATTTAAAGGAGAAAGCCGTCGTGTAAAATTAATTGGAGAAGCTTATTTCGACATTATACCCAATCCGGATAAGCCATTTATCATTAATGCGAACAATGCTGAAATTAAAGTTCTGGGAACTAAATTTAATGTAGTTTCAAATATAGAATCAGATAAAGTTGAAGTCCTCGTCGAAAGTGGAGTTGTAAGTTTATCATCAAAAAATAACACTGCAAAATCTTTATTACTTAAAAAAGGCGATTTTGGTGTTTTGAAGGATAATGTACTAACCGAAGCTAAAGTCTTAAATCCTAATTATCTTTCTTGGAAAACAAAGGTAATGGTGTTTAGAAATGAAAATCTTTTTACAGTATTAGACGTTGTCAACCACACATATGGCACGCAGATTGTTTTAGAAACAGAGCCTTTAAAAGACTTAAGACTAACATCAAAATATGACAATATTAATCTCGATACTTTACTTCAATCAATTTGTATTGCTTTTGATCTTAAAAAAACCGAAATTAACAACCAAATTATACTAGCGAACAAAGAAAATTAAAATAAATAGTGTTGCGTAAGAAAACCATTATTCTGTCAGTATTGTGTTTATTATTCATCCACTCCTTTAGTCAGGATCGGGTTTTATTTAAGCCTATTACCGTTATTTTCAACAATGTAAGTATTGACTCAGCACTAAGTATAATAGAGAACAAAATAAACTTCAACTTCACTTACAACTCAGCCTACACCAATTCCGAAAAGAAAGTTAATGCAAACTTTACCCGGGTTCCTCTCAGTATAGTTCTCGACAGTTTATTTAACAATCCATTTCTAACCTATAAAATAATTGATAGGCAATTGGTAGTTTATAAAGAAGAACCGATAAACAACGAGATCTCTCCGCAAATAACCGAAGATATTAATGCAATTACATCGCGAACGATTAAAGGTAATATTGTCGACTTGCGTTCAAACAAACCCATCCCGTTTGTCGCCATTGGGTTCAAAAACACAAATACTGGAACCATAAGCAACCTTGATGGGAAATTTATTCTAACATACGACCACACATTTCAGAATGACACTTTACTCATAAGTCATCTTGGATATGCCATGTTGACTATTCCTGTGAAGCAACTCGAAGCAATTCATACCTATAAACTTGAACAACAATCAATTTCTTTGCAGGAAGTAATAATTAGGAGTACCGATCCTAGAACTTTAATCAGGCAAGCTTTAGATAAAAGATTTGACAACTATGACATGAATCCTTTCATTCATAGAGCTTTTTACCGTGAAACCATTAAGCGCAATGACCGTTATATGGTGTACACCGAAGCATTGTTTGATATATTTAAATCTGCGTATCGACCGACAATTTTCAATGATCAGCTCAAGTTAATTAAGCAAAGGAAATTTACCGATGTAAACTCTCGTGATACTGTACTTTTTAAATTACATGGAGGATTGAGCACTAGCTTATTGCTGGATGTTTTAAAACACCCTATCGATTTTCTTGACGAAGATCACATTAACGAATACAATTATTATGTTAGAGATGTTGTTTTAATAGAAAACAATCTTGCTTATCTAATTGAATTTAAGCCTCAAGAAGAAGCAAACGATATGGCTTTTAGTGGAGAAATTTATATTGATTTGAATTCGATGGCCATTGTAAGGGTTAATTTTAATTTCACCAGAGAATCAATCAAAAAACTAAAGAATTCATTTATTGTTAAGCAAAGTAAAGCAGTCCGTGCACATCCGGTTGAGGCAGAATATAGTATTACTTATAAAAAAAACCAGAATGGGTTATACTACATCAATCACATCAAAGGATGTTTAAGATTAAAAGTTAAGAAAAAAAGAAAGCTTCTGGCTTCAATTTACGAAACTAGTTTTGAAATGATTACTACTGATTTGAATACCGATGATGTAACTCGTTTTTCAAGAAAAGAAACAATCAATAGCAGACGTGTTTTTAGCGAACTAAGCACCCCGTATAATGCACTATATTGGAATGACCAGAATTTCATTTTGCCTGAAAATGATCTGAGTAAAGCACTCTTACGTTTTAAGCAGGAAGATCTGTCTATTCAAAACAATTAAGTCCCTTTCATCTTTTTGACTTCTGAATAAGTTTACATCAAAAAAATCTTAATTTTGCCATCATTAATATGAATAGCTAATAACAATGATTAAAACGAGAAGGTCTATTATCACTGGTACGATTGCTATTAGCATTTCAGCAATGCTATGGGGCTTAGATGGAGTTATTTTGACACCACGCTTGTTTAATCTGGATGTATTTTATGTTGTTTTTATGCTTCATGCCATTCCGTTTGCAATAATGAATTTCTTTTTCTTTAAAGAGTATTCAAAAATTAAAATTTTTAGCAAAGCCGATTATTTAACCTTATTTATTATTTCAGTTTTTGGAGGAGCAATCGGCACTCTAGCTATCGTTAAGGCATTATTCCTGGTAAATTTTGAACAGTTAACTGTTGTTATTTTACTGCAAAAACTTCAACCGGTATTTGCCATTTCCTTAGCAGCTATTTTGCTCAAAGAAAAACTAAGGAGGAATTTTTTACTATGGGCTACGATTGCAATTATTTCAGGTTATTTTATGACCTTTGGATTGAGACTTCCAAGTTTTGATACGAGTAGCAACACCATTTATGCTTCATTACTTGCTTTATTAGCTGCATTCTCATTTGGAAGTTCAACTGTTTTTAGTAAAAAAATACTTCAGAAATATGATTTTAAAACAGCAACCTTTTACCGATATGGGATTACAAGTTTATTCATGTTTTTTATCATTCTTTTTGGAGGGAAGTTTAATCAATTTCAACAAGTAACTACTGAAAATTGGATATATTTTATGCTCATCGCGATAACTACCGGATCAGGGGCCATTTTCCTGTATTACTATGGCCTTACGCGTGTTAAAGCAATTATCGCAACAATTTGCGAATTATTTTTTCCAATGACAGCGATTATACTCGACTACTTTGTAAACGGAACCATCCTCTCAACCGTTCAATGGATTAGTGCAATCATCATGATTTTTGCAATAATTAGTTTAAATGCAAGCAATACAAAAGTGAGTGCAAACAGTTAAACCTGGATTTTTATTAGTTATCTTTACTATTATTTAAACTTTGCAAAATGACAGAACAAAATTTAAAAGTAGTTTATACGGGCTCGGTAGTTGATGCCAGTTTCATCAAAAGTATTTTAGAAGAGAATGGGATTGGTTGCATTGTTAGAGACTCGCTTACTGAAAGTGTTCATGCAGGATGGGCATCAGGATCTCCTGAATCATCAAATCGTGTTTATGTTAATGAATCGCATGAAACTGAGGCACAGAAGTTAATTACCGAATTTTTGAAAGCAAATAATTCCGAATCCTAATACATCAAATGCCCATTCTTAAACCTGAATATTGTTATTTCAATGATCATTGGGATAAGTTAGAGGCCTTTAATCCTTCCCTTTTCTCAGAAGGTGTAACGCTCTATGAAGTAATCAGGGTTATTGATGGTGTCCCGTTATTTATTGAGGAGCATCTTAGTCGACTTGAAATCTCTGCGCAACTTATTTCCTTTAATCTTTGGTTAAGAGCGGAGGATTTAAAACAAATTGTTAGAACCTTAATTCAGAAAAACAGCACCTTAAATGGGAACATTAAAATTTCAATAAATAGAAATAAAAAAACAGGTACCAAAAACATAGCCTGTCAGTTTATCCCAGCTCATTATCCGTCTGTACGCAATTATCTAAAAGGCGTAAAAAGTATTCTTTTTAATGCCGAACGCGATAACCCAAACGTAAAAAAAACAAATCAATCCCTGCGAGAAGCAGCAGATAAAGCGATAAAAAAAAATAAAGTTTTTGAAGTTATTTTAGAAGATGCTAATCAGAATATAACTGAAGGAAGTAGATCCAATATCTTTTTTATCAAAGATCAAACCATCTGCACCTCTCCGAATAACAAAGTTCTGGCCGGTATTACCAGGCAAAAAACACTAAATCTTTGTTTATCAAGTGGAATAAAAGTTAATGAACGAAACATCAGAGCTGAGGAATTGGATCAATTTAATGCAGCCTTTTTTACAGGCACTTCACCCAAAGTTCTTCCGATTAAAAGCATAGGTCAATTTAAATTTGATCCCTCAAATCCATTACTTAAAAAATTAATGATTATTTACGATGAAGAAATTAGCAGTTACCTCAAATCATACAAATCATAAATTAAAATGTAATAACGTAACGATTCTCTTTGATATAATTGCTTAGTTCAACCCCGGTATATCTGACCGATATTCCCAAGGCTTCAAGTTTATCGGAAATTCCATACGAATCTGCACAACCCTTACAAGCTATGGTGTGCACACCAACTTCCTGCATTTTTTTCAAATAATCCTGTAACTCTTTATCTTCCGTTAAAAGCTTGGCCGAAGGACCCCAAACCAGCAAAGTAATATCTTTCCACCAAGCATTTTTCTTGGCGTTATAGGTATACATAAACACCATTTTTAGCGCAACATCACGATCTCCACTGGTCCAAACCACTACTAATTTTTCTTCATTGGCAATATTTTCAACATTATCACTTTCAGTATTATTCATATCCTGGGAAAAATTTGTAGTACTCATAAGTAAAAAAATTAAGGTTAAGGGAATGCTTAAAATCTGTATTTTCATTTTTTTATTTTTAGTTTGTATAGATAAGCTAGTAAATAGTAAATAATATTACAATTTAACTATTTTTATTGCATGAAACTACTAGGAAATCTTATCTGGCTAATATTTGGAGGCTTACTTGTTGCCATCGAATATTTTATAGCGAGTATATTTTTAATAATAACAATTGTGGGTATCCCATTTGGTTTACAAACTTTAAAAATGGCCAGTTTGGCATTATGGCCATTTGGTCGTGTTGCTGTCCCAACTTACAATAGTACGGGGTGTTTATCCACTTTAATGAATATTTTGTGGCTTCTTTGTGGAGGAATTTGGATTGCAATAACACATTTTCTATTTGGAATCCTTTTAGGTATTACTATCATTGGTATTCCTTTTGCAATGCAACACTTCAAACTTGCATCTGTTGGCCTTACTCCTTTTGGTAGAGTAATCAGGCACACTTAATTATTTGTTTTCCACTTTTACATGTTAACAACTTAGATGTTAACACATAAATCAAAATATCTTAACTCTTATTTTTGATTATGTATCGATGTGAAATAAAAAAGTAATTATTAATAAATTTCTCATTTTGGGAATTATCCTAATATGGGATTTTATTCTCATTTTGGGACTATTATTGATTCGGAATATTTCACACAATTCACTTTCTCAGTACTTTATAATTTTAGGCGCAAATTTTGAATATAGAATTATAGCATATAAGAAACAAAATCCTTTTTAACTTAAAAATTATGACAAAATCAAAATATTTAATTGTACTAACTATTATTACGGCACTTTTCTTCATTGGATGTACGAAACATAATTACAATAATGAAGTCATACCAGATGAGGATAAAACAATGGAAGATTTGGTTATACCGTATGGGTTTAATTTTAAAAGCTGGAAAGAGATTGAAATTGAGGTTAACATGCCAGATTCCGTAGATTTCTCAAACCTACGAAGTCGTTTTGATATTTACACCTCTGATCCTCAAAACGGAGGTAAATTAATAAATTCGGGTAGTTTTAATTCTAATGGTCACTACAAAGGAACCATTAGAATTCCAACTTCACTTCAGGAAGTATATATAAGTACCATTGCCGGTGATGTAATTGCTAATCTTCCAGTGTCAGGACAAAAATCTGGAGATGGTGTTATTATTGATTTTGGAGATAATTACGGATATACTGAACCTGACTCCATCCCTCCTTCAACTAAGTCACTTTTTATTTCGGAAAATCAACTAAAGTCAACTCATGCGGTAACCAACATTATTGGTAATGGTGACTTTACAAACAACGATTTTGGAACAATTTCGAATTGGAATGCCAACCTTACGGTTGATCATAAATGGCATTTCATATCTTATTACTATGGTGGTATAATGGAATGGCATAATGATGGTAGTAATGGAATGATAAGAACTCCAAAAGTATCAGGTAATAATTATCCTTATTATGTTGGTGGCGCATCTCAATGGGTCGAAGCAGCTCCCGGAGATGTAATAACACTTACATCCGACGTAAAAAGTGATGGTGGTACAAATTTATACTCTTATCTTTATTTAATACCTAGAAGAAGTAATGGAAGTACCATCGCATTTAGATATTTGTATATTTCCAATCCATCAACGACATGGTCAACAAAAACGCTCGTTGCCTCAATGCCTGCAGGAACAGCCTATTGTCAGGTTTTACTTTGGAATAACGACTACAGCGCCAATAGCAGCATATATTATGACAATGTAGTAGTTACAGGACCTATAACAGATGTTGATGGAGATGGTGTTTCAGACGAAGATGATGATTACCCAAATGACGCAGCAAGAGCATTTGATATATTTTACCCAGATGCATCAACCATGGGTTCGTTGGCTTTTGAAGACAACTGGCCCGGTAGAGGAGACTATGATTTTAACGACCTTGTGGTTGATTACAGATATAAACAAGTTGTAAACTCCGGCAATGAACTGGTTGATCTTGAAGCACTCTTTAAATTTAAAGCGTCCGGGGCAACATTCTTGAACGGATTTGGATTTGAAATGGGACTTAGCCCAGATGATATTGCATCTGTTACCGGAACCTCAATTGTTGATGGATATATCAACACACTCGGAAATGGTTCAGAAGCTGGTCAAGATAAAGGAACAATTATTGTTACCGATAATGTTTTCACACAAATCCCTAACCCAGGCGGAGGAATAGGATCTAATACTTCCCCATCTGCACCTTATGTTGAACCTGCAACACTTACGATTAAAGTGACTACAAAAAATCCTGTTTCGACTGATATTACCGGTACGCCTCCATACAATCCTTTTATTATTGTTAATGAAGAACGTGGCAGAGAAGTACATTTGGCTGATTATCCCCCAACGAGTTTAGCTAATATCCAATACCTTGGATTAGAACATGATGATTCGGATATTGCAACAGGAAAATATTATAAAACACAAAACAATTTACCATGGGGAATTGACACACCAATACCTTTTGATTATCCTGTAGAAAAAGCACAGATTATTAACACACACTTGAAATTTGCCACATGGGCCGAAAGCGGAGGCATCGTTTATACCGACTGGTATGAAGATCTTACCGGATATCGTAATTCAGGCAATGTATTTCAAATTCCTAATTAGACTTATATAGCAATAAGGTTTAAATATTATTTCAGGGCTCAGAAGATTATTTCTTCTGGGCCTTTTTATTTTATATCTTTAATTCTCAATTATCACAGCGTTCGCAGTAATTCACGAAAACAAATTCATGAACAAAATTTGCACTCATTACTACAAAACACCATATGGGGAGTTAATCCTGGGCTCTTTTAATGACAAACTATGCTTATGTGATTGGCGTTACAGAAAAATGAGGGATGCTATTGATGAAAGGATAAAAAAAGGACTAAATGCAGATTACCAGGAAGAAATCACTAATACAATTAAAGAAACGAAAAAACAACTCACTGCTTATTTCAATGGTAAACGTAAACTTTTTGAATTACCTGTATTGTTAGTAGGGAGTGATTTTCAGAAATCCATTTGGTTGGAACTGATGGAAATTCCATTTGGAAAGACCGAAACATATTTAGGTTTATCAAAAAGACTCAAAAACCCAAAAGCAATTCGGGCCGTGGCTGCAGCAAATGGAGCTAATGCCATTTCAATTATTGTCCCTTGTCATAGAATTATTGGTAGTGATGGCAAACTAATTGGCTATGCAGGAGGCCTTAATGCAAAAAAGCAATTATTAAAACTAGAGTCTAAAGATTTTTCCGAGCAATTGGAAATATTTTAACTCACTTACATTCGATTGTAAACCCCTCTAATAGACATATCATACCACGTAGGCTTTTCCAAATTCTTTGGCCAGTATGATTCAATAGCATTAACAGTTTCGAGCACTTCTTCTATCTCGGCATTTTTTGCCTCTAGTTCAACTAATGTAGCATGCAACTTCTCTATAAATTTCCGTGTGACTGAAATATAATTTTTATCAGTTACAGGACCATGACCACCACAAACCTTTTCTAAATCCATTTCTTCCCAAACTTTTAGGGTTTTAATCCAATCATTTAAATTTCCTGTTTGATCTCCAAAGTAAAGATGATAATTAACCTGAATATCATCCCCGGCAATTAATACTTTATCCTTCTCAAGATATCCATAAATGGAGCATTCAGAATGTCCGCCTGCATCTCTCAAAATTAACCTGTTATCACCAGAACCTAATTGCAGCCCACCATCAAACCAAATAGATGGCATTCTTAACTCAGCAGATGCAATGGCCTTATCAAACAATGGAAAGACGCTCATAAAATTAGTCTGATATTTCTCATAATCAATTTCTATTTGGTATGTAAACATCCGTTTGGCTTTGACACTTGAAATTATTGGAACATCTGCAAAAGCATTCATTCCGAAAAAATGGTCTACATGACCATGTATTAGAACAAGGGCAATAGTATTGCGATTGTATTCTTTCTCCATTTTTTTACAAAATATTATTCCAATTTGAGTAAATAAACTACAATCAAAAAAGACAAGTCCGTCATCCAGAATAACACAAGTCATGTTTGACCCTTGACTTTTTTCATTATGAACCATTACAACCGACTCAGAAACCTTTACGTACTTTAATTTTTCTATTCCGGTATCCTCAAGAGCTATTTCTTGCTCAAAACTAAATTCTGAGGCCATATTGGTTTCGTAAGGTATTACCATCACTATTAAGAAACATAAAATGCCAAGTGTATTAACTTTCATTTTATTATGGTTTAAATTGAAAATAAAAATAATAAAAGTATTACAACCTTAATTTCTTACAAATAATTAAAAAAATAATTTGTATTAAAAAATGTGACAAAAAATATGCTTATTTAGATTAATTATATATTATATTTATGATTTACTACAATACTAATACATCTAAAATGGCTACAATTATATTAAATCATAAAGTTAAAGACTATTCCACCTGGAAAGATCATTATAATAGAGATTCTGAACGAAGAACAAAACTGGGTTTAAAAGAGCTTAAAGTTGGCGTTAAATCTGATGACACAGAACATGTTTATATAATTTGGGAAACCGATGATTTTTCCGTTATTGAAGATATGTTAAGCGACCCTGACTTAAAAAGAAGAATGGAAGAAGCAGGTGTAATCAGTCAACCTGAAGTTGCCATAATTTTATAGGTAAAACTTAAGGTCTGCAATAAAAATAGTGTTAGTCCACTTTTGATTGGTAATACTTAGCTTTTGCTTTATCATCCAATCGGGTGTAAATATTGCCTAAAAACCGCGCATACTCAGGTAATGGATTAGCCAGATATAATTTCTCAAAATAATCGCGTGAACGCTTAAAATCAGCTGTTACAACATTTAGTGCTTTCAGCAGTTTTGCATATTGGCTATTGGTTTTTTTCTTATTGTAAGCAGCCATTTCTTTTTGGTATAAATTCTCAGCTTTCCAGAAATATCTTTCGGCACTCCATTTTAATGCCATTGTATTTTCACTATTGATTTTAAGAAGCTCTTTAGCCATTTTTTCACATTCACCATCATTTTTGAGGGCTTTATTAATTTTAAAATAACCTTCAGCAAGCAATTCCTGATATTGATCTCTACCTTTTACAAGTGGCCATATCGCTAAACCTTGCTCCCAACTCTCACTTGCAACATAGGCTTCAAATAATCTCAGTTGAACAAGTTTTTTATGTTCGCCATTTGGATAATTTTTCTTGTAAAATTCCAGATATCTAATTTCTTTTGAAATATTATTCTTTATATGATAGATTTCTGCAAGTGCATAATAGACATTTTCGTCTGTTGACTTGAGGTCTTTTGCCTGCTCTAAAAAAGGTAGTGCCTCGTCTAGTAATCCAAGTGAATAAGCTGACTTTCCTGCCCCCTCATAATCTTCAATTTTCGCAACCAAACCTTTCTGTTTGGCTTCATTAATTAATTCGGTAAACTTTAGCAAGGCAGAATTATAATCACCCTCTTCAAATGCACTAACTCCAGAGGTTCTGGTCTGAATAATTTCTTTATTTGTTGAGCATGCAGCCATCAGAAATACCAAACTCAAAAACACACTTATCTTCTTAATCATAGGTATAAATTAAATTAGGCGCAAATATAATCATAATCACTTAATCATCAACAGGAATAAAACAGAGATCAGTCATAATAAATATTCAAAAAAAAAGCCACATCCAATGAATTTGGCCTTAGAAAATATTTATTTTGTTAACAATTGCAGTCAATTCCTTTTTCATATTGGTGCATGGCTCTTTGACTCATACCCATACTTGAAAACCCGCCATCGTGAAACAAATTCTGCATGGTAACTTTACGTGTAAAATCAGAAAACATCATGATTGAATAAGCTGCACACTCATCGGCTGTTGCGTTACCCAGGGGCGACATTCTTTCAGTAAAATCCATGAGCCCTTCTAAATCTTTAATGCCACTACCTGCAGTTGTAGGTGTTGGCGACTGTGAAATGGTATTAATTCGGATTTTTTTCTCGCGACCATAAATATATCCAAAACTACGCGCAATTGATTCGAGTAAGGCTTTTGCATCTGCCATATCATTATATCCAAATAAGGTGCGCTGAGCTGCAATATATGACAATGCAAGCACAGATCCCCACTCATTTATAGCATCTTTTTTATTTGCTACTTGCAGTAATTTATGAAATGAAATTGCAGAAATATCCAAAGTTTTATCTAAATAATTATAGTCGAGATTGTTGTATACACGTTTTTTTCGAACGTTTAATGACATCCCGATGGAATGCAGCACAAAATCAACTTTACCACCCAGAAACTCCATCGATTTATCAATCAGGTTTTCAAGATCGGTAATACTGGTTGCATCGGCAGGTATAACAATGGTATTACATTCCTCTGCTAATTCTGTAATTCCTCCAAAACGAATTGATGAAGGTGTATTGGTAAGTGTGAATATTGCACCTTCTTCCTTGGCGCGCAACGCAACTTTCCATGCTATTGATTTCTCATCCAGTGCTCCAAAAATAATTCCTTTTTTGCCTTTTAATAGGTTATAAGCCATAATAATTAGTTAAGGTTAGTGTTTAATTGGTGTCTAAGACAAAACAAAATTAACAATTATTTAAAATGATTACAAATAAATTGCATATCAAGGGTTGTTTAGAATTTAATTTAAATAGGATTTAGAGGATGTTCATGAATAAAACATTTTCAAACATTAGGAAAGAAGTATTTTTGCATTTTGCATTGCCACCTCAGAAATTCGATCTCCACTAATCATTTTTGCTATTTCAACAACCCGTTCATTCTGATTTAGTAATTTAATTTGCGAATGCGTTTTATTCTCATCGGTTTCCTTACTCACTTTATAATGATGCTTTCCTTTTCCTGCAATCTGCGGTAAATGTGTAATAACGATAAGCTGAATACTTTCAGACATATCCGCCAAAATTTTACCCACTTTAGCAGCTACTTCTCCAGACACCCCATTATCAATTTCATCAAAAATTATGGTTGGCAGTAGTTTCTTTCCTGAAATCAACGATTTTATACTAAGCATTAAACGAGAAAGTTCACCTCCCGATGCGATTTTCGCCACCTCATTCATTTCACTCCCTTTATTGGCATTAAAAAAGTACCGAACCTTATCCAAACCGTCAATCCCAAGTTCTTCCATTTCTTTATTTATAATAGAAAACCTTGCATTGGGCATACCAAGCTGTTTAAGCATGCTAACAATTTTAGTTTCAATTGAAGGAATAGATCCATTACGTGAATCAGAAATGCGTTTAGCAAGCTTCAGCAGCTTATCATAAAAAACATTTATCTCTTTTTTTAAGCTCTCAATTTTATCTTCAATTGAATTTATTGAAGATAACTTTTCTGAGATCTGTTCTTTAATTCCAATGAGTTCGGCAACACTTCTCACATTGTGTTTTTGCTCAAGATGATAAATTAAATCGAGCCGAGATTTTGAATCTTCGATTTCTCTTGCATCAAAATGAACCTTACTATCGATACTTAGCAACTCTGAACTCACATCTTTCAGATCTATCAGATTTGCTTCAATCCTTTCTGTAATTTGTTGCAATTCAGGATGATATTTTGCAGCTTTTCGAAGATTGTTTCTAATTTCAGTTAATGAATCGATTACATTAAATTCATCCTCATTAATTGCTTTTGCAGCATGTCCTAAGGCGAATTTTATTTCCTCGGCATGCGTTTGAATCTCGAGAGCAGCTTCTAAATTCCCCTGTTCTCCTTCAATCAGATTAGCTTTCTCAAGTTCCTCAAACTGAAACTGGAAATAATCAAAATCAGATTTCGATTTTTGCTCATTTGCCTGCAACTCCTCAAGTTCAACCTGAAGTTTCCGATAATATTTAAAATCCTTTTTATAAAGCATTACATCTTCTTCATGCCCAATATAACCATCCAATACTGCCAATTGAAAATTGGCATCATTAAGCGTAATAATCGCGTGCTGCGAATGAATATTTACCAGTCGATCTCCTAAATCTTTAAGAACTACCAAATTAACCGGAGTATCATTTATGAATGCCCTTGACTTACCAGCCGGACTTATTTCTCGTCTTAAAACTGACAATTCTTCATAATCCAAATCGTTTGTTTCGAAAAAAGATTCTAACTGATACGAACCAATTTGGAAATGCCCTTCGATAATGCATTTCCTGGTTTTATCTTGCAAAACCTGCGAATCTGCTCTCGCCCCTAAAATTAAAGACAATGCACCAAGCATGATAGATTTACCTGCACCGGTTTCTCCCGTAATTACAGAAAACCCTTGACTAAAACCAATATCCAGTTTCTTTATTAAAGCGTAATTTTCAATCAATAAATTTTGAAGCATAAATTTTTAACTCTTAAAACAAAGTTAGAAAAACAATTGAAAGAAATTAAAGAAGAAAATAAAGATTATCGTTGCAATATACTTTGATACTTAGAGGAATTTGCCGGATCAATTTCACTTAAGATATTGATGGCGTTGGTTTTTTCAGTATTGGCCCCTTCGGAGTAAAGATTAATAAACTCATCTCGTTTGGCCTCAACCAAAAGTTGCAATAAAAAAAGCCCCGGCCTTTCATTATAAGTAGTTCGGAGAAGGTTCAGATTTCGACTGATATGGCTACGTCCTTCTGCTGCTTTTTCCGACATGATATCTAAACCATTTCGATGATATTCATAAGAAAACTTACGCAATGACTGATAAGCAGGATTTAGTAGATTTTCAACTAGCCAATAGCGATTTCGAGTGCTCTCAAAAGCTTTCCAACCACCGTTAGCTGATACTTGCGCAATATTTACAATGGCTTGTGCTGATTCAAAAAACGGAGTCCCTCCGTATAATGAATAAGAATCAAAATCTAATCCCAGAAATATGTTTATATAATAGGCAATAACCGACGTTAAATTTGAAGTATAGCTGTTTTCCGAATAATCAAGCGACTGGAATTCGATATATTCAAACTGAAAATCATTGTCTACATAATTAAACAATGGGGAATTATAAGCTGTATTATAGATAGGGCGTCGAAGAATCAGATTTATTTTTCCTTTAAATTCATCCACCGAAATTCGTTCGTCGATGGTAATTAAAATAGAACATTCTATCCGCTCTTCGGTTTGAAAGGCATAATTTGTCCAGTTTCTATTATTAATGAATTCGAAAATTGCAGTTTGCATAGATTCAAACACCCGTCGATCAGTCCCTTCAATTCTGGGTGATGCAACTTGCACGGTACATAATATCTCTTGCCCGACTAAACTTGAGGATGCAAAGCTTAGCAAGAAAATCAGAAAATATTTATGCATATTTTCTTTCATCTGATTATAAATTCATTTCAACTATTTTATTCACAATATCTACGGCTACTTCAACTTTTGATTTAGCTCCAAAATCAGTTATATTTTGCGCTTTATCGATAATTGACACCTGGTTTGTATCCTTACCAAACCCTGCATCTTTATTGTTTAATGAATTAAGAACGATAAAATCAAGGTTTTTATTTTTCAGTTTCTTTTTTGCGTTCTCAATTTCATCATCCGTTTCAAGTGCAAACCCTACTAAAAATTGATCCTTTGACTTTAACTCACCAAGTTTCATAAGAATATCAACTGTAGAACTCAGGTTGATAATATCAAATGATTCGGTCTTTTTTATTTTTTTGATTGCAAGATTTGAAGGTTTGAAATCGGCAACTGCTGCTGACATGATAGCCCAATCTACTTTCGGAAAAGATAAAACACATGCCTCATACATTTCATCGGCGGTAATCACATCAATCTTTTTTATATTCGGATGATTTATCTCTAAATGAGTTGGTCCGCTTACCAATATAACTGATGCTCCTCTGATAGCGCATTCCTGTGCCAATGCATAACCCATCTTGCCTGAAGAGTGATTACCAATAAAACGAACGGGATCAATTGCTTCGTAGGTTGGGCCTGCAGAGATGAGGATAGATTTCCCTTCTAAATCAGCTTTTTTTTTTAATTGATCAATAATTACTTGCATTATTTGATCAGGTTCCTGCATTCTACCTTCTCCGCATAAACCACTTGCAAGTTCACCTTTTCTGGGTTCGAGCAATACATGACCACGTGCCACTAATTCTTTAACATTTTTTGTTGTTGATGGATGTTTGTACATATCCAAATCCATTGCAGGAGCGAATAGCACAGGGCATTTTACAGAAAGGTAAGTAGTGATTAAAAGGTTATCAGCAATTCCGTTAACCATTTTTCCCATACTACTTGCAGTAGCAGGAGCAACAAGAAAAATGTCTGCCCACATTCCCAGCTCTACATGACTATTCCATTCACCTGTATCTTTATGAAAGAATTCGCTGAGAACAGGCTTACCCGAAACGGTAGATAGCGTAAGTGGGGTAACAAATTCTTTTGACATCTGGCTCATAATAATTTGAACCTCTGCACCCGCTTTTTTAAGCAAGCGAACCAAAAGTGGAATTTTATAGGCAGCAATTCCACCGGTAACACCGATCAGAATTTTTTTACCTGTTAGCATAGTAGGATAAGTATATTACTGAATAGGTGCTTCTAATTCTGGTCTTCTAAAATAAATTTTATCATCTAAAAACTCCTGAATAGAAATTAAAGTAGGTTTAGGAAGTTGCTCATAATATTTTGCAATCTCAATTTGTTCTCTATTCTCAAATATCTCTTCTAAGTTATCTGAAGGAGTTGCAAATTCAGCAAGCTTCTTATCTAACTCATCTTTCATTTCCAAGGAAATTTGATTGGATCGTTTTGATAATACAACAACAGTTTCATAAATATTACCTGTTAAGGCATAAAAATCGTTTTTATTACGTGTTACCGCAGTAGTATCAGTTTTTACCTTTTTATAATCCATTATCTTCGGTTTTTTTAAATTGTATAGAATTATTATAAATTTCTTCTGCCTCTTTTAAATATTTACTTTCCGGAAAATACTTTATCAGTTCATCATAGGCGGCGAAAACAGAGGCATACCTTTCAATTTGTTTTTGTTCAATGCTCTTGCTCGCAAAAATATGACTGGCTTTCAAAACATGAAACAATATTTCTTCTCTGTAAGTTGTTTCAGGAAAATTTTTTAAAACATTTTTAAATGTAACAATGGCTGCCTGATAGTCGGAAATTTTAAAATAAAGCAGGGCATTTTCAAAAGCTTTCTTCTCTAATTTTGCCCTTAAATTATCTAGCAATTTATTGCAATCATCCAAATGCTCACTCTCAGGATACAGGTTAATAAAATTTTGCAATTTGACCATTGCTAATTCAGTATTGGTCTGATCAAGTGTATATTTTGGTGAATCAAGATAATAGCAGTATGCGCTTAAATACCTAATTTCTTCTAATCTATAACTCAAAGGAAAGTTTTTGGCATATTCATCAAAATAATAGCTTGCCAGCATATAATCCTTTTTGATATAATAGCTATTTGCAATATAATAATGAATTTCTTCATCTTTATCGGTCCCTTTGTATACAACTCTTAAGTCTTCAAATAGACTGATGGCACGATAAAACTTTTCAGCTTCATAATACTCAATTGCAGTTTTAAACTTTAAATCATTATCCTTGCTCTTTTGTACTTTACGGAATTGACCACAAGAAGTCAAAACAATGAAAAGGACAAAAAACAGTATATGGAACCCTCTCTTAATCATGGCGCAAAATTACTAATTTTATTGAAACAAAAAACGAAGCTATGAATCATTTGGTTTTCACCCATTATTTTACCCAAATATTTATATATTTTTAACATTTCTCTTAATCAAATTAATGGGGTTCTGTAATTTGTAATACCAATATTAATTTTTACTTTTGCATACGAAATAAATTTATTAATCTAAATAGTTACAACGTGGATATTTTCAATAAATGTACCAGCGATATGGGTCCTCTCGGGATATATGCTGCTAAGGCTCATGGTTATTTTTCGTTTCCTAAACTTGAAGGTGAAATTGCTCCCAGAATGATGTTTCTTGGAAAGGAAAAATTAACATGGAGTTTAAATAATTACCTTGGTCTTGCTAACCATCCAGAGGTTCGGAAAGCAGATGCCGATGCCGCCAAAAAATATGGCATGGCCTATCCGATGGGTGCACGCATGTTATCAGGACAAACCAAATATCACGAGCAACTTGAAAATGAACTAGCAGAATTTGTTGGAAAAGAAGCTGGTTTCTTATTAAATTACGGATATCAGGGTATGGTTTCAATCATTGATTCAATGGTTAATCGTAAAGATGTAATTGTTTATGATTCGGAAGCACACGCTTGTATTTTAGATGGCATGAGATTGCATATTGGTAAAAGGTTTGTATATCCACATAATAATATTGAGAAGTTAGAATTACAACTATCACATGCAAAAAAAATTACCGATGTAACCGGAGGTGGAATTCTGGTAATTACTGAAGGTGTGTATGGTATGACTGGCGATCTTGGAAAGCTTGATGAAATTGTTGCCCTAAAGAAAAAATTTAATTTCAGATTATTGGTTGATGATGCCCACGGTTTTGGAACAATGGGAAAAACAGGAGCCGGTACTGGTGAACATTTCGGAGTTCAGGATGAAATTGATATTTACTTTGCGACATTCGCAAAAGCCATGGCTGGAATTGGCGCTTTTGTTGCAAGTAAAAAAGAGGTTATCAATTATCTTGCCTATAATATGCGTTCACAAACTTATGCAAAATCGCTGCCAATGCCAATGGTAATTGGGGCATTAAAAAGACTTGAACTGATTAAGAATGATACCTCATTTAAGGACAAGCTTTGGGAAATAGTGAATGCAACTCAACAAGGGCTGAAAGACAATGGGCTTGATATCGGCGCAACCAATTCACCGGTAACTCCGGTGATGCTTTATGGAAGTGTAGAAGAAGCCACACAATTAACTGTTGACCTAAGAGAAAATTACAATATATTCTGCACAATCGTTATTTATCCGGTTGTACCAAAAGGAACGATTCTGTTAAGAATCATTCCAACGGCAGCTCATACGCTTGAGGATGTTGAATATACCGTTAAAGCTTTTGCTGCAGTTAAAAAGAAACTTGAGAATAACGAATATTCGAAAACCGAATTTGCCAACTGGCAATCATAAAAAAAAGCCCCGTTTTCGGGGCTTTTTTTTTCACTTATCATTATCGTGATTTTATAAGTTTCAAATACCTGATTATTTCTCGTAATACATAATTTAAACCTATCTCAGGGTTTATTTTTATCAATAAATCGAGTTGTTGCTTATTACTTTCATGAAATATGCCGACTTTGTAATACGCCCTCGAAAGCGATGTGATATAGGTAAGCGGAAAGGATTGATGATAGTTTAAATCCAATAAAACATGAAATGGTGTTTCCATAAAATCTCTTGCATAGGGTGAGTTTGGTCGGCCGAGCCAATCAATCTCTTTTGGTTGCACATAGTCAACGGTTAAACGCTGTGGTATGTATTGCAGTAGTTTTTCGTTTTTAATATAAATAATAACCTTAACTTTTTTCTTTTCATCGTTGAGTTGATGGATGAGTTGTTCCAGAATCTTAAATTCTTCCTCATTTTTATACTCATATACAATTCCGAATGACTGAGCCTGATAATAATTATACAATCTTAAATTCCGATCAATATACTTCAGTTCTCTTTTCAGAAAATTTTGCCCAATAAATAATTTTACGTGGTTGAATATATTCATTAATCAAAGGCTTATATTTTTATCTATCCAAAGATGGTCAATTTTCCCAATATAAAAACGATGATAATCTTTTTGTGGATAAATTTTATGATCGACTTCAGGTAATACAAATTGTGATTCTTTTATATCGTCGGCATATAATTTTGTACATTCGATGTTTAACTTTGCCTGCTCATATATCATATTTCCGTCAGGAGATTCAAAAGACCTTAAACCGGTTTCTTTGATTTTATCGAAATCCCTGCCCGAATATTTTCCACAAAAATTTAAAATTCCCCGATGTTTTTTTTCAAAAAACGACAAACTAAAAGTTGGATATTTTTCTGTGAACTCAAAGGTATACCTCTGCGGTCTTACAAAAATAAATGCAACAGGCATATTCCACAAATACCCCAGTCCGCCCCATGCAGCAGTCATCGTATTAAAATCACCGGAAATACCAGCGGTAATTAACATCCATTCCTTACCGATGAGCCTAACTACATTTTCATTAAAGTTATCCGGATTGAGTTCCTTAAATTTTTGAATCATCGTTTCTTAATTTTAATCATTAAATTTGAAATCAGAATAAGTTTCAGATATAACGCAAAAATAACTAATAAATTGAAAATAACTTTTCTTGGAACGGGAACTTCTCAAGGTGTTCCTGTAATTGGATGCACCTGTGATACTTGCAGGTCAAAAGATCCTAAGGACAAACGATTGCGCTCTTCAGTTTTAATTAGAACTAAAGAGTTTAACCTGACAATTGATGCGGGGCCAGATTTTCGTCAACAAATGCTTAAAAATAAGGTCACTGAGTTGGATGCCATTTTAGTAACTCATGGCCATAAAGATCATGTTGGTGGATTGGATGATGTACGGGCGTTTAATTTTTTAGCCAAAAAAGCAATGCATGTTTACACACCACATTTTGCAGTTTCGGATCTTCACAGAGAATTTCACTATGCATTTGAAGAAGATAAGTATCCCGGAGCACCTAATATTGAACTAAAAATCATTAAGAACGCGCCCTTTAAAATTAAAAACCTTGAAATCATCCCCATTGAAGCCCTTCATTATAAAAATCCTGTATATGGCTATAGATTAGGATCATTTTGTTATTTGACCGACATCAAAACAATAAGTAAAACTGAGAAAGATAAGATGAGAGGGTGTGAAATAATTACCATTAGTGGCTTGCGTAAAAAAGAACACATCTCTCATTTCAATTTAACGGATGCCATTAATTTACTTCAAGAATTAAATCCTAAAAAGGGATATATCACTCATATCAGCCACCTGATGGGAAATTACAAAGATGTTGAAAAAGAATTACCAGCTAATATCCATTTGGCTTATGATGGATTGAGTATCGAAATCAATTAATTTTTTTAACCCTTCGCAAATCTAACAGGTTGATTGGATTACTTCCCAATCCCTTAATATTTGGGTGTGTAAACCTCAATACTTGGTCGTAATATAAAATTACTACCGGTGCTTCCTCCATCACGATGCTATCCATTTTTGAGTATAATTTAAACCTATAATCCGGATTGGTTTCGACCAATGCCAACTCATATAGTTTGTCAAATTTTTCATTTTTAAAATGCGTATAATTGGGGCCTAAAGGGCAGAAGTTTTTTGAGTAAAACATCGATAAATAATTCTCTGCATCCGGATAATCGGCAATCCAGGAAGCCCTGAAGAAGGGAAGCTTTGCCTGGGCTTTAAGTTCTCGAAGTGCAGCAGGTGGATTTACATTAATATTTACCTGAATCCCCAGTTCTCCTAAAGAATGTTGAATATATTCACAAAGATCAAGATATTCTGAATTTGTTGCAATACTAATCGATTCTAATCCTTCTCCATTTGTATATCCTGCCTCGACTAATAATTTTCTGGCTTTCTCAGGATTATAATTATACCCATAATCAGCTTGCTCATTATAAGAAGGAAAACCTTTTGGTATGATCCCTTTATTTCCGGGTTCTCCAATATTATTCCGAAGGAATTTCATCATTTTTTCACGATCAAAACCATAGTTTACAGCTTGTCGAATCGATTTAAGTCTAAGAGGATTTGTCAGACTAGCATCATCCATCAGAATCCCAAGGTATTCTGTATTCAAATAAGGTTGCGAAATCAATTTAATCTTATCCTGATATTTTGGTTTCAGTTCCCCTCTTTTGGTTAAAATTTCATCTTTATAGCTGGCATCAATGCCCGACATAAAATCAAGTTTACCTTGTATAAAATGCAAGAAAGCCGCTTGTTTATCCGCTAAAAAAGTTATTGAAACAGCATCCAGAAATGGAAGCTTATCGCCTTCCATTGATTCAAAATAATTTTCATTTTTAACAAGCACCATTTTAACTCCTTCTTTCCATAATTTAAACTTGAATGGCCCTGTTCCAATTGGATTTTCCCTAAAATCATTTTTATAAAACTCAATCGCCTCATGCGGGATGACCGAACAATATTGCATGGCAAGTATTCCCAGGAAAGGTGTAAACGACTGACTTAATTTTATCCTAAAAACACTATCATTTAATGCTTCAAATGAATACTCATGCCCATTGTGCTCGACCTGGCTAAAAACCCATAAGCCAGGAGATGCAACAGCTGGGTTAACAATTCTATTAAAACTGTACCGAATATCATGGGCAGTGACTCTCCTACCCTTCCCATTACGAAATGCAGGATTATCATGAAAATAAACATCATCTCTTAAAACGAATGTATAAATTAATCCATCTTCTGAAATTGTCCAATTTTTGGCGATCACTGGCTCAACCTTTAAGTTTTCGTCAAATCTTACCAAACCATTGAACAATTGATTACATGCCCACATATTCGCTAAATCCTTTGCAAAAGCAGGATCTAAAGAGCTGATATTGGCAGCTTCATTATACCGAAACACTGTTTTATCATCATCTTGCTTTTGCTGCTTACAAGCAGAAAAAAACATTAACATGATTGCAAAGCCGATCCAAATCCTATTCATATTTTCAAAAATACACTATTCTGAAATGCGATCATAATTGAATTAGAGGCGCTTGAATAAAAATTAAAGATACACTAATCAAAAAATCGACCAACACATAAAATCTATTGATAATAAAGATACTTTAAGTATTTCAAGCCCTCTGTTATTGTTAATTTTTTCAGTAATTTGGCTGATCTAAATAAATGCAAGCTATGAAAACTAAACAAAAATTATTTTTGACTATTTTAACATTTCTGCTCTTTTCAACAAGCACAATTCTAGCGCAAGAAGCAGACGACGTTGGATACATTGTTAAAGACGGAGATATGTCACCTCAATTCACCATGACATTAACCGATGGAACCATGGTCAGCATGGAAGATTTAAAAGGGAAAATTGTCCTGCTTCAATTCACCGCAAGTTGGTGTAGCGTTTGCCGCAAAGAAATGCCCTTTTTAGAAGAAGAAGTTTGGCAAGTTTATAAAGATAAAGGGCTGGTTTTAATTGGAATTGACCGAGATGAACCACTGGAAACCGTTCAGAAATTTGCTGAAAAAATGAAGATAACCTATCCGTTGGCATTAGATCCGAATGCTGATATTTTTGGAATGTTTGCACTGAAGCAAAGTGGAGTGACACGGAATGTTATCATTGACCGTGAAGGTCGTATTGCATTTAAAACCCGCTTATTCGACCGAGAAGAATTTGACATGATGAAAGAAAAAATCAAAGAACTCATTGAAAGTGAATAATACATAAAACCTATAACCCAATGAAAAAAGCGATTTACTTATCTCTTCTAATTATTCTTATTATTCCTTCGCTAACAAACGGTCAAAATACAGCTAAGGAAAAAGGATTGGAATCAATCACAATGGATGCAATAAAGGGGTCACTTGAATTCCTGGCATCAGATTGGACTGAAGGCCGCGAAACCGGTGAGAGAGGAAGTTTTATGGCTGCTGATTATATTCAGAGTATGTTTAAAGTTTATGGAATTGAGCCAGCCGGCGACTTTTCATACCTTCGACCAACAAGAGCACAAAGAGCTTCAGGAGAAGAGTCGCAAAGGATAAAGGGATATTTTCAGGATTTTAGTCTCATAAAGTTTAAAGCCGGAAAAAATCAGGTATTTCAGCTTAAGCAACAAAACGCAACAGGCGAAACCATTACAAGTTTTAAATACCTTACCGATTTTTCATTTAGCTCTTCCGAAATTAGCCAGTCATTCGATGCAGAAATCGTTTTTGTTGGATATGGTTACAAAGATGATAAAAACGGGTATGATGATTATAAAAACATCGATGTTAGGGGAAAAATAGCCTTACTGATTACTGGATTTCCAGGGCATAACGATAAAAATTCAGATGCTTATAAAAAATTCAACAACAGCAATAATCGTTCATCGTATTACTTAAGCAGATTGAAAAGTGAGTGGGCAAAAAAGCATGGAGCAGTTGGCATCATAGAATATTACCCTGAAAGCAATGTACAAGATTCCTGGGCAAAGAATTATCCTCTGCGCTACGAATCGAGAGGTTATGAAGGTGACACACCATTGTCAACCCGTGAATACTCAATTCGCAACATGGGGAATGAATTAAACTTAAATCCGATACGCATCACTCTAAGTAATCGTGTGATTAACGAAATAATCAAAAACAGCAAGGTTGATTTTAACACATTCGAAGAAACAGTTAAAATGAAAATGAAACCAGCGTCTTTAACTATTCCAAATTTAAAAGTGCATATTTATACTGATGTTGAATCAGAAATTATAAAAGCCAGGAACGTATTGGGAATGATTGAGGGTGAAGATTTAAATGACATCATCGTGATTGGTGGACATTATGATCATCTGGGCATTAGAAAAGGCTTTATTTATAATGGGGCTGATGATGATGCATCTGGCGTGGTTGGAATGCTAACCATTGCCCGTGCCATTAAAGCAACCGGGAAAAAGCCAAAAAGAACCATTATTTTTGCTGCCTGGACTGGCGAAGAAAAAGGGCTTCTTGGATCAAAACATTTTGTGGAAACATTCAAACCTTTGGATCGGATTACCTACAATTTAAACATGGATATGATTTCCAGAAATAATCCTGAAGATAAAAAAGGAAATCAACTGACCATGAAAGTGACCAAGGGAAATGACTTTTTCGAGCAACTTAGCACCCAAAACATAGAGAAATACAAACTTACCCTGGAGGTAAAATATAATCCAATTGATGCTGGAACTCAGAGTGGAGGCTCTGATTATACGCCTTTCTGTGCGGAGTATATCCCTTTTTTCTCATTTAATGCAGGATTCGATCCAAATTACCATCATTATGATGATGAGGTTTCAACCTTGAATTGGGAAAAGATGTTGACCATTGTAAAACTCGGATTTTTAGACATTTGGGATTTAGCGAACTATTAAAATTCACAAATATAAATTATGAAAACTATAATTGATCTTAGAAGTGACACCGTAACAAAGCCCTCAAAACCAATGCTTGAGGCGATGATGAATGCCCAGGTTGGGGATGATGTTTTTCACGAAGATCCAACCATTAATGCATTGGAAATCAAGGCCGCAAAGATGTTTGGAAAAGAAGCAGGCTTATATTGTTCTTCAGGAACCCAAACCAATCAAATTGCCATAAAAGTGCATACCCAACCCGGCGATGAAATTATATGTGATCACACTTCACATATTTATCGCTTCGAAGGAGGTGGAATTGGATTTAATTCTGGCGCGTCTGTGAGACTTATTCAGGGAGATAGAGGCCGAATTAAAGCCAGCGATATTGTAAATGAAATCAATGATCCGGCAAATTATCACTTACCCATAACCAGTCTTGTTTCTGTTGAGAATACAGCAAATAAAGGTGGAGGAAGTTATTATGAAATTAATGAACTGATTAAACTTAAGAAAGTATGTACTGATCACGGATTAAAATTCCATATGGATGGTGCACGTCTTTTTAATGCAATAACAGAAACAAAAGAAACACCAGAGCAATATGGTAAAATATTTGACTCTATTTCAATCTGTCTGTCAAAAGGTTTAGGAGCCCCTGTTGGTTCACTTCTACTTGGATCTAAAGAATTCATCAAAAATGCCCATCGTAAAAGAAAAGTTTTAGGAGGTGCCATGCGACAAGCCGGGTTCTTAGCTGCTGCCGGAATCTATGCTTTGGATCATAACATTGACAGACTAAAAGAGGATCACAAGAAAGCCAAACATATTGCATCTGTGCTTAGCGGACTTTCATACATCGAAGAAGTGATTCCTGCGGATACTAATATTTTGATTTTCAGAATTTCCAACAATATTAGCAATGCAGATTTTATTCAAAAACTGGATAAGAATGGGATTAAGGCCCTTGGCTTTGGCCCACAATTAATTCGTTTTGTAACTCATCTTGATTTTACTGACGATATGCTTATTAAAACTGAAGATGTTCTAAAGCATAAAATGTTCTAAGAAAACTTAAACCAGAATTTCTAAATTTGAATGTACAAGTTCTCCTTCAAGGGAGAACTTTGCATTTGAGATGACCTTTATCCGCACAAATTTCCCGATCAGTGATTGATCAGGATTTTTAAATCGTATGTTAATTTTACCCTCGGTCAACCCCGTTAAATATTCATCTTTACGATCCCTGCCAAGAACCAGAACAGGGATTGTTTTGCCAACTAATTTTTGATTGTATCTAAAGACGTGAGCTTGCAAATTTTTGGTTAATTTGGCAAATCGGATTTTCTTGATTTCTTCTGGCACATCATCCTTCCAGCTTGAACTTGCAGCTCCCGGACGTGGCGAGTATTTGGCAATATAGGCCATATTAAATTCAAATTCATTGAAGGCTTTTATCGTATTTTCAAACTGCTCATCCGTTTCACCTGTAAACCCGATAATGATATCGGTAAAAATAGTTGCCTCAGGAATCGTTTCTCGGATTTTGTGAACAATACTTCTGTACTTGGTAAGATTGTGTTTTCGATTCATCCGTATTAACACCTTATCGTCACCCGATTGAAGTGGAAGATGTATCTGTTTTGCCAGACAATCATATTTTGAGATCACGTCAATGACATCATTGTTCATATCCCTGGGATGTGGGGATGTAAAATACAACCAAAATTTCTGTTGTGAATGATTACCAATTTCGCCAATTTTTCTCAATAATTCAGCAAAGCTGATTTCTTCTCCATTTTTATCAAGACCATAAGAATTCACATTTTGCCCTAATAAAGTAATGGATTTATATCCTTTTTCAACCAAAGATTTTACTTCCTCAAGTATTTCTGATGATGGCCTGGATACTTCTCTGCCGCGCGTATAAGGTACCGCACAAAAAGTGCAAAATTTATCACAGCCATTCTGAATAGGAATAAATGCCTCGAACGCCGAATCGTGTATTGGTTTGATATTCCAAAACTGATTGATATCGGTATTAATCGAAGAGCTTTTTATTGAAGCAGGACTTGTGACGCCATACTGACTTATCATCTCAGGCAATTTCGCAACTTCACTCATTTTAAAAACAAAATCGAAGAGTTTTAAAAATTTCTCTTTATCAGCCGATAAAACACAGCCGGAAATAAATGTAATTATATTCCTTGAATCCTTTCTTTTATTCCATTTGGCGATACGTGAATACACCTTATCAATGGCTTTTTGTCGCACAGAACATGCCAGCACACCTAAAACTTGTGCTTCATCTTCATTTTCAGTGAATTCATAACCGGCATCATTCAACACGGCACTTAATCTCCCGCTGTCAGAAAGATTCATTTGGCATCCCAGCGTTATTAAATGATACTTCATTTCTATTCCTTAAAAATAAACTTCCGAGTGTAAATTATCAGCAGAAAAACCTTGCTCCAACAAAATATCATAAGCGTCATGAATCATGTCGCAATTTCCACACAAGTATACTTGCATTTGATTGTCCTGTGGAAAATCCTTTAAATATTCAGTAACTCTTCCGAAATAATTTCCTTTGTCATCTCGAGTGGCACAAAGCTTATATTTACTTTGATCGTACTCAAAACGTTCATAGGCCTCGTATGCATAACGAACACCATGCAAAATTTGATAATCTAATTCAGGATTAGAATTGACAAAACTGTGAAATGGGGCTATGCCAGTTCCGCTTGCGATAAACAAAAACTTATTATTTTTAACCTTTTCTTTATCAATTTTAAAATAACCAACAGGGCCGTCGAATCTAACCTTATCACCAATCTCACATCTTTTTAACTGTTTTGACACCAGCCCGTCTTCTACTTCCTTAATTAGCACTTCAATAAAAGGATCATTTTCACCACTATAAATCGAATATTCACGGGTGGCTCCATCGTTTCCAAATCCAAGTGATATGTGCTGACCTGCAATAAGTTGAATATTTTTTCGCTCAAGTCTTAAAATATAGGTGGTTAAAGTTAGTTCTCTAATACCAATAACCTTCAGCGTTTTTGGTTTTGCGTAAGTTAAACCACTATTTAATCCTTCGGTATTGTATTTATTTGGTTTCTTTTGAATAGTGAATTTTTGCATTCTAGTTTTATTCTTATTTATTCTAATTTAATTTTATCTGCAAAATTAGCGTTTTATATAATACTTGGCAACTGTTAATTTTTATTTTATTTATTAGTAAATATTTTATTTATATCTTTTCTAATTAATATTAATTTTGTGATATTAATTTTTGTTTATGAAAAACCAAAACGACCTTAAGCGTTTACCGCGATGGATGAAATCGGAATTACCTCGAGGGAGAAACTATATTGAATTAAAAAATTTAATTGCTGAGCACAAATTAAATACAATTTGTACAAGCGGAAATTGTCCAAACAGAGGTGAATGTTGGAATAGCGGAACTGCAAGTTTCATGATCTTGGGCGATAAGTGTACACGCAACTGTCGATTTTGTGCTGTAAAAAACCTCATCCCGGAACCTGTGGATTGGAATGAAACGCATAAACTTGCCCAAACAATCAAAACACTCAAACTTAAACACTGTGTGATTACCTCGGTTGCCCGTGATGACCTTCCTGATGGAGGTGCTGAGTTCTGGGCTGCATGCATTAAGGAAGTAAAAAAAATAAACCCTGGGGTAAGTATTGAAACGCTCATTCCCGATTTCAGTGGGAAAATGAAAGATTTGCAAAAAGTAATTGATGCACAACCAGAAGTTATATCTCACAACCTGGAAACAATTGAAAGGTTAACCCCAAGTGTTCGAAGTCGTGCCAGATATCAAACCAGTTTGGATGTATTGGAATTCATTGCAAAATCTGGCTTGGTTGCAAAAACCGGAATCATGCTGGGATTAGGTGAATTGAGAGAAGAGGTATTGAAAACCATGGATGACCTCAGGAAAATTAATTGCAAGGTTTTGACCATTGGGCAATATCTTCAGCCAGAAGGGCATCATTTAAAAGTGACAGAATACGTAAAGCCTGAGGTTTTTGAAATGTATAAAACAGAAGGTTTAAAGCGTGGGTTTTCCTATGTCGAAAGCTCTCCCATGGTCAGATCTTCTTATCATGCAGAAAAACACATCAATGCTTAGTTAAAAAATGCAGCAAAAAATACGATGTAAGATCTTGGACATTCAAAACCTTACCAAAAACACTTTCGTTCTGAGCACAGAAAACCCTGACATTCAATTTGAAGCAGGCCAATACATGATCCTTAATCTGCCGGGAGAAAAAGAATCGAGAGAATACTCAATTTATAACAAAGCCAGTGAAAAAAACTTGCAATTTTTGATTCGGGAAGTTAAGGATGGATACTTGTCAGCAAAACTTCACAATTTAGAAGTAGGCTCATTGATTGAACTGGAAGGACCTTTTGGTTTTTTTACCATTCCAAAATCAAATCAGGAGAATCAAAAATATTTCTTTATTTCGACAGGTACTGGGATTTCTCCGATGCACAGTATTCTTGCATCCAATCAAAATATTGACCATACCCTCATTCATGGCATTAGATTTCCAGAAGAAAAATATCAACATCAGGATTATGAAAATAATTACCATGCTTGTGTTTCAGGTGAAGAATCGACAGACTTTTATGGCAGAGTGACTGATTATCTTAAAACTATTCAACTTCCAGAGGATGCCTTATATTATTTGTCAGGTAACTCGGCTATGATTAATGATGTGACTGACTATCTCTTATCTCAAAATACTGCATTTAATAAAATAAACACTGAAATTTATTTTTAAGGATTCCCTTCACTAAACAAATTTGGCAGAGTATTTGGTATAAATCATCTAAATTAAATCACACAACTATGATACAAATTCACAAATCATTTAAAAGCATTACCTATATTATATCAATCATTGTAATTATAGCTTTCACTTTTACTTCCTGCGGTAAAGATGGTGCAATTGGACCGGAAGGACCTCAAGGCCCGGAAGGTCCAGCCGGTGAAAATGCGAGTGCCAGTGTCTCAAGTTTTTATTATACCATTTTCGAAGATGAATGGCAAACATTTGGTGACCCCGGAATTGGATTTGGATTTATCGGGGCTATGGATTTCCCAGAAATCACAGAAGATGTTTTAAACTATGGCGCAGTGCTGGTTTATCTGTATCAGGACAATAGTTTGTTTTCACTTCCAACAACTTTTATTAATCCAGAAGATGGAGGGTACCTTACAAGCATTTGGGTAACCCTGCAATACCAACAAGTATTAATTACTTTTCAGGACAGTGATGTTAACACCATTAACCCTGGCGATCAGGAATTCAAAGTAGTTATTATTGAAGGAGACATACCCATACCGGAAAGTTTAAACTTAAAAAACTACCAGGAAGTTAAGGAGTACTTCAAACTGAAATAACACAAAAAAAAGCCTGAATTAGTTCAGGCTTTTTTTATGATCCATCTCTTGAAGAACAACACCGATCTAATCCACTAGATTAACTTAAATGTCTTATAGGTGTTTATAATACTTTCTCAAAATAATTTTCAGTTTTAAATATTGGTTTACAATTGTTTGATCCTTGCAAAGTTAAATAATTAGTTAAATTTGATAAACTGACAAAACAGCTTGTAACCTTTAGCTGTTTCTCAGGTAATCTATTTAAACAACCGATCCGATTTAAAATGGAACAAGACGAAATATTAATGTTTGAAGTCAAAAATGGAAACATAGATTCTTTGGTTCCCTTGTTCGACAAATATCATGTTAAGCTTTATAATTTCTTTTTGCGCTTAACTCGAAATCGGGAAGTTTCTGAAGATTTAACTCAAAATGTGTTTAGTAGAATTATTGCTTATAAACATACCTTTAACGAACAATACAAATTTAAAGCCTGGATGTATCAGATGGCCCGAAATACACATATCGACCATTATCATAAAAACAAAGGTTATTTTAATGACTTTGAAGAAATGGAGAATACGCCAGAAAAAGTCAGAGAGTCATTGGATGAAACCGAAAAGCATGAAAAGCATGAAATCCTTTATGAAGCAATCAATTTGTTATCGGTTGAAGATCGTGAGATTTTAGAACTAAGCAAATTCCAGGATTTAAAATATGAAGAGATTTCAAAAATAACCGGGAATTCGGTAGGTGCAATCAAAGTAAAAGTGCACCGCGCTGTTAATAAATTAAGAAACAATTATTTTCAATTAGCATAAAAAACAAGATCATGGACTGCAGGAAGATAAATACTTTACTTATAGATTTCGTGGACAGGAAACTGGATATCAAATCAACTCAAATAGTTCAATCTCATTTAGAGAATTGCAAAAACTGTCGTCATGAAGTTGAAGAATTAGCAATCGTAAAGAATGAAATTAACAAGGTATCTGATCAAGAACCTTCATCAAAACTTCGTTCGAATTTCATGAGTTTAATTGAGAAAGAAAAATCAAATACGAAAGCCATTGAAGTAAAGCCATATCATTCAAGTAACTATCAAGCTCAAAACCCAAGAATACGTTTCATTAATCCGATGTATCAGGTGGCAGCAGGTTTTGCAATTTTAATTTCCGGATTAATGTTAGGTCTGCTCATCAATAAAAGTAATGGCATTAATAATAATGAATTATTGGCTTTACAAAATGAAGTTTCTTATATGAAACAAGTTGTAATGCTCTCAAAACTTGATCAATCATCTCCTAGTTCGCGAATACAGGCTGTAAACTATGTTGATGAATTATCAAGCCCCGATCCTCAAGTAATTACTGCATTAATTAATACCATGAATGTGGATGAAAACTCAAATGTGAGATTAGCTGCAACTACAGCCTTAGCGAGATTTACTGACAACGAAATTGTTCGTGAAGCTTTAATCAATTCATTGGCAATACAGGAGGATCCAATGGTTCAAATCACTTTAATCAATATTATGGTTGAATTACGAGAAACTAAGGCAAATCATTTTATTCAAAGAATTGCCAACAATGCTGAAACAAATAAAAGCGTAAAAACAATTGCGCAAAGAGGACTTGAAATTTTAATTTAAAATAAAAATAAAAATTGCTGGCCGCAATCAAACTGGAATCAATTTAAACGTAAAAATTCTTAAAAATTAATATTATGAAAACAATTAATAAAATAGCATTAGTACTAGCCTTCGCAATTTTTTCAACGGCGAGTTTAAGTGCTCAATCTTATAAACATGCGGTAAAAAGCGCAAAAAAAGTAGTCATCGAAAATCTGCTTGCTGAAGTAATATTTGAAGGCTACGATGGTAATGAAATTATTGTGGAAGTCAGTAATTTTGAAGCTCCACCTAAACGAGCCGACGGATTAAAAGCAATTTATGGAGGTGGAGAAGATAACACAGGTATAGGCCTTGGATTTATTGAAGTCGACGGAAATATTCAAATTACCGGAGCAAGTAAACAATCAGAAGACGCGACATATACTTTCAAGATTCCAAATTCAGTAAGTCTGAAAGTAAATTATGCAAGCCCATTTGCAGAAGCTGATCAAGTCATGTTTAAAAATTTTACAAATGAAGTATCTGTACGAACCATGGATGCCGACATTAAATTTGAGAATGTTACTGGCCCTATAACTTCAAGTACAATTGATGGAGATACATGGGTTAATTTTGCTACAGTAAACCAGAAAAGCCCAATTTCTATCTCAACCATAGATGGTGAAATTGATGTGACCTTAGCTGCAAATACACCTGCAAATATTCAATTTAGTAACATAGATGGTGAAGTTTACACAGACTTCAATATTGATTTCGCAAAAAAGAATAAAGATGGTAATAACCACATGAGTTATATCGGTGGTCATAATTCATCCAGAGGCACTATTAATGGTGGCGGGGTAGAAATCTCATTAAAAACAATTGATGGCGTTATCTATCTCAGAAAAAAATAAACTATTGAGGTCGGCTTAACTCTAAGCCGACCTTTTTTCTCTAAGATGCTGATTAAGTAATTTTTAGTGTGATCGTATTTTTCACACTTGGGATTACTATAACCATATAAAAATTAAAATCATGAAAAATTTACTAATCACAATTTGCCTCATCTTTTTGGCTACAGAAACATTTAGTCAACGAATTGTTGAAAAATCTGTAGCTGTAAAAAATCAAAAAAATGTAATACTTGACTTTGATTTTGCAGATGAAATAACAATAAAAGGTTGGGATAAGGATCAGATCCTTATTAAAGTAAGTGTTGATATTAACGATAATGAAAATAATGATGCATTTACATTAGAGGCAAGAGAAATGGCATCTTCGGTGCGGTTTATATCCGACATTGAAAACATGAAGGAAATTTCAAAAAATAAGATAACGGTAAAAAAGTCCGAGGACGGAAAACGAATTACCACATACTCAAACAACTGGCATATAGACATGGATATTTATTTTGAAGTATTCTTACCCAAAAATATGGAGATCAATTTATCAACGATAAGTGGTGATTTGGTTCTTACAAATGTATTCGGAGAATTGTATCTGGAAACAATTTCAGGGTTTATTGATGTTCAGGTTGATAAAAATGCGAAAGCCAATGTTAAAACATCAACCATAAGCGGTGGCGTTTATACAGATCATGAGATTGAATTTAATCGAACGATAAAAGATAAAAAATATCGCATGGTGGGTGGCCGCAGTCCTGAGTTTAAATTAAATGGAGGAGGAAGAATTCTCAAACTAGAAACCATTAGTGGTAATATTTATATCAGAAAATAATGAAACAAATTTCAAATGATACCGTCTTTTACTAAAATAAATCGCCAATCATGATCCTGAACTATTTTAAAATCGCAATCAGAAATTTACTTAAACATCTAGGTTTTTCTGCAATTAACATCTTTGGCTTGGCTCTGGGCCTTGCCATCGCGGTGCTAATATTATTATGGGTGAATTATGAGCTCAGTTATGACAACATGCATGAAAACAAAGATCGAATCTATCGGTTAGGTCAAACACAGATTTACTCTTCCGGTCCATTAAAAGTATATGCAATGCCCGGACTTTTAGCCCCTCAAATTAAAGCTGATTTTCCTGAAATAGAAGATGCATTTCGATTTCTTTATGGAATGAAAACCATCCGAGTTGAGGACAAAAAATTCAACGAAGAAATCGTTTACACCGATGAAGAATTATTCTCTGTGATGACGGTTGAATTCATCAGTGGTAGGGCCGAAAATTCCTTATCAGATCGGCATTCAATTGTCATTACTGATAAGATGGCCATGAAGTATTTTGGGTCAGTTGATGTGATTGGCAAAACTTTAATCCTTGATGACCAGACTACCTTTAAGGTCAGTGCAGTTATAAAGGAACTTCCTCAAAACTCAAGTTTTCGCTGTGATTTTTGCATCCCTTTTGAGCATGTCAGAGAAATTGGATTCGATTACACCAATTACGGCAGCAATTGGAATTCGATTTATGTACTACTGGCAGAAGGAGCCAACAAAGAGGATGTAAATGCCAAAATTGAAAATTATTTTAGGATCGTAAAAAACCAGCCTGAATCAACCACAACACTTTGGTTGTGGCCTTTAAGCAAAATTCATCTTTATTCACCCAACGGAGGTGGATTTATTAAGACTATCCGCTTATTTATAGCCATTGCATTTTTTATTTTAATTATTGCCTGCATTAATTTTATGAACTTGGCAACCGCTAAATCAACCTTACGATCGAAAGAAATAGGATTAAGAAAAGTTTTAGGAGCAGGAAGGAAAAACATTATAGGCCAGTTCTTTGGCGAATCTTTACTTACGGCTTTTCTGGCTATGATTGTCGCACTGTTTATAGTGCAATTAGTATTGCCAGCTTTTAATCTCATTGCCGAAAGAGAACTAACTTTTAATTTCTTCGACACAGAAATTATCGGTGGAATTATCATCCTAATTTTAATTACGGGCCTCATCGCTGGAAGTTACCCTGCTTTATACTTATCCTCTTTCCGACCAATTATTATTTTGAAAGGAATGCTTGTTAAAGGGAAATCAGGTGCCATTTTCCGAAAGTCATTAGTTGTATTTCAGTTCTCACTTTCAATCATTTTAATCATCGGAAGTTTAATCATCTACAATCAACAAAAGTACCTACTCACAAAGGATATTGGTATCGATAAAGAAAATGTAATCGTAATACGGATGCAGGGTGAAGTAAACAACAAATTCGCCTCCTTAAAACCACTCTTGCTTCAAAATCCACGAATTGCATCGGTATCACGTAGCTCGCATCTTCCAATCATGATCGGAAGTAATACAGGAAGCATTACCTGGGATGGAAGGGATGATGACAATGACCTATTGGTTGGTTTTACAACCGTTGATAATGATTTTGAAAAAGCTGTTGGTTTCGAGATGGTGGAGGGAAGATTTTTTTCTGATGAATTCGGTACAGATTCGGCGCATGTAGTTTTGAATGAAAGTGCAGTAAAATTTATGAATCTAAAAAATCCAATTGGCAGATGGATTCAGTGGGGACAGGGAGAAGACGCCAAATTTCCTATTATTGGCGTAGTTAAGGATTTTAATTTTGAAAATTTAAGTGAAAGCGTAAGTCCTATGGCACTTTTTTATGGTCAATCGAGATGTCGTTACATTTTTATAAAATCAAATAATAAAAATATTATTGAAACAGCCAATTCCATTGAAAAAACCTGGAATGAGGTTTTTCCAACCTATCCCTTTGAGTACACCCTGCTTAACGATAGATACAAAGCCATGTACGCTCGTGAGGAAAAAACCGGCTCATTATTCAAATACTTCACAATTCTGGCAATCATCATTTCATGCTTAGGTTTATTTGGATTAGCATCTTATATGGCTGAACAAAAAAACAAAGAAATTGGGATTCGGAAAGTTTTGGGTGCTTCTGAATCAAGTGTTGTATATAACATGGCCCTTGAATTCATCAAATGGGTTATCATTGCAAATATTATTGCATGGCCGATCAGTTGGTATTTCGGCAAACAATTTCTCGATCAGTACGCCAACAGATCTCACTTAGAAATCACCATTTTCCTAATCTCCGGCATAGCCTCAATTATTGTTGCATTAATCACGATCAGTTACCAATCATTTAAAGCAGCCCGAGAAAATCCCATTAGTTCACTAAGGCACGAATAATAAAATTCTTACAAATTATCCAAAGCGCATTTCCACAAAGGTTATGCGCTTTATATTTAACTTTTTATATAAGTTAATGTTTTGTTAATGCTGTAACTTTTGAGCAATCGGAGAGTAATATATTTTAGAAGCACACGTTATATTCTCATAATGGAAAGACTGGTAAATTCAATCATAAAATTTAAACCCAAGCATAGAAAATTTACATTTTGCTGTGCCGGAATTATTTTTGGCATACTTGGTATTTTGCTTTTGGCATCTACTAACAATCTACCTTTTTCTATCACTTCCGAAACCATTAATGAAGTTACAAAATCAATCATCAGTTTTTTCTAAATAGAATCTCTGAACTATAACCCAAAAGGGTGTAACAATTTTCAATATCAACCGTCTTAATAAGTATAAAACTAAAACTATGATCAGATCAGCCAATCTATCCAAAGTATTTCGTACCGACGAAGTAGAAACCACTGCATTAAATGAAGTTACCTTTGGAATTAAAAAAGGGGAGTTTGTTGCCATTATGGGACCCTCAGGTTGCGGGAAATCAACACTTCTAAACATTCTGGGTTTATTAGATAATCCAACCGGAGGAGATTATTATTTTCTTGAAAATGAAGTTTCTGGGTTTTCCGAACGACAAAGGGCAAACCTTCGTAAAAACAATATCGGATTCGTATTTCAAAATTTCAATTTAATTGACGAATTAAATGTATTTGAAAATGTTGAACTTCCTTTAATTTATCTGGGTTATTCGGCAAAAGAACGCAAAAAACGTGTTGAAGAAGTTTTGGAACAAATGCAAATTCTTCATCGAAAAAAACATTTTCCTCTTCAGTTATCAGGTGGGCAGCAGCAAAGAGTTGCTGTGGCAAGAGCCGTTGTAGCAAACCCCGCACTCATACTTGCTGATGAGCCAACAGGTAACCTTGATTCAGCTCATGGCGAGGAAGTCATGAATTTATTAAGTGACCTAAACTCAAAAGGCACTACTATCATCATGGTTACACACTCCCAAAGAGATGCGGAATACAGCCAAAGGGTAATTCGTTTATTCGATGGTCAAATTATTGCAGAAAACATTAAAGAGCCGGTACTGTAAATTGAGTTAATATTTTGATGACAAAAGGGTGCATTTTATGCACTCTTTTTTTTGCCCCGATCTCAGCCTTCTGCTTATCTTTGCACCCAATGTCGAAAAGCATAATAAATGTAGGAATTTTAGCGCATGTTGATGCCGGGAAAACAACACTGACGGAACAGCTTTTGTATCATGCTGGAGCCATTAATGAACCTGGCAATGTGGATAAAGGTTCTGCAACTACCGATCAATTGGAGGTCGAAAAACTACGTGGAATCTCCGTCAAAACTTCTACTGCGACTTTCTTTTACCAAGGAGTTCAGATAAATTTAATTGACACACCCGGTCATGCTGATTTCATTTCTGAAGTAGAAAGAGCATTGCAAATTTTGGATTGTGCCATACTTGTTATTTCTTCGGTTGAAGGACTTCAGTCACAAACATATTCACATTGGCAAAGCTTAAAGAAAATTGGAATTCCAACCTTGGTTTTTGTAAATAAAGTTGAACGTTCCGGTTCACAGTTTAATAATATTATTGAAGATTTAAATAAGGAATTCAAAGCCAATGTATTTCCGCTTAGTGTTATTAATGATGAAGCTGAGAAAGAAGCTGCTGTTATTGATTATCAAGAAAGTTTATTTCAAAACACATCAATTTTTGAAACCAATCTAAGCTGTGTTGCTGATTTTGATGAAGCTGTTTTAAGTAATTATCTCGATGCTGTAAGTATTGATTCAATTGAACTCTACAAAAAAGCAATTGAAGGTTTCCGGAAAAAGCAACTTACACCAGTTTGCGCTGGTATCGCAAAAAATGGGATTGGAATAACGAATCTATTAATCCACCTCATCAGTTTTGTAAAAACCCCGGTTCCCCATCTCGGTAAGCCAACTTCCGCTATTGTTTATAAAACAGAACATCATTTAAAACATGGTTTGATGGTTCATGTAAAACTGTTATCAGGCTCCTTAAAAAACAAAGATTTTATTTATAACCAACGCCTCAAAAATGAATTCAAAATATCACAGTTAAAAAAACAAATGATTAATAGAATCCAGAATATTGAGGAAATTACTGCCGGAGATATTGGAATTTTAGCAGGTTTAACTGAATTCAGAATCGGAGATATATTGGGGTATGATGATTTTAAAACTAATAAAAATATAAGTCAAGAAGCAATTCTGATTTCACGAGTGAAAACGGTTAAAGATTCGGATATTGCTGCATTAGCGAAAGCACTTACTGAATTAAACATCGAAGATCCCAGTTTAGATTTTAAATGGTTTAAATCGGAAGATGAGCTTCAGGTAAAATTGCATGGTCCCATACAGAAAGAAATTATTCAGGAAATTTTGCTTGAGAGATATCAAATCGAAGCTGTTTTTGAAGATCCTAGCGTAATTTATAAAGAAACACCTGTGGTAAAAGCTGAAGGTTTTGTTCGCTACTGGATGCCAAAACCCTGTTGGGCAATTATGAAATTCGAAATTGAGCCAGGAGAAAGAGGTTCAGGTGTGGTTTACGAATCCAAAGTGGGGGTAAATGATATTCATCAGAAATACCAAAATGAAGTTGCGCAAACCATCCATAAATCACTGGAACAAGGGATTAAAGGTTGGGAAGTAACGGATCTCAAAATTAAATTAATTGAAGGCGAGGATCATCCCGTTCATTCACGACCGGGTGATTTTAAAATTGCTACCCCTATGGGCATCATGAATGCGCTTCAAACCTCAAATACCCAATTGCTGGAACCAATGCTTAAGTTCACCATTAAAGCAAACGAGTCATTGCTTGGAGTAATTAATAGCGAGTTAATTAAAATGCGAGCAGAAATGCTCAATCCTGAATTTGAGGACGATGATTTTATTCTCAACGGCCATGTCCCGGTTGCTACTTCAATGGATTTGAGCATTAAGCTAAATTCATTAAGTAGTGGAAAAGCAAAATATTTGGTCAATTTTGGCGGCTACCGAGCGTGCTCCGATGAAGAAGGTCAGATCAGACCTTACAAAGGAATTAGCCCTTTAGATGAAAGCTTATGGATTCTTCATGCTCGTGGAGCTTACAAAGCTTAGAATTATTTTCTTCGAATCATTAATCTTTAAGTACAGAGATCTTATTTAAGCTTCTCAAAAACGTGTTTTCCGTGATTTCTCACCAGCTTAATCAGAACTATAATGTCTAGTCTTGTCTCTTAAGTCTAGAGTCTGACATCTCATGTCTTCAATCTTCTTTATTATCTTTATCAATGAATTAATATTTTTTGTAACATTTCACAAATGCCAAAGTTTATATAACTGATAACTCTCAAATGGCAAATAATTTGGAATCGATTTCGGATAACGCGTTAATGTTAAAAGTCAAGTCTGGCGAATTAAACAAGCTTGGCTTGCTGTATGAGAGATATAACAAATCGGTCTTTGGCTTCTTTTATCGGAATACTTCAAATCAGGCTAACAGTGAAGATTTGGTGCATTTGGTTTTTGAGCGAATATTAAAATATCGCCATAATTTCAGAGGCGACGGAAAATTCACAACCTGGATGTATAGCATTGCCAGAAACGCATTGATTGATCATTACAAAAAATCGAAAAAACTTGGACACGCGATCGAATTGGATGAGGGCATGACGACGCAAATCCAAAATGATGATTATGAATTGGAATCACGCGAAGAACGGCATCAGCTTTTAAAACGTGCGATGTTAAATCTTGAAAGCGACAAACGAGAGTTGTTAACACTGAGTCGTTATCAGGGTTTAAAGTACAAGGAAATAGCTGAAATCATGCAAACTACCGAAGGTGCTATAAGGGTGAAAATCTTTAGGGCATTAAACGATTTAAGAAAACATTATTTGAAACTTGAAAAGATTGAAGCGCAATGAACACAGAGCAACTACATGAGTTAATTTTAAATTATCTGGATGGCAATCTTGATCCTTCTAAATTGGGTGCATTAACTACTGAATTGGAAAGTTTGGGTTATGACTTAAAAAATCTGGCTGAATTACAAGCATTGGTAAAAGGCATGGATCAAATTAAAATTCCGGAGCCCAGCAAAGAAATGGATGATCGATTTTATCAAATGCTGGAAGAGGAAATTAATTTATCTGAGCAAAAAGCCAAGGGGCAATCCATTGTTAAATGGTTGAATTCATTTTTTTCAAGTTCGTTTACACCAAAGCTTTCGTATGGTTTAATCATGTTGCTTATTGGTTGGATTATCGGATTTTGGATCACTCCGAATGCTACGGTTAGCAATCAGATGAGCCAGATGAACACAGAAATGCAACAAATGAAAAACATGGCCATGCTAACCATGCTAAATCAACCGATGGCAAGTGATCGTTTAAAAGCCTTAGGGATGATTGCTTCTTCTTCAATCGATAATTCACAAATTATCGAATCTTTATTAAGTGCCCTCAATACAGACAAAGATGCGAATGTTCGCTTGGTTGCGGCCGAAGCTCTTTTCACACTTGCAAATAATAAAAACGTTCGCGATGGACTAATTTATTCTGTTAAAGAACAAGCATCACCAATGATTCAAATTGCATTAATTGATGGTTTGGTTGCTATGAATGTGCAAGATGCTGTACCGGAATTTAGAGCATTGATTGAAGACGGTGGATTAAATAGTGCTGTTGTCGAGAAATTAAACATAGGCATTAATAAATTAATTTAAAAATTTAAAGATGAAAACTAAACAAAGTATATTAATTCTGATACTGGCTCTGCTTACTTTTTCTGCTGCGGCAGTTGAGTATAAAAAGACGAGCAAACAAGAATTTGAAATTCCAAAATCGGATAAAAACGCTCAGGTATACATAAAAAATGTATTTGGATCGGTTAACATTACTACCTACAAAGGAGACAAATTAATTTTAGAGATTGATAAAAACATTACCGGAAAAGATCAAGATGACATCGATTTAGCGCTCGAAGAAACAAGTATTAAAGCAGAAGAATTGAGTGACGGAATTTTTATTTATTACGACACTCCATGTACCATGGTAGATTTGGAAAAACGTAATATACGTTACGATTGTAATGACGATCACGGATGGAGATCTCCTTCTTATAAAGTTGTTACTAATCTTACCATTAAAGTCCCTGAAAATATTGACCTTTTTGCTTCAACTGTAAATAAAGGAAACATGAGTGTTGATGGGATACGAGGTGATGTAAATGCGCGTAATGTAAACGGAAGTGTAAGCGTAACCAACCAAATTGGAAACCTAAAAGCGACTACCGTTAATGGCGATGTCGATGTTTCTTTCAATGAAGATCCTTCAGAATATGGATATTTCAAGACGATTAACGGAGATATAAATGTACACTGTTCTAAAAGACTTGATGCTGAAGTAGAATATGAAAGTATGAATGGTCATTTTTATACGAATTACCCAAACATTGAAGTATTGCCAGCCAGGATTGACAAGACATCAAAAATAACGTCAAAAGGAACGGTTTATAAATTGAGTGCAAACAAGCATTTTAAAATTGGAAACGGTAAAACCAAATTCAGTTTTGATACCCTTAATGGAGACATGATATTGAAAAACACAGACTAATTAATTTGAATTTTAAAAAAACAGAATGATGAAAACAATAAAAGTAATAGCAGTAATAATTATCGGTTTACTCTCGCTGAATCTTTCAGCACAACAAACAAAAACCGAACGATTGGTAGTACCTATTTCCAACCCTGGCAAGGTAGGAAGCCTTGAAGTAAGTCTTGTTAAAGGTTCATTAAATGTTACAGGTTATGATGGAAAAGAAGTAATTATTGAAGCGAGTGTAGAGGTTAAAGATCGTGTGAGTAAAGTAACTTCTAGTGGTTTAACCCGACTTGGTGGTAGTTCTTTTGAGGTTGAGGCTGAAGAGAAAAACAATAAAGTTGAAATTAGTACCAGTTCTTGGAAATCGGCCATAAATTTGACCATTAAAGTTCCTCGAAATTTTTCACTTCAGATCGGAACAGTGAATGGCGGAGACATTACAGTTTCAAATATTGAAGGCGAAATTAATGCCACCAATGTTAATGGCTCGATTGAAATCAAAGAAGTTAGTGGATTGGTTTCAGCGTCGACCATCAATGGAAGCATATTCGTGAATTTTGACAAGGTAACTCCAGGCTCTCCCATGGCATTTTCCAATATGAATGGGAAAATTGAGCTCTGGATGCCTGCCAATACAAAGGCAAACCTAAAAATGAAGAATGAGCGTGGTGAAACCCTGACCGATTTTGAAGTTGAGCTTGATGACAAACCACATGTTGAGCGTAAATCTGAATCGAAAGGTGTTTACAAAGTATCAGTTAGTGAATGGATTATTGGGAAAATCAATGGCGGCGGACCTGAATATTTATTTACCAATTTCAATGGGGATATAATTATTAAGAAGAAATAATATTTTTCTATAAAGAAAGGAGGAAATATTTCCTCCTTTCTTTATAGTAATTTATTATCGTCCAAAAAATCAAAAAAGGCTTTTTTATAGCTTTCTCCTATTGGGATATTCATCTCTCCTACCTTTAAACTTTTTTTGCCAATGCTATCAATTTTCTCAACCGAAATAATATAAGATTTGTGAACCCTCACAAATTTGTTGTCGGGTAAAATATCTTCCATCCGTTTAAAGTTTTGGAGAACCATCAACCTTTTTTCAGGAGTTACGATTCGAAGATAATCTTTCATCCCTTCTATGTACATGATATCCTTAAACCTAACCTTTTGCAATTTATAATCCGATTTAACAAAAATAAAATCACTCTTTTTGTCTGCAATCATTTGCGACTCTTTCAACTCAGTTTTTAATTTATTTTCGTTTTTAAGAACTGAATACACCTTTTCAACCGATTTAACAAATCGTTCAAAACTGATTGGTTTTAAGAGGTAATCCGAAATATCTAATTCATATCCTTTTAATGCATATTGGTCATAGGCAGTTGTCAGGATAACTTTTGGTCTTTCCTTTAAAACCTCTAACAATTGAATACCGGTAAAATCATCCATCTGAATGTCAAGAAAAATCAGATCAACTACATTGTTCTTGAGGTAATCCAACGAATCGGCACCATTATCAAAAGATGCAGTAAGATTTAAATATTGAATCTTATCAATATAATCCTTTAGTTTTTCGAGAGCCAGAGGCTCATCGTCGATAGTAATACAATTAATTATCATTAATTTATCAATTTAAGTACAACGCGATATTCTCCATTTTCCTTTTTCACGATTAAACCATGTTTGTCTTTATAAAGCAAATCTAATCGACGTCTTACATTTTGCATTCCAATGCCACCAGTTTCGTCTTTCGTTTGAATTGTATTTTCTGAGTATGAGTTTATAACCTCAAAAGTAATTGTATTTCCTGAGATATTAACACTGATAATTACACCGGGTTTATTTTTCTGTTTACTACCATGCTTGTATGCATTCTCAACAAAGGACACAAATAACATGGGTGGAATCATAATTCCCTTTGGATCACCATGCACTGTAAATTTTGTGTGGGCTTTATTTTTCAACCTAAGCTGTTGCAGTGCAATAAAACTTTCAATATAATCTAACTCTTTATCTAAAGGAACAAATTCAGTATTTGAATCATACAACATATAACGCATGATTTCCGAAAGTTTGATTATGGCATTTGATGCCCTGTCGGGATCACGCATCACTAACGAATCAATATTATTTAAAGTGTTGAATAAAAAATGAGGATTAACCTGAGATCTTAACAAGGCAAGTTCACTTATTAATGATTGATTGAGAAGATCCTTCTTTTCCTGCTGCGAAGCATACCAAGCTTTTAGTAACTTAATTGAAATTGCAGAAATTGTAACAGAATAAACTGATACAAACAATGACAATATTAATGACTGATTGAAAAAATTAAAGACGATATCTTTATCTGGATTTCGAAGCGGGTATTGAAAATAGTAAAAAATTAGATACTCACAATACAAAATCGGAATTGTAGTCAGGATAAAATATAGAAAAAATTTAAAATACTTTTGCTTCATTAAAAACTTAGGCAATAAATAATAAAGGGAAAAGTAAGTGGCTATCATATCAAAAGGAATCGAAGCCAAATAACCAAGAGCTCTAAGCATATAATGCTCATCAAATCGCCCACGATAAAAAGTATGATAAATTAGTATTGCAATCCAGAATAAAACATGCCAGGCGAAACGACTTAACTTAATATTAATCTTTAGGTTCTTCAAAACAATTATATTAATAGGTTATCCTTTTGCAAAATAAGCAAATAATAATGAAACTGCCTAGTATCTTCAATTTTCTCGACTTTTTATCTAATTTATTTGATAAACCATCACTTAAATCCAACTTATGCAAGGAAGAGAATATAGATTTAAAACTTCATATTAGAAATTTATTTAGGTACGGCTTTACTTTTAATAAATTAATCCCTATATTCGCATGTTCTAAATAAAATGTATGATTGCTATTAGTATTGAAAAAGGTAGAAGGTATCAGAGACAAGAATTGCTAAACTTAGGATTTACTGAAAGCAAAATACAATCTCCGAATTACGTAGTTTTTAGAAGATTAGATAAATATTATCTATTCATTGAGACCTTCAATGACCGACTGGTATTAGACTATGTTGGTTACTAATCAGCTTCACAAACACAATTTTTACCCAAACAAACTTCTTCAATCATTGTATTTATTTTACTGTAAATTTCAACATACTTATCATTCAAATCCGATGAAAGAGAGCTGCTAAACTCCTCTTTTTCCTTTACATTAACAGTAATAACAATAATATCGGTACTGATTTTACAAGATAAATAACCTGCAAGTTCGCTTAAATGATGAATAGACAAATCGTGGATATTAAAAAGATGTAAAGAACTTTTAAAATCTTTAAGTAAATACTTGTTTACTTGCCCAATTTGTTCTTCAGTATTCGAAGTAGCATCGATAATGATTATTTTTTTGTAACCGGATATTGTTTCTAAGGTTTCAAGACTAATCAGGTTTTCTGTTTTAAAGTCAAATAAACTTGAGGCCAAATCTTTACTAAGTTGTTCAACAATTTTTAACGCAATCCCATCATCTGTTAAGATAGAACTGCCAAATCCCATAACCAGCATTTTGTTTTCACGACTACTCATGTTTAAGATTAATCTTTAAATCGACTTATTGACTTAATTAAATCTCCCGAAAGATTTCGAATATTTAAAATGAAAGGCATTTTCCCGGGTTGAAAATGTGTGGCACATGAAAAACAAGGATCATAGGCACGAAATGCCATCTCAATCATATTGAGCATTCCCTCAGTCACCTCTTCACCATTTTTAATGATTCCCTGGGCCGCTTTTTTTAAGGACATACAAATAGCAGCATTATTATTTGTTGTGCCAACAATTATATTTGCTTTGCTTACGATGCCTTTTTCATCTGTCCAATAATGATGAATGAGTGTACCACGTTGTGCTTCAACTACACCTACACCCTCCCCTACTATGGCATTTCTGTCTGGTTTTGAAATTAAATCTCTAGCACAAATTGAAGGATCACTAGCAAGCTCAAGGCAATGCTCCGCAGCATAAAGCAATTCAATCAAGCGTGCCCAATGCATAGCCAATGTGTTATGAACAGGTTTCCCACCAAGGGTTTCAAACATCTGGTCATATTCGATTTGAGCCAATGCAGTTGCCATTCCATCCGCAGCATTTAAACGCGATAATGGGGTAGCATGATAAACTCCTGATTCCTGACCATCTACAAATCCTTTCCAGCCAATTTTTTTCAGGTAAGGAAACTTTAAATAAGACCAGGACTCAACTCTTTCTTCAACATAATCCAGATAATCTTCAACCGGATATTTATACAATTCTTCACCCAAAGTATCAACAACTCGTATCTTACCATCATAAAAATTAACTTTATTATTTTCATCTACCAAACCCATTGAATGTAGATTGAGCACATACGGTCCATTTAAAATGATGTCAACGTATTTATCATTACCAAGAACAACATCCTTAAAAATTTTAAGGGTGAATTGTGCAAATTCAATAAATTCTTTTGCTGTATGTTCTATTTTCTTTCTTTCTTCTTCAGTCAGTCCTTTTCTAACACCACCAGGAGTATTCATCACAACATGCGTTTGATGTCCGCCTAAAAGCGCTTGAATTTCTTGTGCCTTTCTTCTAGTTTCAATAACTTTTTTACCTACATCAATACCAACTGCTTCTATTACGCCTAACAAATTTCTTTTTGCCGGATCAGAATCTGGTCCTAAAATAAAATCTGGCGCAGCCAAAGCATAGAAATGAGCAATGTGACTATGGACAAAATGAGCCATATAAAATAACTCACGTAACTTTTTTGCTGTAGGTGGCGGCTCAACACCAAATACAGCATCAGCTGCTTTCCCAGATGCCATGTGATGACATCCCGGGCAAACGCCACAGATTTTAGTCACAATTTGTGACAGTTCCTCTACGGGGCGACCTTCACAAAATTTTTCAAATCCTCTTAATTCAGGCACTTGAAAATAAACGTCCTTAACAGTGCCGTCACCATTGGTAAAAATTTCAATCTTGCCATGCCCTTCAAGACGAGTTATTGGATCAATAGTAATTCTTTTCATCTTTAATTAAGTTTATTTGACGTCATCTCTTTGACATTCATATTTTATGATAAATCCCTCCTTAAAATTGATGCCGGAACGCTAAAGCGATAAAAAGTACCTGCCGGATCAACGACATCCTCAACAATTTTCTTAATCTCTTCAGGATTGTCAGAATCAATCATGGTAGCTATTGATGATAACATTTTAGCTCCCGGATCAGTGATATTAGGTGGAGGGCCGTAACAGCCTCTGCAAGGTGCATTTCCCTCAATGCATCTATAACCGCATCCTCCCCGAGTAGCTGGCCCCATGCAAATTACTCCCTGTTCCAAAAAACAAGTTTCGCCATCATCCTCAATTTCCCAGGGTCGATAAAACTTCTTTATTTTCTTATTATCCGTTTTTTTACGTGTACAATCATCACATTGTGTTTTCTCATATGCCCCAACAACAGATTTCTTAGACGGTAACTCTTCATTATTGGCAATAATCCGAAATACTTCAAGTAACCGATCTGGTTCTGGAGGACAACCCGGAATATAGTAATCAACACAAACAAGTTTATCTAATGGAATGATATTATCGAAAAATATGGGGAGATCTAACTTCCCTTCTGGTACATCAAACTCTGGCTGAGGAATAATACCGCTTGGGTTATGGGTAGATTCACTATCCAAATAAATTCGATCCATAAGATCTTTTTTCTTACTCAGGTTAGCTAGCCCGGGAATTCCACCTAATTGGGCACAACTTCCATAACCAACCAATATTTTTGACTTCTTACGGAGAAGCATGGCCATGTATTCGTTCTCTGAATTCCGGATTGCACCATTAAATAATGTCACATCAATATGTCCATCAGGCATATCTTTAACATCGTTGTATTTAATATCGAGTGCTATCGGCCAGAACACCAAATCTGCAGCACCAATTACTTCAAGCAAATTCTCGTGTAAGTCGAGCACTGAAACACAACAACCACCGCAAGCGGCACCCCAGTATATGGCAAGTTTTAATTTCTGATGATTTTTATTCATAATTTAGAAATTCGTTTCTTGATTTAGGTTTAAACGTAAGCAAGTTTCTTTTTATAGTCAGCCGGTCCGAGAGCTTGAATTGATTTAGTAAAATCATTGATTAATTCAGCAAACTGTTTGCCCTCACTAGCACTTATCCATTCCAGCGATAAGCGTTTCTCATCAATACCCAATTGCTGAATGTATTTTTGTAACAGCTCAAATCTTCTTAAACACTTATAATTCCCTTCGTGGTAATGGCAATCACCAGGATGACAACCACAGATGAGTACCCCATCAACACCTTGCTTAAATGACTCAAGCACAAAAGTTGGCTCAATCCGACCTGAGCACAACACCCTAATTACACGAATGTTATGAGCATACTGTAAACGAGAAGACCCGGCAAGATCAGCACCAGTATAAGAGCACCAATTACATAAAAATGATATTATTTTTGGTTCGAATGACATAAGATACCTCCTTAGTTTTTTGACATTATTCCGTTAATTTGTGACAAAATTTGTTTATAACTGAAATGCTTGCTGTGAATGGCTCCTGTCGGACAAGCAGAGGTGCAGGTTCCGCAACCTTTACATAAAACCTCATTCACAAACGAAACATTCTTATCTTCCAAAAAGCTAATGGCTGTGTATGGGCAAACACTTATACAAGTTTGACAACCACAACATACGTCCTCACTCACAATCGATGTTGTTACTTCAATTTCTACAGTCTTTTGCGCAATCGAAGCAAGTACGCGTGCTGACGCCGCTCTGGCCTGACTTATTGAATCAATCACTCCTTTTGGACTTTGACAGGCTCCAACGACATATATTCCTTCGGTAGTTGTGGCAACAGGATCAAGCTTGGGATGCTTCTCCATATAAAAGTGATTTTTATCAACGCTGATTCCAAAGATTTGAGAATTGATTTTTGCATCATCCTGCGCCTCCATTCCAACCATTAAAATCACGAGATCAGCTGGCACTTTTATAAATTCACCGGAAAGTTTTTCATTAAACTCAATGACTAATTTATATTCTTCACCATCTATGGTTTTTCTAATTACAGGCAATTCATTTTCCTGATCAATCATGAGAAAAGCCACATTATTTTTCGAAGCAGAAGTATAGAGCTCTTCACATCCTTTGCCGAAGGCCCTCATATCTGAATATAAATCATAAATATGAGTGTTGGGTAAAGCCGATGAAATTTGATGTATATATTTTAAAGCAGTTGCACAGCAAGATCGCGAACAATATTCGTGGGTTTGACTATTTCTACTGCCAACACAATGGATGATGGCGACATGCTTTGGATCCACGCCATCCTCAGTGCGTACTTGTCCTTTTAAAAGCAACTCCTCAAAATCTTTAGATGTAATAACATTTGATAACTCACCATAACCATAAGATCTGACTTCATCCGGCATAAATGCTTTCATTCCTGTTGCAAGGATAATATTCCCAAATTTTAAATTTTTATCTTTTCCATGATTAAGATGGGTTTCAAAATTCCCGATAAAGCCCGTTAGTTTTTCAATTTCAGTATTTAAAAATATTTCGACATTCGGATGATTTTCAAGCCTCTTAATCTTAGAATTTATCATCTGAGATGCTTGCTGAAGTGATGGAAACAACAAATCAATCTGAGCAGTATGACCACCCAAAACATTTGATTTTTCAACTAGATAAACTTTTTTGCCCGCATCAGCAATTGTAAGGGCTGCGGTAATGCCTGATATTCCTCCGCCCACCACCAATGTTGATGCATCAACTTCGACACTTCTTTTTTCAAGCGGCTCATGCAACCTTACTCTGTGTATAGCTCCTTTAACTAATTCAATAGCCTTTTGAGTTGCAAAATCACGATCAGTATGAACCCACGAAACCTGCTCCCGAATGTTGGCCATTTGAAACAGATATGGATTTAGCCCTGCTTTTTCCAAGGCTTTCCTGAATGTTAATTCATGAATTCGTGGAGAACACGCAGCAACAACGATCCGTTTTAAATCATGTTCTTTAATATCTTTTACAATCATTTCCTGCCCCGGATCAGAACACATATAATGATAGCTTTTTGAAATGATGACCCCATCCTGAGATTTCATTTCTTCGGCTACCTTTTCTACGTCAACTGTTTTAGCAATATTGGTTCCGCACCAACATATATATACGCCTATTCTGTTTGATTCCATATTTTCCGAATTTAAACAGTAATCACTTTTTTATTTTTTATGTCCTCCTTCATCGCTACTTTTTTTAACCTGGCAAAATAGGCTGCAAATGGCCTATAAGCTAAATGAGACCACTTTGAGAAAGGAACTTCGATGATGATCATGGGGACCAAAATAGCCAGATGAACTACGTAGGTAACATAAGTTAGTACAGGCAAGCCAGTAAGTCGAAAAATGTGCACCAAGATCCCACTAATAGTTGTTAACCCAAGCATGACAAGAAATAACCAATCACTTGGATGAGAGTATTTGAATTTTATATTGGTTTTTTTAATTCGACCAATAATGGCAACAATGATAAAATACATAATTCCGATTGTGGCGTAATAGCCCAGCAATCGCTGCCAATGATACCAAGGTTTTATTTCCTCAATTTGAAAGATGGGAAGCAGGGCAACGATCACAATAAACATGATGGTATATCCGGTCATGAGGAATAAATGCCCTGACCAATAATTTTTATTTTCACACTTCGAAAATTTGGGCTGAATTGCAAAATTATAGATCAGCTGCCAAAACTCTGTAAAGTAGGCTGTGAAGGGAATTTTAGTATCCCTATCCTTTAAAATAACTTTATAGAACATACTGTAGATATTCGAAACTAGGAGCAAGGCAACAATGGCAGCCATCGTCCAATCTCCATAGTGGATTATTTCAATAAACTTATTTGCCGAAATCCCGTCGACCATTTGATTTATCATAACGCCGCCTTCGGCGTTTATGAAAGCAGCCGGGTTCGAAAACATTTGGGAAGACGGAGGTAAATAGAGTGCGAACAAAGATATAATTACAAGGAAGAATATCAACATTACCCCGAATTCCCAAAGTTTAGAGGTATAAAATTTTCTGGCTAAACCTGTCCAATCATATGCTGCAGTCAAGTATCGTCTTAAGGTCATCATTAACTCGCCTGGGTTTGCATCTCGTGGGCATGTTTCACTACAATCGCCACAGTAGTAACACATCCATGGATCAATATTACTGACTATTTTTTCTTCTAAACCCATCTGAATATTCCTTATCCCTTTTCTCGGAAATAAAAACCCATTCTCAGTTAAAGGGCAGATGGCTGTGCAGTTTCCGCAATGGAAACATTCATTCCAATCTCCAGCCCCGTATTTTTTTAATTCCTTTTTGAAATCCAGGTTGATCGTATAACTCATTTATATTATCCTCCTTTATTTAGCTATGTTTATTTTCAATATTTACGAATTCGGGTGATAACACCTCCTGATTTTGATTGATGTTCCCGCTCAGTATTTTTTGTAAAACAATTGAGGCGGCCGCAGAACCTTGAGCAACAGAATCAGGGATATCTTTGGGGCCCTGGCAGGCACCAGCTATTAAAATCCCACTCTTATTTGTGCATTCAGAATCACTAACAGAATTTAATTCCTTAAACCAGCCATCATTACTGATTTGAATACCTGCCATAGCAGCAAGTTTTGTGGTATCGTCAGCAGGCTCTAATCCAACAGAAAGAATAACCATATCAACTTCCGTTTCTAAAACTCTATCATTAATGATATCTTCGGAACGTAAGACCAAGTGATTATCTTTTTGTTTGATGGTTGCTGTTCGACCTCGGATGAGATGCACCCCTTCATTTTTAATACGTTCATAAAACGCTTCATATCCTTTCCCAAAGGCTCTCATATCGATATAAAATTCTGACACTTCTGCCTCTGGAATTTTTTCTTTTACGAGATGAGCTAACTTTAGTGAATACATGCAACAGACCCTTGAACAGTAGCTTCTATGTTGTTCATCCCTGCTTCCAACACAATGGATAATGGCAAGTGTTTTTGGAATACCATTATCCTTGGTAAAAATCCAATTGCCTTTCTTATCCTGAGATCGGAAGGTAATATCACCGCCTGTTGGACCAGATGCATTAATCAATCGTTCAAATTCCAAAGAGGTTAAAACCTCTGGGAACTTACCATAACCAAAACGTTCAATTTTGGAAGCATCAAATGGCTTAAAACCTGTAGCCAGAATTATGTTTCCCACTTCAATTTCTATGTGTTCATCTTTTTCATCCAAATCAATGGCATCAGCCGGGCAAACCTTTGCACACACACCACATTTACCATTCTTAACATAAGTGCAATTTACCGGATCAATTAAATATTTATTAGGAACGGCTTGTGGGAATGGAATATAAATAGCCTTCCGCATACTCGTGCCTTCGTCAAATTCGTCCTTTGTATTTGATGGGCATTTTTCAGCACAAATCCCGCAACCAATGCAAGTTGACAAATCTACGCGTCTTGCACGTTTTAATATGTTGACTTTAAACTTCCCAGGTTTACCTTCGATAGATTCAATTTCACTATTTGTAATTAGATCGATAAAAGAATGCTGACCAACCTCCACCATTTTTGGCGTAAGAATACATGCAGCACAATCAAGTGTTGGGAACGTTTTATCAAATTTAGCCATATGGCCTCCAATAGTTCCACTTTTCTCGATCAAATATACTTTATGCTTACTATTTGCAATCTCAAGCGCAGCCTGAATTCCTGCAATACCGGCACCTACAACGAGTGTTTCCTTTGAACTTGATTTATGATCAATTTCATTCATTTCCCTGATTGATTCATCACCCAGAATCACGCGCTTAACCACAGATTTTGAGTAAAGATCAAATGATTGCTGGTCATTAAAATATTCATTAAAATCAATTAATGATATTTGAGAGGGGTCTAATCCAGCACTCATTAGTATTTCCGCAAAAAAAGATTTAATAAAACCTGGCTTATCACCAATAATAAGAATGCGTTCAATTTTCTCTTCAAAAATTTTTTTAATTAGAGATGGCTTTTTCAAAAAATCGAAACCATGAGAATTCCATAGCATTTTCACCACTCCAAATGCAGATATGTATTCTTCAAGTAATTTGATTTTTAAATGATTTATTGTTCCATTAGATGGGTAGCTGACAAAAACAGCCATATTCCTTTTATCATCCATGTTTTAATTTTTTTTAAAAAAAACTGCTGAAAGATAAATTTGAATACCGCAAAAAAAAATGATGATGGTCAGATTAAAAAATGACTGTTCTCATTTTCAAAACTGACTTTTGTCATACTTAGAAAAAGGCTAATATTGGAGGTATTAAGAATATGATTTAATGATCCTTTTTAGTCCGGGAACATTCTTGATTACAATTTTTCTCCCTTTTATTTCGATTAATTTTTCTTCTTTAAAATCTGCAAGAATCCGTATGACTGTTTCGGTAGCAGTTCCAACTATACTTGCAATATCTTCTCTGGTTAAACTTATAATCCCGTTGGTGGGATCATCACAATCAGTTTTACCTGTCTTAAACAAGCAACTTAAAAAAAGCAGGCTTTCGGCCAACCGTTCTCTTACGGGCCTTTGCGCAAGTGAAGTCATTCTTTCTTCTGCTTCCTCAAGTAAATGACTTAAACTTTTCATCACCTTTTGTGAAATATAAGGATATTTAAGGTTTAACTTAAAAAACATTCTTTTACTGATAAAACAAACCATGGAATCTTCGAGGGTGGTCGAAGTGGTGCTATATTTTTTACCCGAGAGTAAGGCCCGAACACCAAGCAATTCACCACTTTTGGCAAACCTCACAATCTGTTCTTTACCATTTTCTCCAAGTTTTGATAATTTAATAATGCCGCTACTCAAACAGTAAACACCAATTGGAACCTGCCCGGGATAAAATATTTTTTGACCTTTAACATAAAGGGTGGTTATTCTTTTTGAATCTAACTCAATCATGTCGGCTTGATCGATTTCAGAGAAAATGGACTGGGACATGACCGCGCAATTAGCACAAGGCGTATTCCACATAAACAAATAAATTGTTGATCTACTGATGCTAAGATAAATCAAAATAATTTAAATGCAAGCATTTAACATATTTACAATTGAAAAATACTTCAGAAATAGTGTTAATTAATACTTGCAAATCAACTTTTATTTCAGTTTTTTAGTTGAGCCGTTTCATCGTATCAAGTATACAGATTATCAATTTTCCATCACTGTTTTGTATAATATTATGCATGGTTTCAACTTTACTTTTTACCTTTGCAGTTCATTTCTGAATATATTAATTTGAACAAAGATATTTCTATTATTAATCCTAAAAAATTTCAGACCGGCAAGGTCATGTCCATTTCCTTTGCCCATTTGGTTCATGATATTTACTCTTCATTTTTAGCACCAATTTTACCCTTACTCATTGAAAAATTTGGCTTGAGTTATACCCTTGCCAGCGTGCTATCCATTGTACAAAGAGCGCCCAATATTTTAAACCCTTTGGTTGGTTTTATTGCGGATAAATACCCTGTGCGATGGTTTGTCATCTCCACGCCTTTAATTACCTCAATTTCAATGAGTTTACTGGGAATTGCACCAAATTTTGTGTTGTTATGCATTTTATTATTTGTAGCCGGACTGAGTGCTGTATTTTTTCATGCCCCTAGTCCTGTTTTAGTGAAAGAAATCTCGGGAAACAGCGTTGGTAAAGGAATGAGTTTTTACATGATTGGTGGAGAAATTGCACGTACTTTAGGCCCTCTCATTATTCTCGGAGCCATCTCGATATGGGGACTTGAAGGAAGTTTCAAACTGCTCCCCTTTGCACTTTTATCGAGTGTCATTATTTATATAAAATTAAAGAATGTTGATACCCATAAGCATGCGAAGGGCAAAGCTGATGCTCATGTTTGGAAAACATTTAAAAACCTATTGCCTTTATTTTTAATCATGGGTGGTGTCATATTTTTTCGTCAATTCATGAAATCTGGATTAACAGCATTTTTACCAACCTATTTTGGGGATTTCAAAAATCAGGAATATTGGATCGGAGTAATGTCATTGGTTGTATATGAAGGAGCAGGGATTTTAGGAACTTTTTTTGGAGGAACACTCTCTGACAAATTCGGTCGAAAAAAAATTCTTATCACTTCGGCCATATTAAGTCCCTTGCTGATGTTGGTTTTTTTACATGCCTCAGGCATTTTTGTTTTTATCGTTTTGTTTCTTGTAGGCATTTCTCAATTTGCTTCAAGCCCTGTATTATTAGCCTATATTCAGGAAATTGATTCAGATCATCCTTCCTTTGTAAACAGTATTTACATGTTTATAAGCTTTGGTTTTGGATCTATTACACTCTTATTCTTTGGGATGATGAGCGATTGGGCAGATATTAATGTGAGCATGAATATTTCGGCTTATGTAGCATTTGGAGCGATTCCGTTTATCTTCCTGTTACCTTCAAAGAAAAATGAATAATGACTAGTGAATAATGATTAATAAAGACTCAAATTATTCAATAATCATTTAAAAATAATCATTTACTAGAAGCTTTTAAATATCCGAGCTTGTGAGTAACCCGGGGCTTGCACATTTAAATCCATAAAGTAGCCGAAGGCGGTTTGATCACAGAGATAATCAGCATTTTTCATACGGGCTTCAGTTTTATCAAATAATTCTTTTGTAAACTCCGGACTGGCTTTACTTTCTGACAAATGAGCAAAAGAATGTAAAAGCACATTCTTGGTTTCATTTTTCTTCGCAGCCCATTTAATATTCTTAACTAATTTGGTCTCGGTTCTGCCTAAATCCGATTCATCACTTTCTTCTAATTGAATAAAAGCAACCAATACTTCTTTAAATGTATTAGTATCAGTAAACGTTTCAGCGTCTTCAATTGTTTTTACCCTTGGCGTGTATCCAAATTCGGTACAGTAAATCATCAATAACTTCATCCCAATTTTACTTTTTCCAAATGTAAGAAAATCCTACATTTGTCTTATGCTGAATTCAAAACCCCTTGCCGAAATTTTACGTCCGTTTAATCTCAACGAATACATTGGACAGGAGCATCTCATCGGAAAGGATGCCATTCTTCGCCAGGCCATTGAAAGCAACGCTATACCATCAATGATTTTATGGGGTCCACCGGGTGTGGGTAAAACTACCTTAGCCCATGTTATTTCACAAACTTTAAATCAGCCCTTTTACACTTTAAGCGCCATAAGCTCTGGTGTTAAAGATGTGAGGAAAGTTATAGAGTTGGCTAAAACAGGCAGTCGTGCCATTTTATTCATCGATGAAATTCATCGCTTTAGCAAATCACAGCAAGATTCATTGTTAGGAGCTGTTGAAAAGGGAATTGTTACACTTATTGGGGCTACTACCGAGAATCCTTCGTTTGAGGTCATCTCTCCCCTCCTATCCCGTTGTCAGGTTTATATTTTAAAACCGCTCGAAAAAGAAAATCTGGATACACTTACAAACAGAGCTATTTCATATTTTAAAGAAGAAAGAAAAATTGAAATTGAAATAAAAGAATACGAGGCTCTTTATCGCATTTCTGGTGGTGATGCACGCAAGTTGTATAATGCCATCGACCTTATAGTCAATACAGAAAACAAAACCAAATTATCTATTACCAATAAAATTACGCTTAAAATAATTCAGCAGAATTTAGCCTCTTATGATAAACAAGGTGAGATGCATTACGACATTATTTCAGCTTTTATAAAATCGGTTAGAGGGAGTGATCCAAATGCTGCTGTCTACTGGTTGGCAAGAATGGTTGAAGCTGGTGAAGATCCAAAGTTTATTGCCAGAAGATTGGTGATACTTGCTTCTGAAGATATTGGCAATGCCAATCCGAATGCTTTGCTATTGGCCAATACTTGCTTTGATGCCATTAACAAAATTGGGTGGCCAGAGGGTAGAATCATTTTATCTCAGGTAACAGTTTATCTGGCCACTTCTCCAAAAAGTAATTCAACTTATAAAGCAATAAAGGATGCCGAACAATTGGTTCGAAAAACAGGCGACTTAGCTGTTCCTTTAGCCCTGAGAAATGCGCCAACAAAACTCATGAAGGATATTGGCTATGCAAAAGACTATCAGTACGCCCATAAATTTGACGGAAATTTCGTAGAACATGAATTCCTCCCTGATAAAATTATCGGAACCAAACTTTACGACCCTGGGAATAATCCATATGAAAATAAGGTTAGGGCTTGGTTAAAAAGTTTGTGGAAGAAAAAGTATGATTTCTAAGGTCTCCAAAAAAAATCACATTTTTAAATTCCTTATTAATTTCCACCGAAATAACCAAACTACTCAGCTCTGATATAATCGATAGGATTTGCTCGATGTACTTTTATTACTTGATACAAAATGGTCAAGAATGAGATTGATAAAATGATCAATAGCGTATAAAGAATGAATAACCAACTCAAATCAATTTGATATTCGAAATCTTGTAACCAGCGCTCAATGATGTACCAACTTGCAGGAATTGCAACTACTGAAGCAATTAAAATTAGTTTTAAGAATGATGAACCAAATGCTTTCGTAATATCTAGTAAACTAGCTCCATGTATCTTCCGAATTCCCATCTCTTTCATCCTCGATTCAGCTGTTATTGCTGATAAGCCAAACAATCCAATACATGAAATGATGATGGCAAGCAGCGTAAATGCACTAAAGGTATCTCCCGCTTTATTCTCTGTTTCATAAAGATTATTCCATGTATCTGTTAAGTATTCATAGTACATACTAAAACTAGGATCATATTCTACTAATTTGCTCTCTAAATAGGTAATTACTTCCTTAGGATCACCTTTAAATCGATAAAGATTTCGACCATTAACACCAGGTGAATTATACTCAATAACGAGTGGTTCAATGGTTTCATGTAGAGAAGCAAAATTAAAATCATCCATAACGCCAACAATTCGACCTGACCTCCCCCACAGATTAGTAGCAGTTAATCCAACAGGATTTTCAAGTTGAAGTATAACCTGACAACCTTTATTTATTATAAATTGAGGCAAGGTATCCGCATTATATCTAAAACCCCCTCCTTCAAGCAAATCAATTTTCATTGTTTGCAAATAATTCTCATCTGTTCTAATAAATCGTAGACTAGGAGTTCCTCCTTCTATCTCATGTCCTTGAACATTCAAAATTTCAACACTTGTTCTTTCTCCAGGAAGATTCGAAGTAGAACTAATATCAATAATCTTTGGATTAGATTGGATTTCAGCTTTAAAGGCCATATAATCCTTGCGCATAGCTCGATTCAGATTTGGACTATTCGGAATAGCAACTACATTTTCTTTCGTGAAACCAAGATCCACTTCATTAAAATATTTTAATTGTTTAAAAATTACGAGTGTGCTAAATATGAGGAATACGGATATCGCAAATTGGAGAATGACTAGCATTTTTCTTAACTGATGACTAAACGATCCAACTTTCTTTGCTCCTTTTATATTATCATCAATTGTAAATCCAGATGCCAGCAAAGCAGGATAAAGTCCAGCTAAAACACCCAAAACAATTACGACTCCAATAATTAACCAAATATTTTCAAGAGAAAAGAATTGTGCCACATTATATTCAAGACCAGAAAAACGATTAAAATAGGGGTATAATAAATCGATTAATAAAACAGCCAGTATACCCGACAAGAGAGTTATTAGCATGGACTCGCTAAAATATTGTTTAATAATTTGAGTTCTATAGGCTCCGACGACTTTACGAATCCCAATCTCCTTTATTCGGCGCATCGATTGTGCGGTAGAAATATTTACAAAGTTGACTCCTCCAATTAATAAAATTAGTATTGCTACTGTAGCAAATACATAAACATAGGTTACATCACTATTAGGGCCTATTTCTTGCTCGAGTTTTGAATGTAAATGGATTTTTTTAATGGGTTGTAATGGATATTTATGCTGCTCGAGGATCTCTTCAGGAGTGCCATTTCCTTCCCAGTATGAAACTGTCCAATCAGGAATTTTGGCTTCTAATGCATCAATATCAGCGTTTTCCTTTAACAAAATATAATTATAGGGTCCAGCCCAACCAAGTGCATTATATAAATCTTCACGACCACCATCAATTATGAACTTACGCAATAACTCCATTGGAATTAGATAATTCATTTTAAGATGAGTCGTTTCATTATTATCTTTAACAACACCAGTGATTACAAATTCTTGTTGATAATTATCAATATAAATTGTTTTACCTAAAGCTACTTTTTGGGGATAATATTTCTCAGCCATTGATTCAGATATCACGACATTTTGTAATTCATTTAAGGCATTTTTCGAATCACCAGCTATAAATTCAAAATCAAACATTTCAAGCATAGAAGGATCAGCATAGAATCCATTTAACTCAGTAAATTTTTTCAGTTTAGAAGAAATACTATCATTTACAGTAAATGTTAATGCATTAATTTGATAGACACGACCATACGACTCAATTTCAGGCATATATTCCTTTAGCGAAGGACCAACCCGAGGAGCAGTTGGAGCCCAAAACCTAGTGGTTGTTGATTCTATAGATGTATGGGTGACACGATACAAACGCTCTGCTTTTGGGTAGCACTTTTCAAAACTTAATTCATAAGAAATGAAACTATAAATAAATACGACACAGGTAATACCTAATGCCAGCCCAAAAATATTTAAGGCACTAAAAAGTCGATACTTGCTTAAATTTCGAAATGCGATAATAAAATAATTCTTTAACATAACTCCTTATTTTAGTTTTAGCTTTGTGATGAGCAAGTTTGCAAATGCAATGCCAAGCAACCTAACTTGCTGCATAAGTGATGCTTAAAAAACTTGATTGCTGAATATTCATTTGATTACGTCCAGATGTGGACTAACAAACGTCCATATGTGGACGATTTTAATAAATATTTTAGGATATTAACTGATTAATGATTTGATTTGTACAAACATAAAAATGTTGGTCTATTTTCTGATGTATGCTCGACATGAACCGTAAAAACGCAAATATTCTTATTGTTGACGATGATCAGTTCATCTTGCTGAGTCTGAAACGGCTATTTGAAAAAGAGTTCAACACAGTTATCACATGCCAAAACCCAGAAAAAATACCTGAACTATTAAAAAACAAAACAATTCATGTGGCTTTACTCGACATGAATTTTACCAAAGGCGACACGAGTGGCGATGATGGAATTTATTGGCTGAAAGCATTAAAAACTATAGACCCGTTGATAAATGTAATTAGTATAACTGCCTATGGTGAAATTGAAAAAGCGGTGCGCGCTGTTAGAGCCGGCGCACTCGACTTCGTGGTAAAACCCTGGCAAAACGAAAAATTGCTAACAACGGTTATTACCGCGGCTGAACTGAGTTTAAGCAGACGCAAAATTGATCAGTTAAGAACGCAGCAATTTTTCTTAAATAAAAATATAAATAAAGAGTTTTCGGATATAGTTTATGCATCACCAATTATGGCCGATTTAATTGCGCAGGTAAAAAAAATAGCTCCGACCGATGCCAATGTTTTAATTAAAGGAGAGAATGGAACAGGCAAGGAAATGTTTGCGCGTGCCATCCATAATTTTTCGAAAAGGCATGAAGAAGTTTTTATAGATGTTGACTTAGGATCGATTACCGACACCTTATTTGAGAGTGAACTTTTTGGCCATGTAAAGGGTGCATTTACTGATGCCAAAACCGACCGCATTGGAAGATTTGAAGCAGCCTCGGGTGGCACACTATTCTTGGATGAAATAACCAATACGCCCCTTGCTTCTCAGGCAAAATTATTGAAGGTTTTACAAGAAAGAATAATTAATCGAATTGGGAGCAATAAAGAAATTCGAGTGGACATCCGTTTGATTTGTGCCACTAATGCATCCATTCATGAACTGGTAAAAGTTGGGGATTTTCGGCAGGACTTACTGTATCGAATTAATACCGTTGAAATTGAAATTCCCCCTCTCAGGGAACGTTTGGACGACATCCCTCTTCTAGCTGAGCATTTTCTAAAAATTTATAAAAGCAAGTATCACAAACCCAAGCTTCAATTTCCGGAATATATTGCCAAAAAATTGATTAAGTTTTCATGGCCCGGGAACGTAAGAGAGTTGCAACATGCCATGGAAAGGGCAGTGATTATGAGTGATGGGAAAAGCATTAAATCGAATGATTTTAACTTTTTGCTTCAATCAAATACGAAAGTGCTGCATGATGCAGAAGATGTGTTTGATTTGGAAAAAATTGAAAAACAAGCCATCGCAAACTGCATTCGCAAACATGGAGGCAACTTAACTAAGGCAGCGCAAGAATTGGGTTTAACAAGAGGTTCACTTTACCGAAGAATTGAAAAACATGGGCTTTAAACACTTTTATATCAACATAATTATCAGACTGGTATTTATCATTTTAGTCATAAGTCTTGTAATATTTCAGTTTTTTATTCGGATTGATTACATCGTCTCGATTTTTGGATTTATACTTTTCATCGCTTTAGTCATTAATTTATTCTCGTACATTAATAAAACCAACCACGATTTCACCAATTTTCTCACCTCTTTTGTGCATAACGATTTCACCATTCACTACTCAGGAAAAAATAAGGGCAGGAGTTTTGAAAAACTGTATCAAACTTTTGAACTGATACAAGCCCAGTTTCGCACCCTCAACATTGAAAAAGAATTAATCAACCAACACCTGCAAAATTTAGTTGAACATATTGACATTGGTATCATCTCAGTGGATAAAGCGCTTAAGATTCAACTCATCAATAAGGCATTCAAACAAATGTTTAACAGCCCGCATTTAGATCGAGGGCAAAAGCTTACGAAAGTTGGAGAAGAGATTACAAGTCTCCTGAAAGAAATTAAACCAAACGAAAAAAAGCTGATAAAAGTTAGTATTAACAATGCCTTGCAACAACTGGCAATTCATACAGATGTCTACAAACTTAATGGACTTGAATACAAACTTATTTCCTTAAAAAACATACATGGAGAATTAGACGAAAAGGAAATGGAATCCTATCAAAAATTGATTAGGGTGCTAACACATGAAATCATGAATACCCTCTCTCCAATTATTTCACTAAGCGGAACGATAAATCAATCGGTGAAAGAATTGGTAAAAACCCAAAGCCCCATTGATACAGAAACCGGTAATTATTTAAATGAAGGAATTGAAGCCATTCAAGATCGTTCGCAAGGATTGTTAAAATTTACCGAAGCTTATCGAAAATTGATGCGATTGCCACAACCGAAACTCAAGCTGGTAGATACCAATAATTATTTCAACAAATTCCATTTATTTTTTAATCAACAAATTCAGGAAAAAAACATTGAATTTACCTATTCAAATCCCGATGATCAGGAACAACTTTTCATTGACCCTGAATTATTCGAACAAGTTCTGATCAATATTTACAAAAATGCCATTGAATCATTTGAATTTAAGGAATTAAAAACCGAAGCAACTTTTATTCCATTGATTAAAACATTGATTTCGCTTGAAGAAGATCAGCTAGTTTCAATAAAAATATCAGATAATGGATGTGGCATGGATGCAGAATCTCAAGAAAATGCTTTTATCCCATTTTATACCACAAAAAATGATGGTTCTGGCATAGGACTTAGCCTTTCCAAACAAATCATTTTGCTCCATAAAGGCAGTATTAGTTTTGAATCCGAAAAAGGAAAAGGGACTCAAGTAAGTATCTTTTTAAAGGCTTAAATTAATAGCACGAATCTTTTATAGCAAAACCAAAATTCATATCTTTGAATCGAATCAAGCTCAAAAACTATGTTCCCAAATATTCCGAATTTAAGATATACCGATAAAAACAATTTCTTTCTAATAGCAGGACCATGCGTGGTTGAGAATGAAATGGTTCCGATGATGATTGGCGAGAAAATTGTTAAAATTGCCGAGAAATTTAAAATCCCGTTAATCTTCAAAGCTTCATACAAAAAGGCGAATCGTTCGAAAATAGAATCATTTACCGGCATTGGTGATTTCGAAGCACTGAAACTAATCGAAAAAATAGGTTTTGAATTTGATATTCCAACCTTAACCGATATCCATTCGGAAGCAGAAGCTGTTGTTGCAGCAGAATATGTGGATGTTTTGCAAATCCCGGCATTCTTGTGCCGACAAACAGAATTGCTCGTTGCGGCAGCCTATACCGGAAAATTTGTAAACATCAAAAAAGGGCAGTTTTTATCTCCAGAAGCCATGAAATTTGCAGTTGATAAAATCAAACAATCGGGTAATGAAAACATTATGCTTACTGAGCGTGGCAGCATGTTCGGTTATCAGGATTTAATTGTTGATTTTCGCGGCATCGCCGAAATGCAAAAAAATAAGGTTCCGGTTATTTTGGATATTACACACTCCTTGCAACAACCCAATCAAAGCAGTGGTGTTTCGGGTGGAAAACCTGAGTTGATTGAAACCATTGCCAAAGCAGGAATAGCTGTTGGTGTTGATGGTATTTTCATCGAAACACATCCCGATCCTGAAAATGCAAAATCTGATGGAAGCAATATGCTGCATTTAGATCTGTTAGAAGATTTAATTGAAAAATTGGTACGGGTTAAGCAAGCGATTGTTTAGTCTGCCAGAGATCTTTCCTATTATTTTATTTGACATTCGATAGACATACCATTGTAATACGATGGTAATACAGTTGAAATACATTGTTTACTATTGTTTACGCTTATTTTCAATATAAAACAGTATTTCCAGAATTACTGAAGGAGATTTTTAGTATTTAAAGATGTTTGGAGTAAAAGCAATAGCAAAAATCCTAATTCGCTACAATCTATTGGGCTCATTTTTAAGATTCCGAGTTATCTTTCACAAATTGAGTTTTCGAATGAACAGATTCTGGAAACTGATTGCTATTATTTTACTTACGGCAGTTTATTAACTCATTACACCGCAGAAATAGGAAATATCAAAGGAATTAAGCAAGCAAATGGAGATTGGGAAATAACAGCCTCAATATGGGCAACTCCAAAGAATATTGACGGGGCTCCCATCAAGTTAGAGTTTAGCAGAATCTTTTCGGAAGACGATAATTAAACCCGGAATATTCCATACTTGGTATGATCTTTGAATCATATTGGCTTCACTGTACAGCGTTTTAGTTAAATACCAACCTAATTTAATTTTTATGAGAATCAGAACAACCATCTTATTTGTAGCTGTCACTTTTTTCGGAGGACAATCATTTGCACAATTAAACACCTTCAAACTTTCGGATTATAAATTACCCTATTTAAAGAGACGAGCCTTAGATATAAATTTTAACATGGAGGGTACTAACAACTTTACAAAATTCACCCTTGATTCAGAAAATAATTCTGACAAGAATCAAGAATCAAGTTATACGAATAATATCAGATTAAATTATAATTCATACTTAAACAGCATTAAAAAACAGCAGCAGACAGTTGCTAATCTTTACCTTTCTTCATCCTTTAGCGGAAGCAAGCAAAATGATATGTTTAAAAGAAAGTCTTATGGAATATCACCCCTATTCGAATTTCGATCCTATAACCGTTATTACTACAAAACCAATAATTTTTTTGAGATAAACTATACACTAAATTATCGATATGAAAAAACAGGAAATAAATCTTGGGAAGAAGATATACTCAATGATAAAAGAAACAGAACCTCTAATAACTTTAATGTAAGCTTGCCTATAAAAATAGGAAGTGGGCGTATTGAGCCCATTCAAGACGCTCGACATGCCATTTATATTATTGATGAACTGAAGAAAGAAGATAAAATATCAAAAGAGCTTAGCCATGAGGATATTATAAAATTTGCAGTATTTGTTTCTGAATTAAAAAACAAACGTTTTTTTGATTCAAGGCTAAGAAGAATTGCCGAGCTTGAAGCACTCGATTCATTCTTAAAAACAAACGATTATATTTCACAAACGGACTCACGATATTTTACAACCTTATTAGACTTTTGGGAATATGGTAATACAACAATCCGAAATAGCGGTCAAAGAATTTCGCTTATGTTGGTACCTAGGTATGGCATTACCAGCTCCAGTATAAAATTGATAGACTCAAATACTAAGGAGAAAAGGAATTATCTTTCATTTATTGGAGGGGTGGAATATGCGCGAGAAAAGCCAATTAACCTGTATTGGCAAAATAACATTTGGGCTTATGCCAATGCTCAAATCTCCAATAGCAAAAATGAAGAGAACACTCAAATTAATAAAGACAGGGGGCATTCTATCCAGATTGGATTTACACAAAGCTTTGTATATTATCCGAATACAAGAACCAATGCATGGTTTTCATATACTGCCAACTATTCTAAAAACATTACAAAAGAAGAAACTGATAACTCAAAACAAGATTTTGACGAACTGAGTGCCAGAACGGCCCTTGAAATTGACTATTACATTTCTCCAAAGTTCAGGTTTAATTTTTATGCCAGTATTTTTTTTAATTGGGATGAGCATACTTTTAAACATGACTATATTGATCAGCTTGCACAAAATAATTATGAAAGTTCTTCGTTTATCAAATCAAGTAGAATTCAGTCCAATTTCACACTTGGTTTCTTTTACAGTATTTTTTAAACAAAATTTTGAATTAATAAAAGAATAGCCTTAACTTAGTACTCCTGCCATTTTTTTTGTTTTGTAATTATTAATTAAGATTCTTTTCTATGAAAAACAAAAGCACAAATCTGATGAAATTGACTTTAACATTATTGTTTGTTTCAATTTTTAGTCAAGGTTTCAGCCAACAAGAAGCTTACCCAAGTGGCTTTTCATCATACGAAGCTACTTATGATAAATTTGCAAGTGAATTTGGGAATTTTATTCATGAAAAAATGGCCATTTACCGGTTGAGCGAAAAAGACATCAAAGGATCTCCTTATCTAAATCCTGAATTTACACCCGGCACTGTTTACACTAAAAAAAATGTTCATTATACCCAGATTCCACTGAGGTATAATATTTATAATGATGTGATCGAATTCAAATTACAAAACGATTCGGTTTATGCCATTTCCAATCCTGAAATTATTCGTCAGATTGAAATCGCTGGCGAAACTTTCTTTTATTACAGAACGGCATACAATAAAGCTGGTTACTTTAGTTTAAAACATGCAGGTGATGTACAGCTATTGTCAAAATATAATATTGGGTTTAAAGATGCAGTTCCTGCCGGAGCTTACGCACAATCTACTCCCCCAACCTTTCAATCTAAAGCAAATACTTTTTTCATCAAAATAAAAGATGAGGCTCCTGTTTCAATTGCAAAAAAGAATGATTTGAAGAAAATTTTTGGTAAGCAAAGCAATGAAATACTTTCATTTATAAAAAAAGAAAAACTTAATATTCGTGAGGAAGAGGATCTAATAAAACTGATCGAATATATTAATCAATCGAAGTAATTCGTATATATTGGCAATGAATGCAGACTCATTAACTGAACTCCCTAACATTGGATCTACACTTGCAAAAAAGTTGAATTTAATCGGGGTACGCTATGAACATGAACTAAAAGAAATGGGTAGTGAAAATGCCTTCATTAAAATTGCTACCATTGATAATAGTGGAACCTGCATAAATATGCTCTATGCTCTGAAAAGCGCCATTCAAGGCATTAGATGGCATGCTTTAAATATAGAACGGAAGCAAGAATTGAAGAAATTTAATAGCAGAATTAATTAGCTATAAATTACTAAGCTCTTCTATTCGTTTTTTCTTTTTATTTAAAAATGCTATCCTTGACATCAGCAATAAGAATATTCCAGTACATAAAATCGCACGATAAGCATATAAATCTGCTAATATTCCTTCATTTGCAATCAGTGAAATAAATGGTGTGATGAATAAAGCAATCCAAACCGAAAAAGCTTCTGTATTCTTCTTTTGTTTGGTCATTCTTTTTAATACAGGAAAATAAGAGATGACCATTATGCTTTGTACAGAAAAATTGGTTACCAAATGATTACCGGAGATCGCCCAATAAATGATGATTAAAAGCACGGCGCCAAAACACAGCAAATCAAATTTATTGAACCGCGTACTCGGATCACCCCAAATTAAAATTGAAATTGAAACGCCAATTACCAGAATAAAATCTGCAAAGTTCAAAACATTATCACTGATACTAAAATTGCCTTCGGCGAAATAGGTAAACAAACTAATCCCAACTGCCAAAGTAAAAAACACCCACATAGCAATGGAAGGACTTATTTTCTTATGATAAAGCAAATAAATATAGCGAGACAAAATGAAAACATTGATACCTGATACGATAAGGCATACAAACAATTTGTTTAAGGGCATATTATCGGGTTAAATTAATCACGTGTCAACGTATCTTAATGTTCTTAATCATGCCTGTTTCAGGATCAAAAATAATTTCTGATTTAGAAGCCGGACTCTGAACAATAGTTCCAAACTGATTGATTAACTTATGGGTTTCGTGCAGCACCTTACCATTATATATAAGTTGGATATTTGTTTGTTCAGGAATACGATAAAAATAACCACTTATATCACCCTCTTCAGGTAAAGCTGACGCTTGAAGGAAACGATCGATAGCATAAGAACTTTGCTGCGGCGTAATCTTTATCTGCACACTCGTTCCTCGTGATGAGTTAGCTTCTAAAAATCCTTCGTTCTCAGAGAATTTAAATACCACCTGATTGCCGGTAGCACTTTTTTGAGGAATATAAACAAATGATTTTATCAACAACTCTTTTTTGTTCTGACCAGTAAAAAGAGCCAGGTATTCTGCTTCCATCTTCTTTAATTCACCATCCATATATGCCATACTTGCACCATAATTCACTTCTTGGTAACCGGTCAGCAGAAGGAATCTATTCTCTCGAATTTTGGCAATATGCTGCGAAAATTCCCTGGCTTTTTGTTCCAGGTTTTTCTCCAACCAACTGGTATTGTAAAAAAAACGTTCATAAGAAACGGTATCGATGCTTATTCGGCGAACGATGGTATCCATATGCTGATAAAAGTTATGATCTGCAAAATAATTAAACAAAGATTTTTCCTTGTTTGTATTAAGATTAACATCAACACTTTCAAAATTTAACTGTCCAATATTAGATATTAGGTTCACCCCTCTGATAATCCCAGACTCCGTTAAACTCAAGACCAATGACTTATCTTCTTTAGATTTTTTATCAATGTGTACAAAAAAAGATTGCTCCGGATCAGGCTGAGCGAAAGTACTCACCCTAATTTCTTTGATTTCATATTTTGAAGACTTTGTATGAATCACTTCTCCTAAACCCAAATATGTTTCCGCATAATTGTGTAATGGCCCGGGAATTTCTTCTTTTAGTTCAGCAATGACATCAACCTTTAAAAGCGTTCTTGGCAATGAATAAAAAAGACCGTTTTTCGTATTTAATGCATTAGAGCTCCCAACTCTATACACCTTTACCTGAGCAAAGGATTGAATCAAGACCAATTGAATAATAAGAGCGATAAAAATTCTTTTACTTTTCATAACAATACATTTTAAACAAATATTGAACAAGATCGTACATTATCTCAAGAATAACAACTCTCTGTATTTAGGAAGTGGCCACAATTCGTCATCTACTAATAATTCAAGCTTATCAACATGATTTCTGATTAGATCAAAATAAGGAAATACTTTTTCATTATAAGCCTGGGCTTTTAAAACCTCATCCTCGAGCCGATTGGCAATTTTTCTTTCTTCAAGCATTTCATCGGTCTTCATTTTTACTTGCGATATATGTTCAGAAATATCTTTAATGGTTTGGATTTGATTTTTAGATAATCCTACATAAGTTTTCTCATCCAAAACTTGTTTTAGTCCAAGCGTATTCTCAATTAAAGTATTTTGATATTTAATGGCAATTGGGATGATATGATTTTTTGCTAAATCACCCATCACTCTCGATTCAATTTGAATTTTCTTGGTATAATTTTCCAGATTGATATGATATCGTGCCTCGAGCTCTTTTTCTGTTAAAATATTATTTCTCACAAACAGATCAATGGTTTCTTTGCTAACATAAGCTTTCAAAGCAGGTGGCGTTGAGGTTATATTAGAGAGTCCTCTTTTCTTAGCCTCAGCCAACCACTCGTCGCTATAATTATTTCCTTCAAACCTAATCTTTTTTGAATCAGCAATATACTTCTGAATTACTTTAAAAATGGCATCGTTCTTTTTATATTTCTTGCCAATTAATTCATTTACTTCTACTATAAATTTCTTAAGCTGATCTGCAACCATCAGGTTTAAAACTATCATAGGTTTGGCACAGGTTGAAGCAGATCCAACAGCCCTAAATTCAAATTTATTCCCGGTAAACGCAAATGGAGAAGTTCTATTTCTATCGGTGTTATCGAGCAGTATCTCGGGGATTTTAGGAATAAAAATATTATTTCCACCTTTGATTGATTCACCGAATGCACCTGTTTTTTCAATATCATCTAAGGTTTGAGATAATTGTTCTCCAATGAAAGCTGAGATGATTGCCGGTGGTGCTTCGTGCCCTCCTAATCTGTGATCATTCCCGGCAGAGCCAATACTTGCCCTTAATAAATCTGGATTATTGCTAATGGCTTTTAATATATTAACCATAAAAGCGATAAATCTCAATTTGGTTTGGGGTGTTTTACCTGGAGATAATAGATTTTCACCAGTATCTGTGCTCATCGACCAGTTATTATGTTTACCTGAACCATTCACACCTGCATAAGGTTTTTCGTGCAAAAGCACAACCAAATCGTGATGACGTGCTATCCGTTGCATTAAATGCATTAATAATTGGTTATGGTCAACAGCCAAGTTTACTTCTTCATAAACCGGAGCACATTCAAACTGGTTAGGTGCAACCTCATTGTGTCTGGTTTTTAATGGGATTCCTAATTTGTAAGATTCAATTTCCAAATCCCGCATAAACTCTAAAGCTCTCTCCGGAATGGTTCCAAAATAATGATCAGATAATTGTTGATCTTTAGCTGAAGCATGGCCAAATACCGATCGACCTGTTAATGCCAAATCTGGCCGAGCAGCATATAATGCAGAATCAACTAAAAAATATTCTTGTTCTATTCCAAGGGTTGGTGTTACTTTTTTAACCCCTGGCCCAAATAATTTACAAAAAGTAAGTGCAACTTTATTTATTTCATTTAAGGACTTCAACAAAGGTGTCTTAAAATCAAGTGCTTCACCGGTATACGAAACAAAAATGGTAGGAATGCTTAAAGTGTCACCAATTATAAAAGCAGGAGAAGTTGGATCCCAGGCCGTGTAACCTCTGGCCTCAAAAGTATTTCTAATTCCTCCACTGGGAAAAGAAGAGGCATCTGGTTCCTGTTGAATCAATTCACTTCCATTAAATCGTTCTATTGCCCTACCTTCTTCAATTGGATGCATAAATGAATCATGCTTTTCGGCAGTAGCTCCTGTGAGCGGATGAAACCAGTGGGTATAGTGTGAAGCACCATTACTAATAGCCCAGGCTTTCATAGAAGCAGCAATTTGGTCTGCCATTTTTCGATCTATCTTTTCATTACTTTCAATTGCGTTAATGATGTTATCAAAGGCATCCACGGGTAAAAATTCGCGCATTGCTCTCTTATTAAAAGTCAGGTTCCCGTAGTATTCAGATAACTTCATTGCAGGCGGTGTTACTTTTTTTGCTTTTCGATTTAATGTAGTTTCTAGTGCTTTGAAACGTAAGTTGCTCATTTTGATTTTAATTTTTTGGTGTGTGACATGATAAATAATCCTAAATAGGTAATCATTCCATTTAGTATAAGTAATTCAAATCCAAACTTATACCCATTGAACCATTGAATGGAATTTTCGCTGACAATATAACAAATAATTGGAGAAAGTAATGCAATTAGAGGCACCCACTTATCCCTAACTTTTCGACTGGTAAATAAACCGAATGCATACAAACCCAGCAATGGGCCATAAGTATATCCGGCAATGGTAAATAATTTTGCAATGATTGCCTGATTGTTAATCGCACTAAATCCGACGATAACAAGCACTAAAAGCGTTGCTACCGAGAAGTGTACGATTTTTCTAATTTTAATTTTTTTGGCATCACTTATTGGTCGGTTTTCTAAATTTAAAAAATCTATACTGAAGGATGTGGTAAGCGCAGTAAGTGCGCTATCTGCACTCGAATAGGCAGCAGAGATCAATCCAATTAAAAATACGATTCCGGCTACTGCTCCAAAGTGTTTTAAAGCTATGGTTGGAAATAAGTTATCAGTTAACACCGGAATTGGAATTCCTTTTGATTCGGCATAAATAAAAAGCGCAGCCCCCAGAAATAAAAATATTAAATTTACAAAGACGAGCACCACTCCCAGAGAGATCATGTTTTTTTGAGCATCTTGTAATTTTTTACAGCTTAAATTCTTTTGCATCATATCCTGATCCAAACCAGTCATCACAATAGCTATGAAAGCCCCACTTAAGAATTGCTTTACAAAAAAACGCGCATCCTGCCATTCAGAAAAAATAATTTGAGAATAATTTGAATTGATAACTTCTTTGGTAATCTCAGCGAAGCTAAAATCTAAATTTTTAACAATGATTATAATGGAAAAGACTACAGCAAATAACATAAAGGTGGTTTGCAATGAATCAGTCCATACGATGGTCTTGATTCCACCCTTAAAAGTGTAGAGTAGTATTAATAGCATAAAAATGATAACCGTCAGTGCGAAGGGAATATGATAACTATCAAACACAAAGATCTGCAGCACATTTACAACCAAAAACATGCGGAATGAGGCACCAATAACACGCGATAGTAAAAAATAAAATGAGCCCGTTTTATGCGACCAAAACCCAAATCTTTGTTCAAGGTAAGTATAAATTGAGGTTAGCTTTAAACGATAATACATGGGCAACAAAACCGTTGCAATGGTTATATACCCTAAGACATAGCCCAGTACAACCATTAGGTAAGAGAACTGTGTATCTCCTACCCAACCCGGCACAGAAATAAAAGTGACACCTGAGAGTGAAGCACCAATCATTCCATAGGCCACAATATACCAGGGCGATTTGCGGTTTCCAATAAAAAAAGAATCGTTATCTGATTTTCTGGAAGTAATCCACGAAATCACGAACAACAATAAAGTGTATGACAGAAAACTTATTAATATTAATTGAGGAGTCAAATTAAATGATTATTGAATAATGATTTATGCTTATTTAGTTAATGACTTCGAAAAATGAAACAATGATTCGTAGCTGTAGATAATTAAGTTTTTATCAATTTGAGTATTCTTTGGGGCAATGAATACATTTACCATTCCTGCTTTTCTCCCAAATTCCATATCTGAAATTGAATCGCCAACCATAATTGATTTACTGAAATCAATTTCAGGAAAGTCTTTCTGAGCATGAACAGCCATCCCAATCTCAGGCTTCCGGTTCGGATGATTTGAGTCGGCAAGTTCAGGACAAAAATAAATCTGATCTATTCGGCCACCGGCCAAAGTTATTCCTTTTAACAATTTTTCATGAACTTCTTCTAACTGTTCAATAGTCATCAAGCCTTTACCTATACCTTGCTGGTTAGTTACAATAAAAATTCTTCCAAAGAACTCACTACATATTTTTATGGCGTTTTGTACATTTGGCAAAAATTCAAATTCATCAGGATTCTTCACATAATCATCAATAATTCGACGATTGATCACTCCATCTCTATCCAGAAATAGCGTCCAGCTTTTATCAATAGGGTAGCGACTTGAATTCATTTTGGGCTTTCTTAAGATTTTCAGTATTCCTTATATCAATAAAGTATGAATAACATTTAAAACCATACATTGCATCAGATTCATAATACTTTTCAATAAAATCAGTTCCCATAGAAAACCCTTTTGGGGTATTCCTGCTCAAGAAATATCTTGCTCCTATGCAACTAATTCCTCCATAAATATATTCTTCACCATATTGATCAGCCCTTTCATTAAAGCTTATAATCCTGGCATCCGAATTTATCTTTACTGATCCTCCTTGAGCTGACTCTGGCACAAAACGAATGGCAATGGCAATATCTGCCTCTTTCGATCTTTTAAAATTGAAGAGCCGTCTCAGGCTTACATCAAACAAAGCTTCGCCATTTAAAACAAAGACGGCAAATGCATTTACTTTTTGCATTGCCCTTTTTATAGCACCCCCTGAACCTAAAGACTCTTCACAATCAACATACTCAAGATCAATCGAGTTATATTTATCTTTAAAATGACTCTTGATTAAATGAGCTTTGTAACCTACAGCTAAAATAACCCGACTTATCCCAGAATATTCTAGATAATTAAGCTGATATTCGAGTAATGGCCGGCCATTGATCAAGAGTAAAGATCCGGGTAAATCCTTATCGACCGATTCAAGTCTATTTCTATAACCACCGGCAAGTATTATAGCTTCATTGGTCATCGCGGAAAAATATCTGATTCTATAAGTTCACATAAAATATGGCCAACCATAATATGCGCTTCCTGGATTCTTGGAGTATCGACTGATGGTACATCAATCAGGTGATCGGATACATCCTTCATCCTTCCCCCGGTTTTTCCGGTAAGACCAATGGTTTTCATTCCAATTTCCTTTGCAATTTTCATTGCACGGATTATATTCTCAGAATTGCCAGATGTTGAGATTCCAATTAGTATATCATTTTCTCTTCCTTTTGCTTTAATTTGTCGGGCATAAATTTCATTAAAAGAATAATCATTAGCAACTGCAGTCAGGTAGGAAGTATTAACATGTAATGCTTCAGCAAACAGAGGATCCCGATCATAATAAAACCGCCCGCTCAGTTCAGCTGCTAAATGCTGTGCATCCGCAGCGCTACCTCCATTTCCGCATAATAAAATTTTTCCACCACTACGAAGACATCCAATGCATTCATCAGCAACAATTTGAATTTGCTCGATTATTTGCGCGGATTCAAGTATTTGCCTTTTTAGTTCAATTGATTGAAGTATAACCTCTTTAATCCTCATAAATAAGATAATAGTGCGTTTTATAGTATATAATTGGTAAATTAATTTCGGCTAAACAAACCAAAATTACATCGCACAAATATAATCTATATAAAAAAGAAAACCGGAAAAGTTAATCCCCAATTATCAACAATCTGATGAATTTAAGAATACAAATAAAAGGTAAAACGATTCATTTAACACTTATCGGAAGTATTGGAAAGCGAAAAAATTACATCAATCATTTTATCCCAGGCATACTTCTTTTTTTCCGTTTTTATATTGCTTATAAACTCCGTAGCACGATTATCGATATAAAACAAACGGATCGATTCCGCTATTTTTTGGGCATCACCAGCAACCACAAATCCAACTTTATTATGTGGAACAATTTCGGCTAAGCCACCAACATCAGTAACAATCATAGGTTTATCAAAATGATAGGCTACCTGCGTAACTCCACTTTGAGTTGCAGTTTTATATGGCTGAACTACCATATCTGCTGCGCAAAAGTAGTTCACAACTTCTTCGTTAGGAATAAAATCATTTGATAGCACAATTTGATCAGCAATATCAAGTTCCCGAATCAGATCATGATATGGTTTAGCATCCGTATAAAATTCTCCGGCAACAATCAGTTTAATCTTTTGTGATTTTATCCAGGGATCTGCCATGGCGTTTAAAACCAAATCAAGGCCTTTGTATTCTCTGATAAAACCAAAGAATAAAATATAATGATACTCATCCGATAGATTTAATTTCTTTAAGGCTGCAGTTCTTGATACTGCGGCTCCAAAATTATCATATAGTGGATGGAGCGTGTATTTCTTGGGTTTTAGTTGATCAAAGGATTTCAGTTCTTTCAATACTGATCGAGACATTGTTACAAAAGCATCAACATTCTTTACAAAGTAATTAGCCAATAGCTTATCACCAAAATGTGTTTCATGTGGGATAATATTATCTACGATTGAAACTACTTTGGTAAAATTATTTTTTCTAATTATTTTGGCAACGGTTCCAAGACAAGGTGCCATAAAAGGAATCCAAAAACGCATCACGACCAAGTCGGGCTTCATTTTTTTTATGCGCCGTCCTACTTTTATCCAACTAAATGGGTTAATTGAGTTTAAGCTGACATTAATTTTTAAATGCTCGGGAGGGTCTTCATCAGAATATTGGCTCTTACCAGGAAATAGGATTGAAGGGTACTGAAGTGAGAAGGTTTCAATATGCACATCATGACCGAGGTCAATAAATTCTTTTGCCAGTCTTTCATTAAATGTTGCAATTCCTCCACCCCGAAGAGGATAGGCTGATCCAACAATAATTACACGCTTCTTTTCCAAAATGAAATCGACATTAATTTATTCCAACCTGTTTCTCAACCTGATACTTATTTCGTTCGGTAGAATTCCTAGAAATCATTTCTGCCAAGAATCCTGTCATAAACAATTGCGTACCCAAAATCATTGCTAAAATACCGAAGTAGAAAACAGGTCTTGAAGTCATTAGATACTCTTGCATGAAAATTTTAGCATATGCCAAATAAGCCGCAATTCCAAAACCAAAAAGAAATAGAATCGCTCCTAATGAACCAAATAAATGCATGGGCCTTTTCCCGAACCTCGACACGAAAGTAATTGAAATCAAATCCAAAAATCCTCTTCTATAGCGCTCCCAGCCAAATTTAGTTTTACCAAATTGTCTTTTTTGATGTGAGACTACTTTTTCCGTTATTTTAGAAAATCCGGCCCACTTTGCGATAACAGGTACAAATCTATGCATCTCACCATAGATCTCTATGTTCTTAACAACCGCCTTTTTATATGCTTTTAATCCACAATTAAAATCATGCAGTTGAATTCCTGTAATTTTTCTATTTATGGCATTATAAACCTTAGATGGCAATCGTTTAGAAATAGGATCGTGACGTTTTTGTTTCCAGCCCGAAACCAAATCATAATCCTCTTTTATAATCATATCATACAAAGCGGGTATTTCATCCGGGCTGTCTTGTAAATCCGCATCCATGGTAATAACCACATCTCCACGTACAACTTCAAAGCCTGAATTCATGGCTGCTGATTTACCGTAGTTTCGCCTAAATTTTATTCCCTTATTTAGATTGTTCTCTTTCGATAACTTTTCAACTATACTCCATGATGAATCAGTACTTCCGTCATCAATCCAAATAACTTCATAGCTAAAGCCATGTTTTAGCATAACTTTAGCTATCCATTCACTCAACTCCTTTATCGATTCCTCCTCATTAAGAAAAGGAATTACAATCGAAACATCCATTCAAAAAATATTATTTAACCTACTTCTTTCTTCATAAAGATTGAAGTTACTAAAGAGATAATTGCTACTGCAATCGTGCTAACAACTAAAGCCATTACTGAAACCATCAAAGGCGTCGTAAATTTGGCTGTCATGGAAAGTGCTTGCTCAATTTGTTCACTACTCAAATCTCCTGCTTCAATCATCGTCTGCTCCTGAGTTTCCAATATTTGAGCAATAATTCCTGGATCGAAAAACTTCATAAATACGAATGAATATACTGAAACTAATATAGCAGCGAAGAAACCAACTGTAAATCCAACAGAAAATGATTTCCCATAACTGATGAGCCCATCAGAATGATCATCACGATAAACTTTTTGGCCCCAGATAATTCCACCTATATAGACTAACCAAGAAACGTATTTGATTTTGCTATCATATGGTATATCTAAAACATAAAATACTAAATCTAAAACAATAAGAATAGCACCAGTAATTAATGCATAGTTTAAAGCTACTTTAAAAGATGATTTTTGATTTTCTTCCATGATGTTTGAGTTTATGGGTTTATATATGCAAACATACTAAAATATGAGAAAATTAAAAAAATAAAAAAAAACATTGTGTGAACCTTAACATATTTGTAGTTTTGCAGCTGGGTAAGTCTTATACGACCAGCTCCTGTTGAACTCCCCCAGGTCCGGAAGGAAGCAAGGGTAGACGGTTGTAGCGGTGCGATATAAGTAGCTTACCCTTTTTTTCTGTTTTTGTTTTTATTTAAACCCATGCTACTTAAGATACATCCGGATAATCCAAACCCAAGGCACATTCAAAAAGTAATTGAATGTTTGAATGATGGAGGAATCATCATTTACCCGACAGATACGGTTTACGGAATTGGATGTGATATTTATAAAAACAAAGCGGTTGAGAAAATAGCAATGATTAAAGGCATAAAAAAGGAAAAAGCTAATTTTTCATTTATATGCTCTGACCTCAGTCATATTTCAGATTTTACACGACCCATTAGCAATGAGACCTACAAACTCATGAAACGGAATTTACCAGGTCCATTCACATTTATTCTTGAAGCAAACAATAAAGTTCCAAAGTTGTTTCAAAGTAAAAAGAAAACTGTTGGTATCAGGGTGCCTGACAATAATATTATAAATCTAATTGTACAAACTCTCGGCAATCCAATCATGTCATCATCAGTTTATGATGAAGATGAAATAATAGAATATACGACCGATCCTGAATTAATTCATGAGAAATACGGTCATATAGTTGATATTGTTATAGATGGTGGCTATGGCGACAATGAAGCCTCAACAATAGTTGATTGCACTCTAGATGAGATTACAATAATACGCGAGGGAAAAGGTGTTTTAGAATAAAAATATTTGAAAAAAATTGTTGTTTTTAAAAAATAAGTTTTACTTTTGCACCTCCAAAAACGGAAGATGATTCGCTAGCTCAGTTGGTAGAGCATTTGACTTTTAATCAAAGGGTCCCGAGTTCGAGCCTCGGGCGGATCACATAAGACTGTCTGAAATTCAGGCAGTCTTTTTTTATTGGTAAGAATTATAAAGCTTCCCTTATAGTCTTTTTATTACACTACTAAATTCAACTTTCAAATGAGTTTATAACTACTTATCAAGATACTATCCAAATTTCGAGTTTATATGATCGAAATCGTACAAGCATATACAAATATGAACAGTTTTTCATAAAGCAGCTACAGCTATCTAACGGTTTTCTAACAGATAATTTATGGCATGATAATAGCAGCAAATTTGCCTTTATAATTATTTTAGGATTTTATTTCTCCCTACCTAATCCTAAAAAGGTCCATTAATCTAATTATTTATCTTAAACTAAATTCATGAAAAAACTGGTCTTACTTTCTTGTTTTCTTTTGCCAATTTTATTCCTCAATGCACAAAAACTTGGCACCCCTTCAAATGACACTTTGCGTAAAGATGCCTTAAATGTATTTATGCATGCCAATGACTTTATCCGAAAAGAAATTCCGTTTGTTAATTATGTGAGGGATATCAATGACGCCAGAGTTTACATTATTTCAAGTTCTCAACAAACCGGATCAGGAGGAAGGGAAATTACTTACTTTCTAACAGGCCAGCATGAATGTGCTGGAATGAATGATACTTTAACCACTGTTAGCTCACCCGATGACACCGAAGATAAGCGAAGGGAACGAGAAGTTAATATCTTAAAAATGGGATTAATGCGCTACGTGATAAAAACTCCACTTGCCAAATACATTGATATAAAATTTACCAAGCCATTGTCTGAGGAAGTTTCTTTAGACAAATGGGATAGTTGGGTCTTTAGAGCCAGAATTAATGGCTACTTTGATGGACAAAAAACATATAATTCAAGCAATGTTAACGGGTCAGTTTCCGCAAGTAGGGTGACTCCTAATTGGAAATTACGGTTTAACATTAATTATAGTCAAGGTACTGATAAATTTGAAATCGATGATGAAATAATAAAGAGCGTCAGTAAATCTAAGTCTTTTTCATCACTAGCAGTTAAAAGCTTAAATAATCATTGGTCTTTAGGGATGTCTTCTAGAATTGGGTCTGCGACCTATAATAATCAGGATCTGTACGCTACAATTTTACCTAGTATTGAATATGATATTTACCCTTATTCAGAATCGACTCGCAGACAATTACGAATCCTTTATTCAATTGGAGTATACCAATACGAATACACTGATACTACTATTTATGAAAAAAAAGAAGACAGATTAATGGGACATGAACTCAGTGCTGCGTATGAAGTGATGCAAAAATGGGGCTCAATTGAGATGAGCATGAGATGGAAAAATTATTTTTTTGATTGGAAAAAGAATAATTTTATCATTAATGGATATATCAATGTAAGAGTAGCAAAAGGACTGACACTTAATTTAGGAGGTTATTATGAATTAATTCATGATCAATTGGCATTAGTTAAAGGTGGCGCAACTACTGATGAAATTTTACTCCGTCGAAAGGAACTAGAAACAAGCTTTTCATTCTTTACACATTTTGGAATTACTTATACTTTCGGTTCCATTTACAATAATGTAGTTAACCCACGCTTCGGTCGTTAGAAATAATTATCTCTAAAATTGGATTAGCCTCGCAAATTAGCGAGGCTTTTTTTTACCCCCTCATTTACGTTGATTACCATCCAGATTCTATTTTCCACCTCTCTATACCACTTGTATTCACAAGCGATTCAACACCTATATGTCGGAAATCACGTAGTAAGTTTTCGGAAATTACTCATTGTTTGAAGGCTAAGTCTGGAATAATTTTACCACCGAAATAAAAATATTTAAACCCAGTCAGAAAAGTATTCTGACACAAAGCTTAAAACTAACAAATATTAAATAATTAAATCTTATTGCTATGAAAAAATTATTATTTCTAATCCTATCAACTACGCTAATTTTTAGCAGTTGTAACAAGTGGGAGGACAACGAAGCTGTTAATACAGAATATGACGTTGTTTTCAAAAGCGTTCAAGCCAGCTTAGACAACTTAAAAGCTACTTGCGAAAACCCAGATGCACAGTATGCATACGTAAAAGTTAAGCATTCTTCAGGTACTGAAATTGAACTTTACCCAGAAGTATTTTATTTAGGTGGTACTGCTTACACTCAATCAATTAAACTTAAGCCAGGTACATGGACTATTGAAGAATTTATTCTTTATAACGACAATATGACCCCGGGCAACACTTCTGATGACATTCTTGTACAGGGAACCCCACACCAAGGTGCTGATTATTCTGGTGCCATTAACAATCCACTACCTTTCACAACTCAAGTTGTAGCTTTCGAAAAAAATGAAATTCCAATCGAAATTTTATGCTTTGAAGAAACCGATTTTGACGAATTTGGATTTAGTTGGTTTGTTGTTAGTCAAACTGCAGTTAGAGAACAAGTATTTTTTGGTGACCTCTGTGCAAAGCATCCTGAAGATTATAACGGATCACTTTATGCTAACCAAGCTAATGGTGTACAAATTGATATGCCAGCAATTTTCAAAATTAAAGTTTATGATAATGGCGTTCTTGGTGAAGTATTTGACAATGAAGCATGGTATGGAGAAGGTCAACCAGTAAAAGTATCTTATGTTGATAAAGTTGGTGAAGTAAACCATTTCAGGTTCGAATTGTGGATACTAGTGCAAGATGGTACTAATTTCACTTACAAACATTTCCATACTTGGGAATTTGATGACGACGAAAGAATTCCTGCAGGAACTGATAACGTAGTTGACTTTGTTTTAGGTAACTGTATGATTGTTGATGCTGACCTTATCTTAGCTCCTTATATCAGTCTTCCAGCAACCGCTACTTATAAAGCAACCAAATGGTTAGATAGCAACTGGAATACAACTCCAAACACTGATAACGGAACTTATGTTGATGCATTAATTTCGAATGTAGGTGGTGCTTCTTCAGGTTATGAATTATATAACGGTAGCTGGCCATCATGGTGTGCTGACAAAAACACAACAATTGGTAATCAGGCATATAACATGGATGTATATAGCTCATTGTATCCAGATCAAATTCCAGCTTTTGCTCGTCACACAAATGTATGGCCAATGGTTAACTGGTTAATGAACCACCTCGACTATTATCCAATGGAAACAACCAGAGATATTCAAGATATACAAGATGCCATATGGATCTTATTAAATAATTATACTGGCGGTAGTGCTGAAGCAGTTCAAATTGCAGCAGACGCTTCTACTTACGGAGCAGGTTATGTTCCATTGCCAGGTGGTTGGGCAGCAGTAATTTTTGTTCCGGCAGGAACACCTGCAAATCAGGCCTCTCCAGACATTCAAACTATGTTCATAAGGGTAGACCCCTAGCAAAAACAACTATTTGAACATAAAGAACCGGGGTATTAATTTACCCCGGTTTAATTTTCACCTCATTATATTATTCAAAAGACAAAATCTTTGAGAACCGAATACTTAGTATAAAAACTTATTGTTTATATTTACTCAAACAATAATTCACTACTAAAAATATAAAGATAAATGAGCCGGTTAAACAAATTTCTTTTCCATCCTTTTTTACTGTCTCTTATCATCTTGGGAATTGTATTATTATTAATGCCCGGTATAAAAAAATACCGTACAGAATTAGTTAATCACAATCAAATTTCAAAATCTGAACAGAAGCTTTACTACGCAATTGACAAAAAGGGTCAAATTGCCGAAATCGATAAAAAACTTAATATACGATTACACAAAAAACTTGATAACGTGCCGCTTAATGAATATTTTGAATTGGATCTGGATGAAGATGGTGAAACAGAATATCTCTTCATGGGTGACAAAAACCAATACATGATCATTACCCGAAACGATTTTTCATTTCCAACCATATTCTCGTTACCCATTAATAACGATAACCAACCAATTGAAATAAAATTTACAAATAAAATCTTTCCGCAAATAGCCGTTGACTACGGTGATCATCAACTTTATTTTACTTATCTAAAGAATCAATTATACGCTTACCGACACTTAATCGTACTGTCGATGTATATAGTAATTCTCACAATCATCATTTTCATAAGTAGAATAATAAATATTTATAAACTGCGAAAAATTCAGTGCGAAAAAGAAATTGCTGAATTGAAGCTAAAAAACATCAGAAACCAGCTCGACCCGCATTTCACGCTAAATGTGCTCAACTCCATCGGATACTCATTCCAAACAAATCCCGAAAATGCCGATTACATTTTCGGTAAATATGCCAAGCTTTTACGTAATACGATCTTTGCAACAACCAGTGCATATTCAACCCTCGAAAACGAACTTAATTATATTCAAGATTATTTGGATATAGAAAAGTTTAGGATGGAAGATCGATTTGAATACAACGTGATGGCCATTCCGGCTAATGCTGGCAAAATCACATTTCCAAAAATGATGCTTCATACATTTATTGAAAATTCAATAAAACATGGTATCAAACCACTTAAAAAACAAGGTTACATTAGTATCAACTTCAAGAAAGAAGATAAGAATACTGTGATTTTAATTCAAGACAACGGAATTGGCCGGAAACAAGCTGAAGGAAAAGGAATCCCTAGTACAGGGCAGGGACTCAAAATCATAGATGAAATGATTGAGTTATTCTATGAGATAGCAAAAATAAAAATAAGCTATGAAATAATTGACCTATACGATGAAGATAAACCCAAAGGAACGTTAATTAAAATTTTCTATCCATCCCTTTAATTTCTCATTTTAAAGCTGTCCCAATATGGGAATTTTATCCCATTCATATCTTCTAACCACTACAACAAAAACACTTAACTGCCTGTTTTATTTACCATTATAAAATTTGCACATAATTTGCCATCAATCTAACTGTAATAAAAGTTATGATGATGGAATATATCAAATGTGCGATTGTTGACGATGAACTGGCAGCGGTGAATCGCTTAGAAATGCTACTTGAGAAAATCAACAATGTGAAAGTGGTTTACAAATCAACTGAGCCAGAATCTTTTGTTAATGCCATTATTGAACGTAAACCAGACATTGTATTTCTTGATATCGAAATGCCACACATAACTGGCTTCGATATAGTAGAGGATTTGAGATCGAAATATTTTTTACCTAAATTTATTTTTATTAGTGGGTATAATCAATACGCCATTAAAGCAATTAAAAGTGCTGCTTTCGATTACATTCTCAAACCTGTTGATATTGATGACTTAAAAGCTTGCATAAGTAGATACGATCAACAATTCAACCTTAAAAAGGCAATTAACCTAAACGATTTCGTATTGTGCGAATCATTAACTAAACGAGAAAATGAAGTTCTTCAACTCTCATGCATGGGGTTGCCAATAAAACAGATTTCAAGCAAACTTAAAATATCAGATAGGACTGTTGAAAAACATCGATCTAACTTAATGGTTAAAACCGGCTCAAAAAATTTAATAGAAGTTATTGTTTATGCATACAAAAACGCCATTGCTTCAGTATATTTATAGCCCTTCTGATTAGGTTTACCTAATCAAATTAATATTATTAATCTTTTTTTCAACATTCTCTTCTTAATAATTATTTTGTGTTAACAGATGCAATAATATTATATTTGCTTGCACATATAATGAACTTTAACTTAATTATTATCCCATGAAAATCTCAATAGTAGGAACTGGTTATGTAGGATTGGTAACAGGTACATGTTTTGCTGAAGTAGGCATTAATGCTAGCTGTGTTGACATTGACAAAAAGAAAATTGATGGCCTGAACAACGGAATCATTCCAATATTTGAACCCGGACTCGAAGAATTAGTTCACAGAAACGTAAAAAAAGGAAGATTACACTTTACTACTGATCTCGCATCAACTTTAGATGGCTGTCAGGTAGTATTTGGTGCTGTTGGAACGCCTCCTGATGAAGATGGTAGTGCAGATCTACAATATGTACTTGAGGTTGCCCGAGAAGTTGGTAGAAACATGACTGACTATTTATTGATGGTAACAAAAAGCACAGTACCTGTTGGTACGGCGGAAAAAGTGAGAGCTGCATTACAAGAAGAACTTGATAAAAGAGGTTCAGATTTAAAATTTGATGTTGCTTCAAATCCAGAGTTTCTGAAAGAAGGTGCTGCTATTGATGATTTTATGCGCCCTGATAGAATCGTTGTAGGTATTGACACAGACAGAGCTCAAGATCTAATGGCCAAACTTTACAAACCGTTTACCATGAATGGACACCCTGTTGTTTTTATGGATATCATTTCTGCAGAAATGACAAAGTATACTGCAAATTCAATGCTGGCAACAAAAATTAGTTTTATGAATGACATCGCTAACCTATGCGAAATTGTTGGTGCCAACGTAAATATGGTTAGAAAAGGAATTGGATCAGATACCAGAATAGGTCATAAATTCATATACCCCGGTGCAGGTTATGGTGGCTCATGTTTTCCTAAAGACGTTAAAGCACTTATTAAAACTGCCGATGATAATTCATATTCTTTGAAAATTCTGAAAGCAGTTGAAGAGGTTAATGAATCTCAAAAATCAATTATGTATCGAAAAGTTGAGGCATTTTTCGACAATAAATTGATCGGTAAAAAAATAGCTTTATGGGGTTTATCCTTCAAACCAAAAACTGATGATATGCGCGAAGCACCTTCTTTGGTTATCATAAAAAAATTCCTGGAAGCAGGTGCCAGTGTTTCAGCTTATGATCCTGCAGCTATGGAAGAAGCAAAACACAAACTTGGCAATTCGATCGAATATGCAAACAATCAATATGACGCACTTAAAGATGCTGATTGTTTGGTAATAATTACTGAGTGGTCTGAATTTAAATTTCCGGATTTCGCTAAAATTAAAAAACTCCTTAAAAACCCTGTTATTTTTGATGGTCGTAATATCTACGACGCCGAAGAAATCAAAAAGCTTGGATTTAAATATTCCTGCATAGGCAGAAATATCAAAAATTAATTTGAAGCCCTGCACTAGTGTGGGGCTTTTCTTATTTTCCTATCTTTAGCTCATAAATAATTTTTGCTCCCATGAACCGATCATGTAATTTTATCACAAACAAGGATGAAAGTCTCAGAAACGAGTTCCATCCAATTTATTTAATCAAACTTATTTACGGATGAAAAAAATTCTTGTAACAGGAGGCGCCGGATTCCTTGGATCACATCTTTGTGATCGGCTTTTAAACGATGGAAATGAAGTAATTTGTCTTGACAATTTTTTTACCGGTCAAAAGAAAAATGTTATACATCTTCTCGATAATCCTTATTTCGAAATGATCAGGCATGATATAACCATGCCTTTTTTTATAGAAGTTGACGAGATCTATAATTTGGCTTGTCCGGCTTCACCTATCCATTATCAGCACAATCCTATAAAAACCATAAAAACTTCTGTAGCTGGCGCAATCAATATGCTTGGGCTGGCAAAAAGAATAGATGCCAAAATACTTCAGGCATCTACTAGTGAAGTTTACGGAGACCCTCAAATCCATCCTCAACCCGAATCTTATTGGGGGCATGTAAATCCAATTGGAACCAGGGCGTGTTATGATGAAGGAAAACGTTGCGCTGAATCACTATTTGTTAATTACCACAAACAAAACAATGTCCGCATTAAGATTATTCGGATATTTAATACCTACGGACCTCGCATGCATCCGAATGACGGCAGGGTGGTATCAAACTTTATTGTTCAAGCGCTACAAGGAAAAGATATTACAATTTACGGAGATGGAATGCAAACCAGAAGTTTCCAGTATGTTGACGATTTGATTAACGGAATGACCAAACTCATGGCCACAGGAGAAGAATTTACAGGGCCTGTAAACGTGGGCAACCCAGATGAATTTACGATGATTCAATTAGCCAATAAGATCATTGAATTTACAGGATCGAAATCGAAAATTGTTTATGAACCTCTTCCGGCAGATGATCCCATGCAAAGAAAACCGGATATCACACTTGCCAAAGAAAAGTTAAATTGGGAACCCCAAATTAAACTGGACGAAGGCTTGCAAAAAACAATAGATTTCTTCAAAACAGTAGTTTAGAATTATGAAAAACATCCTGGTTACCGGTAGTAATGGTCAGCTTGGAAAAGCCTTAAATCTTTCATCACAAAAATTGAAAGATTTTAATTTCTTTTTTACGGATATTGATGACTTAGATATTACTTCAAATGCGAATCTCAGTAAATTTATAAAAGAAAATCACATCCATTTCATTATCAATTGTGCTGCATATACGGCAGTCGACAAAGCTGAATCGGATCAAGACAAAGCCTATTTAATCAATGTTAAAGCTGTTGAATACCTTGCTAAACAGGCAAAGATTAACAATGCTACATTGATACATATTTCAACTGATTATGTATTTGATGGAAATAATCAATCACCCTACACAGAAACTGATAAGCCAAATCCAAATTCTTATTACGGATTTACAAAACACCAGGCTGAAATTAAAATTCATGAGTTCGCTAGCAAAGCTGTTATTATTCGAACCTCATGGTTATACTCAGAATATGGAAATAATTTTGTTAAAACCATGATCAAATTGGGTACCGAAAAAGATAATTTAGGTATAATTAATGATCAGTTTGGTTCACCAACTTATGCAAGTGACCTTGCCAATGTCATTTTAAAACTAATCCAAAAAGATATTAAAGGTATTGAGGTTTATAATTACTCCAATGAGGGAAGCTGCACATGGTTTGATTTTGCTAAGGCCATTTTTGAGATTAAAGGGATTAGTTCTAAGCTGAATCCTATTACAACTGAGGAATACCCAACTGCAGCAGCCAGGCCAAAATACAGCCTATTGGATAAAACTAAAATAAAAAAAGTACTGAAAATAACTATTCCCCATTGGGAAGAAAGTTTAAAACTTTGTTTGAAAAACATTTAAGATAGAGAAATGAACAATCCCGAAAAAAACATTTTAGATATTGCCAATACCTGGCTTTCAGATAGTTTTAATAAAGAAACAAGAGATCAGGTTCAGTATTTAATGGATCATGATCACAATGAATTAACCGAGTCATTTTACAAGAACCTGGAGTTCGGAACCGGAGGCTTAAGAGGAATTATGGGCGTTGGTACAAATCGCATGAACAAGTATACGGTTGGCATGGCCACTCAAGGGCTCGCCAACTATTTAATTAAATCTTACCCCATGGGTGAAGAAATTAAAATTGTTATCGGTTATGATTCACGGAACAACAGCCGGTATTTTTCTGAAATTGCTGCTGATGTTCTTTCTGCTAATGGATTTAGGGTATACTTATTTGAAGATTTGAGGCCAACCCCGGAAATATCTTTTGCCATTCGTCAGCTTAATTGTCACAGTGGTATTATTATAACAGCATCTCACAATCCAAAAGAATACAATGGTTACAAAGCTTATTGGAACGATGGTGCACAATTAATTCCTCCACACGATAAAAATGTAGTTGATGAGGCTATAAAAATTCTTGACATTGCGCAGGTTAAATTTAAAGGAGTTAAAGAAAATATTACCATCATCGGAGATGAGATTGATCGTGCCTATTTAAAAAAAATCAAATCATTATCACTAGCTCCAGATGCCATAAAAATCCATCATGACATTAAGATTGTATACACACCACTCCACGGAACCGGAGCCACGCTAGTTCCCCGTTGTTTAAAAGAGTTTGGTTTTACCAATATTAGTTCTGTTGAGGCTCAAAACATTCCAGATGGAAATTTCCCAACCGTAGTTTCCCCAAACCCCGAAGAAGCTGCGGCCTTAAAAATGGCCATTGATAAAGCAAAAGACATCAATGCCTCATTGGTGATGGCAACAGACCCCGATGCCGATCGAGTTGGTATTGCTGTTCGAAACCATCAGGGTGAATTTGTTTTAGTAAACGGAAATCAAACAGCTTGCCTCCTCACTTATTATTTGCTAAAAAAATGGGAAGAGAATAAAAAATTGACGGGCAAAGAATATATCGTTAAAACCATTGTTACTAGTGAGTTGATGAAAGATATTGCCATCAAATTCAATGTCGAATATTTTGATGTACTAACCGGATTTAAATGGATTGCAGATATCATCAGAAAAAATGAAGGCATTAAAACTTTTATTGGTGGTGGTGAAGAAAGCTATGGTTTCATGATTGGCGATTTTATTCGCGATAAAGATGCGGTAAGTGCTTGTGCAATGATTGCAGAAATTGCAGCCTGGGCTGCTGAGTCAGGTAAAACAATTTACGATTTGTTAATTGATATTTATTTAGAATTTGGGTTTTACAAAGAATCTTTGATTTCCGTTGTGCGTAAAGGACAGTCGGGTGCTGCTGAAATTAAAGCAATGATGGATGATTTTAGGAACTCCCCTCCTACTTATATTAACAACTCAAAAATTATAACCATTAAAGATTATGAGCTTCAAAAAGAATTTAATCTAAATGACAATTCTGAGAAAGTCATAGAACTACCTAAATCTAATGTTTTACAATTTTTTACAGAAGACGGTTCAAAAATCAGTGTTCGCCCATCAGGTACTGAACCTAAAATTAAATTCTATTTTAGTGTTAAAGATGAGCTTAAGACCGTCACTGATTTCGAAAATGTTAATAAACAATTAGGGCAAAAAATCGATAAAATCATAGTAGATTTAAAACTAAAGTAATTATCTGGAGAAAAAAAACACTACCTCCTAACTCCTTCATTATATATTATGATTAATATTTTTTTGATAAAAATAATTAGAAAATAAATCAAATTTTATTTGGTTTGTTTTACAAACTACATTAATTTTGACATATATATTTACATTAACATAAGTATTATGGAAGATAAAAAAACACTCAGCCCGGCAGAAAGCTTAAAGCTAATTGCCGAGACCATCGAAAAAACAAAATCAAATGTACAAACCGGAAGTTTTTACTTTTTACTTTGGGGGTGGTTGGTAAGTCTTGCCAGCTTGGCTCAATTCATAATGATTAAATATACAACGATCAAATCCTTTTATTATGTTTGGCCAATCATGGCCATTATTGGAATTGTTTCATGTATTGTTTATGGATTTAAAGTTGAACGTCACAAGAAATACGAAACCTACCTCGATTCCGTTTTTATGAACCTCTGGATTGTTTTGGGCATTTCATTTATTATAATTGTATTTATAGCCCTGTGGCTTCATACCACGATCGTTCCTTTTGTTTTATTACTCGCCGGAATAGGAACTTTATCTTCAGGATTAATAATAAAATTTAAGCCAATGATGATTGGAGGCTTACTTTTTTTCATCTTTTCTATCATCGCTTTATTTGTCCCATATCCTTTCGATTCCTTAGTGAGTACCCTGGCAATATTTACAGGCTATTTAATACCAGGTTATATTTTAAAAAATATGGAAACCAAAAATAAATGATCATGTTTAAAAATCTTGATCCTGTTCTAAATTCTCAAGTAAGACTTGCCATTATCTCGATCCTTATGCGAGTAAAAAGTGCCGATTTCATATATCTCAAGGAACATACTGAAACAACACAGGGCAATTTGAGCCACCAATTAAAAAAACTTAAAGAAGCCAATTACGTCGAAATTATTAAATCTTTCAAGAATAATTATCCACATACAAGTTGTAAAATTACAGCTAAAGGCCGGGATGCTTTTGAAAAATACGTGGAAGACATAAAAGGATACTTGGAGATATAAATGAATAGTTATGAGTTATAAATTCTGACTTCTTCAAGTACCGGCTACTAATCACTTACTAAATTCAATATTATGAACAAAACCAAATTAATCATACTAGTATTCACATTCATTACTACCATAACATTTGGACAATCTACTATAACAGACCTAACCATGCAAACAGAGCTTAACAAACTCAAATTTATGGAAGGCAGATGGGAAGGCAATGGTTGGATGTATGGTCGTGATGGATTCAAAAGCGAATTTATTCAAACTGAAAATATCCAGTTCAAGGTCGACAACACTTTGCTATACATAGAAGGCTTGGGTAAATCTGACGGGAAAATTGTGCACAACGCACTCGCAATTATTTCGTTCGACAAAGAAAAGGGGCACTACAATTTTCGTTCATACATGGCAAATGGAATGAATGGTGACTTTAAAGCTGAATTGATCGATGGTAAACTTTATTGGTATCCAACAGATTTCATTCGTTACATTATTTATTTAAATAAAAATAACCAATGGTACGAAAAAGGAGAAATGAACCGTGGTGGTAATTGGATGCAATTTTTTGAGATGACCCTCGACAGGAAATAATTAATTATTTTCTTAACACTTTCCAGTAAAAGAACTTATAGAAATATTGGTTTTTTTATTTCATTTAAACTTGACAAACAGAAGTTTGCCGACTAATCCGTTAAAATTTGGTACTGGTAGATTTTTATTGGATTCTATCTTCTAATTTCTCATCTTTGAGTTTAGTATAAACAAAGAAGCAAATTCATTGACCTTCAATGCTTACTACACAAACAGTAAATTGCTTCCATCCAAAATCTAAAAAAACGGATATGAAAAAGATAATTTTAAACTTTATTTGGGGCTTAACAGTGCTTCTATTTGCCGTTTCTGTGAACGTTCATGCACAGGCAGTCGACATCGATTTACTTAAAGGTTTAACACCTCGCAATATCGGCCCTGCAGGTATGAGTGGCCGTGTCACAACCATTGATGTTGTTCAGAATAACCCGGAAATCATATACATAGGTTCTGCCTCAGGTGGTGTTTGGAAATCAACAAGTGGTGGTGTAAAATGGGAACCTCTTTTTCAAAATGAAGATTATGCATCAATTGGTGCTTTAAAAATAGACCAAAACATACCAGATGTAATTTGGGTTGGAACAGGTGAAGGAAATCCAAGAAACAGCCAGAGTAGTGGAAATGGTGTGTATAAAAGTATTGATGGCGGAAAGACGTGGAAACACATGGGATTAGCAGACTCTAGAAACATTCATCGTATCGTTCTCGACCCTCGCAATTCTGATATCGTTTATGTGGGTGTGCAAGGAGCCGCATGGGGACCGGGTGAAGAACGTGGAGTTTTCAAAACCACAGATGGTGGCAACACCTGGGATAAAGTTTTATATGTAAACGAAAATACCGGAATTGGCGATTTAATTATCGATCCTTCAAATCCAAATAAGCTTTATGCCGCCATGTGGCAATTTGAGCGTCAACCATGGTTTTTTAAATCAGGTGGTGATGGTTCAGGATTATACGTAACCCTGGATGCTGGTCAAAACTGGAAACGCCTTAATAAAGAGAATGGCTTACCTGAAGGAGAACTAGGCAGGATTGGCTTAGGAATCTCTGCGCACAATCCAAAAGTAATTTATGCATTGGTTGAATCTAAAAAAAATGCACTTTATCGTTCGGATGATGGAGGAAATAAATTCATCGAGGTTGCCGACAAAAATATTGGCGGCCGGCCGTTTTACTATGGCGAAATACATATTGATCCAAATAACGAGAATCGCGTTTACAATATCCATACTGTTGTTGATGTAAGTAACGATGGCGGCAAAACTTTTGAGAATCTCATTCCTTATCAAAAAGTACATCCCGATCATCACGCGTGGTATGCTCACCCTATTGATGGAAATTATTTAATTAATGGAAATGATGGTGGAATGGCCATTTCGAGAGATAGAGGTAAAACCTGGCGTTTTATTGAAAACCTTCCTTTGGCGCAATTCTATCACATCAATTATGATATGCAAAAGCCTTATCATGTTTATGGCGGGATGCAAGATAATGGTTCCTGGCAAGGTCCGAGTATGGTTTATAAGATTGATGGGATTAAAAATGAATATTGGAAAGAAGTTTCTTTTGGGGATGGTTTTGATGTTGTTCCCGACCCCACCAATCCGCTTGAAGGATACACCATGTCGCAGCAAGGAAATGTACAACGCTACAATACCAAAACCGGATTTGGGAAATTTATCCAACCTGTTCATCCTGAAGGGATAAAATTAAGATTTAATTGGAACGCCGCTATTGCTGCCAACCCTTTTAATGAAACCGGAATTTATTTTGGAAGCCAGTTCCTACATAAAAGCGACGATCGTGGCGATAACTGGACCATCATTTCTCCGGACCTGACTACAAATGATCCGGACAAACAAAAATCTATGCAAAGTGGTGGATTAACTTATGATGCCACAGGTGCTGAGAATTTCACTACCATCATCGCCATTGCACCAAGCCCGTTAAATGAGAATGTAATTTGGGTGGGTACAGATGATGGAAATCTTCAGCTAACGCAGGATGGCGGTAAAACCTGGAATAACCTCATCGAGAAAATCAAGGATGTTCCGGCCGGAAGCTGGATCCCGCAAATTACTGCTTCGGAATACAATGAAGGCGAAGCATTTGTTGTTATCAATGATTACAGAAGAGACAATTGGGAACCCTATGTTTATCACACCACAGATTTTGGAAAGAAATGGAAAAACTTAGTCAGTTCTGAAAAAGTAACCGGCTACGCCTTGTCATTTGTTCAAGACCCTGTTGCTAAAAATCTTTATTTCGTCGGAACCGAGAGTGGATTATACTTCAGTATTGATGCAGGAGAGCATTGGACCAAGTGGACAAATGGATATCCCACAGTTTCTACCATGGATTTAAAAATTCATCCACGCGAGAACGACCTGATCATTGGCACCTTTGGGCGTGCTGCATGGATAATCGACAATATTCAACCCTTAAGGGAATTGGCTAAACAAGGCGAATCTCTCTTTGAAAAATCTGCTTATTTGTTCCCAATTCCTGAAGCCGAAATGGCTATGTTTTCGCAACCTCCGGGATACCATTTTCCGGCAGATGCCGCATATTCAGGAGAAAATAAAGAACAGGGAGCAATGATTTCGTTTATCGCAAATCCGGGTGATGACAAGAAAGGCAAAGCCAAGATTGAAATATTTGACGCTGCACAAAACTTAGTGAACACCTTAGAAATTCAAACTCAAAAAGGAATCAACAGATTATACTGGACCTTTGACAAAAAGAGGCTTCGCAATCCCAATCAGGCTAAACCCAAAAATGGAGATGAGCCAGTTTATCCTGGTCAGGTTTTACCCGGAAAATATAAAGTAAAACTCAGTTATAATGGAAGCTCGGATTCAACCACTATGAACATTATTTTTGATCATCGCATTGAATATAATGAAGCATTTATGAGAGAAAGAAATAAGCTTGGAATTGAGTTTGAAAAAGAGGTTTTAAAAGCTACGAAAGCAGCCGATAAAATTCGAGATGCACTCGCAATCTCAAAGCAAATTGATGTTTTAATTAAAGAAATGGAAGGCGAAGAATTTAAAGAACTTAAAGACCTGCATAAAAGTATTAATGAAAAGTTAACTGCAATTAGCGAAACATTAAATCCTAAACCTGTGCAGGGAATATACCGTGATCAAAATTCAATGACCTCACTTTTACGGGGAGCATCCAGGGCAATTGGCAGCTCAATAGATAAACCAGGGCTGAGAGAAGAAATTGCTATTGGTAAAGCTCAAAAATCTATGGCTACTTTTGTAAATGAAGTAAACATATTTTTTGATGGTGACTGGGCCAATTATCAAAAACTCATCCTTGAAAAAGACATTAACTTCTTTACCAACTTCAAATAACAATTAAAATAGCAATTAAAATAGCATAAAAAAAAGACCCTCGTTTCGCAGGGTCTTTTTTTATATTAAATATTTTCCATAAATCACTCTTTAGTTAGCACTTACAAGATTAAAAATAAAATCCAGTTTAATTTCTATATTATTTCATTTTTGAGAAATAAATTTCACTACCTTTGCCCGAATTTTGCAAAATGCAAGCTAAATAACTTAATCATCTCTTTATAAGTTTTTTACATTAATTTTACTAATTTTATAAGATTAATCTTTTTAGATTATCATTTGAAAAAATAATGCCATGTCATTAAATAAACTACGAAATATTGGAATTGCAGCTCATATTGATGCTGGAAAAACAACAGTAACTGAGCGAATTCTCTTCTTCACCGGCGTCAGTCGTAAAATGGGTGAAGTTCATGATGGCGCAGCCACCATGGATTTCATGAAACAAGAACAGGAAAGAGGGATTACCATTGCCTCTGCCGCAATTACAGCAAACTGGAAAGATTCACAAATTAACATCATCGATACACCCGGTCACGTTGATTTCACCATTGAGGTCGAAAGATCTTTACGTGTAATTGATGGCATGGTTGCGTTGTTTTGCGCTGTTGGCGGTGTGGAACCACAAAGTGAAACGGTATGGAACCAGGCAGATAGATATCGCGTACCTAGAATCGCTTTCATAAATAAAATGGATAGAACAGGTGCTGAATTTGATGAAGTTGTCGCACAGATGAATAAATACCTGGATGCCAATGCAGTTCCTTTTCAAATCCCGATGGGTGCTGAAGAACACTTTATTGGAACCATCGACCTAATCGAACAAAAGGCTTATACTTTTACGGACGCCGAACGTGTTGAAATTGAAATTCCTGAAGAATACAGAGAAAAAGCGATTGCAGCCAGATCATTTCTTGTTGAAAAAATTTCTGATTTCAATGATGAAATCATGGAGTTGTTCATCGACGAAAAAGAAGTTCCTTCAGCATTACTTAAAACTGCTGCCCGTGATGCAACACTTAAACTCTTAATCACTCCCGTATTCACTGGAGCAGCCTATAAAAATAAAGGGGTACAATTATTATTAGATGCCGTTATTGATTATTTACCATCTCCGATAGATGTTGGTGCAACAGTTGGCATTGATGTTAATGATCCTGAAAAAACACAAACACGTGTTCCTTCTTTAAATGAACCATTCGCAGCACTAGCGTTCAAACTTATAAACGACCCCTATGTTGGTCAGCAAACTTTTATAAGAATTTTTTCGGGTCATCTGAAAAGCGGAATGTTATTATTTAACACAACCAAGGGCAAAACAGAACGTGCCGGAAGAATTTTTAGAATTAGGGCAAAAGATCGGGAAGAAATTAATGAAGCAGGCCCTGGCGACATTGTTGCACTGGTTGGGATGAAGCTTACCAAAACAGGTGACACACTCTGTGATCCTGACCATAAACTATTCTTGGAGAATATCCATATCCCGCCAACAGTTGTAGAACTTAAAGTGAACCCTGATAAAAGAAGAGATCAGGGTAAATTAGGTGAAGCGCTTGCGAAACTTGCCAATGAAGATCCTTCATTTAATGTTCGTTATGACGACGAAACTGAGGAAACCATCGTTGCTGGTATGGGTGAGTTGCACCTTGAAATTATCATGGATAGAATCAAAACCGAATTTGGTGTGGATGTAGTTGTTGGTGAACCAGCCGTTTCATTCCGTGAAACAATAACTGGTGAAGTCGTAAGCAATTACAAACATAGCAAACAATCGGGTGGTAAAGGGCAATTCGGACATACTGTTATGCGTTTGGAACCAAATAGTGGAGCTGGATACGAATTTGTGAATCAAATTAAAGGTGGCGTTATTCCTGGCGAATTCATCTCATCTGTTAACAAAGGAGTTGTTAAAACCATGGAGAAAGGCATTTTGGCCGGCTTCCCTGTTGTAGATGTTAAAGTTGTATTAACTGATGGTAGTCATCACGCAGTTGACTCCTCAGATATGGCATTCCAAATTTGTTCGTCAATCTGTTTTAAAAATGGATTCATGAAAGCCAATCCTATTCTTTTGGAACCCGTAATGAAAATTGAAGTGAATACTCCGGATGATTATATTGGTAATGTTGTTGGCGACTTAAACAAACGACGTGGCAAGATTGAATCGATGCGCAGATACCGAGCTGGCTCGCAAAAGTTAAACGGTTTTGTTCCTTTGATGGAAATGTTTGGATATGCCAACACACTTCGAAATATTTCGAGTGGTCGAGCAAATTATTCGATGGAATTTTATCAGTATATGCCAATTCCGGCAGCAACACAGGAAGAGGTTCTGAAAAAACTAGAAGAAAAGAAACTAGAGAAATAAAATTGGAAATGCAGGGGATAAAGAAATTTATTCCCTGTTTTTTTTTCGCTTTGTATTATTTAACGCCTCATGCTTACAAACGATGTCTGCCAAACTTACGCCAACTAAATAATCTTCAATTACATCATTCATTCCCTGCCAAAACTCTTTTGTGGCACAGCTATTTTCCATTTCACAAGCGACATTAACTGATAAGCAATCAACAACACAAACACCAGCCTCGAATGCGTTATGAACATCTAACATGCTAATATTTTTTGGTGATCGGGTCAAAATATAACCACTTTTCTTCCCTTTTACGTTACAAATTAAGCCTGCAATTTTTAATGCAGAAATGATGTGATCAAGATATTTTATTGACAATTTTTGATTTTCGGCAATATCTTTTTGAAAGACACCTTCTCCATCTTTATGCAATGCAACTTCAAGAAGGGCTCTGATTCCGTATCGGGTTTTGGTACTAAATTTCAATTGATTTTGACTTAGGTTGATAATTAGTTATAACACAAATATAAATGTACTGAAAATAAAAATGCTGCCCGGAATAAGGCAGCATTTTTTAAATAACACTAGGGTTTAACGATCAATTTTAAACGGCTTATGTTCAGGAAAAACATAAGGATTATCCTTAATCTCTTTCATCAATACTTCAACAGCCTTCATTAATTGGGTATCATAACCTTTGGCTAAATCAGTTGATCTTTGTTCAAGAATAATGTCAGGCGTTACTCCTTCATTTTCAACAACCCAATCACCTGCTTCATTATATATTCGATAATCCGGTGCAGTTAAACCACTTCCGTCCATTAATTCAAGGAACATTGAAACACCAACCAATCCACCCCAGGTTCTGGTTCCAATTACGGGGCCCATTTTATTAAACTGGAATTCGTATGGTAATTCGTCGCCACCTGAACCCGCATATCGGTTCGTCAGGCAAGCCATATGTGAGGTTACCGAAAGTAGTGGAATGGGTTGATCAGCAGAATTCCTTCGGGTCCAGTAACCATGTGGTTTTTTAAGTAATCGTTGGAAGAAAATTTCAGGATCAAGACCTCCCCCATTAAATCTACCATCTATAATCAAGCCTTCTTTTTTTGTCTGTGAATAAAAATACCTCGGGAAATCAGTAGCTGAACCTTGATAGGTATCCGGGAAATACAAATATCCAATTTTACCACCTGAGGCTAAATCAACCGCTTTTCGATTCGTTTCTAACCAGTCCATGTATCGCATTCCGGATTCACTATGTGCTGGGATAACTTTAATGGTTCTGGCACCTTTTGTGCCTGGGATATTATTTACGGTAAGCTCCACTTGCTTACCTGCCATATCCACAAAATAGCTATAAATATTTTTATGCGCTTCCACGGCGACTCCGTTCACAGCTATTAAAAACTCACCATCATTAACATTTAAACCCGGCTTAGCCAGTGGAGGATAGATCTCTCTAGACCAATCGGGCTCACGATAAATTTTCTTAAACTGATAATACCCATTAACGATTTCCCAGTCAACACCTAATACCCCAATATTAACGCTACTTGCCTCACGTTCAATCGGACCTCCATAAACATATGTATGTGAAGTATTCAATTCGCCAATGAGCTCACCAATTATAAATTGAACATCTTGTCGGCAAGTGGCAAAATCAATGAGATTACCAAATTTAATTTTAAGTTTATCCCAATCGGCGCCATGCATTCCTGCCTCATAGTAGAAATCACGTTCCATTCTCCATGCCTCGTTAAAAACAGCTTTCCATTCTTTACGCGGGTCAATATTCATTTTTAATTGTGAGAGATCTAAATGATCCCCTTTACTGTTTTGGGCATTTGCGGAAATTATTCCAATATTTCTTCCTTGGCTATAAACAATGCTTGATCCATCAAAAGATATTTTAAAATCGTTGATATCTTCTATTACCACACGCTCTTCCTGTGATTCGAAATTGTACGCATAAAGTGTTCGTGGTGGTAATGCTCGATAATCCATTTTATTAAAATCACCATCTTTTGCATTTAAATAATATAGATTTTTGTCATTTACGGCAAGCTCCCGGTAATTCCCACGAGCAATGGGCAATGCTTCAATTCTATCTGCCAATCCATTAAAATCAATACGAAATGCTGCCCCTGATTTTTCAATATCAGGGTTAATTTCCTCGTCACTTTTATGCGGAATAATTGAATTCCCATCGGCTTTTAAGCTGATAGCATAAACTCCGGCTACATCTTTATAAACCATTTCCCACTCAATATCACAGAAAGTAGGATCAAATCTTCGGTTAGAAACGAGCAGTAAATATTCACCATCTTTTGTAAATACAGGATTAAAATCATTAAATAATCCATTACTTGCCAAGTGAATTTTCTTTGACGCTAAATCGTAAATATAAATTTGATAAACATAACTTGAATTCATGCGTGAATAAGCAATATACTTGCTATCGGGCGACCACTGAAAATCATAAATAGGTTTATGATCTAATGAAATGTCTACATTTTCATATTCTGCTTTATCAACAACCGTTATTTTTTTAGTTGCTATATCCAAATAGTAGCACCTTAATGTTTGATCGGCAAAAGCAATTTTAGTACCATCAGGCGACCATCTTAATGTATGTCTGTAACCATCTTTATGTTTGGTTAGTTTTACGGCCTCTGTGCTTCCATAGGCATCCTGCAGGTAAATTTCAAATTCACCGCTTTTATCAGACAGATAAGCAATCTTTGTTCCGTCGGGTGACCATACCACATCTTTATCACGGGCACCACAATTATTGCTAATATTTTTTATGCTTCCATCCGAATTTGGAACACTAAACAATTCACCTCTTGCATTTATAAGGGCTCTCTTTCCTGTTGGAGAAATATCAAAGCCCTGAATCATATTACTCACATTTTTAATCGTGGACCTTGCTTCTGGTGCATCAGTTAAAATTTCAATATTGATTTTTTGATTTTTATCAGTTGCTAAATCATACTTCCAAATTTCTCCGCCTTGCTCATAAACAATGCTATTCTCATCATATTCAGGGCGTCGAACATCAAATTCGTGGTGTATGGTCAATTGTTTTGTTTCACCTGTTGAGTTATTAAATGAATAAAGATTTAAAAACCGATCCTTATCGGAAGTATAATAAATCTTGTTTCCAATCCACATAGGCATGCGATCGGTACCATCGTAGTTGGTGATGTTTTTTTCTTCATTGGTGTTAAGATCGTAAATATACACCTCTTGGGCTCTTCCACCTTTGTATCGCTTCCAGGTTCTGTTTTCACGACTGGTTTTATTGTAGGCTATTTTTGTACCATCAGGAGAAAAGCTTCCCCTCGACGCATCATACATAATTTGTTCTTCTAATCCTGTTCCATCAGGTGATATTAAAAATAATTTTGTGTAACGCGATGTACTATGCCGACCAGAGCTAAAAACAATCTTATTCTTAGTCGGATGCCATCCAACAACTTCATCCACTCCCGGATGATAAGTAACCCGAGTAATTTCGCCACCATTGCTATTCATCACGTATACATCTGAATTTCCATCAATTTGTCCTGTAAAGGCAATTAAGGATCCATCCGGAGAGAAACGTGGATATTGTTCTTGTCCGTCATCAAGGGTTAATCGGGTTGCAATACCACCGTTGGCATTTGCTGTCCAGATATCTCCACCTGATACGAATACAACTTTATCTTTATGAATATCAGGAAAACGCATTAATTGCTTAGCACCTGACACCGATAGGGTTGATACCACAAGCAATATGACTAACTGAATCGAAATTTTAATAGCTTTCATTTTTTTGTTTTTTATTTAGGAATAATTGAATATTTAAATCAGGAATTCAAAAGTATTCATATTATCGCGCTTTAACAATTAAATTGAAAGCAAATCGCCCAAATTCGAAATAGTTTATATTAAATATAAAACCTGCTGTAACAAACATGTATTTAAAGCGTCAAAGAAGTGTACAAAATTTGGTCGATTATGCTGAAAAATTTCATGTTAACTGCTTTTAGAAACCTCTACAAACAAAAAGGGTATTTTATCATTAATGTTCTGGGATTAGCAATTGGGCTTACCAGTTTTATATTCATTTCCTTATATGTTTATAATGAATTGAGTTACGACCGCTTTCACTCCAATTATAAAAATATTTATCGTGTTAAGGTTGAAGGCCAGATGTCGGGTCAGGAACTTAATCAAGCGATAACAGCATCTCCGATGGCACGTGCACTGCTCGATGATATAGCGGAAGTTGAACAAGCCGTGCGAATTGGAAAATTTGGTGATTGGCGCATTAGGTATAAAGAAAAAACTTTTAATGAGAGTAATTTACTTTTTGCCGATTCTGGGTTTTTTAAGGTATTCGATTTTAAATTACTGGAAGGCAATCCTGATGATATTTTAACCCAGCCAAAATCCATCATCATGTCTAAAACCTACGCAAAAAAATATTTTGGAAATGAGGATCCTATTGGAAAAACATTGGCAGTTGAGTCAGACACTGTTTTTTATACCGTAAAAGGGATCATTGAGGACGCCCCTGAAAACGCACATTTTCATTACGACATGATCGCATCAATGGTAACTCTGGCAAATTCAAGGAGTAACCAGTGGATTAGCCATAACCATTACACATACATCCTTGTGCGCGATGGAACAGATCCGGCCATTATTGTGCAAAAAATGGAAAGCTTTATCGAGAAATATGTTGGCCCCCAATTAAAGCAAATCATCGGTATTAGTATTGATCAATTCAAAGAAATGGGCAATTTTTTTGGGTATAATCTTCAAGCCTTAAAAGACATCCATTTAAAATCAAATATTCAGGAAGAATTAGAACCGAATGGAAACCTGGCTTATGTTAAGATATTTTCTATCATCGCCCTGAGTATTTTAATTATTGCAATTATTAATTTTATCAATTTAGCAACTGCAAAATCATCATCTCGTGCAAAAGAAGTTGGTATTAAAAAAACATTGGGTGCCGCTAAACAAAGTTTGATTTACCAATTCATCGGCGAATCTTTATTTCTAACCATTATTGCAGGTATTATTTCTACAGGCCTGGTTAGTATTCTGCATCCAAATTTCAATCAATTAACAGGCAAAATAATTCCACTATATTTCTTTAATGATCCTGTATGGATCATTCTGATTGTTATATTAATCATTTTTGTCGGCATACTTGCAGGCGTTTATCCCGCCTTCGTACTTGCAGCTTTCAAACCTGTTAAAGTGCTAAAAGGAAATGTGAGTAGTGGTGCCAAATCGGGTTGGATCCGAAGCATCCTGGTGGTGATACAATTTTTTATATCCATAGCAATTATCATTGGCACCCTTGTAATTAATGATCAGCTTTCGTACATGCAAAACAAAAACCTCGGATTTAACAAAAACAATCTTTTGGTAGTTAAAAGACCCGATGCATTGAAAACTCAGATAGAGGCATTTAAGCAAGAATTATTAAGCAATCCAAATATTATCGGAGTTGCCAATTCAAGAACCATCCCCGGAAAAGACTATTCTAATAACGGGATGTTAAAGGAAGATGATGCCGAAAAGAACACCTTCCTTTTAGCTCAAAATTGGGCCAGTTTCGAGTATGCTGAAGTTATGGGATTGGAGCTTGTTAAAGGACGATTCTTCTCGCATGAGTATGGAACTGACTCAACGGCTGTTATTATCAATGAAGCGGCTGTAAAGTTATTAGGTTATGACGACCCAATAGGCAAGAATTTGATGCAACCAAGTGGCCCAAATGGAGAATTTGACAAACAGCCAATAATCGGGGTGGTTAAAAATTTTAATTTTGAGTCGCTTCACAAAGAAATTGGCCCAACCGCACTTAGCATTATGCCTGGAAACTGGGAAGGCTATCTAACGATTCGCCTCAACCAACATAATATTCCTTCAGCCATCAGCTTTATCGAAGAAAAATGGAACAGTTATGCACAAGGTTCCCCATTTCAATATTATTTTTTTGATAAGGAATTTAACAGCCTGTATCAGGCCGAACGCAAAACAGCACAGATCTTCACTGTTTTTTCAATACTGGCCATTTTCATTGCATGCTTAGGTTTACTTGGATTAATTACATACGCAGCCGCTGTTAGGACAAAGGAAATTGGGATACGAAAAGTGCATGGAGCAAGTATTTTCATCATCGTTCGATTATTATCGACGGAAGTTATAAAGTTAATATCCGTATCTACAATTATCGCATGGCCTGTTGCCTATTTTGGATTACAACAATGGCTGAATAGTTTTTCTGATCACATCAACATTAATCCATTTACTTTCGTGAGCGCGACTCTCATTGCTCTGGCAATTGGTTGGATTGCAATTAGTTTTCAAGCAATTAAAGTTGCGCTGAGAAATCCAATTGAAGCTCTAAAATACGAATAAACAATTTTGATAATATCAAATTTAAAATTGATTTACAAGAAATTTTGTTGCCTGGTACTGCTTTAAAAATGAATATTTTTTTCAATAATTTCTGTTAAATTGCACTATATTTAACTCCCATATCATTGAACTAATTCATTAAAAATGACATTACGAGAAATTTTAGAACTCGAGATTGTATCTTCTGAATCTTTAACACTATCCGTTTACAGTGTTTTAATCGTCCTGATAATTATACTAACAACCGTTTTTGCATTGCGTTTTGTAAAGGCAATATTCAAAAAACTGATCGCAAAAAAGGTTCTTGAACAAGGTGCCAGTTGGTCCATATTCCTTATCGTTAAATATTTTATTTGGGTAATTATTACGATTGTAACACTTGATACCATTGGGATACAAGTCTCTATCTTACTCGCCAGTGTTGCGGCATTGTTGGTTGGTGTTGGTTTGGGGATCCAGCAATTATTTAATGATCTTGCTTCCGGAATCATCATTTTGGTTGAACGGAGCTTAAAAATTGGTGATGTAATTCATTTAGATGATGGAACCGTCGGAAGGGTGGTATCCATTGGCTTAAGAACTTCGATGGTTAAATCGCGTGATGATATTATCATGATTATTCCAAATTCAAAATTTGTTAATGAAAAAATCATCAACTGGAGTCATTTAGATAAAACAACTCGTTTTAATGTTAATGTTGGGGTTGCTTATGGGAGCGATGTACTTAAAGTTGAACAAGCACTTTTAAAATGCGCTGCCGATAATAAAGAGATTGCTTCTAAACCTAAACCTTTCGTGAGGTTTCTTAATTTTGGCGACTCCTCTTTAGATTTTCAGTTATTCTTCTGGACAGCCCAAACTTTCGAAGTTGAGAATTTGAAAAGCACCCTCAGATTTGCAATTAATGCTGAATTTTTAAAACAAGGTATCCAAATCCCATTCCCACAAAGAGATGTTCATATAAAAAAATAAGCCATACTTGGTAGAGGAATTATAAAGGATTGTATAATTTAATCTCATCAGTCAAAAAAAATAAATAATATTGAATTAAAAAGAAATTCAATCGTAAAGATTAACCATACATTTTTATCATGAAAAGAATCATTTTAAGTATCGTGATTTCATTTGCAATACAACTCACGGTTACCAGTCAGCAGTTGCCATTAACTATTGCCGAAAAATCGGATTATAAAACTACTTCAACTTATGCTGAAGTGATGGATTTTATAAAAGAAGTAAACCATCATTCTCCAATATTGGGAATCGAATATTTTGCGACTACAACCTATGGCAAAAAGCTTCCGCTTTTAATTATCGCTGATCCTTTGCCTCAAAGCCCTGATGATTTAGAAGATGATAATCGGGTGGTGGTTTACATTCAGGCAAATATTCATTCTGGCGAAGTTGAAGGCAAAGAAGGATCGTTGATGCTCTTACGTGATCTTTTACATACGAAATATGCTGATATCCTAAAAGAAGTTGTTGTTCTCATTGTACCCATCCTAAATGCAGATGGAAATGACCAAATTAGTAAGGAGAACAGAACAAATCAAAACGGACCGGAAGATGGTGTAGGTGTTCGTCACAATGGTCAAAATCTGGATATGAACCGAGACGGTATGAAGCTTGAAACACCTGAAATTAATGGGGTCGTTCAAAACATTCTAAATCGCTGGGATCCTTCCGTAATGGTTGACTGTCATACCACCAATGGTTCCTACCACGAAGAACCGGTTACTTTTGGGTGGATCATGAATCCAAATAGCGACATTAAACTTAAAAACTTCATGCGCGATGAGATGATGCCGGATATTCAATACAGGTTAAAAAATGATTATGAAGTTGACAATTGTTTTTATGGGAACTTCATCGACAACCGCAATCCTGATAAAGGATGGATTTTTGATGCAGCAGCCCCACGTTACATGACCAATTATATTGGACTCAGAAATAGATTGGCCATATTAAATGAAAATTACGTACACGCTGACTACAAGTCAAGAGTTTTAGGAGCTTATAACTTACTGAAATCTATTCTTGATTATTCTGCAAAAAATAAAGATTTGATTAATTCTCAAATTGCAAATGCAGATAAGAGAACCATTGAAAGAGGAATTAATCCTGACGAAAATACGCTTTTTGCAACCGAATATAAACCCTCTGCCACACCAAAAAGTATCACGATAAAATCTTATGTTGTAGAAGATTATGTAGACGAAGATGGAAGAACCCGTTATCGTCCGACTGAAACTAAAAAAACAGTAACCGTTCCTTATCTTGCAGATTATGTTGCAACCAAAGAAGTTCAAATACCTTATGCCTACATCCTCGCTTATCCTGATCAAGAAGTATTACATAATTTAAGAAAACACGGGATTGAGGTTGAGCAATTGAAAGAAAAAATTGAGCTCACAGTCGAAAGATTTAAAATTAATGAAATTAAAGGAAGTCCGAGACTTAATCAGGGACATTACAACACCAAAATTACCGGTGAATTTATTACTGAAAATAAGATTTTTGAAGAAGGAACCTATTTGGTAAAATCGGGACAAAAACTAGGCAATCTGGTTTCCTATTTACTTGAACCTGAAGCCGATGATGGGCTATTAAGCTGGAATTACTTTGACAGATATTTAGCACCTCAGTGGGGAAGAAGTTATTTCCCTTATCCTGTTTACAAAGTGATGAAGAAGGTTTCGCTCCCAACAGCTAAATAATATATTGACTTAAATCTATGCCATGAAAAAATTTCGATTAATACTAAGCTTTGCTTTCATTTTAATGAGTTATCTGGCGATATCACAAATTAGTGGAATTAATTCAAACAATGAGGGGATTATTAAAAACGAAGGCTTTTTTAATTTTTTTTATAATCAAAGTACTGATCAAATCAGTTTAGAAATCGACAAACTTGACTTTGAATTTTTATATATAAATGGTATTTCTGCAGGACTTGGTTCTAACGACATTGGGATTGACCGAGGACAGGTAGGTGGCAGCAAGGTTGTTAAATTCATCAAGGCTGGAAATAAAATTCTACTTATCGAACCAAATTATAATTTCAGGGCAAATAGTGATAATCCTGACGAAGTGTTGGCTGTTGAAGATGCATTTGCCAAATCAGTTTTATGGAGTTTTAAAATTACAAAAGTAGAAACAGGAAGGTTTATTGTTGACGCTACGGATTTTTTTATGCGAGATGCGCTTAATGTTGCCAACAAACTTAAGAGAAGCAATGCAGGCAATTTTAGTGTTGATAAATCCAGATCTGCCTTTCATTTAGATCGGACAAAAAACTTTCCCTTAAATACCGAATTCGACGTATTGCTTACATTTGTGGGAACACCAACCGGCAGAGGATTAAGTCAGGTGGTACCTACCACTGAAAATATAAGCATTCGGCAGCATCATTCATTTGTACAATTGCCTGACGATAATTACAAGCCCAGAAAGTTTGATCCTCGCTCAGGGTACTTTAGAAGATCATATATGGATTATGCAAGTCCGTTAAGTGAATCTATCGAAAAAAAATTCATCGTTCGTCATCGGCTGGAAAAGAAAAACCCCAATGCAAAAATAAGTGAGGCCATTGAGCCCATCGTTTATTATCTCGATCGAGGTGCTCCTGAGCCGGTTCGCACGGCACTGCTTACTGGTGTTTCCTGGTGGAATCAAGCATTTGAAGCCATTGGATACAAGGATGCATTTCGGGTAGAAATGCTTCCTGAAGGTGCAGATCCATTGGATGTTCGTTATAATTTAATCCAATGGGTTCATCGATCAACTCGCGGTTGGTCATACGGAAATGCTGTAACAGACCCAAGAACCGGTGAAATTATCAAAGGTCATGTAAGTCTGGGTTCGCTTCGCGTTCGACAGGATTATTTGATTGCAATCGGATTGATGGCTCCTTATAAAAATGGAGATGAAATCCCAAAAGATGTTGAAGAAATGGCCCTCGCACGAATTAGACAATTAGGTGCACATGAAGTTGGCCATACCCTTGGATTAACCCATAATTATGCTTCAAGTACCGAAGGCCGGACTTCCGTAATGGATTATCCACATCCATTGGTTGAAATTAAGAATGGGAAACTAAGTTTAGAAAATGCTTACGATAATAAAATAGGTGATTTCGATAAAGTATCAATTGCTTATGGTTATCAGGATTTCCCTGATGGGGTGAACGAAGAGGCTGCGCTAAATGAGATTATTCAGAAAAGTTTAAAGGATGGGTTGAGTTTCATCGCAGATCAGGATGCCCGGCCGGATGGAGCACATCCGCATACCCATTTATGGGATAACGGAAAGGTTTCTTATCAGGAATTAGACAGGATGATGCAGGTTAGAAAAATTGCCTTGAATAATTTTGGTGAGCAAAACATAAAAACCGGAATGCCATATGCCTCACTCGAAGAAGTGTTGGTTCCGGTTTACTTTTTTCATCGATATCAAATTGAGGCTACTTCTAAAATGTTAGGCGGGCTGGATTATCGGTATGCTTTAAGAGGAGATGGCCAATTCATCACTAAAGAAGTTCCTGGCGAAGAACAGCTAAAAGCATTGGATGTTTTAATTAAAACAATACAACCAGAATCGTTGATGATTCCAGAGCGCTTATTAAAACTATTGGCACCTCGAGTGATGGGTGATCGAAGAAGTAATGAAACCATAAAAATAAGAACCAATCCTGTATTTGATGCATTGGGAGCAGCTGAGTCTCTTGCAGATATGACCATAGGTTTTATTCTTGAACCCACACGTGTTGGCAGAATGGTTGAGTTTAATGCTAGGAATAAAAATCAACCCGGACTTGAAACACTTATTGAACAGCTACTTAACACAAGCTGGAAAGGGAAACGAGAGAATGGTTATACTGAAGCCATTCAAAAAACAACAGATCTTGTTTTACTTCGCAACCTTTTCAAATTAGCAACCAATCAGAATGCTTCAGAATTAGTCAGATCAAAAGTTTTTTTTCAACTCAACGAGCTTAAAAAATATTTAGAAATTAAATATAATGAATCAAACATGAGCGATTTGAAAGCTCATTATTGGTATGCAATGAATGAAATTGAACGATTCCTGGATGACCCAAAAGAGTATAAAATGCCAGAAACTTTATCACCACCGGCAGGTTCTCCTATCGGAACAATGAATGTATTTAATGATGTATATTTGCGCTAAATAAAATAGCTTACAGTCATGAAGAAAGGCATTAAACAATATTTCTTTTTCTTATTAACACTTATCTTTTCAGTAGTTACTCAAGTTGGTAGCGCACAAAGTTCAACTAAAGTTGTTATTCTTGGCAGCGGCAACCCAAATCCAGACCCTGAACATTCCGGCTGTTCAGTTGCAATCGTTGTGAATAACGAATCTTATATCATTGATTTTGGGCCTGGCCTTGTAAGACAAGCGAGTGCTTTATCGCCTCGTTATGGAGGTTCTCTAGAAGCCTTAAGTGTAGAGAATTTAAAAACTGCTTTTCTTACACATTTGCATTCTGATCATACCACTGGATACCCCGATTTGATTCTAACGCCATGGGTTGAAGGGAGAAATCAACCATTAGAAGTTTATGGCCCGGAAGGGATCAAAAATATGACGAATCATATTCTTGAGGCGTATAAAGAAGATATCCGATATCGGCTTTATGGACTTGAACCTGCCAATAATGAAGGCTGGAGAGTTAATGCACATGAAATAAAAGAAGGATTAATTTACACCGATCACAATGTTAAAGTCGAGGCTTTTTTGGTTGAACATGGCAGTTGGCCAAATGCGTACGGATTTAGATTTACAACTCCCGACAAAACCATTGTAATTTCAGGTGACACGAAACCTTGTGATAATATTTTAAAATATGCCAAAGATGCAGACATTTTAATTCATGAAGTTTACAAAGTAGCAGATTACGATAAGAAAACTGAATTTTGGCAAAAATACCATAAACAAAATCATACCAGCACCCACGAACTTGCCAAAATAGCAAACCAAACCAAACCAGGGCTTTTGATCCTTTATCATACCCTTTACTGGGGTGCAACTGATCAAGATATACTTTATGAAATATCAACTATTTATAAGGGAAAAGTTGTGGTTGGTCTGGATGGGAAAATTTACTAGCTTATCGCTAAAATCTTCATGGGTTGGCCTCGAAAATCAAACTCATCGCCAACTCTCAAGCCACGCATGGCTTCATAAACAGGCACATTTGGAGAAATGGCGTAGTAGACTTCGCCGTCCATTTCAATTTTCCCAATGCCAATTGAAACAAATAATTTCTGCCTCTGAGTAATGACCAACGAACCAAATTTCACTTCCGTCATTGGTTTATCCAAAGAAATCATTTCAAGCACCTGGGCTTGTTCAACAAGCTTGGCAAGTTGCTGCGAATACATGTCTTTTTTTCGGAGTAATTGCATCCTGTATGAATCGTATCTATCTTTTGGAGCACCATACTCATTAGCACTTTTCTGAGCATCATCTATCACCGCTTTTAGTTTAAAAACCGTTTTTTCATGTTCACTTCGTAAATGTTCTAAAAGCCTGGTTTTAAGATCCAAATCACTCATGTGTTATTTTTCAAGCAGATTAAACAATACCCAATTATGTTTTCAATAAATATAATTAGTAATTTCGATAATTATACAAATTTAGAAAAATTATGACTGATAATATAGATGAGCCAGCCTATTCAACTCCTGTTATTGAGATGCTGAAAGTAGCCAATGAATATTGCTTATTTATCGAACGAATTGAAAAATTTCCATCGGACGAGCTCTATCCCTTTATTCAAAAGTTAATCCCGCTCATGTATTTAAAAGGCAGCCTTCTTCCTGATATTATTGTTGATGAGCCTGAAGCCAATGAACGTTTTTTAACCGCAGAACAATGGGAAAACATTTTTGGTGAATTACGTAATAAATTTTCAGCTGATGATGAATTTTGGATCCTTGATCTAGAAGGACCTGATGAAACCAATCCAATTAAAGCAAGTATTTCAGAACTATTAACCGACATCTATCAGGATTTGAAAGATTTCGTTATCCTCTATCAAAAAGTAGGCAGGGCATCAAAACAGAATGCAGCCAGCGAATGCAAATCATTATTTTTATCCCATTGGGGAATTAGAATTATTGATTTGCTTAAAGTGATACACAGTAGAAGAAGCTTAAGTTTACCTAAAGAAGATTTCAATGATTTTCTTTGATTAAAAAATCTTAATACTTAAAAGCTTATTTAGAAAACAATTCCCCGTTTTGTATTATTTTGTTTCTTATTTTTGCGACTGATTAGAATTAATCTAAATTAAGATTGATTTTATTGAAGGGTAAGAAATGACATTATTTGATTTAAAACAGGGCGACAAGGCATATATTACGAAAGTAAGAGGCAGAGGGGCTTTCCGCAAAAGAATAATGGAGATGGGATTTGTTGTCGGCAAGGAAGTAATTGTTGGCAAAAAAGCCCCCTTAAAGAATCCAGTCGAATATTCAATCATGGGATATAATATTTCACTCAGAAACAGTGAAGCCAGATTGATCGAAGTTACTACAAAAAAATTTCCAAAAAGTTCAAAGAATGGATTTAACGGAACTTTATCTGATGACACCTTAAAACACTCAACTCACTATCTAAGTAAGGTTATCAATATTGCATTGGTTGGAAATCCAAATTGTGGCAAAACAACTATTTTTAATTTTGCTTCAAACTCCAACGAAAAAGTAGGAAACTACGGAGGAGTAACAGTTGATGCCAAGAAAGCCAAATTTAAACATAAGGGTTATACTTTTAATATCATAGATCTTCCGGGTACTTATTCAATTACAAGTTATACCCCCGAAGAATTGTATGTTCGAAATCACATTTTTAATGAAATTCCTGATGTCATCGTTAATGTTCTAGATGGCTCAAATCTCGAACGAAACCTATACTTAACCACCCAATTGATTGACTTGGATATTAAAGTTGTTGCCGCTCTTAATATGTATGATGAACTACAAATTAAAGGCGATCAATTTGATTACGATTCATTAGGTAAAATGATTGGGATCCCCATTATACCTACGGTGGGTTCAAAAGGAACAGGATTAACTGAATTATACAACAAGATTATTCAGGTATATGAAGATCAGGAAGAAAGCGTTAGGCATATTCACATAAATTATGGGGAGGATATTGAAAAGTCGATTCAAGTATTGCAAGATAAAATTCGGAATGAGGAAAACAAGAAGCTAACCATCGTTGTTGCACCAAGGTTTTTAGCTATTAAGTTACTGGAAAATGATATTGAAGAAATTGAACGCATAAAAAACAATTGTATAAATCACGAAGAAATTCTTTCGGCTGCTAAAAAACAGATTAACAAACTTGAAACGCATTTTAACGACACTCCAGAAACTGTTATTACTGATTATAAATACGGATTTATTGAAGGTGCTTTAAAAGAAACCTACAAACAGAGCACCAAAGATATTCGTCATCTGAGTCGATTAATTGACAATATACTTACCAACAAGGTTTTGTCATATCCAATTTTTATTTTCCTGATGTGGTTAATGTTTCAAGCAACATTTACATTGGGAGCATACCCCATGAATTGGCTGGAAATTTTAGTTTTCAAGTTTGGAGATTTAATTAGTGAATTATTAGAACCCAGCATTTTTAGGGATTTGGTTGTAGATGGGATCATTGGTGGTGTTGGAGGGGTAATTGTTTTTTTGCCAAATATCCTAATTTTATTTTTCTTTCTTTCGATTATGGAAGATACGGGCTATATGGCCCGGATAGCTTTTATCGTTGATAAAATTATGCATAAAATTGGCCTGCATGGACGATCATTTATACCCATGCTTATGGGCTTCGGTTGTAATGTTCCTGCGATTATGGCCACACGAACCATAGGAGGGAAAAATGATCGTTTGGTTACCATGCTTATCAATCCTTTTATGTCGTGTAGCGCCCGATTACCCATTTATGTGCTAATCATTGGCGCTGTTTTTACAGAAAATCCTGGCTTCGTTCTTTTTTCCATTTATGGGATAGGCATCCTTTTGTCAATTATCATAGCCATTATCTTCAAAAAAACGTTATTTAAATCAAGCGAAATGCCCTTTGTGATGGAGCTTCCACCCTATCGAATGCCAACCGCAAAATCCATTATCAAACATACCTGGTTTAAAGGATCTCAGTATCTGAAAAAAATGGGTGGTATCATTTTAATTGCGTCCATGATTATATGGGTACTACAATATTTCCCTCAAGATCCTGAAAACAAAGCTATTGCTGAACAAAAAATCTCAGAAAGTTTTAATAAATATCAGGAACAACTTAAACATGTTACGAGTCCAGAAGATAGACTTAGGCTTAAACAAGAACACGAGCATTTTGCTCATACTTTAAAAATTGAGAATCAAAGCTTACAACAGGAGAATTCTTATATTGGCCAAATGGGTCACTTTATTGAACCTGCAATTCTTCCATTAGGATTTGATTGGAAGATGGGAGTAAGCCTTTTGGCCGGTGTTGCAGCTAAAGAAATAGTTGTAAGTACGCTTGGAGTTATAAACCAAACAGACTTAAGAGCTGATGATAACGCAAAAAGCCTCACACAAAAACTTCAGCAACAAACATTTAGTCATCCAAAATATTTAGGCCAAAAAGTATTTACACCCTTAACAGCCTTTGGGTTCTTGGTTTTCATCCTTGTCTACTTCCCATGCATAGCAGTAATAGCAACTATTAAAAGAGAATCAGGTGGATGGAAATGGGCCATTTTTATGGCGACTTATACCACTGTCTTAGCCTATGTGCTTGCGCTTGCAATTCATCAAATTGGGATTCTATTCTAAGATGGATCATAACTTGCACCAAGTATAAATTTAATAGGATACAAAGGATAAACGTAACTTATTTTAGAAATTACAGTATAAGCCATAATTCCACAATTGAACTTTTTTCCAATTTCAGGAATATCAAATCCAAAATGAGATTATATTACTCAAGCAAAAATCATAAGTAGCTCATATTATGATTTTTATAATCATGGCATATTATTAGATATAACTCTATTTGTAAAAATGTAAAAATATTGTGAAGAATGTTTAAAATTCTGGTCGTAGAAGACAATTATATAAATCAGCGGGTGCTTGCAGCTTATTTAAACAAAGAGAATATCTCCTTGCTCATTGCAAACAATGGATTAGAAGCAATTAACTTTTATAAGAACATGAATTTTGATTGCATACTAATGGATATTGCAATGCCAATAATGGATGGTATTGAAGCAACAAAGGAAATACGCTTAAGAGAACGTTGGAAAAGAAAGCACACACCAATTATTGCTGTAACAGCAAGTGATCCGGAACATAACCGAGATAGATTTTTTGCTGCAGGTATTGATGATTATTTAGGTAAACCAATTAATGAAGTTAGTTTAAAAGAAAAAATAGAAAAGTATTCAACAATTATTTTTTAGTATATAAAAGAACATTTTTTCTAACTTAGCAAAGTGAAATAATCATGATAAAAGAAATGGTCATAAATAAAGAACAATTTCAAGAAAATTTCAAATTCTTTGATAAAGAAATTATTGTCGAAATAATTGATTTATTCATTGACGAATTTGATGATAGGATGAAAAGCTTAAAAGATAATATTGACAATTCTGATATGGCATCTCTTAAGTTTAATGCACATAGTTTGAAAGGTGTAATTTCCAATTTTGTAGCCGATGAGCCACGCCTTCTTGCAAAACTTCTTGAAGATAAAGCAGAACAAAATGACCAGTCAGACTTGGTTGAGACCTATCATAACCTATACTCCTCAACCGCAATTCTTGTTGATGAATTAAAAGATATCAGAATTATTTATGCAAGCTAGGCACACTGGATTATTCTACCTTATCCAGTGCAATAATTTTATTTTCTATCTCTTCCGAAAGTTCAGGATTGTCCTTTAGCAATGCTTTTACTGCATCTCTTCCTTGTCCCAATTTGGTTTCGCCATAGCTAAACCAGGAACCACTCTTTTTGATAATATTGGCTTCTACACCCATATCAATCACTTCTCCTACCCTTGAAATTCCTTCGCCGTAAATGATATCGAACTCAACTTTTTTGAACGGAGGAGCAACTTTATTTTTTACAACTTTTACCCTGGTGCGATTACCTTTGATATTATCACCATCTTTAATTTGACTCAGTCTGCGAATATCTAGTCGCACAGAAGAATAAAACTTAAGTGCATTTCCACCGGTGGTTGTTTCCGGATTACCAAACATAACCCCAATTTTTTCGCGAAGCTGATTAATAAAAATGCAGCATGCGCCGGTTTTACTGATTGTTGCTGTTAATTTCCTAAGTGCTTGCGACATCAATCGGGCTTGCAATCCCATTCTCGAATCGCCCATCTCGCCTTCAATTTCAGCCCTTGGTGTTAATGCTGCAACCGAGTCAATTACTATAATATCAATGGCTCCAGATCTAATAAGATTTTCAGTAATCTCTAATGCTTGCTCTCCGTTATCAGGTTGAGATACCAGTAAGTTCTCAATATCTACACCCAGTTTTTGAGCATAAAAACGATCAAAGGCATGCTCTGCATCGATAAATGCAGCAATTCCTCCTTTTTTCTGGCATTCGGCAATGGCATGAATGGCTAAGGTAGTTTTACCTGAAGACTCCGGCCCATAAATTTCCGTAATCCTCCCTTTTGGTAATCCGCCAATGCCTAACGCATTATCCAAGCCAAGCGAACCAGTAGAGATAGATTCAATATTATCAACTGCATTATCTCCTAATTTCATGATGGCGCCTTTACCATATGATTTTTCAATATTTCCCAATGTAATTTCAAGGGCTTTTAATTTCTCTTTTTTCACTTTATCCATTGCATTCTCTTCTGCGCTCATATCTTCTGTTTTTTAATTATTTGACTGGTGTGCTCTTTTGTTTTGACTTTACTAATAACATCTTCTATAATGCCATCTTCTGAAATAATGAAAGTTGTACGAATAATTCCATCATATTCTTTTCCCATAAATTTTTTCTTACCCCAAACGCCAAAATCTTTTATTATCTTCTTATCCACATCGGCTATGAGTGGAAACGGCAATTGGTATTTTTCAGTAAATTTTTGATGCGAGTTTTCGTTATCTGCACTCACACCAATCACAACATAACCTTTATCTATTAATAATTGATAATTATCTCTAAGATTACATGCTTGGGCCGTACATCCGGGAGTATTATCTTTTGGATAAAAATACATTACGATTTTTTTATTTTTAAAATCAGCTAATGATATTTGCGTCCCATCTGTTGTTACTCCTTTAAAATCAGGAGATTTATCACCAATATTTAACATTTTTCCTTATTTATAATTATTACAAATATATTTAATTATAGGTCCGTTTTGAAAATAGAATTTCATGATTTATTAACAATCAAGCCCCCTTAATCGACTGGAAATATTTGCAAAAATCAGAAATTCCACATTCTTCACATTTTGGTTTCCGAGCAACACAAACATACCTTCCGTGTAATATTAACCAATGATGCGCAATTGCAATTTTATCTTCAGGGATATGCGCCACAAGTTGTTTTTCAGTTTCTAATGGATTTTTTGCCTTTGTTGTTAATCCCAATCGAGCCGAAACTCTAAAAACATGCGTATCGACCGCCATTGCAGGTTTATTAAAAACTACGGACGCAATCACATTCGCTGTTTTTCTCCCAACTCCTGGAAGTTTTTGTAACTCATCAATATCCTCAGGGACTACATTACTAAACTTCTCAACCAACATTTTTGCCATTCCGACAAGATGTTTTGATTTATTATTCGGATATGAACAAGATTTTATGAGCTCGAATACTTCTTCTTGCTTCGATTTCGAGAGTGTCATGGCATCGGGAAATTTTTTGAAAATTGCTGGCGTGATTAAATTGACTCTCTTATCTGTGCATTGAGCAGATAAAATTACTGAAACCAATAATTGATAGGGATTTTTATAATCCAATTCAGTTTCTGCAATGGGCTTATGTTTTGAAAAATATTCTATAATATATTTGAATCTCTCTTTTTTAGTCATTTTTTTATTGTGATAGTTTATTCCTGAATATACAAAAAGTCCCGATAAATAAATTTACCGGGACTACAAATTTAGTTTTTAAAATTAGTTTAATACTACATTAATGATACCTGCATCTTTTGTATTATTTACAGATAAGGCTTTTGCATAACTTAATAAATTACGCATCACCATTTCACTTGGACCATCTTGAAACCCATCTCTCATCCGAAGCTTATTTTCACACAAAAAAACTTCAGGTGAAGGTATTGCATTCGGATAATCAAGTGTTTCGGGATAGAGAGTAAAGGTTTTTTTCATATTATTTAAATCGGTGACTACTCGCTTTAACAAAATAAAAACGGTCAGAAAATACGATTATTGTTCTGACCACATTTATTTTTATATGGTTAAAATTATATCCTTCTCCTTTACCAACTTTCTCATATTTATTAGCGCATATCGCATCCGTCCCAAAGCTGTGTTAATGCTTACATCAGTCTGTTCTGCGATATCCTTAAAGCTCATCCCCACATAATGCCTGAGATAAAGAACTTCTTTTTGTTCAGGAGGCAGAAACTCAATAAGTGCCCTTACATCCTTATGTATTTGGTTGGTAATTATTTGCTCCTCCACCGAATTTTCCTTAGCCGAAATGGTATCAAAAATATCGAAATCGCCATGATTATTTTCCATAACGGGTATTCTTTTAGATTTTCTGAAGAAATCTATGATCAGGTTATGGGCAATGCGCATTACCCATTGGATAAATTTCCCTTCTTCTTTATATGTACCCGCTTTAATGGTATTGATCACTTTAATAAATGTATCTTGAAAAATATCATCAGCAAGCTGACGGTCTTTAACAACCATTAAAATATATGCGAATACCCGATTTTTATGATGATTTATTAACAATTCCAGACTATTGGTATCACCATCTAAATATCTAATAATTAGTTCTTTATCGCTAATTTTCCTGACTTTCATAAAGTCTCCCTCCTATATTAATTAAACAAAAAAAGGGTAGATATTTATTCGATAATTAGTCCTCCATTTTTAGAGCTAAAATCTTGTTAAACCAAGATATAGCTTAGGTTTCGTGTAGTTTTTATTAATGCAAATATATGGAATATATCAAATAATGCAAATATTATTAATAATTTAGCATTTTTTAACATTTACCTATTCTTAACTCCAATAATGAATCTAGACCAATTAAACTCAAAAGATTATATCATCATCTCTAAAGCAAGGGTTCACAATCTCAAGAATCTGAGCGTTGCAATTCCACGAAACAAGCTGGTTGTGATTACCGGACTTTCGGGTTCTGGTAAATCCTCATTAGCATTTGATACTTTGTATGCCGAAGGTCAAAGACGCTATGTTGAAAGTTTGAGTTCATATGCCCGACAATTTCTTGGGCGCATGAGTAAGCCTGAGGTTGATTACATCAAAGGAATTTCTCCGGCAATTGCCATTGAACAAAAAGTAAACACAAAAAATCCCAGATCTACAGTTGGAACTTCAACAGAAATATATGAATACTTAAAATTACTTTATGCCAGAATAGGTAAAACCTACTCCCCTATTTCAAAACAACAAGTTAAGCGTCACAAGGTTTCGGAAGTAACTGATTTCGTTTTAAACCTTGAGGAAGAGAGCAAACTTTTAATACTCTCACCCATTCATTTAATAAAAGGGCGAAAGCTCCCGGAACAACTGGAAATATTAATGCAGCAGGGGTTTAGTAGAATTGTTATCGGTGGTGAAACTTATAAAATTGATAACTATCTTGAAGAAAAAATAAAAACTCCTGCCAAAACAAAAGTATATATCCTAATCGATCGCTTCATTGTTAAAAAGGATGATGAAGATTTAAAATCAAGAATTGGAGATTCAGTTCAAACTGCATTTTACGAAGGGAATGGAAGCTGTGTAATTGAATATCAAAGCGATGATACAGCAAAGCGGCATGAATTCTCAAATAAATTTGAGCTCGACGGTATGAGTTTTGAAGAACCTTCTGTTAATTTCTTCACTTTCAACAATCCTTTTGGAGCTTGTAAAAGTTGTGAGGGCTTTGGGAGTGTGATTGGTATTGACAAGGATTTAGTAATCCCAAACAAAACACTATCTGTCTTCGATGAGGCGGTTGCCTGCTGGAAAGGCGAAAAAATGAGTGAATACAAAGAAAAACTCGTTTTGAACGCATACAAATTCAAATTCCCCATTCATAAACCCTATCACGAATTAAGTGAAGATCAAAAAGAGTTGTTATGGACAGGCAATAAATATTTCGATGGTATTGACGAATTTTTCCGACAGGTTGAAGAACAGACCTATAAGGTACAATACAGGGTAATGTTATCCAGATACAGGGGCAAAACTGTTTGTCCTGATTGTCAGGGATCACGGCTAAGGAAAGATGCTTCTTATGTTAAAATTGCTAACAAATCTATTCTTGATCTCGTTTTAACTCCAATTGATGTTTTACTTGATTTTTTTAAGAATTTAAAACTGGACAAAACAGATCAAACCATTGCCAAACGATTGTTCACCGAGATTATCAACCGTCTACAATTCTTATCTGATGTCGGACTTGGCTATCTCACCCTGAATCGTAAGTCAAATACTTTATCAGGGGGTGAATCACAACGAATTAACTTGGCAACTTCTTTGGGAAGCAGTTTGGTTGGAAGTATGTATATTTTAGATGAACCAAGCATTGGTCTTCATCCACGTGATACAAAAAGGTTAATTGGAATTTTATTAAAACTCAGAGATCTGGGAAACACCGTGATCGTTGTAGAACATGATGAGGAGATCATTAAAGCAGCCGATCAAATTATTGATATTGGTCCGGAAGCAGGTGTGCATGGCGGAGAATTGGTTTTCCAGGGACCTTATTCAGAACTTCAAAACCATAAGACATTAACGGCTCAATACATGAGTGGGCAAATGAAAATCCCCATTCCTGATAAAAGAAATCAATGGAATGATTTTATTTTAATTGAGGGGGCCGAAGAAAATAATTTGAAAAAAATTAGTGCAAAGATTCCTTTAAATATCATGACTGTTATCACAGGCGTGAGTGGTTCTGGAAAAACTTCTTTGGTAAAAGGGATTCTTTACCCGGCGCTCAAAAAACGATATGGAGGATTTAGCGGTAAAACCGGAAAATTCAAATTCATCAATGGAAATATTGAAAAGTTAGGCGATATAGAATTTATAGACCAAAACCCCATTGGTCGTTCCTCAAGATCAAATCCGGCAACCTATGTCAAGGCCTATGATGAAATCAGGAATTTATTTGCTGATCAAAAATTGGCAAAAACCAGAGGTTATAAACCTGGATTTTTTTCATTTAATATAAATGGAGGGCGTTGTGAGGTTTGTGAAGGTGACGGTACGGTAAATATAGAAATGCAATTTATGGCTGATATTCAGTTAGTTTGTGAAGAATGCAAAGGCAGTAGATTTAAAGAAGAGGTGCTAGAAGTAAAATATAAAGAAAAATCGGTTTCCGATATTTTAAATATGACCATTAATGAATCCATACAATTCTTTGATGGAGGAGATCAAATTACAGCAACTGAAAAACGTATAATTGCAAAACTAAAACCATTGCAAGACGTAGGCTTAGGTTATTTAGGATTAGGGCAACCATCAAGCACCATGAGTGGTGGTGAAGCGCAACGTGTAAAACTAGCCTTCTTCCTATCCAAAGGAGTGGTTGAATCGCCAACTATGTTTATTTTTGATGAGCCAACCACCGGACTGCATTTTCATGACATCACAAATTTGCTCTCTGCGTTCCGTGCTTTAATTAGTAAAGGGCATACATTGGTTGTCATTGAGCACAATTCAGAAATTATTAAATCAGCTGATTGGATTATTGATATGGGACCTGAAGGAGGAAACGATGGAGGACAGATTGTATTTGAGGGAATCCCTGAAGACTTGATTAAATGCAAAGAATCTTACACTGGTAAGTTTCTTAAAAACAAATTTGAATAATAATTTTCTAAAAAAATCATCAGTTCTGATTGGGCGACTGTAACTTATCACCATTAAGCACGTCACATATTTAACCCTAACAAACTGATCATGATAAAAAATTACATCATCACTGCGTTCAGAAACCTCTGGAGAATTAAGTTTTTTTCAATCACAAATATTTTAGGTTTGGCCATCGGGATGGCTGGATGTTTACTTATTCTTCAATATGTAACTTATGAATTTAGCTATGATAAGTTTCATGAAGATCACGAGAACATCTATCGTGTTCAGTATAATCAATACAAAAATGGTGAGAATTTATTTCGTTGTGCAGCTGCAGTTCCTGCAGTTGGTCCGGCAATGAAAGATAATTTTCCTGAAGTTTTGGAATACGCTCGTGCATTTCCAATTTCAGGCACAATTACTTATAAAGATAAAAGCTTTAGGGAAAGCAAAATGCAAATTGCGACCCCTTCTTTTATCCAAATGCTAACTTTCCCATTAATTATTGGTGAAAAAGAAAAAGTATTAAGTGATGTTAATACGGTTGTCATAACTGAAGAAATTGCAAAAAAATATTTCGCAGATGAGGATCCAATTGGAAAAACCCTAACTTGGGATGGCCAGTACAATTTCGCAGTTTCTGGCGTGATGAAAAACGTGCCTGATAATTCTCACATAAAATTCGGTCTTCTCTTTTCTTATCGAACCTTAAACGAGCTTTCTAATCAACAATCCGAAACTGCATGGGGTTGGTACGATTTCAATACCTATATAAAACTCGTTCCGGGAACTGATTACCTTGCATTTCAAAATAAATTCCAGAACTGGCTTGAAAACGAAAAACGCGAAGAATGGGAACCAGGTAACTCACGTCAAGAATTTATTTTGCAACCCATTACCGACATCCACCTTTATTCTGATTTACTTCAGGAATCAGAACCTCAAGAAAACGGTGACGGAGATTCAGTTTATTTTTTAATGGTAATCGCCTTCTTCATCCTTTTTATTGCATGGGTTAATTTCATTAATATTTCTACATCACGTTCAGTCGACAGAGCCAAAGAAGTTGGAATTAGAAAAGTAGTAGGTGCAGTCAGAACACAATTAATTCGTCAGTTTACCTTCGAATCCTTAATCCTGAATATTCTTTCAGCAATTGTCGCCATACTACTTGTGGCTATTTTACTCCCAAGCTTTAATCATTTGATGGACATTAACTTATCTTTCAACCTCTTAACCGAAAGTAGTTTCTGGATTACATTACTTGGCTTATTTTTCCTGGGTGCTTTTTTATCCGGTTTGTACCCGGCTTTTGTTTTATCATCCTACAAACCAGTAATGGTTTTAAAAGGTAAATTCGGAACAAATAAAAGAGGAATTCTTTTACGTAAAGGACTCGTGATATTCCAATTTACTGCTTCCATATTTTTAATTACCGGGACTATCACGGTTTATGATCAATTACTTTTTATGAAGAATCAGGATCTTGGAATCAATATTGAAAAGACGATTGTGATAAGAGCTCCGGGAGTTACTGACTCTCTTTATACCACAAAAGTTAATACTTTTAAAAATGAAGTATTAAACCTCTCTCAAACAAAAAGTTTTAGTTCAGCTTCCAATGTGCCCGGTGACGAAATATATTGGGCTAACAGCATCCGAAGAGTAGAAGAAACCGCTGACCAGAGCAAAGTGATTTATATGATAGGTATGGATCATGATTATATTCCAACCTTCAATCTAGAAATTCTTGCTGGTAGAAATTTCTTAGAAAATTATGGGGCTGATGATTCTGCGGTAATAATTAATGAGAATGCAATTTCATATCTGGGATTTAAAGGTGTTGAAGAAGCTGTAAATAGAAAAGTAAGGATTAATGGAAAAAACAGACCTATTGTAGGCGTTATTAATAATTACAACCAACTCTCATTAAAAACTGCAACCATCCCTTTGATTTATTTATACCAACCCTATAATAACAATGAGTTTTTCTCAGTAAAAATAAATTCGGAAGACTTGCAAACTAGCATCCAGCAAATTGAAACAAAGTGGGAGGGGTTTTTTAAGGGCAATCCGTTCGAATATTTTATTCTGGATGAGTTTTTTAACAGGCAATATAAAAATGATGTACGAACTGGAAATGCCGCTGGTATTTTCGCGATTCTTGCCATCATCATTGCAAGTTTAGGATTGTTCGCTTTAGCAGCCTTAAGCATGATTCAAAAAACCAAAGAAATAGGTATCCGAAAAGTACTTGGTGCTAAGGTATCAAATATCTCGATATTGCTTTCCAAAGAATATTTAAAACTAATCCTTTGGTCAAATATTATCGCAGCCCCTATCTCCTATTACATCTTGGATCGCTGGCTCGAAAACTTCGCCTATCGCATTAATGTCGGTTGGTTTTCTTTCGTATTTTCCGCAATAATCATTACGATTATTGCCTTTATCGCAATTAGTTTTCAGCTCGTAAAAACAACAAAGGTTAATCCAGTTGACACTTTAAAATACGAATAGGGTTCTTCTTTTATGGCTTTCTTTTGTAGATTTGACTTTTAAAATCAGATTTAAATAAGCCAGTTATATGGATAGAAAAGAGAAAGTTTTTAAGGTTTTAGATCAGTTAGAAATAGAATACACAGTAACAAATCATCCGCCAGTTCCAACGGTGCAGGAAGCGGCAAAATATTGGGCTGACCTTGAATCAGCGCACTGTAAGAATTTATTTTTCAGAAATCATAAAGGGAACAAACACTATTTGGTTTTAATTGATCATCGACAAACATTAGCAATAAAAGACCTCGAACAAAGATTAAAGCAAGGCAAGATTAGTTTTGCATCTGCGAAAAGGTTAGATAAATACCTGGGTTTAATAGCTGGTTCTGTTTCTCCATTCGGGCTTATCAATGATCTTGAAAATCATGTTCATATATTCATCGATAAAAACTTGGAAGATGTCGAAAAGATCAGTTTCCACCCCAATGATAATACCGCAACTTTAGTACTTTCGTTTAAAGATTTTATAAAATTTCTCGATTGGTCGGGAAATTCCTACGAATTTATTAATCTATACGACTAAAATGAAAAAACACATTCTTTTTTTCGCATTTTGCGCATTCTTCTTTGCATCATGCGATACCAGCCCAAAATTCAATAGCATTGAAGAAAAAGCTGCTTATATTCACAACAAAGTGTTTACTGTAGATTCACACACAGACACCCCCATGCGTTTTACATCCGAAGGATTTGACTTTGGCAAAGATAATAGTGAGCAAAGAAGCAAGGTTGATATTCCGAGAATGGAAAAAGGTGGATTGGATGGAGTATTTCTGGCTGCATTTATAGGTCAAGGACCACGTAACCCAGAAGCTCACCTAAAAGCAAAAGAACGGGTAGACAATCTTATTGAATCCATCCATACGGTTGCAGAGCAAAATTTGGACAAAGCTGGAATAGCGCTTGATTCAAAGCAGGCATTGGCTCTTGAAAAAGAAGGCAAACGAGCTTTATTTATTGGGATTGAAAATGGTTATCCGCTTGGTAATGACATTTCGCTGGTCGAACATTACTATGATATGGGAGCCCGATACATTACCTTGGTTCACACAAAAAATAATGACATTTGCGATTCATCAGGTGATGAACCCGGTTATCATGGCTTATCAGAATTTGGAGAAGAAGTTGTTAAAGAAATGAATCGATTAGGAATTATGGTTGATGTTTCGCATGCTTCTGATGAGAGTTTTTACGATGTAATCGAATTATCAAAATCACCAATCATTGCATCTCATTCATGCGCAAGAGCATTGCGTGATCATAACAGAAACATGACAGACGACATGCTCCGAAAACTTGCAGATAATGGTGGCGTTATTCAAATGTGCATTCTGAGCGATTATGTTAAAGAATCTGAACCCCAGCCACAACGAGATAGCATGAGGCTAGCCATCCGAGAGAAATTTAAAGACTTTGATGACTTAACCGATGAGCAAATGGCTGAAGCAAGAAAAGCTTGGTATTCGATTGATAGACTATTCCCACAAAAACTTGCAACCGTATCTGATGTAGTTGATCATATCGATCATATTGTTTCAATAACAGGAATTGATCATGTAGGTATAGGAACCGATTTTGACGGCGGCGGAGGTGTTGCAGATTGTTTTGACGTAAGCCAAATGGGAAATATTACCCTGGAGCTTGTCAAGCGAGGTTATACTGAGCAAGAAATAGAAAAAATATGGGGCGGAAACTTGATGCGAGTGCTTGATCAAGTTGAAAATATCGCAAAAAAAATATAAAAACATCAAACTAAATAGAGAAGCCAGACTTATTAATATAGTCTGGCTTTTCCATTTTCAAAAAGAAAGTTTGTAATTAGCGTAATTTGATTAAATTTATTAATTCTTAATATTAAAACAGAAGAGCAGCTAATTCTAACTGAATTCGATGAAGAAAAAGAAGGATAAGAGCATACCAAAGTATCATGGATTTAGGATCTATTTCTTTTCCACTGCATTATATTTCTTCCTTGTCATGCCCATTGTTGGTATCCTTTTTATTAAAAACCTTCCTGAATGGTTTCCTAATAATGATGCCGTTCAGATAGAAAATGATTCGACATTATCTCAGCAAAACAACCAAATACCCGATCAACCAATCGCATTAAATGATGAAACTATTAAGATTGACTCAACTATTGAATATACTGATCTCTTACTTCAGCCCAATGATATTGACAGTAAAATAGATTCTATTCTAAACAGACAAGTTTCCAGATCACAGCCAGAAACTATTCCTACCCAAACAGCAAGGGGGCAAAATAATAAATTTCAAGAAATATTTTTATTATTAACAAAACTTCTCCTGCTGAGTTTTTTAGCCGGGTTTGCCTATAACTTGCCTTTCAAAATATTTTTCAAGAAAAAAAGAAAAGGTAAAGTAATCGAGGAAAAACTTTATCACTATTGTAAAAAATTCCTTATAAAATCACCTACAATTAATAGTCTAATTTTACTAATTCCTTTTTCAATTAGTCTAATTTACACCTTTTATACCATACTATTTGATAAAAATGTTGACGAATTAACAGTGAGGTTTCATATTCAATATTTTTTCATATCACTCATTGCCACTACATTAACTATCCTATTTGTTTATTACTGGCAAAAGCACAGGGTACAAATCAAATATATTGAGCATATATTTACAGGCCAAGAATTGCGCAAGCGTGTTTTCAATCTTAAAATTGGTCGTATTAGGAACCGGTTATGGGTATCAAGTGGAATGACTACTTTATTGCCATTGGTGATTGTTGTCTTTTATATATTTATAAGTATAACATCAATAATTGATTTAGGAATTACAGAATTTTCCGACGATCACTTAAAAATACTTTATGGCAAATACCTTAATACCTTAGAAGGAATTAGGATCACTGACATACCCAGGGCAGGCTATGTCAACTTCTTCGATAGCACTTTAATGCTGGTTGGTATTTTTACAGGTATTTTCACTTCATTTATTTATATTTTTCTTTTTATAAGATGGACTACAGAAGGCATAGTAGGCCCGGTCAAAGAGTTGCTATCGAATATGCAATTGACCGGACAAGGTGAATTGGATCAGTTCAGCATTGTTCGAACCAACGATGAGATTGGAGAACTAACCGAAGGCTTTAATGAAATGTCGCAGAAACTAAAAGAATATTTCAACAATATTTCTCGTATCAACCGAGCCAATTCCAGGTTTGTACCACGCCAATTTATCGAATTTCTTGGAAAAGACAATATTGCTGATGTACAATTGGGTGATCAAATTCAGAAGGAAATGACCATCCTGTTTTCTGACATCCGAAACTTCACTACCATATCGGAGGAAATGACCCCCAAGGAAAATTTCGATTTTCTTAATAATTACCTCGGCTATATGGAACCGGTAATCCGTAACAACAATGGATTTATTGATAAGTTCATGGGTGACTCCATCATGGCTATTTTTAGTGAGAGTGCAGAAGATGCGCTTAATGCAGCTATTGAAATGCGAATTAAGCTACAGGAGTTTAATCAAGTGATGGGACAATTCGGTAAAGCTCCAATTGATAGTGGAATTGGAATTCATACCGGAATGTTAATGTTAGGGATAGTTGGTGGCGAAGGCAGAATGGATGGAACTGTTATTTCCGATGCGGTAAATCTTGCATCCCGAATTGAAGGATTGACAAAACTTTATGGCGGTTCAATCATTATATCTGAAGATACACTTATTAAACTTAGCGACCCTAGCAATTACAATTTCAGGTTTGTTGATATTGTAAAAGTTAAAGGGAAAAGGGAGGCCGTTTATGTATTTGAGGTAATTGATGGAGAACTGCAGCAAAATAAGGAACTCAAAACGCAAACAAAGGAAAAGTTTGGAAAGGCAATCCAATTTTATAAGAACAAGGATCTTCATGCCGCACTGAAACTTTTCAAAGAGATTCATAAAATAAATAAAAATGACAAGGCAACCGACCTTTACGTTTTACGTTGTGAACGTTTTATTAAAAATGGTATTCCGAAAGACTGGGATGGTATAGAAGTAATTACAGAAAAATAAAATTATTATAAGAAAAAATCATGGATTTTATAGGAGCAAAGGAGCATATTTTGGAAAGGATGAAACGAGAGCTTGATCCACGCCTTGAATACCATAGCATAGAACACACTTTTGATGTATTAAATGCAGCAATAATAATTGCAGAGAAAGAAGGAGTTAGTAAAAATGAATTGGAATTAATAAAGACGGCTGCCGTTTTTCATGATTCAGGAATTATGGAAACTTATATTGGACATGAAGAGGCTTCTTGCAGGATTGTTCGCGACATTTTACCCAAATTTGGGTATTCGGAAGAAAATGTAGAAATAATTGCCAACATGATTCTCACAACCAAATTACCTCAAAATGCCTCCTCATTTCTCGAGCAGGTATTATGTGATGCTGATTTGGATTACTTAGGCAGGGATGACTTTTTTATGATATCACTCCGACTATTCCATGAGTGGAATGAATTGGATATCAGACACCTTACCATAAAGCAATGGTACGATCTTCAAATTGAATTTTTAAGTTCTCATAAATATTTTACCAAATGCGCCATTGAAATGAGGCGTGAAAAAAAACTAGAAAACCTTCAACAAATTAAAGATTTACTGTCTTGATAAATTGAGTTTTAAATTTTTAAGATTTCTACAAAATATTTCTATATTTGTGAAGAAAAATTATTTACCCAAAAATTTTTACCCTACATGGAAACAAAGATGAACAACATTTTATTAGTCCCCACAGATTTCTCAGAAGTTGGAAACAACGCCATCGAAATGGCAGCCAAAGCAGCCCAATTGCTAAAATATAAAGTATGTTTACTTCATGTAACTGAGGTCGAAGCTGATAATTCAGTAAAAGAAAAATTAGAGAATCTTGCGGCTCAGGTGAAAGCCAAATTTGAAGTTGAAGTCCAAACCATGATCCGTAAGGGTAGTATTTTTACCACCATAGGTGAGACTTCAAAAGACATTGGGGCAAGCTTATTATTTATGGGCACACATGGGAAAGTAGGTTTGCAGAAAGTAACAGGAAGTTTTGCTTTAAAAGTAGTTACAAGTTCAAAAGCACCTGTTATCGTAGTTCAAAAACGACCATTTGAAAAAACATTTAAAGATATCGTACTTCCTATCACTAGCGACTACGGTCCATGGGAAAAAACCAAATGGGCAGAATACATTGCCAAAGAATTTAATGCCAAAATTCATATTTATCAATTAAATACAGAAAGCATTAATAAAGCGGTTGCTTCCATCACCAAACATTTTGATGAAAGTAATGTTGCTTACACTGTTAAAGTGGCTGAAAAATCAGGCAGTTTCGAGAAACAAGTTGTTGATTACGCAACCAGCACCAACTCTGAACTGATTATGATCATGACCAATCCTTCAAAAGGAATTAGTAATTTTATACTGGGCAGTTATGATGAAGATATTATTTTTAACAGTTCTCAAATTCCGGTAATGTGTATCAACCCGAGAGATGTGAATTGGAAGAAAATTGTTTCCAGATAAAATTCTGACCAATAAAACCTAAAAAGCTCTCTTGCTAAACGCTAGAGGGCTTTTTTTATGCTATATTTGTAACAACCCGAGTTCAACTTTAATTTGATAAAATATCATTTATAAGAAACGGTATTATTGAAAATGATAAAAATCAAAACAACAAACCTTCGATGTTTGATGTTAGAAAAATGTATTTTTTATCTAAATCCTAAAGTTTAATGATCTAAACTATTCATAAAGCAAACCTTACAAAATACTGAATAGCAATAAGTTTATTTTCGAATTGAGGTTAATAATAGACAAAAAGATGACCCGAGAAGAAGCCAAAAATAAAATCGAAAAACTAAGCACCGAAATCAACGATCACAATCATCGCTACTATAATTTATCACAACCGACAATTACTGATTACGATTTTGATATGTTGCTCGAAGAATTAATTCAACTTGAAGCTTCCTTTCCCGATTTAAAGAAGCCTGATTCCCCAACCCAGCGAGTCGGTGGAGACATCACCAAGGATTTCAAACAAGTAACTCATAAATATCCCATGCTTTCTCTCGGAAATACTTATTCTGAATCGGAAATTTTGGAATTTGATCAGCGAATAAGAAAAACCTTAACCGAAGCGTTCGAATATGTTTGTGATTTAAAATTTGATGGCGTGGCCATCGGACTTACATATATTGATGGCCTTTTAACTCAGGCAGTAACCAGAGGAGATGGAAACCAGGGAGATGACGTAACCGCTAACGTTAAAACCATTCGATCAATTCCATTAAAACTCAAGGGGAATTATCCCAAAGAATTTGAAATCAGGGGAGAAATTTTTTATCCGCACGAAGGGTTTAAAAAACTAAATGAAGAACGGGTTGAAATTGGCGAAAGTGCTTTTGCCAATCCGCGCAATGCAGCATCAGGAACACTTAAAATGCAAGACTCGGCTGAAGTTGCTAAACGACCGTTAGAATGCTTTTTATACCTCATGTATGGCGAAAACCTTCCACATCAGTTTCATTATGATAATTTACAAGAGGCCAAAAAATGGGGCTTCAAAATTTCAAACAATATAGCCATCTGTCATAATACCGACGAAATCATCGAGTTTATTAAAGATTGGGATGAGGCTCGAAAAACCTTATCCTTCGATATTGATGGTGTGGTGATTAAAATAAACTCATTACAACAACAAAAACAATTGGGATTTACTGCAAAATCACCTCGCTGGGCCATATCTTATAAATTTAAAACTGAGCGTGCTTTAACCGAATTGCTCTCAATCGATTATCAGGTTGGCCGAACCGGTTCGATAACACCTGTGGCAAATCTACGTCCGGTTTTTTTGTTGGGCACCGTGATTAAAAGAGCATCCTTGCATAATGCAGATATCATCAAACTGCTTGATGTACGTATCGGCGATCAGGTTTATATTGAAAAAGGCGGTGAAATCATTCCAAAAATTGTGAGTGTAAACCTTGATAAAAGAAAGCAGAATGCCACGGCAGTAAAATACATCACCCATTGCCCCGAGTGTGGTTCTGAACTATACAGAAACGAAGGTGAAGCCAATCATTATTGCCCCAATTATACCCATTGTCCTCCGCAAATTAAAGGGCGACTTGAGCATTTTATTAGTCGTAAAGCGATGAATATTGACAGCCTGGGCGAAGGCAAAATTGAAATTTTGTACGACCATCAATTGGTTAAGGAAATTAGTGATTTGTTTAAAATAAAATATGAAGACATCCTTGGCCTTGAAAAAACATTTCCTGCGACCAATGGTAAAAAAGAACGCAAAATTAGTTTTAAGGAAAAAACGGCTCAAAATATCATTAACGGAATCAATCAGTCAAAAGAAACTCCTTTCGAAAGCGTACTTTTCGCCATCGGAATCAGATTTGTTGGAGCTACTGTGGCAAAAAACTTAGCCAATCATTTCCAATCAATCGACGCTATCATGAATGCAGATTTTGAAACCTTAATTGCTGTTGAAGATATCGGCGACAAAATTGCGCAATCAATTATCGAATATTTTTCACGTGCAGAAAACCTAAAACTAATTGAAGAATTAAAAAGCCATGGTTTAAACTTTAGCTCCTCCAATGAAACTGAACTACTATCAAATAATTTAGAAGGCAAAACTTTTGTGGTAAGTGGCGTTTTTGAAAATTACAGCCGCGATCACTTAAAAGAACTAATTCAGCTGCATGGCGGAAAAAACACTGGTTCAATTTCGGCAAAAACCAGTTTTATTTTAGCCGGAGAAAATATGGGACCCGCCAAACTGGCGAAAGCAAAAAAATTAGGTGTGCCCATTATTAATATTGAGGAATTCGAAACCATGCTCCATAAAAAAAAAAGCCCCGAGTAATCGGAACTTTTCACTTAGCAAATTTCTAATCATTTTAATATCTGCGAATACTTGAAGCACCCGAAACATCCATTTGAATGCCTGGTTTTCCTTTGTATCTGACTGTTGAAGCACCAGAAGCGTCTACACTTAAATCTTCAGTAACAAAAACCCTGATGGTAGTTGCACCAGAAGCATCTATCGAGCAATCCTTAACTTCAAAATCTAATGCATGTAAATCTGTGGCACCGGAAGCATCAATAATCATCGTATTTGCATTTCCCGCAAATTCAATATCTGAAGCTCCACTCAAGTTGAGATAAACTTTTGCTGCTGTCATGTTCATTTTAATATCTGAAGCACCACTAACTTCAAATTCCAAATTATCGAATTTGAACTTATTTTGTCCATGCAAATCACAAGCACCGCTGAGTTCAATTCGGCTTAACATTTTAAAACTGATATAAGCCTTCATTGTTTTTGAATTCCGGATATCTTCCTTCACATAAATTTTTAAAACGCCACCTCTTACTTCAGTGATAATCAAATCGAGTAAGTTATCATCTGCTTCTATTTCTAGCGTTTCGCTGTTTCCTTGCGTTAAGTAAATATCAAATGCACTACTCACATCAATGGCATCAAATGAAGACACTTTTCTGGTTTCTTTTTTAACATTCCCATTTCCCCGAATATATTTTTTGGCATAGGTGGAAGTAGGAATTGCAGCTACCAAACCAGCTAATAAAATGACTAAACCTATTTTTTTAATTGCTTTCATTTTAATTTTATTTTGATTTATAATTAGTTTATTTCTATGGTTCCAAAACTTGAATCGATTTTTATAATGGATTGACTTTCCCTATTTCCCACTTTTCCTCGATATCGATATGAGTTAAAGCTTAATTTTTCTTTTGAAGCTTCGAAACTTGATGGAAGATAAATGCTGGCAAACTTTGAAGATAAATCGAAAGAAAAGCTGCTTTCATTATCAACACCAATACTTATAGAAGCATGCTGTCCGTCAATATCAATTTCGGTAAAATTTCGTCCAGCTTCTTTAATATCTATTCCACCTAAATTACAGTCTGATTGGAATGATTTTTTCAGATAGTCAATCTTAACGCCTGTTCCGTTAAGAGTGCTTTCAACTGTTCCTGCTTCTTCAATTTCTATTTCTCCGAAATTTGCATCCAAATAAAGTTTCTCCACTTCCTCAATCTCAGTATCGGTAAATTGCGCATCAAGTTTCAGATAACCAGCTTTTTCAATACTTAATTTTGAGTGTTGAATATCAATATCCGCCTCCTTAATCATTTCAATCTGCAATCCTCCGTGTTGAACCCTAATTTCATTATCATTATTAACAAGTTCAATTATCTGCAATGTTCCAAATGATTGATTAAAATATGTTTTCCCACTAACAGTGCCTACATAAGTATTTCCAAACCTGTTGCTAAAATCCAAATTGAGAGATTCGGGTAAATAAACACTTACATTAATGCTAAATTTAATATTCCTGCCTTTAATATTATTAACGTCTGTTTTTTCCCTAACGCGGCTCTTATCACCGTCAATCTTAACATCAATTCTATCAAAAACTCTTTTGGCTTCTTTTTCATCTTCCGCATATACCTCAACTAAAACCTCAATTTTTACTTTATTTTCACTCCAGGTATAACATTGAATATCGCCAAACGAATTATTAACCTCTACGGTCGCATCTCTATTTACATCAAACTCTTTCTTAAAACTTGAGGTAAACTTATCTCGTGCTTGCAGCGATAATGCTGCAATTACCAATAAAACAATACTTAATAGTCTAAATTTTTTCATATCTTTTAATTTTTATAAAGCTCCTATCTTCTTTTGTTGAACCTCATTCATATTTTCAATTACTTTATCGAGTGCCGAAGCCAATAATCGATAGTTATTAACAATAGCACCGAATACACGTGTATCCTTATTACTTTCGATGTATTCCTTTTCTAATGCCTGAGTTTGTTCTTCGATTGCATTTACATTAACCAAAGCAGTTTGTTTCAATTTTGCGGCTTCTTCATCACTTTGACTAAGTTCCTCTATCTTCGCAAGTTTTTGTTCAGTAACTGAAGAATAGTAATTAGTAACCTCCGTTAGCTCGGGTGAAGTTTCTTCCGCGAAAAATGATACCGATCCATTATCATAAAGAAATAACACGAATGTAACTGCAAGTAAAACGATTACAGAAGCTGCTATTTTCATTGCACCAGAGTACCATCGTTTATGAACAGTTTTTCCGGGTTGATGTATTTCCTTTAATTTATTCTGAAATCGATCAAAATGATCATCATTTGGTTCATTTATATCGAAAAGCTCTTTATTTTTTTTTATCCTTTGTTCTAAGATTGACATGGGATTTCCCTCCTCTTAATTTAAATTTATGCTATCTGAAAGCTTCAATTGTTTGATATTTAGCATTAGCCTTTGCCTTGCCCGTGAATATCTGGTTCTCACTGCATTGTAACTAATACCTAAAATGTCAGAAATTTCCTGATGATCATAACCTTCGAGCAAATACAAGGAAAGAATAACACGATATGAATCTCTTAAATCTTCAATCCCTTTTCTTATCGCATCTATCTTCGTGGATAGCACTTCAAAATAATCTTCCTCCTGAGTTTCAAAAACATCGTTTTCAACATCATTAAGAGATATTTCATTTTTCATTTTTTTTAATCGATCAATCGATTTATTGATTACAATACGTTTCAGCCAGGCACCAAATGTGGCCGTACCATCATATTGATAAATCTTCTGAAAAGCATCTAAAAAAGCCTCTTGCATCACATCTTCTGCTTCCATCTGATTGCTTAATATGCGATATGAGGTGTTATACATGGCTTTGTAATACAATTTGTAAATTTTGAACTGCGCCTTTTGGTCTCCTGCCATACAAGCAGAGATTAACTCATCATGAATATTTTTGACTTTTTTGCCCAATTCAGTGTTGTTTTTCTCTAAAGACATCTTTTGTTTTTTATTGTTACACTTTTCAGTAAAGTTTTTAAATACCTGCCATGGTAAAGTTAAGTCCATATAAGAAATTTCAATACTTTTGCGCAAAGCTTTATAAACAAAATTTATCCATGGCACTTCTTCACTCATTCGAAAAAAGTGGTAATACACTCTTTAAATATCGTGGCCAGATTCCGATCGTATTATTCATCTTTGCGGTTCCGGTCATTTATTTAACAGACTACGCCTTACTTACAGAAGAACAATATTTAATTGCAACCTATATAGCTATTGCAATTAGTTTTTTTGGCTTTGTATTCAGGGCTTATGCCATTGGCACTACACCAAAAGGAACCTCCGGGAGAAATACGGCCAAGCAAATTGCTGAAAGTTTAAATACCACAGGGATTTATGCTTGTGTTCGCCACCCACTTTATGTTGGAAATTATTTTATGTGGATTGGAATCGTGGCATTTACCTTTAATATTTATTATATCGTGCTGGTGTCTTTGGCTTTTTGGATTTATTACGAAAGAATTATGTTTGCCGAAGAGCGATTTTTGGAGCGAAAGTTCGGCCAAAATTATTTGGATTGGTCGATGAAAGTTCCTGCTTTTATACCGGCATTGAAAAATTACACTCCCAGTACTACGCCATTTTCTTTTATCACCGTTTTAAGAAGAGAGTATACAGGAATTTTAGCAACTGTTTTTAGTTTTACTTTTATCGACAATTTGCGATTCTTTTTTCAAACGAACAGTTTTGACATGGGTCGATTGTCCTATAAAATACTCTTGGTTACTTTTATTTATGCCTTCATACTGCGTTCTTTGAAGCATTATACTAAAATCCTGAAAGAAGAAGGACGCTCTTAAAAAACTAAGATTGAAAAAAGGAAAGTACTTTATACACCTCTTAGCTGTAATCTCCATGATGTTGTGGGGGCTCTCCTATATTTGGACAAAAATTGTTTTCAACTATTATCAGCCACTCACTACAGTATTTTTGCGTCTTTTAATTTCATCAATCATCCTCTTAGTTTTTATTCACCTTTTCAGAAATCCCAGAAAGATAAAAAAAGAACATTACAGACTATTTGCCCTATCAGCACTCTTTAATCCGTTTTTATATTTTTTAGGAGAAAGCTTTGGATTGAATTTGGTTTCATCAACCATCAGTGCGGTTATTATTTCAACCATTCCACTCTTTACTCCCGTAGTAGCCTATTTTAGTTTAAAAGAAAAATTATCGCCCATAAACTTAATTGGTATTATTATTTCTTTTGCAGGGATCATGGTCATGCTTTTTAACGACCAATTGAAAATAAACGAAAATCCCTGGGGACTTCTATTTTTATTTGGTGCAGTTTTAGCTGCTCTAATTTATGGTATTTTATTAAAAAAACTAACCGGATTTTATTCATCACTAACTATTATTACTTATCAAAATTTACTGGGTGCAATTTATTTTTTACCCCTATTTTTAATTTTTGAATTCAATCATTTTATTCAAGTTCAACCCAATACTGAATTAATCACATCGCTACTACTTCTTGCCATTTTTGCATCTTCAGTTGCTTTTATCCTATACACTACTGTGGTTCGTAATATTGGCATTAGCAAAGGCAATATTTACACCAACTTAATTCCAGGATTTACGGCTATTTTTGCTTATTTAATTTTAGCAGAACAATTTCCCTTTTCTAAAATTATTGGAATGATTATCGTAATTTTAGGAGTTATACTTTCACAAATTAACCGATTAAGCACTAAAAAAACCATCAAATGAATGTCATCGTTTTAGGAGCGGGTTTAGTAGGAGCCCCAATGGCCATCGACTTGGCAAAAGACTCAAAATTTAACGTATCAGTTGCAGATATTTCGGAACAGAATTTATTTAAGCTGGCACAAATTGAGAATATTAAAACCATACAAACCGACCTTTCAAATAAAGACCGACTAAAAAAACTGGTTTCATCTTTTGACATTGTGCTTAGTGCTGTTCCGGGTTTTATGGGTTATGAAACCCTTAAAACAGTGATTGAAGCCGGTAAAAACATCATTGACATCGCCTTCTTTCCCGAAGATCTTTTTACGCTCAATAATTTAGCTAAAGAGAAGGGAGTTATTGCTATTTCAGATATCGGAGTGGCACCTGGAATGAGCAATGTTTTAATTGGCTATGTTGATAATTATTTAGATAAAACCGAAAAAGCAATTACCTATGTTGGGGGTTTGCCTCTTGTGCGAGAATGGCCCTATGAGTATAAAGCCGTTTTTTCACCCATCGATGTGATTGAAGAATATACCCGTCCGGCACGGTACATCGAAAACGGAAAAGAAGTCGTTAAACCTGCACTATCCGATCCAGAGCTATTGAATTTTGAAGGTGTTGGTACTTTAGAAGCCTTTAACAGTGATGGACTCCGTAGTTTAGCGAAAACAATTGATGCTCCATATATGATTGAGAAAACTTTACGTTATCCCGGACATATTGAAAAAATGGCTGTGCTTCGTGATACCGGTTTCTTTAAAAAAGAAGAAATAGAAGTGAATGGCGTAATGGTTAGTCCTTTGGACTTAACCACCAAATTATTATTTCCAAAATGGGAATTAAAAGAAGGTGAAGAAGATTTAACGGTGATGCAGGTAATTGTCGAGGGGGTTAAAGATGGCCAAAGGTTAAGATATACTTATGACCTATTGGATTATTACGATCCTGAAACCAAAACGCACTCAATGGCACGCACAACAGGATACACTGCTACAATGGCCGTAAGAATGATTGCGCAGGGGCTTTATACTAAAACCGGAGTTTCGGCGCCTGAGCATATTGGTAAAAATTCAGTTTGTGTCGATTTCTTACTCGATGGTTTAGATGAGCGTGGAGTGATTTACGGAGAAACAATTACAGAATTATAAAATAAACACATAAATGAGTTTGTAGAAACTAATATTTTCATATTTTTGCAAACTCAAATAATGGCGGGGTAGCTCAGTTGGTTAGAGCGTCGGATTCATAACCCGGAGGTCTCGAGTTCAATTCTCGATCCCGCTACACCAAAAAGGCTTTCATATTGTGAAAGCCTTTTTTATTTTGAGCAAGTGCTAAGTTTGCTTGTTGACGAACATAAAATAAAAAGAACCTATTATGAAGTAATAAAGTGCTTTGATGTTTGCCTTCTCTTGTAAGTATCAGATTAGCTTATTATCGGTATCACTACATTCTTAAAATTGACTTATTTTCACCTAAGCCCTTTTTACTTTTGCGTGAGAAATTTTTTCCAAAAACCTTAATTTTTAGAATTTCCAGTACTGAATGGATTTCCGATTGTATATGGTACTTCTCAGTTAATTCTTTAGAATTGTTTAAATGAACAATACCATAATAAGCCTCTTTTAGTTCTTGTTAAGAATTTAAATTGGTCATAATATTTGCAGGTGCCCGATTGTTTTTAATTTCATTAACCATAAATTCCATGGCTGGTGAAATGTGCTCAAAAAACATTTTATAAGAGGCACATAAATAATTTAAACCAGGTTCTCCATCCGGGGTTTTAAGAAAACGGTGTTTGGGACATGCACCATGACAGGCAAACTGATAATTACAATCAAGGCAATATTGAGGCAGGCTATCGAATTTATAATTGCTAAAATCGGATTGTTTTTTTGAATGAAGCATTTCTGCCAATGAATTATTTTTAATGTTTCCCAAGCGGTATTTATCATAAACAAAATGATCGCAATTGAATAAATCACCATTGTGTTCCATGACGGCAGTCATTCCGCAGGTTTTCTCAAAAACACATAATCCTGGTGGCTCACCATACCAATTGGCAAGACTCACATCAAACAATTGGACATAATAACGCCCAACATCTTTTTTTACCCATTCATCAAAAATAGCACATAAAAATTTACCAAATTTCAGCGGATTAACAGACCACTCGGTGAGATGTGCTTCTTTGCTGTATGACTGATCTACCAACTGAAGCTTCTCTGGTGCTTTTGCATTTCTTTCAACAATGGGAATAAATTGCATATAGGTACTCCCAATGGCTTTTAAAAAATTATAAACCTCTAATGGGAATTCAGCATTAAGGTTGTTAACAACTGATAAGGTATTAAATTCTACCCTGTATCTATGAAGGAGTTCTACGCTTTTCATTACCCGATGAAAAGTTGGATGCCCTTGTTTAGTTCTTCGGTAGTAATCGTGTACTTTTTCGGGGCCATCAACTGAGATGCCTACCAGGAATTTATTGTCATAAAAAAACTTACACCAATTCTCATCAATAAAAGTACCATTGGTTTGAAAAACATTATTAATTTGCTTGTTGCCAGCATATTTCTTTTGCAAGGCCAATGCATTCTTATAATAATCAATTCCTAGCATGCCGGGTTCGCCACCTTGCCAGACAAAATTTATAACATCAGCATCCTGCTCCTGAATATATTTTCGGGTAAATTCCTCTAAAAGATTTTCTTCCAATTTAAAATTAGAGGTATTTGGGTAAAGATTTTTTTTCTCAAGGTAATAACAATAAGTGCAATTTAAATTGCATACCGAACCAATCGGCTTTAACATCACTGTGAAAGTTCGGGCTCCTTTATACTTTTTATAGGCTTCGTCAAAAGATATGGTTTCTGCTCTTACCGCCATATAAAGATTTTTAGGTTGGTATCTGTTGCTAAAAAAATAAAAATTTACCTGAGGTAATTATAATTAAAAACCTCAAGTAAATTTCAAAAAAACATATTTATTTACATGCGTCCTCAGTTTTTTGGTAAAGCTTTTCTCCAGCCATCATTTAACTTTTCAGAAAGTGTTTTAACAAGTTCCTTATATTCAACTTTGTTAGCTAAGTTCTGATTTTCTTTAGGATCGGTATCATGATCATATAATTCGCTTTCGATGAAAGCTCCTTTTGTTTTATTCTTTTTATTCCACTCATACCATTCTACATAACGATATTTATCAGTGCGCATGGCGTAACCCATATTTTCCACTTTAATATTGACCGTGCGTGAATACTGACCTGTTAAAAATTGACTAAAGGCAGCTGTTTTCCATTCCTTATCAGGGTTTTCTAGCAATGGGACCATACTGGTTCCGTGTAAATGAGCAGGAATTGGAAGATCGGTCATGTCACATAAAGTTGGATAAATATCTACAAATTCTGTTAAAGCATCGCTATGTTCTCCCTTGGCAGCTACACCAGCTCCACTGATAATCATTGGTACATGAGTATCAATTTCATAATTTGTTTGTTTAGCCCAGCCATTATGTTCTCCAAGTTTCCAGCCGTGGTCGCCCCAAAGAACGATGATGGTATTGTCTGCCAAACCAAGTCTGTTTAATTCATCGACAAGTCTTCCTATTTGTGCATCAGTATAGGATACACTGGCAAAATAGCCATGCTTTATTTGTCTCTGTTTGTCATTATCCCATGGTTGCTCTGTTGGTACTGGTAAATCTTTACAATCAGAATAACCTCTTAATTCCGCATCTCCATAAACAGAATAGAAAGGACTGTCTTTTGGAGGATATTGATTATCGGCCAAAGGTATTTGATCTCGGTCATACATGTCCCAATATTTTTTTGGTGCATTAAATGGGAGGTGTGGTCTATAATAGCCTACTGATAAGAAAAAAGGTTCATTCTGATCTTTTAGTTCTTGTAAGACCTCAATTGCACGGGTAGTTTGAGCTCCATCATAGTAAAAGTCATCATCAACATCTGCCATTTCGGTGGCATTACTTTTAACATACCAATAACCCAATTGATCTTTAGTTTTGCCTGCTATGATCTTTTCTTCTACAAGTTCATGGCACAATTTAATGTTTTCATCCAGGGCATAAACTGCATCCGGGTCGAAAGGAAAGCCAGGTAGGTTTTCAGGAGCTACTGACCAGGAAATAGTGTCGGGATCATTATTGTGAAAAGCTTTACCAAAACCAATGGTTGTATATCCATTTTCCTTAAAATACTGAGGAAGAGTTACCACATCAGGTACATTATCTCTGAAGTTTGTTTGTAAATCCCAAACTTCGATTGAGTCAGGACGAAGGCCGGTTAGCAAACTTGCTCTTGAAGGATTGCAAATTGCTTCCTGGCAATAAGTACGATTAAATACCACACCTTGCTGCGCAAGTCTATCAATGTTAGGTGTTTTGACGTTTGGATCTCCATAACATCCTATTTCAGGACGAAGATCATCAACGGGGATAAACAGAATATTGTATTTTGCCTGAGCTTTTCCTTCATTTTTTGATTCATTCTCTTTTACGGCGCATGAGTTCATGGCAATAAGAGATGAAATGGGTATTAAAAGTAAACTTGTATTGTATTTCATGATTTATTAATTAAGATTGGTATTTTACGCTAATAAGTATCTTATATTATTCCGTTTTTATTATTACAAGGCTAAATTTAAAAACCCTAACCTTTTTCTGTAATTTCTTACATATTTATTACATAAAATATAGATTTAATAATTTGTACTAAATAATTGAGAACTCCGAAAAGCATACATTACTTACTGATTAATAAGCACCTGACAATAAAAATGATTCTAATTTTCAGGTGAATTTATGCTACAAAAAACTACATATTTATGAATTAATCTTAACTCATGATTACTCAGAACCAAACAATATTGCCCAGTATATTATCCTACGAAATTGATTATCAAGATGAAGATCCAAAAGTAATTATTCTGTCGAGTGCTATTAAAAATATCATTTTTCTAAACTTTCACCAATATTTTTACAATTTTCCCATTCCTGCCCATTCCAAATCCAATTTTAGCACCAGTGATAAAACTCATTCCATGTAATTTTTGATCAGAAATGGGTTCCCATGTTTGGCCACCATTATAACTGATATCTGTGCCTGTTAAGCCGGTTGCTAAATAAATATTATCAAATAAATAAGAACTCCCGGATCTGTATTCATCAACACCTAACCCAAGTTTCCAAGTTCTACCTCCATCTTTTGTATAGGCACGGCTGTTTGGTGGATTTTCATTTTGATACTCCCCTCCTACGGCTATGCCTTCCATTTCATTTTTAAAAGCAAGTGAGTAAATACCCTTCATTCCTCCACCCGAAAAGATTGGGGTTTCAACAACTTCCCAGGTTTGGCCTTTATCTTCTGAGTAAAATACACGGGCCTTGGTTCCGCCCATACCAACCCATACTTTCGAATCGCCTTCCAAAGCAATGCTGCTTCCGCTTGCGGCAAAACCACCTTCAATTTCCAATCGTTCAGGAATGTTTTCAGGATTGGTTTGATGCCAGCTTTCACCTCCATCTGTGGTTGTTATGATCAGCATTTTCCCATTCATGGGATCACCAAATGCAATACCATTTTTATGATCCCAAAATTTCATCCCATCTAAAAAAACAGCCGAATCCAAATTATTATAGGCTTTATACCAATTACTACCTCCATCTATGGTTTTAAAAATTACGCCTGGAAATCCGGCATTCATAACCAAAGCTGTATCTGAGTTAAAAGCAACTACATCACGAAAATCCATTTCACTTGCCTCAGGAACTATTGTTACTACCCAATTTCCTTTGCCATCGAGATGCACTACGGTGCCTTTAGTGCCACTAACCCAGACAACATTTTCATTAACTACCGATATCCCACGAAAGCTGTTGGATAAACCCAGGTTAATTTCTTCATAAACGAGAGCTATTGGTTTCGGTTTTTCAACTGTGGTACTGCACGATACAACAAAAAATAAGGCAAAATAAAAAAGGTGATGAATTTTCATGGTTTGTTCAATTTAGAATTCACAAACAAACTTAATGAAAAATGGGAATAAAAATTGCTTCCTAACTATTTTTAAAAACCCCTTTTCGACGAATCAAAAAGGGGTTTAAATTATTTATAATCACAGTCTCATTTATTTAAAAACGATGTCTTCAATATCTTCCCATGGAATATACCGATAGTTATTCTCTGATTCAAAAACAATTACTCCTGTATTTTGATCTGACACATCCTGGCTTTTTCCAAGAAGCAACATTTCACCATCTCGCAAAGTTACCTGTGTATAGTAATAATTTTTAGGGATGATCTTCTTAATTGCTCTAAATGGCAAGAGATATACAATATCATCTTTCTCTCCGTTCAACATTTCAATATCTAATGATTCGTCCAAGTCATAAACAATAATCCCCGAATAAGAAGAACCATCTACTAAATTAACTGTTCCGGATAATTGATTCGGCCCATCAAAATCATTATAACCAATTACATCTGAGGATTTAGGTTCAGTTAAAGTCAATTTTTCGAATTCACCCCAGGGAATATCGACACGGCCCATGCCCAGTGTATTAACAATTATTCCACGATTCTCACGATTTACATCGTTAGAATTTTGCAATTCAAGTTCTTTACCTGACTTGGTAACTAATAAAACACCTCTACCGTATTTCTCGATGGATTTAATGTTATCGAAAGGGATTGAATAATCATCGTGTCGGGTATCTCCATCCAATTTATCACCAGACAATCGCTCGTCATGATCCCATTGGATATATCCTGTTACTTCTCCGTAACGTGTTTCAACCGTTCCAAAAATTGGTTCTCCAAATTTATCTTTCACATTTTTAGGAGTTGCCATAAAATCAACACGATCCAATCTTTCCCATCGTACCTCAACTCTTCCAAGTTCTTCGTCTAAAATGCTAATTCTAGCTCCTACGTCATTCGAACCATCATCCAAACGAATCACCTGACCATCTTTTAAAATTACATTAACCCTATTCCTACTTCTAACTTCAATCGACCGGATGTCACCAAATTGGCATGCAAAAGTATGGGTGAATGAATTATAACCTCCGTCATTAACTTCGAATAAACGTTCGACCCACCGCTCAGCCCAATGCTGAGAAGTTTCACGTAAACCGTTCATGTCCTGACGACTTAAATATTGGATGAACTCGTTACTTGGTTTGGTGGCATTAAAGAAATCAAACCAGAATACTTCTTCTGTACCCCATCTAATCATTCCGGTATATTGATCACCATCAATGGTTGTGACTTTTCCGTAAATAAATAAATCATCGGTATCGGTTTGCGAATAGGCACTTGCAGTAACCAGGGAAACAAGTATTAGGATTGTAGCTAAGATTTTTGTTCTCATTTGCTTCTATTTTTGTGATTAGTGATTATGAATTCTGATCAATCAGCATGATGCGATTGTATAAATCTTAGACGACTTAGTTAGCTTGAATGTTACAAAATAATACAAAATAAATTCACCAGCTAGCTATTCGCACTTAAGGGCGTTCACAGGGTTCTGATATATAACCCTACGGGAAATCATGAGAACAATACTTGCCGCTATTACCAAGCTGATTATAAAACTAAAGACAAAGACAACTACTTGCATATTTATAAAGTAAGCATAGTTATTTTGCCAGGATCTAACTGCATAAATAACCAGTGGTGCTGCAATGATATTTCCTAATAAGAGTATGTATAAATATTGCTTAAATAACATGATCAGTAAACTTTTGGTGGAAGCACCAAGTGCTTTTCTGATACCAATTTCCTTGATACGTTGCTCTGCCGTATAAGCTGCAAGGCCAAAAAGACCAAGGCATGCAATGCAAATTGCCAATAAAGAAAATAATTGAAATAAACGACTAAATGAATACTCTGAAGCGTAAATATCTTTATGTTGTGCATCCAGAAATACATAATCAAAAACCTGTGTCTGATCCGTTTTCTTCATAATTGCTTCAATCTCTTCTAATACATTCGCATTATTCTTTCCATCCAACCGCACATTTAAAACAAAATAACTGAAGTATTTGCTGGTTTGAACAGTAATAATCAGAGGTTCTATCGCTTTCTGGAGTGTATTAAAATGAAAATCTTTGACCACCCCAATAACGGTATATTTATTAGCGTTTCTTTTAATTGTTTTCCCAATAGGGTTCTTCCAATTTAACATCTTGGCCAATGTTTCGTTGATCACAAATCTATATTCATCTGCTTTCATATTATCAGAAAAACCCCTCCCCTCCATTATCTTCATATCCATTGTATTAAAGTAATCGTAATCTACTTTTAATAACTTGATAAGTATGGGCTCAGTGTATTCTTCAGGAGTATAACCATTGGCGGTAAAATCATATCCTGGGTAATTGGAAGAAGCAGCCACATTTAAAACTCCTGGAAGGTTTAATATTTCACTTTTAATCACCTTGAATTTATCTCTAACCTGCTCACTATTCATCATCACCGCAACCAAATTTTTTTGTTCATATCCTCTATCCTTTTTAAGAATATAGTTCATCTGTTGTAATGAATAAATGGTAATTGATATTAATACTGCAGCAATCGTGAACTGAAACACAACGAGTCCGGTTCGAAGTTTCGATTTAGCTTTTGACGAAAGTCCTCCTTTTAGCACTTTAATAGGATTAAAGGATGAAAGATACAGTGCAGGATAAATTGCTGATAAGCCTCCAACCAGTATAAAGAAACATGGAAGCATTAAAATGAAGTGTATTGCATTTCCATGGTATAGATTTAAATTTTTATTAAGCAAATGATTAATATGTGGTAGAAATATCTCAACAAGAATAAGGGCAATAAAGATTGAGATCAGTACGACGATGTATGATTCAGCAAAAAACTGCCGAATTAAAGCCATGCGATTGGCTCCAACAACCTTTTTTATCCCAACTTCTTTGGCACGTTCAATCGATCTTGAGGTACTTAAATTCACATAATTTATGATCGCAATTAAAAGGATAAATACAGCAATTACTGCAAACAGAATAACTTCACTATAACGCTGTTCATTATCCGTATATGCCATATTGGATGAATGCAAATGCATCTCTGTAAGAGGCTGTAAATAGCCGTCTTGTTCAGAACCCTTATTGTGCTTTTCAAAGAACGCAGCAAATTTAGTTTTCAGTAAATCTGCATTAGTTGACTGATAAAGTTTAACATAGGTATCAAATTCAGGACCACCATCCCAAGAGAAATTGTAATGATAACTATTTACAAATACATCAATGGGTGCCAAGGCCTCAAATTGAAATTTGGTATTTGCAGGTGGGTTTTTAACAATACCCGTAACAATTAGCGTTTGGTCAGATTGTGTATTAATTGATCTTCCAATGGGGTTCAAATCCCCAAATATTTTCTTTGCCAATGTTTCGGAAAGCACAACTGAATTTAAGCCTTGTAAAACAGTATTGGCATACCCTTCAATAAGTGGGAAGTTAAATAGTTCTAAAAAACTGGAATCTACATGCAACACCTTCACTTTTGGGAAGACCTTATCTTTAAAAGAAAGATCCGCACTCCCTTCTCTAACACGTGATGTTTCGAGGATCTCAGGAAAATCCATTTTTAGTGCCGGACCTAAAGGCAATCTGCAATATGGATGTGCCAATATTGATCCATTATCCTCTTCAAGCATAATAAAACGATAGACACGATCAGCGTCATTATGAAACTTATCATAACTAAATTCGTTTTGCACATATAAAAAAACAATTATACTACTGCACAAACCAATGGCTAAACCGAAAATATTAATTAAACTGTAGACTTTATTTCTCCATAGAATCCTGAATGCAATATTTAAGTAATTTCTGATCATGTTTATTCGTATTTTAATGATTCAACGGGATTCTTCACTGTGACTTTTACCGATTGCAAATAAATGATTAAGGCTGCAATCAAAGCATTGATAATAAATGTCACTACAAACAAGGTTATTGAGATGGGCACGAAATAGGCATAGTTACCTTGCCAGGATTGAATTAAATAAATGACGATTGGTACTGCAAGTATATTTGCGAATATCACAATTTTTAGATATTGCCTAGCTAGAAGCAGCAATAATTGTTTAGAAGAAGCTCCAAAAACTTTTCTAATGCCAAGCTCTTTCGTCCGTTGTTCCGCTGTGTAGGCTACTAACCCGAACAATCCCATGCTTGCAATAAAAATGGCCAGGAATGAAAAAAGTTGAAACATCTTACCAAATTTTCTTTCAGAAGTATAAATGGATTCGTACTTCTCCTCGAGAAATGAATACATCAAGGGCTGATTTTGATCGACATTCTTAATTACTTTCTCAACTTCATCAATGATCATTTTAACATCACTATTCTCATTAAATTTTATATTTAACCAATAAAAGCCTATAAACTCATTAGATGTTAAAACCAAGGGTTCAATTTTTGATTGTAGCGACCTGAAATGAAAATCATCCAATACCCCTATTATTTTTTGATCTCCTAAAAAAGTGCTAATTTGTTTATTAATCGGATCATCCCAGTCTAAAAGATCGGCAAAGGTTTTGTTTATCATACAATTGCTTTTATCTGTAAGCAAATTACTTGAAAATGCGCTACCTTTTATCACTTTCAATTCCATCGTTTGAATATAATCCGGATCGGCTTCTAAAAATCTTACATTAATGGCATCTGTCATTCCTTCGGGCTTACATTGATCTCCATTAAATACGCTATTCCCAAGATAACCAGATGATGCAGCAACCTTAAGAATTCCAGGGATATTTAAAAGCTCATGTTTAATGAGTTGATGTTTATCCGAAATACCGGGGCCCAACTTAACCAACATTAAATGATTTCGATTGTATCCAAGCGGTTTATTTCTTATAAAATTCAATTGTTGAATTGCATAAAAAGTACTCGAAATTAAAATGGCTGAAATTACAAACTGAAAGATCACTAAGCCATTTCTTAAATAGGATTTTCTTTTAGCAGAAAGCACACCCTTTAAAAATTTTTCAGGATTAATTGAGGATAAAAACAAAGCCGGGTAAAAAGCTGACAAGCTTCCTACAACTACAAAAAACAGGAAGATGATTAACAAGTTATTTTGATATCCCAAATTATATAAGCTTAACTCATAATTAAACAGATTATTGATGACAGGAAGGATAATCTCAACGAGAATTAATGCCAGTACTACAGAAATAAGAACAACGAAATACGATTCGGCAAAGAATTGCCTGATCAGAACATGACGCGTCGCACCCACTACTTTTTTAATTCCGACTTCCTTAGTCCTTTTAACAGATCGGGCCGTGCTAAGATTGATATAATTAATGATGGCAATAAATAGGATAAATATTGAAATCAAGGCAAATAGCATGACTTCTTGATAATGTTTATCCTTATCGGAATAAGCAAATTCAGATGAGTGAAAATAAATATCTTTTAATGGTTGCAGATAACCATTTTGTTCACTGCCACTTACATGTTTTTCAAAAAAGGGTAAAAACTTTGATATAAGTTTTTCCGGCTCAACATGCTTTTTAAGTTTAACATAAGTATCAAACTCCGGTCCTCCCCTCCAACTAAAATTACGCCCATTTCCAACAAAATTGGCGATGGGTAAAACAGCTTCAAAATTGAATTTTGTATTTGTTGGAGAATCCTTGGCAATCCCGCGAACTATCAAATGATCTCCATACAAAGAGCTTAGTGTTTGTCCGATCGGATCAGAGTCTCCAAATACTTTTTTGGCAAATGAAGAAGAGAGGATAATAGTATTGGTTTCCTGCAATATAAAATCAGGATTCCCTTCAATCATCGGAAAGTTGAACATCCTAAAAAAACCTGTGTCAACGAATAAAAGTCTATCAGATGAAAAAACACTATTTTCAAAAACAAAATCTTTACTTCCTTCTCTAAGTCGGACAACCTGCTCGATTTCCGGGAAATCATTTCTGAGAGCCGGCCCTAAAGGCAATCTGCAGTATGGATGCGCTATCGTTGTCCCATTGCGTTTTTCTTGCATAATAAATCGATAAATTCTGTCAGAATCGTTATGGAACCGATCATAACTAAATTCATGCTGAACGTATAAATAAACGATGATACTGCTACATAACCCAATGGCTAAACCAAGAATGTTTATTAAACTGAAGGCTTTGTTTCGCCAAAGTATCCTGATTGCTATTTTAAAGAAATTTGCTATCATCTATTCGTATTTAAGCGCATCTACAGAATTCATCCTTCCCGTTTTAACCACTTGATACAAGATGGTAATAAACGCAATTAATAATGCTATAAATACTGCCAAAATATAAATCCAAAATTTCAGTTCAATTCGGTATGAAAAACCATCGAGCCAACGGGTCATAAAATACCATCCCATAGGTATGGCTATGAAACTAGCTATCATGATTAATTTCAGATAGGTTGAAGCGAATGTTAGCACAATATGCTGTAATGAAGCTCCCAGTACTTTTCGGATTCCTATTTCTTTAACTCGCTGTACCAGTATGAATGACACAATTCCAAAAAGCCCTAATGAAGCAATAAAAATAGCGAGTCCAGATAAAACAGTGATAATAGTGGACACCTGATCCTCTTCAACGTACATTTCATTTAAACCATCTTTTACACTTGCAAATTCAATAAAATAATCAGGGTACAGTTCTGACATTTTTGTTTCTATTTTTGCCATGGTTTCTGCATGACGGGATTCTTCAATTCTAACAAACATACTTGAAAAAAATTGAGGAATACTGGCAAAAATTAATGGATCAATATCATCTCGTAACGAATAAGTATGAAAATCTTTAACAACACCACAGATGGTTCCAAAATTACCACCAAAAGGAATTCTTTTATTTAATGCATCAATCGGATCTTTAAAACCATGCATTTTATATAACTTTTCATTTACAACCAGTTTAAAAACGGAGTCCCCTCTGCTCCTTTCAGGAAACCATTCACCCGCCATTAATTTAATATCGAAAACCTCAGGATATCCGGCATCCACCGGTTTTAAATTCAGGTAATGTGTTATGCTCTTATCCTCCCCCTCCAGATTAAATGTTGTAGTGAAATTACTGGAAGAAGATGGAGGTGCAATTCCAAACCCATAACTAATTACCCCGGGTTCCGTTCTCAGAAATTGCCTGAGGGTATTAATTTTTAATGAATCACTCTCCGGAAGCTGAAAATTCATAATTTGCGCAATCTGAAACCCTAAATCTTTATTATTAATATAGCTGATTTGCTTTTTAATGGTGATGGTGGCAATAATTAAGGTAATTGAAATTACAAATTGAAAAACCAGCAGCGTATTCCTTAAATTAAAAACATTTTGCTTCGAAATTTTCAAGTTTCCTTTGAGGGCCTTAACAGGAATAAAACGCGACATTACTAATGACGGGTAGAGGGCAATTATTAAATTAACCAACAAAAAGACAATAATTAAAAAAACAATAAAATAATGGCTGTTATAGATACTTAACTCATGATTATTGCCCAGGAAAATATTGATGTAAGGAAGAACAACTTCAACAATAATAACAGCAATTATTATGGCTAAAAATGAAATGAATGCATTTTCTTTGATAAATAAAAAACTAAGATGAGATTTACTTGCCCCCAATACTTTTCTAACACCAACTTCTCTCGATCTTTTTAAACCTTGTGCCGTTGAAAGATTAATAAAATTTATTGCAGCAATTGTGATGATAAGAAGGCCAATAAAAGCATAAATAAGTAAGCTGGTTTTTGAAGTGGTGTAGGTATTCGGAATGTTTTGAGTATTAGGTTCAAGGTGTATCTCACTAAGCTCTTGAAAACTAAAATGAGTATTCTTTTGATTACTTTCATCTAAATACTTACTAAGAAGTACTTCATTCATTTGTATTTCGAGGTTTGGAATATTGACTTCTGTAGGTATCCTTGCATAACATTCAAAACCCGAAATCGTGCTGCCCCAGCTGTCATAATTAAATCCAATCATGTCCCGGTTTAAGTTATCCAAGGATAAAATTATATTACACTTAAGCGTCGAATTAATTGGCTGATCTTTTATGATGCCAACAACCTGAAAATTTCGATTGGGAGAAAATGTAATGGTTTTTCCAAGTGGGTTTTCCTTTCCAAAATACTTTTCTGCCAATGAGCTGGTAATCGCAATATTTTCAGGTACAATGAGTAGTTCAGGACTGCCAACGATCCAATCAAATTCGAATAGCTTAAAAAACACCGAATCTATAAATAAAATATTTTCTTCGCGGTACACATTTCTATCAATCAGCACATCCTGATTTCCCAGCATATAAATAGAACTAAAATCAACATCCGGGAAGTCATTACGTATTGAATAACCCAAAGGATAAGAAGTGGCTCCATCTACATCAGTTCCACTAGAATGTTCAATGGTTCGTGTAATTCTATAAATTTGATCGCCATTTTCATAAAAATTATCAAAACTCAATTCAAACTCGATAAACAGAAAAACAATAATGGTGCTTGCTAAACCAACCGACAGTCCCAAAATATTTATAAAAGATGAAGTTTTATTTTTCCAAAAATTTCGTATGATGTGCTTTAGATTTAGGTGATTCATGCTATTCATATTTTAAAGATTCAATCGGATTCATTAAAGCGGTTTTAATTGTTTGAAATCCTGTTGTTAACAAAGCAATGAGAAGCGTAATAAATCCTGCAACAAGAAAGATCCCAATATCTAATTTGATGCAATAAGCAAAGTTTTGCAACCACTTATTCATAAAATACCAAGCCACCGGCCACGCAATAAGATTTGATATCAGCACCCATCTGACAATACTTTTTGAGAATAGAGCAATGATATTTTGAACTGATGCCCCCATGATTTTCCGGATTCCAATTTCTTTTGTACGTTGATCCACAATAAATGAAATCAAACCAAACAGGCCCAAGCATGCAATAATTACAGCCAATACTGTAAAAAAAGTAAACAAACCTGAGAGTCTTCTTTCTTCGGTATAACTACCGTCAATTGTATCCTGGATACTTGCATAATTAAACGAGTACCTTGGCGAAAACTTTTTAACCACAGCTTCAATGCTTTTAATGGCTTCATCCTGCATCCCTGCTACAACTTTAACCGAAAATCTTCTTCCTCCGCCATCTGTCAGGAAAAAAGCTGCCGGTTGGATGGTTTGATTCAATGGTGTAAAATGAAAGTTCTTCATCACTCCTAAAATGGTGTATTTTTCCCTTTTTGGCCATCCATATTCAATGTTCATCCCAATTACATCATCAACATTCATTGCCTTTTCCGCTTCCTCATTAATAATTAAATATTTCCCGTTGCTTAATTCGGAAGAAAAATTTTCACCCCTTAAAAGCGGGATGTTATAAAAATCGATTATATTAAACCCAACCCTGTTATAATAAATCCTTGAAGATTTCCTGGACTCTCTGTCGTTATAATAAAATGAAGAGGTACTTGTAATGCGCGAAGGTAAATAATCGGAACTGGTAACCGACTGTATTTCCGGTAATTTCATCAATTCGTTTTGCAATGCCTTCCCTGTGCTTTTCCAATCAGTATAATTCATCGAGAATGTGAGTATATTTTTTGTATCAAAGCCTAAATCTTTGTTGCGTATATAATGCAACTGACTGATAATAAAAAGGGTGCTTATTATTAAAACGATAGAAATAAAAAATTGAAAAACAACAATTATATTTCTTAAATACACATTTCGTGATGATCCGCTTACTGAACCTTTCAGTACTTTAACCGGTGAAAATCGCGACAAATAAAGTGCCGGATAACTTCCTGAAATCAAACCAATAAGCAACACAACGATTATAACCAAAACATAAAACACCAGGGAATGATTATAAAAATCGATTTCACGGTTCACAAAATTATTGAAACCCGGTTCAAATATTTCAATCAGAACGAGTGCTACAATCAACGATAAAAAAGTATAAAATATTGATTCTCCAATAAATTGACGAAACAACTGTTTGCGACTTGCACCCAGCACTTTTAGCACACCAACCTCTTTGGCTCTTCGCAACGATTGGGCCGTGGCCAGGTTCATATAATTAAAGGAAGCAATGAGGATTAGAAACAGAGCTATTGCACCAAAAATGTAAATATATTTTATATCGCCATTGGCACTTAGTTCAAAATTCAGTTTTCCATATAAATGGATGTCCCTGACGGGCTGAAGCAAATAAGAGTCTTTAACTTCAGGGTCGCGTTTAGAGATAATAAACGCTTTTAGTTTAGTTTCCAAATCCGGAGCATTACTGCCTTCATTCAGTTGAATATACGTTTTTACCGAATGATTATCCCATGCTGTTTTTGATGATGCTGACAAGGTCATTTCTTCCAACGAAAATGGCACCAACACCTGAAATTTAAAATGTGTATTGGATCGGATTTCTTTAAATACGCCCTTAACCACCAGATTTATGGTATCGTTCATCACCAGCACCTCTCCCACCGGATTCTGATCCCCAAAATATTTACTGGCAATATTTTCCGATAATAAAATGGAATATTTATCAACTAATGCATCTTCTTTTTGGCCATAAACCATAAACAGTTCAAACATATTTAAGAAATCCTGATCAACTGCATAATAGTTTTCAGCTGTGTAATTTATTCTGTCAACACTCAGTAAATCATAATTGGCAGAAACCCTGGTCGCATATTTAACTTCAGGAAAGTTCTTTTTTACTTCGGGCTGAAAAGGAACGGGCATTACGTTAAAAAGGGTCGAATTCATATAGTTATTATCCGGTTGGTCACAATATACCCGATAAGTATTTTTTACATCCGGATGAAAATTATCGTAGCTCATTTCAAACCACACAAATGATAAAATCAGGATCGCTGATGCAAGCCCTACTGATAAACCAATAATATTAATCAATGATTGGATTTTATTCCGCCATATATTCCTGATTGCAGTTTTAAAATAATTTTTAATCATTAATTCATTCAATTTAAATATTACCCAAAATATTAAACAACTAATTTTTTAATCCCTGCCAAATATTCAATAAGCATACCACATCTAACAAAACTCTCTATTTGTGATTATTACATAAAGTGAGACAAAGCCGAATTAAACAAACTGTTTCAGTTCGGAACAATTTAGTTGTTTAAAACCCGATCAATTATTTATCTTTGAAATTACATAATTCAACATCACCTTTAAAAAACAAAATGAGCAAGTTATTAATTGTTGACGACGACAAGGATATTTTATTAGCATCGAGGGTAGTTTTAAAAAAAGAATTTGAGATTATCAGAACTGAAAGCGATCCTTTTAAACTTCAACAGATTTTATTGCGTGAAGAGTTCGATGTTATTTTGCTTGACATGAATTTTTCGACCGGAACAACCAGTGGCAAAGAAGGAATTCATTGGCTCAAAGAAATATTAAAGATTAATGCTCAGGCCAACGTTATTTTAATAACTGCTTATGGCGATTTAAACATCGCTGTTGAAGCTATGAAAATAGGTGCCATTGATTTTGTAGTAAAACCATGGGATAATGAGAAGCTTATAGCAACCGTTAAATCTGCCCTTAGACTGAGCCAATCTAAAACCGAAATCCGATCATTGAAATCAAAACAGAAAATATTGAAAGAAGAATTGGATAAATCGTACCAAGAAATTATCGGCAATTCAAAAATCATGAAAGAGCTTATTGCATTAGTGAAGAAGGTTGCCCCAACAAATGCAAATATTCTGATCCTAGGCGAAAACGGAACGGGCAAAGAATTAATTGCACGAGCCATCCACAGATACTCAGACCGCTCCGAACAAATTTTTGTAAATCTTGATATTGGAGCAATTGCATCTTCGCTGTTTGAATCGGAATTGTTTGGCCATACCAAAGGATCATTCACCGATGCGCAAGCGGATCGACAAGGTCGGTTTGAGGCCGCTAATGGCGGAACACTTTTCCTCGATGAAATTGGAAACATGACGCGCGCTCAGCAAGCAAAATTGCTTTCGGCACTCGAAAAACGTGAAATATACCGTCTGGGATCCAATACTCCCATTCCAATTGACATCAGACTTATTTCAGCAACTAACGCTCCTTTAAGTGAACTCAACGATGAAACCTTATTCAGAAAAGATTTGCTTTATAGAATCAATACGGTTGAGCTTAGCTTGCCGCCGCTCAGAGAAAGAGTAGAAGATATTCCATTACTGATTAAATTCTTTACAAAAAAATACTTAAAGCAATACAACAAATCTGAAATTCAATTTTCAAAAGAAGCCATCAAAAAATTAGCAAAATATCATTGGCCCGGAAATATTCGTGAATTAAAACATCTGGTTGCAAGAGCAATAATTATGTGTAATTCTGGCACGATCGAAACTGATGATATTTGGTTGAACATTGAACAACCCAGCTCAAATGCCGATACCTTAAATATTGGAGAGCTTGAAAAAAATGCCATTCAAAAAGCATTAACCGAAAATAAAGGAAACTTAACCAAAACAGCAATAGCTCTGGGTTTAGGGAGAACAACGCTTTATAGAAAAATGAGCAAATATGGTCTTTAAAAACTTTAGATTAAAACTAATATTTAGGGTATTATTACTAGGAATCATCATCTTTCTGTTCATCTATTCTATGAATCAAGATAAATGGTATGTTACCTCAGCGGTGAGTTTAAGTGCAATTATTATTTCGCTGATCGAAATGATTTATTTCATGGAATCAACAAATCGAGAAATTGGCAAACTAATTCTTTCAATAAAACACAAGGACTTTTCATCCAATTATCTAGAATCCGGATCAAAAAAAACCTCATTTACCGAACTCCGATATGCCCTAAAAGAAGTAACAGATGAATTTCAAAATGCGAAAATTGAAAAAGAGCTACACTATCAATATTTGTTAACTGTATTTGAACATTCGAAGGCTGCCATAATCTGCCATACTGAGGATGGGAATATTGAACTTATTAACCAAGCCACGAAAAATTTACTTAAAATTAAAAAGATCAGTTCCATTGATGACATCGCAGATATTGATCAAAATTTACTTACCGCCATAAATTCGATTCGTGGAGAATCGGAGAAAATGGTTAAAATAAACATAGCTAATGAGCAAATTTCTCTGAATCTGCAATGCACCATTTTCAAGCTAAAAGGAGTTAAATACAAAATGATTTCATTGCACAATATAAGTGAGGCACTCGATACACAAGAATTAGAATCATGGAAAAAGTTGATCAGGATTCTTAATCATGAAATCATGAATTCAGTAACACCTATTTCATCTTTAAGTGCCGCAATTAATAAAATGCTATTGAACGAGGATGGTCAAAGGAGAAAGATGAAAGACATTAAAGATGCAGAATCGGAAGATATTTTTGACAGCTTAGAAACCATTGAGAACAGAAGCAAAGGTTTGTTAAAATTTGTAACCACCTATAAAGAATTAAGTAAACTTCCGAAGCCACGACTATCCGAAACCAATATTAATGGATTAATAAATCACCTGACGGCCTTTATGAAACCGGAGTTTCAGAAGCACGATATTCAAATCCAATCACCCAACCCAGATATTGAAATCATGGTAAATATCGATGCTGAAATGATTGAACAAGTAATGATCAACTTATTGCTTAATGCCATTCAAGCCGTTCAAAATAAAACTACCGATAAGCATATAAAAATCGAAACCAGTATTACTTCCCTAAATACTTTAGTGATGATTTCTGATAATGGTTCAGGGATTGAGAAAGATTTAATAGATCAAATATTTATTCCATTCTTCACAACAAAGAAAGAAGGATCGGGTATTGGACTGAGTTTATCGCGTCAAATTATGCAACTACATAAAGGCAGTATTTCTCTTCAATCTGAAATCAATTCAGGCACAACATTTATTCTCAAATTTCTAAACACTTCTCAAAAAAAATTAAGAACTTAGCTACAAATATTAAAAAAAACCAATCATGAAAAAACTTATCCTTTTATTTATCTCTTTTACGCTCGTTTTAGCATCATGCGATAATGCAAGTGTGGAAAAAGCATCAATGGATGATGCCCCATACATTGGGAATCCCAACCTTAAATTAACTTCAGATCTCATGACTCCTGAGGTTTTATGGTCGTTTGGTCGCTTAGGCAATGTTGTTGTTTCACCTGAAAATTCAACAATTCTATTCAAAACAACCTATTACGATATTGATCAGAATAAAAGCAATGGAGAATTTTACACCATGCATATTGATGGTACAGATTTAAAACAAATCACCAATACAAAATTTAGTGAATATGAAGGCACCTGGAGACCGGATGGTCTAAAAATTGGATTCATTTCATACGAATCTGGTTCAGGGCAATTATGGGAAATGAACCCTGACGGTACTGAACGAACTCAAATTTCAGAAATTGAAGGTGGAATTAATGGCTTTAAATATGCCCCCGATCAATCAAAAATACTTTTCATAAAAGAAGTTAAAGTCGCACCCAACACTCAGGATCTTCATCCAGACTTACCAAAGGCAAGCGGTATGATTTTTAATGATTTGATGTATCGACATTGGGATCATTTTGTAGAAGGTTTATCACATGTTTTTGTTGCAGATTATAACCGCAGTGGAGATATTTCAAATGTTAGAGACATAATGAAAGATGAGCCTTTTGAATCTCCAAATGCACCATTTGGTGGAATGGAACAAATTAATTGGAGTCCTGACAGCAAAACCATCGCTTACACCAGTCGTAAAAAAGTTGGTAAAGCTTATAGTATTTCAACAAATTCCGACATCTATCTTTACAATACAGAAAGTGGCGAAACCACAAATATTTCGGAAGGAATGATGGGTTATGATGTGTCTCCTGTCTTCTCTCCTGACGGCAGTAAAATTGCATGGGAAAGCATGGAAAGAGATGGTTACGAAGCTGATCAAATTCGTTTGTGGGTTTATGATATTGCTGAAGGAACAGGTAAAGATTATTCAGCTGATTTTGATCAACATTGCGAAGGGCTTGCTTGGTCAGAAGATTCTAAATCAGTTTATTTTACCAGTGTTTGGCATGCGAAACGTCAAATTTATCAACTACATATTCCCAGCAATGAAATTGCTTTAATCACGGGTGGAGTACATGATTATCAATCGGTTATACCAGCTGGTGATCAGTTAATCGGAACAAAAGTTTCAATGTCCTCACCTGCTGAAATATTTTCAGTTGATGTAAACTCAGGAGAAGAAAAACAATTGTCATTTGTGAATAAAGATCTGTTAGATCAGCTAACCATGGGTAAAGTTGAAGAGCGATGGGTTAAAACAACCGACAATAAACAAATGTTGGTTTGGGTTATTTATCCACCTCATTTCGATCCCAACAAAAAATATCCTGCCTTGCTTTATTGCAAGGGTGGTCCTCAAGGTGCATTAAGCCAAAGTTGGTCGTACCGATGGAATTATCAAATTATGGCTGCTAACGATTACATCATCGTTGCACCAAACCGTCGCGGTGTTGCAGGATTTGGACAGGAATGGGAAGAACAAATCAGTTTGGATTATCATGGCCAAAACATGGATGATTATTTAAGTGCCATTGACGAATTAGCCAAAGAACCTTTCGTTGATGAAACCAAGCTTGGAGCTGTTGGTGCCAGTTATGGTGGTTATTCGGTTTTCTATTTAGCGGGAAATCATGATAAACGGTTTAAAGCTTTTATCGCCCATGATGGAATATTTAATATGGAAGCTCAATATCTGGAAACTGAAGAGATGTGGTTTGCAAATTTCGATATGGGCGGACCTTACTGGGATAAAACGAATAAAGCAGCTCAGAACACTTATGCACATTCTCCACACCGATATGTTGACAAGTGGGATACACCCATTTTAGTAATTCATGGCGAAAAAGATTATCGCGTTGATTACTCACAGGGAATGATGGCATTTAATGCAGCCATCTTAAAAGGAGTTCCTGCCGAATTTTTAAGTTTCCCTGATGAAAACCACTGGGTACTTAAACCACAAAACGGAATTCTTTGGCAACGAACCTATTTTAATTGGCTCGATAAGTGGCTAAAAGATTAGAAATTAAAAAAGCGAGGTTTCGACCTCGCTTTTTTTTCGTGCAAAATTTTATTTAGAATTATTCTATATAATATTGACTTGTGTATTTTTTTGTTATATATTTGCTTCAATTTTTCAGGTGAAAAACTGTCAGCAAACTAAATTTCACTACTATACAACTACTATAATTATTACTAAACTAAAACTGATCAATAAGTCTAATATTTTATTCCTACACCTAAGAAATTGATATTGCTTTGCCTCTTTATCAAATTCACTACCTAATCTTATTTTAAAAGTCATCCCTAAGGCTTTATTATTTTATCTTAAAATTAATGACGATGAAGCCATTAGGTATAATACTGTTATGTGTATTCACATATTCCATTTCGCAAGCACAACAATTACAAATAATTAATACTGGGGGTGGGCATCTTACCAATAATCAAGGTTCACTATCTTTTTCAATTGGTGAAGTAATCACGGAAACAGTTGCCCAAGATCAAATTCTTACCCAAGGTTTCTTCCAAACAAATATTACGGTCACTGCTGTGAATGAAATCTCACAACTGGCTTACGAATTACTAGCTTATCCCAATCCTACAAAAGACTACGTAATTCTGAAGATTTCAAAAGAGAAACTAAACAACCTTAATTATTTTTTATACGATAAATTCGGAAGATTACTGGCTTCCGAACAAATAACAACTAACCAAACTCAAATTCCTTTCAATTTCTTATCACCATCTACGTATTATTTAAAGATAATTGATGAACAAATTGAGGTAATGACTTTTAAAATTATCAAAATTAAATAACCCATTATTTACTTAACCAATCATCATATGAAAAAGATATACGCACTAGCATACATCCTTCTTATAAGTTTATCAGGCTTTGCTCAATCCGGGGATGGATTTAAGTATCAGGCCGTAATCCGCGACGCCAACGGAAATATTAATGCCAATGCCAATGTAAGCATGGAGTTCTCCATTTTACAAGGAAGTGTAGATGGAAGCTCAGTATTTTCAGAAACACATAACGTAGTTTCAAATCCGCATGGCATTATTAACTTAGTAATCGGTTCGCAAAACCCGGGTAGCTTTGCTTTAATTAACTGGGCCAACGGACCTTATTTTATTCAAATTAGTATAGATGGAATCGCTTTTGGAACTAGTGAATTAATGAGCGTACCATACGCATTGCATTCAAAGACCACAGAAAATTACAACGAATCTGATCCCTTGTTTTCGGCATCTCCCCTGGCTTCAGTTACTCAAGAAGATGTGCTGTTCTGGTCGAATAAGATTGATAGCATAATTGAAGTAGATCCTTTGTTTGCTGCATCACCAAGTGCTTCCATAACCGAGGCTGACATTGCCAGTTGGATGAATAAATTGAGCGAATTTGTTGAGGCAGACCCTCTCTTTTCTGCATCAGTTGCTAAAGGTATTACTTCAGCAGACACAGCTTATTGGAATAGCAAATTCAACGAATTAATAGAAACCGATCCCATTTTTGCTACTTCAATCGCAAAAGGAATAAGCGGAATCGATACTGCTTATTGGAATAGCAAACTGGATACATTTGACGAAACAGATCCGATATTTACATCACATCCCACATCTGGTATTACAGAAGATGATATTACAAAATGGAAAGCACTTTGGATTTGGTACACTACAAATGCACAAGGTTACCTAACTGCAACCAATTCAGTTGCAGGAGGTATAACAGCAGCTGATACAGCTTTATGGAACAGTGGTGGAGCTAGTGGTGGTATAGAAAGTGACCCCATTTTCGGCGCTTCAATTGCAAAAGGCATAACCGGATCTGACACTACCTATTGGAATAACAAATTAAGTGCAGAAGTGGATGCTTCAATCACCAATGAAATTCAAACCTTAAGCATCAGTAATGACACTATTTACCTTACAGATGGTGGTATTGCCAAACTACCGGCAGAAGTGGATGCTTCAATCACTAATGAAATCCAAACCTTAAGCATCAGTAACGATACCATTTATTTAACAGATGGAGGAAGTGCTAAACTACCGGCAGAAGTTGATGGGTCTATTACCAACGAAATACAAACTTTAAGCATCAGTAACGATACCATTTATTTAACAGATGGAGGAATCGCCAAACTTCCTGCTGAAGTGGATGCGTCGATCACCAATGAAATTCAAACCCTAAGCATTAGTAACGACACCATTTATTTAACAGATGGAGGAATCGCCAAACTTCCTGCTGAAGTGGATGCGTCAATCACCAATGAAATTCAAACCCTAAGCATTAGTAACGATACCATTTATTTAACAGATGGAGGAATTGCTAAACTTCCTGCTGAAGTGGATGCGTCAATCACCAATGAAATTCAAACCTTAAGTATTAGTAACGATACTATTTATTTAACAAGTGGAGGCAGTGTCAAACTACCAGCTTCCTCAGGAGGTGCATCTCAATTAAGCGAATTATCAGATGTAAGCTCTTCAACCAAAACTGCAGGTAATTTACTAATTGCAGATGGATCTGCTGATTTTGCCAGTGTTGCCATTAGTGGTGATGCAGCATTAGCTGCTAATGGGACTTTAACCATAGCTGATAACTCAGTTGATGGAACAGATATTTATTTAGGCAGCGAAACTGAAGGTGATATCATGTATTATAATAGCTCCGGCAATTGGGTACGCTTGGCTGCTGGAACCGCCGGACAACTTTTACAAACAAATGGCACCGCGGCGCCAAGCTGGGTAGCAGCTCCAAGTGGAGGAGGTGGTGCATTAACAGTTAATCTTCAAAACGGTGCTTATACTGTATTAACAACTGATGATCTTGTTTACACCTCCAGTGGTTCTAACACCTATACATTACCTACAGCAGCGTCAGCAGGAGCGGGAAAAATAATCTACCTCAGCTCAATACACGCCTCTAATAGGGTGACAATTGCCACTGCAGGCGGCGATGTAATGTCAGATGTTAAGCTTGGTGGAACCAAGACTACATATGATCGTTTTTCATCAACTTTAATATCAGCTGGAGGAACAACCTGGATTGAAATTTCAGGATTTTAATATTGGAGAATTAATTAAAACAATAATCCAGGATATGCTTTCAAAAGACTAATTAAAGAAATATTACTACTTATTATCATTAAAGATTATAATACAAATCATCAATTATTCATTTAAAAACAATTATTATGGACAATCCATTTTTAGGAACAATAATCATTTGGCCCATTAATTTTGCCCCACGAGGGTGGGCTTATTGCCAAGGTCAATTACTATCAATTAGTCAAAATACGGCGTTATTTTCGCTACTAGGAACAACTTACGGAGGTGACGGTCGAACAACTTTCGGGCTTCCTGACATGCAAGGTCGTGTTCCCGTTGGAGCCGGTCATGGTGCAGGATTAACTGCACGGACTTTAGGCCAAAAGGGCGGAAATGAACAAACAAATTTAACAGTTGCTAATCTTCCTGCGCATACGCACTCTGCAAGTACTGGTGCAATGTCGGTTACAATTAAAGCTTCTGTCCAAGATGGTGATGAGGCAGTTCCTTCTGCTAATTCAACGCTTGCAAAAGGCATAGTAGGACGCGATTCGGCCTTAAATTACAAGGCAGGTGGTGCACCTACTGTTGATTTAAATACAGGTGCAGCGGTTAGTGGTAGTGTTACGATTGGTAATACTGGAGGGAATCAATGGTTCTCAAACGAGCAACCATTTTTAGTCACGAATTATATCATTGCCATGGTTGGAATGTTTCCAAGCAGAAGTTAATTCAATTTTTCACAGATGCAGGAATCAGGCTTTGCTAAGGTCTGATTCCTGTTCTTTTACACCTATTTATGAAAATTAAAGCAGGACTAATTTTACCTGGTTCAAGCGTCGTCCCATCTATGGGCAAAGACTTTAAAAAAGGATTTGAACTCGCCCTACTTCAAAATAATTTATCTTCAGTTGAAATCGTCTCTGGTTTTGTTAATCATGGCGGCTTAGAGGATGTTCAAAAAGCTTCTGAAAAATTAATTCAGTACGATGATGTAGATTTAATTTCCGGAATTATTTCAAATCCGGTCTCGATGCAACTTATAGAATTTTTCAAAAACAATAAAATACCTCTCTTGCTAAATAACCTCGGAGAAAATATTCTTATTGAAAATACCTTACCCGATTTTTATCATTTTAACAGCATGCATTTATGGGAAAGTGAATGGGCATTAGGCTATTGGGCACAAAAAGAATATGGTGGAGATCTCTCCATCAGTATGACCGTTTACGATGCCGGATATCATCTTCACGAAGCTTTTAGATTAGGAGCCGAAGCTGCAGGAGCGCAAAACACCCATTACAACATATTAAAAATTCAACCAGGAATTGTTAATACAAAAGCTTTAATCGAACACATTTCTGAACAAAAGCCATCACATGTACATGCATTACTTTGTGGTATGGATGCAGCAGATTTTTGGAAACGATTTAAAAATGCAGGATTTTTGGGTAAAATCCCTTTAACTGTTAGTCCTTTCTTTTTTGATGGAATTGATAAAGTTGATAATCATGAATTAGTTTCTGAAATCTATTCAGCCTCAAGTTGGGAACATGGTTTAGAAGCTTCCAAATCAAAATTCTCTCAAGAATTTAATCAAGTATATGATTTAAATCCAAGTGCCTTTTCGCTTTTGGGTTATGAAAGCGGACTTTTACTAGCTGAGGCCATCGCCAATGCAAATTCAAAAAAGGACTTGAAAGACCAGTTAAATGTGGCAACCATTCGAAGCCCACGAGGAGAAACTTCCAATAATTACAACTCCGCTGTGAGTGGTTCTGAAATTTGGTTAAATAACCATCAATTCAATGCTAGCAACACTTCAGATCAAAAATTTTTACAATTATTAAAAGTTCCTGAATTACAGAACCAAAAAATACAAAATATAGCAGTTCAAAGTCTCACAGGTTGGCAAAACCCATACTTATGTATTTGATTTCTTTTATCTTGCCAGAGACTGGATATAGGAATAAGCATTTGCTATTTAGTGCTTAACTTTACCTGTTTCACCCATACTTCAATTGCTCTTTGCTTAATTCTCTTTACTCCATATATTTGCTGCTGACCAGCATTTCGCCTTCTACTATTCATACTAGTTCTGTCCATTTGAGAATTACGCATCATATATGATGAGCGCATATACATCTGATTTCTAACTCCTAACTCCAATTCCCCAATCTCAAATCCATAACTAAAAGCTGGTATCTCAGATATCGGAGAGATCATATTATCACCAAATATCTTAGCTAACGGGATCCGGGCTTCATAATACAGAATATGATACTGATCCATATAAACCATCATGTTAACCCCCTCTTTATTGCGGTGCGACTCAATGGTTTCAATCACTTCTCCATCTTTAGAAATAACATTTATAGCTTCGTTACCCTTCGCAAATCGTCTATTTACCTTACTTGTTTCAATTTGTAATGACTGCAATCTAGCTCTTAATCCCGGATCATCCTCACTCATGCTAACCAAATTATTTTCAATTCTTGCTTGTTCATTTTCCAATGGAAAAGCATAACCAAAATTTTTCTTAGATTTACCTTCAATATCAAACCACAAAATCAAACCATTCATGATAATCTTACGTTGGTTTCTTTCATCAACAACTTTTAACTTAACGTATAGATATTTGTCATCATTGGTTAATCCATAAACCATCCCCTGATCAGTACTTGCATAAGTCCCACCAGACCAGTCTTTGTTGAGTTCAGATAACTTAAACTCATTACTTTGATAGGCACTTTGATAAAAGGAATTTTTGGCACAAGAAATGGCACTTAATAGAACAATTTGAAATAACAAAAGCTTAATAATTTTTTTCATTTTATGTTGTTTTTTGATGATGCTAAATTGAAGCTATGAAATTAGGATATTCTGGCTAATAATAAAAATATATTCTATGAGGCTATTTGCTGCATTCTGGTAAATGAAATTGTATATTTGTTTTTTATCTAAAATTCACCCATCATGAAATTGACCTCATTTTTTTCTTTTTGCTTACTCTTCATTTTCATTCATACAAACGCTCAGATTATTGCAGAAGATGATTTAAATTTTTTAGAATATCGAAATCTTGGGCCGCATCGAACCGGTGCATGGATTTCATCAATTGCCATCCCACAAACCAATAACCTGAATTTTAAATACACCTATTACGTGGCAGGTCGTTACGGCGGTGTTTGGAAAACAATTAATAACGGAACAACATTTTTTCAGGTCTTTGATAATGCCGGAGTGAGTAGTATTGGTGCCGTTGCTGTTTCTTCTTCTGACCCAAAACAAGTTTGGGTTGGAACCGGCGAGGCCTATGGAGCCAGAAGCACGCATAAAGGTGAAGGAGTTTTTAAATCTTCAGATGGAGGAGAAAATTGGGAATTCCTCGGCCTGGAAAATACGCACCATATTTCAACTTTAATCATTCATCCTAAAAACCCAAATATTGTTTGGGTAGCAGCCATGGGGCATTTATTTACACCAAATGATGAAAGGGGTGTTTTTAAAACCACCGATGGAGGAAAAACATGGAACAAGACACTATATATTAATGAGAACACGGGTATCATCGACATGATTATTAACCCCAAAAACCCGGATATTCTTTATGCAGCTTCTTATGAAAAATATCGCTATCCGTGGCATTATGAGGCTGGTGGAGCGCATTCAGCCATTTACAAGAGTACAGATGGCGGAGCAAGTTGGAATAAATTAACAGGTGAATTACCACAAGGTAATATTGGCAGGATTGGACTGGCTTTATGTTACAATCAGCCTGAAATTGTTTATGCAGTTATTGAGAACCTCAATCCAAAACCAGGAATAGTCATTGACGAAAATATCGCGATGAATCACTTGCGTGACCCTTATTTCGATCAGATGATAGGAGGAGAAGTCTATCGATCAAACAACAATGGAGTGAATTGGCTAAAAATGAATACTGACAGTTGCAATGTGAGTGCCAAAGCTGCCTATTCGTTCAATAAGATCATTGTAAACTCTAACAATCCCGACAAAATATTTATTAGTTCTGATGGTTTACTCTATTCTGAAGATGGGGGTAAAACATGGCCAAGTTGCGAATGGGGAAATGGAAATATATCAAAAACCATGTTTGGCGATTACCGAACATTTTGGGTAGATCCAATAGATGGGCGGCATATGATGTTTGGAAGTGATGGTGGATTATACGAAACTTTTGATGAAGGTTTAACAGTTAATCACAAATACCACATCCCACTGGGAGAAATATACATGGTAGAAACCGACGATGCAGTACCATACAATATTTATTTAGGCTTGCAAGATCATGAAGCGTGGAAAGGGCCTTCAAATGGATGGTCAGGAAGGATTGGAGTTGAGGACTGGAACATTGTTGGAATGTGGGATGGAATGTACACCAAGGTTGACCCCAAAGATAACCGCTGGGCATATTCTTCAACACAGTTTGGAGGCCATTTACGAATTGACCAAACTAAAGGAGAACGTGTAGATATTCAACCGGTGGCGAAAGAAGGTGCAGCACCCTATCGTTTTCCGTGGACACCTCCACTTGAAATTTCACCTCACAACAGTAAAACAATTTATACCGGTGGTCAAATGTTGCTTCGTTCAAAAGATCAAGGTGAAACCTGGGAAGAAATCAGTCCGGATTTAACCACCAATGATGCCAAGAAAATTGCCGGTAAAGGACACATGATGTATTGCACCATTACTTCTATTTCTGAATCGCCAAAAAAAGCAGGAGTTATTTGGATTGGGACTGACGATGGCCGCATACAACTTACTGATGATGATGGTAAAACCTGGGTCGATATGACGGAAAAAATTGCTAAGATTGGTGGAAACACTGATTACTGGGTAAGTCGAGTTGTTAGTTCGCCCCATGATGCCGCTACCGCTTATGTTTGTAAATCAGGATTTAGGAATGATGATTTTACTCCTCTTATTTTTAAAACTAATGATTATGGCCAGAGTTGGACAAAAATTACCGATGGTATTTCTAATGCTCCTGTAAATGTGCTTGTTGAAGATCCGCATAAAGCAGGTTTACTTTATGCAGGAAATGACAAAGGCGTTTTTATCTCTTTTGATGAAGGCAATCATTGGCAATCATTTAAAAATAACATGCCTGTTGTGGCTGTAAAAGATTTAAAAATACAGGAACGTGAAAATGATTTAATTGTTGGCACTTATGGACGGGGCGCATATATTACTGACGTTTCTCTTTTGCAACAAATCAACAAAGATGTTTTAAGTCAAGATGCATTTTTATTTGATATAGCGTCGAAACCAGTACGAAACTATTCTGAGCGCGCTTATTGGGGAAATTATGAATTATCAGGAGATTCGCATGCTTTCACCAATAATGAACAAAACGGTTTGGTAATTTATTATTACCTCCGCACTGATGATCATGAAGCAAGCATGGTTATCCTCAATGGAATGGGAGATCCAGTAAAAGAATTAAAAATTGATGGAACAGCAGGATTTCATAAAGTAGTATGGTTTGGAAGAGAATTCAAAATTGGGAAATATCTGGTTAAACTAAAAACGTCAACACAAGAAGTCACAAATGAAGCGGAGGTAGTTCCTGCACCTTTCTGGCCAATTGGACATACGTCTAAATAATTTAAGTCTTTGTCAATAATCATTTGTTATTTCCATTTAAGATTATATTTTTGTCAGCCCAAATATTGCGCTAACGAATTTCTTTAACATTAAATTAACAAGTCTCGAATTGAAATTCGATTAAAGAATCCTCAATTTTGTCAAAAAACAAACATATGATCAAGAAAAACCTATTGTTGCTCGTCATGATTGCAACAAGCCTAATCGTCTTTTCACAAGACAAAACCAATTTAAGAGGAAAAATAACCGATACAAATCAAAACCCTTTATCCGGAGTACACATTTTCATCAATGAAATTCAAAGAGGAGTAATTACAAATGAATTTGGTGAGTTTAACATCACAAATATTCCTCCCGGAAAAATCCATATTAATATTTCATCCACAGGATTCGAGAGTCAAACCAAAAATCAAATACTCGGTCTTGGCCCAAATTTTTTAAATGCAACACTTTCGCAAACCATTTACGATTTGCAGGGTGTGGTTGTTTCTGCACAAAAACAAGAACAACAAATTAAGGATGTACCGATTAGCATAAGTGCAATAAGCGAACAAACGCTATCTGATTTAAGCATACAAAACCTGGATGAATTTGCAAACCTGGTTCCCGGTTTAAATATCAGAGTACAAAGTAATCAACGTCCCAATTTTGTCATCAGAGGACTGACGAGTGATGAAGTTAGCCCAAATGCCCAACCAAGGGTTTCTTTGTTTATGAATAATGCTCCTTTAACCCAAGCCAGTAGTGGATTATTGGAATTGTACGACATGGACAGGGTAGAAGTTTTAAAAGGTCCTCAGGGAACAACTTTTGGAAGGGGAGCTCAAATTGGTGCAGTTCATTTTCTAACCAAAATGCCAACCAATGATTTTGGAGGTTATATTTCTGGTGGCTTTGGGAGTTATGCTCAAACAGATATTAATGCTGCAATCAATATTCCAATTATTAAAAACAAACTAAACACTCGTCTTGCTGCAGTTTATAACGCACAGGATGGCTATGTTAAAAACACTTTTGGTGGAACTTTAAACGGGAAAAACACCAAAGGTATCCGTTTTTCTGCCAGATACTTAGCGTCAGAAAAAACTAAAATTGATTTTATTTTCAACTATCAAAAAGATGCAGCACCAGGTGTAGCATTCATGAGTCAACGATTCCCTAACACCAATGGGGTAACGGACGTTTTTTCTTACGAAGCTTCTTTGGATAAAGGAGAAGATTTAAAAGCTGATAAAGATGTAGCCAGTTTTATTTTAAATGCTCGTCATTATTTTAACGAACATCTTTTTCTAACAAGTATTACTTCGTTTCAAACCAACAAATCATACGAACGCTGGGATGGTGACGGAACTGCTGCTGAAGCTATTGATATGGCTGCAACCATCAAAGCAGATCAACTCAGTCAGGAATTACGTATAAACTATGCAATCGGCAATAAATTTAGTGGTTTTAGTGGAATCAATTATTTTCTTGAAAACGCTGACCAAAAGTATTGGTTTTCGCCTAACGAAACCCACATGGTGCATTTATTTTTAGATCCAAATTATTTGGTGATGCCAAACGGGCAACCTTTTGGACTTGAAGCGCTCCCATTAGATCCGCGACTTGGTCCATTAGCAGGTATGCCGCTTTCAACACACCATGAAGAAGAGAATTTTACTTCGGCTCAAAACAGAGCTATTGAATTATTCACTGATGCCAGTTATGATCTAACTTCGAAACTTAAAATTAGCGGAGGGCTCCGCCTTGTTTTTGATCACTCTGATGTGACCAATCAAATTAAGTTTATTGCTGGATCAAATTCTACTTTAGGAATGTTAACCGGCAATTATCCAAATTTGTTTTTTAAACCAACGCAAGGTCAAGGGAACGAAATTGCAAACTTTAGTGGTGTAACCGGTCGATTGGTTGCCAATTACAAACTAAGTAATAATTCAAACATCTATATCTCTTATGCCAAAGGCAGAAGGCCTAATGTAATCCAATTTCAGGCAGATGGAAGTTCAGAAATATTAGATGATGAAACTGTAAACAGTTTTGATTTGGGATTTAAAACCATTGTAAACCATCAATTTATGTTTGATGCTGCAGTGTTCTATCATACTTATCATAACTTCCAAACCAATGCCTGGATTGCGGATCCAACAACCGGTGACTTCGCATACATCATTAAAGATGCCGGTGAAGCAACAACTTATGGGTTAGAAACTTCATTTCAATACAGCGTTTCCAAGCATTTTAATATTTTTGGGAATTATGCTTTCATTAAAGCACGCTACAATAAGGAAGATAAAGATGGAAATGAACAGGAATATGCCGATAATCAGTTCATGCTAACACCTGATCATAGCTTTAATTTGAGCGCAAAATATCAAGCCTCAATTAATACAAACATGTCTCTTTTTATTACACCGTCTATATCACACAAATCACATTTCTTTTTTGAAGATGCAAATACAGCAGGAATTGAGCAAGACGCATATACTTTAGTAAACTTATCTACCGGAGTTCAACTGGCTGATCCTTCACTTACATTCACTTTATTCTCACACAATTTATTGAATGAAAAATATTTGATTGGAGCCGGTAATACAGGAAGCTTGTTTGGAGTTCCGACTTTTGTACCGGCCATTCCGCGAACATTTGGTTTAAAAGTAAGATGGAATTTCTAGATTGAGTCTTTAAAAGGGTTAAAATGAGAGTTCATCGCGATCTCTCATTTTTTATATCCATATTATTTAATTTCTTCCTTAAAACCATTTGAATAGCATCGGTAAAGTTTATTATTAGAAATAAATAAACCTTGAGCCGAACTGCCATCTTCATTGTAGTGAATATCAATTGATATTATCTTTCCCTCATATGAGGTAGTAATTGTTTTTTGCTCGTTATGCCCCAGAACCATGTGAGAAAGTTTTTTTGAACTCAGGTAATTGTCGACAAATTCCTGAGGAACTTGAGGCATTTTACTTTTTGATGCAGCATAACCCCTATACCATAGTGGCCCGTAAGAACTTAAAATAATATCTTCAGGGCTGCCCGCTATCAGTTCCTCATCAGAATTCAGATACATTTGAATGGCTAAGTTTATTTCCGGAAAACTATAATTTCTAACATTAAATTGGGGCGAAATCCCTGCATGCATAAACAAATTATCGTTAATCTGTTGAATTACGCCTTGATTGCGCAACCATTTTCCTAATACACTATTCTTACCATATAATTCAGAATATTTAGTATAGGTATATTGATTGAAATAATTATACTTATTATTCACATAACGGTTATCGCCTTTCATTATCATTACTTCATGATTACCCAATAAAACAATAAGCTTTCCACCTTGTTCTTCAGCCTCAAAACTCAATTCATGAAGAAACCATAATGTTTCCGTAACCTTGCTCCCACGATCAAAAAGATCACCTAAAAATATCAAATGGCCATTTCCAAAAATCCACTTCCCATTCTCATCGATGATCTTATTATTTTCTAATAAATTAAGTAAGATATAATATTCACCATGCACATCACCCACAGCAAATACATCTCCTTCAGTTTCAATTTTATACGGGATGGGTTTGTAGTTTTTTTTGATATGATATGAATCTTTATCCCAGCCAATTCCTTTAATAAGCGTATCGTTTCCTGAATAGGTGATCGTTTTTTCAATCAATCTGGTTAAATGCTTTGATTGAACATGCTCATAATATTGCATCACCAATTCATTTTCTGATTCATGATAAATGTAGGGCCCATCTTGCATTGATGGAATGGCAGGTGACATCGACCATAGCTTCTCCATACTTAGTAAATATTCATGTGTATTTTGTTTTTCCCAATGAACAGAATAATCGCTGGCTTTCTTCCCCATTGAATTTTCATGCATGATATTTGCGCCTCTATCAATCAACACTTTAGACATCCACAAATTATTCGATTTAGCTGCTAAAATTAATGGCGTGTTCAATTTGGAATCCGTCCGGTTAACATTGGCTCCATATTCTATCAATAAACTGGCAATTCTTCGACGATCATATTTTATAGCCCAGTTGAGTAATGGAAGTTTTGCCGATACCTTATCAGCCTTAGCACCTTTGCTTAAAATTAATTTTGCAATTTCAATTCGATTAAATCTAATGGCGTAAAACAAGCCGGATCTCCCATTACTAAATTCACAATCTACATTTGATTGATTTTTCAATAATGAATCAACAAATTCAAAATCTCCTGTTCTGATGGCATTAATTATTTCTCGCTCCTCCTTGTCAAGTGCTAACAAATGAGTTGCGCAAAAAATCAATAGCAGGATAAACCCTGTTTTAAAAAATGTCATAGTCATTCATGTTAGTTATGCAGTACTCTTGCATTATCAATAAATTCTTGTTTTACAAGTTTATCATCATTAATAATTTCGTAAAACTCATCCAAATATTTCAGAATACGCTTTCGTTCACTTTTTTTCAACAACTCAAATTTGTTAAACAAATCATAGATTTCTGATTTCTTTGCATTAAAATGCTGGACGTTTCTATTGATAATTTCATTTGGTTTTTTAAACCCCCTGTAAACGCGTTCATCAACAGTTTCAGTTTTGAACATTGAATTGGGTTTTGCATAAAAAGCTTCAACCAAACCACACCAATCAAAATCATAAGGCAGCGCAATGGGCGGTAGTTTTTGCTCCTTATCTGCAACCAGGATGATATTATGTAGTTCATAAGTTGAATAATCTGTATTCCCAATCATATATTGGAACATATCCATCAGGCATGTGTAGGTGGGCTCTAATCTGTTAGGGTGCATCTTAACATCTTCAATTTCAGCCCCATTTAACCTTTGTGCTAAATGTTTTTCACGCTCAATAAAAAATGCAAATCGTTCAATTGAATCTGCCTTGCTATCGTTATAAACATAATTTATTTTGGTAGCCCTTACTTTAAAAGAACTGTCTGTTAAAATATTAAATGCTTTATAAATTAAATATTCGATAATTGTATTTTGTTCACTAATGGCATTCTTTTTACAATGTGTAACCAATTTAATTGCTCGCTGACCCTCAAATGGTGAATCAGCAGTATCATCTGGTGAAAATCTTAAACGAAGCGGTGGGAACTGACAAATTTCGGGCAAACGACGTGTAATTCCCCGCATTCGTATTTCGAGTGAGAAATTTGATGAAATACCAGAAACATCTGTCAACTTTAAGCTTGCAGGAAAATAGGTTTTATCATCCTCACTCAAAAATACTTTTTTAAAATCTGCTTCCAGTCTCAATTGAAGCATCTCATCCGATTGGAATAATGGTAAAGGTGCATTAACAACAGATTGTGATCGCAATTCAATTCCTGAAACAAACGTCAAGCAAGATAATAGGCAGAAAACCCTAGCATCAATCATGGTAAACCTAAACCAGGCATTCGTATTCATGATATCTTTTTCGTTAATTTAGTCGATTAATAGCTATTCATTTAACTCAAATATACAAATTAGTAGCTAAATAAATAAAAAGTGTAATGAATTACCACTATTGGCTTATAATATTAAGGGTTGATGAATTCATAAATAATTATCTTCGTATTTTAAATATGTTTCTATGAAAAAAATAGATCAATCATTCATACAGGAAGCAGAGAAATACGTCGAAAATTTGTTACAGGATAAACTTGCCGACAATTTCTATTACCACGATTTTAAACACGCAATGGCCGTAAAGTCATACGTTGAAATAATCGGTAAAGAATGTGAGGTGACTAAAGAAGAATTAAATTTATTACGATTTTCGGCACTTTTTCATGATACCGGTTTTATTCATTCGATCGAAAACCATGTTGAACAAAGCATTGATATTGCCACCCAATTTTTAAAAACCCACCAAATTGACCAGGAAAGTATTGATAGGATAAGCATCATTATTGCAGATACAAAAATGCCTCAAAATCCAACCAATAAATTATCTGAAATTATATGTGATGCCGACCTGATGTACATAGCAGAAGACAATTGTTATGAGCATATGGAAGCCATGTATGAAGAATCTTTGATCAGTCATACCGAATTTATTAACCGTAACCTGTTCGATTTAGAAACCATTCGCTTTTTTTCGGATCATACTTATTTTACTAAATACGGCCAGCGGGTTCTCCAACCTAAAAAAGAAATTGCGAAAAGTCTAATTATTGAACGGATGAAGCGCAGAGAAGCCAGAAAAAGCAAAAAGGGAATTGTTTCAAACGGCGAAAAAAAGATCACAAATTATTCGCGTGGTGTTGAAACCATTTTCCGACTCACTGCAAGAAACCAAATTAACTTAAATTCAATTGCCGACAATAAATCCAATATTTTAATTTCGGTTAATGCGATCATCATTTCAATCATCATTACCATGCTGGTAAGTAATTTTAGCAATTTATCAGAAAACCTTTATCCCATTATAATATTGATAATGGTTTGCCTAGCAACTATTATTTTGGCCATTTTATCAACACGTCCAAATGTTAAATGGGGAAATTTCACAAAGGAAGATTTAAAGGAAAAAAAGGTTGACCTTATCTTTTTCGGGAACTTCATCAACATGGATTACGATGTATACCTGGAGGCGGTAATGGACATGATGGAAAGCGATGAACAACTCTACTCAACAATGATTAAGAATCAATATTCGCTAGGGAAAATTTTAGCTAAGAAATTTAAATTGGTAAAAATTGCCTACAACGTTTTCATGTTTGGTATTAGTGCCACGGTGATCGCTTTCTTAATTAGCATCTTATGCTAAGCAAAAACTTACCTTTTCAAATTTGTATCAATTGCTCCTTGCTCAGATAAATCTGACTCAAATGCTATAATTCAAGAAATATCGCATAGGGAAATTTACATTTTAATCATCTTCTATTAAGCCTAATGTTTTATTCATTTTAGAATAAATTGTAATATTTGATTACGAATTAAGCTTATTAATTATGCAAATCAGATTTCTTTTTTCGTTGCTTATTTTTTCAACGATCTATAACCAGTCCATTGTAGCACAGTATAATATCAAGGAAATTAACTCAAACACATCCAAGAATAGGCTGATTGAAATGCCCTATTCGAATTCAGGTGGAGAAAGAGGAACCTCTATTTTTGAATATGACAGCAGCGGATATCTAGAAAAATCATTTTGGACCCTTTTAAACAAGAGCAGAAGCTCTAATAATTTTTACACCTACGATGATAAAGGTAATATCATCAAAAAATATCGTGAATTCTCAGATGGTTTAACTTCGACCGAAAACTTTACCTATGATGAGAATAACAAATTAGTAAAAGAACATTTTTCCAGATCTGATGGTGTTTCAAATAATGCTACTTATTTTTACAATCATAAACAACAGCTTACGAAAGCCAAATTGGTGAATTATCACGGATGGTTAACGGGTGAAATAAACTTTAGTTATGAAAATAGTGGGTTAGTGCACAAAGGTGACATTTTGAGCGAAGGTGCTGAAATTGGGTTCATTACATATACTTATGATGAACAAAATAGATTAATAAAGGAATACTGGGAATTTTACGAATCTTATAATCAAACCTTTTCATTTATTTATGAAGATTTGCCCCGTTCTTATTCTTCTTCAAATGTGTTTATAACAAATACAGACGAATATAAAATAGTGGAAGAAAACTATGATTTTAATAAAGAATCGGGTGGACCATCTTTATATTTTTATTCAAATGAAGGATCTCTTGATAAAAAAATATTTAAGGTCGATAATGAAATCAAAACATCAACATTCTACTTTTATGACGCATCGGGACTATTAACACACTCTATTCGCAAACTAAATGATGGAAAAGAAAACATATTCAAATATAAATTCAACGAGAAGTGTCAGCTAACAGATCGGATTAATTATTTAAATGACAGCATTATTGGAGAAGAGCATTACAGTTATGAAGGTGGACTTTTAGTAAAAGGAGAATACCTCAATTTTGATTACTGGTTGAACGGATCCCTATCATTTGAACATGATGCAAGTGGAAAACTCTTAAAGGGATATTTTAAAGGAATGGATGGATTTGATGCCACCCTATTTTTTAACCATGATCAGGACGGAAATATCACTAAAATTTATTGGGAGTTTTCATTTGGAAAAACACAAACCTATACTTTTGCTTATGAGAAAATAAATTAAATTCAGGCTTTAAGCAATTCTCCATCAATAGGGATTTCAAAGTAAAAAGAAGACCCCTTCCCTAATTCAGATTCACACCAGATACGCCCATGGTGTTTAATAATAAAATCTTGACATAAGTTTAAACCAAGGCCTGTTCCGGTTTCATTTGCTGTACCAGGGGTTGAGAAAAAATTATTTGGAACAAAAAGCATGGAAATGTCTTCAGCCTTGATACCAACACCTGTATCAGAAACTAAAATCTGAATTTTATCTACTATTTGCTTACCAACAATTTTTACGGTGTCGTTTGAGTCGCTGAATTTAATTGCATTTGAAAGAAAATTCCGAATGATAAGTGTGATCATATTTTTATCTGCCCTAGCCCCTAAAGTTTCATCAACATCAATCTCAACGGTTATTTTTTTCTTAATTGCTGATGCCTTGTGTAAATCAACAACTCCATATACAACTTCATTAAAATTAACTTCTTCATATTTAACAGAGAGGGTATTGACTTGAATTTGCGACCAACTCAGGAGGTTCTCTAAAAGCCAAAAACTATTCTTGGCCGAATTGTAAATAATGTTCCCATATTTTTTCAATTTTTCGGGGTTTTCTTCATCATCTTCAGCAATTAGTTCTGAAAAACCTAAAATTGAATTAAAAGGAGCTTTTAAATCGTGAGCAATAATTGAGAAAAATTTATTCTTGGTATTATTTAACGAGCGTAGTTCTTCATTTGACTTTTCAATCTCAGCATTTTGCTCTTTAATTTGTTCATTTTTATCAATTAGCTGAAGGTTATGTCTTCTTTTTCGGCGATAACCAATAAAAACAATAATCACAAGTATTGTAATTAATAGAAGTCCGAATGAAGATGCGACAATAATTAAATTCTTTTTTTCGAGGGCTCGTTTATTTTCCAATTCTGTTTTTTGCTCCAGTAGCTTTTGCTCATTTTCTTTTTTATCAAAATCATATTGCATCGCCACTTGAGTAAATCTTTTTACATCACGAATTTCAGAAATACTATCTACCATCTGATTACTTAATGATAAAAAATGGTATGCATCCTCAAACCTACCCAAAAACTTATAAATAACCGAAAGACCTTCGCTTGCTCCTTTTATTAAATCATAGTCATTAATCTCATTCCCAAAATCTAATGCTTCATTCAAATAAGAAATTGCCTTGGCGTTTTCTTTAAGCTTAAAATAAGTATTCCCGATTCCAATTTTATTGAGATATTGCCTTTTTTTATTTCCGAGCCCTTGATTAATATCAACTACTTTATTAAAATTATTAAGTGCTAAATTATAGTTCCCAAGATGATAATTTGCATTGGCAATATTTTCATACAAATATGAAAGGTGCCTTTTGTTTGTAAACAGTTGTGCATTGTTAATTCCTTCCTCAGAGATTGCTAAGGCTTGGTCAAATTTCCCATCATCAATATATATTTGTGCAATATTTGATATGGTTAATGGATAAATTGACATATTTTCAGTTCTGATTGCATCCTTATAAGCCAAATCATAGTACTCCGCTGCTTTCTGAGTATTTCCAAACTCATAATACGCATACCCAATATTATTTAAAATGATGGCTTTATGGTATTCATCATTCGTTTCAATCGCAAGATCCAATGCTTCGTGGTAAAATGAAATAGCCCTGAGGGGATTAATAAAATTACCATAAGCATTACCCAAGCTCGTTAAAGTTCTGGTTAAGCTTTTAGTCTCACAATATTTTTCAAAAATCGGCCTTGCCTCTTCTAAATAAAGAATTGCAACTGAGCTCTGGTCTTTATAAAAATAAATCAATCCGATGTCGCGCAAGGCCTTTGCTCTTATTAATTCATCAGCAGTATTTTCCAAGCATAATTCATAATAAATCAGGGCTTGGTCATAATTTCCTTTTTCCAGATCGCTGGCGCCAAGCAGCAAATAGCTATTTAAAGTACCTGGAGCATACTCAATTTTTTGAGATAGTTCTAAAGCTCTTTTTGCATACAAAATGGTTGAATCCGGTCGGATTCTTACCAAACTATTAGCTTTCTGCAACAGTAAATTAATTTGTTCCGTTTCAGCAGCAAAAGGTTCTTTTTCTTCCAAAATATTTTCAGATACATGCTCGGTGCTGCAATTCACAAAAAAAACATTGAGTATGGCAATAAACATGTAAATTTTCCAGTTTTTCATTACTCCAGATTTCTGAATACGTTTGCAATATACATAGATGTAGATAAGTACAAAATAGGTAAAACACTTAGATATCACCTAAACACTTCTTTTTTAAATTTAATGAACGGCACAAATAAATTCAATATTTCATACTTGCCTTCATGCATAGCGATCATTTTCTCTATTTTTTCGGGAACAATTGCTTTAATAATTCGACAAACTCCTCATTAGAAGGCCCTTTTTGTTTATTTTAAAAACAGAAAACCTAAATTAAATTCTACATTTCGTTTATAAACTTTACTTTTAAAGATCAAAAATAGAAAATGGAATAGGACATGTTTTTTGCACATTTTATAATATCATTAAAAGTTCTTACAAAGAGTATGCATTTTAGCGTATTTTTTATAATTTTGGAGTTCAAACCTAATTAAATGAAATATTAAGATGGACAAATACATCACCATCAAGCCTTGGGAAACAAATGCCCCTAATCATCTTGAATTTCATTTCAACGAGTTGGTTGAAATAACTGAAAAACAGCCTAATAATTCTGAGTGGAAAGATTGGATCTGGTGTCATAATGATTCAAATTCGGGTTGGATTCCAAAGGATTTGATCGAAAAAGTTGATGATAATACCGGCAAAATTTTAGAAAATTACTCGGCCAAAGAGTTGAGTATTGGAGCAGGTGAAGTTGTAAATGGCTATAAAGAGTATGGTGGTTGGGTTTGGTGTCAGCATATTGAAACAGGAGAAAGAGGTTGGTTACCTTTCGAGATATTACTCAAACTTTCAGAATAATTAATCCTTCATTTTACTATTATTTAAGTTCAACGACATTACGGTGCCGATTATTGCAATTAGTGATCCTAATAAAAAGGTGTAACTGTAAGCCTGTTTTATATTGGCTTCACTCCCATTTGAGGCAGCTACAAAACTAAAACATAAGGCAAACAATAGTACACCCATTAATTTCCCTAAACTTTTTGATGCCGAAATTGCAGCTGAACCCATTCCTGATTGATGTTTTAAGAGATCCTTCATCCCGACAAAAGAATTAACAGGATAGTATAAGCCCATTGCTAAACCCAGAAGTATCATAGCAAGGATAAGTTCCCAAACAGCTGTATGATTATCCCAAAGCGAAAACCAAAACATGGAGGATGCGAGTAAAACATTGGCTGTAATGATGACAATCTTGGGTTGAAAATACTTTGACAATAACCTTGAAAACGGGGAAACAAAAAGCATTACCAATGGAGACACCATCATTAACAATCCTGAGATTTGCGGGGTCACCAACTTCACATTCTCAAAATAAAAAGGCCTTAGAAACCTGGAACCTACATTAACCATAAAAAAAACAAAAAAACCAATGGCAGCCAGATTAAAATTCCTAACCCTAAATAATTTAAAATCGAATATCGGATTATTAAAACGCCGCTCTCTTCTGATAAAAAACATCAAAAAAACCAAAAATGATGAAAACGCCACAATCATGATCCAGTCATTAAATCCTTCTTCGTTTGATGCATTAAGGGCGAAAATCACTGAGGCTAATGTTATAAAACTGTAAAATGCTCCCCAATAATCAGCATTTTTGATTCTTTTTAAACCCCTTAGCATAAATGAACCGTTAAGAATCAAGAGTAAAATACCAATTGAACTGAGCGAAAAATTGATCAGAAATACACCATGCCAATTAAATTCAGATAATATAAACCCACCAATCACAGGACCAAAACTAATTCCAACTGCGGTTGATGCCATCCATATACCATAGGCTGATTGTTGCTTATCACCCTGAATGTTTTTTCGAATATAAGCAGGTCCTACAACATACAACAAGGCTTCGCCAAAGCCCTGAAAGAATCTAATCGCGAGTAATATTTCAAACTGATCGACAAAAAAACTACTTAGTGTTCCTATTATAAAAATCAAAAAGCCGAGGGTTAAAATTGCAGAAGTTTCGTAATTATCGATGATCCGCCCGGCAATAATCGCAAAACTCGTTGCACTTAACATAGATGCCATCAGCAACCACGAAACTTTACTCATCCCAATTCCATAATATTCGCTAATTGTTGGGAGGGCAATATTTACTGAAGTTAGATCCATTAAAACTATTGCGGCAGCCAGGTAACAAGCCCAGAGAATGGTTTTGTTAGAGTTAAGAATGGTAGGAGTTAATTTTGTCAATTGTGTCGAATAAGCTTTAAGCAAATTTAACAATTTTATATTCTCAGTGAAACACCAGTATCCAAAGCCATTCAAAAAACTTAACCTTTTACTTAAGGAAAAGTATTTTACATTTTGTTTGTTTCAATATTAATTATGTCGTATGTTTGCGTCATATAACATTAATAACAAAAAACATGACTTACGCCAAAACTGATGCTTTTGATACTGAACTACAACACATCGCAAAAATCTCAAAGGTTCTCTCTCATCCGGCACGATTAGCCATTATAAAATATTTGGCCGAGTGCAATAGTTGTATCTCCGGAGATATTGCCAATGAATTGCCGCTAAGTCGAACAACTGTATCTCAACATTTGCAAGAATTAAAAAACATAGGTTTAATTGAAGGGGAGATTGACGGCGTGAAGATTTGTTATTGCCTTAACCAAAAAAACATCATTGAAGCCCGAAATAAAATTGAAGCTTTTTTCAAACTTGGATTTCCGGGCTGTAACTGTTAAAAAACAAACAAGATGCAAACAAACGAAGAAATTAAAACCGAAGTAAAAAAGAAATACAGTCAGATTGCTAGTCAAAATAAAGACCAAAACGAACAAAGCTGCTGTGGTGCCGGAGACACTTGCTGCACCATTGATTATTCTGCATTTTCTAACGACTACACAAAAATTGAAGGTTACAACCCCGAAGCAGATTTAGGTTTGGGTTGTGGTTTACCAACTCAGTATACACAAATTAAAGAAGGCGATACTGTTTTAGATTTAGGTTCAGGAGCAGGTAACGATTGTTTTGTTGCCCGCATAGCTGTTGGCAAAATGGGCAAAGTAATCGGGCTCGATTTCACCGAAACCATGATTGAAAAGGCACGCATTAATGCCGATAAATTGGGATTTAATAATGTAGAATTTCGTTTAGGTGAAATAGAAAACATGCCTATCGGTGGAAGTTCTATTGACGTTATTGTGAGTAATTGTGTTATGAATTTAGTACCCGACAAGCAAAAGGCTTTTGCAGAAACCTATCGTGTACTCATACCAGGAGGTCATTTTAGTATTTCTGATGTGGTGTTAAGGGGTGAACTCCCAAAGAACTTTATTACAGATGCAGAAATGTGGGCAGGTTGTGTTTCGGGAGCGATGCAAATAGAAGATTACCTCAAAGCAATTGAGGATGCCGGGTTTAAAAACATCAAAGTACAAACCGAAAAAAAGATAGCTTTGCCTGATCAGTTACTTTATGATAATTTTACCGAAGAAGTGGTTGAGAAATTTAAACAATCAAACACAGGCATCTATAGTATAACCGTGTATGCAGAAAAACCCACTTCCGAATGTGGATGCTGCTGTTGCTAATGAAGCGTTTAAAAGCTTATTTTTACACTTTAACAAAAAAAGATGTCAGAAAAAAAAATCTACCCCGTATTAGGAATGTCTTGTGCATCCTGTGCTTCCAGTGTTGAGAGCATGCTCACTGTGCAGCCGGGTGTGATTTCTGCCAGTGTCAATTATGCCAACGGCGAAGTTTACATTGAATTTGACAAAAAACTGGCTAATCTCACTGAGATGCAGGAAGCCATTAAAAAGATAGGCTACGAAATCATTATTGAGACCAAAGAACCCGAAAAGATTGTCGAAGAAAAGGAGAAAGAGCGATTCATTACGCTCCGGAAAAAACTAATTCTGGCCATTTTTCTAACCTTACCCATTTTTGTGGTCTCCATGTTTATGATGCCTTTGGCTCAGGCGGATAAATGGGTATTATTAGCATTGAGTATTCCGGTATTGTTTTATTGCGGTTCCGAATTCTTTATCAATGCATTTAATCAGGCACGGCGCAGATCAACAAACATGGACACCTTGGTTGCTCTGGGAACCGGAGTGGCTTTTATTTACAGTGCAATTGTAACCATATTCCCTTATTATTTTTTGAATCATGGCTTACCAACCCATGTTTATTTTGAATCTGCCACCGTCATTATTTCCTTCATTTTATTTGGAAGGTTTCTTGAAGAACGAGCAATAAAAAGAGCGTCTTCTGCTATTCATAAGCTAATGAACCTGCAACCAAAAAAATTAAATGTACTCCGAAACAATCAGGAAATGCAAATTGCGATTAAAGACGTACTCATTAATGATATCGTGCTTATTAAGCCCGGAGAAAAAATTCCGGTAGATGGAATTGTAGAAAGTGGAGAAAGTTATGTTAACGAGAGCATGATTAATGGTGAGCCAATCGCACTTCGTAAAACAACAAATGCAAAAGTTTTTGCAGGAACCATTAATCAGAAAGGAAGTTTGACAATTATTGCTGAGAAAATTGGAAAAGAAACGCTGTTATCTCAGATCATTGACATGGTGAAAGAAGCCCAAAGGGTTAAACCTCCCATACAAAAACTAGCAGATAAAATTGCCAGCATCTTCGTTCCTATAGTATTGGCAATTTCACTTTTGACTTTTGGACTTTGGTATTTTTTAGGCCCTGAGCCGAGTGCCACTTATGCTTTTGTTACCACCGTTGCAGTACTAATTATTGCGTGCCCTTGTGCTCTGGGATTAGCAACGCCAACAGCATTAATGGTTGGAATTGGAAAAGGTGCACAGCATGGCATTCTTATTAAAAATGCTGAAAGCCTTGAAATGGCATACAAAGCAAACACGCTGTGCATCGACAAAACAGGAACACTAACGGAAGGAAAACCGAAGGTTAGCGATCAATACTGGATACAGGATAATCCATACTTTAAATTGATTTTAATTGAAATGGAGAAAAAATCTGAGCATCCATTGGCTGGAGCCATTGTGGCCGGAATTAAAACTTCGGATAATAAAATCCTCACGTTTGAAAATTTCCAGAACCATCCAGGTTATGGTGTGAGCGCAAGAATAGAAGGGATAAATTATTACGTTGGACGATTTGATTTCATTAAAGAAAAAGAAATTCAGATTGAGGCAGCAGCAAAAGCAAAAATAGATCATTGGCAAAGCGAAGCCAAAACACTGGTACTGTTTTCAGACGAAAAAAGAATATTGGCTGTAGTAGCAATAACCGATCTGCTTAAGGAAGGAACCCCATTTGCCATTAAAAAGCTAAAACAAATGGGCATCGAAACCATTATGCTAACAGGAGATAATGAGAATTCAGCCAGAGCGATTGCAAAGCAATCAGGAATTGAAAAATTTCATGCAGGGATGATGCCTCAAGAAAAAGTTAAGATCATCAAAGAACTTCAGGCAGAAGGTAAAATTGTTGCCATGGCTGGAGACGGGATTAATGATTCTGCCGCATTGGCTCAGGCAGATATTGGAATTGCCATGGCAAGTGGTTCAGACATTGCCCTTGAAAGTGCCGGAATTACCCTGATGAAATCAGATTTAAGCCATTTAATTGGAGCCATTAAACTTTCGTTTGCAACGGTAAAAACCATCAAGCAAAACTTGTTCTGGGCTTTCTTTTATAATATCATCGCCATTCCTATTGCTGCCGGAATACTTTACCCATTCACCGGATTTTTACTCAACCCCATGATTGCCGGAGCTGCCATGGCCATGAGCTCTGTTACCGTAGTAGCAAATAGTTTAAGATTACGAAAAGTGAGGTTATAAGTGATTATTGGTTATTAGTTATTAGTTATTAGTTATTGGTGATCAGTTATTAGTTGTCAGTTAAAGATTCTTTATTCTAATTTTTAACTTCTGTTTTCTTACTATGATATCATTTTTCTTGTAACTTTTATCATGTGTCTATCGTCTTGATTCCGAATTCTCCTTTTCATCTATACATCATTAAATTATTTTTCCATCATCTTAACCTTTAATCTTCTGACACGAATAAAGCCAGAACCGCTTCACATTTTTTAACAAATTAGCAACTAAACAAATCATCTCATTACCAAAAAAAATCCATATCTTTAATCCTGAAATTCTTCCCGTCCGGATAGCAGCTGTTGAATAAGAATTCCAAATTCCCCGTAATTTAAAAATTGTTGTCGTTTTACTTTTAATCGACAAAATATATGATAATATAGAACCTGTGCAACACATCCCAACCTGTCCACCTATAGAGGATTTGGATGTTATTGGCTAAGAAACGTAAACATATTATTAGCCAGCAATAATTAATAACCTAATTTAAAGGACATCAAATGAATAGATTATTCTTTTTAGTACTTATGGGATTTTCATATTTTTTAAATGCACAAACAGCACAAGAATTTCCTGTATTGAAAGGAGAATATTTAGGACAAAAACCAGCCGATACAATCCCGAAAATATTTGCCAAAGACATTGTTTCTGATCCTAGCTGGTATGAACATTGTCAGCTTGCAATATCCCCAAAGGGTGATGAAATTTTTTGGTCCGCATTTTCAAGGGAATACCCCCTTCCTGATGGAAAAGGTAATACTGAACAGATATATTATTCGAAAATAGAAAATGAAAAATGGACAAAACCAGCTTTAGCTGAATTTGTTACTGATTATTTAACATATGGGAATGGATCTCCTGTATTTTCACCAGATGGTAATGGACTATATTTTAATTCAACCAGAACGGGTGGCTTAGGAAGAACTGATGTTTGGTATGTGAAAAGAGAGAATGAAAAATGGAGTATGCCAGTAAATATAGGTGCACCCGTTAATACTGAAAATGATAATTGGTCCCCATCATTTTCTAATCATGAAACGGCTTATCGCATGGATGATTATCAAGATAATTCAGATAATAAACCAATTCGTTTTGTATATCGAAATAACAAGTTTATGGATTCTTCCGTCGTAAAAATTCACCCCGAATTCTATCCCTGGTATTCTTTTTGCGTATCACCAGAAGAAGATTACATGATTTTTTCCGGTTATCATTATCTTGGTGTTGGTGTACTTGACTTGTATATTTGTTATAAAGATGAGCAGGGTAGTTGGGGCTATCCGATTATGATGAGAGATCAAATAAACACAGAAACAGTAGAAAGATTTCCTGTAGTTTCTCCTGACGGGAAGTTTCTTTTTTTCGTTCGACAAGTAGATACGCATAACTTTTATTGGGTATCAACTAAGATACTTGATAAGTATAGAAGTGAAAGTTTAGAAAAAATGAAGAACACTCCCCTTTTTAAAGATCTAGAATTAAAAGCTGAAGAAATTGAACAATACCTTGGAGTTTATTCTCCCGTTGATTTGCCTTTTAAATTTACTATAAGCAGTGAAGAAAATAAATTAAAAATAAGAATGGGTAACTCAACTTATCCATTAGAATGTTATGGTAAAAACAAATTTAAATATGATAAACGGATGATAAAGATAGAATTCTTTCCAGATGAGAATAGAATGTTTTTTCAATCCGGAATTGAAAAAATAGATTTTCTAAAATTATAATTTAAAGGTAGAATTTGCTCAAATGACTTTCACTAACACCTGTAAATAAAATATGGCAAATCCGTACTCGGCTGAGAAGTAGGCAATTCGTTAACACCTTCCTTTCCGTCGGAAAGAAAAATACTCCGAAATATTGCAACGTTCCATAGCCTAAAGCTTAGTGCGTTAAGCAGAAAAACGAAATATGAAAGTTAAAAATCAAATTATTGTTTACGGCGGAACTGGCTTTTATGGACAAAAAGTAGTTGAAAAATTAGTTAAAAAAGGACAGCTTGTAAAAGTGGTTACCCGAAACTCTGAAAATGCTAAGAAAATATTTGGAGATAAAATAGAACTATTTCAAGGAGATGTAACGGAAAAAGGAACTATTGAAAAGTCTTTAAAAAATGTTAGTGCTATTGTAATTTGTCTTTCGGCGATGAGTAATAAACTGATCAGAAAAATGAAAGAAATTGAGCGTGATGCTGTTTTGGAAATCATGGAAGAAGCAAAAAAAGCGGATATTTCAAGATTAGTTTATATGTCGGGATATGAAATGAGAAAACAACTTCTTGATGATTTAAAAATCCCAGAATTTGGAGAAATAAAAATAGAAGTTGAGGCAAAAATCAGACAATCAGATTTTAACTGGACCATATTAGGCGATGCCCCCGCATTTGAAATATTTTTTGCATTCACAAATAAAGGAAGAATGACGGTACCCGGAGGTGGGTTAAATGCATTTCCAACTATATCACCAGAAGATGTTGGAGAGCTAACATCACAAATTGTAATGCGAACAGACTTAAACGGAAGAAGAATAAAATTAACAGGGCCGAAAGCCTATTCTTTTCCCGAAGTAGCAAAATTAATGTCCTACATAGGTGGAAAAAAAATCAAACATATGGCGATCCCTTTATTTATAATAAACGTGGTGTCATTTTTACTTTTACCATTTACACCTTTTGTTAGATATTTATATAAGAGTTTAAAAATGCTAAATAATTTTCCAGCAGATTTAGCAGAAAATGTTCCAGGAGATCACAAACTATTAAGGGAATTATTTGATTATGAGCCAGTAACCTTGGAAATGGAGATTAATCGTAGAATAAACAATAATACATTATAAAACATAGAAATGGAATAAGCTCATAATTATGAAAAAAACTATTGTAATATTTTATTCAAATAAAGGAAGTAACAGATATTTAGCAAAAAGAATTTCAGAGAATCTGAACTGTGAAATTGAAGAAATCAAGCCTAAAATAGATGCTCATCTTTTTTTGCTGTTCGGATTAAGTTTCGGAAATAAAAAACCCAAAATAAACTTAGCAGCATACGATAGAGTTGTTTTGTGTGGACCCATTTGGATGGGTAAATTTATTGCTCCTTTAAAAGGGTTTGTAAAAAAACACATAAATAATATAAATGAATTGGTTTTTGCAACTTGTTGTGGAAGTAGTTTTGACATGAAAGATAAAAAATTCGGTCATGGACTTGTATTTAAAGAAATCAAAGAAATGCTAAAAGGTAAGTGCATACATTGTGAGGCTTTTCCAATTACTTTAGTAATCCCTGACGACAACAAAGAAAACCCTGATACGGTAATGAAAACACGACTTACAGATGATAATTTCAAAGGTGAAATACTAAATAGATTTAATGATTTTATTAAAAAAATATCAGCTTGAAAAAATATTAAAAATTTGTATTGAAACTACGATAGCAAAACAGTAGCTATAAAACATGCAAATCTTTACTGGCTGAAACGTAGGAGGCGCGCTGACTACTGATCCAACCAAGCCTTGAAATCAGCCACCCGCTCTCTGGCCACAATTATTTCTTCTTCAAGGCCTTGAATTTTTAATCGCAAGCGGCTGTTGGTCCAAGCCAACACATCAGCACAAGCGCGATGCGAAACGATGAATTTCCTGCTAATTTTAAAAAATATTTCAGGGTTTACCAACTGTTCTATTTGTTCCAACGAATAATCGATCACATATGATCTTTGATCTTCGGTAAACAAAAAACTGGCTTTTGCCATGCTATAAAAAGCCAGAATTTTATCTGTTTCTATGCTTTTTATTTTATCTCCAACCTTAATCATAAACCTGTTTTTAAATGAAGGCATATTCAAGCTCGTCATTAAACTTGCGATTTGCTCAATTGCCATCGGTTTTTGAATGGTTTTGAGCTTATCAAGGGCCTGTTTTAAGCGAGCTTCTTCGATTGGTTTTAATAAATAATCGATGCCGTTGGTTTTAAAAGCTTCAATGGCGTATTGATCGTAGGCCGTTGTAAAGATAATGGGACAAAACAACTGATGCTTTTCAAAAATTTCAAAACTTAGACCATCTGCTAACTGAATATCAGCAAACACCAACGAAACAGTATTATTTGCTCTAAAAAAAGCGATTGCATCCCGCACCGACTCAAAAACACCAATTATACGCATCTCAGGAGCCAGCTTTTTTATCAACAATTCCAATCGATTTGCTGCTCTGTGTTCATCTTCCAATATCACTACATTCATGATTTCACAGATTTTAAGAGTGGAAGTTTTACAACAAAGAATTGATCGGTATGCTGAACCTCAATGGGTGCTTCTGTAAAGAATTTATACTGCTGAAGAATATTTTTCATCCCTATTCCTTTTGACGAATCCCCTCTGTTTTTTACTTGCGGGTTATTCTTCACGGCAATATAGCCATCTCTTATAAAAAGTTCAATTTTTAATGGCCTTGCCGTTGAAGCTTCGTTATGCTTCACGGCATTTTCAATTAACAACTGCAAACTCATGGGTACAACTAAATCGTCATCGGCGGCTTTAATTTGATTGCTGATTTCAATTTTATCTTCAAACCTTGTTTTCAATAAAAAAATATATGATTCAATAAAAGCCATCTCGTCCTTGAGCGGAACCAATTCTTTATCTCTGCTGTCCAATACATAACGAAATAACCCACTCATCTGTTGAACAAACTTAACTGCTTGCTTTTGATCATCATAAATTAAATCGCTCAATACATTAAAGCTGTTAAACAAAAAATGTGGATTAATCTGGTTTCGTAAAGCTTCGTATTTATAGGTGAGCATTTCTGTTTTGAGTTGTTCACTCTTTAATTCAGCTTTTCGCCAGGCCTGAAGATACCCATTTGCTGAAAATATCAACGCGAGCGCCGCTCCAATTAAAAAGGCAATATAACTTCCTTTAAAGATAGAATAAAGGAGATCCCAGCTAAAAAAATCATTAATGAGCCATATCATGAAAATTTGAATCACTAAATATGCAGACACTGAATACAAAACCATTGCAACTAATCCCCACACAATCCGTTTTGTGGGATGCTTTAATATGGGAATTTTTTTATCGATATGATGTGTTATAAAAACGATCCCACTCCATTGAGTAATGCATATTGACAGACCCCATAAAAAACTCCTTATGAATACTTCCACAGAACTAAAAGCCTGATAAAAAAAGAAAACGATAACTATAAATGTTAAAAGGAGATTAGCTAGAATAAACTTCCACCCCTTGTCAAAAGGTCTGATTATAATTTGCCGAAATTTCAATTCTTCATTCATAGCACATAAAATTAGGAAATATGTTTGATTAACAAAGCTGACAGTGTGTTATTCTCCTGAGACATCTTTCACGCTATCTTTTCTAATGTCTTATCTGAGCTTTAGATTTTAGATAATAGACGTTAGACAATAGACTAATGAACATTCATCTAATGTCTAAAACCTAAGGTCTAACGTCTTTTTTTACTTACTCACCTGTCGCAATAATCCTTCCACTTGACTTTTTCCCCAATTTGGATGTATAGGAGATTTTGGTTTGTAATTATCCCAGTCGGCTAGTAAACTTTCTAGGGCATCTCTGTAATCGGCAGGATCTTTCCCATAAAAGCTGGAACTGCCAATATCCTCTGCCAATTTCATATATCTGGCTCTTGGATTGTTAGGCTCCATCGCCAAAGCTTTACCAATGGTTTGGCCAAACAACATCCCATATTCCTGACCTCTGTTCATCGGATCGATAACCAATTTTGCGGTATAATAAAATGCATTTAAGGCGATCACTTCCACCTCATTGGGGGCCAGTTCCAACATCCTGTTGATTGAGGTTTCGGCCTCAACCAATAGGGCATCTTTATGTGAAGCATCATCTTGCGACATGAAACTCATAATGATATAAGCGTGGGCATGATAGTATAACGGCAACCATTCTTCTTTCTCAATGTTTGAGATCATTTTAAACTGATTGGCCATTTTTTGGAAATCCTCAACGGATTTGCATTTCCCATATTGGTCAATAGATTCACTCATTTTTTGTTGAAATTGTGCTTGTGAAAAACCTGTGAGGCTGATCAAAGTAATTGCTAATGTTAAAATTGTTGTTTTCATTTTATTTGGTTTTAGATTATTATTTATAGTTACTGGTTTCTTGATACTTGATACTTGTTTCTGGTTACTTGTTTAAAAATATTCTCATTCATAACTTATAATTCATTACTTATTACTCAATCTTATCCAATTGATTTTTATCACCTTTTGCCGATAGTGTGATGAAACAGCCAACAATAAAAAACCTTTTTGCACCCGGAATGATTGGGGTGCCATTATAATAACCTTCGTCATTTTGTTCACTGGCATAGCGATATCCAAATTCTTGCTTAAAGCCAAAAACGTTGGTAGCTGAAAAATAAAAAATGATATTATCCCGATACAAAAGGGTCCAGTTTAAATCGATGGTATTATACGCCAGCGTTTTCGCTGCATAGAATTGGTTGCTATTGGGGTCGTTATAATTCCTTGGAGAACCGTATCTATATGAAAAACCAGCTAAAGATCGGATGCCCTGGAAGAAATACTTGGCAACGAAAGAAAAATTATGTTTACTCGCGTATGATGGTTGCACCTCCACAGGATAATCACGGTAAAGTCGCTTTGTATCCAGATAGGAATATGAAATCCAATATTCGAGATATTTAAAACTTTTTTTATCTCTCCAGAAAAAATCGAGCCCACGTGCATGACCGCTGCCTTCATTGTTATAGGCATCCGGTAGAAAGAAGGATTCAGAATCGAAGCGAACTAAGTTTTTATACGCTTTATGATATAGATCGAGTTTTAAAACCCTGCTATTCTTGATATGTTGAAAGCTCAGGGTGTAATGATCGGAACGCTCAGACTGAATATTATTGGTGTAAATTAAATAATCGTCGTAAGGGTTTTGATAAAACCATCCCCACGAAAACGAAATTACATCATCTTTCGTCAATTTATAGGCTGTTGAAAATCTGGGAGAAAACCTGAATTCATTCAGAAAATCTGAATATTCAACCCTTGCTCCTACCCTGCTTACGAAATTATTTGAAGTATAGAGTTCAGCTTCGGCAAATGCAGCCAACTGATTATTCTTGAATTCTGAGTAAAAATCCACCTCATCAGATTGATAACCAAAAGCATAATTTTGGTGATTAAAGGTTGCACCTGTTTTTAAAATAATTTTCGGGCTGGCTTCATATAGTAAAACGCTTTTCAAATTTAAACCATCAAGTTTTTTGCTAATGACTTCTGAATTTACATTGATATCGTTCACATTATTTGTTAAACTCATTCCTGTTTTCAGATAAAATTTTTCATTTATTCCTTCTTTCCAATACGCGTTCACAAATATGTTTTCATCAGTCAGGTCATAGGTGATTGGCTGAGCCGGATTACCCGGATCTTCCTGATCCAATGAAACTTTTGAATTACTATAATTCGCATATAGTTTGAACTCTCCATTTCCTGTTTTTTGTTGGAGGCTCATTTCACTTCCGTAACTTTCAGGATAATGATGCCAATTAAAATTTTGCGGGACAATACTCATGTAAGGTTTAAGATTATTATATTTTACACTTGCAGTGATACCGCCGTTTTTCCATCTTTTGGTAGCAGCAGCATCTGCACCTACCGACATAATTGAAAAATTATATTCATCTTCGAGCGGCACATCTTTCGTTTCGAGCAATAAAACAGAAGATAATGCCTGGCCATATTCAGCTGAATAACCTCCGGTACTAAAAACGGTTCCTCCAAAAATGAAAGGATTAAAACGGCCTCTTGTACTCGTATTTGGCACACTTGAATTATAGGGTACATGAACCAAAGTTCCATTGATATAAGTTTGAGATTCCTGACTGCTCCCACCCTTTACAAACAACTTCCCTGACTCAGGGTTGGCCGTAACGCCAGGCAGCATTTTTAATGCACCATAAACGTCACCTAACGCTCCTGCTGTGGTAATCATATCAACCGGGCTAAGCACCACCGACTTTCTTTTATCTCCGGCTTCGAAGGTTCCTGCCGTTATGGTAACAGCCTCCAGTTTATTAAAAGCCTCTTTTAACGAAAAATCCAACTGGATATTTTTATTATCTAATTCCAATTCTTTGGCGATGGATTCAAACCCTAAAAATTCAACAAGTAGTATTTGTTGTCCCTTCAAATTGGTTTGAATCATATAAGCTCCATCTACATCAGAGGATGTTCCTTCGTAAGTTCCCTTAAAGTAAATATTAGCTCCGGGAAGGGTTTCTCCTTTTTCATTTCTCACAACTCCACTAATGGTTGTTTGACTATAAATATTTATTGATATAAAAAGTACAATAAGCGTTGCTGTATATTTTGACATGTGTATTTGTTTTGTGCAAAAGTGGCGACGAAATAACAGCAGCACAAATAAAAATCGGTGAACTGTTGAATAAAGGTGACGAACTGTAAATTGAGTTAGAAGTGCTGAGTTATGAATCTTGTATCTATTTTCTAGTTACTGGTTCCTAGTTACTGGTTCCTAGTTACTGGTTTCTGGTTCCAATTTTCTGGATTCTAAATTCTGTCTTCTGGTTTCTCTATTCTATTTTTCTGTCTTGTATCTAGTATCTATTATCTTGTATCTTAAATCTGTTTTCTTTCAGATCAAGTCAGGCATTTGTTAACACTTTGTTCATAAAAAACGAGATGGGATTTATGACAAATTTGGCAAGGATCTTACCTTTATATTAGCATTGATAATGATTTGTTTACGAGTTCTCTCAAAACTCTTTTGAAGCATGGTAGCTGAGGCCTTATTACTGAATTAAGAAGGCTTTCAATTAATCTCAGATTGAAAATCAGCACTTAAATAAATGCTCAAAATACCATCCTGCACGTATGGTGTAAATTAATTATGATGCCAACACCAGAAGCTAATAATTAGGTTTTAGCTAGTGCAATTCGAAACAGCAGAAATAAGGTATCAGTATCCTCGAATTGCAATCAAATTCTGTCAAATTTCATAACTGCTCCCCACACTTGAGGAATCAGTTTCATCATTCACTAAGTATCATAATGCATATAGCATTAGAACTATTTAAATCTAATTAATAATTAAAACAGACTACAAAATGGAAACTCAAAAACAATTAGAATCACTGATCAGAAAAGGAAGAATTAGCAAAGAAGATTTTAGTAAAATTGACGATATCGTTACGTTTCTAAGTTCTCAGATCAAGGATAATTTATTGACGAAGGAGGACATCTCAGAAATCAACACCCATTTCCCCGACGATTTTATAAAAAACACCGTACAGGGCCATGGCCTCAGCAAACCATTTGGTTACGCAGGCGATTTTTTAATGATTGATAAAATTTATACTTATCACAAATCTGATAAACCTGAGTATGGAATATGGGATGAATATTTCCATCAACAATCTGCTCCGATTGCCGTACGAAACCGAAAAGAATATTTCAAAAAAATGATTAATCAAAAGATGGAGTATTACCCTCATCTCGAACTATTAAATGTTGCAAGCGGACCAGCACGAGATCTTTATGAAGCATATTCAGCATTACCAAAAAGCAAAAAGATTAACACAACTTGTGTAGAAATGGATGAAAATGCCATCAAATTTGCAAAAACATTAAATCATGAATTCTTGGATAATATCATATTTGTTCACAAAAACATATTCAGGCATAAGGAGATTAAGCACTATGATTTAATATGGTCTGCCGGCCTTTTCGATTATTTCAGCGACAAAGCATTTAAAATGGTGCTTAAACGTTTTAAAGACTGGATTAAAGAGGATGGCGAAATAATCATTGGCAACTTTAATGAGGATTACAACCCGAGTAGAGATTATATGGAGATATTCGGTGAATGGTATCTCAATCACAGAACCGAAAATCAATTATTTAATCTGGCTATGGAATCCGGATTTAAGGCCAGTCAAATTACCATTGGAAAAGAACCGGAAAATGTTAATTTGTTCTTGCATTTAAAAAACAACTAACCTGAATTGATTTTCTGTATTCTGTATTATGTGTACTGTCTTTTATTCTTTTGTACCTTTGAGCTTAACAATCATTCAAAGGTTAAAACATGATTACTGCGAACAAAAATCTCGAATCCTATAAATCCGGATACATTAACGTTTCTGACGGCTATGAATTATATTACGAATTATACGGCAACCCAAAAGGCATCCCCGTTTTATTTTTACATGGCGGACCCGGTGCGGGATTTTCGGATAGCGACAAACAGTTTTTTGATGAAGCAAAGTATAATGTGATTTTTTTCGATCAACGTGGGGCATCGAGAAGTAAGCCTTTTGGCTCCATCGAAAATAACACCACTGAACATTTAGTAGCTGATATTAATCACATTTTAGACACTTTAAATTTTAAAGAAGTTTTTGTTTTTGGCGGTTCGTGGGGTAGTACGCTGGCGTTGGTTTATGCCATTCTTCATCCTGAACGGATACTTGGTTTAATTTTAAGAGGTATTTGGCTGGCCAATAAATACGGACTGGAACATTATATCGGTGGTGGCATTAAGGAATTCTTCCCGGATGTTTGGGGTCGTTTTAACAAACTCGTTAAAACAGGCGAAAATCCGGTGAGTTATTATTTACAGCAAATGTTATCCGACGATCCGGAAATCAGTGATAAATACGCTTACGAATGGGCTTATTACGAATCTTCCTTTTACACCATCAACAAAATTGAACATATCGAAGATATCGTGGCCTCATTCCCCTATAAATCTTTAGCAATTTTAGAAGCGCACTTTATCGCTAACAAATGTTTTTTAACCGAAGATTTTATCATAAAAAACACCCATAAAATAAAAGACATCAAAACCTCAATCGTACAAGGTCGATACGATTTTATTTGTCCGCCCATACAAGCATTTAGATTGCATGAACATTTAAATAACTCCAAATTAAATATAGTAAATGCAGGTCACTCCTCTTCCGATGAAGAAATAAAAAAGGCTTTAATCAATGAACTGGAACGCATCACTTCTTAATCTAGCATGGAATTATTAGAGATTATTATTCTTTATATTATGATTTAGCTAAAAATATTTTATCAGCAAATTCATATTTTTTTATCTTTATAGACATAGTTAATGATGTTTGCGTGTGGATTTATATTATAAATTTAAATCACACTTTTGATCAAAAAAACAGGTAATGAACCAAGCCGGAAAATTACTAGCAATCAAGCTTACTCACACCTTAATCTGGATATTTTTTGTTGGCATTATTTTTTATATTCTGTATTCAGGGATTAGCGATAATATAACTACTTATACCTGGATCGCAATAGGTTTAGTCATCGGAGAAGGCCTTGTACTCATAATTTTCCATCTTTACTGTCCGCTCACCATCTTGGCAAGACAATATTCTGATTCTGAAAAAGATAATTTTGATATATTTATACCAAACTGGCTGGCAAGAAATAATAAAGTGATTTTTACAAGCATTTATATTTTTGGGCTAATCATAGTTCTATATAGAGTAATACTGAATTAAGCATTTTTATTTACCATAACTACATTGATTTATGGCACTTAGTAATCCTATTAAAAAATCAAATATTTAATCAATAAATAGAAATTATGAAGAAAGTACTATTCATAGCTACAATAGTTTGTATTGGACTATCAGTAGGCTGTAAAAAAGAGAAATCCGCTTCCAATGATGTAAAATACGAGAAAATTTTAGGATTGGAGTTGTATAATTTCGGCAATACACAGGTTGTTTATACAGGTGGGGGTAATACATACGATCTCACTTTTAAAAATGATGGTACATATACCAAAAAAAGATGGTCGGATAAAAGTACCGTAAGTGGCACGTGGGTTACATCGTCAACAGAAATTACGATGAGCGAAAAAAACGGACCAACATATACGCTCACTGCTAATCCCGAAGGTATTGTTAAGGATGGCATGGCTGTTTACATAAACGGAGAATCAGGATATATTGTTGGCCTTTTCAATGAATTAATTGGCACCGGTTCAGGGGTACTTGACATGTGTTATACAGACGCTTTGGGCAGGTATAAAGTGGAATTATTGGGCGATGTTGCATCCATTATTATCAACATCAATAATGGAGAATTAAACATCAAAAGGAATCTGTTAAGTGGCGGATTTTTAGAAGACAATGACTATGAATGGACCTGTGACGGGTATGATGTAATATTATCAAAAATGGGTACTTCTGGAGAACCGCAAGACATTTCTAAAATTGATGATAAATGGTGGGTAGAAGGAATTCCTATTAATCTTTTCTTTATATCGGATAACTCATACGTTGGATACATGGTAACCAATATTGATTACCTGGGTGAATAAATTGAAATCGTTTCAGGCAATCCTAATTTATACGCGCTTCTATAATTATTAATTATAATTTGATAATTTTAAGCCATGAGGATTACCAAATACATTTTCTTTTTATTACTGATTGCCAAATATGGCAGTTCACAAACAATCATTAATGCAGAGCGATTGATTAGTGGCAGCGATTCTACAATTTACGCGATGTCATTATCATATAACGGCACCAATGGAAACTCAGTCACAACCCAACTTAATATTGCTCCGTCAATCATTTTTGTAAGAGCAAAGAATGATTATAAAATACTTGGGGGCTACTCCCTGCTTTCTGAAGATAATAATGGAATTTTAAATAGTGGCTTTGTACATCTCAGGCATAATTACAAAATAGCAGACCGCATTAAAACATTTGAATTTTATCAAATACAATTTAATGAGGTGATCCTGCTCACCAAAAGAGAAGTTTTTGGAGCAGGCTTGAGATTTAATCTGATAAAAAAAAACAGTCTTAAGTTTGATTTAGAAGCAGGGCTTATGCGGGAGATGGAAACCTTAGACAAAACCAAATTAGCATTAAATGAAACGTTTTCTGCAAACGTTTATCGCTTAACACTCGTAAGTATTTTTAAATGCAATATTGGGAAATTGGTTAGATTGAATAATATTAGTTACTACCAACCCAATACAGAGCGTTTTTCTGATTTCAGACTTTTAAATGAATTAAACCTTACATTTAAGATTTCTGACAATTTTGAATTAATTAATGCCTTAACCATACGATACGACAGTCATCCACCGATTGCTCTAAAAAAAATGGATACCGCCCTTAGCTTTGGATTAAACATTAAATTTAACAAATAGGAATTATGGCCAGATTTATAAAAAAACACCGAAAAGAAGTAGGACTCTCACCCGATGCACTGTATTTCAGAGGGAACCAGAAGATTGATAATATTTTATTGCGTTTGATTGATTTTGATGCTGAGAATTTAGAGGAAAGTGCTATTAATACTGTTGCAGAAGTCTTGAGCTATCAAAAGAAGAATACGGTTACCTGGTTTAATATCGACGGACTGCATAATAAAGAAATTATGCAAGAAATTGCAAACGGGTTTAAACTCGATACCCTTGTTTTGGCAAGAGTAATGGACACGCATTCGCGTCCAACCATCCGAGAACATTCAAATTGCATCTTCTTATCCATCAAAATGCTTCAGCAAAATGAAAACAGTACTTCCATAACTGTCGAAAACTTAAGTTTAATTCTTACGAAAAACATATTAATCTCATTTCAGGAAAGAAAAGGGGATGTTTTTGAGCCTATACGCGAGCGCATTCGTGCTCAAAAGAAGAGAATTAGAAGTTCTGGAATCGACTATCTGGCATTTGCATTACTCGACATCGTTATTGATAATTACATTTATATAATTGGTGAGTTTGGCGAAAAAATTGAAAACCTGGAAGACAAATTATTGTTAAACCCGAACCAAAGTGTGATTGACGAAATTAACACTTATAAAAGAGAATTAAATTTTTTGAGAAAAAACATCATTCCTGCCAAAGAAATGATTTTGTCATTATCGAAGCTAGAATCGGAGTTCATCTCTGAAAGTTCGGAAGTTCATTTTAAGGAATTACTTGACAATATAAATTATGCCATCGAATCAACAGACAACTACAGGGAGATTTTATCAGATCAGCTGAATATTTATCACACAACCATGAGTACAAAGTTAAATGATGTGATGAAATTTTTAACCGTATTCTCCGTTATTTTCATCCCGCTGACATTTATTGCCGGTATTTACGGAACCAACTTTGATGTTGTTCCTGAGCTTCATTATGAATACAGCTATTTTATAATGTGGGGGGTAATCGTAGTGATTGCAATTTCAATGTTGTTTTATTTCAAAAAGAAAAAATGGCTCTAAAAACAAGATTTAACATCTAGACATTACAATATATTGGCATTTTAAGTATCTCATTTGAGATAATTAGTATAAATCTCCCAAAAAAATCGACCAAAAGGCGGATCAAATTTTGATTACTTATCGCTATCAAATTGCTTTTTAGTATATTTGTCGCTTAACCTGGTTATATGCACTCTTACGAAAAACTAAATTTTGCAACTGTTATCCCCGATGTAGTTTCAAAATATGCCAATAATGTGGCTTTGGGATTTGTTGATGAAGAACAAATTACCTATGCCCAAATGGGAACCAAAATAAAGGCAGTTATATCATTTCTGGAAACCTTAAATATAAAGCCCGGAGACAAAGTAATTATTTATAGTCAGAACATGCCTAATTGGGGGATTGTTTATTTTGCGCTGCAATGCATGGGTGTTGTAACTGTTCCGGTTTTACCGGATTTTAATAAGCATGAATTACAAAATGTTTTAAGCCATTCAGAGGCCAAGGCTATTTTTATTTCTGAAAGTCTGGAATATAAATTTAAAGATATAGATAGAGGGTTTATTAAATCCGTGATTCGTCTTGATAATTTAAAAGTTTTAGAAAGTGAAGAACAAAATATTGCTTTTAATATAGATGCAATAGCTGCAAATTCTTACAATCCAGACGAAAATGAATTGGCCATCTTACTCTATACTTCAGGAACAACAGGTGATTCGAAAGGTGTAATGTTATCCCAAAAGAATGTAATTATCAATGCATTTCAAAGCAATGACATTCAAAATATTCATGAAACAGATAAATTTTTATCGGTATTACCCTTGTCACATACCTACGAAAACACCCTTGGTTTAGTTTTACCTGTTTTAAAAGGAGCGAGTGTAAGTTATTTGCGTAAACCTCCAACTGCAGCAGTTCTGATTCCTGCAATGCAAGCAATCAGACCAAATATTATGTTGACGGTTCCGATGATTATCGAAAAAGTATACCGAAATAGCATCCTGCCTAAATTACAAAGCAAAAGTATAACCCGATTTTTACTCAAATTTAAACCAACTCGAAAACTGCTTCATCGCATTGCAGGAAAAAAACTATATGAAACTTTTGGTGGAAGACTAAGCTTTTTTGGAATTGGCGGCGCAAAGCTAGATCCAAAAGTTGAGCAATTTTTAAGAGACGCTAAATTCCCATATGCGATTGGATACGGGCTAACAGAAACAGCTCCAATGCTTGCCGGCTCAAATCCATCCATGACTAAATTTCAGGCCATTGGTCGAAAAGTAGTCGATTGCGAATTAAAAATTCATAATCCTGATCCGATAACAGGTGAAGGAGAAATTTGGGGAAAAGGACCAAATGTAATGCTGGGCTACTATAAAAATGAAGAAAAAACAAAAGAGGTTATGACCGAAGACGGTTGGTTTAAAACCGGCGATTTAGGGGTGTTTGACAAAAACGGCTGGCTTAGTCACAAAGGGAGATTAAAAAATATGATTGTTGGTGCCAATGGCGAGAACATTTATCCCGAAGAAGTTGAATCTCTCATTAATAATTTCAGGCATGTTGTAGAATCGATAGTTATTGAAAAGAAAGGCAAATTAATGGCACTGGTTTATTTTAATAGAGAAGAACTGGAGTTAAGGATGAAAGAATTAAGAAGTGAACTTACGAATAAAGTTGATGAAAAAATTGAAGAAGTTACCCAATTGGTCGATCAGTCAATCGACGAATTAGCCACAGAACTTCAAGAATACATAAATAGCAGGGTAAATAAATTTTCGCGCTTACAATTAATCGTAGTACATCCTGATCCATTTCAAAAAACAGCAACCCTTAAAATAAAAAGGCATCTGTATTATTAGCGACCTTATGAAACTTATAAGTACGTCTTTTAAATCGGTTTCGTTAATTTTTGCACTCTTCATTCTTACTATTTCATGTGGTACACCAAAGGAAGATGGCTACAAACAAGCCTTGAATGTTGTATCCGACTCTGAAATTTACCATAAACTGATAGATGAAAACCCAACAAATGAATTAATTGATCTTGAAAAATTCATCCCTGATATCATATTCGACATCCGTTATGCCACCAAAAACAATTTCACGAAACAGGTAATTTACAATTCGCCAAAAGCCTTTGTTCGGAAACCTGTTGCAGATGCTTTAGCCAAAATTCAAACTGAACTAAAAGCTCAAGGCTTGGGATTAAAAATATTTGATGCATACCGACCTTATGCTGCAACCGTTAAATTTTACGAAGTTTACCCCGACACAAACTTTGTTGCAGCACCATGGAAAGGATCAGTGCATAACCGAGGCTGTGCTGTGGATTTGACCATCGTAAATACAGCTACAAATATGGAGCTGAAAATGCCTACTCCATTTGATGATTTCACAGATAAAGCAGCACATTCGTATATTGAGCTTTCAGATACGGTTTTAAAAAATCGCACTTTGTTGAGAGAAATTATGGAAAAACATGGTTTTCAAATCTATAGTTATGAATGGTGGCATTATAACTTTAATGGATGGCAAGATTTTCAATTAATGGATATTCCTTTTGAACAGTTAGTGAAGTAAGATAATTTTATCCAAAACCCAAATTAGACAAAATGAAATTGGTTTAAATATTTAAAGTATATTTGAATTACTAATCATAAATCATGAAATATAAAGCGATACTATCCTTACTTATAATAATAGTCGTTTGTTTCTGTGGGTGCAAAGAAAAGGAAATAGTTAAGGATAACGATATCGAAAAAGAACTAAGCAAGGCAGACACAACAATCATTCTATCTGAGCTCAGGAAAGCTAATTCATTTACAGCCAATTTTCCCGATTCTGTTAAATTCTACGCAGAAGATGCTTTAAAATTATCCAAAGAAATCAATTTTAACCGTGGAATCGATTTTAGTAATTATTATTTAGGTGTTGCTGAATGGAGTAAAGGAAACTATCCAGAATCCATAGCTTACCACAAAAAAACACTTAACAACACCAATAACGAAGGACTTAAAGCCCTATGTTTACGCGATATAAGTTTATCTTTAATCTATTCAAACAAACACGAAGAAGCCAGAAACTATCTTGATCAATCGATTGAAATATTTGAAAAACTAGATAACAAATCAGCATTAACCCTGGCTTATATCAATTACGGTTTAATTGAAAGTTATAATGAAAACTATCTGCTTGCCTTAGCTCATTATCACGAAGCGCTTAAACTTAGCGAAGAAACAAAGAACTTAACGAATAAATCTCTCATCCTGAACAATCTTGGAGTTATTAATTCGAAGCTAGAAATGAACCCAATATCACTCGATTATTACCAACAGGCCTATGATATTGTTAAAGAATCTGGCGATTTAAAATTAAGAGCACTTTACCTTAATAATATTGCAAACATCGATATTGAATTAAATAACTATAAGGAGGCACTCCTTCTTATTGATTCAGGATTAATGCTCACCGAAGAATCGGGAGATAAAAGAAGTAAATTGTTTTTACTTACAAACAAAGGAAAAGCGTTACAAGGTATTAAGGAATTTGATTTAGCTATTCAATTTTATAAGCAGGCAAATGAATTGGCGAATGAAACCGGCGTCAGAGATAACGCATTAAAAATACAAACTGGGCTAGGAACTACATATTTTGAGATGGGTAATTTTAATATGGCGATGACTCACCTGAACAAAGCACTTAATGATGCAGAGCAAGAAGCCGATAAAGAAATCATCAAAGAAGCGAGCGAATTAATGGCAAAGATTTACGCATTGCAATTAGACTTCGAAAATGCTTTTATTTATATGAAGATGAGTAATGAAATGGCAGACAGCCTTTCAAAATCTAAAATTGTAAAGCAGTTTACTCAAATGGAAATGCAATTTGAATTCGACAAAGAGGTGTATGAAAATGAATTGGTTCAGCAAAAGATTAATCTTCAAAACAAGCAAAAAATTGAAAGACAACGATTTCTTTTATATGTTTTTATCCTGATTTTCTCAATTATCTTATTCTTTGTTTTTGTGACTTATAGAAACTATCGAAACAAACAAAAGCTTAATTTAAAACTTGCAGAAAATTTTAAACAAATCAAAGAACAAAACAGACTTATTGCAAACAAAAACAACGACTTAGAGTCCTTAAATGAAACAAAAGATAAATTATTTTCATTAATTGCCCACGACCTTACAAGCCCCTTTAATACGATATTAGGATTCGCTGAAATGTTTTCTGATCAATACGATTCAATTGATGAAACCAAACGCAAGCATTATCTTAAGCAAATTTATCAATCCTCAAAACAAGCTTTTAATCTTTTGGTAAACTTACTGGTGTGGGCTCGTTCACAAAAAGGGAGTATTGAAATCGAAATGGAGGATGTAATTTTATATGAATTGATAAATAAAAGTGTTGAACCTTTTTTATCGAACGCGAATGAGAAAAAGATTAACATTCATGTTAATATTCCGGATAACATTACTGTTAGATTAGACAAGTTCACCATGCAAAGCAGTTTTGGGAATTTAATAAATAATGCCATCAAGTTCACAAAACCCGGAGGACATATAGATATTTCGATTGTATTACATTCCTCCTATTTGGAGATTAAAATATCTGATGATGGTATCGGAATTGCACCCAATCGAATTAATAATTTATTTAAAATTGGCAAAAACCATTCAACACCGGGTACCAATAATGAAAAAGGTACCGGCTTAGGTCTGATCATTTGTAAAGACTTTATCGCAAAGAATGGCGGAAAGCTAAAAGTGGAAAGTAAACTTGGGAAAGGAAGTACTTTCAAGGTAATTCTCCCATTATAACATCTTAAATCAACACAAAATCCCATCTAATTTACTAATTTAGCCATTTAACAATCTCCACCACTTAATATTAATTGTTAAGCAGTTGGAACTTTTGAATATTTTATTGAATACTGAACTAAGACTATGATTCCGACTAATTACCGCCGAAAAAAAGCCCAAACCATAAGTTTATTTAGAAAGATTCATCGAAAACTGGCAATCTTCCTATTTCTATTTTTCTTTATTATTTCAATTTCAGGCTTATTATTAGGCTGGAAGAAACACAGCGGTGGAATAATTTCTCCAAAGTCATATATCGGAACTACCACAGATTTAAAAAAATGGCTTCCAATTGATAGCTTAAACAATATCGCCAGTAAGATTTTAATCGACTCTGTTTCACCGGATCTATCTGATGAATTAGACAGGATTGACATCCGAAAAGAACTCGGGATGGTAAAATTTGTATATAAAAATCATTACTGGGGCATACAACTCGATGGTGCTACAGGTAAGTTGTTAAATTTGGAGAAACGTCGTTCTGATTTTATTGAAAATGTGCACGATGGAACCATATTCGATAAATATTTAGGCACTAACAAAACTTATATCAAATTAATTTATTCCACTTTAATGGGGCTTGCCTTGATCGTGTTCACCTTTACCGGATTTTGGTTATGGTATGGGCCTAAAAGGATTCACAGAAAAAAGGATTAAGCATATAAAACGGTTCAATTAATACTAAAACAGAGGCAATTATTTTAATCAGTATATGATTTTCAAAAAATAATTTCAGATTGTAAGAAAATTACCACTATCTTTGCCCCCTAAATTTATTTTAACAATTTATTAAAACAATGAAAAACGGAACAGTAAAATTCTTCAACGAATCCAAAGGATTTGGATTTATCGTTGATGAAGATTCAAAAGAAGAATTCTTCGTACATGTATCAGGACTAATTAATGAAATCCAAGAGGGTGACGCAGTAAGCTTCGAATTAAAAGAAGGTAAAAAAGGTTTAAATGCAGTTGATGTAAGAACAGCATAAAAATATTAAGATTTTTTTATCATTAAAAAGCCTGTCAATATTGACAGGCTTTTTTTGTTCTAAGTAATAAATTTATGCTTTGAACTGCAAAAGCAGAATTAAAAATCTGAACCTCATTTTCTTCCTGAGAATCACTAAAGATGTAATAATTGTTTTTACTATATTCGTTTTTCATTGAACTAATTATTTATGCAAGCAAAAGTTTTAATCGCAGGTGGATCGGGTTTTATAGGAAACAAATTGGGAAAACTACTCCTTGATAAGGGTTATCAGGTTGCGATTTTAACTCGAAATAAACACAAAGAATCAATCTTCGAAGAATTTACATGGAACATAAACTCCAAGCACATCCAGTCGGATGCTTTGAAGAATGTCGATTATGTGATAAACCTTGCAGGTACAAATATTGCTGAAGGCAGATGGACTAAAAAACGCAGACAAGACATCCTGGATAGTCGAATAAAATCGACTGAGTTATTATTTGAGCACACCCAAAAACTGCAAATAAAACCCAAAGCCTTTATCGCTGCATCAGCGGTTGGCTATTATGGTAATGCGGATAATGATAAAACTTACGACGAACAAGAAATGGCAGGAGTTGATTTCCTTGCGAAGGTTTGTCAAAAGTGGGAAGAAGCGTCATTGAAATTTCAAAAGGCAAAAATTAGAACTGTAATATTAAGGACAGGTGTTGTTTTAGACAAACAAGGTGGTGCTTTCCCGAAAATGGTTCAAAGCCTTAAATTCGGTTTCATTTCAAGTATTGGTTCAGGCAAACAATATATTCCATGGATTCATCTGAATGATTTATTGAACATCTATCTGAATGCGATTGAGCATGAAAACATAATCGGGATTTACAATGCTGTAGCTCCTCATCAAATTACCCAAAATGATTTTGCTCAGGAAATTAAAACGGTCTCTCAAAAAATAAAATTTCCTAATTTACCCGCATTCGTTTTAAAAATCCTGTATGGAGAAATGTCATCAATACTATTAAAAGGGAATAAAATTTCAGCAAAAAAAATACTTGAAACTGGTTTTAGTTTTAAGTATAATCATATAAGTGCTGCGTTGAAAGAGCTATTGAGAAAATAATCCAAATCTAAATTCGACACTAAAAATACGCTGGTAAACTTTTTTGTTTATATTGCGTATAAAATTGTTAATCCCCATTACCAATTTTAATAGCTAACACCTAAACTGTAAATCAAATGTGTGAACTTGATATATAATGGTGTTTAAATGCTCTTAAATTATTGAAATTGAGTTGTTCGCAATAATTGACAACAAAACAAAATCGGATGAGAAAACTGAAATTGGTACTCATTTTACTTTGGTTCTTACCCATTTGGGGGCAGGCACAAAATATCTCCATCCGATTCCAACATCTCAGTGTTAATGAAGGATTATCTCAAGCTACAATTACTGCTATAACGCAAGACAAATATGGGTTTATTTGGGTTGGAACTCAAGATGGATTAAATCGTTTTGAAGGTTACGATTTCAAAACTTTTAGGAATAATCAGCAAGATTCAAACTCAGTTTCTAGCAGTTATATTCTATCATTATTAACAGATAGTTATAAAAACATCTGGGTTGGTACGCAATTAGGGTTGGATCGTTACGACTATTTAACTGAACAATTTATTAAATACCCCATTACTAAGTCAAGTCAAAGCAAATCATCACATGAATCAATTAATGTAATTACAGAATCAGTAAGTAAACCAGGAATACTTTGGTTAGGAACCAATCATGGCATACTTGAATTTAACACGCAAACTTTTACATATTCTGAAGATCATTACCATTTTCTTGACACCCTTGAACAACGACAGTATTTAATTAATGACATTTACGAATCGCCCAATGAACCCGGAATACTTTGGGTCGGATCATCTGATGGCCTGTTCAGAGTTAATAGCATCAATAAAAAAATTGAGCGCTATCTGGTCAGTGATGGATTGAGTGATAATTATATAAATTGCATTTATGAGGATTCATATCAAAAATTATGGATCGGAACTGGTAACGGATTAAATGAATTTAACAGAAACACCGAAGCCTTTACCTTATACAAAAATAAAACAAATGATTCTCAAGGTTTAAGCAATGGGCACATAAGTGCAATTTATGAGGATAGTCGTCGAAATTTATGGATTGGAACACTCGGCGGTGGATTAAACAAATATAACAGAGACTTAAATAATTTCACTAAATGGTTAAGCCAACCGGGAAATTCAACAACCATTAGTGGAAATAATATCTCAGCAATTTTTGAGGATCAATCTGGAATAATGTGGTTTTGCACAGAAGGCAACGGATTGAATAAGGTAAATCCAAATTATCAAAATATTGTTTATCATTATCATGATCCAAATAACCCGAATAGTTTAGTGGGTGAAAGAATCAGATCTGTTATAGTTGATAAGCAAAACCACCTCTGGATTGCTACCACCAATGGGATCAGTATTTATAATCCAAAAACAAAAAACTATTCACATTTGGTTCATCAGGATAATAACCCCAATACAATTGCCAGTAATTTGATTAGGGTGATTTATCAAGATCGTAAAGGTTTCATATGGATCGGTAGCAGAGACGGCGGACTTGATAAATATGACCCCGTAAAAAAACAATTCAGGAATTATAAAAATGATGTTAACGATAAAAATAGTTTAAGCAGTAATTATATCAGAGCGATTTTAGAAGATGAAGATGGAATGATATGGATCGGAACAGTCTTTGGTGGTTTGAATAGTTTTAATCCTAAAACTGAATTATTCACGCATTATTATCACGATGTGAATAATAAGAACAGCATAAATGACAATAGGATTTACGCGCTCTTTAAAGATAGTAAAGGTATACTCTGGTTAGGAACCGGCTCAGGAATAGCAAAATTTAACCCTGTCAGTAAAAATTTTGAACGAATTTTAAACGACCCATCAGATAGAAATAGTTTAAGCCCTGATCTAATCATGGGGATTTCGGAAGATCATTTGGGCAATATTTGGTTTGCCACTTATGGAGGAGGGATTAGCAAACTTAATCCAGAAAGTGGGAAATATAAACGTTATACCGAAACAGAAGGACTTGCCAATAATGCTTCTTATATTGTCATTGAAGATAAGGATTACAACCTATGGATCAGCACCAACCTGGGGATATCTAAGCTTAATCCTGTCACCGAAAAATTTACAAATTATGATATTGAAGATGGCTTGCAAGAAAGTGAATTTAATGCAGGGGCATACTATAAAGATGCGGCCGGTTATATTTATTTTGGAGGGGTGAATGGCCTAAATATTTTTGATCCCAGCAAACTTACGCAAAGCGAATATGTCCCACCCATTCTCATAACGGATTTCCAAATCTATAACAAAACTGTTAATCCCTTAGATTCGCTTAACGGAAAAATTATTCTATCAAAATCTATCCTCGAAACAGATACCATTATATTATCACACCAAGAAAATATCTTCTCTTTCAGTTTTGTTTCATTAGATTACTCTAATCCAAAAAAGAATAAATACACCTATATTCTTGAAAATTTTGAAAACAAATGGAATGATGCGGCTAAGCGAAGGTTTGCAAGCTACACAAACCTCTCACCCGGAGAATACGTTTTTAAAGTAAAGGGATCAAGCAGTTCAGGGATTTGGAACGAAGAGGCCCAGTCTGTAACTATTATTATTATTCCTCCATGGTGGAAAACAAAAACGTTCTATTTCCTATCCGCTATTGCCATTTTGTTAATCATTATTATTCTGTTTAGAACCAGATTGTATCAATTAAAGAAAGATAAATCAAGGTTAACCAGAAGAGTAGAAGAGAGAACAAAAGAAATCCAACAAAAAAACAAAATCCTAGAGCAAAGTGAGGCTAAACTCCTTAATCAGAAGAAAGAAATCCAAAAAAGTGTAAATGAACTAAAAGAAGCCAATGCCACAAAAGATAAATTTTTTAACATCATCGCTCACGATTTAAAAAATCCATTTAATATCATACAAGGTTATGCGGATATTTTAAAAACCGAATATGATAAATTCACTGATACAGAGCGAAAAAGAATGATAAATGAAATTGATCGTTCTTCAGAAATTACTTTTCGTTTACTTGAAAACCTGTTAATGTGGTCACGTTCTCAACGGGGAAAAATAAAAATTATCAAAGAAAATACTGACCTTAACGATCTGGTTAGGGGAAGTATCAATCTTTACCAAGCTAACGCTAAAAATAAAAAGATAGCTGTAATTAACACTATTAATTCAAGCTTAATGCTTAACTGTGATAAATTTACCTTAAATACCATAATTGGAAATCTCCTCAACAATGCAATTAAATTTACACCTGAAAATGGAGAAATTAAAATTTCAGGCAGTGAGACGGAAAATCAAATTCATCTTTCGATAAAAGATAATGGTGTTGGCATGACCGATGAAATAAAAACAAATCTTTTCAAGATTGATGAAGGATTAACCACTCTTGGCACAAACAATGAAAAAGGAACTGGCTTGGGACTAATTCTTTGTAAAGAATTTGTAGAAATGAACAACGGCACAATAACAGTTGAAAGCAAAGTTGGGAAAGGCACAACGATCAAACTATCGTTTAATAAAAGCCAAAAAGCCTGACCCAAGAATAGAATCCCGAGTCAGGCAAAATAATTATATAATAATCCTAAGCGTAATAAGAGCCGTTATCAACATTACTGCCCCTACAATGAGTATGGCAGCAAATATTTTATTACTGGTTTTTTTCATCATCATTTTTATTTTGATTATTTAACTTCCATTTTTTAAACATTTCTTCAAGGTCTTCAAACGTCAGGCCAATGAGTTGCATTTTCCTGTAAAACTCTGGCAACTCAACCTCTATAAATTGTTGTTTTATCATATCGATCAAAATAGTTTTTGCATTAGGTGAAACAAAATAACCAATTCCTCTTTTATTATAAATTACCCCTGATTCTTGCAGGTGCGTATATGCCCGCATAACCGTATTAGGGTTTACTTCTAATTCAATGGCCAGTTGCCTCACAGAGGGTACTTTCTCATCCGATTTCCATTGCTCTTCTAAAATATTATCACCAAAGTAATCTGCAATCTGCATATAAATCGCTTGCCTGTCTCTAAATTCCATCTTATACCTCCCGTTCTTTAAGTTTAAAATAAGCGGTCACATAAAAAGCTGTACTCACAAGAAACATCATTAAGCGCCAAAAATATCTGATCCTGTAACCCATTGTTTCAATCACTTCACCTTTATAAATTATTCGATCAACAAACCAATCTTTATCTGCAAGCAAATTACCCAGTGACTCCATGGCTTCACCAAAATTCTCCATTGAGCCAAATAGGATAACGATAACAATTAGTGCCAATAAAGAAAATGACCATTGCAAAACAGTTAGGCTGATCAATGTTTTTACGATGGGATATCTTTTAAAAGTTGCAGCTCCTAATAGAAAAGTTGAATGCACGAGAATGATGGCTAATGTTATTTCAAAAAGAAATGGTATTTTGAATATCTCTGAAGCATAGAAAATCTGAAAATCATATCCAAATGAACATGACCATGCACAATTAAATATCAGACTAAAAAGGTGATAGCTCACAAAACTAAATACCAACCAAATAATGGAAGTTGATATCATGGGTAAAATAAACTTTTCAAAAGTAGATGCAGGAATTAATATTTGACCAATTGATCGTTCAGGAGTATTCATATCCTGAAATGACCTACTCGCCAATAAAACACATCCCAATAACATCATAATTGATATTGAAATATAATGAAAGGTCTCGTAAAAGGAAAACTCTTCGGTATTATTTCGGCCTGCGTACGCAATAAAAAACCCAATAATTAAAAGCAAACCAAAATATCCTAAAACACTCATCATGAGTACCTTTTTATGCAGATTAAACTTTAACCTGGCTAACAAAACTATTCTTTTAAAATCATATACCTGGTTCATAGCTTAATTTTTTAGATGTTCAACAATTTCGTTTTGCTTACTCAAAACTGCATTAAATAACAGTTCGAAATCAATCGGTGATTCATGATCATCACTTCGCTCTGTGAGTAAGTATTTTCCTCCAAAAATAGGTTCGCTATAAAGTACGTTAATACCTTCCGGAGCTTTCTCATGCACCTTTATAAAGCTGAGTTTGTTCGAAATATTTTCAATACTTTCCTGAAAAACAATTTTTCCTGACTCAATAATTACCAATGGATCAATGAGGTTTTCAAGGTCTCTTACCTGATGAGTTGAAATAATAAAAGTTCGATCTTCATTGGCAGTTGAAGCTATAATTTTCCGGAATTTACTTTTTGAAGGAATGTCCAGGCCATTGGTTGGTTCATCCATAAACACAACTGAGCAATTGGTTGCAATTGAAAAAGAAACGATGAATTTTTTCTTTTGTCCGTGCGACAATTTGTTTAGCTTCTTACCTCTGGTAACTTCAAATTCAGTAATCAATTCTTCAAATAATTTGTGATCGAATTTGGGATAGAATGGTGAAACATTTGCGACATACGCTTCTAAGGTAAAATCAGGTAAATAAAACTCTTCAGGTATTAAATAAATATCCTGTAGCATTTTAGGGCTTCGCTTCGAAACATCTTCACCATTTATTTCCAGTTCACCTTTTTGAGTATAGAGTAAACCACACATAAGTTTTAAAAGGGTTGATTTACCGGCTCCATTTTTACCTAGTAAGCCGTAAATGCTTCCTTTAGCGATATCCAGTTCGAGCTTATCAAATAATAAGCCACTTTTAGGATAACCAAAATCAAGATTTTTAATTGATAACATATTTATTGTATTAGTGTATTACTTTATTAGTACACTGCAAATGTATATTCTGATTTTAGAAAATCCAAATTTTTTTATCATTATTTTCAATTTATTTTTTTGCTATTTCCAAATCCCTTTATTTTCAAAGCTTTCTAACGCATTCATTTTTTAGCCAAACATGAGTAATTAACAACTTTTCAACAAGGGGTGATAAACTAAATCAAATGAATTAGATTTACTTCTCATTTAAAACTACAATAATGGGCGGATTTTTTGGTACAATTTCAACTTCAGATTGCGTTAAAGATTTATACTACGGAACAGATTACCATTCTCACTTAGGAACAAAGAGAGGTGGCTTGGCTGTTGTAAACGACAATATTTTTACCAAGGCTATTCACAGTTTGGAGAATTCTTATTTCAGAACAAAATTCGAACCTGAATTACCTAAGTTTTTTGGGAACAGTGGAATTGGAATTATTAGTGATACTGAATCTCAACCTATTGTTATTAATTCGCACCTGGGCAAATTTGCCATTGTAACAGTAAGTAAGATAGCTAATATTGATGAGTTAACTCAGCGTGCCATTGATCGAAAAGATCATTTTGCAGAAGCCGGAAGTGGTAAAACCAGTCCAAGTGAATTAGTGGCTATGCTAATTAATGAGAAAGACACCATTGAAGAAGGCATCGAAAATGTACAGAATTTGGTAAAAGGATCATGTTCACTCTTACTTTTAACACAGGACGGAATTTTTGCTGCCCGCGATAAGTTAGGGCGCACACCTATCATCATTGGAAAAAAAGTGGGGGCTTTTGCAGCCTGTTCAGAATCTAGCTCCTTTTTAAATCTCGGCTATGAAATTGATCACTACGTTGGCCCAGGAGAAATCCTCTTTATAACAGCCGACAAATATGAACAAAAACGTAAACCTAATAAAGAAATGCAGGTTTGTGCATTTTTATGGGTTTATTACGGATATCCCAGCTCCTATTATGAGGGGATAAATGTGGAAGATGCACGTTATCGATGTGGGGCAGCTTTGGCTCGAAATGACGATAAAGAAGTTGATTTTGTTTCAGGTGTGCCCGATTCAGGAATAGCCCACGCTATTGGTTATTCGAATGAGAAACAAATACCATACAAGAGAGCTTACGTAAAATATACACCTACCTGGCCACGAAGTTTTATGCCTCAAAATCAGGAAATGAGGAATTTGGTCGCGAAAATGAAATTGATTCCGAATACAGCTTTAACCAAAGACAAAAAGATTGCTTTACTTGATGACTCCATTGTTAGAGGTACACAATTACAAGACAATGTTCAGGTTTTGATGAAATCCGGAGCCAAAGAGGTTCATGTCCGACCAGCATGCCCTACATTGGTATATCCTTGTGAATTTTTGAACTTTTCAACTTCTCGATCAACACTGGATTTGGCAGGAAGAAAAGCCATTAAAGAAATTGAAGGTGTCGAAGATGCTAATCTGAAAGCGTATGCCGATCCCGACTCACCAAAATGTGCTGCCATGGTTGAGAAAATAAGAGAGAAGATGGATGTGACATCCTTAAGATTTCAGCGGCTTGATGATTTGGTAAAAGCCATAGGTTTACCTAAAAATAAACTTTGTACCCATTGTTGGGATGGAAGTAGTCATTTCTAATGATAAGCTCCTGAAAAATATTTTATATCTTTCCTGATTATTAATATTAACCATGGTTAATGACTATCACCACAAAGAAGTGTGCGTCAATATCATGTTTTTTAATCAAACCTTTTATATGAAACTTGCATATCTGATTATTCCATACAAGGATAAATCCCATACTTGCATATTTCATCAAATTCATTTAATAAAAACCATTCTCAGATGAAAACACTACTTAAATTAAGCATTTTGCTGTTGGTCATCAATACTTCAGTATTTGGCCAGGGCACACAATTATTAAGGCAACCTACCATTTCTTCAGAAAGCATCGTTTTTGTTTACGCGAATGATCTTTGGAAAGTTGATCGAAATGGAGGAGAAGCCATGCGTTTAACAACTAATGAAGGAGCCGAATCTGATCCCCATTTTTCGCCGGATGAAAAATGGATCGCTTTTACAGGACAGTATGGCGGAAATACAGATGTTTTTGTAATTCCTTCCGAAGGTGGTTCACCAGAAAGATTGACATGGCATCCAGGTGCAGACATAGTACAAGGATGGACCCCCGAAGGAGAAATCATGTTCAGATCTTCAAGAGAAGGCAAACCTACACTAACCAATAAATTTTATAAAGTCGGACTTAATGGCGGATTACCTGTGGCTATTGATATTCCACGAGCCGCTTACGGTGAAATTTCTCCTGATGGAAAATATATTGCTTACACCCCAATTACAGGATGGGATCCGGAATGGAGAAACTATCGTGGTGGTCAGGCTATGCCAATCTGGATTGTCGATATGGCAACCAAAGACCTGATACGCACACCACAGCCAACTCAGGAGCGCCATTTAGATCCCGTTTGGTTTCAAAACAAAGTTTATTACTTATCAGAAAGAGATTATGCCAGTAATATCTGGTCATTCGATCCTACTACAAAAGCTGAGGCACAAATTACACATCACATGAAGTTTGATGTTAAAAGTTTAGATGCCTGCAAGGATGCCATTGTTTATGAACAAGGTGGATACCTTCATTTAATCACCGAAAATTCGACTGAAGCTAAACAGCTAAATATTGAAGTTAAGGGTGATATGAATTTCGCAATCACGCGATGGGAAAATGTTCCTTCTTCAGGATTAACTAATGCCAACATTTCTCCTAATGGTAAACGAGCTATTTTTGAGCATAGGGGTGAAATTTTTACAATTCCTAAAGAAGAGGGAAGTTGGAGAAACTTAAGCAATAGTTCAGGAGTAGCAGACCGTTCTCCAATCTGGTCTCCGAAAGGTGATCAGGTTGCATGGTTTTCAGATGCAAGTGGAGAATACCAATTGATGATAGCAGATCAATTTGGAAATAACGTACGACAAATCAAACTCCCAAACCCAACTTTTTATTTTGTACCCGATTGGTCACCTGATGGAAAGTATATTGCTTATACTGATACTGACTACAATATCTGGATTTTGGATATAAAAAGCGGAAAAGCTAAAAAAGCTGACACCGATCGTTTTGCACATCCAAACAGAGCAATGAATCCGGTTTGGTCGCCAGACAGTAAATGGATTGTTTATTCACGCCAACTTGAAAATAGTTTTAAAGCAGCCTTTGTTTATAATGTTGAAACTGAAGAAAGACTTCAACTCACTGATGGAATGGCTGATGTTGTAACACCGGTTTGGGATAAAAGTGGTAAATATTTATATTTCTTATCAAGTACCAATTATGGATTACAAACGGGTTGGCTGGACATGAGTTCTTATGATCCAAGTGCGACATATAATTTATATTGCATGATATTGGATGAAGGTGTTCCTTCTCCATTACTTGCAAAAAGTGATGATGAAGAAGCGGCTAAGGAGGCTAAAGTAGAACCCGCGGATGCAGATTCAAAAAAATCTAAAAATGCTAAAAAGGATGATAATCCTAAAGCTGATAAAAAAACCATTGAAGTAAAAATCAGCACCACAAATCTTGCAAAAAGAATTATTGCATTAAACATGCCAGCCCGGAATTATCCGGCATTGGTAGCAGGTCCTGAAAATTCAGTTTTCGTTTTGGAAGGAATTGCAAATGAGCGCGGTTTAACAATGCATAAATACGATCTAACTAAAGATAAAGCAAGTGAATTTCTTACCGGAATAACTTCGGTTACAAGTTCTACTGATGGAAATAATCTATTGTACCGATCAGGACAATCATGGAGTATTGTTGATACTAAAAGTAAACCAAAAAAAGGTGATGGCGCATTAAAGCTCGACCTAAAAATTAAAATTGATCCTCAAGCCGAATACCGACAAATTTTTAAAGAAGGCTGGCGATACATGCGCGATTTCCTATATGTTGAAAATGTGCACGGTGCCCCCTGGGATGATATTTTTGATTGGTATTCACCATGGATTGACCACGTGCGACATCGTACAGATTTAAATTATGTGGTAGATATTATCAGTGGTGAAGTAGCCATTGGTCACTCCTACGTTTCCGGTGGTGATATGCCGGATTTAGATTTCGTACCAGTAGGTTTACTTGGTTGTGATTTAGTGGAAGAAAATGGCTATTATAAAATTACCAAGATTTACACAGCTGAAAGTTGGAATCCAGGTATGGTTGCTCCACTTGACATTCCAGGAATTAAAGTTAAAGAAGGTGACTATTTGCTTGCTGTAAATGGCAAAGCCTTGAAAGCTCCAACCAATCCTTACAGTTTATTTGAACAAACAGCAGGTATTCAAACTAAAATTACTGTAAACGCAACTCCCGACATGAGCACAGCCAAAGAAATAACCGTTGAACCAATTAGCAGAGATGGAGGCTTACGTAATATTGAATGGGTAGAAAGTAATCGAAGAATGGTTGATAAATTATCGGGTGGTAAGCTTGCTTATGTTTATGTGCCAAATACCAGTAATCCGGGCTTCACCTCATTCAATCGATATTATTTTGCACAACAAGATAAAAAAGGGGTCATTATAGACGAAAGAAACAATGGTGGTGGATCTGCTGCTGACTATATGATGGACATCATGCTAAGACCACTTTATGGATATTTCAACAGTGCAGCAAACGATAGAAGGCCTTGGACAACTCCAATGGCCGGTATCTGGGGACCAAAAGTGATGATCATTAACGAAAGAGCCGGCTCGGGTGGAGATTTATTTCCATACATGTTTAAAAAAGCCAAATTAGGACCAATGGTCGGAACCCGAACCTGGGGCGGATTAGTTGGAACCTGGGATACGCCAAGATTTATTGATGGTGGAAGAATGGTGGCGCCTCGAGGTGGATTTTATGATACAGATGGTAACTGGGCTGTTGAAGGCGTTGGCGTCACTCCTGATATTGAAGTGATTCAAGAACCCAAATTATTATTGCAAGGGATTGATCCACAATTGGTGAAAGCAGTGGAAACGGCCATGGAACTATTAAAAGATAATGAATTCCAACTTAAGCCTGAACCTAAAGCACCAATCCGTTCATTAAGACCTAAAGGTTTTAAAAAATAGAATCTCGATTTTTTTTAAAGGTCACTTCGAGCTTGTCGAGAAGTGGCCTTTTTTTTATTCCCTGCTGAAGGTTTTTCAAGAAATGCCTTAAAGCACCTCCGTAATTTCACTATATTTATGCTGAACAATTCAACCTCCAAAGATTTTAAACATGAGCTCAAAAAAAACAATCTCCAATACTTTTATCTTCTCATTCATCATTCTTTTAGCATCATGCATGACTGAAAACCAACCGAAAGAAAATGATTTCGACCCTAAGCTTCAGGCCATTTCTCTTTTTGGAGATTCTTTATTTTCATCAATTCCGGGAGAAAAAACCATTAAAAAATACGAATTGGCGAAATCAATTTATAAGGCTGATAAAAATAATGCAGATAATTTGGTTTGGTTTGGAAGATGGACGGCCTATACCGGGAATTATAAAGAAGCGATCAAAATTTTCACCAAGGGAATTGAACAATTCGCCGATGATGCCAGATTTCTTAGGCACAGAGCACATCGTTACATCAGCATTCGAAAATTTGATCTGGCGATTAAGGATTTAGAATTAGCCTCAAAATTAATTGAGAATAAAGAAGACATTGTTGAACCAGATGGAATGCCCAATGCCATGAATATGCCTATCAGTTCTCTTCATTCGAATATACGTTACCATTTAGGTTTAGCCTATTATTTAAATAACCAGATGGATAAGGCTTTTGAAGTTTTTAAAAAGGATGTTGAACTGGCATCTAATGACGATAAAATTGTTTCGAGTAGTCATTGGCTGTATATGATTTCAAGACTTCGCAATGACAATGAAATGGCGAAAAAAACTTTAGAACCAATTACAAGAGAAATGAACATTATTGAGAATTTTGACTATCATCAATTGCTCTTACTTTATAAAGGCGAATTAATCGACACTGATTTACTGGGAGAAAACTATGATGTAAAGGTTTCAGATGGAATGGCTTATGGAATTGCCAATTGGTATTATTACAATGGGGAAACTGAAAAAGCAAAAATCCTGCTCAACAAAATCCTTAACGGCAATCAGTGGGCTTCTTTTGGTTTTATTGCTGCTGAAGTTGACTATGTGAAAAACTTCGGCAAATAAAATAACAAAAGGTTCATATTTGGAGGAATCTCATTTAATGTTTACTTTTATAATCTCCCTCAGTCTAAAATTTAGTTTAGACTTATTTCATATGTCTTTATTTACGATGTAAATTTCTTATTTACACACAATAAATACAGGGAATCATTTCACCCACAACTCACAAATTAAATTCATTATTAATCAAACGAAAGGATATTTATTATGAAACTAGAAACAATTAAAACTGCAATTCAAGAATGGTATGAACTAAATGATTATGTAAACGAAACCCAATTTTTACTAAACGAAGGTGTTATCTTCAAAATTGATCCAAAAGTAAAAGACTTCATTGGTGACACAATAGAAAAAAAGGACGTATACATCCATGCTTATCCTGGGGTTATTGAGGGTAAATTAAAGTTTATACTCATCAATTCCGAAATGGATAAATTAGAAAAATTTGAAGATAAAAATGATCCGATAACCCGATACATTTATGTCTCAGATGTGATGGGAATGGACAGCCAACTTGCGGCAGATTTTCTAAAACTAAAATCCTTAGGTACAAATGACGATAAAATAAGTCCGGAAGTGGCAAAAGAAAGGATTTTAAGATGGTCGTTAACAAAAGATGAATGGATAGTAAATCAAATTAACAATACTGAAGGTGTATTTGAAGTTTTTGTAATTCCTGATATTGATTTGAAAAAGGGGTCTGATATTTACGCTTTTCTTGCATTAACAGATAAAAATACAGCCGATTTAATTATCATGGATAAAAATAAAAAAACAAATGAACTTAATATCATAAATCCGGATGATGAAGGCTTGTATGATGTGGTAGCTCCATGTCCTCCCTATGGAGTTGATGGAATAAGCGCCGAAGTAGCGAATGGAAAAACAGATAAAAAGAATTTCTTTTTACTTGATATTAGCATTCAATAATTCAAAATAAATAATGTCATCTAAACAATTATTAATTTTTATTACTTATACCTCTCCAGTATTATTACTAATTGGCTCAATCGTTGCTGCCTATAATTATAAGTGGCTAAGCAAACGATTTAAAATTGTTGGCATCTATTTATTTATGGCTTTCGTTATAGATATTATTTCTCGTAAATGGGGATTCTTCTCAACAAGCAGAAACAATCTATTCATTATTCCGGTTTTTGGATTCATTGAACTTGCAATTTTCTCATTTCTCTATTATCGATACATACTTAAAAGCAACAATAAGATTCTTAAATTGTATGTGTTTATCGCGCTCTTTTTAATCTTAATTGATATTATTTTTATTGACACTCAAAATGTAAAAGCGTTTCATTCGTATGGCAGGCTGCTCGCTAATTTGAGCATTATCTTTTACTGCCTTCTTACTATATGGAATTCAATAAAAGGCAATATGAATAATGACAATGAAGCAATGATATTAAGTTTTGGTGCTTTGGTATATTTCTCTATCAACTTACTGGTTTACTTACCGTTAAATTTTTTGATAAACGGAAGTCCAGATTTAATTTTTTATTTTTGGAATATTAATTTGTTTTTTACAATTGCATTTTACGCACTCCTAATTTTTCTTATATGGCAGAATGGCAAGACCCGCAAACATTTGCGATTGGGCTAAGCATCGTTATTATTCTTGTTTTAGCGCTTATAATTTCCATCATTATTTTCACCAAAGGATACATTAAGCGAATTAAGCAAGAGCAAACTAAATTGAGTGAAACAAAAATTAAGTATCAAAAAGACCTACTTAAGGATAGTGTTTTAGTTCAGGAGCGTGAACGAAACCGTATTGCAGCCGACTTGCATGATAATTTAATTTCTAAACTACATATTTTAAAGCTAAGTCATCATGCAAAAAAGCCGGCATCTCAAATTGACGAAATGCTGACAAATTCAATTGACATTGCCAGAAGAATATCGCATGATTTAAGTCCTCCCCTGATTGAAGAAACTAGTTTAATTGAATTAATTGGCGAAATTACAAGTTCAATTCAGGGGAGCATTAATGTGGTCTTTTCTAAAACCAATATCACTGACCTTGAGATTCCCGTTGAATACAAACTGCAGATATTGCGAATCATACAAGAAGTAATTCAGAATATTTTAAAACATGCAGCAGCTAAAAGGATTGACATAAACTTACGAATCACAAAAAACAGCTTTGCCATCACCGTAAAGGATGATGGCATTGGTTTTGACCCTACCAGAAAAGCAAAGGGATTGGGAACAAAAAACATTGAACTAAGAACACAATTACTTAAAGGACGTTATCGCTTTAAGTCAAAGATAAATGAAGGGACCTTTTTCCTTTTATTTATAAATGAATTTCATAAAAAAATAACAAATGACTAAAATTAACATAGCAATTGTTGATGATGAAGGATTGATCGTAGAATTACTAGATAATTTCTTTTCAAAAACAGATGAAATAATGGTTACGCTTACCGCTGGTGATGGTGAAGAATTTCTGCAAAAGTTACATGAAATGAATCAACTTCCCGACATTGTGTTGTTAGATCTTAGGATGAAGCAAATGAATGGGATCGAAACTCTCACCATACTAAAGCAGGATTTTCCGTTGATAAAGACAATAATTATGTCCTCGTACTACAAAAAGAATTTAATGGGATATATGCTAAAACTGGGAGTTAATGCATTCATTCCCAAAGGTGTTTCACCTGAGCAATTGGTCGAAATTATTAAGGATGTAGCCGAAAAAGATTATTTTTTCATGAATGATCAGATTGATGAATTACGAAAACAATTATCGTCAAAAATACCTAAGCCCAAACTGATTGAAGAAGAACAATTATCAGATAGAGAAAAAGAAGTGCTCTCCCTCATCTGTCAACAAAAAACAGCCCAGGAAATTTCAGAGATATTATTTCTATCCAAACGAACTATTGAAGGTCACAGAACTAATTTATTATTAAAAACCGGGGCAAAAAACACAGCAGGCCTGGTAATTTTTGCGATTCAGAACAAAATAGTAGATCCAACCGAACAGATAATGTAAAGATCACGCTCAGCGTCATTGAAGCAAATTTTCTTTTCTGCCCTAAGTGCCTTTTAATCAATTTGGTAATCGCACTTCCTACACTAAACCTTCTGCATTTTAGATACAAATGGTGTTTATACCTGTTTTACAAATTGAGTATTTCCTACCTAAAATTTCCATTGATGAGTTACTAAATTCGCTGCATAACTAAATGTTAATTTAATTAATTACTAATTAAAACCATGTCTACTTCAAGAAAGCTCAAAAACTTAGACAGGTTTACACAATTAAATAATTAATTCCATTTCAAACTAATCATAAACTTAAAATCAAACAAAATGCAAAATTTAAAAACAGTTTTTCAAAAGGCACCTGCTAATTCAGGGTCATCAGCAGATGGTATTAGCGTAACATCATTCGGACAGGGACAATGTTCTGGTGTAACATATACAGTATCTCCACATTCTGTAATTGATGTTGATTTTACCATTAACATGCTTTGTGTAACACCTGAGAATGTTGACACATTGGACAAATTAATCAGGAGTATGCTAAGTGCTTCAAAGCAGCATGAATATGATCAGTTAACCAAGAAAAGTTCAAGTGGCGGAAGAGGTTTCTTCTTGTTTTTCTCAGGTGGTGGAAGTCGTTCATCTGTGAGCCAAACTACTCATACCATGGATTCGTTTGGACTTACCAGAGAGCAACAATCAAAAATTATTGATTCAATGCTGGCATTGGTTGCAAAAACAAACAAATTTAGTTTTAAGGGCAAAATTTCAAATCAACAATACGATTATGCCGTTTCAGGAAATCTGTTTGCGATTGTGATGGATGCAACAATTCAAAAAGGTGAAACCCATACACAAGTCAGATTTTTAGCACCTAATGTACACATGAACAGTACAGATGGCGCTGCTAGTTTGCCAGTTGAAGGCAAGCTTTATTAATCCTATATTTTAGTCTAGTGTATTAAAATAATACCTCCGGGTTATGATTAACCAGGAGGTATTATTTTAAAACTATAAATATCTTATCGTACCTGCCTGTTTTTGATACTGATAATATAATTTGTTTTGGAATTTGTAGGAACATATCAGAATGAGATATGATAAAATCTTAAAAATGTATACAATAGGTACAAACGAAAGCCGCAATTACTCAGTGAAAAAGCTACAGAATCTAAAACAAAAACACAATTCCGGCATAGGATATATTTGTGCGCTTTTGTTATTCACTTTTGTATTTCATTTAAACACGAATGGACAATGCATTAGAACAAGAAACACTCGCAACTGGGATTCAAAATTCACGATTGGTATAGAACGCGGTATTGCATCACAAATAATAAGAGGCAACTCAAGTCTGAATTTCACAAGTATCCCGACTAACTCAGAAGCCGCTATAAATTTAAGTGAAACAAGATTATTTGACCAGCATCTTAGCTCATCTGCACTCATTGGAATTGAGGCTTTGTATAAAATTACGCCTGCAATTTCAATAGGCTTAGCCTATCAATTCCGAAACCAGAATACCTATAATTCAAAGATGATTTTTAATCAGGATAAGTTAATCCTATCAAATGATTTAGCGGTGTCTTCATTCGGAGAATTTAAACTTAATTCGGATATCAGAAATACATCCATTTCTGTGGTTACCCATTTAAATATCTTCAATTTCAGCCTTACAAACGAACATGCCGGTTCATTCGAGATTGGCCTTGGAGGCGGAATATCTTTCTTTAAAATAAAATCCTTTGTATCACAAGCTTTCTTAAGAATGGACATTCAAAATGATTATGTTGAGGGCAGATACATATTAGGTCCCGGAAATATTTCACCTGAAACCAAAAGATCAGCATCCTGCACTTGGCAATTGATCACCGCTTTAAATTTAAAGTCGACTTATTCGCCTGATATTAAGATAGGATTCAGAATAAGCAGTTTAGGACATTTTATTATTTTGAAAAGAAATAAAGAAATGCATCAATTGTTCAAACTCACCAGTGCGAATACAGGCTCACAAGATCAGGAATTATCTCTATTATCAACAAATAGCAGCAGAGAAATTATCCTCAATGAGATTTTTATTAGAATTTATTTATGGTAGCATTTAAATAAAAACGTTGGCGGTGAATGCAGCATCAGAGCCTGTCGCTAAAATATTATGCAATCTGTAAGGCATAAATAGTAATTATACTTGATTTTACAAAACAGGTATTTCCTACCTAAATATTTACATAGGCTGCTTATAACTTAGCCATAACTTGTTAGATTATATGGTTAAAAAGTTATGATTATGAACAAGATTAAAAATATCATCAATGTTCCTTTAGCTAACACTCACGCTTATTTTAATATGAATCATACTTCTGCAATAGAAAAAGGATTCATTTCAAATGGTTATGCAGAAATAAAGACGAAACTTCAACATACCAAAAACAAGATTGAATATTTTATTGAAATAAACTCAATTGATGTAGCAGTTTTTACAGAATGGAGATTACAACTCATTAAAATATTAGGCAATAGGCTTATTAATAACATTGAATCGATAATGGTTTTAGACTCCCCATTAAAAAAGAATCATGTCCTCATCGAACACATGCCAACCTATGTGCTTTACATCATCGAATATGCTTTAAAAACAAATATTAATATTGAAAAGTTCCCAAACTATACACAAATTCATTTTAACACTACAAGTTCTTCAAACTGTCAATGCAATCAAATATTTGAAAGTATTTACAATTTGGAATCGAATATAATTCAACATTCAGGAAAACTGCTTGCTACTAAAAACCGTCAATTATCAAAAGCATATATTCCAGTTACTATTCTTGAATTTTCTGATGGTAAAATTGTTCCTTTCACAGGATACAATGGGCCATTCACCATAACATCCAGCTTTCATAATTCATTGCGATTACAATATGAATGCAATAATATGAATTAACATAAAAAATCCTTGCCCATGTTAATATTGAAAGTCAGATAAGAAGTGGAGTTCAGAAACCACTATAACAAACGAAACCTTCCCGAATTGGTTAAAACTTGGGGGCGAAAACCGAAAAGCCTTATGAGTAGGAATAACTAAATATTATTAATTATGGCTATTTTAAATTTTGTTGGACGCGTTAACATTGCAGTCCGTATCGTAACAGAGAAGTACCCTAACGCAAAATTGTATGAAGCAGAAGGCGTATCTTCAACAGGATTGACTACTGATCCTCTAAAAATTGATAAACTAAAGGTCGTTTTTCAAAACAGTAATAACACAACTGTTATTATTAAATCAACTGGTTGGGGAGAATTTGGAGAACCAGAATTAATTCCTTACCCATGGTGTGAAGATGTTGTTATTCAATGGCCTGTAAAAATGGATTTGGCAGAAGCCAATCAACTAAAAGAGGCTGCTGGTTACAAAGCCTCCTATGGTGCAGTAACTCTTCGTAATCCTTTAGGACCAAAAATTGGCAATCCTTATTACATTTTTGGCAGCAATCCAAGAGAACCGTATATTTTTGTGGACACGATAACCAAAGATGTACATGCTGGAAGTTAATCTGAGTATGGTAAAACGGGCAGTAATTCTACAATTAAAGAATTACTATCCGTTACTTATCTTAATCAAGTACTTGAGGTATATCAACTTTTATATTGTGCCATCCAAACAGGTGTTTTTTTCTCAAAAACAAATTAAAATCAGATCAGACTTGTATGATGCAGATTAACATCCGATTGCGCTATAAATTTATAAACAATCGCTATGACATTTAAATTCCACAATTTCAATCTAGTCAGAGGAAAGCAAATCCTGAACTGAATCAAAAAAATCAATTTTTAACCTGAAAACTAAAAAAATACAACAGGCCATTTAAAGCCAGGAATTTAAACTCCATTTCGGGAATTAACAAAAAAAGACAAAATACTTTTTTAAAACCGCAATGAAGACACGTTAGTGAAATAAAGAAAATTTATTTTTAATCTAATCTCTCCTGTTCACGCGAGTTATTGCTGATCAATAGCTCACATCATACTGCTCATTCAGTTCTCAATACTTGTATGAGCAGTTTTTATAACTTAAAAACTAGAATTAATAAACACCCTTCAAAAAATCAGAATCCAGCAAACCTGAATTTAAAGAAACAATATTTTTACATATTTAAATCATCTCTTATTTTTTTATACTTTTATCTATCTATTTGGATATATTAAATCTATCTACTAACCAAACTATTACAACACTTATTATTCATTTTGTTATTTAATTTAACCAATCTATATCAATTATGAAAAAAATAGCCCTTTACCTAAGTTTATTTTTCATACTTCTGTCTTCGACAGGATTTTCACAAAGCAATGAGAAAGATGAACTTCTATCTGAAAAAACTTTTAAAGATTTAAAATTTCGAAATATCGGACCGGCTTTCATGTCGGGAAGAATTGCCGATATAGCTATTCATCCTAATGACGACAACACCTGGTACGTTGCCGTTGGATCAGGTGGTGTTTGGAAAACCGTAAATGCAGGAATCACCTGGGAACCCATTTTCGATAATGAAACTTCATACTCAATCGGCTGTGTAAGTATTGATTCAAAAAATCCAAACAACATTTGGGTTGGAACCGGCGAAAATGTGGGTGGTCGTCATGTTGGCTTTGGCGATGGCATTTACAAAAGTGTAGATGCCGGAAAGACATGGAAAAACATGGGTTTAAAACTCTCTGAGCATATCTCAAAAATCATTGTTCATCCTACGAATTCCGATATTGTATGGGTTGCAGCCCAAGGTCCTTTGTGGAGTAAAGGAGGAGAACGGGGTTTATATAAAACTGTTGATGGTGGAAAAACATGGAAAAAGACTTTAGGTGATGATACCTGGACAGGTGTAACTGATCTGGTTATTGATCCCCGAAATCCGGATGTACTTTTTGCTGCAACATGGCAACGACATCGATCCGTCGCTTCTTATGTCGGTGGTGGACCCGGATCTGGAATTCATAAAAGTACTGATGGAGGCGACACTTGGCTAAAACTTAGCAGTGGATTACCAGAAGAAAACATGGCTAAAATAGGGCTTGCGATCTCACCACAACAACCCGATATTGTTTATGCCGCAATTGAATTAATTCGTGTCAAAGGTGGAATTTATCGCAGCAGCAACTCAGGAATGACTTGGGAAAAGCGTTCAAATGTTGTCTCTGGTGCCACGGGACCACATTATTACCAAGAACTTTATGCATCACCTCATCAATTCGAACGATTATATTTGGTTGACAACACCATGTTGATTTCGGAAGATGGAGGAAAAAATTTCTCTCGCATGAACAACACCCATAAACATGGTGATGAACATGCAGTGGCATTTAAAAAAAACGACCCGGATTATGTGATGGTTGGTTCTGATGGTGGTTTATACGAAAGCTTTGATCATACTAAGAATTGGCGATTTATGGAAAATCTTCCGATCACTCAATTTTATAAAGTCGCGCTGGATGATGCGGAACCATTTTATAATATTTATGGAGGAACTCAGGATAATAGCACTCAAGGCGGACCATCGCGAACAGATAATTTTCAAGGCATTCAAAACTCCGACTGGAGCGTGGTATTAAACTGGGATGGACATCAACCTGCAACAGAGCCCGGCAATCCAAATATCATGTACGCTGAACGTCAGGAAGGGGCGCTATCACGAATTGACCTAAGCACTGGTGAAGTAATCGATATTCAACCAGCACCAAATGCCGATGAAGATTTTGAGCGATTTAATTGGGATGCACCGATTTTGGTGAGCCCGCACTCCCCTACCCGAATTTATTTCGCATCTCAAAGGGTTTGGAAATCCGAAAACCGTGGTGACGAATGGAAAGCCATTTCTGGTGATTTAACTAAAAATGAATTGCGAATTGCTACACCGCTAATGGATGGAACCCAAAGCTGGGATGCGGCCTGGGATTTCAATGCCATGTCAAATTATAATACCATTACTTCTTTGGCCGAATCACCAAAACAAGAAGGTTTAATTTATGCCGGAACCGACGATGGAACCATTCAAGTGACTGAAGATGGAGGAAACAATTGGCGAAAAGTTGATTTCGGAAAAATTCCGGGACTTCCTAAAACAGCATTTGTAAATGACATTAAAGCTGATTTATTTGATGCCGGAACCGTTTATGTTTCATTTGATAATCATAAATATGGCGACTTCTCACCCTACTTATACAAAAGTACTGATAAAGGTAAAAGCTGGAAATCCATCAGTTCAAATATCCCAGATAGAACTTTAATCTGGCGATTGGTTCAGGATCATGTAAAACCTGAATTGATGTTTTGTGCCACTGAGTTCGGTGTTTATTTTACCATCAATGCAGGCGAAAAATGGATTAAATTAAGTGGAGGGATTCCTACCATTTCCTTCAGAGATATAGCCATTCAAAAACGAGAAAATGATTTAGTTGCGGCTTCCTTTGGGCGTGGATTTTTTGTTTTAGACGACTACAGTGTACTTCGTGAAATTACAGAGGAAAAACTTGAAGCAGAAGCCAGTTTATTCTCAACTCGAAAAGCATGGTGGTATGTTCCCCGTTCTCACCTGAGTTTTGATGAAGAGAAAGGCAGCCAGGGCGCTGATCATTATGTAGCACCTAACCCCGATTTTGGCGCCATTTTCACTTACTTCTTAAAAGATGATTTGAAAACCAAAGAAAAGATCAGACAGGAAAAAGAAAAAAACTTGAGCAAACAATCCAAAGCAATTTCCTTTCCCGGATGGGATGAGCTGCTTGATGAAGTAAGGGAAGAAATGCCCGGCATTTATATTGTTGTCAGCGATGCAACTGGCAAAGTAATTAGAAGGGTAAAAGGACCTTCAACAAAAGGATTTCACCGTGTGAGTTGGGATTTACGTTACCCGGCTACCAGTGCAATTCGTTTGGACGAAACTAGTTCAAATCAAACATCAGGTCTTTTGGCTGCCCCCGGAACCTATACTGCCGAAATGGTAAAATACGCAAACGGAAAAATCAGCAAGCTCTCCGAAGCCATTTCTTTTGAGGTGGTGCCTTTAAAGTCGGGTGCATTGAAGGGTGCTTCGATGGAGGAAGTTGATGCTTTCTGGCGTGCATACGAAAAAGTATCTCGCGAAGTTTCTGGAATGGAAATAGAACTGGCAAATGCTTTAAATAAAATTAAAGCAATGCAAAAAGCTCTATTGAGCTCATCTTCAAAACCAGGAACTTTGGAAACACAATTATTTGAAGTTCATCAAACACTGCTAAATTTGGATATGGAACTATACGGCCATCAGGCTAAACGACAGGTTGGCGAAAAAACCAAACCCAATATTGGTCAGCGCATGTTCAGACTTGAGTTGGGAATTAGTCGTTCAACCTACGGCCCCACTCCTACCCACAGAAAACAATTAAAAATTGTAAACGATCAGTTGTCTGCAATCATCACTAAATTGGAAAAAGCAATGCAGGAAATGGATGTTTTGGGTAAAACCCTGAAAGATCATGGTGCTCCCTTGGTTGAAGGAAGATAAAGCAGATTTAAGCAAAGTGAATTTATTCGGCTGTGAGATTCTTATGGCCGAATATTTTTTTGTACCCCAATTAAACAATACTTTTATATTCCTTTATTAAAAGGGAATAATAATTTATACATGCCTAAAAAAATCAAAACATTCTTAAACTGGAGTTCGGGTAAGGATGCCGCCATGGCTCTTTATTATATGCAACAAAGCCCGGATTTTCAAGTCGATCATTTGCTTATTTCCGTCAATGGACATTTAGATCGGGTGTCAATGCATGGCGTTCGCACTTCGCTCTTAAAAATGCAGGTTGAGGCCATTGGCCTGCCTTATTCTATAATTAAATTACCGGAAGAACCCAGCATGGATACCTATGAAGCTATCATGTCGGTGCAAGTAAAAAAGCTACAAAGTGAAGGATTCACCTGTGCTGCTTTTGGAGATATTTTTCTGGAAGATCTTCGTGAATATCGAGAAAAAAAACTGAAAGAAATTAATATGCAAGCGGCTTTCCCTTTATGGAACAAGAACACCAAAACACTTTTAAACGAGTTTTTAGATCATGGTTTTAAAGCCATTGTGGTTTGCATTAATTCCAATTTATTGGATGCTTCTTTTGCCGGTCGGGTCATCGATAAAGATTTTATAAAAGATTTGCCTGGCAACGTTGACCCTTGCGGAGAAAATGGTGAATTTCACACCTTTTGTTTTGATGGCCCTATTTTTAAACAGCCCATTGATTTTACAATTGGCGAAAAAATATTTAAAGAATACAAAACACCTAAAGGAGACAATAAAGAAAATGACAGCAACATGGGATTTTGTTTTTGCGACCTGATTCCGAAAATCAGTTGACTGGTTGTTGGTTGTTGGTGATTAGTGACTGGTTCTGAATTTAGTAATCAGATTCTAACAATCTATTTTTCTTTTTTCTTTTTTCTTTTTTCTACATTCTGCATTCTAACTTCTCATTTTCAAATTAGCACATCATCAAACTTGCCTGTTGCAAGCAGGTTTTCAAATTTATTCCTTATCTTTATTCCTGAAATTCTTCCTGCCCTTGGGAAGTAATTGTTGATTAGAATTTCAAACTCCCCATTTATTGAATTTTTAGCTCGGTTTTAATTAATCGAAAAAATATATAATTGCACAAAAGCTAGCTAATACATGTCTATATAGGTGAATATAGTTACTAAAGATGCCCATATATAGTCGTTAGGTTTAATGCAAAAAAAGGGAACAAAAATTGACTACGTGTACTAATTTTTATATTTTTGGTACAAATATTGAAAACATGGGACAAAATGCACCATATCGGATTCTAGAAAAACTACCTCCCCCAAGAGAAAAAGTAGAAACAATCAAGATATTAAGAAATGTGAGCAAGGCAACTGCTGCATTGGCCGAATTAAAAGGTATTGCCAAAACAATCCCTAATCAGGCAATGTTGATTAATGCGATTGTTCTTCAAGAAGCAAAAGGCAGTTCAGAAATAGAGAACATCATCACGACACAAGATGAGCTATACAAAGCTTTGACTGTAAACAGATCAATCATTTCAGCAGGAACAAAAGAAGTAGTAAACTATAGAAAATCAATTTTTCAGGGGTTTGACTTGATTAAGAAACAAGGACTTTTAAAAGTAAACGATATTGTAAACATCCAACAAGAGTTAGTTGGAAACAATTCTGGTATAAGAAGTATGCCTGGAACCGTACTTAAAAATGACACAACAGGAGAGATTGTTTACACTCCTCCTCAGGACAAACAAGAAATATTAGATTTACTTTCAAATTTCATTGATTACTACAACCAAAACAATCAGGAGTTATCACCTTTGATAAATCTTGCAATTTTGCACCATCAATTTGAGAGCATTCACCCATTTTATGACGGGAATGGAAGAACTGGTAGAATATTGAACATTTTATACCTGATATTAAATGACTTGATAGATATACCAATATTATATCTCAGTTCGTATATCATAGAAAACAAGGCAGGTTATTACCGTTTATTAAACCAAACAAATCGTCTGAATGAATGGGAAGAATGGATTTTATTCATGCTCAAGGCTGTTGAAGTCACATCCTTACAAACAATCGAAAAGATAAATACCATTAGACAATTATTAAATCAAACTATAGAAAAAGCACAGATTGATGCTCCTAAAATATATAAGAAAGAGTTGGTTGAATTGCTATTTGAACAACCTTATTCAAAAATAGAATTCGTAGTAAACCTCTTAAGGGTCGAAAGAAAAGCAGCATCAAGATACCTAAAGGAGTTAGAGAGAATTGGAATCTTGGAATCTCAAATAGTTGGTCGAGAAACATTATACATTAATAAAGAACTGATTGAAATATTAAAAAAATAATGCACTAAGCCCAACAAAAGCTATGGTTCATGGCGCTCAGACAGGTTACGAAATCTTAGGGTTTTCCTGCCTACGGCAGGCAGGTGCCACGTAACCATCGCAATACAGTTAGCGGCAATGTAAAATTTAAACTCCTAGAAAAAGGAATATTTGTATTAAAAACCTAAACTCAAGATCATGAAAACTTTAACCAAATTATTTTTGTCAGTTTTTATAATTAGTCTTACTTCTTGTAACCATTTTAAAGATAAACCTGAATGTATTAACAAAGATAGCTTCTTTGACAATAATGATCCAATGACAGAAACATATCAGGAAAAAGTTAAAGAAGTTTTAAAAATTACAACCCCTAATGATTTTAGATATTTTTTCGTAACATTTACTGGCGACAATAATGAATATCTAATGGTGAACATGAGAAACAATGAATATTGTTTTGACGCAAAAATATTGGTAGAAAATTGGGATAAATTAGCAGGCATGAGAGAGAAAAAGGGGAGATCGTATCCCGAAGAATTACATAATTTAAAATGGAAATTAGAAAAATCTGGAGGAAGCGAAAATATAGTCTATCTAGACATGAACAAAATTATTGATTAACACTGCTGCTAACAAAGGCTCATAAAACATGGCTAATTCTTACTCAGCAGAAACGCATTAATTATAAATATATAAAAACGAAAATCATGAATAGAATTATTATTTTACTCATCTTTTCTCACTTTTTTTCAAATGGCATATCTGCGCAAGACATTCTTGATAAATACACTTCAACCAAATGGGGGTTTACCATTTCTTTTCCTTTCGAGAAAACAAAGAAGGGTAGCCGTTTCGAGGATGATAAAACTTTTCAGTTTCACATCAGTCAGTATTACAGAGGGCAATATGATGTAGTCGATATTTCAGTGATAAAATATTCCGATACGCTTGAACTGGTAAACAATTACAATTCAATGATTACAGCACTTGAAACATCAAAACTAAGCGATGGATACACGCTGATCGACAGTCTTTGTTCAGAAGTTAAAAGTGCTCATTATAACGGGGTTCAAAAAGCTTTTTATAATGAATTCGCTGGTCTGAACAAAGATTATATCATCGTTCGCTTCTTCAAAACAGACCGCTATTTATATAGTCTTACGCTTACAGTTCCAAACCTGAAAAGATATAATGAAAATTTGAAAATATTAGCGTCGTTTACCATTCTTACCCAGGATAATCAAACTGGCGCTCCAAAAAAAGAAAGAAAACGACCCAAATAGTAAGATGATGAAAAACATAGGTTATTACTTCTTTATATCTGCAATTACAATTTTGTTATTATCAAGTTGTAACAAAGAATCCAAAATAATTATTGATAAAAAAAGTGAAATAGAGGGAATTTGGTACACTGAGGGTTATTTGGAAGAATTTAATGAAATTTCCAGATTAGAATATAATTTCAAGAAACAAGGAGGACTTGATATTCTAAGAGTCGAGCTTGATTTTAATTCAAGAGAAATATTAGGTTACAGATATCGGACGCTAGGGAAATATAGATTAGAAGAAAATCATTTAATATTATACAGTTTGAGAAGCTTCGGGAATGATGATACCATAGCACATTATACGAATCTTCACAATTTGCAATTTGTCCCCAACAGTGATATGCATACATATAATTACAGGTATGAGATAATTGATGGGGAAAATAAATTAATTATATACTTTACGAGTGGAAGAACAAGTAAAAGTAGTCTGGGTAAAATTATCTTAACAAAGCAGCAATAGAATTGTTTGTGCCAAAGTTGACTAATCTTAATAAGGGCTTTAAACAATGGCGCCTGCATGCAGTGCAGCTAAACCATCACTACCAACTGAAATTAAATGGTGCAATAAAAATTTGAATAACATGAAAAAACAATCTTATTTAGCATTAATCCTTTTAATATTGGGACTCATATTTTCATCAAGTTTTGGATTTAAATTTAATTTAAGTGATGGATTTACCATGCTTGTTACTGGATTCACCAGCCTTTTCAATTTCTTGATTTTGCAGTTATCGGCTCAAATGAAGTTCATTTGACATCACATCTTATTGGTTACATTTTTTATTTTTTTGCAGGAATAGTAGCACTTAAAAATGTAAAAACTGGTGACAAAAAAACCAAAACTGCGACAAGTATCTTTTTCTTATTAATTGCAATTGTTTTTATAAGTGAACTTTACTCATACCATCAAGACTTTAATAACATATTTATTGGCCGGCACTTCAGAGTTGGGTTTACTGTTTTTCTTATTGGAGTTTTCATCTTAAAACAATTAAAAAATAAATCCGATCAAGCAATCACAAAACATTAAACTTTCAAAACTTAGTCGCTAACAAAAACCTAATGAAATGAAAAATCAAAAATATAGCCTTTTCATAGTGTTCTTCATAGTTTTTCCTTTTCTTTCTCTTTCAGCTCAAGACACTTTTAAAAAAGTTACGGAAAGGATGATTGATAAATCTAAAATTGAACTCGCTACAAAAATTGCAAGTTCGTTTTTTGAAAACTTAAAACAAGGTAAATTTTACGACTTTAGCGAAGTTGCTATAAAAACTTTTAGTGATGGAATGGGTGCTGAGGTTCAAAAACAAACCTATGAGCAATTAAAAATTCAATTTGGCGAATTCAAAAAACTTGACTATGCGGAAACATGGGCAGCAAATGAAGATGATGGTTTACAAGTTATTCGCTTTAAAGGTACTTTTGAAAATTATACAGCGCCTTTAGAAATAAGAGTCGTGATAAACGATTCAAATAAATTAACAGGATTGTGGTTTAAACTTTGGAAGGACAACTTAAACAACTAGTAAAATGACAAAATCAAGCATTTCAAATTATTTAAACAAGTTTGACTATAAATTTATTGAGCACGAAAAATCATTTATTGTTGACCTTGATTTTTCATTGCAAATTATCATCGAACTGATGGATAATGGAAAAATAAAAATAACCGACCAATTAAAAGGTTTAAATTTCCTAACATGGCCTTTTCCAATGAGTATTAAGTCATCAATGATCTACAATACAATTGGTTTAATCGTATTTACACTACTTATTCTTGTAATAGAAAAATCATACAGTCAATTTTTTCTCACTATAATTTATATGTGTGCTATCTTTGCGATTTTATTTTGGATGATTTACTATTTTGTTAAAGCTGAGAATTTTAAAAAACAAATTATTGATCTGATTACTCATCAATAAAAATTAAACTAAATGAAAACTTCCGAAAACACTGTTGTTGTTGAACAAACTTTTAAAACATCACCTGCGAAGGTGTGGAGTGCCATTACCAATGTGAAAGAAATGACACTTTGGTTTTTCGATAATATTCCTTCCTTCAAAGCTGAGGTTGGATTTAAAACACAATTTTTGATTCAGGTAAGAAAAAGAAAATTTACCCACCTTTGGGAAATAACTGAGGTAATTCCCAATCAAAAAATAACTTATAACTGGAAGTATAAAGAATACCCTGGAGATGCCTACGTGACTTTTGAACTATTTGAAGAAGAGAAGCAAGTCAGACTCAGAGTCACCATGCTCGTGACTGAAGATTTTCCGGACGATGTTCCTGAATTTACCTGGGATAGCTGCATTGAGGGCTGGAGGTATTTTATAGTTGAGCGACTTAAAATTTATTTGCACCGAAGGCGGTAAACCGAGGCTCATTCTTTTACTTCAAATTCGTTTGTTCGAGCAATCCATTTTCTTTATTTTTACATTTCACTTAAGTAATTCAATTTATGTTACTACTTCTTTCTCCTGCTAAATCATTCGATTTTGATTCACCGGCGCAAACGCAATCATTCTCTGAACCTGTCTTTAATGAGGAGTCGACACGGTTGATCAAAAAGATGAGCACCTTCACTGCTAAAAAATTGGCTACACTTATGGGCATTAGTTCTGAATTAGCCGCATTGAATGTTGAACGATATCAATACTGGTCGTCAACCCCAAGTTTAAATAACGCAAAACAGGCCATACTTGCATTTAATGGAGAAGCTTATCGAGGTCTAAATACTGAAGAGATGAATGAGGCTGATTTAGAATTTGCTCAAAATCATTTACGAATTTTATCAGGCTTATACGGTGTACTTCGGCCCTTGGATTTAATTCAACCTCATCGCCTGGAGATGGGAACCAAGCTTAAATATTACAGCTACAACAACCTTTATCAATTCTGGGGCGATAAAATAACCAAGCGAATAAACGATGATTTGGGAGAGAGCAATACCCTTATAAATTTAGCTTCCAACGAGTATCTCAAATCAGTGAAACAAAACAAACTCAAGGCTAAAATCATTACGCCAATTTTTAAGGATTACACCAATAGTGGCTACAAAGTGCTGATGACCTATGCTAAAAATGCCCGAGGTGCAATGGCTAATTATATCATTAAAAATAAAATTATTGAACCTGATTTAATTAAATCATTCAATAAAAATAGTTACGTTTACGACCCGTGTTTATCCGATGATTCGAACTGGGTTTTTACAAGAGGTTAATAAAACTCAAATCATGATAAAAAAAATTAACTGGGCTGATGTTCCTGAAGAACAGGTAAATCCCAAAATGAAAAGGAAATTAGTTTATGGCGAAAAAGTGATGATCGCTAAAATGAAATTTAAAGATGGTTTTTTGGTACCACTGCACAGCCACGAAAATGAGCAAATTACGGAGGTACAATCAGGTACCATCCGTTTTTGGTTTGGCGAAAACAAAGAACAGGAAATGGAAATTCATGCGGGTGAAATCATTGTGATTCCGCCACATCTGCCTCATGCAGCTTTAATGGTTGGTGATGTTGAAGAAACAGATACATGGGCACCTCCGCGTAAAGATTGGTTGGACGGTACAGATACTTATTTAAGATAAAAATATGGATTTAGGAATCAAAAGCAAAAGAGCCTTAGTAATGGCTTCGAGCAAAGGCCTGGGCAAAAGTGTCGCATTGCAGCTTGCAACAGAAGGTGTTGAAGTGATGATTTGTGGAAGAAATGAAGCGAGCCTAATCGAAACTGCAAAGGAAATTACTGCACTTAGTAAAACTAAAATTCATTTTACCGTTGGCGACCTATCCTCTGCGGATGATCGCAAAAAAATATTAAATGCCTGCAAAGATAAAATGGGCGCAATTGATATCTTAGTCACCAATTCGGGTGGTCCTCCATTTGGTGATTTTGAAAAGCATGAGGAAACCGACTGGGAGCAAGCTTACAAGTTGCTACTTGAAAGTGTTGTTGGGATGATAAAGGGTGTACTTCCTGAGATGAAAAAGAATAAATGGGGACGCATTGTTACCATTACTTCTCAGGCTGTGAAACAACCTGTTGATGGACTCATCTTATCAAACTCCATAAGGGCTTCGGTAGTTGGGCTTGTTAAAACCCTTTCTAACGAATTGGGTTCATTCAATATTACGGTCAATAATGTAATGCCGGGTTATACCCAAACAGAAAGACTTGAAAACCTGATCAAAGCTAATCCCGATTTAATGAAAGTGACCAATGAAATTCCTTTGGGTCGCATTGGAAAACCCGAAGAATTTGCCAATGCCGTTACCTTTTTAGCAAGTGAAAGAGCTAGTTATATTACAGGAGTTTCATTGGCTGTTGATGGAGGATGGATTAAAGGCATTTGATTACTATCATATCATATTAAAACAATTGAAAACAATAACAAATACCTACAGTTTTCAAATTCGCTAGTTAATTATAACTAAATCAACAAATCTTATTCAGATTTGAACTCATTAGCCACTGGAATCTCGTCTATAAATTGTTAAATTTGGATAAGTATTAACTAAATTTAATATTATGTCTCGCATTATAAATTTTATTTTATGCAGTCTTTTTCTGATTGCTACAGTACCTATAATAGCCCAAGAAAACCCACTTTGGCTCAGATATCCGGCCATCTCACCAGATGGACAAACCATACTTTTCAATTATCAGGGAGATATTTTTAAAGTATCGGCAAAAGGTGGAACTGCGGTTCCTCTAACAATTAGCGACACTTATGAGTATAATGCCGTTTGGAGTCGTGATGGTAAACAAGTAGCCTTCGCATCCGATCGTTTTGGAAATTTTGATGTTTTTGTAATGCCAATTGAAGGTGGAGAAGCAAAAAGATTAACCTTTCATTCCAGTAATGAAGTCCCCAGTGCTTTTACGCCCGATAATCAAAATATAATATTCGACGGATTAAGACAGGACCTGCATTCGAATGTTCAGTTTCCTACAGGAACTTTAACTGAACTCTATAGCGTGCCTGTTAACGGAGGAAGAGTTACACAAATCCTAACCTCACCAGCCCTTGATGCAACATTTAGCCCGGATGGGAAAAAACTAATTTTTCATGATCGAAAAGGCTATGAAAACATCTGGAGAAAACATCATAAATCATCAGTAACCAGAGATGTATGGGCTTATGATTTGAAAGACAAAAAATACACCCAACTTTCAACTTTTGAAGGTGAAGATCGAAATCCTGTTTTCGACAGCAACAATAATGATTTTTACTATTTAACAGAAGAAAGCGGAACTTTTAATGTTCACAAAAGTTCGTTAAGCAATCCAGCATCTAACACTGCGATTACCAATTTCAAGAAAAACCCCGTACGATTTTTAACCAAAGCTTCTGATAATACCCTCTGTTTTGGTTATGACGGAGAAATTTACACCATGACTTTAAATGGGCAAGCGCAAAAAGTTAATATTCAGATTGCCTATGATGGTCGCAGTACACTGGATAAAATTGTGCCTGTTAATTCAAACCTAAGAGATGCCAGTCTTTCGCCAAACGGAAAAGAATTTGCATACACTTTCAGGGGTGAAATATTCGTCAGTAGTATTGAAGCAGGAACTACAAAACGTATTACCAATACACCCTGGCAGGAACGAAGTGTAAGTTTTAGTCCTGATGGTAAATCATTGGTTTACGCAGCCGAGGTCGAAAACAGCTGGAATATTTATACAACTTCGATTGTCAGAGATGAGGAGCCCTATTTTTATATGTCTACCTTATTAAAACAAGAAACCATTATTGCAAGCCCCAGAGAAGAATTCCAGCCAGCCTATTCACCCGATGGTAAAGAAATTGCTTATTTGGAGGATCGAACCACTTTAAAAGTAATCAACCTGGCCAGCAAAAAAACCAGAACAATTATGGGGGCAGAACACAATTACTCCTATGCTGATGGAGATCAATGGTATCAATGGTCGCCCGACAGCAAGTGGTTCCTTGTCGAATTTGGTCAGCCTGAAGCCGTGATGAGCGGAGAAGTTGGATTGGTAGATGCAGCCGGAAGCGGAAAAATTATCAACCTTTCTCAAAGTGGTTACGGTGATGGTGCTCCTAAATGGGCCATGGATGGACAGATGATGATTTGGTATTCTACCCGTGAAGGAACCAAATCGGAAAATGATCGAATCGCTTTTGGAGACGTTTATGGAATGTTTTTTACACAAGAAGGCTTCGACAGATTTAATTTATCAAAAGAAGAATTAGCCTTACTCGAAGAAATTGAGAAAAAGGACAAAAAGAATGAGAAGGATGATAAATCAAAAGATGACGAGAAAAAAGATGAAAAGAAAATTGAAGATCTTAAAATTGATTGGGAAAACTTAAGAGACAGAAAACAGAAACTCACAGTAAACACGTCAAGTCTCGGAGATTATGTGCTTTCAAAAGATGGGGATAAACTATTCTATTTTACCAGATTTGAAGGCCGGAATGATTTATGGGTAACTGACCTTCAAAGCAAAGAAGCCAAATTATTTACCAAAATAGGTGCAAATAGAACAAGCATGGACCTTTCGAAAGATGGTAAGTTTTTATTGGTGATGGCTGATGGCAAACCAAGAAAAATAAATACTTCGGATGGGAAATCAAAATCGATCCAAACCAAAGGTGAAATGCTTCTGCAACAAGCGGATGAACGCGCATACATATTTGATCATAGCTGGCGACAAGTGCGCGAAAAGTTTTACGTAAAAGATTTGCAGGGTGTTGACTGGGATTATTATTATACACAATACAAAAAATTCTTACCTTTTATCAATAACGGTTATGACTTTGCAGAGATGCTTAGTGAAATGCTTGGTGAATTGAACGCTTCTCATACCGGTGGCAGTTATCGTTTCAGGGCGCAAAATGCCGACCAAACGGCCTCTTTAGGTTTATTATACGACTATGCACATACCGGCAATGGCTTAAAAGTCGCTGAAGTTATCAAAGGCGGCCCACTCAACAAGGCTAAATCAAAAATTAAAGCAAACGATATTATCGAAAAGATAGATGGCATCGCCTTAACAACATCCATCGATTTTTATCAACTCCTGAATAGAAAAGCAGGTGATAATGTGCTGTTATCTATGTTTAACCCAAATACAAACAATCGTTGGGAAGAAGTTGTTAAACCCATTTCAACGGGTATGGAAAACCAACTACTTTATATAAGATGGGTTGAAACCCGAAGAGCTGAGGTTGAAAAATTATCGAAAGGGAAATTGGGCTACGTGCATGTTCGTGGAATGAATGATGCAAGCATGAGAACTGTTTTCGAAGATGCACTCGGAAAACATTTATCAGCAGATGCACTCATTGTGGATACCAGATTTAATGGCGGTGGAAACTTACACGATCAGCTTTCTGATTTCTTAACAGGGAAAAAATACATGGATATTATTCCTCACGGACAATATGTTGGACATCAACCAGGAAATCGATGGATTAAGCCTTCTATTGTCATCATGGGAGAAAGTAATTATTCTGATGCCCACCTTTTCCCTGTGGCTTATAAAATTAAAGGAGGTGGAAAAACACTTGGTATGCCGGTACCCGGAACAGGTACTTTTGTTTGGTGGGAAAATCAAATTGACCCAACCATTACTTTCGGAATTCCGATGGGAGGATGGAGACCAATAGGTGAGCCATTCCTTGAGAATCATCAGATGGAACCAGACATCATGGTTCGGAATGAAGCAGGAATAATGGCCATTGGGCGTGACCAACAAATTGAAGAAGCAGTTAAAGAATTATTGAAAAAATAATATATTAAAACACGATTATTGAGTTAGTAAGAAAAAGAATGCACCCAAAGCAATGAATGTTCAAGCTGGGTGCATTCTTTTTATATTTGTGTCTTTATTCATTTCAATTTTTAATTTTGATTAAGCAGCCCCGAAACAAACAACAAACATTAGGTTATCTGTTTGCCCTTCTGGCTACCGCATTCTGGTCGGGTAATTTTATCGTCGCCCGAGACTTATCAGGAAGTATTCCTCCTGTAAGCATCGCATTTTGGCGCTGGACCGTGGCCCTGATTGCAATAACTCCTTTTGCAATCCGATCATTAATCAGAGATTGGCAAATTGTCAAAAAGAATATTCCATATTTATTCATTACCTCCATTCTGGGAATTACGATTTTCAATACATTAATCTATATTGCCGGACATTCAACAACGGCTACAAACCTTTCATTAATAGCCATTACCTTTCCTGTTTTTATACTTATTTTATCACGGATCTTTTACCAAGAAAAAATATCGCTTAAAAAAGTAATTGGCATTTGCATCGTAGCAACAGGAGTGGTTCTGATCATTACCAAGGGATCTTTAGAATTGCTTTTAAATCTTACTTTCTCAATTGGGGATATCTGGATGTTGCTGGCCTCAATTATTTTTGCAACCTACAGTATCTTACTTAAACGCAGACCCAGTGAATTAAGCATTTGGGCATTCCAAATTTCTACTTTCTTTATCGGACTTGTGAGCTTGTTTCCGTTTTATATCATGGAATATATAAATGCTCCGGCATTTAGTTTTGATACAAAGTCATTTATCTCTATTTTGTATATCGGTGTCTTTTCATCACTTACCTCATTCGTATTATGGAATAATGCCATCGTAAAAATTGGCCCCACAAAAGCCGGATTGATATATTATACTTTGCCTGTTTTTAGTGGACTTTTGGCATTTTTATTGCTGAAAGAGGAAATTGGAATTATCCATTTTTTAAGTGCACTAATGATTATTACCGGAATACTCATCGCAAATTATGAAAGCCGGAAAAAGCTATAAATTAATTTTACTTGAGTAAAAATTCAGGATTCAGCAAATCAACCGGCTTATCATCTTTAAACCAATTGCCCCCCAAATAATCATCATGTTCAATAATCGGATTTGTTTTCCAACATTCAAGATGCAGCATCGCATTTTTACCGTCCTTTAATTTTTGCACGTAAACCGGATCACGCTCAGTTACCTTACTCCCATCCAATACTTGACCAACAAGTGCAACAACATTGCCTGCCTTCACCTCATCACCAACTTTAACTTTTGGATATGCAACTTCTCCATACTTAATAAAAAAACCATCTGCTTCAATAACAATCTGATAGGTGATATTCCAGTAATGGATAAAATCGGGATGGGTCATTACTTCAATGGCGATAACTTTCCCATCGGTTATGGCATAAATTTCATCGTCTTTTTCAGCGTACAAATCAATTCCACAATGGTGACGATCTCCCCGATCTTCCCAAAAAGAACCCTGTCCGGAGACAGGGATTTCTGTTATGTTTTTTAAAGGCTTGTACATTAATTTTATTCAATGATCGTGTTAAATAATAATTTAAACGTTCCATCCATTTGATTTCGGTGCTGCACTCTAAAACCTATTAATACAACCTTTCCCTTTCCATAGGTTGTAACTATCATTCCCGGCTTTTTAGCAATATAATCTTCCCCAATAAGCCAACCACTCTTCAATAAATCTTTATCCTCATAACGTGCAATGGTTTTATAATCGGCGTTGGTTCTACTTGGTACAACTTCAAAAGCAGGACTGTAATTAAACATAACCAAACCTTCATCAGGCATTCCATAAGCCAGTGGATCAGTGTTATCAAACTTAACTTTCACGGTTGAGCCCGGGCAGAAAAATTCCTTTGACGCTATACCTGAAGTTATGTCTCTTACTTTCAAATCAAATTCATCAACCACATACTCATAGGAAGAACCAAGCGCTACCAGTGTGCCGCCATTTTTAACAAATTCTTTAAGCATTTTGCCACCGTCTTTTCCAACTCCACTCTCATACTTTTCAGGATATTTTTCCGGAGTTCTGCGCCCGCCTTTGGGATAAATTCCTGTAATTCCTGAAGGTGAATCATTAGGAATCACGATCACATCCCACTTCTTATTTAAATCTCCCTTTCTCACTTCGGTGCTCATTAAAGTCTTGTAAGGAATGGCAAAATTCTCAAAACATAAACGGGTCCATCCTTCATCCATATTACCACCGTTATATCGCTGAAACAATCCAACCCGTCCTCGTTTAACCTGATGATTGACAACCAAAGGTTTTTCATTTAAAGGCATAAAGTTAATCCCGGTTTCGTCAGCGATATTTTTCAAAACATTTTCATTGGCTTTGTCAATGATAAAATCTCCCGGACGATTACTATTAAATTTCTCGTCCAGGCGTTTTACTTTTACCCCTTTATCAATCAATAAACTAACAGCTTTAAAAGCATTGTTTTGTCGACCATCTAAAAGATATCCATTGCTCCCTTCAATTACTTCTGATTCAATTTTCTCAGGGAAATTTACGGTTGCAAAATCACCTTCAATATGTACTGATTTATTATCTACTTCAACACCCATAAATTCAGCCATGGTATGTGTGGCCAGATCATAAGGACGAATAGGTGATCCATCAGCTGAACGTGTCCATGAATTATCAGCGTAGTGTGTTTCCATCAGTAAATTCTTAAGTAATCCCATTTTAGGCTGGGCAAGAGATATTACATAAGAACCCTTTTTGTAACTCATGGATCCTACCTTAAAATCAGCCTTTGCTTTTTTAATTTCAATGCCTGATTGTAAGAGGATATTTATCATTTTTACTGCCGTTAAATCATCATGCTGACCTCGAGGAATGACCAAAGTTTTCACATCCCCTTCAGCACCCCGCTGCATTTGATTTTTTGCCTTGAGATAAGCTGTTTCAAGCACAGTTTCTTTATTCCGGGCAGCCAAATCAAGTAAAGACCATGCCGCTGATTTTTGTTGCTCAACGATATCTCTTAAACGCCACCAACCACCTTCCCATGGATTTGGAAACGTTGACTGGGCTTCATAATCAGGGAAAGCACGTGTGTCTGCTCTTAATTGTTCAGGATGAATATAAATCGGAGTGGCAAGATTAACTCCTGCCGATTCGGTTAACATACCGGCAATATTATGAAAAGGAGTTACCCAGTGCCAGCCAAAGTGACCCCATCCCGAGAATTGGGCTGCATTCAATATCCCCTGAAAACCTTCTTCTTCAAGCTTATAAGCGATATGGGCTCCATACCAGCTTATTTCTCTCCAAACCAAAGGATCAGCAAAGGGCCTTATTGGATCACAATACGGGGGTACATAAAATCTTGCACCATATGATCCCATGTGATGATGATCAATATAGGCCTGGGGTGGCCAATCAACATACATCGCCTTTGCAGTATATCTAGATTCAATGAGGTTTAAATAATCTCCATCCCGATTATTATCATGGCCCGTATATTTATGATATAAAAATGGCATGCTTAAACCTTCGTATTCTGTGCCTACAGTTTCATTATACCAATCAGTAATCATTACTTCTCCGTCCGGATTAAAACATGGAATCATAAAATACAAAACATTATCTAAGATTCGCTTCGCTTCTTTATCATTTCTGGTAAGCATATCATAGGCTAATTCAGGAGCCATCTGTGTTCCTCCTACTTCAGAGGCATGTAAACTCATCGATTGAAAAATAACAGCTTTTCCTTCTTCAACAAATTGATCCAACTGTTCTTTTCCCAAGTCTTTTGGATTTGAAATCTGCTTGTTTACCATTTGCAGATGGTCAAGATTCGCCAGGTTTTCGGGAGAAGTAATCAACACAATTAAGAATGGGTGTCCTTCTGATGATGGTCCCATATTATAAACTTTAATCCTGTCACTCTCACGCTCAACTATATTGAAATAATCGACTATTTTATCCCAACGAGCCAATTTCCTGTCAGCTCCCATTTGGAACCCAAAGAAATCTTCAGGCGAAGTAATTTTTTGTGCACTGGAAGGGATGGCAGAAATAAGTATCCCGAAAAGAATCAGGCTAATTATTAAGGATCGAAAGGCAAGGGCTGAAGTTTTCATAATTTTATTATCTTAGGTTTGATTTTCTAGTAAATTTAAAAATTTAAGAGACATAATTCGGGGAATAAATAAATTATCGACCAATTCTAAAAACATTTCTATAATCATTTCAATACCTTTGTCGGAAATTAACTAGCATATGAAAACATACACTTTTAAAACCAGCCTAAAATGCAGTGGATGCGTATCTGCCTTAATGCCATTTATGAATGAATTAAAGGGTGTTCAAAAATGGGAACTCAATTTAGAAGATGAAAATAAAACATTGAATGTTAACACAGATGATACGTTGGACATTCAAGAAATAATTAAAGCCGTTGCTAAGGCAGGATACACTGCAGAACTTTTATAAAAAATTGGTTTTCTAATAATATCCAGATTAATTAGGCCTTATGGATTTAGGTGTAAAAGGTATTCCTGATATTTTATTGATTCTCACAGGATCAATTATTTTCCTTGTCATGTTATACTTCTCCATCGAATCATTTAATGAAAAGGAATACCGAGCAGGAAGGATTTTTACTTGGTTTGCGATTCTATTTCCCCTACCCTATTTTTTTATTGCATTTTATGAAATCTCAAATCATTCCATTTATTCATATTTATTTATCACCATTACCTTCTTGGTTGTCGTCATATTTTTCATCCCATTAAAAGGATTTAAGAAAATTAAAATTGATCCTCCAAAAAATAAAATCGATGAAAGAGACATTATGTTCTCCAGGCGTTTGCTAAAAAAAGGAACCCTAAAATATGAAGAGTATTATAAACGTCGACCAGACAATTTAGACCCAGACGAAACCTTCAGGAAAATGCCCGGTTTACTCATAAAAGGATCTTCTCAATACGACCCGGTAATGTTCGCCAGTTCTGAAGCTTCATTTTATACTGTAGATCAATTGGCCTCCGGCATTGACGGAAAACCCGTTGGAGATCCTCAACAATTTAATGAAACGGATATCAGTCAATACATAAAAAAATGGACTAAAAAGTTGGGTGCGCTAAATGTGGGAATTACGAATCTTGATGATTATCATATTTACTCACATGTAGGGAGAGGTAATAATTACGGAGATAAAATTGAATTAGGTCATAAGTTCGCCATTGCTTTTACGGTTGAGATGGATTATAAATTTACTTCAACCGGTCCACAAGCACCAATCGTAATGGAATCAGGTCAACAATACTTGAACGCGGGCGCTATTGCTGTTCAATTAGCTGCATTTATCAGAAACTTAGGTCATGAAGCTCGCGCACATATTGATGCAAACTATCAGGTAATTTGTCCGCTAGTGGCTAAGGATGCGGGACTAGGTGAATTAGGAAGGATGGGTTTACTAATGACACCAAATCAGGGACCACGGGTTAGAATTGGAGTTGTTACCACAAATATTCCATTGCAAATTGATGAGCGCAAAAATGATGAAAGTGTGATAGCATTTTGTAATATTTGTAAAAAATGTGCCGACACTTGCCCTAGTCATGCAATTTCAACCGAAGACCGAAAAAACATTAACGGCGTAAACAGGTGGCAGATCAATCAGGAAAAATGTTTTCAATTTTGGTGTACTTCAGGCACGGATTGCGGACGCTGTTTGTCGGTGTGCCCATATTCACATCCTGATAATTTAATGCATCGATTTATCAGGTTTGGTATTAAAAATAATTATTTATTCCGAAGAATTGCCTTGCCTTTAGATGATTTTATTTACGGAAGGAAGCCGAAAATCAAGCAGATTCCTGCATGGATGAAAGTGAGAAAAATTTAAAATTAACCAGAAATACAGATGAGTGGAAATATCGGAAAATCAGATCCTCAAAAAATAAATTATCCAATAAAATACCTATTAAAGTTGATTATGGATAATACCATTCCAACAGATGAAAACATTAAAAACGCATCTGATAAACTAAATGAATTAACCATTCAGTTTGGCAGTTTTAGTACAAAAACGAGTTCAAAAGGATCTTATATTAGTTTATCAGTTCAGGTCAGAATAATTTCAGAAGATCAATTTAAAGCACTTTATACCGAGCTCAAGAGTGTGAAAGGCTTAAAAACAGCAATTTAAAATTACTTTCAAAAGAATGAATAAAATTTTTGCATTAATGATAGGAGGTGCAGCAGGCACTTTATTAAGATTTTGGGTTTCAGGATGGGCACACCGTTTGTTTGCAGGCGTTTTTCCCTGGGGAACTTTAACGGTTAATTTGATCGGTTCATTTTTGATCGGATTGTCATGGGGCATATTCGAAAGAGGTAATATTTCATCCAATTTCCGCCTGTTTTTATTTGTTGGGCTGTTTGGTGGTTTCACTACTTTTTCAGCTTTTGCACTCGAAAGCCTCAATCTTTTTAAATCCGGGCATCCCAAATTTGCCATAACTTATATTCTTTTGTCTAATATTTTGGGCTTATTATTTGTATATTTAGGTTATATCTTAGCCAGATGGATGGCTTTATCAAACCGATAAATGATGAAAAACTCTAAAGATGGAATCTTGCTTCGGATTTTTATTAGTGAAAATCACACTTACAAAGGTTCATGCCTGTTCGAACTAATTATTGAAGAAGCCCGAAAAATGAATATGGCCGGAGCAACAGTCTTTCGTGGAATAATGGGCTTTCAGGGTAAAAACAAAATTCAAACCTCAACTATTTTACGTCTTTCAGAAAACATGCCCATCGTTATAGAGATCGTTGACCATCAGGAAAACATTAATAAATTTTTACCTTTTCTGCAAGAAGTTGTCAGCGATGGGCTGATTACATCAGAAAAAGCCAACATCATCATTCATCCCATTTCGAATAAATAGGTATGCACGATATAGAACCATATTATGCCTGGCGACATTTATACAATGCCTCGGAAGATGCTCAATCTCCATTTTATGGAAGAAATTACAGTGAATTTGAATTTTCTCATGCGGTATATAATTATTACATACACCCCCAATGGGATGAAATAGGCTCTTCCACCCTATATCTTAAGCTTTTATTTGTCGATTATGAACGAAATTATTGTATTCTTGAGTTGATGGGTGAATGGAATGATCTACTACACAATGATATTATGGAACTCAAACGAAATGTTATTGATAACCTTATCGATAACAATATTCACAAATTTATCCTGATAGGTGAAAATGTTATGAATATGCATGCCGATGAAAACGATTATTATCAGGAATGGTTTGATGAAATTGAAGAAGGTTGGATTGTTGGATTAAACTTCAGGGATCATGTAATCAATGAGTTTGAGCGCTCAAAAATAGATTATTATATTTCATTTGGCGGTAAATTTGACGATTATAGCTGGAAAGCCTATCGCCCTGATCAACTATTCGATCAAATTGAAAAACTAATCACAAAAAGACTAAATCCTTGATAAATGATCGTTGGAAAAATATTTCGGGTTTACGGCAAAGTTCAAAATGTTGGATTTAGATTTTACACCCAAAAAAAAGCTTTATCGTATCAAATTAACGGTTTTGTAAAAAATGAACCTGATGGCTCGGTTTACATCGAAGCTGAAGGCGAAGAATTAAATATGAAGGCCTTTGAATCATGGTGTAAGCAGGGTCCAACATGGGCTCGTGTCACTGAACTAAAATCGACTGACTGCCCCCTCATGAATTTTACAAACTTCCAGATCAAATAATTACCACTCATTTTTCTTAAGCATTCAATTATTTATTTTGATTCATTCTAAATAATTGATAATTTTGACAAAATTAGATCTTAAAATCAGAACTCACATTAAATCTAAACTTTAAAAAAATGAAAAAAAATATAGGAACTCTAATTGCCATTATCGCATCCGCATTTTTAATCATGCTCACCTATAACGCATTGGCATAGGGGCACAAAAATCACATCCATGAACCGACTTTAACCAATTCAATTTGCGTTTTAAACTTAACGAAAGGGAACACTACATCAGATACTGTGACGTTCACCCAAACTAAAAACGGCATAAGAGTTTTAGCCGAATTAAGTGGATTAACAGAAGTAAAACCTGTTTTTCATATTTATGAATTTGGCTTACCGTGCTGCCAACTGAACTTCTGCTGGTGTACACTTCAACCCAGAAGGCCGTGTGCATGCAGGACCTGATGTAGAAATGAACCATGTTGGTGATTTATGTAACTTATGAAACCGATTAAAAAGTTCACGCGAAGTTAGATAGCACAACGAAACAACTAAGCTTTCATGGTGCTCATTCAATTATTGGCAGGTCAATAATTGTCCATGCAGATGCCGATGATCTCAAATCTCAGCCAACTTGCAATGCCAGGGCACGTTCAGCATCTGGTGTAATTGGAATTACCAAATAATCCCCGGGTGTTTTTAATAATTTTCTTTAACAACTTAATTTTGCATTGCTACGTTGAATTTTCATAATTTAGCATGATAAAACGTATTACTACTTTGGTTATACATCATACAAAAAATAAAATTTGAAATTCACCGAATTTGGCTTCCATCCTGATTTAATGAATGGAGTGGAAGCATTGGGATTTGAAAATGCCACCCCTATTCAGGAGCAAGCAATACCTATCATTCTTGAGGGGAGAGATATTATTGCCTCCGCTCAAACCGGCACCGGTAAAACAGCAGCTTTTCTGCTGCCACTTATTCATCAGATTTTGGCCTCACCCCCATCAGATGGGATGAAAGCGCTCATCATTGTTCCCACGCGTGAACTGGCGATTCAAATTGACCAGCAAATGGAAGGGCTTTCCTATTTTTGTCAAATAAGTTCGATTGCCGTATATGGGGGAAATGACGGAATTAGTTTTGCCCAAGAACAAAAGGCGCTCTCAGAAGGTGCAGACATGATTATTTGTACGCCAGGAAGAATGATTTCTCATTTGGCACAGAATTATGTTAAGACCGGTCAACTCAAGTACCTTATCCTGGATGAAGCCGATCGCATGCTCGACATGGGTTTTCACGAAGACATTATAAAAATCATTAGTTATCTGCCACAAAAAAGACAGAATTTGATGTTTTCTGCCACCATGCCAGATCAAATTAAATTATTGGCAAGAAAAGTATTAAAAAACCCTTTTGAAATTAGCATTGCCACTTCTAAACCTGCTGAGAAGATTTTACAAATAGCGTATGTGGTTCACAACAATCAAAAAATCCCTTTGGTTTTATATTTATTGAGTAGCCAAAAAGCCAAGAGTGTGCTTATTTTTTGCTCCACAAAAAGCAGTGCAAAGGACTTGAGTCGAGAATTAAAGGCAGCGAAATTAGCGGTTGAAGATATCCATTCAGATCTTGATCAAATCAATCGTGAAAAAGTTTTAATGGATTTTAAAAATAAAAAACTCAATATATTGGTAGCAACTGACATTCTTTCAAGAGGCATCGATATTGAAGATATTGAACTCATCATCAATTATGATGTCCCACAAGATGGTGAAGATTATATTCACCGTATTGGAAGAACAGCACGTGCAGATGCTGATGGTGTTGCTATTAGTTTAATTAATGATAAAGATCAGCCTAAATTTGGAATCATCGAAAAATTAATTGGCAGAGAAGTTTATAAAGCAAAAGTTCCTGTTCAGTTGGGTGAAGCTCCAACATACAATCCTACAAAAAAGAATGGTACTTATAAACATTTTAGTCGAAAAAAAGGTAAAAAGAAATAAACGCGATCAAATGATTAAAACCTAATTCAATCATGAAAGCCTTACTTATTCAAAACCACAGCTCTGAAAGTTTCGGTCATATTGAAACTTTCCTGAAAGATAAAAATATTGAATTTGAAATCTTTAAAGCTTTTGAGAAAAAATCTTATCCGCCATTAAAACAATTTACTCACTTAATGGTTGGAGGCTCTCCTCATTCATCAAATGAAGTAAATGTGATCCCATTTTTAAAAAAAGAATGGAAATATGTTGAAAAGGCTATAAAACTTGAAATCCCTATTTTTGGTTTGTGTTTTGGTGCCCAGCTTATTGCCAGAATATTGGGTGCAAAAGTTCAGAAAAACTCCCTACTCGAAATTGGAGATTCAGAAATTACGCTCACTTCAGCCGGCCAGGTTGATCCGTTTTTCAAAGATTTTCCTAAAAAATTCCATGCATTTCAATTCCATGGAGAAACTTTTGACATCCCTGATGGTGCTGAAATTCTGGCAGAAGGTAAATTTTGTAATAATCAGGCCTATCGATATAAAAATATTCTTGCTGTTCAGTTTCATCTTGAAGTAGATCATATCTTGGTAAGTAAGTGGTGTAATCATTTTAAAGATGACCTTGAAGGTTTTCATAAAAATGCGGAACAAATTGTTCAGGAATGCCTTGCTATCGAAAAAAATCAGCTCCAACTTTGCGATCTGATGCTTCGCAATTTCTTTGCATAGTCTGGCTTATCCTTCCAATTCAATTAAATGTATAGCACCTTTTACACCATCGGCTGCACTTGATATGATTCCTCCGGCATAACCACTTCCTTCGCCTAACATGAATAAATTCTGGAAGCCTTCACATAAACCCGAGCGATCTCGCAATACCTGAATACTCGATGAAGTTTTGCTTTCCAGTCCCAAAAGTATTCCTTTATCAAAGCCTTTCATCTTCCTGTTAAAATCCATTAATCCTATTTTTAATGCGGTACTTATTTCTTCAGGTAATAATTCCCATAAAGGTGCTTGTATTAATCCCAAAGGATAACTTGAATCAGGATTACCATTACTTATCTTTGAACCAATAAAATCTTCAATTTTACAAAATGGAGCCTGATAAGACTTTGTAAAACTATAAAACGACTTTTCCAATTTTTCAACCCAATCAAGTGATTCAAGCGCAGTAACTTCGCGATTTAATAATTCATTTAAATTTAAAGATGCCACACAGGCAGCATTGGCATATTCAGCATCCCGAGCATACATGCTCATTCCGTTTACAATATTACTTCCTTCATATGCAGTTGCAGGAACAACAATTCCACCCGGGCACATGCAAAAACTATAAACCTGATGCTTGCCATCTGCTTTCGAGCTCAATCGATATTCGGCCGCTTTAACTCCAGGCAATGATTCAACACCCCATTGGGCCTTATTTATCAATGATTGCGGATGTTCCATTCTACTACCAATGGCAAAATTTTTGGTTCTAAAATTCACCCCATTCCTGATCAACATCCGATAGGTTTCAAAAGCAGAATGGCCAATGGCCAACACCAAATAATCGCAGTTCACCGCACCTGAGCTAATTTCGATTGCCGTGACTCTTCCGTTCTTAATTCTTACATCTGTCAGGGTGGTTTCAAATAAAATTTCTCCGCCCATATTCTCAAATTTTTGCCTTAGGTTTTTGGCTATTACTTTCAAATTATCGCTACCCAAATGTGGATGTGCCAGGAATTTTATTTCTTCGGGTGCACCAGCTGAGATATATTCATCCAAAATAAGTGCACGCTCCTTAGAGATATGTTTTGAACGTGAAGTCAATTTACCATCCGAAAAAGTGCCTGCTCCACCTTCGCCAAAAGCATAATTATTATTTTTATCAAATGCTGAAGTTTTTTCAAATTTTCCGATTTGCTCACCTCTTTTATCAACTTCAGATCCGCGCTCAATTATGGTGCACTCAAACCCTGCTTTTTGCAACACATAAGCTGAAAAAAATCCTGCCGGTCCGCTACCTACCACAATCACTTTTCTATTTCTCTTTTTATAAGGGATCTCAAGCTTTTCATCATCAAAGGGGAGTTCTTGCTTTATTTCATCCGAAGAGATAAAAACCCTTAACAACCAATGAATATGACTTTTGTTACGAGCATCCAGGCTTTTATTTTCAATATTGAATTGGAAATTTTTCAGTTGTAACTTCTTAGAAATCTTGATTCGAAGTTCATCCTGTGTATAATCCGTTGGCATTTTAAGCACAAGTATTTTCTGTCCCATCCTATCTTTTATTATTTTTATAAGCGAGAAGTAAAATTACTTTATTTATTTCAGCTAGAATGATTAATTAAAAATATCAAGGTGATTGACAAACTGAGCGAAGCCACACACTTAATTAAAAATGCCAAGCATATCACTGCTTTTACTGGCGCCGGAATTTCTGTAGAAAGCGGAATTCCTCCTTTTCGCGGAGAAACGGGGTTATGGAGCAAATATGACCCGATGGTTCTGGATCTGACTTATTTTTTTAATAATGCGAAAGAATCGTGGGTCGTAATTAAAGAGATTTTTTATGACTTCTTTGGAGAAGCTGAAGCAAATGATGCACATAAAGGCCTGGCCATTTTAGAAGAGCGTGGTTTTATCAAAGAGATCATTACCCAAAACATTGACAATTTGCATCAGGAAGCAGGAAGTAAAGTCATCCATGAGTTCCATGGCAATTCTCAAAAATTAATTTGTACTTCTTGCAAAGCAATTTACCCTGTTTCTGAAGTTGACCTTAAAAAACTTCCACCTTTATGTCCCAAATGCAATTCACTACTAAAACCTGATTTTATTTTTTTTGGAGAAGGAATTCCACATGATGCTTACCAGGCTTCTGTTGAAGCTGCTTACAAATCGGATCTTTTTATTGTTATTGGAACAACCGGTGAAATTATGCCAGCTTGCCAGATGCCAATTTTGGCGAAACATAATGGCGCGAAAATCATTGAGATTAACCCGGAAGAATCGAAATTCACGCATTCGATTACTGATGTTTTTTTGAATGAAAAAGCATCAACTGTTATGAATCAAATTGTGCGTGCTTTACAATAATTTATTTTAGCAAAGCAATTTAGTTTAATAAAACTTTTCTGTTTTAAAGAAATTTAACCAATGCTATGAATTGTGATTCTCTCTTTATCTCTTCACCTCAGTTGAGTATCCAAATTTCCAACTTCACACTCACATTTTCCACTTCCGGCATTTCCTTTTTTTTATCCGAATGAAACTGATATAATTTTGAGCCCGATCTCTTTTACTTAAATTTAGATTAAGCTCTTTATCATGAAAAAAATCATTCTTCTCTCTGTGTTAACTCTGATATTCTCAATTAAAATTTCTTGTCAGGAAATCACTATTTCAGGAACCATCACCAATACGACAGGAGATCCTTTAATGTATGCCAACATTGGATTAAAAGGATTTTTTGATGGCAGTACTTCTGATGAAATGGGCAAATATTCGTTTACAACCAATAAAAAGGGGAAGCTAACTTTAAAAGTTTCGTACGTTGGTTATGAACCCTTTGAAAAAGAAATTAGCATTCAAAACAATGATGTTAAGGTAGATTTTATCCTGAAAGAAATAGCCAATGAATTAGCAACTGTGAATATTACGGCGGGTGCTTTTGTAGCAAGTGATGAAAAAAGAACCATGAACATGCGTGCAGCAGACATTGGAACAACAGCCGGAGCTGTCGGGGATATAACCGGAGCCATAGAAACCTTACCCGGAGTTCAAACGGCAAACAATGAAAATGGATTATTCGTAAGAGGTGGTTCAGGAACCGAGAGTAAAATTATTATCGACGAAATGGAAGTTCAAAATCCATACTACAGTCCAGTCCCCGACGTAAAACAAAGAGGGCGTTTTGACCCTTTTATGTTTTCGGGCACGGTCTTCAGTTCCGGTGGATACTCTGCTTTGTACGGCCAGGCACTCTCTTCGACACTGATTTTGACAAGCAAAGGATTGGCTGATTCAACGAATACAGGTGGTGGAATTTACGCTTACGGCACTAACCTTTTTCATGTGCACCGCTGGAAAAACACCTCTGTTTATATAAAAGGAGAATACAATAATATGGAGCCTTACCACAGAACATTTCCTCAACTTACTGATTGGGTAAAATCACCTGAAAACTTTAGTGGAAAATTTATTTTTCGACATAAATTTTCGGAGAATGATATTTTCAAATTCTACTATTGCCAATCCAGTACAGAATTGGCTATCAACAACGAGGATGTCAATCAGCTAAATGCAACAAACCTATTTAGCTTAACAAACCACAACTTATACCTCAACTCGACTTACAAAAAATATTTCAAAGATGATCAATGGTCGGTATTTTTAGGAACCTCCTATTCGAAAGATAAAGATGAAGCTTTTATCAGTCAGGCAAATATGTCGGAAGATGAAAAACTGATTCAGGGCAAAATGATCATTACCAACCGCTCATTGCCAAACTGCACCTTTCAGTTTGGGCTTGAGCTCCACGATCGAAATATCATTGGCAAAAACGATCAAACAGGTGGAGAAATTAATGAATTTTATTTTGCCGATTTCGTTGAAACAAATTGGTTAATTTCAAATAAACTTGCCGCACGAATAGGTCTTCGACATGAATATTCGGGATTGCTTAAAAAGAACAATATCGCTCCACGAACATCCTTCGCATACACAACAGGCGAACACAGTCAGGTATCGTTGGCTTACGGCAAGTTTTACCAAACCCCTGAAAATGCGTTTTTGTACTATACTCATTTACTTGATTTCGAGAATGCGACCCATTATATCCTCAATTATCAATGGATGAAAAACAAAACTACGTTCAGGGTCGAATTATTCAAAAAAGAATATCAACATTTAATCAAAAATATTTTAAGCCAGAACAATAGTTTTGATAATTCGGGAAGTGGTTATGCAAATGGCATAGAATTCTTTTATCGTAACAAGGGCTTAATCCGGAATGTAGATTTTTGGTTATCTTATTCATATCTGGATACGGAAAGGAATTATCGAAACTATCCTATTACAGCCACCCCATCTTTCGCAGCAAAACACACATTTTCGTTCGTTTACAAACATTGGGTAAGCAAAATAAATTCAATGCTTGGATTAAGTTATGCATATTCTTCGGGCAGGCCCTATTGCAATCCCACCAAACCTGATGATGAATTTCACAGTGATCGTACATCTGAGTATCACAACCTGGACTTAAGCATTAGTAAGATGACAAAAATTTTAGGTAAAAATGCGGTCATTTTTGCTTCTCTAAAAAACGTACTTGGTCAAAATCAAATATTCGGATACCACTACCTTCCAAATGATTTAGGCCGAATTCCAATCAGGCCCTCGAGCATACGTTCATTTTTTATCGGATGTTTTATTTCTACATATTAATTAACGTCAGTCTAAACATATCTCATGAAACTAATTGAATTTATGAATATTAGCCGTTTAAGCCATGGAGACACTTCTAGAAAACCCCCTATTTTATCTAACATCTAAAGTCTGGCATCTAGAATCTTGATTTTAAAAGCACAAATGACATAGGAGCTTGTATTTCCTGAATTTCTTAAATCAGGCTCACATTTATAAAGGGGGTCGAACCCCAAATCATAATTTAAAAAATCATAAACAGATGAAAAAATTAATTATTCTAAATTTCCTGATACTATTATCTGTTCTTTCTAAGGCTCAGACTAATGAGTATCAAAAAAAAATGCTTGAAACCATAGCAATCATGGATGCTGCCGATGAAATTAACAACCTACAAATCGCAGCAAACCAATTTCAACGGATAGGTGAAGTGATGCGAAATGAATGGCTGCCCTATTACTACAGTGCTTACTGTGATATACGAATTAGTTATCTCAAAAAAGATGATAAACAAAAAGATTCTTATTTGGATAAAGCCGAAGAGCTTATTGGTTTGGCAGAAAATTTGAGCCGAAATAATGATGAAATTTATGTTTTGAAAGGGTTTCTGTTGCAGGCCAGAATAAATATCGACCCCATGATCAGAGGGATTTTGCTTCACAACAAGTGTTTAAAAATGTTTGAACAAGCAAGAGATATAAATCCGGATAACCCAAGAAGCTATTTATGGCATGGGGTTCAATTATTCAACACACCATCATTTTGGGGTGGAGGAAAGGAAAAGGCTTTACCACTGTTAGAAACAGCAATCGAAAAATACAATCAATTTGAGCAGCCAAACTCGATTTGCCCAAATTGGGGACTTGAATATGCAAAGAAAATCATCAATAAATGCAAAAAATAAAGTACAACGACCTGAATTTAAGCTGAAGAGAGCATCATATCGAAGCAGTTAAGATATATTTTTATAAATTTACTAAACATAAATACAGAAACAGGTTTTAACTCAAAATATGCTGAATTTAAAAACAGATTACAATTCCAATAATATTGAAAACAAATGGATTCGTGTAATAGGGATCCCGGTTATTGGTATCATTATGCCATTAATTTTTCATACCCCTAACGATGAAATTGGTATTTTTTACTGGATTATTATTTCTGTTGCAATCACATTTCTGGTTTGGCAAGGCAGCAAAATTGTGGTATCATATTTATGGACTAAATATCCTTGGGAAAAAAGCCCAGCAAAGCATTTACTTATCAGTATTGTTTTTTTATTTTCAGTTTCAATTTTTTTAATTGGTATTATTTTCCTTATCAATTATTTTTTCGCAAACCAATCTTCACGGTATTGGCAAGTCATGAAAGGTGTGAATGTAGCCATGGTATTAATAACCTTTTTCACTACCTCCATTTATGAAGGGATTTATTTATTTGATAAATGGAAAAAGTCATTAACCTTAACAGCCCAGCTTGAAAAAGAAAATATCCAATCACGATTTGAAGCACTTAAAAACCAAATCAATCCGCATTTTCTATTTAACAGTTTGAGCGCATTGGCGTCCTTAATTCATAACGCCCCTGATAAAGCAATTGATTTTATTTATAATTTTTCAAATATCTACAGATATGTTCTTGAGGTTAAAGATGAAATTGCAACTGAAGTCGGGCAAGAACTGGATTTTGTTTCATCTTTTATTTTCCTGCAAAAAATAAGGTTTGGTGATAATTTAAATTTGAAAATGAAGCTCAATGCAGCATCACATACTAAATTTATATTACCTCTTTCACTGCAAATTCTTGTTGAAAACGCCATTAAACACAATGAAATTTCTGATCAATATCCACTTACGATTACAATACGCGATGATGCTGAAAATTTAATTGTAGAAAATAACCTGCAACAAATAAATCAAGAAGAAAAATCAACTAAAATTGGGCTTCAAAATTTAAAGGAAAGGTATATGTTGATCTCTGATTTAGCTCCGGCGTTTTATGTTGACAAAAATATATTTGTTGCCAAGATCCCATTTCTTAAGGTTGAATAAACCTTTGAAATCCAAAACTTGTTCACGATCTGAAAATTAATGAATATGGAAGTTGTTATCATTGAAGATGAAATTGCTGTTGCAAATAGATTAGTGCAATTACTAAACCAAATTGACCCTAAAATATTAGTTCTTGAAAAAATAAGAACAGTGAGGGATGCTATTAAATGGCTAGGACAAAATCATCCTGATTTGATTTTTATGGATATCCATTTAGCCGATGGGTTAAGTTTTAAAATATTTGATCAAATAGAAATAAAAACCCCCATCATTTTCACAACTGCTTACGACCAATATGCCATCAAAGCATTTAAAGTAAACAGCATTGATTATTTATTAAAACCAATTAATATCGACGAACTAACTCAAAGCATTCAAAAATTTAAAAAAATCTCCGAGAACAACTTAACCAAAATCATTGATTATCAATCAATCATCAAAGCCATTGGTGATAAGAAAGCCTATAAAAAAAGATTTACCATTAATATCGGCAGAAAAATTAAAATTATTGAAACTTCAAGCATTGCCTATTTTTATATCATGAATAAATCTAATTTTATTCTTACCAATGAGAATAAAAGCTTTGACATTGATTATTCATTAGACAAGTTAGAAGACTTAATGGATCCTGAAATATTTTTCAGAATCCATCGAAGATATCTCATTCATATCAATTCAATTAAAAGCATATATACATTATCAAAAAGCAGAATTAAAATAGAATTAACTCCACCTGCAAATGAGGACATCATCATCAGTTATCAGAAATCAGGAAAATTCAAAAAATGGCTTGGACAATAATTCCAGGTTAAAAATCATTTTTGGGTTATTTTTGAAAAAAAATTAATTCAATTTATAAAATGGTTCAATCACTTCGCTGTTTCTTTTATTTGTTTTTGAGTCTTTGTAAATTCTGAAACTTCCACCAAATAAATACCCACATTCATTAATTTTAGAGATAATCTGATTCATTTCCTTAAAAGGAATTAATTGGGAAGTTTCACTCTTTTTAACCCATTTTATTCCTTCGCACCCTTCAGGAAGCAACAAAGCCCCACTTTCATATTCGGCTGTATAATAATGCATTAGTGTTGGGTTGCTTTTCCAATCGTAATGAAATGTGAGTAAGCCCCTTAACCTGATATTTTTAATTTTTATGCCCATTCTATCGCCCATCCATTTAACAAATTGAATGACCGAAACTGAATCATTGTATCTGGCTCCGGTAATTTCCCATTCATCGCCACCACCTAAGAGCAAAACTTCATCCTTTTCATTCGTCACATATAATTTCATGAACGAGTAATTATTGATTTTTTCTTGCGATTTCACCTGTGCCAGGCTTCCAAATAAAAAGATTATCACTAATAAATTTTTCATGAATTTGATTTTTTAATAATATAGATTCATTTGGCTAATTTTTTTCTATAATAAAAGGCTTCATGTTTATGATCTATTTACATATTTAATTTTCATTTTATTCCTGCTTATTTATTTTAAAAACACCATTTTGGTAATCGATGGTCAAGCTTTTATCACTAATATCACTGCCCAATATTCCATCTTTCTTTAAAAAAACAAAGTCAGTCGCGGAAGCAGTTTTCCTTTTTTTGAAGTTTAGTTTATAGTTGTCGAGTATCAGGCTAAGTTCTGGTATTGCGATTACCTGATTTTTTTCAAAGCCACCTACTCCCCATGTTTTTTGAGTTGATTCTTTTGAATTGTTGACATTTATTTTTTTTAGCAAGTTTAAACTAAAACTCGTTTGATTGGCTCCGGAATCAAACCCGAATAAAAGTGGAGTGCCATCCTGACCCATTAACTTAACAATTGGATAACCCAACCAAAAAAAGTTTCGGTTTTCATTAAAATTTATTCCTGGTTTTTCCAGGGTCAACAATTCATTTTTATAATCAATCATTACCTTGAAATTTTGAATGGCATTCCATCCGATAATCCCATCAATTTTTATAAACCGAATACCTAATAATTTTATTTCCAATTTCTTTGCATCTATGATCATTGCCGGATGATTTTTAATTAATAAGTCGCCTAATCTTAATTGACCGATAACCGTTGGCTGAATACCTATTTTTTTTGAATTTGAAGATTTTGCATAAGCTTGCTCTGATTTCACAGGAAAAACCCCACACTCATTTGCTACATCAGATGAAATAACGGTTAATCCGGCACCAGTATCAAACAAGAATTTTCTTAAATGCCCATTTATTTCTACAGTAACAACAGGAGTTCCGGCGCGATTAAATTCTACATAAAGAACTGTTGGTTGCTTTGGAAAAATGATTTGTTCCTCATCACAGCTACTGTATGCTTGTGACAGTATTTTATAAACATCTGCCGAATCGGCTTCAATCTTACTAAGTTCAGCCCATTTTGATTGTGTAAAGAGTAAGCTATTGTAAATTGAATTTGAATGGCTTAATAATAAAGTATCCTTTGTTGTTTGGCAAATATCCTTTAATATTAATTCAGCACTATCTAAATTGCAACTAACAACATAATTAAGTGCATTTGCAAATTGTACGTACTCATCACTAACTTTATTCTTTTTGATGTAATCCAGATCAAGATTTTCCATGGCTTCCCAATAGTTTGAATATTCCATGGTTTTGGCTTCTGCTTGTTTGTTTGATGAATCTATTTTTTCAATAAGTACCTTTGGTGAACTGCATCCGGTAATTAAAACCAGGCTAATACCAATCATCATTTCAATTAATCTTCTTTTCATTTCAAATTATTTTTTTAGGTTATCCCAAATCAATTGAATATTTTCTTCGCCTTTATTATAATCAACCTGGGTATTTTTTTCATATGATTCCATAAATGGAGAAATATTTATTTTACCTGAATCCGGATACTCGCAAACATCCATTCCAACGGTAGTCATTAAGTCCAGATAAACGCAAGAGACTTTATCGTGATTATAAAACTGGTGTGCACTTGTTTCACCAATCTCAAAGAAAACCATTTGACCAGACTTCGCAATCTTGAGTCCTTCTGGTGTCCGAATAGTCATTGAACCTGAAATAATTAGTATTAACTCTTCTGCATTGCGATGAAAATGATAGGGAAATGAGTAATTTTCAGGATTAAGTTTTCTTAAATCGAAAGCGAAATGCTTAGAATCTACAATTTTAGACAACCTTGGGAAAAGGGTTAATAATCCAAATGACTTAAGTGCTTTTGGATCTGCTTTAAATTCGAATTCATCAGGGTTAATAAATGTCGGCATGATACTATATTTTGGGGTTAATCGCCTTATAACTTTATTTAAAACAAAAATGATTTATCATTAAAATGTTGGCTTAAAACAGCTTCTTTGCGAAATTCATTCTTGACATTTTCGCTTTTTTGTAAATAACTTATCGAGCTTTCTCTTATCAAATATTCTTTTATAATATTTAACGATTGGTTTTCAAAAATAGCATTTGTTGTTCAAGCCACTTTACGATTTTTATTTATTTTTCATTACAATTGTTCGACTAAAAAAGACTTTCGGCTTATCCACTATTTCAAATCCAATATCTTTTACCCTTGCAATCATCAAATCGAAAGATTTTTTTGAAACATGAAATTTGGGTTCAATAATAAATATGTACCCATTAGGTTTTAGTACCGATTGCAATTCTCTAAATAATTTATCTTGATTTGGCACTTCATGTACCATATAAAAAGCCAGGATAAAATCCACTTTCTCACTAAGATCAATACTGTCTTTTTTACATCTATGAAGTGCGATTCTTTGTTCCAGACTGGTTCCCTTAATTTTTCGCCTGACTTTTTCAAGCATTCCTTCTTGTAAATCTGCAGCAATAATCTTCCCTTTTCCCTTAAGTAGTTTTGCCATTTCTATTGAAAAAAACCCAGGGCCACATCCCAAATCAAGTACTGTCATCCCTTCGTGAATATAGGGTTCTAGAATTTTCTTAGGGTTCTGTAAAAGTTTCCGAAGAGAATTATCTAGTCCACCCGCTATTTCAACAGGGCAAACGTGCTTATTTTTCTCTATCTTGTTTATGGTATCCATTGATAAAATATTTTGTTTTGATGTGTGCTATCGTCTAAGCAGGTTACGAACCTGTCTAATTCGGCAAGCTGGCTACAATGTTTTATAGCGGTAGTTATGCTTAGTAACTCATTTGTTCTTATTGATTATTTCTATCGCTACACTATTATCAGCATAGACCTGCCACAGCTTAATTTTTCTATCAACAACTATCGCTTTCCATGATGCAGGAACTTTCCAACGATTTTCATTTTCCACCTTTTTATTGCTTGTTTTATAGGTTCCACTGGCATAGCCCAAAAGAACTATTATTGAATCACTTTGAAGTGTATCTGTAACCTCAATCTTATAATCAGGAAATAGATCAAGGTAGCCAATCCAAGCAATTTTTATTTTGTCGTTGCCAACCATGCTGTTACCACGAGAGTCAATAAACACATGGTCATTACTCATTAGGTCATAAAGTTTATCAATGTTTGCAGTATTTATTGATTCGATAAAATCCTGTACAATTTTTAAATCCATATCTGTTGATTTATATGATTGAAAATTAGTTGATAATAAGAAAACCGAAGATATTAGAATCAACAAATTAAATCGTTTCATTTTATTGTTAAGTTACTGTTTATCTGCATGTGTGGTATCTGTCCCCAAATTGCTCGCAAAATTTAATACAAGGACATTAGCCGACTTAGTAGCACTTTCCTGTCAAATTAAAAGAAGTTGAGGCGGGCTAATACCACTCGAAGACCTACTATCTCGGCTAACATTTTTATACATTGAAACCAATGGTTATTATTTCATCAGTAATTCCTCTAGCTTTTTATGCAAATCATTGCATTGGTCGCTATTTGTTAAATATACATATCCAAATTTATGTTCCATATTGATCTGAAATCCTGTTGAATACCCCAAATTATTACCGATATGGGCATAATTAGTTCCTTGGTCAGATTGAATCATACCAAACCCAAGTCCCCAAGCTGAATAACCCAAGTTCTCGGAGAACCAGTTTTTATCTTTTAATTTAACCTGTTCTTTAAAAATCTCACGGTAGCTTTCAGCTGTCAATTCACTAGATTCTAATATCGCCATTAGAAATCTGGCATAATTGGAGACATCAGTATGTAAGCTACTTGAACCTGAAAAAATACTTCTATCCCAATAATCAGCGTATACGATACTGTCACCTTGATGTGCACTTGCTAGATTGGATTTAATATAATCGTTAATCTGGAAATGAAAATGATCTAACATTATTGGCTTTGTAATTTCTTCCTGAAATAAACTATCAAGATTTGATAAGCTGAGTTTGTTTAGGTGCGCAACCACACTTGTGAGATAATCAAAACCTTCTCCTGAATATTCAAAGTTAGTGCCAGGTGTAAATAAAATATTCAGTCTGTGGTCCGGATTAAACCATCTAATATTGCAAAATCCTGAGGAATGAGAAAGCACCATTCTTGCTGTAATTGATTTATATCTTTCATCGTCTTCAATATCTGAATAAGGTAAATATTGATACAATGGAGTGTCCAAATCGAGCAATCCTTTTTCCACTTGTTTCATCACAAAAAAGGTAAACACAGGTTTTGAAATAGATGCTGCTTCGTATGTTGTTTTAGAATCAATTGGTTCTTGGGTCTTCACGTCTTTAATTCCATAATTGTTTTCATACACTATTTTTCCATTATTTATTAATGCAAAAGACAGCCCCTTGATATTTAAAGAATCCATTTGATTTAAAATATAAGTATCTATATCTACTTCAGTGATTGACCTCCCTGATAAAGTCTCAACATCCTCTATGTTATTGTTGCATGATGAAATTATTAATGAAAGTCCAATTAATAGTATTAGGATTTTTTTCATAATTATTCAATTTACCCTGTTCAGAATTTCCTATTATTCGTTATAGTTTTAATGTTAGATACTCAAACATATTATTAGGTTACAGTCAAAATAAATTTATTTTTTTTATAATCCCTTTCAATTTATTGTTTCCTGTTATTAAACAACCCAGCTCCGATTTCAGCTCCAAGATTTTCAGGAATAACATGTAAGTAATCTATAGGCAAATCCTTGTCAATTCCATCCAATAATCTCAATTGAATTTCTCCTTCTTTTACCACCTTTTTTTATTCAAGACTAAAATTTCCAACATCTCCGGACGCAGTTCTACCCATTGAATTATCCTTACCGTACTCCAAAATATATTACAAAATAGGAGATTGAAAAAATATTGGTTTTTATGATACAGTTTTTTAATCATACCAAATCATCAGTACTTTGTTTTTGAGGAGATAGACATATTTTACGAATACAGTTTAAATAGATTTCAAATATAACAAATTAAGAATTCCAACTTTGTGGATACTTTTTTTTGAGATTAGTTTGCTTAGAAAAAATCCCCGAAACACAAATAATGAAAATACTATATTCATTATATTTACCAACTACTTTTAGTTTTATCAAAAAAACAGTTTTTAAATTAATTCATTAGCTTTATAAAATGAAAAATCAAATTTTAAAATTCGGCCTCTTAATTGCAATCATCTTACTTGCAATTATAAATATTCAAGCGAACGATCCATATAAAAAAACAATCTCAGAACTTGAGCAATATTATAGCCGAGCACTTAAGGACTGGAATGTTCCGGGCATGGCAATAGCTATTGTAAAGGATGGACAAGTTATTTTTGAAAAAGGATTTGGAGTAAAGAATGTTAACACCAAGGAACCCGTCGACGAAAATTCACTATTCGCAATTGCCTCAAATACCAAAGCTTTTACATCTGCAAGCATTGCCATGCTGGTTGAAGAAGGTAAACTTTCGTGGGATGATAAAGTTACGAAGCACCTGCCCTGGTTTGAACTTTACAATCCTTACGTAACACAAGAGATGACTATCCGTGATTTATTGAGCCATCGTTCTGGATTAAGAACTTTTTCGGGAGATTTGATTTGGTACGGTACAGATTATAGTCGAGAAGAAGTTGTTAGACGTGCAAAGTACCTTGAACCAGCTCATGGATTCAGGGCACAATATGGTTATCAAAATATCATGTATATGGCAGCCGGCCTAATCATCGAGGAAGCAAGTGGAATGAGTTGGGAAGATTTTGTTCAAAAGCGGATTTTCAATCCACTAAAAATGAATAGAACAATCACAAGCATTGAAGACCTAGATTCAAAAGGAAACTACACCACACCACACAATGATTACAAAGGTGAGCTCATAACCATCGAATATTTAAACTGGGATAATGCCGCTCCATTAGGAGGAATCTTATCAAGTGTTGCTGATCTTTCGAATTGGATATTGCTTCAACTCAATCGTGGAATCAATGGAACCGACACCCTGTTCACAAGCAGATCGCAACATGAAATGTGGCAAGCGCACACAGTTCAAACCGTAAGTACTTATTCTGAAAGAATGTTCCCTAGTACCCACTTTAAGGCTTATGGTTTAGGTTGGGGATTGATGGATTATCACGGAAGAAAAATTGTTTCGCATGGTGGTGGATACGATGGCATGATTTCAAGAACAGTTTTAGTTCCTGAAGAGAATTTGGGATTTGTGATGCTTACAAACACTAATACCGGAATTACATCCCCGTTGATGTACAAAACACTGGACATTTTTTTAAGTAATGATGATAAAGATTGGAGTAAAATTTATTTAGAAAGAAATAACAGGCCTAATGATACTGATCCTGAAGAAGGAAGAATTAAAAACACCAAACCAAGTTTTGATTTAAAAGCCTACACGGGAATTTATGGTGGCAAAGTTTATGGAAAAGCAGAAGTGTATTTAGAAAACGGAAATTTAATGCTTCAAATGAAAAACACAAAAATTTTCAAGGGTACACTTTCACACTGGCACTTCGATACTTTCGAACTTGAATTTAAAGAGGTAACCTCTTTACCCAAAGGAAAAGTTCAATTTAAACTAAATGCAGATGGTGAAATTGATGAATTGGTCATTGATGTTCCAAATCCCGATTTTGATTTTACCGAATTAGACTTTAAAAAAATAAAATAATATGGATTTTATCTGGATTATTGTAGGAATTCTACTCCTGATTATTGGTGCTGCCGGTGCGATAATCCCCGGCATTCCGGGACCCATTGTAAGTTTTATTGCCTTACTCCTGTTGCAACTTCAAGAAAACGCTCCATTTGAAGAAGATTTTTTGGTGATTATGGGAATTATTGCTGCAGCGGTCACATTCCTCGACTATGTGGTTCCAATATGGGGAACGAAGAAATTTGGGGGAAGTAAGATGGGAGTAAGAGGAAGTATTGTGGGCCTGATTGTCGGCATTATTGGTTTGCCTATTTTGGGCATAGTGATTGGGCCATTTGGCATTATTGGAATTTTACTTGGGCCATTCATTGGTGCCTATATCGGTGAATCTATGGCCGGAAAAGATTCGACTACGGCTATGCGTTCAGCGGTTGGATCCTTCATTGGATTTTTAGGCGGAACCTTAATGAAATTGGCCTACTCAATTGTAGTTGGATATTATTTTTTCGCTGCATTATTTTAAAATTTATTCAACATGAGTTTCGAAAAAGTTCAGTCGGTAGCTAAGCTGAAAGAAATTGCATTATCTATTCGAAAAAATGTCCTAATCAGCATTACAGAAGCCGGGTCGGGACATACAGGTGGATCACTGGGGCTAGCCGACGTTTTCACTACGCTCTACTTTTCAGTGATGAACCACGATCCTGAAAATCCAAGATGGGAAGATCGGGATCGGCTTATTTTATCCATAGGACATGTCACCCCTGTTCATTACGCCACACTTGCAGAAGCGGGATATTTCCCAAAAGAAGAATTAAAAACATTACGCAAATTGGGTAGTCGACTCCAAGGACATCCGGGCAAAGAGCATGGCTTACCGGGATTGGAACTATCAGCTGGCTCACTTGGCCAAGGCCTTTCAGTAGCAGTAGGAATGGCCCTTGCTGATAAGATTGATAAGAAAGAGCGAACTACCTTCTGCATTTGCGGAGATGGAGAATTGCAAGAAGGATCCATCTGGGAAGCGGCCATGAGTGCCGCTCATCACCATCTCACAAATCTCATTTCTATTATTGATAGAAACCATGTACAAATTGATGGGAAAACGGAAGATGTTATGCAATTAGAACCACTCGCTGATAAATGGAAAGCATTTGGTTGGGACGTTTTAACATGCGATGGAAATGAAATAAGTGAATTAATTTCGGTTTTCAACAAAGCCAAAAAATCATCTGAAAAACCAACAGTGATCATCTCAAAAACAAGCATGGGCAAGGGAATTAAATCCATTGAAAATGATTATCGGTGGCATGGTAGAGCTCCTTCAAAAGCAGAGCTTGAAATTTTCTTAAAAGAACTTTATTAAAATGGAATACAAGAACAGAGGAGATCGTTCAACCAAGGAAGGTTTTGGAATCGGACTGCTAAAGGCAGCCGAAATACATTCTGAAATTATTGGATTGGGTGCAGACATTACAGCCTCGGTTGGGATGAATTATTTCGCTGATAAATTTCCCGATCGCTTTTTATCCTTAGGTATCGCCGAACAAAATTGTGTGGGTACGGCAGCCGGTTTGGCATTAAGTGGGAAAATTCCTGTATTTAGTACTTACGGTGTTTTCGCGGCTATGCGTACGACAGATCAGATTCGAATTTTACTATGTTATAACAACGTACATGCCATTATTGGAGGAGCCCATGCGGGCATTTCAGTTGGACCAGATGGTGCAACTCACCAAGCACTTGAAGATATTGCGGTGATGCGTGTACTGCCAAACATGACGGTGCTCTCACCATGCGATGCTACGCAAACAGAACAGGCAATAATTGCTGCCGTTGAAGAAATTAAAGGGCCGGTCTATCTTCGTTTCGGCCGGGCACCAGTAACTGATTTTATAGACCCCGAACTAGATTTTACCATAGGGAAAGGTCAATTGCTTAAAAAGGGGAATGACATCACTTTAATTGCAACAGGTCATATGGTTTGGGAAGCTTTGCAAGCTGCTAAATTTCTGGAAGAAAAAGGAATTTCAACGAGGGTTATAAATATTCACACCATCAAACCCATTGATAAAGAAATAATTATACAGGCAGCCAAAGACACTAAAGTAATTGTTACACTTGAAGAGCATCAAGTCCAAGCCGGATTTGGAAGTGCAGTTGCTGAAGTTGTGGTAGAGAATTATCCAGTTCAAATGAAAATGATTGGGATGAAAGATCGATTTGGTGAATCTGGCCAGCCGGAAGAATTAATGTTGAAATATGGATTAAAAGCAGAAATCTTCACCGACGAACTTATTGCGTTCTATAAGAAATGTAAGTGATCTGAATTTTATACTGATAAAACCATTTCAACTTTAAGTCTTTTAGTCACATTAGTTCACTTTATAAATCTCTTCGGGATATTCGACCTCCTCCAGGAACAAGGCCTTGGCTGGAACTGAATAACCCGCCTCTGAGCGATTTTTATTTTCAATCACCTTTTTAAAATCCTCCACTGTAATTTTATGCTGTCCCACTTCAAGCAAAGTTCCAACAATAGCTCTAACCATATTTCTTAAAAAACGATCTGCAGTAATGGTAAAAATAAGCTGATGTTCATTTTCCTCCCAAAAAGCTTGGCTGATTTTACAATCATTTGTTTTTGTTTGCGTATGCAATTTTGAAAAGCTTGTAAAATCGGCGAATCCCATCATAACCTGGGCTGCATCATTCATTGCTTCGATATCAAGTAGACCATACAAATAATGAGAATAATCCTCTAAAAAAGGATCTTTTCTGCGGTGGATAAAATATTTATAGGTTCGGGAAATGGGATCAAAGCGAGCATGTGCATCTGGTTTGACTTGCTTTAAATTAAGGATCGCAATTTCTTTTGGTAAAAATCGATTCAGTTTAAACACTAAATCAGCTTGTTCCAAGTCTGATAATTCCAGATCCAAATCAAAGTGAGCATAAAAATTTCTAGCGTGGACTCCCGTATCGGTTCTTCCACATCCTGTTACATTAATTTCCTTTTTAAAGAAAATACTTAAGCCTTCATTAATAAACTGCTGCACAGTTGGTACATTTTCCTGTAATTGCCAGCCATGAAAGCCAGTTCCTTTATAGGTGAGATGTGTAAAATAACGAAATGCCAAAATTAAATTTTTCTACAAAAATAGAGAAAAAGTGACTAGTGTGCCTAATGTTTAAATATTTCAATATAACTTTAAGTACTTTAGGCACGCTAGTCACATCAAACACTTATTTGTAATCATACTAAATTTCATTCTCTTTTAAATCACTATTCAAACATTTACTAAAACTCCATATCTTTGTGTCATCTTTTTCATAAACATAACACGATGCAAGTAAAACGATTTGGAGTTTCTTTGGAGAATGACTTACTCACCAAACTAGATCAACTGGTTGATAATCAGAAATTCCCAAACAGATCACAAGCCATTCGCTATTTGATTAAAAAGAATTTAGTAGAAGATGAATGGGAAGGCAATGAAGAAGTTGCGGGGGCAATCGTATTGGTTTACGACCACCACAAAAGGAATCTTCAAAAACAGTCAACCGAAGTTCAGCACGACTTTCATCATCTGATTTTGGCATCCCAACATGTTCACCTCGATCATGATAATTGTTTGGAAACAATCTCAGTTAAAGGAAAAGCGCAGGAACTTTTAATACTGGCCAATCAGTTAATTGCCATAAAAGGAATTAAGCATGGCAAACTAGTAATGAGCACAGCAAGCTAATTTTTTTAACCAATGGGTAACACCTTTTTAATATTATTAACATCATTTCATCGATTAGCAATTTTCTTAATGCTAATATTTGGGTTGCTCTTCACCTCTTGTTTTAATCACAAAACACCTAAAGCAAGCATAGCGAAAAGACTGATCACCGATATGAACGGACGAAAAGTTGAGATTCCCATTAAAATTAGCAAAATAGTGGCGCATCGTTCCGGAGCTTTAAGATTGGTTTGTTATCTGGAGGCCAGCAATTTGGTGATAGGTGTTGAAGCCAACGAAAAAAGGAGAGATGTACCATACTTATTTGCATATCCTGAATTAAGAAATTTGCCAGTAATCGGTTCGGGGAATTATGCCGATCCGGAATTTATAGCAATACTTCAACCCCAAATTATAATTTGCACCTACCTGAACAAAGCCGAAGCAGATGAGTTGCAGGAGAAATCCGGAATTCCGGTTGTTTGTTTAGATTACGGTGATTTTAACGAACATAAAAAAAACTTTTATACTTCACTTCAATTGTTAGGTGAGGTTTTAAATAAGAAAAAACGAGCTGATTCTTTAATAAAATACATCGAAAAAAGTCTGAAGCAAATTCAAAAAGACATCAACAAATCAGTAAAAACAGAAAAGGTTTATGTCGGAGGAATAGCTTACCGAGGATCGCATGGGATCAATTCCACAGAACCATTTTACGCTCCTTTCCGATTTACCAATGCAACGAATGTTTCAACATCATTGGCAAACAATCCTAATTTATCACTGTCCAAACTCAACAATATCATAGTAGACAAAGAGAAAATCATTGAATGGAACCCTGATAAAATTTTTATTGATGTTTCGGGCTATGTGCTTGCCAAACCTGATCTTGATAAAGCATCAGTACTTGGGAAATTACTGCCAGCGGTTCAGAATAATGAAGTGTATTTTTTATTTCCACATATCTGGAATACCATTAATTATGAACATATTTTAATCAATACGTTTTACGTGGCCAAAGTATTAAATCCTCAAGTTTTTAATGATTTAGACATAAGAACTAAGGCCAACGAAATTTATCAAACATTTTTGGGAAAGGCCTTATTTGATAACTTATTGGAGCTTTATGGAATGGGTTGCGAGAAAATAACAGATTATGAGCACAGAACTAATTAAAGGATACAAATCATTTACAAAACGTAAACAGCTTTTTGTTTTTGGCAGTTTTTGCTTGCTCATTCTTTTCGTATTACTTGGTATTTTAGTGGGTGCCTCAGCCATCACCTATGCAGATATATTTCATTTATTTACGGGAAATGGCGACCCCGTAAAACAACAAATTATTTTAAATATTCGATTACCACGCGTGCTATCAGCTATTTTAGCAGGAACTGCATTAAGTGTTTCCGGAACCGTGATGCAAAGCATTCTAAAAAACCCCTTGGGTTCGCCTTTCACACTAGGAATTTCGAATGCGGCTGCTTTTGGTGCTGCATTTGCCATTATCATATTTGGTGCGGGTAGCACACAGAGTGGTGCAAACGATGCCATTTTAATCAATAATCCCTACCTAATTACCATTTCAGCCTTTTTCTGGAGTTTAGTAAGCACCGCAATCATATTGCTTATGGCCCGTTTTAAAGATGCATCATCCGAAACAATGATTCTTACAGGAATCATTTTGGGTTCTTTGTTTATTGCCGGTACAACCGCATTAGAATATTTTGCTGAAGATGTTCAACTTTCGTCCATTGTGTTTTGGACTTTTGGTGATTTAGGCAGAGCTTCCTGGCAGGAGTTTTACATTTTAGCAGCTGTTATCATTCCTGCAATTATTTTTTTTATGCGAAATCGATGGAATATCCGTTCTTTAAACACCGGCGATGAAACCGCAAATAGCCTGGGTGTAAATGTGGAACGAATTAGAATTCAGGTAATGTTAGTTGCATCGATAAGCACTGCGGTAGCAGTTTCATTTTTTGGGATCATTGCTTTTGTTGGATTGGTGGTACCTCATTTAGTGCGCAGAATGATTGGAAGCGATGAGCGTTTTCTCATCCCGGCAACAGCCCTATTCGGAGGTGTTTTTCTCCTGGCATCCGATCTATTAGCCAGAACCATCATTGCTCCGATGGTTTTACCAGTCGGGATTTTAACCTCTTTTATCGGGGCACCACTATTCATATTTCTGTTATTTAAAGGAAGGGGGAAGAGCTTATGGATAAAGTGACATTAAAAAACCTCCATTTTGCCTACAATGGGAGCTTGGTTCTGAAAAACATTAATCATCAATTTGAAGGTGGACAATTGATCAGCATTGTTGGTCCAAACGGATCGGGTAAAAGTACAGTGCTTAAATGCATGGATCGAATTCTGAAACCCAGAAAAGGTAAAATATATTTAGAAGACAAAAATATTGATGATTTCAGATCAGATAAGTTGGCTCAAAAAGTTGCTTACGTACCACAAAGTGAAAATGGAACTTTTCCAGCAACGGTATTTGATACGGTATTAATGGGACGAAAGCCACATATTCAATGGTCACCAAAACAAAAGGACCTTGAAATTACAGCGCAGATGATTGAAAAACTTGACCTCGGTAAATTATCCTTGCAAAGCATCAATAAATTAAGTGGAGGACAACGCCAACGAGTATTTATTGCACGTGCACTTGCCCAACAACCGGAAGTTCTGCTTCTTGACGAACCCACTGCCAATCTTGACTTGAAACATCAATTAGAAGTTTTGAAAGTACTAAAAACCCTTTCACAGCAGGGCATCACCGTCATCATAGCCATTCACGACCTGAACCTGGCATTGCAGTACAGTGATAAATTTGTATTATTGAAGAACGGGGAAATTTTTGCTGAAGGAGGAAAAGAAATAATATCAAATAAAAACATCGAAAAACTTTATGACATTAAGGTGAAAATTATTAAAGATGAAGATGCTTTTTTCATCATCCCACAAAATTAAAACTATGCGAATTACGGAAATTGGGATTATCAAAAATGATTTTGAATCGGAAAACAATCCGCATGAAATCAAAAAACATGAGAGTCAAATCATCATCAAACCGGAATATCTGGAAGGATTAGATCAAATTGAAGAATACGAATTTATCGATATCATTTTTGAGTTCGACCGATCTGATGCTTACGAACTAACAGCCACTACCCTTCGCGGAAACATAAAAGGTTTGTTCGCTACCCGGAAGCCCCATCGGCCAAGTTCAATTGCAGTAACTACGGTTAAACTTATTGAACGAAAAGAGAACATTTTGCGTGTTATTGGTTTAGATGCTTTGAATAATACTCCTGTTTTAGACATCAAGCCCATCGATTTTTCAATGATCGAAGATCAAATGGACAATATCAGAATTGATGAACTCAAGAACAATCCACGCAGAGAAATCGTAAATGATATTTTACGAAACGATTTAGAATCACTTCTCATTAAATCTGCAGCTCTTCATGGACACTATTGCCCCGGCGTTGCACTAGGAGTTATGGCTGCGACAAAAGCTATGCAAATGATGCGCGAACAAGGTGATGGCATGGAGGATTTGCTTGCCATTACAGAAACCAATAACTGTTTTAGCGATGGAATTCAATTTGTTACAGGTTGCACCTTCGGAAACAATGCCTTAATTTTTAAAGATTTTGGGAAGACTGCATTTACTTTTACCAGAAGAGACGGGATGGGAATTCGAATTTCAACACGGACAGACTCCAAAGAATACATGCGACAGGCTCATCCGTTATTTTCAGATAGTTTTCAGAAAGTAGTGAAGGAACAAAACCATGCTGAAAAAGAAATTCTTCAATTTAAAAAACACGGTCGTGATAGAGCATTTGCAACTTTATCCCTTGACTTCGACAAATTGTTTACGATTGAAAACGTTGAAGTTAAAATCCCTGATTATGCGCCTTCTCACGATAGCATCATCTGCAAAAAATGTGGAGAAAGTACGATGAGTACCAGAGTAATTGATGATTTATGTTTGCCATGCTCAGGGAGAAATCTTAATGAATTAAACGGGCATGGAATCTTTTTGAATGATTAATGATTATTGAATAATGATTAATAAAATTAAGTGCAAATCTTTACCTATTTACAATTTCACGAATCAACCAATTAACTAAATATGAACGACCTAAACCTGCTTCTCGGCACGGCTGCCATCATCGCTTTCACCCACACCCTTTTTGGCCCTGATCACTACCTGCCTTTTATCGTAATGTCGAAGGCACGAAAATGGAGCATGTGGAAAACTACTTGGTTAACAATTGCCTGTGGTATTGGCCATGTGGGGAGTTCCATTATTCTTGGGGCAATTGGTGTTGCCTTCGGAATTGGCATACATAAAATTGAATTATTTGAAGGGTTTAGAGGGAATCTGGCTGCCTGGGCATTTATTCTTTTCGGATTAATATATTTAATATGGGCCATTTATCGACTTTATGTGAACAAACCCCATCAACATAAACACTTTCACAAGGATGGCAGTTTACATGTCCATGAGCACACGCATACAACCGAACACAATCACACACACAATAAGAAATTAACACCATGGATTTTATTTACCATTTTTGTTTTAGGGCCTTGTGAACCCCTCATCCCCATTCTCATGTATCCTGCTTCTGAATTAAGTACTTTCGGAGTTATAGCTGTAAGTTTGGTTTTCGGATTGATCACCATCGCCACCATGTTAGTGGTCGTTCTACTGGCATCTTATGGAATTAATTTTTTGCCCATCGGTAAACTTGAAAAGTATACACACACTATTGCAGGAGCTACTATCTTTTTAAGCGGTATGGCCATTGTTTTTCTTGGCTTATAAGAAAACAATTCTTATCGTTTCAGAACATAAATGATTGATTTATATTTTTATGCTTTGTATACATTAAATAATCAGACTAAATAACACCATAATATCAGATAAAAATGTTCATTGGCTCAATTGTTCAAAACAAAAAAGAGATTTGGTTGAAGGCAACTGTGGTCGGCAGCCTATGGGCATCCATGGAAATTATTCTGGGTAGTTTTTTTCACAACCTGCGAATTCCACTGGCTGGTACCTGGCTCACCATGATTAGTATTGTATTTCTTGTAGCTTTTTTACAAATATGGAAAGATAAAGGTATCCTTTGGAGAGCAGGTTTAATATGTGCATTGATGAAATCGGTTTCTCCAAGTGCCATTTTAATTGGCCCCATGATTGGTATTTTTTCAGAAGCCATTTTAATAGATGCATCTACAAGATTAATTGGCAGAAACTTCATCGCCTATGCAATTGGTGGAAGCTTAGCAATGCTCAGCACCCTCATGCATAAAATCTTCACCTTAATCATATATTACGGATTTAACATTGTTAAACTCATCAAAAACCTTTACGAATTTTCGGTGAAGCAGCTTGGTATTCCGGAACTAAAACCTGAAAAAGCCTTGTTTGTTTTACTTATTGTTTATGTTTTTCTGGGTTTTATTTCTGCCTTTCTCGGCTATAACATTGGCCGGAAAGCAAACCGAAATACAAAAACGAGATCTGCTAATTCAAGTATAGAGATGAACAATAAAAAACATCTTTTTAAATTGGATGAGAACCAACAGTTTTCTGTGAAAGTTTTGTTTCTGCATCTCATGGTCATTGGAAGTGCTTTGCTATTCCTAAATAATTATTCCTTAGAATTAAGCTTGTTGTTTATTGTTCTTTATGTTTTAATTTCATTTATACATTACAAACGCTCTTTAAACCATTTAAAAAAACCTCAATTCTGGATCTATTTCATCCTTATAACTTTTCTGGCTTCACTTTTTTTCAATGAATTTAACAGCAAACAATTATTTAATACCCAAGGATTAATCGTAGGGCTAAAAATGAATGTCAGGGCTATTTTAATTTTGGTTGGATTTTCAGGAATTAGTGTTGAACTCAGAAATCCGGTTATTAAAACCGTTTTACAAAAAAGAGGATTTACGCAGTTATATCAATCCTTGGGATTAGCATTTTCTGTTCTTCCATCCATTATCGATCAATTTGCAAAGCCTAAAAACTTCCTTCGTATGCCTGTTCAAACGATCAGTGATATCTTGGTACAGGCCAAAGATTTATACGACACTTTCGAACGTAAAACAAAAAACCCAAAAGTCATTATTTTAACCGGAAATAAGCATTCCGGAAAAACCACATTTGCAATAAAGTTAGCTGATCAATTAAAGGCCAATGGCGAAAAAGTAGGTGGTTTTCTCGCTCCGGGTAAATTTGAACATAATCAGCGAAAAGAATTTGATATACTTGATTTGAAGTCAGGAACTAAGATGAGGTTATGCGATATTAATCAAAAAGAAGGAGAAAAAATTGGCCCATTTATATTTAATCCGGATGGGCAAAATTTTGGTAAGAATTTATTGCAACCTGAAAACTTAAAAGATTTAGAAATCATTTTTATTGATGAAATTGGCCCACTCGAGCTAAAAGGCTTAGGTTGGGCTAATTCTATTGATTTATTAATGGACAATCCAGATAAAATTCATCTTTGGATAGTACGAAGAGGAATTATAAAAAAGGTAATTCAAAAATGGAACTTAATAAATACAAGGGTTATAGATACACGCACAAGTAATATTGAGCAAGCTATAGAAATCATTAAATTAATTAAACCCAATTTAACCCATTCTAAAATTTAAGATCCCAACTTTAGCAAATTACGATGCTGAAGAAGAACCATTGCTTAAATCATATTTCTTTTTTTTATACATTCGTTTTAACTAAGCTAACTCATTTAATCATGAAAAAAACAATCATCCCCATTGGCATTTTTTGTCTGGTCTTTGTTTTGAGTAGTTATGCTCCAAAGCAAAATAACAATTCGGTTATCAAAAAATATTATAAAATCGATCACACCCTAACCGCCGATCAAACCCATAATAAATTTAGCAGTACCATTGAGCCTGTGCTGCGAGTTAAATCTGGAGCGGTAATTGAAGTTTTTACCGAAGAAGCGAGCGATCAGGAATTAAATTTTAATTCAACTGCTGAATCCATAGCTCAAATTAATTCTGATTTAATTCACCCCATTACAGGCCCTGTTTATGTTGATGGGGCTAAACCCGGTGACATCATCACGGTGAATTTATTGGAAATTGAAATCGGAAATTGGGGATGGCTTGCCGTATTCCCCGGATTTGGAATTCTTGCGGATGAATTTACTGAACCATACCTGCGCAATTTTAAACTTGACGATAAAAACCGAATAATCAACTTTAAGGACCATATCAATGTTAAGCTAAAACCATTTCCCGGAGTGATGGGAGTAGCTCCGGCAACAGAAGAAATGCTTACAACCATCCCACCCCGTGCCAACGGAGGTAATATGGATAATCCTTTTTTGGTGGAGGGAACCCTTGTTCACTTTCCTGTATTTGTAGAAGGCGGATTATTTTCCATAGGCGATTGCCATGCAGCACAAGGCTTGGGTGAAGTTTGTGGAACAGCTATTGAAGCACCAATGAGAATTGTTTACAGAATTACCGTTCATACTCCTGAAGGTGAGCCAATCATAAAAGAACCTCAATATGAAAATAACGATTATTATGCTGTTTCTGCTTATGGAACAACTTTAATTGAGGCAAGTAAAAAAGCTACTCGCTACATGGTTGATTATCTCGAGAAAAACTTTTATTTAAGTCGAGAAGATGCTTACCTACTTTGTTCAATTGCTGGTGATTTACATATTGCAGAAGTAGTTGACATGCCAAATTACTTAGTGAGCATGCATATTTCGAAAGAGGTTTTAGGTCTGTAATTTTTTTAACTTAATAGGATGGCTTCCTCATTTTGAGGAAGCCATCCTATTTCTATTTAAGTCAAATTGTCACCTGAAGCTGGGTCGACATGACTTTATGTCACTTATAATGAGTGTCTTATGCACCTACCTTGACATTTCCATTCCTTGTTAAACGATTACAATATTTTCATATTCTGATCATTAGATATATTTTGTGGCAAATCAGATTTGCGATTGGCATAAGATTTGAAAAATGATACTCGACATTAATTTTATGTTTAACAAAATTATGGAGGGTTTAACAATGACACTACTTAAATTATCAAACAAAAGCGTTCCAAGTTTAAGCCATTGGGACAACACAATCCCTTCAATATTCAACCGTTTTTTTGATGGTGATTGGATGGATTGGAGAAATTCAAACTTTGCTGATGTTAATTCAACATTACCAGCCGTTAATATTCTCGAAAACGATAACGATTTTCAGATTGAATTGGCTGCACCAGGCTTAAAAAAAGAAGATTTTAAAGTTAACTTCGATAACGGAAGCTTAATTATCTCTTCCGAGATGAAAGATGAATCCGAAACCAAGGATGATAAATTCACCAGAAAAGAATTTAGTTATCGATCGTTTCAAAGAACATTTAGTATTCCGAAGAACTTAGTTAACCATGACAAAATCACAGCTTCTTATGAAAATGGGATCTTAAAGCTAACGCTTCCAAAAGCAGAGGAAGTAAAACAGAAGCCTGTTAAACAAATAAAAATCTCATAAGTTGAGATGGAAAGCAGGGAACTAAAATCCCTGCTTTTTTTCTCTCATAAAAACAAAAATATGCAATTCGATAAATTTACAATAAAATCACAACAAGCCATTCAACGTGCACATGAGCTAGCCATCGAGTCGCGCAATACAGCTATTGAATGCGGACATCTTTTTAAAGGAATCTTGGAAGTCGACGATCATGTTTTACCATTCCTTTTAAAAAAACTAGGAGTGAATAAGCAGATAATTGAACAAGCTTTGGATCAAATATTAAAAACTTATCCTACCGGAGACCTTGACCAAATATATTTATCCAATGCGGCCAATCAGGTATTGCTTAAATCTCAGAAGTATTTAAAAGATTTTCAGGACGATTACGTTTCTCTTGAGCATCTCTTGCTTGCCTTGCTTGAAGTGAAGAGCGATATCGCTAATCTGTTAAAAGACAGTGGGCTTTCTGAACCAAATGTTAAACAAGCCATTCAGGAGCTAAGGAAAGGAAATAATGTGAACAGTAAAAATGCCGAAGAGAATTATCATTCCCTTGAGCGTTACGCCATTAATTTAAACAAAAAGGCAAGTTCAGGTAAACTTGATCCTGTTATTGGTCGCGATGAGGAAATCAGAAGAGTGCTTCAAATTTTAGCCCGACGAACAAAAAACAACCCCATACTTGTTGGTGAGCCAGGTGTTGGTAAAACAGCCATTGCAGAAGGTATTGCATTCAGGATTGTGGATGGTGATGTGCCCGATGATTTAAAAACAAAGGAAATCTATTCACTCGATATGGGTGCCCTGATTGCAGGTGCAAAGTATAAAGGGGAATTTGAAGAGCGGCTCAAATCGGTAGTCAAAGAAGTGATCTCAAGTGATGGTCAAATCATCCTTTTTATAGATGAAATTCACACCCTTGTTGGAGCAGGTGGAGGTGGCGAAGGGGCTATGGACGCTGCGAACATTCTTAAACCGGCACTCGCCAGAGGTGAACTTAGGGCTGTTGGAGCTACTACTTTAAATGAGTATCAAAAATATTTTGAAAAAGATAAGGCTTTAGAAAGAAGGTTTCAAAAAATTTTTATCGATGAGCCTTCAGAAACAGATGCCATTTCTATCCTTCGCGGGATTAAGGAACGATATGAAAACTATCATAAAATACGGATTAAAGATGAAGCTATTATTGCGGCCGTGCAGCTTTCAACCAGGTATATTCCCGATCGGTTTTTACCGGATAAGGCCATCGACCTAATCGATGAAGCAGCTGCGCGGATGCGTTTGGAAATGAATTCTAAGCCCGAAGAAATAGATTCACTCGATCGAAAAATTCAACAATTGGAAATTGAACGTGAAGCTTTTAAACGGGAAAAAGATAAAACCAGACTCGAAGTGATTAAAAAACAACTGGCCGATTTAGAAGATGAGCGCACTCAGTTAATGGCTTTGTGGGAAGATGAGAAAAAAGTGGTTTCAAATATCCAAAATGCAAAAAAAGACATTGAAGATTATAAATTTCAGGCAGATAAAGCAGAACGTGAGGGAGATTTGGCAAGAGTTGCAGAAATTCGTTATGGATTGCTTCCAAAAGCAGAAAATCAACTTTTGGACACGATAAAACAATTAAAGGAATACGAAGAAAATGGAAAAAGGTTGGTTAGAGAAGAAATCATTACGGAAGATATTGCAGAGGTAGTTGCGAAATGGACCGGTGTACCTGTATCCCGAATGCTACAAACTGAAAAAGAAAAATTGTTGCACATCGAAGAAGAACTACATCGAAGAGTGGTTGGACAGGATGAGGCAATCGAAGCAGTAGCCTCGGCTATCAGGCGAAGCAGAGCCGGGCTTTCTGATGAACGCAAACCCATTGGGTCATTTCTTTTTCTTGGTACAACAGGTGTTGGCAAAACAGAATTAGCTAAATCATTGGCTGAATATCTGTTTAATGACGAGAATGCACTTACAAGAATTGATATGAGTGAGTATCAGGAAAAGCACGCAGTTTCTCGATTAATTGGAGCACCTCCCGGTTATGTTGGTTATGATGAAGGTGGGCAACTCACTGAAGCTGTTCGCAGAAAACCCTACTCGGTAATCCTACTCGACGAAATCGAAAAAGCACACCCTGATACTTTTAATATTCTGCTTCAGGTTTTAGAGGATGGGCGCTTAACTGACAATAAAGGTCGGATGGCAAACTTCAAAAACACCATCATTATCATGACTTCAAACATGGGGTCGGATATCATTCATCAATTATTTGAAAATCCGGATCAGAATACCAATGCCATTTATGAACAAAGTAAAAAGATGGTTTTTGATTTACTAAAAAAACAATTGAGGCCGGAATTTTTAAACCGAATTGATGAACTCATCATGTTTAAACCTTTGGATAAAAACGATATTCAGGAAATCATTAAGATTCAATTGAACAATATTTTGAAAGTGTTACAAAAACAAAATATTTCATTTGACATCACTGAAAAACTAGTTAATTACCTCAAAGATAAAGGTTATGATCTGCAATTTGGAGCAAGGCCATTAAAACGACTTATTCAAAAAGAAATTATTGACCATATCTCCATCGCCATACTTGAAGATAAAATTAAAGTGGGATCAAAAATACTGTTGGATGCGATAGATGGGAAAGTAATAGTGCGTATGATTGAGAATGAAGTAATGCAGCTTAAATAACAGTAAACACAACTGATGCTAATCACATTAAAGGTGAAGAAAAATATTTTTCTTCACCTTTTTTTATGCAATTTAGCCATATATTTATAAGCTATTTAAATTCAACTGTAATGATGGACCATATTCTTATTGATGGTAATAATTTTACCACCTACCGAATTCCAACTCAAAACACAAGTGTACTAATGATCTCAGGCAAAAATGGCTTTCTGGCATGTGGATACATAAATGTTGAGGTCGCCAATAAACGCAACGATGTTTGTGCAATAGTTACAGGTGTTAAAACTTACGAGGATATGCTTGAAGCAAAAGTTATAAAAGTTAGTGAAGCAGCTTCCAAAGCAGGAATCCTTATAGGCATGTCAGGTAAAGCTGCATTACTGATAATGCAATAAACCAATTCAGAAATATTGTCTAATTTTATTCTACATAAACAGACAACTCATTTGCACTTAACAAAGTAAGGTCTGTTGTTTTTGATATTTTACCACTTCCAAATTCGGCATTCTCACAATCGGTACACCCGATATCAAGTCGTACTGAACCTGTTCTATCAACTGAACTAAAACTAACATATGCCAGTTCACCCTTTTTAAAATAGCCGGTATAAGTCCAGTATCCACCTCTTGGATTTATTTCCGTTTGCTGATCATTGCCATCCTCATCGGTATAAAACACCCAGGTTTTATTTTCGGGTGTATTATCGATTGTACCAAAACTTGAAACGGTGTAAGTAATCCTTCTTTTTGGTTCTAAATCATCAGCTAAATTACAGCCACAAAAACTTAAAACTATAACTGATATTACTATTAAAGCTTTTCGCATCTCTATAATTTTTTATTTGACGTTAAATGAAATCACAAGTTCATTTCTAACAGCAAGGTCGATGGTTCTTCTAACTTTGCCATCTACCAATTCTGAAGCATCACCACAATCATCACATTCAACATCTACTATTATGGTTCCTTCGTTATCAGGTGAAATAACTGACACTTGAAATCTGGTGCCAACTTTCCATTGACCAACACCAGTCCAAAATCCGCCATCAGAACTCACAGTGGCTTCTGATTCCGAACCATCTCCAGCTGTCACTACTATCTGTGTGTCAAAAGCACTATTAGGATTCCCAACTCCGTAATCCTGCACCAGTACATGGATGTCTCTTTTCTCCTTTAAATCATTAATTACACCGCATCCACTAATGGATAGAAATACAACTAAAATAATCTTTATGGATTTTCGCATCTTTATATCTTTTATTAAACAAAACACGAATTTAAAAATTATTTTGAAGAATAAACATTTTATTTAAAAATCTTTTAAATTACATCAACTTGATTTTGTTTGTATGTACATTCTCTGACCGTAACAAATAGGTCTATTAATAGATCATGTCGATTCTCAAACTAGTCAAGTTATTGAACACATATTGTGGCACGCTAAATAAGTCAAGTGTTGGCTTTCCGAAAAAGCATTTTCTCTTAACATCAAAAAATATTACCTTGCTTTCGTTTTAATTATTTGAATTATGAATCAGGACGAAGGTTTAAAAAGAGAAATCGGTGTATGGGGACTGGTTTCCAATTCTATAAATATTATTGTAGGTGCAGGCATTTTTTTATTGCCTGTTATTGTTTTTGAAAGATTAGGCACCGGAAGTGTTTTGGCCTTTGTGGTTTGTGGATTTTTAATGATGCTTATTATGCTCAGTTTTGCTGAAATAGGAACGCAGATAACCAGAACCGGTGGGGCTTACTCCTATATTGAAGAAGCTTTCGGAAAATATGCCGGATTCCTTACAACCAATATTTTTATTTTCGGGGCAGCTGTGATGGCAAATGCTGCTGTTGGAAATGGACTGGCTGATACGCTGGCTTACTTTTTTCCCATTTTTAAATTACAATGGGTTAGGGGCATCTTATTTTTCATCCTCTTTGGGGGTCTTGCCTATGTGAATGTCAAAGGTGTAAGCAAGGCCATGTCATTGGTTAAATTTACAACCATCGCTAAACTTACCCCATTAATTTTAATTGTTATTTTTGGTTGGATTTTTATCAAACCTTCAAATTTAACATGGACCTCCACCCCTACTGTGATGGATTTGGGAGAAATGTCTTTGATGCTAATTTTTGCTTTTGTCGGAGCTGAGACGGCATTAAATGTAGGAGGTGAAATTAAAAATCCACGTAAAACCATTCCCAAAGGAATTATTCTAAGCATCATTGCTGTGCTCATTTTATATATCTCCATACAAATTACGGTTCAGGGGATTTTAGGAGACGGGATGCTTGATTTCAGATCGGCACCCATCGCAGAGGTTGCCATGCGAATGATCGGCCCCATTGGTGCTACCATCGTCATTATTGGTGCGTCATTTTCAATGTTCGGGAATTTAAGTGGGATGACTTTAAATATGCCACGTGTATTGTTCGCCGCAGCTCGCGATAAAGTATTACCGATAAAACCACTAGCACACGTTAATTCAAAGTATGCCACCCCAAGTATTTCAATTATTGTTTATGCCTCCCTTGGTTTTCTATTTGCAACCATCGGTGAATTTAAACAACTGGCCATCCTTTCCAGTGCTTCCTACTTACTTATTTACCTAGGTGTTGTTTTATCTGTTATTAAATTCAAAATGACAGGACGATTTTCAAAAGAAAGTTATCAAACGCCAGGTGGTTATTTAGTTCCAGTAATTTCAACCATTGTTATTGGATGGTTCTTAACTAATTTGGCTTGGGCTGAATTAAAATCAATGCTAGTATTTATTGGTATTTTGACTATAATTTATTTGGGAATTCATTTTTTTAAAAAGAAAATTTAAGATGAAAAGAATTTTTATCCTTATACTTCTATTTGCGTTTGGACTTAGTAGTTATTCACAAACTACCATCAAGTGTGAAATTAAAACTACGCTTGGCAATATTTTCATTGAACTCTATCCTGATCAAGCCCCAATTACTGTGGCCAATTTCATGCGCTATGTGGATGATGATCTATATCAAAACAGTAGATTTTTCAGAACCTGTACAAAAGAAAACGAGGCTGATCGGGAAATTAAAATTGAAGTTATTCAAGGAGGTGATCTTCCTGAAGATATAATTTTTGACCCTATTGCGCTAGAAACTACCGAACAAACTAAATTATCTCACAAAGATGGAACCATTTCGATGGCCAGAGCTGAACCCAATACAGCCACTTCACATTTCTTTATTTGTATAAATGATCAACCTGAACTGGATTACGGTGGTAAAAGGAACCCAGACGGACAAGGATTTGCAGCATTTGGAAAAGTAATCAAGGGGATGGATATTGTTCGTAAAATCCAAATGCTTGAAAATAAGAACCAACAATTATTGCATCCGGTTACTATTATTACAATTCAACGAATTGATATATAATAACACTAATGAATCGTATAAAAAACATTTTAATTATTGTAACATATAAACATCTACCTCGTCTACATACAAACGAAATACTTTAAACATGTTACAAAATTTCTTGAAGATTGCCTGGAGAAACCTAAGCAGAAAAAAATTCCATTCTTTTATTAATTTATTTGGATTAACCATTGGCCTTTCAGCATCTATTCTTATTGTTTCCTATGTGTTTTATGAGCTCAGTTACGACAAACACAATGAGAATTACGATAAGATTTATCGTGTTTTTACTGTCATCAATTCACCTGATGGTTCAACCACCGAAGCTCCGATAACATCTTATGGCTTTGCGATGTATGTCGCAAATGAGCTTCCCGAAATAACAGATTTTGTGCGTCTTTTAAGTAGTGGCGCTCAAATTGAATTAAATGAAAAGCTCTATAACGACATTGAGGTCGCCTGGGCTGATTCATCTTACTTTAATATTTTCACACACAAATTCCTGAGCGGAAATATGAAAGATGCCTTGAATGATCAGCATTCGTTGGTAATTACAAAAAGCACCGAACAAAAATTATTTGGAGATCAATCCGGACTTGATGCCATGGTTAGAATCAATGGAGATTTATTTAAAATCACTGGAATCATTGAAGATGTGCCTATAAATTCTCATTTCGAATTTGATGCAGTAGCACCCATTTACACTCGAGTCGGCTCCCTTGAACAAGAAGAAGAACGTGGAAATCTTTCATATATTTCTTATTTGCTGGCTAACGGACAAGAGAATTTCAATCTCATGCAATCAAAGGCTAATCAGATTTTTCAGGATCATTATGCCGACGAACTAGTAGAATATGGAGTAACAATAAATGAATCATTACAGCCTTTATCATCCATTCACCTCCGATCAAAGTCCAGCTATGAAATGAAACCTCCCGGTGACATTAACAACATCTACATATTTTCAGTACTCGCCTTTTTTATTATCATCATTGCCATTATCAATTTCATCAATTTAACTACGGCCAGTTCTGAAACTCGTGCCCGTGAAATCGGTTTACGAAAAGTAATGGGCGCCCATCGACAAAGTTTATTCAAGCAATTCATTTCCGAAACCATGCTCATCACCCTACTATCCTTTATTTTGGCTTTAGGAATTACTGAATTTTTTATTGATGAATTTCGATTGTTAATGGACAGCCCCATACTCCTACTTTATAAAACAAATGTTTTATTCTTATCTGGGCTCATCTTCAGTGTTGTCATTATCGGATTTATTGCCGGAAGTTACCCTGCACTTCACCTTTCCAGATACCTTGCAGTTGATGTTCTTAAGGGGTCGAAATCTTCATCGGGTAAAAAAAGTGTATTCTTGCAAAGAAGCCTGGTGGTGTTTCAGTTTACCATCGCCACTTTTTTGCTCATCAGTTTAAATTTAGTGCATAAGCAAATTTCGTACGTAAAGAATAAGGATCTGGGCTTCGACAAAAATCAGGTTATTGTGCTCGACAATCTTACGGATAAGATTACAAGCTCTTTTAAAAGCTTGAAATCTGAGTTGGCTCAAATTCCCGAAGTCAGTCGTTTAACCGGATCACACTCTGTTCCCGGTACCGGCCGAAACATGAGCATTTGTTATAAAGAGGGCGATAATGCCAGCAATAACGTCATGATTCACACCAACGAAATTCACTATGATTACTTAAAAACATATGGGATTAAATTAATTGCAGGTCGTGAGTTTGACAAATCGATGGGTACCGACACCACAAAAATTATATTAAACGAAACCGCTGTAAAAGCCTTAGGTTTAACAGATCCCTTAAATAAAAAATTGATCATGGGTGATGAAAATCCACTCCAGATTATTGGAATCATGAAAGACTTTCATTTCAGTTCCTTGCATCAGGAAATTGGACCTATAGCTTATTTCCTGACCGAGAATGAAATTAACTTAATCTCTATAAAACTAAGTGATCAAAACATCGAACAAAGTATCAAAAAGATCGAAGCCAGCTTAAAAGCTTTTGATCCCAATTACACCTTTAGTTATAAATTTATTGATGAAACTTTTGCAGAAATGTACGAGGCAGAAGATCGAATCAACAAACTCATTACCTATGCAAGTGTGCTCGCTTTGATTATTTCAATTTTAGGATTGATAGCGCTAACCATGCAAACCATTCAAAAGAAGATCCACGAAATCGGCATCAGAAAAGTGATGGGTGCTGAGATCTCTCAAGTGGTTAAAATGTTTGTTTTAGATGTGACAAAATGGGTGGTCCTTGCAACCATCATCGCCATTCCAATTGCTTATTTATTTACGAGCAAATGGCTCGAAAACTTTGTTTTCAGAACCCGGCTAGGAGTTGATGTTTTTGCCATCGGATGTTTAGCTTCTATTCTCATTGCCATATTAACCGTTGGCATCATTTCATACAATTCTGCACGCGCGAATCCAGTTGACTCATTGAAGTACGAATAGTAAGCATTGAGTATTTCGCGAAGCGGGATGTATCGAAATGCGATATATGAATTGCACCCTTCGATACGATCCCGAGAAGTGTCGGGATCACTCAGGGTTTAATTCTGTCATTGCGCATTGAACAGTACACATTGAACATTCTAAATTATAATTGTCACATCGAGCCTGTCGAGATTTAGGGTTAGGACAGAACCAGTTCTCGACAAGCTCGAACTGACTGTAATTAACAACACTTAAATACCTAAATACTTTAACCAAATATTCGTATTTTTAATAGCTAAAAAAAACAAAAATGATCAAGCATAAAATCGTTTGCATGGGCGACAGCCTCACCGAAGGTTATCAAATTAAGCCGGGAAGTTGCTGGCCTGTTTTATTAAATGCGGAACCCAATCTACAAATCATTAATAGTGGGATTTGTGGTGATACCACAGCAGGTATGCTTGCCCGTTTTCAAGAAATGGTGATTGCTCATAAACCCGATTATGTAATTATTATGGGAGGAACCAACGATATCTGGTTTAATACACCCGACAGCCAAATTATCGGCAATATTTTAGCCATGACCCGCCATGCCCGACATCATAAAATTCAATCCATCATTGGGATCCCCACCCCTTTTTATTTACCAGAAGTGAACGACGAAGAACATTTTTTTATGGATTTAAAAGGGATGAAGTTGCGACTTAATGAATACGAAAAAGCACTGAGAAGATTCATCCGCGATGACGAACAGCCCATGATTGACTTTTCTTTAAACATGCCCCCCCATTTGTTTCTCGAAGATGGCTTACACCCCAATGAAGAAGGCCACCTGATAATGGCAAATAACGCCAAAAACGGTTTGCTTGAAATCTTACAAGCGCGATAAGTGTGACTGAAAATCCAAATTAGATCTGTTTTATTTTGATCATCTAAAACATCAGGGAACTCCCCTTATTTAAAATGAATATCATTTGTATCTAGCTAATTCTTTCGTAGTTTTAGCGAAAGTTTATGTTAAATTTTAATTAAGTTCTTATGGTCATCATTCTTAAAACCGTTCTCGGTTTAATGACAAGTATTTTCGGATTTATCTTTTTTAAGGATGCAATTAAAAACAGAAAAACTTTTTCAAAAAAACCATGGTTGGGTTTATTTGGCACAGGCTTTATCACAAACTTTTTCGATGCATTAGGGATCGGAAGTTTTGCTCAGCAAACAGCAATCTTTAAATTTTTTAAATTGGTTGACGACCGGATTATCCCCGGAACCATGAATGTTGGAAACACCATTCCGACCGTTACCCAGGCTTTCATATTTATGACCGCAGTAACCGTTGATACCCTTACCTTGGTTTCAATGTCGATTGCAGCTCCAGTTGGTGCTGTATTGGGTGCAGGTATTGTTTCCCGATTGCCCCGGCAAAAAATTCAACTTGGAATGGGTATTGGCTTAATGGCAGTTGCCATTATCATTTTAGCAGGACTTTTCGATTTGATGCCCGTAGGCGGAGTTGCTATTGGCCTTACAGGTTGGAAATTGGTTTTGATCGTCGTGATGAGTTTTGTTTTTGGAGCACTTCAAACCATTGGCATTGGCTTTTATGCGCCATGCATGGCCATGGTTTATGCGCTTGGCATGCACCCCTTAACTGCTTTCCCCATTATGATGACCGCAACGGCCATGTTAATGGCAGCAGGCGGCTCAAGGTTTGTTAAAGAACAATCTTACGATCGCAAGACTGCTGTTGCGCTTACAATTGCAGGCATTTTAGGCGTGTTTGTAGCAGCCTATTTTATAAAATCGCTGCCTTTAAATATATTGAAATGGATTGTGTGTTTTGTGGTTTTATATACCTCTGTATGGATGTTCCGATCAGCATTTAAAAAAGCCTAAGTTCTCATAAAATGCGCTGGAAGATATTAATGCATTAAAAACTCACCTCATGAAAAAGAATCAGATTTTATTCATCATCACCCTGTTTCTGATCTCTTGCAGTAGCTCAACCGAGACCATCAAATACAGTTTTGATAATAACCTACTGCCTCAGCCAAAAGAATTTTCTACTTCAGATAGAGCCTTGGTTTTATCGGAGGGCAGCAAGCTTTATACTGACGAAAAAGAACTAAGTCCTTTACTTTCTTTATTCCAAACTGAACTAGAAAAGTTAACAGGTAAAACGATTGAAATTGCAAGAACTAAGTCTAAGGCTGTCGATATCACTTTTCAAACTGATACGACGATGGCCGAAGAAGAATATCATCTGAAGATTGACCATAAAATTCAGGCAGTTGGGGGAAGCTATCAGGCCTTATGTATGGCGAAAACCACATTACTTCAATTGGTGGATAAAGAAGCTAAAGCCTTAACATTTCCATTGGTGAATATTGCAGACTTTCCAGATGCAGCTTACCGTGGTTTAATGATAGATCTGGCCAGAAAATGGCATAGCACACAAACCATCAAAAAACTCATTGATCTGGCAGCATTTTATAAAATAAATTATGTTCAATTACATTTTACCGATTACCAATCCTACACTTTAAGCTCTAAAAAATACCCCAAATTAGCTACTATTGATCGGAATTATAGCTTCGATGAATTAAGTGAATTGGAGGCTTATTCACAACTTCGGGGAGTTACCATCATACCCGAAATTGATATCCCAGGACATTCAAGCCCTTTCATTGAAAAGTATCCCGAAATATTTGCCATCAAAGATACCGCTGACAACCCATGGATCATTAATATGGGGAAGGAGGAAGTTTATGAAGCGCTGGATCACATTATTGGAGAAGTTTCGGCTATCTTCAAATCTACTCCTTACTTTCACATCGGAGGTGATGAGGCCATTTTTTATAAAGTCGATCAGGATCCCTTTGTAAAGGCTTATATGAAAGAAAACGATTTAGGAGAAGACATTCACGAATTATACCGACATTTTTTAGTCCGCACCAATGAAATTGTAAAAAAGCACAATAAACAAATGTGCGTTTGGGAAGGATTTAGAAATGAAGGTAAGGTAAAAATCCCGAAAGACATTATCGTTTTTGAGTATGAAACCAATCGATATTTACCCAATTTAATGGTAGATGATGGATATACAGTTGTAAATACCTCCTGGAAACCTCTTTATGTGGTTAACAAAAAAAAGTGGGAACCAAAAACCATTTACAACTGGAATATTTGGAGGTGGGAAAACTGGTTTCCAAAAGCGCCTTCATTTCATCCAATACAACTGGAAAAAACCAATTTAATTATAGGAGCCCAAATGTGTGCTTGGGAACAGGCAGGAGAAGTTGAAATCCCCAGCTTGAGAAAACGATTACCTGCAATGGCCGAACGAATCTGGAACAAGGAAGAGAAAATTCCTTATAATGAGTTTATGCAACGACTTGAAAAAGCAGACCAAAAACTCTCCATTTTAATTGATGATTACAGACAGGACAGTTTGTTAATAGATTATAATTTTGAGAAGTAATTAGATTGCGATACAAAGTCATTTATTTTTAATTGTCAATTTTAAATTTAAGAGATAGAATTATCTTGAAATTGTCTATTTAATTATCATTAGCACATTATCAAATTTTCAAATTAACTAATTATTCATATCTTTATTCTTGAAATTCTTCCCGCTTTCGGATCATAAAGTTGATAAGGATTTCTACTCTCCTAATTGAAATTAAATTAATTCAATTTTATTTAGTCGATGAAATAAAAAAAAACCTGCACAATACACTCCTATTTGGATGTTATTGTAGAATAGAGGTGAACATAATACAAATTGTGCGTCATGCAAAAAGACCTATTAATTTAAACAAAATTTGAATAGAAATGATTGAATGGTTAATTAGAAATCCCTTTGTTTTTGGTTTCATCACTCTTATTTTAATGTGGCTGGATTGGCTGCTAACCATTGCACAAGAAAAAGAAAGGAAAGAGCATTACTATAAACATTACCAGAGTTATCCTATCAATACTATTGAAGGAAGTCCAGCTTTTCAAAAAGGGGTTGCAAAGTAACAGCTGATAAATACAAAACATTTTATAGCTTCACTAATTATTGGGACTGCTGTATCATTTGTATTAATGCTAATTCCGCTCGCATTTAGTAAATTATTTATTGGTTATGTGTGGGGGCTATTCATAATAGTTATCACTCAGCATTTGAATAATTTATTTGGTTATATTGCCAGTCGAAAAGGGCTTCATGGAAAATTAGTCTTACACCAAAGGACTGCATATTTAATTCAATCTGGACGGTATTTTTCAATTGCGATATTTTTGTTAATATTATCGATACTATCAAATTCTGAAATAATATACGGTATAACAATTTCCGGCTTTACTTCTGCTTTAAGACAATTCATTTGGTTGAGGAAAATACCAAAAATTAACAAAAAAGATATGCCCCCTGATTTGGAGTTTTCAAAAAAAGAATTAAATGAGAATTTACAAGTTGATTAAAATCTTCGAACGCACAACAGCTATAGTTCATGGTCTAGCCAAAGGCGAGAGTAATCAAACCTTAGGGTTATCATGTAGTTTCCAGTTCTGCCCTTCTTCATTATAACTTCGCAGGGCAATGAGTTACAGGAAAGTCTGTTCTCGCTAAAAGCGAGAACACGTAACCATAACAAAACCGTTGTGTGGAATTATTGCAAACCAAAAAGTATACGACATTCGAAAATCTGTATAAGGAAAGTAGACTACTTCTAACCGACCTTTGTCCTATTCTTTTAATTATTAAAAAATAGACAAAATGAATAAAAATCAATTTGGTGAAAAAGGTTGGACACCTGATAGAATCGTAAATTTGAATGGCAAAACATATGTCATAACTGGAACTACAAGCGGAACAGGTTTTGAAGCAACAAAAATATTGCTCTCAAAAGGTGCAAAGGTGGTTATGCTTAATAGAAACCAAAAGAAAGCAGAAGAAACCATTAAAACTTTAAAACAAGAACTTGGAAACCATATAGACGTTTTAGCTATAAAAATGGATTTGGCAGCACAAGATTCAGTAAAAAAAGCAGCTGAAGAAGTTGTCAAAACAATTCCGAAAATTGATGCCTTAATCTGCAATGCGGCAATTGCCCAAGTACCTAAACAGACAATAACAGCAGACGGTTGGGAAAGTCAAATGGGAACGAATTACTATGGAAATTTTACACTTCAAGCTTTATTATTCCCACTTATTGAAAAATCAAAAGGACGAATTGTAACGGTCGGCAGTATGGGATATGATATGGGAATTAAAACCATTAAATTTGATGATTTGAATTGGGACAAAGATTACACGCCAAATAATGCTTATAGTCAAAGTAAACTGGCACAGATTATGACTATCTATGAACTACAGGATAGATTGAAAAAAGCAGGTAAAACAGATGTTAAAGCATATGCTTGTCATCCTGGTTCTTCAAGAACCAATCTTATCAGCACGAGTGGAAGTTTCATGATGAAGCTTATTTTTGGGATGATGAAATTGTCGCCATTAACACAATCTGCTGAAAAAGGCGCCTATCCACAATTGATGTGTGCAACAGAACCAAATCTAGACCAGAGTGGTTTTTATGGTCCTACAGGTAAAAATAATTGGACAGGTCCAGTTGGAGCACATAAGTTAGAGCCACACGCTAAAGATAAAGCTGTGGCTAAAAGACTTTGGGAACTTTCAGAAAAAGAAACAGGTGTAAAATGGAATTTTTAAAACAAGTAATGAAAGTAATAATAACAGGATCAACTGGAATGGTGGGAAAAGGAGTTCTATTAGAATGTCTTGATGATGACAGAATTATTGAGGTTTTGCTCATTAATAGATCTCTTATTGATATAAAACATCCAAAAATAAAAGAAATAATCCATAAAGATTTTACAAATTTAAGTGCAATTCAACATGATTTAACGGACTATAATGCATGTTTTCATTGTATGGGAGTATCATCGGCAGGTATGAAAGAAGAGCAATACTTTGAACTAACTTATACCATTACTGAAAATTTAATAAACGTACTATTTAATTTTAATCCCAATATGACTTTTATATATGTATCCGGCGATGGAACGGATAGCACAGAAAACAGCAAAACGATGTGGGCTAGAGTAAAAGGTAAAACAGAAAACTTGATTTTCAATAAGGGTTTTAAGGATGCTTATGCTTTCAGGCCAGGTTTAATTTTACCCGAACGAGGAGTAAAATCCAAAACCAAATTATACAATTCACTTTATGTATTAATGCGTCCAATTTTTCCCTTAATGAAAAATATGAAATCAGTAACAAGCACAGAAAATATTGGGAAAGTTATGATAGGTTTAACTTTAAATTCACAGCAAGTAAAAATATTGTCAGGAAATGATATTAACCAAGCTGCAACAAACAATTAAAATATGCAACACTTTAAATCATTATCATCGTATTTAGATTATTTAGGGCTTCCTCGACCAGAGCATCCTATGTTGAGTGTGTTCAACTCAAAAGGCGATGGTTACTTACCTTGTCCAAGAGAAAGTTCACCACCCATTACAAATGATTGCTATTCCATTAGTTTTAAAAAGTATGTGGAGGGAGATTTAAACTACGGACGAACAAAATATGATTTCACTAATGGAGCTTTGATTTTCATTGCACCAAGGCAAGTCTTACAATGGGATAACAGCGTAATGTTTGAGCAAAAAGGCTTTTCAATAAACTTTCACGAAGATTTTTTGAAAGGAACAGAATTAGCCTATCAAATCAAAAAATACGGTTTCTTTTCCTATTCAGTAAATGAAGCATTACATCTTTCGCCAAAAGAAGAAAAGCAAATAGAATCAATTGTAGAAAATATCGAAATTGAGTATCAAAACAACCAAGATGATTTTAGTAAAGAAATTATTATTTCTCAATTGGACACCTTGTTAAAATATGCCAATCGTTTCTATGAAAGACAATTTTTAAATAGGAAAGAAATATCGAACAATTTGTTAGAGCACTTTAATCAGCATTTAAGGGAGTATTTTGAATCAGGACAATTGCAAGAAAAAGGCATTCCAAGTATTGAACAAATCGCTGATAAAATGTCAGTTTCGCGACGTTACCTTAGTGACACACTAAAAAAAGAAACAGGAAAAACTTCTACTGAACATTTACAATTTTATTTAATTGATGAAGCCAAGAATATTCTCTTACAACCTCAAACAAGTGTTTCGGAAGTAGCTTATGAATTAGGGTTTGAATATCCTCAATATTTTTCGAGATTATTTAAAAAGAAAGAAGGGATTAGTCCTTCGGCATATCGACAAAAACATAGTTTGAACTAATAATTATGGAAACAATGGAAATATTAAAATTAGCCACCGAATGGGCAAAAGCCGAAGTCTTCTCAACACGTTTCTTCATCTTTTTTGCAATTTCATTCTTAATCGCAAGCATTGGATTTTGGCAGTTGGGAATAACGGACTATGCAAGAGCATACATCCTTCCAACGTTAGTAGCAGGTATATTACTATTAATAATTGGCAGCGGTACTAACTACACCAATATTCAAAGAGTTAAACAATTTGAAAAGGCATTTAGTGCCGATGCACCTACCTTTTATCAGTCCGAAATTGAACGTTCTGAAAGCACTTTAAGGCAATTTACATTTGTATTTAAATTAGTTCCAATATTAATTATCATAGCAGCATTATTAATTCTATTTATTAATACACCAACTTGGAGGGCAATCAGCATTACAACAATTGCTATGCTTATAGTTATCTTATTAGTTGACGGAACTGCACACGCGAGAATTGAATCCTATAATAAAGAATTGAAATTAGTTGAAATAAAAAAATAACTACACACAACAAAGTGTATTAATCATTCGGCGGTTTGTGCTGATTTCAGTGGCATTACATTTTATAAAATTTGTAGCGATTTAACAGGAAATTGCTTCGAAATTGTAAATGTTAGATAATTCGTAGACAAAATTGTACATTAAATAAAAAATTGTCTATGAGAATAAATACAAACGATTTAACTCTGGCAAGAAATTATATACAGAAGTATCGGTTTTTGATCCATGAGTATGAATTGATAAAACAAAAGCAGCATCCAAAATTTCGATTCGCTGAACAATTTTATAAAGCACATGATACAGATCGAAGAAGTTTTTTGAAGTATTATAATAGATTTAAACTAAGTGGAGCAGAAATCGATTTATTACCCCGCAAACGAGGACCAAAATGGAAAACCAGACGTCCTATTCCTTTTATAGAGAATAAAGTAAAAGAATTGCGGTTAAAAGGCAATAATCGTTATGAAATTGTAAGTATATTAGAGCCACAATTAAAACAATTTACCCCATCTCCTTCAGGGGTTTATAATATAATAAAGAGACAAGGGTTAAACAGACTAAGAGCTCCAATGAAAGCAGAAAAAAGAAAAATAATAAAAGAAAAAGCTGGAGAATTAGGTCATATAGATACTCATTATCTAAATAAGGGAATAATTACCGGAGATACAAAAAGATACTATCTGACGTGCGTAATTGACAGTTGTACCCGGATTGCATGGGCTGAGATAGTTGAAGATATCAAAGGCTTAACAGTAATGTTCGCTATACTCAGATCGTTAAATATTTTAACTCAACAATATCAAATAAAATTCAGGGAGCTTCTTACGGATAATGGCCCAGAATTCGGTCCCAAAAACTCAAAAAAAAAGATGGAACATCCCTTTGAAAGAATGCTAATTGAAATGGGAATAAAACATAGATATATTAGACCATATAGGCCTCAAACAAATGGAAAAGCTGAAAGGTTCTGGCGCACTATTGAAGAGGATCTGTTTGAAGAAACCAATTTTGATTCATTAGAGGAAATGAAAGAAGAATTATTACAGTATCTTTATTATTATAATCACGCTAGACCACACCAAGGAATTAATGGATTAACACCTGTTGGTTTTGCCGAAAACTGTCCTCGAATTACTTAACACTTACAGAAATGACAACGCTTCAGACACCAAACGTAAACAATTTAAAAATCAGATATTCTAAACATGAAACAAGCAATATCAACTGTCTATTTTTACATTCCAAAACAGGTTACTATTCTTGATTTAAGTGGTGTTTTACAAGTGTTTCAGGAAGCCAAATATTTAGGATTTAATTATGATTTAAAGTTTGTAAGCAATCAATCGAGTATAAGATCTTCTTCAGGGTTAGAACTTTCCTCATTAATGAATTTTAGAAAAACCAATCCAACTAAAAACGACATTGTTATTATCTCAGGATCTAGCACCCATCAAACAGGTCAGTTTAGTGAAGATCTTTCTTTCTTTGATTGGTTAAAAAAAGCAAACGCTAATCAAACCACCATTTGTAGCATCTGTTCTGGCGCATTACTTTTAGCTAAATCCGGACTTCTAGATAATAAAGCGTGTACTACGCATTTTAGTCTCATTAAAAAACTAAAAAAAGATTTTCCACTTTTAAAAACACAAGACAATACTTTATTTACTAAGTCTGAAAATATATATACCAGTGCAGGAGTAGTAACAGGTATAGATTTAGCCTTGTTTTTAATCGAAGAAAGGCATGGTAAGCAAATCGCTACTCAGGTTGCCAAAGGATTGGTCGTTTATAAAAGACGGCACGCAACAGACGAACAAGAAAGCGTGTATTTACAAAACAGAAGCCATCAAGATGAAAAAATTCATACCATACAAGATTGGATTATCCATAATTTAGACAAGGCTTCGACAATAGAACATTTAGCTAATTTAGTGCATGTTAGTCCTCGCAATTTAACACGTTTTTTCAAAAAACAAACAGGTGTTACCATAGCCAAATACCGTACAAAATTGAGAATTGAAAAGGCTAAAAGCTTATTGGTCAATTCTGAATATAAAGTTGAACACATCGCCAATTTATGCGGATATAAAACATCAAAGCAGTTACGAATGGTTCTGGAAAAACATTTTAAAGCCTTACCTACCGAAATTAAAACTAAGCTGTCTTAAAACGACTATCATTTGTCCTTTTATCATCATTCCAAGCCAGATATCTTTGTAGCTATTATTAATTAAATAAACATAAATGATGAGTTTAAAAGAACAAAATGCAGCCCTAATTTTAATTGACTTTCAAAAAGGATTTGATGAAGAAGATTATAGAGTTAGGAACAGAAATAACAAAGATGCCGAAAAAAAAGCGTCTATCATATTAAACAAATGGAGAACATTAAATCTACCCATTTTTCATGTCGTTCATAGTTCAGAAAATCCGAATTCAAAATTTCACGAATCGCATCCGGGATTTGAAATAAAAGATGAAGTTAAACCAATAAAAGAAGAACCTGTGATTAAAAAAAATGTACACAGTGCTTTTATCGGAACGGGTTTAAAAGAAAGGTTGGACAAACAAGGAATAAATAAGTTGGTAATTATAGGAATGACCACTAATCATTGTGTTTCTACATCGACAAGAATGGCCGGGAATTTTGGATTTGATACTTTGCTAATATCCGATGCTACGGCCGCATTTGACACGATTGGAATTAATGGAGAAAAATTCTCATCCGAAATTATTCATCAAACAACTTTGGCCAATTTGAACAATGAATTTGCACAAGTAATTGATACAAAAAAACTAATTGAAATGATTGAATAACTGTTTGTGGCCTAAACTTATAGTGCATATCGCATAGTTCAGTGATAAAAAAACACGATTTTCCTGCCTGCGGCAATTCCAGAACCATAGTAACTAAATTACCTGTTCATGCGTCTAATTAAAAAAAATAGGATTATGCCGAATTATGGCAAAGTCTATAAAATTATTTTATAAAAAATCTAACAAATATTATTATGAAAACTCAGGTTAATTTAAAAATGTGCACCATATTTGTCATGCTAGTAACAATGCTTTCATACCATGGCTTTGCACAAGATGGAAAAACACCTACCATAACAAAAACCTTTGAACTAAATGAGCCTGGTACATTGAACTCCAAATCATCTGGTGGTGGAATAATAGTTAAAACCCATCATAAAAATCAAGTAGAGGTTCAGGTATTCATACGTAAGAATGGCAGCGTTTTATCTCCGTCAGATCGATCCGTAGATGATATTCTGGAAGACTTTGATTTGGAGATTGAGAAAAGTGGCTCCGTCATTTATGCAAATGCCATACGTAAAGCAAAATTCAGATTATTAAAAAATGTGGGCATTTACTTTACGATTATTGTTCCCCGCGAAATGTCATGTAATGTATCATCAAGTGGTGGTGGGTTAAAAATTTATGGCGTGGAAGGCAGACATGACTTTAGAAGCAGCGGTGGCTCTGTATATTTGGAAAACACTGCTGGAACTACCAAGGCACATTCATCTGGTGGTAAAGTTCAAGCAACGAATCACAATGGAGATATTGATTTAAGTTCCAGTGGCGGTGGTGTTTATTTAGATGAGGCTCATGGCAGTGTTTATGCGCATAGTTCAGGAGGACCTGTGCGCATAAAGAATATTCGTGGTGATGTAGAAGCTGGCAGTAGCGGCGGCGGTGTTAGTGTTTCGGGAGAATGCGCTTCTGTAAAAGCCAAATCCAGCGGTGGATCAGTCCGTGTTAATATCAGCAACTTAAGCAAGGAACTATACTTGCAATCCAGTGGCGGCGGTGTTGATGCAATCATCCAAAATGGGGATGAACTTGGACTTGACCTGGACTTGAGTTCTAGTAGCGTTAAAATTGATCTTCAAAATTTCTCCGGTCAAGCTAAAAAGAATCGTGTAAAAGGAAGAATGAATGAAGGCGGAATTTCTGTCTATATGCATGCATCCGGCGGAAGTATTAATGTGAGTTACAAAGATTAATAAGTAGTAGAATAAAATGAACTATTGCTAACAAGGGTAATAGTTCATGGCTCTAAGACAGGTAAAAAAACATCACCTTTTACAGCATGCACCATAACCAGACCGATGGTAACAATATGAGAAAAATTTGTATATGATTCATTTCTGGTGTATTTTTACATCAAAATTAAATATCATGGCAAGACAAAGTATATCATTCACAAAACCTAACGATGAGTGGCTAAGAAATCAGGTGGACAATAAAGAATACGCTAGCAAAAGTGAACTTGTTAATGATTTAATTAGACAGGCAAGAAAACAACAAGTCCAAATTGATTGGATTAAAGCTAAAATAGAGAAAGCTGAATCTAGCGGATTCACTAATGACAGTAAGGAACAAATTTTAAACCAATCAAAATCTTTACTTAATGGCTAAATACAAATTAAGTAATTTAGCTAAAGAAGACCTGATACGAATTCATCATTACGGAGTCAAAAAGTTCGGCATGAATCAAGCTGACAAATACTTTGATTCGTTTTTTAAATATTTTGATATTATTGCTCAACAACCACTTTCATTTGAATCGGTTGATCACATAAAAAAAGGTTATAGGCGTTGTGCATGTGGCTCTGACAGTATCTACTACAAAACAGTTAATGACATCGTTGAAATAATGGCAATAATCGGCAGACAAGATTTGAAGAATATTCTTTAATCTTTTGGACAAAAAATACCTTTGCTAACAAAAGCCATAGTTCATGGCGCTCAGACAGATAAAAAATCTTTAGGGTTTTCGTTTGTTTATCAGAAGGATTTCTCTCTTTTTTCAAAAGGTATTTTCTTATTACTCAAAAGGTTTTCTGGTATTACAAAGCAGTAAGGCATTTATTTGTCCTTAGCAATTTAGCTGTTACTAAGGAGTAAATCTTCGCTTACTAAGGAGCAATTTTTTAATACTTCATTTGTGTTGAAGCTGAATCTCAGGAAACAAAGAAAAAAGGCAAGGAAAATTTCTTCCCTTTGCCTTCTTTATCATTTAGTGTTTCAAATAATTTTTAATGCTCATGCGTATGATCATCGTCATGGGTACGCGCATCAGCAGGATGAAGTTCAAATGACTCGGCTATAAAACGGCCATCTACTATTTTTCCTTTTACGTCGGCTTCGTGTATCATCTGGCATAAACCATCTTCAGCATGGGCATCGCCATAATCGTCGATATGGGCACCATCCACAAAATAGGCTATTCCGTTAATCCGAACTGCCAATTCGCATGTGCTGCCTTTTAATCCAAATTGACATTCGCCACAGGCGGCTTCCACCGTCATTCCTTCAGCAAGCAGGGCTTTTGTTTCTTCGGTTATTTCAGTTTTTTCAACACTTTGCTCTTTTGCAGCTTGTGACCCACAACTGGCGGTAAAAGTTAAAATTAAGAGTCCAAAAAAAATATTTCTTAGTTTCATATTAGTAATGTTTTAGTTAAAAATTAGAAGTGCGAAAATACGAAAATTCTCCAGAGAGATTTAAGAAGTTAGATTTTAGACTTGAGATATTTAGATACAAGATTAAAGACTCAAGATAAAAGATATTAGATATTAGAAAAAAGAAAAAGTGAAGAAGTAAACTGAACCAGAATTATTCATAACTCATCACTCCGAAATTTTAAACTACATTTTACATTGAACATTCTTTTAAAAGATGCAAGACACAAGACGCAAGATGTTATAAAAAAGAATTAAGAATCGAAATTATTCGGAACTTGTAATTTACAGGACTATTTAAGGACTATTTAATTTCAAAATCAACAATCGTTCAATCGACAATTCTTACTATTGGCATAACTTAGCACCGACCTCACCTTTAATCATCACTTCTGGATTTAAGATAAAAGGCTTAAGGTATTCCAATGCCAGTTCTAAATTTCTATTGGCTTTTTCTGTTAAACCTTCCATAAATTCCCATTCATAACCACGAATATGAACCAGATAAGTTGGTGGTGCTTTCTGATATATTTTTTTACACAGGTCGACAATATAACCCGGTGAGGCGGCATGTGTGGTAAATGTCATTTTTGATGATTCTGTAACTTTAGAAATGCAAAAATCATCTAAATCTTCAACAGAGGCATCAATAAAAATAGCAAGGTCTTTTTCTGAAAGGGCATGCGCATCTTCAATGTTTAATTGATAATTACTATCAAATTCGATATTGGTCAAATTTTGCTCATCGACCCATTTTTCAATATGTTCGACAAAAGCATTACCAAGCCCGTCATCTTGCCTGCCAGGATTTCCGTATCCATAAATTAAAATTCTCATATGCAAATTTAAAAATAAAAGTACTTAAAGTAGGTTAAAGTTTGGAGTACCTTAAAGTACTTGAAGTGAGCTAATGTTTAAAGTGTCTAAAGTGAACTAAAGTTAAATCCCTTCTTCTTTTTTAGTTTAGTCACTCAAGGCACTTCAATTACTTTATGCACTAAATAAAAACAGGCTGCATTTCCGGGGTTCATCCCTTCTTTTGCAACCTGTATTAAAATTATCAACCTTCCACGATGTGGAAAAGTATTATGATCTTTTCTTATCGATCAAATTGTTTTTTGAATCAAACAAATTGATTTCTAAAGGCATTTTACCCATGGCGTGCGTAGCACAACTCAAACATGGATCATAAGCTCTGATTGCAACCTCACAAGCATTCATCATTGGTTCAGTAATTTCTTTCTGACCATTCATTTGTGCTTCAGCAACCCTAAGAACTGCCTCGTTCATTGGCTTATTATTATTCGTTGTTGAAACGATAAGGTTAGCCATTTCAATTTGATCGTTATCATTAATTCGGTAGTGATGGAATAAAGTTCCACGAGGAGCTTCAATCAATCCAACACCTTCTTTTTGTTTGGTTCCTTTGGTTACCAAATCACCTTTTAATAAATCAGGATCGTTCAATAATTCTTTCATCATTTCTGCTGAGTGAAGAATTTCAATCAATCGTGCCCAGTGCATGTGCATCGACATATTATTAGGTTTACCGTGGGTATATGCTCTGAACAATTCAAATTCTTTTTGAGCAAGTGGAGTTGGGATAAAATCGATGGTGTTCATTCGAGCCAATGGACCTACCCTGTACCAACCGTCTTCTTTACCGTATTCAAGAAGATAAGGGAATTTCATATAACTCCAGTCTTTAACTTCTTCTCCGATATATTTCAAATAATCCTGATAATCGACATCATGAAGGATTTTCTTACCGTCTTTGTCAACAGCTCTTAAAACACCATGATAAAGATCTAATGCACCATCTTTACGAACCAAGCTTAAGTGGCTTGATGGGAAAGCGGCGAAAGTATCAATTAATCCTGCATGCTCTTTATGATATCCTTTAAAGAGATCAAGTGCTGCATGCGACCATTCAATCATTTTATCAATATTTAACGGATCAGCTCCTTTCAGGAACTCATCTCTTTCAGCGATTGATAAATGTTTGTTGATACCACCGGGGATAGCACCAGTACCATGGATTTTTTTACCTGCAGTAGCTCTGATCACTTCTTGTCCAAATTTACGCATCATAACTCCTTGCACAGCTAGATCAGGGAATTTCTGAGCGACACCAATGATATTTCTTATCGCTGGATCGGCATCAATACCGAAAAGCAAATCAGGAGAAACAAGGTGGAAAAAGTGTAATGCATGAGATTGGAACATTTGTCCGTAATGCATTAACCTACGCATTTTATCTCCCGTAGGAGTTAGTCCATCACCAGTACCGGCACCAACGATTACGTCGAGTGCTTTGGCAGCTGCCAAATGGTGACTAACAGGGCAAATACCGCAAAGGCGCTGCACCAAAACCGGGGCTTCCCAGTAAGGACGACCTTGAACAAAGCGTTCAAAACCCCTAAATTCGACAATATGTAAACGACTTTGAGTTACCTTATTGTTTTCGTCAAGGTGAATGGTTACTTTACCATGGCCTTCGACTCTTGTTACGGGTTCTATAGTTATTTTTTTTGTCATGATTTTTCTCTTTTAATCAAATTTAACAACATCGTAAGGTAATTTTAATTCATCGCCGGTTACAAGCGCAAGCAAAGCTTCCCAAATAAGGTCGGCTCGTGGCGGGCAACCTGGCAAATGATAATCAATTTTTACCACTTCATGGCAAGGATAAACCTTATCCAGAATCATCGGTAATTCATCATCATTAGGAAGAATACCTGTCGTATTGTTTCCAACTGTTGGTCCGTTAAGATAGGCTTCTGCTAAGCACTCTTTTACGGGAATACCATTACGTAGTGCCGGCAATCCGCCCATAATGGCACATTCTCCAACCGAAACTAAAATTTTACAATTTTTTCTAAAATCTTTTAGTACATGAACATTTTCACTATTACAGCACCCGCCTTCAATCAATCCAATATCACATTGCTTGGTAAAAGTTTTAATGTCATCAACTGGCGATTTATTAAATTCTACCAAATCAATGAGAGGAAGAATTCTTTCGTCTATGTCAAGTAATGACATATGGCAGCCAAAACATCCTGCTAACGAAGTTGTTGCTATTATTGGTTTACTCATTATATTAATTTTTTTAAATTCTAAATAACACTAGTAATATCACTACCGATAGGCTTCATATCGTATTTTCGCGTACCTATAGGTTCATTAAAACCTTTTTCTTTTTTGATTAAAGCTCCCACAGGACAAATGTCCATAATTTCCTGAGCTTGTTCATCTGTTAGATTTGCAGCGCATTCTTTATCGATACTAATTTGTAATTTATGGCCTCTCGATTTAAAAGCAAATAAACTACGACCTTTTTCATCTTTAAAAGCCCGGATACATCGTTTGCATAAAATGCAACGGTTACGGTCGATTAATATTTTTGAATTTGTAGCATCAATTTCTTTTTGAGGAAACTGATAAGGGAATCGAGGAACCATCATTTGGTAACGATATGCAATTGCCTGAAGTTCGCAATTGCCACTTTTTTCGCAGGATGGGCAAAAATGATTGCCTTCCACAAATAAAGCTTCGATGATGGTTAATCTTAAGTCTCGTAATTCGGCGGTATCATTTTCAACTTCCATACCGGCGGCAACAGGAGTGGTACATGCGGTCATGGTTCGTCCGGCAATTTTTACGTTACAAACCCTGCATGAACCCGCTTCTTTTATTCCTTTCACATGGCATAGATATGGGATATAAACTCCATTGTCACGAGCTGCATCCAAAACATTTTGTCCTGGTTCTGCGAAGCACTCCTGACCATCGATGGTGAATTTTATTTTTTCGCTCATTGTTTTATATTTTATCTTTTCTACTTTAAAATTTATTAACGACCTTATAAATTTGGAACCCTGTCAACAAAATCACATGATTCTGCAACGGCTTTTTCCATATTAAAACTTGCTTCATAAGGAGTGTCTTCAACTAAGAGTGCATCATAAAGTTCTCTGAAATTCTCAATAGTTGTTAAAATTGGATTGGCGGCAGTTTGTCCTAAACCACAACGGTTAGCGACTTTCATTTTTTCACCCCATTCAATCAAATTGTCTACATCTTTTTTAACACCTCTTCCGTCAATAATTTTTAGTAATGTATCTCTCATTAATACAGTAAATGCTCTACAAGGAACACATGAACCGCAAGACTCATCAATAAAGAAATTGGTAAAATTCAATACCACATCTTTAAGTAAATTTCGCTCTTTTCCGATGATCATTACTGCACCACCTGTTGGAATATCTTCGAATGAAATGGTACGTTTGAAATCTTTAGGGCCAATGCAAATACCTGATGGTCCACCAATCTGAACAGCTTGTACTTCATCAGTTCCAGCCATCTCTAATAAATCTCTCACACGCATTCCCCACTCAATTGCATAAACTCCCGGGAATTCGCAATCTCCGGAAACACTAACCAATTTGGTTCCGTTACTTTCTCTGGATCCCATTGTTGTGAACCACTCAGCACCTTCGTTAATGATTTTAACAACTGAGCAAAGTGTTTCAACATTATTAACAACAGTTGGTTGTTGCAAATAACCTTTTTGCACCGGAAATGGCGGACGGTTTCGAGGCTCACCTCTTTTACCTTCAGCCGATTCAATCAATGCTGATTCTTCACCACAAACGTAAGCACCTGCGCCAAATTGAATTCGGATATCAAAATCGAATCCTGCTTTTCCGGCAATTGCTTTACCTAATTGATTTGCTTCACGCATTTCTGCCAAAACATTTTCTAAATATTTTTGCAGGTATCTATATTCTGCCCTGAGGTACAAAATTCCTTCTTTTGCATCAATTGCATAAGCAGCAACTGCCATTCCTTCGAATAACAATTTAGGAACCTCAGTTAAAATTACTCTTTCTTTAAAAGTACCTGGTTCGCCTTCATCGGCATTACAAAGAATATAACGTGGGCCTGCAGATTTTGAACAAAAATCCCATTTTAAACCAGTCGGGAAACCGGCTCCACCCCTACCTCTTAGATGAGAGGCTTTAACCTCTTCAATTACTTCTTTGGCTGATAGTGAAGTGATTTTCTTAAGTGACGCACCTTCTTCATAATCTGAAAAAATAACCGGGCCTGTTTTTCGAATATTATTGAACACCATTGAGTTAATAAGTTCCGAAGCATTTTGTCCGTCACCTTTAAGTTCAATCATTTCACTGGCATCAACACCATTTTTCATTTTCTGAACGATGTCTTTAACCATTTCTGGAGTTAAGCTGGTAAAAACAGTACCATTAATAAGAGCAGCTGGCTCTTGATCACTCATGCCGATGCAAGCTGTACTATAAAGTCCTATTTTGCCATCTTCAGAAACTTCGCCGAAAACACAGCCAGCTTCTTCTTCAAAGGCTTTAGCAACTTCGGCTCGTCCTTTCATATTCGCAACTACGCTGTCATTTAAGTAAACAGCATACTCGCCAACAGGTTTCTGTGTAAAGAAGTGATAAAAACTCAATGTTTGCTCAACATCAACTTTTGATAAGACAGTTTCTTCTGCTACAATCTTAACAGCTTCTTCAGGTATAAAACCAAATTCGCTCTGAATATCTAGTAAAATATCCATTAGCCTGGCTTTATCATTATTGTATTTCACAATAATGTTTTTTACGTTAGTTCTCATAAATAAATATTGTTTAATATACCTTTAAATTGTTCGCTCTACGATCTGTTAATTTATTAACAAATGCAAAAATAGGAGAAATTTAAGTAGTAAAAAAGCTAATAAGGAATTTAGAAGAATTTTAAATAATTTTAACTCACATTCAGGTATTTAGATGTGATTATCTACTTGTTTAAAGATGAAAAGATTAGCTCGGGCATATAACATATCTGCTTTTCATAACTATGAAGGTTGATATCATATATTAATACCTGATATGCTGGATTTTACATTGTGAATAAATTATCAATACCAATTTTAATCACTTTTCACAAAATAAGCCATTTCTTCAAGGGTGGTAATAATATCAAATTCCTTTAGGTAAACTGATTTCGGTAAATCAAGGTGCACTGAAGTAAAATTTAAAATGCTTTTAATCCCTGAATTCAATAAAATAGATGCTATTGAAGTTGCGAATTCTGAAGGGATGGCAATCACTCCAACCGTAAGTTTTTTTTCTTTAACTATACTGCTCAAACGAGTTATATCATAACAGGTAATATCGTTAAATTTTTTTCCGGTTTTTTGTGGATCAATATCAAAGATAGCCTCCACTTTTAAATTTACATCTTCGCCCGAAACATAGTTAAGAATCGCCTGTCCTAATCTACCCGCTCCAATGATTCCAATATTCTCAGGCCCTCTACTATCAATGGTCTCACCTATCAAATCATTGAGTTCATTCACATTATATCCCTTGCGATGGTTTCCCGAAGACCCGATCAACATTAAATCTCTTCTTACCTGAACCGGATTCAGATTAAGCAATCTTGCTAAATCATGCGAATAGATAAACGGCTCTGAAATGTATTTATACTTAACAAGCAGCCGTCGGTATCGACTTAAACGCTGTACGGTTTTCTTAGGTAATTTCATTAATTGATCATTATTTTTTTGCTGTTATTACAATTAATATCAGTGCAAATTTAGGAGTAAGTTTTGGTTTTCAAAGAATTTCATATCAAATAAAAAGATTAATTTTGCTCGATTCTCACGCTAACACTACTGAAATCATGCAGGAAGAAGTCCTGACAAATTCCTATAAAATCCATATTCAAGGCCTGGTTCAGGGCGTTGGATTCCGTCCGTATATTTATCGAATTGCACATCGATTTCAACTAAAAGGCTGGGTCGAAAATCGCAACGATGGGGTTTTTATTAAAATCAATTCACCATCTGATGTTTTTGTAAAATTTATTGAAGCCATCAAAGTAGAGGCACCTGCTGCTTCATCCATATATAGCATCAATCATGAAATAATACCTTCCGAATCTTTCACTAATTTCAAGATCATAAAGAGTGAAAACAAATCGGATGAAATCACCGAAGTAAGTCCCGACATTGGCGTGTGTAAAGAATGCCTTGACGATTTAAAAACCCAATCGCATCGAATAAATTATCCATTCATCAATTGCACCAATTGCGGACCTCGCTTTACCATCATTAAAGACTTGCCTTACGACAGGGAAAAAACCAGCATGCTTCCTTTCATCATGTGCGATCAATGCAGATCAGAATACACAAATGTTTTAGATCGCAGATTTCATGCACAACCTGTTGCTTGTTTGCATTGTGGCCCAACATACCAATTGGTTGTTAATGATCAAGTTATTAATAAATTTGATAAAATCTTAACTTCAGTTTGCAGTCTACTTGAGCAAGGGAAAATTATTGCAATGAAAGGTTTGGGAGGTTATCATTTGGCCTGTAGTGCGCAGAATGAAGAAGCAGTTAAATCATTGCGCCAGGCAAAAAACAGAGATGGGAAACCTTTCGCTGTGATGTTTAAGAACATTTCCAACTTAAAAAATTTTACTGAATGTAACGAAATAGAAGAAGAACTTCTTACTTCATGGCGAAACCCCATTTTGCTTTTAAAAGACAAGAAAAAATTGGCACCAAGCGTAAGTGTCGGATTTGAAACCACAGGTGCCATGTTGCCTTATATGCCATTTCATCACTTATTGTTTGAGCAATTAAAATTACCAGCCATTGTCTTAACAAGTGGAAACCTTTCTGATGAACCCATCATTATTGAAAATAATTTTGCCCTTGAAAGACTGGGTTCAATTTCATCAGCAGTATTAACTTATAATCGGGATATTCACAACCGTACTGATGATTCTGTTGCTTTTGTAACAAATAATAAACCAAGGCTTGTTCGCCGATCAAGAAGTTATGCCCCAAGTCCTGTCAGACTATCCTTTGATGCCGAAGGTATTTTTGCCGTTGGTGCTGAATTGGTAAATTGTTTTTGCATAGGCAAAGCAGATCAAGCCATTTTAAGTCAACATATCGGTGATTTAAAAAATTTAGAAACACTAGAATTTTACATTGAGTCTGCTGAAAGATTTAAAAGATTATTCCGCATGAAGCCGACTTTAATTGTCCATGACCTTCATCCTGATTATCTCTCAACAAAATATGCCAAAGAATTAGAGATTCCTCAAATTGCAGTTCAACATCATCATGCCCATATTGCTTCTTGCATGGCTGAACACCAACTTGACGAAAAAGTGATTGGTATTGCTTTGGATGGAACAGGATTGGGTGATGATGGAAACATTTGGGGAGGAGAATTTCTGATCTGTGATTTAGCCGATTATAAAAGATATTCGCATTTTGAATATATCCCCATGCCAGGTGGCGATCACGCAACCAAAAATCCCTGGCGAATGGCAGTTTCGTATTTGTACAAATATTATGGCTCATCCTTTCTTGACCTAAATCTTGATTTTTTAAAAGGAATTCCTTCTTACGAAATTGATCTGGTAATAAGCATGTTGGATAAAAAGATAAACTGTCCACTTACTTCAAGTACGGGCCGACTTTTTGATGCAGTCGCAGCACTGACAAATATTTGCACAAAATCTACATTTCATGCCGAGGCACCAATGCGGCTTGAGGCTGCAACTAATCAAACAACAAACGAAACTTACGATTTTGTGATTGCTCAAGACATTAAACTTGATAAAATTTTCAAAGGAATAGTTGAAGATTTGCAGGCTGGTATAAATAAGGCAGTTATTGCAACAAAATTCCATCATACTATAATTAATATTATTTTTGCCAATGTAAAGCTGGTTAAACAATCGCATGGAATAAGTAAAGTTGTTTTGTCAGGGGGAAGTTTCCAAAACAGATTTATTTTGGAAAGGGTAGAGCGTTTGTTAGAAAAGGAAGGATTTCAGGTTTACGCGCAGGAAAACATCCCTGCAAACGATGGCGGACTAGCTCTAGGGCAGCTAGCAATTGCAGCAAAGAGAAGGCAGTTTAATGATTAATGAATAATGACAATTGATTAATGATTAATGAGAAGAATTTACTTGCTTTACTAAATAATCATTACTCAATATAAATTTTAAAATATGTGTTTAAGTATACCCGCAAAAGTTGAGTCGATAGAAGGTGAAATGGCTGTTGTTTCGGTAGGAGGAACAAAATACGATGCCAGTTTACAAATGCTCGACGACGTTCATATAGGCGATTACGTTTTATTACATACCGGATTTGCCATCCAAAAAATAAGTGAAGAGGAAGCTCAGGACACCCTTAAAGTTTTTCAAGAATTTGAAGATCTGAATCAGAAACTTGATGAGGAAGAAAAACTAACCGGTGATCGAATTACCTAGTCTTAGCTGAACTGATTAAACTTATTTACATGAAATATATTGACGAATACCGAGATAAAGAACTCGTTTTAGAGCTGATTAAGCAAATCAAAAAAGCTTCAACAAAAAAGATAACTTTAATGGAGGTATGTGGTGGTCACACCATGTCAATCCAAAAATTTGGAATTCCCAGTTTACTTCCTAAAAACATAAAACTCGTTTCAGGACCAGGATGCCCGGTTTGTGTATCCAGCAGAAAATATATTGATCAGTCAATTGCTTATGCCCGACTTTCGGATGTGATCGTTACCACCTATGGTGACTTAATTCGCATTCCCGGATCTACCTCTTCTTTGGATGAAGAGAAAGCCAAAGGAGCTGACGTGAGAATCGTTTATTCGGTACTAGATGCCTTAAAAATTGCAGAATCTAATCCTGAGAAAAAAGTTGTTTTTTTAGGAATTGGATTTGAAACCACGGCCCCAAGTAGTGCGGTTGGTGTTTTGAATGCACATAAAGCTGAAATCAAGAATTTCTACCTATACAGTTCACACAAAATTATGCCACCTGCCATGGCAGCCTTAATTGACGAAGGTGTAAAAATTGATGGCTACATCGCTCCAGGACATGTGAGTACCATCACCGGATCGGGCATTTACAAAGACATAGCCAATATCTATAAATTGGGTTGTGTGATTTCTGGTTTCGAGCCTGTTGATCTTTTAAAATCAATTTTAATGCTCGTAAAGCAATTAGAAAATAATGATCCGAAAGTTGAAATTCAATATAGCAGAGTGGTTAAACCTGAAGGTAATCTGAAGGCTCAACAAATGCTGGATGAAGTTTTTGAACTTCAGGATGATTGGTGGCGCGGTTTAGGGATTCTCCCTAAAAGTGGCATGAAAATCAGGGATAAATATCGCAAATATGATGCCGTTGAGATGATTCCTGTTGAAGTTGAGCCAACAAAAGAAGACAAAGGTTGCATTTGTGGTGAAGTTCTAAAAGGATTGAAGAACCCTAAAGATTGTAAATTATTTGCGAAAGGATGTACTCCAAGTGATCCCGTTGGAGCTTGCATGGTTTCAAATGAAGGAGCTTGTAACGCTTACTATAGATTTAACAGAGATTAATAATGAAGAACAAACAAGTATTGTTAGGCCATGGAAGTGGTGGCAGATTATCTCACGATTTAATCAGTAAATTATTTGTTAAGTATTTCGACAATCCAATATTGCGACAGCAAACCGATTCTGCATTACTCAAAGTTGAGAGTTCGCACATTGCATTCACAACAGATTCTTATGTGGTAGACCCGATCTTTTTTCCGGGAGGAAATATTGGAAAAATTGCCATTGCCGGAACAGTTAATGATTTAGCGGTAAGTGGAGCTAAACCAAAATATATCAGTTGTGGTTTCATTATTGAAGAAGGATTAGCATTGGATGAACTTGAAACCATCGTTAAAACCATGGCTGAAGAAGCGCAGAAAGCTGATGTATTAATCGTAACCGGAGACACTAAAGTCGTTGATAGAGGTAAATGCGATAAAGTATTTATCAATACTGCCGGAATTGGAATTTTAGAAGAATCTCAACTGGAAATCAGCTCAGGAAAAAATATTAAAATTGGTGATAAAATCATCATTAATGGCAGTATCGGTGATCATGGCATGGCCATTTTAAGTGCACGTAACGACCTCAACATTCGAGCTAAAATTAATTCTGACTGTGCTTGCCTAAATCACATGATTAAAGAAATTGTCGATAGCGGAGTAGCTATTAAATTTATGCGAGATGCCACCCGTGGTGGAGTAGCCACGGTATTAACCGAACTTGCCTCGGGCAGTAATTATGGGATTCAACTTGACGAAGCTAAAATAGTAGTCAATGAAACGGTAAGAGGCATGTGTGAAATTTTAGGCTTCGATCCTTTATATGTTGCAAACGAAGGTAAAGTATTAATGGTCGTTTCTGCTGAAGATACGGATCGAGTCATTGATATTTTAAAATTAAATGAATTTGGCAAAGAAGCTTCAATCATTGGCGAAATAGTTGACGAACATCATGGCAAAGGTTGGATTACAACTTCTATCGGAGGAAAACGAATTATAGATATGCTGGCCGGAGAGCAACTACCCAGAATTTGCTAATATTATTAAGGCAAAAAACATTCATATCAAACAGCTTTTTATAGCTGTTTTTTTATTCTTCATGTTCACTTCATCTTGGATTTATATCATTGTCGAACGAAAATGATAATTCTCAAATTATAAATTTAAAACAATGAAGATGAAAAGAGTTCTTAACCCAAAAATGATTATAATGATTTCAACTCTAATGTTGGGATCTTTTACATTTTTCACAGCATGTAATAAAACCGATGAGACTTTCGATAATTTTAATGAAAAAAGTTTAGAATTGGCACTTGACCAGTCATTTGCGACAGAACTATTTGATGAAGTTATAGAAATTTCTGATGAAGCTTTAAACATAAATGCCACAACCGAATTAAAATCTTCAGAAATGTTTGGAAATCGCTTCATGCGAATGGGTGAATGTGCAACAGTTACCAATATTACTACTTCTGGTTCAACAGTTACAACAATTGATTTTGGTACAGAAGGATGTGCCGGTGAGGATGGCCGCGTGCGACAAGGAAAAATGATTATGACACGAACCGGAAATTACTGGGATGGAGAAGTTCAGATGACTTATGAGTTTGAAAACTACTTCGTAAATGGCAATCAAATGACAGGTGCAAAAACAGTTACCGGATACATAAATGATGCAGGTAACCGACAAATGAACATGGTGGATAATGGCAGTATTATTTTAGCTGATGGTGCAGGAACAATCACTCGAACAGCACAACGCACGCGCGAGGTAATTGAAGGATCAGACACACGCAACAAACAAGACGATGTGATTAAAGTTACCGGGTCTTCGGCAGGAATTTGCGCTACAGGTGAAACTTTTACTTCTCAAATTACTTCGCCACTAATCCGCAAAAACACAGAAGATTGTAACCATTTTTATGTTCAAGGAATTGTAAATATTGTGAAAGCTGACGGAACTGAAATAACAATTGACTATGGTGATGGCACATGTGATAATCTTGCAGAAATCACAACTAATGGAGTAACCGAAATAGTAGAATTACAAGGACATCGAAAAGGATTTCGTTTGTAGGTTACAGTTTGGTTGGAGGTTTGCTCAATTTATCTAAAATTGGTTGTCACAATTTAAATTTGGTTAGATTGAATATTAAGAGTCACAAATTGAGCAGCCTCCTCAAACCTAAACCTGATGCAATTATTATTAAATAGTTGTATCTTTATTTAAAATTTTAGAATCATGAAACCTGTTAGGCTTATTCTTCTTAGCTTATTTATATTAATAGTTGGTGTGGCATTTAGCCAGGAGCCAACTAAACCTGTAACTCAAGAACAGTCAAAAAAGACAACAGCTAAAACCAATACTCAAAAGAACAATATTAAAACGGTTCCAAAGACTAAACTTCAACAATCTCAACTTAAAAAGATAAACCAGAGTAAAGCAAAGCTCCAATCTCAAAAACTGAAGAAGGCCATACGAAAATCTAGTATCGTACGTAAAAAAGGTAGAAAGTAAGGTTGATAAATTATGACTATGTTAAACCGTTCAACCAAGAAATTATTAATTTCATTTTTATTATTTCTAATTCCCGGATTTCTGATTGCCCAATCCATTAACAACGATACAATTGGCGCAAGTATGGGCGATAGCACTCAAACTTCTATCGATTTTGACCTGTTATTGATTGGGTTGAGTTATAACGCTAATAATATTAAATACAAAAACCTTGACAATAGTATAAAAATGCCTACTTACGGGACTGATATCAGCTATTATCATAAATCCGGCATTTGGGCTTCAATAAATTTTTCCAACTATTACAATGCCAGTATCTCAACTTATGAAACAGAGCTTCAAGTAGGATATCAAAAAACCGTATTGGAATTTATGGATTTTGACTTCAATTATGGATATCACTACTTTAATGGCGATCCTGTTTATGAAGGAATCTCATACCAACATACAATTAATGGATCATTGAGTTTTAACTCTAAATATGTCAGTTTCATTGCAGATGCATATTCCATGCATGGATTAACAAACAACTATTTTACGGATCTTGGAATATCTCTAAATCTCGACATCGATGATTTATTTTTCAAGAATGATTTTTTCTTATTCAATCCGGGTATATCCACCTCATTTGGTACAGATGGTTGGATATTTGAAGATTTTACACCTGCCCAAGGTCGGGGTAGAAGATATTACCTAAGTCAGCAGGGTTATACCACAGAAAAATTTGACTATTTAAGTATGGTGTTCAATGTCCCCATTATTTACAGTTATAAAAATATTTCTTTCTCGTTTAGTTGGTTCTACAGCATCCCCTCTAACAAGCTTAAGGCAATAAATTGGGAAGACCAAAGTGGATTTATGATTTCTGTTCTTTATACTCCAATTTTTTAATTATGAGAATACTGATCATAGAAGACGAAAAAGCATTGGCTGACGAGATTGAACAATTTCTCACCAAAGAGCATTATCAATGCGACAAGGCATATACCGGGTCAAAAGCGTCTGAATTATTGGCCATCAATCCTTACGATTTTGTATTACTCGATATTGGTTTGCCAGACTATTACGGACTTGATTTAATCAAAGAGGCAAAATCTTATAATAAGGAAGCATATTTTATCGTAATTACTGCCCGTGGCGAGTTGAATGATAAACTCAAGGGATTTGATTACGGTGCCGACGACTATATGGCTAAACCTTTTTCATTGCTTGAATTACACTCACGAATTCAGGCCATCACAAGAAGAAAATTCGGACAAACAAAAGCTGAAATTGAATTTGGGAAATTTATTATTGATGTGAATAAACGATTGCTTACATATCAAGGCAATAGTATCGATCTGACCATAAAAGAATTTGATCTTCTCAGTTATCTCATTTTAAATAAGGGAAGGGTTTTAGACAGAATGCAACTTACCGAACATATTTGGGGAGGATTTTACGAAGAAGATTTTGAATCAAATTATATTGATGTTCATATTAAAAATATTAGAAAAAAAATTAGCCAATTTGACGATCAAAACTGGATTAAAACAGTCAGGGGTTTAGGTTATAAATTCGATGCATAATCATGTTATTTCCAAACACAAAACTCAAAACACAACTGGCATTAATCAATGCCTTTTCTAAAATTGTTATTATCATTATTGCAGCGCTAATCCTTCCTATGGTGGTGGCTAAAATATCACTTAGAGAAATGGATAATCAACTGATTAACAAATTAGACCAGCTATATCTCATTATTGAAGAAATGGGAATTGAGGAATTTGTTGATATTGAGAATAATTCATTGGGATACGGAAGCTATAACCTCTTAAAAGAAGAATATGTTTCTATTGAAATTAGCGCGGATACTGTCCTTACAGAATTCATAGAGTCAACCCAAAGAATAGTTGACGAAGAAATTATCGATTATAGAATTATCAGTGCCACTTTTGAATATGACGGTTATTTCTATTTATTAGAAATTGGTAAAAGTACTGCTGCTATTACACTTTTTGAAAACACACTCAGAAAATACACCTTCGTATTTCTCATCCTGTTACTTGCACTGGCCGTCATTTTTGATCTGTCAATCACTCAAATTTTACTCCGCCCCTTCGATCAAATCATTAAAAAATTAAAATTGATTAAGCATCCTTCTAATTTCAATTATTCAAAAACAAACACAACCACAAGTGATTTCAAGTATTTAGAGGAAAGTATCCACCACTTAATGACCAGAATTGAAGAGGTTTTTAATGAAGAAAGGGAGTATATTGGAAATATTTCTCATGAAATTCTCACTCCAATAAGTGTAATAAAAAGTAAGCTTGAAAACTTTTCAGCAAACACAAATCTCAGTCATGAAGATGCCATAAAAATTTATGAGACAAAAGTTACTTTAGGCCGTTTAACAAAGCTTGTGAGATCCTTACTATTGCTTTCCAGGATAGAAAACAAAGAATATCTGAAAGACGAAACCATTGAGATCAACTCAGTAGTTAGAAATGTGGTTAACGAAATCAAAGAACATCTGGAAGCAAAAAATATTAAACTGATGGATGACTTTTGTAAGGAAACGTTTTTATTTTCGGGCAATAAAGAACTCATTCATATGATGGTTTACAACCTCTTCAATAATGCCATAAAATATACTCCTGAAGATGGACAAATTCAGGTTATATCAACGATTGAAAATACGGGGTTTAAACTAATGATCAATGACAACGGAGTTGGCATAGCAAAAGATGATATTCCATACATATTTGAACGCTTTAAGAAATTCCAGTCGGGGAATAATAATTTCGGACTGGGCCTAGCTTTGGTTAAAAAAATCTGCGATTATCATAACATTGAAATCAGTGTAAATTCAATCATTAATACAGGCACAACATTCACACTTCTTTTAAAATAAAAAAGCTCTTTGTAAGCCAAAGAGCCAGGTTGTTTTCTAACACAATAAGTATTATGCATTGTTTTATTTAGTCGCCGTAAATTTGATGGAATTTTCTTAATGTATCTTCCAGGTTTTCTATCATAATATAGTGACTCTCACAGCCTATTTTAGAACAAATACTAACCGTTCCTCCTATCTCAATATTAAATTTCACGATCTTTCCATCACACTCTTTACAATCAATTTTAGTATTTAAAACTTCTTTGCAATGCGGACATGACATTTCCACATTATTTCCTTGAACCAATGATATACTAGATTCTTTATCGTAACAGCCATAGGTTGAACATAACCACAATTTTCCGGTCGACTCTTTTGATTTAATATTTACCAAAATACTTGGCTTTCCGTTTAATTCCTTATTGTAATCCATTAATGAATGATTACATTTTGTGCATTTAACATTTAATGAAACATTTTTTGGCATTGGTTCCTCCTTTTCTAATCTGATTAAACAATCTGCTATTGCATTCTTCTTGAGCTAATATACGAATATATCTAACGAATTCAACTATATTGCACCTATATATTCGACTTTAATAGAAAATTATTGTTAACCATTTATCATTGTTATTAAATAACTGTTAATTATTTATTCGAAGAAATACATTAATTGATTAATTTTGTGAAAAAACAATAACTATGTGCGGAACTTGCGGATGTGGCGACGATTCAGTATCGATCAAGAGGCCAGGCGAAGAAAACAACAAAGAACATAAACATACTCACGACCATCATCACAATCATCATGACCATGCACATGATCACGGTCATTCACACACTCATGAACATGGAAAGGAAATTAGTGTAGAAGTTGATGTTTTGCAAAAGAACAATTTATTAGCCATGAAAAATCGTGGTTATTTCGAAGCGAAAAATATTCTCACGCTCAATTTAGTTAGCTCTCCCGGCTCCGGAAAAACCAGTTTGCTGGAAAGAACCATTAAAGATAAAAACAAGGAACATGCCTTCTATGTAATTGAAGGTGACCAACAAACAATGAATGATGCCAACAGAATTGAAGCTGCCGGAGCTCCTGCTGTTCAGGTTAATACTGGCAATGGTTGCCATCTTGAGGCTGATATGATACTTAAAGCCGTACAAAAACTTCAGCCAAAAGACAATAGTATTTTAGTGATCGAAAATGTTGGAAATCTGGTTTGCCCATCGATGTTTGATTTGGGAGAAACAAAAAGAGTTGTTGTGATCAGTGTAACCGAAGGTGAAGATAAACCACTCAAATACCCCAACATGTTTCACTCTTCAGATATTTGTATTATTAACAAAACAGATCTACTACCTTATGTCGATTTTGATGTTGAAAAAGCCAAAGCATATGCACTACAGGTTAACCATCATCTTGAATTTTTCGAACTCTCGGTAAAAACAGGTGAAGGAATGGATAAGTGGTACAATTGGTTAAAAAATCAGCTTAAATAAAAATTTATCTTTAAATTATCATTTCAAAACTTCACCATACCACATTAATTATCAGGATATAGCACAAAAAACTGTTGTGTGTCATATAATTTTATGATAGTCGTTTAACAACTGTGAAATAATTAACAATTTTCTTGCATATTAAGGTTCCAAAATCTAAATTTGCCAAACTGAATAATAGACATCAATTTATTTCACTACTAAATGAAGCATTTACCACACAAGACTATTGAAAGACTCAGCCAATATCGTAGGGCATTGCTCATTTGCGCTGCTAAAGGTAAAACCCACATCTTTTCTCATGAAATTGCTAAAATCCAACATATTACTCCGGTTCAGGTTAGAAGAGACATCATGCTTATTGGTTATACCGGCACACTTCGTAAAGGCTACAATATTCAGGAATTAATTGATCTGATTGGTGATATCATTGATACCAAAGAAGGATTAAATGTGGCAGTTGTAGGAATTGGTAATTTGGGTAGGGCCATGATTAATTATTTTAATGGTAAACGCACAAAATTATCAATCGTTGCAGGATTCGACAGCAATCCCGATAAAATTGATCGCATCTATTCAGGTGTTAAGGGTTATCATATCGACAGACTTGGCGAAATAATTAAAAAAGAAAACATTTCCATTGCCATCATCACGGTTCCTGCAGGAGCAGCACCAGATATTGCCGAAAAACTGGTATCGGCAGGAATAAAAGGAATTTTAAATTACACACCAAAACCAGTTCAGGTTCCTTCAAACATTTACCTTGAAGAATATGATATGATTACTTCTTTAGAGAAAGTCGCTTTCTTTGTAAAGACCCATATTTAAATTACACCATCACAATTCTTGTTCCTCCGTCATCTACCCCAAGTAAAGTACTTTTGGTAATAATTGCGTCTTTACCACTATGCTCAACAAAATGAACAGCTGCACGAATTTTTGGAGCCATGCTTCCTTCTGCAAAATGTCCTTCTTTAAGATATTTACGCGCCTCTGCTATGGTTATTCTACTTAATGTTTTTTCTTGAGGAGTATTGAAATTTAGGCATACTTTTGGAACATCAGTCAGGATAAAAAGTTTATCCGCATTTATTTGAGAGGCCAATAATGCAGACGCCAAATCCTTATCGATAACAGCATCAATTCCTTGAAGCTTATTAGGTTCAACATAAAAAGCAGGAATTCCTCCACCGCCAACAGCAATTACAATTTGCCCGTCACGCGCAATACGCTCAATCGACTTTTTATTTGAAATAACCAATGGTTTAGGAGATGCAACTACCTTCCGCCACCCTCTACCCTTAGGATCTTCAGCAAATTTTGAAGCGGATTCCTTCATGATTTTATCAGCTTCTTTTTTTGTATAATAAGGGCCGATAGGTTTAGTCGGATTTGCAAATGCAGGATCATCCTTATTTACCAATATCTGTGTGATGATTGTGATAATATCCCGATCAAGGTCGTTTAATTGGAGCACATTTCTTAGCTGTTGCTCCATGATATAACCGATAAATCCTTGCGAATAGGCAACGCAGATATCAAGCGGCATTTCGGGCAATCCAAACATTTTATTACCTGCCTGATTAGCCAGTAAAATATTACCTACTTGTGGCCCATTGCCATGGGTTATTACAATATTGTAATCCCGCTCAATCAACGAAATCAAACGTTCACCCGATTCGTACGCATTACGTTCTTGTTCTTCAATGGTTCCTTTTTGCCCTGCTTGCAGCAAAGCGTTTCCTCCAAATGCAACTACTCCTAATTTTTTCATCTACAGTTATTTTAAAAACAGATCGCAAAATTAATAAATTAGTCAAGAATATTTCATTTTCAATCACTATTAAAAAATTTTCTGATTTCAGGTCTCGCTTATTTTTCTAAATTTGACAAACAACTTCATTTTTATGCGAATACATTTTTCAATGCTCAGCTTAAAAAAAACATTTGGCCTTTTTGGGGGTTTACTTATTTTTTTCTCAATCATTTTTTTTGGAGATCTTGAGCCTGGTAAGCCTGCTGTGACATATACTTTAGCCATTGCCCTTTTAATGGCCATTTGGTGGATCACTGAAATTGTTCCATTGGCAGTAACAGCTTTAATTCCGGTAATACTATTCCCTCTTCTTGGCGTGATGGATGGAAAAGATGTTTCATCAACATACTTTAATCATGTCATTTTTTTATTCGTAGGTGGTTTTATTGTGGCTATTGCGATGCAAAAATGGAACTTACATCGAAGGATTGCACTAAAAATCCTGATGTATACAGGTATTAGCCCCGCGCGCATATTACTTGGGTTTATGCTTTCTACTGCTTTTTTATCGATGTGGATTTCAAATACAGCAACTACCATGATGATGGTTCCTATTCTGTTATCCATCATACAAAAGCTTGAAGAAAACATTGAACAACAAAAACTGGGGAAATATGCAACCGGTTTATTTTTAGGAGTGGCTTACAGTGCTTCTATTGGGGGCATTGCAACCCTCGTTGGAACACCTCCTAATTTATCCTTCACCCGAATATTTCAAATTATGTTCCCGGCTGCTCCCGAAATAACTTTCGCTAATTGGTTCGCTTTCGCGCTTCCCATTAGTTTTATATTATTCATCGTTACCTGGGCATTTTTATACTTCATATTTAAACCAAAGGAAAAAACTTTATCATCTATTGATAAATCTACCTTTAAAAATGAATACAAAAATTTGGGCGTAATCAGTTTCGAAGAACGGATTATTTTAATTGATTTTATTGCCCTCGCATTTTTATGGATTTTCAGATCAGATATTAGCATTGGTACTTTCAAAATTCCCGGTTGGGCAAACATTTTTTCAAATCCATCTTTTTTAAACGATGGAACTGTTGCCATCACAATGGCAGTATTGCTATTCTTTATTCCTTCAAAAAATGAGAAAGGAACGAAACTGATGGATTGGGAAGCAAGCAAAGGAATTCCCTGGCATATTGTTTTACTTTTTGGAGGAGGATTTGCCCTGGCGAGCGGATTTAAAGAATCTGGATTATCCATGTGGTTTGGGACCCAACTTAGCTGGGTTGTAAACATTCATCCCATCCTGATTATCTTTGTTATCGCCATGATGATGACTTTTTTAACGGAATTGACTTCGAACGTTGCAACGGTAGAAATGTTGCTGCCGGTTTTGGCAGGCTTATCCGTTTCAACGCAAATTAATCCTTTGCTTTTTATGATTCCTGCCACCCTTTCTGCTTCTATGGCATTTATGCTTCCGGTAGCTACGCCGCCAAATGCAATCATCTTTGGGACGGGAAAGATTAGTATCGTTGATATGGCCAGAACCGGAATTGTCTTAAACATCATCGGAGCCATCGTCATCACATTGGTAACTTATTTTCTTGGAACTTACATTTTCGGTATTGATGTCAATGTTTTCCCAACTTGGGCGAATTAAATAAAATGAAAACTCAAACTAAGGCATACCTATTTGCACTAACTGCCATCCTCTTTTGGTCAACCATGAGTTCTGCATTTAAAATCACATTAAGATTTATCGACTATACCCTGCTTCTGCTTTACGCAAGTTTATTTTCACTTTTTATATTATTCTTATTAGTGCTTCTTCAAAGAAAACTAAGTCTATTAAAAGAACTTCGATTTAAAGATTATGTAAGTTCGGCAATCATGGGATTACTAAACCCATTCCTTTACTATTTCATTTTATTCAAAGCTTATACTTTATTAAAAGCGCAAGAAGCCGGAACATTAAACTATTTCTGGCCTATTGTTTTAGTTCTCTTGTCCATTCCCTTGCTAAAACAAAAAATCAGTTATAAAAGCATCATTGCGATTATCATTAGTTTTTTGGGAATTATTATTATTTCAACTGAAGGCCGTATTTTAACACTTGAGTTTAGTAATGTTTTAGGAGTGAGTTTAGCTGCCGGAAGTGCCATTTTCTGGGCACTTTATTGGATCTTAAACATGAAGGACAAAAGGGATGATATCATAAAGCTATTCTTGAACTTCTGCTTTGGATTTAGCTATATTCTTATGACCTGTTTAATTTTGGGAGGGATTCAACTGCCAACACAAAATGCCCTAATAGGTTCAATTTATATCGGATTTTTCGAAATGGGAATCACTTATTTTTTATGGTTGAAAGCACTTAGCTTATCGATAAATACAGCCAAAGTAAGTAACCTTGTTTACCTGTCACCTTTTCTGGCACTTATTTTTATCCGGCTGACAGTAGGCGAAAATATTTTACTCTCTACCATTGTTGGACTATTTTTTATTATCGGAGGAATTATACTTCAAAAATATATTGATAATTCTCCTGCCAGACTAATGAAGTAAACATTTATCTTTGTTTTACAAATTATGAAAAGAGTAGCATTTCAGACATTCGGCTGTAAACTTAATTTTGCGGAAACTTCCAGCATTTCCAAATCCTTCATCAAGGATGGTTATGCCGCTGTTGACTGCAAAGACATGGCTGATGTTTATGTCATTAATTCGTGCACAGTTACCGGTAATGCAGAAAAAAAATGCAAAACTGCTATCAAGCAGGCGCATAAACGCAATCCAAATGCCCGAATTGCAATCATTGGTTGTTTTTCACAAATCAGGCCTGAAGAGTTAGCAAAAATGGAAGGTGTTGATTTGGTTTTAGGAAACAACGATAAATTTAAGATTCTGGATCATCTCCATAATCTTGAAAACAGCCATTCATGCGAAACCCTTATTTCAACCTCTGATCTAAAAACCGATTTCAATTTTCATCCCAGTTACTCATCAGGAGATCGAACCCGATCTTTTTTAAAGGTGCAGGATGGCTGTGATTATTTTTGCAGCTTTTGCACCATTCCGTACGCGCGCGGGCGAAGTCGATCAAACACGATAGAGAACACACTCAGAGTGGCCAAAGAAATTGCAGCAAGCAATATCAAGGAAATTATTTTAACAGGAGTAAATGTTGGAGATTTCGGCATAAGAAATAATGAATCATTCTTCGATTTAATTCAACAACTAGATCAAATTGATGGAATTGAACGAATCCGGATTTCATCCATCGAACCCAATTTACTTTCGAATGACATTATTCGTTTTGTAGCTAATTCAAATAAATTTTTACCTCATTTTCACATTCCTTTGCAATCAGGAAGTAAAAAGGTATTGAAGGCGATGAAGCGAAGATACACTCCTTCATTATTTGCCGACAGGGTTTCTGTAATAAAAGAATTAATTCCACATTGTTTAATTGCAGCTGATGTTATTGTGGGTTTTCCGGATGAAACAGAAGATGATTTCCGAGAAGCTTATGAATTTATTAGAGATACAGATATAACTTATACCCATGTCTTTTCATATTCTGATCGGCCGGGTACTGTGGCATCAAAAAGCACAGTCAAGGTAGCACCTCACGTAATTAAAGAAAGAAGTCAAAAACTTCAGCAATTATCCAATCGTAAAAAATTACAATTTTATAATGATCACATTGGATTTACTACTAAGGTTTTGTTCGAAGGAGATAATAACCAAGGCTTTATGCATGGATTCACCGAAAATTATATCAAGGTAAAAACGCCTTATAACCCCAAACTCATCAATCAGATTATCTCAGTGAAATTAGTAAAGATAGACGAAGATGGCGATTTCCTAATTGATTTTAAATAATTAACAAATATGTATCCTAAAATTAGCGACTTTATTAATGACGTTTTTGGAACAAACATCAATTTACCTATCCAAAGCTATGGTTTTTTTGTTGCCTTAGCTTTTATTGTGGCCTCATTCATTCTATATTTCGAGCTCAAAAGAAAAGAAAATGAAGGTCTGATACCTTTCCAAATTAAAAAAGCATTAAAAGGAAGCCCACCTAAACTTCAAGATTTTATTGTTCCATTCCTCCTTGGATTTATCGTTGGGTTTAAATTAATTGAAGCAATTTTCAATTATTCGTCGCTGGCTGAAAATCCAAGTGAATTTTTATTTTCGCTGAAAGGAAATTTTTGGGGAGGATTGATTGTTGGAACCTGTTCGATTTATTCTACTTATCGAAAAATTAAAAAAAGTGAATTGGCAGAGCCTATCTGGCAAGAAGAAAAACTGCATGCTTACGATCTGACAGGTAGTTTGGTTTTTATTGCTGCTATTTCAGGAATTATTGGCGCTAAAGTATTTCATCAGCTTGAAAATTTGGATGAATTTTTAGCTGATCCGATAGGGTCATTATTATCATTCAGCGGACTTACTTTTTACGGTGGGTTAATTGTTGCAGCTATCACTTTAATTATTTATGCCAAAAAAAATAAAATTCCTTGGCCTGAGTTGGCCGATGCCATTGCTCCCGTTCTTATGATCGGATATGCGATTGGTCGAATTGGATGCCAGGTAGCTGGTGATGGTGACTGGGGAATTGTTAATCTTGAGCCAAAACCCGAATGGCTTTCATTTTTACCTGACTGGGCCTGGGCCTATGATTATCCGCATAACGTGCTAAATCAAGGAGTATTGATTGACGGATGCACTGGGGCGCATTGTTATCGCTTAGCCGAACCCGTTTTTCCAACACCTATTTACGAAACCACTACATGCTTCATTTTATTTTCAGCTCTCTGGTTTTTAAGAAAGCGAATCAAAATACCAGGCGTTTTATTCTCAATTTATTTAATATTTAATGGATTCGAACGGTTTTTTATTGAGAAAATCAGAATCAATACAACCTATCACATTTTTAATTCTGATATTACCCAAGCCGAAATCATCTCTGTAATTCTAATTTTATTAGGGATATTAGGAATTATACTTTTTACGAAGTATCGTAAATTCACATCTGCAAAAATCGAATCGTGATAAATTTAAAGATCATTACTAATCAAGTTTGTAATTTAAGTCGTGCTGTTGGTAAATTCATTCAGGACGAAGCTTTAAAATTCCAACTTCGAGATATTGAACATAAGGGCACACATAATTTAGTCACCTATGTTGATAAAACAGCAGAAGAAAGGCTCATTTCCGAACTGTCTAAACTAATTCCTAAAGCAGGATTTATTGCTGAAGAAAGTCCGCAATTGGAAGCAAAATCAGAGTTCAATTGGATCATTGATCCGCTCGACGGAACGACCAATTATATTCATGGAATCCCCATCTATTGTATCAGTATCGCGCTGGAATACAAGTCAGAAATCATCATGGGAGTGGTATACGAAATAAATAAAGACGAATGCTTTTATTCGTGGAAAGGAGATAAAGCATACTTGAATAATAACGAAATAAGGGTTTCGCAATCAAGCAAATTAGATGATTCATTATTGGCTACAGGTTTTCCATATTACGATTATGGCCGCTTAGATGAATACCTTCAGTTATTCAAATATTTCATGAAAAACACCAGAGGTGTGCGTCGTTTGGGTTCAGCTGCTGCTGATTTAGCTTATGTTGCTTGCGGAAGAGTTGATGGCTTTTATGAATATGGCCTCCAATCATGGGATGTTGCAGCAGGCTCTTTTATTGTTTCACAAGCCGGCGGTTTAAATTCAGATTTTAAAGGTAAATCTGATTTTATTTTCGGGAAGGAAATTATATCTTCAAATAATCTAATTAATACTGAATTACTTGCGGTTATCAAGAATCATTTTGCATAAATCCGTAAAAATCGCTAAACTTGTAATAATTGATATAAACAACCAAATTCATGGACAAAGAAGAGAAAAAAGCGCTGAGGAATTTTGAAAAAGACAGTCCGGTAAGAAGTATTTTAAAAGCCTTAAGCTGGCGGGTGATTGCATCGGGAACTACTTTTTTAATAACCTTTGTGATTTTTAGACGCTACTCTGAAAAATCAATGGAAGAAGTATTGGAAACTGCAACCTTTATCACTTCAATTGATGTAGTTGCCAAACTTGCCATTTATTATTTACACGAACGACTTTGGACCAATATAAAATGGGGTAAATATTGGAGAAGATACTATTGGCGCCAAAGAGCATGGAAGCAGATGTATAACAAATTGCATGAAGAATAAAAATTAATTTCACCTCTTAATTCTCAATGATGATGCGTTTAATAAAAAATCAATTTCTAAATCTGCTAATTTTTATACTTATTGGCTCGTCTGTTTCATCAATGGCGCAAACCGATAATATTCAAAAAATATACAAGTTTAATATTCAGGAAGAAATTGCTCCTCCGGTATGGAGAACAACAAAAAAAGCTTTCGAAGAAGCCCATAAATTAAATGCCGATCTTATTTTAATTCATATGAACACTTATGGTGGATTGCTCGATGCAGCCGATTCCATCCGAACTATTATTCTTCGATCTAATATTCCGGTTTATGTTTTTATTGATAATAATGCGGCCTCTGCCGGGGCATTAATCTCAATTGCTTGCGACCGAATTTATATGCGATCAGGGGCCAATATTGGAGCAGCAACTGTTGTTGACCAAAGTGGTAAACCTTTACCCGACAAGTATCAGTCCTACATGAGATCACTCATGAGGTCAACAGCAGAAGCCAATGGCCGGGATCCTGATATTGCCCAAGCCATGGTTGATCCAAAAATATATATCGAAAACGTTATTGATACGGGGCAGGTTCTCACTTTCACAACTTCTGAGGCTATAGCCAATAATTATTGTGAAGGAATGGCAGAAAGCATACGTGATGTTTTAAAATTAGCTGGGATTGAGAATTACCAAATCACAGAACAAACCATCACTTCACTTGACCGCATAATTGGCTTTTTAATTAAACCATACATCTCGGGTATTTTAATTATGTTGATTATTGGAGGGATTTATTTTGAATTACAATCACCAGGTTTAGGGTTTCCATCTGTGGCAGCCATTGGAGCTGCTCTTTTATATTTTGCTCCGCTCTATTTAGAAGGCTTGGCAGAAAACTGGGAAATTGTAATTTTTGTTGTAGGCCTTATTTTAGTTGCAATAGAAGTATTTGCGATTCCGGGTTTCGGCATTGCAGGCATTGCCGGTCTCTTATTGGTAATAACCGGCTTAACCCTAAGCATGGTTGACAGTGTTATTTTAGATGGCCAACTTGTTAATTTTGATCGACTTGTACAATCCTTTTTCACGGTTATCATAGCAGTTTTTCTGTCACTAATTTCTTCAATATGGATTAGTAAAAAACTATTTACTTCCACCATTTTTGGTCATCTTGCCTTAGATTCAACTCAAGAAAAAACAGCAGGATTTAGCACCTCAGATAAAAAATACAGAACCATGATGGGTAGAACAGGAATCGCCCAAACAAATTTACGCCCTGCAGGTAAAGTCCAGATTGACGATGAATATCTTGACGCAACAGCTTTAAATGGGTTCATTGAAAAAGGTACAAAAATCAGAGTTGTAAAATATGAAACAGCACAGCTGTTTGTTACCAAGGATCAATAATTCAAGAAATGTCAATTAAATTAATCAGGGGAGATATAACCAAGCTGGAAGTGGATGCTATTGTGAATGCAGCAAACAATAGTTTACTTGGCGGTGGTGGTGTGGATGGAGCCATACATCGTTCGGCAGGTCCGCAATTGCTCGAAGAATGTAAACTACTAAATGGATGTGATACGGGTAAAGTGAAGTTTACAAAAGCCTATAACCTGCCTGCAAAATTTGTATTTCACACGGTTGGGCCAATATGGAAAAATGGGAAATCGAATGAAAATGAACTCTTAAGAAGCAGTTATCACGAGTGTCTATTATTATGCAAGCAATTAAAATGTGATTCTATTGCATTTCCAAACATCAGCACAGGCGTTTACGGATTTCCAAAGCCAGAGGCTGCTGATATAGCTTTATCAGAAATTTCCATTTTTTTAAAATCTAACATATTCCCTAAAATGGTTTACATAATTTGTTTTGATGATACTAATTATAAAATTTACGACCAAAAGCTTGCACAATTTCGTCTCTAAAAAAACACCCTAAGTATATAAGATTTTGGCATTCATATATCTCTATTTTTTCTTGGAGGAGAAACTTGTATTTACCCTATCTTTACTGCACATTGAGAATAAATCAAAGTAGTACGGCACAGATAATTTAAATAACATTTATACCAGATCCTGCTTTTCGGACATGAACGAATTTTTCAAGAAATTAATTTTATTGGGCATCGCAATTTTACTAAGCCTACCTTCCTACTCAATCATCTCACGAAAAAAGCTTCTGGTAAATAGGACCACAGAGATTCCAACCATTGATGGTTTCCTAAACGACAAGGCATGGGTGAATGCTTCTGTAGCTTCAGATTTTATTCAGGTTGAGCCTTATAATGGTGTGCCAGCCTCTCAGAAATCGGAAATCAAATTTATTTATGATGACGAGGCTATATACATAGGAGCAATTCTTTATGATACAGCCCCCGATAGCATTATAAGTGAATTATCAAAACGAGATAATATGGGTATTTCAGATAATTTTGGGATACACATTGACCCTTTTGATGATGCCTCGACTGCGTATAGTTTTTATGTAAATCCTGCAGGAGTGCAAATGGACTCAAAAGTTGGAGAAGATAGCCGTCATGATGATAAAAGCTGGGATGCTGTGTGGGAAAGTCATACCAGAATTGTCGATAATGGTTGGATAGTTGAGCTCAGGATTCCTCACTCAGCTCTTCGCTTTCCAAAAAAAGAAGTCCAATTATGGGCTGTTAATTTTTTTAGGGAAATAAAACGATTCAGAGAAATTAGCTCATGGAATTTTGTTGATAAAGAAATAGCCGGCACAAAAACCCAATCGGGGCAGATTGAAGGCATCAAAAATATTACTCCTCCTCTTCGATTATCTGCGGTACCTTATCTCTCAGGGTATATTGAAAACAATGGCGAAAATATCGGCTGGGGAAAATCCTATGGTTACGGAATGGATATAAAATACGGCATCAATGAAAGCTTTACCCTCGACGCTACTTTAATTCCCGATTTCAGCCAGGTGCAATCCGATGATAAAATTGTTAATCTTTCGCCCTTCGAAACTTTTTATCAGGAAAAAAGGCCATTTTTTACAGAAGGAACGGAATTATTCGACAAGGGTGATCGAATATTTTACTCTCGAAGGATTGGAACTAAACCCCTCAACTTTAATCAGGTTCAGAATGAATATAATGAAGATAAAATTTTATTAAACCCCGAGACGACTCAGCTGATAAATGCCACCAAAGTTTCGGGCAAAACAAAATCAGGATTGGGAATTGGAATTTTTAATGCAATGACCTCTAAAACCTATGCAAAGGTTGAAAATGATTCGGGAGATGAAAAAAAATATCTTACACAACCATTCACTAACTACAACATGGTTGTTCTTGATCAGGCGCTCAAGAATAACTCTTTTATAAGTTTTTATAACACCAACGTTTACAGAGGCCGAAATGAATACATGGCAAATGTTTCAGGTAGTGAGGTAAGGTTTGTGGATAAAAATAATTTTTATGCCATCAGTGGCCGTTTTAATCTAAGTCAAAAATACCATCCAGATCAGGACAATGTATTTGGGCACAGTTATGATATTAACATTGGTAAAATAAGTGGGAAATTTAAATATGCATACACTCAATCGGCAATCAGCAACACTTACGATCACAATGACATGGGCTATTTAGCACACAATAACAACCTCACTCATCAGTTAAGTTTTGACTATAATGAATATAGTCCGTTTTGGAAAGTAATGAACATGTCTCACAGTATTGATTTTGAATATTCAACTTTGTACAAGCCAAGACAGTATTCTTCTTTTGAAATCAGTACCAGTTCACGTACGACGCTTCGAGATTTCACTTCCATAAACTTTGGGACTAACTTTCAACCAAAAGGATCTGAAGATCATTTTGAGCCAAGAGTGGAAGGCTGGATTTATAAAATGCCTTCAAGTCATAACTTCAACTTTTTCATATCGCCAGATTACCGGAAGAATTATGTAACAGATATCAGATTCAGTTACACTGGAACAACCGAAAAGGGCAGAAACAATACCATGTTTAGTTTAAGTCAAAGAATACGACTTAATGACCAGTTAAACATGATAATTACTACTCAAGTTGAGAAAGAAAATAAGGCATATGGATACATAACTGATAGCTTAAATGTAAATGACGAACATGTAATTATTTTCGGGCAAAGAGATATCCAAACAATTACAAATACAATAGAATCGAGTTATATTTTTACCAATAAAGCATCACTAAGTTTGCGTCTTCGCCACTACTGGATCAGGGCTACTTACGATGAATATTTCGACCTTAACCGGGATGGTTCTTTAACTAAAAATGCTTATCTTGATGATAACGATTTCAATGTTAACGCATTCAATATAGATATGGTGTATACCTGGAATTTTGCGCCAGGAAGTGAACTCTTATTGGTTTACAAAAACGCTATATATACCAATGTGGATAGTTTTGTGAATAATTTCTTTGCTAATTTGAAGGACACTTTTGATTCCCCCATGAATAATAGCTTCTCAATAAAAGTACTTTACTATCTGGATTACCAAAGCCTTAAACGGAAATCAAAATAAAGTTCTTACGCTTATAAAACAGGATTGAATTGATCAGAAATGTGCCTAATCAAATAATTTTAGCCAAGACTTTATGCAATAAAATCATCCATCAAAGAGATGTTATCACGAAAGCGTAATCTTATCTAAAAATATTGTAAACATTCGGTATTCAAAACATCGGAACGAACGGCTACAAATTCTCCTAATGACTCGACATTGAAATAGCAATTGCGAGATAACCTTTTTTTAAAAAAGCCATTCCTTTTCCTCAAAATTTACTTTTGCATATTTCGAAAAGAGCATCTTAAGGACTATAATCAAAAACCAGAACAATTTCGTCTCCAAAATAATACCTTAAGTATATAAGATTTTAGCATTCATATATCTCTATTTTTTCTTGGAGGAGAAGCTTGTATTTAACATATCTTTGCGGCACTTTGAGTATAAATCAAAGAAATACGACGCAGAAAATTTAAATTAGATATATACCACATCCTGTTTTTCGGATATGAACGAATTTTTGAAGAAATTTATAATATTGGGTATTGCAATTTTACTAAACCTACCCTCCTACTCTATAATTTCAAGAAAAAAACTTCAGGTAAAAAGGACTACAGACACCCCAACTATTGATGGTTTGCTAAACGACAAAGCATGGGTAAATGCTTCTGTAGCATCAGGTTTTATACAGGTAGATCCTTATAATGGCGCACCCGCTTCTCAGAAATCAGAAATAAAATTCATTTACGACGACGAAGCCATTTATATTGGTGCAATGCTTTACGACACAGCACCGGATAGCATCATGAGTGAACTTTCGAAGCGAGACGAATTAGGTGTTTCCGATAATTTCGGAATTCACATTGATCCGTTTAATGATGCTAAAACCACCTATGGGTTTCTCGTTAACCCCGCAGGTGTGCAGCAGGACGAAAAAATGCAGGCTACTGGAGGACGTGGTGATAAAAACTGGGATGCCGTATGGGATAGCAAAACCAGAATCGTTGATAATGGATGGATTATTGAGATTCGAATTCCTTATTCAGCTTTAAGATTCCCAAAAAAAGATGTGCAACTATGGGGAATTAATTTTTTCAGAGAGATAAAAAGATACAGAGAAAAAGACTCGTGGAATTTTGTGGATAAAGGGATTTCAGGAACTACAACACAAGCTGGTCAGGCAGAAGGAATTTCAAATATCCTTCCTCCTTTGCGATTATCAGCTGTTCCTTACGTTTCAGGCTATATAGAAAACAATAGTGATGTTGTTGGCTGGGGTAGGTCTCACGGATATGGGATGGATGTAAAATTTGGAATTAATGAAAGTTTTACGCTTGATATTACACTTATTCCCGATTTTAGCCAGGTTCAGTCTGATGATAAAATAGTTAATCTTTCACCATTCGAAACATTTTATCAGGAGCGAAGGCCTTTCTTTACTGAAGGAACAGAATTGTTTAACAGAAGGGATCGTATCTTTTATTCAAGAAGAGTTGGGAGTGCACCAATTAACAGCTCTAATGTATCTGACGAATACGAAGATGAGCAGATTTTATCAAATCCGGATGCAACTCAATTGATCAATGCGAGCAAAATTTCAGGAAAAACGAAGTCAGGGTTGGGATTGGGAATTTTTAATGCCATGACCAGTAATACTTATGCTGACGTCATTGATGATGATGGGAATAAACAACGCGTGTTAACGCAACCATTCTCCAATTATAACATGGTAGTGATTGACCAATCCTTAAAAAATAATTCGTACATAACTTTTTATAACACTAATGTTTATCGTGGCAACAAAGAATACATGGCAAATGTTTCTGGTACCGAAGTTAGGTTTGTTGATAAAAATAATTTCTATGCAGTTTCCGCACGATTTAATTTAAGTCAAAAATACTATCCTGATGAAGACAATGAATTTGGTCATAGTTACCGTTTAAGTATTGGAAAAATTAGCGGTAAATTTAAATATAGTTATAGTCAATCCGGAATGAGTGATACTTACGATCATAATGACTTGGGCTATCTGCGAAATAATAACATCATTAATCACAGATTGAGTTTTGATTACAATGAATTTAGGCCGTTTTGGAAGTTAATGAGCATGTATAATCAAATCGAATTTGAATATGCATCTCTGTATAAGCCAAACGAATTTTCGTCCTTTAAAATTAGTACCATGACTCGTTCAACCTTGAGGAGTTTTACTTCAGTTGGATTACGCACAGAATTTGAACCAGAAGGGGCTGAAGACCATTTTGAACCAAGAGTGGACGGATGGACTTATAAGAGACCAGCAAAATACCATTTCAACGTATGGATCTCTCCGGATTACCGTAAGAACTTTACCACTGACATCAGATTTGAATATACGGGAACAAAAGAAAGCGGTAGGAATTCATCAAAACTAAATATTTCTCCAAGAGTAAGGCTCAGCGATCAATTTAACATAAAACTCACTGCAGAGCTTAAGTACGACAATAACTCCTATGGATATGTTAGTGACAGCCTTAATATAAATGATCAGCAAGTGATTATATTTGGTCAGCGCGATGTACAAACAATTACCAACACCTTAGAATCGAGTTATATTTTCAATAATAAATCATCCTTAAGCTTAAGGTTAAGACATTACTGGATAAAAGCACATTACAAAAACTATTATAACCTGCAGGAAGATGGATCATTAAAGCAAAACGGTTTTATTGATGATAATGATTTTAATGTGAACGCTTTTAATATCGATATGGTTTATACCTGGAATTTTGCTCCGGGCAGTGAATTATTATTGGTTTATAAAAATGCCATTTATTCAGATGAGGACAACTCGGTGATAAATTACTTTAGTAATTTAAGAAACACCTTTGACTCGCCAATGACCAATAGTTTTTCGATAAAAATACTTTACTATCTTGATTACCTTAAACTGAAAAGGAAAATCAAAAAGGGCTAGCACTAAAAAGGGGATTTTTCAATCCCCTTTTTAGTCTTAAACTCTCCCACCTCCCGGTGGTGGATCTGGCGGTGGATCTGGTACAACAGGATCATCCGGATCTGGTACCAAATTTACTGCCCCAATCCTCTTCCAATAATTTCGCAAATCATTTTTCATGAGAAATAAATTAGGTGAATTCTACTCTATTATAGCTTTTCGAAAACCGCTTTTAATTATTTCACTCAAAATATAAATACTTTTTTTACTGAAAGGCCTGCCTTAATCCTTAAAGATAATAAAAAAAGACTTCATGTAAAATACTGATTTTCTTGAACTAAACAATTCATTTTTTATTTTCGCATATAAGAAACTTACATAATTTTTAATTTTTTATTAATTGGATAGATTTTATAAATTAGCTACCCATTAAACTCGCCCAACTTACTAAAATGAAAAAGCCATTAACCAATTTAAAAAGGTTTTTATTCTTCACGCTATTGATATTAGCAGCTAGTAACGCTAAAGGTCAGTTTCCCGACACCCTAAAACCATCATCATTTTTCTACAAGAAGTATGGTAACTCACTAGCAGTCAAATTAGATTCGATTTCTGATTATTACAAAATGTCAATCGTTAAGTCAATTAGCATTGGTGATACCTTAACATATCTGAATGCACTTATTAACCTGGCAGATTTAAATGGACACAATAAAAACATTGAACAATGCTTTTATTATTTATCACAAGCTGAGGATTTTATCTCAAAGCATAAAATAGATTCTCACCATGCGAACTATCAAATTAATTATTGCTATGCCAGGTTCTATTTTACCAATACAGATTACCCGAAAGCAATAAAACATTGTCATCAGGCACTTGATATATATATTAATAATTCATACGATGACAATGATAAGCTAAACACGATTTATTATTTATTAAACAGTTCATATTTAGTAATTAAAAATTACGACTCCAGTCTTCTTTATCTAAACAAATCTGACAGTTTACTCAGCTCAATAACTGCTAATAAAAAATGGTATTTTTTAAAAAATGCTGAGAATAGAGGGCTAATACTTGAGAAGATTGGAAATAGAAGAGAAGCATTAAATGAGCTTTTAAAGGCTCTTGATTACATTGATGAAGATGATAATTCATATCAAATTGCACGCATTTATAATAACATTGCTAATAATTATTATAGTTTTAGAGAATTGGATAAATCCATTCAGTATTATATCCAATCAATCAAAATATATCAGAAATTAAATTCGCCTAAATTTCCTTATATAACCAATACAAATTCGGCAATGGCCAGAGTTTACATTTTATTGGGTAACGGTGAAAAAGCATTGGAATTGTTAAAAGAAGGGATTGAGTATCGAAAACTGCACGAAGACCCTAGCTTATCATCTGTTTATCAGGCTATTGCAAATGCTTATATGACTTTAGACTCCCTTGATATGGCTGATAGATACCTTAGAGAATCCATTAAAGTTTTACAAGAAGATTACAAGGAACAAAAATCGCTTAAATACGCAAATGCTATTTTTTATTATGGTCATTTCTTAATTGAAAGGCTTCATAATGAGAGAGGAGTTGAATTGACATCAGAAGCCATTAATATTTATAAAAATTTGTTTGGGGAAAAGCATCCATCAATAGCTGATTGCTACGATTATCTTGGTAAAGCTAAAATTCTAATTGATAAATCCCCCGACGAGGCACTTTATTTCTTTCAAAAAGCACTCATTGCAAATGATAAAACCTTTAACAATTTCGATATAAATACAAACCCTGAGATAGAGCATGCCTTATCTAGAAAATACTTGCTTGCAATTTTAACGGATAAAGCTGATGCACTTCATGAAAAAATTAAACAAAAGTTAAATAGAAAAGAAAGTATAAATGATATTGAACTTTTGAATCAAACACTTTTACTTGCTATAAATACCATTGATAATATTAGAACTTCATTTAATTCTGTTGACAGTAAATTGAAGATGAATGAGCAAACGGAATCCCTATATTCAAAACTGATTTTATCATCCATTGATTTATATAATATAACAAATGACAAAAAACATTTACACCATGCTTATGAGTACACGGAGAACAGTAAGCTAGCCACGCTTAATGGACTAATAAAAGATGACATGGCTAAAATTACTGCTGGTGTGCCTGAAGAACTATTGGATAAAGAGAAGCATTTAAGAATCAAAAAAAGTAAACTCAATAATCAATTATACAATCTTGAACAAGCAGTAGTTATCGATCAAGAAAAAAAAGATCGGGTTTCAAAAAAGTTATTTAAAATTGATCAGGAAATTGACTTATTAACAGCCAAGCTTGAAAAAAATTATAAGAATTATTATCATTTGAAATACAAAAATGAACGCCTTGGAGTTAAAGATTTACAGAAGCACTTATCAAATAATCAAGCAGTTATTGAATACTTCCTCACCAAAAAAGAATTATTAGGGTTCGCCATCACCAAAGATTCGCTTGTATTAACTACAATTAATATTGATTCAACCTTTTATGCCAATATTGAATCCTTAACTTCAATATTTAAACAAGAATCATTTACATATTTTAATGAAGAACAATTTAATTCATTTAAAAATATCGCCTCTTATTTGTATGGCATGCTCGTCGAACCTGTCAATGATTTGATTAAAGATAAAGATTTGATTATTATTCCTGATAAAGAACTGTTACAACTTCCTTTTGAGGTTTTAATAAGCGATAAAGCAAATGATATTCGCAACTATCGGAATTTGCCTTACCTCATGCTTCAATATCCGATTAGCTATTCATATTCCTCAGAATGGTTATTCACTGAACGGACCAAAAAAAAGACTTCTAAAAAACTATTGGCAATTGTACCTTCTTATAATAATGAAGTTAATTATGAAGATTTGGTTCGTGCTAAAAATAACAGCGATTTAAGAGACGTGCTTTTGCCAATACCGGCTGCACTAGAAGAAGCGGAAAGTATAATTGAATCAATTAGTGGCGATATCCTTAAATCTGATAATGCTTCAGAATTGAAATTTAAAAATGTTGCTTCTCAATATTCAATATTACATTTTGCCGCACATACCATTATTGATAATAATAATCCAATGTTTTCGAAACTTGTTTTTACGAATCTTGAAGGAGATTCTTCAAATGTTGAAGATAATTTTTTAAATACACATGAGATCTTTAATTTAGAATTAAATGCACAAATGGTCGTTTTAAGCTCATGTAATAGTGGATCAGGGAGTCTCATGAAGGGTGAAGGTATCATGAGTATGGCAAGGGGATTTATTTTTGCAGGTAGTCCAAGCCTGGCAATAACTTTATGGTCAATCGATGATCAGGCAAGTGCCGACTTAATGAGCTTTTATTATCAAAATTTGGCCAAAGGGATGAATAAGGCAAAAGCCTTACAGGAGGCTAAGATAGCATTCTTAAAAATTGCAGATCCAATTCGTATACATCCACATTTTTGGGCTTCGCATGTGCTGATAGGGAATACAAATCCGATTCAGCTTAGAGATGGTAACCGATTAATTGGTTTGCTGGTATTTGCGATTATTATATTGATTGTATTTTTTCTCCGGAAGAAGCTCATTCGAGCATTGAAATAATTTCTGCGGCTTTATCAACATAAAACCCCTTCTGCTCAATAATTGTATTTAATTGCTTCGTGGCCTCATGTTTTAATTCCAATTTTATTAAGCATAAAGCTCTGTGCCATTCAGATTGCTCCGTATAAAATTGATCCTTTGATTTAATCACCTGGTCAAAATAGCCTAATGCTCCATTAAAATCTCCAAGCTCAATTCCAATTATTCCTAAATAGAATTTTGAAGCAATATTATCCGGATGGTTTTCGCAAACAGTCATGAAACTAATTTTTGCTTCTTCGTACTTATTCATCTTATAATGTTCAAGTGCAATCATGAATTGGCTGTCTTTTAAACAAACTTCACCAGCACGGGTAGTATAAGAGGATGGGTAGCCTTCGTAGTATTGATTAAATATTTCATTGCTGTTATAGCCCCCATTATGACTATTGAAAAACACGATGCTTAACGATATTAAGATGATGATGGAAGCAGCAATAAGAGAAAGCTTACCAATAGTAAAGAACTTTATATTGTTTTTATTAGTTTTTATCCGATAGTAGACCAAATCTAACACTTTTTTAAAGCGTTCTAATTCATCATCTTGGATAAAGCTATCTAATTTCTTTTGAAAAATCAATTCTTTTTTTAAAGCATCATTTTTTCGTAACTCTGCCTCAAATGCATCAAGTTGTTCATTACTCAATTCATTTGCCAGATACTGATGTACCAATTCACTATAATTGGGTTTACTTTTCATTTTCTTCAAACTCCTTATAACGGGGATCGTTTTTAATTCGTTTAATTAATAATTCTTTACATCTATATTTCTTTTTTCTTGCAATTTCTCCGTTGGCAAAATTCAGTTTTTGGGCAATTTCGTCATACGATATCTTTGCTAGGGTCATCTTTATCAGGTTTCTGCAAATCTCACTTAGATTATGATAATGCCATCTGTATAAAAAATACTGTATGCTAAGATCATACTCCTTTTCGACATCTACGAAACAATCTACTTCTTCAATTTCATCCGGATCAACTGGCGATTTCTGTTCTGCTTTTTTCTTTCTTAATTCCTTTAACCAAAGATTTTTGCATATAGAATATAAATACGTTTTGAAAGAACAACTTAGTTCAAATTCATTCGCTCGTACTTTTTGATAAACAATAAGTAATGCCTGCTGAATAAGGTCTTTAGCATCTTCGTCTTCACCATTATTATAACTTACATAACGTGAAATTACAGGCAAATGTATTTCATAAAGCTTGCTAATGAACCCATGGTCATTATTCTTTAAAGCACGAATAACTTCTTCTTCAGAAATTCGAATCACTATTCTTATCTTTATACCTGTTTAATAGAAATGTCGCACAAATCTATGAAACTTTAACAATAAATTTATCATTAAAAGTTAATAATCCTTAATTTGAACTTCTAAAACCGTTGCAATTACTAACTTTGATTTGTAATTAAATGATTTAAAACATGCACATAATTGCGGATAGTGGATCGAGTAAAACGGATTGGGTTTTATGTGATAAAAAAAAGATTCAATTGCAAGTTGAAACAATTGGTTTTAACCCTTACTATTACTCATCGGATATTTTAGCAGAGATTATAAATACAAGTCTCTTACCAAAAATGACAGGTACCGAAGTTACGCATATTTATTTTTATGGATCAGGTTGCTCAACTAAACAGAATCAACAAATTATCATTGATGCCCTGCAACCCGGATTTAAAAATGCTACCATTGAAATTTTTCATGATTTACTCGGGGCGGCACGTTCACTCTTTAAAAGAAAAGAAGGAATAGCCGGAATACTTGGGACAGGCTCTAACTCGGGCTTGTACAATGGAAAGGAGATATCTCACAATATTCCATCGCTCGGCTATTTTTTTGGGGATGATGGCAGTGGTAGTAATTTGGGCAAACGACTCATAGGCAGTTACTTATTAGATGAAATGCCAAAGGATATTAAAAAAGATTTTGATGCTGAATTTGGTTATTCATTCGATTATATCCTTAGCCAGATTTATGCTGAAGGAAATCCGGTTAAATTCTTTGCCTCATTTAGTCCATTCATCAAAAATAACATTCAAAAGGATTATTTCAAGAACCTAGTTTTCGAAGCATTTAGTGATTTTTTCAGACTTAATATTTGTAAATATCCAGGTTATCAAAAATTACCTATGAAATTTATCGGATCAATCGCATTTATTTATGCAGATATTTTGGAAGAGGCAGCCCTGTCATTTGGATGCCAAATTGAAGCCATTGAAAAAAACCCAATGGATGGTTTAATAAAATATCATTCAACTTCTATTAACTAAGGCTATCACTTTTTCAATTTCATTGGGATTAAACCATTGATAGTTATCATTTTTCCTAAACCAGGTAAGTTGACGTTTTGCATAACGCCTGCTATTTGTTTTTATCTTTTCAATGGCTTTTTCGAGTTTAATATTTCCTGAAAAATGATCAAATATTTCTTTGTAACCAACCGTGTTTAAGGCATTCAGTTGTTTAAACTCAAATAATTCTTTCGCTTCTTCAGTTAATCCATCTTTAACCATTTGATCAACTCGCTCGTTAATTCGCTGATATAATTGCTCACGATCAATATTCAACCCTATTTTGATAATCTCAAATGGTCTTTCTTTTTTGGCGTTCGAACGCTGTTCAGAATATTTTTGGCCGGTAGCAAGACAGACTTCTAGCGCCCTGATAATACGTTTAGGGTTCGATCTATCAATCGTATCGTAAAATTCAGGATCTAAGGTTTTTAACTTTTGCTGAATTGTCGCAATGCCCTCATCTTCATAAATTTTATTTAATTCTTGTCTTAATTTTTCATCAACATCTGGTAATTCATCAATCCCATTACATACTGCATCGATGTATAATCCCGAACCACCAACCATTATAACCTGATTGTGCTTTTCAAATAAAACATCAAGTAAGCTTAGCACATCTATCTCAAATTGAGCAACATTATAATAATCATGAATTGAATGACTTCCCACGAAATGATGCTTGATAACTGATAATTCTCTGGCAGATGGTTTAGCCGTACCGATATTTAATTCTTTAAAAAACTGTCTTGAATCGGCTGAGATAATTTCTGTTTGAAGATGCTGGGCAAGTTTAATTGCAAATTCGGTTTTACCAATAGCTGTGGGGCCGGCAATTACAATCAATCTTTTTGTTTTATTTAACATCATTTTGATCTGGCATCCATTAATCCTAACTCCTTACCCTTCTCCAGCATTAATTCAAATGCCGCCTCATAATTATTTTCAATGATACCATCAAGTATGGCTTCGCGAATGTCTTTTTTTATTATTCCAACTTCTTTGCTTGGTTTAATATTAAATGTTTCCATGATAATCTCTCCAGAAATTGGAGGTTGCCAATTCCTTACTTTATCTTTCTCTTCTATTTCGATTAACTTCTTTCGAACCAACTCAAAATTCCTTAAGTAACGACGAACTTTAACAGGGTTTTTCGAAGTTATGTCTGCCTCACACAAGGTCATCAAATCATCAATATCATCGCCAGCCTCGAATAACAAACGTCTTACTGCCGAATCAGAAACAATGTCTTCTGCTAAAACAATGGGACGTAGATGCAATAAAACCATTTTCTTAACAAATTCCATTTTTTCGTTTAAAGGCAATTTCATTTTTCGGAATATTCTGGGAACCATTTTGGCGCCTAAAAATTCATGAGCATGAAAAGACCAACCCGTTTTGGGGTCAAACTTTTTAGTTGCCGGTTTTGCAATATCATGCAATATTGCAGCCCATCTCAACCACAAATCATTTGTATTTTCTGAGATATTATCCAATACCTGTAAGGTGTGATAGAAATTATTTTTATGTCCTTTTCCATCAATAATTTCAGACCCTTTTAGTTCAAGAAATTCTGGAAAAATAATAGAAAGCAAGCCTGACTCATCCAATAATTTGAATCCGTCAGATGGCTTTTCTGAGAGAATAATTTTACTTAATTCTTCGTTAATTCGCTCTTTCGAAATAATTTGAATGCGATTTGCGTTTCTTTTAATGGCCTCAAAGGTGTCTGGGAAAATATCAAACTTTAGTTGACTTGCGAATCGAATGGCACGCATCATCCTTAAAGGATCGTCAGAAAAAGTAATATCAGGATCAAGCGGGGTTCTAATAATTTTATCATGAAGATCCTGTAGTCCGTTAAAAGGATCAATTAGTTTCGCAAAAATATCTTTATCTAAACTTAAGGCTAAAGCATTAATGGTAAAATCTCTACGGTTTTGATCATCCTCCAAACTTCCATTTTCAACAATTGGTTTTCTGGAATCAAGTCGATAAGATTCTTTTCTTGCACCGACAAATTCAACTTCCAGGTCATCAATTTTCAGCATGGCTGTACCAAAATTCTTAAAATATTTGGCATCACCTTCTTTCCCAATTCGCTGAGCAACCTTTCTGGCAAGTGCTATCCCACTGCCCAAAACAACAATATCAATATCTTTCGAATCCCTGGCCAAAAAAAGATCTCTTACAAAACCACCAATAACCCAAACCGGATTATCAAGCTCCTTAGCGGTCTCTGAAATGATTTTAAAAACTTTATGACTTAGTTGTTTCTCGAACAAAACTTAATGATTAATTGATGATACAAAATTATTAAAATTTAATTAGGTAGAATGAGTAAAAATTAAGCATCTAATGTAAATTGGATTTTTTTGTTTCATATCTTTGAAGCACAAATTTTAAGGATCAAATAAACACTTAAATTTTAATTAATTATGGCAAACAAAAAAGATATTGCTCTTTCTTCGGAAATCGACGGAGGACTAGTATTGTTAGCGCTCCAAAGTGTTGTTGTCAGTTGTGTGTATGATGGAAACCAAAAAGTTAAGTTCAAAAGAAAAAACTGGTCTTCTTCATAGTATCCTTTTCCTCAATCGCCCCTAAAGAATTTTAAATTCTTTTCCCTTCCCTTAATAGTTTCAGCTTTTGACTGCTTCTGTTGAATCGCGGGAAAACAATATTTTGACATTCTTTGAATCAGGGATCAAATACAATAATTTTACCAAAAAGAAGCAAATTTAACAATGTCCGACTCGAATCAATTCGAGTCAACCAATTAAAAAACGAGATTTAAAGATTTAAAACGATGAAAAATTCAAATAGCATCACAAGCAACAAAACTAAAGTGGATGGTACAAAACAAATTGTTATCATTACAGAATCAGATGTGAATCACATGATGGATCGATATCATTACTCAGATGATATTCGAAAAATTATTGAAAAAGAAAACCTCTTACCTACCGGATTATTAAGCAGAATTCAAAAAAACTATCCTCAGCACTCAGGTTTGAATGAAGACATAAATTTCATGTTCACTACAAAAAACAAATATGTAGGACTTAAAGGATTTCATGAAATTGTTGAGACATTGCGAGAAAATGGTATTGATATTGGATTTATTCAGGAACGTGAACTATTCATCAAGGTATATCGATTTATGGTAACCAAGCATGTTTTGAATACCATTAACTGGAATAATTTTGCCAAGGATTCTGTTTTTCAGCTGGTCTTTCCTCAACCAGGAATGATACTTCCGGATGCAACAAAGATGTATATTGATGCAAAAAGCGAAGCGGAGAGAGAAAAAATAGTTGCGGATTACATGGAAAAAACAAATCCACATGATGGCAAACAACAATTAAACAGACCCTCTTTCGAAAATGAAAATTGCGAAACCGAAATTTTGGAAGGTAGCCAACATAAATATCCTCAATGTCAGCTAATTTTTGATAAAACAACTCAAAGTTGCTTTTCATTTTGCACCTATTGTTTTAGACACGCACAAGTTAGAGGTGATGAAGATATGTTCGTCCAAAATGAAATCAAGCCTGTACACGACTATATAAAACAACACAAAGAAGTCAGTGACATGTTACTTACAGGCGGTGATGCAGGTTATATGCCTCATGATAGACTTGAACAGTATCTGCTTCCTCTAATTGAAGATCAGGAACTAACACATGTCAGAACTTTAAGAATTGGAACCAGATCTCTTACTTTTGAACCTGAAATGTTTATTAGGAGTGAATATGATAAAACACTAAAACTTTTCCAAAAGTTAGTTGATAATGGAGTACAGGTAGTACTCATGTCACACTTTTCAACTCCTCGTGAACTATTGAACCCAAGCACAATTGCAGCCATTAGAAGGCTTAGAGCACATGGAGTAGTGATTAAAAGCCAAAGCCCTGTAATGAATCACATCAGTTTATTTACAGATGATAATGGCAAAGTTGATATTGACCGTTCAGCTCAGAATTGGATTGATTTAGGTAATATTTTCGCCATGCTTTCGATAGGATTCCATTCAATGTATTGTGCACGCCCAACCGGTGAGCATCATTATTTTACCGTTCCATTATCCGAATTGAATAAAATTTTCAGTAAAGTTTACAGATCTTTGGCTTCTATAAACCGTCCTTCCAGATATATTACAATGACCTCTTCTGCAGGAAAAACTTCCATACTTGGAACTGCTGAGGTAAATGGAGAAAAAGTATACGCTCTGAAATTTAATGAGAGTAGAAACATGGAATGGATGGATAAAGTTTTTCTAGCCAAATACGATGAACATGAAAATACGGTAGAGAAACTAATTCCTTTTGATACGGATCAATTCTTTTTTGAAGGTGAATTGAAACAAATTGAACAATCGCTAAATGACTCTTTAAAGAGCGGCAAGAAATAGTTCCATCTTTCTAATAAAAAGCTATGATAAATAAAATTATTAAATCAACCTCTGAAGCCATTTCTGAAATTTTTGATGGTGCAACCGTGATGATTGGTGGTTTTGGTGAAGCAGGGAGCCCTATCGAATTAATTCATGCATTGATTGACCATGGTGCCAAAAACCTAACCGTAGTTAGCAACAATACGGGTAGCGGGCATGTTGGTCTCGCAGCATTAATTGAAAACCGACAGGTAAGCAAAATGATCTGTTCCTTTCCTCGAACAGCAAATTCGACAGTTTTTCCAGAATTATACCATGCAGGCGAAATCGAACTTGAGCTGGTTCCGCAAGGAACACTTGCTGAAAGAATAAGAGCAGGTGGAGCTGGTATTCCGGCATTCTATACTCCTGCTTCAGTAAATACTCCCTTAGCAGAGGGCAAAGAATTACGTGAATTTAATGGGGAAACCTTTGTGATGGAATATGGAATCAGAGCTGATTTTTCACTGGTAAAATGCAAAGCAGCCGATCGTTATGGTAATTTGATCTATAATAAGACGGCCAGAAACTTCGGCCCCATCATGTGCACGGCTGCCGAAACAACCATTGTACAAGCTAAACAGATTGTTGAACTTGGTGAATTGGATCCCGAATGTGTGATCACACCAGGTGTTTTTGTTAAGAAAGTAGTTGAAGTTGCTAATCCAACCGAAGAATCAAAACTGGTAAAAGAAGACAGGAGGTATCCATGGTAGATTTAGAAATTTTAAAAGGATGGGATCGCAATCAAATGGCCCAGAAAACCGCACTTGATATCCAAGATGGAGCTTATGTAAATCTGGGAATTGGAATTCCGGAGCTGGTAGCAGGATTTGTTCCTGAAGGAAGAGAAGTAATTTACCATACCGAAAACGGATTATTGGGCATGGGGCCAATTCCTGAAACAGGAGAGGAAGATCCTGAATTAATCAATGCAGGAAAGAAGAATGTAACAGCCATAAAAGGTGCATGTTATTTTCATCATGCCGATAGTTTTACAATGATCAGAGGAAAACATATTGATTTATGTGTTTTAGGAGCTATGCAGGTTTCGGCAGATGGCGATCTTGCAAATTGGTCAACCGGAGCTCCTGATGCAATTCCTGCCGTTGGAGGAGCCATGGATTTAGTGGCTGGAGTAAAGACAATTTTTGTAATTACACAGCACACTACAAAAAGTGGAGAACCAAAAATTGTTAAGGAGTGTACTTATCCTTTAACAGGAAAGAAAGTTGTAGACAGAATTTATACAAACCTGGCAATTATAGATGTTACTAAAAATGGGCTTTTCGTTAAAGAAATGGCACCCGACATTACTTTTGAGCAGTTGCAGCAAAGAACAGGTGCAAAGCTAAATCAATATTAATTTTTAATTAACAAAAATTTAAAATCCTATATTTATTTAAAATGGGTACCCAGAAAAAATCAAACGAGGATCTTTATAAACAAGCAGTTGAGGTAATCCCCGGTGGAGTAAGCCGAAATACAGTATTTCGAAAACCATTTCCTCATTATGCTGCAAATGCTTCAGGATATATTGTGAATGATGTTGATGGCACGCAACGTATTGATTTTGCAAATAACATGGCTTCCCTAATTCATGGCCATGCTTATCCTCCAATTGTTGATGCTGTGATTGAACAGTTAAAAAAGGGAACAGCCTACACCATGGCCACTGAAATCGAAGTTAAATTTGCACAACTTCTATGTGATCGCTCGCCGGGATTTGAAAAAATTCGATTTGTAAACTCAGGAACAGAAGCAGTTATGGCTTGCATTAAAGCTTCAAGAGCTTTTACCGGGAGACCAAAAATCGCCAAGGCTGAAGGAGCCTACCATGGAACCTATGATTATGCGGAGGTAAGCCAAACTGCTAATCCAACTAATTGGGGAGATATCAACAAACCCAATAGTGTTCCGGTTGCCAATCGAACTCCACAAAGTGTTTTAGATGATGTAGTGATTTTCCCATATAACGATATTGAAAGAACCATAGCCATTCTCGACAAAAAAGCTGATGAGATTGCATGTGTGCTAATCGATCCGGTACCTCATCGCGTTGGCCTCCTGCAAGGAACAAATGAATTTATCGAGGCCTTGTATAAGTGGACCCGAAAAAATGGAGCCTTGTTAGTATTCGACGAAGTAGTCACATTTAGGGTAAGTTATGGTGGAACTCAGGATCATTTTAAAGTAAAACCAGATTTAACAGCTTTAGGGAAAATAATAGGTGGTGGATTCCCTGTTGGAGCTCTGACAGGACGCGCAGATATTATGAAAGTCCTTGATCCACGAGAAAGCAAAATGTTGTTTCCTCATTCAGGTACATTTTCGGCCAATCCAATTACCATGACTGCCGGCTATACAGCAATGAGATTATTTGATCGAGAGGCATTGAACAAATTAAATTTATTGACCAAAAGTGCAATTCAACAAATTGAAGAGGTCATAAAGATTGCAGATGTGCCGGTAACAATAACAGGTGCAGGTTCAATGTTTCGAATTCATTTAAGACCAACTGCACCTACTACCTACAGAGAGACCTATCAATCACCAGAACAAGTAGCCCTCGTAAATGAATTACTCGATTATCTTTTCTTTAAAGAAAATATAATGATGATTAACACTTGTGCATGCATGTTTTCAACTGTTCTTACTCAAAATGAGGTGGGAAAGCTGGTCGAAGCTTTGCTCAATGGATTCCGCCTTATTAAGCCTGGACTTAAAAAATTATATAATATTTAAAATTTTAGCTATGACAGACGTATTCATTTGTGACGCAATCCGCACACCGGTAGGCAAATACGGTGGCGCACTTTCTTCCATCAGAACAGACGATCTTGCTGCAATTCCAATAAAAGCCCTCATGGATAGGAATCCAAACCTAAATTGGGAAGCTATTGATGATGTAATGATGGGATGTGCCAATCAGGCTGGTGAAGACAATCGGAATGTTGCCCGGATGTCATTACTTCTTGCCGGATTATCCGAAACCATTCCTGGAGTCACGATCAATCGCCTCTGTGGCTCGGGCATGGATGCCATTGGTACAGCCGCCCGCGCCATTAAAGCAGGAGAAGCCAATTTAATTATTGCAGGTGGAGTTGAAAGTATGTCGCGTGCGCCTTTGGTTATGGGAAAAGCAACAAGCGCATTTTCTCGCGAAGCTAAAATTTACGACACCACTATCGGTTGGCGCTTTATTAATAAAGCATTTGATAAAATATACGGTACCGAACCTTTGATTTATACGGCAGAAAACATAGCAACTGAACATAAAATCAGTCGTGAAGATCAAGATAAATTCGCTTACTGGAGTCAAGAGAAAGCAGCAAAAGCTCAGAAGGACGGATCACTTGCAGAAGAAATTATTCCTGTTTTAATTCCACAACGCAAGGGAGATCCAATCATATTTTCTGCCGATGAACATCCCAGATTTTCTCCTCTGGATAAATTAGCCGGTTTAAAATGTATCACGCATGAAAATGGAACCATTTCTGCGGGCAACTCTTCCGGAATTAATGATGGAGCAGCTGCCCTAATTATTGCTTCTGCCGAAGCAGTAAAGAAATACAACCTAAGCCCAAAAGTTAAAATCCTAGGAATGAGTGTTGCCGGAGTTCCACCACGAACTATGGGGATGGGTCCGGTTCCGGCTACCCAAAAATTATTAAAAAACTTGGGACTAACACTTGATGACATGGATCTCATCGAACTGAACGAAGCTTTTGCAGCGCAATCCTTGGGTTGCACGCGTGAACTTGGTCTGGCTGATGATGATGCACGAATTAATCCTTTAGGTGGTGCGATTGCTTTAGGTCACCCATTAGGAATGAGCGGTGCCAGATTAATAACCTCTGCCTTTTATCAATTACAGCGAACTGAAGCTAAAAAAGCACTTTGCACTATGTGTATTGGTGTAGGTCAAGGTATTGCTGTTGTTCTTGAAAAAGTTTAATTGTAAAACCCTTTTAAGTAATAAAGAACTGAAAGCTGCCAAACAGGCAGCTTTTTTGTTAATATTTGGTTTGGAATCAATATTGTTTATAATTTTGTATTAAGTTCAACTAAATATCATTTGACTGATGGACGAAGAACAAAGAGATTCTTTAAAGAGAAACATGGATGAGCTTATCCGACTATTTAAAAAAATAAAGGATAAAAGTGTATTTGATAATTTGCCGGGGATAGATAAAATGTTTATCCAAAATTTTGACTTGTTGGTTCAGAATTATGATGAGATAAAAGAAGATCTCTCAGACCAATTACTAAGTCAGTTTGGTGCACCAATTCATAAAATGATTGAAGATATTGTTAAAAAACTCAAAGCTGAACTTGGGGAAGAATTTACAAGCGAGCAAGATGAAATTATTGATAAAGCTTCCCAACATCACAAAATTCTGATCACACCAGAGCCAAGTAATATTGAAGAGGAAATTAAAATCATTGACAATCAATTAAACAATCCCAAATTAACACCCGAACAGGTTGACAGATTACTCGATCGTCGATCTGATTTAGCAAAGAAAAAAATGAAAATTAATTAAACTCATTTTTTATTGTAATAAACCCGGGATAAACTACTTCCCTGTTAGCTACAAAAATTGTTGGTTTTGCTCTTAAACTTATTTTGGTAGGCTCATTAGCAGAACCGGCTAAATTAAAAACAAGATTCAACAAACTGTTTCCTGATTCTTTGGTGAATATTTCTTTCAAGTCAATAGATAATAGCAATGGTAAACTTGCGGTTCCATTGGGCAGTATTTCCAGGCGCTGAGTCAGTACACCCTGTGTTACTTCCGTTTCATCAATGAATAATTGCCAAATAAATTTATTCATGGCGGCTTGTTTCTGATTTGGATTTTTAACTTCAACATTCAAAACAAAATTCAATGGCAACCTTTCAGAGGCCATTGCTGCCGTAAGTTTGGCTGCATCGATTAAGTTAAAATCAGAAATTGATTTTTTATGCTGAATAGCAACACCGGCCAAATTTATATCCTCTATGGTATGCAGTCGAAATTTGCATTTGGCAAAAGTAGATAATTCAGCAGCCTGCTGTAATACCTCACATGATGATAAACCAAAAGCCATCATCATAATTAAAAAATACTTTATTCGTTTCATACTTGATTTTTAAGAACGTAATCCGAAAATAAGAATTTATTTGGGTTGATAGCTATAAATTCAAAATTTCATTTATTTTGTCGTTGGTATAAACTCGTTTCATAGCTTTGTAAAACAAGAACTATTTGAGGATAAAATCCGCTTTTATAATTTATTATTAAAATGCTATACATTTCACGTTCAGAAACAGACCCTTACTTTAATATTGCTGCTGAAGAGTATGTATTAAAGGAATTTTCGGAAGATGTGTTTATGTTATGGCAAAACACACCCTCAATCATAGTCGGAAAACATCAGAACACCCTGGCTGAGATCAATTACCAATATGTTCAAGAACATAAAATCCCAGTTATTAGACGCATTACGGGAGGAGGAACTGTTTATCACGATTTAGGCAACCTGAACTTTAGTTTTATTAAAAGTGGAAAAAGGAATCAACTTGTAAATTTTAAAGCCTTTACCGACCCTATCATTGCCGCCTTAAAAACCATGTCGATTGATGCGAAATTCGAAGGCAAAAATGATTTAAGAATTGACGGCAGAAAAATTTCCGGAAATGCCGAACATGTTTTTAAAAACCGCGTGCTCCATCACGGAACCTTACTTTTCTCTTCCGAAATTGGCAAACTTAATGAATCCATTCTGACAACTAAAAACTTCGAAGATAAGGCTGTTAAATCAAACAGAAGTGTGGTTGCTAATATTTCTGAATTTTTGAAGTACCCTATGACCCTCGAAGAATTTCGTAATCAAATCCGCTTTCAAATCATGCAGCATGATCCTGAGGCCAGGCTTTATTCATTCACTGATGAAGATAAACAGAAAATTACTGAATTGGTGCAATCAAAATATTCTCGCTGGTCGTGGAATTATGCCTATTCACCAAAATACACCTTAACAAAAACGATCAGTTTTAACAAGCAAAAACTGAAGGTTCAACTGATGGTAAAAGAGGGCATCATCAAAGATTTTATTTATGAAAAGGCAGAGGATAAAAATAAATCTTTGCTTAAATTAAAAAATTTACTCCTTGAGTCTAATCACGAGCCGAATGAAATTAAGTCGCGCCTCAAAAAAGATTCAACATTGTTTAAAGATGAAACAGAAATCTTAACTTTACTACAAACATTATTTTAATAAAAATGGAACTTAACAATATATTTGATAAACTTTGGGCTGATTATGCCAGCCTTAATCCTTCGGTGCAAAGAGTGCGAGACCTTTTTGAAAAAGAAAACGAAAAAGTTTTAAATGATCATATCGCTTTCAGAACCTTCGACCACCCTTCAATTAACATTGCAGTTTTGGCTTCTTTATTTCTTAAAAATGGATATATCGAAAAACAAGATTATCATTTTGAAGAAAAGCATCTTTATGCAAAACATTATGAGCATGAAAGCACTAAAGACGCACCAAGGGTTTTCATCAGCGAATTAAAAATAAAGGATTTCAGTACACAATTACAACAACTTGTAAACAACACCATTAACTCTGTGCCTTTAGCATCCTATAATACTGAAGATTTATTATTTAGTGGTCGCATTTGGGAAAAGCCTTCCATAGAAGTTTATAATGTTTTAAGAGAAGAGTCGGAATATGCAGCCTGGCTTTACGTTTTTGGATTTAGAGCAAATCATTTTACGGTAAATGTAAATGAACTGAAAAACTTGAACTCGGTTGAAAAAGTGAACACATTCCTTAAAGACAATGGATTTTCAATTAATGATTCAGGTGGAGAAATCAAAGGATCACCTGTTGAACTTTTAGAGCAATCCAGCATTAAATCAGAGACCATCCAGGTGGAATTTAAAGAAGGAGTGTTTGATATCCCAGGTTGTTATTACGAATTTGCAAAACGCTATCCCGATGTGGATGGGAAATTATATTCGGGTTTTATTGCTAAATCAGCAGATAAAATTTTTGAGAGCACAGATTTTTATAAAAAAGAGGATTAGAAAGCAACTGCGAAGATGGAAGACAAATTTATTCAACTTCAAAACCATTTTAAAGGCGATGTTTACAGTGATGAGACCATGCGCATTTTATATGCAACAGATGCTTCGGCTTACCGGGAGTTTCCATTGGCAGTGGTTCGACCCAAAGATGAAGAAGATCTCAAAACCATCATCAATTTTGCAATCCAACATGGCACTTCAATTATCCCACGAACCGCAGGAACTTCACTTGCAGGGCAGGTTGTTGGAAACGGGATCATCGTAGACGTTTCAAAATACATGACTCAAATCATTGAGTTGAATGAGGAAGAAAAATGGGTCAAGGTTCAACCGGGGGTGGTTTTAGACGAACTAAATCAATTTCTTGCCCCGAAGAATTTGTTCTTCGGACCGGAAACCTCCACCGCTAACCGTTGCATGATAGGCGGCATGGTGGGCAACAATGCCTGTGGCGCTCATTCACTTATTTACGGAAGCACCCGAAATCATACCTTATCTGTTAAAGCAATTTTAAGTGATTGCTCGGAAGTTGAATTCAAAGAATTAGGTAAGGACGAATTTGAAGAAAAGCTTAATGGCAATGCTTTAGAAAATAAGCTCTACCAACAAATCAATTCCATTCTCTCAAATATCGAAAATCAAAATGAAATTAGGAAAGAATTCCCCGATCCAAAAATAGAGAGAAGAAATACGGGTTATGCCATTGATCTACTTTTACAAACTAACATATTTAGCAAAGTAGAGGAAAATTTTAATTTTTCTAAACTGATTGCAGGTTCAGAGGGAACATTGGCTTTTATCACTGAAATTAAATTAAACCTGGTTCCCCTCCCACCACCTGAAAAGATTTTGGTTTGTATTCATTTTAATTCAATCCAAGAGGCGCTTCGAGCTAATATAATTACTTTAGAACATCAACCGGCATCCATTGAGTTGATGGATAATATTATTCTGGAGTGTACCAAAGACAATATTAGTCAGAAGAAAAATCGCTTTTTCTTAAAAGGCGATCCTGCGGTAATTTTAATTGTAGAATTTACAGGGGATTTAATTGAAGAATTAAAATCAAAAGCCATTGAGCTTGAAAAGGTACTTCGAAAACAAAATTTAGGTTATCATTTTCCAATCGTTGAGAATGAGAACATCCCTAAAGTTTGGCAACTTCGCAAAGCCGGACTGGGCTTATTAGCAAATATTCCCGGCGATGCCAAACCTGCTCCTGTGGTTGAAGACACGGCAGTTAGCCCAGAGGTTTTACCGCAGTATATCGAGGAATTTGATCAGCTTTTAAAAAAGCACGGCTTATCCTGTGTTTACTATGCTCATGTTGCAACAGGTGAACTTCATCTTCGCCCTGTTCTAAATCTAAAAACCGCAGAAGGTGTTGAGCTTTTCCATACCATCGCACTTGAAACCGCTAAGCTTGTTAAAAAATATCGAGGGTCGCTCAGCGGAGAACATGGTGATGGGAGATTAAGAGGAGAGTTTATCCCTTTAATGATTGGGGAGAAAAACTATCAGCTTTTAAAAGAAATTAAAAACACCTGGGATCCTCATCATATTTTTAATCCAAATAAAATTGTTGATACACCGAAGATGAATACCAGTCTTCGTTACGATCCTGAAATAAAAACGACAGCAATTAAAACGGTTTTTGATTTCTCAAAAGATCAAGGAATTTTAAGAGCTGTTGAAAAATGTAATGGTTCGGGTGATTGCCGAAAATCGGAATTGATTGGAGGTACCATGTGCCCCAGTTTTATGGCAACCCGAGATGAAAAAAATTCTACACGTGCCCGTGCCAATATATTAAGAGAATTCTTAACTAATTCAACCAAGAAAAACCCTTTCGACCATCAGGAAGTTTATGAGGTGATGGATTTGTGTCTCTCTTGCAAAGGATGCAAATCAGAGTGCCCCTCAAGTGTTGATATCACAAAATACAAAGCCGAGTTTCTGCAGCATTATTATAAGAGCAATGGGATTCCTTTAAGAACAAGAGCCATTGCCTATATCAATGTTTTTAATAAATTAGGTTCAATTTTTCCAGGCATCTTCAATTTCTTTGTCACGAATAATTTCACCTCATTATTGTTAAAGAAAACCCTCAAATTTGCACCAAACAGAAGCATCCCCACACTTTCTAAAATTACACTTCAATCATTTAGCCGTAAATACAATCAGAGATTAGATCGCGAAATTGGTAAGGTTTATTTGTTTGTGGATGAATTTACCGATTATAACGATACCCATGTTGGAATTGCAGCCATCAAGCTGCTAAACAGAATGGGATACAAGGTTGAAATTCCAAAGCATGATTTGAGTGGAAGAACTTTTCTTTCAAAAGGATTAATTAAAACGGCAAAAAAGATTGCCACTAAAAATGTAGCATTACTCAAGGATCTCATCTCTGAGGAACATCCCTTAATTGGGATTGAACCTTCTGGAATTCTAAGCTTTAGAGATGAATATCCTGAATTGGTTGACAAAGAACTGGTTCAAGATGCAAAAGCATTGAAAAAAAACGCACTCATGTTTGATGAGTTTTTTATGCAAGAAGTTGGCAAAGGAAAAATCGCAAAGGAATTATTTAAAACTGATAAACAGAAAATAAAGCTACATGGGCATTGTCATCAAAAAGCATTAGCCTCAACAGGACCGACAAAGGAAATGTTGAGTTTCCCGAAAAATTATGATGTGACCGAAATTAAATCGGGCTGTTGTGGAATGGCAGGCTCATTTGGTTACGAAAAAGAACATTATGATTTATCAATGAAAGTTGGCGAATTGGTGCTGTTTCCTGAAGTTAGAAAGACCGATAAATTCACGCTCATTTCCGCTCCCGGTACCAGTTGCCGTCATCAGATCAAAGACGGGACTGGCAAAACCGCTTATCATCCGGTTGAAATCATGTATGAGGCGCTCGCAAAATAACAGATTTTTTTTATCCACCCTTAGATACGATTTCTATGAAATCATTTAAGGTACGGAATTGAAGAAAAGTTGAGTTTCTTGTGTAAACAAGAAGTATCGAAACATCCTCTGCACCTTTCGATACGTTCCTTTGGAACACTCAAGGTGCATCCAGAAATGGTCATTGAGTGCGAAGCGTATCGAAATGCCATTTCGTTTAAATTGAAAATTTCACATCAAAAATATTAATTTGAAAAATAAATTAATATTTATTTGGTTAATTAAATTAACTACTTTATATTTGTGGCTAGATTTAATTTCAAAACCCTAAAATGGACAAAGCAAATCTAACACCCGAAGAAAGTCTCTCCTTAATTGCACAAACCATTGAAGAGACCAAAGAAAAATTTAAAGAAAACGGTCATAAATTTGTGTTTTGGGGCATATTAACATTTATTGTTTCACTATGCCAATTCCTGATCATCCAGTTGGAATTAAACATCCAAACGGGATTCCCCGCGCTGCTCTACGTGCTGGGGGGGACTTTTGCATATATTTATGAAGGTAAAACATCCAAAAAGAAAAACATACCCAAAACCATCATAGGCAGTATCCTGTTTTGGATGGCAACGGTAATGGGTTGCAATTTGTTGATTTTGGGGCCTCTTTTCTCTTCACAACTCGGGATGGCATTGATCCCTGTATTCTCAATTTTTCTGGCTTTTTTAATTATATTATGCGGAGTGGCAATCAAATATAAACCACTTATAATTGGTGGTGTTTTACTAAATGTCATCGCATTTATTCCTTTTTTAATAGATTGGCAGTTTCATTTTTTAATCCTGACGGCAGGTTCTGTAGTAGCTTTAATCATCCCGGGTATCTTACTTAATATAGCGCATAGAAAAGAACATGTTTAAAGATTTAGATCCCATATTACATTCACAGCTTCGATTGTCAATCATCTCAATTTTGATGACAGTTGACGAAGCAAATTTCAGCTTCATTAAAGAATCTACTAAGGCTGCAGCCGGCAATATAAGTATCCAGATAAAAAAACTACAGGAAGCAGGCTATATTAAAGTTGAAAAAACATTTAAAGATAATTATCCAAATACGAATGTCTCAATTACCAGCAAAGGAGTAAAAGCATTTGAAACCTATGTAAACGATCTTAAAAAATACATTAACCCTAAATAATTTTTTTATTAATCTGGTTAATTTTATTAACTTCTTAATTTTCTAAACAATGAAAAAGACAACATTTATTCTCACAATCTCCATACTGATAGCAACAGGAAGCATCGCTCAACAAAATCAGGAAAAATTTACTTACAATTTCCATGGTTCTAATAATTCAGTGTTGAACTTCTATCGACAATACAGTTCGTACACTGATCCGGGAGAATATGCATATTTGTATAAAAACCTTCCTGATTCATTAGCGGAGCTTTGCGGTTTAATAAAATCCCAGATTATTCATCCCTATGGTGAATTGCAAAAATATCGTGAGCAAATCCCTAAAGAGAGATGGAATGAATACATGGGGTATCCAAGCGTTAAATCTATTTTGGAGGGACTTCTATCACATGACTCCAGAGGCTTGGTTAGTGACCGGAAACCTGAAGACCGATTGGTATTAGGTTGTAACCAAAATGCTATTCTACTGGCATCCATATTAAAGTTTCGTGGAATTCCAACCAGAGTTCGAGGTGGACATGCCACCTATTTATTGCCCGGGTTTCATATTAGTCATACCATATGCGAAGTATGGAATGAAAATGATAAGCGTTGGATGCTTGTAGATCCGAGTATGGATATGATAGATTTTAGCAGAGAAAAATTTGACTTTAGTAACGAATTATGGCTAAAACTACAAAACAAGGAAATCGATCCCAACCTCTATGGGCTTCCCGGAAGATATACCGGATTGGTTTCGATAGTTGGGAAAGTTAGTCCGGATTTAGCAATGGTATTGGGAACCGAATATCCAATTTATCAATATGCACCCATATTAGATGATGCTTTCGACAAGGATAAGCAATTAAGTGCTAAACAAATAGAAACGCTGAACAAAATATGTGAATTAATGAAATCACTTGACGCTGAAAATCTTTCCAAATTACAGGATATTTATAATTATACTACTGAAATTCAAATGACAAAATCATTATTGGATAAAATGTCAGTAAGTGTCAGGGATGAAAAATAATATTAAATCTATTTATCCCATAATGTTCTTTTTCAATTTTGGATAAACAACTCATCCCTAAAATCCAACAACTCATAATATTTAATTAACATGATTGCCCAATTTATGCATACTTTGTCAGTACATAATAAATCAATAAACAGTAAAATTAGAATAATATGATTGATGTTTTAAACCTTAAAAAATCATTCGACAACATTGAGGCCTTGAAAGGTATTTCATTCAACATTCCGCAAGGTGAATGTTATGGGATGTTGGGTCCAAATGGCGCAGGCAAAACAACAACAATCTCTATCATGAGCACCGTAATAGCGCCAAATGAAGGAGAGGTGAGCATTGCCGGATATGATTTGAAGAAAAATCCGTTGGATTGTAAAAAAAATATTGGTGTTGTTACACAAGAAATAGCGCTATACAATGAGCTATCGGCCTATGATAACTTGTTGTTTTGGGGAGGCATATATAATGTGCCGAAACCGGAATTAAAAGTACGTATAGATGAAATAGTAACTCTGTTCGGAATTGAAGACAGGAAGAACGATAAGGTAAAAACCTATTCTGGCGGAATGAAACGCAGAGTTAATATCGCTTCTGCATTGCTTCATCGACCTAAGGTTTTATTTATGGATGAACCCACTGTTGGGATTGATCCTCAAAGTCGAAATTTAATTTTTGAGGTTGTTGAAAAGCTGCATAAAGAGGGAATGACCATTATTTATACCACGCATTACATGGAAGAGGCTGAACGTTTATGCGATCGCATTGGAATTATCGACAATGGAGAAATCATTGCTCAGGGAACCTTGGACGAATTAAAAAAATCTGGTTCGATGAAAGAAACCGTTGTGATTTCTTTTAGTAATCTTACGGATGAGCACTACAATGCAAGCGCTAATAATTGGAACGATCACCAACGTTTCGATGACACCATCCATTTCTATTCCATGAATATTCAAGGTGATTTATCGAAAATAATATTAAAGTGCAATGAGGTCGGACTCCACATTTCGAATATCGACATCCGAAAAATAAACCTTGAAAGCATATTTTTAAGTTTAACCGGCAAACAACTCAGAGACTCATGATAAAACTTGTACAAAAAGATTTGAAATTATTTTTCGCCAATAAGCGCGACTTGTTATTGACTTTTGCATTGCCTATTATCATCATAACCCTTTTTGCCTCTATTTTCGGTAATATGAACAATGGCGAAAAAGGCCAGATTGCGGGGCTGGTTCATTCAGTGTCAGGCACTGCAGTGATGATGCTTTTATTTTCGGTGGCCGAGATAGGCGGAAGTCTTTTGGACGAAAAGCAAGAAGGTATGTTAAAGAAAATGCTCTGTTCTCCCATGCATCCCAATCATATTCTATTGGGAAAATTGACTTTTGCCAATATCATTTCTATGGCCCAATTGTCAATCATGTTTATTTACGCATGGCTGGTTTTTGGTTTAGACATCGTGCACCATCTTCCTGCTTTAGCACTCATGATATTTGCAACGGCTTTTGCCTGTGCGAGCTTTGGGGTACTTCTTGCTTCCTTCGCAAAAACACGAAAACAGGTACAGTCGCTATCAACCTTAATCATACTAATCATGAGTGCCATTGGAGGAAGCATGGTTCCCATTTTTATCATGCCGGCATTCATGCAAAAGATTGCTGTGGTATCTGTTAATTATTGGGGTATCCAGGGCTTTTACGACATCTTTATGAGACTTCTACCAATTACAGATTTGATATTTTTATCACGAGTTCTTGTTTTACTAGGCATTGGATCAGTACTGAATATCATAGCGTTGCTGATGTTTAAGAAAAATATTTTAAAGATTGTTTAGAAGGGTAAATCATGGCTTTCAAAAGGTATTAACGACAATAAAATGACATTCAGTAGTCATTCAGTTGACATACGTTGTAATTCACCAGAGATACAATTATTTAATCTGAACCTTTAACAATTGAACTATGTAATAATGAATTTTCTGAAATCTTAAATTGACAATTAACATTCGAATATTAATTAGCTCATTCTCATCCACCCGAACCACAGATCTTCTCGACTTCTGACCCTTTTCACATTAGCACATTCTCAAATTTTAAATTAATTTCCCTATATTTAAATCTTGAAATTCTGCCCACCCTCGGATAGCAAAGTTGATTAAGAATTTCATCTCCCAAAATTGAAATTAAGTTAATCGATTTTAAATTAAACGATGAAATATAAAATTTATAAAAACCTGAGCAATAAACCCCTAGATGGCATGTATTGTTCTGTAAAGGTGAACATATATACTAGTTAGCAACAACTAAATGAAAAACATAAAAGACATATCAGTAATCACAAACAATTCATATCGGATTGCTGAAATCATTAATGGTGGGCATTATGATAACATTCTTTATTATGAATTTCATGAAAGGGTAAATCCAAAGGGAATACATAACTGCATCGAAGGACTAGAATCTTTCAAAGAGCGTTCAAACAAATATTACAAAATATTTCTTTCACATGGATTCGTAGATGAAGAACCTGCTAGAATAAATATTGCCGTAAAGATTTCTGATCAATGGTTTATTGCAAGAGATTGCGGCTCTAACTATTATTTAGGCTATGGTCCTAGAGGGATTTTGAAATTAAGAGAAGCCTGTATGAATAAAAATGTACTAGGAATAGTTTCAGAAGAAAGTCTTGATATTTGGTTGAAACAAAATTTTAATTCATCAATTTTAGAATCAATAAACAAAAAAGAAAACATTGATCTTATTCAATTTGACAAACTAATCAAATCATTAAGATTCTTGGCTGCTGATATGCAACGAAGGCCTGAACAATTTATTGGACTAAAAGAGGAAAACATCAGAGATAGAATGCTTACTCCGATAAATATGGTTTTTGAAGGAAGAGGAAATGCGGAAGCTAAAAACTGTAAAGGGAAAACTGACATTCTTGTAAGAACATCAGATGGACTTAATGAGCATATTTTTGAATTGAAAGTCTGGGGCGGAATAAAAGACCTAATTGATGGAATTAAACAACTAAAGAGTTATTTAAGTTGGCACAACAATTATTCAGGAATTATAATGTTCTGTTACAACTCAAATTTTACTGAAATCCTAAAAAAAGTAGAACAATATTTATCTGAAAAGTTGGATTATGATAAACGTGAAAAATTTATCCCCAATGAATTTAGATTTAAGTTGACACACCCAACTGATGAGTATAAAACAGTTGAGACTCATTTAATTTTAATAAACTTAAAAATAAAATAGCTGTTGCTAACAAAACCTATAAAACATGGCAAATTTGTACTCGGCAGAAACGTGGTCAATTCGTTCACACTTCACTTTCCGGTGGAAAGTAAAGCGTTCCGAAATTTTGCTACGTTTTATAGCCAAACCATTACAGCAAGAAAACAATACTAAATATGAACAAAGGAAAATTCCATGGACACTTTAACTCTAATGATATGTTTATTTCCAATTGTTTTTATGTTTCACGACTTTGAAGAGATTATCTTTTTCAAGCCATGGATTAATAAAAATAATGCTTATTTGAGAGAACGCTTCCCAGTATTATCAAAGAAGGTTCTGCCCCGTTTTGAATCACTCTCAACTTCGGGATTTGCACTTGCCGTGGCGGAAGAATTTGTATTATTGAGTTTGATAACCTATGGGTCGATTTATTTTGACAATTATTATTTTTGGATTGCTGCATTTATGGGTTTTTTCATTCATTTAATTATGCATGCAGTTCAATGGATTATCCTGAGAAGATATATCCCTGTGATTATAACAACTTTGATTTCGCTACCTTATTGTGTATATACATTTATTAAAATTTTAGAAATTAATATGTTTCAAGTATTTGAAATCGTCTTATGGACTTTTGTCGGTATATTATTAATGGGAATAAATGTTTTATTTGCACATAAATTGGGAGCAAAACTGGATACATGGATAAATAATAATGCATAAGGAATTTAAACGCACGAATTGGCTCCGCGCGGTTTTTAAAGTTTACAACTTTTAATCACGCACTCCACCTAAATCAACCATTGTTCTTCATCATGAAAAAACCCAATTCGCAAACAGCATATTTGGTTTTACATAAAAGCCAGCCTAAAAATCTAAAAGCGCTTTCTTTTCAAATGCGCGAATCAATCTTATTATAAATAGTGGTGTATCAAAAATTTAAATTAAGAATAATTACCAAAGTTTTAGTGCCGCTAAAATGTTTGACCTAAGACGACAGCATAACTTTAAGTTTGCCATATTGTAAAAATCTCATCGATAAAACAAGGTCTTATTTAGATTCAATCACTCCAAACGTCTATTCCTTTTTTATATGACAGCATATAGGTTCACCTTTGAACTGTAAATTAAAAACATTCAAAAAATGAAACTATATCTCTTTCTAGCAAGCTTACTAATTGCACAATTTTCCTTTTCGCAAGATGGTTCAAATAATCCAACACCAAAATTATGGTCTTTAGAAGATTGTATTAGCTATGCGCTGGAAAATAATATTACTGTAAAAGATGCGGCGTTAAATACAAATATTGCAGAAGTAGCTTATGATAAAGCAAAATCATCTAAACTGCCTAACTTATATGGTAGTGCTTCTCAAAACTTTTCAAACGGAAACTCCATAGATCCCATTACAAGTAATTTTGTGCCCGACCAAATTCATAGCAGCAATGTGGGCATTAATAGCTCAATGATTTTGTTTCAGGGAAATCAAGTTAACAATCAGATTAAGCAAAGTAAATTATTATTAGCGCAAAGTATTTTTCAAGAAGAAGTAGAAAAAAACAATATTGTTTTAAAACTTCTGGAAACTTATTTACAAACGTTATATAGTAAGGAAAGTATTGTTATAGCCGAAAATAATTTAAGAGCCTCGGAAAAAGAAGTTTTAAGAGCTAAAGCACGTTTAGACGCTGAAAGCATTCCATTAAGTGATTATACCGAAGCACAAAGTCAAGCGGCTACCAATAGATATAATGTAATAGCAGCAAAGAACAACTATCAGCAATACATTATTGCTTTAAAACAATTATTAGAGTTATCACCAATGGAAGATTTAGAAATTGAAAACATTGATGATAACAAAGCTCTAATTAATCTAACGCCCAACAAAATTGAAGTCTACAAGAAAGCTTTAAGCATTTTACCTGAAATTCAAGCTAATAATCTAAATATTGCAGCAACCCAAAAGGAATTAGAGATTGCAAAAGGTGGTTTTTTACCAAGCCTATCCTTATCTGGAAGTTTAGGTTCAGGATATACAAGTATTAATGACAATACGCTTTCATATCAGTTTAATGCAAATTTTAATCAAAGGCTGGGTTTATCATTAAACATTCCAATTTTTAGTAGAAACCAAACCAAGGCAGCCGTAAAAACAGCAACTATAAATATTGAAAGAGCTGAAATACAAAAGTATAGTACCGAAAAAGAAATCTATAAAAAAGTGGAAACAACTTTTCAAAATGCGCTATCATCTCAAGAACAAGTAATTGCAGCTAAAGCTTCAAAAAAGGCTGCCGAGCAAACGTACACATTGGCACAAAAAAAATATGAATTGGGAGATTTAAGTACTACGGATTTAGTGATTAGTCAAAACACATTCACCAATGCGCAACAAAACTATTTACAGGCAAAATACTTAAATATTTTATATCATCAATTATTACAATTTTATCAAGGGAATGACATTAAAATTTAATCAACATTAATATGAAAACTAAAAAATACATTATCGTAAGCAGCATAATACTGGTATTACTGGCCATTGTAGCTTACAGTTTTATACAAGGCAACGATGCCATTGTTATTGAATCTAAAACAGTGATCGCTAAAAAAGCTGACGTTACCACCATGGTTACAGCAACCGGTACTATTGAACCCATTAAGCAAGTGGAAGTCGGCACACAGGTTTCTGGGGTGGTTGAAAAAATATATGTGGACTATAACAGTGTTGTCAAAGAAGGTCAGCTCATTGCCGAATTGGATAAAACCAATCTAAAAGCAGCCTATACCCAGGCGCAGGCCTCTTACGACAATGCCGTTACCCAAAGAAATTATATGAAAACCATATACGATCGTCAACAAACATTGTATGACAATCGCGTAATCAGTAAATCAGATCTCGATGATGCCGCATTTAATTATGAAACGGCCAAAGGTACGGTAACACAACGTTTGTCGGATCTTCAGAGAGCTGAAACCAATTTAAGTTATGCCAATATTTACGCACCTATAGATGGAGTGGTGTTGTCAAGAGACATTGATGAAGGACAAACCGTTGCGGCAAGTTTTAATACGCCAACACTCTTTACAATTGCTCAGGATTTAAAAGAAATGCAAGTAGAAGCGGATGTTGATGAAGCTGATATAGGATACGTAAAAGAAGGGCAGCGGGTAACCTTTACTGTGGATGCTTATATTGGTCAAATGTTTGAAGGTGTTGTAACTCAAGTCAGATTAGACCCAAACATTACTTCAAACGTAGTGACTTATACAGTAGTTATTACTGCAAAGAATCCAGATTTAAAATTGAAGCCAGGTTTAACAGCAACCATTGCTATTTACACATTAGAATTAAAGGATGTTTTAACTGCGGAGGCTAAAGCCGTAAACTTTAAACCAGAAGCAGAAACGATAGCAGCCTATAATACTAATCATAATTTATCCGAAAACACAAATAGCTCATCTAACCATGAAACAACTCTTTGGGTACTTGGAAACAATAGAACTATTGCACCAAAAGCTGTAACATTAGGCGCAAGTGATGGTGTAAACGTTCAAATATTAAGTGGTGTTACTGAAGGTGAAAAATTAGTATATAGCTTAAAAGCCATTTCAAAATCTGAAGCTGGTTCGGGTGGTTCAAACGAAAGTCCATTTATGCCACAAAGACCTGGAAGTAAAAAAAAGTAAACAGCCATGAGTAAAGAAATTATTAAAATAGAAGACTTAAAGCGTGAGTTTATTATGGGGACAGAAACGGTTCATGCCCTAAGAGGTATTTCATTTACCATAAATGAAGGCGAGTTTGTAACTATTATGGGATCTAGTGGATCTGGTAAAAGCACACTCTTAAACATTTTAGGTTGTTTGGATCAACCAACTGATGGCTCATATAAAATTGATGGTTTAAAAGTAAGAGACCTTGGTAGAAATCAATTAGCAACCATAAGAAACGAAAAAATAGGATTTATTTTTCAATCTTATAATTTATTGGCTAGAACTTCAGCATTAGAAAATGTCGAGTTACCCTTATTATACAATAGTAAAGTTTCAACAGCAGATCGCAAAGAACGCGCTATAAAAGCTTTAGAAATGGTTGGTTTGGCTGACAGAATGGACCATACGCCTTCAGAACTATCAGGAGGGCAACAACAACGTGTTGCCATTGCCAGATCCTTGGTGAACAATCCGGTTATGATACTTGCAGATGAAGCTACAGGGAATTTAGATACAAGAACCTCTTACGAAATTATGTCGTTGTTTCAAGATTTGAACAAGCAAGGCATCACGATTACTTTTGTAACGCACGAGCCTGACATTGCAGCTTTCAGCAACAGAACCATTGTATTAAGAGATGGAAACATTATTAAAGATTATAAAAACACTAAGATATATTCTGCAGCAGACGAATTAGCAAAATTACCTAAACAAGAAGACTAGTTATGAGACTATTAAATTTATTTAAAATCGCTTTTAAAGCCATAGTTCTTAATAAAACAAGAACCTTACTCACCATGTTGGGAATTATTATTGGAGTAGCCGCTGTAATTGCGATGTTAGCAATTGGTGAAGGTTCTAAAGAAAGCATCCGTTCAACTATTTCAAGCATGGGCTCAAATATGATTACCATTAGACCTGGAGCGGATGATAGAGGTCCGGCAAGGGGAAGTGGAGGTAATGTACAAACATTGACGCTTCAAGATTATTTAGCAATTAAAGAACTAGCAACATCATTAAGTTATATTACACCAGTGGTTAATGGAGGAGGCCAAGTTATAAATGGTTCTAACAACTGGCCATCTACTATTTACGGTGTTAATCCAGATTATTTAAATATTAAAGTGGTCGATTTACAAAGCGGAAGCATGTTTACAGATGCCGAAGTAAAATCGGCTTCCAAAGTGGCGCTGTTAGGACAAACGGTTGTGGATAATGTATTTCCGGATGGTACCGATCCTGTTGGGCAAATGATACGTTTTAATAATATTCCGTTTAAAGTGATTGGTGTGTTAGAAGAAAAAGGTGAAAATACCTTTGGGCAAGATCAGGATGATGTAGTGATCGCACCTTATACCACCGTACAAAAACGTATTTTAGCTATCGATTATTTAAATCAGGTGATGGCGTCGGCCGTTAGTGAAGATGAGGCACCAAATGCGGTTATCGAAGTGACTGAGATTTTACGTGCACAACACAAATTAATGGATAATGAAGATGATGATTTTAGCGTACGGTCTATGGAAGAGCTTATTTCTACCTTTAGTTCTACCAGCGAGATGCTCACTATTCTTTTAGTAGCAGTAGCCAGTATTTCATTATTAATTGGAGGTATCGGCATTATGAACATTATGTATGTTTCTGTAAAAGAACGCACTAAAGAAATTGGGTTACGTATGGCAGTAGGAGGAAAAGGAGCAGATATTTTAATGCAGTTTTTAATTGAAGCGATTTTAATTAGTATTACAGGTGGGATCTTAGGTGTAATTTTAGGGCTGGGATCAACATTTTTTATTGAAAATTTCTTAAATTGGCCAACGAGTATCGCTTTATACTCCATTATAATATCTTTTGCTGTCTGTGCGATTACAGGTATCTTTTTTGGATGGTATCCGGCAAAAAAAGCAGCTGCTTTAGACCCAATAACCGCTTTACGTTATGAATAAATCATTATGGATAAAAACAAAAAAATAAACGTCTTTTTACATCTACTGGTTTGGTTTGTTTTATTCAGCATGCCATATGCATTGTGGTATGGGCAAGATCAGGAAATCAATCGCTTAATTGCACACTTTTGGATTCCCCTGGTGTTTTATGCTATTCTGTTTTATCTCAACTATTTTGTTTTTATTGAACGGTTTTTATTTATAAAAAAAACCGTTTTATTCATCATCACAAATCTGGTACTCATTGCTTTTTTTTCAATCTTTCGAGAACAATTAGAAAGTACTTTTTTTCAGAATATTTTCAGAGAAACATCAAGACCAGGTCCACCATTCAAAATGTTTATGTACATGCAAGTGCTATCTTATATGCCACCTTTGTTTATTGCAATAGCAATTAAAACAACCAAAAGATGGGCACAAACAGAAGTAGCACGTAAAGAAGCAGATCATTATAAGTTAAAATCAGAATTACAACATTTACATTATCAGTTACAGCCACATTTCTTTTTTAATTCCTTGAATAATATTTATTCAATGGTAGATGTTTCGCCGAATGAGGCAAAAAAAGCTATACACAGCTTAAGCAAGTTAATGCGTTATATGCTTTACGAAACGGATATGGAGTTGGTTCCATTTTCAAAAGAAATCGATTTTATGAAAAAATACATCGATTTAATGAAACTGCGGATATCAGACAAAACAGTCGTTACCTTTAATTTCCCTTCGGAAGACGCAGGTGTAAAAATAGCGCCCTTATTGTTTATTTCGTTAATTGAAAATGCTTTTAAACATGGGGTGTCGGCCAGCAAGAAAAGCCATATCGACATGGCATTGACTTGTGATAAAAAGGCGGTCACTTTTTCTATCGAAAATGACAATTTCCCTAAAAAAACAAATGATAAAAGTGGATCGGGAATTGGATTGCAAAACCTGGAAAAACGGCTTCAATTGCTGTATCCAAATAAATACAGCTTTAAAAACAGCATAAAGGACAATCGGTTTTTAGTAACTTTAGAAATAGAAACGAACTAAATGATGAGCAACGTAAAAATTACTTGCGTTATTGTAGATGATGAACCGATGGCGCTTAATTTAGTAGAAAGCTATGTAGAAAAGACACCTTTTCTGGTACTTAAAAAGAAGTGCAGCAGCGCTATTGAAGCTATGGAGTTTTTAAAAACTGATCCTGTTGACTTGCTGTTTTTAGATATCCAGATGCCCGATTTAACAGGTATTGAATTTTCTAAAATGCTACCCAAGGATACACGGGTTATTTTCACCACAGCTTTTGATCAATACGCCATAGAAGGGTTTAAAGTAGAAGCTTTAGATTATTTGCTAAAACCCTTCGATTATGCCGAGTTTTTAGCGGCTGCCAACAAAGCGAGTACTTGGTTTACATTGGTCAAAGGAAAACAGCAAGTCATTCTTTCGGAAGAAAAAGAATCTCTTTTTATAAAATCTGAATACAAACAACTGCGCATTAAATTGGCTGATGTATTGTACTTTGAAGGACTAAAAGACTACATTAAAATATGGCTAAAGGATCATCCGAAGCCTATCTTAACATTGATGAGCTTAAAATCCTTACAAGAAGAACTACCAGAAACGCAATTTATGAGAGTTCACAGGTCTTTTATTGTTTCACTAAAGAATATCGAAGAAATAGAGCGAAGTCAAATAATTATTAACAAGCAACGCATCACCGTTTCAGATCAATATAAATCCAAATTCTTAGAGTTTGTCAACCGAAACTCGCTTAATATTAAATAAAAGTATTTTTTAAGAAAGGAAAGTCTATACTCTTGGCATGATTTAAATAGAATATCTTCTTCATTAAGAATATGGTCAATGCCTTTTAATATGAATTGTATTTGTTTAAGGAATCAGAGAAATGCGTCAAAATAAATTCCATTGGTAACAAAGATTCAAGGCGAATATAACTTTCTTAATAAGAAACTTCCTGTTTTTTCTAACCTATAAAGCTTGATCTTATGAACAAAACGGCAAATTAGCACATCCCAAAATATTTTTATCTTTGGGTTAACAACCAAATCTATAAATCATGCTTACCTTTTTACTGATGCTGGGCGTATTCATTGGTTATATACTTATGTACCGCCTCTATGGTAGATTTATCTCCACTAAAATTTTTAAATTAAGCAAAGAAGCCAAAGTTCCTGCCTACGAGCAAGAGGATGGTGTTGATTTTGTCCCCTCAAAAAAAGAGGTGGTATTTGGTCATCACTTTGCCTCTATTGCCGGAACAGGCCCCATTGTGGGGCCAGCCATTGCTGTTATTTGGGGTTGGGTTCCTGCAGTTATTTGGGTCTTTTTCGGTAGTATTTTTATTGGTGCCGTGCATGATTTCGGGGTACTTATTGTGTCGCTGCGTAACAGAGGAGTTTCAATTGCGAAATTCACCGAAAAATATATTAATCCAAGAACAAAAGTTTTCTTTTTCATCATTGGCTTTTTCGAACTGTGGCTTTTCATTTCCATACTTGGAATGGTGATGGCTGTTATTTTTGATTTATTTCCGGGTTCGGTTTTACCTGTATGGCTTGAAATACCAATTGCTGTTGCACTGGGAATTCAGGTTTTTAATAAAAGAAAGAATTTATTAAAATGGAGCATTGCCGCGGTGATCATTATGTATCTGACTGTGGTTCTTGGAAATTATTTCCCTATTCAGATTACCGAATTTATGGGGATCCCTGCTACAGGAGTTTGGACCATCATTTTATTGGTTTATGCTTACATCGCCTCCGTACTTCCGGTTAACAAATTACTTCAGCCACGTGATTTAATAAACTCACATCAACTGCTTATTGCGATGGGCTTACTCATTATTGGAGTTGTGGTTTCAACCTTTTTTAATGATTTAGAATTTGTGGCACCAACAGTAAATATGCATCCACAAGGTGCACCACCAATTTGGCCATTCTTATTTATCATTATCGCCTGTGGTGCCGTATCTGGATTTCATGCCATTGTTTCTTCAGGCACATCTTCTAAGCAGCTTAGCAATGAAAAGGATGGATTATTTGTAGGTTATGGCAGTATGCTCATGGAAGGAGGTTTAGCTATTCTGGTAATTATTGCTGTTGCAGCTGGAATCGGAATGGGATATGAAAATGCAAATGGAGAATTTCTACTTGGAACTCAGGCATGGACAAATCATTACTCATCTTGGGCAGCAGCGCAAGGACTGGGATCAAAAATTAGTGCCTTTGTCATTGGATCGGCAAACATGATTGCAAGCATTGGTGTACCCAGAGAAATTGCAATCGTGATTATGGGGGTTTTTGTGGCCTCCTTTGCCGGTACAAGTCTGGATACTTCAACCCGATTGCAACGTTATTTTATCAGTGAGTTAATTCCGAGCAAAGGAAAAAAACAGAATATTTTCCAAAACCGTTACTTCACAACATTTTTAGTAATTGGTTCGGCTATGCTTTTGGCTTTTAATACCGGAGCTGATGGAAAAGGAGCACTAAAACTATGGCCACTATTTGGAACCATTAACCAAATTTTAGCTACGCTCGCCCTCATTGTTTTAAGTATTTATCTAAAACGAAAGGGCGGCCTAAAATGGTTGATAACAGGAATTCCGGCAGTATTTATGGGCTTAGTTACAATCTGGGCAGCCATCATTAACCAAATTGATTTTTATGAACAGGGCAGTTTACTGTTACAGGTTGTAAATTTGATAGTCACGCTATTAGCTTTAGCGGTTACGGTTGAAGGATTGTTTAGTTTCTTTAAACCAACACCTCAGGAAAAAACAGTTTAGGTCGTCATTCTGAATTTAATTAAGAATCTCTTAGTTCAATAATCTAGATACAAAACAAGTTCAGCATAACGGTAATTTTCAAACTTTCACAATTAAAATATTAAAAGCAACCTTCGATACATCCCGACCAAGGTCGGGACACTCAGGGTGCTATTTTTATGGCAAAAAAAAAGAGTCCCGACTAAAGTCGGGACTCTTTAAATATGTCGTAGACAAATATTTATTTATCTGCTTTTTTTGCTTTTGCTGCAGCTTTCTTTTCTGATGCTTCCATCTCTGTTTTCAGATTTGCAAGTGCATCAAGATCGCCTAAGGTTGTTTTTTCAACATTCTCATTCATTTTCTTAACAGCCTTTTGGTTTGATCGCTCAGTGCTCTTTGTTTTCGCGTGCTCTTTAGCTTTTTCGGCATAAATTACATCCTGATAGATCTTGGTATGAGAAAGAATAATTTTCTTACTCTCTTTAGAGAATTCAATTACTTTGAAATCCATTGTTTCATCTACTTTAGGAGTTGTTTTATCCTCTTTCGCCATGTGACGAGTTGGAACAAAACCTTCAACACCATATGGCAATGAGATAACAGCACCCTTATCGTTTATTGAAAGGATCGCTCCACTATGAACTGAGTTCATGGTAAATACAGTTTCGAATACATCCCATGGATTTTCTTCCAATTGTTTGTGACCTAAACTTAAGCGTCTGTTTTCTTCATCTACCTCCAAAACAACAACCTCTATCTTCTCACCAATTTTTGTGAATTCAGCAGGGTGTTTGATTTTTTTAGACCATGATAAGTCAGAGATATGAATCAATCCATCAACACCTTCTTCAAGTTCTACGAAAATACCAAAATTGGTAAAGTTTCGAACTGTTGCAGTATGTTTTGAATCTTTAGGATATCTGTCGATAATATTTGACCATGGGTCTGGAATAAGTTGTTTCATTCCAAGAGACATTTTACGCTCTTCACGATCAAGTGTTAGGATTTGTGCTTCGATCTCATCACCAACTTTCAAGAAATCTTGCGCAGTTCTTAAATGCTGCGACCAAGACATTTCTGAAACATGAATTAAACCTTCAACGCCAGGAGCAATCTCGATAAACGCACCGTAATCGGCAATAACAACAACTTTACCTTTAACTTTATCGTCAACTTTAAGTTTCTCGTCAAGTGCATCCCATGGATGAGGAGTTAATTGTTTCAATCCAAGTGCAATTCGTTTCTTGTTGTCGTCGAAATCAAGAATAACAATTTTTAATTTCTGATCAAGTTCAACGATTTCTTCCGGATGATTAATTCTACCCCAAGAAAGGTCGGTAATGTGAATTAAACCGTCAACGCCACCTAAGTCGATGAATACACCGTAAGAAGTGATGTTTTTAACAGTTCCTTCTAATACCTGTCCTTTTTCAAGTTTAGAAATAATTTCAGCTTTTTGATGTTCTAGCTCATCCTCAATTAATGCTTTGTGAGAAACTACAACATTTTTATATTCATGGTTGATTTTTACAACTTTGAATTCCATTGTTTTATCAACGTAGATATCGTAATCGCGAATTGGTTTTACATCAATTTGCGAACCTGGAAGGAAAGCTTCGATACCAAATACATCTACAATTAAACCACCTTTTGTACGGCATTTAACATAACCATTGATAACTTCTTCTTTTTCGTAACAGATGTTGATACGTTCCCAAGATTTTAAAGTTCGGGCCTTTTTGTGAGACAGGATTAACTGACCATTTGGATCTTCCTGGCTTTCAACATAAACTTCGATGGTATCACCAAGTTTAAGTTTCGGATTGTACCTTAATTCGTTCAAGGGAATAACACCATCAGATTTAAATCCAATGTTTACAACAACCTCGCGGTTATTCATTCCAACCACAGTTCCGTCAACTACTTCATGCTCAACAATGGCACTAAAAGTGTCGTTGTAAACATTTTCTAACCTTTCTCTTTCAACTGCTGAATAGGCTTCGTGTTTTTTTCCAATTGCATCCCAATCAAATTCTTCGGGGGCTTTTTCTTCAGTTTTAACTTCAGTCTTTTCTTCTTTAACTTCAGGAGTTTCAGCTACAACTTCTTCTTTTTCAGCTTCTGCAGCTTCTTCTGCTTTAGCCACAACATCTTCTTTAACTTCTTCAGCAACTGCTTCTTCTGCTTCAGCTTTAGTTTCTTCTTTCACTTCAACTTCTGCAACAATTTCTTCTTCTTTTTTTTCTTCGGAGGTGGGAGATACTTCTTCTTTCGCTTCTGCTACAACTTCAGATTTGGGTTCTTCTTTGGTTTCTTCTTTTACCTCTGCTTCAACTTGTTCTACAGATTCTTCAGCTTTAACAGCTTCAGTCTTTTCAGCTTCGTTCTCGAGGTTTTCTTTGGTATCAGTCATTTAATTTACTATTAGCTTCTGTGCACAATGCCCGGGTAGTTGATTCCAGAATGGGTTTATAATCATTTTTTAAGTTTAAGATTTTGGGAACGAGTATGTTCTCACAATTCCAGGCCTCTCAAAATTAGCGTGCAAAATTAAACAATATATTCTAATTTTAAAAATATTGAAGCACTTAAAAATCGTAGTCACAATTACTTTATCTTTGCAGCCTTAATTAACAAATAAAATATCCTAACATTATGGCATTAAATTGTGGCATCATTGGTCTGACTAATATTGGTAAAACAACCATTTTTAATTGCATGTCGAACACCAAAGCCGAAGCCAGTAGCTTTGCATTCAGCGCAACCAAATCAAATATTGGCAAAGTGGATGTTCCGGATGATAGATTATTTAAAATTGATGCGCTCATAAAATCAGCCAAGGTAGTTCCGGCAACCGTTGAAATCATTGATTTGCCAGGCCTTGCGAAAGGTGCAAACAAAGGAGAAGGGGTAGGGAATAAATTCCTTGCAGATATCCAACAAATGGATGCACTCATTCATGTGGTAAGATGTTTTGATGATGAAAACCTTCCTCATATCGAAGGTTCGGTTAACCCTGTTCGCGACAGAGAAATTGTTGAACTAGAGCTACAAATACGCGATTTAGACATGGTGGAGCGAAAAATTCAACGTCTTGAGAAATTAGTTAAAACAGGTGATAAAGATGCCAAAAGGGGAGTTGAAGTTTTAAACGTTTATAAAGCCCACTTTGAGGATTTTAAAAACGCAAGAACTGCACCCGTCTCTGAGGATGATAAACGGTACATTGACGACATGTATTTATTGACTGCTAAGCCTGTTATTTATGTTTGCAATGTTGATGAAAACTCAGCCACTGGTGGAAATAATCATTCAAAGTCGTTTATTGATAATCTCGAAGAAAAAGACACGGAAGTATTAATTATTGCCGGTGCACTTGAGGCCGATATAGCAGACTTGGATGATGCACAGGACAGATTAGATTTTCTGCAAGATGCGAACCTAACTGAACCTGGTGTAAACAAACTTATCCAATCAGCTTATAAAACATTAAACCTAAAATCGTTTTTTACAGCCGGCCCAATGGAAGTGAAGGCATGGACCATTAAAAATGGCATGACTGCACCTCAGGCGGCAGGTGTAATACATAGTGACTTAGAACGTGGTTTTATCAGAGCCGAAGTAATGAAGTATGAGGATTTTATTAGCCTGGGTTCTGAACAAGCTTGCAAAGATAAAGGCAAATTTCATGTAGAAGGCAAAAACTATATCGTTGATGATGGTGATATTATACATATTCGTTTTAATGTTTAATATCATTCGTCTATTTTATTAAATTCATCAAACATACCCAAAAACTGTTTTTATTAAAATTCTTATCTTGCTGATGTATTTACATCAAAGCATGCACCCATGAAAACACTTTTATCGTCCTTTTTTTACTCAGTTTTACAACCGTATTTTCGCAATCAGGAACTGAAATTTATTTGTTCGACATCAATTTTGAAAATGATCAAATCAGTATTTCAAATCCGCAAAACATCACTGCTCGAATCGGATACGACAACCAACCAAGTTTTCACAGCTCAAAACCCATTATTTATTTCTCATCATTTAATTCAGAGGGTAGAAGCGATATTAAATATTATAATTACAAAACCAAGGAGACAAAGAATTTAACATTAACTAATGAGCGGGAATACTCCCCTACCCTGACTCCTGATGGCAATTTCATTTCTTGCATTTTACAACGGGATAATGGAGCGCAAGACCTGGTCAAATATCCAATTAATGGAGGAGAGCCCCTTGTTCTTATTAAAGATATATTAATTGGTTATCATGCCTGGATTGATAATTCTAAACTTCTCACTTATGTTTTATCAGAAGACAAAGGTGAATTGCATTATTTCGATTTAGCGTCTGGAGAAAGCGCTTTAATCACTGCTAAGATTGGACGATCAATGCATAAAATACCTGCTCAAAATCAAATGAGTTTTATTGGCAAAGCATTTGATGAAGAATGGACCATCAATAGTTTTGATCCCCAAACAAAAAAGTCGACAGTACTTGCAAACACCTTACCCTCAAGGGAAGATATGTGCTGGACAAATAACGGCTTGATTCTAATGAGCGACGGTGACGACATGTATTTTCTGGATCCTCAATCAAGCCGGGGATGGGTACAAATAAAAATAAATAATTTATCGATGCCACTTGAAGGGATTACAAGAATAGCCATTAATCCGGAAAACAATAAACTTGCCGTTGTAGTTAGTGAGTAAGATTTATTCAACAAACCACGCCCAAAATCTATTTTATAATTTTTAGCGCTTTTACTTTTATGCCTTTAAACAAGACCTTCAAGCATCTTTCAAAAATATTAGTAGGGATTTTAATCATTTCATCCAACCAATTAATAAGTCAATCGCAGCATACAAAAATCATTAACGCAAAATTGACTTCAGAACAAATCAGGGTAGATGGTCACTTAAACGAAAAAGCTTGGGCAGAAGCAGTAAAAATTATCCACTTCATTCAACGAGAGCAACAAGTTGGCGAGCCTGCAACAGAAAAAACTGAAACTGCCATTCTTTATGATAAAAATAATTTATACATAGGTGTATGGTGTTATCAGAAAGATGAGAATAGTATACGTGCGAAATATATGCAACGCGATTTTGATTATGAAGCTGAAGACAATTTTAAAGTTATCATAAGTACTTTTAATGATGGGCGAAACGGTTACTTATTTATTGTAAATCCGAACGGTGCAAGAGCTGATGCACAGGTTTATGGTTTGGAAGAAAAAAACATGAATTGGAACGGTGTTTGGGATGTTAAAAGTAGCATTACCGAAGAAGGATGGTTTGCTGAAATCATTATTCCATTTAGTACTTTCCAATTTAAGAATACAGAAAAACTGAGTTGGGGGATCAATTTTGAACGCGATATTGTTTCAAAAAATGAACAAGTGACCTGGCAGGGATGGAATCAAAATTATTCGATAAATAGTTTATCTGCAGCTGGAACACTTACGGGGATTAATAATATTGGATACACTAAAAAATTCGAATTTAAGCCTTATTTGCTAACAGGGTTCGATAAAGAAGCCAGTATTAAAACGCAATATCCGTTTAAATATGGATTTGATTTAAATGTTAATCTATCGCCAACATTAAAATTAAACTTAACCACAAATACAGATTTTGCGCAAGTCGAAGCTGATCGGATAGCAGTTAACTTAAGCCGCTTCAATTTATTTTATCCTGAAAAACGTGATTTTTTCCTGGAAGGATACAATCAATTTTCATTTAAATTGGGCTATACTGAGGACCTGTTTTATACCCGAAAAATAGGTATCGAAAATTTCGAACCTGTTCCAATCATGTTAGGTGCGCGTTTGATTGGCAAAATTGGCAAAAACAATATTAATTTCTTAAGCATTCAAACTGAGAAATTAGATACCATTCCAACAACAAACAATACCGTTTTCCGATACAAATATGATATTGGGAGCCAATCATATGTTGGTGGAATTATAACCTCTAAAGTGAATCAAAACTACTCTAACCTAATAATAGGTTTAGATGCAAAATTCTCTACTTCGAAATTCCTAAAAAATAAAAACTTAATTGTTTATGGTAGTTTTTCGAAAAGCTTTGATGACTTAAAATCAAATAAAGAAGCTAAAGCCATCAGGTTTTATGTGGACTATCCTAACGACTTTATGGATCAACATATCGGTTTTACAGGAGTTTATGAGGACTTCAATCCAGCTTTAGGTTTTTTGCGGAGAACCAACTACGAATACCTCCGTTATAATTTCAGGTTGACACCAAGATGGCTGACCAAATGGGGAATCAATAAATTGCTATTAAAACCATGGGGCATTAACGTTTACAGAAGACCAGCAACAGGTGAAGTTGAAACCTTCGAAAACGAATCAACACTTGCTGGTTTCATTTTAAAGAGCGGAGATAGTTTTCAGTTTCACATCAAACAAACCTACGACAATTTAATGGAAGAATTTGAATTAGTTGATGACTTAATAATTCCGATTAACGACTATTGGATGCATCAGACAAAAATGGAATTTAGTTCGTACGACGCCCGGAAAATCTGGTTTGAGGCAGAAATAATGTGGGGCGGATTTTATACAGGCACCATACAAAACTATCAATTAGAATTGGGTTTAAATGTAAACAAGCATCTGAATTTAACAAGCACATATTCTTATAATCTTGTAGAATTACCAGCCACTTCAATTAAAACCCACGAACTTGCAACTCAGATAAATTATGCCTTTAATCCACGACTGAATCTGGCACTATTTTCACAATACAATTCGTTGGATGAATTATTGTTCTTCAATTTCAGGTTACATTGGATTCCTAAAGTAGGGAGTGATTTGTATTTTGTATACAACCATGAACTCGATGAAATTAAAAGGCAATTGAACCTGCTCAAACCAAATATCTCTTCAGGAGCGGTTAAAATTGTTTGGCGATTTACTTTTTAAATTATTCAGAATGATAATAATCAGACCTGTTTTTCGTTTTATATTTGTTAAATTCGCATAGCAATTAAGCATTTTTTTTAATGAAGAAATACATTTTAATTTTCTTAATAATTCCAATAATCAACATTTCAGCAACTGCACAATTAATTGCCAGCTTTACGCAATTAAATATGGGTTGTTCTGGTGGTATTTGCGATGGTAAAATGCAAGTTACAATTGATGGAGGAACTCCTCCCTATCGAATTGATTGGGATAACACCAGTACTGATCCCGGCAATCCATTTATCGGAACTAATTTATGCGAAGGACTTTATTATATAAGCATTTATGATGCCCTTGACCTCAGGCTTGATACATCCTTTTTTGTAAATGTATTCAGAGCACCACAAATTGAGATATCTGCTGATCCCGAAGATCCCTGGTATATTCAAAACCCTACAGGAACTTTTCATTTTACAAACTTATCTTCCGAAACCATTGAGGTTGAAGGCTGGAAATGGGAATTTGGTGATGAAATAATTTCGTTTGATCGTGACCCGATTCACACCTTCGATCAGATTAAAAATTATGAGGTCATCTTTACTGCAAATTACGCGTCAAAATGTGACACTACCTTGTATTTCGAAATAAGCGTTAAAACCGTAAAATTATTAATCCCCAATGTCATCACACCCAATAATGATGGATTAAATGATGTTTTTATTATTACGCAAGACAACCAAAGTTCTGCTAACAATCCTAACTTAAAAGCAGGAAGTGATTATCCAAAACTTAATGCTTTTTATAAAAGCAATGAGCTAATCATTTTTAATCGCTGGGGCCAAAAGGTTTTGGAACAAAAGAATTATCAAAATGATTGGAACGGAGGTAAATTAAAAGATGGTGTTTATTTTTACGTTCTCAAATGTAATGGAGAATTTGAAGATGATATATTCAGAGGTTCCATAACCATTATGGGAAGTAGTAATTAATTATTAAAGTTTCTTATTCAAGTATAATTCATATTTTTGCATCATGAAGCGCATCAATTTTTTATCAACTCTAATTATTTTTGGAATAAGCATATCCTTATTCACAAGTTGTAATCAAACGCCTGGCGCAGCAAATAAATCAAAGGCTATTACCAGCGAATTGCCTGATGAATCTTCGAAAACAGGAGGCATTCCAAAAATTAATTTCAGAGAAAATGAACACGACTTTGGTAATATTGTAGCGGGTGAAAAAATCACTCATGCTTTCAGATTTACCAATACTGGCAACGCTGACCTTCTCATCCTAAATGTATCGACCTCTTGTGGATGTACCGTTAGTGAATTTCCGAAGGAACCAATTAAACCAGGAAAATCCGGTGTAATCAAACTAACTTTTGATAGTCGTGGTAGAGAAGGATATCAAAATAAAACTGCAACCATTGAAACGAATACCGCGTCTAACAAGGTATTTCTCAGGTTGAAGGCAACTGTAAAGAAATCATAAATTAAACATAAAACAAAAAATCTAATGACAATCTCAAACATCTTATTATTCATGCCTCAAGAAGGCCAAGAAGGAGGCGGACTAATGTCATTTCTTCCTCTATTATTAATTGTAGTCGTATTTTATATGTTCTTCATTCGACCACAAATGAAAAAATCAAAAGAACAAAGAAAATATCGTGAAGCGCTTAAAAAAGGTGATAAAATTGTTACCATTGGTGGTATTCATGGTAAAATTATAGAAGTACGTGAAAAAACTTTTGTTATTGAAGTAGACGGCCAAAACCGGCTAACGATCGACAGAACTGCTGTTGGTGGCGATGCACCAATCGCAGGACAGTAGAAATATTAAATACAACTATAAAAAGGAACCTTGGATTGAATCAAGGTTCCTTTTTTATTAACTTGCAGAAAAAAGAAGAAGTGAGACCTAAATATTTTGGGATAGGCGAAAAATTAATAAAATTAAAGGAGACCAGAAATAAAGCAAGTATTTCAATTTTTCTTTTTTGTTTGTTAATCTCCATTTTCATTTGGGTACTAATTAAAATGTCGAAAGATTACGCTTCTGACATTTCTTATAAATTAAATTTCTACAACCCTCCTTCCAATCAAATTATATCAGAAATAGCTGACTCTATTATATATTTACAAATTGACTCAAGAGGGTTTGATCTTTTTAACAGGCGCTATCTAAAAAAGACTAACACATTAAATATCGATTTAAGTAAAGTTAATATTCATAATGATCGATATACGTTGGGAAGTTATATTTTAAGTGAATCAATCCTTAACCAAATAAGAAGTCAAAATGAATTTCCGAATTATATAAATCGAATTTATCCTGATACGCTACATTTAAAATTAGAAAATACCATCAGTAAAGAAATTGATATCAAACTGCAGCTTGAGATCATCCCAAAACAGCAGCATTATGTTTATGGAGAGATTACTACATCAGCGCAAAAAACTATTATTACCGGCCCGTCGTCCGTTATTGATACTGTAGAATTTATATCAACTGAAAACTTATTACTTAAAGACATTGATAAGGATCAACGATTTAAGATAAATCTTATCAATCCATACCTAAAACATAATGTAAGTATTTCCGTTAATGCAATAGAGGTATTAATTCCTGTTCAACAATTTACAGAAAGCTCAATCAGTATTCCGATTAAGGTAAATCAGCCATTGGACCAACGCATTAAACTTTTCCCGGAAACCATAAACATAAAATATTTGGTTGCCCTAACAGACTATGACAGGATAAATTCTAATATGTTCTCAGCTATCGTTAATTACGATCCAAGCTCATTAAATTATCAAAAAGTAGCACTTGAACAAATCCCTAAATTTGTAAAAATAATTTCATTTACACCAGAAACCGTTGAGTATCTTATCCTCAAGAACAATGATTAAAATTGGTTTAACAGGAAACATGGGTAGTGGCAAATCAACCGTTGCAAAAATTTTTAGCATTCTTGGTGCCCCCATATTTTATGCAGATATCGAGGCAAAAAAGTTATTAGACAAACCACGTATCATTAATGAATTATGCAATCGTTTTGGTAATTCTATTATTGATCATAACAATAAGGTAAACCGAAAGTCACTCTCATCAATTGTTTTTCATGATCAGAACTCTTTGGATTATTTGAACAAACTAATACATCCTGAAGTAGCAAAAGCTTTTGACACCTGGCTTGAGCTAAACATTAATTCACCGTATATTATTCATGAAGCTGCAATACTGTATGAGAGCGGTTTTAATCAATTTATGGATGAAATCATATATGTATATGCACCAGAATATTTACGAATTGATCGAATCATTAAAAGAGATAAACTAAGCAAAGCCGAAATTTCAGAACGGATGAATAATCAATGGGATGATCAGAGAAAAATTAAAATAGCAAATCACGTTATTAAGAATGGACTTGATGATTTATTAATTCCTCAAGTATTGAAGATACATAATCAGTACCTCATCAAACATTAAAATTGCAAACAATTCCTGAACCTAGTTAAAAAAAGGTCCCATTTAAAATCATAAAAAAAAGCGACTACAAATAAATGTAATCGCTTTAATGTTTTTATTCTGATTTACTACGGTACGTAGATATTAAGAATATTTCTATAACCAGAAGTGGTATTAGCCCACCATTGTGTTGGATGCGAACCAAAGTCAACACCTCCACTTTCAGCCCATTCGGCAAAATGTAAATATGCCCAATTGATGTCTGATTTTTCAGTAGGATAAGCGAACACAGAATTATCAACAGTAGGTGTCATCACAGTACTTGGGATTTCCAATACCCATGGGAAATTCTTGTATGTCCTGTAATAACTGGCACCAAATAATGATGCTGAGCTACCAGTAGTTGAATAATCATCATGTTGTCCAAAGAATGAAGGATCTGCCAAATCTGTAGGCGGATAATCAATTTTGTGAACCTCTCTATTTCTACCTTCGTTTTCATAGTCGATTATCATGAATGGATTAAAATTATTCATGTTAATTAAGAAATCGGCAGAATCAACATAGACCCCAGCTCGTGGAGTAATATTGATTGTGTATACTGCAGGTGCCACATGAGTAGTATGATATCCTTGAGTATTTGACCATAAAGGCATTTCTCTGGTAACATCATCGGTTACAATAACTACAGGATAAGTTTGGCCATCTTCCCAGCCATCAGTAGTACTGATATAAGAACCACCCATTAAATCACTACCGCTGGCAACAAACCCTGCTGTATCTAGCCCATATAATTGGAATCCTAAACCATTCTTGGTTCCAGCTCCGGCAGCTCTGACAATGAATGTACCAACAATTTCAGTAATATAATTACTGGCATCCGTGGCCGTTCTGAATTGAAATTCCACAACTAAATCATTAAAATCATAATCGCCTTTTGCAGGCCATAAATCTTCAAATGCAAGTGTGCTATATCCAGATTCAGGATAATAATGATATCCACTGGCTTTAAGGGTATTGGCAGAATTCATATTCATTCGCCAATCAAAATCTGCAGGTACAACTAAGTCTTCGAAGTTTTTTAACTCCACAATCAGTTGATCTGGATCATCTACAATCTTATGAACATTTTTTTTACAAGCACTCAAAACTATCGCAAAAACAACTAAAAGATAAAGAAAAGGTTTGAGAGTTTTCATAAGTTTATTTAATTAATATTAATAACTATTCTAAATAATAACTGGTAAAAATAACACATATTTCGCTTTTTTGCAAACGTTTTCAACTATTTTTTACAACTATTCAGGTATTAGGTTACCTAAATAGTTATATATTAAGGTTTACTGAAACAATAAAATTTCTTCCCGGAGCACTAATTCCTGAAGAATATGGCCTATATCTGGTATTTGCAATGTTCTCAATTCCAAAATTGATCATTGCGGAATCAGATAGTTTATAGGACGACTTCAAATTTAAAGTTAACCAAGATGGGCTATAAGGATTCCCGTTTATATCTTCGGCATATAAATATGCTTTTTCAGTTTCAGTCGGAGACATTTTTTCGTAGGGGATTTCTCCATTATAAACCAAATTAAAATCGATTATAACTTCTGAAAATTCATAAACAAAACCTGCTAACCCGTAAATAGGTGGAATATGCCTTAAACTATTTTCAAGCTCATCTTTCCCTTTAATATAGGAGTGCGTGGTATGAAACTTAAGTTGATCCGACAAGTCAATATCTAATCCCATACTTATTCCGTAAATATTGGCTTTTCCTGCATTAACAACCGCCTCTACCTGGCTCATCTCCCCATCATAAAGAATCGTTGACTGGCCATTAAACGTAAAATCCCGCCTTAGCATCGCATCAGATAACCAGGTATAAAAAACTGAAACATTAAAATCAATTTCATCTTTAAGGCTAAAAATATATCCCAGATCCAGGTTTATTGCCTTTTCAGGTTTGAGGTTTTCATTAGGCACAACAACATTGCCTGGTGCCGAATCAAATACTTTAGCAATATCATCTAAGTTAGGTGCCCGAAAGCCACTTGATAAATTCAAATTAAACTGAGAAACTGAAGATGGTCGGTAAACCAATCCCAAGCTTCCATTCAATGCATTATTATCAACATTTATTTCGTCAAAAGGAAAATCAAAAAATGATTTATCCAAAAAATGAGATTTCAACCCTACGCCATTATACCTAATACCTGTGCTAAATGTAAAATTATCGTTGAAATTCGATTTAAAACTTATATAGGCCGCATAAGAATAATAGGAAGTTCCATCATCAGGATACCTGGTTGAGGCATTACCTATCACTCCTGAATTGATATCTTTGGTCAGCGCTGTTGACTTTATATTATTATACAGAGCCTCCAATCCATAAAATAAAGTATTTCTTTTATCAATATTTTTATCAAAATCAAGGTTAAATGAATAAACATCCACTGCCTCGTTTCGGGACGTTAATTCAGGGTCACCAAATTTTCGATTGTGTCTGCTTTCCTTAACTTTTTGATAAGCCATTGACACCTGATAATTATCGTATAATTTTACAGAATCCCTAACTTTAATATTTAGTGATTGCATATGCCAAAATTGTGGACCATAATACCATTCACTATATTTTAACTGCCCTGATGAATATTGGGCTAATCGGTCATATCTGGGAACGTCGGTAGTTGACGAAAGATGAAATGCATAGTTTATGTCAATTTTATTATTGGGCCTGTATCTAAATTTTTGTAAAATATTAATTTGATCATAACCGGATTGTTTTTGGTTATTCACATTATTATTCGTAAAAATAACATCCTCATTATTTACCCTTTCGGCAAAGTGAGATCGGTCAAATTCCGGATATTTTCCCTTTCCCATCTTTAAATCTCCAAAGCTACTGAGCGTAATGGCACTGAATGATCCCCATTTCCCTCCCGAATGATTTAGGTCAAAATGGAATGTTTTTTCTGAATTAGCAGATGAAAATCTTGAAAAGATATTAATATCGTTAATTTCATTTTTAATGGGAGATAGCTGAACGGCTTTTGTATGAAAATCCATAACTCCACCTAAGGCATCGCTGCCATAAATGATGGATCCCGGACCAAAAATCACTTCAACCGTTTCGAGCACCGTAGGATCCAACGCAATCACATTCTGTAAATTCCCACTTCTATAAATAGCGTTATTCATTCTTACGCCATCAACAACCAATAAAACCGAATTGGCAGAAAATCCCCTAATCATTGGGCTACCTCCCCCAAGCTGGCTTTTCTGAACAAAAACTTCATTTGAGACCGAGAGAACATCTGCAGCTGTTTGAGGATTATTTACCCGAATCTTCTCTTTATCAATGGTGATAATTTTATTTGGGACTTCATTTTTATTTTGTTCCCATTTACTAGCAGAAACTACAATTTCATCCAAATCGAATGACTTAAAAATAAGCTTCACGTTAAATTTTAAATTTACAATTTCCGCATAAGGCATCAAGCGATCTTGAAAAGATGCATGCTGAAATAAGAGGATATCGATGCTCTTAAATTTACTCAGATCAAACTCCCCATCTATATTGGTAACAGCAGATCTGGACTCATCCAGTGAGTAAACTACGGCTCCTACAATCGGCTGTTGTGTTTGTGAATCAACAACCGTAACAGTTTGCGCATTGGCAAATAAACCAAAAAATACAAAACATAATGGCAATAAAAATCGGGGATACATGGCAGGGTATAATTTAAAGTTAAAGAAAAGTTTTAAATATTGGTGTAAACAAGCAAAAACCCTGCCATTTACTGTTTATTTTACACAAAAAAGGCCATTACTAAACGCAATGGCCCTTTTTGATTTTTATAATTATTTTTTCTTTGGGGCATTGTAGCCACGCTTCTTGGCAGCTTCTTCCAATCGCTTTTGAAAATTAGATTTTTTTGTCGGTTTTTTCTTATTAAGCTCAATCTGCTTTAGAATTTTCTTCTCATCGATGGTAGCTCTAATTACATACATCTGACCAAATGTAATAATATTTGCCAGGAAGTAATAATAACTTAAACCTGCAGCATAATTATTGAACATTCCTAAGAACATAAGAGGCATTAAATACATCATGGTTTTCATGCCGGGCATTTGCTGACTACCGGATGCCATCATTTGGTTATTCATCTTTGTGTATATAATTGTTGAAACAGTCATTAACAAAGTAAACAAACTAACATGATCACCATAAAACGGAATTTCAAATCCGTTAGGGAATGTCCATATTGAATCATAAGATGACAAGTCTGTAGCCCATAAAAAAGATTGTTGGCGCAACTCAATTGATGATGGAAAAAAGCGAAACATTGCAAATAAAATTGGCATTTGCATTAACATCGGAACACAACCCGCCATGGGGTTAACCCCTGCTTTTTTATAGAGTGCCATGGTTGCCTGTTGCTTTTTCATGGCATCTTCTTTCTTAGGAAACTTTGCCCCAATCTCGTCAATCTCAGGTTTTAAAACCCTCATTTTTGCAGTTGACTTATATGTTTTATAAGCAATTGGGAAAAGAACCAGTTTTAATAGGATGGTTAAGATTAGTATGATAATCCCATAATTCCACCCAAAACTCCCTAAGAAATTAAACACAGGAATGACTGCATAAATATTTATCCAGGCCAAGGGCAGAAAACTCCAACCCAATGGGATTTGTCGCTCTAGTCCTAAATGAAATTTACGTAGGGTACTGTATTTATTTGGCCCAAAATAAAACTTCATCGGAAAACTCTGATCTCCCCCAAAAGTATAAGGGATGCCAATCGTTGATTTCATCGACTTTAAATACCTGGGGCTATCAACAGAATCGGGATTGGTAAATCCACTCACCTCAGCATTTAAGAAAGAGTCTTCTGCAATAAGTGATGTTGAAAAAAACCTTTGTTTGTAGGAAATCCACTTCACTCTTGCTTTCAGCACCTCATTATCATCTTTTGTTTCAGAGAGATAATCAACATCATCGTTAGCGTATTTATAGAAAACAGTTGGCCCATTCCATCTATCAATACTTTTCTCCTGTCTAAGAATTTCCGTTTCCCATTCAAGGTTAAAATAATTGGCATTTGTGGCAAGTACATCCTTTAATCCTATGAAATTGATTTTATAATCAACCATATACTTATTACCTATAATTGAATATTGAAATTCAATATACTGATCGGGATTATAGGCACCATCTCCATTATCGACATAAAGTCGCATACCAAAGCTCAATGATTGGTCACCTTCGACCTTGATAACATCCTGCCCAGAATAATCTATATTTGACCAAACTGTTTGAAAATAAAAATCTTGGGTGTTTAACAAATGATTATCAACAAAAAAGGATAATCCAAATTTATTAGCTTCTGAATCAAATAAAATTAATGGTAGAGAATCATGGGTTTGAAACCCTTTTAATTCGGTCGATAAAATCCGAGCACCTTTATTCGTAAATTCAAGCTTAAAAAATTCATTTTCAACCATAAACACATCTTCTTCGCCTACAGATGAATTAGCAAATACGCTGTATTTTGACCGATCAAGGCTTGTTGTTAATGCTGTGTTTTCAGTGCTATTTACAGGTGTTGTTTCAGAACTAAGCGATTTAGAAGACAGTGCCAACCTGGCCTGATTAATCGAATCCTGACGCAAATAATTCACCCTGTTTACAGCTGCGATTGAATCACTAACACGTTGTTGTTCTCTTTGTTCTTCCTTGGATGGAGTGAGCCAAAGGCTCCAGACAATAAAAATTGTACCGATTAGTAAGACTCCAATAATATTATTTTTATTCATTTAGTTTGAGTTTGGATGAGCAAATGCTCCTAAACGTAATTTTTAGTATATCAAGAACTATTCCTATATATTTTATGTAGCACTTCATGACTTATTGTCAATGGCGGCCTTTACAAAATTAACAAATACCGGATGCGGGTTAGCAACTGTGCTTCTGTATTCCGGATGAAACTGAACCCCAATAAACCATGGGTGATCAGCTAATTCAATAATTTCCACTAAATTATTCTTTTTATTGATCCCTGATGGGATCATGCCGGCAGCTTTAAATTCATCAAGGTATTTATTATTAAATTCATAACGATGACGATGTCTTTCCGAAATTTCCTCTTCCTTATAAAAATCAAATACCTTGGATTTTTTATCAATGGTACAAGGATATGCTCCTAAACGCATGGTTCCACCTAAATTGGTAATCTTTTTTTGTTCCTCCATTAAATCTATAACAGGAGCAGAAGTTTTGTGGTTCATTTCAGTTGAGTGTGCATCTTCATAATTTAGCACATGACGGGCAAAATCAATAACCGCACACTGCATTCCCAAACAAATACCTAAAAATGGAATTTTGTTTTCTCTGGCAAATTTGCTTGCAAGAATTTTGCCCTCAATTCCTCTATCGCCAAATCCGGGAGCGACCAAAATTCCATCTAAATTTTTTAATTTTTCATTCAGATTTCGCTCATCTACCTGCTCAGAGTGAATCATTTTCAAATCTACTTCACACTCATTCATTGCACTTGCATGAACAAATGATTCTGTTATCGACTTATACGCATCCTTCAATTCAACATACTTACCAACCAATCCAATTTTAACTTTATACTTCGGATGTTTTAATTTGTAAAGAAACTTTTCCCAGTTTGCTAAATCAGGTTCATTTTTTATTGGAGTAAGGGTTTTGTTTAGCACCTCTTTATCAAGGCCTTCGTCTCTCATTAAAACCGGTACATCATAAATGGTCTCTGCATCTATCGATTCAATAACAGCAGAAGGTGTAACGTTACAAAAAAGTGCAATTTTTCTTCTCAAAGACTCATTGAGCGGTCTTTCAGTTCTACAGACAATAATATCCGGCTGAACTCCCTGTTCTAATAATGCCTTAACAGAATGCTGCGTAGGTTTTGTTTTCAATTCACCCGCTGCAGCCAAATATGGGACTAAAGTTAGATGTATTACGGCACAACTTGCCCCAAGCTCCCATCTCATTTGTCGCACTGTTTCAATATATGGCAGTGATTCAATATCACCCACTGTTCCACCAATTTCAGTAATAACAAAGTCATATTTTCCAGATTCTCCAAGCAATTTAACACATCGTTTGATTTCATCAGTGATGTGCGGAATAACCTGCACTGTAGAACCCAAATAGTCACCTTTTCTTTCTTTATTTATTACGGTTTGATAAATTCTTCCGGTAGTTATATTATTGGCCTGTGAGGTTGGCACGTTTGAAAATCGTTCATAATGGCCTAAGTCAAGGTCTGTTTCTGCACCATCTTCGGTAACATAACACTCGCCATGTTCGTACGGATTAAGGGTTCCCGGATCAACATTAATATAAGGGTCAAGTTTTTGAATCGTAGTCCGAAACCCTCTGGCTTGCAAAAGTTTAGCTAATGATGATGAGATAATTCCTTTACCTAGTGAAGAAGCAACACCTCCTGTTACAAAAACATATTTTGTGTTTGGCATATGATAAAAATTTTCAAAGATTTCATGAAATTAGTTTATTTCATAAAACAAAAATTACCCCTTGGGGCATTTAATTTGCAAAATTAAAAAAAATACAGGGCCTTTTGCATGAAAGACCCTGTATTTTTAATTATATCTGCTAGTAATATCGATAACTCTTAACTTTCGCGATGTGTTTTGCCAATCTAATTACCTGAATGGTGTATCCAAATTCATTATCATACCAAAGGTAAACTACCGCATTTTTGCCATCTTTTGAGACCTTAGTGGCAGGGCTATCGAAAATACAGGCGGCAGAGTCACCAATGAAATCAGATGATACAGCCTCTTCGGAGCTTGAATATCGAATTTGCTCAACCATTGTTCCTTTTAATGAAGCATTTAAAATAAGATCATTTAAAGCTTGCCTTGTGGTTGCCTTTTTTAAAGTTAATGATAGGATAACCAATGACACATTAGGTGTGGGAACCCGAATGGCATTCCCTGTTAATTTACCTTCTAAACTTGGAATTACTTTCACTGCAGCCGATGCCGCTCCCGTATCTGTTATTACCATATTTGTAGGTGCTGACCTACCTCTTCGGTTTTTGGGATGAAAATTATCAAGTAAGTTTTGATCGTTGGTATAAGAATGAATAGTTTCTAGGTGTCCTCTTTCAATTCCTAAAAACTCTTCAATAACCTTAAGAGCCGGTACAGCTGCATTTGTAGTACATGAGGCAGCCGACCAAATTTTATAGTCATCCGGATTATGCTCGCGATGGTTGGCTCCGTAAACAATATTTGGGATATCTCCTTTGCCCGGTGCAGTGAGTAAAACCTTCGCAATCCCTTTGGCTTTCAAATGCCTGGATAAGCCTTCATAATCTCGCAAATTACCGGTATTATCAATTAAAAGTGCATTTTCAATTCCGTATTCAGAATAATCAATATCTTCTGGTTGGTTGGCCTCCAACATTTTAATGGTATGGCCATTGGCATAGATGGTATTATCATCAACATTTTCAATTACAACTCCTCTGAATGGGCCATGAATTGAGTCATGACGAAATAATGAGGCCCTTTTCTGGAGTGCTTCACCAGTATTTTTTCTGGCAACAATAGCCCTAACTCTTAATCGTGAACCATTACCTTGAATTATTAACTCTCGTGCGACCAATCGGCCAATCCTACCAAAACCATAAAGAACAACATCAACAGGCTTATCGTAAGTTGGTTTCTTCCCAATTAATCCCGATAATTTATCATTGATAAAATCATCAATGCTTTTATATTTTTTTCTCTCTTCAGTCCATTCAAAATTTAAGCGACCTATGTCAATTCTTGCATTAACGATGTCTGCATTCATGATTGCATTTGCCAAATCAAGAGAATCTTGAACCAATAAATTCTTTTTAACAATTCGGATTGAATGCGAATGTTTGTGTAAGACTTTACTCGCTGTTCTATCCAATAATTGACTCCGTAGTAAAATTAATTCAACGGATTTATCATAAAATAATTGACTAAGAATGGCTATAAATTTATTTGCAATTTTCTCATCCTGGACCCAATTAGTTAATGAATTTTCAAAAATTTTGTTATCTGCTTGCTGGTTCATGATTAGTTTGATTTTTAGGTTAATGATTGATCTGAGATATAATTAAACATGCTTTTAAAAATACATAAAAAAAGGATTACTGATAAAATTATTTATCAGTAATCCGCTGTTAATAAGTTCAAGAAAGTGGTTTATTCTCCTAAATATACTTTTAGTAATTTGCTTCGAGAATTGTGCTTTAATCGACGGATCGCTTTCTCTTTAATCTGACGCACTCTTTCTCTGGTTAGATCGAATTTTGCACCAATTTCTTCTAAAGTATATTCGTGGTTTGTGCCAATTCCGAAATACAAATTAATTACATCTCTTTCCTTCTCTGTTAGAGTTGCTAATGATCGTTGAATTTCCCTACCTAAAGACTCTTTCATGAGAATTGAATCGGTAGGCATGGTATCTTCAGGCATAAAAACATCCAAAAACTTTAAATCATCTTCTGCCGTTAATGGGGCATCCATTGATACATATTTTGTAGAAATTTTTAATGCTGCATCAATCTTATGCTCCGGAAGCTCAAGTGATTCGGCAATTTCATCTGCAGAAGGTGGCCGTTGCAATTCTTGTTCGAGCCTTGATGAAACTTTTTTAATTTTATTTAAAGATCCAACCTGATTTAAAGGTAACCGAACAATTCTTGATTGTTCTGCCAGCGCCTGTAAAATCGACTGTCGAATCCACCAAACTGCATAGGATATAAATTTAAAACCTCTTGTTTCGTCAAATCGTTTGGCTGCTTTTATTAATCCTAAATTACCTTCATTTATACAATCAGGTAAACTTAATCCCTGGTTTTGATACTGTTTTGCAACAGATACAACAAATCGTAAATTAGCCTTTGTAAGTTTCTCAAGTGCAATCTGATCGCCAGCCTTTATTCGCTGAGCCAGAATCACCTCTTCTTCTGCAGTAATTAGTTCTTCTTTGCCTATATCCTGTAAATATTTATCTAGAGAAGCAGTTTCCCTATTGGTAATCGACTTAGTTATTTTTAATTGCCTCATGTTTTCTTTTTAATTTCAAATTCTCCTATTAATCAGCAACTTATTTTGGGCTTTACTGACCTAAACAAATATAACCAGAAATAAGGACTTTTGAAAATTTTAAATCAATTATTTTCAACAAAATACGATTCTATTTAAAATAATTCCAAATAATTTAATTGGTAAATCCATATATGATGCGCATTCCATCAGGATAGATACCTTCAATTCTATATTCATCATTGTTAGCTACAGAAATTGCAGATTCAATATCCAGTTTAGAGTTAATTACATAATTATTAATTTTCAAAATTATGAATCCTTCTCTTATACCTATATCTTTCAATATTCCACTTTCAAGCCGGGTTAATACAAGGCCGTTTTGAATCTTAAGCCTGCTTTTCATCTCAGCTGTTGGTTGTTGAAAATACGCTCCGAACGCCTCTATTTTAAAAACATCATCAGAGCTCACTACTCCAAGTGCTCCATTTGCATTCTGCAAAACAACTGAGAATATCTTCGCCTTGTTTTTCCTTAATACCTTAACATCAATTTTGTCGCCGGGGTGATGCTGACCAATATTTTCAAGCAGCTCGGAAGTACTGTGAATCTGCACATTATCAATCTGAACAATGATGTCTCCTTCCATGATTCCTGCCTTGTCAGCTCCTCCATTTTTTGTAACCGACCCAATATAAACTCCCTGCAAGGTTTCTATGCCTTCCTTTTCTGCCATTTCAGCATCAATTTCAGCTATTGTTATTCCAATAAATGCTCGTTGTATCTCCCCATAATTGAGTAAATCGTCCATTACTTTTTTTACAATATTTACCGGAATGGCAAAAGAGTAACCTTCATAATTTCCACTTCTTGAGGCAATAGCTGCATTTATTCCAACAAGTTGACCATCCGTATTTACAAGTGCCCCACCGCTATTTCCACGATTAACTGCTGCATCGGTTTGAATAAAAGATTCAATGGTATTGTTTCCCAGAATATTAATATTTCTTGCCTTGGCACTTACGATACCAGCCGTTACTGTTGAAGTTAAATTAAATGGATTTCCAACTGCCAATACCCACTCTCCTATCTGAACCTTGTCTGAATTTCCATAACTTAAGTATGGCAAAGCTTTTGCGTCAATTTTTATCAATGCAAGATCAGTGGAAGGATCTCTGCCAATTAATTCAGCCTCGTACAGCCTTTTATCATTCAAGGTTACCTCTATTTTTGATCCACCTTCAACCACATGATTATTGGTAACGATGTATCCATCTTCTGAAATAATAACCCCCGATCCAAATCCTACCATAGGCGCTGGACTATTCTGCCTTTGTCTTCCTTCTAAAAGCTCACGTAATGATCCGAAAAAATCATCGTAATTTGCACTTTTACGCTGAAATTGTGTTCTTATATGAACAACTGCGTGAACAGAACGCTCAGCTGCGACCCTAAAATCAGGGCCTGTTACTGCATCAGCAGCATTAAATAATGTTTGCGTTACCGGTAAATGATCAGGCTGAATATTTTGACGTTGACTGGTTTCATTAACTTTAAAAACTGATACTGCAATTACCACCGCTACAAAAGCACTTATAAATGCAACCAATGTAAATCCTAAATATTTTTTCATCTGTTACTAATTATAAAATGAGTGAATAAATTTTATTTTCATATCTGTAATTTCAGATATAACTTCTTACCTTTATCAAAAAACGTTCCTGAATAACTTAAAGTATTCTTTCCTCTGTTAAAAATTGTTAATACGATTTATTCAGAGCTATTTATAATAATTGTTTTATGTTTATCTTTGTTACTATTGAGAAGGCCGGTGTTTTGCACTGAATTCTTTAACCTTTAAATGATTTTTGAAATTAATCATGACACTATTGATAAATTCAGACCTTAAAACATGACATTATTGCATTAATATGACGCTAACATTCTATAAATATCAAGGAACAGGGAATGATTTCATCATCATTGACGGCAGGAATACCGATCATGAACCTAGCAATTTGGTCATCAAAAAACTTTGTGACCGCAAGTTTGGTATCGGAGCAGATGGATTAATGCTACTAAAAAATCAAGAAGGCTATGATTTCTCAATGACTTATTTCAATGCTGACGGAAATGAAGGAAGTATGTGTGGCAACGGAGGCAGATGTATACTTGCATTTGCACAATATGTTGGGATTGGTAAAAACAAATTGAAATTTATTGCTGTTGATGGACCTCATGAAGGAGAAATCATCAACAAGAGTAAAGAAGTTGCTATGGTTCGATTAAAAATGACTGATGTTTCTGAATTTAGCACACATTCAGATCATTACATACTTGAAACAGGTTCTCCTCATTATGTTGAATTTGCAGAAAATCTTAGCGCGAAGAATGTTTATTTTGATGGTAAAGCAATCAGGAATAATGATCAATTCAGGGAAAAAGGAATTAATGTAAATTTTATTGAAGAGTCGCAAAATAAATTATTTGTTAGAACTTTCGAAAGAGGTGTAGAAAATGAAACACTATCTTGTGGGACAGGAGTTACAGCCTCAGCTATTGCTTTTGCACTAAAGAATAATCTCAAAAAAGAAAGCATTCAAATCCAAACATTAGGCGGAAATTTAAAAGTCAATTTTGAAAAAACTGATAATATTTTTAAAAATGTATGGTTGGAAGGGCCTGCTACTTTTGTATTTAAAGGAGAAATCGCAGTTTAATGATACTAAGCAAAGAAAATATAAGCTTTCGGGCAGTGGAACTTAGCGATGTTGGGATCTTATTGAAATGGGAAAACAATATTGAAACCTGGCATCTCAGCAATACGCTTATCCCCTTCTCCCGTTTCGACATAGAACAATATGTTATGAATGCCGGTAAGGATATTTTCGCGATAAAACAATTAAGGCTGATAATTGACCTAAAAGAATCTGATCAAAATATTAGCATTGGTTGTATCGACCTTTTTGATTTTGAACCAAAACATCAAAGAGCTGGTGTTGGAATATTGATTGATGACGCTTTCAGAAAAAAAGGATTTGCATCCATTTCGCTAGACTTAATGATTGAATATGCTTTTAACATTTTAAATTTACATCAACTTTACTGTAATATCGAAACGGACAATAAAATCAGTTTATCTCTTTTCCAAAATAAGGGATTTGAAATAGCTGGCTTGAAAAAAGACTGGAACTACAAAACCGACAAATGGATTGGAGAGTACTTACTACAAAAAATCAATAACAAATAAATATCTGATAAGAAATTATGGCTTACTACCATTCAAAGTATCGAACATTTAAAAAGAAACCAAGAATACATAAATTAATTATTTATGTATTACTCATCCTGATTGCAACCTCCCTCTTTGTTGGCTATTTATTATTTCAGATTATTAAAATGCCAAATGTTTGGCTAAGTAAAGGTGAAAGCATTTCAATTTACATCCCAACAGGAGCAAACTTTAATGATGTTAAAAATATTTTATACAAGGATGGCTTAATCATTCATCGTAATAATTTTGAGTGGTGGGCTCAAAAGAAAAAATATCCTGAAAACATAAAAGCCGGAAAATACCTTATCCTAAATGAGATGTCGAATAATGATTTGATTAATCATCTTAGGTCGGGAGAACAACAGCCGGTTAAATTAATTTTCAACAATATGCGCGATCCAGAGCAATTAGCGCAAAGAGTGGCCGAACAATTAGAAATAGATTCTGCCTCAATTATGAACCTCCTCAGCGACAGCGTTTATATTTCAAAATTAGGATTCGACAAGCATTCAATCTCAAGTCTATTTATTCCAAATACTTACGAGATATTCTGGAATGTAAGTGCTGAAAATTTTATTAAAAGAATGGTTCGTGAGTATGAAAGTTTTTGGAATACGGAAAGGAAAGCCAAAGCCGAAGAACTCAAATTAAGCAGAATCGAAGTCGTAACCCTTGCTTCGATCGTTGATAAGGAAACACAAATAAATGACGAAAAGAAAATTATTGCAGGACTTTATATTAATCGTTTAAACCGAAAATGGTTATTGCAGGCTGATCCCACTTTAATTTTTGCCTTAGGCGATTTTAATATTAACAGGGTACTGAATGTTCATAAAGAAATCGATTCGCCATATAATACTTACAAACATCAAGGGCTGCCTCCTGGCCCTATTTGTATCCCTTCTATAACTTCAATTGATGCGGTTTTAAACCATGCCGAACATGACTATCTTTATATGTGTGCCAAAGATGACTTATCAGGATTTCATGTTTTTGCTAAGAATATTCGTGAGCATAATCGAAATGCAGAAAAGTACCAAACGGCTCTTGACAAACTAAGAATTTGGAAATAGGAACCAAATAACTAATTGATCACCCGAAATATTCAAGTTAAATTTTAGTATAGAAAAAATACATGGAAGGAATAAAAACAATAATTTGGGATTGGAATGGAACTTTACTTGATGATGCTGAGATATGCAGAAATATCATTAATAAACTTTTAACAAACCGAAATATCCCTTCTTTAAGTATTGAAAAATATAAACAGATATTTACATTTCCGGTTAAAGATTACTACCGTAAAGCCGGCTTTGACTTTAGCAAAGAAGCTTTTGAAATTCCTGCCGACGAATTTATGTTTTCCTACCATAAAATTATTAAAACAGCAAGCTTACACAAAGGAACCAATATCATCTTAAACTTTGCAAAAAAAAAGTACAAGCAGTTTATTGTATCGGCCATGGAGCAAGATTCATTAGTTAATTTAGTTCAAAAACATAATATTCATCATTATTTCAAGGATATCTCAGGAATAAACAATCATTATGCAAATGGGAAAACAAGTATTGCTAAAATTCTAATCTCAGAATACAAATTAAATCCCGAAGAGATTTGTATAATAGGTGATACCATTCACGACCATGAGGTGGCCGAAGAAATTGGCTGTAAATGTATCCTGATAGCTGATGGGCATCAATCAATGTCGCGATTGGCAAAAACAGGACGTAATGTACTAAACAATCTAACTGAACTTAAATCTCACTTATAATACTAAAAATACAAGTCATGCAAATTGTTAAAAAGGTTGAACAGGCAATAAATGCAAAGTTGATTAAAGAAGGAAGCATTATTTATACTGCGGGAAATGCAGCAACACCTCAGGTTTTGCTAAAACAACTTGCGAAGGATGATCAAATTAAAAACATAGAATTATTAAGTGTCCTATTGCTTGGAGATTTAAAACAATTATTTACCAAACAAGCTTGCAAAAGGATTACACATCGCGTCATTTTTAATGGTGCGCTATCACGCGCTGCTATGAATGATGGAAGGGCGTCATATCAATTAATGCATTTATCAGACATCCCAAGACAACTTAAAGAGAGTATTAAACCCAATATTGTTTTCATGTCAGTAAGTGGGCCTGATAATGGTGGAAACTACAGCTATGGAACAACTGTGGAAGGTGTGCAAGCCGCTGTAGAAATTGCCAAACAAAACAATGGAATTATAATCGCCGAAAAGAACGCAAAAATGCCGTTTATATTAGGCACAACGATTCATAAAAATGAAATTGATTATTTGATTGAAACCGACTATGAATTGCCAAGCAGCCCTGTTGAAGAACCCGATGAACGTGCTTTGAAGATTGGTGAGCTTATTACGGAGCTCTTTATTTTTGAAGGTTCAACTTTACAGTATGGAATTGGGGAAGTACCGGAGGCGGTAACCTCCAGCATCATTAATAAAGGAGTTAAAAACTTAGGTGTTTTCACCGAATTATTTTCCGATGCCATGCGAAGACTAGTTGATGCCGGCCTGGTGACAAACAAATATCTTGACACCCGATTTTCGCGAGCAACAATTTTTTTAGCTGACAACCAGGAAGGATATAAATGGCTGCATGCTAATAGTTCAGTACAAAGCCGACCTGCTAATTTTACAAACAGCATATTAAAAATAGCTCAACAACCAAAAATGACAGCTATCAATAGTGCAATGGGCGTTGATTTACACGGTAATATTTGGGCCGACTCGCTTAAAGCCAGAATGATTTATAGTGGTATAGGAGGCCAGGCTGATTATTTACGGGGCTCTTATCTCTCTGAAGGTGGCAAGCCTATCATTGCCATGAAATCAACAACAGAAAGAGGAGAATCAAAAATCCTTGACCAATGTCCTCAAGGTATTACAACTACTGCAATAGCTGCCGATCCGGTAATTATTGTAACTGAAAATGGGGCATTCAATCCAAAAGGGCTTAACCTTGCTGAACATGCAGTTGGAATTGCACATCTTGCATCTCCAAAATTCAGGGATCAACTCTTAAGACAAATCTATGAAAGTGAAGCTTATCACAATCCGCGAGAGGCATTAAAAGATGTGAGTCCAAAAGGATTCATCTCTTACGATCAACTCTAGAATTAGAAAGTATGAGTCGATTCTAATTTTCCATGATTATATATTTCTTCCTTGATTGGCTTCCCATCTACAGAGAAATATTTCCAGTTGCCATCCTTTAATGAATTCAAATACATCCCACTTGTTTCAATTTGACCATTTGGATGATAATACGTGAATTGCCCATTCTTTTTTCCATCAATATAAAATCCTTCAATTTTCTTAGTGCCATCTGTAAAATATTGCAACCAAACGCCAACCTGCACATCATTTTTATAAGTGCTCTTTTCTGCAATTATTTTGTTGGGATAAAATTTCTGCCAAACTCCTTCCTTTTTACCTTCTTTATAATTTTCTTTCGATAATAAAATACCATCATATTCGCTAAAATAGTTCCAAGTACTATCTTTTTTCTGATTCAGATAATTGCCTTCAGCCATTAATTTATTATTTCGATGGTATAATTTGGTTCTCGATTGTTTTCCTTCATTAAAAATAATTGAGATAGCTCTTATCTTTCCGTCGGGGTAGTAATACTTGAATTCACCAAAGGGAATATCATCCTTGAAGCTCCCTTCATACTTTAGATTACCCATCTCATCATAGGACTTCCAATATCCCTGTTTTTTACCCAACTCATCTGTTTGGTTTGATTGTCCATAACTTTGATTTACACCCATCAAAAAGCAAAGCATCAAGAGTAAGCGAAAAAACCTGTTTATTCCTGTCATTATCAAGTTTTTTAATTAATCGTAAAATTAATCTTTTTAATAGAAACTGAATTATTCTAACTTTGTTGCCATGCTTAACACTTATAAATTGTGAATAGTTTTTCCTCAAAATTACTAGAAGATGCTGTAAACGAACTTGCCAAATTGCCCGGCATTGGTCGGAAAAGTGCGCTTCGATTGGCACTTCATTTACTAAAACAACATGAAGATGATGTTGAAGTATTTGGCAAAAGCCTCATTAAAATGAGGACAGAAATAAAACAATGTAAAGTTTGTCATAATATTTCAGATGTTGATACCTGTGAGATTTGTTCGAACCCAAAGCGAGATCGATCTATCGTTTGTGTAGTTGAAGATATCCGAGATGTGATGGCAATTGAGAACACCTCACAATTTATGGGATTGTATCATGTTTTGGGTGGAATTATTTCACCTATGGAGGGCATTGGACCTGATAATCTTCACATCGAAAGTTTAATATCTCGGGTTAAAAATGAAAATGTTAAAGAGGTGATTATGGCCCTATCCACGACCATTGAAGGCGATACCACAAACTTTTACATTTTTAAACAACTTAAAGAAACGAATATTAAAATAACAACCATCGCAAGAGGTATTTCAATTGGTGATGAACTTGAATATGCCGATGAGATTACATTAGGTCGTTCAATAATAAATAGAACACCTTACCATTCAGGATTGTAAAATATTTAGTAAGCAGCAACTCCACCATCACTTGCGCTTGAATCAGAAGCGCCGGAAATGATTCCTGTTTTGCTATCGTAGATAATACCCATCAAACTTCCGATATTTCCAACATTTCTTAAGTCATGCCCCATTGATTCCAATAATTTGTGGGTATCTGCATTAATAGCATAAGCTTCATACCTGATTTGATCCGGTAACCACTGATGATGAATTTTACCCGCTTCGATGGCAGTTTTGATATTCATTTTATGATCCAGAACATTGAGTACGGTTTGAAAAACTGAATTGATAATGGTTCTTCCTCCGGGGCTGCCAATAATCAAATAGGGTTTCCCATCTTTGGCAATTATGGTTGGGGTCATGCTCGATAACATTCTTTTTTCTGGTTGAACCAAATTTGGCTTCGAACCAATTTGACCGTTCCTTTGAGTAACTCCGGGAACAGGATTAAAATCGCCCATCTCATTGTTGAGCAAAAATCCCAAACCTTCTGCAATTAATTTACAACCATAACTATTTTCAAGGGTATAAGTTAATGAAACGGCATTTCCATCTTTATCCAAAACAGATAAGTGGGTTGTATTTTCACCATCATAAATTTGTCCAAATTTTGAGGAATCGCTAACCGATGCTTTTTGCATATCAATCGTAGCTATCAAACTTTTTGCATAAGATTTTGAAAGCAGCTTATCAACTGGCATATCCGGATTAAAATCAGGATCTCCTAAAAATTCGGCTCTGCTTGCGTAAGCTCTTCTCATAACTTCACTCAATAAATGAATGTATTCTGCAGAATTAAATCCCATTTTTTCAATATCATAATTCTCAAGCATATTCAACATCTCAATCATGGTTACGCCACCTGAACTTGGCGGCGGCATTGAATAAACTTCGTAACCACGATAATTCCCTTTCACAGGTTTACGTTCTATGGCTTCATATTTAAGGAGATCTTCCTTCGAAAATATTCCACCCTGACTATTTACAAATTTCACGAGTTTTTCAGCGGTCTCACCTTTATAAAACCCATCCCGACCATGATCTCTTATTCTTTCGAGGGTTGATGCTAAATCTGTTTGTTTCCATAAAGTGCCGGGCTCTCGTAAACTTCCATCTTCTTTTAATAAAAATTTAGAAAACTCAGGGATGGATTCTGCATATCTTTCTTTAAAACTAATTGAGTGATTGTATAATGTCCAAGAAAAAGCAAAACCATCTTTGGCTAATGTAACAGCCGGCTGAACAACTTCCTTCCATTTTAATTTCCCATATTTTTGTTGCGCCTTAAAAAGACCGGCAACTGTACCCGGCACCCCAATTGACAAGCCTCCGCTGTGATTAGAGTTATTCAGTATCTCTCCATCATCACCCAAAAACATATCGTTTGTTGCATTGATGGGCGCCTTTTCTCTAAAATCAAATGTAGTGACCACACCTTCTTTATCCATAAAAACAATAAAACCACCACCGCCAATATTCCCCGCTGAAGGCCAGGTTACGGCTAAAGCAAATGCAGTAGCCACTGCTGCATCGATCGCATTTCCTCCTTTTTTCAAGATATCTCTACCAACTTCGGATGCAATCAATGATGAAGAACTCACCATCCCGTTTCGGGCATAGGTTTGTGCAGCTACCTGATTAGGCATTATAAAAATCACTAAGGAAACAATTACGGTTAACTGCTTAAAAATCTTTTTTGGTAATCGGCTGGTCATAAAATTACAGTTTATTAATTAGGCTAATTTACTTTATTATAAAACAGTTCAGATAAAGAAATGGGCTATTGTATGCTTTTGAATAAATCATTAATTATTCAGACTGACTAACTTTTTCCTCAAATAAATCTAACTGATTTCCGGTTATATATAATTCTTCGGGCACACTATCGGCATAACTATTAATGAAAGGGTTGATCATTTTTTTGATCAACTTGGTTGGAGTGGTTTTACGCGCCTTGCAATAATTTTTTAAGGATCTTTTTTGCCTTGTGCTGAGCTTAAAAGTAACAAACTTATAGGTTGTATTTCTTTTTCTTTTTTTACGTCTTAGTGGCATTCCCTTGTAATTGAATTAGAAAACTCTAAGTTAAGAATATTTTAATATGAAGAATCAGAAGTCTAGCTATTTAGACTTGATATTTCAATCATCAATTTTTTTGCCAGCAAATCAGCTTTATCTTTTGTATCGCTTTCTGCATAAATTCTAATGATTGGCTCCGTATTCGATTTACGCAGGTGCACCCATTCATCTTTAAAAATAATTTTTACGCCATCAATAGTGATCAATTCTTCTTGATGATATCTTTTTTGAATTTTGTTCAAAATCGCATCTACATTAGTCCCTTTGTCAAGTGTGATTTTATTTTTTGAAATATGGTAACTCGGGTATTGAGCTCTAAGCGCAGAACATTTCAATTTTGACTTCGCTAAATAAGTTAAAAACAGCGCAATCCCAACCATGGCATCACGCCCGTAATGGAGTTCAGGATAGATAATTCCACCATTTCCTTCTCCTCCAATGACGGCATTATGAAGCTTCATCTGTTCAACCACATTAACTTCCCCAACTGCTGAAGCAAAATAATTTCCTCCGTGTTTTCCAGTTATGTCTTTTAAAGCTTTGGTTGACGAAAGGTTGGAAACCGTATTTCCACTTTTATTTTGTAAAATATAATCGGCAACTGCGACTAAAGTGAATTCTTCACCAAACATACTCCCATCTTCATTGATAATAGCGAGCCTGTCTACATCAGGATCGACAACAAAACCAACATCACATTTACTTGAAATTACCCTTTCTGAAATATCTTTTAGGTTTTCAGGTAATGGTTCCGGATAATGGGGAAAGATGCCACTTGGTTCGCAGAACAATTCTTCAATTTGGGTTACTCCCAGTTTTTTTAATAAAGGTGGTAATGAAATCCCTCCGGTTGAATTCACACAATCCAGAGCCACTTTAAAATTGGCTTTTTCAATGGCTTCAACATCAACCAGCGGCAAATCTAGTATTAACGCTATGTGTTTATCAATAAATGTTTCATCAAACTGATAAGTACCCAGTTTATCGTAACTCGAAAAATTGAATTCTTCTTTTTCAGCGATCTCCAAAAGATGAGTACCTTCATCAGCGGATATAAATTCCCCTTTAGAGTTCAAAAGTTTTAAGGCATTCCATTCAGCAGGATTATGACTGGCTGTAAGAATTATTCCACCATCAGCTTTTAAACTTGTTACTGCGATCTCAACAGTTGGAGTAGTCGATAATCCAACATCGATAACATCGGCAGAAAGTGAATTTGCAGTCGCTACAACCAATTCATTCAACATTTTTCCGGAAACTCGCGCATCTCTCCCTAACACAATTTTAACCTGGGCCTTGTTTTCCTTTTCTTTTAAAAAAGTAATAAACGCTGCTGTAAATTTCACAACCTCAAGGGGTGTAAGGTTATCACCGGGCTTGCCACCTATGGTTCCCCTGATTCCGGATATTGATTTTATTAGTGCCATATATGGGAAACAAAATTAGGAAAATATACGATGTTTATGTTAACAAATTGATTATTTTTGTCGGCACAAACTACTGTATATCTGCTTTTATAAAATGATGAGTAACTTCGAAGAACCTGCGAATGAACATCAGATACAAGGCTTAATATCACGCTTTGAGCGTATGGTTGCACGTAAAAAAGATTCTTTCTTTGATGTCCAGGAATTTGAGGACATCATTGACTTTTACCTAGAGCGAAACGACTTAACCCACGCTAAGCGTTCTATAAATTCAGCCATTGGACAGCATCCCGGTAGCGTTACTTTCAAGTTTAAAAAATCATTATACCTTATTGCTTCAAGTAAGTATAACGAGGCTTTAAACTTGCTTGAAAAGATAGAAAAGATCGAGCCAAATAATGCAGAAGTTTATTTGACAAAAGGGATGGTTTACAGCCATCAAAAGAAAAACAATCAAGCCATTAAAGAGTATAGAAAAGCCATTGCCCTTGCAGATGACCCTGAGGAAATCTATACAAACATTGCCTTTGAATATGAAAATATCGGCGAATACAAGGAAGCCATCCACTTTTTAAAAAAGGTACTTGAACTCAATCCTCATAACGAGGCCATCATTTACGAGCTCTCGTTTTGCTATGAATTATCAAACCTTTCGGAAGAAAGCATTAATTATTATCTTGAATTTCTTGACAAAACACCATATTCAAAAGCTGCATGGTTTAATTTAGGAATTGCTTACAATAATCTGGAGTTGTATGAAAAGGCTATTGATGCTTATGATTTTGCGGTTGCCATAGATGAAACTTTCGCCTCGGCTTACTACAATAAAGCTAATTCTTACGCGAATTTATTAGATTACCCAAATGCAATAGAAGCATACAGAGAGACCTTCAAATTTGAAGAGCCTGAGGCGATGACTTATTATTATATTGGTGAGTGCTATGAGAAAAGCAAAGCTTATATTGAAGCCATTGAAAACTATCAAAAGGCAATCGAACTTGATGATAAAATTGCAGATGCATGGATCGGGGTTGGAATATGTAACAATATCTTAGAGAATGTGGTAACTGCACTCAAATGTGTAAAAAGAGCCATTGAAATTGAAGAAGAAAATGCTGAGTATTGGTATATTTTAGGCGACATTCAGGAAAAAGCAAAACAAGTTGATCAGGCCATCAAGTCATTTCAAAAGGTAATTGAACTTGACCCAATGCATGCAGATATTTGGTTAGATTACTCTCATATTTATATTACGCAAAAGAATTACCACAAAGCCATTGAGATTCTACAATCAGGGATTGATCTTCAAAATGATAATATTGATTATAAATATCGTTTGGTGGTTTATCTAATAAAAAATGGCAAATCGAAAGAAGCGTATATCGTTTTAGCAGAAGCCTTAGCTTTGGATTTTACTTCACACAAAAAAATATTCGAATACCAAAAAGAGTTAGAACAAGATGCAGCTTTAATAAATTTTATCAAATCTTTTGATAAAACAAAATAGCATTCCTTATGTATTCAAAAAATCCAATGATAATTTTAGCCTAAAAACATGAAGAATTATTTCATCCTGATACTAAAAGGAATCGGCATGGGAGCTGCTAATGTAATTCCGGGAGTTTCAGGAGGAACAATTGCTTTAATTACCGGCATTTTCGAACGTTTAATCAACGCAATAAAATCATTCGACTTTAAAGCAGTAAATTACCTTTTTAGTTTCAAATTTAAAGCATTCATTGATTATACAGACTTTAAATTCCTGATTTCTATTTTACTAGGTGTCTTAATTGCCATAGTTAGTTTGGCAAAATTATTCGACTTTCTTTTTAATAATTACCCTGTTTATATCTGGTCATATTTTTTCGGACTGGTGCTCGCATCTGTTTTTTTTGTTGGGAGAAGTGTTGAAAAGTGGAATGTTTCTGTTATTGTCACGTTTCTGATTGGAGCTGCGATTGCAGTATTTGTATCAGTATTAAATCCTGCAGCAGAAAACGATGGTTTTTTCTTTCTTATTCTTTGTGGTGTGGCTGCGACTTGCAGTATGATACTACCCGGCTTATCTGGTTCATTTGTACTCTTCATCATGGGTAATTATACCCTGGTAATGATAGATGCTGTGAATGATTTGAACCTAAGAATCATACTGCCCGTGGTTATCGGCGCAGTTGGTGGATTGGTTTTATTCTCTCATATACTTTCATGGGTTTTTAAAAAATACAGAAATCAAACCATTTCTTTATTAACCGGATTCATTCTTGGATCGGTGAGTATTTTATGGCCCTGGCAAAAGAAAGTATATTTATTAAATGATTTAGGTGAAACCATTTTAAAGAAAGGTCAGCCCATTGTTATAAAATTCGAACGAATCTTACCAGCTTCTTTTGGCACTGAATTTTGGTTTGCGCTTTTTTTCATACTTTTGGGGATTCTAAGCATCTGGATAATAGAATTACTAGCTAAGACATCGAATGACTAAAGGGTTAAACTTATTTAAAAATGGCAGGAGCAAGACTTACGGACTGATAGGTAAAACCTTAAAACATTCCTTTTCAAGCAAGCACTTCGCTCAAAAGTTTAAAAATGAAAACATTAATAATTGTAAATATCTTCACTTCGAATTAGAAGATCTGAAAGAATTTCCAAATATCTTAACGGAGCATCCTGATATCGTGGGGCTTAATGTTACCATTCCATATAAAAAATCCATCATTAAATATTTAGATGAAATTGATCGAAGCTCAAGATTTATTGGTGCAGTTAATACCATAAAAGTTAGTCGCAAAAAGAACAAGATTCACCTTTCAGGTTATAATACAGATGCGTTTGGTTTTGAAGAAACATTTTTACCTCACCTGAAAAAACACCATGAACGAGCACTGGTATTGGGCACAGGAGGTGCATCACGTGCAGTCGTTTATGTTTTAAGAAAAAATGGCATTGCATACAAAGAAGTGACCAGAAATCCATATAAATCTAATCAAATTCACTATAGCTCAGTTACCGAAGATTTAATCCGAAGGTATAATATCATCATCAATACTACTCCCATTGGGATGTTTCCAAAAGTTGATGAATTGGTTGATATACCTTATGAATTCCTGGATCAAAACAATTTACTTTATGACCTTGTATACAACCCTGAGCAAACCAGATTTTTAATGGAAGGAAGAGCAAAGGGAGCAACAACCATTAATGGATTAGAAATGTTCAGACTACAAGCTGAACAATCCTGGAAAATTTGGAATAAAAAATCTATTTTTCCTTTCTAATAACCTCAATAGTTAATGTTGAGGCATATACTGCAACCGATGCAATTAAGGCCATGAATGGTGCCAGAACAACGGCAACGATTCCGACAGTAACAGGAATATCGATAAACTTACCGCCTTTATCATCTTTCACAATTATTCGGTGTACATTGCCTTCTTCAATTAATTCTTTAATTTTAGCTAGCAATTCAGAGCCTTTAACTTTAAATTCTTCTTTGATATCCATAGTTGTAAAATTACAAATAATTAAATTTCTTTTTACATTTGTTTAAACAACAAATATGAAATTCAGAAATTTCTTTAAGATACTCGGACCCGGACTTATTTATGCCGGAGCAGCAGTGGGTGTTTCTCATCTGGTGCAATCAACGAGGGCCGGAGCAAGCTTCGGATACGATTTGATTTGGGTTCTATTACTCGCAAATTTTATCAAATACCCTTTTTTCGAATTCGCACCACGCTATGTTTCAGCTACCGGAAACAGTCTGATCAAAGGTTATCAGAAATTAGGTAAATGGGCTATCATTTCTTACGGAACTTTAACTATATTAACCATGTTTGCTATTCAGGCAGCGGTTACTATTGTTACGGCAGGATTGGTCGCCAATGCATTTAACCTTTCGATTGATCCGGTACTTCTCAGTGTATTGATATTAGGGATCATTACCGTCATACTTATTATCGGCAGATATTCAATTCTAGATAAGTTGATGAAACTAATTATCGTAGTGTTGGCCATCTCAACAATAGTTGCTGTAATTTCAGCTTTCGGTAAGGATACTCATCAAACATCAGAATTAACTTCATTTAACTGGATGAGCCAAATTGATATATTTTTTTTAATTGCGTTTATCGGTTGGATGCCCTCCCCAATAGATGTTTCAGTTTGGTCTTCTGTATGGAGTGTAGCGAAATACCAACAATTGGGCTTTAAACCTAGCTTAAAACAATCGCTGCTTGATTTTAAAATAGGTTATGTCGGCACTACTTTTTTGGCACTGGGATTTTTACTTTTAGGAGCTTTAATAATTCATGGAAATGGAGAAGAGTTATCTTCGAACGGGACGATCTTTGCCGGACAACTAATTAATATGTATGCTGTAAGTATAGGCGATTGGGCTAAAGTAATAATTTCCATTGCAGCTATCACAACCATGTTCAGTACAACCTTAACTTGCTTGGATGCTTACCCAAGAGTACTCCAACCAACCACAGAAATACTTTTTCCAAAAACAAAAAATACAAAATTGAGTTCGCAAGTTATCAGTCTTATTTGGATAGTTATTCTGGTGATAGGAACTATTACTTTACTTGGTTATTTTTCAGGAAGCATGGGATTTATGGTTGACTTGGCCACAACTATTTCTTTTGTAACAGCTCCAATTCTTGCATTCATGAATTACAAAGTAGTTACTGACAAACACATGCCCGAAACAGGTCGGCCTGGGAAATACCTCAAGATTTTCTCATGGGTAGGTATCATTTTTTTAACGCTGTTTTCACTCGTGTTTATTGTTTGGCGGTTCTTTATCTAGCGAAAATTCAGCTAAACATTTAACTCTTTATTATTTGATCAAGTTATAGGCGATAATGATTTTCCAAATATTCAGCCAATGCCGAAATTTGATAACTTTAGAATTGGTGTACTTGGTTGCAATTTTGAACTCTTCTTTAAATTGAAGTTTATAACTATTCTCACTTTTCGAACTAGCATGTTTTCTGAAAGCAGATAAATTTGATTTAATAAAATGAGGTTTGCTAAACTTTCCAAATCTCAACCATAAATCGTAATCCATGGCGAAATTATAATCAGTGTTTAAACCTCCTACTTCTTCAAATAATGATTTTCTGAAAAACACAGCTGGTTGCGATATGAAATTCTCAATTAAAAGTTTCTTGTAGCTATATCTAGAGAGGATATAATTTTTATACTTCGTAATAAACGATCTAATTTCAACACCTCTATCATCAATGATAGTACATTGTCCGAACAGCCATTTACATTCTTTGTTTTTTTCAAAATAGGATGAAACTGTCTGAATCGTATTTCCTAAATAAAGATCATCCGAATTTAACCAACCAATAATGTCACCTGAGCACATTTGCACACCCTTATTTATCGCATCCGTTTGCCCATTATCTTGTTCTGAAATCCATCTGATTTCCGAATCATATTTCTTTAAGATCTCAATCGTTCCATCATCCGAGCCCCCATCAATAACAATCATTTCCAACTCAAAATCACCCTGCTGCGAGAACACACTTTTTATGGTGGTTTCGAGATAATCAGCTTGATTAAAAGATGGTGTTATGATTGACATTTTCATTCCGAGTCCTTATTTTCAATAATACTTTTAAACAGATCAATATACTTTTGTGCGACGATTTCTGAAGAAAAACGTGTTTTTACCGAAGATACAGCATAAGCAGAAAGTTGTTCCCATCTTTCTTTGTCTTCCAGTACCCAGTCAATTCCTAATGCCAAATCTTCTGCTTGAAATGCTTTGGCCAAATAACCGTTCTTTTTTTGTTCGATAATTTCCGCCGGACCGGTAGTATCAAATGCTACAACCGGAGTTCCGCACGACATTGACTCAGTAACTATTTGACCAAAAACCTCTTGTTTTGAGGGAACTACTGTAACATCACCAGCCGTGTAAATTGTTCTGAGTTTTTCATCATCGTTTATCTTACCCAAGTATTTAATTTTAATCGATTGAAGGTACTCTATTTGTAATTTATTATTCCCAAAAACAAGTATTGTTAAATCTTTTGTTTTTAGTTGTTTTATTGAATCAACAAAATATCTGAAACCTTTATTTCCATCTCTTATCGCATTAATTCCACCAAATACAATTACTTTTTTATCAAGGTCTATACCTAATTTCTCTTTTGCCTTATTCTTATCAATTCCGGTATAAAAATTAACATCTAACCCGTTCGGTATGACTTCTACCTCACGTCCCTTTAGCAGTGCACTTGACATCACTTCAGATTTTAACCATTTGGATGGAGTTACAATTTTTAAATTTTTGATTTGTTTATAAACTTTTTGTTTCCGATCGAAATTATAGCTACTTAAATCATACTTTAGCTTAGGGCTTAAAAAAGGACAGGCTCCACAACCTGTCAAATACTTTTCACATCCTTTATGTACATGACAGCCACCAGTGTAGGCCCAGGAATCATGAAGGGTCCATACAATTGGGATCTTAATTTTAGCTAAGGTCTCAATTTTTATAAAACCCTCTGAGATCCAATTGAGATGAACAAGATCTGGTTTATAATTATCTATTACTTTTAAGATATTATCATTTATTATCGCCGAGAAAAAAGGCATTCTTTTTCGGATGAATAAAAGTGCCGGTAAATAGTCGAAGTATGGTTTAAAAAAAGAAATTTTTTCGTTAGCAGAGTACACAAAGGATGCCTGAATATTCTTTCTCCTGACCACAAGTTTTGCTTCAATACCTTGTTCGTTTAATGCTTTAGCAAGCCGAAAACTTGCCCTCGCCGCTCCTCCTTTATTATCGTAAGTATTTAACAGAAGTATTTTCAAAAGAATTAATTGTGGTTAATATTCACTGCTGGTTACGAGTCTTTTTCTGTGGATCATTTTTATAGCCCATAAATATAATACTCTTGGTACTATGGTTCTAGAAATTTTAATCAACAACAAAAACAGGAATAGCTTTATCTGATAAAATTGCATTTTTAGGCTTATATTTTCGTGCGTTCTTAGAATCTTATAATGCTCAGACCAAGACTTTATGAGATTTTGATCAGATACCCCTCCTGACTGAATGATTGAAATTGGCGCAGGAACGTACTTAAATCTACAATTTTGTTTGTAGAGGCTGAAAATTTGATCATAATCAGCTCCCAAATTATAATCTAAATTGAACTCATTCTCCTTCAATAATTTTGTTTTCACAAAAACAGATTGATGAGAAAACATCATACCCTTCCAAATATCAATCATAGGCCCTGCTTTTTTTAGGATGTGAAAATCAGGATATTTCACAATACTGCCTCCGTATATTACATCCGCCTTTTCATTCTTTGACAGGATTTCACTTAATGAATTCACACTCACCAAAACATCCCCGGCATTGATAAATATTACCCACTCATTCTTAGCCAATCTGATTCCCTTGTTCATGCCATCATAAATTCCCAGATCTGGCTCTGAAATCCATTGATCAATTTGATCTGTTTTTTCTTTCAGAAAAGCTACCGTTCCATCCTTAGATTTTCCATCAACTACAATAATGTTGAATAAATCCTTTTGATAAGATTGACTCAATTTTTCAAGAGACCATTTTAGCCTGTCCAAATCATTAAGTACCGTAAATATGATATCTACTTTTACCATTTATTCAATTATTCACAAACAAAGATATCTTTTATCTTTAAATTTAATTCTTGGATTACAAAGGAGCAAGATTTAAGTTCATCAACAAAAAAATATTGACCAAACCACATCCATTTCGAACTTATTTTCAAATCAAAAGAACAGAAATTATAATTGCTTTGTTATATTTGTTTAGAAAAATACCCATTTCAAAAGTTTAACACATGAAAACAATCGACTTTTCAGTTGTAATTCCTTTATATAAATGTAGTCAATCTATCGAAGAATTATCGAATAGGCTGATTAAAGTTTTAGATGGTATTTCAACAAAATTTGAGATCATTTTTGTAAATGACTCAAGTCCGGAAAATGATTGGGAACTGGTTGGAATACAGGCCAATAAAGACAGTAGGATTAGGGGCATTAATCTCTCTCGTAACTTTGGACAGCATTACGCTATTTCAGCCGGACTGGATCATGCAGAAGGTGATTGGGTGATTGTAATGGATGGTGACTTACAAGATCAGCCTGAAGAAATCCCGAACCTTTATCATAAGGCTAAAGAAGGGTTTGATATTGTTTTAGGAATGCGAGCTGATAGAAAAGATAGTGGTTTTAAAATCATGTTTTCAAGATTATTCTATCGATTATTTAGCTATTTAACAGATACCGAACAAGATGCTTCAATAGCTAATTTCGGGATCTATCATAAAAAAGTTATTGAGGCAGTTTTAAGTATGAAAGATTCTATTCGCTATTTTCCAACGATGGTGCAATGGGTTGGCTTCAAACGCGAAAAAATTATTGTAAAGCATTCCGAAAGAGAACTCGGGGATTCTGCCTACAGTTTCCGAAGTCTTCTGAATTTAGCTTTTAACAATATTATCGCGTTTTCTGATAAACCATTAAGGCTTACTGTAAAATTCGGTTTCTCATTAACACTTCTATCAATGGTGTATGGAACCTATACGCTTATAAAATTTCTTTCTGGAAGAATTAATGTTGAAGGTTATGCAAGTTTATTGGTATCGGTTTGGTTTTTGGGAGGGTTAATAATCGCTATTTTAGGCATGGTTGGAATTTACGTTGGAAAGACATTTGAAGGAGTTAAGAAGCGACCAATCTACATAATTAAGGAAATTATATGAGTGTTACGATATTTTGTTTGGGTAAAAAGGCTTTTGATTCATTAAATGTGTTAGATCAAAAAATAACTTCGATTATTGATGAGATAGTAATTGCATCGGATAAAAATATTGCAGATGATTATTCAGCCAAAATAAAAATATGGGCTGACAGAAACCATATTAAAACCATTGATAGAATAGATTTTAACCAATCCTTAAATACAAGTAATCACTACATTGCCATAGGATGGAGATGGCTTTTAAAACCAAATAATGACCAAAAACTGATTGTTCTTCATGATTCTTTATTACCAAAGTATCGTGGGTTTAATCCATTAGTCACTGCTTTGATTAATGGAGATGAAGAGATAGGCGTAACAGCTTTGCTGGGATCCGATGAATTTGATAGCGGTGATATTATTATACAAGAAAAAACTAAAATCAAATTCCCAATAAAAATCAAAGATGCGATAGATCAAATAGTAAGCTTGTATCAAACAATTTTATCAAAGATACTAAACAGTATAATTAATGGCCAAACACTTGATAGTGTTCCTCAGGACCAGCATAAAGCAACATACAGTCTTTGGCGTGATGAAGAGGACTATAAAATCAACTGGAATAAAAATTCGCAAGAGATTAAGAGATTTATAGATGCCGTTGGTTATCCTTACAAGGGTGCATTTTCAATGATTAAGGATACGAAAGTAAGAATTACCGATGCAGAAACTGTTCAAGATTTAGAAATTACTAATCGGGATGTTGGCAAAGTCATCTTTAAAAAAGGTACATGCCCAGTAATAGTTTGTGGAGAAGGTTTATTAAAAATTAAAGAGGCCTATTCTGAAGACAACAAAAGATTAACATTCGAGAATGAATTTCGTTTAAGATTTCAATAAAATGAACTACAAAATACCATTTAACAAACCTCACATAACTGGCAAAGAAGCCCATTATATTTACGAAGCGGTTTATCAAAACGGCCATATTTCTGGTAATGGGATTTTTACTAAAAAATGTCAGCAATTTTTTGAGGAAAAATACAGTTTTAAAAAAACCTTACTGACAACCAGTTGCACCGATGCAATAGAGATGTGCGCCTTGTTATTAGATATAAAGGAGGGCGATGAAGTCATTGTACCCTCATACACTTTTGTATCATCAGCTTTAGCTTTTGTACGACAAGGTGCAAAGATTATTTTCGTCGACAGTCACGCCAATCATCCAAATATGGATGAGGATAAAATAGAAGCATTAATTACGCCCAAAACCAAAGTTATAGTTCCTGTTCATTATGCCGGTATGGCCTGTGATATGGATAAAATTATGGCGATCGCTGAAAAGCATCAACTTTGGGTTGTTGAAGATGCGGCTCAAGCCATTGATTCGTTTTATAAAGGGAAGCCATTAGGTAGCATTGGCCATTTAGGCTGTTTTTCTTTTCATGAAACCAAAAATATTCAGAGTGGAGAAGGAGGAATGCTTGCCATCAATGATGAGCAATTTATTAAGAGAGCAGAGATAATCTGGGAAAAAGGAACCAATCGTGCAGAATTTTTCCGTGGAGAAGTGAACAAGTATAATTGGGTAGACATTGGATCTTCCTTTTTACCCTCTGATATTATTGCAGCATTTTTATATGCTCAGCTTGAGAACTTAGATCTGATTCAACAAAAGAGGAAAGAGATATGGAATCGTTATCATGAAGCATTAAAACCCTTAGAACAGGCTGGACATATACAATTAACAATTGTTCCTGAGTATGCCACTAATAACGGTCATATGTTTTATATTCTTCTAAATAGTTTTGAGGATAGGGAGAAATTAATTTCCCATTTAAAATCAAATGGTATCTTATGTGTATTTCATTATTTAAGCTTAAATAAGAGTCCATTTTACACAAGTAAATATGAGAGTCAAAATTTGGAATGGTCGGATCATTTTGAAAACAAGTTATTACGTTTACCTCTGTATTACGGATTAAGTAATAACGAGCAACTTGAAATAGTTGATTGTATAAGTAATTTCTGGAAAGACTAACTATTTAAGTGCAATTACCTCCACCAATTATCTTCAACATATAATATATTCCTGAAGTATAATGCAAAACATAAACGATGATCAAACTGTAAAGTTTAATCTTTTTCCATCTTGTCAAATCACTTCCCAAAGCATACGCTTTAAATAAATGTAATATGGAATAAAAGTAAAGTATATGCATGGCAATTAAGTATCCCCAAATCCAGTTTGCATGAAACTTCCGTGGGCCCTCTTCAGTTAAAAAACTAAATTGAGCAAATCCAACCAATAAGAGAATCCATGCGAATAAAAGTCGATCATCCTTCAACGCAGTCCGAGGTGATAGCACTAGTAGCAGTAATGGAAAAGCCATTGAAAATAAAATTGCCCCAGGGATATTGGATGAAAAGTATTCCCAAATAGTAAAAAACCCAAAGCCAATTGAAGAATCATTAGTCGCTTTATAAGTCAATAAATATTGAATAATTAAAAATATTGATGGTAAAGCAACAATAAGTGCGGTAATAATAGTGAATCTCCGATTACTCCTTTTCACAACCACAAATATTAGGGCTGCAACAGCAAAAGAGATAAAAAAGTTCGGCTTCATTATAATACTAATGGCAGCTATGATGATAATTGCTAGAATGTATTGATATGATTTTTGCAAATATTTATTTTTATAAATTGTAATAAACATGTAAACAACAATAAATGCAAATGGCTTAACTAAGACTATTGTTGGATTATGCCAGACATTTACGCTCCATGTACCCCGATAAATACTTATTCCATAATAAACTGCATAGATGGATGTTACAACCATTAAGGTTTGTGTAACAAACAACAAAACAGAACTACTATATTTATCACCAAGCTCTTTAACGGAGATTCTGTAAATGATAAAAGCAGTTGCTGTAAGTGAAATAGACGAGACAAAGACTGCTGCATATTCAAAGTTTACAACAAATATTTTATGGAATATGTATATAAAAAAGTGGAATCCAAGATGAGAAAAGCCAACAGATTTTCCATCAATAAAAAATTGTTTTGCATAAAAAATATGTGAGCGATAATCTGTCCAACATGCAGTTTTTTGAAAAACTATCAAATAGTTTAAATAAAAAAACAAGGAGAACATTCCAACAAAAAACACACTCTCAAGAAATGCTTTCGATACTAATTGACTATTCGTATTTCTGTTCTTAGCTATTAAATCATCCATTTTACAATCTATTAATTAGAGAAAAATATTCCTAAGAATAACAAACTAGAAGGGTTCTATATTTAACCTTAGGCTATCTTTTTGAGATGGCTGAGTCCCAAACATAATGTCTTCTTGTTCTATCCCCTTCTCTTTTAATAATTCTAAGGCAAGTTTATAGTCCTCATAGTTTCTTCCTTGCGATACAGTGTCAGGAATTCCGGTAGTTGGGTCGAATCGAAAGAGATTCCATGTCGTCTCTGCAGAATCATTAACCTGCCACTGCAAGGCGTAACTATATTGCTTGAATGTTTTCTGGTGACGGAAAAAGAAAACTGGAAACTCTAAGCTTAGTCCGGTCATTTTCGCACTATAATTTCTTCCAGCCTTTGCATTGAAAGGATTATAATACTGATACTCATAAGGTAATATCCCCGAAACATCCTTTCGATCGAGAAGATATTGCAAAGCACCAGAAGACCAGATCCAATACCCGCCTGTTGGCAATGCGGAGCGTCCTGTTATAACAATTTGAGAATTCAATGGAAAAGTATATGCCGACAACTCTTTTGTGAAAATTTTATGATAATTATTGAATGGATGAAAAAACTTTTTTAAGGCTTCAATTCTATGAAATCCAGCATTCATTATTAATGCAGTGAAAAGCAATATTAAAACCATTCTATTCTTTTTAAAAACATTATAAAATATAGAATAGATGCCCAGTGAAATAATCAGACTAACCCCGAAAGCCGCAAAAAACAAATACCTGTTTGGGAAATATTTACTAAAGAAAATAAAAGGAAAACTTAATGATGCGATCCAAACAATTGAGAAAATGATAAAGAAAGGATAAGGTTTGATAATATTCTGTATCGGGTTTCGAATATTTAATTTAACAAAATCATTCCTTTTGCGCTTCAAAATAACACTAACAATAATAGCTAAAAGCGCAAAAACAATTATTAAAATACCAAGAATACTTTCATTTGAAATCCCAAATGGGTTAACGTAAACAATTGATATTTTTAATCTGGTTATTATTTGTTCCCATGTTAAGTCAACTGGCGTGCTTGCACTCCTTGGATAGAGAATAACTTCCACCAACCTATATCCTGAAATCAACAATAAAGGAACTATTAAGGCCCAAAGTTTCTTGCTAAATTTTGAAGTGTAAAGCATTAATAAAATAAATGGGAACACCGAAAATACAACAAGTTCAGTTGTTTCAATTGCAAGGTAAAATGTAGCTATTGAAACGAATATTAAAATCCAGGATTTTGATTGCATGGATTTCATCCCAGTGATAATGGACACAAGCAAAAACAATAATCCCGGAAGCATATAAATTCCATCAATAAAAGCAGGGATTAAGGTTTGCCCGGGTAGTATCATGGGCAAAACGGCAGCTGTAATTGAAATTGTTTTTGGTAACCCAAACATCACCTTAAATAAGTAGTAGGCTAAATAGGCAATAGGAAGGAGCCAGATAAGAACAACAAGACCACGAGCTAATTCTGGAGAAAGAGTTAATAACATCCAAAATGGATATCGGAAATAGGCTGAAATTTCAAGATTACTCCATTTAAGCCAAGGTAAATTATCATGTAAAGCAGAAGAATATCTAGCCTGATCATCCAATAAGAGAGAATCAAGCCCAAATATGGCTTCAAAATTAAAAGCAAAAAGTATTATTGGGATAATGATATACGGGATAACCTGACCATACTTACCAAAGAATAATTCAATTTTATTTATTTTGACCATAAGACTTTGGTTACTCTTTAATTGCGTGAAACAAATGGCTTACTGCCTTTAAATCTTTTTCTGAATATCCATAATCTAAACATGCTTTACCATATCTTGTATTTTGGGGATTAATATCCCTTAATGTGAGGGTATTACTAATAATCTTACAATTAGTTAAACTCTGACAAGTATTAACATAATAACTTCCGGGGTAGTGATTGAAGTGTTTAGGCTCAAAAAGATATTTCATGATCTCTTCCACTTTATAATCACCATAGTTAAACACTTCTTCATCATGCAGTATTTTACAGATTTCGTCTTGCCCTTCAATGAGATGTATCCATGGCCAATCTTTTAATAAATCACCATAATGGTTTCCGTAAGGAGATTGCCATAATGGACTCGCAACAACATAAATTACACCTTTAGGTTTTGTAACACGAAGTATTTCTTTGTAGGCAGCCTCTATATCGAAAATATACTCGAAGGTTGCTAGTGAATACACTACATCAAACGTGCTGTCTTCGCTTGAGTTAATATTGGTAGCTGATTCTTTATGGTATGAAATTTTATCTGAAGTATAATCTCGACCAATTCTATCATCAAGATCTATTCCCACAACTTCGGAAGCCCCTAATTGCTCGATGAGGTGACAATCGACGCCCGTACTACAACCAACTACAAGCACTTTTTTATGTTTAAACGAATTATTTTTCAAGAAACGATTTAACGAATCTTTATGATATTGTTTTATTGGTTTCATAAATTCACAAATTAACTTTTGAAAATACTCACAGCAAATCTTTTTAAAGTATTTGAAATATTCTCAAATGTATTTTTCTTTCTCGTCGAGGCCAGATTAATGTTCTTTTCATGTGTCATCTCTGCTCCAAAATCTTTATTGATATAATGCCATTTACGCAAACTATAATGATAATTCAACTCCTTTTTATAATAACATTTATGGAGTTTAACAAAGAATTTATCGTCATAACATTTTTTTGTTTTTGCCAAAAACAAATCCTTGCCCGCGATATTTTCTATAATGTTTGCTTCTAAAGGCTTCATCTCTTTCCCGAACGAAATCATTGGATTATCACACTTTTTTGATGTCAGAATTACCTCCTCTGAAATCAGATTTAAGGTTTTCATTCCATATAAATCAACTGCAAAATCATAATCTTTCAAAAAAGGAGCTAAGTTTTTAATTCGGTCTGGCAGAATTTCGCAGTAAACATCGTAAACTGCATTAGAATTCTCTAGTTTTATAAATTTAAATTTATCTTTATTGTAAAGAAGTGGAATTTGTAAAAACCTTTCCTTTACTTTCATGTGGATACCTGAATCACCAAAATTTGTGGTTAAGGATATTCTTGGATAAACACTAAATTTACTTTCGACCAAAAAAAACTGAACAACAAACTTCTTCCAAGAACTATCAGGCCAAGCAATTAGATTTGGTGGTAATCCATTATTCTCGTTTAATTTGACATCTTTATTTTTGAGATACCAATCTTTGAAATTAGCCCACTGCTTCTTGGTATAAAACTGCCCCCATGAAGAAGCATATTGCAAGAAAAAAACATCTGAATCTTCTGAAATTTGCAAGAACGGAAATTGAGCTACTTCATTAAATTGATGGGCATACAACGAAAATCCGCCAACATTATCATCATCTTTATAGAATTTGATCGATTGTTCGACGAAGGAATAAAACGAAGGAGAAACGTAAAGATCATCTTCCAGAATTATAACTCCATCATTCTCCAATGCTAAATCACCACAGCTAATTATATGTGCTCTTAGCCCTAAGTTAACCTCATGAATAATAACATTCTTTTCGCCATGCGTCCATTCAAATTCATTGGCAATATTGATTACCTCATCACCACCTTCACCATCAATGCTGATAATAAGTTCAACCTTAATTCGATATTTAGCCTTCGCCAAGGACGATAACAATCTTTTAAGCGAATCAGGCCTATTGTATGTAACTACTACTATTGGAATTCTACTCATTGGATTATAATCTTATTTATCGAAACATGCATTTTACTGCAACTGTTTTTTACGTATTTTCTTAAGCCTGTTAATCAAATTTGGATACCTGTATTGGAATCGTTGACTAATTTTTTGAGGATATTGATATTTAAAAAACACTTTAAACCCATACCTTTTGATAACTAATAGAAACCATTCAATTTGGTTTTTCCAAAAATTTTTATGCCCAAACCCACCTAAAGCATAGTTAACAACGGCAATATCTTTATGTATCACATTCAAATCCTTTTTTAATTCAGCAATATCAAAATACCAATTCAATTCGGCTTTATACTTTAGTTTTATGTCATAAAACGGCGCAATCGATCTTTTCACAAAAATAGCCTGATGACAAACGACTCCGGTACCTCTATCTAACAAAGTTGGCAAATTAAACGTTAACGCTTTTTGATATCTTGAGTTTCCATTTTCATGATTAATAACGTTGATATTACCGTAAATTACATCGGCATTTGTTTGCCCTTCAAATAATTCATCAATTACATTGATATCACAATATTGATCTCCTGCATTAATAAAAGTCACGTAGTCGCCCGTTGCTGCAATCAATCCTTTATTCATGGCATCGTATAAACCTTTATCAGGTTCACTAATCCAATAATCGATATTACTTTTAAATTTCTTTATTATATTTATTGTGCCATCAGTTGAGCCCCCATCGATTATGATTATTTCCTTATTAGCATATGTCTGATTAATAACACTCTTTAACGTATCCTCTAATGAGGATGCAGAATTATAAACCACTGTTATGAAACTTATTTTATGGGGTGTTTTCATCCTCAAGGCTAATAATTGATGGCTTTAATTTTTCTTTAGTATAAAAACATAATTATCACCCAACCCAAAGAGGTCCAGAATTCGTGTAATGAAATCACTAATTCTGTACTTTTTCTTACGGTCAATTTTGTTTAAGGCCTCAATTTGACTAGCCGAATACTTTTTCCTAGTCATGTATTTCCAAAACAAACTTGGTTCATTCATTTTTGGCATAAATAATATATGAATCCACTGCCAATAAAGCCAATCCGATAATGCCGCATATTTCACTTTAACTACTTTCATTCCCGCTTTCTGGGCAGCATCACGCATGGACTTTTTCGAAAAGAAATGCAGATGATATGGGGTATGCCAATGCAACCATTTGTTTTTATAATAGCTGGCACCCCATCCGTTAACATTCGGACAACTAAGAATTGCTGTTCCTCCAATTTTCAAATTTCGCGATATGCCTTTCAGTATTTCAATAGGATCTGTTACGTGTTCAATAACTTGATCGAGCGTGATGAAATCGAAAAAATTTTCTTCATAATTTGCCGAATCATACAATCCAACATGAACATTGAACCCATGTTCTTCAGCAACTCGTTCGATATTTTGATCTACTTCACAACCATATGCATCACATCCTCTTTGCTTATGGTAAGCTAAGGTCTCACCAAATCCGCATCCTACATCTAATACTCTAACATTTTCAGGGACATAAGTATATGCTGACCTGTGCTCACCCTTGAACCAAGATCCAAATCCTTTAATCTCTTTTCTTGGCTTAAAATTATTAATATTAAAATTTGAACGTGGGTAATAGTCAGTGTATAGACTTGTTAGCGTTTCAGAATCAAACTTTTCGTCCAGATAAACATGCTGACAATCTTTACATCTATAAAGTTTAAAGCTCCCTGGATAACCATAGCGATCGTCATATACCTCTGTATAAAACGAATTTGAAGTACTGGTACATATCGGGCATTTTATTTCACTCATTTGATGGTTTTAATTTAAAAATGTTATTTAATCAATTATTGGCAAATGGCCAATTTATATCAATCTTGTTTTTACTTCCATGCTCTTTTATCACGATAGTGATAAAATCATTTCTTCTTCTTTAGTTTAACAAGCCTTGATGGCCCCAAGATTAATCTAATTATTTTATAGGTATAGCTATTGTAAAAAATAGCTAGTTCATTTATTTTTTGATTGAGCTCCTGATCCTTCCTCATTAAAAGTTTTTCATTCGACTTCAGCAGATTTTCGCTTTCTCTTAGCTTTTGTGCATTAAGTTTAAGTAATTCAACTTGTTGATTTATCAGCGCATCTTTTTGTTCTTGTAAAACGATCGATTGTTTTACCTGATCTTCCTTCCTTCCGATCTGAATTTCTTTAAGAGCTAGACTCTCCGTATCTTGATTGATTTTCAGTTCTTTCATTTCTAAAGAAGATTTGATTTGGCTTATTCTATCCTCTTGAATTAACAATTTCTGATCCTTGCTCTTTATGTTTTCTTCTTGCTGATTAATTAAAAAATCTTTCTGTTTTAACAATTCCAGATATTGATTTAGTTGCTCCTCATACTGATCAATTTTAAATTGACTATCTTTCAAAAGTAATTCACTTTCTTTCATTTGAGTTGTCAATGCATCTATCTCATTAAGTTTCTGTCTGATCTGATCTTCTTTCTCTTCTAATTGAATTGTTTTTTCATTCAATACTTTCCCCAGCTTATCGAGCTCTTGATTCTTTTGCTCAATCCTTTCATCCCTCAACCTCAATTGCACATCTTTTTCTTTGAGGTTCTTATTAAGTTTTTCAAGTTGGTTTTCGTTTATTTTTAACTGTTCATCTTTACTTCTTAGCCTTTCATTTTGCTCTTCCAAATAGTCATCTTTGACTTTTAGTCTCACAATCTGATCTTGAATTAATTCATCTTTTATTTTTATTTTAGATGAAAGATCTTCCAATTGAATCCGTTCTTTCTTGAGTTGCTCTTTAGATTTATCAACTTGATCAGCCTGTGTTAATATCAACTCATTTCGCTTTTCAATGAGCTTTTTTAGTGAAGCTAATTCAGCATTTAAAGTTCTTAATAACAAATCTGATTTTTCACCCTCGAAGTAAAAAATTCCTTTGCTGTAATCGCCAATTGTATAGTCTTCACCCAACGGATGCATTTGTTTTTCAATACTACATGTGACTACAATATTTTGAATCTTTTTCAAATCCGTTAGATCACGTACAAAATATGAATTTGCACGTACTTCTCGTCCAAATGTATATCCATTATTTACGAGATAAATCTGAATTTGTTCTTTATCTTCTACTGTATTAGTCTCAATAACAATGATTCGAGGAGCATACAATTGTAAGTCAATCCCTTTTAACACCTCAATTTCAGCACCCTCTACATCAATTGAAATAAAATCAATCGCTTGTTCTTTTAATTTTTCATTTATTAATACTGAGTTTAAAGTGGTGGCCTTAACTTTTTCCTTCCTTATTGATATTTCTTTCTTAAGTATGTTATAATGACCTTTAATATTTTTCGCGTTAATATCAATTTTCGAACTTGAAAACAAACCTGTATCATCTACTTCTAATTCAATTTCCTTAATATCTTCTGAAGACACACATGCTGCCTGCACACACACCGAACCAGGTCGATTCGTCTCGCATAACTTAAAGTAGCCAGAAACAGGCTCAACACAGATCCCCTTCCATCCTTGTTGCTCAAAAGAATAAGAATTGCTTAGATGCTTACCATCAAAAGCACCAACGTCAATGAAGTAACCTTTATCCTTGTAATCAAAAAAATTCCATAAAATGAAATCTTCACCATACTGACTATAATAGCGATATAATTTATGCTTTTTCATACTAAACACTTGTGGGTAATAAAATTACATCCACTTGATTTAATTCTTGATTCTTGCTTATTCTTGGATTATAAATATTAAATATACGATAATTGAATTGATCCAGAAAATCTGTTATTTCAGGAAACAACTTTTGGTTCTTGTAAGTTTCGACTAAAATGATTTCCATGTAGATCATAGAAATTAATTTATTGTTCAGCATTTTGCTAGCTCCTTCGAGTATTTGATATTCTGAGCCTTGAGTATCGAGCTTTAAAATATCAATTTTACGAATCTCATTTTCAGAACAAAAATCATCTATGGTTTTTGTTTTAATTTTTGTTACAGCTATTGTATCGAGTAATTCTTCACCCCAGTACTCATCAGCTTTAGGAGAAGACTCGAGCAAAGAATTAGTTGGAGAAAATTTATTGCAGTTGAAGTTTGAATGCCCATCGACATTGCTAAAGGCGAAATTATACATTCGGCAATTATTAACTGAGCTTAGTTTTTGTTGAAGAATTTGAAAAGATTCACTAAAAGGTTCAAAGGCATGTAATTCGGCCTTTGGAAAGAGTGATTTATACTTTAAACTCATTTCTCCCACGCAGGCACCAACATCAAAAATTGTTACTTTTTCATCCGTACCAATTAATAGTTTTTGTTGCTCGAATGCATCCGGATGATATTCTCTATTTATCATAAATCAAATTCTTTTTAGCAGTGCTCAAGTACTACATTTTCTCTATTTCTAAAGATTGACCTAAGTCAACAATTCCTCCGATTGGAAGTAACTCATTCTTTTCAATTTTAAAAACGATGGCATCACTAATATTTGACAAGATGCAACGCTTACCTAAAATATTTCCTGAAACCTGTACATTGGCATAATAGGTATTTGGGATTAGTGTGTTTTTAAACTTCCACTTTGCTTGATAAACATCACCATTAACTACCTCAGCAGTTCTAATCATTTTTTGATCGGTGCCACCTGCATTGGCAATTGTCAAACCCTGCTTGTGCATAATAGCCATAGCGAATGATGCTGCGGATACATCCAGATTAAATTTGACTTTGTAAGCAAAATAATACCACTCATTCATGTTTAATAAATTGACAGGCTCTTCTTTGAGCGTAGTCATTTTTATATCATAAATTTCAATGTCATAATTCTTATATTCCACGGTTGATTTAGGCTTAAAATCAGGAATATAATTTATTCTTGAAAACTTCATCTTATCATTCTCTTCTACGAGTTCTTCACTAGAAGACTTTATCTCAGTTTTATTAGGCTTAGATTTATTTTCAATTTCCTTAAATAACTCCTGTTTTAGCTGTTCATTTTTTTGAAGATCCGCTATTTCTTTTTTAATGTCATCACGATTACTTCCTTTAGAAAATAGAAATTTTTGATAATAGGCTGTAACTAGTTTTGTTGGTCCACTAAATAGCTTTTGCCCTTTATCCAGCATGATGGCTCTAGTGCATAGATGGTTTACAGCCTGCACTGAGTGACTTACAAAAAGGATGGTTTTTCCGGCTTTAAAGAACTCTTCCATTTTTGTGTACGACTTTCTTCTAAACAGTTCATCTCCCACCGATAAAACTTCATCCAGAATAAGGATGTCAGGATCGATGTTTACCGCCACAGCAAAAGCTAACCTGGCCTTCATTCCGCTTGAATAGGTTTTTAAAGGCTGATTTATAAATTCACCAACTTCGGCAAAATCAAGTATTTTATCAAGTCTGGCTTCAATCTCTTTCTTTGAAAATCCAAGCAATGATGAGTAAAAATAAATATTATCAATCCCGGTAAATTCAGGATTGAATCCAGATCCCAGTTCTAAAAGGGGGACGATATTTCCTTTGGTTTTAACTTGTCCTTCGGTAGGCATTAAAATACCTGAAATAATTTTCAGGAGTGTTGATTTACCTGAGCCGTTCTGCCCAACAATCCCAATAATTTCACCTTTCCGAATCTCTAAATCAACATTTCTTAATGCGAAGAAATCTTTATGATATTTTTTACCAACTGGGTTCAAAGCTTCCTTTAATCGATCTATTTTATTGCCATAGAGATTATATTTTTTTGAAATATTTGAGAGTTGTATGACTACTTCCTTATCTTTCATTTTAAAATTAAAATTAGGTAACATCAGCAAAATGAGGCCTTAATTTTTTAAATATAAAAATCCCAGCAACTAAAATAACCAATGCTAAACCCCAAAAATAGAGTGTCAGCATCGGATATTCCCAAAACCCCTTACCGAATAGTAAACTGTCACGATAACCATTTACAATATAATAAAGAGGGTTAAATTGTAATATGTTTACGATGGCATCAGGCAACTCTTTCATATTCCAAAATATAGGAGTTAAGAAAAACAACACCCTGTTAATGATACTCACAATATTCTTGATATCCGGGAAAAATAAATAAATTGAAGAGCTTAACCAAGCCAAACCTGTAAGCAACACAATCAAACAGAAGATGTAGTATAAAGTTTGAAACCAGTAAATTGTAGGATTAACTTTATTGACAAGGAGTATAGCTATCCCTATCACTAAGATGACAGCATGAATCACCATACTTGACAAGATCTTCACAATCGGTAGAATGGCAATTCTGAAATTTACTTTTTTTATTAAAAAGGAATACTCTTTAATACTGGTAACAACTGATGAAAAAGTGTTACTAAATAATTCATATGAAATATAACCCGTGATTAGATAAGTGATATAAGGCACTCCCATCGTATTAGAATTTCCGTAACGAAATCCAAAAACTAAATATAAAATGATTATAAAAGCCAAGGGGTCGAAAACTGACCAAGCTAAACCAAAAACATTTTTGACATACTTATTGGAAAAATCACGTTTTGTTAATTCAAGAATAACATATCTATTCTTAATCAAATGATTAACAAAATCCATTCCTTCAATAAATATCCGACCTATATTCATTTTTTATTTTTCAGAGTTTTCATTTTTGGCATTTTTACTTAATTCATTTAATTCCTGCTTCAGGAGTCCAATCTCTTGGCTGATTGACTTTATCCAAAATGACTGCTTAGAAATGATAAGCGAAAACTCAATCATAATGACAAATAGTGCCATGATTAAAATCAGGAACAAAGCGGCAGGCGGATAAGCAATTCCAATTAGACTCGAAATCCATTCAAGGCCATCTCGCCAAACAGAAAAAATCAAAATGAATACTGTAAAGAATAGCCAAAGCAGCGAGTATTCTTCCTTAAGCCGGTGTTGGCGTATTAATACGATGATAAAAATCAAAATTGAAATGCTACCCGCAATGGCGATTATTTGAATTCTGTTATCCATGACATCTTGATTTAATGATTAATTTTTTTTGATCGAAGGGCTGCCATAGCCATCGACAATAAAACTTTAACAATGTAGTATGGCCCTTTCCAGGTTGGGATTGAAGAAACCCCACCTTGCCTTTCCCGCATTTGTGTAAATACCTCTTTCATCCTGAAATTATTTTTCCCGAGTAGAATAATCAACTCTGGTTCAGGAAAATCGACCGGATAATGCGTTGCCAAAAACTCAATCGCTTTGCGATTGTATGCTCTGAAACCAGAAGTTTGATCGGCAATACGCTGGCGTACAAAAAAGAAGCTAAATAATCTGAGGATGTAAATTCCTATCAGCCGCAACGAAGTTGGTTGATAGGTTCGTGCTTTTTGTACAAATCTCGATCCAATAACACAATCTGCTTCATTTCGTTTGATGGGTTCAACAATTTTATTAATCTCTTCAATCAGGTGCTGTCCGTCGCCATCAAACTGCAATGCAATTTCATAACCATTTTTATTTGCAAATTTAAACCCTGTTTGCACACTCGCTCCAATGCCCATGTTGTAAGGTAGATTAATTACAAAAGCCAGTTTTGTTTCTTCTGCAAGTCGACCCGTTTCATCAGTTGATCCGTCATTAACAACTAGCAAACCATAAGATGGATATTCCATTTTGATAGCCGAAATAACATCCACAATATTATCTGCCTCATTAAATGCCGGAATAATAACTAATACTTTATTCATCACTTCATGTTCTTCATTTGCTGCCTGCATTGTTCAATTACTGCTTCATCAACCTCAACACCATTTTTCCTGGCGTTTAAAAAATCAGCATAGGCTAAATCTGCTTTATTTTGTTCAATATAACAAATTCCTCTTAGCTTAAATGCAGCCCCGTCAACTGAATTTAAATTTAATGAGATTGACAAATCTTTAATCGCTTTATCAAATTGCCTTAATGCATAAAAAGCCTTCGCTCGATTATTGTAAGCATTGCTTAATCTTGGTTCAAATTCAATGGCGCTATTCAAATCATGCAAAGCTTCATCATACTTGTTTATATTCAGCATGAGCTGACCACGATTGTTATAGGCAGCTGCAAACTCTGGATTAATCTCTATTGCTATATTCAAATCACTTAAAGCCAGTTCAAATTCACCTTTAAATAAATACGCACTGGCTCGATTAAACCAAGCCGATTCAAGATTGGGATTTAATGCAATTGCATTCGCAAAATCCAAGATTGCTTCATCATACTTATTTAGCCTTAGTTTTGCTTTTCCTCTTGTATCATGTGCTTCTGCAAAATCATCTTTAAATTGAATCGATTTATTCAGATCCAAAATGGCATCTTCAGTACGATTTATCAACAACAAAGCTCCTGCCCTATTGTAATAAATTTGTGAATTTTCAGGCTCGATTTTATTGGCTATCGTAAAATGCTGAATGGCTGGGATTGGTTTATATAAATGCAAATAGGCAATACCAAGATTAAGATGAGGCCGAGCCTTATTGGGTGATTTACTAACAACATCTTCCCATAACGACAATCTGGTTTTCCATACCTTATTTCTGTTAATTGTCAGACCCGAATAAACAATCATTAGAACTGCCATCAATCCAATGAATTGACGATCTTTTAAGCCTTTAAAAAAGGTAAAAAGAAGCATGCTCAGAATGACTGAAAACCCAAACATCGGTAAGTACAACCGATGCTCAAAAATCACATCCCTAATTGGGATGAAGCTTGATTCGACTAAAAGGGTGACAAAAAACCAGGCGATTCCGAATGAAATTAAAGGGAATTTTTTATACTGTGAAAAAATGAGCGTTAGTAAGCTGACCACAACTAAAGCACTGAAAATTTCATCAAACCCAAGAAGTGAACCGGAAAGCGCAAATTCGTAATCTAGATTTTGAGAAATGGGCAGAACCAATAATTGTACATACTTTACAATTACCCTCATCTGTGTAACAAAATATTCATAGCGTCCTATGCTTTCCGTTTCTTTTGGAAGCATTCCTCCAAGAAGCACAAAAATAAAGGAGAGTGAGATCAAAGATAATCCAATGATCAGATAACTATTAAATCGTTTACCAGTTTTATTCCTAACAAAAAAGAATTCGATTAACAGGTAAGAAATTGGTAAGGTGATTGCAATTTGTTTAGACAGTATGGATGCAATTGCAGATATTACCATTAAAGCAAATAAGGAAATATATTTTATTGTTGATTTCTTATTTATGAATGAAAGTCGGGCTTTCAAATAAAAATATATGGACGAAATATAAAAGAGTGCCGCTAATGAAGTCATACGCTGGATCACATAAGTGACAGCCTGAGTTTGAATTGGATGGCAAAGAAATACTATAGCTACGAGCAGTGCAAAAAGTTTTTCTTTCCCTTTTGTTAACTTATTTTGGATGGAGGTTTGAGCCAAAATAATCAAGGTAAGAAAATAAATCACCATGCTAGTTAGCAGGTGAATCAGCAAATTAAAAACATGGTAACTTAAAACTTCAGTGCCCGAGAATGAGCGATTTAAGGCCAACGTAAAATATGCCAGAGGGCGATTGTTAATCCTTGTCCAAGCTGAAAAATCAGAATAGAAGGACAGATCATTGAAACTATTTTCTCTTACAATATGAACCCCGTCATCAAACTGAAATTCCGCATAAAAACTATTGGAATAGACGACTGTGCCCAGAATTACAATTAATAGGCAGGCGAATAGATGAGTTCTATTATTTAGAAATTTCAATCAGTTAAATGTTAGTTTAAACAAATATAATATCTTTTGAATAGAGTTACTGACATCATGATATTAAAAAAGGAGGAAAAGCACTGTGAATAACTTTCACAGACTTTTTCCTCCTTGGAACAAATTTATCTACTTTTAATATTTATATCCGGCTTTATGCAATGCTTTTAAGTTTTTAAAAGGCGCAGGTGGATTTAAATAACCTGCTAAAAACTTATAAACTTTTAACCTAATTTGTTTCGCAGCTTTGGTATCCAAGCGGTCGAACGAATGGCCTCCTGGCATGTCCTTATAAATTTCGTATTCAAATTTCTTACCATCTGCTTTTAATCCTTTTATCAGATGCTCAACTTCCAATACGTTAACATCTGCATCATTGGTATTGGTATGAATTAACAATGGTGTTTTTAATTTATGTGTGTGCCAGGCTGGAGATCTACGCCTGTATTCCTCTACGTTATCGTCGGCGGTTTTACCAATATGATAATCCGCAGAATACAGATCTCGGTAACCATCATTTTTATAACCCATACGGGCAATTAAATCACTTACAGGAACACCTGCATAAGCCACTTTATAATTTTCTGGATGATCATACAAATTGAATAAAGAGATTAAACCACCATGGCTCCAACCAATTAAACCAACTCGATCTTTATCAACAAAATCATAGTTATCAATCATGTATTGTCGACTGGCATCAACATCTTCAACCTCAAGTCCGCCGTAATCAATTTTACGATAGTGTCCTCCACCATAACCTGTACTTCCACGATATTCTGCAGCTACAACGATATACCCTTGAGAAACCATTTCGCGAATGATATGGGTATAATAGGTCGATAAATTGCTATGCACTCCACCGTGAGGGAATACGAGTAATGGATATTTTTTATTTACATCAATATCCTTCGGAATAAATACATAGGACCAAAATTTGGTTGGGTTTCCTGCACCTTGCCCTGTTGGATTTTTTTCATGAGCCAAAGGTGGGCCATACATATAAATCTTATCAACATGTGCTACATCCCCAACACGTTCAAACCAAATAATATCATCAATTTTTTTCTCTAAAACATCAAATGTATGTCCAACATTTGAGTTGTAATTTTTCAGTGATTTAATCTCTTTTAATACTTCTTGTTCAAAAGTTTGCGCTGATGTACTGAGTCCAATAAAAGCAACTCCAATAATTAGAGCTATCTTTTTTAAACTAATTAATTTATTCATAGTTTTTGATTTTTAAATATTGAATCAACTAATTTAATAAGAATGATTGAGAAAAAAATATTTACACAAAATTAATCGACAACCTTAAGAATATAGCCTACTTTTCTTACAGTTTCTAATTTAATTGACGGATCTTCTTGGAAATATTTTCTAAGACGACTGATAAAGACATCCATAGAACGGCCCAAAAAATAATCATTGTCTCCCCATAGGTCAGAGAGAATTTCTTCACGTTTAACCGTTTGACCATGATGTTCTATTAAATATTTTAAAAGTTCCGCCTCACGAAGGGTCAAATTATGAACATGATCTGGTCCATATAATTTTAGGCTTCCAAAATTAAAATTAAATTTCCCAATTTCGAATTCATCATTTTCACTCAAAACACTTTTTTCTCTTCTATCCAAAAGATTTTGGATACGTTGAACCAATTCCTCAATTTCAAATGGCTTACATATATAGTCATCAGCGAGAGCAAGTCCTTTTAAGCGATCTTCTTTTAAGTTTCGGGCAGTCAAAAATACAATCCACATATCAGGATTATTTTTCTTAATTTCCTGCGCCAATGCAAAACCATCTTTTTTTGGCAACATGATATCTAGAATACAAAGATCTGGACAAGCTTCCTTGTATTTATCCCAACCATCTTCACCATCTTCAGCACTTATAACTTCAAAACCTTGAATTTCGAGAAATGAAGTTAAGAGATTTCGGAAATCTCTTTCGTCTTCTACCAAAAGTAATTTACTCATAAGCTATTTGTTAAATTTGATAAAAAAAGTGGTTCCTTCGTTTAGCTCACTCTCTATCCTAATCTCACCGCCATGGGCCTCAACAATGCTTTTTACGTAAAATAAACCAAGTCCCAAGCCTTTGATATTATGAACTGATGTAGTATCGACTCTGTAAAATTTTTCAAAAATATTTTTTTGATCCATCTCACTTATTCCAATACCATTATCACTAATTTTTAAAACAATCTCATCTGAGTTAATAATCAGATCAATAATTAATTTTAAAGACCCGCTCTTATATTTAACAGCATTATCGAGTAAATTATTAATCGCGATTGACAGTTGAAAGGTATCCACATTCATGAAATAGGATGTTCGTGGAAAAAATATTTTAAAATCTACATCCTTATGAACCATCCTAAAACTTTCAATTTTATCTTTTAGAAACTGTACAATTTCGATCTGTTTAAGGTCAAGTTTAACTCGCTGCTTTTCCCACATGCTAATATCTAAAATCTGATCGATGATTTGAGTCAGGTGTTTGTTTTGTCGTCGGATGATTTCTGCAAGTTCTTCAATCCTGCTGCCATCGACCCGCATCTCATCATTCGTTAAACCTTGAGTGGCCAAAGAAATTGTCGACAATGGAGTTTTTAATTCATGGGTCATGTTATTAATGAAATCAGATTTTAAATCGGAAATCTTTTTTTGCTTCATTAAATTACGAATGGTAAAATAAAACACAAATGCGATAATCAAGATGGATAAAGTCATGAAAATCAGAACGCCAATCATTTCACCAAAAATCACCTGACGCTTTCTGGTAAAATCAACATAAACGTCAAAATTGAGTGCAAAATAATCTCCTTCTGATTGAAAATTATCAAGTAGTGAGCCCCTTAGGTTTAGATTAAGAGGGATTGGATTTCCTGCCTGAAGCCTTAGTGTGTCTCTTTCGATAATAGGATAAAAACCGAATCCATCAATAATTACAAAATCGTGAATAATGAATCCTGCTTTCAAATTGGGATCCATTTTCCTTTCTTTCAATCTATAACTAATAATACTACTGAAAGGTTCAGAGGCTTCAATCACATGACCCAAATCATTAAGTAGCATCTTCTTTAAAGAGTCGACAATTTCTGCATCATCAACAAAGCTTAAATCCTTATAATAATAACTCAATTCATCCAAATAAAAATACATAGAATCTAGTCCTTGATCAGGAGAAAAGTTATATAGTTCGTCCATGGCTTCTCGAATCACCTGATTATATCTTGTGTCGAAATCATTTGACCTTACCTGAAATACATTAATGATGGTATAGAATTGTATTAATAGAAATACGATTAAGGCAAAGAGTGATAAAATGATTATGAATCTAGGTTTCATTTATATTTCAGGATTTAAAACGGGCTCACAAACGATGAGTAAAATACTTAAAACAAACTAAATAGCTCATTTATTTTTATTCTAATCCATTCACTGTACTGTTGAATTGAGATTAAAATTAACTTTTTTTCTCTACAAAAAAATGCATTAACCAAACGTTAACCCAGTATTAACATCAAACAAAAGCTTGGGCAATTACTTTTACATCATGAAAATATTTTATTAATCAAAACATAATCTAATGAAAACAAAAGCAACGATCATCCTGATTGCCTGCCTTATTATGGCCCCAGGCTTAGCCATCAGTCAGTCAACAGGTAAGAGCAAAACCAAAGAGGATAAAGAAAGAGAATTTCTTGTAAAAGGAGCCTATCCCTATAATTTAGATAGCATCATCGCTCCATCAATGAGAATTGCAGGTGAAGCGCTTAGAAGAACAGATTGGTCGCAAACCCGAGGAAGTTATCTTCAAATGTTTGACAATTCTAAAAATTCTACTCTAAACTTTCGTAAAGAATTTGATGAGCCTAAAACCCTTAATCGTTCATACGAAATGGAATTTGATACAGAACAAAAATTATTGGATATCAGAATTAACGCAGAAGCAGAAGAAGGAAATATTCAAATTACAATCATTCAACCTAACGGTAAAAATTATAAAGTTCTTGAATTAGAAGATATGGAAAGCCTTACCTGGAACCATTCCATTAAGGACTTTGATGATGAAAATAATGTTGATTATTCAGGAACCTGGCAAGTAAAGGTTTCAATTAAGAATGCCATAGGCTATTACAATGTAAGACTCACTGTAAAGTAAATCTTACGATTATATGAATTTAAAAATAAGAAAACCCACCCTGCATAAATGCATTGGTGGGTTTTTATTTTAGATTAATAATTCTGATTTATTTGTATCCAGCTTCTCTTTCTTTTGCTTTTCTGTCCCATTCTGGCAATACAACTCGCTTAAATTCTTCTTTTTCCTTAGTAAGCTTTTCCATTGGCAAACCTATAAATTTTTGAGCTTTGGCTTTTGTTGCAATGTCAGGATAAGGAATTTCATGATTTAATCCATAATTAGCTAATACACGAGCTAAGAGAATTCTTGCTTCCTGCGCATTATCGATTGCTTTACCGACAACTCTTGAAGTTTCCAGCGGAGAGTGGAATGAACCACCATGACTGGCTGCAGCATAATCCCAAAACCATTGTGCTGCTCTGATTTTTTGCAAAACGTCCTTCATTTCCGTTTCAGTTGCTCCGGCATCCCAAGCAGCTTTGGCTTCAACGTGAGCACGAACAATTTGAACTTCGGCCTGATCACGAATTTCGATAACCTTCATTTGTCGATCGTAAACATTTTTAGCCAAAGTTGATTCACTTTCGCGGTGACAAACCTGACAAGATGCAGAAATATTATCCAACGGACTTACCATTTTATGGTTGGTAAATTTTTGCCCACCTTCACTTTGATAAGGCATGTGACAGTCTGCACAACTTACCCCTCTTTCGGCATGAATTCCGGTTTGATAAATCTCATAACCCGGATGTTGCGCTTTCAACATTGGTGCTTTGCTTAATTGATGGGTCCAATCCGCAAATTCAATTTCATTGTAATAATCAAGCATTTCTTCAGCAGATTGACCATTTTTCCATGGAAATGTTAAATATGGCACTCCCTCCACGGGAATTTTTTTGTTGAAATAATATTCAACATGGCATTGTGCACAAACCAATGATCGCATCTCTTGATGCGTTGCCTTTTCAACATCTTTTCCCATGGCCTGAAATCCTTCAATCAAAGCCGGGCGAGTAATTCTGAGATCCATGGTTTCATTATCATGACAATCAGCGCAACCAATGGCATTCACAATTTCGGCTCCTTTTGCTGCCCAGGTACCTTTATAAAATTCAGCCACGCCATTTTCATTCATAAACCGTGGAACATCCGGGCTTTTGCAAGTCCAACAAGTTGCTGGCATAGGTCCTTCATCATCTTTTAAAGGACCGCCTGTACGCAAAGTATTTCTCAAATCATCAATGGCATAAAAATGACCTCTGCCCTGCTTATAATCTGTAGAAAAACCATAACCTGCCCATAATACGACCAACCGAGGATCAACTTCTAACATATCTATGGTAGCGTTACCATTGTAAAGTGTTCGGAATGAGGTATCAGATGTTTCCATATAGGATTCATACTCCATGGGGTAATTCTTACCCCACTCACTGTTTCTTGGCTCATACTCACTTAGCTTTACTTTTGGCTGGTAAGCAAATACCGCCTCTGCTCTGCGTTCTGTAATTGACGAAGCTAACAGCCCCAGCAAGAATACGACAACAATACTTGCCATGAATAATACCCAATTGACCCAGGGTTTTCGATTTGAATTTTGATTAGATCTTCTCATTTCTATATTTGTTATATATTATTTCTTTTCTTGAATTGACTTTAACCACTTAGGTACCGGGCTAGAAAGCATGGGAACTCTAGCATACGGAGTACTCGACAAACTATTTACTCTTCCGTGAGGAACTTCGCGATGACAATCCCAGCACAACCTGTCTTTAAACTTTTCATGAAACACTTCTGTTTGAGCCAGTAATTTAGAATCAGTAATTAATTCAGCGTGACAGCGAACACAATTATTTTGTACGACCTGGATTCCTGCCTCTTTAATGAAAATGGTTTGTGGTTCGGCCCTCGCAGTAAAAATTGTGGCGTGCCGAATACCATCTTTTGCCTTAAAATACCACTTGTTAATGGCATTATTATGGGGCACATGACAATCGTTACAAACTGCCTTTTCGCGATGTGAGCTATGCTGCCATGTGGCATACTCAGGAGCCATGATGTGGCAATTTACACAAGTGGCCGGATCGTCGGAAAGATATGAGGCCGCATTTGATGTATAAAATGCATACAAACTGATTCCGATCATCGAACCCAATATAATTGAGGCGACCATTTTCCAACCTTTTGGCGGTGTAAGAAATCTGAGTAATCTTGGCATTATGTTCTTTTTTTATTCAAACAATTGTTATTTTATTTCGGCAATCCTGTACTTGTTTTCGTATTCAAAAATACATAAATCTTCTGTTAATATACTAACAGTGCAGATGAGAAATAGCAATTATGAGTAATTTATACTGAATCCAAACTACTTTCTTCTTTTTCGAATATACAGTTTGATCCAAACAATAACTCCGCTGAAAATAGTAGTTAATGCTAAGAGCCCTAGGATGGGCACGATAAGAATATAAAAGTCGCCAAACAAAAATTTAAAGAATCGACCGGTATGAACTTCTAAGGCAAAATTCCATAAAGACATGGGTGATTTCACAATTACTTGTTCGGGCATTTCAGTAAAAGGAAGATTACTGTTTAAAGGAATTGCACCTGCGTTATAGTCAATATGAAATTCGGAACCATCTCTTTTTTGAATAAATCCTGCCGCCATAAACTGACCTAATGGTGGCCCGGCTCTATTAATTTGAAATTGGGTTGATTTTGAAATATAATCCTGTACAAATCTAAAATCGGGCATCCAGCGATAAAGACCATAGAAAGACCCGACCAGATATTCTCCCCTTCCGATTTTTTCAAAAACATTTATTCCCATAATTGAAACCGGAGGTTGAACGGGAGCCAAAATCGGGGCAGATTTAAAATGATCTTCCGAGAAGTAAATTCCTTCCACGGTTCCAATCAAGAAGCGATCCAATTCTTCATCGTAAAGAATATCACGAAAACGATCGAACCAGGGATTGGGATTATCTAAACTGGTATATTTTAGTTTTGACACCCGCGAATTTGCAATTGCAATTAAGAGTGGAGGTCTTAAAAACATGCCCGTTATTGTCGTCAGCATTAGCAGCAATGCCAACCATATTCCAATCTTATTATGCCACTTAATTGAGAATTTATTAAAGACTTTTATGCGATGATTATCCTTATCTCTTCTCTTTCGCCTTTTGATTATTCCCGGAGCGAAATAATAAACCAATCCTGAAATTGCCAGAACGATAAAAACAAGTGCTACAAAATCAACAATTAATTTACCAATCCTACCATAAATTTCTCCACTATGAATTACCCATAGTGTTTTGAACAGACCAACTTTATTGTCGTAACCTAATGGCGCTTTTAGTTTTATTTCTGTAAACTGATAATTTGGCTCCTCTTTTGAAACAAGCAGATGTGAGCGCGTCATCACATAAATTGAATCATTCATTGAGCTGATACTTACAACCTGCTCTTCATCCACAGGCAATTTGATTCTGTTCCATTGACCGCCTTCGTAAGTATGCAAACCAAATAGGCTTGCTGCAAACAAACTACCTCTATCCGTTTTATAAACTTTGAAAATTTTCCGATTATCAATACCCGAACGAAAACCTTTATTAAAATCCGTAAATTTTGAGAAAGAAGAATCAGTTAACCATACCCCAATATTCCCATAAACAAGCACACTGTCAGATCCAATTTCCAATGATCCTTTCAGTGAAGCGTTGTTCCAGTTTTTATATTGATATTCTGAAGCTAGAATATTTCGATTCACCTCTAAATTAGAGAAAGTTTGACGGTGATTTAATACCACCCCTGAGGTACACCAGAAAAACAAAAAGAAAGTTGCAATTAATCCAGGCCAACGGTGAAGCCATTTAAAAAATTTGAGGAAACGATTTTTCTTCATCTTAATTCGGGCAAATATAAGCTTTAGCCTTTAAAAAAATAAGTAGAAAAAACAGTTCCTTCCTGCTTCGACCATGATTGAAATCCCATAGCTTTCACTTTGTCAATAAGTGGGGCTGGTAAAAACGGAGTAAGCAACTCATAAATTTGCCCATCTCCAACTTTATTGGCACCAGCTAAAACTTCCGGTAGTGGATGACCACCTCCGGCGATTATTTCTCGTGCATCAAATGTAAATGTAATTTTTTCAGCTGCAAACCAATCTGGTGCCGCGATATTTTCTATGTGTGTTGGGTGTGAATGATCCATATTTTCTTGTCCTACTTCTTTACGTAAATTATTAATTAATTGATCTAGTGCTATGCCACCGACCAAAGCAGCCTGTTGCAAGCTAGTTACCCGCGCAATGGTTTTTCTTAAAATCGGGTTTTTTAATTTTTTAAAAGTTGGCACCATCTCAATCAAAACTTCTTCCAATTCAGGAAAATGATCGAGTAGCTCACCAACCTTTGTTTTGGGTGTTATTTGCAAATTAGCATCGTTCATTTATTTTTATTTTTTTGAATATGAAAGCAGTCGTTGATCGCCTTCTAGTTTTCTTTTTTCTGTTAAATCTTGAGATACTTCGAGGGTTCCAAGGAAGTTTCCACTTTTATCTCGCAACGCAATATACTCTATATGAATAAACTTAGGTCCCATTTGAATCCAAAATGGTGCTCTGGTTTCCTTTCCTGAACTAAAATCCTCAAGAATCTCTTCAACGATTCCAACACTTGAAGGTGGATGGCAAAGTTTCACATCACGATTTAAAATTGCTCTGTTGCGATCAAATATTCTTTCTTCAGATTGAGAAAAATATTTAACCTTCTCATTTTTATCAACGAAAGTCATGTCAATGGGCAATGAATTTAAAATGGCTTCCAGTTCAGTTTTAGTAAAACTTCCACTTGACAACTGAATTAATTCTTTATCATCCGATAGGTCTTCTGTTTTTCTAATCATTCCTTCAGGTTTCCACTCCACTTTCGGGTCGTATAAACAGAACCCAATTTCCAAAGTCTGTTGCTGAATTTCGTACCATTCAATATCGGTTAGTTTATCCATGGTCATCGGAAAAAGAATTTCTTCTTCTTTCAAGGTCATATCCTCAACCGCACTTAATGCGGGAGATAATACCATTTCAATCAAGACCTTCACTTCTTCAACTGAAACATTCTTAGTTACTTCGAGTGCCTCTAAAGCCGCCTTTAAAAAACCTCTGGTCTCGTCGTGCTTTCCCCACATTACCGTTGGAGGACCGGTAATTCCATAATTTTCAAGATAAGGAAACAGTAAGTTTTCTTTTCGGCGATAATGCTTATCCACGTCCATCAGTGCATTGTACATCCCCTTTAATTTCATAAATAAAGAAGGGACTTTATCATTTTCGACGCCATCGAATTCAGTAAATACAGCTCTAATTTGCGCAATTACTTTTTTCAATTCCAAGTTTTCCTTCACAAAAACATCAACCGGATGACCGACAGGAATTTCTTTTGCACCGCTGGTATCAATTGCTCCTTCTAATGCTTGTGTGTGCATATCACAAAACTTCAACACTTCTTTTTCATCTAAAACACCTTCAGAAATTAATTCTTGTTCGACTTCGACAACATCTCCGTAAGGAACTTTTTTCATTAATTCAATCAAACGTCCTCTTACTTCTTCGGGTGCCTCTCCTTCGTGGAGTTGCAAAATCATGTGCTTCAGCAATTCTTTTCTTTTCTGCGAATTATTAATCAGTTCACTCATGTTTTTTTATTTTTATAAAATCTTAATAAGGATAAGAAAAATAACCAAAAAAAGGGGTACTACCCTTTTATCATGGTTAAAATCATTTTAAAACTATCAATTGCTTTTAACGAATGTGAAATATTGGCAGGCATGATAATGGTTTCACCCTTAGAAACGATGTGAGATTCTCCACCAATTTTAACATCAACTTTTCCGTCAATAACTTGAACCATTGCATCGAATGGAGCAGTATGTTCACTTAATCCTTCGTTTTTATCAAACGAGAAAAGGGAAACATTTCCGGCTGGATTTTTCAACACATTTTTACTTATAATTGATCCATTTGAGTATTCAACTTCTTCTTCAAATTTGAAGATGTGTGCTTTTTTAAATTCGTTTGTTTCCATAATTTATTGCTTTAAATTGGTATTTTTATAATTGTTATTCCAACTTGTTTAAGAATCTCAAGCCGATTATTTACTAATACTTTATTGCCTATTATTTAACATTCTTAAAGGGAATTCTCAGCCCTTGTTTTAATAATAGACTAAACCCATTCTTCAGAAAGAACTTCACCCCTGATGCTGACCACAGTTTTTTTAATGGGGATATTTCTTTCGGCAATTTCAACAGCCTTTTTGGCCATTTGGATGAGTCCACCACAACACGGAACTTCCATGATCATCACTTGTAAAGTGTTAATTTTTGCGATATCCACCATTTGTTTTAACTTATCCACATAGATGTCCAAACCCTGATCTAGTTTTGGACAAGCTATAGCCAATCCTTTACCAGCTAAAAAATCACGATGAAAATTACCCATCGAGAAAGCAACACAATCTGCTGCCAAAACAACATCTGCATTTCTGAAATATGGGGCATTCGGATTTAGCAAGTGCATTTGAACCGGCCATTGTTGTAGTGTTGATGGTTGCTTATCAGTTGTACTATTTACAGCAGCATTCATTTGCTTTTCATCCACTTTAAAATCACGCATAGCAGATCCAGGACATCCATGACCTTGCTCATGATGTGGATTTACATTTATTTTGGGATCTTCCATTTTATCATTTTTTATTAAAACTTCATCTAAGTGAAAATCCAATTTATTACGCACAGATTCTAAATGATCAGTAGCTTGTTTTAAAAATCCGAATTCACCATGATCTTGTAAATGTTTTAAGTGAGCAATTACAGTATTTTTCCCTTTTTTAATAATTTCGTGCATAACTTTTATTTCATCATAAGGCTCTGCTTCTCTTTCTTCAATTTCAATCGCACCTTCCGGGCAATCACCAATGCAGGCTCCAAGCCCATCACACATTAAATCACTAACCAATCTGGCTTTTCCATCAATCATTTGCAAAGCACCTTCAGGACAACCTGGAATACATAATCCGCATCCTGTACATTTCTCTTCATCTATTTTAATAATCTCGCGTTTCATTTCCTTTGCTTATTTTTGTTAAAACACTAAATACCTGATGGTTAATGCTATTTAAGCTATTTAAGTATTTAATTACGCAAATGTAAATAAATTTCTTATTCCAAATAATAATTTGATCGTAATTTTTTTTACAAGAAAAGCTATTCTAAATAATGGAGGGAATTATAAATACATTGCAAGTGTCTGACTATGAAGGTAATCCCTATACTGATAGGTCATATCACGGGTAACGTTATTTAGAATGCACTTATCGAAAGGGCATACCTGTTTATCCATAGGGCAGGTTTGTACTTCAATTTTTCCCTCAATGGCTTCATAAATCTCTAGCAATGTAACTTCATTTGGATCTCTTTTTAATGTAAAGCCTCCTGATGGTCCACGGTGTGATTCAATAAATTTTTCTTTAACTAAACGTTGGAATACTTTTGCGACATGATGCTTTGAACTTGTTGTCATTTCTGCGATTTGAACAACATTAATCATCTTATCAGCCTTAGCTACGATGATCATACCATGTAGTGCAATTGATGCGGCTTCTGATAAGGTTACAATTTTTGCCATAATCTATTTAATAAAAGAGGTATTTAAATACCCAAATGTAAAATGCTTTTTATTCATAACAAAATTTAAAGGCAGAATTCTTAAAAAAATCAGTTATTTTTACAGTATCAAAATAAGAAAAACCCATGTTTATAGAAATTCTTAAGCACACCATCATGATCACAGCATTTGTGCTGGTTATGATGCTGATTATTGAGTACATTAATGTACAAACGAAAGGCAAATGGAGTAAGCCTCTTCAACGGAATGGCTGGTTACAAATAATAACAGCTGCCATATTAGGAGTCATCCCGGGATGTTTAGGCACTTACACTGCAGTATCCTTGTATTCACATAAAATTTTTGGATTCGCTGCGTTAGTAACCACGCTAATTGCCACCTCAGGTGATGAAGCGTTTTTAATGTTAACAATTATACCCGGAACAGCACTTAAAATTTTTGTTGTCATTTTTGTTATTTCAATTATTTCAGGTTTAATTATTCATCTGGTGATGAAGACCAAAACATTAATGGTTCTGCCCGAAAATCACCTAAAAATTCATAACGAAGAATCTAATTGTATTTGTTTTGACCCTAAAATTATTATCGGTCAAATTAGAAATATTAGTTTTCAAAGAGCCATCATCTTAGTAGGTTTAATATTGTTTTTAGTCGGACTTTTAATAGGTGAGTTGGGGCATGATCACAACTTCATTCTTCCAACCGAAGATGCCCATGATCACAGTCATGATGGAATGCATACAGGGTTTGAATGGACCTGGATTAGCGGTACTTTTCTTTTCGTAACATTGGTTGCAACATTCATCATTTCCACTGTGAACGATCACTTTTTGAAAGAGCATTTGTGGGCACACATCATAAAAAAGCACTTCTTAAAAATATTTCTGTGGACCTTCGCCACATTGCTCCTCATCCATTTTATTAATGACTATATCGATATTAATAGTTGGATACAAGCGAACCTCATCAGCATACTTATTTTTGCTGTTTTAATTGGGATCGTTCCACAATCGGGGCCACATTATATTTTCATTTTATTATTTGCTGATGGTGCGATCCCGTTTAGTATTTTACTTGCCAATTCAATTGTTCAGGATGGGCATGGAGCGATTCCTTTACTTGCAGAATCGAAAAAGAGTTTTGTTTTTGCCAAACTTATAAATCTGGTTATTGGATTAATTGTGGGATTAACCGGACTTGCATTGGGCTTTTAATAATTACACTTTTATTTGTTTAATTTTCAGGTTATCTTTGAATTAAAGATTCTATACCATGAAAACAATTTTATTAGCAATTGATTTTTCAGAGGGAATTGAAAATTGCTGTAACTATGCCATTCGTGTTGCAGGCAAGTTTGAAGCTGAAATAATCCTTTTCCACTCCTATTTCGATAAATTCTTAATCGCCGAAAGCAGCTTCCCTACCGGCATTGAAACCGATACTTTAATTAACAGAAAAATTCTGGAAGACATAAAAACTCAAGCTGAAACTGATATTAAAAACATTAAAGGCTGTATTGTTGAGGCTCATCCACAAATTAAGGTGAGAACAGAACTATGCGGGGGCAACCCTGATGAAGAGATTTTGAGAGCAGCATTAGATTTTAATGTAGACCTCATTATGCTCGGATCAAGTGGGAAGGCTGAGAAAGGAATTTTTTCCGGAAGCATCTCAAAAAAAATCATTGAAAATACTCAAACTCCAGTATTATCAATTCCTTTAGGATACACCTATAAAAACATCAACAATATCCTTTATCCCACAGAGTTCCTTCATGATGATCAAAAAATCATCAAAACTATCCTGAAACTACTTACAAAGTTCGAGATAAAAATACATTGTATACACTTGGTTCAACGGGGTAAAACTGAGGCAACAAATTCGATGGAAGTACTGAGAAATCAATTTAAGGATGAAATTAATAAAGGTTTGCTTTGCTTTGATTTGGTTGAATCTGAAGACTTTACTGAATCCTTATCGGATTATATTAAACAAAGGCAAATTAACTTAATCGCATTTGTTGCGCATAAAAGAGGATTTCTGAGAGAAATTTTTACTCAAAAACTTACTAAAAAAGATTTATTTCAACTTCGACTTCCCATGCTTACGCTCAAACAGGATTAAATTTACGCATGGAACGTGCAGTTAATTAAACCGTAAATTCCTTATCTTTGATCAACTTCGGACTTAATTCCAGAATGCGAATCAAATGAAACTTTCCATTATTATTGTTAATTATAATGTCAAACATTTTTTAAAACAATGTTTGGGTTCAATTGCACAAGCAGCCAATTCTATTGTGCATGAAATCATTTGTATCGATAATAATTCTGTTGATGGTTCAGTTAAGATGCTTGTTAAGGAATTTCCACAGGTTAAGCTGTTAAAAAATAAAAATAATCTAGGTTTTGCCAAAGCTTGTAATCAGGGGATTGAGATTAGTAAGGGGGAATATATTTTAATACTAAACCCCGATACGGTGCTTGAGCATGATAGTCTGAGTAAACCTATCCGGTTCATGGATGCAAACCAACAAGCAGGTAGTTTAGGGGTGAAAATGATTGATGGTAATGGGAAATTTTTACCCGAATCAAAAAGAGGTTTACCAACTCCTTCAGCCGCTTTTTATAAGATGTCGGGGCTTTCAAAATTATTTTATCCTTCCAAAGTATTTGGCAAGTATTACCTTGATTACCTTGATAAAGACCAGGTTCAAAAAGTCCATGTTTTAACAGGGGCTTTTATGTTAATTAGAAAAACAGTATTGGACAAAGTTGGCATTTTCGATGAACAGTTTTTTATGTACGGAGAAGATGTCGATTTATCGCATCGAATAATAAATGCTGGGTACGATAATATTTATTTCCCGGAAACCCGGATTATACACTACAAGGGTGAAAGCACAAAGAAGGAAAGTGTAAAATATGTGCATTCCTTTTATAAGGCCATGCTCATTTTCTCAGAAAAACATTTTTCAAAAAAGAATAATAAAATTTTTTCTTTTCTGATTAACACTGCAATTGTTTTCAGAGCATTTCTGGCATTAATTTTAAGATTTTTAAAGGAAATAATTCTCCCATTGATTGATTTTGTAGTCATGGCAATAGGTATTGTTGCCATCACACAGCTATGGGAGACTTTTGTTACTTATACAGATGGGGGCTCCTACCCGATCTTTTTTTATCAAATTATTATCCCAATTTATACTTTAGTTTATGTTACAATAATTTATTTATCAGGTGGATATGATAAACCATACCGACATCATAAAATGATTTGGGCCATCATTATAGGAACAATTATAATCCTGGTATCTTATTCTTTACTCGATGAATCCTTGCGTTTTTCCAGATCGATTATTCTTTTAGGAAGCTTATGGGCATTGATATCATTAATTGGCCTAAGATGGTTATTGGCACAAATTGGAATAAGGCAATTCAGAAAGAAAGAACTTAAAAGAATAATTATTGTTGGAAAGCCAGATGAAGTCCATCGAATCACAGCACTCATCTTTAAGAATAAAGATCAGATTGATTTTTTAGCTTTTGTTTCTCCAAATGAAGAAACGATTATTTTTGAAAAATACATCGGATCAATCAATTCATTAAAAGAACTTGTTCAATTCTATAACATAACCGAGCTCATCTTTAGTTCAAAAGATATTTCTTTTCAACTGATCTTTGATAAGTTAACCGAGCTTGAGAGTAGTTCAATAAGTTCTAAAATTGCTCCGGAAAATTCGCTATCAATTATTGGAAGTAAGTCAATTATGAATACCGAGGATTTGTTTTTACAAGAAATTTTTACATTCTCAAACAAAACTAATATCAGGATTAAAAGAATGTTTGACCTCTTAATTTCTGTTCTATTCCTGCTTACATTGCCATTTGGCTTATTTATAGTTCCAAATGGTTCTGGTTTCATTAAGAATATCTTCTGGGTAATTGCAAATAAAAAATCATGGGTAGGATTTCATCCTCAAAAAAATGAAACCTTCAAATTACCATCAAAAAAATCAAGTGTTTTATTTATTTCGGATGGAATTAAGAATTTTCAAGAAGAAGCAAATTTGATACAAACGATAAATATGAGTTATACGCAAAAATATCAGATATTGAAAGATCTGCAAATAATTTTCACCGGTCGTGCAAATCTGGGAAGATGGTGATTTCAATTTTATTTAGAATTATTCCAGATTAAAAAAATTCACTATCTTTGCAAGAATTAAAGCATAGATTAATTCCTAATTAATTCTATTGAAAACATAAAATTAGCAATGGCAAGATTTGATTTAATAATGCCCAAATTGGGCGAAAGTATAATAGAAGCAACGATCACCAAATGGTTAAAAGTTGAAGGTGATATGGTTGAGGATGATGATGCAATCGTTGAGATTGCAACCGACAAAGTTGACTCTGAAATTCCTTCACCTGTTGAAGGGAAAATTTCAAAATTATTGTATAAAGAAGGCGATGTGGTTGCGGTTGGAGAAATTATTGCGCACATTGAAATGGAAGGTGAAGACGATGGCGAATCAGAAACAAGCACATCTGAACAAAAAAAGGAAACGCTTGAAGAGGACGCAGTAGTATCAGTTCAGGAAGCAACAAAAAGAGAAACAACTGCACCGGAAGCTACAAATAAAAATGATTTTTCAGCTTCTGAGCGATTCTATTCACCTCTGGTAAAAAGTATAGCCAAAGAAGAAGGCATCGGATTAAAAGAATTGGATTCAATACAAGGTAGTGGAAAAGATGGGCGGGTAACAAAAACCGACATTTTGAACTTTATCAAAAACAGAGCTAGTGGTACTGCGCTTAAAAAAGTTGAAGCACCAGCTGTTTTTGCATCCGGTGGAGATCAGATTGTGGAGATGGATCGCATGCGTAAATTAATTGCGGATCACATGGTAATGTCAAAACAAGTTTCCCCTCACGTTACTTCATTTATTGATGTTGATGTTACAAAAGTGGTTAACTGGCGAAATAAAGCAAAGGATATTTTAATGAAACGAGAAGGAGAAAAAATCACCTTCACTCCTATTTTTATTGATGCTGCTGCTAAAGCGATTAAAGACTTCCCCGGAATTAATGCTTCAGTAGATGGAACCAAGATTATTCTACGAAAAAGCGTAAATATAGGGATGGCAGCTGCCCTTCCGAACGGCAATTTAATTGTTCCGGTTATTAAAGATGCAGATCAAAAAAACTTATTGGGACTTTCCAAAAATGTAAATGATTTGGCTCAGCGAGCGCGTGCCAACAAACTTTTACCTGATGAAATACAGGGAGGAACTTTTACGGTTACAAATTTTGGAAGCTTCGACAGTTTAACCGGCACCCCAATTATCAATCAACCTCAGGTAGCTATTTTAGGTATCGGTGCAATCCGAAAGCAACCTGTAGTTCTTGAAACACCTGAGGGAGATACCATTGGAATCAGAAGTATTATGATTTTTTCACTGGCTTACGACCACAGGGTTGTTGATGGAGCTTTGGCAGGAATGTTTTTAAAACGGCTAAAAGAATTACTGGAAAACTTTGATCCAAATTTACCAATTTAAGACCTACTATTCGCGCAGAATTGGTTAAATTAGCCATTAATTACTAGCAATAAGATAATGGAATTAAACCTAACCCGCCCATTGGCATTCTTTGATCTGGAAACCACTGGCTTGAGCATCACAAACGATCGAATTGTTGAGATTAGTATCTTAAAAGCAATGCCTGATGGAAGTCAGAAATCCTTAACAAAGTTAATTAACCCGACCATCCCCATCCCTCCAGAGATAACTGAAATTCATGGAATTTCGGATGAGGATGTAAAAGATAAACCAACTTTCGCAGAAATAGCCAATGAACTTAATCAATTTCTGGCTAATTGTGATTTGAGTGGATATAATGCCAATAAATTTGACATCCCGATGTTAGCTGAAGAGTTCTATCGGGCGGAGGTAAACTTCGACATTAAAAATCGTAGGTTTATTGATGTGCAAAACATTTTCCATAAGATGGAACAGCGTACCCTAAAAGCTGCTTATAAATTTTATTGTGGAAAAGAATTGATTGATGCACACACTGCTGAAGCAGACACCATTGCCACTTTTGAAATACTTAAAGCTCAACTTGACAGGTACCAAAACACTGAATTTACTGATCGAGATGGTTCTGTTTCCATTCCGGTGGTAAATGAAATGGAAGCCTTGCATCAATTCTCGAAGCAAAATGATAATGCCGATTTAATTGGTCATATTGTTTTCGACAATAAAAATGTTGAAGTATTTAATTTTGGGAAACACAAAGGCAAATCTGTTGAAGAATTGTTTAAAAAAGAACCATCTTACTACGATTGGATGATGAAAAGCGATTTCCCGCAATCAACAAAAAAAGTTATTACTGCAATAAAACTACGAGGATTTAATCAAGGCTCCATTAATTTTGGATAATTCGTTTTAACCTAAACATTATTATGAAAATTATTTGCATCGGCAGAAATTATGTTGAACATGCCAAAGAGTTAAATAATCCGCTACCAAAAAAGCCTATTTTTTTTCTCAAACCTGAGAGTGCATTAATTCATAAAAATCAACCGTTCTTCTATCCTGAATTTTCAAAGGATATTCATTTTGAAACTGAAATTGTTTTAAGAATTTGCAAAGTAGGAAAACATATTCAACCCGAATTTGCAGATACTTATTTCGACAAAATTGGCATTGGGTTTGACCTGACTGCCCGCGACTTACAAAATGAATGTAAATCAAAGGGGCTTCCCTGGGAAATTGCCAAAGGGTTTGATCAATCTGCACCACTGAGCTTATTAAAACCGAAAACAACTTTTAAGAACATTAATAACTTAAATTTTTCTTTAAAAGTAAATGATGAAATAAGGCAAAAAGGGAATACTAAAGATTTGATCTTTTCTTATGAAAAATTAATTTCATATGTTTCGCAATTTATGACTTTAAAAATCGGAGACTTAATTTTTACCGGCACTCCGGCAGGTGTTGGCCCTTTAAAAATTGGTGATCATTTGGAGGCATTTATTGAAGATGAAAAGTATTTGGATTTGAAAGTAAAATAATTAACTTAACAAGAATTTTAGTTCAAATTATAAGCTTTCTAGTATTTTTATAACATTTTTAGAAAATAATCGTTTAATGTTAATATTAATTAAATTTGTATAAATTAGATAAATAATTTAAATTTATAATTAAATTTGTAATACCTCCCCATACAGATTTTAGATGTTTAATTGACAAATATACTGATACATGGAACACGCATTAAGTGAAATAGATAAATCAAAACACAAAAAGAAATTAGCGAGATCTAACCAAATAAATGATTCTTTTAATCAATATTATTATTTAAATTACTACTCTGATTTATCGACAAAAGAACTCGATTTGGAATTTAGGAGAGACATGATAATATTAACCAAAACTCTTAGCAAGCTAAAAGACAGTGAGAGGAAGATTTTCATAAGTGTTTTATCGAAATATATTGAGCAATATATTAATCAAAAAGTTGAAAAGGAAATTGATTTCTCCTTCATGAAAATCTTTAAATTGTTATGAGCAAAAAGATAGATAAAAAAGGCACAAAACCAATTCCAGTAAGCAAAAAAAAAGATTCGCATACTGAAGATAAAGAGACCAATGATGAATTAATTCCGGATGAAATTCTAGATGCAATTCCTGAAGAAGATCGAGGAAAAGTAATTAGTATTATGAAAAGGACAATGTTCTCTGGTGTAATGGAAAAAAACAATCCTATTGCCGATAAGATAACAGAAGATCACATTACAAAACTTATCGATAATTCAGACAGCCACGACAAGAGAGATAGACATGAAAGAAAAGGATTACGAACTCATAACATAATACTTATTCTCATTGGATTAATATTTATAGTTTTCCTACTGATTTTCCTTAAGGATAATCAAGATTTACTCATTAAAATTATAATTGCTATTATATCATTTATCGGTGGTTTTGGATATGGAAAATCTTCAATTAGAAAAGAGAGCTAACTAGCTGAGCAATACGACAAGTTAGAAGTGCAACCAAAAATAACTAACACCATTTGATATTAGCTAAATACTATTTCATCAAGAATATCTGCTCCGGCTTCCTTATTTAGCGCTTTAATCATTTTTGTTTTGGCATAACTTAGTTCATTAGTTATGGCTGCAGAGTCCATTTTAACAAATAACTTTCGGTTTTTAAGTCGGATATCAAGTGTATGTTTGGCTATCATTTTCCCAACAACACTTTCCCAGGAATTAACCAACTTTACTTCTGTCATTTTATCCTCAAGCTTATACGACTTTAGCAACTCCTTGATAGCCTGACCTAAAGTCATTTCGTTTGATCCTTTCGCCATTGCTATTCTGTGTTATTGTTTTCAACTTCACTTATTATACCTGCTTCAACTAAAAATATCTTATGATCAATTTTGTTTTTTTGGAACAAACGCTCCACCCTGTTTCGTTGCGTATCTGTAATAAATACCTGACCGAAATTGTTTTTACTCACCAATTCAATCAATTGCTCCACTCTATTGGCATCTAACTTATCAAAAATATCATCCAAAAGCAGCACCGGATTAAAACCTTTGATGTTTTTTGTATATTCAAATTGAGCTAATTTAATCGCAATCACGAACGACTTTTGCTGCCCCTGCGATCCAAATTTTTTAATCGGATAATCCCCAATCTTAAAACCCAAATCATCCTTGTGCACCCCTTGTGTGGTGTATCTCATCATGCAATCCTTTTCGAATGAATTATGCAGTAAGGAGGCAAAATCAGTTTCGAATAATTGTGAATCATGACTAATACTAACTTGCTCTTTTCCTTTTGTAATTAGTTCAAAATATTTTTGAAAAATGGGCGAAAATTCATCTAAAAACACTTTTCTTTTCTCGAAAATAACTACTCCCAAATTCATTAATTTTTCATTCCAAATTTCAATTTGAGATTGATCGAAGGATCTACGCTCCGCCATACTTTTTAATAAAGCATTTCTTTGAGCGAGCACTTTGTTATAATTAAGCAAATGATCCAGATAAACCCGGTCAAACTGAGCAATTACACCATCAATATATTTGCGCCTGATCTCACTCCCTTCATTAATTAAATCACGATCATAAGGCGAAACCATTACCAAAGGGTACAATCCAATATGGTCTGCCAGTCGTTCATATTCCTTTTTATCATGTTTGAATTGCTTCTTACTTCCGCGTTTCTGCAAACAACTTACCAAATTATCTTTATTCCCGTTTTTCGAATAGTGCCCATGAATGGCAAAAAATGGGGCATCATGCATAATATTCTGCGAATCCATCGAATTAAAATAACTCTTACAAAAAGACAGATAATAAATCCCGTCGAGCACATTTGTTTTACCCGCTCCGTTATTTCCGACAAAACAATTAATTTTTTCAGAAAAACCCAATTCGGCCTGCGCACAGTTTTTAAAATTTGTAAATATGAGTTTCTTTAAATACATGTTTACAATGCTTTAATTTTATTAGCAACATTACCCATCAACCATTGAGGTGTAGAAGTTGCACCACTAATCCCAACAGATTTAGCTTCTTTAAACCAATCGGTATTAAGCGCTGTTTCATCAGACACAAAATACGATTTTGAATTACTATTCTTACAAATCCCAAATAAAAACTTTGCGTTTGAGCTATTTTCTCCTCCAACAAAAATAATTACATCATGCCTTTTGGAGAACAAAACCAGTTCTTTTTCACGATTTGACACTTGTTTACAAATTGTATTTTCAGCTTTAAAATTAGGTTCGTCCTCAGATTTTTTACGATTCATTTCCTCCTGAATCAAGCCCTTAATTTCTTCAAATTCGGTAATACTTTTCGTAGTTTGAGAAAAGAAATGAACGGATCGTGAAAAATCAATTTTATGAATCTGGTCTTTGTTTTCAACAATAATTACTTCTTCATTTGTTTGACCCTTTAAACTGATAATTTCAGGATGATCTTCTTTGCCGAAAACTACGATTTGACCATTTTTATTTTTGATTTCGTCGGATGCGGCTTGTATTTTTTTTTGCAAACGTCGAACAACCTGACAAGTCGCGTCAATTAACTCAACCCCATTTTCCTTTGCTATTTTGTAAGTTGACGGTGGTTCGCCATGAGCTCTGAGCAACACACGCACATTCCTTAATTCTTTGAACTCGTCATGAGTTATGAACTTAATGCCTTTTGCTTTTAATCGGGCCACTTCTGCTTGGTTATGAACGATTTCACCCAGGCAATACATTGGGCTATTCATCGCTGATTCTGTTTCGGCTAAACGAATTGCTTTCACTACTCCACCGCAAAATCCCGAATGGGGATCAACAACTACCTGCATAATAATTAATTTGATGTAAAAATATAAAATTCGCCCAAGCCATTTGCTTTATTTGTCAGAAGAAAGATGTTTCATCGATTAAAAATTTCGGAAATATTTGTTGTAATCGTAAAATAGTTCGGAGAACCAACCAAATGATAAGCAGACCTGGCATAACTTAATCTGAAACGGGAGATTTTAAATTCAAATCCCCATGAAAATCCAACAGTTGAAAGTTTGGTCTCTATTCCCAATTCTTTTCTTCTTCGATAATTATAGCCCAGCCTTAAAACAAAATTATCTGATAACAGCAGCTCCCCTCCTATCACAATATGGCGGAAAAGCTGATCGCTAAATTTTAGATCGTTTCCTTTCTCATTAGGAATATCATTTAACTCATAAGAATTATTATCGGCATAAGGGTTTTTAAAACTTAAATCCCATTTGTTCAAGTGATTTACTAAAATTGAGTATCTGAAGGGCATGTGTTGTATCCTTTTTGAAAGTCCGAATTCAACTTCAAAAGGAAATCCTTCATGATTACCACTATGATAGGCTTTTATTTGCCAGCCTATATTTTTGACAACCAGAGATGAAGCAAACCCATTTTCCGTATCAAAGTAGGACGTTGCCAAATCAATCGCAATGCCATATGAAGTGTAGCCTTCAAAGCCCGAATAAACATATTTTAGGTTTGATCCAACCGACCATTCAGGACTTAATATTTTCCCCCAACCCAATTGTATTGCCAATTCCGATGCACCAAAACTACCGCCGATTAATCCTGTGTTATCGGCATAATCAAACTTTCCGTAATTCACAAATTGAATTGAAGCAACAAAACTTCCATATTTTTCGAATGTATGAGCATATGCTGCAAATCCATAATTTATATCCGCATAATAATCAACTATACTGAGTGATAAATATTTACTAATCAATGGATTGATCAATGATGGGTTAGTTATTGTTAAGGTAATATCATTATCATTGATTGAAAGGAAATCACCGCCTAAGGCGGCAACACGTGCCGAGGTGCTTAAATTCAAAAAATCATAAGTATTATTTCCGGCTACTTGCGCAGTGATCTCTCCAAACATGCTTCTGGCGCATATTAAAGCGATAATTAAAAAGGGACGTACTATTTTTGAATAAAAAACAACCATAAGAAACTTTAACGCAAAGCTATTGAATTTAATATTTAATTATTGACAATTTAGGGAATTAGTTTTGGCAATGCTTAATGAAAAAAATAATTCACAAATCTTTCTCATCGTTTTGGCATTGTGCAAATATTATTAACTTTACTAAAAGTTAATAAGCTGCTAATCTCTAAAGAATGAGTGACATTCAAATTCTGGTTATTGAAACTGTTTCGGGATTAAATAATCAACTGAAAGAAATAATTCCATCTAACAACATTAGCTTTCACTATATCACAAATATCGACACCATTGATCTGAATTGTCTTCAGTATAAACCAAAAATCATTATTTGGTTAATAAAAAATCCGGATAAGTATATATTTGATAAAGCAGAAGCAGTAAAACAAAAATTTTGGTGTAAAAGTATTTTCATGTTTTTTGATCCCAATGACATTGCCCAAGTTCCTCAAAAAGCTATTGGGATGGACCTTATTTTATCATGGCCCACTGCTCCTGAAACAATTTTAGCCAATGTAAACTTGCTCCTCAACGAATCGGACAGACAACCGGAATCACAACGCCTGAAAGAAGAAGAGCTTCAAAAGTCCATTGAGCTTGCAGAAAGTGCCAATCAAGCTAAAAGTGAATTCTTAGCCAGCATGAGTCATGAAATTCGTACCCCAATGAATACAGTGATCGGAATGTTAAGTTTGGTTACAGAATCAAAATTAACCGACGAGCAAAGAGAGTACCTTGATTTGGTTCAAACAGCATCTAATCACTTATTATCGGTAATTAATGATATTTTGGATTTATCTAAAATTGAAGCCGGGAAAGTTCAATTTATTGATAAAGAATTTGACTTGAAAGGGAATACCAAAGAGGTAATTGATTCTTTTAAAGCAAATGCCGATGCCAAGGGTGTAAGTTTAAATTTAAATTTCGGAAAGCATGTTCCGCATAAAGTTTTAGGCGACGCAAGTCATTTCAAACAAATCTTATATAATTTGATTGGGAATGCTTTAAAATTCACTCATAAAGGAAGCTGCACCATTGATGTGATTCCAGAAAAAGATGAACCAGTGGATAAAAAGGGGAAGTTTAAGATTCTTTTTTCCGTGAAAGATACAGGAATTGGAATCCCTCAGGATAAATTAACAAATATTTTTGATTCATTTTCACAAGCGCATTCAACTACAAAAAGAAGGTATGAAGGAACCGGACTGGGATTAGCCATTACTCAGAAATTGGTTCAGAAAATGGGTGGAGAAATATGGGTTGAAAGCACAGAAGATGTAGGAAGCACATTTAGCTTTACGCTTCAATTCAAAGAAGCTGCTGAACACACGAATGGAGATATTGAGCAAGGAAAACTTCATTTAAATTTTCCGGTTTCGGGAAACAAATCTTTACACATTCTTATTGCTGAAGACAATGAACTTAATCAGAAACTGATAACACGTTTGGTTAGAAGCAGAGGACACTCAAGTATGATAACCGAAAATGGAGTTGAGGCCATACAGGCGCTTAAAAAGTTTGATTTTGATGTGATATTGATGGACATTCAAATGCCAGAAATGGATGGTGTCCAGACCACAGAATATATAAGGGCCGATAAATCAGGCCTCTTCAACCCAAAAATACCAATTATTGCCGTTACCGCTTATGCATTTAATGAAGATCGAGAGCGATGCTTTAAAGCTGGCATGAATGGCTTTTTACCAAAACCCATAGACAATGAGAAGCTCTACGATTACCTCGATGAGATCATGAAAAAAAGAAAAAAAACTCCTTAAATTTTTCTGAGGCTGCCAGAACCATTGACCCTTGAATTAATACTTGGGTTACCTCCATAATAAACACTACCTGAACCTCCAATATGTACATCTAAATTCTCATTAACATAAATGTAAGTACTTCCTGATCCTCCAATCTTCACTTTTGCGTTTTCTGCTTTTAGGCGATTTGCACGAACATCTCCCGAACCGTGTATTGAAGAATAAAACTTATCGGTTTCTCCTGTGAGAAATATACTGCCCGACCCATTAATATTAGCTTCAACACTATTTGCTTTAATCTCCATATCAATTGATCCTGAACCTGAAATTCCAAGATAAAGATCATCTGTTGTAAAAAGATCTTCACTTTCAACATCACCTGATCCGTCAATCTGGACTTCAGAAAGCATGGGCATTGAAATATAAACTTCAACGTTCCGCGTATTTATCACGCACATTTCATCATATTCAATAACCAAAGTTCTCCCTCTGAGTCGCGTTCGAAGAATATCTAAAATATTTTGTTGGCCTTTAACTTCAACCTTAAACTCATCGGCTTTGCTGATATAAACATTGGCAGAAGCTTCCACTTCTATGCCCTCAAAGTTATCGACATTTCTTGTTTCACTCACAATTGGTCCTTCACCTTCAATACAATCACATGAAGTGAACAAAATTAAACCCAGGATTAGAATTAATACTTTTTTGCCGTGATACATGATTTTCGGATTAAATGAATACTATCTCGTTTGCTTACGAATTAGGTTCAATGCACTACCCGCCTTGAACCACTCTATTTGACTCCGATTATAGGTATGGGTTACATTAAATTTGTCTTTTGTTCCGTTTGAATGATTTAATGTTACGACAAGCATTTTGTCAGGTGAAAAATCTGTAAGGCCAGAAATGTCGAAAAGATCATCTTCCTGAATCTTATCATAATCATTTTTGTTTTCAAAATTCAGGGCAAGCATTCCCTGTTTTTTCAAGTTGGTTTCATGGATTCGAGCAAACGATTTAACCAAAACCACTTTCACGCCCAGATTTCTTGGTTCCATAGCAGCGTGCTCTCTGGAAGAACCCTCCCCATAATTTTCATCTCCAACAATTATTGAGGAAAAGCCAGCCGCTTTGAATGCTCTTGCACTTTCGGGAACAGGTAAATATTCTCCCTTAAGATCATTCTTTACAGCATTTGTTTTTCCATTAAAAGCATTGACTGCACCAATCAATAAATTATTCGAAATATTATCAAGATGCCCACGATATTTCAACCATGGACCAGCCATTGAAATATGGTCGGTTGTGCATTTTCCCTGCGCTTTTATAAGCAATTTCAAGCCAGAATAATCTTTGCGATCCCAAGGCTCAAATGGGGTCAATATTTGTAATCTATCGGATTTGGGATCGACATTAATCCGAACACTTCCGCCATCTTCAGCAGGGGCCTGATAACCACTATCCTCCACAGCATAACCCCTTTCAGGCATTTCCAGGCCTTGAGGTTCATCCAACATTACCATTTCACCTTTTTCATTTTGCAATTTATCTGTTAATGGATTAAATGCCAAATCACCGGCAATGGCAAAAGCCGTAGTAATTTCCGGTGAGGCAACAAAACCATGGGTATTTGGATTTCCATCATTTCGTTTGGCAAAATTACGATTGAAAGAAGTCATGATTGAATTCTTTTCCTGCTTTTCAGCACCATGTCTGGCCCATTGACCAATACACGGACCACAAGCATTCGCAAGTACAACACCCCCAATTGCTTTAAAAACATCTAAAAATCCGTCTCTTTCAACAGTAAATCTTACCAGTTCAGAACCAGGAGTAACTGTGTACTCCGACTTTACTTTTAAATTCTTATCCAGTGCCTGTTTAGCAACAGAAGCAGCCCTACTAATATCTTCGTATGAAGAATTTGTGCATGATCCTATTAATCCAACTTCTAATTTCTGAGGCCAATTATTGTCTTTCACAGCTTGAGCAAACCTGGAAATCGGGGTTGCAAGATCGGGAGTAAAAGGTCCGTTAATATATGGTTCTAAAGTATCAAGATCAATTTCTATTACTTGATCAAAATACTTTTCCGGTTGATCGTAAACTTCCTTATCGCCTGTAAGGTGATCTGCAATGTTATCAGCTAATTCAGCAACGTCAGCACGATCAGTTCCAACTAAATACTCCTTCATTTTTGCATCGTAAGCAAAAATTGAAGTTGTTGCACCAATCTCAGCTCCCATGTTACAAATAGTTCCTTTTCCGGTGCATGAAATGGTTTCGGCACCAGGCCCAAAATATTCAACGATGGCGCCAGTGCCACCTTTAACGGTTAAAATTCCTGCTACTTTAAGTATAACATCTTTGGCTGAAGTCCAGCTGTTTAACCTACCTGTTAGCTTAATTCCGATTAGCTTTGGAAACTTTAACTCCCAAGGCATCCCTGCCATCACATCAACTGCATCTGCGCCACCAACTCCTATGGCAACCATTCCAAGCCCACCCGCATTTACGGTATGTGAATCCGTTCCTATCATCATTCCTCCCGGGAAAGCATAATTCTCAATAACAACCTGGTGAATAATACCGGCACCGGGTTTCCAGAATCCAATTCCATATTTATCAGAAACCGAACTTAGAAAATTATAGACTTCATTATTGGTTGTATTGGCAGTTTCCAAATCTTCCTTAGCGCCTAATTTTGCCTGAATTAGATGATCGCAGTGAACGGTTGATGGAACAGCTACTTTTTTTCTACCTGCCTGCATAAATTGCAATAAAGCCATCTGAGCTGTTGCATCCTGCATAGCCACTCTGTCCGGGCGAAAATCAACATACGACTCACCGCGAATATATTTCTGATTTACCTTACCCTCATCTAAGTGTGCATAAAGAATTTTTTCTGTTAAGCTGAGTGGGTGTCCAACTATTTTTCGAGCATGATCAACTTTTTCAACAAAGTTTGCGTATGCCGTTTTTATCATTTCTAGATCGAAGGCCATGTTGATAGATTTTGTAAGTTTTTATTATATAACAAGTTAAATGCCTTGGTTAAAGCACTGAACAAAGATAAGAAATTTAGAAGATTATTTTTATATAGAATTATCTATATATTTGGCTTTATTTCATTAAACCCCGTCCGGTTTTGGTAATTTCTCTGCTTTCATTTAAATCGGCAATGAGTTTGTCTAAAATTCCGTTCACAAATACATTACTCTTTGGTGTGCTATAATATTTTGATAACTCAATATATTCGTTTAAAGTAACTTTAATAGGCACAGATTTAAATTCAGTCAATTCGGTTAATGCCATCTTTAAGATAATCACATCCATAATGGCAATTCTGTCATAGTCCCAATTTACCGTTTTCTCAGTAATTAAACTTTCAAGTTTCTCGGAATTGATAATGGTTTTTCGATAAAGTGCCTTTACAAAATCAACATCCTCGTTATCGGCATCTTCAGCAGTTTTGTAGATTACTGGCAGTAAATGATATTCATCCGCTTCTTCAGTAAAAGAATTAATCATTTTTATAACGAGTGCGGTAACAGAATGATAATCATCCGACCAATAAATACTCAAATCTTCGTAAAAATTCTTTAGCGAATCGGATTTGGCGATCACTTTTTTCAGGATCAGAATAATAAATTCCTTGTCTTCTTCGAAGCTTGAATGTGCTTTTGTTGACATGAATTTTTCGTAATGCGTACTTTCGATTACACTTTTGTAAAGCTTACGAATCATTTCATTTTGCTCAGCCCATGAAATTTTATACAGGTCAACTCTTTTTTGAAAAATTCGATTATTTTCGAGTTTTTCAATGAATTTATTTTCAACAAACCTTGTATTTGGATTTAAATCTTCTGCGGTAGGGAAATGTTTTAGTTTGGCTCCTTCTAACCTTCCTTTCGAAAAATCAACAATCTCAATTAATATTGATAATTGCCAAAAGCACAATTCGTAAATTTTATCAATACTTTTAAATAATTGCTTTTCTCCAAAATCCATCCGATCTGAATCGGATTGAAAGAACGCGTATAGTGCCTGTAGCACTTTGATTCTTAACTGCCTTCTACTGAGCATACAAACAAGTAAATGAACTATATATTAATTAAATAAGTGGCGACAAAGTTACGCTTTTTCTTTCAATGGCACACGACTATTTCGTTTAGAATAAAAACTCGTTAGCATTACAAAACTGGCAAGAATTGAATTTTGAAGTACTTAGGATAATTACTTTCTTTTCTAAATAATATTTTTATATTTGCTTATACATAGCCGTCAATTAAAATATTTAACCAAAAATGGAAGAGTCAGTCAACAAGGAACGAAGAGAGGAAATATTTTCTAAAGCTGTAAGAGCGGGGAAAAGGACCTATTTTTTTGATGTAAAGGCCACACGTGCAAACGAGTACTATATTACCGTAACGGAGAGCAAGAGGCGTTTTAATAATGAACAGGGGAAATTCTTTTATGAGAAACACAAGATTTTCCTCTATAAAGAAGACTTTGAGAAGTTTGCAGATGGTTTAACGGAAGTAATCAATTTCATTACAAGCGGACAAAAACCTGCTGAAGAGCTTACGGAAGAGTCTATTACGCTTGAACAACCAAAAACAGTTGAGTTTGAAGATCTTACTTCTGAAACTGAAGAAGTTGAAACTAAAGAAGAAGCCTAGAATTCCTTCTAAGATCTATTTATAAAGTCCTAACACATTCGCTATTAAGGATTACTAACAATTTCTGGGATACAGTTAATAACTTAAGTTGATTACAGTCGTGTAATGCAAGCAAAAATTATATTTTTGTAAGTTCAGGAATTTTTCATTAATGCATTTATGCAATCACATCTATGGGTAAAGTAATAGCAATAGCAAATCAAAAAGGAGGGGTTGGCAAAACCACGACTGCCATTAATTTAGGTGCAAGTTTTGCCGTACTCGAATTTAAAACCCTTATCATCGATTCTGATCCACAAGCAAATGCTACATCCGGTGTAGGCTTCGATCCAAAGAATATCAAAACCAGTATTTACGAATGCATCATGGATGATATTGAACCTAAAAACATTATCCTTTCGACGCAAACTCCTTTCCTTGATATCATTCCTGCTCATATCGATTTAGTAGGTGCTGAAATTGAAATGATCAACCTCCCTAATCGGGAAAAAATGATGAAGAAGGTAACTGATCAAATTAAAGAAGATTATGATTTTATAATTATTGATTGTTCCCCTTCGCTTGGATTACTAACCGTTAACGCACTAACGGCTGCCGACTCGGTAATTGTACCCGTTCAATGCGAGTATTTTGCACTTGAAGGTTTAGGAAAACTACTAAACACATTAAAAATAGTACAATCACGTTTGAATCCTGATTTGGATATCGAAGGCATTTTACTAACCATGTTTGACAAAAGACTCAGGTTATCAAAACAGGTAGTTGAAGAGGTGAAAACCCACTTTCAACAAATGGTTTTCGACACCCTCATCAATAGAAATACACGCCTAAGTGAAGCTCCCAGTTTTGGGGAAACCATTATCATGCATGATGCTGACAGTACAGGTGCGATTAACTATCTAAATCTTGCCCGCGAGATACTTCAAAATAACGAAATGACTAAAGTTGACGAGGCTGATAAACAAATAGACCTAGAAGATGAAACCTAAGAAAAAAGCGCTAGGGAGAGGATTGGATGCAATACTTCAAAGCCCTAATACCGATATTACATCTAATGATATTTCCGGCAATTATGTAGTTGGAGCTGTTGCATTGATGGACATGAATATTATTGAAACCAATCCTTTTCAACCTCGAATTGAATTTGATGACATTGCCTTAGAGGAGCTTTCAAAATCGATTAAAGAACAAGGAATAATTCAGCCATTAACAGTTCGTAAACTTGGATACGACAGGTATCAACTGATCTCCGGAGAAAGAAGATATCGTGCGGCTAAGCTTGCCGGACTTACACAAATACCAGCTTATATTCGCGTTGCAAACGATGAGCAAATGCTTGAACTTGCCTTGGTTGAAAATATTCACAGGGAAGACTTAAATGCCATAGAAATTGCCATAAGCTATAATCGACTGATTGAAGAATGTCAGTTAACTCAAGATCAATTAAGTGATAAAATTGGCAAAAACAGAACAACCATTTCTAATTATATTCGACTTTTAAAATTACCTGCAGAACTGCAAATAGCTTTAAAAGACGACCAAATTAGCATGGGTCATGCCCGTGCTTTAATCAACACTTCCGATGATGAAACAAAACTCCGCATTTTGAAAAAAATTATTGAAGAAAATTTATCTGTACGTCAGGTGGAAGAAATGGTGAGAAAAACATCCAGACCAAGAATTAAAGAAAAATCTAATGCACAGCTTCCTGAAGATTTCCTGCGAAACAAAGAACAACTCATTAAATATTTTAATACAAAAGTTGACATCAGAAGAAATAATAAAGGCTTAGGAAACATCGTTATTTCATTTGAAACTGATGAAGAATTTCTCAGAATCTTAAATCTAATTAAATCCTAAATTCTGGCCTGGATAAGGTTTTATTTAAAATGCAGTTGTGGATGTTTCATACTCTAGTAAGGAAAATCAGAATCATATTTCTATCCATTATTTTTTTATTTACAGCCTTAATTCAAGGTCAAGCTCAAACTCCTATTGACTTTCAGAAGAGACAGAAAGAACCGCATTCGCCACATAAAGCCTCAATATATTCGTTTATTTTGCCGGGTTTGGGTCAGGCTTACAATAAATCGTATTGGAAAATCCCTATTGTTTACGCCGGCTTTGGGTTTTTAACCTATATGATCATCAGCAATAACAAAGAATATAAATTATATAAGGCAGCTTATGACTTTAGCCCTGTTAATGAAGATGATATTCCGCCAAATGATTATTATACAGAATATAGCACAGATCAACTCAAGCAAGGCAAAGATTACTATCGGCGAAATTTAGAATTAAGTTACATACTCACCGGGTTTTGGTATTTAGTTAATGTCATTGATGCGAGTGTGGATGCACATTTATTTGATTTTAAAGTTTCGGATGATTTATCCATAAAAATTGAACCTCAGTTTTATCATCAACCCATAAACAATAAAACAATACCCGGTATTCGTGTGCAGATTGGCATCCCGGGTGTATTCGGATTTAAGTAAATTTAAGATTTTGTCAAACATTCTTAACATCTTTTAACTTCATATACTTAAATCTTTTGTAATTTCGCCCTAAAATCAAAGTTAAAACATATGCTTTTACTTCTTCTATTAATCCCTCTTTCATTCACAATTCCGGCAATTTTTGCCTATCAATTATTTGAAAAAGCGGGTAAGCCCGGTTGGATGACTTTTGTCCCTTTTTACAACCTTTATGTATGGCTGCAAATTATCAAAAAGCCAATATGGTGGTATGCATTTCTATTGTTTCCTTTTATCAATGTATTCGTATTTATGTTGATGATAGTTGAGTTGCTGAAATGTTTTGGGAAATACAGCCTACTTGATCAGGGCCTTGGAGCTGTTTTCCCATTTTTATACTTACCTTATTTAGGATTTAAAACCGAAATAGTCTACACCCACCCGGATGATCAACCTGAAAGAAAAAAATCTTTCATTCGTGAGTGGACGGATGCCATTATTTTTGCTGTTATCGCCGCATCAATAATTCGAATTTTTATTTTTGAAGCTTATTCAATTCCAACTTCTTCAATGGAAAAGACCCTGCTAGTGGGCGACTTCCTTTTTGTAAGCAAAATAGCCTATGGCCCGAGAGCTCCGATGACACCCATCGCCTTTCCATTCGTTCATCATACACTCCCATTTACAAAGTCGACTAAATCTTATATTGAAAGTATTAAATTACCTTATTTCCGATTCCCTGGTATTGCCAAAATAAAAAGACACGATGCTGTTGTATTTAATTTCCCTGACGGCGATACGCTTTCAGTCAAATGGCAAAGCAATATGAGTTATTACTCAATGATTCGAGAATATGGAAGAGATCGTGTTATGAATGACAAAGTAAATTTTGGTGAAATCATTAGCAGGCCTTTGGATAAACGTGAGAATTTCATTAAACGTTGTATGGGAATGCCTGGTGACGATCTTCAAATTATTGATCGCCAGGTTTACATTAATGGAGTTATGAAAGAAAGTCCAGGTATCAGGCAATTCAAATATCGTGTTGTTACTGATGGTACTCGATTTAACCCCAGAGTTCTTGAAAGGTTGGATATTACAGAAGATATTGGTAGTGGAAATATCGGAGAATATTATATGACATTAACCGAAGAATCTGCAGAAAAAATTAAGGCATTCACCAATGTAATTTCGGTTGAACCATTGAGTGATCCAGCCGGATTAAATGATCCAAGCATATTTCCACACGATACAATACACAAATGGAATTTGGATAATTTTGGCCCATTGCATATTCCAAAAGAAGGAGAAACTGTTGAACTTAGCACAAAAAACATTGCACTCTATAAAAGGATTATTCATTCGTTCGAAAAAAATGATCTTGAAATTAAAGATGATAAAATTTTTATCAATGGAGAAGAAAAAAGTTCTTACACTTTCAAAATGAATTATTATTGGATGATGGGTGACAACCGTCATAATTCTGCCGACTCAAGAGTCTGGGGATTTGTTCCTGAAGATCATATTGTTGGAAAAGCTTCCTTGGTTTGGTTTTCTCTCGATCCAAATAAATCACTTTTTGGAGGCAAAATCAGATGGAATAAAATAATGAGAGGCGTAAAATAAACGAGTATTCAAAATCAATTTAAAAAACATACATGAAAGCAATTATAAAAACACCAAAAGGTGAAATGGAAATTTCTTTTTTCGAAAAAGATGCACCAAATACCGTAGCCAATTTTGTGAAATTAGCAGAAAAAGGGTTCTATAATGGGCTTACCTTTCACAGAGTCATTCCTGATTTTGTAATCCAGGGAGGATGTCCTGACGGAACCGGTGCCGGTGGACCAGGATATAATATCGATTGCGAATTAGATGGAGAAAACCAGTATCACGACAAAGGTGTTTTATCGATGGCACATGCCGGAAGAAATACCGGAGGATCTCAATTTTTTATCTGTCATAGCAGACAAAACACGGCACACCTCGACAGAAACCATACCGTTTTTGGAAAAGTAGTTAAAGGTCTTGACGTGATTGACCAAATTCGCCAAGGCGATCAAATGCTGGAAGTTCGCATTGAGAAATAACCACATTTTTTCTTTTTATTTCCGCAAAAAATGAAAAAATTGTCGAAATCAAGCATCGTTTTATTTATCGTTTTATGCGGCTCAATTGGCCTCCATGCTCAAAAAGAATTTGAAGGCCAGATCAAGTATGTGATTACTTACGAAGGCATGGGTTTAAACGAATCGATGAAATCAATATTGCCCGTAGAAATGAGCTTCATACTTAAAGAAAATAAGTCGAGAAGTGAACTTAAAACCGGCTTGGGCGATCAAATAAACATATTTGATGGGAACACAAAAACGTCCATTAACTTAATGGATATTATGGGTCAGAAAATCGCGATAAAAAAAACGATTAAAGACTTAGATCTTGACCGAAAAAAATATCATGATTTAAAAGTTAATTTCAACGATGAAACAAAAGAGGTAGCCGGATATATTTGTAAGAAGGCTACGATAGAAGTAGATGCGGCTGACTTTAATGGCAAAAGTTCCTTTAGTGTTTATTACACAGAAGATTTAGGAAATACAGGAATTAACTATGGAGATCCCTTATTCAATCAAATCAATGGTGTTATGCTTGAATACGAAATTAAAGCACGTGGATTAATGATGAGATTTTCTGCTTCCGAGATAAAATCAGAAGCTGTTTCGGATGATTCATTTTCTATTCCTGAAGACTACAAAGAAATGACTCGGGATGAACTGAAAAGATTGTTTGGTAACAATTGATCTTTCATTATTTAGAACTTCTTTTTCAAACTTAAGTTTGGCAATAAAATTCATCCAGTTTTTATTACCTTTGTTTCTTTTGATAAAAGATTAAAATACCAGATGCCTAGAAGAGTCAACCAATTGAAAAGTAATTCTTTTCGGGAAAAGAAAATTAATGTTCCGAAAAAAAAGAAAAAGCGATCAACTCGTTCTTTTCGCCCATTTGCTTTTCTCAAAAGCGACAAATTCCACAAGGTTTTCGGTTTTTTTCTGATTCTGATTTCAATTTATCTTTTCATCGCATTTATTTCTTTTTTTTACACGGGATGCTTAGATTACGATAAAGTAGCCTCCGCTACATTCTTCAAACTAAACCAGAACCCTGACATTAAAAACTGGACAGGATTTATGGGTGCTTTTTTATCGAAGTTATTCATTAACGATACCCTTGGATTTTCATCATTTCTGCTGGTTTTTAACCTTTTTATTTACGGATTTTATCTATTGTTTAGGGTTAAAATTATCCCGCTCGGCAAATTATTCAGGCATTCGTTATTACTGCTACCATGGATTTCAGTAACCCTGGGTATTCTTTTTATGAATACTGATTACTCGGTATTAGGGGGTATTTTTGGATATCAGGCCAATTTAATCCTGATTGAACTTATTGGAACCCCGGGAGTGATTATCGGCTTAATATTCATTTTATTTAGCTATCTCCTCTTTTCTTTTAATATTCATCTCGGTTTATTTAAAAAGAGTGAAGCGGAAGATAATATTGAAAATGAAATTAACAACTTTGGTTCTAAAACTCATGCCTCTGACAAATACAATACCGTTGAATTTTCAGTAAGTGAAGATGAAGACTTTAAACCTAAAAAAACTGTTGGCGTCATTTCAGATGCAGCATCCGAAGATGAACTTATAGATGAATTTCCTGACCCTGATCTGGATCTTCCAGAATCCGAAAAAAGAAAAAGCATAGAAGGAGACATAGAATTAACCATAGAAGAAACTCCCGAAGAAAAGCATGATTACCGTAACGGACAAGTTGAGCATCAAGGTATTGATTCGGAATACGATCCTACCCTAGATTTGCCACACTATACTTTTCCGAAACTTGATTTGTTGGAGAACTATAACGACGATCAAATTTCGGTGAATAAAGATGAACTGGAAGAAAACAAGAATCGCATCGTTGAAACCCTTAATCATTACGCAATAAAGATTGATAAAATTAAGGCAACCATTGGTCCTGCAGTAACTCTTTACGAAATTATTCCAGCCCCGGGTGTGCGCATTTCAAAAATTAAAAACTTAGAAGATGATATTGCCCTAAGTTTAGCTGCAATGGGAATCAGAATCATTGCCCCTATTCCGGGTAAAGGAACCATCGGAATTGAGGTCCCCAATAAAAAACCTGAAATTGTTTCGATGAAATCACTGTTGGCATCCGAGCGTTTCAGAAATACCAAAATGGAGCTCCCACTTGCTTTGGGTAAAACCATTTCGAATGAAAGCTTCATTGTTGACCTCACAAAGATGCCACACATTTTAATGGCCGGAGCTACAGGACAAGGTAAATCAGTTGGTTTGAATGCTATTCTTGCATCCCTGCTTTACAAAAAACATCCTTCTCAAATTAAATTTATTTTAGTTGACCCTAAGAAAGTCGAACTTTCCCTTTTCTCAAAAATTGAACGCCATTTTTTAGCCAAATTACCCGACTCGGAAGAGGCCATTATTACAGATACGCGACTTGTGGTTCGCACGCTGAATTCCCTCACAATTGAGATGGATAACCGCTACGAATTATTAAAGGATGCGCAAGTAAGAAACATTAAAGAATATAATGCCAAATTCATTTCGCGAAAATTAAATCCGGTACATGGCCACCGCTTTTTACCATACCTCATTTTGGTGGTTGATGAATTTGCTGATTTAATTATGACAGCAGGCAAAGAAATTGAAAATCCCTTGACCAGATTGGCACAATTATCGCGAGCCATTGGAATTCATCTCATCATCGCGACCCAAAGGCCATCGGTAAATATTATTACAGGTACCATTAAAGCTAACTTCCCTGCACGTATTGCATTCAGGGTAATCTCTAAAATTGATTCGCGAACCATTCTTGACACAGGTGGTGCAGATCAATTAATTGGTCGTGGAGATATGTTGCTTTCTACAGGAAGCGATTTAACCCGATTACAATGCGCTTTTCTGGACACGGCTGAAGTAGAAAAAATAACTGATTATATTGGCTCTCAGCGTGCTTATCCTGAACCATACTTGTTGCCTGAATTTGCTGATGAACAAGATATTAATGGTGGCACAGATATTGATTTAAACGACAGGGATGAGTTGTTTGAAGATGCAGCACGCATCATCGTACAAACCCAACAAGGCTCAACTTCTTTGCTTCAACGTAAGCTTAAATTAGGGTATAACAGGGCTGGTCGGATTATTGACCAATTAGAATCAGCTGGCATTGTTGGACCATTTGAAGGGAGTAAAGCCCGCGAAGTAAGAGTAGCCAATGAATTTGCATTGGAACAATTTTTGAAAGATTTAATGAATGACGAAACAAACGCAAATTAAAACCCCCATGAAAAAAACCATAAGCCTTCTCTTATTGCTAACATTAGCATTCGGAATATTTGCTCAAAAAGATAAAAAAGCGACTGAAATTCTGGATCGGGTAATTGAGAAAACCGAATCTCAAAAAACCCTTGAAATTGAATTCATTTATTCGATGCATAATTTAGAAGCAGATATTCATGATGATAAAGAAGGTATTTTACTGGTTATGGGTGATAAATACAAATTGACTTTTGTTCAACAAATTATGATTTCGGATGGCAAAACATTATGGACCTTATTGCCTGATGATAAAGAAGTGATGATTAATGATGTGGAAGAAAACTCAGAAGCCATTACACCTTCAAATTTACTTAATTCGTATGGAGATAACTACAAATCAAAATATTTAAGAGAAGATAATATTAATGGCAAAACTGTTGAACTGATTGAACTTACTCCACTTGAAGGAAAAACATACACAAAAATTGAACTCGCCATTGAAAAAGGAATGGATCAAATTTACAGTTTCTCAATGTTCGACAAAAACGGTAGCACCTATTCTTATACCATCAAAAAATATACAGCCAACAAAACTGTTAGTGAATTCGAATTCATTTTTAATGAAGCCGATTACCCTGACTACGAAATTGTTGACATGAGATAATTTTAACCCTTCAATTTTTTCCTATGAATACCTCAGTTGATATTAGTTATTATCCACTCAAAGAAGAATTTATTCCAAGCATCTTAGATTTCATTGATCGACTAAACAAACACGATTCAATTCAATGTAAAACAAATGGAATGAGTACCCAGGTTTTTGGTGAGTATTTTAACGTGATGAATGCGCTAACCCAAGAAATTCATAAATCTTTTGAAATTCCGCACTCTGTTTTTGTGCTAAAAATTATTAATGCCAATTTGAGTACAAATTAATGGAATCTGCAAATCTCTTCGATGTTCTATATCAAAATATTCTTGACACAACGGTTCTTGAAATCATAGCCGTATTTTTTGGCTTACTGAGTGTTTGGTACGCCAAAAAAGCTGATGTAAAAGTTTATCCAACCGGAATTATAAGTGTTGTTATATACGTTTACATATGTGTGGGTGTTAAACTATATGCCGATATGGGCATCAACTTTGTTTATTTTGTTATGAGCATTTATGGTTGGTATGCATGGACAAAAAAAGATAAAAGCAAAAAGATTTTACCCATAAGTTTTTGTACCCAAAAAGAGCATTTTGTCAATTTTGGCATGTTTGTTTTCTTTTTAGCCGCACTAATTTATGTTCTATCAAATTACACCGACAGTAATGTACCTTACTGGGATTCACTTACTACTGCCATATTTATAGTTGGGATGTGGTTAATGGCCAGAAAGAAAGTTGAGAATTGGATTTTTTGGATAGTGGGAGATGTTATCTCTATCCCACTTTATTTTTATAAAGGACTTGTGCTTACCTCATTTCAATTTACCGTATTTTTGATAATTGCGGTGCTTGGCTATATCGAATGGAAAAGAAAAGTAAAGGAGGAGCGACAAATTGCTTAAGCGAATAGCTATTACCGGACCGGAATCTACCGGAAAATCGAGCTTATGCCAGCAATTGGCAACTCACTTCAATGATGAATGGGTGCCGGAAGTTGCCAGAGAATATCTTAAAAAACTCAATCGTTCATATGAGGCTTCTGACATACTTTCGATTGCAAAAAAACAAATTAAACGAGAAGAGGATATTGCTAAAAACGCCAATCAATTTTTATTTTGTGATACAGAATTGATTGTTACAAAAATCTGGAGCGAGCATAAATATAAAAAATGTGACCCCTGGATTTTGGATCAAATTATAAAGCGCAAATATTCGCTTTATATTTTATGTGATATTGATCTCCCTTGGGAACAAGATCCACAAAGAGAGCATCCTCATTTGAGAAAATATTTTTTTGATCTCTATTTAAAAGAATTGAAAGATAGAAAATTGAATTTTAAAATTCTTAGTGGCACAGGAGATGATCGATTGAGGACGGCCATTGAATTAATCGAAAAGTATTCCTAAATTTAGCTTTCTTTAATAAGTTTAAGAAGATTTAAACACCTCGGCTCGCAGGTAGATTATGAACTCAAACGAAAGCTCTAAAATTCACGTTCTATACTTACCCAAATGGTATCCGAATAAGTACGATCCCATGCCCGGGCTTTTTATTAAAAGGCATGCCGAATCAATTTCAAAACTTTGTGAGATAAGTGTACTTTACGTGCATCCTGAAGATCAATCATCAGAGCGCAAAAGCCATATTTATAAAACAAAAGAAGAAGGAATTCAAACCTGGCGGATTTACTTTCAAAAATCAGGCTCCAGAATCAAATTTGTAGCACAATTAATTAACCTGCTCAAATTCTTCTTTTATAATTTCAAAGGCATTTTAATCATTGGTAAAACTCATCGTAAACCCGATCTTATTCATGTTAATGTGCTTACCAGACTTGGTTTTATTGCCTGGATTTATAAAGTTTTTACTTCAACTCCTTACGTCATAACCGAACATTGGACGCGATATTTACCTGAAGTTAATTCCTTCAGGGGAAAATTAAGATTGAAGCTTTCTAAACTTGTTGTAAAAAATGCCAATGCTGTGATGCCGGTTACCGAAAACTTGCAAAAAGCCATGCAATCGCATGGACTGCAAAATGAAAATTACCAAATTATTCCGAATGTAGTTGATGTAGATTTCTTTACTGCATCAGAAAAGAGATCTATTGTTACTCCGATTAAAATGGTTCATCTTTCTTGTTTTACCGATGCCCAAAAAAATATCAGTGGAATGTTGAGAGTCATTAAAAAACTTTCTGCCATTCGACAAGATTTTGAATTACATTTTATTGGAGAAGGGGAAGATTTTAATCGCATGAAACAAATTTCGGATGAGTATGAATTAACCAATAAATTTGTTTTTTTTAATGGCCTTTTAGAAGGAAAAGAATTAGTTAAAGCTATCAATACAGCCGACCTCATGATTTTATTTAGTCATTACGAAAACTTACCGGTGGTCATTTTAGAAAGTTTTGCCTGTGGTGTTCCGGTAATTTCAAGTCGGGTTGGGGGAATTCATGAGCATTTGAACAAGAATAGAGGCGCTTTGGTTGAAGCCGGGAATGAAGATCAATTTTTAAAGATCCTCAACCATAGCTTGGATCAATTGGCACGGTTTGACAAAAAAGAAATTCGGCAATATGCCATCGATCATTTCAGCCAAGAGGTGATTGGAAAACAACTTTTCGAAATTTATTCATCAATCATAAAGCATTAAATTGATCCGAAAAATCATAAATACGATTGGCACACGCGCCTTTTCAGCAATTCTTAACCTGCTGATTGCCATACTTATTTCACAATATCTGGGAACCATTGGCAAAGGTCAGCAGGGTTTAATTATCGCTACCATTACTTATATACTTGTGTTTTCAAACTTAATTGGAGGAAGCACTTTGGTGTATTTAGCACCTCGATATGGAATTAAGGCTTTAATGCTTCCCTCCTATTTGTGGACCATCCTGATGGGTATTGCTTTTTATTTTATCCTTCAATTCACACAACTTATTGATGAAGCTTTCATCCTGGATATTTGTTTGTTGTCAGTTATCAGTTCTTTTATTTCGATTCACACCAACCTTTTAATTGGAATAGAGAAAGTGAAAACGGCAAACCTTTTGGGGCTTTTACAGCCCTTAATTATTGTCATAATTCTTCTTGTATTCTTTGTTGGTGGTACTAAGATTAATATCGACAGTTATTTTAGTGCCCTCTTTTTATCCTTTGCAATTGTATTTATTTTAAGTGCTATTTCTCTAAAAAAGCATGCGAAACAATTCGTTCGAAGTTCCCTTTCACTTTTTAAATTAATTAAAGAAATGTTTCGCCTGGGTGTTCTAAATCAGTTGGCTCATATTTTTCAGCTCCTCAGTTTCAGGATGAGTTACTATTGGCTTGGTTTGACATATAGTGAGGCAGAAGTAGGAATCTTTTCTAATGGAACTTCACTTATCGAATCAGTTTGGTTAATAAGCAGAAGCATTAGTTTGGTACAGTATTCCAGAATTGCAAACATGACTGACAAACATGAAGCACAAAAACTCACGCTCGATTTAAGTAAACTAAGTTTTGTAATTAGTTTTCTCATCTTGATTCCAATGGTTCTCCTTCCCTCATCCTTTTATGAATTTATTTTTGGAGCAGGTTTTGGTGGAGTGCGATTGGTGATTCAAGCTTTAGCTCCAGGTGTTTTATTTCTGAATTTAAATATCATCATCAGTCACTACTTTTCAGGAATCGGCAAATATCAGCTAAATTCAATTGCTTCTTTCGCAGGATTAGTGATTGCTATTCCATTATTTAGCTGGATGATTCCTGCCTACGGATTATGTGGAGCAGGATGGGCAAGTAGTATTTCCTATATCATCACATCGCTGGTTATTCTTGCGTATTTTAAAAATGAATCCGGAATTTATTTGAGAGATTTTCTCATAAAAAAACAGGAATTGAATCAAGTCAAACAGTTACTTAAAATGACCTTTTTAACAAAAGAACAAGAAAATGATCGCAATTAAACCACTAAAAAACACCTCCATCGAAGATATTCATCAGGCATTTACCAAGGCTTTTGCAGATTATGAAGAGCCATTTGACATGACCATTGAACAATTACAATACATGATCGAAAGACGTGGATTTAAAAGCGAGCTTTCATTCGGTGCATTTGAAGGCGATGAACTGGTTGGATTTACATTGAATGGAATTGGGTTGTGGAATAACAAACTCACCGCTTATGATACCGGAACAGGAATCGTAAAAGCATACCGAAAACAAGGGATTGCTACCCGCATTTTTAAAGAGTCATTACCGGTATTAAAACAAAAGAATGTTGCCCAATACTTACTTGAAGTGATTAAAACCAATACCAAAGCCTTTGAACTATATAAAAAAGCAGGTTTTGAAGTGTTGCGTGAATTTGATTATTGGGTATCTCCAATTGATTTATTAACAATAAAAGCTAATCAAACTGATATAAATCTCAGGTTAAAAGAATTAGCCGATCCAGACTGGAGTCGATTTATGACTTTCTGGGATTTCTACCCATCCTGGCAAAATTCAAAAGATGCCATTATCCGAAAAATTGACGCCTTTAAATTTGCAGGTATTTTTGATGGAGAAATTTTGATAGCTTACGGAATTATTGAAAAACATACGGGCGACATTCCACAATTTGGGGTAGCTCGAGACTACAGAAGAAAAGGTATGGGAACCTTACTCTTTAAATGGTTTTCTGAAACCAGCAATAGTGCAAACCTCAAAATAATTAATACAGATTTTAAAAATGAAGGGATCAGAAAATTTATTAAAAGCATGGGCTTTAAACCCGGCTTTGGACAGCATGAAATGTTGTTGAAAATATAAAATGACACCCACTTTCGTGAATGCCATCTGTATTACTTTTCAATCTTTTTACTCCTGGATATTTCTCTTTAGCTTTATAATTTCATTTAAAGTTTTCATTTCCTTTTTAATCCCATTTCGGATGACAATTATCAAAATGATTAATATAGGGATATAAGAAACATCAATTAAAATCATTTTCCAAGTGCCTAGGTATCGACTAAATTCAGGAGATATCATATAAAACCCGATGGTGTAAAGCCCAACAATGCTTAGGGTTATCGGGCCATGGATTATTTTCCGAAATCTGTAAAAAGCAATCGTATCATTGGTATTGTCCAGCGTATTAGATTCTGCATCAATTTTTTTTGATTTTATGACACTCTGAAATTCGATTACAATTCGAATGGCCAATCCAATAAGCATAAGCCCGGCTCCAATCCTGCTTAACGTTTCTTCAACGGGAGCAACAAAATAAAAGAAAAGTGAAATTCCGATCAGTACCAAAGTTAAGATGAAGATATTTCCGTAATGAAAATATAAATTCTCTCTTTTTTTATTATTCACTTTATCCATCAGTTCATCAATTTCTAATGGCTTAATGGTTCTGTTCTTTTTATCATCTCTCCACTTACCCTGAAGATCATCAATTATATCATTCATTTTCCAGTATTTTTTTAAGTCGTTTCTTTATTCTATGAATCTTAACTCTCACATTTGTTTCATTAATTCCCATTACCTCCGAAATATTTTCATAATCAAGACCATCCAAAACCATCATAATTACCAATTTATCTACGGCATTCAATTTCCCGATAGCCATATACAAATCCTTGCTTGTATCAGATGCAGCTGTAACAGTTTCGTCCGGTAGTTGATGTTCAAATTTGGAAATAGATAATTCATTGTTCTTTTTTTGCTTCCGGAGGTGCTGCAAGCAGGTATTGACAGTAATTCTATAAATCCAGGTTTTATGACTGGATCTTCCTTCAAAGCTTTCTAATTTATTCCAGATAATAATGAAGACCTCCTGTGCTAAATCCTTTGCCACATCATCGTCGCCATTCACAAAACCCAGGCACATTTGTTTTACCATCGGGAAGTAATCTTGGTAAACATGCTCAAAATGTTCATTTTTTTTAGAATTCATCGGCAAGGAAAGCATTTACTTTTTTATAGAACCATTCTGGCTGGTCAAACATAATAAAATGTTTAGTATCGGAAACCATTTCTATGGTTTTATTTGATAATCCGACATATTGCTTTTCAAAATTACTTATGGCCGTCTTAACATCAGGGAAGGATGCGCCAAGGATTAAAGTTTTAGCTTTTATTTGTGGAAGAACAATCGTTAAATCCAACTTCAGTAGATCTGTAAATCCATAAACATAAGTCTCGCGATCAGCCTCCAAAATCCATTGGGTTAATAAAGGGATTTTCTCCTGGGTTAAGGTCATATTTGAAGCCATCATTCCGGCCATACTTTTAAACTCATTATCTTCCATTTCAATCATTTGCAAATTATATGGACTATCGTATATCAAACTCTCTACAGGAACTTCCGGCATTATGATTTCGCGCATGTTGGGAATAGCATCCACTAAAAGTATTCTCCTAATTTGAATTGGCAATGCTGCTGCAATATCAATTGCAAGACTCCCTCCCATGCTATGGCCAACAATCCTAACATCTTTTAATTCCTTATCCTTTATATAAAGGATTAACTCATTTTTAATGCTTTCATACCATGGCATTTCAATAGGTTCATTCCCGTTGAATCCAGCATAAGAAATAAGATGAATCTCATTTTTACTTTCCAAATTTGCTATAGTCTCACCCCAAACTGAACCAGGGCAAGTAAAACCAGGAAGAAAAATGATAGGATTACCATTACCGAATACTTCTGATTTAAATGCCGGTGTTTGTCCAAAACTCACACTTGTAATAAAAACAAGTATGATCATCGTTTTAATTTTTTTCATCATATTTAATTTTAAATTTCAACTTAGATACAATTAATCAACAATTGTTACACCCGCCTGAAGAAAACAGTAAAGTTTCAAATCGGTTGCTCAAAATTATCCAAAAAAAATGGCATCCACTTTCGTGAATGCCATCCATATTTTATTTAAGAATAATTATGGTTTAGCTTTAACTACAATTGGTTCAGCTGCTTTCCTAAAATCATTTACCCTGCCTGTAATTCTTCTTTCATTTGGGAAAGTCATATCGTGATATATATTTACATAGTAAGCCAAACTTTCTTTTAAGTCTTTACGATCAACCAAATGTTGGATTTTACCCGTTTCATACAAACTGTCGGTGCAAACAATTTCTCGGTCAACTGTAAAACCGGCGCCTGTTACAACTCTTGGGCCTGCAAACTCAACCAGGGAACCTTTTTCACCAAACATTACATCACCCTGAGTAGCATAACTGGCATATGCTCCACCTGTAGTTGGACCCGTGATTACGGATAGAAATAGTACTCCAGCTCTTTTTAAATCGAGGATGGCCATATTCATTTTTGCCATTTGCGCCAACGACATAGGGCCTTCATTCATGCGTGCACCACCAGAAGCGCAAATAGATACCACAGGGAATTTATGCTTAACAGCAAAATCAACGGTTCGTTTAAATTTTTCGCCAAACGCTGCGCCAAATGAACCTCCAAAAAATTTCAAATCTGAAATAATCAGCACGATGGATTTTCCATTCAATTTGGCAGTTCCCGCAACCAAACCTTCATTTGAGAATGTTTTTTCAGTTACTTTATCAAGTGATTTTTGGTAAGAACCAAAATAATATCGCTCCTTACCCAGGAGTTTATGAATAGTTAAATCTTTTTCAATTTCTTCGAAACTATTGGTATCACATATTTTATCAATATGTTCTTCAACCGATAAATACTCTCCCTTTCCACATTTTGGGCAAGCATAGTAATTATCAACATATTGCTGATAAGGAACAAAGCCACATCCACCTTTTACTTTAAAAAGATTCTTGTCTACATCCCATTCTTTCTTGCACTCAATTAGTTCTGTATCTTCAAAACCCTTATCTTCCATATGGGCTTTCATTAATAGATGTGTATAAAATTCTTCGCGTTCAATATCAACCGTATTTATTTTTTCATGAACACTCTTCATGATTTTACGCTTAGTCAGCTTGTCGGTTGTATCCTCAAACATCCCGTAATTCAATACTCTTTGTCTTCTTTCCTTTACCAGTTTATCAATCAATTTAGCTTTGAGTTTTTTCTTTCCGCCTTTTGGTTCCTCAACCCAATCTTTGAGGGTATTAATTAATGACGTTTTAATTGTGTCAATTGTAAAATCATAATTTTCGTGGGCACCATTAATTGGCTCGGGCAAAATACCATCAATCATTCCTATTTCTTTGATGTGTTCTGCACCAGGTCTTAACATTTCAAGCGCATCAGGCACAGTATCTTCAATTGTTTCACCAGCCACCAATCTTCGATGAAAAATAATTCGACTACAACTTTCTGGAGCAATTACAGAATAAAGGGCATTCTCTAACATATAACTTCGGTCGGCAACTTGCAAAGCCAGTGCACCTCCGCTACCACCTTCTCCTATCACATAAGAAATTACGGCTGTTTTAACGCCTCCGTAACGACTTATACAATCTGAAATTAAGAAAGATTGGCCACCAATTTCTGATTCCATAGAGGTATCTCCCCCAAAAGTATCGATGAAAGAAACAACCGGAACCTGATTTTTTTCAGCCAAATCGAGCACATCAAGAGTATAAGCAAAACCTTTGGCAGTAAGCATACCTGTTGCTTTACTTTCTTTCCCTTGTCGGCGTTTTTCCTGACCCAGAATATAACATAGGATTCCATCAACACTTCCTTTAGCTGCTACTAGAGATGGATCGGGTGAATCAAAATATTCAAGATTATCGAATACGCCTTCAATCACATCAGAGCTTCTTATTCTTGATGCATTTCGGGTAATGTCATATCTCTCTTTGTAGCTTCGCTTGAGTGGAAAACCATCCTTTTTCATAGTTTCAGCAATTAATTAGTTTAATGGATTTGAGCATTTTGTGCAATTTTCCCAAGCAGATATAACTAATATTTTCCAACATTATTATATCCCAATCCGGAAAAATTCGAGGCAAGTTAAAAAAATATCAGCGATTAAGCACCCAAAATCAAAATTTCGAGGTGCTTATTGATAATTAGACTAATCTATTGAGGAATATAAGCAGATTATCATTTCTAATAAAAACACTCATTCTGAGATTAATATATCCGGTTAGTCAGGTCAGAAACAACTAAAATATATTCTTATTTTGATCCGTATTAAATTATTCTTGCATACTATTTACAATCATTTCTAAACAAGAGGCTTGGGTCGAAATCGAGATTTGCAATCGGAAGTTTGTTACCTTTGCATAAAATTTCTACAACTTTTTAAATGAAGAAAAGCAATCAGTTTAAGGGTGTTATGTGGGCTTTGGCAGGAGCCGTTGCCATGTCAAATGTATACATTTTCAGTAAAGCTGCCCTCACTGAAATTCATCTCTTTCAATTTGGCTTTTACTGGTTTGGATTGGGATTAATCTGGAATTTAATTTATTCGACCAAAACAAAGAAGTTTAAACATGTAAAAGGGTTTAGTAAATCATCATTTATCGCCATTGGGGTTATTGGGGTGCTGGAAGTCGTATCAACTTCCTTATTTTTTATTGCCATACAATCTGCCGATAACCCTGCAGTAATTTCTTTTTTAGCCGATACCAATCCCTTATTTGTAGCAATATTAGGAATTGTACTTTTAAAGGAACGCTTTAATTTGGTTGAATCTTTTGGAATGATCTTAATTGTTTTGGGTGCACTTATCATTAGCTATAAAGGAGATACCGGGCTCGATAACCTTTTAATTCCGGGATCACAATATATTCTGCTTTCTGTTTCACTCTATGCCATCGCAACCATTTATGCAAAAACAAAAATAAAATTGATCCCTCCGGCTATTTTAAGTATTAACAGGGTTTTACTATTATTTATTTTTTCAACCATCCTGCTCCTTTCTTCTGGTTATTCCATAGCCATATCATGGATTGTGTTTTTCAATTTATTGATAGGTTCTTTATTGGGACCATTTTTAACCGGTTTGGCCAATTATACCTCATTGCAATACATTGAAGCATCAAAATCGTCCATCATCAGAAGTAGCAGAAGCTTATTTGTTGTAGTTGGTGCTTATGTTTATTTTGGAACCTTACCTCATACATACCAACTTATTGGTGGTTTATTTACTTTAACCGGCGTGATTGTAATTTCATTAGGCAAGTCTTTTCCTAAAACGCTAAAGAAAAAATTCAAGCTATCTTCCTGATTACATTGATACTGCGAGATATCAACAGCTTTCGTTTGAAAAATAAAAAAAAATCATCTCAAAGTGATAGGTCAATTTTTTAATTTTGCCTCAAACTAGGAATAATGTCTGAGAATTATACTGAAGATAGCATAAGATCGCTCGATTGGAAGGAACATATCCGTCTAAGACCAGGGATGTATATTGGGAAGCTTGGTGATGGTGCTTCTCAAGATGATGGAATTTACGTACTCATAAAAGAAGTAATTGATAATGCAGTTGATGAATTTGTTATGGGAAATGGCAGAATCATTGATGTTGATATTTCTGATAAAGCAGTTACAATTCGTGATTACGGACGAGGTATGCCACTCGGTAAGGTGATTGATTGTGTTTCTAAAATCAATACCGGTGCCAAATACGATTCTAAGGTTTTCAAAAAAGCAGTAGGCTTAAATGGTGTAGGATCAAAAGCCGTTAATGCCATGTCCTCATTTTTTAAGGTAAAGGCTGTTCGCGAAGGTCAAACTAAAGTTGTTGAATACAAAAGGGGAGAATTAATTGTAAATGAAGACATCCAAGCTTCTGACGAAAAGGATGGCACAATGGTATCATTTATTCCGGATGATCAGATTTTTGGGAATTTCCACTACATCCTTGATTATGTTGAAAAATTACTTTGGAATTACGCTTTTCTAAATCACGGCTTAACCATCAATTTTAATGGTGAAAGATTGTTCGCCAAAAATGGGATTGTAGATCTGCTTGAACGAAATATTAACGGAAACGGCCCAATTTTATACCCCATCATTCATATCCAGGAAGATGATTTAGACTTTGCATTTACGCACAGTTCGAAACAATATGGTGAAGAATATTACTCTTTTGTGAATGGGCAACATACTACTCAAGGAGGAACACACCAGGCTTCTTTTAGAGAAGCTATTGTAAAAACCATTCGCGAATTCTACAACAAAGACTTTGATACTTCCGACATTCACACTTCAATATTGGCTGTGGTAAGCATCAAAGTTCAGGAACCGGTATTCGAATCGCAAACAAAAACGAAATTAGGCTCACAACATATTGAGCCCGAAGGACAAACTATTAGAAATTATGTGGGTGATATTGTGAAACGAAACCTTGACAATTACCTGCATAAAAATCCGGAGGTGGCAGAAGCATTACTCCTTAAAATAATGCAAAACCAGAAGGAAAGAAAAGAGATTGCCGGAATAAAAAAATTGGCTAAAGAAAGTGTAAAAAAAGTTAGCCTTCATAATAAAAAATTAAGAGATTGCCGTGTCCATTATAATTCAAATCACGAAAAAAGATTAGATACCATTCTTTTTATAACCGAGGGAGATTCGGCAAGTGGATCGATCACAAAATCAAGAGATGTAAATACACAAGCTGTTTTTAGTTTAAAAGGAAAGCCACTTAACTGTTATGGACTAAGCAAGAAAATTGTATATGAGAATGATGAATTTAACTTACTTCAATCTGCCCTAAACATAGAGGATGGATTGGAAAACCTCAGGTACAATCAGGTTGTGATTGCAACAGATGCCGATGTTGATGGAATGCATATTCGACTTCTTTTACTTACCTTTTTCCTCCAGTTTTACCCTGACCTGATTAAATCGGGCCATGTTTATATTTTACAAACACCATTATTCAGGGTTAGAAATAAAAAAACAACCAAGTATTGTTATACCGAAGAAGAAAGAGTCAAAGCAATTGATAGTTTAGGTGCAAATCCTGAAATTACAAGATTCAAGGGATTAGGAGAAATTTCACCCGACGAATTTAAACATTTCATTGGATCTGCCATGCGTCTTGATCCGGTAATTCTTACCAGAGATGCAAGTATTTCAGAAATTCTTTCATTTTACATGGGTAAGAACACGCCAACTCGACAAAGTTTCATTATTGATAATCTCAGGATTGAAGAAGATTTTGTGGCAGAAGTAAAAGTTGCTTAAGGCGCTAGCCTGACTTTTTCCAATTTTGTAAAAGCTTTTCCTAAAGCATTGACAAGATCACCAGCAATCAAGGAGGTTTGACCAATTTTCTTCGCTGCAAAATCTCCTGCCAAACCATGAATATATGCCCCAATAATTGCGGCATGAACACTCGAATAACCTTGTGCTAATATACCTAAGATAATCCCTGTTAGCACATCACCGCTTCCGGCCGTTGCCATTCCGGGATTTCCTGAAGAATTAAAAAAACAATCTCCTCGCGGGGTTGCAACTTGCGTGTAAGCCCCCTTTAATACGACCACTAAACCATGTTTTACTGCGAATGCTTTGGCCATTTCCATCCGCTCGAAATCATTAGCTGCTTTACCAGCCAATCGTTCAAACTCTTTTGGATGTGGGGTGATGATGCATCCCTTTGGTAAAAATGCCAACCACGTTTTATTCTCAGCCAAAATATTTAGCGCATCTGCATCAAATACAATGGGTAAGATTGAATTTTGAATTAAAACCTTTAAAGAATTCTGTGTTTGCTCTTCAGCTCCAATTCCTGGTCCAACACCAATGGCAGAAAAATCAGATAAGTCTGGTACATCGCTAAAATAGTTTTCAAAACGGCCCAGACTTAGCATGGCCTCAGGAACAGCAGTTTGTAAGATTTTATTTCCAATGAGTGGGATATGTGCTGTGAGTAGGCCTACCCCAGATCTTAAGCATGCCCGGGCAGCAAGTACGGTTGCACCCATTTTACCCCGACTTCCGGCTACCAGTAATGCATGTCCGTAGTTTCCTTTATGCGAAAATTTAGTTCGCTTTTTAAAAACATCTGCACAGTCATTTTTAGAGATTAAATAATTCGAAACTTGCGTTTTATAAATATATTCCGGACTTAAACCAATCGGCAATACTTCCCAGTTACCCACAAATCGATCATTCTCTGCACACAGGAAAGCAAGCTTTGGAAACTGAAAAGTCAAGGTGTAATCTGCCTGAATTATTGAAGAATTTTTATTTATGGAGGGTTTATCAGCAAACAATCCTGAAGGAATATCAATGGCAACCTTAATGCATTTTAATGCATTAATCTTTTCAACGACCTCAGCCACAAAACCATTTAACGATTTTGATAATCCTGAACCAAATATCGCATCTATGATATAACTATTTTCTGTAATATCCGGAAAATCATCTATTGATTTTAGTTCAATAATCTCACACTGTGCTTGTTGTAATAGCCGATCGTAATTTATTTTAAAATCCTCCGAAAGCTTTTCTGTAAACCTCAAAACAACCGGCTTAACTAAATAACCCTTTTCAATCAATAAACGCGAAATTGCCAATCCGTCACCACCATTGTTTCCAGGTCCGCAAAACATATAGATTTCTGTATTTTCAGGAATTTTTACTTCAATCCACTTAACACACTGTACAGATGCTCTTTCCATTAGATCAATAGATGCAATTGGCTCATTTTTGATGGTAAATGCATCTGCTTCACGAATTTGTTCAACTGAAAATATCTTTTTCATGATTGCTTGTTTTACACAAATTTACGGAATTTCCATCTTTCTAACCCAGGTAACTGAATAATTAGATTTATTTGTTGCACACACTTATCTTTCAACTATTTTTGCAAAAAAAATGATCATGGCTCGTAGAGAAAGAAAAATATTTCCAATTTTTGAAAATGTAGAAGTAACAGACGCTGGTTCCGAAGGAAAAGCTATTGCAAGAGTAGATAATCAGGTAATATTCATTCCATTTGTCGTACCCGGAGATGTGATTGATGTTAAAATTACAAAGTCGAAGAAATCTTACAAAGAAGGAAAAGCGGTTAAATTTCATCAGTATTCAAAATTGCGCATTGAACCCAAATGTTTACACTTTGGCGTTTGTGGGGGTTGTAAATGGCAGAATCTATCTTATGATCAACAATTAGTTTATAAGCAGAAGCAAGTAAAAGACAGCCTGGAAAGAATTGCTAAAGTTGAACTTCCCAAAATTTTACCCATCCTTGAAGCAGAAGATATTTTTTATTACAGAAACAAACTGGAGTATTCTTTTTCTGATCGCCGATGGTTAACTGAATTCTCTAAAGAAGATGATCATTCGGAAATTAATTTCAATGGTGTAGGATTTCATATTCCAGGCATATTCGACAAAATAGTTGATATCGAACATTGCTATTTACAAGCTGAACCATCAAATAAAATCAGATTAGCGGTTAAGGATTTCTCCATTAAAAACAACCTCACGTTTTATAACGTAAGACGCTGGAAAGGATTTATGCGTAACTTGATTATTCGCACAAGTAATACTGGCGATTTAATGGTGATTATGGTTGTGGGTGAAAGGGATGAAAAAAACATTGCGGATTTAATGAATTTTATTAAAGATCAATTTCCTGAAATTACTTCCCTCTTTTACGTAGTGAATGAAAAACAGAATGATGATATTTCTGACCAAACTTTTGTTCATTTTCATGGCAAGCAGTTCAATACTGAAAAAATGACATCTGCACTTTCTCCGAAAAAACAACTGGAATTTAAAATCGGACCCATTTCATTTTTTCAAACAAACTCAAAGCAAGCCAATCATTTATATGATTTAGCTGCTGATTTTGCAGGGTTTGAAGGACATGAAATCGTTTATGACCTTTATACCGGCACAGGAACCATTGCCAATTTCGTAGCTGGTGTTGTTAAAAAAGTGGTTGGACTTGAATACGTACCATCAGCTATTGAGGACGCCAAAGAAAATGCGAAACTTAATCAAATCAGAAACACCGTATTTCATGCAGGAGTTATCGAAAAAATATTAACTCCAGATTTCGTTAGTAAAAACGGAAAACCTCACATTGTTATTACGGATCCTCCACGTGCGGGAATGCATCAAAAAGTAATTGATCAGTTAAATACGATTCTTCCCGATAAGATTGTTTATATCAGTTGCAATCCGGCCACTCAGGCCCGTGATATTGCCCTTCTGGATATAAATTACAAAGTAACGAAGGTTCAGCCTGTTGATATGTTCCCACATACACACCATGTTGAAAACATTGCCTTACTTGAAAAGCGGGTGGTACTTAATTGAGGTAGCCAGAGTTTCTATATCGCAGTTTTCGCCATTAATAATGATCTGCGCTTGCGTATAGAATTCGTCGCGTATTTTTAGTTGTTTGGTGATATAATCATTTAACTCATCATCATTTAGGTTTTTGATGAGGGGCCTGACCCGTTTTGCGTTGCTCAATCGGTTGACCAATGCTTGCACACTCATTTGTAAATACACGATAATCCCTGAGTTTTTCATCCATTGTAAATTATCATGAAAGCAGGGCGCACCGCCACCTGTCGAGATAACAGTATTCTCAAGCAATTCAGTTTCTTTGATAAGCTTTGATTCAATTTCACGAAACGCTTGCTCATCATATTTCTGAAAAAAATCAGCAACCTGAATGTGGTATTTCTCCTCAAATACTTCATCCATATCTAAAAAATTAAACTGAAGTGAGCGTGCAAGTTTCTTGGCAACAGTGGTTTTGCCACTCCCCATATAGCCGATCAAATAAATTCGCATATAAACCGTGTTAAGCCACGAAGGTATGAAAAAAGAAAATCTAAAACTGACATAAGGGTAGGTAAATCTTACTAGTTGAGATAAAACTTTTCGGCCTCTTTCTGACGAAGACACGCCTCATGATAATCGGCCATCTCCATTATTTTTACAATTCCCATTTCATCTAGTAACTGCATGCGTTCTTTAACAGGCAATGATCTCATCTTAAAAAATGGACAGCTTGGATCTTCATGTCCCATTGGGCAATGCAAAGCCAGTCCTTTTATCCAGGTTATTTTTTCGGTTAAATGGGATTCCATGCTAATTTATGGGTCTTTTTTAGACCGCATGAAAATACATAATTTAAAAAGATATGTCAAGGCATGGAATAAATTTTAAGGCACTTTATTAAAATTCATATTTATTCTTAATTACAATATTTATACATTTGAGCAAACAATCACCTTAAATTAAAATTATGCTTGATATTCTGATAGGCATAGTAATTTCATTTGCATTTGTCATTTTCTTCAACTTCTTGGAGCTAAAAAAAATCAGCCTCCGGTGGTGGCATTGGACTATAACCATTTTCTGGTTTATTTACTGTGCATTTCTACTTAAAATGATTGAATCTTTTATCTTAGAAAATGCCTTTAAGGCCGCCCTGGTAATGGGATTATTCTTTGGATTTATTGCCCTAATATGGGCCATACTGGTATTTCGATTTATTTTGAAACCAAAAATGCAATCGTCATGAGTAAGAAAGATATTCAAAGAAGAGATTTCTTGAAAACAATTGGACTCGGTGCACTTGCAGTTGGTGGTATATTGAGCCCAGGTAAAGTGATAGGAAAAACATCAAATGGATATTTAGTTGAAAATCCTGAAGAATATGGTGATCTCCCGGTAGAAGTTTTATCTGATAAACAACCTCCTTATAAATACAATGAGGAAATTATCACAAACATGGAACAGCGGATGAACATTTTTTCAAGGAATGAATGGGATCCTATCCGATTTAGGCAAATGCAAAAGGCTTTGGAAGAGAACGGTGGAAAATCAGTTTTCGAAACCAACTTTGAACTTCATGGTGGGAAGCTTCCTAATCAAACCCGTCTGGATTACGCTTTTATGCAGGCTGCTTGGTCAACGGCATTTACTCCGGGCTTTTATGATTGGGAAAGCAAATCACCTCCTATTAAGCAGATGGCATCTTACGGAAAGTGGAATCCAGCTGATCTGGGCATGAATTGGAAAGAAGTAACATTGGCCGTTAAACACGCTGCCTTATTTTACGGGGCTTCTTTAGCCGGCACAACTAATTTAAACCCCCTTTGGATTTACGATGAATATAAGTATGGCAGCACGGTTACTAAAAACTATGATACTGAATCTAAAATTGAAACCAAAGCCATGCCCAGTAAAGTCAAATATGCAATCTCTCTTGCTTTTGAAGAAGATTATGATGGCATAAGTAACTCTCCTGGAAGAATTGCCTCAGCTGCCACTGGTGATGGATACTCACGCATGGCTGTTACTGCTTTCAAAGTAGCTGAATTTATAAGAGCCCTGGGATATCAAGCAATACCTGCAGGCAATGGAGTTGGCCTGAGTATTCCATTGGCTATTGATGCCGGCTTGGGGGAACTGGGCAGAAATGGTCTTTTAATCACTCCCAAATTCGGGCCCAGGGTTAGATTAGCAAAAGTTTATACAGAAATGCCATTGGTGCCAGATTCACCCATTCGATTTGGTGTGAAAGATTTTTGCGATGTGTGTATGCTTTGTGCCAATGATTGCCCGAGTGGGTCAATCAGTAAAGGTGAGCAAACCTGGAAAGGTGAGTCCGTATCGAACAACAATGGTGCTTTAAAATGGTATGTAAGTCCTGAATCTTGTTTTGATTTTAACGGCTTCAGCTGTTCTAACTGTAAAAGAAATTGTCCTTTTAATAAACCAAATAATTCATGGTTGCATAAAATTATCCGCGAAAATATCAATTTGAAATTAAAACCATTGGATCAAATGATGGTCAATTTTGATCAGGCAAGTGGATATGGAGAACAAACGCAATCAAAAGATTATTGGAAGAAGGATGGAACAGCTAGCATTACAGCTCGTGAACCTAAAGCTTAGAATCATCATCTATTTTATATCATTAAAAGAAATCCTCGCCTGATAGGTCGATTTTTTTATCAATGCCTTAACTTGATTAAGGCTTTTATACTAACTTGCCTGCTCTCAAATTATGAATTTATCAAAACCAAAAATAAGATTAGAAACAATCCTTAGCATCCTCGCATTTATGGCAATAATTATTGCCTGGATAATTGGTTCATCACGCAAGCAAGCTGATTTATTCCCTTATTTTAATAAACTTGTTCCACAAGCAGAAGCGTTCAAAGAAATTCAAAATAATATTTTTGTTCCATCAAATAATTTAGATAAAGATTCTTCTGTTTATTTGGCTGTCACATCCTCACATGGTTATGGTGGTGAATTAAAACTAATAACCCTCATTAACAGCCATGGCGAGGTTCAAAACTTTGAGGTGATTGATCACAAAGAAACACAATCGTTCTTCAATAAAGTTTCACACGGAGACCTCATTCAATCACTTAAAAAATCTTCATACAAAAATAATTATACTTTAGGAGAAGAAATAGATGGCATATCCGGAGCTACTTATACCAGCAAAGCAATTACTGTTGCTATTGGTAAAGCCGTTAAATCTGTTGCCGAAGACGAATTAAATTTTGAGATGATATGGGAAGAAGAAACCAACATTAATTTCGGAGCGAAAGAAATTTTATTACTTGTTTTATTTCTGATTGGCTTTTTATTTTCGATAAAAGTTTTCCCCGATAAAAAATCCTTAAAATACGTTTTCTTGATTTTCGGGATGTTAAGTCTTGGATTTTACTACAATGGCCTGCTGAGCATTACTATCATTAACAAATTTCTATTAGGAATGTGGCCCAGATTAGACACTCATTTTTATGGATATATTTTAATTTTTGGAGTAGTTGTACTTATTATATTTAGCGGAAAAAATATTTACTGCTCACATATTTGCCCTTTTGGGAGTGCTCAAAAATGTCTGGGGTTAATTGGAGGCACAAACAAAACTTTTCCTGCAAAATTGAATAAACCCTTAGTTTGGGTGCAACGTTTTCTTTCGCTATTCTTGATAATATGGGCACTTATAGCCTTTAATCCTTCTGTTTTTAGCTATGAGATTTTTGGAGCCTTTTTTCAACTTTACGGGACAACGCTACAATTCTCTATTTTGATAGTTATCCTTATTCTATCCTTATTTTTCAGAAGGCCCTGGTGTAATTATTTATGCCCCGTACGACCGGTTTTGGATTACATAAAAATGGCTAGAAATCGAATTATCAGATTAGTAAAACCCAACTAATTACTTTCTTGCTACAACAGCTTGAACAGCTTTGATGATATTTTCAGCATCCAAACCGTATTCTACAAGCAATTCTCCTGGCGTTCCACTCTGACCAAATTGATCGTTTACTGCAACCATCTCTATTGGCGTTGGAAGTTTTCGAGCAAGTAACTGGGCAATACTATCTCCCAAACCACCATGACGCATATGTTCTTCGGCAGAAACTACGCAGCCAGTCTTTGTAACCGATTTAAGAATCGCCTCTTCATCCAGCGGTTTAATGGTGTGGATGTTTATGATTTCCGCATCAATGCCCATTGCTGCGAGTTTATGTCCTGCTTCAATGGCTTGCCATACCAAATGACCGGTTGCAAAAATACTAACATCTGCGCCTTCATTAATCATGAGTGCTTTTCCAATCTCAAATTTTTGATCAGGAGGTGTAAAATTAGGAACACTTGGTCGGCCGAAACGCAAATAAACCGGGCCTTCATGATCAGCAATAGCGATGGTGGCAGCTTTGGTTTGATTATAATCGCAAGGGTTGATTACGGTTAAATTTGGCAACATTTTCATTAAACCAATGTCCTCTAAAATTTGGTGAGTTGCTCCATCTTCACCAAGTGTAACACCTGCATGTGAAGCACAAATTTTTACATTTTTATTTGAGTAGGCAACCGCTTGCCTGATCTGATCATAAACCCGGCCTGTTGAGAAATTTGCAAAAGTACCCGTAAAAGGAATTTTCCCTCCAATGGCTAAACCAGCGGCAATTCCAATCATGTTTGCTTCGGCGATTCCAACCTGATAAAACCTCTCCGGAAAATCTTTCACAAATGCATCCATTTTTAGAGAGCCAATTAAATCGGCACATAAGGCAACTACATTTTCATTACTTTGTCCCAGTTCGTGAAGCCCTGCTCCAAATCCTGAACGTGTATCTTTATGATCTAAAACTTTAATGTCTTTCATCTTTGAGGTGTGCTTATATGTTTGTTTGCGTGTTTGTACGTTTGTGTGTTTGTGTGTTTGTAACTTCTTTAACACCATAACACGTCTTTCTCTTAATAATCGCCAATGGTTTCTGTTAATTGAGCGAGGGCTTCTGCCAATTGCTCATCATTTGGTGCATTTCCGTGCCATTTATGAGTTCCCATCATATAATCTACACCCATTCCCATTTCTGTTTTCATCAAAATCACAACTGGCTTCCCTTGATTGGTTTTTGCCTGAGCTTCTTTCATGGTTTCTAAAATGTCTTCCATATCATGACCATCCATCTCCATCACATCCCAACCAAAGGCTAACCATTTTGCCTTAAGATCACCTAAGGATAAGACTTCGTCAGTAGGTCCGTCAATTTGCTTCCCGTTCAAATCAACAACCGCAATTAAATTATCAACATTTTTAGCTGCGGCATACATGGCGGCTTCCCAAACCTGACCTTCTTCCAATTCGCCATCACCCATTAAAGTATAAACTAAATTTGAATCTTTGTTCAGCTTTTTTGACTCAGCAATTCCAATTGAAACCGATAAACCCTGACCCAAAGATCCTGAAGCTACCCTAATGCCAGGTGTGTTTTCAGCAACTGATGGATGCCCTTGTAAACGGGTATGCAATTTTCGGAACGATGCTAATTCACTAACTTCAAAATATCCGCTACGCGCAAGGACACTATAAAAAACTGGAGAGATATGTCCGTTTGACAAGATAAAAACATCTTCATTTTGTCCATTCATTTTGAAGTTTTTAGGATCGTGATCCATCACTTCAAAATACAAGGCGGTAAGAAAATCAGCACAGCCCAGAGAACCTCCCGGGTGACCAGATTTCACACCATGAACCATTCGAACAATGTCTCTTCTAACTTGAGTTGCAATCTGTTGTAAATTCACAATTTCTGACATAAGTAATTTTTTGGCAAAAGTAAGTTTTTAATTTTACAGAGACTCAATTGTTGATAAAATAGAATAAATATTAATAGCCCAAGCTCATGCTTTAAATGATAAAAATAATGTGATTGAATCAAGCCTCTGATTACAAAATTATTTCTATTTTTAAGCTTTCTAAATAAAAGGTAATCCATGAGGAAGATTTGTTATTCCGTTTTCTTAGTTCTTGTCATTATAAATCTTTCTCCAACAAAGGTTTTCGCCCAATCAGATAGCTTAAATACAGCAGAAAAACATTGGGTTGATTCCGTTTTTCTTTCTTTGAATCTAGAGCAAAGAATTGCCCAACTTTTTATTGTTCGTGCGAACCAAGCCGATAAAGATTATGATTCGAATATTACAAAATATATCCGAGATTATAATATTGGAGGAGTAACTTTTTTCAGAAATGTTGCACTTAAGCAAATTGAAAAAACCAATGAATGGCAAGCTATTGCTAAAACACCATTACTTGTTTCGATGGATGCAGAATGGGGTGTTGCCATGCGAATGAATGAAGTTATAAAATTTCCTTACCAAATGACTTTAGGGGCGATACAAGATGATGGTTTAATTTATGAAATGGGGCTTGAAGTTGCCCGTCAGTGTCGGCAATTGGGAATTCAAATGAATTTCGCTCCTGTAGTTGATATCAACATTAATCCGGCAAATCCTGTAATTAATAGCCGTTCGTTCGGAGAGGATAAATTTAACGTGAGCAAAAAAGGATTGATGTATATGAAAGGGTTACAGGATGGTGGAATTATTGCAACTGCCAAACATTTTCCCGGTCATGGCGACACAGATACTGACTCTCATCAAAGTTTACCGATTATTAATCACACAAAAGAAAGGCTTGACAGCATCGAGTTATTTCCTTTTAAAGAATTAATTAAAAACGATTTGGGAGGAATCATGATCGCTCATCTCTACATCCCAGCGCATGAAAGCGGAGAAAATATTGCTTCCACCCTATCAAAAAATATCGTCACAAATTTACTTAAGGAAGAACTTGGATTTAAGGGCTTGGTTGTGACTGATGCGCTGGATATGAGCGGTGTAACTAAATATTTCAAACCCGGAATTATTGAGCAAAAAGCTTTGGAGGCAGGAAATGATGTACTGCTTTTGCCTCAGGATTTACCAAAGGCGATAAAAAAAATAAAGAAAGCTGTCGAAAATGGGAAAATTTCAGAATCAAGAATTGAAGAAAGCTGCAGAAAAATTTTGGCTTATAAATTTAAAGCAGGTTTGAATCATTTGAAAAAAGTTAATCCTGTAGGTTTGATAGATGATTTAAATAATGAAGCTGCAAATTATCTCAATAAGAAGCTTTACGAAAATGCAATCACACTTGTAAAAAATACAGATTCTCTTTTGCCATTAAAGCGTTTAGACACACTAAAAATTGCAAGCATCGGGATTGGCTATAATGAAGCAACTAAATTCCAAGAACGACTTAATGATTATGCTCCGGTTAAGCATTTCTACTTAAAAAAAGAATCATCACTTGAAGAACAACTGGCTGTACTTTCTGAATTAGAACAGTTTAATTTGGTTATTGTGGCTATTCAAAACACCAGTATTTTCCCGTCCAACAAATTTGGGATTAGCCATGCGACATTAAGCTTTATTGAAAAGCTCCAGGCAGATAAAAACATCATCCTTGATTTATTTGCAAATCCTTATTCGCTTGCAATGTTAAAAGAATCTAAGCAAATTAAATCGATCGTAATGTCTTATGAAGATCGACCAATGGCATACGACTTATCAGCACAATTAATTTTTGGAGGAATTGCAGCAAAAGGGAGATTGCCTATTAGCGCTAATTTAACTCATCCGATTAATACCGGAATCGAAACTGAAGCCATTCGTCTGAAATTCGGAGTCCCAAAAGATTTAGGTATCGATGAAAGCTATCTGGGAAAAGTGGATTCCATAGCTGAATCAGGTATTACAAAAAAAGCTTATCCCGGTTGCCAAATAATAGCAATTAAAGATGGTGTGCTGTTTTATAATAAGGCTTTCGGTAATCACACTTACCTGAAAGACTTACCTGTATTAAAAGACGACCTTTATGATATTGCTTCAATTACCAAAATTGCTGCAACTACCATTTCATTAATGAAGCTATATGAGCAGGGGCAGTTTGACATTGACCGGAAACTTTCTGATTTCTTGCCTTATTTGAAGGGGTCAAATAAAATCGATGTAATAATTCGTGATCTTTTAACTCATCAGGCTAAGCTGCAAGCTTGGATCCCATATTATCAGTTCACCTTAGATGAAGATGGGCTCAGCAACGAAATTTATCAATCCGAAATTTCAGAAGAATTCCCCATACGTGTGGCAGAAAAACTTTATATCCGCGACAATTACAAATATCAAATTATTGACAGCATATTAAATTCTCCTCTTCGAGAAAAAAATGATTATAAATACAGTGATTTAGGGTTTTACTTATTGGCTGCTGCCATTGAAAGCATTAACAACAAACCCATAAATGAATACGCTGATGAAAACTTTTATCAACCATTAGGCTTGTCTAATATTTCATTTTTACCCAGGCGTAATTATCCATTAAACCGACTCATCCCAACTGAGAATGATAAGGTTTTCAGACATCAATTAGTTCATGGAGATGTGCATGATCCAGGGGCGGCCATGCTCGGTGGGATTTCTGGCCATGCCGGTGTATTCTCAAATGCACAAGATTTGGCTGTGATTATGCAAATGTTGGTGCAAGGTGGAACCTATGGTGGTCAAAAGTTTTTTGATGCGAAAACAGTTAAAGAATTTACTAAATGCCAATTCCCATTAAATGAAAACCGTCGTGGAATTGGCTTCGACAAACCCTTGCTTGAATTTGAAGAAGGAGGTGCAGTATGTTATAGCGCTTCGGCAGATAGCTTTGGTCACTCAGGATTTACAGGGACTTATGCCTGGGCTGATCCACAAAATGGGTTGGTTTATGTGTTTTTATCGAATCGAATACATCCGGACGCTTCCAATTCTAAAATCATGGATTTAAATATTCGAACTGAAATCCACGAGGCTTTCTATCAGGCAATAGGGGCAGGTAAAACTAAAATCAACTAATGGGACATCATCATCACGGACATACACATGAAATAAAAGAGGGGAAGAATCTTTTCATCAGTTTATTATTAAATTTCTTTATCTCCTTTGTTGAAATAATTGGTGGGATATTTTCAAATAGCTTGTCGCTCATTTCAGATGCGATACATAATTTCAGCGATGGATTTTCCATGCTGGTGGCCTATGTAGCGCTTCGTGTTAGCAAAAAAGATCCGAATTTCAAAAACACCTTTGGTTATAAACGGATACAAATTTTAGCTGCCCTTTTTAACGCTGCAACTTTAATTGTGATCTGCGTTTTCCTTTTATTCGAAGCTTATAAAAGATTTGTATCGCCCGAAGAAATAAAAAGCATGCCCATGTTAATTGTCGCTTCAATTGGTTTGGTAGCAAATCTGCTTAGCGTACTTTTATTAAAAGAACATTCGAAAGACAATTTGAATATTAGGAGTGCATACCTGCATTTAATTGGTGATACTTTTTCATCGGTCGCGGTTATTATTGGTGGCGTTTTAATTTACTTCTACAATATTTATTGGGTTGATCCATTGATTACCGTCTTGATCAGTTTATACATTATTAAAGAAACCATTTCAATTTTAATGGAGACATATCATATTTTAATGCAGTCGACCCCAAAAGGAATTGACATTCTTAAAATTTCAAAAGAGATACAACAAATAGAAAAAGTTAAGGATATCCACCATGTGCATGTTTGGAGCCTAAGCGACAAAGAAACTCATTTTGAAGCACACATAAACTTAGCTCAAGATTTAAAAACAAGTGAGTGCGAACAAATCATCAAAAATATTGAACATTTGCTACACGAACATCACAATATAAATCATGTTACTTTGCAAATGGAATATGAATTTTGCGACGATAAAACCATTATTTCAAATAACCACTAACACACTAAACCCAACATAAATATCATTAAAATGAAAATTCAAAATTATATTAATAAAAATTACAAAACATTCCTACTTTGGTTTTTCTCCATTGTTTTTATGCTAATATTTGTTGTTTACCAACGATTAACCGGCCCAACACATCCTACACGTGGAAAGGTAGAAATTGCTGGTGAAACGGTAAAATACAAACTGATTCGCTCATGGGGCAATGAGGGTGACGCTAAAATTGAAATTAAGGTAGAAGACGAAAGCATTGACGGCAAATTCAGTTTTAGAAGATTTAGAAGCCACGATGAATGGAGTGAAGTTCCCATGCAAAGAATCGGAAGTTCACTTATTGCTTTCATCCCCCATCAACCTCCGGCCGGCAAGGTGATGTATAATATTAATTTGAACAAAAATGGATCTGAAGTAACGCTCAGAGAAAAACCGGTTATACTTAGGTTTACCGGCGTTGTTCCTGAATATATTTTAATTCCACATATTTTACTTATGTTCTTAGCCATGGTTTTTTCCATCAGAGCTGGAGTTGAGGCTTATTTCCGACGCGAAAACATTTTTAAATATACGCAATACACCGTTATTTTATTTTTCCTTGGAGGACTAATTCTCGGACCTGTTGTTCAGAAATATGCGTTTGGCGCCTTATGGACGGGCTGGCCATTTGGTCATGACCTAACCGACAACAAAACCATTGTTGCTTTTATTTTTTGGGCCATTGCTTTGTTTAAAACCATGAAGGATAAAAAACATCGCACATGGGTATTAATAGCAACCGCAGCGCTTATTGCAGTTTATTTAGTTCCTCACAGTGTGCTGGGGTCTGAAATAGATTTTACACAAATTCAAAATCAATGATCAGTCTTTTAATTATTATCATCACAGTTTTGGTTTCGGTGCTTGCGTTTAACGATCGCGACATTTTTGATAAATTGAAATTCAATGCTTTTGATATTAAGCATAATCGTCAAGTCTATCGATTTTTTACCCATGCTTTCGTTCATGTCGATTGGATGCACCTGTTGGTAAACATGTATGTTTTATATACTTTCAGTGATGTTGTAATTACTTTTTTTCAATACTATTTTGGATTTAAAGCAGGTTATTATTTTGTCCTGCTTTATATCGGTGGCATTATTTTCTCATCGCTTTTTGATTTTCTCAAACATAAAGAAAATGTAAGTTACAATGCGGTTGGAGCCTCAGGTGCTGTCGCTTCCGTTGTATTTGCAAGCATTATCTTACACCCGGGTGCTTCCATTTATTTTTTCTTTATTCCAATTGGAATTCCTGCAGCACTTTTCGGGTTGATCTATTTAATTTATTCTGCCTATATGGCTAAAAAAGGGCAGGATAATATTGGGCATAATGCCCACTTTTGGGGAAGTATTTTTGGAATCATTTACACCATCATTCTAAATCCGGGCTTTTTCACCCGTTTTATTAATGAACTTCTTTCTTAATTTCAGAACATCATTATAAACCAGAAATGGCGCCCTACTAAAAGAGCGCCATTTTTTAATTACTTTATTATTGAACTTAATTTTGCATTGGGTCAACCGGAAACTTTGGCCAATACAAATAATCACCACCTAATTTCTCAAGAGATTTCTCCCAAAGAAGCTTAGGCTTAGTTTTTAAGATCTCATTAGAATTTGTTCGTGATACCACCCAGGCATTTCTTGCCAACTCTTCATCCAGCTGCTTTGGCGACCAACCTGAATACCCAATATAAAACCTTATGTCCGAAGGGTTTATCTTTTTTAATAACATCATTTCTTTAACCACCTCCAGCTTCCCTCCCCAATAAAGGCCATCTAGTATCTCGAGGCTTCCTTCAATTTGATCTCCTAAGGTATGAATAAAGAAGAGGTTATCACTCTCAACAGGTCCCCCTAAATAAATGAGCGTATCAAATTCCGGAAAATCTGTTACAACTTCGCCTAATTTTATATCAAGCGGTTTATTTAAGATTAATCCGAATGAACCTTCTTCATTATGGTCGGCAAGTAAAACAACCGATCTTTTAAAATAATAATCGCCCAAAAAAGGTTCAGAAATTAAAATCTTACCCTTTCCAGGTTCAATGTTATTTGTTTTTATCGAAAGTATATCCCCTAGTTTTCGCATTGTTTATAGTTCACCAAATTAATAGCAAATGATTACTTTTACAATTAATTTTCACGTAGATCTTAATCATCAAAAATAATACCAGTATTTAGTGAGTCAGGCCGAAAATAACGAAAAATTCATTATACTTCGCAAGCAATACCCCTACTTTGTGTATGAAAGCTACTATATTGACATGCGGCATGAAACATTAAAAATCACTTTTGAATTTTCGCTAAGCGGTAAATATTTTTTTAAGCCCGAACTCATTTTCCCAATTAGAAGCAAAAAGATTCGCAAACGATTATCCGAAATCGATATTAGAAATTTAGTTTTTAATATGGGGATGATTGAATTAATTAGTTATTGGAAAGCGGCATGCAGCCCTAAAATTATCATTAAACCCCACTCGCTTAATCCTGAACAAATCGGGTGGTGGAAAAAATTATATTTTAATGGCCTGGGAGAGTTTTTTTACTTAAACAGTATTAAAACTGACGTTGAAACGTTTATTGATCTAGAAATTGATTCTGGTTCCAAACTAACTGCTAAGCGTTTCAATTTAGATGATAATTTAATCGTTCCTATTGGCGGCGGAAAAGACTCTATCGTAAGCCTGGAAATACTGAAAGAAGGTAACTTAAAAATAACTCCTTTGGTTCTAAACATGAATGCTGCAAGGGAGCGAACAATTATTCAAGCCGGATTTGATCATACCAATATTATTGAAATTTCCAGAAAGATTGATCCAACACTTTTAGAACTCAATGCTCAAGGGTTTTTAAATGGCCATACTCCATTCTCTTCTGTTTTGGCGTTTACAAGTTTACTTGCTGCAGTTATCAATGGCAATAAACATATTGCATTGTCAAATGAATCGAGTGCGAACGAATCAACTGTTAGTAATTCCAATATCAATCATCAATACTCAAAATCGTATGAGTTTGAGTCAGACTTCAGAACATATGTTTCAAAATACATTTCACCTGATTTAAATTATTTCAGTTTTTTGAGGCCATTAAATGAACTCCAGATTGCCAAATTATTTTCAGAATATTCATCTTATTTTTTGAAATTCAGGAGCTGTAACGTCGGTAGCAAAACAGATAATTGGTGCGGGAAGTGCCCGAAATGCCTATTCACGTTCATCATCTTAAGTCCATTTATTAATGAGAATAATCTAATTCAAATATTTTCAAAAAACTTACTGGATGATGTCGAGCTTAAACCTGTTTTAGATGAGCTCATTGGAATTGGAGCAACAAAACCATTTGAATGTGTTGGGACACTAGAAGATGTGAATGTTGCCATCTTCTTAAGATTGAAGAATCATCAGCATCATGAATTACCATCATTATTAAAATATTATTTAAAAACGAATCCCACAAAATCAAATAAAAACCTTGATCCTGAAAGTTTATTAAGTAAATTGAATGCCGAACATTTCCTTAATTCATCCCTTTTAAAATTACTTAAAGCCAAAATATGATGAAGGAAAAACTGAAAGAATTAATTGAAGGGAAGAAGGTTTTAATTTTGGGATTTGGCCGAGAAGGGCAATCAACTTATAAATTAATCCGATCAATTTCTCAGGATAAACCCATATCGATAGCTGATAGAGAAAGTGAGCATTCTGAAGCAATCAAAACAGCATCAGCAGATAATAATATCACGCTTATACTTGGCCAATCTTATCAGAAAGAAATAGAGAAGCAAGATTTGATTATTAAGTCGCCGGGCATCAAGCTCGAAAAATTAAAACCATATTCGAAAAGTTTAGTCACTTCTCAAACGCAATTATTTCTTGAGGAGTTTTCAACACAAACTATTGGAATAACCGGCACAAAGGGGAAAAGCACAACAGCAAGTCTAATTCATCATGTGTTGCAGAAATCAGGCAGAGACAGCGTTTTAATTGGAAATATAGGAATCCCCCCGCTCTCAGCTATTGATAATATTAAAAATGAAACTTTGGTTGTTTTCGAGCTTTCTGCACATCAACTTGAAGACCTTACACATCCTCCGCTAATTGGTGTTTTTTTAAATATTTATGAAGAGCATCTGGATCACTTCCAAAGCTTTAAACATTACGCCAAATCTAAATCCAGAATTATAAATCAAGATAAAGATGATGCGAAACTAATTTTTAATTCCGATCAAACCGAATTACTTCGGTTAATTCCTGAAAACATCCAAAATTCCGGTTTGGCGTTTTCTTTACATCCGAATTCAGAGGCTCAATGTTATGTTGAAAATGGAATTATTTTTCAAAATATAAGTCATCCACCAACGCCCCTTCTTAAAACCTCAGAAATTAAAAATTTACTTGGCGTTCATAACCAATGCAACATCATGGCTGCATACTTGGTGTGTGAGCAGGTAAACTTGTCAAAAAATGATTTTATAAAAGGTCTTAAGAGTTTTCGCAGCCTCGAACATCGCCTCGAATATGTAGGGATTTTTAAAGGGATTCATTTTTATAATGATTCCATTTCTACCATCCCTGAAGCTACAATTGCAGCCCTGAGAAGTTTACCTGATACAGATACTTTAATTTTGGGTGGTTTTGATCGAGGAATAAATTACCATAATTTTATCGATTCTTTGATAAACTTCGAGGTGCAGAATCTTATTTTTATGGGTCCGGCCGGTAAAAGGATGAAAGGTATTTTAAAAGAAAAGTATCCTGATGAAAAAAACATCTTCGAAGCAAACACATTTGATGAAGCCATGGCATTGGTAATTGATGTAACCAAAACAGGCAAAATTTGCTTGCTATCGCCTGCTGCATCGAGTTACGATGCCTTTAAAAATTTTGAAGAGCGAGGTCATGCGTATAAAAAAAGAGCAAGAAATTTGTAATTCCTTGCTCTTTCATCCGTGAAATTTCTCCTGCTATTCCTTTTCTGTCTTAGCTTTCTTCGCTTCAGGATCTTTAACCACTTTTGGGGGAGTAGTTTTCTTTTTAGGGCTTGCTGCCTTAATTTCTTTTTTAGCAACCTCAGCTTTTGGTGTTGTTACTTCTTTTTTAGCTGGAGCTTTTTTAGCGGTAGTTTTTGGCTTTACATCTTCTTTAACTTTTACTTCTTCTTTGGGTTTAACAACCTCTTTAACCTTAACTTCAGCCTTTGGAGGCTTCACAACTTTTACGTACGCATTTTTTTTCTTTTTAGGTCTTCTAACTCCATGGCTACCTAATATAATTTTACCTCTCTTGGTTTTTTTATCTCCTTTTCCCATGACTGTATTGAATTTGTTAAGATTAGCTGTAAAGTTAAGAAAAAAACGCTTGTAAAAAAACAGAATTCGCCTATTTCTTATTCTTTCTGAAGAACTCCTTAACTATAACCTCAGGGTTTTTCACTGCATTTTTTGCCCAACCCAACATCACTTCAACTTTCTCTTCTTCTGTAAGTTTCCAATTAATTTCCGATTTCCTGATTCTATTGGATAAATTGGCTAAGAATATACCAGCCGAAACAGAAATATTAAAACTCTCGGTAAAACCATGCATAGGGATTTTTACAAATTCATCCGCATGATCCAATGCAATTTGTGAAAGTCCATTTAATTCAGTTCCAAAAACAAGTGCCAGCTTCCCATCAACAGGTAAGTCTTCCAAAGACTGATCGTTTTTGTGTGGGCTGGTGGCCACAATCCGATAGCCCTTATTTCGAAGATTCTTAAATGCTCTCAGTGTATTTTGGTCATCTTCATTATATTTTTTTATGCTTAACCACTTTGAAGATCCCAATTCTACATCTTTACAAATATTAAATTCATTTCGGTTTTCAATAATATGCACATCCTGAATTCCAAAACAATCGCATGTACGTAGAACTGCACTCGCATTTTGGGATTGATAAACATCTTCAATCACAACGGTCAAATGCCTCGTTCGCTGTTCAATAATCTCTTGAAACTTCAGTTTTCTTTCTTCGCTAATAAACTGAGCTATAAAATTATATAGTTCTAATTGGGTTTTAATATCTATATCCATTCAACAGAAAACTTTAATCATATTTGACGTCTGAAATCAGCCAATCCTCTGTAAAAATAAGCACTGATAGCAACATCAGCAATTTTATATTTCACCAAAGTTAGGGAATTCAAAATTATTTCAAATGAATTTAGATCACTTGTTAATGATTCGCAATAACTAAGCCATATCGAATTATTTTCAAACTAGTTTTAAAATATCAACAAAATGATTTACTTTTGCACATCAAAATGTGAAATAATGGCAAAAAAAGTTGACAAAACTGAAGATAAAATTGTAGCAGTAGAAGAAGCACTTAGTAGGACTGAACATTTTATTGAAAAAAACCAAAACACGCTCTCAATAGTTGTTGGAGTTATCATCCTTGTAATTTTAGGATATTTCGGATATCAGAAATTTTATGTCGCTCCATTAGAAAAGGAAGCTCGTTCACAAATGTTCATGGCAGAATTATATTTCAGTCAGGATTCGTTAGATTTAGCTTTAAATGGTGATGGAAACTATCTTGGTTTTCTTGATATTATTGATGAGTTTGGATCGGCCAAGCCAGCTAAATTAGCTAATTATTACGCAGGTATATGCTTTTTAAAGAAGGGTGAATTTGAAGATGCCATTGATTATCTGGAAGATTTTACGATTGATGATAAAGTAATTGCTCCCATGGCTACTGGTGCCATCGGTGATGCTTATTTGGAATTAAAAAATTACGAGAAGGCTGCTGACTACTACCTTAAAGCTGCTGACAAATATGAAAATTCATTTACCACCCCGATATTTCTTTTAAAAGCTGGCAAAACTTTTGAGCTTCAGCAGGAATTTACAAAAGCTGCTTCAACTTACGAAAGAATTTTAAATGAATATAAACTAAGTATGGAAGCTCGAAATATTGAAAAAGATATTGTAAGGGCTAAAGGATTAGCTAAATAATAATTACTAACCAACGATATTTAAAACCCTGCATTTGTAGGGTTTTTTTTATCTTTAAGAAAAAAAGAGATGGACCATTTAAGGATTGTTTTTATGGGGACACCGGAATTTGCAGTTCCATCGCTTGATATTTTGGTTAAAAATAGTTTTGAAGTAAGCGCTGTAATTACTGCTCCGGATAAACCTGCAGGTCGTGGCAGAAAAATTTCGCAATCAGCTGTAAAAAAATATGCCTTAGAAAATTCCATTCGAGTTCTTCAGCCTGCCAATTTAAAAGATTCGGAATTTATTGATGAATTAAAACAGATTAATGCTGATCTCCATGTTGTCGTCGCCTTTAGGATGCTCCCGAAAGTAATCTGGTCTATGCCAAAATTTGGAACTTTTAATTTACATGCTTCTCTCCTTCCACAATATCGTGGTGCTGCTCCAATAAATTGGGCTATCATCAATGGAGAATCAGAAACAGGAATCACAACTTTCTTTTTAAATGAAGAAATTGATACAGGTCGTATCCTTTTTCAACAGAAAGTTGGCATCTCAGAAAATATGAATGCCGGTACTTTACATGATAAACTCATGCTCGAAGGATCTGAATTGGTTCTAAAAACAGTTAAGTCAATTTCTTCGGGTAAATACACTCTAACAGATCAAGCTGCTGTATTCTCCAAAAATCTTAACCTTAAACCTGCACCGAAAATATTTAAAAACGACACCCGCATAAATTGGAATAAATCATCAAGATCAATTTTAAATTTAATAAATGGCTTAAGTCCATACCCCGGCGCTTTTACCTTAATAAATTCGGCCACGCACGATCCGATTCAGCTAAAAATTTATGAAGCCGAAATAATTTCGATCAATCATAAATTTAAAATTGGTCAGATTATTTGTGATGGCAAATACAAAATGGAGGTGGCATGCGCTGATAGCCTTCTCCAACTAAGGGATGTGCAAATGGCAGGTAAAAAAAGGATGAAAACCGCTGACTTTTTAAGAGGTTTTTCGATAAAAGATGGCTGGATTGCCCAATAGCTAATAGTACCAAGACTTACAGAAAGAATGGTATTTTAGCCCAAATCTCTCCATAGTTATTAACAAATCTTCTGTTTTATTAACATTTTCGGGGGTTTTAGAGCATTTCACTTGATTTATTTACTTATTCTTCTATATTTGCAAGTTCTTCGATAATATAATTATTAATTAAAACACTAGAAAAATGAACAAAGCAGAATTAATTGAAGCAATGGCTTCAGAATCTAACTTGACAAAAGCAGATGCTAAAAGAGCTCTCGATTCATTCATTAATGCAACTTCAGGCGCTTTAAAAAAAGGTGACCGTGTAGCATTAGTTGGTTTCGGTTCTTTTTCTGTAACAAAAAGAGCTGCTCGTAAAGGCAGAAACCCTCAAACTGGAAAAGAAATCAATATAGCAGCTAAAAAAGTAGTAAAATTCAAACCAGGTAACGAACTTTCTCAAAAAGTTTAATCACTTGTAATCTGCTACAAAAAAGAAAAGACCTTGTACTTACAGGGTCTTTTTTTTATTCATTATAAACGAAACGATAAGGAAGTAAGGCATCCTCTTCAGCGTAATCTATCCCAATCCTTGGCCCTACAACAATTTTATCAGAAGGAATCTTCATCCCTCGGTCTTCAAGCCAAATTTCTTCGCCTTGTAAATCTAAATTATTGTGAGAAGTTAGAATTCCTAATGCACGCGTAATTTTACCCGGTCCATTAAACATACTTTTTGAAAGCTTTGTTTTATTAAGTCGACCAAGAATAATATCAACACCATGAGTTGGCCAAAATCCTCTAATTAAAATGGCGTGCGGAGTATTTTCATCAGCAGTCACAAAGTTTAACATGGCATGGATGCCGTAACACAGATAAACATAAGTTCGTCCACCTTGTGCAAACATCACTTCCGTGCGCTTGGTGCGTTTATTTTGATAGGCATGTGAGGCTTTATCCGTTGTGCCATCGTATGCTTCTGTTTCAGTTATAAAGCCACCACAAACAACCCCATCAATTTTAACAAATAAGTATTTGCCTAGTAGTTCCCGGGCAATTTTCACTACATCCTTGCCCAGGTAAAAGTTATTTTTCAGTTTCATAACCTAATAATAATAAAAATATTGAAATATAGTTTTCGAAAGAATAAATACAAACTTAATTTAGGATGTTATTTACAAAATCTTTTAAACGATACCAAATCCACCTTTTCTTAGAATACTGAGTAAACCTCAAACTAAATGTTGCACCATATGGAATTAGGGTCATAATAAATCGATTCTTGTATTTCTTGCCATCAGCATCTTTATATATTAATTTATACTTTGTTGGTGGATAGTCAAATAATAGAGTTGCATCTTGTGTATCAATCAAATATTTTAATATCGTAAAACAAGCAGTTGTTAAATTATCAAATAAATATTTTAATGGTTTATTAGCATAAAAATCTGCAGTGAAAATATTTCCTAGTTCTCTGGTACTCATATTACTATTTCGATCAAAAAACAACATCATTTTTATGGAATCACCTTCTAGTATATCCACTACATATTCTGTATATCTATAACTAAACAATTGCTCCAACCAATTATGCTTCCTAAACGCTTTAGAGTTCATTCCCCATTTATATTTTTTTATTTTAACTACATTGTCCTTATCATACTTCTTGATATATTTCATCAACCTCTTATAATTATAATACTCTTTCAATACGACTTCTGTTGCCATGCCAACTCCAACATTATAAATCTCGAACCCTAAGTTTGAATACTTTGGTACTTCATCTCCATCTTTGTACCAAATCGTCTTTAAGCTATCTTTTTTTCCTGAACTTACTGCGTATACATTGTTTATAAAACTAAGAATCGGCCTGAGAGAATTATTAACCTGTTTGCGTAAGGTTAACAAAGTAAATCCAGTTATAAAAGCCATTAGCAAAGTTCCTATTGCCCCTATTTCCTGAAGATTATCCCCAAAATATTCTATTAACTCTTTGATCATATTTCCCTAATTTACAAGATAAATTAACAACTGTTTTTCATAGGTCAGTATATTTATAGTGTGTTTTTATGATTAAAAATTAAGGCCTAACTGTTTTCGCCAGCTCAACTGATTTTTATCATTCGCCTCAACATTCCCATTTTCCTGAAGCCAACGTACCACTTTAATAACCTCATCTTCATCAAATTCATTGAGTTGATCAATTAATTCTTGTAAAAAGTATGACTTGGTTAAAAGTTTAGGTTTAAGGATGGTTAATATTTTGTCGAACTCCGATGAACTAATGTTCATGCGATTTCTTTTTAAACAAACATCGCAGTTACCGCAACGCACTGAATCACTTTCTCCAAAATAATTTAACAGTTGCTGATTTCGGCATATATTATTGGTTTCGATATAACTGATAACCTTACTTAAACGTTTTGTTGCAGCCTTTTTTAAATGGCTGTAATTTTCCTTTGAAATCAGAATTGATTTTGCATCAACCCGTTCCTTAACAAAGATTAACTGCGGCTTGCTTTTTTGTGGCACATAATCAAGAATCTCATATTGCTCCAGGCGTTTTAAATATTTCACTACTTCTTGTTCATCAACAGAAAACCTTTTGGCCAATTCGGCTTCACTAATGTTTACAAACTCCTGGAAAAGTCCGGAATAGGACCGCAGTAATATTTTTATAAATACATCATAATATGAATTCTCGACCTGGAATTTATACAGATTTTCACGGCTCACAACAATCCTGATCTTAGCCTGATTGTTAAACCCTTCGCTTAATAAAAGGTAGGCTTCCTTCTCTAAAAATTTTAAAGAATTAAATACGATGACCGGCTGAAAATTAAATCTTTCGCAGAAATCAACCAGTTCAAAGTCGAAAGCTGCATCTTTTCCACTTCCAACTGCTAACTGAAAGTAGTTACCCAATGCCTGGTAAACATCTTTAATTACACTAATTGGAGGGTATGCCACTGTAAAATTCTTCTTCAGATTTATAAGATCGGCATTTTCATATAGGATGACTGAATAAGCTTCATTTTCATCTCTCCCGGCTCTTCCGGCTTCCTGAAAATAGGACTCCAGATTATCGGGCAAATCAAGATGAATTACCGATCTTACGTCAGGTTTATCAATCCCCATCCCAAAAGCATTGGTGGCAACCATTACCCTATCTTTGCTTTTTTTCCACAAATCTTGTTTTTTTGTACGCACATTCATGTCTAAACCTGCATGATAAAAATCAGCTTTGATCTGATTTTGAATTAAAAAATCAGCAACCTCCTTTGTTTTCCTTCTATTCCGAACATAAATAATTGCAGAACCCTTTACTTTTTGATAGATTTTAAGCAAACGCTTCAACTTATCTTCCTCATGTACCACAGAATAAGTAAGATTTATCCGATTAAAACTAACCTTAAATTCATTTCTTTGCTTAAACTTTAACTTGTCTTGGATGTCAATAACAATATCTGGAGTAGCTGTAGCAGTTAAGGCTAAGGTTGGTACTTTGGGCAAATAATTTTTTATTTCAGGTATGCGCAGATAAGGTGGCCTAAAATCATAACCCCATTGCGAAACACAATGGGCCTCATCAACTACCAATAAGTTCACCTTAATCTTTTGAATATTATCAATAAAAGCAGGAGATTCCAGCCGCTCCGGAGAAACATATAAAAACTTACTTTGCCCAAAAATGCATGAATTATAAGCCAAATTCACTTCATTTAAATGCATACCCGAAAATATCATTTGTGCTTTAATCCCTTTTTGCTTCAGGTTTTCGACCTGATCTTTCATCAACGCGATTAATGGAGTTACTACCAAACATACACCTTCCATCATTAATCCAGGAACCTGGAAACAAATTGATTTCCCGCCGCCCGTAGGCAATAAAGCAAGCGTATCCTTTCCATCTAACACAGATTGAATAATTTCTGACTGCATTGGCCGGAAAGATGAGTAGCCCCAATATTTTATTAATGTTTTAAGCACGAATTATTGATTGTGTTTGTGTTATGCTAAATTATGAAATAAAAAGCACTTGATGCAAAGCCTCATAAATTGAATAATTCATACTTTTGTTTTAAATCAAAGCTTATGGCTCTTAAATCAATTCTAATTCTGGCAAACAAAAAAGCAGGAAAGGGTTTACCTATAAACTTTGAAGAAATAGTAAAATCTATTCTGGAAGGATCAAATATTAATTATCAAATTTGGTATTCGACACATGCAGGTCATTTAACTGAACTGGCAAAAAACGGCATACAAGATGGGTACAAAAATATTGTCGTGGCTGGTGGTGACGGCTCTGTAAATGAAGTTTTTAAAGCACTTTTGGGAACAAATGTGAAGTTTGGGATTCTTCCTTTGGGTTCTGGAAACGGGTTGTCCAGACATCTTGGTATTCCGTTTAATTTGAAAAAATCACTTGCCCTCATTGTGAAAGGAAAATCAAGATTTATCGATACCGCAAAAATTAACGATAAGCCATTTATTAGTATTGCCGGAACCGGATTTGACGCCTTTATCGCAAAACATTTTGCCGAGAGCAATACACGTGGATTTTGGAATTATTTCAGATTGGTGATTAAACATTATTTTTTTTATAAAACTTTGGAGTATCAAATATCTTCTAATGAAAAGAAAACAGCTACTTCAGCATTATTTATTAGTTGTGCAAATTCAAATCAATTTGGAAACAATATCAGTATAGCTCCGAAAGCATTAATTGATGATGGGTTCTTGGATATCACCATCATAAAAAAACCACCTTTTTTCATACTTCCTTTTACCATAATTCTTCTTCTGAGAAGAAAAATTTATAAGAGTATATACGCTGAATCTTTTAAGACCAAAGCTTTAGTGATAAAAACTGAAAATTCGCCATTGATTAATATTGACGGAGAATTCCAAGAAACTTTAAGCCCGATTAATATTAAAATAATTCCAGGTTCAATTAATGTAATTGTTCCTTAACTTTGCATCTAAACATTTTTTCATGGCAAAAAAGAAAAACATCAAAGGAGTGGTTTATTCTACCAATCCACACTTCGACTACCTATACGACAATGAAAAAGAAGAGGAAACCTTAGCTCCACAACAACAATTATTAAAAATTGAATTCGAAAAGAAACATCGTGGGGGTAAAACGGTTAGTTTGGTAAGAGGCTTTATTGGCCGTTCTGAAGATCTTGAACAACTGGGGAAATTATTAAAAACCAGATGTGGAACAGGAGGATCGGTTAAAGATGGAGAAATTATTATTCAAGGAGATAAACGAGAACTGATGATAAAAATTTTAACAGAAAAAGGGTATAAAACCAAACAAGTAGGAGGTTAAAATGCTCGATCGAAATTATTGGGATAAAACATACGACAACAAAAAACCGGGTTGGGATGTCGGTTATGCCGCTACACCCTTAAAAGAATATTTCGATCAGTTAAGTGATAAGTCACTTCGCATTTTGGTTCCGGGGGCAGGAAATGCCTATGAGGTTGAATACTTATTTAATTCCGGATTTAAGAATGTTCACTTGCTTGACTTCGCTCCAACTCCGGTCAATAACTTTTTAACAAGAAACTTTGACTTCCCAAAAGATCAGGTTCTAATCGAAGATTTTTTTGAGCATACCGGAACCTATGATTTAATCATTGAACATACCTTTCTAACTTCATTTCCAAAAAATGTCCGTGGAAAATACTCAAAAAAAATGAATGAGTTACTTGCAAATAATGGTAAGTTCGTTGGGCTTATCTTTAATCATGAATTTGGAACTGATGCTCCTCCCTTTGGGGGGACCCCTGAAGAATATAAGTCCTTATTTATACCTTATTTCAATTTTAAAATCTTTGAAGTTTGCTACAATTCAATAAAACCACGGAAAAACAGGGAGCTTTTTTTTATATTGATAAAAAAGTAAAGAAATACCTAATTTGAGTCCCACAGCTCTAAAAAATTAATTATATTAGCTCTAAATAACTCATTCAATACTCTTAAAATTACGACAACTATGCAACCTAAAACTATCATTGAAACCATCGGAAAAATAGAGAAGAAAGAAACCATAGTATCTATTAGTGAATACGATGACATGGTGCTGGAGTCCTTACATCCATTCCCTGGATATCATGGAACAACCATTCCTGACCAAACCAACCCGAAATCTATTTTCTTTGTAATGAAATCAAAAGAAAGCGACGAAGATATCATTCGAAAAACAGTAAATGTTCGTAAACATTTTTCTTCTAAATTTGATGCATCTCCGGGTCGTATCAATGTTTTTAATCAAACTGAATGTTGCATTAGAATTAAAGATCTCGAAAATTATTCACTAATTCCGGAATTGATCTCGCTTTATAAAGATGAGGGAATCAGCTTTCTTAAAAGCAAAAATATTAACTCCTATTATGGTTGGATGAGTATCAAGAAATTTTTCATCCTTGACGAAGTTAATGATGGAATATATATGGATAAAGAAACTCCAGAAATGGGATATTTTGAAATCCCAACCAGATTAGATTGGAACGTTTTTGAAAAGATTACGGTTGGACTCAAACACAATATTGAGGATAATAATTTTGATGCTGCTTTAGGCACATTTTACAGAAAGTCCGGGTTAAAAGACATTATTCGAATATATGATACCAACATTTGCTTGGGCGAATGCTTATTTTTAAGGGAAAAATACCTTACAGAAATTAATAAACATCTAAAATAAGTTAAATTAAATGTTTGAACATTATTCCAATTTGCTCACGGCCTGGCTTGAGAGAATGGGCATTGAGCATCAAATTGCCAAAGACCTTACACACTATTCTGAGTTTCTTTTACTCATTCTGTTTAGCATCCTTATATTTTTAACACTAAAATATTTTATTAAACATAAAGTACATCGCATTCTTAAAGGAGGTAAGTATAAATGGGATGATGTATTGGTTGATAAAAGAGTATTTATACGCATTGCATATCTCATTCCAATTCTCCTGCTAAGTTATTTTTCGAAATTTATTTTTGCCACCAATCCTATTACTATTGATGTGCTTCATGCAGTATTCCAAATATTGCTATTAATCACATTTCTATCGATCTTCAATGCAATTCTTGATTCTTTCCATATCATTTATCAATCATTTGAAATATCAAAGATAAGGCCGATTAAGGGATACATACAAGTTGCAAAAATTATGATTTACATTTTTGCCGCAGTGTTCCTTATTTCAATCTTTCTGGGTAAGGATGGATTTAAATGGCTTGCCGGGTTTGGGGCATTTTCAGCGATATTACTATTGGTTTTTAAAGACCCCATTTTAGGTTTTGTTGGAGGAATTCAGCTTACATCTAACGATATGGTTCGCATTGGTGACTGGATTTCGATGCCAAAATTTGGCGCAGACGGAAATGTAACAGACATTACATTAACAACAGTAAAAGTGCAAAACTGGGATAAAACCATTACCACAATCCCCACCTATGCGCTTGTAACAGACTATTTCCAGAACTGGCGTGGGATGGAAGAATCTGACGGAAGAAGAATTAAGCGATCCATTAATATTGACATGAATAGTGTTAAATTTTGTGATCAAGCCATGCTTGAAAAATTCAGAAAATTTCACTTTATCGAAGAATATATTGACAAGAAAAATGAAGAATTAGAAGCCTTTAATAAAAAATACGAAATTGACAATTCGGTTTTAGTAAACGGCAGAAGGCAAACTAATCTGGGTGTATTCAGAGCTTACCTTAAAGTTTATTTAAAACACAAACCCGAAATTAATAAAAACATGACTTTTATGGTTCGTCAATTACAACCTACCCCAAATGGGATTCCCATGGAAATTTATGTTTTTAGCGGAATTAAGGAATGGGTAAAATATGAAGAAATTCAAGCTGATATTTTCGACCATATTCTGGCAGTTATTCCACAATTTGAACTTAGTGTCTTTCAGCAACCTAGTGGAGCTGATTTTAAAAAAATTATTTCGTAAGTTTTTTTTTACTTAGGTAATCTTCAATCTTTTCAAAAGCAATCTTGAACCATTCTGTATAATTACCGGGATGATGATCAATATCATCTCTTAAATCATCCATGTCAATAAATTGCCAATCTTCAACTTCTTCTTTATTAATTACAGGAGCTTCGTCAAATTGTCCAACAAAAACATGATCAAATTCATGCTCGGTTAATCCTTGCCCAACATCAGATTTATAAACAAAAGTGAAAGCTTCTTCTAATTCACAATCAAAACCCATTTCTTCTAAAAGTCGCTGATGTGCGTTTTCCATCACATCTTCATTTATTCGAGGATGAGAACAACAGGTATTGGTCCACAATCCAGGTGAATGATACTTCGATAAAGCCCGTTGATGTATCATCAATTTACCTTCTGAATTAAATACAAAAATAGAAAAGGCGCGATGCAATGCACCAACTTCATGTGCCTCCATCTTACCCATTGTACCAAGTGTATTATCATCTCTATCTACCAGAACAACCTTTTGCTTAGCCATATGCTGTTTTTAATTAAAGGCCAAAAATAGTAAAAAAGCCTAACATTTTCTTAAGCACCTATCCACAAAACCTAGCAATATAAAAATCATTTCTCTAGACACTCAAATACAGACACTTACATTTTGTATTTAATTTTTTATCAGAAATAACTTGACAAGCCCATAAAGATTTATGTATTTTTGACCGACCGTTCATTCATTAAAACAATAAATCAAAAATGAGCCCACGAACACCAGAACAATTTGAGCATATAAGGCATGATAAGAAAGCATTGATTATGTCAACCGCTCTTGAATTATTTGCCAATAACGGCTATCACTCAACATCCATAAGTCAAATTTCAAAGAAAGCAGGAATTTCAAAAGGTTTGATGTACAATTATTTTAACAGTAAGGAAACCTTGATACTTGAGCTTTTATCTCATGGCCTTGAAGCGATGGTTGCATTTTTTGATCCAGATCAGGATGGAGTTCTTACAGAAAAAGAAATGGAAAGCTTTATCAGAAACATTTTTGAATTAATGAAGAAAGATGCACAGTTTTGGAAATTATATTATTCGGTTTTTCTTCAACCAAAAGTTTTTGAATTAATTGAACGTAAGTATAAAGATTTATTGCCCATGTTTATCAAACTACTTGCTGATTATTACAAAGCACATGGTTCTAAAAACCCGATGAATGAAGCTCTTATATTTGGAGCAATGATGGATGGAGTCGCGTTTAACTATGTGATGAACCCTGAACTTTATCCTGTTGATGATTTAATAGATACCATCCTTGAAAAATTTTGCTATATCAAAAAAAAATAAAATGAAAAACACAAAAATTATATTTCTATTTTTTGTCCTATTGGGTTTGTCATTTGCAACCATGGCACAGAACCTATCAGCCAAATCCATCGTTAAAAAATCAAATGATTTATTGCTCGGCGAATCAAGCTTTAGTAAAATGACGATGACCATCAAAAGACCCGAATGGACAAGAACCATCAGTATGCAAAGCTGGTCGCTTGGTGAAGATTTTTACATGATCTACATTACCGCACCAGCCAGAGATAAAGGCCAGGTTTTTTTGAAAAGAGAGCGAGACATGTGGAACTGGATGCCCTCAATAAACCGAGTCATAAAAATTCCTCCTTCAATGATGATGTCATCCTGGATGGGATCAGATTTCTCAAATGATGATCTCGTAAAACAAAATTCTATTATCCTTGATTATACGCATCGAATATTAGGTAGTGAAATTATTGATGGGTATGATTGCTATAAAATAGAGCTCCTGCCACTGGATGATGCACCTGTTGTTTGGGGTAAGATCATTATGTGGATTTCATCCAAAGAATTTTATCAATTAAAATCTGAATTTTATGATGATTACATGGAATTAGTTAATGTCGCAACCTCCGCAGAAGTGAAGAACATGGGCGATAGAGACTTACCTTCTGTTTTCAGGATTTATCCGGCAAATAAGGAAGGGCAGCTTACTGAGCTCCGCATTGAACATCAAGAATTTAACATCAAAGGGGTAAATAACGCTTTCTTTTCGCAGCAAAACATGAAAAGGATCAGAGCTAAATAAACTTATAAATTATGAATACATTATTAAAAATAGCCTGGCGAAATCTTTGGAGGAATAAACGCAGAACAATCATCACTGCCGCTTCCGTATTTCTGGCCGTATTTCTGGCCCTGTTCATGCGATCGATGCAAATAGGATCATACGAAATTATGATCGAAAGTGTTGTAAAAGAGGTTGGTCATATACAAGTTCATGATAGCGGTTATTGGGAAAGCAAATCTATAAACAATTCTTTTATCTACTCTTCATCCTTAAAAGAAAAGATTGAATCTCAACCGAATATTGAACTTGCCATTCCAAAACTTGAAACTTTTGCCTTGGGTTCCTATGGTCAATCTACAAAAGGATTTATGTTACAAGGGATTGTTCCGGATTTAGAAGACCCCAGAAAAAAGATTTCGGATAAACTTATTGCAGGTCGATTTTTAAATGAAAATGATGAAGGAATTTTATTAGCTGAAGGTTTAGCCAGGTTTTTCAATATCGGAATCAATGATACGTTGGTCATCATAGGTCAAGGTTATCAAGGTATTTCAGCCGTTGGGATTTTTCCGGTTGTTGGCATCGTAAAGTATCCCATCCCAAAACTTAATAACCTGATGGCTTATATGAGTTTAGGCAAGGTGCAGGAAGTATTTGCACCCTACCATCCGGGTTTAATTTCCGCTTTGGTAATAGATCTTAAAAACGAGAATGATTTAAGTCTTGAAGCCATTTCATTAAATGAAATTATAGGAAACGACTATGAGGTGATGCCCTGGACAGTAATGCTTCCTGAAGTGGTGCAACAAATTGAGGGTGACAATGTAGGAGGAATCATCATGTTAGCTATTCTCTATATCATCGTCGCCTTCGGTATTTTTGGAACTATTTTAATGATGACCATGGAAAGAAGAAAAGAATTTGCCATCATGGTTGCTGTTGGGATGCATCGAAGTAAACTTGCGGTTGTTGTTTGTCTTGAAACAATTGCAATAGGTTTACTTGGGATTGCTTCTGGAATCATCGCATCTTTTCCGTTTCTGAAATACCTTTATCACAATCCCATTCCATTAACCGGAGACACAGCTGACATGATGCTCGAATATAACTTAGAGCCTGTCATGCCATTTTCACTTGAGATGTCTATATTTACGAATCAGGGCATGACCATATTGGTACTTGCATTAATTACTGCACTGTACCCGATCGTATTTGTAAATCGATTTAAAATCTTAAAAGCCATGCGTTCATAAATTTCAAACTTAAAAATTAATAAAATGATTTGGTCAATAGCCTGGAGAAATGTTTGGAGAAATAAGCTGAGAAGCCTGGTAATTATTATTGCGGTTACCATTGGTCTTTTCGGGGGTATTGCTTCTTATGGCTTCGCAGTCGGAATGATGATACAACGTATCGAAGCAGCCATTAGCAATGAAATTTCCAACATTCAAATTCATAACCCCGAATATTTAGTGAATGACGAAATAAAATACACCATAAAAGATCAGGATAAAGTCATTTCCGAAATAAATAAGTTGGACGGAATAAAAGCAGTATCAAGCAGAATTAAAGCACTGGCAATGGCCAGCACTGCAGAAACGGGAACAGGAATCATGCTGAACGGCATTGATCCTAAAAATGAAATGCTGGTCACAAAGATTTACGAACAACTTGTTGAAGGAGAATACATCACAGAAAACAGCAGGATTCCAATAGTAATTGGGCAGAAACTTGCAACAAAATTGAATGCCCGTTTAAAATCAAAGATCGTAATTACTTCTTCAAATGCTGAAGGAATATTAACCTATGGCGCATTTCGGGTTGTAGGAATCTACCATACCGAAAACGACATGTTTGATGAAGTTAACGTCTTTGTAAGAAAAAATGAGCTTGCAGGTTTGCTTGGTATTTCTGAAAACGAAGTAAATGAAATTGCCATCTCACTTGATGAATATGATCAGAGTATTGCAACCTCAAATATGCTAAAGAAAGTGTTTAAGGATCAAATAGCGCAAGGCGAATTAGTTGTAAGGCCCTGGACTGAAATTACGCCCTCTTTAAATGCAATGATTAAATACATGGATTATTTCTCCTATGTTTTTTTAATTATTATTCTCATTGCACTTGCCTTTGGTATTGTAAACACCATGCTTATGGTTGTTATGGAACGCATCAAAGAACTGGGAATGCTTAAAGCAATTGGCATGACCAATAAGCGAATCTTTAGCATGATCATGCTTGAAACCATTTTCTTGTCAATAGTTGGAGGTTTACTGGGTTTGATCATAAGCATTGGAGCCATACAATACTATGGGCATTATGGCTTAAGTTTAGATGCAATTAAAGCTGGATATAATTCTCTTGGATTTAGCTCTGTAATTTACCCCCAAGCCTCCATTGATTTTTATTTAGGCTCAACAATATTGGTAATTATCACCGCAATTTTAGCTAGTATCTATCCTGCACGGAAAGCCTTAAAATTAAATCCTGCAGAAGCAATTCAACAAAATGATTAACAAGCAAAATATTTTATAATATGGCAATCATAGAAGTAAAAAACTTATACAAAATTTATCAGGAATCAGTAATCCCTGTTAAAGCGGTTAATGGTATTGACATTACATTTGATAAAGGTGAATTCACGGCAGTTGTGGGTCCGTCGGGCTCAGGTAAAACAACTTTTCTTAATTTGATCGGGGGGTTGGATTCTCCAACCGAAGGAGAGATTTTTATCGACGGAACCAATCTCAGTGATTTAAAGCCCAGACAATTGATTGATTATCGCCTGAATAATATTGGCTTTGTATTTCAAGCTTATAATCTTATTCCTGTTCTTACAGCCATGGAAAACGTCGCTTTTATCATGCAACTACAGGGTAAAAAGAAAGAAGAACGCAATGCAATTGCCAAAAAATTACTTGTAGATGTTGGGATAGGCGAAAAGATTAATGAACGTCCGGGGAAACTTTCGGGAGGACAACAACAACGTGTTTCTGTTGCTCGAGCATTGGCTTCAAAACCCAAATTTATTTTGGCCGATGAGCCGACCGCCAACCTGGATTCAAAATCGACCAGTGATTTATTGGACATGATGCAGAAAATGAACAGGGAATCTCAAATCACATTCATCTTCTCAACACACGATCAACGCGTGATGGATAAAGCCCGAAGAATTATTACCATTGATGATGGTAAAGTAGTAAGTGATGTTATTAAAGACAAAAAATAATGAAACGCTTTGCTTTTTTAATCTTAGGTATTCTTATTTCAATGGGTATTTATGCGCAGGAAAAACAAAAAAACACAAGTTTGAATGGTTACTTACAAACTTTGGAAATGATTTGGATGCCACCCTCAACTTCACAATGGTTCACCATGAATACCATTTCAAACAGATTCGACTTTAGGTGGTATCCATCCGATCATTTTAAAACCTATGTGGCCATGCGCAACATTGCCAGCTATGGACAAATTCCTTTTGATTTCTATCCTTATATGGCTGACCTCTCGGTAAAAGACAACGGAAAATTGAACCTGACCAAATCAATTGCAAGCGATTCATCATACTACATGTATACTAATCTTGATCGTTTTTATGTTCAGTACACTAATGGGGATTTTGAAGCAACACTTGGACGCCAGCGTATTAACTGGGGTGTAAATATGGTCTGGACACCGAATGATATTTTCAATTCGGCAAACTATTTCGATTTTGATTATATAGAAAAAGCAGGAAGTGATGCAGTTCTTTTGCAGTACTATACCAGCATGACATCTTCACTACAATTTGCTGCAAAGATGGATAGGGATGATAAATCGACTTTTGCTGCAATGTACCGTTTTAATCAATGGAATTATGATTTTCAGGTACTGGCCGGAAAAATGCGAGATGATATTGTAATTGGAGCTGGCTGGGCCGGCCAGATCGAAGGTGCTGGCTTTAGTGGAGAAGGAACTTATTTTCGTAACAAAGATAATTTTAGCGATACTACTGGTGTTTTTGTATGCTCAATTAGTTTAAATTACACTTTTAAAAATAGTTTAACATTACAGGCAGCCATCTTATATAATAGTGCCGGAACAACTGAAAAAGCAGGACAACAAGGTATGTTCGCATTGGATTTAGAAATTTCTGCCAAAAACTTTACTAGTGCAAAATTCTCTACTTTTCTACAAGCTGGTTTTCCTATAACCCCTTTAATAAATGCTTCCTTCTCGGGCATGCTAAATCCCAATGATAAATCTGGATACCTGGGCCCTTCCTTTGATATATCACTAACAGATAATATTGGTTTCATGCTGATGGGTCAGCTTTTCTTAGGTAAAGATGGGTCAGAATTTGGAGATTATGGTTCCATGTTATTCACGCGCCTCAAATGGAGTTTTTAACAAAATGTGAATAAAAAGCAATAACTCATTAAATAACTTCACGCTATATCAAAAAAAACAATTATTTTTGCACTCGGAAAACAAAATGGGATAATTAACAATTGTTCATAAAATATTTTGCTTTATGAAATATTATTTCTAATTTTGCAGCCCGAAAATAAGAACGTAAATAAATTAATATGTATTTAACATCTGAGATTAAGAAGAATATTTTCACCGAGTACGGGAAGTCTGAAATCGATAGCGGCTCTGCTGAAGGGCAGGTAGCGCTATTTACTTTCAGAATTAAACACCTAACTGGCCACTTAAAAATCAACAAAAAAGACAAGGCTACCGAAAGATCTTTGGTTCGTTTAGTTGGTAAAAGAAGAAAATTACTCGATTATCTTAAAGATACCGATATTGAAAGATACCGTGCGATTATCAAAACCTTAGGTTTGAGAAAGTAACAAAACAAAATATTTCAAAAATTAAGAGGCAATTTAAAATTGCCTTTTTTTTTCTTCACTGCTCAGATTAAAATATACCAATAAAACAATATATGTCAAAATTAGGTTTATCAAAATCCTTTCAATTAGAGGATGGCAGAACCGTAACTATTGAAACCGGAAAACTTGCTAAGCAAGCAGATGGTTCAGTAGTTGTTCGTATGGGTGATACCATGCTCTTAGCTACCGTAGTAGCAAACAAAGAAGCCAAAGAAGATGTCGACTTCATGCCTCTCTCAGTCGATTACAAAGAAAAATATGCAGCCGCTGGAAAATTTCCGGGAGGCTTTTTTAAACGTGAAGCCAGACCTTCAGATTACGAAGTACTAATCTGTCGTTTAGTTGATCGCGCTTTAAGACCATTATTTCCTGCAGATTTTCACGCAGAAACACAAGTTCAAATCGCATTAATATCAGCAGATCTTAATACTCCGCCTGACGCACTAGCCGCTTTAGCAGCTTCTGCTGCCATAGCTGTTTCAGACATTCCATTTAACGGACCAATCTCAGAAGTGAGGGTTGCGAAAGTTGATGGGAAAATGATTATTAATCCATCTTTCGAACAACTTGAAAAAGCTGAACTTGAAATGATGGTAGCTGCAACTATCGATAACATCATGATGGTTGAAGGCGAAATGAAAGAAGTTTCTGAAGCAGATATGCTTGAAGCCATTAAAGTTGCTCACGAAGCAATTAAAATCCAATGTCAGGCACAACTGGATTTAGCTGCTGAAGTAGAAAAAGCAAAAACAAAACGTGAATATTGTCACGAAACAAGTGACGAAGAACTTGATGCTCAAATCAGAGCATTCACTTACGACAAACTCTACAAAATTGCTGGAAGCTCAATTGCCGACAAACACAAACGTGCAGAACTTTCAAAGGCCACTCGTCAAGAATTCATAGACACCTTAGATGAAGAAGTGGCTGCAGAAAAAATGAGTTTAATCAAAAAATATTTCCACGATATTGAAAAAGATGCCGTAAGAAATAGTGTTTTAGATAATCGCATTCGAATTGATGGAAGAAAGTTAGATGAAATCCGTCCCATATGGTCTGAAGTTGATTACCTACCTTCTACTCATGGTTCAGCGATCTTTACAAGAGGCGAAACGCAATCATTGGTAACGGTAACACTGGGTTCAAAAATGGATGAGCAAATGATTGATGGGGCAGTAATTGATGGCAAAAGTAAATTCCTTTTACATTATAATTTCCCTTCTTTCTCAACTGGAGAAGCTCGACCTAACAGAGGAACGAGTAGAAGAGAAGTTGGTCATGGAAACTTAGCTATGCGCGCACTTAAGTATGTAATTCCAGAAGGAATAGAAAATCCTTATACCATCAGAGTTGTTTCTGACATTCTAGAATCAAACGGATCCTCATCAATGGCATCAGTTTGTGGTGGAACACTTGCCTTAATGGATGCCGGTGTTAAAATTACCAAACCCGTTTCAGGAATAGCAATGGGATTAATTGCCGATACAAAAACAGGGAAATATGCCATTTTATCCGACATCTTAGGCGATGAAGATCATTTAGGCGATATGGATTTTAAAGTAACCGGAACGCGCGATGGAATTACAGCTTGTCAGATGGACATCAAAGTTGATGGTTTATCATATCAGGTTTTAGAAGAAGCATTGGAGCAAGCAAAAAAAGGACGTCTTCATATATTAGGGGAAATGGAAAAAACTATTTCTGTACCTCGTGAAGATTATAAACCTCATGTTCCTCGAATCGAGAAGATGATTATCCCTAAAGAATTTATTGGTGCTGTTATCGGCCCAGGTGGAAAAATCATTCAGGAATTACAATTATCTACAAACACAACAATTGTTATTGAAGAAGTAGATAATACAGGCGTAATTGATATCGTTTCAAGCAATAAAGAAGATATTGAAGCTGCAAAAATGCGTATCAAACAAATAGTTGCAGTACCTGAAGTTGGTGAAATCTATCAAGGTGTGGTAAAAAACATTGTTCCTTTTGGCGCATTTGTTGAAATCATGCCTGGTAAAGATGGCTTATTGCATATTTCTGAAGTTAACTGGGAACGACTGGAAACAGTAGAGTCTGTGTTAAAAGTTGGTGATAAAGTAGAAGTTAAACTGATAGGCGTTGATCCTAAAACAGGAAAACTAAAACTCTCAAGAAAAGTGCTTTTACCAAAGCCGGAAAAGAAGTAATATTTTTGTAACAAAATATAGAAAGCGTCGTAAAATACAACGCACGACACAAAATTAATATTTCTCTATAAAATGCGACAACTAAAAATTACCAAACAGGTTACCAATCGCGAAACAGCTTCTTTGGATAAATACCTGCAAGAAATTGGAAAAGTAGAACTAATTACTGCTGACGAAGAAGTAACACTTGCTCAAAAGATTAAGCAAGGTGACCGACTAGCTCTTGAAAAATTAACAAAAGCTAATTTGCGCTTCGTCGTTTCTGTATCTAAACAATATCAGAACCAAGGATTAAGTTTACCTGATTTAATTAATGAAGGTAATTTAGGTCTCATAAAAGCAGCTCAACGTTTCGATGAAACCAGAGGATTTAAATTCATTTCCTACGCAGTTTGGTGGATTCGCCAATCAATTTTACAAGCATTGGCCGAGCAATCAAGAATTGTTCGTTTACCACTTAATAAAATTGGTGCGATCAATAAAATAAATAAAGCTTACGCTAAACTTGAACAAAAATTTGAACGTGAGCCAAATCATGATGAGATTGCTGATTTATTGGAATGTTCGGAGACTGAAGTCAAAGAATCAATCAAAAATTCTGGTCGACATGTATCCATGGATGCACCTCTAGTTCAAGACGAGGACAATAATATGTATGACGTGCTCAGAAACGATGATGGTCCTACGCCCGAAACTGAATTACTTTATGACTCACTTCGAAAAGAAATTGACAGAGCAGTTTCAACACTTACACCTAGAGAAGCTGATGTAGTAAAGCTTTACTTTGGTCTAAACGGTGGGCATCCAATGACTTTAGAAGAAATTGGTGAAAAATTCGATCTAACGCGTGAAAGGGTGCGACAAATTAAGGAGAAAGCGATTCGCAGGTTAAAACATACTTCGCGGAGCAAAATATTAAAAACCTATTTAGGTTAATCTTTAACGTCCGGTTTTGCCGGACGTTTTTTTTTATATTTTTGAATTCAAATTAACTAGCTCATGAATCACTTAATAGCCCCATCTTTATTATCAGCTGACTTTGCCAATTTGAAAGCAGATATTGACCTAGTAAACAGAAGCGAAGCTGATTGGTTTCATGTTGATGTAATGGATGGCGTATTTGTCCCAAATATTTCTTTTGGACAACCAATCATCAAACACATTAAAAAACATGCAACAAAACCCTTGGATGTGCATTTGATGATTGTTGACCCGAATCGTTATTTTAAGGACTTTAAAGATGCAGGAGCAGATATCCTGACTATTCATTACGAAGCTTGTACCCACCTGCATCGCTCAATTCAAGCAATCAAAGCTTTAAACATGAAAGCCGGAGTTGTATTAAACCCGCACACACCAATTCATGTTCTTGAAGACATCATCACTGATCTTGATGTTGTTTTACTGATGTCTGTAAATCCTGGATTTGGGGGACAAAAATTTATTGAGAATACCTATCAAAAAATAGCTAAGCTTAATAAATTAATAACGGATAAAAAGGCCAATGCCCTAATAGAAGTCGATGGAGGAGTTACACTTGAAAATGCACCCAAATTAATTAAGGCAGGAGCAAGGGTTTTAGTCGCAGGCAATACTGTTTTCGGATCGGAAAATCCGGAGAATACGATTGCTCAATTAAAAAATATTTAAATGTAACAAATGCAATTCACAGTAATTGTAGTTTCAGATGGTACGGGTCGCACGGCTCAACAAGCATTAGATGCAGCACTTACTCAATTCCCGGGTGTTAAAATCAATATTATTGTTAAAGCACATCTTCGTACTAAAAACGAAGTAAAAGAAATTATTGAAACTGCCATCGATTCTAAAGCGTTCATCTTACATACCATTGTCCAAAACGAAGTCCGACATGAACTGGTGCGATTAGGCAGAATCAAAAATATCGAAACCATTGATTTAATGGGTCCTCTTCTGGCCAGATTAGGTCATCAATTTGAGAATAATCCGGTGCAAAAACCCGGCCTTTTCCACACAAGGAATAAAGAATATTTTCAGCGCATTGATGCCATGCAATTTGCCTTCAATCATGATGATGGCCTGCGAGCTCATGAATTAAACAAAGCCGAAATAGTTTTAGTTGGCGTATCAAGAACTTTTAAAACGCCACTTAGCATTTACTTCGCCTACAAAGGTTGGTTTGTAGCCAATATTCCTTTAATCAAAGGGCTTAACCCTCCTGATGAACTATTTAAAATTGATCCGACAAAGGTTTTTGGCCTCACAACAACACCTGTTAGACTATCTGCTTTACGTCAGGTTCGGGAAGAACATCTTGGAGGACAAACTGGTGAATACGCCTCATTAAAACATGTGAAGGAAGAGCTTTGGTATGCAGAAAACCTGTTCAAAAACAACCCGGGTTGGTCTATAATTAAAGTAACAGGAAAGCCTATTGAAGAAATTGCATCCGAAATAATAGCTATTCTTGAACCTAAACAAAAAAAAACCATTCTTTAAGTTAAAATACAATGTTTAAAAAATGATCTATTTAATTAGGCAATTTACCTATCAATATATTTCACAAACTATCATACCTTTATCCATTGCTTAAAGAACTAATTTAAAATTAAGATGCCCAAAGTATTAATAATAGATGATAAAAAAGATAATTTAATTTCTATTAAGGCGCTACTTCTTGCACTAATGAATGAGTTAGAAATTACAACTTCTTTGAGTGGCATGGAAGGAATTGAGCTTGCCAAGAAGCACAAACCTGATCTAATCCTACTCGATATTTCTATGCCAAAAATGGATGGCTTTGAGGTTTGCGAAAAATTAAAATCTAGCAAAGTAACGAAGCATATTCCAATAATTATGCTCACTGCCTACAAAACGGATCAAAAGAGCAGGCAAAAAGGTCTGGAACTTGGCGCTGATGCATTCTTAACAAAACCAATTGATGAAACAGAGATCGTTTCGCAAATAAAAGTCATGCTCAGAATAAAGGCAGCTGAAGATCACTTACGTGAAAAAAACATCGAATTACAAAAACTTGTAAAGGAAAAAACAGTTGAATTATCTGAAAAGAGTGAACAATATAAATCACTAGTTGAAAACTCTCTTGAAGGAATGTATATCATTCAAGATGGGAAAATCCGTTTCCATAACAAAAAATTTGCAGAAATTGTAGGCTACAAAAGCAAAACAGATTTAGTAAATAAACCTATCATGGAATTTGTAGCTAAAGAAAGTTATGATTTGGTTAACAAAATGATGAAGCGAAAATTAAGTGGCGAGCAAAAATCAACTCATTACAAATTTAAAATTCAGAAATTTGATAAAGAAATCATCATTGTAGAATCACTAGCTAATCAAATTCTTTTAGACAATAAACCTGCTGTACAAGGTGTTCTTAGAGACATTACCGCTGTAAGCGTATTAGATGATAGTGTTCGAAAGCTTTCTCGAGCTGTAGATCAAAGCCCTGTTTCAATCGTTATTACAGATTTGCAAGGAAAGATTGAATATGTTAATTCGGCCTATATCAATATCACAGGCTATCGTGAAGATGAATTAGTTGGCAATAGTTCAAGCATATTAAAATCCGGTCATACCAAGCCAAGTGAATACAAATCTATTTGGCAAACGATTTTAGATGGTAGAGAATGGAAGGGCGAATTCCTTAATAAGAAAAAAAGCGGTGAATTATTCTGGGAAGATGCATCAATCTCCCCGATCAAAGATCAAGAAGGAATCATCACTCATTTCCTGGGCGTTAAGCAAGACATTAGTAGAAGAAAAAGGCTGGAAAATGAACTCATTTACGCCAGAGATAAAGCAGAAGAAGCCGATCATCTAAAAACTGCTTTCTTAGCGAATATGTCTCATGAAATCCGAACACCTATGAATGCCATCATGGGATTTTCGAACCTTTTACTCGATGAAAGCTTGACCATAGCTGACCGGGAAGAATATATTGATCTTATTAATAGCAATAGCCTTAACCTGCTTAAACTTATTGATGATATTTTTGATATTGCCCGAATTGAATCCGGAGAGTTAAAGATATCAAAGTCTGACTTTAATTTTAATGATATACTGAATGAGATACATGCCAGTTTCAAAAAATTCACTCTAAAAAAAGGCGGGCATAGAATCGGGTTGGAAATAGTAACTCCTCATGTTCCGCATAATGGGATGATCAAAAGTGATCCTCTAAGATTGAAGCAAGTACTATCAAATTTGGTTAGCAATGCCATTAAATACACCGAAAAGGGAAGTATAAAAATAGGATATAATATTATTCCATCTACGGCTTCAACAAACAATTATCCCTCACTTCAGTTTTACGTAAAGGATACTGGCATAGGTATTCCACAAAATAAAATGCCAATAATTTTTGACCGGTTCCGTCAGGCAGACGACTCACATTCGAGAGAATACGGTGGAACCGGACTAGGCTTAGCAATATCCAAAAACATAGCTCAACTACTGGGAGGAAATATTCATGCGGTTTCCAGTGTTGGCAAGGGATCGGTGTTTTATTTAACCATCCCACTCGACGAAGCAGTGGTCGACATTAAAAAAGATGAAGTGGTTCATAAACCCACAAAATCTGAATTTAATTGGGAGAATAAAAGTGTACTGGTTGCAGAAGATGTTGAATCAAATTTCCAGCTTCTGGAAACGTTACTCAGGAAAACCAAAGTAAATATTATTTGGGTTAAAGATGGAGAAAAGGCTATCGAAACCGCAAATACAACAAAAGATATTGACTTAATCTTAATGGATATTCAAATGCCGGTTTTGAATGGGTTTGAGGCAACAAGGGCCATAAAAAAGACTCAACCAAATATGCCAATAATTGCGGTAACTGCATTTGCATTAGAAGGCGATAGGGAAAAAATGCTCGATGCCGGATGCGATGGTTACATTTCCAAACCCATCAAATCTAAATTACTATATGAAAAATTAAGCCACTATTTAAACACCTAAATCAGCGCTAAAAGCGCTATTTCTAAATTAGTTTTGTATCCTTAATAAAATAATTTCCGCATACAACACGACTACTCTCATGTCTATTTTACTAACTTTGTTTTTTAAAATTAAAGTTTAATAAAATGGATCAATCAATTACCGCGCTTAAGCCTGAAATTTTATGGCGATATTTTAATGAAATTCTTGAAATTCCGCGTCCTTCAAAAAAGGAAGAGAAAATTATGCAATACTTGCTTGATTTTGGGAAGAAACATCAACTTGAAACTTTTCAAGATAAAATTGGGAATATAATTATCAAGAAGGCTGCTACAGCCGGTAAAGAAAAGTCTAAAATCGTTGTTTTACAAAGTCATATGGATATGGTTTGCGAAAAAAACAGTGACAAGATTCATGATTTTGAGAAAGATCCAATAATTGCTTACATCGATGGAGAATGGGTAAAAGCAAAAGGAACAACGCTTGGAGCAGATGATGGAATTGGAATTGCTGCCCAGCTCGCCATTTTAGCATCAAATGAATTTCAGCATGGACCAATTGAATGCCTATTTACAACAGATGAAGAAACCGGATTAACTGGAGCGAAAAACTTAGATCCTGATATATTGAAAGGGGAAATTCTTTTAAATCTAGATTCTGAAGATGAGGGACAATTATTTATTGGATGTGCCGGAGGCAAGGATACCACCATTGAAATGCCTTTTAAAAAAGATATAATCCCTGAAGGAAATGGCAGTTTTAAAATTATTGTAAATGGATTAAACGGCGGACATTCAGGCGATGAAATAAACAAAGGCCTTGGCAATGCAAATAAGATTTTAAATCGATTGTTGTGGACTGCTTCTGAGTTTGATTTGAGATTAGCACATTTTGATGGAGGAAATTTAAGAAATGCCATTGCACGAGAAGCTTATGCCATTGTTAGTATTCCAAAAAAGAATATTCAAAAACTTGAAGATTTTGTTGCAGATTATTCCCAAACAGTTAAGGCCGCCTATAAAATTACGGATGCGGGATTAAACATCGAAATCGAGAAAGCAGAAACGCCCTCATTTGTTTTTGACACCCTAACACAACGGAACCTGCTAAATTCACTATATGCCTGCCCTCATGGGGTAATTGCCTATTCTGCAGAAATTCCGGGATTTGTTGAAACATCCACAAATTTGGCAGCCGTAAAAACATTAGCCGATCATATCAAAATCACAACCAGTCAACGAAGTTCAGTTGAATCAGCTAAAGCAGATGTGGCAAACATGGTTCGAGCCACATTTGAATTAACAGGATCAAAAATTTATCATTCCGATGGATATCCCGGCTGGTCGCCAAATCCAAATTCCGAAATAGTTGAACTAACAGCTAAATCTTATAAAAATTTGTTTAATGAAGAACCTGAAGTTTTAGCTATTCATGCGGGGTTGGAATGTGGATTAATTGGAGCCATTTATCCAAAGATGGATATGATTTCTTTCGGACCAACCATTAAAGGTGCTCATTCTCCTGATGAAAGAATTCACATAGGAACCACATTGAAGTTTTGGAATTTATTAATAGATGTTTTAAGCAAAATATAAATTCACTTGTTTTACAAACCTATGATTATGCCTACCCTGTAAATTGGGTTCGTATACATAGAATCGGGTGATTCTGTCAGATTCCATAAAATCATAATATCTGAATACAGATTATGCCCGATCATTTGACGATATCCACCACCAACTAAGACACTACTCACATTTTTTCGTGCATAACGGTTAATATCTATGGCTACTTCATAATTCAAAACTTCGTATTCAGCATAAGCAAAAACTTCCGGAATGATGGAATATTTTGAAAATACTCTTCCTCCATAAACATTTGAAGTATACTTATAATCACCCTTTCCTTCACTCAGGTGCTGATAGGTAAATCCGGCTCCTACAGACAATTTATTGGTCAATTTATAGCCGGTATAAGGCGAAATGTCAAGAATCGTAATTGTTCCAAATTGTAAGCCAAGATTACCTCCTATAAACCAACGACTCGGTCGATAAGAAGTATACGCTTCATCCTGAGCGATCAAACTTTCAGCCGAAAATAAAAGCAGCAGAAGTGTTAAAACAATTAATCGAGTCTTCAATTTTATTTTTGATTCGCAGAATACGTGAGACATGTTTTTTAGTTTTTCTGATTATACAAAGCAAACGCATACAATAATAAACAAATTCCATCGTATAATTATGGGTTTACTTATCTTTGATTATTCGAACAATAATTATGCAAGCAGCTTCCTCCAAATATTATACCACCCTTCCTATTCTCATCCTTACGGTGTTCTTCATATTTACTTCTTGCAAAAAAAACGATTTCTTAATTGAAGAACCTACCATTGTGTTGACGTTTTCAAATGACACCATCGTTTTCGACACCGTTTTTACCAGCATCGGTTCCATCACAAAGCAATTAAAAGTTTACAATCCTTATGGTCATAAAATTAATATCCAATCCATTGAACTTAGCGGGGGAGAAACATCGGCTTATCGTTTAAATATTGACGGCACACCTGCATTAAAATTGAATAATCTTGAATTAGAAGGTGGTGACAGCATGTATATTTTCATAAAAGTGTTAGTTGATCCAAATGACGAAAACAGTCCGTTTGTTGTAGATGATAAAATTCTATTTAAAACTACGGGTTATTCTCAAGAAGTAGAACTAGTTGCCTGGGGCCAAAATGCAAATTACATCATTTCCAACCAAAATATTGAAGGACTTCCCTCTTTCTCAATTGTTGCGACAGAAAACACAAATGTCATATGGGACAACACAAGGCCTTATCTTATTTATGGTTATGCAGTGGTTGATTCCGGAGCCATGCTACAAATTGAGGCTGGGACAAAAATTCATTTCCATAATAATTCAGGTTTATGGGTTTATAAAGGAGGGAGTTTAAAAGTAAATGGCACACTTGATGAGCCGGTTGTTTTTGAGGGTGACAGATTAGACCCGGATTATCGCAATCTTACCGGACAGTGGGATCGGATTTTGCTAAACGAGGGTAGTGTTGATAATAAAATTAACTATGCCATTATTAAAAATGGATTCATCGGAATTCAGGTCGAAACATTGGCTAACCCAATGGGAAATAAATTAAACCTTACAAATACAATAATTTCCAATATGAGTGGGACGGGTATATTGGCAAGAAACTATCACATTGAAGCTTCAAATAATTTAGTAACTAATTGTGGGAATTACCTGCTAGAATTAACCATGGGTGGTGAGTATAAATTTATTCATTCCACCTTTGCGAATTATTGGGATGCCTCGGTCAGACAAGCTCCATCGGTTTATTTTAATAACTATCAAGTGCAAGAAAGCGGTTCAGTGATTGCAAAACCAATTAATGTGCTTTTTGGGAATTGTATCATTGATGGACGTGAAACGAATGAGCTTATTTTCGATTTAATAGAAGACAATAACGCTACATTTCTTTTTGATCACAGTTCGTTGAAAACAACATTAAACATTAACAATGATGATCGTTTTACATCATGTTTACAAAGTCCTGAAAATTTATTTGAAGATGTTTGGGATCTAAACTTACATTTAAATAAACATTCACCTGCTATTGATAAAGGTTCCGTTCAAATTGCATTGGAAGCACCCTTCGATATTATTGGCAACTCCAGATCCTTAAATCCTGATCTGGGTGCTTTTGAATTTTTTGAAGACTTACCAAAAAAGTAAATAAAGTACCATTACAATCACACTTAGCAGTATTGCCGATACATTAAACTTAACATCAGTTTTAAACATACTTCGCTTTAGTTCTAATCCTTGCTTCTGAATTTTATTGCTCGTATAGCTAATTATAATAGCCATCAATGCCAACAAAAGAAAAACAAGTCCCATTCTATCAATGAAAGGAATTGAGGGCAATGCCAGCTTAAATACAAACGAGAGTGGTATGGTTAAAACAGCAACAGTAAGGGCGGCATCTGCATTAATTCGCTTCCAAAATAACCCAAAACAGAAAATTACCACAACACCCGGGGTCACAAAACCTGTGAATTCCTGAATGTATTGAAAGGCCTGATCAAGGTTTCCCAGAAGAGGTTGAGCTGATAAAACCGCAATAATTAAAGCAACAAAGCTTGTGATTCTTCCAACGTTCACCATTTTTGTGTCACTCACATCTTTATTAATAAACTTCTTGTAAATATCCATCGTGAATATGGTTGAAGTTGAATTAAGCATCGATGCTAATGATGATACAATTGCGGCTGCTAAGGCTGCAAAAGCAAGGCCTCTGATCCCGGCAGGAACATAATTATGCAATAACCAGGGATAAGCTTTATCCGAGGGGTCAATCAGTCCACTATCTCGAGTAAGTACAAAGGCTGCAATCCCTGGTATTACTACAATTAATGGAATTAATATCTTTAAATATCCGGCGAAAATCACTCCTCTTTGTGCTTCCTTTATGCTTTTTGCAGCCAATCCTCGTTGAATGATATATTGATTGAAACCCCAGTACGATAAATTGGCAATCCACATCCCCCCTACTATGACTCCTATTCCCGGCAAATCCATGTAGGCATCTTTCATGCCACCATTCCCATCAGGAATCATCAATTCACCTTCTTTTAAAATCATGTTAAACTTTTCAGGTGCCTGATCCAACAAATTCATAAAGCCTGCAATTACCCCTTGCCCATCCGATACTGCATCCAAGGCCAGAAATGTGGTAACCAAACCACCTCCAATTAAAAAAATCACTTGTACAACATCTGTCCATGCAACTGCTTTAAGTCCACCATAAATTGAATAAACAGCCGCAAAAAGCGCCAATCCGATGATTGCATAACCAATCGGTATGCCCATGATGGTCTCAATAGCCAAAGCCCCTAAATATAAAACCGAAGTAAGGTTTACAAAAACATAAACGACTAGCCAGAAAGTTGCCATTGCTGTTCTTACCCTGCCATCGTATCTCATTTCTAAAAACTGAGGCATGGTATAAATTTTCTTTTCTAAAAAAACCGGCAAAAAATATTTACCAACGATGATCAGTGTAATTGCGGCCATCCATTCGTAAGATGCAATTCCTAAACCAATGGCGTAACCAGAACCCGACATCCCTATCATTTGTTCGGCCGAAATATTGGCCGCAATCAGCGAAGCACCAATGGCCCACCATGGCAATGACTTACTTGCTAAAAAATAATCCTGGGCAGTTTTTTTAACCCCTTTTTTGGTTCGTGATACCCATAAACCGATTACGACAATTAACAAACAGTAGGTGATAAAAACGATATAATCAAGTGAAGAAAATCCTTGGTTGGTCATATTATTTTTTGTTTAAAATAAGGCTGCAAATTAATAAAATAAAATTCAATTTTGATTAAAATGAAATTCTTACTTTTATTAACTTTATAACACCTTTTAGTTATTAATTAATATTCTGTAACCCCAAATTGTTTCATTATGAAATTTGTACACCTAAATATCATATCTAGAGATTGGAAGAAATTAGCTGATTTCTATATTAAAGTATTCGATTGCAAACCCATTTTCCCTGAGCGCAATTTGGCAGGAAAATGGCTAGATGATGCAACAGCCATTCAAAATGCTCATATTTCAGGAATCCATTTACGTCTTCCCGGGTTTGAAGAAGGGAGCCCTTCGCTCGAAATTTTTCAATACGATGAAAACATCGAGCAACAGGATCGAAAAATAAATACAGAAGGAATTACTCATATGGCTTTTAGGGTTGAAGATGTTGATTATGTTTTGCAGGAAATATTGAATTATGGAGGAAGCCAGATTGGAAATGTTACAAAAAAAACCATTGAAGATATAGGTACCATTACTTTTGTCTATGCTGCAGATCCTGAAGGGAATATTATTGAAATCCAAAATTGGTCATAAAAAATTGTGAATAATTATTAATAAATAGCAAGCTGTAACCATTTCTTCGTATTATTTTAACATTACCTTAACCAAGTTTTAACACAAAACTTAAATCAAAGAAAACCAATAAGATATTTATTTAAATAACAAATTTTAAACAGAAAGTTATGGTTACTGTATACATTACGCTAATTGGAGTTCTTTTTCTCCTTGCTATTTCTGACCTAGTTGTTGGTGTAAGTAATGATGCTGTTAATTTTTTAAATTCAGCGATTGGATCTAAAGCAGCACCCTTTAAAATAATTATGCTGGTTGCAGCTGTTGGAATTTTAGTTGGAGCTACCTTTTCAAGTGGCATGATGGAAGTTGCACGTAAAGGGATTTTTCATCCTGAACAATTCTTCTTTTCTGAAATAATCATAATTTTCTTAGCAGTAATGATTACAGATGTAATACTACTGGATTTGTTTAACACTTTTGGTCTTCCCACCTCAACCACTGTTTCTATTGTTTTTGAACTCTTAGGAGCGGCAGTTGCAGTATCGGTTATTAAAATTTATGGGATGCCGGAAGGCTCTAATGATTTGAGCGACTACATAAACTCAGGAAAAGCTTTGGCTATTATCTCAGGGATCCTATTGTCAGTAGTTGTAGCATTTTCGGTTGGTGCCGTGGTTCAATATTTTACACGAATTATTTTTTCTTTTAATTATAAAAAAAGATTGAACTATTTTGGTGGGATCTGGGGTGGTTTTGCAATCACAGCTATCACCTATTTTATACTGATAAAAGGAGCCAAAGGGGCATCTTTTATGAGCCAAACAACACAGGATTTTATTCATCAAAATACTTATTTAATTCTTATTTCAAGTTTTGTATTTTGGTCGGTATTTCTGCAGATACTGCATTGGGTGTTTAAATTTAATATTCTAAAACTTATCGTTTTAGTTGGAACTTTCGCACTGGCGATGGCATTTGCGGGTAACGACTTAGTTAACTTTATTGGTGTCCCACTAGCCGGTTTCGAATCCTTAAAAGACTTTATGGCCAACCCTGGAGCCCAACCCGATGGATTCCTAATGTCTTCCTTACAAGGAAAAGTCCAGACACCAACCTTATATTTATTAATAGCAGGAGTGATTATGGTACTCACTTTATGGTTCTCTAAAAAAGCCAAAAGTGTAGTTAAAACCACTTTAGATCTTAGCAGACAAAGTGAGGGAGATGAACGATTTGGCTCTTCAATTATTTCCAGATCATTGGTGCGAAGCAGCTTAAACTTAGGAAAAATTGTAAAAACAATTATCCCTAAAAAAATACAGGAGGGTATCGAAAGACAATTCATTCCTTATAAAGCCGAAGTGGTTGCAATTAAAGAAGATGCAGCTTCTTTCGATATGATTCGTGCTTCGGTTAACTTGGTTGTTGCAAGTATTTTAATCTCTTTTGCAACTTCACTCAAGCTTCCATTATCTACTACTTATGTAACCTTTATGGTTGCCATGGGTACCTCTTTAGCTGATAAAGCCTGGGGTAGAGAAAGTGCAGTTTATCGAATCACTGGCGTTTTAAGCGTAGTTGGTGGTTGGTTTTTTACAGCTTTGTCAGCATTTACAGTTGCATTCGTACTCGCCTTATTATTCACATTTGTTGGCATTATTGGAATTGCATTTATGGTTGCCATTGCAGGAATTACCATTTATCGAACACATCGAATTCATAAAGACAAAACAAAAATAAAAAGTGATGCAGATGCTGAAGAAGAAATTTCTGATGACAATATTGTAGACAGATGTAACTTAACTGTTAGTTCGACACTAGTTAATGTTGATGATTTTTACGGTGAAATCATCGATGGGCTCATTACTGAAGATCTGAAAAAACTTAAGCATGTTTCAAAAGGAATCAAAAAACTAAATACTGAAACAAAAGAACTTAAGAATAATCTTAATTCAACCATTGGAAAACTTCACAAAGATTCTGTGGAGACAGGTCATTATTATGTTCAGGTTTTGGATTATTTAAGAGAATTGGCTCATAATATCAATTTTATAAGTAAACCTTGTTATGACCATATCGACAATAATCACAAAGCGATGATTGATATTCAAATTGAGGAGTTAAATTTTTTAAAGACTGAAGTACATAAACTATTAATGAATGTAAACAAAATTATTTCAACTAACAATTATGGCAAGGTAGAAGAGATGATTAATCACCGACAAGAATTGTTAGTTAAGCTCGCATCGATTAAAAAGAAGCAAATTAAACGAATTAAGCGTGAAGAGGTTGGAACCAAAAATAGTTTGCTTTATTTCACCCTCACGAATGAGACTAAAAATTTATTACTCAACACCATAAACCTACTTAAATCTCAGCGTGACTTTACTGAGCATGACAAAAGGAAGAATCACATATAATCGATGATTCGAAAAATAATATCAGGAGGGCAGACCGGTGTAGATCGGGCTGCCCTTGATTTTTGTTTGAAGAACCATATTGATTGCGGTGGTTGGTGCCCAAAAGGCAGATTGGCAGAAGATGGAATTATTTCGCCAAAATATCCCGTAAAAGAAACTGACGAACAACAAGCAATTTATCGTACCAAACAAAATATTGAAGAGGCTGATGGTACGTTAATCCTATATTCAAAACAAATGGATAAAGGGACAATAAACACCATAAATTATGCACTTGAAATTAATTTGCCTCTTTACAAGGTTGATTTTTCCAAGGATTTTTCCTTTGATCAAATAAGAGAATGGGTTTGTAACAATGAAATTGGAATACTAAACATTGCAGGTCCCCGTGAAACTAACAACCCTGGAATTTACAAGCAAACCATTGTCTTTTTAGGAAATTTAAGGAATTTACTTTAGTGCACGAACAAATCGATCTTTGCCTTGCATATCTTGAAGAATATCGATGGATTTAAACCCTTTTGAATCCAACATTTCCTTTGTTTCTTTACCGAAAGCTTCATTAATTTCAAAATAAAGAACTCCATTTTTCTCAAGATGCACATCACAGAATTCAGCAATCCTTCGATAAAAAAGTAAAGGATCAGCATCGGTAACAAATAGGGCTTTTGCAGGCTCAAACTCAAGTACATTTTTTGACATTAATCTTTTTTCAGAGTCTCTCACATACGGAGGATTGCTAACAATTAACTGGTAATTCTTGAGTTTGTCCCAGCTGGTTTCATTAAGAATATCTGCCTTAATGAACTTAAGGTTTGTATTATTCAATGCAGCATTTCCTCTTGACACTTCTAATGCCTCTTCCGAAATATCTAATCCGTTCACATCTGCCATTATAAAGTATTTCTTTAAGGCAATACTGATACATCCACTTCCACATCCAATATCTAAAATCCTAACTTCTGTTCCTTCAAATTTTTCCCGTTCACGAATTAACTGAACCAATTCTTCTGTCTCAGGACGTGGAATTAAAACATGCGCATTGACTTTTATTTTTAGATCCAAAAACTCAACCTCACCGATAATTTGTTGCAGTGGTTTTTCTTGCATGAGTTCTTTAACTGCAAAATGCAATCGTAATAATTCAGATTCGCTTAAACGAAACTCCGGACTTTTAATTAAATCTATTTTATCCAGATTAAAAAAATGCTGAATTAATTGATTTAGCATACGCTTACTTTCTTGCTCATCATAGATAGAGCTAAGCAATCCCAGGTAGTGCCTGAATATATCGGATATTTTGTTAGTCGGCATTTTCACACCCCGAAATTAGTCAAATTTTAGTACTTTTGAGTCACTCAAAATCGTAACTAATACTAAAACAAATACACAACAAAATAGACGATGAAGAATCAAATTAAAAGCATAGCCATGTTAAGCACTCATGGTTACTTCGACCCCATACCTCAACTAGGGAGAACTGATACAGGTGGACAAGTTGTTTATGTTTTAGAATTAGCCAAAGCAATATCTAAACTTGGGATCAAGGTTGATATATTCACACGTTGGTTCGATCAAAAGAAAAAACAAATTGATCCGGTGCCGGGTTATCCTAACGTGAACATTATCCGAATAAAAGCAGGTGAATGGAAATTTCTTCCAAAGGAATTTATTTATGACGTATTGCCTGAATTATCAGAAAATATGATCAGTTTCATTAAGGAAAATAATATAGATTATGATTTATACCATGGCCATTATGTAGATGCAGGAATTGTAACGGTTGATGTAGCCAAGGCTTTTGGCAAACCTTCATTTTTTACGGCACACTCGCTTGGTGCCTGGAAAAAAGATCAGATGGGTGGCGACCCAAGCGAAATGGAAAAGAAATTTAATTTTGAACACCGAATTCGGGAAGAATTAAGAATTTTTGATGCCGTTAATGCGCAAACGGTAACATCCATTGTTCAACTCGAAAAACTTGAATTACTATACAATTATAAACCATCAAACATAGTGGATATTCCACCCGGAGTTGATATTCACACCTATCATTTACCCGATGCAAAAGCACTTCAGCAGAAAACGACTTTACCTGAAAAATATATATTTTGTATAAGCCGCATCGACACGAACAAAGGCCACGACTTTTTATTACATGCTTTTGATTTGGTAAGAAAAAAAATTGGTGATGTTAATTTGGTGATTGGTGGGGGCTCACCCAATCCAAAACAACGAGAAATTGATTTATATCAAAAAATGAAAGATATCATTTCAGAAAAAGGAATGGATGGTCGCGTTCAATTAATCGGATATGTGCCTGATGAACTAATGCCTGTTTATTATCAACAATCTGAAATGTTTGTTTTGCCTTCTTTATTTGAGCCTTTTGGAATGACAACCCAAGAAGCCATGGCTTGTGGAAAGGCCGTTATCGCATCCAAATTTGGAGGGATCAGAAATGTTATTGAACACGGCGAGAATGGCTTATTGGTCGATCCATCAAATACTTCTGAATTTGCAGATGCCATGATCAGGTTGCTTGAAAACCCTGAGAAAACAAAAAGCATTGGGCAAAAAGCTTACAAAACAGTTCAGGATAATTTTAGTTGGGAAGCCATCGCAGAACGCTTTCTTGACTTTTTCAAGGAGTATATTTAACAACCCATATAGATTCTGTGTAAGGAATTATTATTTATGATTTATATTCTGTCAGTTGTATTTCTTTCATCATCAATATTTGTTGCCTTTAAGTTATTTACCAGGTTTAAAATTGATAATTTTCAGGCCATCACCATTAACTATTTTATTGCCTCGACCTTAGGAATTTTAATAGCAGGTAGTCAGTTTAATTACAGTGAGATTATCAACAAAACATGGCTGCCATATGCCGCGCTAATTGGTTTTGTTTTTATTTTCACCTTTGTACTTTTTGCCTTGTCATCGCAAAAAGCCGGGGTAGCAATTACAGCAGTTTTCAGCAAAATGTCGGTTGTGATTCCGGTAATTGCCGGTATTTTCCTTTATGCCGAAACCCTCAATACCCTGAAAATTCTGGGGATCATAGCTACCCTTGCTGCATTCATTCTCATTTTTTATAAGAAAGAAAAAAGCAAAATAAAACTTGCCGTAATCATTTTACCCATCATCATTTTTTTTGCCAACGGGTTTATTGACACCGCACTTAAGTTTATAGAGTTTAATCATATTTCAGGAGATTATACGCTCTTTCTTACCATTATCTTTATTACTGCATTTATAATTAGTATCATCATTTCTATTCTGAAATATGTCAAAACCAGAAAGCCATTTACAATTCAAACCATCATTGGAGGCGCTATCTTGGGTTTATTAAACTATTCAACTACGTATTTTATGCTTCTCGCCATGGGCCTTTTCCAAAGCAATGTATTATTCCCTGTGCAGAATGTTGGTATTGTTATGTTATCAGCACTGTTTGGGTTATTTTTATTTAAAGAAAAATTAAGCATGATTAATTGGATTGGGATCTTTTTGTCAATTATGGCCATTTTATTAATTGCTTTTGCATAAAAGTTTACAGACAATTAACCTGTAAAATTCTACACATCAACACATCTAAATTATTACGTTTATTTATACTGAGTATATATTGACCCATCTAATATATATGAATGCATTTTTTTAATAAATTCGGCTTTTATTCTTAATGATGAAAGCGCAATATTGTCCAAATTATACCAATTGCAAATTAGTGACAGGATCATCCATAGTTACTGATCCTAAAATTAAAGAAACCTATTTAGAAGACTATTGCCGAAAGGATGAAAAAAACTGGAGTCAATGTAAAAGATACCTTACTAAAATAAAACTAAATTTCTGCCCCGACTTTGTATTACCTGATACGAATCTAACTCCAGATGAAATTATTAGCAAATTTGATGATGAATTATTTTAATACTACTAAAAAAATAAATTAGTTATGGCTACTATTGAATTGGAAGGCAGAATACTTGAGGTTGATGGGGATGGATTTCTCGCCCAACCCGAAATATGGAACGATGAAGTTGCAAGCTTAATAGCAAAAAGTGACGGCATTGAAGAGATGAATGACAAACATTGGGCGATTGTACGAGTGATTCGTAAAAACTGGGAAGAAAAGGGCATGGCACCTATGATTAGGGTTATTTGCCAGGAAACCGGAGTACGTTTACGTGAAATTTATGAATTATTCCCTTTAGGACCAGCACGAGGAGCCTGTCGTGTTGCCGGATTACCAAAGCCTGATGGTTGCGTCTAAACCAATTAATCGATGAATTGGTATCTTTGGATGACGCTTAGTGCGTTTTTAATTTGTATGGTTTCTTGTTTGTATCATTTTTTCAGGCTCATACGCTTAGGAAAACCAACAGATTATTCAAAACAATCAGGGAATATCCCAAAAGCGGTAGGTTATGCCTTTACAAAGGCCATGAGCCCTACAAAAAAAGAATCTGCCTATTTACACCTGCCAACCTATACAGCAGGCATCCTTTATCATTTAGGCACATTCTTATCTATTTTCCTATTCTTTATTATTATTCTGGAGTTTAATTTTGGGTTATCAATAAACTATTTTTTATCAGGATTTTTAGCACTTTCGGGCATTTCAGGCCTGGGAATTTTGATTAAAAGAATGATAAAAAGGGAATTATTATCGCTCTCAAATTTGGATGATTTTATCTCCAATATCCTGGTAACTTTATTTCAATTTGCAACTGCATTTGTACTATTGATGGAATCAGGTTTCATCCCATATTTTATAATTACTACAACACTACTACTATATCTTCCTCTGGGTAAACTAAAACACACTATTTATTTCTTTGCAGCCCGATACCATTTAGGTTTCTTCTTTGGATGGAGAAATGTCTGGCCAATTGCAAACTCAAAAAACTAGAATCATGAGAAAATTAACTGACGAAAAAAAGAAATTAGGACTGGAAGTCTTAAGTGCTCATGAAGACAGCAAACTCATAACACACCTAAATAGCTGTGTGCACTGTGGCCTATGCGCTGACAGTTGTCTCTACTATAAAACTGATCCATCAGCACATTATATACCGGCCAAAAAGGTTGACATTGTTGCTTCGATCTACAGAAGATACAATACCTTTCTAGGACGAAAAGCCCCCTGGCTTACCGATGCAAGAGACTTGGACGATACTGCCATAGAGGAAATGGTTGATCTGCTTTATGGTTCATGTACCATGTGTGGCCGATGCACATCACATTGCTCAATTGGAGTTGACATAACTTATGTAGTTCGCAAAGGTCGTGAAATGTTAGCAGTAATGGGTTATGTTCCGGATTCACTTAATGCAACTGTTCAAGCTGCCATGGAAACCGGGAATAATATGGGTATTCCTACACAAGAATTTGTTGATACAATTACCTGGCTAGAGGACGAATTAAAATTTGATGTGGATGATGAAAGTGCGATCATTCCTCTTGATTTAAAAGGAAAAGATTTGATGTACACTTTAAATCCACGTGAACCAAAATTTTTCCCACTCTCCATTTCTGCAATGGCAAAAGTGTTTTATGCCGCCAATGAAAGTTGGACTTTATCAACCAAAATGTATGATGTTACAAATTATGCATATTTCTCCGGAAATATGGAAGAAGCAAATGTAATTGCCCAACGAATGGACGATGAGATGGAAAATCTGGGCTCAAAAGAATGCATCTTAGCTGAATGTGGACATGGTTCGAGAGCTTTTAAATGGGAAGGTCCTAATTACATCAAAAAGAAACTTCCTTATGAGGTTTTAACTTCTGTTGAATTACTGGCTAATTATATTCGCGATGGTAGAATTAAAGTTGATCCGGACCGACTTAAAGAGGTGGTAACACTTCATGACCCATGCAATCTGGTTCGAGAAGGAGGAACAGTTCAGGAGCAACGATACGTCATCAACAAAATTGCAAAAAACTTTGTTGAGATGACCCCACACGGAACTGAAAATTTTTGCTGTGGCGGTGGTGGTGGACAATTGGCCATGAGTGAATACAATGAGCGCCGAATGAAAATAGCGGGCTTAAAGGCTGATCAAATTAGAAAAACAGGTGCCAGTATTGTTGTTACACCTTGTCATAATTGTGTCGATCAATTAATGCAAACAAATGTCGAATATAAGCTTAATGTGAAAATTATGACTTTGGCTGAATTGGTAGCAGATGCGCTGATCTTAGATTAATGAAACAATATTTTTAAGAATTTTATATAATTATTATGAGCAAACAAATTTATTTAGACAATTCAGCAACTTCATTTCCAAAGCCGGAAGAAGTATACAAATTTATGGATCACTTTTACAGAAATAATGGAGTTAGCCCGGGAAGATCAGGTTTTGATGCCGCCATCGAAGCGGAAGAAGTGGTAATGAATACCAGAAAAATGCTTACAAAACTTTTTAATGGAGACAATCCAGATCATTTAACCTTCAGCTATAATGCAAGTGATTCTCTGAATATGATCATCAATGGCTTGTCCGAAAAAGGAGATCATGTGGTAACAACAATGTTAGAGCATAATTCGGTTTTACGCCCATTGCATCATTTAATGTTAGATGGAATCATAGAGGTCGATCATATTCCATTTGATGAACATGGTTATGTTAATCCTAATGACATCAAAAAAGCGATTAAGAAGAATACCAAAATGGTGATCGTAAATCACAGTTCGAATATTATAGGAACAGTGCAAGATGCAACTGCTATTGGAAAGATTTGTCGAGAAGCAGGTGTTATTTTTGTTTTAGATGCAAGCCAAAGCGCTGGAATTATACCCATTGATATGAAAGCAATGAACATTGATGTTTTGGCATTTACCGGTCATAAATGTTTAATGGGCCCTACCGGCATTGGCGGTTCTTATGTAAATGAAAATGTACCCATTAAAGGAACACGCTATGGAGGGACAGGCGTACGATCAGCTCAAGAGACACATCTTGAAGAATTTCCATATAGAATGGAATGTGGCACACTAAATTTAGTAGGTGTTGCTGGTCTTAATGCAGGTGTAAAATGGGTAATTGAACAAGGCATAGATAAGCTTCATAGCCATGAAATTAGATTGTGGGATAAGCTCAGAAAAGGAATTCAAGAAATTGAAGGAGTAACAACCTATTGTGCCGAAAGTACCGAAAATCAAAATGCGGTTTTAAGTTTTAATATTAAAGGTTTCGATGCCGGAGATGTGGGAATGATGTTGGATGTTGATTACAATATTGCCAGTAGAACAGGACTACAATGTGCACCCAAGGTTCACGAACGTATTGGAACTAAGGATATTCATGGAACTTGCAGATTGAGTGTCGGACCATTTAACTCGGAAGATCACATCGATGCGGCAATTGCAGCGGTAAAAGATATCGCTTCCATTAGAAATTAAGATTAAAGCCTCACCAAAAGTGAGGCCTTTTTATTTCTATCTTTGAGGAAAGTTAAAGATTTTCTCTGCAAATGCTTTTTGAAGACACGTACCAAACCATTATTAAACCATCTGACGGTCTGTTTAAAGATCGCGGAAGTAAATTTATTGCCAAGGCATTTCCAGTACTTAGTGAAGATGATGTGAAAGCTCATTTAAACTCACTACGAAAAGAATATTATGATGCCCGTCATCACTGTTACGCTTATCAATTAGGTTTTGATAAATCTGCCTATCGGATAAATGACGATGGTGAACCATCGGGTACAGCCGGAAAACCCATTTTCGGTCAAATAAATTCGCACGACCTCACAAATATTTTAATTGTTGTAATCAGGTATTTTGGAGGAACAAAACTAGGGGTTAGCGGACTAATTAATGCTTATAAAACTGCCAGTAAAGATGCGATTTTGAATAATAAGATTGTTACAAAAATTATAACCTACGTCTACCACATTGATTTCCAATACACAGAAATGAATGATGTTATGAAGATTATGAAGACATTTAACCTCGAACAAAGTGATCAAAAATTTGAGATGAAATGCCAACTAAATTTTGAGGTAAGAAAAAGTGAATCGGATCAAGTGTATGACAAGTTATCTAAAATTAAAAACCTAAATATCAGATTCTTAAAATCCATATAGTTTAATTTCCGAATTTATTTTTACGATTTTTATTGAATAAACCGACTGTCATTACATATACGAATAAAAAAGATCAAAATCAAGTGTATTTTTATTTTTTTCTTAACTTTTTTAATCACATATTTGTTAATTGTTTTTGCAGTTTCCTAATTAAGTGAATATCAAGATTAACTCAAAATTTTGATGTTTGAATTTCAAGAATACTAAAAATAAAAGTTTAACAAATCATTTAATAATTCTTTTCGCTGATGAGAAAAAATCACGTTGAAGTCTGGGACAATTGTCTCCGTGTAATTAAAGACAATATTCACTACCAAAGCTTCAAAACATGGTTTGAACCTATTACACCTCTTAAACTAGATAACAGCGTACTAACCATTCAAGTACCGAGTCAATTTTTTTATGAATGGTTAGAAGAACATTATATTAGCTTACTTAAAAAAACGATTAGTAAAGAACTTGGTGCCGAAGGAAGATTAGAATACAGCATCATTATGGATAATTCAGTAAACAGCAAATCTCCCTACGCTATAAAAATCCCTACTTCAAATAGAAAAGACACTAAAAACCCTGCCGTTTCCATGCCGATAGATCTTAACAAAGGTAAATCGAGAGATATTCCAAATCCATTTATCATACCTGGATTAAAAAAACTAAAAGTCCAATCTCAACTGGTGGACTCATATTCATTTGAAAACTTTGTAGAAGGTGATTGTAATCGCCTGGCCAGATCTGCTGGCTATGCTGTTGCTGAGAACCCGGGCCGCACAGCTTTTAATCCGCTATACCTCTACAGTAATGTTGGACTGGGCAAAACCCATCTTGCTCATGCCATCGGCTTGCAAGTAAAAAACAATTTCCCAAACCAAACCGTACTTTATGTTTCGGCTGAGCAGTTTATCGCCCAATACATTGATTCGGTAAGAAATAACAATCAAAATGACTTTGTGCATTTTTATCAAATGATTGATGTACTTATCGTTGATGACATCCAATTTTTATCGGGCAAAGAAAAAACACAAGATGTATTTTTTCATGTCTTTAATTTCTTGCATCAAAAAAGCAAACAAATAATCATTACTTCAGATAAACCACCTGTTGAAATGAAAGGCATGGAACCTCGATTACTCTCACGTTTTAAATGGGGCTTGGCAGCTGACCTACAAGTGCCTGACTTAGAAACACGTATCGCCATCCTTCAAAAAAGATTATACAATGACGGCATTGAAATGCCTTACGAAGTTATTGAGTATTTGGCTTATAGTATTACAACAAATATTCGAGAACTTGAAGGTGCATTGATTTCAATCATGGCACAATCTTCTTTAAACAAAAAAGCAATTAACCTTGATCTTGCCAGACAGATGATTGACAAATTTGTCAAAAACACATCCAGAGAAATTTCCATTGATTACATTCAAAAAGTAGTTTGCGATTATTTTAATTTACCACTGGATGTAATCAATTCAAAAACACGTAAAAGAGAAATTGTACAAGCACGCCAATTAGCAATGTATTTTTCTAAAAAGCACACCAAATCTTCATTGGCAACCATCGGAATGCACTGCGGGAACAAAGATCACGCTACGGTATTACATGCTTGCCGAACGGTAAACAACCTCGTTGAAACTGATAAGCAGTTCCGTACCTATGTTGAAGAATTAGACAAGAAAATTAAGCTCTAAGCCTTTATATTACTTGGACTCTTTGCAATTTTTAGTTAACTTTAGTAAATCATTACGCAATCACGTATAATACGTGCCTCTAATAACCTTATTAATCAACATAAAAATGAAAATACTATTTGTAAGCTTGGGAAATATTTGTACGTCGCCATTAGCAGAAGGGATTCTCAAATACAAACTCAAAGAAAAAAAAATCAACGCAACTGTTGAATCTGCAGGATTTGAATCTTACAACATAAATGAAGCACCAAATGAAGAAGTTATAAATTTTGCCAAGAAAAAAGGGATTGATATTTCAAAAAACAGATGCCGATTATTTATAAGTGAAGATTTTGATAAATTTGATAAAATTTATGTTGCCGATTCGGCAAGCTACCGTGATGTTCAATTTTTTGCCAGAAATGAAAAAGAAATGGAAAAAGTAGAATATCTGCTGGGTGTGGTTGATGGAACAAATAAAGCCGTACCTAAACTTTTTTTAGAAGGAGAAAAAGGTTTGGTAAAATTATTTAACATTCTGGATGAAGCATGTGAAATCATTGCCAATAAAGTAATTAAATAAATTGAATCTAAATTGAAAAACCAATTCATTGCCCCTGATGCGTCAACCATCATACAAGCCCACGAAAGAATAAAAAAATACATCCATCGTACTCCGGTTCTTTCTTGTCAAAATATTAATAATCATCTGAAAGCAGATATTTACTTTAAATGCGAAAATTTTCAGAAAGTTGGTGCCTTTAAAGCCAGAGGAGCAACAAATGCCGTCATGTCGCTATCAGATGAGATGGTGTCAAATGGTGTTTGTACTCACTCTTCGGGTAATCATGCGCAAGCACTTGCACGGGCAGCTAAGCTCAGAAACATTGTAGCTTACATTGTTATGCCTAATACTGCTCCAAAAGTAAAAATTGCTGCAGTTAAACAATATGGGGGTGAAATTACTTTTTGCGAACCTACTTTAGCAGCAAGGGAAGCAACCATCAAAAAAATTATTGCGCAAACCTCAGCCAAGGAAATACATCCGTATAATAACCTGCAAATTATCGCTGGCCAGGCAACGGCAGCAAAAGAACTTATTGAAGATCATCCTGACCTGGACATAATCATAGCTCCAGTTGGTGGAGGGGGTTTGTTAAGTGGCACCTCATTGTCGGCCAAATATTTTTCATCAAATATAAAAGTTATAGCAGCTGAACCAGATAATGCTGATGACGCATTTCAATCATTCTACAAAAAAGAACTCATTCCATCTGTAAATCCAAACACGATTGCTGATGGATTATTAACTTCGCTGGGTAGCATCACATACCCAATAATTTTAGAAAATGTTGATCAGATAGTTACGGCAAGCGAATCTGCCATCATTGATGCTATGAAATTAATATGGGAACGTATGAAAATCATTATTGAACCTTCATCTGCTGTTCCACTTGCTACAATTATCGAAAATAAATTTGATTATCGAAATAAAAAAATAGGAATTATCCTCTCGGGAGGAAATGTTGATTTATCAAAACTGCCTTGGGTATAAATGAATATAAAAAAACATAAAGGAATTCTTTACTTAATCCCGACTAAACTGGGATCATCTTCTTATGAAAGGGTTTTCCCTGAGTATAACCGCAACATCATCCTTAACCTAAAACACTTTATAATCGAAGATATTCGTTCTGCACGAAGATTCTTAAAAAGCTTAAATTATCCTGGGAATTTTGATAACGTTGTTTTTCAGGACTTAAACAAACACACTAAAGAAGAGGATACCTACTCCTATTTAAACCCAATTGAACATTCAAAAAACATTGGACTCATGTCGGAAGCCGGAGTTCCGTGTGTTGCAGATCCAGGAAATTTAATTGTAAAAAGAGCACACGAATTAGGCTATAAAATTGTACCATTGGTTGGCCCATCTTCCATCTTGTTGGCTTTAATTGCTTCCGGATTTAATGGTCAAAACTTTTCCTTTATAGGATATCTTCCGGTTAAGCCCAGTGAGCGAGATAAGAAAATTAAAGAAATAGAAACTGATACCAGAAAATCAGGGCAAACTAAAATATTCATCGAAACACCTTATCGCAACCAACAATTATTTAATGCCATTATTGCAAATTGCCATCCCGACACAATGATGTGCCTCGCTTCAGATATCACCCTCGATTCAGAATCGATCGAAAGTAAAAACATGGATGCATGGAAAAAATCACCGCCAGACTTCCAGAAGAAGCCGACGGTGTTTCTAATTTCGGTTTAAAACTTTTTAATGATGATGGCCATCGTCCGGACCATGTGCATGACCATGACTGAGCTCTTCTTCAGTTGCTTCTCTAACTTCCAATATTTCGCCTGTAAAATGCAAGTTTTGGCCGGCAAGAGGATGATTAAAATCCATGGTTATTTTATCATCTGTAATACTTAAAACTAAGCCGTTTAAAGGTTGGCCTTGCTCATTCTGCATAGGAATAACCCTGCCTACCTGAATCATTTCCTCATCAATTTTACCCTCAATCTCAAATATTTTTTTGTCCAGGGCAACTATCGCTTCTTCGTTACGCTGACCATAACCATCTTCAGCAGTTAATCCGAAGGAAAAAGAATCACCCACTCCCAATCCTTCAAGGCTTTTTTCAAAAACGGGCAATAGCCCACCTATTCCGAAGAGATAAACAAATGGTTTTTCTTTTTCAACCTTTTGTACCAACTCCCCATTCTCGTCATTTAACTTTAGTTCATAAGTCAAGGATACAACCTTGTTTTGTGAAATTTTCATCTGATAAATCTTAGTATTACATTTTTTTAATAAAATAAATTCGCTAATTGCGTGTGGCAAAGTTACAATCAATTATTATTCAAAAAAATTATCGACTAGTTTGTAATGATTTTTAATTAAATTCGTCTTTTACTTATATTAATATTCAATTAAACATTATTATTTTGAGTGAAGAGGTATTAACCATTGAGAATCTGACCAAGGTTTATGGTAAATTAAAGGCCCTTGATAAACTATCCATTTCTATCGAAAAAGGCAATATTTATGGAATATTGGGGCCAAATGGAAGTGGAAAAACAACTACACTGGGCATTGTTTTAGATGCCATCAATGCAACATCGGGTAGCTTTAAATGGTTTGGGAATAAGCCAAGTAAAGCAGAACGAAAACGTGTTGGTGCCATTTTAGAAACCCCGGTTTTTTATCCCTATATGAGTGGTTTGAAAAACCTTGAAATTATTGCCGACATCAAGGGTGTATCTTACCATGAAATTCCGGGAATCCTAAAAACCGTTGATCTTTTTGAACGCCAGAACAGCAAATTCAAAACTTATTCGTTAGGAATGAAGCAAAGGCTTGCACTTGCAGCTGCGCTGATCGGAAATCCTGAGGTATTGATTCTTGACGAACCTACCAATGGATTAGATCCACAAGGGATTGCAGAAATCAGGAATCTGATAAAAAAAATTGCCAAACAAGGATTGACCATTGTTTTAGCAAGTCATTTACTAGATGAAGTGCAAAAAGTATGCACCCATGTAGTTGTGCTGGAAAAGGGTAAAAAATTGTTTGCAGGAAAAGTGGATGAAGTATTAAGTGATTCGGTTCTTGTTGAAATTGCAGGACCGGATATGGATAAAATTGAAGCTGTTCTGAGCAGTTCGGATTTCATTAATCAATTTGACAGAGAAGAACAGGTGTTTCTGGTAAAACTAAAGGTTGGATTTGATAGTTCAGTACTTAACAAATCACTATTTGAACAAGGAATTCAAGTTTCTCATATTTCGCTTCGAAAGAAAAGTTTAGAAAATTATTTTTTAGAATTATTAGCTGAATCTCATGATAAGACTTCTTAAAATAGAATTTAAAAAAGTAGCTAACAATAAAGCTTTTTGGATACTAATCGGGCTTTACGCACTTATTTTGGGCACCATCCTTTTTGGTGTACAAACGGTTATCAATGAATTTATGGTTGATGCAGGGAAGAAGGCTCCAATTCCGGTAACTAAAATCACAATCTACGATTTTCCGGGAATATGGCAAAACCTAACCTACTTAGCTGGTTATCTGAAAATGATACTTGCAATCGTTGTCATTATTTTTATTACCAATGAATATTCGTATCGAACCATTCGGCAAAATATAATTACCGGACTTTCAAGGTGGGATTTTTTATTATCCAAACTTTTAATGATTGCAGTTATTAGTATTGGAGCAACCTTATTTCTCTTCATTATTGGACTAATACTCGGTTTTACAAACACACCCGAAGTTAAATTTTCGATGATGTTCGAAAATATGGTTTTTGTATTTACCTATCTACTCGAACTATTCGCTTTCATGACTTTTGCCTTAATGTTAGGAATACTTGCGAAACGTTCAGGTATTACGATTGGGTTGTTATTATTATATTTCTATGTCATAGAGAGATACATCAATTATAAACTTCCGAACGACCTGGGTGACTTCCTGCCCATACAATCGATTGGCAGATTAATTGACATCCCAAATACAGATATAATGAAGATGTTTAGTGTAAATTTCAGAGCTTTTGTTTCTTTTCAGGATGTAATCATCGTTGCACTGTATACGGCCCTGTTTGTTTTTTTAATGCACCTCATCTTAAAAAAGAGAGATCTTTAAGAATAATATTTATACGTTTTCCGACCTAATTTAGATTAAAATTTTAGCAAAAAATATCTTAACGCTAATTTATTAGCTCGTTACGGCCATAGTTTTTTAACATCTGTTTTTCTTACATTGTTTTAAAAAAATGAACTATATTTGACTAGCAAAGAATAAATAATGCGCGATAAGTTTAAAGTAAAAGATCAAGAAACTTTTGAGGACTTCAAAATCAGTCTTTCTAAAAGAATTTTTGATGTTACATTTTCAATTTTTGCCTTACTGGTATTAAGCCCTATCTGGATATTGGCAATAATATTCATCAAAATTAGTTCAAAAGGACCGGTATTTTATATTTCCAGAAGAGTTGGAACTGGTTACGACATCTTTAATTTCTACAAATTGAGATCCATGTATGTTGGCTCTGATGAAAAACGAGCAGAACTTTCTGAACTCAATCAATATCTGATAGACCAATATAAAAATGGAAAAAATTATTCGTTTGCTGATAAATGTATTGAATGTGAAAAACTTGGCAAACCCTGCTCACCCATTTTGCATATTGATGGTGTAGAAATTTGTGAAAATCAATATTTAAAACGAAAGCGTGAACAAACCAATACCATTACCTTTTTTAAAGTTAAAAATGATCCTCGCCTGACGAGGGTTGGGAAAATTATCAGGAACTTTAACATAGATGAGATCCCGCAATTTGTAAATGTTATTAAAGGAGATATGTCCATTGTCGGAAATAGACCGCTACCCTTATATGAAGCTGAAAAACTAACTGATGATCAATGGGCTTTAAGATTTCTATCACCTGCCGGAATAACCGGGCTATGGCAGGTTAGGCAAAGTGATGCTGAAAAACTATCCTCTGAAGCCAGAAAAAGCCTCGACAATCAATATGTTTTAAATGCATCTTTTTGGGGCGACATCAAGCTTATTCTCAGAACCATCCCTGCTATTTTCAAAAACCCAAGAAGCTGAGTCAAGCCTATTTTTGATTATCCATAAATTCTAACGCATTAAGCCGTTGCAATAATGGTGGATGCGAATAGTAAAAAAACGTATAAACCGGGTGAGGGTTTAAATTACTCAAATTATTTACCGATAGTTTTTTTAAGGCATCACTAAGGGCCTTAGGGTCATATTTTTCTCCTGCAAATTGATCGGCTGCAAACTCGTGTTTGCGCGAAAAATAATTTGTAACCAAACCCAGAATTAGTGAAACCGGGCTATAAAGAATCCCAAAAACCAAAACGCCCAAATGAAAACTCATACTTGAGCTTCCGAGTGCATCTGATAATATTGGGTTTCCAATAAAAAAAGAAAGAACAAATAACATGAGCCCTGTTTGAAGAAGAGAAATTATCAAACCAAAAACCGTATGTTTCTTTTTATAATGACCAATTTCATGAGCCAAAACTGCAACCAACTCTTCAGTCGTATGATCTTTTATTAATGTATCGAATAAAACAATTCGCTTTTTTGGCCCAAAGCCGCTAAAATAAGCATTCGCTTTGGTTGACCGTTTTGAGTTATCAATCACATAAATATTTTCTAATTTGAATCCTGCACTTGCCGCAAACTTTTCAATGGCATTTCTCAACTCGCCATCCGAAAGCGGAACTTGTTTATTAAAAAGAGGTACAATCAGCACGGAATAAAACATGCTCATAATAACCGTAAACAAACCAATTAAAGCCCAAGTGTATAACCAAAACATCGAAGTACTAACTGTATAAATCCAAATAACCAGTGCTAAGATTCCACCGCCAAGCACAATGGCCAGCAGCCATCCTTTCAGCTTATCTAAAACATAAGTACTCGGTGTTGTTTTATTGAATCCGAAACGCTCCTCGATTACGAAAGTATTGTATAAACTAAATGGCAAGGATAAGATATCAGCAGCGAAACCAATGATCCCAAAAAACAATAATCCAAGTAATATCGAATTTTCAGTATAATTACGAAGAAAATCATCGAGGTAAACAAATCCTTTCCAATACAAGAGGCCCAGAATTAAAATAAAAGAAAGTGCATTTGAGAATGTTGATATTTTTTGTTTTGCCTTGATATAATTTTGAGACTTACGATATTTTTCAGCTTCATAAATTCCTTCTAGTTCAGGGGGAATTATATCTGACCAATATCGACTGTTTAAATAATCCAGAAATTGTTCGAGTAAAAAATCCAAAACAATTACCGAAATAATGACAAGAAACAAAGTATTGGCAGAAAACATATCTTAATCTTTAGTCTATAAAAAATAAAACCCGGGCGAAAACCCGGGCCATCTTTAAAATAATTTTATTTACATGCTCATTCCACCACAAACACTAATCACCTGACCGGTAACATAACTTGAAAGATCGGAGCCAAGAAAAATGGCAATATTGGCAACATCTTCAGCTTGTCCGGAACGGCGCAGAGGGATTGTTTTTATCCACTCTTTTTTAACGGTTTCATCAAGCTTTGAAGTCATATCAGTTTCAATAAACCCAGGGGCTATGGCATTGCACCTGATGCTTCTGGAACCTAGTTCCTGAGCTATGGATTTTGTAAACCCAATTAAACCTGCTTTTGAAGCTGAGTAATTTGATTGGCCGGCATTTCCGCCCACACCAACTACCGAACTCATATTGATAATACTACCCGAACGTTGTTTCAGCATGACCTTTTGAACAGCTTTTGTTAAGTTGAATACTGATTTTAGATTGACCTTGATTACAAGATCCCAATCTGCCTCTGTCATTCTCATCAACAAATTATCGCGGGTAATCCCTGCATTATTAACTAAAATATCGATACGCCCAAACTCTTCCATTATGTGATTAATCAAGGCTTCTCCACCTTCAAATGAACTTGCATCCGATGCATAGCCCTTTGCTTTTACGCCTTTGGCTTCAATTTCTGCTTCAAGCGACTTTGCATTATCGTCGTAAGCCAAATCTGAAAAAGCCACATTCGCTCCCTGATCGGCAAATTTAAGTGCAATTTCTCTTCCTATTCCTCTGGATGCTCCGGTAATTAAAGCCGTTTTTCCTTCAAGTAGTTTCATATAGTTATTTTTTTTGATTTCAATTAATAAACAAATTTATTCTATTTTTTTCAATTTGAAAATTAGAGAAGCATTACTTCACATACTGATCAATCACATCTGAAATTGCTTTCTGACAAACCGGGCAAAAATTATTGCTGTTACGCGTATACATAATACAATCGGTTGATGATCGATACATTCCATACTGGTAATAAGAAGCGCCCTCAAAAGCACCAATTGTGCCGGTATTTTCCATTTCACTTATCATTTTTGTTTCTTCTTTTCGCTGTTTCAAGAAAAGCTCTTCTAATACTGACTCCGGAGCTTTTGCTGCTCTCAACCGATCTCGCTCTTTTTGAATTTCGATGGCATGATTATCAAACTTTTCTTTATCCCATGGTGTTGGAATGGGTGTACCTTCTTTTACCATATCCTGCCATTTCAATTTCCCATCAATTAAAGCTGTGATATTAGCTTCCCAGGGTTCAACTTCAATTTCCGGCATTTGATAAGAAACAGAAGAGGAATAATATTCATCGGCCAAGGCCGCAAAATGATGACCAAATTCATGCACAAAAATATAATCGGAAAATAAATTATCAACAGCAACAGAGGCATAGAGTTGATAAATACCACCTCCACCATAGGTCTTTTCATTAATCAATAAATACATAAAATCATAAGGCACGGTTGAAGCAACATCTCTAATCGTTCTATTGTCGTAGCTAAGTGCATAACGTTCACTATCGAAACTACTGTAATGAACGCTCAAAGGTGTTCGGGCAAATACGCCAGGATGTGGCTTGTTCACACCAGAGTTTGCAGAAGGCGTTTCAACAGTTCTAATATTAAAATCACTTTTACGAGATTTGAAAGGTTCAACCGCAAAAAGTTCGGCGGTAAGCCTTTCTGCATCTTTACGAAATTTATCCATTTCATCAGCTTTGTAACCATCTGCTAAAATCACAATATCAACTTTTTCCTTTGCAGGCCCACTAATTAAAATGTCGTTGCTTTTGTATTCAGAAACTAAATCGGCAGGAGTTACTGCACGTGAGGATGGATCAATTTCAGTTTCCCAAATCTTAACAAATTCATTTTCTGCATTTCTTTTTTTCATCACTAACATAACCGAATTGAGTGGCCATGGAAATCTTAGCGACTCATGAAAGGTTCCCCATTTTTTCTGAGCTTCAGGTATGGTTTGCCATTCCCCAAAAACACTTGCAAAACCACGATTATAAATTAATTCTCCGGTCGCTAAGTCAAAAACATCAAACTGATACAAGCCGAAATTTACTTCATCTATCAAATGGTTAACACTGCCTGCCCATTCACCATCAGAAAGGATACGATCAAGGGCAAAATGTTCTTCTGCCGAAGTTCCACTATGGAAATAATCTACTCGCATGGTCTTGTCCTTAAAAAATTTGGTGAAAGTTTTTGGTGTTGATGAACATGCCGAAGCTGAAACAATTACCACTAAGAATACTAATAAATACTTTTTCATATGTACATAATTTAATTTTATAGGTCATATGAAACTCGCATGTAAGGTTTTCATCCTTGTTTATGATTAAAAAACATGCTCGTTTCATAATTATTAAATATTTAAGGTGATTGGTTTTTTATAATCAGGATATTTTCAAATTCTTTAAGGAGGTTTTTATATGAATAATAGCCATCATGTCGAAAAAATTCTTTTCCATTAACATCAAGCAGCACTTGAGTTGGGATGCTTGCAATTCCATAATATTTCATCAGCATTTGGTTCTCAGGTAAAAGGGCGTTTACAAAAACAACATTTATTTCTGGATGTTTTTCGGCTACCTCTTCTAACACAGACTCCATTCTTTTACAAGCACTACAACCTTTTGCGCCAAATTCAAGAAATGTTAATTCAAATTCTTTTTTATTTTTTTGATAATTGAAAACAGAATCGACATAAGCTGAAGCTTTAAAGACAACTTCTTCACCTGCCTGTTGCTTCATCAATTCAGAAATATAAATATTCATTTTACTCCGCATGGAAATCCCAATTACGATGAGCGCTATAAACACAAAAGCGATTATCCAGGGAATAACTTTTTTCATGATCTTTTTTTATCAGAAACTAATTTAAGATTTTTATTAACTCCTCCCCTTTTTCGGTCAAATAACCAAACGAATGTGCAAGCAAATTTTGCTCTTTCAAAATTGCTTCAACTTGATCGATAGCTTCATCCGAAACTGCGATTAAAAGCCCTCCACTTGTTTGTGGATCACATAAAATATGTTGTTGTTCGGGTTTAGGTATGTTTAATTTATGTCCGTAACTATCCCAATTTCTATTAGTTCCACCCGGTATGGCCCCTGCTTTTAAATATTTAATGGCCTCAGGAAATATGGGAACCTTACCATAATCGATGACAGCAGAAACTTCACTTCCTTCACACATTTCAATCAAATGGCCCATTAAACCAAAACCAGTCACATCAGTCATGGCTGAAACCCCGGAAAGATTTGCCAGCTCCACGCCAACTTTATTTAACAACATCATCGAATCTGGAGCAATTTGCGCATCCTTCTCTTCTAATATTCCTTGTTTTTGTGCCGTAGCCAAAATCCCCACACCGAGTGGTTTTGTGAGATAAAGTTTTGACCCAGGCTTGGCGCTACTATTTTGCTTTAATTTTGAGATCTCAACCTTGCCGGTAACTGCCAATCCAAAAATCGGCTCCGGGTTATCAATGCTATGACCACCAGCTAAGATAATTCCCGCATCCCTACAAACTGCTCTTCCACCCTCCATTACCTTTGCAGCAATTTCAGCAGACAATTTATTAATGGGCCAACCTAATATGGCAATAGCCAAAAGAGGTTTCCCTCCCATCGCATAAACATCACTAATGGCATTAACCGCGGCGATTTTCCCAAAGGTATAAGGATCGTCAACGATAGGCAGAAAGAAATCTGTTGTGCTGATAATGGCTGATCCATCTCCTAAATCATAAACAGCTGCATCGTCGCGGCTATGATTTCCAACCAGTAAATTTTTATCAACTTCCTGTTGAATATTGGTTGTTAAAATCGTATCCAGAACTTTGGGTGAAATTTTACAACCGCACCCCGCTCCATGACTGTATTTCGTTAACCTGATTTTATTTTCCATTTCCTATTTCTTTTAGAAGATAATTTGCATTTTCTTCATGATTTGTTGTTTCAAATTTAATTTCTTTAATTCTTTCAGGTTTCCGGCGAGATAGTCCTTTTAAGTAAAACTTGTCGTAATACATCAAGGTGATCATCGCTACTTCAAAAAAATCGTTTTTCTCAAGCGATTCAAGTGCACGCTTAACCTGGTCATATCCTAATCTTTTTTTAATCCGATCAATGGAGGATGCAAGTTCTTCTTTATTTAGATTTCCGTATTCCTTAACCAGATATTTTGCACGTTCTACTCTGGGGATATTTAAAAAATACACCCAACTGGTTTCCATTTGTTTAAATAATGAAGGTGGAATAAATGCAGATCCAATATGGCGGCTTTCATCTTCCATCCATATTGGTTTTTCGAAATCCAGAAATCTCATTTTTTCGAACAAATTACTTTCGAATTGTTCAACCGAAGGTTGTATTCCCATGCTAATTCCTCCAAATGCCGATCCCCGATGATGTGCAATTGCTTCTAGATCAATCACCTGACATCCGTTTGCAAGAATATATTCTAATATTTTTGTTTTTCCACTGCCTGTATAACCTCCGATAATATGCAATTTAAAAGGCTGATCAAAAAACTGCAAAACATGATTTCGAAAAGCCTTGTAGCCACCTTCGATTAAATAAACTTGTTCAAATCCATTTTCTAAAAGATGTTGTGCAAATGCAGCGCTTCTCATTCCACCTCTCCAGCAATGAACAATTACTTTTCCATCTACTGCGACTTTTTTTGAATCATCAATAAAATATTGGAGTTTGGGTTTGACAAATTTCATCCCGATGTTAACAGCAATTTCTTTGGATTGGCGGGTGTAAGCAGTTCCGACTGTTGCCCTTTCTTTATCAGAAAATAAAGGGATACTTCTGGCATTTGGAATATGCCCCTTTGTAAATTCACCAGGTGAGCGAACATCAATGATCGGTAAATCTGAATACTTTTTGTAATATTCAGCAATGGTAATCTTTGTTGGACTTCGCTCCATTTTACGAATTTATTATTTTGCCATCCCAATGAAAAATCAGGTTTGATCCTTTGGCAAAATTAACAAATAAAATGTGGTAATCTAATCACAATTTGGTTTAAGCCTGAGTCGAAATTTTTGAAAATAATCCTTTTAATTTTTGCTCATAAATTTCATTGATTTGCGTTTCATGTTCGCCAATTGGTTTAACAGGGATCAAGTCATTAACTTCATCGAAGGTCAAAGTATCGTTAAATTGCAGATTTAAAGCGGCCATTAAGCTTTGATAAACTGCTTGTTCCGATTCACCGGAAGCCAAGCCAAACGCTTTACCCAGATCCACTAATTTCTGCCATTGAAACCAAAAATAAGTGGGTGCCATTGCTGAAACAATTGCATAGGCTTCTAATTTCACCTCATCAACCTCAAAAGTAGGTCCCAATAGTTTTAACCAATTTAGTAAACTATTTTTTTCGCTCTTTTTAAAGGCAGAAGAAAAACTTATTGGATTATAACCCTCGTTAATTACTGAAGTTGCATTTGGAATTAAACGAGCCACTTTTAACACATTAAGTGTTGATTGGAATTTTTGAATTGATATTTTTGGTGCCATTGAAAGCAAGATGGTTTTTTCCGAAATCTCACTTTTTATTTCCTTTAGCACATCCATTATAGCAGGCGGGTGTAGCGCAATAACAACAAACTCTTGTTTGGCAGCTTCGCAGTTTTGATTCGTACACTGAATACCGTGGAACTGCTTTTCCATGTTATCCAGAATTTCCGGATTTGTATCGCTAACGATAATTGAATTTAACTCAAACTGCTTATTTTGTAAAGCCTGAAGAATTATTCGGGTAATTCTACCCCCTCCGATAAATCCGATTGATACATTTTTCATCTTTTATGGTTTTTAAATTAAAAATAGTTTTAGTCTTTTCGTATGCCTTTTATGTGTTTTCTTATCTAATTTGTTTTACCTTTATTAAAGTCAAGGTCTGCTATTCGTAAATATTTGAACTTGGTAAAATTGTGTTGCTCCATCATCCATTTCACACAGTTAAAGGGACTACCATCAATCATCAGTAAATCTTTGGTTTTAAAATATTCGTTTGGATTTTTAATTCCGGAATCAACAAGTGTCAAGTAATTCATTGTACGTACACTATTTACATTTAGTTTACGGACAACTAAATTGTAACTATGCCCAAAGTCGGATGCTTCTGAACAAGCCATTACAAAGTATTTGCCCAAGCTACATAAGTAATTTTCTTTTTTTGTTTCCATATTACTTTGGATTTTAAAACAATTTAAGTCCCATTTTTACAGCCATAATTAATAGAATAATTGAAAGTATTTTTTTCACTATTTTCGGATTTAACTGCTTTTGCATGAAGATGGTTCCAATTGTTGCCCCTACAATACCTGCAAGAGATGTGATTATCAACAACCTCCAATTAATTGTTCCAATTGACCAGTAAGTAAGAAATCCTGATAATGAAGAAAATGGAACAACAAAAGCGGTTATTGTTGTGATTTTTTTTGGATTAAAACCCATCATTAACAAAAGTGGAGAAATAATTCCACCACCACCAATACCCAGCATCCCTGATATTAAACCTGCAACCGCACCAATAAGTGACAGAGAAAAATAAGGTATGTCTTCTCGATGATTAGATTCCTTTTTATTCCTAAAAAACAGAAACATAAATCCTGAGAATAACAAAAAAGAAACAAACATAAGTAACACAATATGTGATGAAATGTATTTCGACAGATAAGCACCAACACTTGCAAAAATAAATGAAAAGATAATAATAGGTATGCCTAATTTAAAATCAAGTCGTTTGTTTTTAATATTGTTAATACTTGCACCCGTCAAACTTATGGTGTTGTAAAATAAACCTACAGGTTTTGCAACCGATAGAGGAATCCCGAAAGTATCCATAATTGGAATCAATATAATTGCAGCCCCTACACCTCCGAGAGAAAAAATAAGGGCAGCAAAGAAAGAAATTACAGCTAAATAATATTCCACAATATGATGTTAATTATTTTTCCGAACAAGGAATACATACCCTTTTACCATCAATAATTTTTGATTGATTGTCAAATACAATCTCATTACATTTTGAGCAATTATGCCAATCAAAAGTTCCCTTTGGTAGTTGTACTTCTTTCTCGAAAAGTTCACTTACTAAAAACATCACATTCTCATCCATTTGTTTCACATTTTCAATTAGTGGCATTACCAATTCGGGTTTGATATCCTTAGGTTCAACTTTTTGTTTTCGGAGCTTTACAAATTCAGAATCCAAAGCCTTTTCAAAAAATTCTGGACGCATTGAAACTCTTACGGCATTCTTTGTTTTTAGATCAACCAAAACAATCGCATTTTTTCCATAATTTAACTTTTCAGCAATTCCTTTTCCATAGGTACAGCCCGTTGCAGCCATCACTCCATCTAAAAAACAAGCAGCTGCATGTGCCGGCCCATTTTCACAAAAAAGATACAATTCTTTATTACTGGCTTTTTCAACACCAAGTTTTTTCATTGCGGTCAAACCTGCACGATAACCAATTGGCATTGCAGGGCATTTATGTCCGTGAAATTCAAATGCCCATTCTGGTATCTCTACTTTTTTATTTTCCATAATTTCTATTTTAGAATTTATACTCCATACTTAACATTAGCCAATTTTGAGGTTTAACTCCTTCCTTGGGTAACCATCCTTGATAATTAAATGAGAGTTGAACCCCATTGATGGGTGAATGAGACACTCCTCCCATCATTGAATTTCCATTACCTATAATAGTGAGATTTTCTATGGGAACTTCTTCAAAAAGGAGTCGATCAAAGCGTGCAAAAATCATGGTCTTTTTGTTTATGTTAATAATACTATAAAAAGAATACCCCCAGCTATTTAAACCTAAATTGTATTCTAAATTATGTATATAATTGAATTCACCGCCGATGCGAAATTTTGATATTAGCTTGTATCCTATAAAAACAGAGAACAATTCTTCGTTTACTTTATTATCTTTTGTTGACTGTTTATTATGATAATATATTCTGGATTGGACATTTTTAATAGGATTGATATTTATGCCAACTGCCATTTTAATCTTTCCGAAAGCATCTTGTTTTAGCCGTGGTCCTTCGCCATTGGTAATCGCTGCATCAAAAGATATCGCTTCACTCAATTTATAATATGCAATAAACCCAAGATCACTACTGGGTAAGTGCCAGTGCAAATCCTGAAAGGTTTGGGCCACATAACGCAATCCCCAAAATCGTTCTTGAGTAATATAATGGTTTTGTAAAATTGCACCTCCTTCAAAAGTCAGCTTATCATTTACGTTCCATTGCAAGCTCGCAAATTTCAAGAACATTGAATAGTATGAACCTTCCTTAGAAGTATTTTGAATTTCGAGTGGATTGCCTTCTAGATCATTAACTGTAATTTCTCCAACCGAAGTTGCCCTACCTCTATCAATAATTATTTTAGCACTCCAATTATCATTAAAATTATACTTAAATCCTAAATGCGCTCGACCAAAATTATAATCATATCTATTTTCATCGAAATTGTAAGATGCTGTTCCAAAGATTTGCACAATAGGTGTTACGTTTTCATAAAAATGCTTATTTTGTGCAAATAGATAGAACCCATTAACTATAAAAAATAGTGTAATAATTACTGTTTTCAATTTATATGATTTAAAAAATACTACCATAAAGCATACCTGAAATAGTTGCCATTATCACTACAAGACTTATATAAACTAACGTCTTTTTATTTCCCAGAACTCCTCGAATAACTAACATATTTGGTAATGACAAGGATGGTCCAGCTAATAATAAAGCCAGAGCAGGACCCTTACCCATTCCAGAAGCTATTAATCCTTGTAGAATTGGAACCTCAGTTAAGGTAGCGAAATACATAAAAGCTCCAACTATTGAAGCGAAGAAGTTTGAGAAAATGGAATTCCCACCAACAAGCCATTGAATCCATTCATTAGGAATTATACCGGCAATAGTTTGTCCATCATGTGTTGACCCAAGTAAGAATCCTGCTGTCACTACACCAATTGCTAATAATGGTAGGATTTGTTTTGCAAAATCCCAACTTGCCATTGTCCACTCTTTGTTCTCTTCTTCTTTTTTGTCAAAAAGAGTTATTATACTCAATGAAGCAATACCAATTAACATAGGTACCAAAGGAGCAAGTTTTGTATTCTCAATAAAAGTTGTAGATAAAACTGCTGATAGAGCTGTGGCAATTACGGCATATAATACCCATTGCCATTTTATTTTTAATATATATATCAACGAAAATGCTAGCATTAAACTAAAGAATCCCGTAATATACCATTTGTAAGCCCATATATAATACCATGTACTTGAAGTATCACCACTTTCAGGGCTACCCCAATTAGCAAATACCAGAATAATTACCAGAGTAAAAAAGTGAAATGAAGTTTGCCACATCGGACGCTTCTCGGGAGGTAATTCGATATTCATTTGTTCTTCCCGCTTTATTTTTTCTTCTTTTCTATATATAAGTGACATGGCTATACCGATAATCACACTAAATGCTACGGCACCAATAACTCGGGCTACACCCATTTCGAAGCCCAAGATTCGGGCGGTCAGTATGATGGCTAATATATTAATCGCTGGTCCAGAATATAAAAAAGCTATGGCTGGACCTAAACCAGCACCACGCTTATGAATACTTGAGAACAAAGGCAAAATAGTGCAACTACAAACGGCTAAGATAGTTCCTGAAACAGCAGCCACTGTATAGGCTAACCATTTTTTTGCATTGGCTCCAAAATATCTTAATACAGAACCCTGGCTAACAAATACGGAAATTACACCAGCAATAAAAAATGCAGGTAATAGACAGAGTACTACATGTTCTCTGGCGTACCATTTAACAAGATCAAGGGTTGCTGCAATAGCTGTATTAAATCTTGCACTATCAATTGGCAAGAAAAATGCAACTCCAAAAACTATGGCGATCCATAATAGGATTTTTAATTCTTTGCGATTTTCCATTTTTAAATTATAATTAACTGTTAAGATGTTCGTAGATTAACGAACATACCTCGTAAATTTTTTTTATTTATTATTACAATTAAACGATACTCTATTATTTTCTTTTTCAAACATTAAGTCTCTAATTTAGAACAGCTTCTAAAAGTATATTGTTATAACATAATATACACCAACAAATATGAATAAAACAGCAATGATTCGTCTAAACCATAATTCAAACGATTTAAGTTTATTATATACATTCCCAATCGAACCCATGCTAAAAGCGATAAGCCAAGCGAAAATTATGACAGGAACACCTGTTCCAATGGCAAAAAATAAAGGCAAATACAATCCACTTGCACTGCTGATTGTTATAGGGATGAGCATACCGAAATAGAGGACTCCACTATAAGGACAAAATGCCAAGGCAAATACAATTCCCAATAAAAGCACTCCCCAGAAACCACTATTCGATTTTTTTTCCATCATTTCAGTTAACGAACCAGTACCTGGTATCTTTAGTCTTATGATCCCAAGCATAAAAAGACCGATAATAATTAAAAGAGGGCCTAATATTTTTTCACCCCATTCCTGAATAAATCCGGCAAACTTGAACTGGCTTGCACCAAAATAGAACAATAATCCGATGGCTGTGTAAGAAATAGCTCGCCCTAAAGTATAGACCAAACCATTAATGAATACCTTACGTTGATTTGCAATATCCTTACTAATAAACCCAATAGCAGTAATGTTGGTTGCTAAAGGGCAGGGACTTATGGAAGTCATAAGTCCCAATATAAGTGCTGTTAGAATTGGGAATTGTGAAATTTCCAAAAGGTTCTGTAGAAAATCCATATTATAATAGTGAATCTAAAGTAGATTTCAATTTAAGTTTAAATTTTTCAGGGTTACTTCTTGCATTTAAAAAAGCTTCGTTGGTTAAGTTTATAACCTTATCACCCTTTACAATTAACAAAGTCTGACCACTAATCTGATATTTCTCAACAAGTGCCTTATTCTCATCTTTTTCTCGATTGAAAATCTTAAGTGAAACTTTATCAGCATAAGATTCATTGATCACTTCAATGGAAACAGCTTCAACTGCCTTGCAGGTAACACAGCGATTGGTTGCATGGAAATAATATGCTTTGACACTGGTCTCATCTTGATTACTACTTGCAATTTCTTTGTTTTGATTTTGCGCCGAAACTGCAACCATACCTACTAGAATCATTAGACTTAAAATACTTACTACTTTTTTCATTGTATTATTTATTTAGTTAATAATTGTGATATTTCATCAGATGATGGGACCCTCCCTTTTACAATAACTTTTCCGTCGACCACCAAAGCAGGAGTAGTCATTACGCCAAATTGCATGATTTCAACGATGTCTTCTACCTTAGTTACGGTTGCTTGAATTCCGGCTTTTTCAACCGCTTCAATTGTTGCTTTCTCCAGCGACTTACATTTTGCACATCCTGTGCCTAAAACTTTTATTTCCATTAGATTATATATTTAGTTGTTCGCAAAACAACGAACATGTGTTACAAAAAAAATCAAATATTAAAAAATTCCTTCATCAATAATTTTGCTTCAGCCCAATTTTCTTTATTTACGCAATACTTGATTCTGGGAGCTTCAGTCTCACCCTGAATCAATCCAGCATCTTTTAATTCTTTTAAGTGCTGAGAAAGTGTTGATTTGGCAATGGTTAATTCTTCGCTCAAATCTCCACTATAACAACAACTCTGCTTTGAAAGTAAATTAAGGATAAACACACGGGTAGGGTGACCCAATGCCTTTGCATATCTGGCCATCTTAACCTGCTCATCACCTATATTTGCTTCTTTACCCATAGTTGTTCGTTAATTACCGAACAAAGATATAAAGTAATAAAACGGATTCCAATTCTATTTGAAATATTTTTTTATTTTATCCATGAGCATTTTTTTATTGATCGGTTTTGAAATATAATCATCACATCCTGCTTGCGATAATTTTTCGCGATCACCTGGAATGGCATATGCTGTTTGGGCAATGATTGGCATATCGGGGCACATTTCTTTTATTTTCATGGTGGCTTCATAACCATCCATTCTCGGCATATTAATATCCATTAAAACCAGTTTGATATCGGGATCGTTTTTACATGATAGAATCGCTGCTTCACCACTTTTCACGCATATCGTATTAATCCCTGATTTTTTGAGTAGTATTTTTAAAAAACTTAAACTTAAATCATCGTCTTCAACAATCAATATTTTTTCCTTTTTACCATCACTAAGCGCTTGTATTTTCAAATTAGCATCATTTTCATCAGGTAAAAAATCATTAAAAGGTACTGTAAAATAGAATGTTGACCCTGTTTGCTCATCCGTATCAAGCCACATCTTTCCACCTAATATTTCAGTCAGTCTTTTTGCAATTGTCAACCCAAGTCCTATACCTCCATATGTTCTTGAATGCGTTTCTTCAATTTGCCTGAACATCTCAAAAATAATTTTTTTCTTTTGTTTAGGGATCCCTATTCCGGTATCTTTCACAAAAAACTCCAAAAATGATTTGTCATGATCCTGCTTAACATTAAACCCATATTCAACTGTTCCTTTTATGGTAAACTTTAGTGCATTTTTCAGCAGATTAATTAAGATTTGTTTAAATTTTAAGGGATCAGTATTTAAACTAATTTCTTTATTTACCTCCGGTGTTGTCAATTTTAATTCAATATGAATCTTGTCGGTGTTCTGTTGCTCGACGATTATTAATTCATTAATTTCATTCAACAAACTTATTAGGTTTACTTTTTCTTTAACCAGATTAACTTCACCCGTTTCGATCAAAGCAATCTCAAAAATGTCCTCTACGATACTCAACAGATTATTTCCACTAATATTAATGGATTTATTAAACTGCATAATTTCGGATAGCGGCAAATTTTCATTTCTTATTATTTCGGAAAATCCAATAACGGCATTAAGCGGGGTTCGTAACTCGTGCGACATGGTTGCCAGAAATACAGATTTCAATTGATCTGATTCAGTTGCTTTGGCAAGCGCATCTTTAAGCTCTTGTTCAGCATTTTTACGATCAATCGAGATACTTATTTGCTCTGAAATAAATTCCAGTACCTCCATATCTGATTTATCATAGGCAAACTCATCGGTGTAACTCTGAACTGCAAGCACACCAATTACATCACCCTTTAATTTGAGAGGCACACCGAGCCATATTTCGGAATCAGATCCAAATCTACCCACCTCATCAGCCTCCTCTAATTCTTTTATTTTATTTTTTGTTGCAAGTAATGGTTTTTTCGTTTTTATAACATAATTAGTAAGCGTTTTACCAGCGGGGATAGATGTTACCTTATCTTTTTCATCAGCGATAAAGGGTAAGGAAATCGTATCATTTTCAGAATGATAAAGGGCTATATAAAAATTTGTTGTATCAATAACAGCACCTAACTCTACTTTGATCTTGCCAATTAGTTTTATCAAATTATCCGTTGTATTTGCTGCATTCGAAATATTAAACAAAACCTTCTGTAACTTTTCCGAATGCTTTCGTTTTGTAATATCACGGATAAATGCAATCACCATTGGTTCAGCATCAACATACATAATCGCGACACTCATATCTAAATTCAAAAGTTGGCCATTTTTACGCCTATGCTTTGTTTCAGTTCGGGTGCATCCATCTTTAACCAACCTTTTTATCCTTTTGTTTTTTTCCGTCTCACTCAGGTCAATATCTAACTCGCGTATATTCATATCCAATAACTCTTTACGCGTATATCCAATCAGTTTGCAATAGGCCGGATTAACATCAATAACTCTACCCTCAGGATTTGTTAAAATGTAACCTTCCATCGTATTTTCAAGAATGAGTTGGTTACGAAGAGATAATTTTTTCAACTTATCTTCCGTATGTCGGTGCTTAAGAATTTCTGATTGTAGAACCTCATTTTTTTGTGAAAGCTCGATTGTCCTTTTTTCCACAAGCTCTTCCAAATCTCTTTTCTCTTTTCTCAGTCTGTCTTCAGCCTCCTTAATTCGTAACATTACATTTATCTGAGCAATAAATTCGGCAGGCTCAATTGGTTTCGACAAAAAAGCATCTGCCCCAATATTTAAGCCTTGTATTCTGCTTTCAGTATCATTTTTTATGGCTGTTATTAGTACCACAGGAATATGTTTGGTTAACTCATCATTTTTTAGCTTTTTACAGGTTTCAAAACCATCCAAGCCCGGCATAATAATATCCAAAAGAATGGTATCTGGCTGTGTTTTTCTTGCAATTTGAATTCCATCTTCCCCAGACAATGCTGTATGCACGATGCAGTCAATAATATGTTCATTAATTAGCGCACTAATTGTTATGAGGTTATTTCTTTTGTCATCAATAATAAGGATGGATTTCATAATTTAATAAGATAAACGATTTAACAAATTCACAAGTTCTTGTAATACAATAAGTCTTCAATACTTATTAATTCCTTGTTTTAGCAAAAGGTGACCAAGTCATCACACGATAATAGATAATGAAATACGTTTTAAATATGAACCTGCGGTTTTTGCTAATTAAAACCAGATAGCCTAAATATTAAATTTCATATTTTAAAGGTGATTTTTCCTGGAAATTTTACCATAAACAGGGGGTGGTTGAAAACAAAAAAAAGCCCTCCATAAACTGAAGGGCTTTAATTTTTGCGGAGAAAGAGGGATTCGAACCCCCGGAGGTTTGACCCTCAACGGTTTTCAAGACCGCCGCATTCGACCACTCTGCCATTTCTCCGCTGCAAAAGTACAATATTTTTCTATTCTCAAAATATTTTTAAAAAAAAATTATTCCTACGCTTTACATTTTTACACTTTACATATCCCAAATCACTCTAAATAAACCATTTCTAACTTAGAAACTAATTATTTCGAAGGATTAAGCTCGTTTCAAAAATAGAATGTATTTTTGCATTGAAATTTATTTAGTAAATAACTTCTATGATCGTTATCCATAAACTGTTTATTTTCTTTTCGTGGGTCATTTCATGGTTACCTTTCAGAATTCTTTATTTAAAGTCTGATTTCTTTTTTTTTATACTCTATTATATTATCCGCTACCGCAAAAAAGTAGTTTATAAGAACCTTCATCAGGCTTTTCCGCTGAAAAGTGATGCTGAAATAAAAAAAATTGCAAAAAAGTTTTACCACAACTTTACTGATATTTTTTTCGAGGTTTTAAAACTTAAAAACATTTCTGTAGAAAAACTTAATAAAAGATTCATTCTAAAAAATCCGGAACTATTAGATCAGCTTTTCGAACAGGATAAAAGCATATTGGTAACTATTGGTCATATTGGAAATTGGGAATGGCTCGGGCCCTTGCTTGCAAGCAGAAATCAATTTAAAGTTTTTGGTCCGGCTAAACCACTTAACGACCCCTTCTTTAATAAATTCATGAATTCGAATAGATCAAGATTTGGATTTTCTCCGATAAAGTATACACATACACTTCGGACATTGGCTCATTATAAAGACCAAAGCACAGCCTCGCTCATGGCAGCAGATCAGAGTCCTTTAAAGAGTGATCAAAATTATTGGACATCGTTCTTAAACAAAGAAACTCCATTTTATCTGGGAATAGAAAAGATTGCAAAATCTTTAGATATCGCCGTCGTATATTTTGATGTTCAAAGAAAAAAAAGAGGATACTACGAAGCAGAATTGCATCTTATAACAGATACCCCAAAGCTTTGCGAAGATCACCAGATTATTGACTCCTATATTAAGCATTTACAAAACTCAATAATAAACAACCCTGATAATTGGCTTTGGTCGCATCGCCGATGGAAATATGAAAAAGAAACACTAACTAATTAAACCCTTAACTTGAAGAAAACAGCTGTAGTTATACTAAATTGGAACGGTCGTGAATTTCTAAAAAAATTCTTACCCAATGTTATTAAATTCAGCAAAGATGATGCTGAAATAATTGTTGCAGATAATGCTTCAAGTGACGATTCCATTGCGCTTTTAAAATCTGATTTTCCTGATGTACGGATCATTGAAAACAAAAGTAATGGTGGGTTTGCAGCGGGTTATAATCAATCCCTTAAACTGGTTGATGCAGCATATTATGTGTTATTAAATTCTGATATTGAAGTTACAGAGAACTGGATTAAACCAGTGATAGACATGATGGAAAAGGATGGAATGATCGCTGCCTGCCAACCAAAAATTCGATCCTTTTTCGAAAAAGATAAATTTGAATATGCCGGAGCAGCCGGAGGTTTTATCGATAAATATGGATATCCATTTTGCCGAGGACGTGTATTTCAATCATTGGAAGAAGACAAAGGGCAGTATGATCAAGCTTGTGAAATATTTTGGGCAACCGGAGCTGCTTTATTTGTTCGGGCAGAACTTTATCACAAATTGGGTGGATTGGATGATGACTTTTTTGCACACATGGAAGAGATTGACTTATGTTGGCGACTTAAAAATGAAGGCTACAAAATAATGTTCTGCCCCGAATCAACAGTTTTTCATGTTGGTGGTGGCACCTTGCCCAAAAGTTCTTCTCGTAAAACCTATTTAAATTTTAGAAATAATTTCTTTTTGATGTATAAAAATTTACCTCAAAAAAGAATTCTTAAGACCATCTTGGCACGATTAATTTTGGATGCGGCAGCGGCCATGAAATTTTTGCTACAAGGTGGTGTTGCTGATTTATGGGCTGTGATTCGAGCGCATTTAAGCTTTTACAGAAATTTGAGAACCCTAAAACAAAAAAGAAAAGCCATCCATCAAAAGGAAGTAAGTAGCATGTATTTATCAAATATTGCTTTCGACCACTTTTTACATGGCAAAAAAACTTTTACCGAACTAAACCCTGATAAATTTTCGAAATAATGGCTTGGCTCTATTTGTTTATTGCAGGAATTTTTGAAATAGTTTGGGCTATTGCGCTGAAATATTCTGAAGGATTTTCAAAGTTCTGGCCATCAGCTATCACGGTTGTTGGGATGGCCATCAGTATTTATTTTTTAGCCATCGCACTTAAAACGTTACCCATTGGGGTTGCTTACTCAATCTGGACTGGAATCGGAGCTATTGGCACAGTGATATTAGGAATAATGTTATTTGGCGAATCAAAAGAAATCTTAAAAATTGTTTTCGTACTGATGATTGTTTGCGGAATAGTTGGCTTGAAACTAGTGACAGGTAATTCTGGGAATTAGTAAAAAAGTAAATTGGGGAATTGTAATACAAATTTATTCCAAGAAATTCGAATCTCTGATTGCTGCAAATCTACTATCTGCTAAACCAAAAAACTTTCAATTGCCAACCTGTACGAATCTAATCCAAACCCACTTATCGAACCTTTAACAACCGGGCCAATTAAGGAAACGTGCCGGAAATCTTCGCGGGCAAAAACATTTGAAATATGCACTTCTATTACATCAGTAGTGATCGCTTTTATTGCGTCTGCAATGGCCACCGAAGTATGGGTGTATGCCGCTGCATTTAAAATAATACCATCATACGAAAATCCAGTTTCCTGTAATCTGTTAACAATCTCACCCTCAATATTTGATTGATAATATTCAAGCCCCAATTGCGGGTAATGTGATTTTAATTGCTCAAAATATTCTTCAAAATTTTGTTGACCATAAATGGAAGTTTCCCTCTTTCCTAGTAGGTTAAGATTGGGACCGTTGATGATTAATATTTTCATACTAACAAAAGTATGGAATAATTTTTAAAGCCTAAATTTCTAAGAAAATAAAAAAAACAAAATCACATCTTCTGTTCGTATTTACTTCATTAAAAAATAAATTTTTACCTTTGCCAAAACTATTCCAATAGGGGTGCCCAAAAATGACGGGCTGAGAACATACTCGTATAACCTGATCCGGATAATGCCGGCGTAGGGAAAAACTGAACGAATTATATTTTCCTCTGTTGGTTTTTTATAAACATAAAAAATCAATAAAATGAAAAACAAAATCAAAATTTTACTCTTACTGCTAATGCTTCCGGCATATGTATTTTCACAATTTACGATATCCGGGAAAATTACTAAAATCCATTCCGGTGAAGGCCTCTCAGGAGCACATCTTAAGCTGAATCGAAAAGTCAGCGCTGTTTCAAAACCGGATGGCACTTACGCAATAAACAATCTCTCTTCAGGAACTTACCAAATTACCATCTCGTATTTAGGCTTCCGAACTCGTTCAGAAACGATTCAGGTATCGGCAAATTCAACTTTTAATTTTAACTTAGAACCAAGTCTGGTTTTGCAAGACGAAGTGATAATTTCCGCAACCAGGGTTGAAGACAAAAGCCCGACTACTTTTTCGAACCTGGCTAAAGAAGAAATTGCTAAAAAAAATTTGGGTCAGGACATCCCTTTCCTTTTGCAATCAATTCCTTCAACTGTTATTAGCTCCGATGCCGGAGCAGGAGTTGGCTATACTGGAATCAGAATAAGAGGAACAGATATTACCAGAATTAATGTAACACTTAACGGTATTCCACTCAACGACCCAGAATCGCATGGCGTTTTTTGGGTAAATATGCCCGATTTTTCAAGTTCAATTGAAAGTGTTCAGGTGCAACGTGGTGTTGGAACTTCTACCAATGGATCAGCAGCTTTTGGAGCCAGCATCAATATTGAAACATTAAATATGCGAGATGAAGCATATGCTGAATTAAATAGTAGTGCAGGCTCTTTTAATACTTTTAAAAACAATCTCATTTTTGGTTCGGGACTGTTCAATGGTAAATTTACTTTTGATGGTCGGGTGTCTAAAATCACTTCGGATGGATATGTCGACCGTGCTTTTTCTGATTTAAAATCATATTTTGTGTCAGGAGCTTATTACGGCAAATCTACCATTGTTAAACTAAATATGTTTTCTGGCAAAGAAAGAACTTATCAGGCATGGTATGGAATCCCAAAAGATATGCTCGAAACAGATCGAACTCATAATCCCTACACTTACGAAAATGAAACAGATAACTATCAGCAGGATCATTACCAAATGTTGTTTTCTCAAAAAATTAATTCAGATCTTTTGCTAAATGCCGCTCTGCATTATACGCATGGTGAAGGATATTACGAGCAATTTAAAGAAGGTCGTGATTTTACAGATTACCAATTGGATCCGATTGTAATTGGTGGTTCAACCATTGAAGAAACAGATCTTATACAGCAAAAATGGTTGGATAACGACTTTTTAGGGTTTACTTATTCATTAAAATATGAGAAGAATAAATTAAACGCCATACTTGGAGGTGCCTGGAACAAATTCTCTGGAGATCATTATGGAGAAATCATTTGGGCGCAGTATGCCAGTAATGGAGAATACAGGCATCGCTGGTATGAGAACACAGGCGACAAAACTGATTTTAATATTTTCGCGAAAGCAACAGTGCAGGCAACTGAAAAACTTAGTGTTTACGGAGATCTTCAATTTCGAAAAATAAATTATGATATTGAAGGAATTCACGATGACTTAAGAGATATTTCACAAACCAATGATTTTAACTTCTTCAATCCAAAGGCAGGAATATTTTATGAATTGAACGAAGAGAACAGTATTTACACTTCTTTAGCTCTTTCGAACAGAGAACCAAGCCGAAGTGATTATCGAGATTCAGATGCCAATCATCAGCCTCAAAGTGAACAATTACTCGACTGGGAATTAGGCTATGCCTACAAAACAGCCAAGTTAAATTTGAATGCCAGTTTTTATTTTATGAATTATAAAGATCAATTGGTATTAACCGGAGAAATAAATGATGTTGGAGCTGCCATTTTAACTAATGTTGAAAAAAGTTATCGTTCAGGCATTGAGATCTATGGAGGTGTTCAACTTTCATCTAATCTTGAATGGGAATTCAATGCGACTTTAAGCGAAAATAAAATAAAAGACTTCACTACTTATGTCGACAATTGGAGCCCACCCTACGCTCAAATCCCTGAAAACCTAGGAAAGACTAATTTATCCTTTTCTCCTTCACTCATTGCCGGATCGACCATAAGCTTAAACCCAGGTGATGTATTTCAAATTCGATTCATTTCAAAATACGTTAGCAGGCAATACATTGACAATACAGCTAACAAATCAAGAAGTTTAGACCCTTATTTTATAAACAATTTGCATTTTGAATATGAATTTAATACTGATTTTGTTAAAGGAATTACGGCTCGTTTAATGCTTAACAATTTATTTAACGAAAAATATGAAACCAATGCCTGGGTTTACAGATACTTTAGTGAGGGTGCAGAATATGCAATGGATGGGTATTTCCCACAAGCCGGGATAAATTTGATGGCGGGTTTATCTATACGTTTCTAGCTTAGACTGAGAATATAATTGTAAAATGCTTCTTTAAATTTAGTAAATTTGTATATTCTCACCTTAAAATTAGCTACTAACCAAAAAATGAAAATATTATGGCACAACCAGAAGAAATTAATTTAAAAAAAGTATTACCCATTGGGATTATCGTCCTTGCGGTTATCCTCCTTATAATTTTTTGGAGTCGAATGACCGTTACCATAGACGCAGGTCACGACGGTGTATTATTTAAAACATTTGGAGGTGGAATCGATACTGAGAACACCTATGGAGAAGGATTCCATTTTATTGCTCCCTGGAATAAAATGATTATTTATGAGACACGGCAACAGGAAATTGCGGAAGAGTTAAATGTATTATCCTCAAACGGACTGGAAATCAGGGTTGATGTTTCTGCATGGTATTTACCATTGGCCAGCGAATTAGGTTTCTTGCATAGTATGATAGGAACTGATTATTTGCACCGAGTTGTAATCCCTGCATTACGATCATCTGCCCGTAATGTAATTGGGCGTTATACCCCCGAACAAATTTATTCTACTAAACGTGATGCGATTCAGGATGAAATATTTGTTGAAACAAAAAAACTTTTAGATGATAAGCATGTTCAATTAAATCAAATTCTAATTAGATCTATCATATTGCCTCCAACCATCAAGAATGCGATCGAAGGTAAATTAAAGCAAGAACAAGAATCTCTTGAATATGAATTCAAGTTACAAATTGCCCAAAAAGAAGCCGAGCGTCAAAGAATTGAAGCAGAAGGTAAAGCAACTGCAAATAGGGTTTTAAGTGCAAGTATTACTTCAAATATATTAAGAGATAAAGGAATTGAAGCTACCTTACGACTAGCCCAATCAGCAAATGCAAAAATTGTTGTTATTGGTAACAGCGGAGATGGTATGCCACTAATATTAGGTGACATAAAATAATTTCAAAGTTTCTCAAAACATTAATGCCCGATATCTGAAAATGGTATCGGGTTCTTTTTTAACACATTTTTAGCATTTTCCAAAAACGATAAGTATTATCTTTGCCTCAAGTCATAGCACATGAATCAAAACATTAAAATAAAAAACAGGCGTGCAAGTTTTGAATATTTTTTGGTTGAACGTTTGATTGCCGGAATCCAATTAACAGGAACTGAAATCAAATCAATCAGAGAAGGTAAAGCAAATCTTTCAGATGCTTATTGCTCTTTTAATGGACTGGAGCTTTATGTTCGAAATATGCATATAGCCGAGTACACCATGGGAACTTATAATAATCACGAACCCAAGCGGGATCGGAAATTATTATTGAATAAACGTGAACTTAAAAAGCTTTCGACCAAAGTAAAAGAAAAAGGATTTACAATTATTCCTGTTTCATTATTTATAAATGAAAGAGGTTTGGCAAAATTGGAGATCGCTTTAGCAAAAGGAAAGCATACCTACGACAAGAGAGAAAGTTTAAAACAAAAAGATTCGAAACGGGAAATAGAAAGATCGCGCGAATCGTAACTAAATCAACACAATGAAAAAATTACTAATACTTACAATTTCACTTTTTCTGGCTTTAAACATAATGGCTCAAGACGAAGATGACTCGAAAATAAAATGGTACACTTTTGAAGAAGCCATTGATCTTTTAGAAAAAGAACCGAAAAAAGTTTTTATCGATGTTTATACCGATTGGTGTGGCTGGTGTAAGAAAATGGATAAAGATACTTTTTCACATCCCGATATTGTGAAATACATGAATAAAAACTATTACGCGGTTAAGTTTAATGCTGAAGGAACAAAACCTGTAACCTTTAAAGGCACTGAATTTATAAATGAAAACAAAGGACGTAGACCAACCCATCAATTGGCGCAAGCTTTATTAAATGGCAGAATGTCCTATCCATCATACGTATTTATGAATGAAAAATCTGAGTTAATAACTATTGTTCCCGGGTATATGGAAGCAAAAACTTTTGATCCAATTTTACATTTTTTTGCGGAAGATAAATTTTTGACAGAAAAATGGGAAGCTTATAATGCTAAATTTGAAAGTGCGATAAAATAAAGAGCACAAAAAAAGCCCACCAATATGGAGGGCTTTTTTTATTTGTGTAAAAATGGTTATTGTGTTAAAACATCAAGTTTTAATGTTCTACGTTGATAAGAGATGAAGCAGAATGCTCCAGCCCCTCCACTACTATACCTCATAAAACCGGTAAAACCATACTCAGGATTTGTAATAATTTCCTTGATACTATTTCTTGAGATGAACCCTACGTTGTCTAAATAATAGTTAAAAGCCATGATTTTCTAGTTTTAAGTTGCCTAGTTTATTCCGAAAGTCGTTAAAAGGTAACCCTCTATTTGAAAATAATTTTAAATTTTCTTTTAAACCCTTGATATGTAGTGGTAAAAAAGCAGATAAAGCCTCCCACAGTTTAATGGGGAGGCTTAATGTCTGGGTAAATGATGGGACTTCCTCCTTCGCTTCGCTGCGGCGGATAAACTTCTCGTCCCATTCAGGATAAGATAACCTTGCACAAACAAAAAAGAGCGGCCAAAATGAACGCTCTTTAACTTGGGTGAATGATGGGACTCCCTCCTTCGCTTCGCTGCGGCGGATAAACTTCTCGTCCCTTTCAGGATAAGATAACCTTGCACAAACAAAAAAGAGCGGCCAAAATGAACGCTCTTTAACTTGAGTGAATGATGGGACTTCCTCCTTCGCTTCGCTGCGGCGGATAAACTTCTCGTCCCTTTCAGGATAAGATAACCTTGCACAAACAAAAAAGAGCGGCCAAAATGAACGCTCTTTAACTTGGGTGAATGATGGGACTCGAACCCACGACCCCCGGAACCACAATCCAGTGCTCTAACCAACTGAGCTACAATCACCATTTTTAAGGAGTGCAAATATACAATAATAATTTTTATTTAATAAAATTTTTAATCCAAAAAAAATATTGAGAACACTACTTAAATTAGCCTTTTAATTACATTTGTATTTATTCATTAACTGCATCCATGTTATTTAGAAGAAAAGCATATACAACAGGCACCTCACTTTCAAAACTGGCATGGAAGAAGTTATTAAATAATAAGATTGGTATTGGCTCCTTAATTTTTATTGTGCTTATTTTGATTGTAACCATACTTGGTTATCTCATCACTCCCGACTCGTCGCCCTATGCAAATTCTCAATCGCTAGAACTGGCTTCACTAAAACCCGGGAGCAGGATCAATGTATTAAATGTTACTCAGAACAGATTCCGGTCGAGAAAGAATTTGATTCAAAAGATGTTATTTGGGCAAACATTAAATTATGATGCCATCTCCTATTCTGCTTATAAATTCGAAGCTGACAAGATCATATTAACTGAATTCGCGCAAGATTCAATAAGTGACCTTCAAGAATTTGTTTTTCTGCTTGCGGACGTATACGAATCAATCCTCCTCAATACTTATTTATATGATCATGAGGAAAACACAGTGAGTTACTTAACAGTTGATTCCATAAATAAAAGCTACACAGTTATTGATTTACAAAGATTAGTTTCAGAAAAACACCTAACAACCAAATCCTTTTTACTTGGTTCCGATCGCTATGGACGAGATTACCTCAGCCGTTTGATGATTGGAGCCAGGGTTAGCCTTTCTGTAGGATTCATCTCAGTATCCATTGCACTTCTTATTGGTATTTTATTAGGCTCATTAGCAGGCTTCTTTCGTTCGTGGATCGATCATTTAATTGTTTGGCTAATCAATGTCGTATGGTCGATTCCAACATTACTTTTGGTCATCGCAATAACTTTTGCACTTGGTCGTGGATTTTGGCAGGTTTTTATCGCTGTTGGGTTAACCATGTGGGTTGAAATCGCCCGAATTGTGCGAGGGCAAATACTCACCATACGAGAGAAAGAATATGTTGAAGCTGGAAAAGCATTGGGATTTAAAAACTTTCGAATCATTTTTAATCACATCCTGCCCAATATTATGAGCCCGATAATTGTAATCTCGGCAGCTAATTTTGCTGCAGCTATTTTAATTGAAGCGGGGTTAAGTTTTCTTGGGATAGGTGTTCAACCACCCATGCCTTCGTGGGGAACCATGATTAAAGAAAACTATGCTTACATTATTTTAGATTCTGCTTATTTGGCTATTTTACCGGGCATTGCCATCATGTTAATGGTTTTAGCCTTTATGTTGCTAGGCAATAGTTTAAGAGAAGCTTTGGATGTTAAAACCAAAAATAAAGTTGACCCATAAGCGCTGAAGACCTTAGCAATGAAGTAATTTAACAGCCTTCAATTTAATAAGAAATAATTTGGATTATTTTAATAAAAAAATATTACCTTTGCAGACCTAAAAACGACCATGAATGCGGATGTGGCGTAATTGGTAGCCGCGCTAGACTTAGGATCTAGTGCCGAGAGGCGTGGGGGTTCGAGTCCCTTCATCCGCACAAAAAATGAAAACCTTAGTTCCGAAAAAGGGCTAAGGTTTTTTAAATAACTGAAACTCAGTAATTATAAATTTTATATTTATCTTTGCAGCTCCATTTAAAACTCATCATTAATGAATATTACACAGGAAAAGTCAAGTGATCTTACAGCAATTATTAAAATTGAATTAGTAAAGGAAGATTATCAGGAAAAAGTAAAAACGGTTTTAAAAGATTACCAGAAAAAAGCAAACATTCCAGGATTTCGTCCGGGCAAAGTTCCTTTTGGCATGGTTGATAAAATGTATGGCAAAGCTGTTTTAGCAGAAGAAATTAATAAACTAATTTCTGATTCGCTTAACCAATACATTGTTGATGAAAAAATTGACATCTTGGGATATCCATTACCCAACCTTGAAAAAACTACTGAATTAGATTTTGACACGCAGGAAAAATTTGATTTCTTTTTCGATATCGGATTGACACCGGAGTTTGATATCGCCATTGATGATAAATTCAAAGTAAAATATTACAATATTAAGGCTGACGAAGACGTGGTAAATAAATATCTCGCTGACTTAAGAAACAGAAATGGGAAAACCACCAAACCTGAGACAGCTGAAGAAACAGATGTTTTATTTGGTGATTTTACCGAAGTAAATAATGAAGATGGCTTGAAAGGTTCGGCACAATTAAAACTTGAAAGTGTAAAATTAAAAACAGCCTTAAAGCAATTTATTGGTGCAAAAGTTGGAGACCAAATCACATTTGATCCGACAAAAGCACTTAAAAGTGATATTGAAGTTGCTACCTTATTAGGCATCAGGCCTGAAGAAGCAGAAGCATTCAAAAATGAAATTGAATTTACAGTTACAGAAATAAGCAGAACTGAACCTGCTGAGTTAAATGAAGAATTCTATAAGATGGTTTACCCTCAAGACAAAATTGAGAACGAGGATCAGCTAAAAGAAAGAATCAAAAAAGATGCAGAAATTTCATTTGCCTCAGAAAGCGATCGACAATTTATGAACAATGCTGTTGAACTATTAATTGAAAAAGCAGATATTTCTGTTCCTGATGAATTTTTGAAAAGATGGTTACTGGAAAATAATCAGGATAGAGTTACCCCGGAACAATTAGAAACTCAGTACGACAGTTATATTAAATCACTTAAGTGGCAGTTGATTGAGAGCAAGCTTGTGAAAGGAAATAATATTGAAGTTAAAGAAGAAGAAGTCAGAGATCATATCAAAGGTTATTTCATGAATATGACCATGCCTGGAGCAGAATCAAATGAAAATGACAACCGTATGAATGAAATCGTTAATTCGGTAATGCAAAATAAAGAAGAAGTTAAAAAGATTTACGATCAGCTTTATGATAAAAAGCTTTTAGATTTCCTCAAAGCAAATATTAAGCAAACCAAGAAAGAAGTCAATTACGAGGAATTTGTTAAATTAGCAACACAAATTAAATAGCAATTGATTATGAATAATTCAGACGAATTTAAAAAATATGCACTCAAAGAAAGAGGCATTAGTAGCTTAACAATGGAACGTTACACCTCCATTCTTGACAACTATATTTCACCAACCATTATTGAAGAACGACAAATGAACATCGCAACCATGGATGTTTTTTCAAGACTCATGATGGATCGAATTATTTTCTTGGGTGTTCCAATCAACGATTATGTTGCAAATATCATTCAAGCGCAACTATTATTCTTAGAATCAGTTGATGCAAAAAAAGACATTCAAATTTACCTCAATACGCCAGGCGGATCAGTTTATGCCGGCTTGGGTATTTACGATACCATGCAATATATTTCATCTAATGTGGCAACCATTTGTACAGGGATGGCAGCATCTATGGGCGCAGTGCTTTTATGTGCAGGTGAAAAAGGAAAACGTACTGCTTTAAAGCATTCACGTATTTTAATTCACCAACCAATGGGTGGTGCACAAGGACAAGCTTCTGATATTGAAATTACAGCCAGAGAAATCCAAAAACTTAAAAAAGAATTATACGATATTATCTCTAAGCATAGCGGACAAAAATACGCGAAAGTTTGGAAAGATTCTGACAGAGATTATTGGATGACCGCTACCGAAGCCAAAGAATACGGAATGATAGATGAAGTATTGCTAAAAAATAAAAACTAAGTATTTTTTACTATGGCCAAACAACCGGCAGATAAATGTTCTTTTTGCGGAAGACCAAAAGAAGAAAGTGGTATTCTGATTGCAGGAATGAATGCGCATATTTGCAATCATTGTGTTGAGCAAGCACAATTGATTCTGAAGGAAGAATTTTCCGCTCAAGAAAACGAAAAGTTTGCTAATATCGATATCAAATTAAGCAAACCCAGCGAAATCAAAGCACATTTAGATCAATATGTAATTGGGCAGGATGAAGCAAAACGAGTGCTTTCGGTAGCTGTTTACAATCATTACAAAAGAATTACCCAACCTGTTGATGAAGTTGATGAGGTTGAAATTGAAAAATCAAATATTATTATTGTAGGCGAAACAGGAACCGGAAAAACCTTATTGGCCAGAACCATTGCCCGATTTTTGGATGTGCCTTTTTGCATTGCTGATGCCACCGTTCTGACAGAAGCCGGATATGTTGGCGAAGATGTTGAAAATGTGCTCACTCGTTTGTTACAAGTAGCTGATTACAATGTTTCTGCAGCAGAAAAAGGGATTGTTTTTATTGATGAGATAGATAAAATTGCTCGCAAAAGTGATAATCCATCAATTACAAGAGATGTTTCAGGAGAAGGTGTTCAGCAGGCGCTTTTAAAATTACTCGAAGGTTCGGAAGTTAATGTTCCACCTCAAGGAGGACGTAAGCACCCAGAGCAAAAAATGATAAAAATTGATACCACAGATATTTTATTCATTGCAGGAGGAGCATTTCACGGAATTGATAAAATCATTGGTTCTAGATTGCGAACCAATATGATTGGTTATAGTTCGGATAAAGAAAAAGAAAAGATTGATAAAGATCGCATCCTTCAATATATTTCTCCATCTGATATTAAAAAATATGGCCTTATTCCAGAAATCGTTGGTCGATTACCCGTTTTATCGTATTTGAATCCCCTTGAAAAAGACACCCTCAAATTAATCTTAACTGAGCCAAAAAACTCATTGGTTAAACAATTTGTTAAATTATTTGAGATGGATGATATCAAGCTCAGCTTCGATGATAATGTACTTGATTTTATCGTCGACAAATCTATTGAATTTAAACTTGGGGCAAGAGGCTTACGTTCAATCGTGGAGGCGATACTTACAGATGCCATGTTCGAGTTACCTTCTCAAAAATCTGTAAAAAGTCTGAAGGTTAGCTTATCCTATGCAAAACAAAAATTCGAGAAGGCGAATCTTTCTAAATTAAAAGTTGCATAAGCTTTAATTCATTTTTAATTTCACGCAATATTTTTTCTTTACTTCGTTTTTATGAAGTCAATGATGCCATTGGCATAGTAATTGATTTGACCATATCATGAGAAATCAAATTCTTGTCATAATAATTCTTATTCTCACGAACTGCATCACTTTCGCGCAAGAAACAAGCGTAGTATCGATGGTAAAAGTTGTTGATGGAGATACCATACCTGTGATGGACCTTAATGAAGTTCATATTTCAGGATATCGAATTGTAAAGAAAGGCGAATTTCGCAGAACTACCAGGCTGATAAGATACGTTAAAATAGTATATCCTTATGCTAAAATTGCCGGTATAAAACTGAAGGAATATAATGAGCTTTTACTTAATACACCAGACAAAAAAGAACAAAAGAAAATTTTAAAAAGAGCAGAGCAAGAGTTAAAAGATGAATTTGGGGATGATCTTCGCAAGCTTACTTTTTCGCAAGGCAAAATTTTAATTAAGTTAATTGATCGAGAAACCGGTGACAGTTCTTACGACTTGGTTAAAGAACTCAGAGGTGGATTTTCAGCCTTTTTTTATCAAACCTTTGCACGACTATTTGGCTACAATTTAAAAACCAAATACGACCCAAACGGAGAAGATGCATTAATTGAACTCATTGTAATGATGATTGAGAATGGAACAATCTAACCGGCTATTTGCCCCTACCCTGAATGACGATTAATACCGTATAAATCAGGATTTTGAAATCAACTGCGAGTGACATATTTTCGATATACAAAATATCATATTTAAGTCTTTCAATCATTTCATCGACATTTGAAGCATAACCATATTCAACCTGTCCCCATGAGGTAATTCCGGGCTTAACTTTCATAAGGAGTTTATAATGGGGTGATCGTTCAATAATTTTATCGATATAATATTGCCGCTCTGGCCGAGGTCCAACAATTGACATGTCTCCTTTTAACACTGAAAAGAACTGAGGTATTTCATCAAGGCGGATTTTACGGATAAATCGTCCGAATGGCGTAATTCTATCATCCTTTTTACTTGAAAGTTGTGGGCCATTAATCTCTGCATTACGATACATTGATCTGAATTTGTGCATTTTAAAAGGATGCCCTTTGTACCCAATCCGCTCCTGAGAGTAAATGGCCGGGCCCTTCGACGACAACTTTACTCCTATGGCTGTAAATATATAAACCGGTAATAAAATCACAATTGCAAATATTGAAATGACGATATCAAAAAACCGCTTGAAAGATTGTTGCCATGCAGGCATCAAAATGGGCGAAATTTGAATAAGCGGGGCATTAAACATAGATGAAACCCTCACGGTTCCCATCAGGAAATCTTGCATTACCGGAATAATTTTTATAATCATTTCGGCATCGTCAATAATAGAAATAATCCGATCAACTGTTTCCTGCTCACTGCGTTCAATAGCGATGATTACTTCCTCGACTTTGTATCTGTTTATAATTTTGTTTAATTCCGTATAATTCCCCAAGTGAGGCAAATATTCCGCAATTTTATGCACTTCACTTTCAACAGCATCAACAAAACCAATAATTTTATTTCCCGTTGATTTTTCCTGATTTTCAAGTGCCTGATAAATCTGCACAGCATTTCCATTACTGCCGACAATGATTGTATTAAAACCGATTTTGCGATTATGGATTTTATTAGCCGTAACTGAAGTGATAATAATCCTGGGAAGAACATTTATCATAAAGAATATTAACCAGAAAAAGATGAATAAATTAGTAGAGATTTGATAATAAGTTATAATGGCACTATTCTCTATGTAAAAAAACAATATCGCAATTCCAATAAAAGATACAATAAAACTTTGCCCAAGCTCACTTAATCTTGATTTCCGATAGATTCTTCTATAGTTTCCGATGATTATGTATAACACGACCCACAATACGGGCAGAAAAACCATACCAAGAACATAATAAACTTGTTGAAACAATATTGCCAATTCCTTCAATCCAAATTCGGCAGAAAAGCCCATAAAATACAGATAGAAGAAATGCCATGCAAATGCCACAGATAGCAAATCTGAAATTACATAAAATGATGTCTGTAATTTTCTATTCATGAACAAATTTTGCTTTAATCATCATCAAATTTCATTTAATGATTTGGCAAATAAGACGGATTAATAATTTATTAGGATTTCCTAATTCCTGAAATTCAGAACATCAAATCCATTCAATCATTACAAATTACCGGCTGCATGATTTACTTTATCGATAATTTGATAAGCAACATCCAGTGCATAATATCCATCATTAATGGTTACAGGGGGAGTTGTGTTTTCCTTGATTGAATAATAGAAACTCTCAAGCTCTGATTTAATCGCATTTATTTCCGCCACATCCGGTTTACTAATAAGAATCTGTTTTGATCCCTTATTCTCACCCAGATCTAAAATCATGTCGAATGGGCCTGCTTTCTCAGGATCAATATCTTTCATGGTAACCACTTCAGTAACCTTCTTTAAAAAATCAACCGAAATATAAGCATCTTTTTGGAAAAAGCGGGACTTTCGCATGTTTTTTAATGAAATCCGACTGGCAGTTAAATTAGCAATGCTCCCATTATCAAATTCGATTCTGGCATTTGCAATATCAGGTGTGTCACTCACCACTTTTATACCACTTGCATTCACTTTTTTAATAGGTGATTTTACGACACTCAAAACAATATCAATATCATGAATCATCAAGTCAAGAATCACGGGTACGTCAGTCCCTCGTGGGTTAAACATGGCTAAACGATGTGATTCAATAAACATAGGTTTATCAATGAAAGGTTTGGCTGCAATAAAAGCCGGGTTAAAACGCTCAACGTGTCCAACCTGAACTTTTACATTTGCCTCTTCTGCTAATTCAATTAACTTTCGTGCTTGATCGGGAGTGGTAACAATAGGCTTTTCAATAAATACATGCTTAAAAAGCTTCAATGCCTTTGAGGCACAATCAAAATGTGATAATGTTGGGGTAACAATATCCACCACATCAACTGCATTTATCAAACTTTCAATATCATCAAAGCGCTCAATCTTGTAATCTTCAATTACTTTTTGCGCGTTTTCGTCATTTGGATCATAAAATCCAACCAATTCAAATTCTTCAATCTGTTTAATACAGTTTACATGAATCTTTCCAAGATGGCCAACGCCAAGAACTCCAATTTTTATCATCAGTTAATATCTTTTTGCAAATGTAATTTTTTTTGTCCTTGCTGAATTAGTATTTTCGCATGAGTTTTAAACACTTAAACTTGGATAAATTTCTGATAAAATAAATTTTGTAATGGATTATTTTTATGGTTGACACATACAGACATAAAGGTTTAAGAAAAAAGCTTGTTGAAGAGATTCGTTTAAAGGGTATTAAAGATGAGTCAATTTTAAAAGCCATTGATAAAATACCACGACATTTATTCATTGATTCCTCATTTGTTGAATTCGCATATGAAGACAAACCGTTTCCGATCGGATCAGGCCAAACCATCTCACAACCCTATACTGTAGCAATTCAAACAGAATTACTTAATGTTAAAAAAGGCGACAAGATCTTAGAAATCGGCACCGGATCAGGATATCAAGCATGTGTTTTGATTGAATTGGGCGCCAAAGTTTACTCAATCGAGCGACAAAAAAAATTGTTTCAAAGAACTAAAGCGTTTCTTCCGGAAATCGGCTATAATCCTAAACTCTTCTATGGAGACGGAAATTTAGGCTTACCTACCTTTGCCCCTTTCGATAAAATAATTATTACAGCCGGAGCTCCCATTGTTCCAGATAAACTTCTCGAACAATTAAAAATTGGTGGTACCATGATTATTCCTTTGGGCAAAGGTGACACTCAGGTTATGAAAAGCATTACCAAAGTTGGAGAAACTAATTTCAAGGAAGTTGAACACGGCCTTTTTCGTTTTGTTCCCCTCCTTGGTAATAAGGCCAACGACTAAATACTGTCTATATATAACACTTTTTTCCCACAATGGGAACAAATACCCAAAACAAAATAATTTTATTTATCTGATTACCTGATACTTATACCCCATTCCTTATTTGGACTAGATTTTGTCCAGTACTATGTGCGCGTATTAATTTAATATCATTAATACGAGTGAAACTATAAACATCATTGCTATGAAAAATTTTAAATTTAAAATCATTCCAACAATTTTAATTATATTGGCCTTAATTCTTGTCGGTTCTTGTAATAAAAAAACCAATAAAGATTCTGAGATAATTGATAGCCAAAACAAAATTGACGAAATCGCAATTAGTGATGATTTCGAATGGAATACAACAAGAAATGTCACATTTAATGTTAGTGCAACTAGCTCACAAGTCATTACTATTAGTTCTACGGATCAAGAAATCAGGTACCATAGAGGAATGCATAATGGCTTGGAAGACTACAAGGTTACGCTAAATATTCCCTACACCGTCAATACAGTGCTTGTAAACGAACAAACCATCAGCTTAAGTTCAAATATTATTAATTGTGATCTTGAAATAGTAAATACGGGTTTGAAGGAAACTCCTATTGACACAGATGGAGATGGAGTTGTTGACCATTTGGATGACTTTCCAAATATCCCAACGCAATCTTTTGAAAACAACAATCCACCATCAACCACAGGGAGTTTAGGTTTTGAAGACTTATGGCCAGGTAAAGGAGATTTTGATTTCAATGATATTGTTGTAGATTACCAGTTTTCAAGTATTACAAATGCCCAAAACAAAGTTATAGAAGTTTCTGTAACCTTCATTGTTAAAGCAAGTGGTGCATACCTCAGAAATGGATTTGGGTTTAATCTGCCTGATGCTAATCCAAACTTAAAGGCTCATCTAAACGTTACGGGCTATAACTTGCAAGAGGGATACATTAGCCTGAACTCAAAGGGTTTAGAAAATGGACAAACTCATCCTACAATTATCGTATTTGACGACGTATTTAATTTGTTACCTCATCCACAGGTTGGAATAGGTGTTAATACTGAAGAGTGGACACCTTTTGTCCCCTATTATACCCTGACAATTACAATGGTACCTGATGCGATGAATTTTACATTAAATGACTTTTCATTAGAAACCTGGAATCCATTTATTATTGTTGATGGAAACCGAGAAATAGAAGTTCACTTACCTGATTATGAACCAACAAGCTTAGTTAATCCCAGTTATTTTGGGTCGTGGGATGATGATACACAACCAGGTTTTGGGAAGTACTATAAAACAACCAATAATTTACCATGGGCAATTCATATCGCAGAACCCTTTGAATGGCCTCGCGAAAAAATTGAAATTGGATGGGCATATTATCACTTTATTGAATGGGCAGTAAGCTCAGGTTCGTCCTATCCAGATTGGTACAAAGACTTTTTCGGATATCGTAATAATGGGAACCTTTACCATCCGAACATTCCTTAGTTAAGGAAAAAAGAAAAGAAGGGTGTCATTATTCTTCTTAATCAATCTACCTTAAATCCGGCTATGTATTATGGTCGGATTTTTTATACAATTCAGAATGAATTCGATTTTTTCTTTGGCACTTAAACTTCCATCAATCCAGTATATTTTGACCCCGTTTTTTTCCATTCTTCTAAACCAAGTCATTTGTCGCTTTGCAAACTGATGAATGGCTGAATTTAATTTCTGAAACAAGTCATTATATCTCAGTTCGCCAATTACATAACGTGTAACATACTTATATTCTAAACCATAAAACATCAATTGCTCTGCTGTATAACCTTTCTCCAAGAGCCCACGAACCTCTTCTGCCATGCCATTCTCTAATCGGTCTTTAAGCCTTGATGTGATTCTTTTTCGCAGTTCAGATCGTTCGAAATGAACACCAAAATTCAGGCTTTTGAACTTTGGGTACTCATTGCTTATTGGATTACTCTCTTCAAATTCAGCAATTTCGATTGCACGGATCAAGCGATTTAAATCATCTAAGTCAGTAACATTATGCGGTGTTTTGTAATTTTTGAGCCTAGCTTGTAACTCCTTCTCGTTTAGTTGAATAAGCTCACTTCTCAGAATTAAATTTTCAGGAACCTGTCTCAATTGGTATCCCCTGAGAACCGAATCCAAATACATTCCTGAACCACCGCAAAGGACTACTTTTTTGCCCCTTTTTGAAATACTTTCATAGGATTCCTGAAACTTTGCTTGAAATTCATAAATATTAAATTCATATCCCGGATCAACAATATCTATTAAGTGATAGGGCACCTTAAATCCATTCACTTCATAGTCCTGAATATCTTTACCTGTCCCTAAATCCATCCCTCGGTAAACCTGTCTGGAATCGGCACTAATAATTTCTGCATCAATTAAAGCAGCAAGTTCGGCAGCCAATCTGGTTTTGCCAGTAGCCGTTGGTCCGAGTATCGTGATTAATTTATAATCGCTCATTTCTTTGATATTTTTCTTCAATAGTCGCCAGATAATTTCTCAGCGCATTTAAGGATGAGGTTGCACAATAATCGAAGGACCATTTTGACTTTAGATCTATTCCAATATCTGATTCAACAAAATCCTGATGAAATTTTTGCAAATATTTGCTTAACATGTCTTCATCACGAGATTCATTTTTTTTATGCTCAAATTTAAGGAATTGTAGAATTCTTAATGCATCCACTTTGTGTTGGCATGCTTTTATAAATTGATCTACAGTTGTACTATTTTTTCTAAGCGGATGGTGCCAATTTACGTCTTTAAACAAATCGGATAAAAAACTTTTCATCGGAAATTCAATATCATCCCTGTATAATCTTCGGAAAGATTCATAAGTTTCTTCAACCCGATCAAAACCTATATAATCATACATGGGGTAGCTCGCCCAGTTACCAGTGGCACCTTTTATCATTGCCGGACCTGTGCCAAACAAAACCCTGTCGGAGTACCGTGCTGCCGGAAAAACTTTTTCATTATTCCATAATTGGAGTACTCCAAACTTTCTAAGTTTCAATAGAAAATAAAAATCTTCACCACTTTTATGAGGACTGATTCCTCCTACTTTTTCATAAACCCAAACCGGCACCGCAATTGCTGATCCCAATGCTGAAAAATTATATGGATTGTTTATCCTCCATAGATTTAAGGCATAGTATCGCATATAAATTTCATACCTTAAAATATCGCGATTGGTAGCATTATCCTTAGTTAGTGGATGATAGTATGGAACCGATATAGCAACTGATTTTGGTTGATTATTGAAATTATTAATGATTGACTGAAAATAGTTCGGTTCAAAAGTAGTATCAGCATCCAAACTAAGGATGATATCATTATCTTCTGCCTTAGTACTAATAAAATCCATAATGGTTTTTCGAGCCCATCCAACGCCAACTTTTTTATCAATCCAGGCTTTTCCTTTCGAAGACTTATCAATAATTATTAAATTAACGTCTTTTTGTTTTTCTAACCAGGTAAGGCTATCCTGGTTATTCTCACATTCAGCCAAATGAGCTTTATCATTCCACCAAATTTCAGGTTGATTTACGCAAACTACTAACTCCCAATTCTTAAATGTTTGCGCTCTCACACAATCAAGAAACTGAGGCAAGTATGACATCTCAGCAAGTGCCGGTAGTGCGACATAAATTTTTGAATTTTGATAGTCAGGTTTCATTTGCAATAAATAACAAAGTTAACAAAGGATTCTAATCAACTCAGCTTATTGATCATTTTAGTTGCGCCTCAGAATGTTTTGGTTATTTTTGCACAGCCTAATTAAATTCATGAAGGAATTCATCCCATATTATAAAAGAATACTTTTGCTTGCCTTTCCGGTTATGTTATCTCAAGCGGGGCAGGTTCTTGTACAACAAGTCGATAACATGATGGTCGGATCTGTTGGAACTATTGAGTTGGCTGCTGCATCTTTTGCAGGAAACATTTTTGTAATTGGAATGGTAATTGGCATGGGATTTACATTTGGACTCACACCCTTGGTTGGACCGGCTTGGGCTTCCGGCGACAGTAAATTAGCAGGGAAATGGCTACACAACTCAATTGTGCTCAATTTAACCATTACATTTATCTTGATGATTTTAATGTATTCTGCTTCCTTCTTCATGCATCGAATGGGCCAGGATGAGGCAGTTGTTAAACTGGCTATTCCTTATTATCGCATTTTAGTAGTTTCGATGCTTCCATTCATGTTATTCTTCACGCTCAAACAATTTGCTGAAGGAATTGGTAATACGATGAATGCGATGCTCATCACCTTATCGGCAAATGTTGTGAATATTATTTTTAATTATTTATTCATCTTCGGTAAATTTGGGTTCCCTGAAATGGGGCTTACCGGAGCAGGAATAGGAACATTAATTGCCAGAACAGCAATGCCCTTACTTTTTATTCTTGTGTTTTTAAAGAAGGATATTTTTCGACCCTATGTATTCAATCTCATTCATACACAACTCGACAAGAAAATTATTAAACGGCTTTTCGAAGTTGGCTGGCCTATTTCAAGTCAGATTGTGCTGGAGGTGCTTGCTTTTGCACTAGGAGCACTAATGATGGGATGGCTCGGACCAGTCCCTCTGGCCGCACACCAAATTGCCATTGGTTTGGCAAGCTTAACTTTTATGATTGTTACGGGGATTGCGGCCGGAACTACCATTCGGGTTTCACATCAATATAACTTGGGTGATTACCAATCAATGAAAAAAGCTACTTATGCCTCAGTTCACTTGGTTTTGGGATTTATGAGCATCACAGCGCTTAGCTTTTATTTTCTCAGGCATCAAATTCCGCTGCTATACACCTCTGATAAAGAAGTGATAGCTGTCGCCTCACAACTTTTGATAATGGCTGCTTTTTTTCAGGTATTTGATGGCCTGCAAGTAGTAATTCTTGGTGCCCTTCGAGGATTGACCGATGTTAAGCTTGCCATGATGGTTGCCTTTGTTTCATACATTTTGATAAGTTTACCCCTTAGTTATTTTCTGGCATTTACCATGAACTGGGGGCCAGTAGGAATCTGGGTAGGCTTTGTTGTTAGCCTGGCAATTGCAGGCCTGCTTTTCTTAGCTCGATTTAACTACCGATCGAAACAACTTTCTTAAAATTATTTTTTATTCATTAAGTATTCTTAATCAGGACGTAGACCTAGTTAAATAATTTGTATATTTGAGTTTATTTGTATTAAGTCTAAATTACAATAACCAATGTTTGAAACAAATTCAATAATTGAAAAACTCCCGAGGCACCTATTGGATTTGATCATCGATCAACCTTATAACAATTACACTGCGCAAGATCATGCAGTGTGGAGATATGTGATGCGACAAAACATTCACTTCCTTAAAGAGGTGGCTCACAAATCATACCTAAGCGGTTTAAATAAAACAGGAGTCAGCATTGAGGAGATTCCTCAAATGTATGGAATGAATCGGATTTTAAAGGAGATTGGATGGGCTGCTGTTGCTGTTGACGGCTTTATTCCACCTTCAGCATTTATGGAATTTCAGGCTTATAACGTCTTGGTTATCGCCGCTGATATCCGACCTCTAAACCAAATTCAATATACGCCTGCTCCGGATATTATTCATGAAGCCGCCGGGCATGCACCTATTATTGCCAATCCGGAATACGCAGAATATTTACGGAAATTTGGATTTTATGGTTCAAAGGCATTCTCGTCAACGAAAGATCAAAAAACATATGAAGCCGTCAGGCATTTATCTATTTTAAAAGCAGATCCTTATTCATCGAAAGAAGCTATTGACGAAGCTGAGAAAAAAATTGCTGATATTCAGTCTGCACTTGGGCCACGTTCTGAATTAGCAAAAATCAGAAACCTCCATTGGTGGACCGTAGAATATGGATTAATTGGTAGCATGTATTTTCCAAAAATTTATGGCGCCGGCCTCCTTTCGTCCATAGGAGAAAGTTACCAAGCCATTCAGGATACAGTATTAAAAATACCTTATTCGATTGACGCCATGAACTACAATTTTGATATTACCACCATGCAACCCCAACTTTTTATTACACCAGACTTTGATCATTTATTAAAAGTTTTGGAGGAATTTGTCGACACCATGGCTTACAGAACAGGAGGAATTGAAGGGATAGAAAAAGCCATCGACTCAAATAGTATTGCTTGTGTTTGTTTAGATTCCGGAATCCAAATCTCTGGTCAGGTTGAAAAATACATTGAAAAGGACAATGATATTATCTACATAAGGACATTAGGGCCATCCAGTCTCTCATTCAAAGACAAACAACTCGATTCTCATTCAAAAGAATATCATGCAGGTGGCTATGGGACTCCTTTGGGTGTCTTAAAAGATTTTGGACCGGAGTTCCCTTCTTTAAATGAATACCTATTAGAATCAGCAGGCATAAAACCAAATCAGGTTTGTAATCTGGAATGGGATTCAGGAATAAAATTAAAAGGAAGATTAATAAATATCGTCCGACAAGAAGGAAAAATCATTTTGATGAGTTTTGAATCGTGCACGGTCAGATATCTGGATCAAATACTTTTTCAACCTGAATGGGGGGTTTTCGATTTGGTTATCGGAACCAAAATCACTTCAGTTTATAATGGCCCCGCCGATCCGGATGCATATGGTTATACTTTTGAGGTACCTAAAGAAAAGACCCATAAAATAGTTCACTCAGTAAAAGCTTTAGAAAATCATAAAGTATATCAGGAAATTAGAAATTACAGAGTTGATAACAAAGAATTAGATTTGGCTTCACTAAACGTATTACTTAAAAAACTCAAAAAAGATTTTCCGGATGATTGGTTGCTCACATTAGAACTTTATGAGCTGATTAAAAAAAACCATTCCGATTCAAAACCTGCACTGCAAATTGAGAATCATATCATCTCAATTAAAGAAAAATACCCCAAATTTGTGAAGCTTATTGACGATGGAATAAGTGTAAGTATGACTTAAATTGAAAACTATGTCTTTAGTATTAACATACATAAGGCTTCATAAATCTTATTATCATCGATTAATTTTTTGACAAATTGATGAAGTACGGTTAAATCATCTTCAACATGCGAAAAGGAGTTGGCTATTTCATTTGAGGCAATTACTTTTCTGGCTTCTTCTTCACTGGGAAGGGATGGCTGCCCACCTAATTTCCCTAAATCATTCCCGCTAAAAATATTGCTATTTCTAATACTTGCTGGTAAAGCATCAATTCCTATTCCGGGAACTACTCCTGGTTTTGTGACTTTAAACTTTGCGCTACCCGATGTTCTGCAATACAAATCACCACCCAATCTGCCTACCAAATCAATTTTGTCCTGATCAATACCTCCCTCAGAATTTAATACATTTTCATTCACATGAATCATGACAATCTCGCAGATTACCAGGTTTCCTGCAGCAGGTAATTGACTAGTTTCTATCACTTCCTTAACAATACACTCGAATTGAACAGGAGATTCTTTCACCCGAAATGGTTTTACCATTTCAGAGGCAAGTGGTGTAAACCCGGATTTCGCAAATTCATTTATCCCTTTTGCAAACTCGTGACTACTTAGGTTATTCTGTTCAACCATATCATAATTCACAACATTTATTACTACTTCTGCATGTTGTTTAACATTCTCAAAAGTGTCTTTTGTTGTATTATCCCTACCCCGACGAGACGGAGAAAAAATTAAGGTTGGCGGATTAACGCCGAACACATTAAAAAAACTGAATGGTGATAAATTCGGCTTTCCATCTTTATCAATAGTGCTTGCCAATGCAATAGGTCTTGGAGCTACAGAACCAAGCAGCAATTGGTGTAGCTTTTGGATATCCGTTTCTTTGGGGTTAAATTTTTTCATGGCAATTAGGATTTTGCGGGTAGAATCTTAGTTGAAACCTCACCAAAACTAATGCAAAATTTTTCATTTTTAGCATAAGCTTTCATAATGATGGTATCATTATCAGCAATAAACTTACGTTCTGTTCCATCAGGTAATTTTATTGGTTTTGTTCCTTTCCAGGCGAGCTCCAACATTGAACCATATGAATCAGGCGTTGAACCGCTTATGGTACCGGATGCATATAAGTCTCCAATATTGATATTACAACCATTAACAGAATGGTGAGCTAATTGCTGAGCCATACTCCAATAGAGGTGCTTCATGTTAGAATGAGCCAACTTAAATACTGATCCGTTTTCTGGTTTTAAAAACACTTCAAGTTCGATATTTAAATTATTGTTGCCTTGATTTTTTAAGTATGGAAGAACCTCAGGCTCCTGCTTAGGTCCGGAAACCCTGAAAGGCTCTAATGCCTCAAGAGTAACAATCCAGGGAGATACAACTGAACCGAAATTTTTACCTAAGAATGGCCCCAGTGGCACATATTCCCACTTTTGAATGTCACGAGCAGACAAATCATTAAAAATCAGTAAACCAAAAATATAATCATTTGCTTTAGAAACAGGGATTTGATCTCCAAGCTTGGTTTGCTTACCTGTTACAAAAGCCATCTCCAATTCAAAATCCATTGAACGTGATGGCCCATAAATCGGACTAATTGCATTCTCAGGCATGAGTTGTCCGTGAGGCCTGTGTATGGGAGTTCCTGAAATTACAATTGATGAAGAACGACCATGATAGCCAACGGGCAAATTTCTCCAGTTCGGAAACAATGCATTTTCAGGGTCACGAAACATGATGCCTACATTGGTTGCATGCTCAATACTTGAATAAAAATCAGTATAATCGCCAACACTAATTGGCATTAACATCTCAACTTCTTCGATCGGATGCAAGCAAAGATCAAGAATCTGCTTATTGTTTTTTAATTCTTCATTTTGTGTAGAAAAAAGCGCTGCAATTCTTGTCCTCACCATTGAGGTACATGCTTTTCCCAAGGCGATAAAATTATTTAAGGTTTTTTCATTAAAAGCAGTTTTGTCGAACCCTTTAATTTCATCAAAATAACCTGAATTGCCTAATTCAGATAAGTCAACTATATATTCTCCAAGGCGTGTTGCTGCTCTGGCAGCTAAATTTTTGGTTTTAAAAATCCCAAAGGGAATGTTTTCCAGGCCAAATCCACTCTCATCATCAATTTCCAACCAAGATATTTTTCTCATTTTTTCAGAATTAATTGTTTTTTAAAGGATTATAAAGTTCCTCTGTTTTCCTGTTCTCTTTCAATCGCCTCAAATAATGCTTTAAAATTACCCTTACCGAAAGATTTAGCTCCCTTTCGCTGGATGATTTCATAAAAAATTGTGGGTCGATCCTGAACTGGTTTTGTGAATAATTGAAGCAAATATCCTTCATCATCACGATCAATTAAAATTCCAAGTTTTTTCAATGGCTCGAGGTCTTCATCAATATCACCTACCCTTTTTAATACATCATCATAATATGTTTCGGGGACATACAAAAACTCCACTCCTCTTTTTTTAAGTTGAGTAACTGTTTTTACAATATCATCAGTAGCCATGGCCAAATGCTGAACGCCCGCACCATGATAAAAATTAATGTATTCTTCTATCTGAGATACTTTTTTCCCTTTTGCCGGTTCGTTAATGGGGAATTTTATTCTGTCATTTCCATTTGCAACAACCTTGCTCATCAAAGCGGTGTATTCAGTTGAGATGTCTTTATCGTCGAAAGAAATGAGCTGTCTGAATCCCATCACATTTTGGTAAAATTCAATCCAGGTGTCCATTTCTCCCCATCCCACATTTCCAACCATGTGATCAACATATTTTAACCCAACATCTGTTGGTTTGTAATCAGGATTCCATTTTTTGAAGCCCGGCAAAAATACACCTTTGTAATTATTTCGATCGACAAAAAGGTGGATGGTTTCGCCATAAGTGTGAATTCCTGAAATTGAAATCATACCATCTGCATCACTAAGTTCACTTGGTTCTAAGTAAGGTTTTGCACCCCTACTTACCGTCTCTTTAAAAGATTTTTTTGCATCGTCAACAAGTAAAGCGATAAATTTCACTCCATCTCCATGCAAATCAACATGTTTCCCAATTTCAGAATCTGGTTGAAGGGAAGTTGAAAACACAAGTGTTATTTTTCCTTGACGAAGCACGTAGGAGGTTTTTTCTTTATTTCCTGTTTCTAGCCCGGCATAAGCCAAGGGTTGAAACCCAAAAGCGCTCTGGTAAAAGAATGCAGCTTGTTTTGCGTTTCCTACATAATATTCCACGAAATCAGTTCCATTAAGTGGTAAAAAATCTTGTTCCATTTTTAGTAGTTTTAGTATGCTTTATAATAGCAAATTGGTTTTTTCTTAGTCGATCCAAGAACGGTAATAATCTTTATCTTCAATATTCAAAGCCTCTTTAGTCAGCTTCAATGGTTTAAATGTATCAACCATCACTGCGAGTTCATTGGTTGATTTTGCGCCAATGCTTTTTTCAACAGTTCCCGGATGCGGACCATGCGGAATTCCGATTGGGTGAAGACTTATTTGCCCTTTTTCAACATGATTTCTACTCATAAAATCTCCATCCACATAATAAAGAACTTCGTCTGAATCGACATTAGAATGGTTGTAAGGTGCAGGAACGGCCTCAGGATGATAATCATACATTCGCGGTACAAAAGCACACATCACAAAATTATTCGCTTCAAAAGTTTGATGAACAGGAGGTGGTTGATGAACCCTTCCCGTAATGGGTTCGAAATCATGAATTGAAATGGCGTATGGATAATGGCAACCATCCCAACCAACTAAATCGAAAGGATGATATTGAAGGTGATAAGGGAAAATCATATCATCTCTTTTGATCAACACTCTAAAATCCCCTTTTTCATCATGGGTTTCCAAGTTTTGAACGAGTTTAATATCGCGTTCATAAAAAGGGGCATTTTCTAAAAGCTGACCGCTTTTGTTTACATATCTTTTTGGAAATCGGATGGGGGTGAATGATTCAACGATGAACAATCTGTTATTCTCTGTTTCAAAATCCAATTGGTAAATCGTACCTCTGGGAATGATTACATGATCTCCATATTCGAAATCAAGTTTACCGTACATGGTTTTCAAAACTCCGCTTCCTTCATGAATAAAGATAACCTCATCGGCCTGAGAATTTTTAAAAAAATATTCAGTCATCGATTTTTTTGGAGTGGCCAATGTAATATGCAAATCATTATTGGTTAAGATGATTACACGGCTTTCCAGATAATCTTCTTTTGGTTCAACTTTAAATCCCTGAAAACTCCGATGCTGCATATTATGCCCGATTGCAATTGTAGGAGCAACGGAGTATGGCTCATCAATTTTCAACACTTTTGTAGGAGGATGGCAGTGATAAACCAGACTGTAAACGTCAGAAAAACCTTCTGTTGATACCAACTCCTCTGCATAAAGCGACTGATCTTCTTTTCGAAAAATGGTATGCCGTTTATGTGGGAATACACCGAGTTTATGATAATGAGGCATTTGTAATTCTATTTAGATTAAATATAAATTACAAATTTAGACATTAAAGCATAGAAATCAAAGGATGAAATATAAGGCATAAAAAAAGCCTCCTCGGAGGCTTCTCATTTATTCTATTCCAGAAAAATATTTCATAAACTGCACCCGCTCATAAGCTGCAGGGTTATCGGTTTCTTTTATGCTCATTCGCCCATTAAAATCGGAGATAGATTTAAATTCATTTTTATCCATCCACTTTTCTAATTCCGCAAGCATGTTTTTAATTTCACCAAATCCGTTTTTATAAAGCACAGAACTTATCTGAACAGCCTTCGCTCCTGCTAAAAGTTGCTTGATTACAGCTTCTCCGCTATGCACACCAGTTGAAGCTGCCACATCGCATGACAATCTACTTGAGAGCATCGCAACCCAACGTAAGGAAACGGAAATTTCTTCGGGTGTACTAAAAACATGGGATGGTTTAATTTCGAATGTGTTAATATCGATATCAGGTGAAAAAAAACGATTAAACAAAACCATGGCCGAAACTCCTGTCCATGAAATATTAAGCGCAGTTTTTGCCAGGCTTGAAAAATAATAACTAATTTTTACAGCAATCGGTATGCTGATAATTTTTTTTACTTTTTGAATGATATCAAGGTAAATCTGTTCATTTTTTTCCCCACTCTGACGTGGATCGGAAGGAAGAATAAAAATATTTAATTCGAGGCCATCGGCACCTGCTTCTTCAATCTTGGAAGCAAAATTAATCCATTCGGAAGAACCGATGCAATTAATACTTGCTATGACCGGGATCTTAACTGCTTTTTTACATCCACTTATTAAGGTTAAATAGTTATCAACGGTCAAATCCTTTGAATAATTACTTATATAATCATTGGCTTCGGGATATGAATTCGAATAGATATCTTCAGAAATTGTTTTGCTGGTTTGTTGCAAAATTTGTTCTTCGAATAACGATTTTAAAACAACTGCACCTGCTCCATTCTTTTCTGCTTCTATAACATTTTCAACTGAATTTGTTAACCCTGAACTTCCAACAATTATTGGATTTCTAAGTTCAAAGCCCATATAAGTAGTTTTCAAATTTGCCATTTTATCTCCCTTTAAATTTATTACCTGATTTCCATTCTTGTCGAAAAATCACACTTAAAGCAAATTTAAAATATTTAATCGATAAAAATCCGTTCGAATTCAAATTTTAACCATTCTAATTAAGCTTATTGTTTTTATTAAGTCGGCAGCTATAATTTTCATAAAAAAAGCGTAACACCATTGGCATCACGCTTCAGATATAAATTTGAAATCTTATTTCTTAATTCCGTTTAAGGCAAAAGCATCTTTCTTTTTAAATACTTCAACTGCTTTCAGAAATCCATCATCAATTTGTGTCATTACCATAAAGTAGGCATCCATCGTCCATAAATTACGACCAATCAATCCCTTCAAAACATGCGATATCTGCTGTTCTGATTTAGCGAAACCTTCTTTATTTGCCTTAACACCCTTTTCTTCTGCAAAAGCTATAAACTCAGAAATCAACTTATCATCAAATTCAAATCCTTTTACGAAATCATCCATCTCTTTAAATTCTGATAAAAGTTGAAGGCGATTATCGTCAACATATTTTAAGGAAAACTCGTTAAAAGCACCATTTCTAATCAAATCGGTATAATAATCAGAATATCGGGTTGAATCCCAGGGAATAAATATATCAGGCATAATACCGCCACCACCATAAACAACGCGTTTACCCGGTGTGTAATATTTTAGCGAATCAGGAAAATGAATGCTATCGGCATGCAAAAATTCACCATTTCCGAGCCTTTTATAAATATCTGAATAGTAATCCTCCAATCCATTTTCGTATGAGCGTTGAATAGATCGGCCAGTAGGCGTATAATATCTGGCGGTTGTTAATCTGATAGCCGAACCATCTGGAAGTCGGAATGGCCTCTGTACCAATCCTTTTCCATAAGATCTTCGACCAAGTATTAAGCCTCGATCCCAATCCTGAACCGCACCTGCAACAATTTCACTTGAAGAAGCAGAGCCTTCGTCAATCATAATGATTAAATCTTCATCCTCAAACCCACCTCTACTTGTAGCATTATAATTTTCAATGGGACTATTAATGCCTTCAGTAAAAACAATTTTTTTACCAGCTTTTAAAAATTCATCACTTATTTCAATGGCTGTTTGCATTAAACCGCCAGAATTTCCTCTTAAATCAAAGATCAATTTTTTCATTCCAAGCGATTTTAAGGTCGCAAGAGATTCTTTGAATTCACTGTAACTGGTACTGGCAAAACGACTCAATTTAATATATCCAATTTTATCATCTACCATAAAAGTAGCATCGATGCTATTCATCGGGATTTTATCACGTATAATGGTAAAATCCAATAAATCTTTTCTCCCTTTTCGATAAACCGTAACTTCAACTTTTGAACCTTTCGGGCCTCGAAGATGATCAAATACAAATTGATTATCTATTTTATCGCCATAGGATTTATCGCCACCCATTTTTATAATTTTATCGCCAGCCAGAATTCCAACTTTTTCAGAAGGACCACCTACGATTGGGGCTATCACTAAAACGGTATCTTTAAAAATCTGAAATGAAATTCCAATTCCCTCAAAACTACCAATCAAGGGTTCATTTGCGGCATCTAGGTCTTCTTTAGAAATATAATACGAATGTGGATCAAGTTCCTTTAAGGTTTCAATGATCGCGTTTTCAACCAATTTAGGTTCATCAATCGTGTCGACATAGGCATAGCGAATGATTTGCATGGCCGTTGCCAACTTCCGTAGATTATCATCAGCAGTTTGAGCATTGATAAAGGTAGGCGAGAAGAGCAAAAAGGCCGGTAAAAACCCGACCTTTAATATATGTTTGTATTTATTCAAATTCATAAGGCTTTTATTTTCTGATGTACAATAGTCATATTCTTGAAGATGTCAGATTCTTTAGTTCACATTTAATTTCCTAAACTTCAAATTTAAGAATAAATGACATCACGCTTGTCTTTAGAACTTAGATTTGTGTTAAATAATGTTAAGATAAAAGAATATTTACAGCAGCAAATACCCTAATAATCTAGCAATTCTTTTGCGGCATCGTAAATCTTATCGGTGTTGGGCAGAATTGCTTTCTCTAAAATTCGATTAAACCCAACTGGTGTAAACGTTGAACCAACTCTTTTAACCGGTGCGTCTAATGATTCGAAACATTCATCCGCTATGATGGCAGATAATTCAGCTCCAAAGCCCGAAAAAACTTTATCCTCATGTACAACCAATGCACGATTGGTTTTCTTAATTGAGTTTTTAATGGTTTCTTTATCAAGTGGTATCAAGGATCGGATGTCGATGACCTCTACTGTTTTATTCATTTCTTTCGATACCTTATCAGCAACTTGCATACACATATGAGTTGTGTTTCCATAAGTGATGATGGTCAGGTCTGATCCTTCAATACGAACTCTGGCTTTACCAAAAGGAACTTCAAAATCATCAGGAACCGGAGCTTCAGCAAGCGGATCATTGTATAAAGCCTTTGGTTCGAGGAATAAAGTTGGGCCTTCTGATCGTAGACTTGTTCTGAGTAATCCAGCTGCGTCATCTGCAAACGAAGGATACACAATCCGAACTCCTGGCAAAGCACTTAATGCACCTTCAATATTTTGCGAGTGATACAGACCACCCCCGATATAACCACCAGAAGCTAATCTAATAGTAACGTTTGGTGAGAACTGTCCTTTTGTACGCCAATACTCATGGCTCAATTCAACAAACTGTTCCATTGCAGGCCAAAAATAATCTGCAAATTCTGCACCTTCAATTACAATCCTGATTTTTTTATCAAAACGACTCATTCCATTGGCAGTTCCAACAATAAAATCTTCGGCAATTGGCGCATTGAAAACACGTTTGGGGCCAAACTCTTGTTGTAATCCTTTACTAACGTTGAAAATTCCGCCTTTATCCTTATTGGCCATATCCTGGCCCCAAATAAAAGTATCCGGATTTCGCCTAAATTCAGCTTTTAATGTTTCATTTAATCCTTCAATTAAACGCTTAGTTTCACCTTTTCCATTAGTAAGTCCGTCAGGATATTTGGTTGAAACATATGGATCTGGCATTACGAAATCATGAATAGATTCTGGTTTTGGATCAGGAGCCTTCATGCCCGCTTTGTGAGCGGCAGAAACTATTTTCTTAATGTCAGCATCGATCAAATCAAGTTCTTCCTCTGTAAATATTTTTGAATAGGTCAATCTTTTTCTAAATCTTTTTAGGGGATCCTGGCCTTTCACTTCCAATAATTCATATTGATCTCGATATAAATCATGGCGATCGGAATTAGAGTGAGAACCAATTCGTACACAATTCGCATGAACGATAACAGGCACCCCTTTTTCTTTCACAATTCGTTTGGCCTTAATCATCGCATTCATAGAATTGAACGGGTCTTTTCCGTTACAATAAATGATTTCGAGGTTTTTGAAGCCCTGAAAATTATCTGCAGCTCTTGGATTAGCTGTTTGTTCAGCTTTTGGAACTGAAATTCCAAATCCGTTATCCTGAAAAACAAAAATGACCGGAAGCTTTTCATTACTTGCACCATTAATGGCTTCGTAAACATAACCTTCGGATGTTGATGATTCACCTTGTGAACTAATCGCAACACCCTCCGAATTATAATATTTAATGGCTCTTGCAACACCAACTGCGTGTAGGGTGTGATTTCCGGTAGCAGACGAAACATTATGAACATTCCATTCAGGCTTTGCAAAGTGGTTCGACATGTGTCGACCCCCTCCGGCAACATCCGCATCTTTAGAAATCCCGTTTAAAATAATTTCTTCAGCCGTTAAGCCTGAAGAAATTGCAGTCAACATATCTCTGTAATAGGGGAAAAGATGATCGGTTTTTCTATCAAAAACTTGTCCGATTGCTAATTGTATCCCATCATGCCCTGCAAAAGGTGCATGATAAGACCAGCCCAATGCTTGTTTTAAATAGTTAGGTGCTTTTTCATCCAATTTCCTACCCAAAACCATAAGTGAATACCACTTCTTAAGGGTTTTTTTATCTGTATTTTTGATGGTAAGTTTTTTGTCTTCTTTCGACAACTTGTACTTGCTTCTTTGTATCATACTAATTGTAAAGGTAATAAATCAATTGTAGTTAAGATTTAACGCGACAAAGGTACAAAAAATATTTTATTTATATCAATTCCAAATAATATAAATACCTTAGATTAAGTCTGTATAATTAATCGGGATCCTATCCTCAAAAATATGATTTCGTGGAGTTACAAATTTATTTCTTGCTTCGAAAACATCAATGTCCATAATACTTACGGCATCCTCATCCGCAACAGCCCTATCAATAATTTTTGCATTCGGATTGGTAATAAATGACTTGCCACTAAAGGTTATATCACCTTCAGTTCCATAACGATTAGAGGTGATAATGAACATTTTATTCATGAAGGACTGTGCAGGAATACATTTTTCGGCATTCGTAGTTATTAAATTTGATGGGTGACATACTATATCTGCACCTTTCATGGCCACTATTCGCCATATTTCAGGAAAAATATAATCGAAACATATTAACATAGAAGTTTTACAGAAGCCAATATCGAAGACGGGTAACCCGGCTTCACCAGCTTTAAAAATATCCTTTTCGTTTAAAAACAAATGGATTTTCTGATATTTACCTACATAACCTTTTGGTCCAACCAAAACACTGGTATTAAACAAATCTTTTCCCAGTTTTTCGTTCATCCCTGCAACAATAAACTGATTTTGCTTTTTGGCAAATGAAGCTAAGAGATCAACAAAATCGCTTTTTGAGATCTCCTCAGAACATGCCAAGGCATCTTCTCGGGTCGAGAAATTATATCCTGTGTTTGCCAACTCAGGCAGTACAATTAAGTCGGCAGTTAAAGCTTTTGGGAGTAAAGTTTCTATTTTCTTTATGTTTGCTTCACGATCGCCAAGTAGCGGCTGAAATTGAATATATCCAACTTTATTCATTTGAATTAACTTCTAATTATTTTAAATTCTCCGTCTTTCTCAAGTTTGATGATGGTTGATGGTTTTACTTCTTTAACTGAGTCTTGCTCTAAATCAACAATATAATCAACCCCATTCTTAATTTCATCACTAATCTTACCAAAGTGAACTGGTGCTGATCGACCCGAGATATTTGCTGATGAGGAAACAATCGGGTGACCTAATCGTTGGATCAACTGCTTACAGAATTCGCTTCTCACCACCCGAATTGCAACGGTTTTATCATCAGCAATTAAATTCTTTGCTAAATTCTTAGCATTTGGGAAAACAACAGTTAATGGGGTTTCGACGCTATTAATTAAATCAGGAGCTATGTCAGGAACTTCATCCATATAATCCTTCAAACGATCAGTCGAATCCAATAATACGATCATGGTTTTACTCTCCACTCTTTGCTTTAGTTTGAAGATTTTACCCACGACTTTTGAATTCGTTGCATCACACCCAATCCCCCAAATGGTATCGGTAGGATAAAGAATTATTTTCCCCGCTTTTAGCTGTTTAACGGTTTCATTGATTATTTTTTCCATTTTTATCTCAGACTCATTCATCCCAATAATAAAATTAAACAGCTATGCTGTATTCTCTAAGTGCATCGTTTAATGATGTTTTTAAATCAGTTGATGCTTTTCTTTTTCCAATAATTAATGCACAGGAAACCTGATAATCACCTGCCGGGAATTTCTTGGTGTAGGATCCGGGAATTACAACCGAACGTTCCGGAATTATGCCTTTCATTTCAACAGCCTTCGAACCCGTAACATCAATAATTTTTGTTGAGTTTGTTATAACAACATTGGCTCCTAATACGGCTTGTTTTTTTACTAAGACTCCCTCTACAACAATGGACCTTGACCCAATAAAACATCCATCTTCAATTATCACAGGGGCTGCCTGTACCGGTTCTAAGACACCACCAATTCCAACACCACCGCTAAGGTGAACATTTTTACCGATTTGTGCGCATGAGCCAACTGTAGCCCAAGTATCGACCATAGTCCCAGAATCAACGTATGAGCCGATATTGACGTAAGAGGGCATCATGATGACCCCAGGTGCCAAATATGCTCCATAACGAGCAACCGCGTGCGGGACAACACGTACTCCTAATTTGTCATAATCTTTTTTTAAGGCAATTTTATCATGAAACTCAAAAGGTGCTAACTCAATTTTCTTCATTCCCTGGATCGGGAAATAGGAAATAATGGCTTTTTTAACCCACTCATTAACATTCCAATTTTCAATTTGATCACCATTCTCAGATAGAACAGGTTCTGCAATTCTTATTTTTCCATGATCCATCAAATCAACCACTTCTCTGATTGCTTCAATGGTCTGTTTATCTTTTAATAATGATTTATCTTCCCAGGCTAATTCAACTAATTTCTTTAATTCTTTGTACATATTTTTTAATTTGAAGATCAAAATTATATAAAAATAGAACAGTATAAATAGTTCTTTGTAATTTTGTACCCGCAATACACATCTATTTATTAACAAAAAACTAAATTGGGAAGAATATTAGCCATAGATTACGGTCGCAAAAGGGTTGGTTTAGCAGTAACTGATGAACTTCAGATTATTGCGAATTCATTGACAACAGTGGCTACCAAAGATATCTTTGTATTTTTGAAGGAATATACCCAAAAAGAGAAAGTTGATTGCATTGTAATAGGCGAACCTAAACAGATGAATTATGAGGCTTCAGAATCTACGAAGTATATTGAACCATTTGTTAAAAAACTAAGAAATGAATTCCCAAATACACAGATTGAAAGACATGATGAACGCTTTACTTCTAAAATGGCACAACAAACCATGATAGATGCCGGACTTAAAAAAAAAGATCGTCAAAACAAAGGGCTGGTAGATACAATTAGTGCAACCATTATCCTGCAATCTTATATGAATTCGATTTAATAAAATATTAATATGATTTATCCAATAGTAGCATACGGTCACCCCGTATTAAAAAAAGTAGCCAAAGAAATTGATAAAGATTATCCTGAACTACAAACCTTAATTGCCGACATGTTTGAAACCATGTACGAGTCAATTGGAGTTGGTTTGGCTGCGCCACAAATTAATAAATCCATCCGTTTATTGGTTATTGATGCAGATCCTTATGCGCCTGATTATCCGGAAGCCGAAGGATTTAAAAAAGTTTTTATTAACCCCCATATTATTAAAGAAGAAGGTGAAGAATGGGAATTTAATGAAGCCTGTTTAAGTGTGCCGGGCATTGCCGAGTATGTGATGCGCAAACCTAAAGTAACCATTAAGTATGTGGATGAAAATTTTGTTGAACACGAAGAGGTTTACGAAGGCATGTTAGCACGCATACTTCAACATGAGTACGATCATCTGGAAGGCATTTTGTTTGTAGACCGAGTGAACAGCTTGAAGAAAATGCTTCTTAAAAATAAATTGAATGATATCATTAAGGGTGATATCAATGTCAAGTACAAAATGATTTTTGCACCTGCAAAACGAAAAAAAAGAAAATAAAAAAGGGGCGATAAGCCCCATTTTTTTATTTCAAATTTCCCGATTATTTTGCGTAATTAACCGCCCTTGTTTCGCGAATTACTGTAATTTTAATTTGTCCAGGATAGGTCATTTCATCCTGGATTTTTCTTGAAAGATCGATGGAAATCTGATCGGCTTCTACATCTGAAACCTTCTCAGCACCAACAATCACTCTTAATTCACGACCGGCCTGAATGGCATAAGTTTTCACAACACCTGGGTAAGTTAAAGCAAGTTCTTCTAATTTATTCAATCGCTGAATATAAGCTTCAACAACCTCACGCCTTGCTCCAGGTCTGGCTCCTGAAATGGCATCACAAACCTGAACGATTGGAGCAATCAATGAATCCATCTCAACTTCATCGTGATGAGCGCCAATGGCATTACAAATCTCTGGTTTTTCTTTATACTTTTCAGCCAATTTCATGCCTAAAACTGCGTGTGGAAGTTCCGGCTCATTATCTGGTACTTTACCTATATCATGCAATAAACCAGCCCGTTTCGCTAATTTTGGATTCAATCCTAATTCAGCAGCCATGGTTGCACTCAAGTTTGCAACTTCACGTGAGTGCTGTAATAAATTCTGACCGTAAGATGATCGATACTTCATTCTTCCAACCATACGAACCAGTTCAGGATGTAAATTATGAATCCCTAAATCGATGGTTGTACGTTTGCCGATATCTATTATTTCCTGCTCGATTTGGCTCTTGGTTTTGGCAACAACTTCTTCAATTCTGGCAGGGTGAATTCTACCATCAGTCACTAATTTATGTAATGAAAGCCGTGCAATTTCTCTTCTTACCGGATCGAAACCTGACAAAATAATCGCATCAGGAGAATCATCAATGATAATCTCAATCCCTGTTAAAGCTTCGAGCGCGCGGATATTTCGACCTTCTCGACCAATAATTCTACCTTTAACTTCGTCGCTGTCAATATTAAAAACAGATACCGTATTCTCAATTGCATTTTCTGAAGCCGTTCGCTGTATGGTTTCAATAACCACTTTTTTAGCTTCGGTATTGGCAGTTAGTTTGGCCTCATCAATGATTTCTTTCACCTGGGTAGCTGCTTCAGCTTTAGCTTCGCCAGTTAATGATTCAATGATTTGAGCCTTGGCTTCTTCAGCCGACAAACCGGACAACTTTTCTAGTTTCGCTACATGCTCTGAGTGTGCTTTATCTAACTCAATCTGTTTTTTACTTACTAAATCAAGTTGATTAGTCAGATTGGTTTTAATGGTATTAATTTCGTTTTGCTTTCGTTGTGCCTCTTCTTGCTTTTGATTAAGGCTGTTTTCCTTTTGTTTTAAACGATGTTCCGTTTGCTGGTTAGCAGCATTTCGCTTATTGATATAGGATTCGTGTTCGGTTCTTAGCTGCAGGAATTTTTCTTTAGCCTGCAAGATTTTATCTTTTTTCATTACTTCGGCCTTTTCTTTGGCCTCTCGTAATATTTGGGCACTTTTACGGTTAGCGGATTTGTTAATATAAAGATTGGTTAACATTCCACCAACAACAAAAGCGACCGCAGCTACAATAATGTAATATACTATTTGGTCCATAATGCGATATTAATTAAGTTATTGCAATGGCTCAGAATGTAATTGAAAATAAAAAAACCCGCATTAAACTTCTGAGTTTAGTAAACCCCTATACGAAACGTATAGAGTAGCCAAATTTTTCGAACGTCCACTGTCTCGATTTGAGAATTCCGACGAATCGGAATTGAGGCCTGCTCTACAAACTTATGAGCTTAAACTCTAATGATTATAATGTTGAGTTTACAAACATTGAAGAATTAATGCGGGTATATTGTAATTTTTTTCAAAGAACGGTTTTGGCTTCTAGTCGATAGTATCGGATAAGATTTCGTCTATCTGACTTAATCTTTCCACAAAATGATCTTCGGTGTTTTTTAATTTCACCTCAGAGGCTAGTGAACTGTTCGCAAATTCCAGAGAAACCATAGCCAAAAGGTCTTGCCTGTCGTTAAAGGCATAGTTTTCTGAATATTGCTTTATTTTTTCGTTAATCGTTTTCGCTGCTTTCCGTATTCCCTCTTCCTCTTCTTTTCTGATGTTTAATCTATATGGTCTGTCAGCAATTGTGACTGAAATTGTTAGTTCATCCATTTTGCAGGTTTATTCAACCTAATTTTATTGATTTAAAAGTCCAATGCATTTATCTATTTCCCGCACCAGTTCATTTATTTTCAATTTAGCATCGCTTGATCCTTCTTCTGAGTCAATTGACTTGGCTAATTTTATTATTTGTAATTCGTCTTTAAGTTTATCTATTGTTTGATTCTTATCTAAATTTATTCTTCTAATTTCTTCAAGTTCAATTTTTAATAGCTGATTTTCCTTTACGCTTCTCCTGTACTCTTCTAGCAATTTTTTTAGCTTATACTCAACTCCCAGCAATAAAGTATTTAAATCGCCCATTAAAACTATCAATCATGATTTATTATGCACAAAAGTACGAATTCTCCTAATTTAATCCAAATACACTAAGGCCGGCCTATGAAACTGTTTTTGTGAAACTTATAAACAATCACCTAAAGTTTACCGAAAAGAATTTCGGATTTGAATACATCTATTTATGACAAATATTAAACATTGGTATAAAGCATTAAACGAGATTAATTATTTCTCAAATGTCAACTTCGATGAAAAATAAAAGAATTTCAGAAGAATTTTTATGCTATTTATGGAGATTTCAGCTGATTCAATTGCCATTAACTGGTACTGATAACAATCCAATTAATGTAAAGAAACCCGGGATACGAAATTCAGACGGAGGCCCTGATTTTTCAAATGCACTTATCAAAATCGGTGAAACCCTTTGGGCAGGCCATATCGAAATACACTTTAAGTCTTCAGATTGGTTAAAGCATAACCATCAAAGCGATCGTAAATATGAAAACGTGATTCTCCATGTTGTGTTTGAAGATGACTTGGGCGATGCTTATGAAAACTTCAAGCCCGTTGCTGTTTTGGAATTAAAAAACAGATTTGATTTTAAGCGTTACACAAAATACCTCGGTTTTATTAAGAATGAAGGTTGGATTGCTTGTGAAAAATCCATCGACCAAGTGAGTGATTTAACAAAACTACACTTTTTGCATCGATTGGCGATCGAAAGAATAGAAAGAAAATTTGAGGATTTAAGTGCAGAGCTCGTCAAAAAAAAATCAAACTTTGAACAACTTTTTTACCTTCAACTTTTTAAAAGTTTTGGGTTCAAAACTAATGCTACAGCATTTGAACTATTGTGTAAATCCATTCCAATCAATTTAATTTTTAAACATAAAAATGACCTTTTACAAACCGAGGCTTTACTCTTTGGCCAGGCCGGAATGCTGAATAAATCATTTCAGGACGAATACCCAAATCAACTTAAAACAGAATATAATTTCCTAAAGCATAAGTATTCACTAGCACCAATTTCTGCTCACCTCTGGCAATATTTGCGATTAAGGCCATCAAATTTCCCGACCATCCGAATTGCACAATTGGCAAAAGTTCTTCATAGAAATGATTCCCTCTTTTCGAAAATCACCGAATTGAAAAGTATTAACGAATTGCTCAAAATATTTGATGTTTCTGCATCTAAATACTGGGACGAACACTATCATTTTGATAAAAAAACGAAAAAGCGAATTAAAAAACTGGGGCCTAAAGCTGCTGAATCCATCACTATTAATGGGATTCTTCCCATCCTATTTATTTACGGACACTACACGGCTGAGTTAAAGCACAGTGAAAAATCATTGTATTTTTTAGAACACCTAAAAGGAGAAAACAATTCAATCACAAAAAAATGGGTTGAATTAAGGTTGCCGACCAAAAATGCCTTTCAAACGCAAGCACTCATTGAGCTTAAAACCCAATACTGTGACTTAAAAAAATGCCTGGATTGTGAGTTTGGGTGTGAATTAATGAATAAAAATTAAGTTTAAATTTCATTCGATATGTAGGGAAAAACCCTCCTCAATCATCTTAGTAGTAAAGAAATCAAGAACTGAACACCGGAATTAATATTCTGAATCCTGCCAAATAAAGTTCAGTTTTGAGTTGAATAAATCTTACTAAAATCTACTGCGATGAAAACAATTACTCACAGAAAATATAAAGCAATTGGCTTAATATTAATCCTCTTAGCTTTCAATTATAACCTAAGTTCAAAAAACAACCCATCTTTTACATTTGTTGACTATCTCATGCATAATATTCCTGATTCGATAACCCAGTCAGAAGATCAAATTGCAGATTTTATCAATATGGCATTTGTTACGGACGAAGAAAAATCGAGAGCGATCTTCTATTGGATTGCAAATAACATTCAATACGATGCGGAAAATATGTTCGCGTTTAGCATCATACTAAACCCAAATCATAAACCTGCAGGTATTCTTGAAACTCGAAAAGGGGTATGCCACGATTATGTGTTATTATACAAAAACATTGCAGATAGAGTTGGAATCATAAGTTCTGTTGTTACAGGGTACACCAAAAAGAAGGGGCGCGTAAGCGGAAATCCACATGCCTGGATTGCCACATTAATTAACTCAAAATGGTACCTGACAGACCCTACATGGGGAGCAGGTTATATAGATGATGGTCAATTTATAAAAAAATTCAATCTAAATTATTTTAAAGTTGATCCGGAAACGTTTATTAAAACTCATATCCCGTTTGATCCCATCTGGCAACTTTCTAACTTCCCAATTACTAAACAACAATTTCAAAATAGAAAAACCCGAAAACCGAAAAATACAGCATATTTCAACTTTGCTGATTCTATAAAAAAATATGAGTCTCAATCAAGAATTCAACGACTCGAATCGAGCAGGGATAGGATTTCTGAGAATGGGATTACAAACTATTTAGATCATGACCACCTCATTCACCTGCAGTCGAAAATCGTCCATCACTATCGAAAAATGAACGAAACAAATTATTATTCGGCACTGTCGAAATACAATGAAGGCGTACGATTATTAAATGAGTATATTAATCTTAAAAGCACTTCATTGCACCTGATTAAGAATGATTCAGATATAAAGGAGATGACATCTAATATCAATAATATTTTTGATAATGCACTTGATCTCTTAAATAAAATCGATGATTCGTCATCGTTGAGTTTACTTAAAGTTCAACTGTATAAATCAATTGTTGGTGCTAAATCAAATTTAAATGATCGAATTGCTAATTTACACAACTAGCACAATACTGTAAGAAACTCTTTCATCAATCACAATAACATACTAACGCGCTACGATAAATAATTGTTTTCTAGTGAATAAGAAATAAATCACTACTTCTTAATTATTACGTAAACTTCCTATCTTTGTTATTAATCTATTCAACCCAAAAAGCATAAGTCAAATAAATTCTATTCTTAGATTAATGGATTTACAAATATTAGGACACTTAATATTACTCTTAGGATTCATGAAACTATAGTATCAGACTTGATACTTAAATAGATCCGTTTTAAATTGAATTCCACTGGTTTCAAATTATTAGAATGTTATTATCTTTATATTTAATACAATTGAGAATTACTCCCCAGAATATTTAAGCAATAACTTTTTGAATTAAGAATGATTGCCAAATATAAAACATAACTATTATAATCAGTTTTCATAAATCAATTTAAATGAAAGTAAAACATATAATCCTCATTTTTAAATTATTAATACCTCTTTCACTTTTATCACAATCGAGTTATATTGCTAGCGATAGCATTACTAATATGGGGATCAAGATTATTTCAGGAGATGCGAAATCGAATGCGAGGATAATTCGCACAATAATAAAAGGGGATACGCTTGAATATAATCCAAACCAAATTATAGAATATGGTTTAAAAAATGGGCAAACTTATATTTCAAAGAGAATAGCAATAGATGGCTCTGACAAACAGGTTTTTCTGGAGAGATTGGCTCACGGTAAATTAACTTTATTTTATTACCGAGGCAATAAAGAGACTAATTATTATCTTCAGAAAGATAGTTCTGAACTTATTTTTCTCAAAAAAACATCCGGTAAAAACAAGAATTATTTCAGGAAACAACTTAATACTAACACCAGAGATTGCAGGAATGTTAATGATGCATCCAAACTAGTGGCATTTAACAAACAGTCACTCACTAAATTTGCTAGCTTCTACAATGATTGCAGTAATCGCCGATTTCCTTACTTTAAGTATGGATTAATAGGAGGATTGGGGCTGAACAAACTAAGCCCCCTCAAAGAAACCAATCTTAATTATCTTAATTTATTTAACTATAACTATGAACAAAATTTAACCTTTGGAGTCTTTCTTGACCATCCCATTTTTGTAAGCGATTTCTCGATTAGACTAGAGGCCTTTTATGCTAAAAATGGATTCTCTTACAATTATTATGATCAGGGTAAGGATGTTGATATCGTTATAAATACATCTAGTATTAGCCTACCCGTTCTACTCAGATATACTTATCCTTCAGCAAAATACCAACCCTTTATAAATATAGGAGCAGCATACACCTTCCATTTTAATAATGAGAGTTCAATTTACGAAGCACTTATAACTAATGACCAAATTATGATCAATGAAGTAACAGCGCACAATCTGATTCAAGATCAACAATTAGCATTAACGATTGGAACAGGTTTGCAAATGAAAATAGATTACCGAAAATCAGTATTTATTGAAGGAAGATTTATAAATGGCTTTGGTCTGTCTGAACCTAATCAGCTAAACATGAATCAAATTCAAATATTAACTGGCATAAGTTTTTAAATATGAAAAGAGTTGTCAATTTAATAATCGTTATGAGTTTGTTTCTTTTAGGTTGCGAGGAAGAAGCTCAATTGCTCAAAAAGGATTACCCTTATATATTTACAAAAGATGTAACTGATATTAATCATAGTGGCGCAACATTTAATGCTGAAGTTATTAAGCATGGAACTGGAGAAGTAATTGATTTTGGATTCACTTGGTCAGCTTCTGGACAAGAATTCAGCGCTAGTCTTCTAAAAAATGGTGGATCTTTAGACAATTTCACTCTAAGAATCTCTGATGATTTAGAGAAAGGGATCACTTATTATTGCAAACCCTATATACAAACCGTTAACCATACGGTGTATGGTTATGAAACTTCATTCGAAAGCGAAGGTGTATCTTCTCCACAAATAACCGATTTTAACCCAAAAGAAGGGTTTGATGGAACTGAAATAACTCTCATCGGCAATCACTTCAGTTCCATATTATCAAAAAATAAAGTCTATGTGAATAGTATTCCAGCTATAATTATATATGCCAGCAACGATACGCTCATTTTTATCTCTCCTATGACAAGCCATATTGGCCAGGCAAGTGTTTCGGTTGAAGTAAGGTCAGAAAAAGTAATAGCTGAAAATATGTTTAGAATCATAGGTCCACAAATAACTGGCATTTCAAAAACATCAGGACATTCAGGTGATTATGTAACTCTCTATGGGCAGAACTTAACACAAAATGGACAATTATTGGGTGTAGCATTAGGTAGTTTTAGTACAAGTATAGTTGAAAGTTCACCGACGGAGATTCTTTTCTCAATCAATCCGCTACCAAATAGCCTCTTAATGAATGATGTAAGTATTGATTACATTAAATTCGTCAACGGAAAGAAAACTACCTATTTAAATGAGCAGTTTCAGGTCAAGGCCTCATGGGAAGAGCGAAATCGTACTCCATTTTACTTACCATTTGAATATGTTGGAAATATTTATAATAATAAAGCTTATATTTTTAAGTATGGGAATATATATCAACATTATCCATTTTATTCGGATTTATATGAATATGACTCGGACAATGATTCATGGAAAATTATAACAAGCTTTCCAGGTGAAAATGAAATGAATTCTATTTTTTTTGTTTTTGGGAATGAACTGCTGGTTATTGGTGGAGTTAATTCAGGCACTGCTATTAATTCCTCATGGTCTTTCAATTTCACCAATAGAACATGGACGCAAAAAGATCCTATTCCATTTAAATTTAATAAAGCTAAATATCGAATCATAGGGGAAAAAGCTTTCATAACAACTGACTCAGAACAAGTATGGATTTACGATTCTAATAATAGATCTTTTATTCAGAAAGCTGAATTACCATGCTCTTATTCAAGCATAATTTACGTTTACGAAAAGGATGGGATGATTTACACTGTTAATAACACACAGACATGGAAATATGATGTTATGAGTGATTATTGGACTTTGATTTCTTCAAATCCTTTTAGCCGGCCCACTACATATGGTAATACTTCCTGCACTGGGTTTAAATATAAGGACAACCTCTACGTTTTATATGTTGGTAAAGAAATTTACAAGTATGATGCAGAACGTAATAAATGGATTTACACAGCACTTTTACCAGTCAATCATTACATACCTTGGCACACAAAATCAATATTCATAATCAACAATCAGGTTTTTGTTATACCATCCGATATGTTTACATCAAATCAAGACCTACAAATGTTCAAATACCTGAATTAAACAGATTCAAAGCTACTTAAGATGCCTTTTTCCCAATCAAGCATGAGAAAGTCCTTCCTATCTATTTTATTAATATTCATCTTTGGTTGCGAAGAAAACAAATTTACTATTCCACTAGTACAAACAGGAGACGTTATCGAAATAGATTCATCTGGCGTCACCTTCCATGGGAAAATCATGAATCAGGGAAGTGATACAATTATTGACCATGGCTTTGTCTTGGATTTAACATCCTCTCCTACCATTGAAAGTGCTTATCTTAAATCTCTTGAAAACAATAGTAAATCTGTTTTTTCTTCAACAATAACTGCTGCATTTCTAAAGAATCAAAAATATTTTGTAAGAGCTTTAGTGAAAACAAATTCTCCACCATTTCCTCTCATATGAGCTTAGAAATTATTTATCGTCCTTCTATAAACTTCCCTATCTTTGTTAAAAGCGTTTTTAAGAATGGAAATCCAACGTAATCGAACCAAACTATTTTATGCAGTGCTGCTTTTGGTACTGCTGATGTCATATGGTATTGGCGGATTCATGATCATTGAGCACTTTACGCTGCTCGAATCATTTTATATGACCATCATTACAATATCTACCGTCGGTTATGGAGAAGTGCATGAATTATCGGCTGGAGGAAAGATTTTCACAGCCACTTTAATTTTATCTAGCTTAGGTGTTCTAACTTATGTGGTTTCGATCATTACCAATCATTTCTTCGAAGGGCATATTAGTTATTTGATCAAAGGTTATAAAAACAAATCAAGACTCAGAAAAATGGAAAATCATGTTATCATCTGCGGATACGGAAGAAATGGCCAACAAGCTGTTAAAGAGTTGGAGGCTTTTAAAAATGATTTTATTGTAATCGATTCAAGCCACGACCTGATATTAAAAAATGCTGATCTACATTTTAAGATGCTTGAAGGCGATGCAACCAATGATGAGGTTTTAATTCTTGCAGGTATCAAAACAGCACGTTCGATTATCGCTACTTTGCCAAATGATGCGGATAATCTTTTTGTGAGTTTAACTGCTCGATCATTGAATCCAACAATAAAAATAATTAGTCGGGCCTCAAATGAAAGTTCTGAGAAGAAATTAAAAATGGCTGGAGCCGATAATATTGTCATGCCCGAGCGCATTGGAGGGGCACATATGGCAACTTTGGTTGCCCGGCCTGATGTCATGGAATTCCTGGAACACCTTTCAATTCATGGAACAGATCCAACAAACTTAGAAGAAATAAGTTGTAATGATTTGCCTGAAGAAGCCATTAATAAAACTATTTTTGAAATAGGAGTTCGACAAAAAACAGGGGCAAATATTATTGGATTTAAGACTCCTGAAGGAGAATTTATATTAAATCCGGATCCAAAAATCAAGATGATTCCTCACTCAAAATTATTTGTTTTAGGCACCAAAGAACAAATAAATCAAATGCGTGGCATATTTCATAATATGAAAAAAACTGGTACAAAAAGCTAAGATAGCTTTTCCTGAAAATCTTCGATGGCATGATTTGTACCAAAAACATTAACAATATCACCAATTCGAATGTAGGTATCTCCATGAGGAACATACATATTGCGATCACGTCTAATCATCATAATGGTTCCATCACCATGAAAAGGAATTTCCTTGATCTGCATACCATCAATATCTCTATTATGAACCTCAATTTCTTCAATATAAAAATCTGCGTATGATTCAATCAGGGCATGGTAAGTGCTTGGGCGAATAATCAGATTTTCTATGGTATTTGCTAAAATTCGAGTTGCATCAAATGTATCAACATCCAGGCTTTTCAAAGCTTGTTCAATCATTCTTGTTCCTGCTTTTGAAATAATTTTTTCGTGCATGAACTCTTTTCTCAACATGGAACAAATTCTAATATTTTCCTGATCGTCTCCAGTCAAAACCACTATACTATTTGAAGGATTTAATCCAATCTCATTATAAACCTGAGGATCCATTCCATTACCATGAACAATCACCATCCCTTTGTCTTTTATATCTCTGTATCTGGTTTCATTCCTTTCAATTATAACAGATGCTTTATCATGCAGATGCAATCGTCTTGAGAGCAAAACACCAGTACTTGCCCCACCAACGATAATTGTTTTTTCACTTTGGTGTATGCTTTTAGGATTAAGCATGTTATAAACGATGGGTGAAACCACACAAGTAATCACTGCCATCAATAAAAAACTTGAATTGATGGCCGGAGATATCACACCTAGTTCGACACCAATAGCTGCTGCAGCGATAATTAAGCTTAATCTCGACGACATGAGAAATCCTCCTGAAATAGCCTTTTTAAATCCAAATACCCGAATCCACAAAAAGGAAGGGATAATTTTAATGGCGAATAGGGTTACTAGCAATACAGCCAGAAATGCAAATAATGAGTTGTCCAAATCTCCTAATGCCGTAGGATCGAAATGTACTCCCACCATGATAAAAAAGACCGGGATAAAGAATCCATAACCGAAACCATCCAATTTAACCAACAACATCGATCTATCTTTATGCATAAACATCGAAAGCAATAAACCGCCTAAAAATGCACCTAATAAAATAACTTCCTTGCCTATGTATTGAGCCAACACAACAAATACAAGAATCACCAAAATTGTTCCTCTAATTTTTATTTGAGATGCAGCATGTGATAATTGATAGGATATCTTCTTAAAAGTTGAGATTTTCCTTAATCCTTTTCCGGCTGCATACAGTAAATAAAATAATGCAACGAGTAGTAAAAGATATGCCAATTCGGGTTGAAAACCATTTTTGATTACAAAAGCCGTAATTGTAAATAAAACGATACTGAAGATATCAGCTATGGCTGCAGCCAGAATTATCATTTGACCAAACCGGGTATTAATTTCGGCACGACTTTTTAGTACAGGTAATATTATTCCAACCGATGTGGTGACCATGATTAAGGAGAAGTACCAGATATTTTTAATATCCACCATATTCGACAATAGAGATGCAGCTCCATAGGAAACAATTAAGGTAATTGTAAAGAACACCAAACCAACAAGTAAGGGGTTCTTAATATATTTCGCATACGTTATTTTTCGACGTGGAAAAGAAGCCATAATTTGAGCCATATCGATTTCTAATCCTCCCAAAAACATTAGAAAAACGAAGCCTGTTAAAGCCAGATAATCAAGCAGAATTACTGATTCAGAAGGGAATAGCCCAAGTAACCATTTGCCAATAAAAAACCCTGCTAAAATTTCGATGATAACCGTTGGTACTTTTGTAATTCTAAATATTGACATCGATAACGGAATAGCCCAAGCAATTAGCGCAATTATAAATAAGGGGTAAAAATCAAAATCGAATGAAATCGTCAATAATTCAGTCATATTTTAGTAAATGTCTTATCGTAACTAAAAATTTGCGCTAGCTTTTAACATAGAATGCTTCTCTATAAAAATACAAATAAATATTTATGCAGAGCCTCCTTATTTTATGTGATTATAAATTATGAAATCACAACATTATCTTTTACAATACTTTGCTGTTTAAAGATATTTTTACCAAATTTGCTTCTCTTTGAGAAAATATTCAGAAAACAAATAGCACACGGCTTATAATTAAACCTGAATATTAGCATTAACCAAATAATAGCCTGCATGAAGAATTCCAGATTGATCATCTTATTAGGATTAAGCTTTTTCATCACAACCAATATTTTTGCCCAAATAAGTCCAGCCAACTCCGATACTACCCGGCAATCGGTAGTAAGAGAGATTCAAAATACAGCTTCAGAAAATACAGCTTCAGAAAATACAGAAGCAGAAAAGACACTTAGTGAAAGAATCAATGATGCCTTTGTTCCAATTGTTAATGCAATGGGAACCGTATTAAATTGGGCCCCCTTATCAGCCATTGGGATTCACGATCCGGTTGTTCGTAACGAACAAGGAATAGCCATGCTTGATGAAAACGGAGAAGAAAGAAGTTCCCCAATTCCATTCATAGTTTTATGGCTCATTATTGGTGCAATCTTCTTCACAATCTTTATGCGATTCATAAATATTAGAGGGATTAAACATTCTATTGATATTTTAAAAGGGAGATATGATAATCCTGATAATCCTGGAGAAGTTACCCATTTCCAAGCCTTAACAACTGCACTTTCAGCAACTGTCGGACTTGGAAATATTGCAGGTGTTGCCATTGCTATTACCGTTGGTGGGCCAGGTGCAACGTTATGGATGATTATTGCAGGTTTACTCGGAATGTCATCCAAATTTGTTGAGTGTACTTTGGGTGTAAAATATAGGAAAATTGATGAAAACGGTGTTGTTTCCGGTGGTCCTATGTACTACTTAAGTCAGGGATTGAAAAAAAGAAACATGAAAGGATTGGGGTTGGTTTTATCATTCATTTTTGCAATACTCGTTATCGGGGGCGCATTTGGTGGTGGTAATATGTTCCAGGCTAATCAGGCATTCTCACAACTTTCACTTATGGCTCCCAGCATTTCAGGATACGGAGCTTATTTCGGAATCATTCTGGCAGTTTTAGTCGGAATTGTTATTATTGGTGGAATTAAAAGCATCGCCCGTGTTACAGATAAAATTGTTCCAATTATGGCGCTACTTTATGTTGGAACTGCCTTGATAATCATCTTTATGAATATTGATAAAACCGGCAGTGCTTTTGGTTTAATTATAAACGGGGCATTTTCGCCTGATGCTTTAAAGGGAGGAATTATTGGTGTTTTAGTTGTTGGATTCCAGAGAGCAGCTTTCTCAAATGAAGCCGGCGTTGGATCTGCGGCCATTGCTCATTCAGCCGTAAAAACAGATGAACCCATTTCTGAAGGTTATGTTGCTTTACTCGAACCATTTGTTGATACCGTGGTGATTTGTACCATGACTGCTTTGGTAATTATTTTTACCGGTCAGTATACCAATCCACAAGGACTGGAAGGGGCTCAATTAACATCACAAGCTTTTGGAACTGTATTTACATGGTTTCCTTACCTTTTGGTTATTGCCATTTTTCTCTTTGCTTTTTCAACCATGATCTCTTGGTCATATTACGGATTGAAAGGCTTTGATTACCTTTTCGGTAATTTTGCTGAAAGAATTTTTGGCAATCGTAAAGTATCGGATACCATTTTCAGAGTTATGTTTTTAGGGTTTATCGTTGTGGGTGCATCTTCTTCTTTAGGCGCTGTGACCGATTTCTCTGACATGATGATTCTCACAATGGGTATTCCAAATATCCTTGGATTATTAATCATGGCACCCGAAGTTAGAGATGATTTAAAAGATTATATCAGACGGGTTAAAAGTGGGGAAATAATAAGGTATAAATAATCACCCTTGACTTTTTCTTAAAAAATGGATTAATCTGTAAATTAAGGTTAATCCATTTTTTATGCAAAATTTCTTATCCGACTTTTTTTATTTCAATAAACGAGAACGCCGAGGCATCTATTTTTTATTCTTTTTAATAATCCTCGTTGCTGCATTCAATTTTGTAATGCCCATTATCATTCCCAAAACAGGGTTTGATTTTGATAGATATAACTCCATCATTATAAAATACGATAGTTTACTAAATACGGAAGTTAAACAGGACTCCATAAAACTATTCAAATTCGACCCCAATATATTACAGTTGGAAGGATGGTTAAAATTGGGATTTAACGAAAAGCAAGCACAAGTCATTCTTAATTATCGCAATAAAGGCGGTTATTTTAAAGAGAAAGAAGATTTAAAAAAAATCTACTCCATCAATGAAGAGCATTACTTAAAACTGGAATCCTTCATCTCTATTTCAAAAAAAACAACCCATATTAAAAACACAAAACTTCAAATTGAATTAAACACGGCAGACTCTGCGACTTTAGTTCAAATTAAAGGTATTGGCTCAGTGTTTGCCTCACGAATAATAAAATATCGAAACCTACTTGGTGGATACCATTCTATCACTCAACTTCAGGAAGTTTACGGAATCGATTCTTTGAAATTCGAATTGATAAAAGAAAATTTCATTCCTTGCAATCCAGTACTCATAAAAAAAATAAACATTAACACAGCAGACTTTAAGCAATTATTAAAACATCCTTATATTAGCTACGATTTTACTAAACATATTGTGAACCTGCGTAAAAAAGAAGTTTTTGATAAAGTTGAGGATGCTTTCAATGTTGAATTTATCAGCGAATCCACTTTTAAAAAACTACTCCCTTACCTCAGAATAAATTAATGTATGACTAAACCTTTTGGATTAATTAGACAGTTCCCTAAAACTTTTTGGTTGGCCAACACCATGGAATTATTTGAGCGCTGGGCTTACTATGGTGTTTTTGTTCCATTATCGATTTACTTAACAGATCCGATATCCAATGGTGGACTAGGTTTCACTAGTGATCAACGTGGGATAATGCAAGCTGTAGCCACAGGGATATTATACTTATTTCCGATTTTAGGTGGAGCACTTGCCGATAAATTTGGCTTTAGAAAAGTTCTCTTAGCAGCTTTTGCTACACTTGCTTCAGGATATTTTGCCATGGGGCAATTTAGCTCTTACGCATTAGTGTTTACTGCTTTTTTAATTGTGGCAATCGGTGCAGCTCTTTTCAAACCAATCATTGTTGCTACGGTATCAAAAACCACTACTAAAAAAAATGACACCATTGGTTTTGCCATTTTTTACATGATCGTAAATATTGGTGGGTTTTTAGGCCCTTTTGTTGCTTCAAAACTGCGTGTATTAGACTGGACTTTTGTATTTACAATGAGTGCAGCTGTAATTTTATTTAACTTAATCCTACTCTACTTTTATAAAGAACCTACCAGACCAGATGATAAGAAAGATGAATCCTTAAGTCAGTCCATTAGGCAAATTTTAACTAATATGAAAGTTGCTTTGAGCGATTTCAAATTCCTTATATTCCTTATCATCATGGTTGGATTTTGGATCGTTTACATGCAATTATTTTTCACCCTTCCTGTATTTATTACGCAATGGGTCGACACCTCCGGTATTTATAAAGCTTCTTCATTTCTAGCAAATACTATAGGAACTGTGCAAGATGGGGTTGGAATTATACAACCAGAGCAAATCGTGAATCTTGCGGCATTTACCATCATCTTCTTTCAACTTATAACTGCAAGAATTATCATGAAAATCAAACCTATTGTAACCATGATTTTTGGTACAATCGTAATATCAGTGGCAATGGGACAGTTTAGTTTTCAAACCATAGGGGTTTTAATTATTCTTGGAGTTGTGATTTTTGCCTTTGGAGAAATGGTCAGCTCACCAAGAATTCAGGAATATATTGGACGAATTGCTCCAAAAGACAAAGTTGCGCTTTATATGGGAGTAAGTTTTTTACCTGTTGCAGGCGGGAATTTCTTTGGAGGTTTGTTATCCGGAAATCTTTACGGAAACATGTCGGACAAATATGTTTTATTAAAAACCGAGCTTGCAGAACGTGGCTTTGCATCCATCGAGAACATGCAAAACATGGATGGAGCGCTTTTATTTAAAGAAGCAATGACACATCTCAGCATGAATCAAAGTGAACTTAATCAGTTGCTATACACGAAATATCATCCGGGAAATATTTGGCTTATTTTTGGCGCCATCGGAATTGGAACTTCACTACTTCTGTTTCTTTACAACAAGTTTATGTTGAAAAGTTAATTCTGGAAATTTCATCTCGAAAGAACGAAGTGACTGAGAGAACTATATGATTTTTCAAAGAGACAAAATTGAGATTTCTCCCTCGCTTACAGCGAGATCGAAATTGTAAATGTTAGATAATTCGTAGACAAAATTGTACATTAAATAAAAAATTGTCTATGAGAATAAATACAAACGATTTAACTCTGGCAAGAAATTATATACAGAAGTATCGGTTTTTGATCCATGAGTATGAATTGATAAAACAAAAGCAGCATCCAAAATTTCGATTCGCTGAACAATTTTATAAAGCACATGATACAGATCGAAGAAGTTTTTTGAAGTATTATAATAGATTTAAACTAAGTGGAGCAGAAATCGATTTATTACCCCGCAAACGAGGACCAAAATGGAAAACCAGACGTCCTATTCCTTTTATAGAGAATAAAGTAAAAGAATTGCGGTTAAAAGGCAATAATCGTTATGAAATTGTAAGTATATTAGAGCCACAATTAAAACAATTTACCCCATCTCCTTCAGGGGTTTATAATATAATAAAGAGACAAGGGTTAAACAGACTAAGAGCTCCAATGAAAGCAGAAAAAAGAAAAATAATAAAAGAAAAAGCTGGAGAATTAGGTCATATAGATACTCATTATCTAAATAAGGGAATAATTACCGGAGATACAAAAAGATACTATCTGACGTGCGTAATTGACAGTTGTACCCGGATTGCATGGGCTGAGATAGTTGAAGATATCAAAGGCTTAACAGTAATGTTCGCTATACTCAGATCGTTAAATATTTTAACTCAACAATATCAAATAAAATTCAGGGAGCTTCTTACGGATAATGGCCCAGAATTCGGTCCCAAAAACTCAAAAAAAAAGATGGAACATCCCTTTGAAAGAATGCTAATTGAAATGGGAATAAAACATAGATATATTAGACCATATAGGCCTCAAACAAATGGAAAAGCTGAAAGGTTCTGGCGCACTATTGAAGAGGATCTGTTTGAAGAAACCAATTTTGATTCATTAGAGGAAATGAAAGAAGAATTATTACAGTATCTTTATTATTATAATCACGCTAGACCACACCAAGGAATTAATGGATTAACACCTGTTGGTTTTGCCGAAAACTGTCCTCGAATTACTTAACACTTACAGAAATGACAAAGTAACAATTTATTCATTTGTTTCTTCTGAAGGATCTGAATCTTTAAGTTCCCAATAAGGATCTTCGTCATCCAAATCATCGTCATTCCAAACATATTTTTTTGCTTTTGGGCCTTCATTGCGTGTAAAAATAGCAACCACAATTCCGGCGAGCAAACCCATTAAGTGTGATTCCCATGAAATATTTTTTTCAGGAAAAAACTCTGGGAAGATTCCCCAAATCATGCTCCCATATAAAAATATGATGATCAGAGAAATTGCCATTAAACGGGGATTCTTCCTCACAAGGCCACTTGTAAATAAAAATGAAGCTAAGGCATAAACCACTCCACTTGCCCCAATATGGTAAGCATCACGAGCCAAAAACCAAACCCAAATATTGGTAATAAAATAAACCAAGAAGAAAATTTTATAGGCAATTTGGCGATAAAAATAAAACAGACTGGCACCTAAAACAAACATGGGAATACTGTTCGCAATTATATGCTCATAGCCCGAGTGAACCAAAGGTGCGGTAATAATTCCGGGTAAACCTTTCAAAGTTAAAGGATAAATTCCGAGAAAAGCGAAGTCAACCTTAAAAACAATTTCTGCCAACCAAACTGTCCAGATCAGTACAATAAACAGGGTTGGAAAATATAGGCTCTTTAAAAATTTCCGATTCTCATTATTCATTAAGTGAAGTTAAAAAAAATATGTTAGTAATAGTTTCTTTCGTATTTTTGAATAACAAAATTTTAGACCATGGATTTATCATCACTAACAGCCATTTCTCCGATTGACGGACGTTACAGAAAAGCAACGCTAGGACTGGAAAATTATTTTTCGGAAGCTGCCCTTATCAAATATCGTGTTTTTGTAGAAATTGAATATTTCATTGCCCTCTGTGAACTTCCATTACCTCAACTCAAAAATTTCGATGCTAAACATTTTAAAGATCTTCAAAACATCCTTAAAAATTTTGATGAAGCTGAGGCACAAAGGATAAAAGACATCGAGATAATAACCAATCATGATGTGAAGGCTGTTGAATATTATCTCAAGGAAGAGTTCGATAAATTAGGTCTATCAGAATTCAAAGAATTTATCCATTTCGGATTGACTTCTCAAGACATCAACAACACGGCCATTCCTTGTTCGATGAAGGATGCCCAAAACGATATTTTAATTGGCGCATTTGATGAACTAGAGTCTAAATTATTAGCGTTAGCCACCAATTGGGAAGAGATAACGATACTTGCGAGAACGCATGGTCAACCCGCTTCCCCTACCAGTTTGGGTAAAGAAATTTATGTGTTTTACGAACGAATTCAGAATCAAAGAAAACATTTTGAGAATATTCCTGTGAACGGAAAATTTGGAGGTGCAACCGGGAACTTTAACGCCCATTATGTTGCCTATCCTGAAATTGATTGGATTAAATTTAGCAATGATTTTTTGAAAGAGAAATTAGGTTTAACACGTTTACAAACAACAACCCAAATTGAGCACTACGATAATCTGGCTGCCTATTTCGATAATTTAAAACGCATCGGAAATATTTTAATTGACTTTAATCGGGATATTTGGGCTTATATTTCTTTCGACTATTTTAAACAAAAAATCAAAGAAGGAGAAATTGGATCCTCTGCCATGCCTCATAAGGTAAACCCTATTGATTTCGAAAATGCAGAAGGTAATTTAGGTATTGCAAATGCCTTTTGTGAGCATCTGGCAGCAAAACTTCCCATTTCTCGTTTGCAGCGTGATTTAACAGACTCAACGGTGACACGTAATGTTGGCCTGCCTATTTCTTATCTGCTAATCGCCATCAAATCAACCCTACGTGGATTGAATAAGCTTATTTTAAATGAGCAAAAAATTAATGCTGACTTGGAAAATAATTGGGTAGTTGTGGCTGAAGCTATTCAAACCGTTCTTCGACGGGAAAACTATCCAAATCCTTATGAAGCTTTAAAGGATTTAACCCGCACCAATAAAGGAATTAATAAAGAAACAATTCGTTCTTTTATTGATCATCTAAAAGTTTCTGATAAAATCAAAAAAGAACTCCGGGTCATCACTCCTCAAAACTACAGAGGAATCTTTAAAATCTAATTCTACCATTAATGAGAATCAGTGGTTTTACAATGTCAAAAAATGCAGAAAAGCTTGGCTATCCTGTTAAGGAATCCATCGAATCTGCCTTGCCTTTGGTTGATGAATTTATAGTTGTATTAGGTGACTGTGACCCAGATGATAACTCACAAAAGCTGATTGAAGAAATTAAATCGGATAAAATTAAAATCATTCATACTGTCTGGGATATTGATAAGTACCCCAGAGGGATGGAACATGCCCACCAAACAGATATTGCAAAAGACAATTGCACAGGCAACTGGCTTCTTTACCTTCAGGCTGATGAATTAATTCACGAAAAAGACATCCCAATTATTAAGCAACGATGTGAAGAATTATTGAGCGACAAAGAAGTTGAAGGCCTGCTGTTCGATTACAAACATTTTTGGGGCGATTATCAGCATTACCATCACTCTCATTGTTGGTATAAAAATGAAATTCGAATAATTAGAAATAGCCCTGAAATTCATAGTTGGGAATCGGCACAATCTTTTAGGAGAATCCCGGATTTTGATGGATTAAATTACAGGGTGCAAAAAAACACCTTTAAACTTAAGGTTGCTAAAGTTAATGCACATATCTATCATTATGGATGGGTGCGCCCGCCGCATATCATGAAGCGAAAAATGGTGACGTTTGAGAAAAATCATCACGGAAAAGATGGTGCTGATAAAATGGAAAAAACACTTTTTGATTATGGCGATCTGAGCAAAATAAGAAAATTTAAGGGTTCACATCCTTTAGTTATGAAGAATAAAATAAAATCTTTTAATTGGGAGGATAAATTAAATAAAACGAACAAGAACCGCCAAAGATTTAAACACGAAAAGTTTAAATATAAAGCAGTAACATTTATCGAGAATTACATATTACATCAACCAATATTTCAATTTAAAAACTATACCCTTTTGAAAAATAAGTAATTAATAATTCCTTTATCTCCTTAATATTTCCATTCTTAATTTTTTAATTTCGAATTTTATTCTCCCATTAATAACAGCATCAAAAAAAACTTCTCTTCTGACAAAGCCAAAAGAGAAGTTTCAATTAAATAGATAAGTTTCTACTTATACAAATTATTAAACAATAACTTGAAAGAAGAATAAGATTGAGCCCGGTTGTGGAAATTAAATCCTAAAAGAATCAGATTACCTTTTTCTACTGGTACCTCAAGAACCGTTGCATGTTTTTTAACCAAGTCTTCTCCATGAATCATTCCGCTTAGAAGCAAAGACTCATCCGGATAAGAAGCAATCACATTATATTTCATCTCCTTTTCAACAAGTTTGTAATCAACTTTACCGCTTTTACCTGCTGTAGCCAATTTACTAGCATCTGTTCTAACAGTATCAGGAACCATTTTATAGGCAGCTGCACCGGAAACCCAGGCAGATCCATTATCAGGCATTCCGAAAGCACCTTTATGCCCATTGTTGTAGTTCATTTTAAGTATTGAACCCGGGCAATTAAAATCAGTTGGTTTTGATCCTTTTAATACACTCACAATTGGGATCTTAAATTCTTCGATTGCAAATTCAACAGATCCTTCGTTGCAGACCAGAACACCACCTTTCTTCACAAAATCTTTTAGGTTATCTAATCCTTCCGGTGTTATTCCACCCACAAAATCAGGAAGTGTTGACATCTTTGGCATGCCAGTAACGATAGCATCTCCCCTCATATCGGGCAGAATAATAACATCATATCTGTTATTTAATTCTCCTGCAATTATTTCAGCATTTTCTAATTGCTTGTATGGAAACTCAAAACGATCTAAAATTAAGGAAATCCATCCTGCATCCATGCTCGCACGCCAACTCTTATACAAACCAACCTTTGCTTTTTTGTATGGAGTAACAGCCACAGAAACTTTTCCCCCAGTCAATTTCACACTAGTTGATTTAACAATATCTCTTAGTTTTTGTGAGTTAATTGAAGCAGATTCAATCACAAAAGTTCCGGCTTCAAATTTTTTACCTGCAAGTGTGAACTCTTTCTGCGCATAACCAACTTTTCCACCTTCTTGTAAAATTCTATTTACCGCAATAAAACTACCGTTATCAGCGTGAGATAAGACAAGATGACTTCCGCTTTGCTTGATACTTCCATCTGTTGCAGAAGCCTCTTTTATCCTTTTGGTTTTAACTGTTAATGGCTTACTAATAGCTTTATATTTCACTCCCATTTGCAACGGAACAGTCCAGCCGGCAGCATCATAGGCACGGATTGGGTCCTTGGTAGTTTTTACCCTACCAACAACACCCTGCCATAAATGTGTGTATTTTTTCAAGTCAGGATATTCTTGACGTTCCATAATGTTTTTCACAAAATACCCAAAAGGTTGTGAAGTTGGAATGATGTATGATCCTTTTGAATACTCAATCCCATTATGTTCAAAACCTTCTTCGGCAGTATAAACTTCAACCCCATTTAAAATGAATCTGTTTAGCATCAGAATAGTAGAGTTTTCGTCCCTCTGTTCAGCAGGGATAATCCATCCATAAGGCGGCTCGGTAGAAAACTTTTCAATAACATCTGCAGCCATTTTCCATTTGTTGAATAAAAACTCGTGCTTATATTTTGAAGCTGTTTCCAATACGGCTTTTGAGGCGGTTAAATTATAGGCAACAGCGTCACCAAGTCGCCACCATCCACCTTCCCATGGATTTGGATAAAATACACCTTTTGTTAAATCTCTGTAACCTTCAGGAAATTCATTAAGTGTATAAAAATTGGGGGTTGCCAGTCCAAAATTTGCAGTTTCGGTTAGTATAGATGGAATATTATGTCCATCCACAAACTGAGTTACATAACCCGGATACCAACTATCAAAATGAACACGTGAAATTGCACCAGGTTTATTCTCTTCAGCAAAAGCTTTACCCATTGCACTACCAATTAAATTTTTCCATCGAACAATAATTGTGTGCACATTAGGATTCATTGGCTCAGACTCTGGAGGCAGCCATATACGAGCAGGAAAGGGTGCAGTTTCATGCAAATTATAAAGTATTTCTGGGTACCAAACCTGACAGGTAACCCTGTTCATGTTTTGGATTTCTTTTAAATTAGCAATGTAAGAATCTCTGTTATTATCATGCCCGGCATACTTCATGTACAATTCAGGTAAGCGGGCCTTTTCATATTTGGTGCCCACATTTTGCATATACCAATCAGAAATCATGGTAAGTCCATCCGGGTTGGCAAAAACCAATAAGAAAATAACATTCTCTCTAATTGCTTTTGTTTTTCTGTCCTCACCAGATACCATGTCGTAAGCCAATTGCAATGCATGCTGCGCAGGAGATGCTTCAGTTGCATGCAGCCCGCAATCTATCCATACAATGGCCTTGCCCTCATCTGCCAAAGATTTTGCTTCCTCCTCACTCACCCCTCGGCTCATGGTCAATTTTTCATTAATTAACCTGTATTTTTCAAGATTAGCCATATTCGTTTCGGAAGAAATAATGGCATATTTTTGGCGCCTTCCCTCAGAAGTTTCACCCATATCAAAAATTTGCATCCTATCTGACTGAGCGGCTATTTTTTCAAAATACGCAATGGCTTGTTCGTAATTTGCAAGATGGAAATCGGCTCCCGGCTTAAACCCAAGAAAGTCCTCAGGCTTAGTAATAGATTGCCCATATATTGCAACGCTTAGCAACAAACTTGCAACAAATGCAGACATCGATACTAATAAATTTTTTTTAGTCATTTTCTTAAAATTAAATTGCTAAAAACATTAAATCATCTAAGAACTAAAATACAACAATTGCTTTAATCTCCTTTTATTTTTATAAGGTATTGGTCTATTTTATTTTAAGGTTCGTCTGTTTTATATCTACTAAACTCCATATTTTTGTTTTATTGTTAAAAATTTAATAATCCCCAACCCCTAAATTTAGTCCGTTCTTATTGGATAATTATTGTTATTTTTGCACAAAATTTAATGTATGGATTTAAGTGAGATATTATCGATTACAGGGAAGCCGGGATTATACAAAGTAGTCACTCAGGCAAAAAATGGAATTATTGTTGAATCGCTAATTGATGGCAAGCGTTTTACTGCTTTTTCGAACGAACGAATTAGTTCATTGGAAGAGATTAGTATTTTCTCTGAAACAGAAGACATTCCGTTGAAAGATGTATTTAAAAGTCTATTTGAAAAGTTCAATGGCAAAGCCGGGATCAGTCATAAATCTGATGGTAAATTACTCAAGGAAACCTTTGAAGAAGTTGTTCCCGATTACGATAGTGAGCGGGTTTATATATCTGACATCAAGAAGGTTATACAATGGTATAATTTGTTAGCCGATAAAGAAATGCTGAATTTTGACGAAGAAACGAAGGAGGATGAGACAGCAGATGCTTCAAAAGAAAAAGATGCTCCAGAGTCGGTTGAAGAAAGCAATAAAGAATAATTTAAAATCCGTCTTCGACGGATTTTTTTTAAATCACATAACATGAAAAGAATACAAGATTGTACTGTTCACCATATTAAAAATTTGAACAAAGACACTTACATTCTTGAATTAAAATGCCCTCAAATTCCGGAAAATATTTTTGCAGGTAATTTCGCTGAAGTTAGGGTTGATAATACAGCCACTGTATTTCTCAGAAGACCTTTATCTATATACAACGTTGACTATAATAAGCAAATAATCAGCTTTTTTATTAAGGTGATTGGAAAAGGGACTGCATTATTGCAAGCACTTAAACAAGGCGAAATTGTCAATATTATTTATCCACTTGGAAATAGTTATGATACCGATCAATCAGGAAAGGTATTAGTTATTGGAGGGGGATCAGGAATTGCACCTTTACTCTTGTTAGGTAAAGAACTTAAGAAATCTAAGGCTGAGATCACCTATCTTTTGGGAGGAAGAACAATTGCAGATATTCATCTCATCGAAGATTTTAAGCAATACGGCACGGTTAATTTTACAACAGAAGATGGTAGCCTTGGAGAAAAAGGACGAGTCACAGACCATAGCCTTTTCAAAAATGTTTCTGAGTTTTCAAAAATCTATACTTGCGGACCAGATCCTATGATGAAAGCCATAGCTAAAATTGCTCAGGAACATCAAATCCCATGTGAGGTTTCGCTAGAAAACACAATGGCATGCGGATTTGGAGCCTGTTTATGTTGCGTTACAGAAACACATGAGGGAAACAAATGTGTTTGTACCGAAGGACCAGTTTTCAACGTAAATGAATTGAAATGGTAGATTTAGCTGTTAAAATACACGATTTAGAATTAAAAAATCCGGTAACAACTGCATCCGGAACTTTTGGTTTTGGTGAAGAATTTGAAGATTTCATTGACTTAAATCGCATTGGTGGGATTTTTGTAAAAGGATTGACGCTTCATAATCGTGAAGGAAATCCTTACCCTAGAATGGCAGAAACACCTGCCGGAATGCTAAATGCAGTAGGGTTGCAAAATAAGGGGATCGATTATTTCATCAACACAATTTATCCAAGGATTAAAAAATATAATACTGAAATCATTCCAAACATAAATGGGTCAACGGTTGAAGATTATATTGAAGTTGCGGAAAAATTAAATGAAATTGACGGAATAAAAGCCATCGAATTAAATATCTCCTGCCCTAATGTAAAAGAAGGAGGCATGGCTTTTGGGATTAGTTGCCCATCAGCTATTGCAGTCACAAAAGCCATTCGCGATGCTTACAAGAAAACTTTAATTGTTAAATTATCACCGAATGTTACCGATATCACCGAAATAGCTAAAGGTGTTGAAGGAGCTGGAGCTGATGCGGTTTCGCTAATAAATACATTGTTAGGTATGGCTATTGATCCACATACACGCAAGCCAATTCTTTCAACAATTACTGGAGGGTTATCTGGTCCGGCCATTAAACCTATTGCCATTCGCATGGTTTGGCAGGTTTTTAATGCAGTCAAAATTCCAATCATTGGAATGGGAGGAATTATGAATGCAGATGATGCCATTGAATTCATGCTTGCGGGGTCATCTGCAATACAAATTGGAACAGCCAATTTTATCGACCCACAAGTTTCTATAAAGATATTGGAAGGAATTACATCCTATTGCGATAAATATCAAGTTACTGATATAAATAACTTGATTGGAGCAATGGAGGCTGAAGCTTAATTCATATACATCTTAACTTCGTTGGCCATTTTCTGATTGTATTGAAATGCCAGATCCTGATAGTTTACTAAATCAACAATGGTCCCGATTAAACACAGTCCACCTGTAAACAAATAAAGAATTCCCATTCCTATTTGTCCGACTAAAAATCGCTGTACACCAGCAATAACAACAAACCCTAATAACGTTGTAAGTAAAATTAATTGTGGATCTTTTCGTCGTGAACGATAAATATTTGCGAAACTTAATAGTTTAGCCTCGTCATAATCTGCTGTAATTGATTGAACATATTGAAGCTCGAAACCAGTAAGCTCGGGCATAAATTGAAGGATATTAGCCATGATGTTGAATTTTATATGGGTTAGTTTTTTTTAAAATTGTAAGTTGAACAATTCGATAAATGATGATTCCAATGGCAATAATTCCAAATGGATGTGCATGAAATGAATCAATTATTCGCCCGTGAAAGAAAAAAGAAATCGCATGTCCGATTCCGCATCCGGGACAAAATGGGAGTCCGGCATGATGAAACAAACATAAGGTATAATGCTCTTCGTGGGGATTAGAAAATGCAAGCAATACAATTGCTGAAATCCAAAAAATTACTTCAAAGTTATTACGAAAGAATAGATAAAATTTGCGCATTTTCTATGTTCACTGCTTAGAGTCACTAACAAATATAAGCTAATCTGCTTTGATTTCAAAAATAGTAATTCTTCCTAGAGAATATTAACTTCGGGTTCGAGTTTGATTCCAAATTTATCCTTCACACTTCTCATCACTTGTTTCGCCAGCGAATGTATATCTTTCCCCTTGGCTTCACCGTAGTTGACTATAACAAGCGCTTGTTTTTCATGAATGCCAACCTCCCCTATTCGTTTACCTTTCCAACCACAAGACTCAATTAACCAGGCTGCGGCTAACTTAATCGACCCATCCGATTGAGTGAAGGATTTAAGTTCAGGATGTGAAGAAACAAGCTGAGTCAATTGCTGTTTGTTAACAATTGGGTTTTTAAAGAAACTACCTACATTTCCAAGTTCTTTCGGATCCGGTAATCTTGAAGCTCTGATTTCAATAATGGCATCAAAAGTATTTTTCAGACTGGGCAAAAGTTTTTTTTGTTGGAAGAATGCTTGTAATGCTTCGTAACTTGTATTTGGTTTTGCGGCTTTACTTAATCTTAAATTAACACTCTTTATCAGGTACTTGTTTTTAAACTCTGATTTAAAAACACTATTTCTGTATGCAAAATTACAATCCTCATTTTGGAAAACCTTTTCAGTTCCATTTCCGAGGTCAATTGCCGTTAAAGAAACGAAAATATCCTTTAGCTCAACACCGTAAGCACCAATGTTCTGAACCGGCGCAGCTCCGACATTTCCAGGAATACCGGCCAAATTCTCAATTCCCCACCAACCTTTCTTTACCGTAAAATCAACCAGGTCTACCCAATTTTCTGCAGCACCTATTTTTAAAACAACAGAATCTTTGTTTTTTTCTTCTATCTGAATCCCTCTAAAATTTGGATGGACAATAAATCCATTAAAATCTTTTGTGAACAATACATTACTGCCGCCACCCAAAATAAAAAACTTCTTACTTTTAAAAATTCTGGATTGGATTAACTCTTGCAAATCAATTATTGAATCTATCTCAGCATAATAAGATGCATTGCAATCGACCTGAAAAGTATTTAAATGTTTTAAGGAAAAATTTTGTTGAATATTCATCTTTTGATTTATACTCCAAAGATAATCCATTCAATTCGATAAATCTTTAATTTAGGGCTAAGTTTTTTAGCACGTATGACCAGAAAGTATCGATAAGAAATTCTAAATTAGCTTAACAAACCCATAGAATGAAAAAAGTCATTGTTTCTGTAATTAATGATTTGGTTACCGACCAGCGATTGCATCGAACTTGCACTGTTATGCACGAAATGGGCTTTGAAATTTTACTCATCGGTCGTAGAAAGCGAGACAGTTTGATCCTCAATACAAGAGAATACAAAGCGAGAAGAATGCATTTGTTTTTTGAAAAAGGGCCCTTATTTTATGCCGAATACAATATCCGGCTCTATTTTTACTTGCTATTCCATTCGGCTGACATCTTATTTTCTAACGATCTGGATACGCTTCTTCCAAACTTTATCATCCATAAAATAAAACGAATCCCAATTATTTTTGATAGCCATGAATATTTTACCGAAACACCTGAACTTATTAATCGTCCGGCAGTTAAAAAAGTATGGAAAAGCATTGAACGTTTTATCTTACCTAAACTACCCGAGATGATTACGGTCAATTCTTCAATAGCCCAATTATTTGAGTCAGAATACGGGATTAAGGTTAGCGTAATCAGGAATATTCCGATAAATAATGAGATCACGGTAAATCTAACAAAAAAGGAATTGGGCTTACCAGAGAATCAGAAACTAATTCTTATCCAGGGCTCGGGATTAAACGTTGACAGAGGCCTTGAAGAATTGTGCGAAGCAATGGCTTTTGTTGAACAAGCTAAACTTATCATCATCGGAGACGGGGATGTAATTCCACTCATAAAACAAAAGGCAAACAATTTGCGACTAAATGACAGAATAATTTTTATCCCAAAACAAACCTTTCAATATTTACAGCAATACACCAAACATGCAGACTTGGGTTTAAGTATTGATAAAGATACCAATCTGAATTATCATTTTAGTTTACCGAATAAAATTTTTGACTATATTCATGCCGGGGTTCCGATTCTTTGTTCTCCGCTCGTGGAAGTAAAAAAAATTGTTGCAAAATATAAAGTTGGTGAATGTATTGAAAATCATCATCCCAAACACATTGCAGAAAGGATCAATTCTATTCTAAGGGACGAAACAAAACTGAAGCAGTATAAAGGAAACACAGTTTTGGCTACGGAAGAACTAAACTGGGAAAATGAGAAACTGTGTTTGATTAATATCTTACAAAAATATGTCTGAAAAACACCTTAATATCATCTCTTTTGATATTCCGTTTCCGGCGAATTACGGTGGGATTATTGATGTATTTTATAAGCTTAAAGCACTTTATCAACAAGGCGTAAAAATTCACCTGCATTGCTTTTATAAGCATAAAGAAATTAAAAGCCCCAAACTGGCACAAATTTGCGAATCCGTTAATTATTATAAACGTAAAACAGGATTAAAATCGTTTTTAAGCCGAAAGCCATACATTGTAAAGAGCCGTGAATCAGATTTATTGCTGGAAAATTTACTTCAAAATGATTACCCTATTTTATTTGAAGGATTGCATACGACCTATTTAATGCAGCATCCCGAACTGCAAGCCCGCCTAAAGATTTACAGGCCTTGTAATATTGAGCATCATTATTACTTAAGTCTGTTTTGGGCTTCCAGAAAGCTCTTCGAAAAACCGTTTTTCTTATCTGAGAGTATTAAACTAAAGTATTATCAGCCCAAATTAATGCATGCAAACATCATGCTGGCGATTACAGATAAGGACAAATATTACTTGCAAGATATATTCCCTAATCATAAAGTAATTTTATTACCCGGTTTTTATCCCGGGGATGTTTCAGGGATTATTCCTGGCAAAGGCGATTATGCGCTCTATCACGGAAACTTGGGGGTTGCTGAAAATTCAAAAGCTGCACGATTCCTGATTAAAAAGGTTTTTAGTAGAACGAATTATCCGCTTAAAATTGCAGGTTTCAATCCCGACCTGCGATTAATTAAATTAATTTCAAAATTCCCTCATATTAGTGTTATAAAAACGCCAACCGATGAAGAGTTAATAGAACTTATTCAGGGTGCACAGATGAATTTAATGTTTACATTTCAATCGACAGGGCTTAAACTTAAACTACTATATGCTTTAAATTATGGCAGATTTTGCCTGGCCAATGAAAAAATGCTCGATGGAAGTCGGCTTAATGAACATTGCCTAAAAGCTGAAAATCCTGATGAAATTTTAGCTTTAATTGATGAGTATAAAGATTTGGATTTTTCAAAAGAAATGATTGATGGCAGAATGAAGCATCTTCCGGTCATTTACTCAAATAAAAAAAATGCAGAAATAATTACTCGTTTATTAAACTGAGGAATAAACTTTTCCATCTTCACACTTTAAAATTCGTGAAGGATACTTTTCAATCAATGAATAATTATGCGTTGCCATTAAAACAGACTTACCTGACTGGCTAATCTCTTTTAACAAACGAACAATCCCGAATGAGGTCTCCGGATCAAGATTACCGGTAGGCTCATCGGCTAAAATCACCTCCGGGTTGTTTATCAAAGCCCGTGCAATACCAACCCTTTGTTGTTCACCACCCGACAGTTGGTTCGGCATTTTAAAGCCTTTTGTTGACAGGCCAACCTTTACCAAAACATCTTGTAATTGTTCCTGCATCAGTTTTTTATCTTTCCAGCCACTTGCTTTCATCAAGAATATTAAATTCTCGTTTACGGTTCTATCAGTTAACAATTGGAAATCCTGAAATATGATGCCTAATTTTCTTCTTAAGTATGGAACTTCTTTTGTTTTTATTTTTCGCAAATCATAACCCGCAACTATCGTTTTTCCATCCAAAACAGGGATATCTGCATAAAGTGTTCTCAACAAACTACTTTTACCGCTTCCTGTTTTACCTATCAAATAAACCATCTCCCCCGGCATAATCTGAAAACTGACATTACTTAAGATCAAGATACTTTTCTGGTAAACGGGAATATTTTCTACTTCGATGATGGGGGTTTCTTCCATTGATTAATGATTATTTTAAAATGATAATTAAATAATAAAGGTAAGAATGATTTTTGAATGAATATTTTTTAATGATTATTTATTATTGCTTTTTGACGTATTAAAATTCTCATAATTGGAGATAACATCCAAATTCGAAAACTTATATTTACAGAAATTATCCCTATTCATCTAAAAGAATTACTCATATTTTAAAAATTCAATCGGCTTTACCCTTGTAGCTTTTAATATTTGAAATAAAATTGCTAAAGCTGTAAGAATTAACGAAAACAATCCCGTTAACAAAAACATATTTAAATTTATTTCTATTCTGTATGCGAACTTATTAAGCCAATTACTTATGACAAAATACGTGATTGGCCATACAATAAGATTAGATAAAACTAATAAACCAAGCGTATCCTTAAATACAAAATATATAATTTGGATATTTGTTGCTCCTAAAACTTTCTTTATCACAATTTCTTTTGACTTCGTATTAATCGTGAAAGTAGTAATTACAATTAATCCAACAATTGTTATAAAAATTGAAATTATAGCCAACAAGATATTAAGATTTTTCGTTGTAATTTCTCTTCTGTAATCGGAGAGTAATTCACTATCCAGAAAATAGTAATCAATTGGCTGGTCAACGATTACTTCTCCCCACTTTGCTTTTATATAATCTGTTGTTTGCGTTATATTTATTGGATTCATTTTAATGAGAAGTTTTTCAAAATAATTAGGCAAACAGAAGTAAATCATCGGAGCCTCTGTATAAATTAAAGGAAGGAAATTATAATCTTTTATTACTCCAACAACTTTAAAATAAGGTGCAATTTTTTTGCCAATTGGATTTTTCCATCCAAATGCTTTAACTGCTGTTTCATTGACAATCGTTTCAACTATAGAATCAGTTCTTCTATACTCAGTTAAATTTCGTCCTTTAATAATTTTAACATTAAGTGTTTTAAAAAAGTCTATATCGATTACATTTTGATAAAGGCTTACTTTTTTGCTTTCTCCAGGTTCATTAAAATTACCATTACTTTGATACTTATTTCCATACAACGAAGCGGATACAGATTCTATTGATGGATTTAAGGCAAAACCATTTTTCAACAAATCTATCTTTGAACGAGCGTCTTTACTATGTAAATTTAAAACTAGGATATTTTCTATATTGTATCCCAAATCCTTGTTTGTTATGAATTGAACTTGTTGGTATATAAATACTGAGAACAAGATCATGAAAATAGAGATAGAAAACTGGACAACCAATAGGATCTTGTGAACCAATATGCTTTTGGAACTGCTTTTTTTTGCACCTTTCAGGACAGCAATCGGATTAAGTTTAGACAGAACCCCTGACTGATAAATTGCTGAAAGAAGCCCCATTAAAATTACTATTGCTAATGAGAAAATTAGAAATTTAGAACTCACAAACTGATTAAGTGACAACTGCCTGTTAAAATAAGAATTAAACAAAGGAAGTAGGGAATTAATGAGGATTAGAGATAGGAAGTATGCAAGGAAAGATATTGTGATTGATTCGCCAATAAATTGTTTACGAATACTGATTTTGTTCGCTCCAAATACTTTTCTAACTCCTATCTCCTTAGAACGTTCTATAGATTGTATAATATTCAGGTTTGTAAAATTTACGAAAGAAATTAGTAAAATTAAAATTCCTATAAGAAGAAATATGCCTATGGTATTTATGTCCCCTTTATTTTCATTATTTGCCTCAAATTTAATAAAGCCAGATTTTAAATGAATATCTCCGAGCGATTGAAGGGTTACTTTTAATTTTAAATCATAAAAATCGCCAGTATATCTATCAACTAGCTTTTGAATATCTAATTGAACATCTGCTATTTTTTGATGGTTTCTAATTACCACATAAGTAGACAAACAACTTGACCTCCAATAATTTTCGCTCGATTTGCTTCCTGACTTACTATGGATAGTCACAAGAGATATTAATAAGTCAAATTTGAGATGAGCATTTTTTGGCGGATTTTTTATAATACCCGTAATTTTATATGGTTTATCGTCAATCGTAATATACTCACCTATTGCATTTGCTTTATCAAAGTATTTTTTTGAAATTTTTTCGGTAATAACTATCGTGAATGGCTGCCCTAACAAATCTGTTTCTTTAGCCAGCAACTGATAATTAAAGACTTCAAAAAAGGATGAATCAGCAGCATAGATATTTTCATAAAACATCGAATCCCCAGACTTACAAGATTTACTACCCAATGCTTGGTATCTAACGATGTTAGAAATTTTAGGTACTTCCTCCTTTATAGTCGAAGCAAGTGGTGGTGGCGTATAAGCGCCATATTCAATATTTTCACCCTCGAAATATTTTAAAACCCTATATGTATTATTAAGTTGAGTAGCATGTTTGTCGTATTCAAACTCATTCATGACAAATAAAGAAATAATCAAAAAACAACATAAACCGATAGCTAGGTTTAACATGTTGATTGCAGAATATGCCCAATTTGCCATCATCTGTCTTAGAAAAATTTTAAAATAGCTTCCAATCATATCTAAGCATTTTTAATATAATTCTTATTTTATTATAATGTAATAATATGGTACTAGAACTTAATTCCAATACGAATAGCCGGGGGAGTACTTGTTAATCAGCTTAACAAACATAAAATAAATTAGTGGGAATTATATTTATTTATGAAAATTTAACTTTTCAATAATCATTACTCATTAAAAAATAGTCATTCATAAAAAAAGCCCCGCAAAACGGAGCTTTCAAAAAATCTTATTTTATGATTTAAACCAATCCGGAAAATCCCATAAAGGCCATAGCCAGGATACCCGCAGTAACCAAAGCAATAGGAACACCTTTCATCCCAGCAGGCACTTTCATTAAATCTAAATGCTCACGCATGCCTGCAAAAATGACCATGGCTAAGCCAAAACCAATGGCATTGGCTATGGCAAACACCACCCCTTCCATCAGGTTAAATCCTTTTGAGTGGGTTTGGATTGCAACTCCTAATACCGCACAGTTGGTGGTAATTAATGGAAGAAAGATACCCAGAGCCTGATATAAAGGCGGACTTACTTTCTTTAAAATCAATTCCACCATCTGCACCAGTGAGGCGATAACGAGAATAAAAAATATCGTTTGTAAAAAGGTGATACTGAATGGAATTAAAATATAGGTTTGAATTAACCAGGTTACGATAGTAGCAATGGTCATGACAAACAAAACGGCTCCACTCATACCTACGGACGTACTCACTTTTCCGGAAACACCCATAAACGGGCAAATTCCCAGGAACTGGTTCAGTACAATATTACTTACAAAAATTGCACTTATGACGATAATAAAATATTCCATAACGAATTAATTATGCTGTTTTTTTACTCATTCTGTTAATTAAAGCAATTAGGTAACCAAGCACGATAAAGGCACCTGGTGAAAGGATAAATATCAAGATGGCGTCACCTTCAATAAATTTAAATCCGAAGAGGGATCCGTTTCCCAACATTTCGCGCACCCCACCTAAAAGGGTAAGTGCGAATGAAAATCCAAGTCCCATGCCTAGTCCGTCAAGTATTGATGATAATACACTTTGTTTTGAAGCAAATCCTTCGGCACGCCCTAACACGATGCAGTTAACAACAATCAAAGGGATAAATAAACCCAAAGCTTCGAATAGTGAAGGCACGTATGCTTGCATGGTTAACTCAACAATGGTCACGAATGAAGCGATAATAACAATGAATGCAGGGATTCGAACTTTATCTGGAATTTGCTTACTTACAAGGGCTACTACCAGATTTGAACAAACCAATACAAAAGTAGTTGCCAATCCCATTCCCAATCCGTTTGCTGCCGAAGATGTTACTCCTAAAGTTGGACATAATCCAAGTAAGAGCACAAATACAGGATTCTCTTTAATAAATCCTTTGGTGAAATTTTTCCATTGACTCATTAGTTGTTTCCTCCTTCTTTTTTAAGTGTAGCATTTGCACGTTCAAGTGCGTCGCAAAAAGCACGTGAGCTGATTGTAGCCGCAGTGATTGCATCAACACTTCCGCCATCCTTTTTTACCTTTAATTTAAAGATAGCAGGGTCTTGATTTTGAAATTGAGTTTTGAATTTCTCATCTTTCATTTTTGTTCCTAAGCCCGGGGTTTCTTTATGCTGAACCACTGAAGTATTTAATATTTTCCCATCGGCTGAAAAGCCAACAACCACTCTGATTTGCATTGGATCGTAGCCTATGTTTGAGTATGTCTCGATGGCTGTTCCAACCAATTCACCAGCTTTATATCCTTTATTAAAAATTAAAGAATCTGAACCGTCAGCTGCTAAAACCTTGAAGGTTTTCAAATCGTCGAACTCTGGAATTACTGCTTTAACAGCAGCTTCTGCCTTTGCTTTCTTGGCTAAAGCGATTGGCTCTTTGGTGGCATTATAAACTCCGCCAAGGGCAAATCCGGCAATTACCGTGACTACAAATAGTGTAATCACCATATTTTTAAATGAAGATTCTTTTTTACCCATTTTATTAAATGATTATTTTTTAATGTCTAATGATTAATCTAATCACTTTTCAAATTTTCTTTAGCTGTGTTTTTCTTGATGAAATAAAAATCGCCGTCAGTTCTTTAGATTCGTTTATTAATAAATCCAGAGACTTACTATCTTTTATTACCTCTTCCACTTTTGCAAATTCCAACCAATAATTTGCCTCATCAACTTCTTCAATTACAATGCTCAATTTCGAGATAAAACTCTTTTTCGATTGGGCGATACAAGCTGCACGATAATTTGCTGCTACCGAAGTAGAACACCTAATTAATTGACCCTTTAAATGCGAACCTAATTTATTATTGGAAAACAATAAGGCAACTCTAACACAATCATGTGCAAAATCATTAGTCCTTATTTTCAAATCTTTTTCCATTTTAAATTAACTTCATTTATCAATTTCTACTGATCATTACTCATTAATCAATAGTCATTTATCATTTCACAATTTCCCCAAATCGTTTAGGTTTAACACCACTATTTATTAATGGAACAAATGCATTCATGATTAGAATGGCGAAGGACACTCCTTCAGGATAAGCTCCCCATATTCTAATAATTACGGTAAGCACCCCACAACCCAATCCGAAAATGATTTGTCCTTTGCCCGACATGGGTGAAGACACCATATCGGTGGCCATAAAGAATGCACCCAACATTAATCCACCGGCTACCAAATGGAAACCCGGATCAACATATAAATCAGGATTAACCATCCATAAAATACCGGTAAAGATTACAACTGAACCAATATAAGTTACAGGAATATGCCAGGTGATAATTTTTCTGAATAACATATAAATACCACCCAGAATTAAGGCAAGGGCAGAAATTTCACCAAGTGATCCTCCCATGTTTCCCATTAACTGATCTACATAACCAGGAATATTGTAAGAATACTCAACGCCATCCATCACCCAGTTAGAACCATTTTCTAAAATATCCTGAACAGTTCTACCTGTTTTAAGTTCCTCCTTTAAATGCCCCAGAGGCGTTGGACCTGTTATGGCATCTGCAATTCCATTAAAAATGACTGAAGGCTTAGGCCAGGTTGTCATTTGGACAGGGAATGAGACAAGTAAGAATACCCTACCAACCAATGCAGGATTAAAAGGATTCTTTCCTAAGCCACCAAAAGACATCTTTGCGATGCCAATGGATACAAATGCACCAATTAAAATAATTCCGATTGGCAGATTGCTCGGAACATTAAAGGCCAACAAAATACCAGTTACAACTGCTGAACCATCCGTAATGGTAACAGGACCCTTAATTAAATACTTTTGAATTGCCCATTCGAAGAGCAAGCAAGCCATAACCGAAATTAATGTAACCCGAATGGCGTCCAGTCCAAAGAAATAAACTGAAACCAGCAATGCAGGGATCAAGGCGTAAACAACGCCATACATGATTTTTTTGGTTGAATTATCTCCATGAATGTGCGGAGATCCTGATAACGTCAGTAAACCCATATCTTATTTTTTACTTCTGTTTCTAATAATTTGACCAACTCTGAATTTTCCTAACCTGATATAATCGAGCAGTGGACGACCAGCCGGACAAGTGTACTGACACGACCCACATTCGATGCAATCCATTGCACGCTCTATTTCCACCTCATCCCACATCTCAAGTTCGGAATATTGTGCAATTAACACAGGCTCTAATCCCATCGGGCAAACCGTAATGCATTTTCCGCAACGAATACAATTGGTAGGCTCAACTCGTCGGGCCTCATCTTCTTTAAACAATAATACGCCTGAGGTCCCTTTTACAACCGGAACATCTAAAGAATTAAGTGCTTTACCCATCATTGGCCCACCACTAACAACTTTGCCAGTATCTTCAGGCAATCCGCCAGCTTTTTCAATTAATTCATTTAATGAGGTGCCAATCCTAACCATATAATTTCCAGGCTGTTTCACACCTTTACCGGTGATCGTAACAACTCTTTCAATTAAAGGCTTATTTTTTTGAACTGCTTCGTAAACTGCAAATGCAGTTCCAACATTATTTACGACCGCACCAACTTCGATGGGTAGTTTTCCTGAAGGAACCTGTCGCCCGAGAACAGCATCAATCAGCTGCTTTTCGCCACCTTGCGGATACTGAACTTTTAATGCTTCAACTTCGATTCCCTCAAATTTCTTTGCAATTTCTTTAAGATGGGCGATGGCATCTGGTTTATTATTTTCAACGCCAATGATTGCTCTTTTTACATCCAAACCCTTCATCAAAATTTGAATTCCAACCATCATTTCCTCTCCTTTTTCAAGCATTAACCGATGATCGGCAGTAAGGTAAGGTTCGCACTCTACACCATTAATCACCAATACTTCCGCTTTTTTCCCTTGGGGAACCATCAATTTAACATGAGAAGGGAAGGTTGCACCACCAAGGCCAACAATTCCAAGTTCTTGTACCTTCTTAATTATTTCTTCTTTAGAAGCCGTAATTTCTTTTTTTAATTCTGGCGACTGGTCAATATTTTCCATCCACTCATCGCCGTCAACATTAATAAAAACTGCTGGACGGCGATAACCGCTTTGATCGATAGTCTGATCAATCTTTAGCACTTTTCCTGAAACCGAAGAGTGAATGTTTGATGAAATAAAGGCTTCACCTTTGGCAATTAATTGACCGACTTTTACCATATCCCCTTTTTCGACAATTACATTTGAAGGCGCTCCAAGGCTTTGCGATAATGGAATAATTACCTGTGCAGGCAATGCTAACTTTTCAATTGGTCGATCGGTCGACAGTTTATTCTCGGGCGGATGAACGCCTCCTATTTTAAATGTTTTCAAATTATATATCCTCCAGTATTTTTCAAATTGAGAGTTACTCCTTTGTATCTGGTAATTTATCTTTCGCTATTTCTACTTTGGGCTCAGTCTTCTGCTCAACTGGCTCTTTTTCTTTTCGTGGTGGAAAGTTAAGTTCATGAATTGCACCCGTTGGGCATTCTACAACACACTTCCTACAAAGTTTGCACTTTTCATAATCAATATAAGCCAGGTTATTATTCATGGTAATGGCATCGAAGGGACAAACTTTGAAACATTTACCACATCCGATACAAGCTACACTGCAGTTCTTTTTCGCAATACCACCTTTTTCTTCATTGATACAAGAAACAAATATCCTCCTATCCTTTTTCCCTTTATTTCTTAGTTCGATAATATCACGAGGGCAAGCAATAACACAGGCACCACAGGCAACACAATTATCTTTAACAACTGGTAAGCCGGTTGTTTCATCCATGTAAATGGCATCGAAATCACAGGCTGCAACACAATCACCCAAACCTAAACAACCATAGGGACATCCACTTTCTCCGGATGAAAGATTATGGGCGAAAGCACAAGTTGCTGGGCCATCATAATGTATCTTTTTGGGTGCATTTTCTTTGGATCCGGAACATCTGATCACAGCAATTTGCGGATCTTTCTCTTCGGCTACTATTCCAAGTATTTCTGCAACCTTAGCCATCACATCATTGCCCCCAACCGGACAATTTAAACCTTCAATACTTTGTTTTTCATTGGCTGATTTAACCAAAGCTTCAGAAAAACCACGACATCCCGGATATCCACAACCGCCGCAATTAGCAGCAGGAAGAGCTTCCTCAACCTCATCAATTTTGGGGTCTTCAATCACCTTAAATTTTTGTGCAATAAAAAACAAAATGATGGCAGCAGCGGCGCCAACTATCCCTAGGAAAATAACTGCATAAATGATTATATCGTTCACGTTTGCTCCTTTTTTATTAATATGATCCTGATCGATCAGGTTGAATCTTAACGCAGTGCAAAATTAGAAACAAATACGAAACATCTTAATGTTTAGGCTTAATTTGGAGAGATGGGTATATTGCTGTTTTTCTGAACATTACAAACATACAAAATTGACAGATTTGTAATTACCTTACGAAAACCACTGATATTGACGATCTTCTGAATTTGTTTAGAAATCTTCTAAATTATCATTAAATCAGCAATTTAGAAAGCATTTAAGCAAAAAATATTTATATCAGGTTTATTAATGGATTTATGGCTTTAAACTAAACTCAAATGTGCTTTGAAATTTATCCTTTAAAAGATGAATAACAAAATAGTAAGGAATAAGCAATCCCAATGAGATTAGCCCGGCAAGACCCTCATTATTCGTAATGGCGATTAAGCTGATGAGTGAGATTATTACCAATAGAAAAGGGAAAAAATAACCAAACAAAACGGCCCAGGTTCCCAATGATTTTTTCATGTAAACGGTAATTTGTTGCCCAACTTTGTATTGAGTTTTATCCGCATTTTTAATCTCAATGGTTTTTTCTTCCATTTCGGAAACGCTGCACATTGATTTAGAATGACAGCTTGAACAAGCCGACATTGCTAAAATGGTGACAGTGATTTTATCCTCCTCGATTTTATCTATCCTCCCCGGATGTTGTAAATTGTCATTTTTGTCACTCATATTTTAAATTTAAGGGGTTGATAATGCAACCGGAAGTATTTTCCCATTATAAAATTTATGACCATTAATTGCAAATTCTGCAACATACTTGCCCATATCTGCCGCACTTACCGGAGCTTCATAACCAGGGAATGCTTCAGCTAACATTTCAGTTTGAGTAGCTCCAAGTGCCAGACAATTTGCTTTGATATTCTGATCCTTCAATTCTTCAGCCATCATTTCGGTTAAAACAGCTAGCGCCCCTTTACTGGCACTGTAAGCAGATAATCCCGGGAATTTTGCACTTCCTTGTACGCCACCCATGCTACTAATATTTAGAATGTGAGCACCCTTATTAAGGTATTGAAGAAGCAACTGTGTAAGTATAAAAGGCGTTTTAAAATTAATGTTTAGTTGACGATCAATATCCTCTTCATTTTGCTCGGAAAAGGACTTATTTACCAATAACCCTGCATTGTTAATCAATACATCAATCTGATCAATAAATGCTAAAATTTGTGGGATTAAATCCGATTTATAAAGTGCAAAATCCTGAAAGTCAAAAGGGAGAATATGGATATTTTTAGGATACTTAGAAATCCGTTTCAGGTTTTCTAAAAGTGCCTTGTTCCTGGCAATGGCAACAATTTTATTATTTGGATCAGTGTTGAGCTCCAAGGCCGATTCAAATCCAATACCCTTACTTGCACCAGTAATAACTATATTCATTACATTTAATATTTGGGCAGGCTGCCAGCTGCATTTTTACGTGCATTTTTCATTCTTTCATCTACAACGTGGATGGTTAGTTTTCCAGCTTTATCAACACTTAGCGAAATTTTGTATTTTCCATCGAACTCTTTGTCACCAAATTTATAATTAACGTAAGTAACCCCTTCAACTCCTTCAATTTTTTGCCCAAGTTTTTCAGCCAAATCCTTGGCTTTTTGATAAGGTTCGCTTAATGGAATTTTTGCCTCATTGGCAATTCTTTGTGCTTCCGCCATGGCTTGCTTATAGGTTCCGTTATAAACAATTAATACTGAATTGTAGCCATCCTGCATATTACTTTCAAGGGTTTGATAGGAATCGGCTGAATTAATAGTCAACCCCTTAGGCTCAGAAATATTAAGGTCGGTTAGCCAGTCGGGGAACGCACCAAATGTAACTTCGTCTGTTCCTGAAACCGCTTTGGCATATCTTGTATTTAAATCACTTATGAGTTTATCTGCCCTTTCACGGCTTATCTGACCTGCTTCAAACTGTTTTTCAACCAATTGTATTTTCTCATTCAAAACCTTAGCCAAATCCATGGCATCATTAACATTCTCCATGGATTTATCAAAGCTATCCGACTGTTCTTTTAAATCCTCTTTTTTGGGAGCTTCTTCTTCATTATTTTCTTCAGCAGGTACTGCATTGCATGCAACAAGCATTAAACCTGAAATTAAAAATCCAATTATTGAAAGACGATTTATTTTCATCATGAGTTTTATTTTGTATTTTACAAAAGTACAAAAGCACAGCCACCAAAATAGTAATTATTTTTAGTAAAATGTTAATTTTGTACTAAGTTTTAATTTTAACAATTAACGGTATCATTATTGAATTCGTATTCATTTAATAATTTATATCAACATTTATGACCAAAGCAATCTTTAATCATGAAAAAGAATAATCCCTTAAAGCTTATCATTTTTATTCTGCTTCTATTCCAGGCAAATTTATTTTGTCAAGTCACCGACATCAATGATATTACTATTGCCATCAAAAACATGGACACCAAAACGATTTATGAATCATGTGAAAACGCTATCAGCTTGAGTATACCAACTGCAAATGGCAAATACAGCAAAACTCAGGCGCGTCAGATTCTTGATCAGTTTTTTAAAAATAAACCTGCCGTGAAAGTAAAATCGATCAAATCACAATCGGTATCGGTGGACAATCCTTTTTCGATTATTAATTACGAAACGCAAAACAATAGCTACAATATTTTTATTCAATTCAAAAAAGTTAAAACCCAATTTTTAATTCAAACCATACAAATTCAAGAAATCAAAGCACTAAATGAATATTGATACAATCATTAAAAACGCATTCATTGAGGATGTTCAGGATGGAGACCATACTTCATTAGCAACGATCCCTAATGAAGCAAAGGGAAAAGCAGTTTTAATTGCCAAAGAAGAAGGAATAATAGCAGGAATCTCTGTTGCACAGCAGGTTTTTAAAATTTGTGACCCCGAAATAGAATTTGAACCCTTTATGGTTGATGGTAACAGAGTTAAGCCAGGTGATCAAATCTTTACGGTAAGTGGGAAATCTATCTCTATTCTTAAAGCAGAAAGGCTGGCATTGAATTTCATGCAAAGGATGAGTGGAATTGCAACAGCAACGAACAAGATAGTCAGGCTTATAGAGGGAACAAATACCCGAATTCTTGACACCCGAAAAACGACTCCAAATATGCGGATCCTGGAAAAAGAAGCTGTTCGTTTAGGTGGCGGAGAAAATCACAGAATGGGTCTTTACGACATGATTATGATTAAAGACAATCATATTGATTTTGCCGGAGGCATTACACAAGCCATTGAAGCTTGTCATAAATACCTTAAAGAGAACTTAAAAGGTTTGAAAATTGAAATTGAAGTAAGAAATTTTGCTGAGCTTAAACAGGTGCTTGATTTTGGTGGAGTGAATAGAATAATGTTAGACAATTTTACTCCTGAAGACATGAAGAAAGCACTTCAACAAATTGATGGAAAGTTCGAAACAGAAGCTTCTGGAGGGATTACCATTGAGAACATCCGGTCATACGCAGAAACAGGGGTGAATTTCATTTCAGTTGGCGCATTAACGCATCACATTAAAAGCCTTGACCTGAGTTTAAAAGCATTGAACGAATGGAATTAAAAAAGCAAATAAGGCGAATTCATCAATACTTTCTTCAGTTTGTAATCCCCGGATTTGATGGGATTCCTTTTAGTAAAGTTTTGGGATTTTATTTTAAGGGATTGCTACAAGGAAGTATCAATTTGCGTGCATCTGCAGTTGCTTTTAATTTTTTTATCGCCTTATTTCCCTCCATTCTGTTCTTTTTTACCATTATCCCTTATTTACCTATTCCAAATTTTGACCAAACACTTTTCGGCCTCTTGGAAGACATACTCCCAAGCAGTACGCACGAATTGGTACTTGGCACTGCTAACGATATCATCACCCGACCCAGAGGGGGATTATTATCATTTGGGTTTTTTTTGGCTTTATTTTTTTCAACAACAGGAGTTAACAGCCTCATTGACGCGTTCAATCAAACCTATCACACCATTGAAACCAGATCATTTTTAAAGCAACAGATGATTTCAGTTTTTTTGGTACTGATACTTTCATGCTTAGTAATTATCGGGATTGCATTTCTTATTGGTGGTGATTCACTAATTAATTATTTAGTGGAGATCGAATGGATTAAAACCGGCTTTAAACTGCTTACTATGCAATTAACTAAATGGCTTATTACAATTATCATTTTCTTTTTTGCCATTTCATTTTTATACTATTTGGGTCCGTCTAAAAAGCAAAAGTTTCGTTTTATATCAGCCGGGGCAACCCTTTCCACATTGTTGATCATCCTTTTGGCGATTGGTTTCAATTATTATATTGAAAATTTTTCGCGATATAATACCCTTTACGGATCTATAGGTACATTAATCATTGTAATGTTATGGATTTACTTTGTGGCAATGGTTATTTTGATTGGATTTGATTTAAATGCGAGTATTTCTAAACTAAAAAAGATAAATTAAGTTCAGGATTTCATTACTTTCGCAAAAAATAATTTTGTTGCACTTTGAGCAAAAAAACAAAAACAGCTTTCATGAATTCGAAGAAGATTACATTTATTGGGTCTGGATCTATCGCAACTGCATTGGCAAATTCAATTTCGTCAAAGTCAGATAATACAATTTATTTACTATCTATTGAAGAAGAAGTAATTGAATCTATAAATACAAACCATATTAACAATAAATATTTTCCATTTATTAAATTAAATCATCAGATTGTTGCTACTTCTGATATTGCCATTCTTAAGGATAGTGACATCATTTTCCTGGCACTACCTTCATCCGAAGTTTTAAATTATTTTAGGACAAACACAGATTCCTTTAACAAAACCGCAATTTTAATCAATCTAGCTAAGGGATTTGGTGATGATAAGCAAACAATTATTCAATCTCTGGAAAGCATTTGCAAAAACCCGCTTGCAACATTAAAAGGTCCAAGTTTTGCACGCGATATCATTAATAATTTTCACACGGGTTTAACACTTGGGGTGAACGATTTAGACATTACACCGGACATTAAGGAATTGTTTAAAGGCACAAATATTCACCTCGATTATTCTCAAGATATTTTAGGGGTTGAACTTATCAGTATTTTAAAAAACATTTACGCTATTGTGATGGGAATTGTTGATGCTCACTACAATTCTCCTAATCTGAGATTCATGATACTCACAAATGCGTTCCAAGAAATGCGACACATTTTAAAACAATATGGAGGAAAAGAAGAAACCCTTTTCAATTATTGCGGGTTTGGTGATTTCGGGCTGACAGCCTTGAACGACCTTTCAAGGAATAGAACCATGGGATTATTGATCGGAAAAGGTTTTTTAACCAAAGATATCTCAGATCAGGTTCTACTTGAAGGAAGAATAGCCGTTAATGTATTTTGTGAAGAGATTTCAAAAAAACATTCATTGGCAGATTTTCATATCATTTCCGAGCTTTACAAAGTGTTTTATAAAGACCTGAAAGTTACTTCTTTTGTGAATTCGATATTGAATAATAATTAAATTTTAATTATCTTCAAATATTCTCTTTTTATCATTGTATGAAGAATTGGTATGCAATAAATGTTCGTCCAAGGACTGAAAAAAAAATCAGTAAGAGGCTCGCTCAAAAAGGGATTGATCATTACTTGCCATTGAAGAAGACCTTAAGACAATGGAGCGATCGTAAAAAATGGGTCGAAACACCTGCAATATCGGGATATATTTTTGTAAACATTAATCCTTTAGATAAACTAAGCGTACTACAAACTGAATTTGTGCAAAGCTTTGTAAGCTTTAACCGTTCAGATGCAATCATTCCGGAAGTTCAAATTAGAGCAATGAAAACGATGACCGAACAAGCTCAATTTGACGACGATATAAACATCAAAAGTTTTATCCTAAATCAAAGTGTAAAGATTGTTTCTGGTCCCTTAGCTGGACTTGAAGGCAAACTAACTTCAATTAAAAATCGCAAAAAAGTAGTGGTCAATATAGAACAGATAAACATTAGTTTTTCAATTGAATTACCACCAAGTGATATCGAATTAATTCCCTTATAATTAACTAGATTTTTTATTTATTACAGTGCACATTTTAGATAACTTAAGACCCTAAATATTATATTCAAACAATCACCCCAATTAAAATCCATTCTGGTTCATTTAACCCAAATTATTTCATCAATTAGTTGTAAAAACAATTGGTTATTTGTGTTCCTGCAGAATATCTAGATTAAACCCAAAAACTTTATTTTTTTTAAATTGACTAAGAGGGATGTAAATATCAAAATATGATTTAACTTTGTCTTTCAAAAGAAGTATAACTAATACAATGTGTGTTAATGAAGTATTGTTATGAAACCTCTCCTAAAACATTAATAACTTAAACACTATAGTACCAACCAAATTATCATTTAACCGCGATGGCTCTCAATTTAACCATGAGCCTTTTCATTGAGAATTATATGACATTTTATAGGTTCTAATTAAGAGCTTATCCTTATATTTGCTCAAGTAAATTTTAAGAATACATTCTTTTATTTATGATTGTGAATAACGATATAATCATAGTTAAAGATTGGCATTAACACATCACGCTAAATGTGACTGAATTGGCGGAGCTATGCAAGCTGTGCTGCGTAATATTAATATTTCTAAAATATCTTATTTAAGTTTATTGAACAGTTTAAAGATTAATTTCTGCAATTTGCTTCAGAAAACAATCATTATTTATGCTCCAGAAAATGATTAAAAATCTATTCATCAAATTTGGTATTTATCCAACATTCAAATTTGTTTACGATCTTGGTAGAGATTTAATTGAAGAAGATTTGACATCTGTTAACTCCAAATTTAAAAATGTTCATTTGGGCAAAAGATGTTTTATAATGGGGACTGGAACCTCAATAGATTCTATAGATTTTTCAAAACTTAAACATGAATTCGTTTTCGGATCAAATGCCATATATAAGCATCCAAATTTTGACGAATTAATGCTGAATTATTATTTTGAAACTGAAAACTTACCAAGCCTATATAACTCCGACTCATTATCAATCCCATTTAATAGGGTTATTAAAAATAAACAAGACTTAATCCCATACAATTCAGGCAAACGCCTAATAACCTACTCTGTCCATCCTGACATTTATTATAGTGATATAGAAAGCAATTTAAAAAAGACAACTACTCTTTTTTTAAATTTTTATTGCAAAAAATATTTTGACCGTCATAACAGTTTCATTGATTTTGAAAAGTTTTTTATAAAAGGCACTACTTCTATGATTAACACCAAAAAACAAGTAATTGATATTTCCAAACGGACTACCTTTCTCGACGGATCTTTATTTACAATGATTGCCACAGCACTTTATATGGGATTTAAAGAAATTTATCTCATTGGTGCTGATTATGCCTTATCTCCCAGCATACAATTTCATTTTTATGATGTGCCAATTTTTGACAAAAACAAGGATAAAGAGCAAGCATTAAAGCTAATGGAAGAAATGGAAGAGATAATAAAATGCGAAATTTTTACAATAAATGAAAATGAAGATTACTTATTACCCCAATTTATTAAACGGGATAATGATTACAGACACCATAAAATCGCGAATAATGTTGCTGAAAAAATGGATGCCAATATTTCAATAATATGCCCCGAAGGATTTAACAGTCCAGTTTATGATACAATTTCATGGGAGAATATTGTAGAAAAAATCAAAAATAAATGGCTATGAAGTTAATTAAAGTTAGAGGAAAATAAAAAAATGGGGCGCTTTGCAAAAAATGTAGCTATTATGTCCGTTGCTCCTGTGATTATGCAATCATTGGCGTTTATTGTAACCCCAATAGTTACAAGACTCTATACCCCTGAAGATTTTGGCATGTTCTCTATATATGGTGCAATATTGGGCCCAATAGGTATTTTTTCAACAATGAGCTACAGCTCAGCGATTGTGCTTCCTAAAAGAGAAAAGGATGCAGCAAATTTATTCGCGCTGAGTCTATTCTTTACTATTGTTTGGGCAACCTTATCAATTTCCATTATTTTTTTTAAAAACAGCTTTTTACTATCAAAGTATAAAGATGAACAATTCATGCATTATTTATGGGTAATTCCTATCGTACTTTTTTTTAATGGCTTATACATGTCTTTGAGGTATTGGAATATCCGAAAAGAGAGCTTTGGTAAAATTTCAGCCGCTGTTGTTTCACGCTATGTTGCGAACAACAGTGTAATACTAATTGCCGGCTTTGCTGGGTATGCCTCAGGTTTGTTTATTATTTTAGGTGATATAGCTGGTGGTATCGCAAGCCCTGCCATATTGAGCAAGTCAGTATGGCAAAAGAACAAACAATTATTCTTTGATAACATTCGGGTTAGCAGAATGATAGCAATGGCAAAGAGATATTCAAATTTTCCAAAATTTTTATTGATCAATGATTTCTTTTCCAGGTTTGGAGAACAAATGCCCATCTATATTCTATCCATATACTTTTCTCAGGGAATCATTGGATTTTATTCATTCAGTTTACGTTTACTCACAATGCCAATGAATTTTCTAGGTAATTCAATCGGGGAAGTTTATTATCAGAAAGCCGCCCAAAAAGATGAAAACTCCACAGAGCTACTAGAAGAATTATTTAAATATTTAGTACTTCTAGGATTACCTATTTTCATTTTTATCGGAATTATTGGAGAAGAGATTTTTTATGTTTTTTTTGGTAAAGGATGGTCAGAAGGAGGATTCTATGCTCAAATTCTTTGTTTATTCATGCTCATCAAATTTATAACTATTCCCGCTTCTTCTTTGATGCTAATTTATGAAAAACAGAAATATGCATTGTACTTAAATATAGCAACAATTACTGTGAGTAGTATCTCTTTGACTATTGGTGGAATTCTCAACAATGTCTATTTATCATTTGTTCTGTTTTCATTATCAAATAGTTTAGTTTATGCAGTATATGGATTTTGGTTGATGAAACATGCAGGTCTTAAAATAATAACTGCTTTTAGGATTATCCTTAAAAACTTTTTAATTTGTTTGCCTATGATAATTGCCATTTTGGCAATAAAATTTCTATTCAGTTTCTCATTTCTATATATTTGTATAATTAGCAGTTTGTTTTTAGCAATCCTTTATTCAATAATAATGATAACCGATCATGAAGGTCGCAAATTGCTTTTAATGGTTTTAAACAAATTTAAAATTAATTTCAAGTAATTTCTTCTGGTTTATTGGGGAATATGATATGGACCAGACGAAATATTTAGCTAATGGTTCCAAATAAATTATAAAAAAAATGATTACAAGTCTTTTTGTAAAAACACGTATCTTATCATTTAGCAAAAACACCTATACCGAACAAAAGGGTAATTATAAATGATTTTTTTAAAATTATTATTAGCCAAAAATAATTAAGTTTAATGTAAATTTTAAACTATTTGTTCAACAACTTATCTTTTACACATAATATAGCAACCATGCTTAACAAAAAAACAGTACTTATTACAGGCGGAACCGGATCCTTTGGGAAAAAGTTTATTGAAACAATCTTAACTCGTTATTCTGATGTTAAAAGAATTGTTATTTACTCAAGGGATGAGTTAAAACAATTTGAACTAAAATTAAAATATCCCGAATCACAGTATCCGCAATTGCGATTTTTTATCGGCGATGTTCGTGATGGAGCAAGACTCAAAAGAGCATGTGAAGGCATTGATGTTATCATTCATGCGGCAGCCATAAAACAGGTAGACACGGCTGAATATAATCCTGATGAGTGCATTAAAACTAACGTGCATGGCGCCCAAAATGTCATTGATGCTGCACTTGAGATGGGTGTAAAAAATGTAGTTGCGCTATCAACTGACAAAGCTTGTGCACCAATTAATTTATATGGTGCCACCAAATTAGTCTCGGATAAATTGTTTACCGCTGCAAATAACATGAAGGGTAAAAGAGATATCAAATTTTCTGCAGTTCGGTACGGGAATGTCATGGGATCAAGGGGGTCAGTCATCCCATTTTTCATGAATAAACGAAAGGATGGAATTTTACCTATTACCCATTCTGAAATGACCCGCTTTAACATTTCTTTGCAAGCGGGTGTTGATTTAGTAATGTATGCTATTGACAATCATCTGGGAGGGGAAATATTTGTGCCTAAAATCCCATCATATAAAATTATGGATGTGGCTGAAGCTATTTCACCTTCATGCAATACTATGAATATTGGAATAAGACCAGGGGAAAAACTTCACGAAGAAATGATCACTGAAACTGATGCACTTAATACCATTGATATTGGAAAGTATTATGCCATCCTACCATCAGTTTCATTTGCACATACCAACGAGGATTATATCAAACATCATAATGCCTTTCTGGTACCGAAAGGATTTAAATACAATTCAGGAACCAACACACAATGGGAAACGGTAGAATCGTTGCGAAAAGCAATTATTGATAATGTTGATCCAAATTTTAAACCATTTTAGTAATGAAACCAATACCATACGGAAAGCAAGATATAAGTCAAGATGACATTGATGCCGTAGTTGATGTTTTAAAAGCTGACTTACTAACTCAAGGGCCTGAAATAGAGAAGTTTGAAAAAGCATTTTCGGCTTACATTGGAGTTAAATATTCAGTAGCTGTTGCCAACGGAACTGCAGCTTTACATCTTTGCACATTGGCTTTAGGTGTTAAAGCTGGTGATAAGGTTATTACAACTCCAATCACATTTGCAGCATCTGCTAATTGTGTTCTATATGCAGGTGGTGAGATCGTGTTTTCTGATATTGATCCTATAACATATTTACTCGACATTAAACAGGTAGAAAAACTATTAAAAAAATCCCCTAAAGGAACATTTAAAGGAATTATTCCAGTTGATTTTTCAGGCAGAGCGATTGATATGAAAGCTTTTCGTAAATTAGCTGATGAATATGGTTGCTGGCTCATCGAAGATGCCTGTCATGCCCCAGGTGGTTTTTTTACTGACTCGGAAAGAATCAATCACAACTGTGGAAATGGTACATTTGCTGATCTCGCAATTTTTTCGTTCCATCCTGTTAAACATATCGCTGCAGGCGAAGGTGGGATGATTACAACCAATAATGAATCATTATATAAAAAGCTTCTTTTATTACGGACACATGGAATCACAAAAGACCCGAAATTACTAAATGAAAACCATGGTGGATGGTATTATCAGATGCAAGAACTTGGTTTCAATTATCGATTAACCGATTTTCAGGCTGCACTTGGGTTAAGTCAATTAAAAAAAGCGGATAAAGGTTTGATCCGACGAATAGAGATTGCTGAAATTTATAAAATAGCTTTTGAAGGAAAATATTTTATAAAAGGCCAGACTGGAATAATTGACGGACATGCATATCATTTGTATATCATTGAAGTAGAAAACCGAAAAGGTCTATATGATCATTTACATCAACACAATATCTTTGCCCAAGTACATTATATTCCTATACACTTAATGCCATATTATAAACAGTTTGGCTGGAAAGATGGTGACTTACCAAATGCAGAAGATTATTATCAGGGTTGTCTTAGTTTGCCAATGTACCCAACTTTAACATTGGAAGAGCAACAATTTGTAATTTCAACAATCTTTAATTTTTTCGATGAATAACAAGATTATACTTGGTACAGTTCAATTCGGATTGAAGTATGGAATTAATAATGTTCTTGACAAACCTTCGGAAAATCAAGTAACTAAAATACTTGATTATGCAAGTACTCAAGGATTGGCAATTCTTGATACTGCAGATGCCTATGGAGATGCGACCGATTTAATTGGGAAATACAACATTAAAAACCCCAATAAATACATCATAAATACCAAATTTAAAGCTGACGGATCTAGCTTAGTAACCCAATTAAATAAATCTCTCAACAACTTAAATGTTGATGATATTAATATTTATTTTTATCATAATTATGATGATTTCATCAATAACACAAATCTTAAAGACCAGTTACTTGACATAAAAGAAGAAGGGAAAATAAATAAAATTGGCTTATCTGTTTATGAAAACCATGAATTCGAAGAAGCGATCGAATCTGATTTAATTGATGTAATCCAATTTCCATTCAATTTACTCGACAACTATTCACAAAGAGGGAAACTCATCAGTTTGGCTAAGAAGGCAGGGAAAGAATTACAGGTTCGGTCCGTATTTCTGCAAGGTTTATTTTTTAGATCATTAACAGATCTATCGCCCCATTTATTACCCCTTAAACCATACCTGAAAAAAATTCATGAAATTAGTGATGATGAAGATATTTCTATTGAACAACTTGCTTTAAATTATGTTTTACAGCAGCATGAAATTGATAATATTATTATTGGAGTTGATTCAATTGAACAAATTGAAAAAAACATTAAAATAGCTGATACCATAATTTCAGATAATATAATTGAAGCCATAAACCAAATTATTGTTCATGAAGTCGAATTACTTTATCCTAAAAACTGGAAGTAAATGAAGGTACTGGCAATAACACAAGCTCGAATAGGATCAACTCGTTTACCAGAAAAAATTCTTAAAACTATTAATGGTGAATCCTTACTCGAAATACATCTTAAACGGATACTGAAATCAAAATTAATTACAAAATTAAAAGTGGCAACAACCGTTGAATCAGATGCTCATAAAATTGTCGATATAGCTACCAAATTCGGGATTAGGGTATATAAAGGTTCTATTAACAATGTATTAGAGCGTTTTTATAAAACAGCAGCTCCTGAAATGCCGGACTTGGTCGTTCGTCTCACATCCGATTGCCCATTAATTGATCCTGTTGAAATTGACAAAGTGATTCAATTTACAATTGACAATGACCTTGATTATGCTTCAAATACATTGCAGCCAACTTTTCCTGATGGGATGGACACAGAAGTTTTTAAATTCTCGGCACTTAAAAAAGCGCTTGAAGAAGCAACGCTTAAATCAGAATTAGAACATGTAACTCCTTATATCTGGAAAAACTCATCCTTCAACGATAAGGCATTGTTTAAATCAGATTGTGTCATAAATAATAAAGACTATTCAAAAATAAGACTCACTGTTGATACGCAGGAAGATTTTATGGTAATTGAAAAACTAATTGAAATTATTGGAACGGATCAACCTTGGATGGATTATGTAAAAGTGTTGGAGTCTCATCCTGAAATTAAGAAATTAAATGATTATATAAAAAGAGACGAAGGTTATTCAAAATCTATATTAAACGATAAAAATAATAATGATGATTAACAATTTTAAAAAATCAGATGAAATAATTAAAAGGGCTCAGGAAATTATCCCTGGTGGCTGTCATACTTATAGCAAAGGCCCCGATCAATCTCCTCTACTTGGACCCAAGGTTATTACAAAAGGTAAAGGAAGCCATATTTGGGATGTTGATGGTAATGAATATATTGATTGGGCCATGGGTTTAACGGCAGTAAGTCTTGGCCATGCTTTTGATCCGGTCCTAGATGCTGTTCGGGCTGAATTGGTAAATGGAGTGAATTTTCAATGCCCTTCAATTATCGAATCTCAGTTAGCAGAGTTATTTCTTGAAGTAGTACCCTCCGCTGAGATGGTAAAATTTGCCAAGAATGGATCAACTGTGACAACAGCTGCGGTAAAACTTTCACGTGCCTACACAAACAGAAAGTATGTTGCTTTTTGTGCCGATCATGGCTTTTTCTCTTATGATGATTGGTATATGGGGAAAAAAGAATGTAATGCCGGTATTCCTGATGAAATTTCAGATCTTTCTCTTACCTTTCGATATAACGATATTGACTCGCTAAAGGCCTTATTTGAAAAATATCCCAATCAAATTGCATGTGTGATCTTAGAACCTATGGAATTTGATATGCCTCAAGATAATTTCCTGCAAAAAGTTCAGGAATTGTGCAAAAAAGATGGAACCGTTTTTATATTGGATGAGATGATTACAGGCTTTAAACTTGATTTTCCAGGCGCACATCATCTGTTCAATATAAAACCTGACTTAACAACTTGGGGAAAAGGAATCGCGAACGGATTTTCCACCTGTATATTAGCAGGTAAAAAAGAAATAATGGAGCTTGGTGGATTAACCCATGACAAAGAAAAAGTTTTTCTGATTTCAACTACACACGGTGCTGAAACACATTCATTAGCCGCAGCCATTGCTTCTATTAATTACGCGAAAGAACACAACACCATTGAAGCAGATAAGGTGATGGGTGAAAATATAAGAACCAAATTTCAGGAATTAATAACCAAACACCAATTACAAAACCATATTGAGATTAAAGGACACCCATGTTGGCTATTAACCCTTTTTAAAGATAATGAAGGAAATTATTCCAACGAGTTTAAAACATTGTTTTTTCAGGAAACTTTAAAATATGGAGTGTTTTATAGAGGAACATTTAATCCAAGCATCTCACATACACAAAAAGATATTGAACAATCTCTAATTGCTTTTGATAGAGCAATGGAAGTTTATGCTCATGCATTAGAAAATGGCATAGAAAAATATCTGGTTGGTGAAGCCATAAAACCAGTATTTAGAAAATATAATTAAAATTGCAGGGTACTGTACTATCTAAGATACTTTACAGAATGTACAAAAAGGTTTTAGTTTTTGATTTTGGGATAAAAATATGATGCGGAAAGTAGTATTTAGAGCAGATGGCGGCCCAACAATTGGGATGGGTCATTTTATTAGAACTTTGGCTTTGGCCGAAATGCTCAAAGATGAATTTTACTGCATTTATGCTACTCAATCACCAACTGAATATCAAATTACTGAAATAGAGAGTGTATGCAATGAGTGGCATTCTCTACCAAATAATGAAACGCATTTTAATACTTTTTTGGACTTCCTAACAGGTGACGAAATTGTGGTGCTTGACAACTACTATTTTACCACCGAATATCAGCGGGTCATTAAAGCAAAAGGATGTAAGCTGGTTTGTATTGACGATATGCATGATAAGCATTATGTGGCAGATGTAGTTATAAATCATGCAGAAGGGATTGAAAAAAGTTTTTTTTTAAAAGAAGATTATACCAAATTATACTTAGGTTATAAATATGCAATGCTAAGAAAGGATTACTTAGTCGACCAAAACATTAAATACACAAAAGAATATTCCTGGTTTATCATGATGGGAGGTACGGACTATAATCACTTGACTCACACTTTGCTTTCTTATTTAGAACCCGAAAAGCAAAGTTTCCCTGTTGCAGTAGTGATAGGTTCATTATATGATAAAGAGGAAGAATTACATTCATTTTCTAATATTAAAGTTTTTAAAGGAATTAAGAGCCAAAACATATATCAATTAATGACAAAATCTCAAGCAGGGATTTTACCAGCAAGTACTGTGGCTATTGAAGCGTGTGCAGCAAGATTACCATTCGTGTGTGGTTTTTTTGTTGATAATCAGAAAGAGATATATAATGGTATAAGAAATAATAATCTTGCGGTTTGTATTGATAACTTGTTGGAAATAGATGAAGTAAAACTTAGTTCTTCTATGGATAAAATAGGAAAAGATGAAACATTAAAAAAAATTGAGTATAATCAGGTAAAATTATTAGATAAAATGTCCAAAAAAAGATTTATCAATGCATTTCAAAAATTATGAGTATCACGATTAGAGAAGTTACAATGAATGATGCCAAATTATTGTTTGATTGGACTAATGAACCAGTGACCAGGCAAAATTCGTTTAATCCCGAACTCATTAATTGGAATACACATGTAAACTGGCTCAACAAACGATTGGAGGATTCAAATTATAAGATTTACATACTTCAAAAAAATAATGATCCAATTGGTGTTGTCAGATTTGAAACTACTAATCAAACAATTATAGGTATTACTGTTGCATCAAAAATGCGCGGAAAGGGATTCGGTTCGGAAATACTGAAAATGGCATGTAGTAAATTTTTAGAAAATAGCAAAAATGATATATTTGCTTACATTAAAAAAGATAATGTATCTTCTTTAAAAGCTTTTCAAAAAGCAGGATTCACTTTTTATAAGGAAGCCATATATCAAAATACAGCCTGCGTAATATTAACCTTAAAAACTCAATGAACATACAAGGTATTGACATAAATAAAAGTGTTCTCATTATTGCTGAACTTTCAGCCAATCACGGTCAAAAAATTGAGATCGCTGTTGAAACGATCAGGGCTGCTAAAAGAGCCGGTGCTGATGCCATCAAGCTTCAAACCTATACCTCTGATACAATGACCATTGATTGTCAGAATAAATATTTCACTGACGTGTTAAAAGGATCAATTTGGGAAGGGAGAACGCTTTATGAACTTTATAAAGAAGCTTACACTCCCTGGGAATGGCACAAGGAGCTATTTAAAATTGCAAAAGAGGAAGGTTTACTTTGTTTTTCCACTCCATTCGACAAAACAGCTGTTGACTTTTTAGAGCAATTCGATCCACCGGCATACAAGATAGCTTCATTTGAAATTCAGGATATCCCTTTAATTGAATATGCCGCAGCTAAAAATCGCCCCATGATTATGTCAACCGGCATTGCTGAACTAGAGGACATTGAATTAGCTGTGCAAACATGCCGAGATGCTGGTAATAATAATATTATTCTTTTAAAATGCACGTCTTCATATCCTGCACCCATTGAAGAAGCCAATTTGCTGACCATCCCTGATTTAAAAAACCGATTTAATGTTGAAGTAGGGCTGTCAGATCATACCATGGGTATTGTAGCACCAATTGTTGCAGTAACTTTAGGCGCCAGAGTTATTGAAAAACATTTTATCCTTGACAAGTCGATAGGAGGCCCGGATGCTTCCTTCTCACTGGATGAAAAGGAATTTACTGAAATGGTAAAAGCGGTCCGCCAGACAGAAAAAGCTATCGGCAAGGTAACATACGAACTTACTGAAAAAGTCAAAACCAACCGCAAATTTGCACGCTCCTTATTTGTAGTAAAGGATATTATGGCCGGAGAGGTTCTTAGTGAAGAAAATATTAGATCGATAAGACCAGGTTATGGATTGCATCCAAGATTTTTAAAAGAGATCCTTGGCAAAAAAGCAAAAATTGATCTTAAAAGAGGAATGCCTGTTAAGTGGAGCTTAACAAACAAAACATGATTAATAATAAACATATCCAAATACAATTTAGCTAAAAACACAGATATGAAAGTATATTCATTAAATGACAACATTGATTTTCTTAATAAATTAGTTAATGACACTCAATATCAAAAAGATGTGTATATGCCAGGACCCTATTGGAAGGAGAAAACCAGAAACAGTACTAATCAAATTAAATTACTTGGCTTATCTGACTTTAGAGGATTAAGTTCCTCCATCGGCTTAAGTTTTGCTGATAATATCTATGTAGATACTAGAATGAATTATAATGGAACAATCAAAGCAAAGGTTTTAAAATTTATTTTGGATAAAGTTTATCCATTTAAAAAGACATTTGATAGTCAAGTAAGACTGACAGAAAGTTATGCTCAGGAAATGTTAAAATTTAAAAGTGAAAATCTCCTTAATAATCCCAGAACAAAACAACTCATTTCAAAGTACAATATCCCTTATTCAATTTTAGGTGGATGCATAGATTATATCGATATTGAAGGAGCTAAAATATCAACTCACTATCTTGATCTTCTGGATCAACTTGATAATGCAAATAAATATATTGACTTCAGTAAAGCACAAAGTATTTTTGAAATTGGTGGAGGTTTTGGAGCTAATATTCATTTAATACTTGAAAATTTTCAAAATATAAAAAAAATAATTTATTTAGATATTCCTCCAAATTTATATACGGGCACACAATATCTAAGAACATTTTACGGAGATGCTGTAAAGGACTACAATGAGACACATGAATTAAATGAAATTTCATTTAAAAAAAATAACGACCTTGAAATCCTTGCTATTGCCCCATGGCAAATTGAGAAAATAAAAGCGGAAATAAACATTGTGTACAATTCCCATTCTTTCGTAGAAATGCCCACATTCGTTGTTAAAAACTATGTCGAACAATTAGAAAAATTAGATAACTCTAAGCATACTACCAATGTTTTAATCAGTTATGATGGGTTTGATCAAAGTACTATTAATCCCGACACGCTGCCAAGTTTCTTCAATATAAAGAAATTTAATAAGTATATTTTTCCCAGTCTTATTAATAATCAAAGGAGTAACTTCTATTATATTTCCGGTTAAGGGAGACAATAATATTCTAGTTTTTCATAAAATATTTATTTACTAAAAGAGAACTGATTTGGTTATGGGATGCATACCAAGTATATTGTGAGATAATAGGCAAGAAGGAATAGTTGACTTAGAACACGAAACTCCATTCATAGGCGGGTGGCAAAAAAGACCAAACATTAATGAATCATTGATGGATTTGAAAAGGCTGGGATATGAGAAATGGAACAATTATTTCGCGCTAATAAAAAATTAAAACCAGACGAATTACTATGGAGAATTTCTATCTATTGGAATACCTGAAAAATAACTCCTATTTTAATCAAACACAATACAACACCTTACGGTACGAACTCGATAATATATTACATAATTATGGAGACCATTTTAAATATCCATATGAGATTCAGGGAAAGAAAAATAAAATTCATTTTCGGAGATATCTAAATTATTTTATTACATTATTTAAAATAATCCGGAATAGCAAATCTTCACAAAAGAGTGAACTTATTTTATCGAATGCTTATTTTACTGTTGACGATGAATTAAAAAAACTTGGATATCAGGTTTTTTGCCCGAGTTGGAGAATGGTTAATGATAGAAATGTGCTAAGCAGTTTTGAGCTATTTCTAAAAAGCGAAAAAATCAAAAGAAAATTCAGAGATTTAAATTTCAATCAACTTCTTGCCGAAAACTTCATGACGGAGATAAATCAATTCGAAGGAGAATTGATTTTGTTTTTCCGTAAAAAAAACATTAAATCTCTATTCGTTCCTAATGATATGAGCTTCTTTGAAAATCTCTCAATTAAAGTTTGTAGGCAAGTTGGTATTCCTTCATTCATTTTTCTGCATGGAATTCCAGGCCGATATAATCATATTGATGAACACTTCTCCGATTATTTAATTGTTTGGGGGGATCAAATAAGAGAGAACTATATAAAAACTGGAATGAACCCCAATAAAATATTTGTTTCTGGTCATCCTTATTATAAAAAACTGAAATTAACACAACTAAAGAACTCACTTGATAGCGTTTTGGTTCTAACTAAGACAATGGTTGGAGCACATCATAGTGATGGCGTAACATCAGGAGATAGAGGAAATTTAATATTATATTTATATTCGGTTGAGAAGATTCTTAAAAGTTTAGGAGTAAAACAAGTAAGATTGAGACCTCATCCATCTGAAAATGCAAACTGGTATTTAAAATTTATCAATCAAGATTTTTATACAATTGACAAAGAAAATTTAAAACAATCTATTCAGAGCTCTTCAATCATTATTGGACCGACGTCCACAGTTTTTCTTGAAAGTTTGTACCATGGTGTAAATTATATTATATACGAGCCTTCATTAAACAATATAGAACTTACAAATCATATATTAGTTCCTCCATTTGATGGCTCTGATTCTAAAATCCCTGTTGCAAAAAATGAAGATGAACTTGCATATATTCTTAAAAACAAAATAAAGGTTGATCAAACTTGTTTTAACGATTATATAAAAACGCCATTTGATATTAGTTTTGTAAAAAACCTTATCTAATGAAGAATCAATATTAAAATATTTCCAAGTTTTGTATGATGATATTTGAGTCAAATGCCTTCAAATTCCTCTTTCATTTTCATTCCTAATCTTAACTTGCTTTGTTATCAATTTCATAAATTCTTAAAATAAATTATGGATTTTTCCTATAAATTATCGATTTGCATACCCACCTATAACAGGGCAAAACATTTAACAAATTGTTTACAATCAATAATTTCAATTCAATCTGACTTGAAATGGGAAATGGAAATATGTGTGTCTGATAACGGATCAATAGATAATACAACAGAAGTAGTTAAATTGGCTCAGAAAAGCATACCTATTAAATACCACAGGAATCAGAAAAACTTAGGCATTCCCCTGAATTTTCTAAATGTTGTAGAAATGGCAAGCGGCGAGTTCGTTTGGTTAATAGGAGATGACGACTTGCTTCTTCCCCATACTCTTGATAGAATTCTTAAATTAATCACCATAAACGCTGATGTCGATTTTTTTTACATCAATTCTTTTCACTTAAATACCGAATACGTTTTATCATTTCCGCAGCCATTTGACACTTTGAACAACATCCCTAAAACAATGAAACCTGTTTCATCATATACTCAAAGTGGTGAAAAAGATTTTATGGAACTAATAGATCCAAGAATCTCTTTTGATTTTCTAGGAGGAATGTTTCTGTCTGTTTTTAGGAGAAGCAAATGGATACAGAATATTAATGCGCTTAACAAAGATGCAATAAATGATTCACGAACCTTTTCTCATTTTGACAATACTTTTCCACATGTCAAGATATTTTCAAAAGCATTTGCACAATCGAAAGCATACTTTTATGCAGAACCGTTAAGCATCTGTCTGTCAGGCGCACGAGAATGGGCTCCTATGCAATCATTAATTATGAGTGTAAGGTTAATTGAAGCTTTAGATGAATATAGAAAAAACGGCTTGCCTTATTTTAGATATTTGTATTGTAAGAATTACGCCCTTAAGAATTTCATTCCAGATATTGGATCTATAATTTATCGTAAAAACACAGGTTTGGAATTCATAAATCCTATCCGATTAATTCTAAGAAACTGTCTTTTCCCAAATTTTTATTTATCTATAATTTATTTTACCATACGTAACATCAAAAAACAACTCAATAAATTAGTAAATTAGCATCCCGCAAATGATTACAAGGGATAATATATTTACAAGGATAATTACTAGTTAGTGTAACCAAAAAAAATTAAGGAATATCTATGAAATCTAATTTACACCAAATTAATAAATGTGAAGTATGTGGAAATCCGGAACTAACAGAGGTGTTAAATCTTGGCTTGCATCCCATGTGCGATGACCTCATAAAGATTGGAGATTCAAAAGTTTGTGAAACATACCCTATCGAAATATTATTTTGCAAAAACTGTTTAACAGCACATCAAAAATTCCAAGTTCCAAAGCACGAATTATTCCCAACAACCTATCATTATAGGGCTCGTTTTACCGCTGATGTATTAAATGGGATGAAGGGCCTGGTTAATTCTTGCGAGGAAAGATTTGGAAGCTTAAGAGGTAAAAAGATATTTGACATTGGCTGTAATGATGGAAGTTTACTCAATTTTTTCTCCGAAAAGGGTGCAATCACAGTTGGTATTGAGCCAACAGGGGCTTGGGAAGATGCGGCTAAAAAAAATCATCATATATATAATGAATTCCTATCTATTGAAGTGGCAAATAAACTTGTTTTAAAACATGGAAAACCTGATTTTATAACCTTCACCAATGTATTTGCTCATATAGAAAATCTGGATGAAGTACTCGCTTCTTTGAGCGTTTTGATGTCGGATAGAACTATTTTAGTTATTGAGAATCATTATTTAGGATCGGTTCTTGACGGTAACCAATTTGATACTTTTTATCATGAGCACCCTCGTACTTATAGCTATAATTCATTTGTTCATATTGCAAAATCATTAGAGATCCAACCAATTCAGGTTGAGTTTCCCTCTCGATATGGAGGTAATATTCGCGTATTTCTGGGAAATGCTAAAATTTTCGGAATACAGAACAAAACCAATATTGAAGACTTGCGAAAACGTGAAAATTTATTTTTAGATAGATTTAGCACCATGCGTGATAATATTGAAAAATGGAAGAAGAAAAATCGACTCTTTTTGAAAGAGCAAGTTCAACAATCTGGAATGCTGAAGGCCAAAGCATTCCCTGGTAGAGCAGCAATACTGGTAAAACTCCTTGATCTTAATGCTGATATGATTTCAGAAGTTTATGAAAAGCCAGGCTCTTTAAAAATTGGATATTATGTTCCTGGAACCAGAATCCCAATTAAATCTGATGAAGAAATGTATAAGCTGAAAGATAAAAGCAAACCAATACTCAATCTATCATGGCATATTTCAAATGAAATACACGATTACTTGCGAAAAAATGAATACAATGGTCCAATAATTGACATTCTAAAAATAAGTGATTTCGAATAATATTTCTTAAGCATTAAAGAAATACAGAAATAATAAACATTTGATTTGAAGAAGGAACGAATGAAACAGATCTACTCTCCTGAAAATATAGTTTTAATAGGTGGAGGAAGGTGGAGTAGGGTAATTTTGCAATCACTATATAACTTAACACCCTCTTCTGTAAATATTTATATTTATTCAGCTCGCAATGCTACGAACATGAATATTTGGGTTTCAGAAAATAATTTTGACAGTCGAATTAAAGTTTCATCATTTTTACCCCAAAACTTAAATGCAAAGTCTACCGCCGTAATCGTTGTAAATGCTGTTCAAGATCACGAAAAAGCTGTTGAATGGGCACTTAATTCTGGATTCCCTGTTATTGTTGAAAAGCCAATCGCTTATAATTATAATACTGCTAAACGTTTGGTTGATCTTGCACATGCTAAAAAAACACTTTTAACTACCGCTCATATTTTTCTTTTTGCAGATTATTTTGAAACTTTTGCCTCAAAAGTTAATACAATTGGGGAAACATCTTCAATAGATATTCAGTGGACTGATCCAGTAAACGAAAAACGTCACGGAGAATGCAAAAAATACGACTCAAGTTTAACGATTTTTGCTGATTGGTTGCCTCATATATCATCTATGATCGGAAGACTTGTTCCCAATAAACCCCAAATTATAGATGAGTTGGAACTAAAAAAGGGAGGTGCAGATGTCTGCATCAGCCTTAAGGTAGGAAAAATCCCATGTAAGATTCAAATGATTCGTAACGCTCACGATCGAAAAAGAATAGTTGAATTAGGTATTGGAACTAATAGAGTAAAGCTTGATTTTACTGAAGAACCTGTAACATTCTTTTTGAATCAAAAAATTGACCAAATAAAATCACACAATATTAAAGAGCAAAGACCTTCAGAATTATTACTGGAGGCTTTTTTAAATGCAGCAGCTGGGAAAGAAATAGATCAAAGATTAAATGCAGAAATAGGATTAAGAGCAAGTGAATTAATTGAAAAAATTAATAAAATTTATAAACCTAAGCAAATTCAGTGGTTGTGTAATAAATTATCAAAAAAGATCATTTTGGACGAAGATTTGAGATATGCACTTACTGAATTACTACAAGCGTCTAAACCAATGCCTGATAAGGATATTGAAATTCAAATTAATAATTTGATAAAACTGTTTTCAGGCCCATTAGGCAATGCATACATCAAAAAGATGGAAAGAGCAAATAATTCAGATATGCTAGAAGAGCTTTTAAGCATCTAGGAAACTATTTTTTTAACCAGATATAATGCTCTAAATTTGACTTAAACATTCAATCACTACAATCCAAATCAAAACCGTATTAATAAATTATTTAATTTTGAAATCCTAATTCAAAAACATATTATCATATTAATTTAAATAAAACTACCATCATGAAAGTTGTTATTCTTGCAGGAGGCTACGGAACTCGAATTAGAGATGTCGCTGATGATATACCAAAACCAATGATTCAAATCGGTCAATACCCAATTCTTTGGCATATAATGAAATCATATGCCCATTTTGGATTTAAAGAGTTCGTTATTTGCCTTGGATACAAGGGTAAAGTTATTAAGGATTTTTTCCTAAACTATGAAGCATATACCCGTGATTTTACAATTACTTTGGGTACCAATAATCATGTTTTTCATAATAAACACGATGAATCCGACTGGAAAGTAACATTTGCCGAAACAGGAATACATACAATGACTGGTGGGCGAATTTCTCGAATAAAAAAATATATCCAGGGTGAAAACTTTATGCTTACATATGGTGATGGAATCAGTAATGTTGATATAAATGAGCTGTTAGCTTATCATAAATCTCACGGAAAGGTTTTAACTGTGACTGGTGTTAGACCACCAGGTAGATTTGGCGAAATGGTCAGTGATACAGACGGTAGAATTCTTGAATTTAATGAAAAACCACAATCTACTGAAGGAATGATTTCTGGGGGGTTCTTTGTTGCAAACTCAAAGATATTTGATTATATTGATGATCGTGAGGATCTTGTTTTTGAACAAGAGCCGATGCGGAATTTAGTTGCCGATGGAGAATTAATGATGTATAAACATGATGGTTTTTGGCAACCGATGGATACAAGTAGAGAATATAATTTACTTAATTCCATTTATGAGAAAGGAAATGCTCCATGGATAAGATAAGTTTAAAGAATGCACTAGAATCCTTTGCTGGAAAAAAAGTTTTTATAACTGGACATACAGGTTTCAAGGGAACATGGCTCACAGCTATACTTAAAGAGTTAGGTGCTGAAATTATGGGTTTTGCTTTAGCTCCTGACTCAGATTTGAGTCATTTTAACATGTTAAATCTAAAAAATAAAATTAATCATGTAATAGGAGATATTCGTGAACCTGATGCTGTTCGAAAAGCCATGCTCTCATTTCAGCCAGAATTTGTTTTCCATCTGGCGGCTCAGGCTCTCGTTAAGAAATCATATTCTGATCCAGTTGACACCTTCAATACAAATATGATGGGTTCAGTTCAACTTTTAGATGCTGTTAAAGATTGTTCATCGGTGCGTTCATTGGTTTATATAACCTCTGATAAATGTTATGAAAATGTGGAATGGGAATGGGGTTATCGCGAAAATGACAGACTAGGTGGTTATGATCCTTATAGTGCTTCAAAAGCAGCAGCTGAAATTATTTTTTCAGCTTATTCACGTTCATATTTCTCTGCAAGACAAGACTTAGGCGCTGCCACAACAAGGGCTGGGAATGTAATTGGTGGTGGTGATTGGGCAGCCGATCGAATTGTCCCTGACTGTATTCGTGCAATTGAGAATGACCAAGCAATTCAATTACGCAGTCCTAATGCGACAAGACCTTGGCAGCATGTTCTTGAGCCCTTATCGGGTTACTTAATGCTTGCGGCTAACCTTTACAAAAATCCACAGAAGTTTGCGGGCTCGTGGAATTTTGGACCATCAACATCAGAAATACGGACTGTGGAAGAGGTAGCTAATACAATAATCGAACATCTTGGCAAAGGTCGTGTTGAGATTATGGGAGTACAAAACCAACAACATGAAGCTAGGTTGCTTCAATTAAACTGTGATAAAGCACATCAAATATTAGGATGGCATCCTCGTTGGCAAGTTGATGAAACCCTCGCTACAACAGCTATATGGTATAAAACTATTATGGAAGGTGGAAATGCTGAGACCATTACATATAGTCAAATAAAAAAATATTTTAAAGAAATGATATGATAGAAGGAGTTATAATTACACCATTACGACAAATTTTTGATGAGCGTGGTAAAGTGATGCACATGCTCAGGGAAGATTCTCCTATATATGATAGATTTGGTGAAATTTACTTTTCGAATACAAATCCCGGAGCTATTAAGGCTTGGCACTTACATAAAAAAATGACCCTTAATTATGCCGTTATTTATGGTGAAATTAAGTGCGTTCTATATGATGACAGACCAGAAAGCAAAACAAGAGGATGTATTGAAGAATTTTTTATGTCGCCGGAAAATTATTTTTTACTTACCGTTCCACCCCGAGTGTGGAATGGATTTAAAGGAATTGGCAGTAAAGCATCGATAGTAGCAAATTGTGCAACAATTCCTCATGATCCGGATGAAATTGAACGAAAATCTGCATTTGACCCAAGTATACCATATGACTGGAAAATAATGCATAAGTAAATACAACTTTAGGCCTGTGCATATTATCCTGAATATATGACGCTTAGATAGTGTATAATATAAGATCACATATTCAATTTAGTTTAATGGATTGGAAACCTAATTGTCGTTTAATAATTCCGTTATGAAAGTAGTTATCACAGGAGGAAATGGATATATCGGTTCCAGATTAAGCCGCTATCTAAGTGAGCATGGTCAATTAGTAACCGCAGTCTGTTTTCCAGAAATACCGAAAGATGATAAGTGGTCCAATAATATTCATCGTACAATTATTGGGGATATTACAGATACCGAAACAATTGATGAAATTGCGGCTATTAATGCCGATGCCATAATACATTTAGTTTCTCTTGATCATTATGAATCTGAAAAACATCCGAATCAAGTATCAAAAGTTAATGTCCAGCCAACATGGAATCTTCTCAATGCATGTACTGTTAAGGGGCTTAAAAAATTTATTTACTTTTCAACAATACATGTTTATGGTAGGAACCTGGCCGGAATTATTAATGAGGATCAACAAACTATCCCCTTTAATGCATACGGACTTACACATTATCTAAGCGAAGAAATCTGTAATTATTACAATCGAAAAACTGACACTAACTGTATAAATATCCGCCTATCAAACAGTTACGGAGAACCAGTTTTGCAAGGCGCAAATTGCTGGGATCTTATTGTAAATGATCTGGTTAGATCAGCCTTTACAAATAAAAAGATAGTGTTAAAATCTGATGGAGGGGCATTACGTGATTTCGTTCATTATTCTGACATCTGTAAAGGAGTTCATAAACTTCTTACCCATACAGAATGTTACAATAAAAATACCATAAACTTTAGTTCATCAAATTCAATAAGAATGATAGATGTTGCTTTAACTGTTCAAAAGACATTTGCTAAAAGATATAAACAGAATATTCCAATATACATCAACGAAGACGAACCATACAATGGTGAACAAAAAAGAGAAACAAAGCTTAATACCATTTCAAACTCATTGGCAAATTCACTATCAATTGAATTCAAGAAAGAACTAAAAAGTGGAATTGAAGACTTATTTATTTATTTTGAAACCGAGGCATGCCAAAAATTTCAATAGTATTAACAACATATAACCGTAAAGAACTATTATCTGAAACCATTTTTTCCATTCTTGGCCAATCGTTCACTGATTTTGAACTGATAATAGTTGACAACTTTTCACATTATGATTTCCCTGCTCATATGTCTTCTTTTCATGATGATAGGATAATTGCACTTCAGAATCAAAATAATGGAATTATAGCGATAAATCGAAATTATGGCATAAAATACGCACAGGGAGATTATATTGCATTTTGCGATGATGATGATTTATGGAATTCTGATAAACTTGAAAAACAGATTCCCTTTTTAAACAAAGATGATATAATTGGAGTTGCGACTAGTTTTGTTACGATTGGGAGCTCTAAATTTCAATCAGAGAAACCTAGTAATAATGCTCAATCTATTAATTTTAGCAAGGCGATTGAATCAAATATTATCCCATATTCATCTTTAGTTATTAAGAACGAAATAAACAACTACTTCAACGAGGATAAGCAATTTGTATCAATTGAAGATTGGGATTTTCAATTGAACCTTTTATTGAAAAGTAAGAAAAATATTCTGTTATTACCAGACAAATTAATCTCTTATAGGGTTCATGATCATAATGCCGGAATGAATACAGACCAAATTGAAAAGGGCCTTTTAATTATCGAGAAATATAAAAAATACTTAAATAAGGCTTTGTATAGAAAAGCTAAATTTAAAGTATACAATGGCCTTGCATTTTTTAAATTTAAACAGGGTTCAAAGGGTAGCTCGATCTATTTTCTGAAAGCACTATTACGTTCATATAATACAATATCCTTTCTTAAATGTCTATTAATGATATTCATGTCATTAATCCCTTATACGTTCCAATTGAAAATTCATAATTTCTATTACAAAAGCCATTGAATAAATTGGCTGTAAATATATTACAAATATTGTGGCAACATTGTTTATTCTATCTTCTTCTATTGGCTCTTAAATATATCCTTATCTAATTTTCTGTATAACTTTTCAAACTCATTTCCAATGATTGGATAACTAAAATGTGTTGTAATCTTATGAATGGCATTTCCACTTAGTTCCCCTTCAAAATTATTTTCTAAACACCATTTTATTCCTTGGGCAAGGTCGTTTATATTTTTAAATTCGGCTAGATACCCATTCTTCTTATGATCAATTATTTCAGGAATACCTCCCGTTTTGAAAGCAACTACAGGTGTTCCGCAAGTGAAACTCTCAAGAATTGTATTCGGCAGGTTATCTTCAATTGAGGGAGTAACGAAAATATCTGCGGCTTTATAAACCATTCTCATTTTCATCTCATCCGAAAAATACCCCAAATAGTTAACCTTAAATGGTAATTCTTTAAATTCTTCAGACTGCTTTCCAAATACCATCAACTCTATATCTGGATATTTATCTAGAATCTTTAAAGCTTCCATTAAATATTTCATTCCTTTATGCCTATCATTGGTATTAAATGCACCAAACAAAATTAATTTCTTATCCATAAGCAATTTAAAATGTTTTCTGCATTCTGACTTTGAAGAGATATTTTTAATAGGTGCTATTGCATTGTGAATAATTTCAATATTTTTACCTTTTAATAAACTACTTGATTTTGCCCTTTGATACTGCCATTTACTTGGAGCAATAAAAAATAAATTATCAGTATTGTACAGTATACTTTTCCTTTTTTGCTGTTTCAATGAAAAAATATCTTTTTGTCGTTGGGTTAAATAAAAACAATCAGCACATCTATCTTGGTAATTAACACATTTATCAGCGATATGACAACCTCCAGTAAAAGCCCAAATATCATGCATAGTCCAAACTATTGGTTTCCCTGTATTAATTAGTTCTTTTAATCCAATAAGTGAAATAAAACCAGCATTTATCCAATGAAGATGAATAATATCTGATTGCTTAATTAATGGATGATTAGCAATTTTTTCGCCTGTATTAGCCAAAGAATAATGAAATCTTCCTTCTTTTGAAATTTCATAAAAAAGAAATACAAACTTCTCCCAGGCAAGTCTTAGGAAATTAATTTTCTTCTTAATAAAAGATTTTGTTGTTGAATAAACATATTCCGGGAAAACTCCAGATTCCTGAGTGATAATTCTAGCATCAATGCCAACAATACGTTGGGCTTCAACTAAGCGCTTGCAAGCTATAGCAGCTCCACCATGGTTATAACCTGTTGAGATATGTACAACTTTCATGTGTTAAATAATTATGTACAACCTTAATAATTTAAATAGCGCATAAATGCATCATAAAATTTAATTTCTGATGGCCAAAGATAACCAATTTAAGATAATTTTATAGTTGGCAATTAAATGCCTATAATAGTTTATATCCTTGTATTTAATATAATATATAAATATTTTCAGAATTAATTAAGAATCCATTTAAAATGTTCATATTTTTGAACACTTCTTACAATAAATATGAAGACTTCAATTTTGGCTTTATTATAAAAATTCCTGCTTTTTAACACGATTATAAATGACTCCAAAAATAAGCATTATAACTGTCACCTATAACAACAAGATTTTACTTGAAAAAACGATAAAAAATATCATCGCTCAATCATTTAAATATTATGAATATATTATCATTGATGGAAATTCAAGTGATGGTTCTCAAAAAATAATAAATAAATACAAACATCAAATTTCATTTTGGTCAAGTGAGCCTGATGATGGCATATATGATGCAATGAATAAAGGATTACGTGCAGCTTCTGGAGATTATATAATTTTTATGAATGCCGGAGATACTTTTTTTAATCAAAACACACTTGCAAATATTCCTTTTAATAAATTTCCTGAAGCAGATATTTTTTATGGAGAAACAATGATTGTAAATGAGAATGGACAACTGCTTGGATTACGACAAAAGAAACTACCCTTGAATCTAACCTGGAAGCACTTTAAACGCGGAATGGTGGTTTGCCATCAATCAGTTATAATTCGCAGGTCCATTGCTCCATTCTTTAAACCTGAGTACAAATTTACAGCAGATATTGATTGGGTTTTAACTTCATTAAAAAAATCCTCAAAAAACATTTTTACAGATTCTATTATTTCTAATTTTATGGTTGGTGGTTTTTCTTCACAAACCCACAAAAAAAGTTTAATGGAAAGATTCACAATATTGAATCATCATTTTGGACTATGTCAGAATATCCTTTCACACATAGGATTTATTATTGAAAGCCTTCTTATTTTTATAAAAATTAAACCAAAGCTAAGAAAGCCAGATTCAAAGTTTCTGAAAAAATAATGATAGTTATTTTCATGCCTGGAATAGAACTATCACTTAGTTTGATTTTGTATTTAAGCTTTTGTTAAAAACACTTACCCATTTCTTGATAATCAGATGCCTCTCCTTATATAGTTTAAGTAAAATAAAAATCAGAATAAATCCGATTATAATGAAAGAACTAATATAGGATATTGCACTCCCAATAATAAATTCAGTAGGAATATATCTAAACTCAACCTTGTGATTCCCTTTTGGAACTTCGATCCCTCTTAAAACATAATTACATTGAATCACTGGAACTTCTTTACCATCAATATAAGCGTGCCAATCTGTATGATAGATTTCTGGGAAAACTGCAATACTATTTCCCAATGCATCTATCTCATAAAAAATATCATCCATTTTATATGAGGTCACTTTAACGGTTCCCTTATCTGAAGTCCCATTGTTGTAATCATGACTAATAACATCTCTGAATTTGCTATTTACAACTACTGTTGCTTCCGGGTTTAAGTTAGTTAAGCCCTCTATTTCTTCATTGGCATTATCAGCCCATTTAATATTATCAACTAACCAACCTACTCCAAGTGAGTTTGTATTGATTAAAGGGGGAGCATCATTATTATATATAATGTATTTTGTATTTAACATGTTTATCACCGGTGAATTCGCTAAAACCGAATTGTAGTTTTGAAGATTAGCTCTCAATGTATTATATTCTCTGTTAAGGTGATAATCCATTAAATCTTGATAACGTCTGAGTTTAGCTGCATTATACCCTCCCAGCGATGGGTGGAAATAAAGGGTATGTGAGTCCTCTGTTAATGGTTGAGTGAGGTCAAGAACCCTATAATTTCTATTATTCTTCTCAGCATTAATGATAAAATTGTTTACAAAGTAAGGTTGGATAACTTCTTGACGTTTCCTTTTCTTTCGAGAAAAGTCATCCTTATTAACAAATCGTTCATTAATTCCCCATAAATCGAATAAAATTAGTGCTCCAATAAAAAGAATAAAATAGCCCTTTTTAAACTTCTTTTGTATGATAAATAAGTAAACAAGAATAAATGCTAGCAAAATTAATATCAAAGATCTAAGAGCATCCTTCTTTAACAGGTCTTTGCGTTTTTGAATTAAATCAACCTGCACAGCTTTAAAAGTTGTAATTAACTGCTGATTCAATTGTGTTCCAGATTGTCGAGCATAGTTTTGCGCATTAACCTGACTCTCAGGGATTATTTTACCACTCTGACTAATATATTCTTTTTCGAAATTCCCAGCTAATCCCGGCGAAATCCAGAACAATAAGCAGATTCCTCCAACAATGACTGCTGAATAAATTACCTGCTTTTTCACCACATCTATAACAAAACCTTTATCAATTATTTTCTGGAGGCCTAATGTTGCCCCTAATGGAATTGATATCATAGCAATAACAAGCGCCCAGACAGGATTTCTGAATTTATTAAAAAATGGAACATGGTAGAAGAAAAAATCATAAACAACAGAATTAGATCCCCAAGAAAGCACTATGGCCAGCAGAGTTGAAACCAACAACCACCATCTTATGGGGCCTTTTAACAGAAACATTGCCAAGACAAATAAAAATAAAAGGACTGCCCCTATATACATTGGCCCAGCGGTAAATGGCTGTTTCCCCCAATAATCTGGTCCTCCACCTCCTTTAAGATTTGGGATCAGGATATTGAATGTTTCATCTATCCCGTAACTCCATGCAGTAGCATAATCGTAATCCAAGCCGGAGCTACTTTTTATCTCATTCACTTCGGTATCATTCTCTGTTTCGGTTGTGAGTTCTGAAGCACCTCTGATTGATAATTTTTGGTATTGGTATTGTGGGTACATATTATCCATGTATGTTCCAAGAGCAAATATTCCACTTAATACAATAATAACAGAGGAGATTAAATATTTTTTCCAGGTCTTTTTCCTTATTGCATCTATTAAATAAACGATTCCATAAATAGCTAAAAATATAAAAGCATAAAAACTCATTTGGGGGTGAGTTGAACCTAACTCAAACGAGGCGGTTATGCTAACCAATGAAACCCCAAGCAGACGATTGTATCGAAAAGCTATGATTACAGCTGCAATTAGTGGAGCAATATAAACAAATGCCATCATTTGGGTGTAATGCCCTGTCGGTATTAAAATAAAAAAGAAGGTCGTAAATCCGTATCCAATAGACCCTGCTATGCTAAGCCATGGGTCAACTCTTAATACTCTTAGCAAAAAGAAAAATCCTAGCAGCATTAAAATCAATGTGGAAGCAGGATGAGTTCCAAATAACCGATGGATTTTACCACTATATGGAGATATCAAATTACCATCGGTAGGTGCATAAACAAAAGTTGCAGGCATTCCTGAGAACAAATTATCTGCCCATCTAGGCCATTTATTATATTCTTGATAATAATCAGTAATTGCTTTTTGTTGAGCTGCTGCTGTCACATCATCACCACCTACAATTTCTTTTCCTTCTAATAATGGAGAAAAATAGCTATAAGAAAGTATGCAGAAAACAATGATCGCAATCAAATGGGGTAATAACTTTAATTTTTTCATATTATATCTAATTCACTTTAAATAATATTATGCTACTTTGAAAATTAATTTCTAACTAAAAGATTGTTAAGAATAACATTTTGATAAGCAAAAAAACCAGAATGTTCCTTGTATTCATAACAAATAATACAATAACTAGTTCTCAACTTAATAACTGATGACTAAATCAGATTAACTGCTTTTAAAAGTATCAATAATTTTCTTAATTCCTTTTTCCAATCCAATTTCATGTTTCCATCCCAGCTGATGCAATGTTCTAACATCAGTAACTTTTCGCATGGTTCCGTCGGGTTTATCAGGATTAAAACTAAAAAATCCTTTAAATCCCGAAATTGCTTTTATCAAATTCGCCAGTTCTTTGATGGAAATTTCTTCCCCAGTTCCTATATTAATATGGGTATTTTTAATTTCAGGTTTATTACCAATCTGTTGTTCGTGTATAAGATCTTTAAAATTGACATTCTCCATAATGAACACACATGCATCAGCCATTTCTTCACTCCACATAAACTCCCGCATTGGCTTTCCCGAGCCCCATATCTCAACTATAACTTTACCGGATTCATCTATGCTAACTCCATATTTTGATAAGATATCTAAGATTTGATTTATATCTGCTTCACCACCGACACCTTCGATTGGATTTTTGTACAAATCATTTTGTATACCATCCCAGTCATTATTCTCAAGAAATTTACCAAGCAAAATTTTACGAACCAAAGCTGGCAATACATGTGATTTTTCTAAATCAAAATTATCATTCGGGCCATAGAGGTTAGTGGGCATCACAGAAATAAAGTTTGTATCATATTGCAAGTTGTAACTCTCGCACATTTTTATTCCAGCAATTTTTGCTATGGCGTATGGTTCATTTGTATACTCTAATGGCCCTGTTAACAGCTCAGTTTCAAGCATGGGTTGTTTGGCTTCTTTTGGGTAGATACAGGTGCTTCCAAGAAATAGCAACTTCTTAACTCCAAATTTATACGAATTATGTATCACATTATTTTGGATCGTCAAATTTTCATATATAAAATCTGCACGGTAAGTATTATTGGCTTCAATCCCACCAACCTTTGCGGCAGCCAAAAATACATATTCAGGTTTTTCTTCCTTAAAAAAAATTTCTGTAGACTTTTGATCCATTAAATCTAATTCCGAAAAATCTCTGACGATTAAATTAGCATATCCTTTGTCTTTTAAATTTTTAACAATTGCAGACCCTACTAAGCCATTATGACCAGCCACATATATTTTTGCTACTTTCTCCATTATTCAAACAGATTTAGTGTTTTAAAACCTCCATCCGCAATATGCTTTTCACGTTTCATTTCAAGAAGATCTGACTGCGCCATGTCTTTAACTAAATCTGATAAACTATATTTGGGTTCCCACCCAAGTTTTCCCTTTGCTTTAGAAGGATCTCCCAAAAGCATTTCAACTTCGGTTGGTCTAAAGTATTTTGGATCTACTTCAATAATTCTTGAACCCACTTTTAATTTTATCTCATCATTAAGTATTTTACTGATCACACCAAATTCTTTCTCATTTTTCCCTTCAAATTCAATTTCAATTCCCAATTCTGCAAATGCTAACAATACAAAATCTCTAACCTCAGTTGTTATACCTGTAGCAATAACGTAATCATCAGGGTTCTCTTGCTGAAGCATCAAATACATTGCTTCCACAAAGTCTTTTGCATGCCCCCAATCCCGTTTAGCAGACAAATTACCTAAATATAATTTATCTTGCATGCCCAAAGCAATTCTAGCAGCTGCTCTTGTAATTTTTCTTGTTACAAAAGTTTCTCCTCTTATGGGCGATTCGTGATTAAATAATATGCCATTACTCGCATGCATACCATAAGCCTCCCGATAATTAACAGTAATCCAATAAGCATAAAGTTTAGCTGCTGCATAGGGTGATCTTGGATAAAAAGGAGTAGTTTCTTTCTGAGGTACCTCTTGTACCAACCCATATAGCTCTGAAGTAGATGCCTGATAATATCTCGTTTTATCTTTTAACCCCAGTAATTTGATTGCCTCGAGTAAGCGTAAAGCACCTAATGCATCTGTATTAGCAGTATACTCAGGAGTTTCAAAACTAACTTGTACATGCGACTGGGCTGCCAGATTATAAATTTCATCAGGTTGTACTTCCTGGATAATTCTTATCAAATTTGAAGCATCCGTCATGTCTCCATAATGCAGCTTAAAATTTTGATTTTTAACATGAGGATCCTGATATAAATGATCAATTCGTTGGGTATTAAATAATGAACTGCGTCTCTTTATTCCATGTACAGTGTAGCCTTTATTAATAAGTAGCTCGGCAAGATAGGCTCCATCTTGTCCAGTTATTCCAGTGATTAGTGCATTTTTACTCATACATCAATGATTTTCTACGTTTCCATTTACTAAATACATATATTTAATATGTTCCTTTGCCGTTTATATACTTGTTTCGTATGGCAGATCACGTCTATATCGTTAAACATAAGATTCACTTCTGAATTGACTTCTAATTCAATCTTCTACCTCTTCATAATCAACATAATCTCCAAGGTTTTCCTTGTTCGTTTTCGAACTTTTCCGAGGAACAGAATCAATGCTTACCTCCCCCTCTTTTTTTGATTTCTTTTGTCGCATATTATCAGAAGGATTTCCCATCATTCTATCCTGTGCTTTTTTAATGAATATTGAAATCAAATACGGCATTATATAACGACCTATCAGCTTCAAACTGTAGTAAATAATAATAACAAAAAATAAAAATTTAAGTAAGCCCATCTATTGAACAATTAAAAAAAATTAACAGAATACGAAGATATTTATTTTTTTTGAGGGTGTAATAAGAATTTGTCGTTATTCTGTCATTTGAAACTTGGTAATTGTAAATAAAAAAGGGAAAGTAACAAATTGTTACTTTCCCTAAAATATCTTTTAGCGCAAGTATTTACATCTCGTCAGAAACAGTTAATTTCTTTCGACCCTTGGCTCTTCTGGCTTTAATAACTTTACGACCATTAGCTGTAGACATACGTTCACGAAATCCGTGCTTATTTTTTCTTTTTCTGTTCGAAGGTTGAAATGTTCTTTTGCTCATCTTTATTCGTTTTTTGCGTGTGCAAAGATACTTAAATTTTTATTTTGCACAAATAATTTCAATAATTTAATAAAATATTGTGAGGAGACCAAAGCTTGACCTCCTCACATCTATCGAATTTATTTTATTGGTGCATTTTTTAATGTTTCTACTAAAAATTCCCAAAACAATTCAACTGTTTTAATGTTGACCATTTCGTCAGGTGAATGCGGATTACGAATGGTTGGTCCAAAAGAAATCATATCCCAATTTGGATACTTAGCCCCTAATATTCCACATTCTAATCCGGCATGAATAACTTTAACTTCTGGGATTCTACCAAATTTAGCATTGTATCCTTCCTTCATGGCTTTTAAGATCGGAGAATTAACATTGGGTTTCCAGCCTGGATAAGCTCCTGAGAATGCCGGACTCCCACCTGCATTTTTAAAAACATCATAAATCTCTTGTGCTACTTTTTCTCTTTCTGCATCAATAGCACTTCTTTGAAGGGATGCAATCTCAATTTTACCATTGACAGATTTGATCACGGCTAAATTTGATGATGTTTCAACAACATCAGGCATGTCTTTACTCATGGCATAAACACCATTAGGACAATTATTAACTGCCTCAAAAAGATTTGCCTGGGTTTCTGTATCAATTAAAGTGCCTGGTAATTCGATTTTTTCTATTGCTATTTTTATTCCGGCATCACTGTCTTTTAATTCATTTTTTGCGAATGCAAAATACTCATCAACAAATGCCGCAAATTCTTTGACTTCAGATTCGGGAACAACAACAACAGCAAATGCCTCTCTTGGAATGGCATTGCGCAAACTTCCACCATCAATGCTTGAAAGTCGTAAACCATAACGTTCAGATGCATTTAACATCAAGCGATTAATAAGCAAGTTGGCATTACCTCTTCCTAAGTTTATATCTAAGCCAGAGTGTCCACCTTTTAGTCCGGTTATGCTAATTTTATAAGCAACCATCCCTGCAGGCATTGTTTCTTCTTTATAATTAAAAACAATATTCGTGTTTACACCTCCAGCACAACCGATATATAATTCACCTTCATCTTCTGAATCAAGGTTCATCAAGATATCTCCTTTCAATATACCAGGTTTAAGGCCATTAGCACCTGTCATTCCGGTTTCTTCATCTGCAGTCATTAATACTTCAATAGGTCCGTGTACCAGATTTGTAGCTTCTAGAACAGCCATAGCAGCAGCAACACCAATTGCGTTATCGGCTCCAAGGGTGGTTCCTTTTGCTTTAACCCAACCGTCTTCAACATAAGTCTGAATTGGGTCCTTTAAGAAATCATGATCCGTATCACTATTTTTTTGAGGAACCATATCCAAGTGTCCTTGCAGTATCAAACCCATGCGGTTTTCCATACCCGGAGTAGCAGGTTTTCTCACAATTACATTTCCAACCTCATCAACAAAGGTTTCTAAACCTAAGTCTTCGCCAAATTTTTTAGCAAAGGCCTGTATCTTGTCTTCATGTTTTGATGGTCGTGGTATTTGATTCATGGAAGCAAAGTTTTTCCATAAATTAGCTGGTTTTAATCCTTCGTAAACGTAACTCATTTTATATTCTCCTTATTTTATATTTTTGTTTTAGAGGCACAAAGGTACAAATTTCCTCTGTTTTTATTAATTATTGAACTAAAGAAAAAGAGACCACCTAAAACTGCAGTCTCTTTTTCAACTATTTCTACAAATTCTATACTTCTGTTAATCTTTAATATTTGGCAATTCTAATCCGTACCCCTTCTTTTTATCTTCTGCCTTAAGCATAAATGCTACAATTACTGCAAGAAGTGTTAGTCCAATGAAAATCAACCAAGTTGTTTGATAATTATAGGTAACATCTTGCCCCGCACTTATTTTCTCAGCAACACCGGGATTTGTTTTTTCAAGAACGATACCTATTAATAATGGAATTCCCCACAATCCAAAATTTTGTATCCAGAAAATGATAGCGAATGCAGATCCAATTTGCTTTTCTGGAATAATTTTAGGAACTGATGGCCACATTGCAGATGGAACAAGAGAAAAAGCTATCCCTAAGATAATTGCATTGGCAAATGCTAGATACATATTGGTAATTCCTGGCAACCAATAGATAAAATGTACAAAAACTAACAAAAGAGCTCCTAGTATCATGATAGAGGCACCTTTTCCTTTTTTATCATATAACCCACCAAAGAAAGGAGTTAAAAAGATGGTTCCGAATGGCACTATACTTGGAATTAATCCTGCCCATTTATCAGACACCCCAAATTTATTAACCATTAAGTCGGGGCCATATTTGTAAAATGGGAACACGGCTGAATAAAACAGAACACATAAAATAGCGATTAACCAGAATCCACGATTAGAAATAATTAATTTTATATCAGATAAATTGAATCCTTCCTCAGGCTGATTATCTCCTGCTGCATCTTTATCTTGTTTATCTAACTTGGCATCCATCACATTGTAAACAAGGAATCCCATGAAGCCAATAATCAAGAATAGAACTCCCATTAATACAGTCGTAGGAACACTTGTTAAATCAGCAAAATATGCCCCAAAAAGAAGAGGTACTGCAGAACCTAATCGAGCAATCGCAACCTGCATTCCCATTGCAAGTGCCATTTCTTTACCTTTAAACCATTTCACAACAGCTTTAGAAACAGTTATTCCAGCAAATTCAACTCCAACTCCAAATAGCGCAAACCCAATACATGCAACCATCAATCGAGCATCAAAGCCAAGTATTTCGGCACCGCCCATATCTGTCTTAAAAGCGTAATACTTAATTCCAGCTCCAACGATCATAATTAACGCTGAAGAAATAGTACTAAAACGTATTCCAAGCTTATCTAGTAGATAACCAACGATAAGTAACATGAAAAAGAATACGTTAAACCATCCGTAAGCACTAAAAAACATACCAAAATCAGATCCATCCCAACCATATTGACCGCTTGCATCCATGATGGGTTTAAGAGGTGATATGATTTCATTAAACAGGTAGCCTGCAAACATTGTGAATGACAAAATTACCAAAGCAGTCCATCTGGCCTTCTTTGAATCCCTTAGTAGCGTTTTAACTTGTTCCATAAAATATTATATTTTTATTTTATTAAATAAATGTGGCACACAAATTACGAATAAATATGCTATTAATTCTTAAGATGCCTTAAAAAAGAAAAAGGTGCAAATATGCACCTTTTTCGAGAGTTCTTTTTTTTATTCGTCTTTTGGAGCATCAGCACCTGAAGGCAATTCTAAACCATAGCCTTGTTTCACGTCACTGCGTTTTAACATAAATGCCAAAAACATAGCAACAACACCTAGACCTACTAACATCAATATAGGAGTCGTATAGTTAAATGCTGGAATTTCATGAGTAACAAACTGCATCTCCTGCAATTTTTCACTTACCTGAAGACTGTTCAACCCCTGTGCTTCCAAGCCTTGTCTAACTGATTCGATTTCGTCAACTACTTTAGGATTCGATAAATCTAAGACCCATCCAATTCCTTTGAAAAATGCATTTAGTCCCCAATTCTGAATAGTAAACATGACAGCATAAGCCGTCCCTAATCTATTCTCTGCAACAATCTTCGATACAGATGGCCACATAGCAGCAGGCACTAAAGAGAAAGCAATACCAAGAGATAAAAGGCCTAAATAACCGAGGAGTACATTGTCAAATACAGAAAGTGTAAGGTGTGCAAAAATTAACAAGACTGCTCCGAGGATCATCAATGATGCTGCGCGTCCTTTGGTATCGACTATTTTACCAAAAATCGGAGTAAACAGAATTGAACCTAAAGGAATTAAACTAGCCGTTTTAGGACCGTTCACAAACCATGCTGCGAAAGTATCTGAAAGTGCATAAATAAAGGTAGCAAAAAGCACTAAAATGATTGCTAAAGAGAATCTTTTCCCTTGCTTAGTACTAAATTTTGCAGGGATTAACGTAACTGCTAAAGCAAAGATAAATAAACCTATAAATACAGATGCATTACCCAGCGTGGCACTACCAAAAAGCACTATTGATGCGCTTTCAGGAAGATCGTACGAAAAACCAAATTTATTAATTAACAAATCAGGTGCATATTGCATGAATGGAAAAACAGCGGAATAAAAAGTTACACATAATAAGGCAATCAATAAAAATGACCGATTGGTTATAAGTTTTAATAAATCAGAAAATTTAAAGGATTCATCATCTCCATTATCAATCGTTCCTTTTTGCTGTTTGTCAAGTTTTACATCAAACATCATATATAACAAGAACATCAAAAGACCGATGGCAATTAAAGTAGCAGCAAAGTTTACAGCCGGTGCAACAACACCTGCTCCAATATCAATGGATAAAGCTTGCCCTAAAGTTGATCCCAAACGACCAAAGCCCATGTTAATAGCCATTGCCAATGCCAGTTCGTAACCTTTAAACCACTTTACAATGGTTCGCATTGCAATAACGCACATGACTTCGAGTCCGGTTCCAAATAATAACCGGCCAATCATCATGGTCCACATTTGACCATTCAAATCGCTCGATAATGCGCCCGCTGCACCTAAGGCAGTCAATGCGGCACCTGCAACAGCCACAGATCCAAAAACAAGACCAGTAATTCTGATACCCCACTTATCTAAGATGATACCACCCAAGATAATCATACCGAATACATTTGCCCAGGTTGTCCACTGAATGATCGTACCAAACTGACTACTGGTAATGCCCATTTCAGTGATCATCAATGGTTTTATTCCAGAAAAGAAATCCTGAAACCAATAGGTTCCAAATGTAATTCCACTTATTAAAATTAAGACCAACCAGCGGTAACCGGCAGAATCTCTAAGTGTTTTTTTAATTGCATCCATAAGTTTTGTATTTTATTTTTAGTTGATTGCTAATTAATAAGGCTGGCTAAGATAGAAAATAATATCCTATCTGTTTATTTTTTAACATCAATCTTTGTGGTAATGCTACCTCACCTTTCAGGTGTTTATTTACTAATTCAATAATTTACAGTTCTTTACCTTTTATTATAAATGTGAACAAGTTTTTTGGTCTCAAAAAAGGACTCTTTGAACACTTCAAAAAGTTCATAGATTTTGTAGTCCAATTGAAGCTGATCCAGTTCATTTATAAAATCCCCACCTTTAAGATACAAAATACCATTATCAGTTTTATCTGCCATTCGCTTCAGCAAAACCTTGCTGGTCATATTTACAAAATCCGGCAGGTTTGTAACCGCACGACTTACTACAAAATCAAATTTATCCTTGACGTCTTGAACCCTCATGTGGCTTGCTTTGATGTTTTTTAATTCCAGTTCTTCAGCAACAGCATTCACCACTTTAATCTTCTTTCCAATAGAGTCGATTAATTGAAAATTGACCTCTGGGAACAAAATGGCTAGTGGAACCCCTGGAAATCCGCCACCAGTTCCAACATCTAATATGGTTGTTCCTGGTTTAAAGTTATAAAACTTGGCGATTGATAAGGAGTGTAGAACATGGCGTTCGTATAGATACTGAACATCGTTTCTTGATATAACATTAATTTTATCATTCCATTCTAAATAAACCGGATGCAGCCTTTTAAACTGATCTACTTGATTAATGCTTAGATTAGTAAAATACTTTAACAATACATCCATGATACCATTTCCTTGTTTTAGTAAAAATTTCACTACCCAAAGGTTACCTTTTGGCCTTTTTTAGAATAAAGTATAGCAAATATCTAAATATTTTCACGTGTGTAGTCCTTTTTTAAGAATAATTTTATCATGAAATGTGTAACATTTTTAGTAACATTTCGTTGTGAATAAAAGTAATACATATATAGATATTGTGATATTGCTTAACCTAATTTTGATTTAACGAACTAAATAGGTGTTTTTTTGATGATTAAGTATTTAAAATACCTCACATTTACTATACTGCTCTTACTCAGTTCAACTGTTTCTGCTCAAAAAGCAAATACCTCTGAATACATTAGAAAGTATAAAGATCTTGCTGTGACAGAAATGCAGAAATATAGCATTCCTGCAAGCATTATATTAGCACAGGGAATTTTAGAGTCGGGAAATGGGAATAGCCGTTTGGCAAAAAACGGAAAAAATCATTTTGGGATAAAATGCCATGCCGGATGGGATGGAAAAACAATAAAATGGGACGATGACGATCGAAGAGAATGCTTCAGGAAATATAAAACAGTAGCTGAATCTTATCGCGATCACTCTGAGTTTCTAGCCACACGAGGGCATTATTCACCTTTATTTAAGTTAGCAATTGATGATTACAAAAGCTGGGCCAATGGTCTTCAAAAAGCTGGTTACGCAACGAATAACAAATACTCTTCCTTACTCATTCGTATCATTGAAGAAAATAAATTATACGAATTTGACAATAACAATATTTTAGCTTCAAACTCAGCAGAAGATCCTGCTTCAAAAAAGAAAGCATTTTTTACTAAACTGGATAGTGATTTCGATCCCATCGATATTTCTGGTAACAATCGCCCTTTATACACTAATAACGGTGTAAAATTTATTTTTGCTGAAGCTGGAGATGATTTTTCGACAATCGCCAGAGATTTAAACATTTATAGCTGGCAAGTTTATAAATATAATGAACTTGATAAGGAAGCTAAAATTGAAGAAGGTCAAATGCTCTATATTCAAAAGAAGAAAAGAAAAAGTAGTCAGAAATACCATGTTATTAAAGCCAACGAATCGCTTTATTCCATTGCTCAACTTTACGGTGTCCAGCTCAAAGCATTATTAAATAAAAACAAACTTGACCTGGGAGCCTCTGTTCAGGTCGGTCAGCAAATTCGATTGAAATAAATCCATATTCCCTATTTTTCAATACTGCCCCTGTATTGTATTCAGTTTTCAGATATGACTTATTTTTTTTTAATATCGTGATCATTTTTACCCAATTTTGCAAATTATAAATCATTAATTTTATCAGTTGGTATTCCTAAAAACATGAAATATGGAATTTAATTTAGGCCAAGCTAAACTCAGACCATGGCAAATTAATGATGCTGAATCGCTTGCCAAATTTGCAAATAATAAGAATATCTCAGATAATTTACGCGACAGCTTTCCTTATCCTCACACAATTCATGACGCCCGAACATGGCTGGAATTTGCAGTCAATAACAAAGATTTATTGTTAGCCATTGAGGTAAATTCTGAAGCTGTTGGTGGAATTGGGTTAATTTACAAAACAGACGTTTACCGTAAAACAGCCGAAATTGGTTATTGGCTCGCTGAACCATTTTGGGGTCAAGGAATTATGACCGAGGCAATAAAAAAGATTGTAGAATACAGCTTTAATAATTCAAAGATTATTCGCATTTATGCAAGAATATTTGAGAACAACAAAACTTCTGCCCGTGTTCTGACTAAGGCCGGATTTAAACTTGAAGCAGTACACAAAAACAGTGTAATTAAGAATGGATTGATCATGAATGAATTGATATATGCCATCTTAAAATAAACCTTGTTATGTCCCAACCAACCTTAGATTTGGTCAATATTAAAAAATAAAATATCTTTGCCGTCCGAGAATATTTTATGTGCACCCATATCATACTTTCAGGAAATTGCATAACTTATTAACTTAATGCATGACCTGACTATGAAAAAATTTCTTATCTCTCTCATTTCACTTTTAGTCATTCCTCAATTTAATTTAGAAGCTCAAACCACACCATCGCCACTGCGACCAATTTTTACAACCCAAGCCCCCATTATTGATGGAATGTTAAACGATGAAGTATGGTTAACTGCTCCACAGGTCAGTGGGTTCAAAACTTTTATTCCTGATTACGGAAAAGATTTATCTGAAGAAACGATTGTTTACATGGCTTATGATAAGAACAACCTCTATTTTGCCTATAAATGTTTTGATCGTGAACCCGATAAAATTAAAGCTACCCTCACCAATCGTGATAATATTTTTAATGATGACTGGATTTGTATAAATCTGGATACTTACAATGATCATCAATCACTAACTGCTTTTTACGTTAACCCTTTAGGGATACAAGGAGACAGCCGTTTTTCGAACAATGTAGAAGATGGAAGTAGTGATTTTGTTTGGTACAGCGGGGGGCAAATAGATGAAGATGGCTATACTGTCGAGATTCAAATTCCATTTAAAAGCATTAGATATAACAGTGGAAAAGAGGTTGAAATGGCATTGTTTTTTGAGCGCAAAATTAATCGCAGATCCGAACAAGGTTCATATCCTGAATTAAGCCCAGATCAAGGAATGTCACTTTTAACTCAACTTAAACCCATCATTTATGATAATGTAGGGAAGCAATCATTCCTTGAAATTCTTCCGGCTGTAACTTATAATAATCAAAGCAGCTTGCATGATGGGGAGTTTAAAAATGATTTGAAAGAAGGGGCAGCAAGTTTAACTTTAAAATACGGAATCACTTCTAACCTCATTCTTGATGCAACTTACAATCCTGATTTTAGTCAAATTGAAGCTGATGCAGGTCAGATTGATGTGAATCTCCGAAGCAATCTTTACTTTGCCGAAAAAAGACCTTTCTTTTTAGAAGGCAGTGAGACTTATAATCTTGGAGCAATGCGATCCTCATCCGTTGATCCCATCTATGCCATTGTGCATACACGAACCATTGTTAATCCAGATTTTGGAATAAAACTAGGTGGTAAGCTTGGTATGAAAAACGATATTTCTGTAATGTATGCTAAAGATAAATTACCTGAATTTCAAGAACGTGGCAATTATATGCATGTTCCGGTGTTCAGATATAAAAGATCCTTTAACAACGATAGTTATTTAGGAGGAATCTATGCTGCTAGAGAATACGATGGTGCTTACAACCGATTAACCGGATTGGATGGAAATGCCAGAATCGATCCGTCCACCACTATGGTTTATCATGCTTTATACTCAGACACAAAGCAGAACGAGTTTGAAAAATCTAAGGAAGGTCATGCGATCGGGATGAGACTTGCACGTCAAAATCGCGATTGGATTTTCGTTTTCACCTTTAAGGATATAAGTACTGATTTTACTGCAGATATGGGCCATGTGCGAAGAACAGGGCTTCAATATTATACGGCTTATATTGCACCTCAATTCTATCCTAAAACCGAGCTCATTAGAAAAGTAATGCCTGAGCTTTTTGTAAGTCAGGTGAAGGATAAATTTTATGGTATGTGGGAAAGCTTGAATTATGCTTCGGTAAATATTTCATTCGGAGGCCAAACAGAATTCATTGCAAAATATTATTTATCTTCCGAGATTTATGCAGGTGAGCGTTTTAACACCAATGGTTTCCACACTTTATTAAACAGTCAGATTACAAAAAAGTTCTCTGCAGGATTTGTTTCCAGGTGGAATAATGGAATATTTTATGGAGATCCTCAGCAAGGGAAAACTTACCGGTTGACAGGCGGGATCACTTATCAACCATCCGAAAAAATTACAGCAGATTATTCCTTAAGCTATGCCAATTTTAAGAGCGATTTAACAGATGAAATGCTTTATGATTATTCGATACATCGATTCAAATTGACATTTCAATTGAACAAATATTTATTGTTTAGAGGAATCACAGAATACAATGGTTACCGAAAAGAATTGTTAACAGATTTTTTGGCTTCATTTACCTACATCCCCGGCACTGTGATCCATCTTGGCTATGGCTCAATTTACGATAAACAGGAATGGGATGATGTGAACCAGAGATATATTGAAAGTGAACGCTTCATGGAATTTAACCGGGGATTTTTCTTTAAGATGTCATATTTATGGCGGGTTTAGCATCCATAATTAAAAATCATCTACACATGGCAATATTTTTTGACCACTTTCAATAATTTTTCTAACTTTAATCAATCTTCAAGTTTTACAATGAAGTGCCAATTGTAATAGGATTTTATAAAACTCATAACCAAAATTAAAACCAATGAAGGCCAAAATATTCGTCTTAAAAGTTATAGCTCTTACATTAATTGGATTGGGCCTATTAAGAATTTTTGCAAACGAGGCAACTTTTGAACTCTTCAGAAATAAAGATCTGTGGTTTAGTGATGTTATGATGTTATATTTATTTAAAGCCACTGGCGGGTTCATCCTATTCCACGGAATTATTTTTTATAGCATAAGTAAAGAATTTGTGAGGTTTCGTTCACTTTTTGGCCCTTACTCTTTTGGTCTGCTAATTGCCGGAACGGTTATGTTAGTTGCCGGATATCTGAATTTCCTTCCTGTCTGGATCTATGTCTCCGATGCGCTTATATGTTACGTTTTATCGCTGTTTTGCTTTTACGTCAGGGGTTAAGGAGCTGATCCACAAAACACTTCATTACGCAACATGGATATTGAAAGGCTACTTCCAAATACCTATAGAAAAACTGCTGATGACGCAGCTTCTTTTATTTTAGCACATCCAAATTATTTAGAAGAAACTATTCAATTATCCTTTTCCGGGAACAGGGTAATGGCCATGAGGTCATCGCGTGTCGTATTGCTCATTTTCAATAAAAAACCTAAGCTTGTTAAACCATTTTTTCCTTATATCCTCGATCAGCTTTGTATTACTAAAAACAACTCGAGTATTAGAAATTTATTACACTTATTTATTGATGATATTGAACAGCTTGATGAGATCCGATTCGGGAAACTAATTGAACTGTGTTTTAAATTGCTCGGATCTTCCTCGGCTGAAATTGCTCAACGCGCATTATCAATGCAAATATTATATAAAATATCAAATAAAATTCCTGATATCAAGGGTGAACTAAAAGCACTAATAGAAATTAATTATGAAGAAGGATCACCTGCTTTTAAAAGCACTGCAAAACACATTTTAAAAAAATTGAATTCCGAAATATTAGACAGCAATACTTAATATTTATACTGTTCAATTAATTTTTTAAATAACTTGATAAGTTTAACTTCCGCCTTTGCTGCATGAGCTAATATATCTTTTATGTTTGCGATTTCGAGATGATCAGGATCACACTCATCAGTAATAACTGATATTGCCGAACACGGCAATCCTATATGATTTGCAACAATTACCTCCGGTACGGTTGACATACCTACCACATCTGCACCAATACCTCTTAAAAACCGGTACTCAGCTCTGGTTTCTAAATTTGGACCGGATACGGCTACGTAAACGCCTTCAAAAAGCTCAATTTGTTCGGTTTTGGCAATTTGATGAAATAAATGATTAATCTCTGCTGAATAAGGCTGACTCATGTCGGGGAACCTTGGCCCCATCTCATCATAGTTTTTACCAACCAGCGGATTTCCGGGCAATAAGTTAATGTGATCGTCCAATACCATCAGCGAGGCTTTTTTCATTTTCGGATTCATTGCCCCACATGCGTTTGATAAAAGGAGATATTTGATGCCTAAAAGCTTTAAAACCCTAATAGGAAATGTCAGTTCCTGAAATGAATACCCTTCATAGAAATGGAAACGTCCTTGCATTAGAATTAAGTATTTATCAGCTAGTTTTCCATAAATTAATTTTCCTTTGTGCGACTCTACCGTTGAAACCGGGAAATTCGGAATTTCTTCATAGTCTAATTCCTTAATTATTTCAACCTCATTTACAAATCCTCCCAAACCTGTACCCAGTACGATACCAACATCTGGACTTACGAACCCATTGTTTTTCAAAAACTTAACAGTTTCTTTTGTTTTCTCCATCATTATATTCAATATTTTATGCCATCCTCTTAATAATTGTTAAAAATAGTCACTTAAATTAATTTTAGATTACTTTTGTTATTTAGAATGTTTTTAAATTAACTAACTCATGATAATAACAATTATCCTCATATATATTCTTAACTTTTTTTCTGTTCAAATCGGCAGCAAGCAGGATAAGAAACTAAAACCGCAAACAGAGTTAAAATCGAAGACAAAAATGGAAGAGAAAAGCATCAAAAAAACCGAAGCTGAATGGAAGCAACAATTATCTCCCATGGCTTTTAAAGTATTACGTGAGAATGCTACAGAAGCGCCATTTACAGGTGCATTTTACAAAAATGATGATAAAGGAATGTATTACTGTGCAGCATGTAACAGCAAATTATTTAGCTCTGATACAAAATATGACTCGGGTTGCGGGTGGCCAAGTTTTTATGATTTAGCTGACAAAAACAACATAACACTTTTAAAAGATACTACCTTGGGGATGGTTAGAACTGAAATTAGGTGTAAAAAATGTGATGGTCATTTAGGGCATGTTTTTGAAGATGGCCCAAAACCAACAGGATTAAGATACTGCATCAATTCGGCAGCCTTGGATTTTGAAAAGAAGGAGTAAGGCTATTTTCACTAATGTTTGCAGAACTCACTTTCCGAATTCCAGAATAAAATGACTAGTGCATAAACTTATTAATGGTATTAATTAAGCGCTTAGTTTTGATTGGCTTGGTAATAAAATCATCACAACCACATTTCAGAGATTGCTCCTTTTCATTTTCGTATAATAATGCTGTTTGAGCGACAACATAAATATTCTTATGAAGATTTTTTATCCGGGCAGTAGCTTCAAAACCACTCATATGAGGCAGTTTTAAATCCATAAGAACCAAATTTATATTTTCATTATTCTGACAGATCTCAACTGCTTCTTCACCACTACTCACAGATAACACATTAACATTTAATGGTGCCAAAAGGGTTTCAATGAGTCGCTTGCTTGAGTCCTCATCTTCCACAATCAAAATAGTCCTGTCTTTTCCTTTCTTTGAGCTCCTGATTATTATTTTCTTCTTATAATTACTCTTTTTAATATCTGCGGTAAGAAGCGGTAAGGAAAATGAAAATACAGAACCTTCTTTAACTTTTGACTCAACACTTAAGTTTCCGCCAAGAAGCTCAACAAGTTTTTTTGAAATGGATAAGCCCAAACCTGTACCGCCATATTTACCATCATACATTGAACGAACTTGCGTAAATCGTTCAAAAATTATTTTCAAATCACTTTTCTTAATCCCAATACCTGTATCTTTTACAAAAAATTTGAGGAATGAATCTTTCATATAAAATCCAAAACTAACAGACCCTTCATCGGTAAATTTTATGGCATTATCGATCAAATTAACAAATACTTGAAATAGCCTTGACCGATCTGTTTTGATTTGTAAATTTTTATAATTTTTCGGGATCGCAAGATTTAGTTTCAAATTAGGTTTTTTTAATTTGCTGATTTTTGTAATGTATAGCTGTTCAATTTCTTTCATTAGATCAACAACATCAACCGTTTCAGGTTTTATAGCAAGTTGTCCGCCTTCGATTTTACTCAAATCAATAATATCATTCAATAAGGTTAAAAGCACCTCTCCGTTACTGTCAATAATATTGATAAATTCTTGACGTTCTGATTCATCTTCACATTCACGTAAAAGATCAGAAAACCCAAGTATTGAGTTCATGGGTGTTCTGATTTCATGTGACATATTAGCTAAAAAAGCTGACTTTAGCCGATCTGATTCTTCGGCTTTTAGTTTTGCTTTCGCTAATTCCAGATTAAGAGATTCTAACTTCTTCCCCATCATCACATGATCAGTAATATTTGATAACACACCAATCACCGATTCAACCTTTCCAGATATACCCGAAATCGGTGAAAACGTTGAATCAAAAAATAATCCGTTCACTTCTATCGTAACTTGAACCGTTTCACCTGATAATGCCTTTTTAATATTCTTGGTTATTTTAGGGTAATCTTTATAAACATCAAATATTGAAGTTCCGACAAGTTGCCCTGGCTTTAGGTTTAAGGCTTCCAATCCTTTACCATCAGAGAAAGTGAAAACGCCTTTTTTATCCAAAGCGCATAAAATTATTTGTGCCTCAGAAATTACATTTTTCAGCTTTTGTTCACTTTCCATTAAAGCTTGTTCTGCCTTCACCTGATTTGTAATATCAGTATGTGCACCCAACATTCTGATAACTTTTCCATTATCATCTTTAATGGCCGAAGATCGGTTTTGAATCCAGCGATAAGATCCGTCTTTATGTTTTAACCTAAAAGTTGTAAAGAATTGATCTTTGGGGTTTCGAATAAAGGCTTTAAGTTCGCGATGTGCACGACCGTAATCCAGAGGGTGCAGCAAATTTTGCCAAGTCATGAAAACACTTTCAAGCTCATCCGATTCAAATCCAATTTGGGCCTTCCATTGATCAGAATAAAAAACTTTATCTTCAACAAGGTTCCAGTCCCAAATTCCTTCTTGAGCAGCTGTTAATGCCAAACTATATCTTTCTTCGCTTTCACGCAGTGATTTTTCTGCCAATAGCCTTGTACTAATATCACGTGTCGACCCTTGAATTCCAATTGGCAATCCTTTTGCAGTTTTAAGAACATTACCTGTAATTTCAACCGGAAGCACTGATCCGTCTTTACAAATAAAACTTGTTACAAATGTACGGTGAGCTTTTAATTTATTTGATTTGAATGCTTGAAGGGCGTATCGTGCCATTTTTATAAATTCTTTAGGCTGAGTATGACTTGACAACTTTGTACCGACCCAATCATTTGGTGTGAAACCTGTCATCTTTTTAAGCGATGGACTAACATAAGTGAACCTGAGCCTATGATCTAACTTCCAGATAACATCAGAAGAATTATCTGCCAATAATTTATACTTATCTTCACACTTAGAAAGTTCATTTTTCTCAATCTGAACTTTCTGCTTCTCTATCACAGACGATAATTGCTCGATCTTGGAAATTAATTCGGCTTTTGATTGCATCGTATTAAACCCTGCTGCTTAATTTATTGGTTAAGACAAACTATGTTTACTTCAATTAATACCTAATTGAAGAGATACAATTCTAATACAAATTTTGGGGGATTACATCGGTAGTTTACCGAGGTGAGAAGTAGGTAATATGCCTAATTCTAATCATCGTCTAATTTAAATAATTGATTATTCATAGAATACTTCACCAATCCGGCAGTATTTCTTACACCTGTTTTGTCAAGTAAATTTCTTCGGTGTGCGTCTACGGTACGAACACTAATGGATAGTTTTTCGGCGATCTCTTGATTTGAATGCTCTAAAACGATGAGTTCAAGAACTTCAAGTTCTCTTGATGTTAATTCAATTTTATTTTCTTCTTTTTTTGACTTATTTGGATTTGTCAGTTCCTTTATAACAGCCAAAGTTATTTCAGGACTGTAGTAATGTTTTCCGTCTACTACTGCATCTAAGGCACTTATCAATTCTTTTTTACCCAGATTTTTCAAAATATAGCCAACAGCGCCAGCTTCAATCATTTTAGTGAGGTAAACTTCTTCGTTATGCATTGTTAAGGCGATTACTCTTACCTCATCATATTTTTCGGTAATTTCATGAGTGCATTCAATCCCATTCATTTCGGGCATATTAATGTCAAGAATCGCAATATCAACCTTTTTCTCGCTAAGAACCTCTAACGCTTCGCGTCCATTTGATGCTTCTGCAACAACAACATAATTAGGTTGATCCCGTAAAAGCGAGATAATCCCATCTCTGATAATTTTATGATCGTCAACAATTAAAATTTTAATTTTTCTCATGATTTACTTATTTTGCTAATGGAATATCGATGCTTACAATTGTTCCATTGTTAATATCGCTGGTTATTGAAATACTGCCATCCAATAGTTTTGTTCGATGATAAAGGCTTTGAATGCCATAACTACTTGCATCTTTTAATTTTGAATTTATCTTGAAACCTTTACCATCATCTTTACAGGTCAGATGAATGGTTTTATTTTCTAAAGCAATTTCGAGGGTTGCAGTTTTTGCATCAGCATGCTTAATAATATTATTTAAACATTCTTGACCAATACGATAAAGATGCAGTTCTACATTTTCTTCTAAACGTTTATTAAAACTTTTATGAATAAACTTAAATTCCGTCTGAGAGTTTCCGTTTAATTTCTGAATCAACATCTCCAAACTATGACTTAATCCAAAATCTTTAACAATTCTGGGAATAAGATTACTTGTAAGCACTCTGCTTTCAACAATCGCCTGATTGAGGAAAGTTAAACCATTATTAAAGCCTTTGCTTATATCACTATCCAATACATCAATTTCATCTTTTATGGAATTAAAATTCATGGTGGCAGCTGATAAATACTGGCCTATACCATCATGTAACTCACTGGCAATCCTTATTTTTTCACGATCCTCTCCTTCAAGAATTAATTTAATTCTTGATTTTTCAGCTTGCTGAATTTTTTCAATATATTCTTCTAACAAAAGTTGTTTTTGCTGCAATTCAAAGCGTTGCTGATATAACTGAATAAATATCGTAACCTTTCCCAACAAGACTTCTCTTTTAATCGGTTTGGTAAGATAATCAACAGCTCCCGCCAAATAACCTTTAAATATACTGGCAGAATCAGAATAAACACCAGTTAAGAATATAATTGGAGTATGGGAATTGATCTTAGTCTGCCGAATAATTTCAGCTAATTCAAATCCGTCCAAATTAGGCATCTGGACATCCAAAATAAATAGCGCGTACTCATCCTTATCAACTAGTTTCTTAGCATCTGTAGATATCAAACAGCTGGTTATGTCAGCATCAATACCCTTTAAATAACTTTCAACCAATAGTAAATTAGGTTCCCAGTCATCAACAACTAATATCTTTGGAAGCATTTTATTTTATTGATTAACCCAAATATAACCCATTATCAGCTAATAGCAAAACTGAGTTTAAATAAGTTATTAGCTATCATTTGTTAATTCATCTTAACAAAAACTTAATAACGTTTTTTTACGTTATTAAAGTAATTTTATTACATTTGTTGCATACCAATAAAACATGACAAAAACAGAACTTTTTAAAACAGAGTTACAAGAAACGGCTTCAATATTCAGCGCGCTTGGTCATCCTGCACGACTTGCCATACTAGAGTATTTGGCAGATACAAAAGTTTGTATCTCAGGTGACATTTCAGATGAATTACCCCTAAGCAGATCAACAGTAAATCAGCATCTTGAGGTGCTGAAAAACCTGGGATTAATTAAAGGAACTATTTCAGGAACTAAAGTAAATTACTGTTTAAACATTAAAAAAATAAAGGAAATTAAATCAATTTTTGACGTTTACATGGGGAATCTAGAATCGTGTAAAGACCAACAATGCTAAATAACTTTTTGTAATGAATATTTTAATATTGTGCACAGGAAACAGTTGTCGAAGCCAAATGGCCCATGGTTTTCTTAAAAGTTTTGATTCAAGGATAAAAGTTGAGTCGGCAGGTACAGAACCTGGCAATATCGTAAATCCTACAGCGATAGAGGTAATGCGTGAATTGGGAATAGATATTTCAAAACATAAACCTAAGCATGTCGATAATTTCCTGAATACACATTGGGATTATGTAATAACGGTTTGCGGTGGGGCTAAAGAAAGTTGCCCTGCATTCACAGGAAATGTAAATCACAGAAAACACATTGGCTTTGATGATCCAAGTGATGCAAGAGGGAGTGAAGAATTTATCAAATCAGAATTTTACAGCGTAAGAGATGAAATTAAAAATGCATTTAACAAATTTTATTTAGAAGAAATTAAACCTAAACTTTCATGAAATCATCAAAAAAGAGATTGTCGTTTCTTGACAGATATTTAACACTCTGGATTTTCCTTGCCATGCTCTTTGGTGTTCTTTCCGGATATTTCTTCCCTGATATAGCCTTGTTCTGGGATTCAATGAGTTCAGGAACAACCAATATTCCCATTGCCATTGGCTTAATAATCATGATGTATCCACCCCTTGCAAAAGTAAGGTATGAGGAACTCGGTGATGTTTTCAAAAACTTTAAAATCTTAGGATTATCACTGGTACAAAACTGGATCATTGGTCCGATTTTAATGTTTGGCTTAGCAATCCTTTTCCTCCAAGATTACCCGCATTACATGGCAGGTTTAATTTTAATCGGCCTTGCACGTTGCATAGCCATGGTGATTGTATGGAATGAATTAGCTAAAGGCGATACTGAATATGCAGCAGGATTGGTAGCTTTCAATTCCATTTTTCAAGTGTTATTTTTCTCGGTTTATGCTTTCGTGTTTTTAACTGTTCTTCCTGATTGGTTGGGATTACAATCCTTTAAGGTTGATATCACCATCAGTCAAATAGCAAGGAGTGTATTCATTTATTTAGGGATTCCGTTTATTGCCGGATTTCTAACTCGATTTATCTTAATCCGGGTAAAAAGTAAAGAATGGTATCATACCAAATTCATTCCTAAAATCAGCCCCTTAACGCTTATCGCCTTGCTATTTACCATCATTGTAATGTTTTCGTTAAAAGGAGAAGTAATTATTAAAATTCCTTTTGATGTGATTAGAATTGCGATTCCGCTCGTCATCTATTTTGTGGTCATGTTTTTAGTTTCTTTTTTTATGGGAAAGAAAATTGGTGCCGATTATTCAAAAACCGCCTCCATTTCATTTACAGCAGCCAGTAATAATTTTGAATTGGCAATAGCAGTCGCAATCGCTGTTTTTGGGATTAATAGCGGTGAAGCTTTTGCGGCCGTAATTGGTCCATTGGTTGAAGTTCCTGTATTAATTATGTTGGTTAATGTTGCCCTTCGATTTCAAAAAAAATATTTTAAACCAGAAATTGATCATAAAATAAAAGATCCTGATTATTGCTAATGGTTTTTATGGAACATTAAAAATCTTGGGCTTCTGTATTTTTTTGCATCTCCTTGGTCGAGAGCAATCCACAGGCTGCAAAAATATCTTCCCCGCGCGAAGCACGAATGGTAGTGGTAATCCCTTTCGCATTTAGTTTGTCTCTAAATTCAATGATTGCCTTTTCATCAGGGCTTTCGAGCGGTGAATCAGGGATGGGATGAAAACGCAATAAATTGATCCGGCACTTTATTCCATTTAAAATTCTGGCCAATTCATTCACATGCTTTTGCGAGTCATTAAAGCCCTTAAACAAAATATATTCGAAAGAAATCCTTCTTTGCTTTCCCCATTCAAAATCACGAATTGCTTTCAGTAACTTAGGTAGATGATAAACATTTTCGATGGGCATAATTTTCTTTCTATCCTCCTCAAAAGGCGAATGCAGACTAATGGCTAAATGCGCTTTTGATTCAGCTAAAAACTGTTGCATGGCTGGGATAATTCCAATGGTAGAAACAGTAATTCGTTTTGGCGACCAGAAATAACCCCAATCGCTAGTCATAATTTCAAGAGATTTCAAAACCTCCGTTAAATTGTCGAAAGGTTCTCCCATACCCATATAAACGATATTTGTCAAATTCTCGAATTCAGGTAAACTGTGAATTTGATTGACAATTTCGCCTGCAGTTAACTGCCCCTGAAAACCTTGCTTTCCTGTCATACAAAATAAACATCCCATCTTACAACCGATCTGCGAAGAAATACAAAGTGTGGCTCTTTCTTTGTCGGGGATGTAAGCTGATTCTATAAAATTTTTTCCTGCAGTTGGATATAAATATTTTTTAGTTCCATCAACCGAGGTTTGTGCTTTTAACGGGGCTGATAATCCAATTTCGTATTTATCCTGAAGTTTAGATCTGTTTTCTTTAGATAAATTATTCATTTCTGAAATTTCACTGATATGCTTTTTGTACAACCAATCCGCAATTTGCTTGGCTGTGAAAGCAGGCATCTCCTCCTGAGTTACAATTTCCCGGAGCTCATTCAATGTTTTTCCAAATAATTTAGTCTTCATTAAAAATAAATTTCTGCAACAATTTGATCAAATGTAATTCCTTTCTGAATCAAAATATCTCTTGTTTCAACAACCATTTCGGCACTCCCACAAAGATAGTATTTGTGTGCAGATGGTAATTTTTGAATTGATTTTAAATACGCTGTCAAACGTCCTTCATATACTCCTTGACCTTTTTCCTGCGAGCTACAACGCACATACCTTTCTCCCATTGCCTTACTAAAATCATGCTTAAAATAAAATGAATTTAAAGTCCTCCCACCGTGTATAAGAACTTTATTACGTGCTAAGTTGGAATAAAACATCGAAGCAAAAGGTGCGATTCCGGTTCCCGCTGCAATCCAGTATGCAGGGTCGACAGATCCAATAAATTTCCCAAAAGGTTTTGAAACAGAGATCTGGTCTCCTTTTTTTAAATTTGACATTTGAGAAGTCAGCTTTCCGGTTGGCACCACATTGAATAAAACCCGAACTTCCTCCTCCCCTTCTCCACTAGCTATGCTATAAAGCCTTGGTGCATCATCCAAGTCAATGGTAATTGCTACCACCTGACCTGCAATAAAATTAAATTGTCTTTGAAAAGACAAGACAAAAACACCATCAGCGATTTCAACCAGTTTTAAAACCTCAGCTTTGAAGAGTTTATATTCGGTTGAATGACTCACTTCATTGAATTTTCGCGTATGGCTCTAAATTCTGAATTTTCCGACCATTTAGGAAAAGTTTGTTCATTGGCTAATTTCATTCCAATTTTGAAAAACAATTTAGCATCGTCAACATTCCCCGAAAAATCAGCTGTTTCCGGATTATACTCATCGGAAGGTTTGTGGTAGGTATTACTCCAATAATAATTCACGATCGAAGCTGCATGATCTTTCCCTTTCTCAAGATGATCAGACCACCCTTTAACAAATAAGGATGGAATTCCTTGCTGTGCAAAGCTGAAATGGTCAGAACGATAATACATTCCTTTTTCAGGATAAGGCTCTTCCATAATATACCTGTCTTGCTCAGCTGCTGCTTCTTCTACGTATTTGTCAAGGTCTGACTGTCCAAATCCTGTAATCGTCACATCTTTCATTCTTCCCATCGGAATAAATAACTCATAATTTAAATTGGCTGCGGTTTTTTGTGCAGGAATTACCGGATTATTGGCGTAATATTTTGACCCCAATAAACCAGATTCTTCTGCCGTGATAGCCAGGAAAATTACGGTCCGTCGTGGTCTTTGCTTCAATTTACTAAAGGCTTTTGCCGTTTCTAACATACTGGCAACCGGAACCCCATTATCGGCAAATCCATTATAAATTGAATCTCCATCCATAACCGGACCAATCCCAAAATGATCCCAGTGAGCCGTATATACAATACACTCATCGGCTAAATCTGTTCCATTCAGCTTGGCCAATACATTTTTTGAAGTGGCAAAACGCAAAGTATTATTCATGACAACACTGAGCTTTGTATTCAGGTTCACCGATTTAAAATTTCCGCTTAAGGCTTCTTCTGTCAAATCTGTAAAATCCAATCCACATTTTTCAAATAATTTAACGGCCGCATTATCAGTTATCCATCCATTTAACGGGCAATTCGATAAGTTGCCGTCATCAGATTGTATGAAGAGCTTATTATCTGCGGTGTTGGTTAATACCTGCCAGGGATACCCTGCACCATCCGTACTGTGAATAACCAGTACCCCTTTTGCTCCCTGTCTTGCTGCTTCTTCAAATTTATAGGACCATCTTCCATAATAAGTCATTGCATTACCATTAAATAAATCCGGATCCTGGGTTGCAAATCCGGGATCATTAACCAGCACTAATACAACTTTATCCTTACAATCTAAATTTTCATAATCATTCCAGTTAAATTCAGGTGCAACAATACCATAACCGGCAAAAACCAGTTCCGAATTTTCGATATTGATTTGCTCCACAATATGACTGGTTGAAAAAATATAATCCTTAATGAGTTCTAATTCCACTTTTCCTTTCGGAGCAATCAGCTCAATTTTTTCAGGAGATCCAAAACTAATCTCAACCATAGGTACATCCTGAAAATAGCTGCCATTATTAGCACCTTCCAATCCAAGTTCTTCGAATGCTGATTTCAAATAATTTATGGTTATTTCTTCTCCTTCAGTAAAGGGCTGACGACCCAAGAATTCGTCCGACCCGAGTGTTATGGCATGCTTTGCAAGGTCAGTGGCATTAATACTATTTTCAGCCTGTTGAATATCAGACTCTTGCTGCGTACAACTTCCAAATGCTGCTAATAATAAAATAAAAGGTACAATTTTAAATTTCATGATTTATGGTTTTTTCCTGAAAATTACGATATTTTCACCATAAAACTGAAAGATGATTCAATTAATTTGAGAATTCTTTTTTATAAAAATGCATTGTAAATTTTTAAAAGAGCTATTGGATTTCCATCCATTTCAGTGCTGATTCGAGTGATAAAATGTCAACGTAATGCCCTCCTTCAAAAAGCTGGAGTTTAACATCATAGTCAAACTTTTTTAAGATTTTTTTTGCTGCTACAGCACTCTTATTCACATTTCCATCATCCTTACCATGGGCGATAAAAACTTTTAACTTATTACCTTTTTCAATATTCTCTTCTGAAAGAAACCAAGGATATTTTTCATAATCTGGTAATCTGGCGCCAAAACATATAATCCCATCAAAATGATCCGGATTTTTGATTCCGGTTACATAGGCATAACCTCCACCTTGCGAAAACCCGAGAATATAACTTTTCCCAATTGAATAATTCTGGGCCATGTATTTTTTTACATTCACAATAAATTCAGGACTAAGATTGTCTGCCCTTTTATATAACTCCAAACTACGAACTCCAATCTCCCACGAGAAACTTGTATTTCTTTTATAAGTATCAGGATTTGCCTCATATGGAGCTTCCGGTATAACCAAGATAAATGAGTGATTGGTAATATTCGACCATAATTTTGTAAACTCTTCGGCCGTACCTCCAAATCCATGCATCCCGATCACCAATGGATATTCCGTATCAGTTTGATAATTATCTGGTAACAGCACCCTGCATTTCATCAGCATTTCACCTTTAACATAAATATTCTCTCCTAATTCTTTCCCGAAATCCTGAACATCTTGAAATTGCGTATTAAAATATGAATCTTGCATTAATGTTTTGAAAGCTGCATCCTCTTTGATAAACGTGAAATTGTTGAAGCCTTCATTAATCGCCATAATTAAAAAATTGGTCGCATACCTTGATTGGCCAAGATATGCATAACATCTTGCCAAATTATAATGTGAATTAGCATCACTGATATCATGTGAAATGATATATAAATAAAACCTGGCGGCAAGCATGAAGTCTTTCTGCAACATGGCCTCATAAGCCCTATTCTTTAAATCTGGCAAATCAATTTGAGAGAGCTCAGTCATATCAAAAGTAAGCGGACTTATCTTCATAATTTCAGGAAACTTAGCCTGATTATTTTCAGTTTCCTGAGCATTAAGCTTGTTGCTAACGATGGTGAGTGCAACAAATAAAATAAAAATCTTTTGGATCATTTCTATCAGATTTATTATTGAATACTCACGAAAAAAACATCATCTAAAGAGCTTCAGTAAGCAATGCAACTATGGTTTTAATTCCATCATTATAGTTCCCCAACCTTAAATTCTCATTTGGGCTGTGTTGATTATTGTCCAAATTAACGGTTGGCAAAATCAGGGCTTCTATTCCCAGTTTACTAATAAATTGTGAAACCGGAACAGTTCCTCCTGTTGTACGAACCCTTACAGGTTTTTCTTCAAATGCCTTGATCATTGATCGATTCACCCATTCTCCAATTTCAGAATCAAAATCCGTTCGAAATGCCATATTCCCAAATTCATATGAAAACATCGCAATTCGTTGATGTTCTTTTCGTTCTTTATCACTAGGAAGATGATCAACGAGGTAAAAACCCTGCGCAACAATATGACTTCTGACCAAATTAATTAAGCGTAACGCATCGCTTTCGAATACTAAACGAATATCAATATTGGCCGTTGCAGTGCTTGGAACTATGGTTCTGGCTTCATCGCCAATCCAACCCGACGCCATCCCTCTGATATTTAAAGAAGGGTACTGTAATGATTGTTGATAATCTGCTCCAACTTTATCTGGAATGGCAATTCCAAGTTTCGCATTAATTTCATTGGCATCATCAGGCACTTCATTTAAAATTTCTAAAGTTTGATTATCTAATTTGATCCCATCATAAAAACCAGGAATGACCACCTTCCCCTCTTCATCCTTCATTGAAGAAAGCAGTTGTGATAAATTAAGAGCCGGATTGGGAGCATAATTTCCGTAATGGCCGCTATGCTGTGCGAATTTTGGGCCAAAAACCGTTATTTCAATTTCGGCCAATCCGCGACATCCAAAAAAGATACTTGGCCTATTGCTAATATGCCTAGGACCGTCAAAAATCAACATCATATCTGCAGCTAGCAACTCACGGTAATTATCCACAATCTCTGGTAAATTTGGGGATCCTATTTCTTCTTCTCCATCCATAATTACCTTTATATTAAAGCGGGCTTTATGACTATTTGCATTTAAAACATCCATGGCAGAAAGCAACATCATTATGGGTGATTTATCGTCCGAAGATGCCCTGCAAAAAATTCTCAATTCATCATTAGACGTTGCATTAATCCGATCCCAATCTATAATTTCCCACAGGCCTGCTTCATTATTTTCCTTCAAAACCGGAACATAAGGATTTGGCTGATCCCACTTTGAAGAGTCCACAGCCTGACCATCGAGATGAAAATAAAACAGTACGGTTTTTAAATGAGGGTCTAATATTTTCTCAGCAAACAAAGCTGGGTTTCCTGATGACTTTAGCACCTTTGTAGTAAAATCTCTCTTTTTAAAAGCCTGATCAAGCCAATCTATATTTTCCATTATCTGATTTAAATAATGAGAATCATTGGGGATACTCAAAAATTCAATTAGTTCAACATAGGATTGTTCAAGATGAGGCTGAACCCAAATATCAATCTTGCTTTTATCAACGATCTGAGCGTTAATTTGATTAAAAACCGTGAAGAACACAATTGAAAGAAGGGTAACCATTCTACTTCGCGAAACCATAATATTTTATTTAAGGTGAATAAAAATAAATTGCTTCTAAATTAACCAAATTTAGAATTTAATTACTAAAATGGTTACATTTAAAGCATTAAATTAAAGCTGCTTTAACATGAAAAATGCATCCAAAATCCTATCAATACTCCTGATTTGTAGTCTCATATTTTCAGGTTGTAATCAAACCCAAGAAATTGATATTGTTCAAGGAGTTTCAAAGGCCATTGCTGAATACCGAACCCAGAGCATTTCAAATATTGAATATGATTTAAAATTTATAATTCCTGATTCAATTCATCAGGAAATAAATGCTGAAATGGATATTCAGTTTGAATTAAAAACTATTACACAACCATTAATTTTGGATTTTAGTGCATCCCCCGACTTTATCAAAAGTGTTGTAACCAATGAGACCAATTCATTTGAAATATTAAACGGCCATGTGCTTATTCCCCGCTCATCTTTAAAAAAAGGAGAAAACAAAATTCAACTGAATTTTAGAGCTGGCGAAACTTCATTAAACCGGAATAAAGAATTTTTATATACTTTGTTTGTTCCCGATCGTGCATCAACTGCTTTTCCTTGTTTTGATCAGCCCGACATGAAAGCCAAATACACCTTAGAAATTGAGATGCCTGAAAGCTGGACTGCCGTTTCAAATGCTGCGGAAGAAAAAACATATATTAAGGATGGCCGAAATACCATGCGCTTTGCTCAAACCGAAAAATTAAGCACCTATCTGTTTTCTTTTGTGGCTGGCAAATTCGAGAGAGTTACACGAAACATTGAGAGCAGAGAAATGACCATGCTTCATCGTGAGCCGGACTCAAATTTAGTGGCGCGTAATCTTGATCAAATATTTGAATTGCACGCTAAAGCACTTAATTGGTTAGAGGACTACACCCAAATTAAATACCCTTTTCAGAAATTCGATTTTGTTGCCATTCCGTTTTTTCAATATGGGGGGATGGAACATGCAGGTGCAATTCAGTATCGTTCTAATTCTTTATTCTTAGAAGAAAATGCTACTCAAAATCAAAAACTCGGACGTGCGGGGTTAATCTCACACGAAACTTCACATATGTGGTTCGGAGATTTTGTAACCATGAAGTGGTTTGATGATGTTTGGTTGAAAGAAGTTTTCGCCGGCTTTATGTCTGATAAAATAGTTGGACCCAGTTTCCCTGATATTAATCACGATCTTAAATTTTTATTGGGGCATTATCCTGCCTCTTATCAGGTTGATCGGAGTTTAGGTGCCAACCCCATTGGGCAGCAACTTGACAATATGAAAGATGCCGGCACGCTTTATGGCGGGATTATTTACAACAAAGCACCCATCGTGATGCGGCATCTAGAAGAATTGATGGGTAAAGAAAAATTACAATATGGATTACAGGAATATTTGAAAACGTATGCATATGGCGACGCAACCTGGGATCAACTCATTCAAATTTTGAATACGTATACCGAAATGGATTTGGAAGCCTGGAGTAATATTTGGATTAAAGAAGCTGGGATGCCTACCATCACAACAGTCATCGAATCTGAATCAAATAAAATTACAACCCTCAAAATTAGTCAGGATGACCCTTTTAAGCAAAATCGGGTTTGGCCACAATATTTAGCCCTTGAACTGGTTTATGAAGATGCGAATAAAAACATCTTATACAACCTAAATTTTAATAAATCTGAGATTGAGTTAGATGACTTGACGGATACTGAAACACCACTAATGATCACATCCAATAGTAAAGGAATGGGTTACGGTTATTTCGAGTTGGATGAAATCAGTAAAGCTTATTTAATGCAACATATTCATGTGTTGAAAGATCCGCTAAAAAGAGGTATTGCATGGCTAACGCTGTGGGAGAATATGTTAAACAACAATTTAGATAAAACAGCATTATTTAAACTTCAATTAAGCGCATTATCACAAGAGACTGATCCGCTATTAGTTGGAAAAATTTTATCTCAAACCTCCGAAATATTCTGGCAATTCTTTAATTCAAATGAACGAGAGAAATTCGGGATTGAAACCGAACAATTGCTTTGGAATTTGATCAATAAAACCAGAGATGCCGGTCTTAAAAAGAATTACTTCAACACCTTTGAAAGCGTGGCTTTAAGTCAGGATGCAATTACAAAACTCTACAATATATGGAAAGGTAATTTGAAGGTTGAGAAATTAAATTTATCAGATAACGACCAAACCGGCTTAGCTTATAATATGGCTTTGAAGACCCCTGAGAAAAGTAAAAATATTTTAGAAGAACAGTTGAGCCGAATAAGCAATCCTGATCGGAAGGAACAAATAAAGTTTGTTACTCCTGCTTTATCAAATATTGACAGTGAAAGAGATTTGTTCTTTCAAAGTTTAAAGAATCCTGTTAATCGAGAACACGAACGATGGGTGATAACCGGTTTAAATTATTTGAACCATCCACTTCGTTCTAACTACTCAATTAAATATTTATATGAAAGCCTGGAGCTCCTGCAAGAGATCCAATTAACTGGGGATATCTTTTTCCCAAAGCAATGGTTGGATGCAATTATGGGTGGTTATCAATCAAAAGAGGCCAATGAAATTGTGAATCAGTTTTTACAATCACATCCTGATTATCCTGAAAACTTGAAAGGTAAAATTCTACAATCTGCGGATTTTATAAGGCGTTCACAGTTAATTGTAAATAATTCGATAAATTAGGCTGAATAAATGATTAATTGAATTAACCTCTTTGAACCAAATAATAGAGATAAAAGACATACAGAATAACGAATATCACACCCCAGGCACGACCAATTTGATGTTTTTTGCTTAAAACAATTGCAGGTAAAATCATAACAATTGCTCCGAGCATAACCAAAATATCAACATTATTGATGAGTTCAAAAGGCAAAGGTTTTATCGTTGCACTAATCCCGAGCACCCATAAAAGGTTAAAAATATTTGAGCCAATAATATTCCCAACAGCAATATCAATATTTTTACGACGAGCCGCTACCACCGAAGTAACCAGTTCGGGCAAAGAAGTACCAATCGCCACAATGGTTAGCCCAATAAATTCCTTACTCAAACCCATATCGGTCGCGATTTTTGTAGCACCTTTCACAACCCACTCACCCCCAAAAAATAACATGACGATTCCTATCCCGATCAGTATTAAAGATTTAGATGGTGTGTATTCAGGCTTGGATATTTGAACTTCAATCTTTTGTTCATCCTTAGCCATTCTAAAAATATACATCATAAATAAAATGAAGAAGAACATTAAGATGAAACCATCTGCACGACTAAAAAACAAGCCGGTCTCCGTTCCCGAAAAAGATGCATTTGCCAAAAATCCTGCCAGTAAAGTAGCAATCATGGCAAAAGGTATTTCGGAATAGAGTGTACTTTTCCGAATGGGCAATGGGCTAAAAACCGCAGACAAACCAAGTATTAACAAAATATTGGCAACATTGCTACCAAAAATATTTCCAATCGCGATAGATGAATTGTCGTTAAAACTTGCAAATAAATTAATGAATAATTCAGGCAAAGAAGTTCCGAGAGAAACAATGGTCAATCCAATTACAATATCGGAGATTTGATATTTTTTAGCAAGGGATGAGGAACCTTTAATTAAAAATTGGGCACCTTTGATTAATAAAACAAACCCAATAACAAAAAGAAAATAACTTATCATAAAACACCCCGTTCAGTAAGCGAACAAAGTTAATAGAATATTTAAAGATACAAGATTGAAATCATTCTATGCTTTCAAAACTCAGGTTTTCTAATATTTCACAACCATCGTTTTCGTTTAAAATATCGGATCATAAATGCAATAATAATGGCCATAAGAATCCAAATGGCAAAATAACCATACTTCCAATGGAGCTCGGGCATATTCTCAAAATTCATCCCATAGATACCGGCAATAAATGTGAGCGGAATAAAAATGGTTGCAATGATTGTTAAAACCTGCATCACTTGATTCATCCTATTACTAACTCCTGATAAATACAGATCCATGATACTGGCCACCGCATCACGTTGCGAATCTATGGTGTCATTGACCTGAATGATATGCTCATATACATCCCGCAAATAACGCGTTGTGCTCTCATCAATCAAACCATTGGCATCTTTTTCTAAATAAGAAACTGCTTCACGTAAAGGCATGATTGACTTTCGTAGTGTAGTAAGTTGCTTTTTTAATCGTTGTATTTCATGCAATGATTCCTGATCTTGCTTATTGAGTACACTTACTTCAAGACCGTCAATAACATCCGATAAATGTTCTGTAACAAAAAAGTAGTTATCTACAATGGTATCAATCAATCGGTAAAACAAATAATCCGATTTCCTGTTTCTGATATTTCCTTTTTTTTCTTTTATTCGTTCTCTGAGCGTATCAAAAACATCACCCTCTTGTTCTTGAAACGAAAGCACCCAGGTTTTACCTAATATCAAGCTTACTTGTTCCGATATAATCTGCTTTCCATCTTTACTTACTCCAAACATTTTTAAGGTGAGGAATATACAATTATCGAATTCTTCGATCTTCGGCCTATGGCGGGTGTTCAAAACATCCTCAAGCAAAAGCGGATGTAATTCGTAATGCTTACCTATTGACGCGATATCTTCAATTTCATGCAAGCCATCCACATTTACCCAACTAATACTTTTTTTGTCTTTATAGGTAAAGCATGCTTCCGGGGTTTTACATACCTCTTCCAAAAAATAATCCTGATCATAATCAATAACAGATATTTTTATCTTGTGTGACTTTCGCTTTCCAATATGAACTAATGCACCAGGCGGAAGACCAGCTTTTCTTGAAATAGATTTTAGGTTTTCATTCATCAGTTATGAGTTTATTATTAGCCGGCAAATCTTTTTTGTATACAAGTGTATGATAAGGGAATGGAATTTCAACTCCTTCTGCATCAAATCTTTTTTTAATCGCTTTGTTAATATCACTATGCATTTGCATGGCATTAAACGGATCATTAGTCCAAACGTATGCCCTCAAATTGACGCTAAAGTCTCCGAAAGAAATTAGCCGAACATTTACCTGAGGATCTTTCTTATTCTTTTGTTTTCTCGATCGAACATCAATACAACTGGGGTGTTTCAAAGCTTCCTCCTGAATTATTTTTGTTGCAAGCTCAACATCACTATCATAGCTAATGCCAATTTCAACCCATTTACATATTTTAGAATCCTCAATATTATCATTAATAATCGTTTCTGAGCCAACGACTGAATTTGGGATAATAATGCGTTTATTCTCGAAATTTGTAATGATGGTGTGGCGCAGGGTAATGTCTTCTACAACTCCATATTCCAATGTACCAACCTTTATCATATCACCTACCCTAAAAGGTTTAAACATAACAATAAATATCCCGTTAATTATATTTGCAAAAGCTTGCTGTGCAGCAAACCCGATAATTGCCATTAAAATTCCGGCACCTGCAAATAAGGTAATGGCTAATGCTTTAAGTTTAGGGATTAGTGAAATTATCGCAGCTACTGCAATAACCCAAATGATGAGTGAAGCTGCATTTCTAAAGAATTTATACCGAGTTGGGTCAATCCTTAATTTTTCAGATGAATTAATAAACGATTTTGTAATTAACCACCTTACAAATCGGGTTAATATGATCGCACCAATAAAGATTAGAACAATCAATCCAAATTCCCAGTTTAGTTTTAGTTTATCTAAAAAATCCATTGGTTAAATATACTACATTTTGAAATAATCATCTTCCGGTTTACTTAATAATTTAATCTACAGTTAAGGAATTCAATAGTTCAATTTTACTTTTTATATTTGTGAATCTGCAAAATCGGATTCCAGTTTAACTTACTTTCATGAAGCAAAGAACTACCATCGTTAAAAAACTAATTGTATATTTTTTATTACTAAATATCTTTACGATCATTGTGGTAGGGGCTTATTCATATTATCGGGCTAAAGATGCTTTGGTAAAACGGACTTTTGATCAATTAACGTCCCTGAGAATCGAGAAAAAATACAGAATTGAGCGTTTTTTTGAAGATAGAATGTTAGATATTAGTCTTGTTTCAAAATCTGAAGATGTTAAAAACATCATTCATCTAATGGATATTAAAGATCAACATTACCAAAATAATGCAGCGCAAATAAAACGGGAATACGATCATTTTCTGCGAAAGCATTTTTTATCGACCAACTACTATAAGCGTTTTTTCGTGATTAATAAGCTTGGGCAAACCGTTTCATTTACTGCATTAATAGACGAAACCACACAAATTAATTTTCATTCGGTGGAGCGTTTACCAATCAATGGCTTGTACCAAAAAATCAACTTCAGTTCAGGCATTTCAATTGAGGATTACAAATTAGATTCAACAACAAATCTCCCAACAATATTTATTGGCATGCCGGTGACAGATAATTTCGGCATTCAAAATGGTACTGTAATCATCGAGATTGATATTGATGCCATTAATTCAATCATGTATGAAAACAATCCACACAACGGGTTAGGAAAGTCTGGGGAGTCATATTTGGTTGGGAGTGATTCACTGATGCGAAGTACTTCACGTTTTGAGGATCATGCTATTTTTAAAACTTTTGTCAGAACAACAGGTTTTAAAAAAGCACTAAATGGAGAAACTGGGGCAGAAGTCATTAAAGATTATCGAAATATTACAGTTTTAAGTTCTTATAGCAAAGTTGACATCCCCATTCTTGACTGGGCCATTTTGGCAGAGATTGACGAAAAAGAAGCCATGATCCCCATTGATTCTATCCGAAATAACATCCTTTATCTTAGTGTATTAATGTCGCTACTACTGTTTGCTTTTGTTTATATAATCGCTAAGCGAATCAGCTTGCCTATTGTTAAACTGAAACATGCAGCGCAAAATATTACAAGTGGTAATTATGACGAACTTGTTGAAGATATTGTTAGCAATGATGAAATTGGAAGTTTAGTAGATGCTTTTAATGAGATGTCGGCTAAAATTAAGGAGCAAACCGAAAACCTGAAGTTGGAACGGTCCATGCGTTTGAGTTCCATGATTGACGGACAGGAACTAGAGCGACAAAGATTGTCACGCGAATTGCATGATGGACTTGGACAATCAATCCTGGCCATTAAAATGCGACTTGAGCGCACCACAACAGCATCTGCCGAGAAAACAAAAATTATTATGGCTGAAGTGCAGGAACTTTTCGCCAATACCATTAGTGAAATTCGCAGCATCTCAAATAATCTAATGCCTGCTGTATTAAATGAATTTGGATTGGTTGATGCACTTATAAACCTATGTAGAGAGATTTCGGAAAACTCAGGATTAGAAATTAAATTAATTCATAAAAACCTCACTACAAAAATTGATGATAAAACAAATACTTATTTGTACCGTATTTCGCAAGAAGCTTTAAGTAACATTATCAAACATGCCAATGCAATATCTGTAAAAATTGAACTTCTATCAGATGATGAAAACATTTACCTTAATATTTCAGACAATGGGCAAGGGTTCTGTTATAAAGAAGATAGAAAAGTATGTGGTAATGGAATTTCAAACATGAAAGAAAGAGTACATTTGTTATCTGGTGAAATTGACATAACATCCAGCAAAAAAGAAGGAACAAAAATAAAAATTATAATTCCAATTAAATATGAAGAAGATTCAGGTTATCTTAGTTGATGATCACCAAATGTTCAGGGATGGAGTTAAGTCCGTTTTGTCCGACGAAGAAAATATTGAAATTATCGGTGAAGTTGGAAATGCAAATGATTTATATGAACTCTTAAAATCAAAAACACCTGATTTGATTATTACCGATATTTCAATGCCTGATATCTCAGGAATTGATGTCACGAAATATGTTTCTGAAAACTTTCCAAATATCAATATTTTAATCCTGTCAATGCATTCGAATGAAGAGTTTATCACAAAAGCATTAAATGCCGGAGCCAATGGATATTTACCAAAGGATACGAGTATGAAAGAGCTTCTTGAAGCCATTAATATTATTGCTAAAGGTGAAAATTATTTCAACAAAGGGATTTCAGATACAATACTGAAATCAATGGTTAATAAATCTAAGACAACAAAAACCGAAACACTGACTAATCGGGAACTGGAAATTGTTTACCGTGTTGTTGAAGGTCTCACCAATAAAGAAATTGCCGAAAAACTAAACATCAGTGTCAGAACAGTTGACTCACACAAAAATAATGTTTTACATAAACTAAACATTAAATCCTCAGTCGAATTGGTAAAATATGCCATTAAAAACAAACTGGTAAAACTAGACTAATATTTAAGCCGTTTCTAAAAAAAATATAAACCTCTAAGTAATATTACCTAGATCCTCTCCAAGTTTTTCTGATATCATTTTCAGCTTTATTACCGATTGTAGGAGTGCATCTCAATTGATAGTTTTGCATTATGCGCAATAGATCAATCAAGAGATATTATGCCATTTCTAAATCTATTAGAGCATTCCGCTCTTGTATAATTCATTTATTAAAATTCACCTTAACCTATAATTACTATGAATCAAACAACTAAATTTTTTAGTCTAATACTCATTTTTTTTATGAGTGCAGGTAACTTATTTGCCCAGGAAGAAATCAAAGAATCGCCTTGGAGTATAGGAGCAGATTTAACAAGCAGATATATTTGGCGGGGGATAAATCTTGGAGGTTCATCACCCAGCATTCAACCTTATTTGGAGTTTGGATTTGGAACAGACAAGCATGCTTTTACCATTGGTGCCTGGGGTGCTTATTCAACAAGCGGAATCCAAACCGGACAAGAAGCCGATGTTTATTTGTCCTATACCTTAAATGAAACTTTTTCATTCACCTTAACTGATTATTTTTTCCCTGATGAAATATCAGGACGAAATGATTACTTCAATCGGAATATGAATTGGGAAAAGATTAATACTGGAGAAAAAGATCAAACTGGTCATGTTGTTGAAGCAGCTATAGCTTTCCATGGAGTTGAAGATTTTCCAATCAGCATCATGTTTGCCATGAATATTTGGGGAGCTGATGCACAAAAACATTTTGAGCAATCAGGTAATATGGTTGCTGATGATAAAATTGTGATGTCAAAATATCTGGAGTTTGGCTATTCAACCGAATTCCAAGACCTTTCACTCAATCTTTTCGCCGGTTTGGCATTAGATAATCCTGAAATTGATAAAGGTGAACCAACTGGTTTTTACGGACAAGAAAATGCTGGTCTTATCAATCTGGGATTAACCTTATCTAAAGAAATTCAGATTACAGATAAATATGCATTGCCGATTTCAGCATCATTAATTACAAATCCTGAAGCCGGAAATATTTTTATGGTATTTGCAGTATCCTTTTAATTCAATTAAACATCCAACTTAAAAAACACAATTATGTTCGACACAGGTTCAACAACATTTATGATTTTATGTACAAGCTTGGTTATGCTTATGACACCAGGCTTAGCTTTCTTTTATGGCGGTTTAGCCAGTAAAAGAAACATATTAGGAATCATGGTACAAACTTTTGTATCTCTTGGAATTACAACAATTATGTGGGTAACCATTGGTTATTCTCTATGCTTTAGTGGTGGTGAAGGAGGCATCATTGGAAACCTTGACTTAGCCTTTTTAAAAGGAATTGCTTTCGACCAGGCCTACGATAATGGAAAATATCCTGTATACATTTTTATTGCTTACCAAATGATGTTTGCAATTATTACACCTGCACTCATAACAGGTGCTTTTGTAAATCGAGTAACATTTAAGGCCTATCTCATTTTCTTGGTGGTATGGCAAATTTTTGTTTATTATCCTTTTGTACATATGGTATGGGGTGGAGGAATACTTGCAGATTGGGGAGTTTTAGACTTCGCAGGAGGCATTGTTGTTCATGCAACTGCAGGTTTTGCAGCGCTAGCATCCGTATTTTATGTAGGTAAACGTCGTGACACTAATTCACCTCCCAATAGCATTCCGTTGGTTGCCATTGGTACAGGTTTATTGTGGTTTGGATGGTATGGTTTTAACGCAGGTAGCGAATTAGATGCCGATGCCATTTCTACGCTTGCCTTTTTAAATACCGATGTCGCCGCATCCTTTGCTGCAATCACCTGGTTAATTATCGAATGGATCAAAGAGGGACAGCCTAAGTTTGTCGGATTATTAACCGGAGCAGTTGCTGGTTTGGCAACCATAACCCCTGCCGCAGGATATGTTCCAATTTGGGCAGCAATGCTCATTGGAATTGCTGCCGGAGCGGTTTGTTTCCTGGCTGTTCAAATGAAAAACAAATGGGGATGGGATGATGCATTAGATGTATGGGGAGTCCATGGAATTGGTGGAACCCTTGGTACAATCTTGTTAGGCGTTTTTGCATTTTCACATATAAATGGTCAGGGTGGTTTACTTGAAGGAGATGTAGGATTCTTTTTAAAAGAACTAACTGCTGTTACTATTGCTGCTGTTTATGCCTTTGGATTTACTTATTTAATGCTGGTAGTGATTAATTTAATCTCACCAGTAAAAGCAACAGAAGAAGAAGAAGAATTAGGCATTGATCAGGCACTTCATGGTGAAGTTGCCTATGACGAAGGTGCCCTATAATATTTACCTCACTATTTGAGGAATTTGAGCTATTTCCCCAAACAGACTGCATGTTTTTGTAGTCTGTTTTTTTATTTAAATTTTAAGGATGCAAGGTTCACAACCGAATTACTTATAAGTAGCCAAAACTTATATTTATTATGTACATTTGGCTAAGTATAATTATGTGCCATGCAGAAATTAATTGGGCGAAAAAATGAGATAAAAACCTTATCAAAAGCCCTAAATAGTAACAAATCAGAACTTATTGCAGTCTATGGACGCCGCAGGGTTGGAAAAACATTTCTAATTCGAAATGTATACAAGAATCGCATTCTCTTTGAAATTTCAGGTATTTATAAAGTTCCTTTAAAGCAACAACTTTACAATTTCCATCTTACACTTTCGGTCAAAAACACCAATTTCAAAAAACCTTCAGGTTGGATAGAAGCCTTTCATCAATTGTCGAAATACATAAGCAGCCAAAGGTCTGAGAAGAAGAAAGTGATTTTTATTGATGAATTCCCATGGCTTGATACCCGAAAATCAGGATTTCTTCCTGCATTCGATAATTTCTGGAATAGCTTCGCCTCAAAAAGAGATGATTTAGTTGTAGTTATTTGCGGTTCAGCAGCCTCATATATGATTCAAAACATAATCAAAAGCAAAGGTGGGCTCCATAATAGATTGACTGAAAAAATCCAATTAGCACCATTCAATTTATATGAAACTGAAGCGCTTTTAAAACAAAATAAAGTAAAGCTTACCAGATACGATATATTGCAAATTTATATGGCTATGGGAGGAATTCCACATTATCTGGAACGAATTTCATCAGGGGAAAGTGTCGCCCAGGCCATAGATCGGCTCTGTTTCAGAAAGGATGGGTTTTTAAGATCTGAATTCAAAAATATTTTTGCTTCCCTCTTTAACCAGTACGAAAATCATGCATTGATCATCAGAATATTGGCATCCGTAAGAAAAGGTTTAACCAGAACCGAAATTGTACATCGCGGGAAGATCAGATCCGGTGGCACATTAAGCAAGACCCTGATTGAATTGGAGGAATCAGGTTTCATTGAAAAATACATCCCTTATCGGGGGAATAAAGATGCGCTTTATAGGTTATCTGATGAATACTCAATGTTTTATATCAAATATATTGAAAACACAAAAGCATCCGATAATGATATCTGGATGAAGATGCATCAGCAAGCATCCTACAAAATCTGGTCGGGTTTTAGTTTTGAAACCATCTGCATGAAACATCTTGCACAAATAAAAGAAGGCTTAAAAATTTCAGGAATCAATGCAATTCAAGGCAGTTGGATCGAGAAAAATACACCAAACAGTACTCAGATTGATTTACTGATTGATAGAGATGACAATGTGATCAATCTTTGTGAAATGAAATTTTATAATACTGAATATGCCATCGACAAAAAATACGCCAATGAAATAGCAAAAAAAGTGAATGCTTTTTCTATCAGCACCAAAACGAAAAAAAGTGTATTTGTAACTTTCATCACAACTTACGGACTTATTCAAAATCAATACAGCAATCAATTCGTACAAAACGAACTTACAATGGATCACCTTTTTATTGACTTATAACTAGCCAAAACTGCAAAATAAACATGGCTTTTGGCTGGCTATAAACACTATAATAAAAACTCATTATGCAACAAAAGAATTGGAAACTCAAACTCGGATTAATCCTCATTATTGTATCTATACCTCTGTTTCTCTCGCTACCAATAATCCCATTTCTTCATTTAGAAAGCAATCAAAAAATTACCATAACATCAATTATTTTTATTTCTGCCGAAATTATATTTTGGTCGGGAGGACTATTGGTTGGCAAAGAATTATTTCAAAAATATAAATCGAAGCTTAATCCCAAAAGCTGGTTTAAGAAGAAATCTGAAAAATGAGATCTTTCTAATTTTGCTAAACTGCAGATTGTGTAATATATTTGATTAACCTAATAATCCTTATATAAAACCCATGAAAAAAACAGTCAAAAGAGTACTCCTAGTAATAGGTATCATTTTCATTTTAATCATAATTTTCTTTGTTGGATACATGTTCAAGGCAAAATCAGAAATCAAGAAAATGACTCCTACTGAAACGAAAGAAATCACTACGAATATCTTTTCGATTAAGGACTCATTCACAAATATGTATCTGATAAAAGATAGTACCTCGTATATTGCAATTGATGCGGGAAATAATATTGAGGTAGTTGCTGAAGAGCTTAAAAAAATGAATATTAATCCAAGCATGGTTACAGCAGTGCTATTGACCCATACGGATGGTGATCACGTTGCTGCACTTAGATTGTTTAAAAATGCTAAAGTCTATCTCTCAAAACAAGAAGCGCAACTCCTTACCGGAGAAAAATACAGATTCTTATTTTTCGGAAATACAATTGATGCAGAAGAATATACCCTGATAGAAGATCAAGAAATTTTTAATATTGGGAATTTAAAAATCCAAGGGATATTAACTCCTGGTCATACCGTTGGAAGTATGTGTTATTTGCTTGATGATAAATATTTGTTCGTTGGCGATGCATTAAGTTTAAAGGATGACAAAATTGACAAATTCAATAAATTTGCAAATACTGATACCAAAGCCGCTACAAATTCAATCGCTCTGATCACAGAATTACCAACGGCAAAATATATTTTTACCGCTCATTATGGCTTCACTGATGATTACAAAAAAGCTGTCGAGTCATGGAAATAAGCATTTTTACAGACAAGTCATTACTCCCAAGGTAAAATTAGAATGTGATTATTCCGTTAAACAATACGAAATAAAAAATGAATGCTCAAATTGAAGAAAGAATAAAAATTATCAGGCGGTTTAAATCCGTTTATAGCACGCAGGAAAAGAACCCGCAAAAAATGAACTTCTGGTTCAATTTTAGTGCCGCATTTGAATATTGGGTCACTATGCTCTTATTAATTTTCCTGATGTTCTTGTCATTCAGCGCCATTTTCCATATCGAACCCTTTAATGAAAAATGGCAAACTTCAGGACTAATTGTTTTGATGACCTTTGCCATTGCAATAAAATCACCGTACTCTTTTATTGAACTTTTTTTGCTAAAGCATGTCAAAAAAATAATAAAACTTGATTTGAGCTTTCCTCAATCTTTAAACCAAGAATTAAAGGAAATCATAACTAAAATAAATAGTAAAAAAAATCGAATGAATATTATAGGACTTCCTTCAATACTTATCATGCTTGGGGGATTGCTTAAGGTGCTTGACCTTAATCCTTATTGGAATTATTTTACTTACATTGTTTTGGTATTTTCTCCAATTCTACTAATTCGAATAAATTTCCAAATTAGCATAGTCAAAAAAAATCTTAATAAGTTTGATTCAATAATCATTAATCAATAGTTATTATGAATTCAATGATGATAGCCCCCTGTGGGATGAACTGCAATTTATGTTATGCCTTTCAAAGGGATAAAAACAAATGCGATGGTTGTTGGGGTGCTTACGATCGCAAACCAAATTCATGCAGAAAATGTGGCATCACCAACTGTGAACACCTAGCGAAAACCGATTCTAAATTTTGTTACGACTGCGAAAAATTTCCATGTACCCGATTAAAACAACTTGACAAAAGATATCAGGCAAAATATCACATGAGTATGCTCGAAAACCTTTCAAATATTAAAACGCTCGGATTAGAAGCTTTCATTAAAAATGAAATCGAAAGGTGGACATGTCCTGATTGTGGGAGTACATTTTGTGTTCATCATCATCATTGCCCTGATTGTAAAAAAGAAATAAACTTTGCTTAAACTTACTTATGAAAAAATTAATAGCCCTTATTTCAGTTATCAGTTTATTGAGTTCTTGCCAATCTCAAAGAGATGAGCGTCATATTGCTACTGATACGATAACTCAAAATAAAAATTTCATTCAGTTTGTGAATCCATTGATTGGAACCAAAAATATGGGCCATACTTTCCCAGGTGCTACTGCTCCATTTGGGATGGTTCAGCTAAGTCCCGAAACGAATCAACAGGTAATGTATATTGATGGTAGATACAATCCCGATACTTACAAGTACTGTTCGGGGTATCAGTACGACGACAATACTATTTATGGATTTAGCCACACCCATTTCAGCGGTACAGGACATTCGGATTTAGGTGATTTTTTAGTAATGCCTACCACCGGAAAACTAAATCTGAACCCCGGTGACTCAAGAAAACCAAAAAGCGGATTTCATTCGCAGTTTTCACACGAAAATGAACTTGCTGAACCCGGATATTATAAAGTTAATCTGGACGATTACAGTATTACAGCTGAATTAACGGCTTCCGATCGTGTTGGATTTCATCAGTATACTTTTCCGAAATCAGATAGTTCACATATCATTCTGGATTTGATTTCCAATATTTATAATTACGAAGATAAAAATGTTTGGACTTTTGTTCGCGTAGAAAACGATTCACTTGTAACGGGATATCGTCAAACCCATGGCTGGGCCCGAACCCGAACCGTTTATTTTGCCATGCAATTTTCAAAACCCTTTTATCAATATGGCCATAAAAAATATGATGAGGTAACGTATAATGGATTTTACAGACGATTTAACGAAGAAGAAAATTTTCCGGAAATGGCGGGCAAAAACCTTCGTGCTTACTTCGACTTTAAAACCAATGAGGATGAAAAAATTCAAATCAAGTTTGCACTGTCATCAGTGAGTACAAATGGAGCCTTAAAAAATCTGGAAGCTGAAATTCAACATTGGAATTTTGATCAGGTGAAAACCGAAACGCAACAAAAATGGAATACCGAACTCTCAAAGATTGAAGTAGAAACTGAAACTTTAGAACAAAAAGAAACCTTTTATTCGGCCATGTATCACAGCATGCTTAGCCCAATTATTTACGAAGATGTGGATGGTTCTTATCGAGGACTGGATCAAAACATCCATCAATCAGATGGATTTACCAATTATACCATTTTTTCCCTTTGGGATACTTACCGCGCACTTCATCCATTATTCAATATCATTCAGCCAAAACGCAATAACGACATGATTAAATCAATGCTGGCGCATCATGATCAAAGTGTGCATAAAATGTTGCCTGTTTGGAGTCATTATGCCAACGAAAACTGGTGCATGATTGGCTATCATTCGGTTTCGGTAATTGCAGATGCCATTGCCAAAGGCACTACAGACATTGATTTAAACAGCGCGCTAAAAGCTGCTGAAAACACCTCCACCCTATCCTACTTTGATGGCTTGGATTATTACATGAGTAATGGGTTTGTACCGGAAGACAAAAGTTCTTCCTCTGTATCAAAAACGCTAGAGTTTGCCTACGATGATTGGTGTATTTCCCAAATTGCATTGAAAGCCGGGAACGAGAAATCCTATTCGATTTATCAGAACCGTGCTAAAAATTACGTGAATGTTTACGATCCGGAAATCGGCTATATGCGTCCCAAGTTAGCTGATGGCACATGGCGTTCTGACTTCAGTCCCATCGATACACACGGGCAAGGTTTTATCGAAGGTAATGCCTGGAATTATGGTTTATACGTGCCTCACGAAATTGACAACATGATTGCCATGATGGGAGGAAAAAACAAATTTTCAGCGCATCTGGATATGATTTTTAACACCCCCATCGAAGATAAATTTATTGAAAAAAATGAAGACATTACTCGTGATGGAATTATTGGGAATTATGTTCATGGAAACGAACCAGGACATCACATGCCCTATTTATACAACTGGACCAACGATCACTGGAAAACACAAGAACGCGTGCGAATGATCATGGAAACCATGTATAGCAATAAAGAAGATGGATTATGCGGTAATGATGATGCGGGACAGATGAGTGCCTGGTATGTTTTCAGTGCACTTGGATTTTATCCTGTGACTCCCGGATCAGATGAATATGCGATTGGTAGTCCGATGGTAAAAAAAGCCACAATCAAACTCGACAACGGAAAAACATTATTGATCAAAACCGTTAATCAAGGTAAAGAGAATGTTTATGTAGAGAAGATAACCATCAATGGAGAAGAACTCTCAGGGACCAAACTTAAACACAGCGATATCGTTAACGGTGGTGAAATTATTTTTTATTTAAAAAGTTTTCATTCTTAAATCCAATTGAAAATGAAAATTTACGAGCATGTCCACTTTAAAAAAAGAACTGACTTTCGAGAATGGCTAAAGATAAACCACGACAAAAGTGATGGCATTTGGATGATTTTCTTTAAAAAACACACCAAGAAAGAAAATATCACTTACCCTGAAGCCCTCGATGAAGCACTTTGTTTTGGATGGATAGACAGCACTAAAAAAGGAATTGATGATGAAAAATATATTTGGAAATTCACCCCAAGAACAAATGTCAAAAACTGGTCGGATATAAATAAATTAAAGGTTATTAAGCTGATTAAGTCTGGTCAAATGAATGAAGCCGGTTTGAACAAAATTGACCTTTATTTAAAAACCGGTAAAGTTGATTGGAAGGTTGAGCCTAAACAAAAAAGCAAAAAAGCTGAGATTAAAATCCCTAAATTTATTCTAGACTACTTTTCAAGAAATGAACCCGCACTTGCTAATTTTAACAAACTAGCACCTTCGCATCAAAGAAATTATGTGCTGTGGATAAGCGATGCTAAAAGACAAGAAACAAGACTTAAAAGACTTGCCGAATCGGTAGCGTTATTATTAAAAAATAAAAAATTAGGAATGAAATGAAAATTGCGATAATTGGCAGTGGAGGGGTTGGTGGTTACTTTGGTGGGAAAATAGCACATGCCGGATATGATGTGACCTTCTTTGCAAGAGGAGAACACCTAAAACAAATTCAGACAAATGGACTGACCATTAAAAGTGTTAATGGAAACATTAATATTGGTGCTCCAAAAGCAACTGATCAGATCAAGAATATTGGATCAGCTGATTTAATACTTATAGCTGTAAAAGCCTGGCAGCTGAAAGAACTAGCAATTGAATTAAAGTCGATCATTCACGAAAAAACATTGATAATTCCCTTACTAAATGGAATTTTAGCTATTGACGAATTAAAGACCCAAATCAGTGAACAAAACCTGATTGGTGGTTTATGCCGGATCATCAGTAAAATTGAGTCTCCCGGAATCATCAACCATCTCGGCGTAACTCCAACCATTGTTTTTGGGAAAATCTCAAATACAAAGCCAGAAAAACTTTTAGCGATTAAAGAAATTTTTGATGAATCAGGAATAAAGTCAAGTATTGCTAATGATATTCATGCCGAATTGTGGAAAAAATTTATTGCTATTTGTGTGAGTGGATTATTGGCTGTTACAAAAACAACCTATGGTGAACTCAGAGAACTTAAAGAAACCCGGCAAATGATGGTAGCGTTATTATCTGAAATTTTTCACTTATCTCAAAAAGTTGGAATAAAGCTGGAAACCGACTTTTTAGACAAAACCATATCATTCATAGATTCATTCCCTTATGATACCACCTCATCTCTCACCCGAGATATATGGGAAGGTAAACCTTCAGAAATCGAATATCAGAATGGAACAGTTGTTCGACTTGGCGAAAAATATGGGATTCCGACTCCAATCAACCGATTTGTTTATTACTGCATTTTACCTATGGAAATTAAGGCAAGAAATAAATACATCTATTAAATTAGCTATTTTTCACACAAAATAATGCCCTTTGAACTAAATAAAGATATCCTGCAATCAAGTAATTGATAAATATTTAATTGTTTTTTCAGAATGCTACTTTAAAATTATATAATTTTGTACCCGTTATGTTTTTTATTACATAACGAAAATTTATTTATAAATGAATTAACAAATCATTACAATGAACAACGCAATTTTTGATTTTAAAGAGCCCAAAAACGAACCGATCTACAATTATTTACCAGGAAGTACAGAACAAGAGCTTCTTTTAAAAGAATTAGAAAAACAGAGTAATCAGGAAATAGAAATCCCTTTAATTATTGGAGGTAAAGAAATATTTACAGGAAACACTGAAAATGTTGTATCTCCGCATCAGCATCAACACGTAATTGCAAAATATCACAAAGCCAGAACAGAAGATGTTAAAAGTGCAATTGAAGCGGCTCTAAAAGCTAAAACAGAATGGATGGAAACCTCCTGGGTTGAACGTGCTTCGATTATGCTGAAAGCAGCCGAATTGATATCGAAAAAATACCGTTATGTTTTGAATGCGGCTACCATGCTTGGTCAGGGGAAAAATGCTTATCAGGCTGAAATTGATGCTGCTTGTGAAACCATCGATTTTTTGAGGTTTAACGTACATTTTGTGTCAGAGATCTTTGAAAACCAGCCAACCATTGGTTTAGATAATATTAACCGACTCGAATACCGTCCGCTCGAAGGATTTGTTTTTACCATTTCTCCTTTTAATTTTACAGCTATTGCGGCAAACTTAAATACTTCCGTTGCTTTGATGGGTAATACAACCGTTTGGAAACCTGCCACTACTTCTTTACTCTCGAGTTACTACCTCATGAAAATTTATAAAGAAGCCGGCATACCAGATGGAGTTATCAATTTTATTCCGGGTTCAGGAGCCATGATTGGCGATATCGTTTTAAAACATCGTGATTTGGCGGGCATCCATTTTACAGGTTCAACCGGTACTTTTAATGGATTGTGGAAGACGGTTGGACAAAATCTGGAACTTTATAAATCTTACCCTCGCTTGGTAGGAGAAACCGGAGGTAAAGATTTTATTTTTGCACATCATTCAGCCAACCCTGAACAACTGGCAACTGCTATCGTAAGTGGGGCTTTTGAATACCAAGGCCAGAAATGTTCGGCAGCATCACGGGCTTATATCCCACAATCAATTTGGGCCAAGACCAAACAATTCATTTTAGAGAAAGTTTCAAGAATAAAACAAGGAGATGTTACTGATCTGAATAATTTTATGAATGCAGTGATTGATGAAAAGTCTTATGATAACATCATGAGTTATATCAACTATGCAAAAGAAGCAACGGATGCTGAAATTTTATTTGGCGGAGAAGGTGATAAATCTATTGGCTATTTTATTAAACCAACCATTATCGAAACTACCAATCCAAATTTCAAAACCATGCAGGAAGAAATTTTTGGACCGGTAATGACCATTTACATCTACGATGATGATCAATTTGAGGAGACGTTAAAAATCTGTGATGAAACTTCACCTTATGCCCTAACTGGTTCCATTTTCTCAAACGATAAGTATGCAACAATCAAAGCTTGTAAGATGCTTCGCTATGCTGCAGGAAACTTTTATTATAACGACAAACCAAGTGGTGCAGTGGTAGGCTTACAACCTTTTGGCGGAGCGCGCGCTTCAGGCACAAACGACAAAGCCGGTAGTTATTTAAACCTGCTGCGATGGACCAGCCCACGAACAGTTAAAGAAACCCTTTTACCACCAACTGAAATTGAATACAAGTACATGAAAGGATAGAAATTTAAATTATCCAGTCACTTTTATTGAAAAAACCCACACCTAAATTAAGATGTGGGTTTTTTGTTTTTGTAGTCCGTACGGGATTCGAACCCGTGTTACCAGGATGAAAACCTGGCGTCCTGACCTGACTAGACGAACGGACCATTCGTTTTGTGCGTGCAAAAATAATACTTTTTTGATTGCACCAAAGAAAAATCTTTAAAAAAGATCATTTTTTTTAAGCTTATTTATTTTATCCTTCTCGTTCTGAAATTGGAATCCAAGCCGCTTGCCTGTTTTCAAACTCATCGAATCTAAGTTTGATAAAAATTCGTGCACATTTACCTCATTTACTTTTTCATAAGGTGGCGTTAATAAATCAAAATTGATGGTGAATTTTATGGCTGACTCAACAATGTCGCAAGCAACGTCCTCATTCATCTCAGCAGTTACAAAATTATTATAGAGTTGGCCAATTTCACGCTTACCTTCAATAAAATAATGCATGTCTTTATTCACAAAAATTCTGCCTATCAAATATCCACTATCGTTTAACCGGTTATATTTAAACGAATCGGCCAGAAAATTATAAATATTTATGATTCCACAAAATGCACGATCAGGGTCTTCTTTCACATAAGAACTTTTCATCACAAAATGATCGCGAGGAAATTCAAAAACATTGGTATGCATCATAAAAATTAAAACATCACCCGCAAACTTCATTTCAATTTCAAAATCACCTCGTTTACGAAATTCAAAAGGAATTTCATGCTTTAATTTTTGAAGCATCGCTTTTTCGCGAAAATCATCAATGACATTTTTAATACTTGTTTTAAAGAGCTCAAATGTATCTAATGTATTCTGATAAACATCCTGTTTAAGGCTGGCTTTTGTGATCAGGCTGTTCAATAACTCTTTTTTATTGGCTTCGTCCATAATTTCAAATTTAATCTTTACTCAAAGGTAAAAGAAATTTGAAATAGTTTGGAATTTAAACTGGTGATTCCGTCGGTATAAATATTATTTTCGGAGATGAGTAAATCATTAAATCCATAAGACATTTTAAGCTCGACCCCAAATTTAAAATAGGGGAAGTAAAAATCAAAACCACCGCCGGCTTCAACAAGCCAATCATGCCTGTTCAGCAATAGCAAATCTCCATTTGCTTCCTCGTTCTTTTTTGAATTTGCAGCCAGATCGTAAGTGTATTTCACACCTCCTAAGACATAGGCTCTAATATTATGGGCTCGTTTTGATTTGTATTTAATATATAACGGCAGGTCAATATGCGTCGATCGAATACTCTTTTGGACAGGTTGATTGATGGGATCATCTTCACCTTTATAATTTATAAATGAGTAATTCAATTTTCGTTCGCCAAAAGATAACGAAGGGATAAACCTTAAGTCGAGCAATGGTGCTATTCTCAAATTGGTAACTATTCCAACTGTAAATCCAACGACCGGCTCATTATTTACGCTTAGGAATTTCACAGAGTCGGCATTGGGAAACTCATATACATCAGGGCTTAGCGTTACCTTTCCAATAGCATCCTCATTAACTTTCAAAGAAAAATTCATTTGATTAACCGAAAGTATGAATCCAAAATGGTATGGATTAAAATCACGTTGTACCAAATTTTCAATATGATTGCCTTGGGCATTACTACTTGGAGAAACGAAAAGCAAGCCAATTATAAAACTGAAGCCTAATTTAAAAATGAATTTCAAGTCAAGTATATTTTTGATTTAATGGATAACGCTCAATAAATATTTTTATTTCTTTACAAAAAACTATTGCTTCTCGCCTATGTAAATACTCGCAATACCAAATGATAGTTTTATTTGAATTGGGTTTTTAAATCCTGCCTTTTGCAAACGATTTAAAAAAACCTCACCCGACGGAAACTCCTGCACCGAATCGTGAAGATAAACATAGGCTCCTCTATCCTTCGAAATTAATCTTCCGATCAGCGGTAAAATATTTTTGAAATAAAAATGATACAATTGTTTAATTGGGAATTTTTCGGGCATTGAGAATTCTAAAACATATATTTTTGATTGCGATTTTAAAACGCGATTCATTTCTGATAAACCCAAATCGAGGTTTTCAAAATTACGAACGCCAAAAGCAACCATAGCTGCATCAAAAAATTCATTTTCAAAAGGAAGGTTTTCGCTATCGCCGAACTTAAGCTCTATTTGCTCATTCAATCCTTTTCGTTGAATCTTTTTTCGGCCAACGGCCAGCATATCTTCAGCAATATCAACTCCCACAATTTTCACATTTTTAATGGAAGTTGCTGTTATTGCAAGATCACCGGTTCCTGTTGCAACATCAAGAATGTGTTTTGGTTGTTGTTGTTTAAGGCGTTTTATTAGTTTTTTTCTCCACAAAATATCAATACCAAGAGATAAAAAATGATTCAAAAAATCATAGCTCCCTGCAATTTTATTGAACATGGTTTGCACTTGCTCTTTCTTTCCTGATTTATCCTGCACCGCCATGATTCTTTTATTTAGTGAGTAATTTTATTGCTTCATCCAAAAGTCTTTGTTTTCCAATTGAAGCAACGCCTACTTCTTCGCACACGATGCCTCCTGCCAAATTTGAGAGGGAAGCAATTTGTAGTGCCGACTGATTTAAAGCAAGGCAGAGTGTGGCAACACTAATAACGGTATCTCCGGCACCGGATACATCAGAAATAGACCTTTTATGAGCAGGGATAATTTGTGACTTTGTTCTTTGAGTTTTTGATTCTTCTCTTATAAAAACACCATGCTCTGATAAAGTTGTCATTAGCATCTTAGCGTTCAGAATCTCATTCAATTTTTCAGTGAGCATCGAAAGGTTTTCGGAATTCACTTCTTCAATAAAAAGACCCAGGCCTTCCTGAAGTTCCTTTAAATTAGGCTTGAACAAACTTACATTTTTAAATTCAAAGAAATTCTTACTTTTCGGATCAACAGTCGTGATAATTCCTCTTTCATTAGCCAGCTTAATAACTTCTGTAATTACATTTTTGCTCAGGTTACCTTTGTTGTAGTCCTGAAAAATAATGGCATCGATTTTTCCTGAATTAAAAAAGCTTATAATTTTTGCAATCAATTGTGTTTCTTCATTCACATTCAAATCATGTGTGTCTTCTTCGTCAACTCGTAACATTTGTGCATTGTTGCCAATAATCCTGAACTTTGTTGTTGTAATTCTATCGGCACTTTTAATAATCCCATCAGCAGTCAATGATTCGACATTCAAAACCTCGATTAATTCTATTGCTTTTGAGTCATCTCCAACTACTGAGCAAATAATAGGCTCAGCTCCTAAGGATTTCAAATTCAGCGCAACATTAGCAGCACCACCAAGTTTATTGATTCGTTTTTGAATGGCAACAATTGGAACAGGAGCTTCAGGAGAGATCCGGTCCACTTTTCCCCAAACATAGGCATCCAACATGATATCTCCTATCACAAGGATCTTCAATTTATTAAACGAATCGAATAATTGATTTAGCTTCTCTTTTGAAAACATGAAAATTATTTATTGATATTTTAACAAAAATAGTTAAAACGCCGGGATAATAAATAAAAAATCCCGGCAGAACCGGGATTTAAAATATTGCAATTAGTTTAGCTTGCTTAATGCTCGCTTAATTCGTGTAATCGCTTCTATAAGTATCTCTTTTGATGTGGCATACGAAATACGGATACATTTATCATTGCCAAAAGCACCTCCTGAAACCATGCCAACATATTCGGTTTCTAATATGTACATGCAAAGGTCATCCGAATTTTTAATTTGGTAATTCTCGAAAGATTTTCCGAAATAAGAATCAACTTCTGGAAAAACATAAAATGCACCATCCGGAATATTTGTTTTAATTCCCGGAATTTCTTTTAATAAATCAATTACCATATCCCTTCGCTCTCTGAAAGCTTTAACCATGGTTTGGATTGAATCCGAAGTTGAGGGGTCCTCCAGTGTTGCCTCAAGTGCTGCCATCTGTGCGATTGACGATGCACCTGAAGTGTATTGTCCTTGTAATTTAATACACGCTTTTGAAATAAATAACGGAGCAGCCATATAACCAATTCTCCAACCGGTCATGGCGAAACCCTTTGATACGCCATTAATCGTGATTACCCTATCCTTTATCTCTTCAAATTGAGCAATACTCTCATGCCTTTCTTTAAAAATAATGAACTCATAAATTTCATCAGCAATCACAAATAAATTTGGGTGCTTAGCAACTACCTTTGCGATAGCTTGTAATTCGGCTTTTGAATAAACTGACCCCGTTGGATTACATGGTGACGAAAATAATAAGACCTTACTTTTTTCGGTTATTACTGATTCTAATTGAGCTGCTGTAAATTTAAAATCTGTGTCTACATTTGTATTAATATCAATCACTTTTCCCCCTGCAAGTTTAACCATTTCAGGATACGAAACCCAATAAGGCGACGGAACAATTACCTCATCACCATCGTTAACTAAACAAAGAATGACATTCGTAATGGATTGTTTTGCACCATTAGAAACCACAATTTGCGCAGCCTCGTAGTCGAGTCCGTTATCTCTTTTAAACTTTTTAGCAATGGCTTCACGCAATTCCTGATAACCAGGAACCGGAGTATAGCGCGTCATATTATTTTCAACAGCTTTAATTGCTGCATCTTTAACATTTTGTGGTGTGTTGAAATCAGGCTCTCCAATAGTTAGCGCAATTACATCATGTCCCAAGGCTTTAAGCTCCCTGCTTTTCTGAGTCATTTTTAAAGTTTCCGACTCAGATAAATTATTCACCCTATCTGATAAAAAATCTTTATTCATAATTTTAGTTATTAATTCAAATCTGGTTAATTAAGTGGTTACAAAGTTAGTAATTATAGCTGAAATAATTGGGGTATAAATAGATTCCTAAAATATTGAAGAAGTTTAGATGTTTTGATTTTGAATCATAAATTTGAATACAATTCTAAATATCATATTGGTTATAATTTCGTATTTTCGCTTCTGATTTAACAATATGAGTACAAAAGATATACATCAGATAGTCATTCTCGGTTCAGGTAATGTGGCCACCCATTTATCTCTTGTATTAAAAAGCGCAGGACTTGAAATTTTGCAAATTTACAGTCGGGAAATTAAGCATGCAAAAACACTTGCTAAGAAGTTAGGAATCGGCTACACTGATGACCTAAAATCGTTAAATACTTCGGCTGATCTTTACATTTTATGTGTGAGTGATGATGCATTGTTTAATGTGATAAGAAATATTTCAGTAAAAGATTTATTTATTGTTCACACTTCCGGAACAACTTCTATTGATATTTTTGATTCGTCCTATCATAATTGTGGCGTTTTCTATCCCCTTCAAACTTTTTCGAAAGAAAAAGATATTGACTTTAGCAATATTCCAATCTGCATTGAAGCCAATACTAATCATAACGAAATGAAACTTGTAGCACTTGCCAAGAAAATTTCGGGAAATATCCAACTCATTAACTCAGATCAACGAAAAACTTTGCATGTTGCCGCTGTTTTTGCTTCAAATTTTACCAATTATTTTTACCTTATTGCCGACGAAATTTTAGCAGAAAAAAAACTTTCATTAGATTTAATAAAGCCCTTAATAACCGAAGTGGCTTTAAGAATGCATGACAGCAAACCAAAGGATATTCAAACAGGTCCCGCTAGAAGAGGCGATGATTTAATTGTTGAAGCGCATTTAGATTTCTTAAATTCGCATCCTGAATATCAGAAATTATACAAACTAATCTCAACTCAAATCAAGGAAAAATTTTCAAACCAATGATAAATTACAAAGAAGCACTAGTACACATTAACACCTTCGTTTTCGATTATGATGGTGTTTTCACTAATGGAACTGTGATTTTACAGAATAGTGGAGACCCTTTAAGAACAGCAAATGTTAAAGATGGTTATGCCTTGCAACTTGCCATCAAAAAAGGTTACCGAATTGTTGTAATTTCAGGTGGAAGATCAGATTCTATTTCGAATAGATTTGATACTTTAAACGTTACTGATGTTTTTTTAAGTGTGGATAACAAGATTGAGGTTTACAAAAAATATTTGAATGATAATGGTTTAGAAGCGAAGAACGTACTCTATATGGGTGATGATATTCCCGACTATAAAGTCATGAAAGAAGCCGGTGTAGCTACCTGCCCGGCTGATGCGGCCGAAGAAATAAAAGCAATCTCTCACTATATTTCACATTTTAATGGTGGTGAAGGTTGCGTTAGAGATATACTTGAGCAGGTAATGAAAGTTCAGGGGAAATGGATGACTGATGAAGGGTTTCATTGGTAATTTAATAAACTCTTTTTTATGATCGCACCAAATCCCATTCAAACTAAAATTATATTGGCCTCCGGGTCACCCAGGCGCCAATCACTTCTAAAAGAGATGGGTCTTGATTTTCAAATCACTCAACGTGAAGTTAATGAAGTATATCCTCCGGAATTAAAAGGAAAAGAAATTGCCGAATACCTGGCCGGATTAAAGGCTTCTGCTTTTAATATCGAAGAAATACCTGATAATGAAATTTTGATTACTGCCGATACCATTGTCTGTTTGGGCGAGAAATTACTGGGAAAACCGAAAAACTTCAAACAAGCTCAGGAAATGTTGAAGTTATTATCGAATAAATGGCACGAAGTGATTACGGGTGTTTGTTTAAAATCTAATACTAAAGAAAAAATATTTTCAGCAACAACACAGGTCAGGTTTAAAAAATTGAGTGCTTCTGAAATCAATTATTACATACACCATTACAAACCCTTCGATAAAGCAGGAGCCTACGGCATACAAGAATGGATTGGATTTATTGGAATTAAGGAAATTTCAGGTTCATTTTATAATGTAATGGGGTTACCCGTTCAAAAACTTTACGAGGAAATACAAAAATTCTAAGCTAATTTATTCATTAATTAGTAAACCAAAAAGGTTCGGTAAATTATTCTATTTTTGTTCTTCTAATAATTCAACTAAACTTTTGACTTTTATGGGTAAGCCAACTATACTAATAACCAATGATGACGGCATTCATGCCAAAGGACTCAGATATTTAATTTCAGAGATGAGAAAGCTTGGTGATGTTACCGTTGTAGCTTCTAAACACCCAATGTCTGCGATGGGGCATGCCATCACGGTCAGATCACCATTAAGGCTAAAAAAAATAACCAAAGAGCCTGGTTATCAAGAGTATGAGTGTAATGGAACCCCCGTAGATTGCATGAAACTTGGCGAGCAAGTGGCCATGAAGAAAAAGCCCGATTTGTTAGTTTCTGGCATTAACCATGGCTCAAATGCCTCAGTTAATGTAGTTTATTCAGGTACGATGGCAGCTGTGATTGAAGGTTGCATCTCAGGTATAGCAAGCATCGGTTTTTCATTACTTGATTATGATCATGATGCAGATTTTAGCGATTGTGGTAACTTTGTAAGTGAAATAGCAAAGAAAGTACTGAAAGAAGGGCTTCCTGAAAACACCTGTTTGAATGTGAACATCCCGGCAATCTCCGAGCAAAAAATTAAAGGAATAAAAGTTTGTCGTCAATCAAAAGCCAGATGGGTTGAGGAGTTTGATGCAAAAAAAGATCCACGAGGTCAGGATTATTTTTGGCTAACCGGTTATTTTGAAAAGCAGGATGTCGAGTCTGACACAGACCAATGGGCACTAGACAATAATTATGTTTCTGTCGTACCGATGCATTATGATTTTACAGCTCACAAAGAAATCGACACCATTAAAAAATGGCAACTAAATGGGCAAACTATTAAATAAAGACAGTCATCTTACTGGAGTATTTATTGGCCTCATTTTACCAATATTGGGATTCCTATTGGTATTTGGGATTACTTCACTCATCGACATTATTGGAAAAACCAATCTCAATCACAATCTTCAGGAATTCAAAATAATTGGAATCGCATTTAATCTTTGGCCCATAAGGTATTATTTTGTGAAGAAAAAATATGAGCTGACAGGAAGAGGGATCTTACTAGTCACCTTCGTTTATGTGGTTATTTATTTTTGGCTTCAACAATAAATTTATGAGATATTACATCATTGCCGGAGAAGCATCTGGAGATCTGCATGCATCAAATCTTATTCGAGAAATTAAGGTTCTTGATAAAGAAGCAGAATTCAGAGCCTGGGGTGGCGATTTGATGGAAAAAGAAGGAGCCACTCTGGTAAAGCATTATCGCGATCTGGCATTTATGGGGTTTAAAGATGTGATTGCGAATTTGAATACCATTCGTAAGAATTTAGATTTCTGTAAAGAGGATATACTGAATTACAATCCAGATGTAGTTATTTTGGTCGATTATCCGGGATTCAATTTGCGAATTGCAGAATTTGCGAAGTTGAATAATATTCGCACGGTGTACTATATTTCACCACAAGTATGGGCTTGGAAAAAATCTCGGATCAAAAAGATTAAACGTGATGTTGATCAGATGTTAGTCATATTACCTTTTGAAGAAGCTTTTTATAAAGACTTAGATTATGAGGTGAATTTTGTAGGACATCCTTTGCTTGATGTGATTAATCAACGAGAGCTTTCGAATAAACAAAACCTCACTGAACAAAATGGGTTAGATCATCGGCAAATAATCGCCGTTTTACCCGGAAGTCGGAAGCAGGAAATTTCACGCATGCTGAAAATCATGTTATCTGTTGTTCCGCTGTTTAAAGATTATCAGTTTGTGGTAGCCGGAGCACCGGGAATAACAGAAGAATATTATTTTTCGATACTTGGGAAAAGTGATGTTAAAGTCATCCACGCTCAAACCTATAATTTACTTGATCACGCTAAAGCAGCGATCGTATCATCCGGAACAGCAACCCTCGAAACTGCACTTTTTAATGTTCCTGAGGTGGTATGTTATAAAGGAGATGCTATTTCTGTTTTCATTGCTCGTCAGTTGATAAAAATAAAATACATTTCGCTTGTTAATTTAATCATGGATAAAGAGGCAGTTAAAGAACTCATCCAAAATGATTTTAATACAGAAAATTTACGGGTTGAACTTCAGAAATTATTAAATAATTTTGAATATCGAAATGCAATGATTACCAACTTCCAAGAATTAAAAAAGACCTTAGGTAACGAAGGCGCTTCTAAAAAGGCAGCACATCTGATTGTTTCTAATCTTTAATTTCTAAGAGGACAAAATCAAAAAAACGGAATAAAAGGAAAAGTAATTTTTTCTTTGATGATTTCATGGCAACAATTTCCTTTTGTTCGTATTCTTATGTTTTACTTGTTAGGCATTTTTGTCAATGAGTTTTTGGAAATAGAAAATCCAAAACAGTTTCTCGTTTACTCACTCATCTTACCAATAAGTATCCTCATTCTTTGCAGAATTAAATTACGAAATTATAAGTTCCGACTTATTCCGGGTTTTTGCATAGCAACACTTTTGATCTTATTAGGCATTGCTATGAGTAACCGACATCATTTTACAGAACAGCAGCCGTCTCTAAATCAACATCATGACTATTTATTTTTGATCACAGAGCAACCCATCGTAAAAACCAAATCAATAAAAATAATTGGAGAAATTTATGCGCATCAACCTGAAAATACCAGCTTTGGTAAAAGTATTTTTTATATCGCAAAGGATAGTATGGCATTAAACCTAAAATATGGTGATTTATTAAAAATAAATATGCGATTGAATCATATCAAACCTCCTCAAAACCCTCATGAATTTGATTACAAAAAGTATTTAAAGAATCGAAAAATCTACTATCAGGGCTATATCCCTTCAGATTCCTGGTCATTATTAGATCGAAAACAAGCAAATCAAATTAAGCAACTCGCATTGGATGCCAGACAATACTCAATGACAGTTCTGCGAAATTCAAATTTATCGAAATCAGAGTATGCCGTTGCAATTGCCATTCTATTAGGCCAGGATGAAATTTTAGATGATGAAACGAGGCAGGATTACGCCGGTGCAGGCGCCATGCATGTTTTATGTGTTTCGGGCTTACACGTCGGAATTATTTATTTGGTCTTCACCTTTCTGTTCAGTTTTTTAAAAAAACGCGGGGTACAGCAGCTATTAAAAACATTTTTCCTGATCTTACTTATATGGGGATATGCTTTGATTACAGGGTTTTCGCCTTCAGTACTCCGTGCCACAGTGATGCTGACTTTTATCATTGGGGGTGACGCATTAAATAAAAAAGGAAATATTTACAATTCTATTGCAGCATCGGCTTTTTTGCTTCTCCTTATAAATCCACTCATGATAAAAGAAGTTGGATTTCAACTTTCATATGCAGCGGTTGTTGGAATTATTTCAATTTATCCCTTATTAAAAAAACACCTGCGTCATTCAAACCAAATTATTGATAAATCACATTCAATACTTATCGTTTCATTGGCAGCACAAATTGGCACTTTCCCTTTGGCTATATATTATTTTCATCAATTTCCGGTTTATTTCCTATTGACAAACCTTGTGGCTATTATATTGTCCACACTCATTATTAATCTAGGATTTCTTTTTTTACTCACGTCATCTGTACCCCTTATTTCGATCTGCTTTCAATACGTTTTCAAATTCCTTGTAAAAAGCATGAATACCTTTGTAGCGTTTATTGAATCCCTTCCTGGGTCGACCTTCAAATATTTGGTGTTAAATCCTGTTGAAATAATAATTATCTATTTAGGAATTATAAGTATGACACAAATGCTATTGAGAAAATCGAAAACGTGGTTTGTTGCAAGCTTTATATCTATTCTGCTGATTGGGTTTGGATTTACTTATCGAAATTATTCTCAACTTAAACAAAGAAAAGTAATCATTTATAATATTAAAGGGCATACAATTTTTGAATTTCTAAAAGCGAAGCGTAGTGTTGTTTTTATGGATTCAATATTGATTGATGATGAGCAAAAAATTAATTATCATTTATCGTCAAACTGGATTTATTCTGGGCTTAAAAGGCCACAGTTAATTTCAATTCTTAAAAGAAATTATAAGAGAAATGAATTGGGGTTGATGAAAAACGGAAGCATTTATCAATTTGAAAATAAAATATTTTTACAAATTAATCGAGAAAATTGCCAACGGATAAAAAACTTCCAAACATCTGTTGATTACATAATTATTTCGGAAGACGTCAGAATTTCAATTAAAGATATTTTCAAACAATTTCAACCCAAACTAATTATTATGGATTCCTCAAATTCATTTTATTATGAGAAGGATCTAATAGAGGGAGCAGTTAAAAATGAGATTCCTATTTATTCAGTTAACACTAAAGGAGCATTAACTATTTCTCTTTAGTTAAAATCTTAGTGAAAGGCAGCTTAGGCCACCATCCAATTTTTGATATTCACTCATATCTAATTCAATTATTTTGAAACCAGCCTCAACATAACTCTTCTTCGCCATTTCAAATCCTTTGGCAATGAGCAAATAATCATTGATCAAAACACAATTTGCCGCATAAGCTTCATTTTCAGGAATACTTATTTTATTAAATTGTTCAAATCCTGGCATCGATAATAAAGTTTCAATCATCACCAGCCGTTGATTTCCAATATAATTAATTCCGGTTTTAAGATGGAGCATCTCACCTATTTCAACTACCGAAGCAGTGTAACCGTATTTTGTTAAAGAATTTGTTAGCTGAGCAGCGCCTTCTTTATTGGTTCGATCAGATAATCCGATATAAAAATGATTCTCAACGCGCATGATATCACCGCCATCTAACAATCCTGGAGATTTAATGTATTCAAGTTTACGATACTCTTTGAGCTTTGAAGCAATGCTGAGCTCCTCACCTCTTCTTCGTTCGTGGCCAGGTCTTGTTATAATTGCACATTTTTCTGTCACAATGGCCGTATCTTCAACAAATACGCTATCAGGAAATTGCTGTTCAGGTTCAACTTCTATTAATTCCAATCCGCATTTTATAAGTGCTTCGCAATAAGCCTGGTGCTGAATTAACGCTTTTTTAAATTCTGGTTTACCCAAATTGGCACTGGTTATTCCTTCAATTAACGACTCACTGGGCTTACGTACTAATGCATATTTAAACATATCCTGGTTTTTGACTCAAAAGTAGAAAAAGAAGACGGAATTATTTTTATATTTTTTCAATTTTTTGTTTTGTGAAACAAAAAATTGAATTATCTTTGCCCGCTCTAAGCAGCGATGTTAAGATGTTCTTTACATTAAATTGGTCTGGTAGTTCAGTCTGGTTAGAATACGTGCCTGTCACGCACGGGGTCGCGGGTTCGAGTCCCGTCCAGACCGCAAAAAAAGGTTCTTAATTGAAAAATTAAGAACCTTTTTTATTATCAACACTTAACTTATTATATGAATTGCCGTTTTTACTGTTCATGTAGTAAATTAAGATTATTCAAACAATCCATTGACAGATAAGTACCGATCCCCTCTATCGTAAGAAACAGTAAGAATGATCTTACCTTTTATCTCATTCGCCATTTTTGAAATTGCAGCAAGTGAAGCTCCTGTTGAAATCCCTACAAATAATCCTTCCAATTTTGCAGCTTTTTTGCAAAATTCATACGCTTCTTCATTAGTAACCGCAATTGAATCATCGATTACAGACAAATCCAGATTATCAGGGATGAAACCTGCTCCGATGCCTTGGATTGCATGAGGACCAGGAATCCCACCTCCAATCACATTTGAAGTAAAGGGTTCAACTGCGATAGTTTTAAGCTGAGGGAATTTCCTTTTTAGTGTTTTCGAAATCCCTGAAATATGCCCACCAGTTCCAACTCCTGTGATGAAATAATCAATCCCTTGCTCAAAATCATGAATAATTTCAACCGCAGTTTTTTCAACATGAATTTGTGGATTCGCTTTGTTCTTAAATTGCATCGGCATCCAGGACGTTCCTTCCAATAATAATTCTTCCGCTTTCCGAATGGCACCATTCATCCCTTCAGTTTTTGGAGTTAGAACCAATTCTGCGCCATAAGCTTTCAATATGTTTCTCCTTTCTATCGACATTGAATCTGGCATCACCAGCACTAAATCATACCCTTTTACAGCTGCAACCATTGCGAGTCCAATTCCCGTATTTCCTGAGGTGGGCTCAATAATTCGCATTCCTTTTTTTAATATTTCTTCTTTTTCAGCAGCTTCAATCATGGCCAATGCAATTCGGTCTTTAATACTTCCTCCTGGATTTAGATGTTCCAGTTTTATCCACACATTCATTTCCTTATCGAATAGATTATTGATTTTCACAACCGGAGTATGTCCAATTGCTTTTAAAATATTTTCTGTTTTCATGTGTAATTTTATTTATAAATTGATGGGATAAAATCCATATTTGATTTTTTCTTATATTTTTATAAGAAAATGCTCACCTTAGATATAATAAATATTGTTTTTCTGTGGATTTAATTTATTCCCATTTTTTTGTTTGATTTGAACTTTATGACTATGTGTTACCAATGAGTTTGGAACAACACTTTCAACCACCCATACATTACCTCCAATAACCGAATTTTTACCTACAATGGTATTCCCTCCTAAAATAGAAGCACCAGCATAAATGGTCACATGATCCTGAATATTGGGGTGGCGAACACCTGTATTGTTTTTACTACTTACACTTAATGCTCCAATGGTTACCCCTTGATAAATCTTAACATGATTCCCAATTTTAGCCGTCTCACCAATAACAACACCAGTACCATGATCAATCGAAAAAGAATGTCCGATTACAGCTGAAGGATGAATATCAATCCCTGTTTTACCATGTGCATATTCTGATATTATACGTGGGATTAAGGGAACCTCTAGCAGATCAAGCTCATGGGCTAAACGATAAATGCAAATGGCCCAAAAGCCCGGATAAGAGAGCACCACTTCTTCAATGGATTTGGCTGCCGGATCACCCTCATATATCGCTTGAGCGTCTGTTAACAGCAAACTGTAAACTTCCGGAAGGCGATTCATAAAATGCCGACTAACATCTTGTGCTGTGTCTACATTATACCTCATCGGAATTAACAACTCAACTAATTGTTGTTGTATTTTCTCAAATTTCGATTCTGCCTTTTCGCAATGATTCTCTGAAAGCACAGGAAATAAAAACTTCGATAAATTTTCGGTAAAAGCAATGCTTTTGGTTACCGATGGCAACTTCCCTTTTACATTCTTCCGGAACTGCCCAATTTGATTAAAAAAATCTTTCTTATCCATCTTATATTTTATTCAAAAAAAAAGACCCTGAATTTCAGGGCCTCTAATAAATATTATGTTTAACTACAAAAATTACATCATATCATAACCCATCTTTTTATAAAAGGGTTCCAACAACAATAATAAAAATTTGGGTTGCTATTTTTCATCTCGCAAAATTAGGGTTATTTTTAATTCAAGCAAATGTTTATTTCAAACTAAATTATATTTCCGAAGAATACCGCATTAGCAAATACCTTATTCGTCCCGTACCAAATACCTCTAAAATTGGTATTATCCATGATGGAAATCACAATTCCTGTTCCAATTTTATGGGTTGAAATAAAAGCAGCACCTTTTATTCTCTCATGGTTTTCATCCGAACAAAAACCACTTTTCAAAGGGTCTTTTGTGTATCTGAAAGGAGAATTATAAGGATCTTTTGTTAACTCGGCAACCATTGTTCCGGTTTTAAATACCGAAAGGATTTCACGTTTATAACCAAAGGCAAGCGGATGAGAAAGATCCATTTCAACTTCGAAAATGGCTCCATTAATGGCTTGAGAATTTGCGTCTGAACTTTTTTTATCATATTTCGGCCATTCATCGGTTAACTTAACATTTTCCTTAAATTCTTGTTCAAGCTTCATTACTTTGTTTACCCATTGGGTTGCGTTTTTGTATGCAATAAAATTTCCTCCATCCGCAACCCAAGTTCTGATTTTACTTACTTGCGATTCATGAATATCGTTATAGGTTCCTCCCGGTAAAATAAGTGTATTGTAAGCATTTAAATCTATACTACTTAATCTTGAGGTTGGTAGTAAGGTGATCGGTGTCGCATATCTTGTATCAAACAAATGCCAGATTTCTCCCGCATCCGAACTATTTGTTCCGCCTTCAACTAACAATAAGATCTCTGGTTTTTGCAGTACCACAAAATCGCTACTTCCAATGTCAATCCCGGCGTCAACCCATGAAGTTTTCAATCCGTATATATCTAATCCATCTCGTTTTGCAATTTTCGAAAGCATTGCTTTAATTTCTTCAAGACTCATTTTCTGGTGCTCGACCGGGATTTGAATACTTCCGTAGTCGAAATCAACGCGAACAGATTCAGCTCTATATTTAAAGGGACGTTTTGCAACCTTAACTACCAGCCCATTATCTAACAATTCCGATACAGCGCGCGGGGCATAATATTCATCCCAGGCAAAAACCCAGGCAACCGGATCATCTGATCCCGTTACCTTTCCTTCATAAAACTCAACTTCATCCAAACCTACCCCAGCTATTTGCTTTACAGTTTTATCATTTTTTATTTCTGCAAATGGAATATTAAAAGACATAGGAAAATTCCATGTAGAAACATCATAAAAAGTCACATCTTTAAAATACCGTGCTTTTTCGAATAATGATTTGAGTAATAAATAGTTTTTCTGCTTACAAACAACGATATAAGAATTATCTTTTCCAAAATGATTTGTACCATCTACATAGTCTTCTTTAAGTTGATGAACTTCAATTTGATGTCTTTTCAGCAAATCCAAAAATTCAGAAGTTTTTCTTTTATCTGTTGATTCACCAAAAACATAAGCCTTAACTTCATCTTTATCAGCTTCTTTAAGTGCGATATTATAAAATTCTTTCTGATGATTAAGGAGTTCATTTTTGTTCAACAAAGCTGCTTCAATTGTTGATTGAACAACTGTGAACTGATTTTTAATGGTGTATGGAAAATCTATTACGCCATTATTTCCAGCTCTTTTAAAACCTCTTAAACTCGTTTGTTCAAATAAAATACCAATGCCTCCATTAATATCCGGATAGGAAGAACCTTTTCCAAAATAGAAATCATCAAACACTTCCTCCGAAAAATACAAGGTTTTTATATTATCGAGGTAACTTGCATGATAGGAACCAATTTTTTTTGTAAGCTCATAATTTTTCGTAGGCGTTAAGGGGTTGTTTCTACTTGGCACTCCAGGCTGAAAAAAGAAGGTAGAATTAGCACCCATTTCATGATGATCAGTCACCACATTGGGCAACCACTCATGAAGTCTTTCAACCCTGCCTCTGCTTTCAGGATGTGCAAGTAATAAGTAATCTCTATTCAAATCAAACCAATAGTGATTGGTACGCCCACCCGGCCAAGTTTCATTATAAATCCTACTGTTGGCATCGCTTAAATCCGCTTTACTTTTATTCGCATTAACCCAGGATGCATGTCGATTAAATCCATCAGGGTTTAATGCAGGGTCGAGAATAATTACAGCATTTTCTAAAAGCTTATCGATTTCGGCTCCTTCAGCTGCAGCCAAATAATAAGCAGTTAACATGGCTGAATTTGCACCACTTGGTTCATTCCCATGCACGGTATTACCCAGAAGAATAACCACAGGCATATCGTCAACATTAATGTCCTTGGAAATTTCAGGATAAGATAATTTTTTATGCTCGGCCTTAATTTGCTCCAGATTTCTTTGATTTTTTGGAGATGTAAAGATTAGCTGAATCAAAGGCCGGTTCTCATGACTCCTGGCATATTCTTTAAATATAACCCGATCAGAAACGCTGGAAATCGTCTTCATGTACTCAACCAGTTTATCATGACTTACCATCCACTCTCCCACCTGAAAACCAGCAATTGATTCCGGTGTTGGGATAGATTGGTTATAACTTACATTATTGGGCAAATAATAATCTAAACTGATTTGCGCCTGGGTTAAAACGGCAAATAAAACTGCCACAAAAAATAAAATTATTTTCTTCATGAGTTAAATTTAAGATGAGCTGCTAAAGCATTATAATCTAACAAGAACATATAAACTTGTACTTTCTAGATAATGACAGTTAAACATCTGCTAATTACAAATTTGAAAGTTCGAATTTATTAAAATTACTGACCCATACCGGGTTCGTATCTAATTATTTAATTTTATAAATAATAAAATAGATAAAACTTACATTATGCTATATCAAATGACCATTAAATAACGATTTGTAAGAATTAGTATTTGCATAGGGTAAATTTATGTAGAAGTAATCATTTATAATTAACCTTAATCTTCCTAATTATGAAACTTAAAAAATTCAAATTATTTATTTTAACGATTTCTATTCTTCTATCAAACTCCTTGTTTTCACAGGAAATTTTCACCGCAATTATGCAGGGAGACATAACAAAAACAAAAGAGTTGATTGAATTTGATTCTTTAAATGTCATCACAAAAAACGCTCGAGGCTTTGCACCCATTCATTTTGCAGCCAATTTTAAACAATTTGAGATCACAAAACTCTTGGTTGAAAACGGAGCTAATCCTTTTGAGCTTGGCACATTCGGCCGTCAGCCCATCCATTGGGCTGCCGCAGGAGGAAGTTACGAAACCCTCAAATGGTTGCATGGAGTTGGCGCCGATTTAAATGCCAAAGATGAAACAGGCAAAACCCCTATTTATCTGGCAGCTACCCGAGGACACAAAGAAAATGTAGCTTATTTACTTTCTCAAAATGTGGATGTTCAGACTTCAGGTGATGGTGCCTTTGAATTGCTATATTTCTCAATCACAATGGGTCATCAAGGTATTATTTCGAGATTCCTTGAATCAGATTTTGACCTGAAGGAAGTTTCAAAAGATGGTACTACTTTGTTAATGGCTGCTGCCTTGGTTGGAAATTCAAACTTAATTTCAACACTTGTTAACGAAGGCTTATCTATTAATAAGCTTAATGATTTTGGTGAATGTGCGCTTCATCTTTCTATCATCAATAAGCATTTTGATGCGATGAAAAAACTGATTGAACTCGGGGCTGATATTCATATCAAAAACTATATTGGTGAAAATGCCTTGAGTTTTGCTGAAAATATTGAAACGAAAGAATTTGCAAATTATCTCTTATCGAAAGGTGCAAATGATTCAGAAAAACCTGAACTTAAAGGGAAATATCCTGATTTTAATAATCCTCCAGGACTTATCCCAGAACTTCTAGCACCGAGCTTAATTTCAACTTCTGATTTTGAAGAACGGGATGTTATGTTCTCACCAGATTTTAAAGAATTTTATTTTACTAAATATTCACGCACCCAACAGATACCAATGACTGTTCATATAATGAAGCGAGATAATGGGGAGTGGTCAAAACCGGAACCTACCGGTTTCTCTGGCAAATTTAATGCTGCAGAATGTTTCATTACCAGTGACAATAAAAACCTGTACTTCATTTCACAGCGCTCGCAAGATGGAGCCGAAGTGCCATCTCCGTGGGAAATTTGGATTGCTGACAGAATTAACGGTGATTGGGATAACTTCAGGTTATTTGACACAACTCAGTTAAAAGGATGTTTTTACCCAAGTATTACCAAAAACGGAGAGCTTCTTTATACAGGAGTTGGAAATGATCTTTTCTTATCAAAAATAACAGATGGGAAAGTCACTAATCTTCAAAAATTAGGACCCGAAATTAATACAAAAGATGGCGAGTACAATGCGATGATTTCGCCTAATGGAGATTATATCATTTTCACATCTCACGGTTTTGAAGACCATTACGGAGGTGGTGACCTTTATATCAGTTTTAGAAAAGATGATGATAGTTGGACGCCATCCATCAATATGGGAGCTGAAATAAATACTGAAGCAACCGAGTATTGCCCTAATGTTTCGCCCGATGAAAAATATTTTTTCTTTACCAGTAATAAAAAAGGAACCGAAGATATTTATTGGGTAGATGCGGCTATTATCGAACCTTTAAGGCTCAAGTCATTCAATAAATAAATTTTCAGGATTTTAGAATAATTATAAGTAGTTGTGAAACAATTATCTGCGTAAAAAACAGACAAACCGCACTTTATAAAAAAGCATTTTTATTCTGTAACCCCTTCTGGGTAATACCGGTCGGGGTTAGTATTTTTTATTTAATTAAATTTCTCAATAATACAGGACGAGAAATAATAATACCTTTGCATTTCAATAACACTTTTTTCGATGATGCATTACTATTCTTTGATTCTAATCATACTTCTACCACTTTTTACGCTTGGTCAGGATACCGATCCCTGCAAAGTATTGGTTCCAAATCTGGAGGGCAAATACAGTGGCGAATGCAAAAATAACTTAGCTGATGGACAAGGCACGGCGCGTGGCATACATATTTATGAGGGCGAATTCGATAAAGGGTATCCTCATGGAGAAGGGAAATACATCTGGGCAGGTAATGATTATTATGTCGGTACTTTTAAAAAAGGCAAGCGAAGCGGATATGGCAAACATTATTTGATCATTGACGATAAACGTATTTTTAGTGATGGCTATTGGGAAAACGATGCTTACATCGGGAAAGAAAAAAAAGCACGTAGTTATTCAACAGAGATAAAAACCGGTATCAATCATGTTTTTTATACTTATAAAGGTACTAACGACGGTTCCAACGAAATTATGATACAATTTAAAAAAAGTGAGAATGGATCAAAAGCTATGATTTCAGACACTTCAATTAAGAATTCAAGTGGAAATTTGATTGATCATGAAGAAAAATACGGTTTTGAAAATGTTATATTTCCTTTTACTGCAAACGTGAGTTTTAATGTAGCAAACAAAAATAAAGCTACAATCAACTTGGCTACTCTTAATTTTAAAATTATGAAACAAGGAAACTGGGATGTAATTGTTTATTTTTAATTTCCGAATTAAATGTTTTACCAATAAATATCCCATATTTTTTCTTTTTAAATCTTTTTATTCATCCCATTATTTATTTGAAGAAGCCAGAAGATTATGGTTAATCAAAATAGAAAGTTATTGAGTGAATTAATATTTCATAAAAATTTTGATGAATAATAAATTTATGTATCTTTGCAGCCCAAAATTCACGGAGAGATAACCATTTAATAACAGAAAAATAGTATGGCTAATCATAAATCAGCAATCAAGAGAATCAGGACTAACGATGCAAAAAGAATCCGTAATCGTTACCATGCGAAAACAATGAGAAATGCTATTCGCAAATTCAGAGCTATTACTGAAAAAAGTGAAGCAGTGGAGCAACTTCCAAAACTTTCATCTATGATTGATAAATTGGTTAAGAAATCCATTATTCATAAGAATAAAGCAGGTAATCTGGTTTCAAAATTAACTAAGCTTACGAATTCTTTATAAGCTTTTTTAACACAAAAATATTTAGAAGCCTCTGAATCAGAGGCTTTTTTTGTTTTAAAATCTTATCTTTGTTAGCGCAATCAATTTTTCTTACAATGGATAAGAAATATACCACCATTAAACAATGGGCTGAAGACGATCGCCCACGAGAAAAACTACTTTTAAAAGGGAAAAATGCTTTAAGTGATGCTGAATTGATAGCTATTTTATTACGCTCTGGTAATCAAAATGAAACCGCTGTGGATATATCAAAGCAAATTCTTAAAAAAGCAAAAAACAATCTCATCGAATTATCCAAATTTTCAACGGTTGACCTTCTAAAATTCAAAGGGATAGGTGAGGCCAAGGCCTTATCCATTATCGCAGCCCTCGAACTTGGCCGAAGAAGAAGAAGTGCCGAAGTGTTAGAAAAGTCTGTCATTAACTCATCAAAAGATGTGTTTAATTATTTCATGTCTATTGTTGAAGATTATCAGTACGAAGGATTCTGGATACTCCTGCTCAATCGTGCCAACAAAATAATTAATCACCTTCGAATTAGTGAAGGAGGAGTTTCAGGAACGGTAGCTGATCCAAAAAAAATATTCAGGTTGAGCATCGAGAATGGCGCCAGCGGAATCATTCTTTGTCATAATCATCCTTCAGGTAACACCAAACCAAGCGAACAAGACCTGAAACTAACCAAGAAAATCAGCGACGCTGGTCAATTGCTCGACATAAATGTTTTAGATCACCTCATCATAGGCGAAGAAAAATATTTTAGCTTTGCAGACGAGAATTTAATCTAAAGCTTAATTGCTTAAATATCAATTTTTCAACGTATTGATATTGGTAAAACCAAATAAATTTTCTATTTTTGCACACCATTTTATGGGCACCATTGAAAAATGGATATAACTGTATTAAAATCAAAACAATAACAAACAAATTAATTAAAAATGATGAACCAATACGAAACCGTTTTCATTATGACTCCCGTTTTGTCTGATGAACAGATGAAGGAAGCGGTAAAAAAGTATCAGGATTTCTTGAAAGAGAAAGGGGCTGAAATTGTACACGAAGAACATTGGGGCTTAAAAAAATTAGCTTATCCAATTCAAAAAAAATCAACAGGATTTTATCACCTAATTGAATTTAAAGATTCAGGTGAAGTTATTCGTGACTTAGAAGTTGCTTACAAACGTGACGAGAGAATCTTACGCTTTTTAACCGTCAAACTCGACAAACATGCCGTTGCATACAACGAGAAAAAACGTAGAAATGCGAAAGAAAAGCAAGCTGCCGAAACAGAAAGCAAATAGTAATTAACCCTTAAAATCATCAAAAATGGCACAATCAAATTCAGATATAAAATATCTAACGCCTATTGCGGTTGATACTAAAAAGAAAAAGTATTGCCGATTCAAAAAAAGTGGAATTAAATACATCGATTATAAAGATGCTAATTTCCTTTTGAAGTTTGTAAATGAGCAAGGTAAAATTCTACCTCGCCGTCTTACTGGAACTTCAACAAAATATCAAAAGAAAGTTTCTCAGGCTATTAAACGTGCACGTCACTTGTCGTTAATGCCTTATGTTGCAGATTTATTAAAATAAGGAGGTGAAGTCATGGAAGTAATTTTAAAACAAGATGTTCAAGGCCTGGGTTATACCAACGACCTTGTTACTGTTAAAAATGGTTATGGCAGAAATTTCCTTATCCCAACAGGGAAGGCAATTTTAGCTAATGAATCAAGTAAAAAAGTAAGAGCAGAGGATCTCAAACAAAAATCTTACAAAGAAGAAAAAATCAGAAATGAAGCTGAAACTTTATTAGCTGCACTTCAGGATATTACTGTAAAAATAGGTGCTAAAGCTGGTACTTCAGGTAAGATTTTCGGATCCGTAAATGCAATGCAAGTTTCAGATGCACTTAAAGAACAATTCAAATTTGAAATCGACAAAAAACAAATTTCTGTTGATGGAGACGCAATTAAAGAAATTGGAACCTATAAGGCAACTATAAAAATCCACAAAGAAATTTCAGCTGAAATTAATTTGGACGTGATTGCAGAATAGTTTTATCGCACAATATTTTATTATCTTTAAATCCCGGTTTCGATCGGGATTTATTTTTTTAATGGAATAAGATGATTTCAAAAGCCCAAATAAAACATTTAAATTCACTTAAGCTTTTAAAATTTAGAAAAGCATATGGTGAGTTTGTTGTTGAAGGTGAAAAGATGGTTAACGAACTCATCATGAGCAATTACCAAATTAAGGCTTTGTATGCACTCCCAGCATGGCTGCTAGCCAACCAAAACAAGCTAGCTTCAAAAAAAATAAATTCAGAAAAAGTATCACCCAAAGAGCTTGAACGGATCAGTTCATTTAAAAGCCCCAACCAGGTTTTAGCAACGGCTGTAATTCCTGATCAGTCAATTCAAAAAATAGATTTTGAGGATTTGGTTTTGGTTCTAGACAATATGCAAGATCCCGGAAATATGGGAACAATTATCAGGGCTGCTGAATGGTTTGGAATTAAAAACATCATCTGTTCTAAAGAGAGTGTTGACCTTTATAATCCGAAAGTAATACAATCAACCATGGGCTCTTTTTTGAGGCTTAAAACTCATTATACTGATCTTAGAAATTTCTTTGAAAAAGATGTGCCCAAAAATCTAAACATTTATGGTGCCTTGCTTACCGGGAAAAACATTTACGAGAAAACACTCACAAAAAAAGGTATCCTCATTATTGGGAATGAATCAAAAGGAATTTCTGAAGAGATTTCCAATTTTGTGACTCACCCAATTTATATCCCTGCTCATTCAAACAGCAAGGCAGAATCTTTAAATGCTTCTATTGCTGCCGCCGTTTTGATGAGTGAGTTCAGAAAAGGAACTATTATTTAGACCATTAATCAAATAAGTATTCTATCATTGCTAATTAAAAGATTGTTGGTACTTTTGTAAAAAAATAAATTATGCTACTCAAATTAATCTTAATAACTGTTGTCCTTATCGCAATCGCTTTTGCTTTTATCGGAATTAAAATGTTTGTAAAAAAAGACGGTAAATTTACCAAACAATGTAGCACAGTTGATCCGGAAACGGGCCAACGAATGGGGTGTACCTGTGGATCACAAGAATCGACTTGCCATAACGATTAGATTTTTAGATATATAGATGCTAGACTTTAGATTAAATAATAGCACAAGAAAGGTTTAAGGTCTTTTTAAATGAATATTTTATATTATTTATTGATTATTCTTTCCAATCCATCCGTATTAAAAGCTTTCATTTCTCCATCTTCCTGAAAAACAAAATAGGCTTCCAAATCATTTCTTTTACTTAGAAAGGCTATGGCTTTTTCTAGTCCCATCACCATAAATGCTGTTGCATAGGCATCAGCTTCGGCGCAATTGTCAGCAAGCACACTAACACTAAGCAATGTGTGAGTTACGGGATAACCGGTTGAAGGATCAATCATGTGAGAGTATCGCACCCCATTTTTCTCATAATATTTCCGGTAGCTTCCAGAAGTAACCAATGCCTTATCATTTAAACTGATAACTATTTCTGCCTCAATCGCACCATATTCATCTTCAGTCGGCTTCTGAATTCCTACATTCCATGATTCGGAATTAAGCTTATTACCGCTTGCCAAAACCTCTCCTCCGACATCAAGAATGAAATTACTAATCCCTTTATCCTTTAAAAACTGCCCAAGCAAATCAACAGAATAACCCTGGGCAACAGCATTAAAACTCAATTCCATCCTGGGATCATCTTTAAGTAAAACACCATCTTCGATTTTTGCCTTTCTAAAACCAACGAATTGCTGAATGCTATCGATCATTGATTGATCTAGTTCCACGCCTTTCCTAAAACCAAAACCCCAGGCTTCGATAAGTGGGCCAACTGTACAATCGAAAGCCCCATTTGTTTCTTCTGAAATTCTTTTAGATAAATTAAAATTATCAATGAAATACTTATCCAGAATTACGTTTCTTTCATTTCGATTAACCCTTGAAATAATTGAATTTGGCACCCAGGATGACAGAGATTGATCAAATTTTTTCAAAATTGAATCTATTTCAGCTTGCAGATTTCTCTCTTGCTCATCAAAATAAGTCACCATATAATAGGTTCCCTGTGCTTGGCCCTGAAAGCTTATTTTTTCCAATTTCTCCTGTTTAAGATTACAGGAAGAAAGCATAATCAAGGCTAAAAAAAGAAGTTTATTTGTTTTCATTTATGAAAGAAATTAAGTCCTCAAAAATAGGTATAAAATAAAAAGCCTCAAACCCAATAATTCTGGTTCGAGGCTTTTACGCAATTTAAAGGTATCTTTTATCCACCGAAATCATCAAATGCGATCATTTCTTCGGGCACTCCGTAATCATCCAGCATTTTCAAAACTGCGTCGTTCATCATAGGAGGGCCACATAAGTAAAATTCAATTTCTTCCGGCTCAGGATGATTTTTTAAATAGTTATCCATAATTATTTGATGGATAAATCCGGTATAACCATCCCAATTGTCTTCAGGTAATGGCTCAGATAGTCCGATATTGAATTTGAAATTTGGAAAATTCTTTTCTATTTCTTTAAACTGATCAACATAAAACAATTCTCTTGATGATCTTCCGCCATACCAAAACGTAGCTTTACGTGTAGTCTTTTTTGTGTTAAACAAATCAAAAATATGAGAACGCATAGGCGCCATTCCTGCACCACCACCAATGAACATCATTTCGCGTTCGGTTGGTTTGATAAAAAACTCACCATAAGGTCCGGAAACAGTCACTTTATCTCCAGGTTTACGAGAGAAGATATAAGAAGAACAAATGCCAGGGTTCACATTCATGAATTGGTTTTTAGCTCTATCCCAAGGCGGGGTGGCAACCCTAATATTTAACATCACAATATTACCTTCAGCAGGATGATTTGCCATGGAATAAGCACGGAAAATGGGTTCCGGGTTTTTCATTTTTAAATCCCACATATTAAAGCTATCCCAATCTCCACGATATTCTTCTTCAATTTCAATATCCTTATAATCAACTTCACATTTAGGAACATCAATCTGTATATAACCTCCGGAACGAAAATCGAGGGTTTCACCTTCAGGAAGCCTTACTACAAATTCTTTAATGAAAGTGGCTACATTTCTATTTGAGATAACTTCGCACTCCCATTTCTTAATTCCGAAAATTTCTTTTGGGATCCCAATTTTCATATCTTCTTTCACCTTCACCTGGCAACCAAGCCTCCAATTATTTTGCTGCTCTTTACGCGTAAAGTAACCTACCTCGGTTGGCAAAATTGATCCACCACCTTCAAATACCTGACATTTACACATGGCGCAAGTTCCACCACCACCGCATGCCGATGGCAAAAATATCTTTTGATCGGCCAAAGTGGTCAAAACCGTTGACCCTGGATTTACAACAAACTCCTTATCATCGTTAATGGTAAGTTTAATTTCACCAGATGGCATGAGTTTTTTTCGGGCATATAACAATACCGAAACCAACAACATGATAATTGATAAGAAAACGACGATGCTGATTAATACAACCAATCCTATACTAATATTTAAAATCATATCTAATTTATTATCTAGTTATCAAGATTATAATTTTATTCCTAAGAAACTCATAAATGCAATTCCCATTAAACCGGTAATGATAAAAGTGATCCCAAGGCCTCTTAAGGGTGCAGGAACATTTGAATATCTGATTTTCTCACGTATGGCTGCAATACCAACAATAGCTAACAACCAGCCAACACCAGATCCTAAACCAAAGGAAGTTGCCTGCCAAATACTTTCATACTCTCGTTCTTGCATAAATAACGAACCACCTAAGATGGCACAGTTAACGGCAATAAGTGGGAGGAAAATTCCCAATGAGTTATACAAGGCCGGGGTAAACTTCTCTACAATCATTTCGACCAACTGAACCATAGATGCAATAACTGCGATGAACATGATGAAACTTAAAAAACTTAAATCAACATCAGCAAACTCAGGCCCTAACCAGCTTAAAGCTCCTGCCGAGAGCAAATACTCATTCATCAAATAATCAACCGGAACGGTAATTGCGAGTACGAAAATAACTGCCAAACCAAGCCCCATTGAAGTTTTAACCGTTTTTGAAACAGCTAAATATGAACACATGCCCAGGAAATAGGCAAATACCATATTATCAATAAAGATGGACCTTACGAATATGTTAAATAATTCCTGCATATCTTAATTATTATAAATTCTTATTATTTTCCTTCAATTAATGTTTTATCCTTTGATCGTTGAACCCAAATAATTACACCTACGATAATTAATGCCATTGGAGGTAAAATCATAAATCCATTGTTTTCGTATCCGAAGTTGTAAACTCCCAATTTTTCCATTATTGGATAATCCCAAAGAGTTCCAGAGCCAAAAAGTTCGCGAAAAAAAGCAACGACTATCAAAATCCAGCCATAGCCAAATGCATTTCCCAGCCCATCTAAAAATGATTGCCAAGGGCTATTTGCCATTGCAAAGGCTTCGAATCGACCCATGATGATACAGTTGGTAATGATCAAACCAACAAAAACTGAGAGTTGTTTGCTGACATCAAAAACAAATGCTTTTAATACCTGATCGACTAAAATGACAAGCGCAGCAATTACAACCAGCTGAACGATAATCCTAATTCGTGGTGGAATTCCGTTTCGCAAGAGCGAAATAATAACATTACCTATGGCTAAAACGGCCATAACTGATAAGGTCATAACGAATGCCGGTTTAACTTTTGCGGTTACCGCCAAAGCTGAGCAGATCCCCAAAACCTGAGTTGTAATCGGGTTATCTTTATGAAGGGGATTAATTAAGAGTTTACGGTTTTTAGCCGAAAACAAAGGTTCCTTTTCTTTTTTCACTTCACTCATCGCTTAGTTTCGTTTTTTGATATATGGAACATAATTTTCTAAACAATTGGTAAGCATTTCACTTACCGCATCACTGGTAATGGTACCTCCAGAAATAGCATCTACACCATGGATGTGCATTTCAGCGGGAAGTGTTGCAACCCCACCTTTAACAACTTTCACAGATTGAAATTCCCCATCTTTAAATACCTCTTTGCCTATAAACTGAAGTTGAAAGTTCTTAGTGTCGATTTCGGCACCCAGTCCAGGAGTTTCTCCTTTATGACCAAAGGTAGCACCGACAACAGTACTAAAATTATCCTTAACAGCTATATTTCCCCAGATGGGTCCCCAAAGCCCGGTGCCACGAAGTGGAATTATGTAGGTTTTAGCCCCATTGCTTTCTGCTACAAGTAATGAAATATTATAGGCTTGGCCTTTGCTCTTTTTGTATAATTCTTTCTTTAGGTCTAAATTAAAGGCCATACTTGTACCCGGCTCAACATCGCCGGTTTTATTAACTTCCACAACTTCACCAGTATTACTTATTACAATCTCTTCAATAATATTATTTTTGTAAAGATCGATGGCATTTTCTGAAGTTGCTTCAATATTTGCTGATGCAAGAATGCCTTTCATTTTATCGATGGCTTCATTTTTTTCCTGAAGCGGTTTTAGGAACATGGCAGCCGAAGATAAAATGGCAGCAACAATGATCACCATCACACTTGCATATCGAAAAATATAAAAATTACTATACATAAGTTTATGTTTTATTTTTCTTTATAAATTAAGCCTTAGCTCGTTTTAGTCGTTTCTTGATATTTGATTCAACCACATAATGATCGATAAGCGGTGCAAATACGTTCATCAGTAAAATTGCCAACATCATACCTTCGGGGTAAGCAGGATTGAATACCCTGATCAAAACGGCAATAAAACCAATTAAGAATCCATATATATATTTACCCTTATTGGTTTGTGAAGCCGTAACAGGATCAGTAGCCATAAACACTGCTCCGAATGCAAATCCACCCATAATTAAATGGTAATGAACAGGAAGGTTCATATAATCGTTATAGCCCCATAAATTGAAAAGTAAACCCATAACAACCGCACCGGCAATAGTTGAGAATAAAATCCTCCAGCTACCCACTCCTGTGAACAGTAATATTAATGCACCTATTCCAATTGCAATGATAGAAGTTTCGCCGACAGAACCGGGTATTGTTCCTATCATCATCTCCATTGGGCTTGGTAATTTATCAAGATTCCCAACCAAGGCATCACCAAGTGGTGTGGCTCCTGAAAAAGCATCTGCTTTGGCAGAAATCCAAACTTTATCGCCCGACATAAATGAGGGGTAAGCAAAGAATAAAAAGGCGCGAGCAGTTAAGGCCGGATTTAAAATATTCATTCCGGTTCCACCAAAAACTTCTTTCCCAATTATTACCGCAAAAGCAGTAGCTACTGCCACCATCCACAATGGAATGTCCGGTGGAAGAATCAAAGGAATAAGCATCCCTGAAACAAAGAATCCTTCGTTTACTTCATGACCACGCTTCTGTGCAAAAATTATTTCAATGCCTAAACCAACTACGTAAGTCACAATTAAAATTGGGAGAACTTTTAAAAATCCATACCAAAATGCCGGCCAGATTGCCACCGTTTCGCCCAACGACAAAAAGTGCTGATAACCCACATTCCACATGCCAAAAAGCATGGCAGGAATTAATGCGATGAAAACCGTAATCATCGTTCTTTTCATATCCACCCCATCGCGGATATGACTACCCTTAAGCGTTACATGATCGGGAACAAAAAACAACGTTTCGATCGAGTCAAAAGTCGAACGGAACATTTCAAATTTGCCACCCTTTGCAACATGCGGTTTGATATTATCTAGTATTTTTCTAAGTGCTTTCATTAATATATATAATGATTAAACAAACTTTTAACTCATTTCTTTTCTAATCATGTCCAACCCTTGTCGAACTATCGATTGAATTTCAATTTTTGAGGTGCTGATGTATTCGCATAATGCAAAATCCTCTTCATCCACTTCGTAAATTCCAAGGTTTTCCATCGCATCGATATCTTCAACCATAATGGCCTTTATTAATTGCATTGGAAAAATATCCATCGGCAAAACTTTTTCGAATTCACCCGTCATTACAAAGGCACGAATACCTCCATTCAGATTGGTATTCAATCTATACTCTTTCTTTGGCATTAACCATGAAAGTGCAGTTCGATAAAAACTATGCTTTTTCAAACTTGGTATTAACCAACCCATAAATTCATGTTGATCGCCTTCCGGAATTACCGTTACATGTGTATGATAAGATCCAACATAACCGGTTCTGTCAATTTTTGTTCCTGTAAGTACATTGCCACTGATATAACGTTTTTTTACTTTGGTCACATTATTTTCGGCCATGGCTTCAACACAAGCACCCAGTTTGGTTTTATAATAGATTGGCTTTAAAACTTCCGATCCGGTAAATGCAACCAATCGTGTGGTATCATATTTCCCTTCAAGGAATAATCTTCCAATCGTTAACACATCTTGTGGGTATAGATACCAAACAATATCTCCCTTGTTAATGGGATCAATATGGGCAATTTGTGTACCCACATTACCCGCTGGATGTGGCCCCGAAAACTCATTGATTTGAACATTTTTACAGTTTGTAAAAACCTTAGATGGAGCCGCTTCATTAATATTCAAATGAATTTTACCATTGCTTAGTTTGGCAAGTGCGTCGATACCAGCCTGAAAAGTTTCACCTTGTCCGTGAACAGCCAAATCAAAATCAGGAGCAAGTGGATGCGAATCAAACGCAGGAATAAAAATGGCTTTTGGTTCATCAGCCGGATTAGCAATGACTGAATAAGGGCGCTGTCGAATAAATGGCCAAACACCACTTTCTAACAATTTTGCACTTACATCCTCACGAGTTAAATCCTTTGGGTTGGCTTTACCAAAATCAACAAAACTATCCTGTCCGTCAGCCTCGATTTTTACTTCAAGTAAAATTCGTTTAGGCCCACGCTTAAGCTCAGTGATTTTACCGCTTACCGGAGCTGTGAATTTGATATTTTCTCTATATTTATCAAAAAATAAAGGTGAGCCCGCCTTTACAGAATCACCTTCTTTAACTAACATTTTAGGGAATACACCAATAAAGTCGGTAGGTTTAATGGCGTAGCTATTGACACCCAGTTTAGCAACTGTCTTCTCAGCGCTTCCTACCAGTTTGATGTCCAATCCCTTCTTAATTTTTATCATTGTCGGCATTTAGTTAATGTCAATCTAAAAAGTGCAATTTTACAAAATAAACCTTAATTTATTCTGTTTTACAATAAGTAAAGTGTAAGATAACACCTTATTTTTATTTTTATATAAATAAGCTTTAAAAAAATCTAATTTTATGGCAAAATTATAATATTAAGCAATGGAACATTCAAATATAAAAAAGTATACACCAGCTTTTCGAATGACATATATCATGTTTTTTACTGTTTTCATAACCCTGCCTTTTACAATATTTGCATATCCGATAATTAAAAAGAACATTAAGAGTGATTATGCTGCAGATATTTACGATCATAAAAATATTAAATCTGTACTTATACATCGGTTTGGCTTTGAACTATCAGACCCGATAATTGAACTCAACACCAATGAGAAATTATTGCTTTCTTTTGATGATCTGGAGGATGAAGTTAAAAGTTACTCATTTAAAATACAACACTGCAATTCAAATTGGGAAGCATCAGAATTAATGCCCAATGAATATGTTGATGGCTTTTTAACCGATCAAATTAATGATTATCAATTTTCATTAAATACCACCACACCTTATATCCATTATGAGTTGGTATTTCCAACAGATTATATGCGCCTGACCAAATCTGGGAATTATATCATTAGTGTTTTTGTTGATCAGAACGAAGATGCTCCGTCATTCGTCAGAAAATTTCATGTGCTTGAACCTAAAATTAAAATAGAAGCAGAAGTAAGACCACCGCTTTCTATCAAGGATAAGTTGAATAAACAGGAGATCGGGTTCAAAATATACCTAGATGATTTTTATGTGCCAAATCCTGAAGCATATTTAAAAGTTGTGATTAAGCAAAATCAAGGAACCGGATATCGCATTACTGATCTGAAACCAGTCAGGAACCAAGGAACTGTTTTAGATTATTATTTCAATAATAAAAGTGTTTTTTATGGTGGAAACGAATTCAGACCCCTCAATATTAAAAGTTTAAAATATAAATCTGAAAGAATTAGTGCCATCGAATATTTTAGTGATGGTTATCATATTCACCTTTATGAAGATCAACTCCGAGATAGAAGCAATTACATTTTAGAACATGATATTAATGGACAGAAATTGATTAAAACGGAAGATGATCAAGACAGTTCAACAGAAGCCAATTACACATGGGTGCATTTTAAACTTCAGGCCAAACCTCATCTGCTCGGCAAAAATATTTTTCTTGTCGGAAAGCTGGTGGAGGGACTAAACGCTGAAGATTCAAAAATGAATTTTAATGCCGAAAACAATTCCTACGAAGGATTACTGCTTTTAAAACAGGGTTATTATGATTATCAATATCTGGTTATAGAACCGGGTTCATCTTCTTATAATATTTGTTTGACAGAGGGAAGTCATTATGAAACCAATAATGAGTACACTTTATTTGTTTATTATCGAGAACCTGGGACAGTCTATGATCAGCTAATCGGTGTTGAAAAGGTTACCGGACTTTAATTCCAAACCCTACGAGGATTCCTTTTCCCATCTAAAAATTATTCATAGCGCAGGGCTTCGATAGGATCAAGACGTGCAGCTTTATTAGCTGGAATAATACCCGAGACAATGGCTACTACAAAGCACAAAAACACCCCTAGCAATATCCATAGCCAAGGCACTATAAAAGCACTTCCTATTGCCAGTGACAATATATTCCCAATCATAATCCCCAGGAATATCCCAAGAAAGCCCCCCAATTGTCCGATAACAATGGCCTCTACAAAAAATTGATTCCTGATGGTTCTTTTGGTGGCACCCATTGCTTTTCTAATCCCAATTTCGCGGGTACGCTCAGTTACTGAAACCAACATAATATTCATTAAGCCAATGGCTGCACCAAGCAATGTGATGAGACCGATAAATGTGGCAGCAAGGGTAACAAAGCTCATCAAATCAATTAAAGTATTTGCAATTAAATCACTTTTTGCCATTCCAAAAGTATCATCTTCCCCAAGTTCTACTTTTCGTATCACCCTAAACAGACCCGTTGCTTCGCCAATGGCAGGTTCAATATCTTCCTGATTTTGTGTCATCACAATAATAGAGTAATTCATATTGGCCCGCGAAAAATATTGACGCACATTATTTAGTGGTATAATGGCCATTCGATCACTACTTCCAATACTTGATCCTCTTTCCTTGGTTACCCCAATAATTCGATATTTACCAGGGCCAACGGAAATGATTTTATCGATGGGATCGACATTTGATTTAAATAATCGTGAAGCTATTTCGCTTCCGATGATCACAACACCACTTCCAAAATGAACTTCATTGTCATTAAAATTTCTCCCCTTTTCAATCTCCAAGCCTGATGAGCTCAGATAATTCTCGTCTGAACCAACAACTTGTACATTGGGATCCGTTTTTTCTGACTGATACTTTAAGGTCGCAATCCCTGACCCTACTGTATAAATTGAAACGGCTGAAGGGAAAGTAAATTGTTCCTTAAAAGTAGTCGCCTCTTCTAAAGAAATGGGTTCATATCTCTTGGCATTACCTCCACCTCCACCAATTTGGATTCTTATTTCACGATTTCTGATGGTAAATGAATTTGCTCCCATCATCGCAAAATTCTCGGTTAGAGAATATTTAATTGAATCGATGGCCGTTAAAATTCCAACAAGCGCCATGATACCGAAAGCAATAATGAGTACGGTTAAGATACTCCTTAATAGGTTGGCTCGAATTGACTCAAGTGATATCCTTATATTTTCAAAAACTAATTGGTTCTTCATAAAGGTAAAATTTTCAGGAATTGTTTTTCTTACCATAAGCCAAATCTCCGGCATCCCCAAGTCCGGGTACTATGTATGATTGAGCAGTTAGTTCATCATCAACCGCACCAACCCACAAAGTAACTTTGGTTGCAGGCAAATGTTTTTTAATATACTCTACACCTTCGGCACTAGCTAAAGCAGCAACAATATGGGTATGTTTTGGTTTGCCCATGTTTAGCAATTCTTTATAGGCAAGAACTACTGAAGCTCCCGTGGCTAGCATAACATCCGAAATAATTAAAGTTCTATCGGTCAAATCGGGACTGGATGCATACTCGATTCGGATATCAAACTTTTTGTTTTTATGATATTTTCGATAGGCAGAAATAAATGCATTATCCGATTGATCGAAAAAACTCAACATGCCTTGATGAAGCGGCAATCCGGCTCTAAAAATCGTGGAAAGAACCGGAAACTCCTTTAACAAATTCATTTTAGCCACTCCAAGAGTTGTCATGATGTCTGATTCCTCATACTCCAATTTTTTACTTATCTCATAAGCAAAAATCTCACCCAGCCTTTCCAAATTTCTTCTGAAACGAAGCCGATCTAATTGGATATCTTCATCTCGGAGTTCGGATAAAAATTGATTTAACAAACTGTTATGCTTCCCTAGTATATAAACCATATGCATCAATTGTTGAGAGATTCACAAATGTACAAAAAAGAAGATAATTACTTTAAGATTTATTTACGGCCTGAGATTAACTCTGAATTTACGTGATAGTTTCATCCCAATTCTATACATTAAATTTAAGTTATTTATAATTATTTTGAAATAGGTCGTTTCTTCTGACCCAAAACTTTTGTAAAATCTAGCCAGTCCAATATTATTAGAACCTTCAAAATCAAAGGTTAAATGCTTGCCACTATTTCGCTGAATCACATAATCAAGCAGAAAAGCAGAAGCATTCAAATCTCTTCCTTCAACACTTAAACCTGAGAAAAGAAAAGTCATTTTATGATTGGCAAGCACAAAAAAACCACCGGCACACAGCACATTCTTTTCATCATACACTCCATAAACCTGGGCTGAACCCCTATGAATAGCGAAATATATGAGTCTTCGGAGGGTGATATAATCATTTTCGCGTAAATGCTTTAGCTCCTTCCCTTTGTTTTGGCTAAAGAGTTTTATGATTTCATCAGGTTTTGTGCTTGGGTTGATAAAAAGACCCGATTTTGTGGTTTGCTTCAACTTCCTTCTTAAATTTTCAGAATATTTTTTGGAGATGTTTTTATAACTGTTTATAAGATCAAGCTCATGATTCAACTGCGTTTTTATTTTAAAATTTGAGTGATCTATTTTATTATAACTATTTAAATTTATCTCAACATGGTTAAACTTGGAAGGAATTGCATTTAAAAACTGCGATACGATGTTTTCGGTTAGAATGCTCTTCGAGATAATACCCAACTGCTGTGTAAAGAAAGGCTGATAAATAAGATACACCCCAAACTTTTGCTTGAAAGGCATCGGAAATACGCGTTCGTAGTCACCATCCACCAAGGCATCCCAATCTTCACTTACAATATCTAAATACCAAGAATAAGCATACACAATACCATTAAAAGACTCAGCAATGCACTTATCCCATTTAACTTTATCAATATGGTGATTTTGAATATATTTAATGTTCATCTATTTTAGGGTTGATAAAGTTTTTATATAAAGGTTCTTCATTTCTTCATCGGATGCCAATGTTGAATTATGCCAAATTCCAATTAGGTCTCCCCCAACTTCTTTGACTGAATGGGAGAGCTGTTGTACAAGCTTTGTTGATTCATCTGAGTTCAGTTTCATATAGTCAGTTAATGTACCATCCATAAAAGCAAAAGGACGAATCATTAAATTTGTTTCTTCTTCATTTAATAAATCATAAAATTTATAGGGTGTACAGATGCTTGCCCTAAACCCGGCCTGTGAAGCATAACCAAGCGAATAATCTTCAACTATACCCTCTTTAATTAGGTTTCGATAAGTTTCCGGCCAATTCAAAATCAAAAAATGCTGACGCGAACGTATCACTTCTCCACCAATAATATGTTCTAGTTTTGCGATTTCATCTTTCAATAATTCGGTATTAAAATTTGAGGCATATGAAGGATGAATATTAAGTTGTGCCTTTTCAGCTAATGATTGCAGAAGGCGAAAGAACTTTAAGTTTTTAAATGAAACATTTTTATCATATTTACCATAACTACCTAAATTTATAAATAGGATCGGCTCATAATCATTTGACTCGAGTGACTTAATGATAAAGTCAAAATTATTAAACGGATCAGGAGCCTTTCCGCTAAGCACGTTTATTCTTTCAGTTATTTTCTCAAATTCAAATTTTAAAATTGAACGTATTAAACCTCCGGCATTTCTCCAAAATCCTTTCGCAACATAAGAAAAAGCCATATCAACATCAAAGCTTGGGACATATCGATAAGCCGATTCATGAAACGCAAATTCAGGAAATTGCTCAATTATTTTATCTTTTAATTTCAGTACAATTTGATTGACCAAAGGCTGTCGGAGAAAATTATTTTTAAAAGCCAAAGATGACTCAGCTCTGAACCTACCATGTTTATCAACATTGTTTTGATCAGCATACTCCTCATATCTCGTAACGAGGTAAAAAATCATGGCGAAAACATCACAAGGAACATCTGCATTTTGATCTGTTTCAAAAAAAACAGGCATTGATTCCCATCTGCTTATAAGTAGTTTTTTCTTAAAAATTCCCTTTTCGAAAAGCAATTCAGAAGGCCAAATTGAGATCGAATCATCATCCTGAAGATCTGAATAATTAATTTTTACCGAAGTACTTGCTTTAAATTCATCAAAATTATTACATAGTTTGAATTGGGTTTTTAAGATATTCTGAAAAATCAAACCCAAAGTATATTTAAGTCTGGAGGAAGTTTTTTTCGCGTAAATAATAATTCCTTGCTCTTCCATTAAAGCACTTTATTTTCAAACAAATATACTGTTAAATTAACTAATCTTAAATAAAACACAATGCCTCTGTCAACCTCGTCCAATTCAAATATCTTTTGTAAACACAAGTATACAGATGTATTCTTAATTCTTCGAAATGATTCATCAGAGCTGAAATTTTCTTATTTTTGAACTGAATTTTCAGACCTCAAAACCCAACTATGGAAAATTTTATTGTTTCTGCCCGAAAGTACCGACCAGCCACTTTTGATACCGTGGTTGGACAAAACTCGATTACTTCCACCCTTAAAAATGCCATCAAGAACAATATTCTTGCCCAGGCTTTTTTATTTTGCGGACCTCGTGGGATTGGCAAAACAACATGCGCCCGAATCATGGCAAAAACAATTAATTGCGAAAATTTATCAGAGAACATTGAGGCTTGCGACAAATGCGAATCGTGCACTTCATTTAATAATGCTGCTTCTTTTAACATCCATGAATTAGATGCTGCTTCAAATAATTCGGTTGAAGATATTCGGAATTTAGTTGAACAAGTTCGAATTCCGCCACAAGTAGGAAAATATAAAGTATATATCATTGACGAGGTGCACATGCTATCATCAAATGCATTTAATGCATTTTTGAAAACCTTGGAAGAACCGCCTGCTTATGCAAAATTTATTCTAGCAACTACTGAAAAGCATAAAATTATCCCAACCATTTTATCAAGATGTCAGATTTTTGATTTTAAAAGAATAGGTGTTGAAGATATTGCCGGACATCTGAAATTTGTTGCCGAAAGCGAAAAAGTTACAGCCGAATCTGACGCTTTACATATCATTGCGCAAAAGGCTGATGGTGCGCTGAGAGATGCCCTTTCAATTTTCGACCAGATTGTTAGTTTTTCAAATGCAAATATCACTTACCAAAATGTAATCGAGAATTTAAATATCCTTGATTATGATTACTATTTTAAAATTGTTGAAGCTGCGCTTAAGAATGACATTACCAATTCATTACTCATTTTAAATGAAATTATTGAAAATGGTTTTGACGGGCAGCATTTTATTATCGGTCTAAGTGAACATCTTCGAAACCTATTGGTATGCAAGGACAAAGCAACTTTAACTTTATTGGAAGTAGGTGAAAATATCAAAAACCGATATGCCGAACAGGCAGAACAGGCAGGAATTATGTTTCTGATTAAAAGCATAGAAATTATAAACACTTGCGATATAGAATACAGAGCCAGTAACAATAAACGATTACGTTTAGAATTAGGACTAATGCAAATGTGTTCATTAAGTTCAGTAGTACCTCCGAAAACTGAGCCAGTGATCCTCCCTCCCAAACAAAAAACTCAGAAAGAATCACCAAAGCCAATTGTTAAGGAAGCTGTTGAAATCCCCAATGTAAAAGAGCCCGAATCAGCTCCGATGGAAAAGCCTGAAGTTTTCTCCCAAGAAAATGATTCTGAACCTACAGTAATAAACATTGAACCAAAACAAAAACCACACCCTGCGAAAAAAACAATCCCTAAAATTCCTGGTTCTATCTCAATAAAAGGGAATCAAGCCAAAGCTGAAGAAGAGGCTGAAGAAAAAAATAGTAGCATCCAAACATTACCAGATATTGAATTCACACAAGAAGACCTTGAAATTCAATGGAACAACTTTTTAAGTGCTGCTGCCGGGGAATTACCAAGTTTTGTGAATGCCTTAAAAAAATACAAACCTATATTAAGAAATGAGTATCTGGTTGAATTTAAAACAGATAATCGAATTATAGCCAACGACAGGAACAATATCCATAAAGTTCAGGCTTTTTTAAAAGAACACTTACAGAATCAACAATTGAGTTTGCGGGCTGTCATCGCTGAAATTGAAGAAAACAATACAGCCTATACTGATGAAGAAAAATTTGACGAAATGAAAAAGGCGAATCCGGCTTTACAAGACTTAAAAGATCAGTTAGATCTTGAAATTGAATTTTAACACCACCAAGGTCACTACACTTTTATAGGGGCTACTTTTTTATTTGCAAAATAAAGCCATTGCTCTATCTAATAATTCATTTTATATATTTTAATATTGATTTATTAATTTGCACCATTGAATAAAAAACTACGCCAAAATTAATCAGTATATTTACAAGATTTAAAACTAAAACTACTTGAAATTACTAGCTAAAATCATATTAAAAGTATGGGGTTGGAAACTGAATGGCATCATCCCACCAGGTGTTAATAAATGTGTTGTTATTGCAGCACCTCACACCAGTAATATTGATTTTTTTGTTGGGCGACTCGCATATTTTGCCATTGGTGTTAAACTAACTTTTCTGATCAAAAAAGAAGTATTCGTTTTTCCTTTTGGTTCAATTTTAAGGGCCTGGGGAGGCATTGCTGTTGATCGTGGTAAAAGAAACAATATGATAGATCAAGTGGTTGATTTATTTAATAATTCAGAATCAATATACGTGCTCATAACCCCTGAAGGAACGCGGAAATTAGCTAAACGATGGAAGAAAGGATTCTACCACATTGCGCAACAGGCAAATGTACCCATCGCTCTTGGCTATGCTGACTACGAAACAAAAGAAGCAGGAGTCGGGCCGGTGATCTATCCCAGTGGGAACTATGAAAAAGACTTAAAAATCATACAGGATTTTTATCGTAACAAGACTGCAAAATACCCTGAAATGTTTAACCTGACTCCTCCAAAAGAACCTAAGCAAAAAAAGGATGACAGTCAGGATGTTGAGAAAATGAAGAAACTTTATTGCAATAAAACTTAATTCAAATTAATAATTATCCGAATGAAAAAAATCAATCTTTTATCGATCTTAGTAGGCCTGTTTTTATTTTGCGGCATCCAAGGTAATGCCCAAATTGACCTTAAGTACCAAACTCCACCCAAAGAAATTTTGGAATTAATTGACAGTCCTTTAACTCCATCAGTTCGTTTCGACAAAGATGGTGTATGGATGATGTTATTAGAAAATGTTCCCTTTAAATCTATTGAAGAAGTGTCAGCCAAAGAATACCGCCTGGCAGGATTAAGAATCAATCCAAAAACCAATGGAGGAAGCAGAGATCGTTATAACACAAACATAACCTTAAAAAACATTGCCAGTGGTGAAGAATTTGCAATTAAAGGCTTGCCTTCAAAAGCAAAAATTGGAGGAATTTCCTGGTCGCCTGATTACCAAAAAGTTGCATTTACCAACACGGTTAGCAATGGAATTGAATTGTGGTATTTCGACATTCAAAGCAAAGAAGCCAAAAAATTAACCGAAGCTGTTTTAAATGGTGTTTCTTATGGAACACATAGCTGGGCTGCGGACGGGCAATCGTTGATATGCAAGTTTGTAAACCCTGATCGTGGTGAATTAATGGATAATTCAGAAACTCCAACAGGACCCATCATTCAGGAAAACTTAGGAAAAAGAGCTCCTTCTCGAACTTATCAGGATTTATTAAAAAACAAGATTGATGAGGCAAATTTCGATTATTTTGCAAGTTCAATTTTGGTTAGAGTTGACCTGAATGGCGAAACTACCAATTTAACTAAAGCTGATGTTTTTGCAAGCTTTTCTCAATCTCCAAACGGGGAATATATTATAACGCATACCATTCGAAAACCTTACTCTTATTTGGTCCCTTACTACAGATTTCCTACTGTTTTAAACCTGCTTGATAAGAATGGTAAATTCATACGAGAGATACAGGATATTCCTTTAATTGAAGAAATGCCAAAAGGATTTGACGCTGCTGAATCTGGACCTCGGCGTGTAAGTTGGAGAGCTGACAAACCTGCTTCAATTTATTGGGTTGAAGCCCTTGATGGTGGTGATCCTAAAAATGATGTTGAATATCGCGATGCCATTTATACTGCCGATTACCCATTCGATTTAAATGATAAAAAGCATCTTGTCTCCGTTAAAAACAGATTCAGTTATATCTCATGGGGAAATGATAAAATTGCACTTGCTTACGATAGATGGAGAAGCGACAGGTCATCTGTAGTTTATAAAATCAACCCAAACGAAACGAATGAAAACCCTGAAATTTTATTTACACTTAATTCAGAAGATCTTTATAAAGATCCGGGAAGGTTCTTAACCGAAGAAAATGAATTTGGATGGGACGTCCTGAAGATTGATAAGGATAGATATTTGTATCTGCAAGGTCAGGGGTATTCACCCGAAGGAAATCGACCCTTTTTAAGGCAGTTTGATTTAACCAAAAAAACGACCAAAGAATTATGGAGAGCTGATGGAATTGACACCTATGAATCTTATACCGGATTCGTTGATATTAAGAAAGGAATCATGATTACCAGCATTCAATCAGCTTCTGAAAACGCTAATTTTTACATTCGCAATTTTAAAAAGAAAAGCGCACCCAAACAAATCACATTCTTCCCAAATCCTTATGCGGGATTAGAAGGTGTTTCTAAAGAGTTCATCAAATACAAAAGGGATGATGGTGTAGATTTAACAGCAACGCTCTATTTACCAGCAGGATATGACAAAGCTAAAGATGGGAGAATCCCAATGTTGATGTGGGCTTATCCGCGTGAATACAAGGACCCAAGAACTGCCGGACAGGTAAGAACCTCACCTCATCGTTTTACACGTATTAGTTATGGTTCACCTATTTTTTGGGTAAAAAGAGGTTTTGCCATTCTTGAAAATGCAGAATTCCCAATTATTGGTGAAGGCGATACCGAGCCTAATGATTTATTCATTCCACAATTGGTAGCCAATGCAAAAGCTGCGATCGATGCGCTGGATGAAATGGGTATCGTTGATCGTGAACGCGTTGCTGTTGGCGGTCATTCATACGGTGCTTTCATGACAGCAAACCTTTTGTCTCATTCTGATTTATTTGCTGCAGGATTAGCTCGAAGTGGAGCTTATAACCGAACTTTAACTCCGTTTGGTTTCCAATCGGAAGAACGTACTTTTTGGGAAGCGCCTGAGGTTTATTTCGCAATGGCTCCATTTATGCATGCCGATAAAATGAAGACTCCACTGTTGATGACACATGGTGTAGCAGATAATAATTCCGGAACTTTTCCTTTGCAAAGTGAACGTTATTATAATGCTTTGAAAGGCCATGGAGCCACTGTTCGACTGGTCATGTTACCTGCCGAGAGTCATGGTTATGCTGCACGCGAATCAATTTTACACGTGCTTTGGGAATCTGACCAATGGTTAATGAAATATGTGAAGAATAAGAAATAGAATAAACTTAAAATTTAAAAACGCAGCTTCTCAAATTGATAGGCTGCGTTTTTCATATCTATTAATCATCAAAATTTTTTATTCATACTTTAAGGCAATAACCGGATCTTGATTTGCAGTTTGAATTGAGTGATAGCATACAATGAGGATGACAATTGATAAAACAATCAAACCCGACAACGGATACCACAAAAAGTTTATTGAAACGCTTTCGGTAAAATTCTCCAGCCATTTGATGGAGATGAAATAAATAATTGGCCAGGCTAAGAGGTTAGCAACTGCAGTAAGCAAAATAAACTCCTTCCCAATAGCCATAACAATATTTAAAACTGAAGCCCCAAGCGTTTTACGAATGCTTATTTCTTTTCTTCGAGATACAGCAACAAAAGCAATTAAACCAAATAAACCTAGTAAAGAAATAAAAATAGCCAGCATCGTAAATAGACTAATTAACTTTGAAACTTTCCTTTCTGACAAATACATGTTTTCAAATTCCTTATCAACAAATCTTATTTTAGCTGGCCAATTAGGTTCATATTTTTTCCAAACATCCTCAATTATCCCAAGAGTTTTAGATACATTTTTACTGTCAATTCTCATTACCAATCGGTAAAAATAAGATGGAAAACCATCGCCGGTTCTATAAACTACTGGAGGAACTTCTTCATGTAAAGATTTATAATGAATATCATTTACCATTCCGACAACAGTTCTTACGGTATCATCAAAAAAACCAAAAACCTGCTGCCCAACTGGGTCATCATAAATATTTAGCATTCTCGCTGTGGTTTCATTTATAATGCACGAATTGGCATCTTCGTAACTGCTGTTGTTCAGGAAAGTCCTTCCTTTTAGAATTTTCGCACCTATCAAATCAAAATAGCCTTCATCAATAAACATATATCCGCACCCAATATTACTATCATCATCAGCTGCCCGAAGTCGCATGGTACACCAATTATTAATGTCTTCACCAGGTACATTAAAAGCACCACTTAACTCAAGAATTTCCGGGTACTGCGCCAGATCATTTTTAATATTATCATAACGATTTTGCATACCATCAGCTCGAATATTATTTAAAACGACCAATTGATCAGGCTGCATACCTAAATCTTTATTTGCTGCATACTCAATCTGATTTTTTATAAGAACTGCAATAATGATTAACGCAATAGAACTTGCCAGCTGCAACACAATCATTATTTGCCTGAAACGAATAGCAATACTTCCGCCTTTCATAACTTCGATTCCTGCAGAGCCACTCCCTTTTAGTACTTTGATGGGTTGATAACCAGACAATATAAAAGCCGGGTAAAAACCTGCCATTAATGAAACCAAACTGACAAAAAATAAAACAGAAAGAATGATAGCGATCGGATCTAATGCATAAAGCGATAAAGATTTATTTGTTAACTGATTAAACCATGGCATTAATATTTCAATAAGGATCAAAGAAATAATGACAGAAATTGATGCCAAAATAAAAACTTCAAACAAGAACTGTATGATTAATTGCGATTTAGTAGCGCCAACAGTCTTCCGCAAACCAATTTCCTTTGCTCTTCTTGCAGCTTGGGCAGTCGACAAGTTTGTATAGTTAAAACATGCCAAAACTAAAACTAAAATTGCAACGCCTAAAAAACTAAAAACGATGGACGCATCCCCCCTGCTAAAATTATCCCAACCTAAATTTTTTGAATATAAATGAATATCTGTGTATGGCTGCATTAAATATCTTGCATATCCAATTTCATCCCACCCACGTGCTTTTGCCACAAATTCAGGAATTGATTCTGCCACTGCATCAGCATTAGCATGATCATTCAATCGCACATAAGACTGGAAAGAGTTATTATCCCAATTGGTGAAAGCATTAGAGTTATTAAATCTCAGTACTTCAATATTAACCAGAAAATCTAACTCAAATGGCCTGAATTTAGGACTTTCTTTCAAAATACCACTCACAACCACCGAAGCTAGATTATCAATTTTAAGAATCTTTCCCATAGGGTTTTCATCTCCGAAATACTTCTGCACCATTTCTGCAGTTAGAATAATTGCATTAGGTTTTTTAAAAGCAGTTTTTTTATCCCCAACCAATAAATCACAATTAAAAAATTCGAAGAAGTTAGAATCTGCATACAAAACTTCATTTTCATTATAAAAATCATTTTCGTAGGTGACCACAGAAGTCATTTTCTTTATTCTTATAGCAGATGCTATGGCAGGAATATTTTCAGTGAGTACAGGAATTAATTTAAATGGTGTAATAACTGACCAATCATTTCGCCCACGTAAAATTCTATATATATTATCTTTTTCAGGATGTTCGTGTCCATATTGAAATTCATCAAAAACAAACAAAAAAATCATGATGCAGGTAGTAATTCCAATGGTAAGACCTAAAATATTAATGATAGAAAAGGATTTATTTCTAATCAAATTTCGTAAAGCTGTGGTTAAATAATTTTTAAACATCTATGAATAATTCAAGGTTACAAATTAGTAATTTCCCACTATTTTGCAAAGCATATACCATTTAACCTAAACTATTGAATAACTTGGCTTTAGTCAAATTCAATGTATTTACAAAAACAAATAATTGTTTCACTTCGGAACAATAAAAACTTATGGATGGAACAGTTAAATTAAATGCAAAGACGAAAATAAATTATGTAAACAAAATGTTCCATAAATGCAAAAAGCTTCCCATATGAGGGAAGCTTTTTGTGGGCGATGAGAGATTCGAACCTGCCTGAAGCAGGCAGGCTCCCGACCCTCCCGACTGTTAGTCGGGATGCGCTGAATTCTTTGCTATTAATCGCTCAATCTGCTTTCTGCTTTTCCATTTCTTGATTTCTCGTTCGCGAGCATAGGCTTTAATCTTTGTAGAATAGTTTTCTGAATAAACCAATTCCCAATCGTTACTTTTCCCTGTAAAACCTTTATGATTCGAATTATGTTTACTAATTCTCTTCTCCAAATTATTGGTATGTCCAACGTAATATTTATTAGCTTTTTGAGAAAAAAGAATGTATACGAAATGATCTATAAACAAAAAAAGCTTCCCTTTCTGAGGGAAGCTTTTCGTGGGCGATGAGAGATTCGAACCTGCCTGAAGCAGGCAGGCTCCCGACCCTCCCGACTGTTAGTCGGGATGCGCTGAATTCTTTGCTATTAATCGCTCAATCTGCTTTCTGCTTTTCCATTTCTTGATTTCTCGTTCGCGAGCATAGGCTTTAATCTTTGTAGAATAGTTTTCTGAATAAACCAATTCCCAATCGTTACTTTTCCCTGTAAAACCTTTATGATTCGAATTATGTTTACTAATTCTCTTCTCCAAATTATTGGTATGTCCAACGTAATATTTATTAGCTGCCAGAGAATAAAGGATGTAAACAAAATGTTCCATAAATGCAAAAAGCTTCCCATATGAGGGAAGCTTTTTGTGGGCGATGAGAGATTCGAACCTGCCTGAAGCAGGCAGGCTCCCGACCCTCCCGACTGTTAGTCGGGATGCGCTGAATTCTTTGCTATTAATCGCTCAATCTGCTTTCTGCTTTTCCATTTCTTGATTTCTCGTTCGCGAGCATAGGCTTTAATCTTTGTAGAATAGTTTTCTGAATAAACCAATTCCCAATCGTTACTTTTCCCTGTAAAACCTTTATGATTCGAATTATGTTTACTAATTCTCTTCTCCAAATTATTGGTATGTCCAACGTAATATTTATTAGCTGCCAGAGAATAAAGGATGTAAACAAAATGTTCCATAAATGCAAAAAGCTTCCCATATGAGGGAAGCTTTTTGTGGGCGATGAGAGATTCGAACTCCCGACCCCCTCGGTGTAAACGAGGTGCTCTGAACCAACTGAGCTAATCGCCCTATTTATCTTAAAGATAACTTTGATTTTTGAATTCTCAACCTAAAATCGAGATATCTGCCCTGAACCCTGCCTGCGTCAGGCAGGCAACTGAGCTAATCGCCCTTATCTTTAATGAACAAACCGCTCTTGAAACGGGAGTGCAAATATAAATTATTTTTTTTGAATTGAGCAATAATAATTAAAAATATTATTCTACGCCAGCAATCTTTATCCACAACATTAGTTTTATCTTTATTCGGTAGAAATTGTATTTTTGTGAGACACTTAATTTGGGTTGATTTTGAAGTTTTTAAATTATAAACACCTTTTTCTGATTTTGAGTTCCAGCCTCTTACTTTGGAGTTGTGGAGCAATGAAAAATATTAATCAACCCCTGGTTAATAAAAACAAAATAGTTATTCAGGGAGACAAATCTAATATTAACAAAGATGATTTATACGGACTTATCAACCAAGAACCAAATAAGAAATTTTTAGGCCTCTGGAAATTTAAACTGTGGGCCAATCAATTACCTACCAAAGGCAAAGAAAGAGGAGTCAAAAATTGGATGCATGATAAATTTGGTGAAGAGCCTGTATACTTTGATGTACTTACAACTGAGAACAGCCTTCGCCAAATGAAAATTTATTTGGATAAAACCGGTCATTTTAACTCAAAAGTCAGCTACTCACAAAAATTAAAAAAGAACAAACTAAATCTCACTTATCATATTGAGCCAACAACTCCTTACCGTGTTCGTCACTACACCCATAGAATTACGGATAGTCTGCTCAAAAAAAATATCGACAGAATCTTTAACACCAAATTGATTCGTGAAGGCTCAATTTACAGTGCTTTTATAATAGAAAACGAACGAGGACGTATTACTGACTCTCTGAAAAACGTTGGCTATTACAATTTTAATAAGGAATACATATTTTTTGAGGTTGACAGTGCGTTTAACTCAAATGAGCTCGACATCACGTTGGTGATAAAAGATGAACGGACAAGAAGCCTCCAGAATCAGGATTCCATTATTGAAGTGGCGCATAAGCAATTTTTTTTGAACAAAATTTATATCAATTCCAATTTTGATTTATTGAATTCAAGCAAGATTTCACCTGATACGCTCCAACTTAAAGTTCAAGCAGACACGGCTAATCTTAAACCATATATCTATCACTTTCTGCATGATGGGCCACTCCGGATTAAACCCAAAATAATCACACAATCTATTTTACTAAAATCAGGAGATTTATTTAACCTAGATGCAGTAAAAAAGACTTATCGCCGACTAGCTGATTTAAGAATTTATAAATATTCGAACATTCAATTTAGCCCTGTTCTGGATTCTTTAAATCCGGAAAAAAAATTAATTGACTGCCGAATCAACCTGGCGCGAAGTAAAGTTCAGTCTTACACCATAGAAGCTGAAGGAACCAACTCAGGAGGTGATTTAGGAATTGGAGGCAATTTGGTTTATGCCAACAAAAACATTTTTAGAGGTGCTGAACTATTTCAGGTTAGATTAAAAGGTGCACTTGAAGTGCAAAAACAAAATAACTCTGATGCGATTACAAATGATAAGTTTCTGTTTTTTAATACCATTGAAACAGGCACGGAAATGAGTTTAAGTTTTCCTAAATTTTTAATCCCAATCAGGCTTGAAAGCTTCCCTAAAGATTTTAAACCTAAAACCACCATTAGTACGGGTATAAATTACCAGCAGAGACCAAAATACCGACGCTATATCACCAATCTCTCTTTCGGGTATAATTGGTCGCAAAACGATAAAGTTCAACATATTTTTTTTCCTGCCGAAGTTAACTCAGTAAAAGTATATCCAAGCGATGAATTTAAAGCTTTTCTTGAAGATTTGCCCAACAAAAGGTTGAAAAACCAATATACTGATCACCTTATTTCTGCGCTTAAATATAGTTTTATTTATAATAATCAGAAATTAAACAAATTACAGAATTTTATTTATTTCAGGGGGAATTTTGAGACCTCCGGATTTATGTTAAAAGGGATAAATATGCTTTTCGGGATTTCGGAAAATGATGATGGATACAACACGCTTTTCAATATTCGTTACGCTCAATATGTGCGTGCCGATATAGATTTCAGGTACTATTCTGTATTATCAAAAGAGAACCGCGTAGTTTGGAGAACAATGTTGGGGCTTGGTGTTCCTTATGGAAATTCGGAGGATATTCCATTCGAAAAAGGATTTTATGCAGGAGGTGCCAATGGAATGCGGGGCTGGAGAGTCAGGTCTTTAGGCCCAGGTTCTTCTGCCTCAACTGAGACAACCGATCTGATCGATCGAATTGGAGACATGCAATTTGAAGCCAATATTGAATATCGATTCCCTATTTACAATTTTTTAAAAGGTGCTGTTTATTTAGATGCAGGTAATATTTGGCTATTAAAAGAAAATACTTTTTACCCGGGAGGGAATTTTAAATTAAAAAATTTCATCGGAGAAATTGCCATGGATGCCGGATTCGGATTTCGCTTCGATTTTAACTTTTTTATCTTCAGAATTGATTCTGCTATCCGGCTGCGAGACCCTTCAAAAAACACTTCAGAAAGATGGGTACCTTTAAAAACAGGATTCAATAATCTGGCAATTAATTTTGGAATCGGATATCCTTTTTAATAGTTATATTGCACCCGGAGCCCATTATGGAATTAAACAAACTCATCAAACTTTTTCAAGATCAATTTCCTTACAACCCAACTGCTGGGCAGGAAGACTTAATTCGTGAATTATCCTCATTCATAATTGACGCAAATCCGCTTGCACTTTTTGTTCTCAAAGGATATGCAGGAACCGGTAAAACAACAATTGTAAGCTCATTGGTTAACATTCTTCCCGCTATAAAAAAATCATTTGCTTTGCTTGCTCCAACCGGCAGGGCTGCTAAGGTATTAAGCAATTATTCTGGCAAAAGTGCACATACCATCCACCGTTTCATTTATTGGGCAACGACCAATAATGACGGGAGGTTCAAATTAGTTTTACGGCCCAATAAACAAAAAAATACCATATTTATCGTTGATGAAGCTTCAATGATTCCAGATGGTTTGAGCAATTCAGATTTTTCTCAAGCACAAAGAAGTCTGCTCGAAGATCTAATCACTTTTGTTTATGCGCCTCAATCAAATTGCAAAATTATCCTGATCGGAGATGAAGCGCAACTTCCACCGGTTGGACTTGACATAAGTCCCGCTCTCAATATTGAATACCTAAAAGCTTCTTTTGGCCTGGATATTCAAACATTTATTCTTAAAGAAGTCGTTAGACAATCATTAAGTTCAGGTATTTTGGCAAATGCAACAAAAATCAGAAATAAGATTGAAGAGAATTCGTTAGAAATGCCATTCTTTGATCTTGGTGCTTTTAAAGATATTCATGCGATTGATGGAACCGAACTTGAGGATACCTTAAATTCGAGCTATTCGGGAGCAGGGCATGAGCATACGGTAGTTATAACAAGATCGAATAAAAGAGCCAATATCTACAACCAACAAATACGTCATCGAATTTTATTTCAGGAGGAAGAAATTTCTGCAGGTGATTTTATGATGGTGGTGAAGAATAATTATTTCTGGTTGCCCGAAAATTCAAAAGCCGGATTTTTGGCTAACGGAGACATCATTGAAATTGTCAGCATTCAAAAAATTGAGGAGCTTTATGGCTTTCGTTTTGCGGATGTGAGCATTCGAATGATAGATTATCCTGAAGAAGCTGCATTGGATGTTAAATTATTACTTGATACCATTGCGGCCGAAAGCCCCGCTCTGCCCAAGGCTGAAAACAACCGATTGTTCGAAGAAGTTTTAAAAGATTATGAAGACATTCCTCAACGCAGAAAAAAGTTGGACAAGATGAAGATTGACCCCTATTTTAATGCCTTACAAATTAAGTTTGCGTATGCTTTAACCTGCCACAAGACACAAGGTGGCCAGTGGGAAAATGTTTTTATTGATCAGGGATATTTTAATGATAAAATGTTAGATAAGGAATTTTTAAGGTGGCTATACACGGCTGTGACGAGAGCTAGCAGTCAATTATATTTGGTCAATTTTAAAGAAGAATTTATTAGTTAATTTTTTCTATGAGTGCAACCGCATAAGCTGAAATCCCTTTCCCCTCTCCAACAAACCCTAGCTTCTCTGTAGTTGTTGCCTTAACTGAAATATTTGATTTCGAAATCTGCATTAACTTCGACAATTTAATTTTCATATTCATAACTAGGGGTGCAATCTTGGGTTCTTGCAAACAGATGGTTGAATCTATATTACCAATACTAAACCCATTTTCTTTGATCAGTTTTACAACCTCAACCAATAAAATTCCCGAATCAATTTGAAAATATTTTAGATCGTTATCGGGAAAATGTGTCCCAAGGTCACCTAAATTAGCTGCGCCAAGAAGTGCATCACAAATAGCATGGATCAGTACATCGGCATCAGAATGACCCACCGCACCTTTATCCGAATGGACTTTCACACCACCAATAATCAGTTCGTATCCTTTTTCAAGGCGATGAACATCATATCCGAATCCAATTTTAAAATTCATGAAAACCTATCGGCTAAATGCGTCAAAATCGAAAGTTAGTGAAAATCTAAGGGTATTTTCTAAAGGATGTTTTTGCTCAAGCGGAATTAAATACGCCACATCCAATCCAAAAACATTGTATTTTATTCCGGCTCCAAGTGTAAAAAACTTACGGTTACCTTTTGATTTATGCTCATGAAAATATCCTCCACGCAATGCAAATTGATTTTCATACCAGTACTCCACACCCGTACCAAAACTAAACTCTCTAAGCTCTTCGCTAAATCCACCCGGTGCATCACCAAATGATTGAAGAATACCACTAATTACTGACACATCAGGGTTTTTACCTGCCGCAATTAGATATTGTCCATCTATTCCCATCACGGGTTGACCGGTGATCGGATCAACTTGATAAATTGGCGGAGTAGGTACCAATAATTTATTGACATCTATCATGAAAGCGATGGAATTATAATCATCCATTTCAATTTTTAATGAGGGTCCAAACCTAAGGTTGGTTGGAATAAAATCTTTAACATTATTGGCATAAGAAATCTTTCTGCCGATGTTTGATACATTGGCACCAAAGGACAACAACCCATTGGTGTTCGTAAAGCTAATTTCCTTTTTCCAGTAAAAAGAAACATCAGCTGCAATTGAGCTACCTGCATGTGTTTCACTACCACCAACAAATTGTCCTTGTGTTAAATCTGAATAAATAAAACGCGCGGCTACGGAAGCTGAAAGGTTTTCAGACAGCTTACGCGAGTAAGCAAAATCTAAACTAAACTCATTGGGATGATAAGTACCTAACGGATCACCAACATCGTTCGTGAAAGTGATATCACCTAACGAAAAGAACAACAAAGAAGCCGCTATGGTTTGCTCGTCATCCAATCGTTTGAAGAAATTCACATAAGCCAGATTAATATCAGGCACCAATGCCTTTAACCAAGGACTGTATGATATTCCAAAACCCATGTCCTTTTCTATAAAGGCATATTTTGCAGGATTCCAATGCATAGAATACACATCCGGACTTGATGAAACGCCGGCATCTCCCAGTGCACCAGCACGGGCATCAGGAGCAATCATTAAGAAAGGAACAGCCGTTGTAATGGTATTTAAACTGGATTGTTGCCCAAGCCATTCATCGGTATTTTGTGAAAATCCATTTACCATCAGAACTGATAGTAAAATCATTAAGGCGAGTTTAAACTTCATGTGTTATATTTTATTTAAACGAAGAATCGAGCTTTTAAGGTAAATGTAAGTACTCATTCGTAAGTGTGCAAATTTAACGATATTTTATTTAATATATTGCATTCTTGTTTTTCAATAAAGCAACAGAAAAAGTCATCATAACCTACATCATTTTACAATCATAAGCTTTTGGCTTTTGGCACTGTTAACTTCTTTACCATCAATCAAAATCCTGTAAATATAAATGCCTGCATCTAATTTTACTCCTGAATCAGAAGTGGCATCCCACTCAATTAAATCTGAATTGAAACCCGCCTGATCCATCGACTTTCTAATGGTTTTGACTTTTTTCCCATCCAAAGAAAATATTTGTATTTCGAAATTAATATTTGTTCCTGCCTGGTTATGCTCAAAACTGAAATATGTAAAATCAGCGAAAGGATTGGGGAAGTTTTTCAAATCCTGAATAACCGTAATTTCCTGATTTTGTACCTCAAACACTATGGATACAGTCGTAGAATTGTTAAGAATATCCCAAACTTTTAAACTTAAACCATGTTGTCCATCACTTAAATTATTTAAGGCATAATTTAAAACTCCGCTTTTATGGCTATCCAAATCCGATTCATAAAAGTCATTTAAAATATAAGTTTGTGAGGCATCTTCATCAATTACAGCTACAATGTCGTGACCAATACCGTTGCCAATCGTATTAATGCCGCTTTCGTCACTAATTTGTGCATAAATACTCGGATTATTGTTTGTGATTCCACCATTTTTAAAATATTCATCATTCATAAAAAGCTTAATATCAGGGCCATCTGTATCAGTTAACAATTCATCATTATAACCACCGATAATCAAATTTCCAAAACAACCCCATGCATCTGTATTTTCACTTTCTGCATAATAACTAATTTTTCCAAAACCATAGTTATAAGCAATATCCTTCGGCACTACAAATGAAAATGAAAAATCACCATTGCTAATACTTACTTTCCCTTTGTATAAAATATTTGACTGAATTTCAAATTCCTGTTCATAGCTATCGTTATCTTGCCCCAGGGTTTTTCGGGTGGCCGGTTTATCGTAAACCACAGGGTACAATAAGCCATTAAAATTTGTGTTTTTTGATCCATTTTTATAAAAAACCGAGCCCGAGACTTTAACCTTTTCCATTGCATTTAGCGTGTCCGGGATGGATTGAACAAACACATCATTAATCGCAAGTGTCGCAATGCTGTCCTGAGGTAACGCTAGCTTTAATGCCGGATCTCCAATCAACACAAATTTCTTTGAATTGATTCCATTTCCAATGGCATTTTTTGATTTCTTTATAATATCTCCCAATCGCAAATACTCCCCATTTTCTTTTTCGAAAAAATAATTAAAAACTTGCTTGTTTAACTGGAAATTAGCACCTGCACTTGTTGCTCTGGTTGTTGTTAATAATGCAATTCCTCCTCCATTTGGATTTAACAATACCAATTCACCCGCTGACACAAGTTCAGGATCATCAAAACGGGTAAATTCGCAGGTGGCAGTTACAAATACAGGAAGCCGATCATGGTTTCGCCATCCGTTAATATCCTGTATTTCCAAGACTCGCTCATGAGCCCAACCGGTCTCACCTCCATGCCCAATGTAATTCATGATGAGAGCTCCTTTTTCAACTTTTTCGTTAATCGCTTTTTTAACCTCAGGGTATCGCTGACCACCAGGCGTGGAAACCTGTGGATAAGCATCGAAATAGACTTTATCAACATTAATATTGCTAAACCCTTCATATATAAAGTTGCCAATCTGTTCTGAATCTCTCACGTATGTGTTATAATCCTGATCATCACCAACAAGACAAACGGTATTTCTCCAATTTCCAAGCACAGCACTCGAATTGTTTGAATAATGTACAATTTTATCCACCATTTGTCGGGCTTCATCCACACTTTTAACCGGAATCCTTCCAATACCAATATCCAAGCCACCACTCACATTGGCTCCCTCATTTCCATCTAATAAACCAAAATAATCATCAGTATTGTATGAAACAATAATCGCAGTTGAAAACGGAGATTCCCAGGTTGGAATAAAATTCGTATTTCCAGCGATGCGATCTTTATAATCGAAAGAAGCATCTCCGAAAAGAAGCAGGTATTGTGGAGGATTAGAATCATGACGTTCATACATCATTCTCACAAAGTTTCTGATGGCACTAATATCCTGCGCTCCGGAAGAAAATTCATTGTAAATTTTAGCTGGCTCAACAATACAATAACTTAAACCATCTTTAAGCAAATGATGTTCCGCTAATCGCAAAGCCTGATCATAGAACGCTTCGGGACTAATGATTATAAAATCAACAGCAGGCAGTCCGTGATAATTTTGGTTACTTATTTCTTCAACAAACTCCACATTCAAATAATCAACATCCTCAAAAGCTATAAATTCGAGTAAAGAATCTGTTGCCAACACGAAATTAAATTCTGTACCTGTTTGTGTTCCTTGGATCTTTGTAACATTCATCCAATCTGTCACATTCCAAACTGTTGTTCTGTTACTCGTTCCACTCACCCTGAATTCTGATATAGTTGCACTTGATACACTTTCTGAATTCCGAAAAGTTATTTGCTCGCCCTCAAATTTAAGTTTCCTCCAAGCTGTAATTTCAATGTAATCCAGCCAAGCTTTGGACACAGAATTTGGTTTATTGTAGTTTAATGACAAACTGATGTTATCCGAATTCGAGAGAAAATCATCTGTAAGTTGACCAGTAAGTGCATATGGCGGGTAAGATGCGGCAAAATTAATACCCGCTATGCTAATTTGGTTTAAAACTGATCCATCAAGGCTCACCTCAAGCTTACTTGAAACTGACGATCGAGCTGCAATACCTATTTGAAGAGCCAATTCTTTTGATCGAATCAAATTTGGAAAACTAAAATCGAAAGAGCGATTGGTATTGGTATCGAAAACCTCGCCATACCAGTTTCTGCCCGAATTAATTAAGTTATAGTCATCTTTTTCATGAAAAACATGATCTTCAAATTCGTTAACTATAAAATCAGGGGTTTGAACCAATGATTGTTGATTTGCAATTCGCTTTCCCTTACCCAAATCTGTAGTGATGAAATAGTAATTAAAATCATCGTATGCGTTGAAAACATGGGTATAAGCATTTGCAGATTCATTAAAGCTCCATGCATGGGGAGATTGACCAAAAAACAAAATATAATCGTTGGCATCAAAACTTCCATCATTTTCGCCAATCACCTCTATTGCATTCTCAACCAAATCATCATATTTTGTTTCACTGTTACGCTCTGGTAACGTTCCGCCTCCATTTCCATAAACCCTTATGTTTTGTGGATTTATATTTGCCACATCCATTCCCATAGCCGATAAATCATTGAATGAAATTTTATAAACCCCCTCTTCTGAAACCCTCATTTTAAACCATCTTCCACTGGAAAGAACCGATTGATTTTTAAATTCAAATGTCTTTAGATTTTTAGTTTTGGGAATAAGCTCGATATCAATATCGAACGATAATAACTTTTCTATTTTTTCTGTTTCAGGATTAATCCTCAAAGGCACCAATTCATAATACAAAAATGTTTCTTTGGAAATCGTTTTTATTTCTGTGGTGATATTAATCTCTGATTTTAATTGAAGGTTTTTTAATGATACTAAGTCTGATTCTTGAATCTCTTCATAAACCGCATTTAATAATTTAATTTTCACGTCACCATCTAAAGAATAAAATGGAATACTCTCTATAAACTTAGGTATTTGATCATGCACTCTTGCATGAGCCAACATCTGCCCATCTTCCCAATTTACCATTCTGAGTCCTTCTTGCGCAGAAACGCCTAAATCAAAAATGAAAATAAAAAAAACAAATATTAGTATTTTTTTTAGCATATTTTATAGAATCCATTTAATAATGGATTGTTCATTTCAGTATCCTTGTTTTGAGATATTAGTCTAACATCAAGAATGAAATTGCAATCAAACCGGATGTAAATATACTTAAAATGCGCATGTTCTACAATTCAATCAAAGTGCCAGATTATTAACTTTAAATAGTGAATAGTTTGGCAATAAAATGTAAAGAGTATCAAAAAATAGTTTGTATTATTGCCAAATACACAGAACCAAAATGATGGTTTTGCCGTACAAACGTTTTATATAAACAATAATTCACCCTGTTTTTAGTTAATTAAAAAACGGAAAAGGTTATGCAGAAGAGATTAATAAATATTATAGGTATATTTCTGGTGTTTACAATTATTACCTCATGTAATAAAATAAATATATTTAAAAAGAGACCAACCGCTAGTCATAGCACAGGATGGAATTATAATACAGATGAGAATGGTGGGTTTAAAGTATCAGACTTGAATGAACAAGAAACCGGACCAGGCTTAGTTTTTATTGAAGGAGGCACTTTTGTAATGGGCGCCACTCAGGAAGACCCTATGCATGAATGGAACAATATTCCTCGGAGGGTTACCGTACCTTCTTTTTATATCGACGAAACAGAAGTTAGCAACCTTGATTATTTAGAATATTTATATTGGACCAGCCGAATATTTGGAAAAGACCATCCCGAAGTTTATCAAAGAGCCTTGCCTGACACCCTCGTATGGCGAGATAAGTTAGCCTATAACGAACCGCTTGTTAACATGTATTTACGTCATCCTGCCTATCAGAATTATCCGGTAGTTGGCGTGAGTTGGGTACAAGCTACTGAATATTGCAAGTGGAGAACAGATCGGGTGAATGAGCTTTTACTCATTAAATCAGATGCACTTGATTGGAATAACAATCAAATGAATGCAGATAATTTTAATACCGATGCCTATTTAGCAGGTCAATATGGTAATGTTACCGATACGACTGGAGGTGAAGGAAGACAAATAGTTTCCATTGAAGATGGCATTCTGCTTCCAGGGTATCGATTACCAACCGAAGCAGAATGGGAATATGCGGCATTGGGATTACTTGGAAATACAGTAAATGAAAGAATAGTTCAGCGTAAAGCCTATCCATGGAATGGCCATTACCTCAGAACAGGAGATAAAAAATATCAGGGTAATTTTATGGCTAATTTTAAACGAGGTCGTGGTGATTATATGGGTGTTGCCGGTAGCTTAAACGATGGGGCTGATATTACCGCTCCTGTAGGCAGTTACTGGGCAAATGATTATGGTTTGTATAACATGGCCGGGAATGTAAGTGAGTGGGTAATTGATGTTTACAGACCTCTCAGCTTCGAAGATGTTTCAGATTACAGCCCTTTCAGAGGTAATGTATTTATGGATAAAAAAACAGATTCATTAGGTCAGGTTGCCCAAAAAGACAGTTTAGGAAGAATTCCTTATGTGAATATTTCGGAAGAAAACATTCAGAACAGAAAAAATTTCAGAAAAGCTGATAATATTAATTATCGGGATGGTGACCGGCAATCAATGATTAATACAGATTGGCTGGCAAAACCGGGAGATGATTTAGAATCATCTTACATGTATAAATATGGCGTTAATACATTAATCAGTGACCAATCCAGGGTTTATAAAGGCGGCTCATGGAAAGATCCGGCTTACTATTTAAGTCCGGGAGTCAGAAGATTCCTTGACCAAAATGAAGCCTCCAACTCTATTGGCTTTAGATGTGCAATGATTCGAGTGGGAAGAACTGTACCAGGTGGCCAATAGCAAATCAAAGAAATAACTTAAAAGCCCTTCTTGTCGTTTCAGGAAGGGTTTTTTTTATCTTTGAGTTATGATTTCTTCAATCGATAAATTATACAAGTATTATCTGGCTCATCCGCAAATTACAACCGATAGCAGAATACTGATAAAAGGAGCATTATTTTTTGCATTAAAAGGAGATCACTTCGATGGAAATAAATTTGCATTAAAAGCCATTGAGGGAGGGTGCAGCCTTGCTATTGTTGACGATAAACATTTGAAGAATCAGGATAAATGCTTTTATGTTGAGGATGTTTTATCAGCGCTTCAATTACTTGCAATGCATCATCGAGATCATTTGAATATCCCAATCATTGGAATTACAGGAACAAATGGCAAGACCACTACCAAAGAGCTGGTGAGTATTGTGCTTTCAAAAAGGCTTAAAACATTTGCGACAAGAGGTAATTTCAACAACCATATAGGAGTACCTCTAAGCATCCTCTCAATTAAAAATAATGATGAAATTGCAGTCATTGAAATGGGTGCAAATCACATTGGAGAAATTGCCGAATTGTGTAAAATAGCAAAGCCAAATCATGGAATAATTACCAATATTGGTATTGCACATTTGGAAGGATTTGGCAGTTTTGAAGGAGTTAAGAAGGCCAAGACAGAACTATATCATTTTCTAAAAAAACAACCTGCATCCATCGCGTTTGTTCATCAAGATGATCCCATTCTTGTTAAAGAATCAAGAAAGCTCAATTGTTTTACTTACGGATTTTCGACCACTGCCAACATCATATTTAAAAAAATCAAACCTAATGAGTTTGCTAGTGTTAATTGGTTTACTGATAAAAGGAGCTTAATCATTCAATCTAAACTCATCGGAAGCTTTAATGTACCAAATTTGATGGCTGCTATATGTATCGGGAAATATTTTAATGTGCCAGAAATTTTGATAAAAGAAGCAATTGAAGAATACATTCCGGCAAACAACCGTTCACAACTTTTAAAGACAACAAACAATCAAATAATTATTGATGCTTATAACGCAAATCCAAGCAGTATGAAATTAGCCATCGATAATTTCATGGAATTAAAAGCTGATCCAAAATTATTGATTCTTGGCGACATGCTTGAACTTGGAGCAGAGAGCAAAAATCTACATCAAGAAATCATCAATCATATAGCAAAATACGAACCTAAGAAGCTGATATTTATCGGCTTAGAATTTTCAAAGTGTAAAATGCAAAAACACTGGCTATGCTTTGAAACTACCGAAGAGGCAATTAAGTATCTCGCATCAAATATCATCAAGAATCATCATATTCTTTTAAAAGGCTCAAGAGGCATGCAACTTGAAAAACTCATTGACACACTCTAGCAAATGAAAAAATATTCGGTTATTGGACTGATGTCAGGTACTTCTCTCGATGGTTTAGATATTGTTTTTTGTGAATTCTATAAAAATATTGGTGAATGGAAATTTAATATTAAACAAGCAGAAACAACAGCTTACTCTACTGCGTGGAAGGAAACGCTATTAGACGCACCAAAACTTCCGGATGTCCAGATTAAAAAACTAGATATATCGTATGGGAAATATCTGGCTGAAGAAACTTTGACTTTTATTAAAAAACATTCACTGAACCCAGATTTTATTGCTTCGCATGGCCATACTATCTTTCACCAACCCGAAAAAAGATATACCCTGCAAATCGGCAATGGTAAAAGCATGGCTCAAGTTTTAGGCCTTCCGGTTATTTTTGATTTCAGATCTCTGGATGTATCTCATGGGGGGCAAGGCGCGCCATTAGTTCCAATTGGCGATAAATTGCTTTTCAACGAATTCGATTTCTGTATTAACCTTGGTGGAATAGCCAATATTTCATACGATGAAAATGGCAAGAGAATAGCTTACGATATTTGTCCGGCAAACATGGCCTTAAATCATTTCAGCAAACAAGAGGGCTTGGAATTTGATATAGACGGACAACTGGCCTCCCGAGGGAACTTTAATGTAGAACTTTTTGAAATATTAAATAAAATTCCATTTTACCAACAAAAGGCTCCCAAGTCCTTATCTCGTGAATGGTTTGAATCAGAATTTCTGCCTTTGATAAATATTTTTGAAATTTCGGTTAATGACTTCTTAAATACATTAACCGAACATATTGCGTTTCAAATTTCTAATTCGCTGATATCAAAAAATAAAGCAACCATTTTGTTAACCGGTGGAGGTGCTCACAATACTTATCTTGCAAATAGAATTCAACTTATTTCAAACAAAAAAGTAGTCATTCCCGAAGATGAAATCATCGATTTTAAAGAAGCAATAATTTTTGGGTTTCTTGGAGTATTGAGAATGCGAAATGAGATAAATTGCTTGAGTTCAGTCACAGGTGCTTCTCAAGATTGTTCAGGAGGAGAAATCGCATACCCATAAAAAAAGCGGCCCTAAAGCCGCTTATTAATTACCATCTTCTATTGCCAATACCAGAGCGACCACCTCTATTCCCAGACCTTGCATTTCTCTGAGAAAACTGACGATTTCCTTTAGCAAATGAATTATCGAAAATAACCCTTTGATCTTCTGTTAACATTGAACGAAAAGCTTGCTGATGAGCTGTTCTTAATTTTAATTGCTTTCCTGTTAAGTCAGCAATTTCATCAATGAGTTTATCTACCTCTTTTTGATTAAAATTTTCGGCTGTAGTTAGCGTTCTCATGCGGGCTCTTTTTTCCTGCATCAAATTTTGCAATGGTTGCATTTGTTTCAGGTTTTGTGTTCGAAGTTCCTTAACCTTTTCTTGCTGTTCTATGGACAAATTAAGTCCATAAAATCCACTTTGCCCTATGTTTTGATTAATCATTCGCCCTTGACCCAAATTCTGGTTCAGCATTCGCCCTTGATTATAGTTTTGATGAAGTCTAAAATCATCATTGTTTAGATTACGTTGCATACGTTGCGCTAAGATATCGCTTGAAGCAAATACGGCTATTAGTAATACTAATCCGATTATTTTTGATTTATTAATTGAATTCTTCATTTTATTGTTTTTTTTAATTGTTTTACTTATTTCTTTCATATCTTTTATTCATTGATCTTCTGTTTTGACCTTGTCCTCTTGACCATCTTCCAAAATCATCTTCCAATATTGCCCTTTGAAATATTTTTACAAAGCGGTCAAACTGCTCTGGTGTAATATTTTCTTTAATGACTAGAAAATGATTGATGGTTTGGCGCTTTATTCTGGCATGCAAAATTCCAATCTCATCGGCAATTGCAAACATTCTTAATGTATCAGGATGAGTAGAAGATATAGCATTAAATAATTCGATTCTGTTATTTTGCATTTCCATTAACATTTCTTTGGTACTTTCCCGATATTCCTTTCCTAATTCATCAAGCACCTTAATTTGTTCTGGTGAAAAATTTAGATCTCTTTTGAAATCCCTGCTAGACGTACGCTCCGTTTGGGATTTATTTTCCACCTTTTTGTTACCGTATGAATGATAGACGATGGTAGAAATGGTTGCAATATTTATAATTAACAGAACTGCAATTACAACAATAACTCCATTTTTTTTTGAAAAATAATTCATAACTCTATTTTTTTTCTTCGAGTAAGATTAATTCGATCGATCCATAATCAATATCATTGAATAAAAAATCGGCAACCAGGGTTTCACTTTCATTGATAGTCAACCCGTCACTCTCCGATACAAAACTATTTCCTAAGCCAATTCCTAAATAGGCTCCAATAAACAGCAGTGCAACCAGTGCAACAGGTTGTAAAATGCGTTGAACTTTCGCAAACAATCGGTTTTCCTTTCTGTTCTCAATATCCTGCAGGAGTCTGGTCGCGAGAAACGGATCAGGCTGAAGTCTTTGCTCATCATCAGCGCTAATGATGGTTGCATTTACTTCATTAATTAATTGCTTACATAAAACACAAGCCTCAATATGGGATTCAAAAAGCTCACGCTTTTTATCATCCAATAACCCACTTAAGTAAGGATTAATTTGATTATGTATTTCTTTGCATTTCATCATGTTCTGTTTTTATTTAGACTATTCATTTCGAAAAAACTTGCGCTATATCAGATTATTTTTATAATAATTAATCAGTGTTTTTTGCAAATTCAGCTTGGCTCTATGGATTAAAGATTCTACAGCAGGTAATGAAATATTCATAATTTCAGCAATTTCGTTGTATGAAATTTCATCAAGTTTATTTAAACTAAATGCTATTTTTTGATTTTTACTTAACCCATTAATGGCTGCATATAAAATTTTAGATCGCCTTAATTGATCTAACGACGAATCCCTTTCATCGCTATCAGGTTCAATAGCCAGAGCCGAATTATTTGAGAAAACAACTGAGTCCAAATTGCCAATCATTCGGTTTTTCTTATTTGCCCTTAAAAAATTAAGTGACTTATTTACAGATATTCGATAAATCCATGTAGAAAGCTTGGCATCTCCTCTGAATTTATCAATAGAATCATAAACCTTTAAAAATACCTCTTGAGTGAGATCTTTGGCGTCATCCGAATTATGAACAAACCCATTGCAGGTATTCAGAACAATATCCTGATAGCGATCGACAAACATTCTGAATGCCTCTTCATCCCTTCTTTTTATGCCCTCAACTAATTCGGTTTCGTCCATAATTAAATTAATGCGTTCACCTCAATTGCCAAATTAGCAATAACTAGGTTTAAAAACAATACTCTCTTGACACTAATTATTTTAATTTCTTTCGGCTCAATTAACATTTTTTAAGAACTTAACCTGCATAAAAAAAGCGGACCATTACTAGCCCGCTTTTAAATCATTATGTGATTTTTAATGATGGAATATATAGGTCATTTGCAAATAATAAACCAATGCCCCTGCCAAATATCCAATTAAAGCCAATAAAGAGATTTTCTTTAAATACCAAATGAAATCAATTTTTTCCATTCCCATTGCTGCAACGCCTGCTGCAGATCCGATAATTAAAATACTTCCTCCGGTACCGGCACAATAAGCCAAGAATTCCCAGAAAGCACCATCAACCATGAAATGTGCATCGTATCCCACTGCGCCAATATCTGCTATTTGATACATCCCCATAGCACCTGCTACGAGTGGAACATTATCAACAATGGATGAGAGAACTCCGATAATTAAGTTAATGACATAAATATTTCTTACGTTTACATCAAGCCAACCTGCCATTAGAGTTAGGTGCCCTGCTGATTGTAATGCGGCAACTGCTGTTAAAATCCCTAAAAAGAAGAAAATGGTAGGTACATCAACTTTTTGGAGAATCCCGATAACCGTTAACTTACGTTTGTCTTCATGCTTTTTATTGCGGTGCATAATTTCGGTAGTGGCCCATATTACCCCCAAACTCAATAGCATCCCCATAAATGGCGGTAGGTGAGTTACTGTTTTAAAAATCGGGACGAATAATAAACCACTCACACCCATAATTAGCATTAACTTTCGCTCAAACAGCGTAGTAAAATCCTGGTCCTCATTCTCATCGATTTTAGGTCTTTCTACATCACCCTTTATCGTGAAAGATAAAATGATAAGCGGAACAATCATGGTAAACACACTGGGGATGAAAACCATCGCGACAATGTTCCCAGCAGTAACTTGTCCACCTATCCATAACATAATGGTAGTTACATCACCAATTGGCGACCATGCACCACCTGCATTAGCAGCAAGTACAACCATGCTCGCAAAGAACCAACGTGTCTTTTTATCATCAATAAGTTTACGTAATAAAGCAACCAAAACAATAGTTGTAGTTAAATTATCAAGTGCTGCAGACATAAAGAAAGTCAACGTACTTAAAATCCATAATAATTTTACTTTATTGGTTGTTCTAATCTTATCCGTTATAAGCTTAAAACCCTGATGCTGATCAACGGTTTCAACAATGGTCATCGCTCCTAACAAAAAGAACAGAATGGTTGAAATTTCGGCCAAATGCTCCATGATAGAGAAATGAGTAATAAAATAAAGCATATCAGATGCATTCGGATTATGAATGCTATGTTCATGCAAATATTCGCGATAGGAAAGACTCATGAATTCGCCTGCATTATTAAGCAAACTGAGAATATCAACCCTTGCAAACACAAAGATTACCCACAATACCATACCAAGTATAAGTGCTGATGCAGCTTTATCAATTTTAAGCGGGTGTTCTAAAGCTATGGCAGCGTATCCAATTATGAAAACAACAACCATTAAAATAAATAATTCCATGTTAGATTTTTAGTTTTTATAATTCGGCAAAATTAAAAAAGATTTTGACAATAAAATCTCTTTCATATTTATAATGATAGATGTGTTTGTTATTTAGATCGATTCTGATTTCGGAATCATATTTTAAGCCAAATCTATTTGAGGATTAACCTATTAAATAATTGTGATTTTGAGTTTTGTAGATATAGTAAATGAAAAGTTCTTTGATATAATATTTTTTAAAAAATGAAGTTATATTAACAATATAATGTTAAAAATTAGCATGTTTTTAAACCTTCAATCGATCGATTAGTATTACATTTATTTCAAACAAAACAGACCATAATGTTAAATCTATTTTTATTACAACTTGCCGTACAGCCTAACCTAGGTGCGGAAGAACCAACTGAACTCACATTATCAGTTCTCGATCTTGCGATTAAAGGAGGATGGATAATTGCTGTGTTAGGACTATTCTCAATTATTGCTACTTATATTTTTATCGAAAGGTATTTCGTAATTATTAAAGCATCGCGCGAAGAAAATAACTTCATGAATAATATTCGTGATTTTATTCATAACGGAAGAATTGACTCTGCCTTGTCTTTATGTAAAAATAATGTGAGTCCCATTTCACGCATGATTGAAAAAGGATTGCAACGAATTGGAAAACCCTTAGGCGACATTAATGCTGCCATTGAAAATGTGGGTAAGCTTGAAGTATCGAGACTTGAAAAAAACATTGCAGGACTAGCCACCATATCTGGTGCAGCTCCAATGCTGGGATTTTTGGGTACTGTCATAGGTATGATTAAAGCCTTTTACGATATGTCCATGGCCGGAAACAATATTGACATTTCAATGCTTTCAGGAGGGATTTATCAAGCGATGGTAACTACTGTAGCGGGATTAATTGTTGGAATTATGGCCTATATCATGTACAATATTTTGGTCGCCCGAATTGAAAAACTCATTTACAAGCTTGAAGCAAAGTCAACTGAATTCATGGATTTACTACACGAACCTGCTAAATAAAATCAAATGGCTATTCAATCAAGAAATAAGCGAAAGATAGATTTTAGCACGGCATCCATGTCGGATCTGGTATTTCTGCTTTTAATATTTTTTATGCTCACTTCTACTTTGGTCAGTCCAAATGCCATTAAATTATTGTTGCCTTCAAGCAACAGTAAAACAATGGCTCGTCAAACTACCACTGTATACATCAACGACAAATTTCAATATTTTGTTAACGAAAACAGAACCAGCAAAAACCAACTTGAAGATAAAATCTACAGAAATATTATCGGGCAAACAGAAGCATCAATTGTGCTAAGATCGGACCAATCTGTACCTGTTCAGTATGTGGTAAATGTAATTGATGCGGTTAATCAAATCAATACAAAATACAAATCAAAGCATAAAGTTATACTCGCTACAAAACCGAGGTAATGCAAAACAAAGGGGATAAAATAAAAGGAATAGTTGGAACCATTTTATATCACTTGATGATATTAATGGCATTGCTATTTTTTGGATTAAGCACTCCTTTACCGCTACCTGGAGAAGAAGGTGTTGAGGTGAACCTGGGGAATAGTGACATGGGCAGTGGTATTGTTCAACAAATAGTCCCTGAAGAAATTCCGGCTGCTTCTGAAAAGCAGGAAGAGAAAATTGAAGAAATAAAAAAAGAAGAAGTAATCGAACAAGCTCCCGAAAAACCAGTGGAGAAAGAGAAAGTTGTGGAAGAAGAAATCATTCAACAGGAAGTAGAAGAGGCTCCTGCGATTAAGAAACCCGAAAAAAAGGAAGAAAAGGTTGAGGAAAAACCAGTTGAGAAAGTTGTAGAAAAAGAGCCTGAGCCTGTTGTTAACCCAAATGCACTCTACAAGAAAAACCCAAAACCCGTTGAGAAGGTTATAGAAGAAGTTCCCAAACCTATAGTTAATCCAAATGCCCTTTATAAAAAGAGTGATGATTCAAAAGGAACAAATCAAGGAATAACAACAGGAGTTGGAGATCAGGGTCAAGCACGTGGAACCCCAGAATCCGTGGATTACGATGGTTTGGGTGGAGCAGGTGAAGGGGTGTCTTATAGCCTTGGTGGCCGTGGAGCGAAAACATTGCCGAAACCAACTTACGATTCACCGGAACAAGGTCGCGTAGTAGTAAGTATCTGGGTTAATCGTCAAGGCATCGTAACTCGAGCTGTTGATGGTGCCAAAGGCACTAACATTTCTGATCTTAACTTACGTCGAATGGCCCGTGAAGCTGCATTGAGAGCTAAATTCTCTGAAGATCCATCCGCTCCGGATTTACAAAAAGGAACGATTACCTATAATTTTATTCGGATTAATTAGAAATTCCTCCTCCAGGTTTTAAGAATTGAATCTAAGCCATTACGTATTATAAAATTTAGAATTCTTCTTTTCAAAAAAAGCACTATTTTTCCTTCATGAAAACCGTCTTCAAACAACTTGCAGTAAAGCTCGATCAAATCCCGAATGGCTACCCAAAAACAAAAAGCGGGGTTGAATTAAAAATACTCGCCAAACTTTTTACGGAGGAAGAGGCAGCATTGGCTTGTTTTTTAAGCTTAGAATTAAGAAGTATCGCTGAAGTAGCTGAGCTTTCCGGGTTAGAAGTCACAGCAACAAAAACGCTTTTAATTTCGATGGTTAAGAAAGGGCTGATTGAGCTAAAAAAGCAGGAAGGCAAAGGACTGGTTTTTTGTTTAATGCCCTTTGTGGTTGGGTTTTACGAACGCCAAAATGGGAAGATCGATAAGGAATTTGCTGAACTTTTCGAAGATTATTACCATGAAGCTTTCCACGAAATCATGATGGTTAATCCTTCGGTCCACAGAGTTATTCCTGTCGAGAAAACAATCCCTGTAAATATTGATGTGATGCATTACGAAAAAGCTTCTACTTATTTGAATGAGGCCAATGCATGGGGAGTATTGGATTGTATTTGCAGAGTTCAAAAAAACTTAATTGGGAAAGGATGTGATCACCCCATTGAAAACTGTTTGGCATTTTCTTCAAAAGTTGGAGCCTTTGACAACGCCGACACAATAAGAGCGCTAAGTAAAGATGAAGCTTTTAATATTTTAGAGGAAGCAAACAAAGCTGGCCTGGTGCATACCACCAATAATGCCCAACACGATGTAACTTATATCTGTAATTGTTGCACCTGTTCATGCGGAGTGCTCAGAGGTATGAGTGAACACGGAAGTCTAAGTGCCGTTGCAAGTTCTGATTTTTATGCAAAAGTTGATGAGGATTTATGCAATGGTTGTGAAGTTTGCGTTGATCGATGCCAATTTGGTGCCATTAAAATTGAATATAGAACTAGTGTAATCAATCCAAACTTTTGCTTTGGATGCGGGTTATGCGTTACTACCTGTTCGAGTGATGCGCTATCACTCATTCAGAAAAACAAAGAAAACATAATAACCCCACCCCTATCCGAGGAAGAATGGAGAAAAAAAAGAATACTTTCCCGGAAAAATAATTGAGAACAAACACTTAATTTTGTCCGATGAATTACAAAGAAACACTTGACTATTTATTCAGTCATTTGCCCATGTATCAGCGTGTGGGACAGGCCGCTTATAAAGCAAATTTGAATACCACTATTGAATTGCTTAAGGATTTAAAAAATCCACATAAAAACTTTAAATCCATTCACATCGCCGGTACAAATGGTAAGGGTTCAGTTGCTCACATGATGGCTTCTGTTTTTCAAAATTCCGGATATAAAACCGGACTTTATACTTCACCTCATCTCAATGATTTTAGAGAAAGAATTAAAATCAATGGTGAAATGATTTCTGAAAAAAATGTGATTGATTTTGTAGAAACGAATAAAAAATCTTTTGAAAAAACTCAACCTTCTTTTTTTGAGATGACCGTGGGTTTAGCCTTTCAATATTTTAAAGACGAACAAGTCGATATTGCCATCATCGAAACAGGGATGGGTGGAAGATTGGATTCCACAAATCTTGTCACTCCTGAATTAAGCATAATTACCAATATTGGCTTAGACCATACCCAGTTTTTAGGAGAAACCATTGAAGAGATTGCCAAAGAAAAAGCCGCTATTATCAAGAAAAATATACCTGTGGTAATTGGTAAAAATCAACCTGAGATCAAAGAAATATTCGTAGCTCAGGCTAAAAATCAAAGTTCCTCAATTTATTTTGCAGATGAACATTTTGACGCTAAATTGTTAACTGGTTCTAATTTGGATTTTAATGAATACGACATCTGGAAAGAATCAGAACTGTATATCGAACAGTTACTATGTCCATTACTTGGCGATTATCAGGGTGAAAATATTATCACCACCCTTCAAGCTTGTGAATTATTAACCGACAAATTTGGGCTTAATAAATCATTGGTTAAAGAAGGAATCGAAAACGTGATTTACAATACTGGATTAAAAGGACGTTGGCAACTGCTCTCAAAAAACCCGCTAACCATTTGTGATACTGGTCACAACAAAGATGGTTTATCAGCCATAGTCAGTCAATTGCAAAAAATCAATTACGATCAATTGCATTTTGTAATTGGGTTCGTAAATGATAAAAACATTAGCGATTTACTCAATTTACTTCCTCAACATGCTGAATATTATTTTTGCAAAGCAGATATCCCTCGTGCGATGGATGAAAAAAAGCTTGAAGAACAAGCTCATAAAGCCGGATTAAGAGGGCAAAGTTATAGTTCGGTCAGAGAAGCTTATAATTCTGCCGTAAATAATGCAAGCATTAACGACATGGTTTTTATTGGCGGAAGTACTTTTGTAGTGGCGGAGGTGGTTTAACACTCTTTCTGACTACACATGGTTTATTCTTTATTCAAGGAGATTCTGAAACAAGTTCAGAATGACGATTAATCAAGAAAAAATAATAATTAGCACATTTTCAAATCAGCTCATTTTCAAATTAACCTACCCTCCACTCACCATATGCAAAACCACAACCTTATCGCCATCATTTATTTGGATCGATTTTCGTTCATCTTTTTTAACCAATCGGTCATTAACTTTTGTAACTAAAAGTTTAAAGGTGTAGCTTTTATATTCGATTAGTTGTTGAACAGTTATGGTATCGCGATCAATTTCTTCTATGCGATTATTTAGTGTTATTTTCATTTTTGTTTAGACTTTAGATATTAGATGTAAGATATTAGATTTTGGATTTTCTTTTATCTATTGTCTAACATCTTTTATCTCGTTTACTTATTTTCACTCAATTATTCAACGGCTAATGGTTTTTATCACCAGCTAATAATATTTCTATGGCCTTATTCGCCTGCATCATGGCTACGATTCCGACACGAGGAGCCAAAGGTGGCATTTCTTCCGAAACTTCTGTTTTCTGATCTCCACAAATATACAAATTACCATGCTGCTCTGTTTTGATTGAATTTGAATTCCCAAAACCAGCCATTCCGATACCTGAAATAATTGGTTTGTCAGGAAGTTGTTCTAGCACAGTTTCAATAATCATCTGTTTCATTTCTGCATCATCAAATGCTTCAATGATGACATCGCAATTTTTGAATATTTTAACAATGGCTGCTGTATCTAATTTTACATCATGTGCTTCAATCTTAACCCTTGGATTAATAAAATAAATATTATCCTCGAGTGCAAATACTTTCTTTTGTCCAAGCTGATCGGTAAAATAATATTGCCGATTAAGATTTGATTTCCGCACCACATCAAAATCAGCAAGGATTAATTTCCCAATTCCGGTTCTTGCCAATGCAACTGCGCAATTTGAGCCCAATCCTCCACATCCGGCAATGCCAATTTTCTTTCTTTTTAATATTTTTTTTATCTCTTTGAAAGTCATTTAATAATTAAGTTTTTGCAGATGAGATGAGCAAAGATAAAACTAATATTTGCAGGGCATATTTATAACAATTCTAAATTCATTGATGAGTCATTAAGTTTCAGCTAATTATTCAGTATTTCAGCGATATGCAGAAATTAACATATCTGATTTTTATCACAATTTACGTCCATCTTGTTTTAATTAATTAATTTTGTGAACAAATTAACAATAAATCATAACCGAACTTGATATGAACATTGAAGAATTGAAAAATAGTCACAAACTACTCACCGAATGGAATTATGAGTGGACTCCTCTTCACAGAGGTTATACTGACAAAGTTTTACATATAGATGTAAGCAGCAGCAATGTAACTGAGAAGGCTGTTCCTGCACCCATGAAAGAAAAGTTTATTGGTGGAAAAGGATATGGATTACGCCTTTTATGGGATGCCACCAAACCTGAAACCAAGTGGAATGATCCTGAAAACGAAATCGTAATTTCCTCTGGTCCTATTGGCGGAATTACCCAATATTCAGGATCAGGAAAATCAATCGTCGTCACAATTTCTCCGCAAACGGAATCTATCATGGATAGTAATGTGGGAGGATTTTTTGGCCCATTTTTAAAATTCTCCGGATTCGATGCTATTGAACTCCAAGGAAAAGCTAAAAACGATGTGATTATCTACATTGATGGTGTTAACCATAAAGTGGAAATTTTTGAAGCGCCTAACGAACCTGTTGACAGTCATGTTTTGACCGAAACACTAACAGAAATGTTTGCTGATGACGAAAAAGACAAACGAAATATTGGTATTGTATCTACAGGAGCCGCAGCCGAACATTCTTTAATTGGAATGCTTAACTTTAGTTTTTACGACCCAAAGCGTAAACTCGTTCGATTAAAACAAGCCGGTCGTGGTGGTATCGGAACTGTTTTCCGTGATAAAAAAATCAGAGCTATTGTTGCGAAAATTCCAGGTGTAAAAGGAAATTTGAATGATGTTAAAGATCTTCAAGCCATCATGGAAAGAGGTAAAACTTTCAACAAAGAAATGAGAGAACTTGATGATTCTCAATGTGAGATGAAAACAAAAGGTACAGCTCACCTTGTTGAAATCATGGATAATTACGATTTGTTACCAACTCATAATTATAAGTTTGGAAGTCACCCTGATGCAAAATTGATTGATTCGGAAGTATGGAAGAGCAGATTTACCCAAGGCATCCCTGACGGATGTTGGATTGGCTGTAACATGGCTTGCGCCAAAGGTGTTGATAATTACGAACTAAGAACAGGACCTTATGCCGGAGACAAAGTAATTGTTGACGGACCAGAATATGAAAATGCAGGTGGATTAGGATCTAACTGTGGAATTTTCAATCCAGACTATGTTATCGAAGCTAATTTTTATTGCGATACTTATGGTATTTGTACCATTTCTTGGGGTACACTTTTAGCCTTTGTGATGGAATGTTATGAAAATGGTATCTTGAATGAAGAACGAACCGGTGGCCTAAAACTTAATTTTGGGAATGCCGATTCAGCCATGGAGTTGATCCATCAACTTGCAAGAGGTGAGGGATTTGGCCCGATCGCAGGAATGGGTGTTCGTAAAATGAAAGAACTCTTTATCAAAAATGGTTGGGGAGATGCTGATTTCCTTCAGGATATTGGAATGGAAAATAAAGGCCTTGAGTATTCTGAATACATTTCGAAAGAATCATTGGCTCAACAAGGTGGTTTTGCGATGACCAACAAAGGCCCACAGCACGACGAAGCTTGGTTAATTTTCATGGACATGGTGAACAACCAAATTCCAACATTTGAAGACAAAGCAGAAGCCTTACATTATTTCCCAATGTTCCGAACCTGGTTCGGTTTGGTAGGTTTATGTAAACTTCCATGGAATGATGTAGAACCCGTTAACAATGCAGAAACTGATGAGCCTGCAAAAGTACCTGAGCACGTTGACAACTATGTAGCTATTTACAAAGCCGTAACCGGTAAAGATTTCAGCAAAGAAGAAATGATTACCATGTCAGAACGTGTTTATAATTTCCAAAGAATTTTCAATCTAAGAAAAGGTTTTGGTGTGCGTAAATACGATGCACAGCCCTATCGTGCTGCTGGTCCTGTTACTGTTGAAGAATACGAATCAAGAGCAGAACGTTACGACGGTCAAATGAAAGAAAATATTGGTATTGATCCAACTGGAAAATCTACTGAAGAAAAAATAGCCATCACCCGTAAATATCGCGAAGAACAATACGAAAAATTATTGGATGCTGTTTATTTACGTCGTGGATGGACCAAAAATGGGGTACCAAAAATTTCTCACTTAAAAAAATTGGGTATGGATTTACCCGAGCTGATTGAATTGGTTGGCCCTCATCAAGAGGATTAATTAAATTAAAAAACCTATTTTAAGGCTGCCCTTCCTAAGGCAGCCTTTTTTTATGCAATGAATTGATTATGGTCATTAATTGCAAAAGGTGGTTCTTGTTTATTAAAGATATCTTTCTAAATTTATAGGTGGAAATATATTCAACAATATTCTTCTTGCACTAATAATTCTAACTAATAATAGTTACTGCTATACCTCCTGGATATGTTTTTTATTAGTTATGTTCAGTATTCAGAATACTGGATTAAACATCACGTTTAATATTTAGTAAAGCCGTACATGATGATTTTACATTTCCCTCAAATTGCAAGAAATTTAATATTTATTTTTCTCATTTTGCCTTCAATAGTTCTTTCTCAACATGAAATTAGGCATGATAGTTTAATAGCCGCCCTTCCGAATTCGACTGGTGTTGATCGCATCGACATCTTAACCGAATTAGGTCATATGGGAGTTGATACTTCAATGGAAGTGGTGATCAATTATCTGAATGAATCAATTTTGCTTGCTGAAAAATTGAAAGAAAATAAAAAACTGGCATTCGCCTATCGGATTAGAGGAATGAAATTTAATGCCACAGGTAAACATGGTAATGCCCTTGCAGATTTCAGAAAAGCATTGGAAATACAGTCAGCATTTGATGATAAAAAAGAAAAGGGAATCATCCTCACCAATATGGGGGTTGTATATCGGTATTTAAATCAATTTGAAAACGCAATTAAAGCCTATACTGAAAGTAGTGAAATTAATGATCAGTTAAAAGATACTCTAGCTAATGCTATTGTGTTTCACAATATTGGGAATTTGTATTACTCACTGGCCAATAGGGAGGAAGCTATAAAATATTACAAAAAAGCATACGAAATTTCATCTAAAACGAATCATCATTATGGTATGGTAATTACAGGACTTGCCATTGGCCGGATGCTTCTCGACATGGAAGATTTTGAATCTTCTTTACATTATTTTAACAAGGTCAAACCCTTATTAGATTCGATAAAGACAAACACCCTGCATGCTTCTTATTATTCTGCCTATGGCTACTGGTGTTTTAAAATGAAGAATTATGAAGAAGCTGTTCAGAATTATAAACTTGCAGAATCTTTTTCCTTAAAAAACAATAGATTCCATAAAATAATCTCAATTTATTTAAATATGGGACTCTTGTACACCGAAATAAATTATCACGATAAGGCTGAATATTACCTTCAAAAAGCTTTGAGTAAATCTGAGGAAGGTGAATTTGTTGAAAAAGTGGGTGATTCTCATTTATATCTTAGTCAATTGTATTATAAAACCATGGATTACAAAAAAGCTTTCGACCATTTAAAACAGCATATCACCATTAGCGATTCATTATTTCAAAAAGACCTGGAAGCACAAATCTCAGAAATAAGGACCAAGTATGAAACTGAGAAGAAAGAGAAGGAGAATCTTAAACTCCGCAGCGAAAATGAAATAAAAAACCTGTCACTTTCCAAAAAAAATATCATCATCTATTCTTTAGGCATAGGTGTTTTGATAGCCACCGGATTAATTATATTACTTTACGTTCAGTATCACAATAAAAATAAAGCATATCAAGTACTGGTTACACAAAACGTTGAACTTGCCCGAAAAGATTTAAGAGAACGGGAATTAAAGTTTGGCGACAAAACCATCTTTAATAAAACTAGCTCAGAAAATAGCACTGATAAGACTGAAGAAGAATTGATGCTACTTGAGTTATTCTCAAAAGTTGAAAAATATTTTATTGAAGAAAAACCATATTTGGATAGCAAGTTAAGCTTGGATGATTTGAGTAAAGCCCTAGTTACGAATCGCTCGTATTTATCGAAATCAATAAATATTTGTTTTCATAAGAGTTTTTACGAATTGCTTAATGAATATCGTGTGAAGGAAGCCCGATTACTATTTATGGATAGCCAATACAATCATATTTCCATTGAAGGTATTGGGCAGATGGTAGGTTTTGCATCCCGAAGCACCTTCTATAACTATTTCAACAGGCAATTCGGAATTACACCCTCTTATTTTAGAAATAACATTAAAATAAAAACCAAAACTACTTATACTCCTAGCATTTCATAAAATACGATTAATCTGATACTTGTGCAGGTAATTTACCTAAATGCACATCAATTTATTCATACGGACATCTAAAATTAGCTTGCAATAAATGCTTAAAATACTTTTACCTAATTATGAAAAGTGTATCAATCCATATTAAAGGTAAAGTTCATAAAACTGGTTATCGATTCTTTGTAAAACAAATGGCCAGATTACTTAATATAGGAGGTAATGTTCAATACCTTGATGATAATTCAATTTTAATAAATGCCATTGGCAACCCACCCGAAATTACAAAATTCATTGATTATTGTCGTATTGGTAATTACTCTTCTTGGGTTCAAAAAGTGGAAATTAAAAATTTAACTCAAATAAAAGCTCAATCATTTATTATAATTAATGAGTCAGATTATAATTCTACTCAATTTTGAAATGATCCTATGAAAAAAATATTTCCCTCTTCAACAATCTTATTTCTGATATTAGCAATGAATGCAAGTCTTTCTGGACAAACTAATATCTCGGTAAATGATGACGGACCTGATGCTATTTGCTTAAGTGCTTGGCCAGCAGAAATTTTGGGCAACTATTATCAGAATGGCACCAATAACGGTAAAGCTTGTTATGAAGGCCCAAATGGGTATTGGCTGTACCATGCCAGTATGGGCTCTGGGGTTGGTGATTCATGGGTGGTAGGAAAACCTTTAGGATCAACAAATATTAATGGAGCAGATGTCAGGCATTACACCCAAAGCACTGCTGCGACTCCCCCACTTAATTCAAGATTTACAAGCACATCAAATGGATGTGGTTACATCAAAATTAGTGATGCCGGTGCCCTTCCTCCCCCTGCTCCCGATTTAAATAATCCATACGATGTTGGGGCAACCTCAATGAAACTATCATGGTCGCAAGAACCTGGAACAACTGAATATCATGTTTACGTATCAACAAACAGTTCATTTACCGCAATGGTTTCAGGACTTAACCCAAAGAGCATACTTAAAGGTGAAAACCCATACACTCCAACCAATACAACACTTTCTGGTCTCTCAAGAGGCACGAAGTATTATATTAGAGTTAGATCCTACAGTGGAGCTGGCGAAAGCGGAAACTCAAACACAGTATCAGCCTCTACATCCCCCGAAGCCCCAAATGCCACCGCGGCAAATGAGATTGCAGACATTACATTCAAGGCCAATTGGGACGATGCTAGTCAAGCAACATCATACAAACTCTACGTATCCGAAAATAGCTCATTTTCTAGCCACATAAGTGATTACAATGGTAAAACGATAAGTTCGACTTCACATACAGTTACAGGTGTTATGGCTAATAAAGACTACTATTATCGAATTAAGGCTTTAAATAATTCAGGAACAAGTGTTTACTCAAACATCATTTCACTGAAAACTGCTTGTCCGGCTCCTGCAAATAACTCTGCAAGTAATATAACGGCAACCGGATTTAAGGCAAATTGGAATTCTTCTTCAGAAGCAACAGGTTATTATCTAGATGTATCAACAAGCAGTTCTTTTAGTTCATATATCAGTGGATTTGAGAATAAAGACGTAGGGAATAGTTTGTCATTTTCAATAAGTGGGCTAGCTACTGGAACCATTTATTATTACCAAGTTAGATCCTACAATTCTGCTGGAACTAGCACTAATTCTTCAGCTGAAAACTTAATTACCATTCCTGGTTCCCCAACTGCAACGGATGCAACCACAATTCAAATAGGTAGCTTTCAAGCAAATTGGAATTCTGAAATGGGTACCACTGATTACAAACTGGATGTAGCAACCGATATTTCATTTTCAAATATCTTAACCAACTATAACAATTTGGAGGTAGGTGATATAACTACTTATACCGTAGATTCAAATATCAATGCCGGAGCAGAGTACTTCTACCGAGTTAAAGCAACAAATAGCTCAGGAACAAGTGCTTATTCTAATATTATTAGTTTAACTACTATACCAGCTCCTCCATTAATTATCAATGCTAATCAAATAACTCAAACTTCATTTAAGGCTAATTGGAGTTCCTCTTCCGGAGCAACGGGGTATTATCTGGATGTTTCAACCAATAGTTCATTTAGTTCATATCAAACTGGGTATGAGAATAAAAATGTAGGGAGTAATTTATCAGAGTTAGTAACTGGACTTTCGACTGGAACTATTTATTACTATAGGGTACGATCCTATACCTCAACGGGAACCAGTGCTAACTCCACTTCTTCAAATTTAATTACCATTCCTGACTCCCCAACTGCTACAAATGCCACAACTAAACAAATGGGAAGCTTTATAGCCAATTGGAGCTCAGAAGTAGGCGCTACAGGATATAAATTGGATGTTGCAACTGATACTTCGTTTTCAAATATGATATCAGGATATAACAACCTGGATGTAGGCGATGTTAGTAATTATGCCGTTAATTCGAATATCAATGCTGGGACAAACTATTATTATCGAGTAAGAGCTTACAATGCCACAGGTACTAGCAATAACTCAAATAGTATTTCTCTTGAAACAGCACCCAATCCTCCAAGCATCCAAGCTTCTAACATAATTTTATCAACTATTAAACCTAGCAAAATTACATTAAGCTGGATCAATGGGAATGGTTCTAAAAGGGTTGTCTTTGCTAAAAAAGGAAAAACGGGAAGTGCAGTACCTGAAAATTATCACACCTATTCACCACATACTAGGTTTACACTTGGAGATCAGATTGGAACCACAGGCTGGTTCTGTGTTTATAATGGTACTGGATCAACAGTCGAAATAGAAGGATTAATACCATGTTCAGATTATATTTTTATGATTTCTGAATTCAATGGTAGCTCATCCATCGAAACATACAATACTTCCACTACTACCGATAATACTAAATCTCAACTCATGCCTACTATTATGATTAATGAAGTTGATGCAGATACACCAGGTTCAGATGATCAAGAATTTATTGAATTATATGATGGAGGAATAGGAAATACAAGCCTGGATGGATTAGTATTGGTTTTGTATGATGGCTCATTGGATCAATCTTATAAATATTTTGATTTGAGTGGGAAATCAACAAATAGTTCGGGCTATTATGTTGTCGGGAATATTGGAGTTTACGGGGTTGGAATAACATTTACAAACAGCACCCTTCAAGATGGTGCAGACGCAGTTGCTCTTTACGCTCAAAATCCAGCTTATTTTTCAAACCCAACTGCTGTAACAACTTCCTTTTTAGTTGATGCACTGGTTTACGATACTGATGATAGTGATGATGCAGGCTTGCTGGTTTTATTAAATGCCGGTCAGCCTCAAGTTGATGAAGATGGCAACAGAAATAAAGATTTTCATTCCAACCAACGCATCCCCAATGGGGCTGGTGGTTTGCGGAATACTGTTGGCTATGATCAACAACCACCTACTCCGGGAGCACGTAATAATGCCTTACCAACTAGTGCAAACGGAAGTATTTCAGCCAGTGAAGATGTTAATAAAACAATAGCTTTAACTAACTTTACTTTTAATGATGCCGATGGTGATTCTTTATTCCAGATTCAACTGATTACCAAACCTGCCAAAGGCAGTTTATTTCTTGATACAAATGATGATGGAGTGATTAATGCTGGGGAAGAATTAGTCAATAACGATACCATTTTAAGAACAGAAATTGTCGCAAATAAATTAAAATACCGTGCCTTATTAAATGAGTCTGGCAGCCCTTACACCACTTTTGAGTTTAAGGTTCATGATAGCTTGGCTTACAGTGCATTGAGTTATAACACGACCATTAATGTTGCAGCAGTTAATGATTTACCAATGGCTGCCAACGACACAGTCACTACGCCTGAAGATACAGACAAAGTATTTGCAGCTTCAGATTTTAATTATTCGGATGTCGAGGGCAGTACCATGCAGCAAATTCAAATTACTTTAATTCCTGATGATGGGATATTGTTTAATGATGCAAATACCAATGGAGTGGTAAATTCGGGTGAGGAATTATCAAATAACGATGTGGTAACCAAAGCTCATATCGATGCCAACCAACTGAAGTTTAAACCTAATTTGAATGAATTTGGTTCACCATACACTAGCTTTAATTTTAAAGCGCATGATGGAATAGCCTACAGTGACACAGCCTATAAATTAACCATTGATGTTATGCCAATTAACGATGTACCAACTTCTACGGATAGTTCATTTGGTTGTCCAATCAATACCGATCATATAATAAATTCTAGTGAGTTTATATTCAATGATGTAGATGGAGATGATCTGAATTCAGTATTAATTGTAAGCATTCCTGTGAATGGGATAATTTATTACGATACCAACGATAACGGTATTATGGATGCCGCAGAAAGCATTGGTAATAATATTTTTGTGACTCGAGCCATGCTGGATTCGAATAAATTGAAGTATAAACCAATTACAAACGAAAATGGCCAACCCTATACCACCTTTACTTTTAAAGTCAATGACGGAACAGTTTCAAGTTCAACTACTTATATCATGACAATATCTGTTTTTCCTGAGTTTGTAGTTGGTGGTATTGCAGAAGACATGATTATTTGTCATAATAGCGTTCCTAACCCAATAACCGGACTTGCCCCAACCGGAGGGAATACTCCTTATACTTACCAGTGGCAAAGCTCTTCGGATAATTCAACATTTTCTGATATCAGTGGAGCAACGAATTTGGATTATCAACCAACGGTTCTCACAGATACCACTTACTTCCGACAAATCCAAACTTCAAGTTCTGGTTGCGGCACCCGCATTACCAATACCGTAACCATTTACACTTTAGAGGAACTTATTGCAGGAAACCTATCATCAAACCAATCCATTTGTTTTAACACCATTCCTGTGAAACTTACAGGAACAGCATCAAATGGAGGAAAACCACCTTACACATATCAATGGCAAAGCTCAACAGATGGAGTTATTTTTACAGACATCACAGGTGAAACCACCCTGGAGTTTCAGCCAGTTGCATTAACTCAAACCACCTATTACCGCATTCTGCAAACCTCTTCATCGAGTTGCGGAACCGTGGCTACCAATGATGTTAAAGTTCATGTTTATGATGAATTTAAAGCCGGTTCCATATCCGAAACGCAAGTACTATACTACAGAACTTTACCCGATAAATTCATCGGTGTTGCTCCAAGCGGAGGTACAACACCTTATACTTATCAATGGCAACAATCCACGGATGGAACTAACTTTACAGATATTATTTATGGTGGAAATCAATTAAATTATCAAGCTGGAAGATTAAGCAGAACAACTTATTTCCGGTTAGCGCAAAGTTCAGCTTCTGGATGTGGTTCAGAAATAACCAATAGTGCAGCCATCATTGTTTTTCCCGAATTTAAAGTAGGGTCAATTGAAGCTAATCAGCAAATCGCTTATGGTTCAATTCCTGAAAAACTAAGCGCCTCAAAACCCAGAGGTGGACGACAACCATACACTTATCAATGGCAAAGTGCTACCGATAGTATTAATTTTACAGATATCGTGGGTGAAACGAGTTTAGATTATCAAGCTCCTGCTTTAAGCCGAAGCACTCATTATCGCCAAATTCAATCGGCTGCTTTGGGTTATGCCGATAAGGCAACTAATGTGGTAACTATAACAGTTTTTGATGAGTTTAAAGTTGGAGGCATTGCAGGAGACCAGGTAGTGTGTTATAATTCAGCACCTGAATTAATTATTGGAACTGAACCTACAGGAGGCGATCTACCTTATACTTACCAATGGCAAAGTTCTTCGGATGGTGTTACTTTTGTTGATATCGCTGATGCTACTTCGTTGAATTATCAACCTCCGACTTTAACTGGGAAAAAGTATTACAGGCAAGTTCAAACTTCTGCAAGTGATTGTGGTAGTTTTTCAACCAATGCTGTTGTTATGACTATTCAACAGCAACCTGTGGTTGATATTAATGTAGACGAAGCAACGATTTGTGCAAATGCAAGTTATCAATTAGCTGCTACGGTTCAAAATCATGAATCAGTTACCTGGATAAGCTTTGGAGATGGAAGCTTCAATAATGTAAATATTTTAAATCCAACTTACACTCCAGGAGTAAATGACATTGTCAATGGCTCTGTGATACTAGCTATTAATGCCATAGGAATTTCTCCTTGCGAAATGCTGGCTTCTGACCAGATGATTTTATCATTTTATGATTCACCAGTAGTGGATGCAGGAAGTGATTTAACCGTTTATGAAAACTCAGAAATCGAGTTAAACGCAACTGTAAACGGAAATGGGAATTATACTTACACCTGGTCCCCAGCCGATATGGTATCTGATCCAACGATCTTAAATCCTGTTACGAGTCCGATTACACAAACAACCACATTCACTTTGCAGGTAGTGGATAATTCAACCGGATGTTCGGTTGAAGATCAGATAACTATTAAAGTTGAACCCGGAGTCTTCTATCAAATTAGCGGGATGGTACAATCCATCGGATTGAAGAACTCATTGCCTTCAACTACCATATCTTTTACTGGAATTGAACAAAGCACAACTACCAATAACCTGGGAGAATACATCATGATGGTTCCAGCAGGATATAGCGGTTGGGCTATTCCAACCAGGCCGGGATACATTTTTGATCCCGACAGCATTGGATATTTAAATGTGGGTGAAGATATTATTGCTGAAGAAATTGGTGGAACCTTTTATTTGATAGCAAAAGCAAGTCCAGATTCAATTATAGCCGGACAAAGTGTCCAGCTTTCCGTTGAACTTGTGAATTCAACAAGCTCTATTGTTGCTTGTAGTTGGCAAGATGAAACTGGAGAGTTTTGTAATGACGTAAACGCTACTGTTAAACCTACTCAATCTACACTTTATACGGTTCATATTCAGGATGATTTTGAAAAAGCTTTTGATACAATTAGGGTTTATGTTTCTACAACTACGGGCATTAATGACTTAAAACCAAAAGATGCTACAATATCAATGTATCCAAATCCTACTCGAAATATCATCAACCTTGAAATTAGTAGTAAAGCAGATGCAGCTTTAATCTCAATTATTAGTCCGAATGGAAATTTATTAAAGCAAATTAAACTACCTAAAACAAGCATCGATCATCAAGTTCAAATCAATCTCGAACATTTGATTGACGGAACTTATTATCTGCTTATCACCAACAATAAAGGAAAACGAATTGGCAGTATAAAGGTGGTGAAGATTTAGCAGAAAACATCTTCAGCTAGGGAATAATTTAATACATTAATCTTATTCTCTTAAAATATCATTCACGTTTGTGCAAAAATGCAGACTCAACAAAAGCGGCAATATTAACCCGATTGAAGCTTTAAAATATGAATAAATATACTGAGTTCTAAAACTTAAGTTCCTAACTTTGCATTGTGAAATTATTATCAATTAACTAAAGAAATATAAGCATGTTTAATACTAACGAATATTTTGATGGGAAAGTAAAATCCATCGCTTTTGAAACTGCTGAAGGCAGAGCTACTATTGGTGTAATGGCAGCCGGAGAATATGAATTTGGAACTGACACAGTGGAACATATGACGGTTACTTCAGGCCAAATGACTGTTCAACAACCTGGTGAAACCGAATGGAAAACCTATAAGGCTTTTGAAACGTTTGTCGTCCAGAAAAATGTTAAGTTTAAAGTTAAAGTTAACGGAGATACTTCATACCGGTGTCTTTATAAATAAATTTTTACAAGCAAAAGTCATCAGTTGACTTTAAGTCAACCGATGACTAAATAAAGGATCATTTATGACTCCCATCTGTATGATGTCGGTGTTTTCCTTCAAAATAAGAATCTTCAAATTTTTTCAAGGTCGATCTCAGCTTTTCAACAAAAGCCAGGTCATTTGTCTGTTTAGTTTTCATAGCATAAACCAGGATGTGATGCAGAAGTGTTAATTCAGATTGATACTTATTAAACTCTTCATGATCGGGACCAACTACTTTAATGCGTTGATGCAAAAAATATTGTGAAACGATTTCCTGTACCTTTTTGGCATGTTCCTCTTTATTCATTATCCAACGAACCTGCTGATTGATATCATCTGAACCTTTCAATTCATTCATACTTTTTATCGATTTTTCAATTGTAGTAAAGTGCTCGTACAAAAGAGTTATCCGAAGTTCGTCATCATATATTCCACATGGAATTTCGCAATGAGCATAAGACTGTAGTCCTATAACAGTTAGCAAGACAACTATTAGCAGTTGTTTTATTTTTTTCATTTTTATCTATTTAGAATTATTCTAAACAAAGATATACAATTTATTGATTCTAAATTATTGTCTTTAGATAAAAAGGACTTTTTGATTTAAAAAATATTATAAATTTGCTCTCGATATGAAGAAGCATTCATAACGATTCTCTATGAAACTAAAAAACAAAGGCAGTCATCAAAAAGTATTACTAAACTATAAAGTTTGGTTATCATCCATTACAGGAAATGGTGTTGTTGGAGAAACTGAATACAGCTTACTTAAACACATCGTAAAAAGCCAATCACTTAAGGCTGCTTCTGATGATCTAGGGATTAGCTACCGTAAAGCTTGGGGCGATTTAAAAAAGGCTGAAGAATTGTTAGGATATCAATTATTAGACAGAAAAAGAGGTGGCAAGAGCGGTGGCACATCTGAGGTAACAAATCGTGCCCTAAAACTTATTGAAGCATATGAAGCTTTGCAACAAACTTTTGATGAAAAAGTAGAAACTGCATTTAATGAGTTTAGAGATAAGATTAAATAAACGATAGCATGCGCTTTCTAGTAGGGATAGATGACACAGATACCAAAGAAACCAGAGGAACTGGGTTTAATGCGCGTGAGATAGGAAAGCTCATTGAAAAAGAAAATATTGGAACAGTAGAAGGAATCATCAGGCATCAATTGTTTTTTGATCCTCGTATCCCATTCACTTCAGCAAATAGCTCAGCTTCCTTAGAAGTTGACTGTAATCATCCAGATAAATTAAAACTATTATGCTTTGATTATTTAAATCGAATTGCACCAGTTGGGTCTGATGTTGGGTTATGTATTTCAGATCTTGAATCAGTTACAGATGAAATTATAAAGTGGGGTAATAGAGCAAAGGTTGAAGTACTTACTCAAAAAGAAGGAAGAAATCTTGCGAATGAAGCAGGTATTTATTTGGAAGGTCTGTGTGGTACAGAAGACGGAATTATTGGAGCACTTGCGGCTATTGGTTTGCGCAAAGGAGGAAGTGATGGAAGATTTATCTGGCTAAAAGGTAAACAGGAGTTAAGAGAAATTCCACGTGGTATTTATTCGATTCATCAACTGAAAGAGGAACTTCAACTTGACAAAATCATTTCTTTAAACAAAAAAACAGTAACTGATTCAGATTCAATTTTTATTGACGAATGGATCAGACCCATACATCAAAATCATCAAAAAATATTAATCATTGAAAACGCTTTAAATAATTCGCCTTATGAATGGAAAGTTGCATCAAAAGACTACATTAAGTCCATCTCTTGATTTAAGTTTTATCTCAGTATTAAAAGTAATGTTATGGATGGCCTTAGGAGCTGCTGCCATATTTTTACATGTACGTTTAAAATCACCTTTACGTATGCCCGGTCATCACGGCCTTGAGTTTATGTCAATTCTGATTTTATTGAGATTAAGCTCAAACTATAGATGGGCAACCACCATTTCATCTGTTGGGATGGGAATCTTTTTACTTTTCCCAATTCTTAGCTTTAATGATCCTTTAATGGGATTTAATTACATGCTCCCCGGCATTTTACTTGATCTTTTATTTTTTGCAGCTGCCATTGATAAAAAACAATTTATGATGGCTGCATTTTTTGCTGGATTGGCTTACCTTACTATTCCAATAAGCAAATTATTTTTTGCCTTTGCCACAGGAATTCCAAGTACAACTTTTATTAAAAATGGATTCATCCTTCCATTTATCAGCTATTTTATATTTGGATCAATTGGCGGACTTTTAGGCGCCATATTAGAAAAACCACTTCAAAAATTTAATCTTTAAAAACCAATCCCTCAAATTCTTAATTATCTAATTGATTATGGATATGTTATTTATTTCATAACGATAATCATTAACCCTTAAATAAGTATGAAAAAATTAAAATCATTATCATTAAGTTTTCTGGCTATAATTTTATTTAGCAACCTTGGCCTTGCTCAATTTAATTTATCAGGAATCATTACGAATGCAGAAAACAATGAAGAAATTGCCGGCGCAAATATTAAAATAAAAGAACTCAACATTGGTACAACTACGAATAACAAAGGTCATTATTCATTTGACAACCTGGCATCTGGAACTTATACCATAATGATTAGCCACATTAGCTTTGAAAAAACTCAATCTAAAGTTCAGGTTCGCCAAAACGCTAAAAAGAACTTTAGCCTGTCTGCCTTAACAATTGACTTAGAAACAACTGTAATTACTGCAACTCGTACCCGATTGAATAAAAATGATGTTCCTGCAAAAGTTGATATAATTACTAAAGAACGAATTGCCAACTTCCCAGCAACAAGCTTCGATGAGCTTTTCCGAGCCATCCCCAATGTAGTGGTTAATAGGAGTTGGGGCATGTTCTCAAAAAACTCAAGTGTTACCATGCGAGGCATGGATGCAAGTGCACGAACACTGGTTTTACTCAACGGTAATCCATTAAACAAAACTGCTGGAGGAACCATTGTTTGGGACATGATTAATTCGGAGAGTATTGAAAGAATTGAATTCGTTAAAGGACCGGGCTCTGCCCTTTATGGCAATAATGCCATGGGAGGCGTCATTAATGTGATCACAAAAACGCCTACGAATGAAACCATTAAAGGTTCAATTTCCGGATTTACCGGAACTTATGGGTTATGGGGCACAAACTTAAGCTTAGGTCAACAAAAGAATTTTGGTGAGAAAAAATGGTTTTGGCAATTGCACTCAAATTACACCAAGGGTGATGGTTATATTAATGAACCTGCAGAAACCAGAAGTGAAATTAATGTTCCAATTTTTGTTGAAGAGGCAAGTTTAAACCTTAAAACAGGGGCCGTTTTTAATCCTTCTCAAAATTTGACTCTCGAATATTCGTACTATAATGGAAGGCATGGCGGCGGGACAAAGATGGATACGGAAGTACTTGAAAGCGGTTCATTTGATCATTATCACACCCATCTTTTATCGGCGAAATATCAGGGTAACTTTAATGGATATATGATTAATGCAAACATTTTTAATCACTGGCAAGATGTAGATGGAGCTACTGAAAAAATAAATAATAAGGGCGTAAAAACAATCAATCGGGAGTTTTCTGACACCAAAGATTATGGCTTGTTTTTAAATCTAACTAAGCAATTTAACACACACCGACTTTTAGCAGGTATCGATATTAAAAATGGAAATATTGATGGACTGGAAGAATCTTTAATTAATTCAGACAGAAGTGATTTTGAAGGCAAAATGTCATTCTCAGGATTTTTCCTTCAGGATGAAATTGATTTAATTGGAAATGATTTACAAGCTATTGTAGGTTTCCGCATCGACCAAGCCAAATTCTCAGAAGGCTTAATGAACATCAATGACGAAGATGAAATTGCCAGTGATGAAAATACCTGGAATAAATTCAGCCCACGAATAAGTTTATTATGGAAACTAAAGAACAAAAGCAGTATATATACTTCCTACTCCACTGGGTTTATGCCTCCAAAACTTGATGATTTGGTACGAACGGGAACAGTAACTAAAGGCTATAAACTTGCCAATCCAAATCTTAAACCAGAGAAAAATACAAGTTTTGAATTAGGAGGAAAATTCATGTTAGGTGAAAAATTAGAATTTGAACCTGCAGTTTATTATTCATGGTTAGATGATATGGTTTATTTTATTGATACAGGTGAAGAAATCAAAATAGGAAATAAGAAACAACCCATTCTGCAAAAGCAAAATATAAGTAAGGCAGAAATTTATGGTTTTGAAACCAGTTTAGGTTATAAAATTACTGATAATCTTACACTATTGGCAGCTTACACTTTTAATCATTCAACCATTAAAGAGTTTAAAAATGAAATGACCGCACAAGAATATGAGGGGAAATATCTGATTGAAGTTCCGAAACATCAAACTTCTCTTTCTGCTTACTGGAAAAATAAAATTGTAAATATCTCAGCAGTCTACAATTTCATGGATCGCCAATGGTTTGATGATGAAAACACGGAATATATTGAAGCATATAATACAGTTGATCTTAAATTCAATAAAAGCTTCTTTAAAAATTTCAATGCATCATTAACAATCCAAAACCTATTGGATGATGAATTTATCGACCGCAAAGGGCTATTGTCGCCAGGAAGATTTATTTTCTTGGAAATAAAATATAACTTCTAGCTTCGACTGTTTTAAAGTATTTTTGAAATTTATTCAAAACATATTTTATGGAACGAAAAAATATTTCATCTGGAGGAAAATGGGAAGACATTGTAGGTTATTCTAGGGCAGTAAGAAAAGGCAATATGATATTCGTAGCAGGGACAACCGCCCATTCCGTGGATGGAGTTATTTGTAAAAAGGATGCCTATGCTCAAACCGTCTTCACCTTAAAAAAAATTGAAAAGGCCATCATTGAAGCAGGTGCACAACTAAGTGATATTGTTAGCACTCGAATATATGTAACGAACATTTCTGATTGGGAAGAAATCGGACGTGCCCATGGAGAATTCTTTAATAAAATCAAACCTGCTGCTACAATGGTTGAAGTCAGCAAGCTCATTGAACCAGAATTATTAGTTGAAATTGAAGCAATTGCAATGACAAAATAATTTTGTAATATTGTTTAACTATCAATTCTATTGTAAAACTAAATCAACAATTATGGATCAATGTATCATTAATTTTGGCGGCTTTAACTGGCTAGCTGTACTTGTTGCTGCCATTGTAGGCTATGCGCTGGGAGCACTTTGGTATTCTCCCATTTTGTTTGCAAAACCTTGGATGAAATTACAGGGTTTTAAAGAAGAAGACCTTAAAGATGGCTGGATAAAAGCTATGGTAATAACCTTTATTACAACATTTTTAACCGCTTTTGTTCTTGAAGCAGTTGTGGCTACCTGGCATTTAACTGACTGGAGTAATGCCTTTCCAATCACATTTTTATTTGGATTATTTTTATATGGCGGAAATCAGGTATCAGACTTTCTTTATTCTCGTCGGCCTATGAAATTATTTTGGATCACTTTCATGTATCGATTTGTAATGATTCTAATTATGTCGCTCATACTAATTCTCTGGCAATAACCCATAATCAATAAAAAAAGCCTGCAGTGCAGGCTTTTTTTATTTTAAATGTTAATTAATATTAATTTTTAAATGACTTTAGGTATTTTTTTCACTATATTTATTGAAGTTTTTTAACCAATCGATCCTGCCTATGAGAAAACTGTTACTCTTATTCTTCTTTACGGCTATAATTATCTCCAGTTCAGTTGGTCAGGATATTCAAATTTTTAATGATCAGAACGTTTTAATTCGCAACAATTCTGTCATTCAGGTGTATGGAAATCCTACTGATGATCAGATAAAGGCTATGTTATGGTTGAAGAACGCATCTATGTCTGAACTTTCTTTGAGCGTTATTAAAGAAGTTGCGTTACAATCAGATATTAATAAGAACTCATTCTATTGGGATTCATATATTGAATATAATGAGAGCCCAACTTATTCTATATTTTTAGCTCCTGGCCAGGTTAATAAGGATTTTTCTGCACTTTATACGCCTAAGGCAAATATTGGAGTAAGTAAAGTTAAATATACTTTTTTCGATCTGAGTAATCCTCAAATTTCCAGCACTGTTACCATTGAATTTATAACAGATAATTCCTTTAGTTCAATTGAACGGGAAGCTAAATTTTCACTTTCAGATGTATACCCCAACCCTGCTGAGTCTATTGTTTATTTTGATTTTACGCTTCAGGATCAGATTTTAGAAGCAAAAATTATTATCCGGACCTTGCTGGGTTCAATCGTTTCGGAAGCAAACTTAGAAGGTACACGTGGAAAAGCTTCCATCAATGTTGATGATTTAGCAGAAGGAATCTATTTTTATTCGCTTGTGGTTGATTCAGACATCAAGCTCACGAAGAAACTTATAGTAAAACATTAAAAAAAAAGCTCCGAAAATCGAAGCTTTTTTTATTTAAATATTGAATGCTTTTTTTAAGCGATCGACATAATCTAGTTTCTCCCATCCAAAAAACTCAACTTCTTTATAAAATTTCCCGTCTTTTTTAATGGTGTCTTTATCTTCAAAATAAACTTCAACTTCTTTGCTATAATAATCTCGGCCAAAGTGTCCATAAGAAGCTGTTGCTTCAAATATTGGATTCTTTAGACCAAAGCGCTCAACAATGGCATAAGGACGTAGATCAAAAACTTCTTTAAGAATTAAAGCAATCTCTCCGTCTTTAATCTTTTTACCATCTTTACCTTTTATCTTAGCAGAATTATTAGTATTCACAAATAAACCAACGGGATCTGCCACCCCAATTGCATAGGCAACCTGTATAAGGGCTTCTTTGGCAACTCCTGCTGCAACTAAATTTTTTGCCATATGTCGTGCAGCATAAGCAGCTGAACGATCAACCTTTGATGAATCTTTTCCTGAGAAAGCTCCACCACCATGGGCTCCACGACCACCGTAAGTATCTACAATAATTTTTCGCCCGGTTAAACCGGTATCTCCGTGTGGGCCTCCTATCACAAACTTACCAGTTGGGTTGACAAAAAGTTTAAAGTCATCTTTAAACAATCGCTTAACCCTGCCAGATAATGATCGTTTAACTCTTGGAATCAATACCTTTTCAACATCTTCTCTGATTTTTGCCAACATGGCTTCTTCTTCATCAAAATCATCATGCTGGGTTGAAATCACGATGGTATCGACACGAAGAGGTTTGCCAGTATGACTATACTCAACAGTAATTTGAGATTTAGAATCAGGACGCAAATATTTCATTTTCCTATTTTCGCGTCGAATAACTGCTAGTTCTTGTAAGAAAATGTGAGCCAGTTCGATGGGTAATGGCATATAATTATCCATTTCATCTGTGGCATACCCAAACATCATTCCCTGATCACCAGCACCTTGGTCTTCTTTCTTTTTACGAACAACACCTTGATTAATATCAGATGATTGTTCATGTATGGCAGATAGAACACCACACGAATTATAATCAAATTGATAGGCTGCTTCGGTGTAGCCAATATCTTTAATTACACGTCGTGCAATATGTTGTACTTCTACGTAACCATTGGTTCTGACTTCTCCACTGCATACAGCCAAGCCTGTTGTTACAAGCGTTTCACATGCTACTTTAGATTCTGGATCAAATTTTAAGATTTCATCCAATAAAGCATCCGAAATCTGATCGGCTACTTTATCAGGGTGCCCTTCTGAAACGGATTCCGAGGTAAATAAATAGTTCATATTATTTAAATTAAATTTATGTCAAACTTTGAAATGAGGATTGGGGGGAAAACAATTGTTTTAGCATTTTTTATCCGTGGTTGCAATCAATCAAATTTGTCCACAATTCTCTCTGCAAATATATAAATTATCATTGATTATTGAAACTTTTACCTTTTTTTGTAATTTTTTGAAAAACTTCTTCCAAATTATCTGAGTGCAAATTAAGGGACAAAATAGTTCTGTTGTGAGCAATAGCAAACGCCATCAAATCTTTACGAATATCTCCCCTGTTAACCGGTTCAACCCTCCACTTGTTGTGACCAAGTTTATCGACTTTTTTTACAAAACTTAATGAAAGTATTATTTCCTCACTTATTTCATCATCAAATTCAATATCGACAATATTATTGAGTACTGAATTTTTATTTATATCCTTCGTTTTGCTGTCATTTACGATATGGCCTTCATTTAAAATAATCAACCTTTCACAAATTGCTTCTACTTCTTGCATAATATGAGAAGAAAACAAAATTGTTTTATTTATGCCTAAGGATAAAATCAGGTTTCTAATTTCAATGATTTGATTGGGATCCAAACCTGAAGTGGGTTCATCTAAAATTAACACCTTGGGATCATGCAACAAGGCCTGAGAAAGACCAACACGCTGCTTCAAACCTTTTGATAAAATTCCAATTTTTTTCTTCAAATGATCGTTTAACCCGGTAACTTCAATCATTTCATTAATACGATGGTTTTTATCTTTCCCTAATTTATAAAAGCCTGCTGAGAATTCAAGGTATTCTTTAATATACATATTCGGGTATAATGGATTGCTTTCGGGTAAATATCCAATATTCTTTTTCGTTTTTAACGAATCTTTATCTGGACTGTCTCCACAAATGCTTATTTCACCGGAACTTGGATAAATAACCCCACTCAGAATCTTCATTAAAGTTGACTTGCCTGCTCCATTAGGCCCTAACAAGCCAACAATTTCACCGGTTTCGATCTTGAAATTAATATTACTTAATGCCTCGAAGTTACCAAATGACTTACAGATGTTTATTACATTAATTGCCATAATCCAACGAAATTAAGCATTTGTTTATTTTACTTAAAGTATTGACCTAATTATTATCAAATTTTATTTATATGCCGAAATATTTTATACTTTTGCAGTCCTTAAACAGAGGTGAATTTTATCGAATAATTTTTTTCAACAAATTAGTGTTAGCAAATTTGTTAAATATAAAATTATATTCTATTTTTGCACCCCGTTTTAAATAAGGAATTATTTTATTGAAAAGACATTTTGATGGACACATTAAGTTATAAAACCGTAAGTGCGAACAAAACAACCGTTAACAAAGAATGGGTTTTGATTGATGCTGAAAATGAAGCAGTAGGCAGATTGGCCTCAAAAGCTGCTAAATTACTGAGAGGAAAATATAAAGCAAATTTTACTCCCCATGTCGATTGTGGTGATAATGTAATTATTATCAATGCAGAAAAAGTCACACTTAGTGGTAAAAAATGGACGGATAAAGAATATGTAAGACATTCCGGATATCCTGGTGGACAGAGAACAACAACACCTGAAGAGCTTATGGCAAAAAAACCAACAGCGATTGTTGAAAAAGCCATTAAAGGAATGCTTCCTAAAAACAGATTAGGTGCTGCCATTTTCAGAAACTTATATGTTTATGCCGGAACAGAGCATCCACATGAAGCTCAGCAAGCAAAAGAAATTAAATTAAATACAATTAAATAACCATGGAAGTTATAAATGCATTAGGCAGAAGAAAAACAGCTGTTGCTAGAATTTACTTAACTGAAGGCAAAGGTGAAATAACTGTCAATAAAAAGGATTATAAAGTATACTTCCCAACAGCTACATTGCAGTATGTTGTGACACAACCATTCGCATTAACTGAAACTTTAGGCAAATATGACCTTAAAGTTAATTTAGAAGGCGGTGGTGTATCAGGACAGGCAGAAGCCTTAAGACTTGCAATTTCTCGCGCATTATGCAAAATTGATGAAGAATACAGACCTACTCTTAAAGCTAAAGGCTTAATGAGAAGAGATCCTCGTATGGTTGAGCGTAAAAAACCAGGCCAGCCAAAAGCAAGAAAAAAATTCCAATTCAGTAAACGTTAAAATTTCAATCACAACTGGATCGAGTTTAGTATCTAAATTGGTAAGACCGTTAATTCGCTACTTATCAATTGTAAAAACAGAATGTAAACAACTAAAATTAAATTAAATGGCACGAACAAATTTTGACCAATTGTTAGATGCTGGTGTTCATTTTGGCCACTTGAAACGTAAGTGGAATCCAAATATGGCTCCTTACATCTTTATGGAACGTAATGGCATTCATATAATTGACCTTTACAAAACAGTAGCTAAAATTGATGAAACTGCAGCTGCACTTAAACAAATAGCTAAATCAGGTAAAAAAATTCTTTTTGTTGCTACAAAAAAGCAAGCCAAAGAAATAGTAGCTGAACATGTAAAGAAGGTGAATATGCCTTATGTTACTGAACGTTGGCCAGGTGGAATGCTTACCAATTTTGCAACCATTAGAAAAGCGGTTAGAAAAATGACCTCCATTGATAAAATGATGGGAACTCCAACCTATCTTAACTTTTCGAAAAGAGAACGTTTACAAATTGACCGAGAGCGTGCAAAATTAGAAAAGAACTTAGGTAGTATTGCAGACCTCAACCGTCTTCCTTCTGCTTTATTTGTTGTTGATATAAACAAAGAGCATATTGCAGTTGCCGAAGCAAAAAAACTTAATATACCTACATTTGCAATTGTAGATACCAATTCTAATCCAAAATTAGTTGACTTTCCAATTCCAGCAAATGATGATGCAACAAAATCAATTAATTTGATTACAAGTATTATCACTAATGCAATTGCTGAAGGTCTTGCTGAAAGAAAAATGGACAAAGACAAAAAAGCTGCAGAAGAAGAAACAGAAAGAGAAAATATTGAAGCTTTAGCAAAATTGAAGTCTAAAACCATTGAAGAAATGGAAGACCAAGAAGATGCTGAAATTGAAAAAGGTTCATCTAAAAGACACGCAATTGACAAAAGCACAAAATTAAAAGAAGATGGCATTTCAGGTGGGGACAAAAAACCACTAAAACGTCCAAGAAAACCCATTGCAAAAAAGGGGAACTAAACTTATTCTTTTAACTGAAAAATATTAATACAATGACAAAAATAACTGCTGCAGAAGTAAATCAATTAAGAAAACAAACCGGCGCTGGCATGATGGATTGTAAAGCTGCCTTGGTTGAATGCGAAGGTGACATGGAAAAAGCCATTGATTTTCTTCGCAAAAAAGGACAAAAAGTAGCTTCTAAAAGAGCTGACAGAGATTCAAGTGAGGGTGTTGTTTTAGCTAAAACAAATGCTGACAAATCCTATGCCGCTGTAATAATGGTTAATTGCGAAACTGATTTTGTTGCGAAAAATGAAGATTTTATCAATTACGTTGGTTCAATTGTTGATCTTGCCATAGAAAATAAAGTAAGGACCATTGATGAATTGAAAGAATTAGATTTGAATGGTCGCAAAGTTGGCGATACAATTATTGATCAAACAGGAGTAATTGGTGAGAAAATTGAATTAGGAAAATTCGAAATGATGGAAGCCAGCAATGTTTATGCTTACAACCATCAAGGAAATCGATTAGCAACTATTGTTGGATTTAATGAATCCCAAACTGAAAACATAGATCAAATCGGAAGTGAAATGGCAATGCAAGTTGCAGCCATGGCACCACTTGCAGTTGATAAATCTGACATCGACCCAAGTGTTGTTGAACACGAAAAAGAAATTGGCAAAGAGCAAGCACGTTTAGAAGGAAAAGCTGAAGATTTGCTTGAGAAAATTGCAATGGGAAAATTAAATCGATTTTTCAAGGAAAACACTTTGTTAAATCAAGATTTTATCAGAGATACTAAAAAAACAGTTAAACAATATTTAACCGAAACCAATAAAGACCTAAAAATTACTGGATTTAAACGCGTAATGCTTGAAGGGAAATAATCAAGTAAAAATTTATTAAAAAGGGGATCAATTCGATCCCCTTTTTTTTCCCCACAATAGTTATTATTAATTAGCTTTTGATGAGTATTCCATTATAATTATTGAAATTCTACAGATCTGAATCACACATCTAAATAATACTTATATTTGAATATTAAGAATATATAAAGCCAAAAAAATCCTAATTATCCTACGCAATGAAAGCCAAGAATTCTTTTCAAACATTAACAATTACGCTTTTGATTACAGTATTAATTTCAAGCCTATCCTCATTTGCACAATTCGGACAAAATTCACAATTACCAGTGGTTGCTGATCTGCAGTATGGTGATTTTATAAAATTACAAAAATCAGTTATCTCAAGAAATTTAACATCACGCAATTTTAAAGGTTCGCCGTATTTAAATGACGATTTTTTATTGGGTTATATCATTATGCATGATTCTATTAAGTATAACAATATTCCTCTTAGATATAATATCTTCAATGAACAAATTGAATTTAAAACAAGCGATACAGAATATTTAGCTATATATTACCCGGAACATATCACTGAAGTTGTTATAGATGGCAGAAAGTTTATTTTTGCTGATAAAAAAAGGAAAAGATTTAAAACCAAAGGGTTTTATGAAGTACTATATGGCGGAAATCCTCAGCTTTTAGTTAAACATAATATTGAATTCAAATATGAGCAACGAGCTCTGGGATACAGTGCAGCAAAACCTCCTAGATTTTTGGATAGAGTTAACACATACTTTTTGAAAACTGGCGATGAAAAACCAATAAAAATTACTAAAAGAAAACAATTCAAAACAACTTTTAAGAACATTCTTACTGAAATCAGTGAGAAGAAATCGGGGATAAATAAAAAAGAAGATTTAATTGAGATTGCAAAATCAATGGAGGATCGGTTTCAGTTGCGTCATAGTCAAAAGAAAATTTTAGAAAAGCAATTAGATGTGGTTCTAAGAAATCTATGATATTATAATAGATTGCATGTCTCACTAAAAAGCAACATGGAATATTTAACCGAGATAATAGTTAATCCGAACTAAAAGTTTCAATAAGAATAACAAGAAAGTTAAAGAAACTCCTGTAGATTACTCTGAATAAACTTACATCTGATTATAGCCAAAAAGAACGTAACACATCAACCATAAAGGTTACTAGGCTATTGGTCCAGCTTAGGCTAGTCCAAGCAATTGTTTTACTAAAACAGCAATTTGCTTACTTTCTGCTTTACCTGCCAGTTTTTGTGACGCCAAGCCCATCACTTTGCCCATATCTTTCATAGAAGTAGCACCTGTTTCTTTAATAATGTTCTTGATGATTTGCACCAATTCGTCTTCACTTATTTGTTCTGGTAAATATTTTTGGATGATTTCCACCTGAAATAATTCGTCCTCAGCTAACTCTTTACGATCTTGTGAAAAATAGATGTCGGCTGATTCTTTTCGCTGCTTCACCAGCTTTTGTAGAATTGAAATTTCTATATTTTCTGAAAGCTCACCACCCTTTGCATCTTTACCGGTTTTAGCTAAAAGTAAAGCTGCTTTTATAGCCCTTAATGCTTCCAAAGCTTTTGAATCTTTAGCCAGCATGGCTTTTTTTATGTCTGTATTTATTAATCCTTCAAGATTCATAAGATTGAATTTTTGGTAAGCTTAGTCAACGTTGTCGTGTAAAAATGAATTGTTCTGCTTAAGGCTTATGCTTTCATTTTCTTCAGGTTCTGATAATGAAAATTTTGACACCAATGATTCTGAAGAAGGATTTGGTTCACTAAGCTCTACATTGCGACGCAGATAAGCAGGCTCATTCTCTAATTTCTCAAGATCCTCGCGAGTTTTAAGCTTAATACTTAAATCTTTAAGTTTTCTAACCCTATCGCTAGTACGACGTTCAACCTCAGAAATGTCCATCTCTTCATTACTTGTACTTTTTCCGAAGCTTAATTTAGGTTCAAAAGACGAATTTTCAATATTACGTTCTGACTTACTCGTAAGCATCGGATCAGTAAACTGTATCTTTTCAATCGGCTTATCTTGTTTTGGAGGCAAGTCCTTAGGAGATGGATTTAAACTAAAAGTGATTGTCCTTTCAACTTTCTCCTCATCCGATTTTAAACTAAATGTTTTTTCTGATTCTACCTCTTCTTTTTCTGGTTTTGATGAAACAAGTTTTATTTCATCAACCTCATCTTTAATTTCCTCAATTTTCCTTTTCTGAGCAGCTGATGGATCCTCATTTAGGGGAATGATTATTTTTTTTGATCTTTCGATATCAGCTTTTGTTCTTGAATCAAAACCAGTGGCTACTATGGTAACACTAATTTTATTTTCTAAGGTCTCATCTATACCATTACCCCAAATAATTTCCGCACTTCGACCTGCCTCATTTTGAATATACTCAGTAATTTCAGTTACTTCATCCATTGAAATTTCTTCCACTCCTGAAGCGATATAAAGCAGGATGTCACTTGCTCCGGCAATGTCATTATCATTTAGCAATGGTGAAGCTAAGGCAGTTTTAACAGCTTCAATAGCTCTATTTTCACCTTCAGCAGTTGATGAGCCCATAATGGCTCTCCCACTATTTTGCATCACTGTTCTTACATCTTCAAAATCAACATTTATATAACCTGTGACAGTAATAATTTCAGCTATACCTTTGGCAGCTTTTGTTAAGATATTATCTGCCTGTGAAAAAGCTTGCGATAATTTTAAATCACCATGCAGCTCACGTAATTTATCATTACATACAACTAGTAGAGTATCAACCTGCTCGCGCAAGTCTTTAATCCCCTGCTCAGCCTGTAATTTTCGTTTTCTTCCTTCAAAAGAGAATGGAATTGTAACAATACCCACGGTTAAAATACCCAATTCCTTAGCTACTGAAGCGATCACAGGAGCAGCACCTGTACCAGTTCCACCCCCCATACCCGCAGTAATAAATAGCATCTTGGTATTTTTCTCAAGCAAGGTTCTAATTTCTGCAAGCTTCTCAATAGCCGCTTCTTTACCAACTGAAGGCACAGATCCAGCACCGAGTCCATTATTACCAATTTGAATTTTGGTAGGAACAGAACTAATTTCCATCGCTTGAGCATCGGTATTACACACAATAAAATCTACCCCTTTAATCCCCTGATTAAACATATGAGTTACTGCATTACTACCGCCGCCACCTACTCCAATTACCTTAATAATTGAAGATTGATTTTTTGGATGATCAAAATTTATCATTGCGCTATTTTTTATTATCTAATTTATATGTTAATGAACTCCGAAAGAGATGCTTGTTTTATTTTTTTCAACAAATAATTTGTTAATTATTATTCCATCCCATCTCGTTCAAACCAATCCTGAATATTCTTCAAAAAATTTGTCGGTTTCAATTCTTTTTTTGTTTTTTTCGGAGCCCAGATTAGCTTTCTCTTTTCACCCTTCTCAAGCATTTCCCTGTCCTTATCTCGCTTATAACGGTTGATCCCTTCAATTACAAGTCCGATGCCTGTTGAATACATGGGACTAGCCATTTCGTCAGCGACATCTTTTGCAAGGTGCTCGTTCGGATAACCAATTCGTGTATCCATTCCGGTTACAAATTCGGTAAGCTGAGCGATATGACTCAACAAAGCACCCCCTCCGGTAAGCACAATACCTGCAATTAGTTTCTTCTCAAATCCAGAATTCCGAATTTCGTAATAGATGTGTTCAACAATTTCTTCCATCCGAGCCTGAATGATACTAGCTAAGTTTTTCAATGAAATTTCTTTTGGTGCCCGACCTCTCAATCCAGGAATTGCAACAATTTCTTCTTCTTTATTTTCGCTCGCCAAGGCAGAACCAAACTTAACTTTCAATTCTTCCGCATGTTTTTTAATAATGGTACAACCTTCCTTGATGTCTTCTGTAATAATATCCCCGCCAAATGGAATTACAGCTGTATGGCGGATGATTCCATCTTGGAAAATTGCAATATCTGTTGTCCCGCCGCCTATATCAACCAAAACAACTCCTGCCTCTTTTTCTTCGTCTCCAAGAACCGCCTCAGCAGAAGCGATGGGTTCAAGAATTAGATCAACAACTTCTAATCCTGCTTTCTTCACACATTTGTAAATGTTTTTTGCAGCTGCAGTTTGACCAATGATAATATGGAAATTTGCTTCAAAAGAATTACCCAGCATCCCGATAGGTTGCTTAATACCCTGTTCATCATCAATGATATATTCCTGAGGGATCACATCAATAATTTCCTCGCCCGGACTCATGTTTAAATTATACATACTATTATTTAGAAAATCTAAATCCTGCTGACGAATTTCTTCATCACTATTCTCACGAATAATACTTCCCCGATGTTGCAAGCTTTTTATGTGCTGCCCTGCAATCCCGACATTCACGTATCTGATTTCTACACCAGAACTTTGGCTGGCTTGTTCAACCGCTGTTTTTATAGATTGAACGGTATGTTCGATATTAGATACTACACCTCGCTTCACACCTATTGATTCGGTGCGGCCAAAACCCAGCAATTCAATTTTTCCTTTCTCATTTTTACGCCCGACGATTGCTGCAATTTTTGTGGTTCCGATATCTAATCCAACGATAATTTCTGAAGTTTCCATATAACTATATTTTTGTACAAACAACCTGATTTTTATACTTTACATTAATTACTCTATAGGCATCCCAGCCATTTATTTTCATCCCCTGACTATAAAATAGCCGGAGATTTCGGAATTTTTCCTCCATATTATCAGTGGAGCCAAACAAAATTGATTGTCGACCAATTTTTGGAGTTAATTCAATTTCTTTATTTTTATTTATATAAATCTGCTCGACTAAAGCGGATAAAAAAACGTCTTTTTTTATGAATTTAACCAATCTGAATATTGGAACTAATTCTGAATTTTCTGATCCATTTTCAAAATTAATCCCTTCTTGTTTATTAAGATCAATGTTTTTCAAGTGACCATTAACAACTACTAATCGTGAAACATAAAGTGGACTCAATGGCATAAAAGATCCAAAATTATCAACATAAAAGCTTCCTTTTGCCATTTCCAGCCTAAAAATGGGTTGTCTTTGTCCAATATTTATTATTATCTCACCTTGAATGGTAGCATAAACATCCGCAGTTCTGACATAAGGATTTTTTAAGATTAAATTTTCAAGATTTTCTGTATTAATCTCACTGATTTTGGTTGCATACAGATTTTGATAAACGCCCATCACAATCTCCTCAACCTCATTCTTTTCAATAAATACATCGTATTCCGGATAATTGATGTTAATAATCAAGCCACTACAATTCACCTCTTCATGTTTTGAAGTAACAACATAGATTACCCATGCTAATCCAAAGACTGCGATAAAACCTGCTAATATTTTAAGCACCTTCTTAATCACTCATCCTTTTTTTTAAGGGTTCAACTAATTTATCTATGTCTCCTGCTCCAATGGTTAACAAAAGTTCAGGTTTTGTTTTTTCAACAAAATCAAGCACCTCTCTTGTTGTGAGAAGATGCTTATATTCTAACTTGACTTTGTTTAACAAATAGCTTGAATTAATTCCTTCAATGGGCAATTCTCTGGCCGGATAAATTTCAAGCAAAATGAGCTCATCTAATGATTCTAAACTTTCGGCAAATTCATCTGCAAAATCGCGCGTTCTTGAAAAAAGATGGGGTTGAAAAACACCCGTGATTTTTTGATTCGGATAAAACTCCCGGACTGCTTTAATGCACGCGTTTATTTCTTCAGGATGATGAGCATAATCATCAATATAAACACTGTTATGTTCATTAACAACAATATCGAACCTCCTATTAACGCCTTTATAGGTTTTAAGTGCTTCTTTAATCGAAGCATTATTTATCCCATACTGTTTAGCTACAGAAATGGCCGCAATTATATTTTCCAAATTATGTCTGCCAGGGATTTTAAATTTTAAATTGTTTACCGAATCATTCTTGGATCTGAAATTAAAATGATATGCACGATCCATAATTTCTATTTCAGATGCGAATAAATCTGCATCCTGACTTAAACCATAAGTAGCGCAATTAATCCCCGTTAAACATTCAAAAACCTTTAGGTTGACAATCAAAGTTCCATTCGGCTTTAGCTGTCCTGCAAAAAGCTTAAAAGAGGCAATCAAATGTTCTTTGGAATGATATATGTCCAGATGATCTGCATCCATCGAACTAATCAAACTTATGTCTGGACTTAAGCTTAAGAATGACCGATCATATTCATCTGCCTCGACAATAATAACTTCAGCATCTGCTAAACCTATAAAATTGGATTTGTAATTTTTTGTGATTCCACCCACAAAGGCAGCAACTTTCACACCAGCTGTTAAAAATATATGAGCAATCATGGAGGTGATGGTTGTTTTTCCATGGGTTCCTGCTACGGCAATTGTGAATTTGTTTTTTGTTATTCCTCCCAATAATTCCGATCTTTTCAGCATTGGAATTTTACTCGCTTTGAGGTGATTAAATTGCTTATGGTCCTTTGGAATGGCAGGCGTATAAACCACCAAATCTATATTACCGGGTATGAGATCAATTTCATCTTTAAAAGAAATATCAATGCCTTCGAGCATAAGTGCTTTGGTAAGATTGGTATCTGTTTTATCATAACCACTAACCTGTACTCCTTTTTGTTTAAAAAAACGAGCCAGCGCACTCATCCCAATACCTCCAATGCCTATAAAATAGATATGTTTTAGTTCCTCAATATTCATGATCAATTCTTCTTGCTTAAAAGATTCATAATCTCATCAACAATAATTTCACTTGCATTGGGAATGGCTAATTTCCCAATATTCTTGCTCAATTTTTTTTGTTCGTCAGTATTTTTTGAAAGATTTATTAAAATAGAACTTAATTTTTCATCAAGGTTTTCTTCTTTAATTAAAATGGCCGCCTCATGCTCAACTAGTGCCAATGCATTTTTTGTTTGATGGTCTTCAGCCGCAGAAGGAAGTGGCACAAAAATGACCGGCTTTTTCACCAAACACAACTCAGAAATTGCAATCGCTCCGGCTCTTGAAATGACAATATCAGCAGCAGCATAAGCCAGATCCATGCGATCGATAAATTCGTAAACTTTAATCTGATTATTTGAACCTGCTTTTTCTTTGGCCTTGTTGAAAAACAACTTTCCGGTTTGCCAAATCAACTGTAAATCATTTTCAATAACATCAGTAAGTATTTTCTCTATCCCTTTATTAATCGCAGTTGCACCCTGACTTCCACCAACCACTAACACAACCAATCGTGAATCTAGAATAAAGAATTCAGTTGCTGTTTTTCTTTTGTTGGATACATCAATTAACTCTTCCCTCACCGGATTGCCTGTTTTTATAATTTTATCTTTTGGAAAATATTTATCCATATTGTCGTATGCCACACAAATTGAATTCACATTTTTTGCTAAAAGGCGGTTTGTAATTCCAGGGAAGGAATTTTGCTCCTGAATCAGTGTAGGAATTTTTTTCCGAATTGCCATTCGTAAAGTTGGCCCACTTGCATAACCGCCTACACCAATTGCTAAATCGGGTTTGAAATTTTTAATAATCGATGCAGCTTTGATCAAACTAAAAACTAATTTTACCGGAAACAGTATGTTTTTAATAGTTAGTTTTCTTTGTAAACCACTGATCCACAAACCCTCAATTTTAAATCCGGCATGAGGAACTCTTTCCATTTCCATTCTGCCTTTTGCTCCAACAAATAAAATATCAGCCTCACCAAGCCTTTTCATCAAAGCTTTTGCAATGGCAATGGCCGGGAAAATATGCCCCCCTGTGCCTCCTCCACTGATGATTATTTTTGGCTTAGCTTGCGACATATTCTTTTGGTTGATTAATAGTTTTAGGCGAACTAATTTCTTTGCTCACACTTAAAATGATTCCGATTGATAAACTGGTAAACCAAATGGAAGTCCCCCCCATACTTACGAGTGGCAAGGGTTGGCCCGTTACAGGCAATAAATTGACTGCAACACCCATATTAATCAATGCTTGAAAAACCAGATTAAAGGCAACACCTATGGTTAAAAAGGCCCCAAATTTTTTAGGAATTATCGTCACGATTTTCACTGCGCGATAAAACAAAATCATGTAAAGCAGAACAATTAAGCTTGCTCCTACCAAACCATATTCTTCAATAATTATTGCAAAAATAAAATCGGAATAAGGGTGAGGCAAGAAATTTCGTTGTGTACTATTTCCGGGGCCTTTACCAATAATTCCACCGGATGCTACGGCTATTTTTGACTGATCTACCTGATAATTATTGTTATCATTTTTATCGGAAGAGATAAAATTATCAATCCTGTTCTTCCAAGTCCACATTCTGCCCTGATTATCATCCGAAGATGAATAGAGGATGAAAATGAATGCACTCAGAATGATTATACCAATAAAAACAAGAGAGAGGATATACGCCATGTTTACCCTGCCAATGAACATTAAAACCAAGCATGTAACAAACAATAATGCTGCTGTCGAAAAATTAGAAGGCAATATTAATCCACACACAATTAATATGGGCAACATTAACGGTACAAAGGCAGATTTAAAGTCTTTTATCTGATCTTGTTTTTTAGTCAATAACCGTGCGATATAAACAATTAAGGTAAGTTTTGCCAAATCGGAGGTTTGGAAACTCAAATTAAAAGGTAAGGGAAGAACACGTTTTGCATCATTCAAATTTAAACCTGCAACTAAGGTTAGAACCAGCAAAGGAACCGCGATATAAAGTGCAATCTGAAAAATCCGGGAATAATATGCATAGTTCACTAAATGAGCTAAATACATGAGCCCAAACCCAAAAGAGAGGATGAGAAAATGCTTAATCATATAATACTCAGTATTTCCACCCTGGTATTTATAAGCGAGCGTGCCTGAAGAACTATAAACGGCAAGCAAAGAAAATACTGACAATAGAATAACTACTGCCCAAATTACTTTATCACCTTTTATTTTATCAGCAAACATTTGCATGGTTTCTTTTATAAACTGTTTACAGCCTGCTTAAACTGATTTCCTCTATCCTCATAATTCTCGAACAAATCGAAACTGGCACATGCAGGTGATAAGAGCACAGAATCTCCACGTTCAGCAAGGCTGGCCGCCATTTGAACCGCTTCTGATGCGGAACTAACATCAACTATCGTTTCAACAACACCAGCAAATGCTTCATGAATTTTGGAGTTGTCGAGCCCCATACACACGATGGCTTTTACTTTTTCATGAACCAGGCTTTTTAAAATTTCATAATCATTGCCTTTATCAATTCCACCGGCAATCCAAATCACTTCATTTTGCATGCTCTCAAGGGCATACCAGGTTGAGTTTACATTGGTAGCTTTTGAGTCATTTACATATTCAACCTCGCTAATGGAGGCAACAAACTCAAGGCGATGCTCAACATTTTGAAAATCAGCAAGACATTTCTTGATGGTTTCCTTCCGGATGCCAATCAGCTTTGAGCCAATACCTGCAGCCATTGAGTTGTAAACATTATGCTTACCCTGTAATGCTAATTCTTCTAAAGTCATGTTATAGTTGTTTGTGTGTATATTAAATTCAATTTTATTATTTTTTAAAAATGCGCCATCTCCAATCAATTCTTTTGTAATTGAAAATGGATATAGTTGTGGTTTGAATTTTGAGTTTGGTAACATTTTTTTAATCACTTCATCATCCGCGCAATAAACCAAAGCATCTGCAGAGCTCTGATTTTCAATTATCCTAAATTTTGATGCTGCATAATTCTCGAACTGATAATCGTAGCGATCAAGGTGATCAGGTGTGATATTTAATAAAACTGCGATATCAGCTTTAAAATCAAACATCCCATCCAATTGAAAACTGCTTAGTTCGAGGACATAATAATCATTTGATTCTTCAGCAACCTGCCTCGCAAAACTTTTACCGATATTTCCTGCCAACCCTACTTTTAACCCGGCTTTTTTTAATATGTGATAGGTTAAAAGTGTTGTGGTTGTTTTTCCGTTGCTTCCGGTAATGCAAATCATAAAAGCATTGGTATATCTGCCGGCAAATTCAATTTCAGAAACCACACGAATACCTTTGCTTTTTAAGTCTGCAAGCAAATGAATTGTATCGGGTATCCCCGGGCTTTTTATTACCTCTGACGCTTGCCCTATCAATTCAGCACTATGCTTTCCTTCCTCAAATTCAATCCCATAATGTAAAAGAACGTTCTTGTATTTTTCTGCTATTTTTCCTTTATCCGAAACAAAAACATTAAAGCCTTTTTGTTGTGCCAGAATAGCAGAACCTACTCCGCTTTCTCCAGCACCTAAAACAACTATTCTGTTTCTTTCATTCAATTTTTATCTAAGTTTTAATGTCACTATTGTAAATACTGCCAGCATAATGCCGACAATAAAAAACCGCTGTACAATCTTTGGTTCCGCATATCCCAATACCTGAAAGTGATGATGTAATGGCGACATTTTAAAAATGCGTTTTCCGACTCCTGATTTGCGCTTGGTGTATTTGAAATAAGTGACCTGAAGCACAACCGAAAGATTTTCAATAACAAAAATTCCGCATAGAATAGGAATCAATAATTCTTTCCGAATGATGATGGCAATTACAGCAATGATTCCACCAATAGCCAAACTTCCCGTGTCACCCATAAATACTTGAGCGGGATATGAGTTGTACCAGAGAAATCCGATACAAGCCCCAACAAATGCACTGATATAAATTGTTAACTCTCCCAGATTTGGGATGTACATGATGTTTAAATAATTGGCAAAAACAATATTACCCGAAACCCATGTTAACACCGCAAGTGTAGCTCCAATAATAGCTGAAGTTCCGGTTGCCAACCCATCCATTCCATCAGTTAAATTGGCCCCATTTGAAACGGCCATGATGATCAGGATGACCACAGGAATAAAGATTAGATAGGCATATTTGTCAAATCCTTTTCCGAGCCAGGATATTAAAATACAATAATCGAATTCGTTATTTTTAACAAATGGGATGCTGGTCTTGGTCGACTTAACTGCATCTTCCTCAAAATTTGCCCTGGCATCGCCCAAATCTAATCCCTGACTTATCGCAATTTCTGTATCAATTTTTTCACGAATAACAATTGATTCATTAAAATACATGACCAGGCCAACAACCAGGCCTAAAATAACCTGTCCTAATATTTTAAATTTACCGGCTAATCCTTTCTTGTCCTTTCTGAAGACTTTAATGTAATCATCCAATAGTCCTATTCCTCCTAACCAGATAGTTGTAAAAATCAATAGTAAAACATAGATATTATCGAGCTTAACAAATAAAAGCGTTGGAATTAGAACCGCCCCCAAAATGATTAAGCCTCCCATGGTAGGTGTACCCTGTTTTTCAATCTGGCCTTCTAAACCTAAATCTCTGATAGATTCACCAACCTGCTTTTTAATCAGCAAATTAATAAGTCGTTTACCAAAAAGTAAGGAGATAATCAGTGAGGTGATAATTGCCATTGCAGCGCGGAACGAAATGTATTGAAACACGCCAGCCCCTGGGAAATTAAAATGTTGATCGAGATATGTAAATAAATAATAAAGCATATTTCTTGTTTTATTAATTCATTAATAATTCCTTAACAATCGCTTTTTCATCAAAGGGTAGATTCTCACCTTTAATCACCTGATATTTTTCATGCCCTTTACCTGCCAGCAAAATAATGTCGCCACTTTGTGCAAGTGTTATAGCAGTCTTTATTGCTTCTTCTCTCTTGGTAATTGATAAAACTTTTCTTGTTTGCGTAGCATCTAAGCCGGCTTTCATATCTTCAATAATTGCATCGGGATCCTCATCACGAGGGTTATCGGATGTCAGGATGACGCGGTCACTATTATCGCAGGCAATCTGCGCCATGATCGGGCGTTTCAACTTATCCCGATTCCCACCTGTTCCAACAACTGTAATCAATTGCTCATTACCTGTTCTGGTGCTTGCAATTGTTTTCAAAACATTTTCCAAAGCATCCGGAGTGTGCGCATAATCAAGTATTACAGTAATATTATTTTGGGAATGGATTTGTTCAAACCTGCCTTCAGCCGGTTGCATATTACTCATTAAAGTGAGTACTCTTAATTTATCTTCGCCCAGAAGCATTGCAGTTGCATATACAGCAAGAATATTGTAAGCATTAAATTTTCCGATCAGTTTAAACCAAACCGGTTGCTTTTCAATCTCAAGCTCTAATCCATCAAATTGATTTGAAATGATCTTGGTGTTGAAATCGGCAACTCCTCTTAATCCATAAGTAAATTTATTAGCCTTGGTATTTTGAAGCATGACTTGTCCGCGCTTATCATCTGTATTACTTAAAGCAAATGAAGAAGCTGGCAATTGATCAAAAAATTTCTTTTTGGCACTTAAATATTCATCAAAATTTGAGTGATAGTCTAAATGGTCGTGAGATAAATTTGTGAATACAGCACCTGAAAAATGAAGCCCATAAATCCGTTCCTGATGAGCAGCATGTGAGCTCACTTCCATAAAGCAATACTCAACTCCAGCTTCCACCATTTGATGCATGGTTTTGTTAATCTGAATAGTATCGGGAGTTGTGTGGGTTGCAGTGATTTTCTTCCCATCAACAATATTTTCGATGGTAGATAAGAGGCCTGTTTTATAACCTAACTCACTAAAGAGCCCATGAAGCAATGTAACAATTGTTGTTTTACCATTCGTGCCAGTTACCCCTATCAGCTTTATTTTTTTTGAAGGGTGGTCAAAATATTCAGCAGCGAGTAAGCCAAGTGCCCGATGAGAATCGTTAAGCTGCAGATAACAAACTGATTGGTTGATGTTTTCCGGCAATTGTTCACAAACAACGGCAATGGCTCCTTTTTGGATAGCAGCATCGATAAACCTGTGTCCATCTACCAAAGTCCCAACTTGTGCAACAAACAAAGAATTCTTCTTCACCTTCCTGGAATCAAATGCAATTCCGTGAATCTGGATAGCAGGTGAACCAATCGTTTGCTCGATTTTTAAACCACTTATTATGTCAATTAAATTCTTCAAAATATTTAGCTAGATAGATTTAAGATTATTTTCATTCCTGTCGAGATTTTTGTTCCGGCTCTAATTGATTGACTCGAAACTTTACCTCTTCCAATTATTTGTGTTTCAACTCCCATACTCTCCAATAAAAAAACAGCATCCCTCACTCCCATCCCGCTCACATTTGGGATAACACCTTCTATAACATCAATTTTATTCAATTCCAAATGAGTATTTTTAGGTTCGGAAACAGACCAATTATTCTCAGTCATCGTCTGAACAGGATATTCAAGTGCTTGATAAAGCGTTTTAAAATCGGCGATTTCACCTTTTATTTTTTCCGGAAGAATTGCCTTTTCGGTTTCATGCGCTGGATTCAATTGATTTTCTAATTGTGTCGCTACAATTTTATCCGCAATTTCCTTAAATACCGGAGCAGCAACAGAGCTTCCATAAATTTTTCCTTTCGTAGGATTATTTACCACAATGATGCATGAATATTGGGGATTGTCGGCTGGAAAATATCCAACGAAAGAAGCATTATAATCTGATTTATTATAACCTGAACTTCCCATCGCAATCTGTGCAGTACCCGTTTTACCTGCTACTCTAAATTTTGAACTCGCAAAAGTGATACTTCCTGTTCCACGTAACACAACCCCCTCAAGCAAACTTTGTACTGAATCTACCGTTTTTCGAGAGCAAATTGATTTCTTAATAACTACAGGTTCAAAAGTCTTTAAAACCTGATCCGTCTTTCGGATAGATTTCACAAATTGGGGTTTAACCATTTTTCCGTTATTCGCAATCGCATTATAGTAAGTAAGGGTTTGAAGAGGAGTTAGGGTTAATTCATATCCGGTCGACATCCAGGGCAAAGTGGTTCCGTACCAGGTGCTTTTATTTCTGGGATGTTTAATAAATGGTTTTCCTTCTCCTTGAATATCCAGATTGAGTGGTTGATCAATACCCATTTTTGTTATGGCCTCAACAAATTTTCGTGGATTATCCTGGAAAATTTCTGTAACTATTTTTGAAATTCCAACATTCGATGAATGCTCGAATGCTTCTCGTCCGGTAATTTTCCCATTCCCCATCTTATGATCATCTCTCATAATTCGATCATAATATTTTACCCATCCTTCGCCAATCTCGATTGAATCATTGAGGTCAAGTTCACCAGATTCTAAAGCAGCAATGATTGAAGCCAGTTTAAATGTTGAACCAGGCTCAACATTTTCAGCGATAGCGTAATTATATGATTCCTCATAAAGCCCGGTTAGTGAATCGTAACGCAAATTAGCGATGGCCTTAATAAATCCGGTTTGAGTTTCCATTAAAATAGCGCATCCCTGATAAGCACCATGTTCGACCAGATGCTGATATAATGCATTCTCAGCTAAATCTTGTATCCCAATATTTATAGATGTGAAAATATCTTTACCATCTATGGGAAGAATGTCATTTTCATCATTCAAAGGAATCCAATCACCATGGTTGATTCTCCTTTGAAGCTGTTTTCCTTCTATTCCTTCAATATACTCTGCATAAGCGCCTTCAAGGCCAACAAAAATTTGCTTGTTCTGATAACCGATGGTTCTTTTGGCAAGATTGCCAAATGGCATTTTTCTTGTTGTTTTGGATATGGCAATTAAGCCACCCATAAATTTACCCCTTCTAAAAATTGGAAAGGTTCGTAGTTCTTGTAATTGCTCGTAGGTCACATTATTTTTAATAAAGTGATAGCGATTTCCCTTTTTACGTGCACTTATTAATCTACTCTTGTAGGTTTGTTTTGACCTGTCTCCAAAAAGCTTGGCAATAGAATGAGCCAACGAATCTACCTTTGAATTGAATAGCTCGTCAGAAATATGTTCTGATGCAACATCCATCCTTATTTCAAAAACAGGAACTGAAGTGGCCAATAATCTACCATCATCTGAATAAATATTGCCCCGATTAGCATCCAGGTTAAAATATTGCAATTCATGCTTGTCAGCTTTTTGTAAAAGCTGCTTTGATTGATATAGTTGAATATGGACTATTTTGGCAATCACAGCCAAGCCAGACAAGAGCACAAAAATGTACACCAGATAAACTCTCCATAATATGTCTCGCTTCGTATTAGTCACTTTTCTAGTTATCTTCTTTTAATTCGATAAATATTTTATATGGAGGCACCACCGATTCCTTGACACCACTTCCTAAAAGTCGCCGCGTTATTTCTGATTGTTTGCTAACGTTCATTAAGTTCGATTTGCTTGTAATGTATTCGTACCTCAATTCTTTCAATTCTTTTTTCAATGCATTGAATTCTCGAATGTCTTTTTCAGCGTAATAAATATTTGCGATGTATAAAATGGTTAAGAAGGTGATGAAGAATAAAAAAGGCAATAGGTTTATCATGCCAGTCTGCGCTAAAAAATTTCCCCCCAAAATGTTTCGTAACGATTTTTTGAAAGAAGAAGACTTTCCCACAGAATTCGGATCCCTTGCTTTCCTAACCTTTTTTAATTCATTTGTACCGTTCATATCTTTTCTGCAATTCTTAGTTTTGCACTTCTAGATCTTGGGTTATCAATCAACTCCTGACTTGAAGCAGTTATTGGTTTCCTACTAATTTGTTTGAAGAATGTTATGGGGTTTCCATAAAAATCTTTTTCGAGTTTGCCCTCAAAATTTCCGGTCTTAATAAAATTTTTAACGAGACGATCTTCTAAGGAATGATAGGATATTACAACCAACCTGCCACCTGATTTCAATGCTTCTGCCGCTTGCTCCAACATTTTCTTCAAGGCTCCCAGCTCATCATTAACCTCAATCCTTAAAGCTTGATAAAGCTGAGCTAGAAACTTTTGTTCTTTGCCACGAGGCAAACAAGCGGCTATTGTTTTTTTAAATTCTGCAGTTGTCGAAAGCGGCTGTTCTTCTCTTGCCTTAATAATCAATCGGGAAATCTGTTTTGAATTTTTCAATTCCCCATAAGTTTTAAAAACCCAAAACAATTCATCATCCGAATAAGCATTTAAAATATCCAGGGCAGTGGTGCCTAATGATTGATCCATTCTCATATCAATCTTAGCATCAAAACGAGTAGAAAACCCTCTTTCTGCCGTATCAATTTGATGAGACGAAACACCCAGGTCTGCGAGTATTCCATCAACAGGAATCATTTGGAATAGCTGTAGATGCTTTTTCAATTCTCTAAAATTATCTTCAATAAAAATGAGTTTAGAATCATCAACTTTATTTGAAATTGAGTCGGCATCCTGATCGAAAGCCATCAACTTCCCATTCTTCAATAATTTTAAAATTGCTTTTGAATGACCGCCACCACCATAGGTTACATCAACATAATAGCCATCCGATTGAATTGCTAAACCTTCTAAACATTCATGTAGTAAAACCGGGTTGTGGTACATCAGTTATTTATTCAGTTTCATTATCTCCCATCACTTCTTCTGCCAAATCAGCAAACTCATCCGGATCGTAATCAATCGCTTTTTCATACGCTGCCCGATCCCAGATCTCAATCTTATTTACAACTGATGCTAAAACGATTTCTTTTTTAATCTCTCCGTATTTTATCAGATCTTTTGGTATTAAGATCCTTCCCGTTTTATCCAACTCAGCAGTTTTTACACCAGCCATAAATTTTCTGATAAAATCAACATTCTTCTTTTTGAAACGGTTCAGCGTGTTTATCCGCTTACTTTCCAATTGCCATTCTTCTTTTGGATACAACTCTAAACACTTCATAAATATGCTTCGTTTGATCACAAAACCAGCCTCCACAGCCAAAGGAATTTGCGCCCTCAATTGCGATGGAAACATCAATCTTCCTTTGACGTCAACCTTGCATTCGTATGTTCCAATTATTTCAGCCAAGAATGTTGTTTTTAATTGAGTAAATATAATGAATATATTACCACTTTTTACCACTTTCTACCACTTTGTTAATAAAAAGTTACATTAATAGGTGTATTTTTTCTAAGAACTTCGTGTTACCGGATCAGAATGCTGGTTATAAGGGAATTAGGATGAATTATTTTTTTAAACAATATTGCTCTTATTAACAAGGAGGTAGTATGTTACTATTGTGCTATTTAAGAAGATTTGCATTATAAAAAGATTTTCTTTTTACTCAGAAAATCGTAACTTGCTTAGCTAATTCAGTAGGCATTCTATTAAAAGATATTCAGTATATTTTAAATTTATAAATGGGTAGTAAATAAAATGGAAGAAATGCAAAACAGTGACATCAAGAATGAAGAAAAAATCATTGATATTAGAAAATTAATTGAAGGAAAGAATCCTTCTTTGTTAAAAATACTACCTAATTTTTTTATTAATTATTTGAAAAAAATAATTCATGAAGATGACGTGAATTATGAAATAAAAAGAACCATTGAGTGCAATCCCATTGAATTTGCAAATATGGTTTTGGAGAAATTTAAGATTAAAGTTGAAATTATAGGTGAAGAAAATATTCCTAAAACAGGGAGGTATATTTTAGCAGCAAATCATCCTGTCGGGTCTATAGACTCATGTGCCATTATAAGTATCATTGGACAGTATAGGAGTGATATGTATTTTTTAGCAAACGACTTATTGGCAAATCTTCCATCCATGAAAAAATTATTGGTGCAAATAAATAAACATGGATCTAATACCGAAAATTTTAAAATAATAAACGAGTATTTTGTGTCTGATGCATTAATGTTATTTTTTCCTGCAGGTTTAGTATCAAGAAAAAAAGGTAAAGTAATTAAAGACACCGAATGGAAAAAAACATTTATTACTAAGGCACGAAATCATAAACGTGATGTTGTACCTGTTTATATTGAAGGAAAACTCTCCCCATTCTTCTATAATTTCTATAAATTTCGAAAATTTATAGGAATAAAACAGAATATTGAAATGTTGTATTTGGTTAATGAAATGTACAAGCAAGAAAACAATGACATTAAATTGATTTTTGGGAAACCAATTTCGTATACCAAATTCGACAAAAAGCATAATGATAAACAGTGGGCTCAAATAGTTAAAGAGCATGTATATGCAATAGGCAATGGAACTGAGCTAACATTATAGCATAGTAATCTCGTTTTCTAATTAAATTATTTATCATGAATCCAATTATTCCAAATTTAATTGGCTTTGCTGCTGTGATAACTGCAACATTGGTCACTCAAAGAAGCATATCCAAAAGATTAAGTAAGATCGAACACTTGAAATATGTATCTGTCTTAAATAATGATAGGCTAAATGCTTACAAAAAGTTTTGGAGCATATTTATTTATACTACCAAGAATAGTTTTGTTAAAGAAAAGATCATAAATAATGAGGGTGACAATTCATATATTGACACACAAATTGTTAGAAAATTTTTCGTTGAAGCAAACAGTTTTTTTTATTCAGAAGAAGGTCTTTTTCTTAGTGAAAGATTAAGGAAGGCTTTTATTAAGATGAGAGATGATTTTGATGAAAAGCTAAAAAATAACATTGATAACGAATCAATATGTATTAGCCATAAAGAAGAAAGAAAGATTAGAAGATATATTGGTTGGCTAAGCCATATTATTAAAGAAGATATTAGTTTGTACGATATAGATTTCCCAGAAAAGAAGTCAACTAATCATTAAAAGTGTAATTGTTATGAAGAAAATTGAAATCAACGAATTATTAGAAAGTCTAACTGGATCATCAGATAGGGTTTCAAAAAAGATTGGTGATGAACTAAAAAAATATTTCTTAGAAAACAGTGACCTCGTTGGTAAAGATTTTTATGAAGAATTATTTAATAAGAAAAAATTGATATTAAGAGAAATAGATAATTTTCCGGCTCCATTTATTAAGTCTTTTGATGCCTATAATATAACAATTTCTGAGTTTCAGGAAGTGATTGATAAGAAGTTGAAAAATGAAATTCCTGGCAAATTTACAGCATTCATTGGCAGTCTTTGGGATTTATATAAAATGATTTTGAATTTTCTTCCATTTCTATTTATTCCTACATTAAATAATATGGATAGAAATATTTTGGGAAAGTATGTTGACAAAGAATTGGAATCCGCAATTAAATTATATCATGAACTTTACCACCTTAATAGTGAGAAACATGAATCAAAACAGAGAAAATTAGTTAATAGGCTTATTAATGTTTTCCTGATATTGGACAAACAAAAAGTGTTTAAAGATAAAAAAGATACAGTAGGAGAGCCTTTCATTTTGAATATAATCTTTAAATCTGACAAAGAAATCAAGATTAAGCAGTTTAAAGATTTATTTCCAGATAATTTTAATCAATTATCTGGAATAATTTATTTAATTAGAAATAAAACTTTTCATGAGTTTTTATCTCAAAAGGATTCACATGATTTAGAAATCATCAAAAACCTAATTGAATGGTGTTTTTTGGATCTATTGGAAATTCTTGCTGTTATTATGAATTTCTTTTGTATGGTATTTGTTGAGGCCAAAGAATATGATTCCAAAGATTATAAGAAAATCAGAGGTCTTAATCTGACTGGCCATAGTATTAAAAGAATAGAATTTTTTATTAATAAATATCCCAACCCTAGAAACAAAAATTTTAAAAATACTGTTAGAGGGGGCTATTTATATTTGATTAATAAGGAAAAAGAGAGGGTTGAAGGGGTAAAAACAATTAAAGAATTATTGCATACTGATTATATTGATTTAACTCCTTTTTTAATTTATAGCACATTAGATGACACGAAAAGAAAGAATACTGTTTTGAAAATACAAAATATATATTCTGAAGCAGATAAAAACAATCTATTTGTCATTCATAACTATGACAAAGAAGCTGTTCGTATTGCTTTCCAGCAGTTTACAGGAAATAACACAAAAGAGTTTAAGAAGGAAGCAAACTCGAACGGATCTATACTTGATTTATTTGAAAACTATGAGACGGCCTATAAAAAAATTATTAGTTATCTTAAAATTGATGAGATCGAAAAAATTGACGATAGCATTCTTGAATTGATATTTGTGAAATCCTGGGAACTCTCCAAACATCATGTTTCGTCTTTAATAAATTATGATTTATATGATACTAAAGGGAACTTTAAAGCAATCGTTAATAATAATAAAGACCTAAACAGTGTTTTTTCATCCAAACTCTATGTAATACCAAATGAATCAGCATATATTGATGAATTCATAAATACTAACAAGAGAGGGTTGATATTAATTGGAAAATCAGGTTACGGCAAATCTTATTTACTGGGAAAATACTTTTTAAAATTTAGGGAGAGCAACATTATCTCCTTGTTCCTGAATGCACGAAAGTTATATGATCCCAATATTAAGCAATATCTTACAGATCGGCTAAAGGAAATTCACAGCGGGTTGACGCATAGCAAACTAGGAGACATATTACAGAAACATAATAAAAGATTTATAATTATAGTAGATGCCGTAAATGAATATAACTCAATCGGTGGGCCAATATTTCTTCTTGAAAAAATTATTGAACTAATTGATGATCTTGAATATCTAAAAAACGTTCAAATAATTTGCTCTACAAGAACAGAAGTTTGGAAACAATATTTAGAAACCGTTGATAAAAGAGCTAAAATTCTCAATGTAAATAATTTTTACACCAAATACAACGATGGAGATGCAATCCCGATCGAAGGGTTCGATCAGGAAACCAAGCGTAAAGCTCTTTATCACAATTACCAAAAAGCATTTAATTTAATCCCTGAAAATTTTAATGAATTGAATGAGTCAGTTAAGCAGCTTATTATTCAACCATTTATGATGCGTGCAATCGCTGACACATATGGCAATATTGTGGAAAGTAAATCCATACAGAAAATTCCAAAGAAAAAAATGAATTTTTATGCTCTATTTAATGATCTTTCAGATAGAAAAATTAAGGATGCTGTTAGAGGATATCCAGATGCAGATATTTTGAAATTAGGACTTCACAAATGTTTAGTGCATTTTTCAGAAATTCTCTTTTCAAAAATAACAAAAGGATTAAAGACTAACGATACAGATAAGGTCGATGCCATTCTAAAACATGAACTATATGAAAACACGAATTACAGAAAATTATACATGGACAAAGAAGCATTAAAACTTCCTGTTTCAGCTCATAATTTATTAATTGAATTAAGACTAATTGAAGAAGTTAAGACTCCCGTTTATGATTATTTTGGAAATAATCTGATAGACCTTGAAATTTCATATAAATTTTTTCATGATCAATATACTCAATTCTGGCTTTCGAAAGTACTAGCTAAGAATATTTTATTCCATGTAAAATCATCTGAACTTAGTGATAAAACTAAATTGGATTCAGTGACGATGAAGATTCGAGAGCTATTAAACAATGCACAAAATTCTCCAGTAATCATTGGTGCATTAGATCACTGGTTCTATAACAATATGATGCATGGCAAAAAACATGCAATTGCCGATTACTTATTGATTTTATTTGAGAATCTGTTAGATAAGAATGATGACCTTAATATTGAATTACAGACGACGAAAGACAAATTTGAAATACATAAAGAATCAGGTTTTTATCATTATTATGTTGGCGCATTCCTTAACGGACTAATAGAAAAAAACATAGTTGAACCAGACAAGCTTTATAAAGAGATTTTCAACTTCGGGAGTATGAAGCTGAAGAAATGCATTACAGACTACTTCCTTAATTCTGTTGGGGATATTTTGCAAGATAATTTTGATGGTGATTTTTATAGAAAAGTTTTCTTGGCCTTAATTGAGAGCTGTGATCCGGATATAGATGATGAGCTCTACAGAGAAATGGGAGATGTTTTTTCTGATATGTATGTTCAGGCTAATCTGCAAGGAAAGAAAAGAATCATCACTTTTTTTAATGATGTATTTCCTGAACCCACTCAAATAAATATGGTTGTAAGTGCAGCACTAAATAATAAATTTGAGAAACATTTGGCTTTCATGATGAACTTTATGATTAAATCATTAATATCAAATTTAGGAAGCAACACACATAATCTTAATTCAATTAAAGAGTTTTTTCAAGAGAAATACAAACTTATACTTGAGTCGACTTTTCAAGATAATAATAAGATTAAAAAATCAAAAGTTATAATTACTCTTGTCCACAAAGAAATAAGGAAGAGAGTGATTAAAAGCTTAGATGTTTCAGGGGAGACGCAATGGAAACAGGCCATCGGTAATATCAAAACTGATAGGAAAATTAATAATGGATACTACATAGAAACAGAAGGTCAGGGGAGTAAACTAGTTCAGAGAGATGTTTTACATGAATTATATCCCTATTTAATCCATCTTCACAATCAAAATTTTAAGGAATTAAACCTCAGAATAACTGAATTAAAAGATTTACTGATTAAATCTATTAGTTTTAATGATGGAAGTCTTATCGGGTATGTTGCCGTTCTGATTTTAGGGGTGATTATAAATAATGAACCAGAAGAAAAAAAGAAAGACAGCCTCGAAAGATTTATTGATGAATTATTGAGAACAGAATCTGCAGCTGCTCTTAATTTCATACCAGTACTAATTGATACATTAGCCAAAATGAATATTGATGAGAATCAAATTGAATATAGAAGAGAATTACTCAATTATGCCAAAATCATTATTCCCAAATTGGTAGAAAGAAGCAAAACAAAGATTATCAAGAAAGAGAGCCTTCCGAATATTTACTACTTTGTTGATACTTCATCTTTGGATATTAATGATTATTGGGAAGAAGACTACAAGGGAGTGTTCGATGTAATATTTGAAACAATCGAAGATGAGCAGATAGCTGCCCTCTTCAACGAAAGGTTAATTTATATATGTTATTTCCCAAAGCTTGATATCGGAGAAAAAGTAATTAAATATCTACTTGAAAAGGTGTATTTCAATAAACCAAGTTGGAAATCTAGTATTCTTAGATTGCTTGCCGCTCTGTATACTAGGGACAAAAAACGACTACTGGATTTGATTAAACCATATGAAGATAAAATAAGTGTACAAGAAATAATTGGGCATCTTGATAGTAATATATTTCTACTTCGTGATGCTAGGAGCTACCAGACCAACTGGAATGAGGTTTTTATTTTTGCTTTTAACAGCAATAAAATGCTGAGATATTATTTACTTCGCGATTTATTTAGTGGACTTATTACTACAGAAAATGTTAAAGATGAAGCACAAGAATATAGACGCTTTGTATTGAATGCACTTGAAGATGTACTTGGGTATACTGACGAAAACAAAAGGAATAAATACCATTTAACGATGGAAGATGCAATGAAATTATGTAAATTTACAGCTGACATTGGTGGTAATAAAGGGGAAGAGTATAAAGGTTAAAAATCTAAAAACTTAATCGATGTATTTAGTTAATAAATTATTTTCGCACGCTTTTGATGAAATTTATCTTCAGTTAATGAACAAAAAAACCTGTCATTATAAGAAGCAACCTGATATGATTGATGACAAGGTTTTTTCTATTGATGAGTTTTATGAGTCATACAAAAAGTATTTTGATAAACCGTGGGAGTTTTATAGAGATTTTAAAGAAAATGGAGATTTGAATTTTAGAGAAGGGGTTCATTTTTATCAAAAATATAATTACAAATCAACATATAATTTTAAGTCTTGTTTATTTGATTCACCAATCAAAACGGAATGGCCGGAAAATGATTTGGTTCCGTTTAAATGGTTTACTGACGATAAAAAGAGATCAAAAACACTTATTTTGTTTTCCCCAGGTGGTTGGCGGCCAAATTATAAAGTTGAAGAATTTTTCTGTAATCATTTATTTAGTAATGGAATAGATGCAGGATTGTTAACTTGTCCTTATCATATTGAAAGAACACCAAATACTTCTGAGTATTCAGGTGAATATTTTATAAGTGCTAATGTATTTTGGACAATTTTCAATTTCCGACACTATGTTGCAGAAATCCGGCGAGTAATTCAACACATGAGAAATCATTATGAATATATTGGAATAGTTGGAATGAGCAGTGGGGGGTTTTACGCAGGCATCGCGTCAGATTGTGAACAATTGGATTTTTTATTCCCCTTTATTAGTGGATGTAAGTTAGGGAGTATTACATTTAATGGCAAAATCACCAAGTACGTCAGAAAGGATCTTGAAAGTGTTGGAATAGATGAGGATGCATTAAATAAAGCATGGAGTATTTCTGATCAATTAATTCTTGGTAAACACACAAAAGCAAAGTATATAAAAAGTTATATTAGCCTATTCGATATAATTGTTCCTACAGAATACCAATATCTCCTTTGGGAAGCATATGGAAAACCGGACAAACTTGAGTTGGAAATAGGTCATAATAGCTCTTTTTTTATGTTAAAAAAAGTTGCTAATGATATTATAAATATTGTTAAAGAAAGAACCACTGAATAAATCTTAGATTAAAGAGAAAATATGGAATCAATTATCTCCGCCCTTGACAGAAAGTTATTAGAAAAAGAATTGACAGATAAAATCTTTATCCGTGATACAAATTTTGGAAATAACAAAATTTATGTTTTTACGGCTCATGATTCACCAAACCTGATGCGAGAGGTTGGACGTTTGCGAGAGATTACCTTCAGAGATGCAAAGGGAGGAACAGGCAAGTCGATTGACATAGATAGTTATGACACCTCAAAAGTCCCATTCAAACAATTAATTGTTTGGCACCCCGAAGACAAAGAAATCATTGGCGGATATCGATTTATTCATTGTAAAGAGTTGCCCATTGGTGAGGATGGAATTGTAGAAACCCCAACAGCCGCTTTATTTAGTTACTCCCAAAAATTTATTAAGGAATTTCTTCCTTGTACCATTGAGTTAGGAAGATCATTTGTTCAACCAATTTACCAACCTGCAAATAACATTCGTAAAGGAATGTATTCATTAGACAATATTTGGGATGGCTTAGGTTCAATCATGGTTGATAATCCTGATGTTCGATATTTATTCGGAAAGGTAACAATGTACCCTCATTTTAACGTTTATGCACGAGATTTGATCTTGTATTTTATGGATAAATATTTCCCCGATAAGGATCAGTTGGTACGCCCGCACATACCGGTGAAATATTCAACGAATATTGATGAACTAAAAAAGGTATTTACAGCAGATAATTATGATGATGATTATAAAATATTGGTTCAAAGAGTGAGGAGTGTAAGGGAAAACATCCCCCCTTTATTTAATGCATACATGAACCTGTCGTCTACCATGCGGAATTTCGGCACAGCACTCAACGACCATTTTGGCTTGGTAGAGGAAACCGGTATTATGGTTACCGTTGACGATATTACAGATATAAAAAAAGATCGCCACGTATTAACTTACAGAAGCTAAAAATATTAAGATGATTATAAAATCTGCAGAATTTGTGGTTAGCAACCAGGAAGTTTCAAAATGCCCCGACTCCAATTTGCCTGAATACGCATTCATTGGTAGATCCAATGTTGGTAAGTCTTCTTTGATAAACATGTTAACAGGCCGAAAAAAACTAGCAAAAACATCGTCGACACCTGGTAAAACACAATTAATTAATCATTTTTTAATTAATGAAGATTGGCATTTAGTAGACTTACCGGGTTATGGATTCGCTAAGGTTTCGAAATCAGCCAGAGAAAAATGGGGGGAGCTGATTCATAAATATCTTATGAAGAGGGAAAATTTACGATGTACCTTTATTCTTATCGATGTTCGAATTGAGCCTCAAAAAATTGATTTAGAATTTATGGAATGGCTGGGAATAAATCAATTGCCTTTTGTAATCGTCTTTACAAAATGTGACAAATTAAACAAAACCAATCTGATCAATAATATCGAAAAATACAAAAGTACACTTCTTGAGAAATGGTCTGAATTGCCTCAATTTATTGTGAGTTCATCAATAACGGCACAAGGCAAAGATGCCATTCTTGAGCTTATTTCGATTACAAATGAATTAGGCAATCTCGACCAATAATTGTCCTTTGCTTACGTGATCACCTTTTTTAACATTAATCTTTTTAACTACTCCATCGCATGACGCACGGATGACGTTATTCATCTTCATCGCTTCTAAATACAGAAGGGTGTCGCCAGCTTTGACCTTTTTTCTTGCCTTCACTTCAATCTGCGTTATATTACCTGAAATAAAAGCATAGATTAACTTTTCGTCAACCTCTTCGTATTTTTTTCTATCCTCATATTTCTTTGTCAACATTGTTTTATATTCTACATTGTCGATGATCAAAGTTTTATATTCAGGATTTATTTCTTTATTCTCCATAATTCAATTTTAAAATGGTGGAACTCCATGTTTTCTTTTTGGAGTTACTTCATTTTTACTGATAGAAATTTCCAATGCATGAATGAGTTTATTACGGGTCTCAGCTGGTTCGATTACCGCATCAATATAACCATATGTTGCCGCTACATATGGATTTGCAAATTTTTCCTTATACTCTTCAACTTTTAATTTTCTAACTTCATCCGGATTTTCTGCTTCCATAATTTCCTTTCGGAAAATAATATTGGCCGCACCTTCGGGGCCCATAACGGCGATCTCAGCCGATGGCCATGCAAAAACGAAATCAGCACGTAAATGATGAGAACACATCGCAATGTATCCTCCACCATAGGCTTTTCTGAGAATTATCGTAATTTTTGGAACAGTTGCCTCAGAATATGCATACAATACCTTTGCACCATGCCTGATAACACCTGCATGCTCCTGATCAACTCCTGGTAAATATCCAGGCAAATCAACTAATGTTACAATTGGGATATTAAATGCATCACAATATCGAATGAACCTTGCTGCTTTGTCGGATGAATCAACATCCAGAACACCAGCTAAAACAAGAGGTTGATTGGCAACAAAGGCAACAGTTTCTCCTTGCAAACGTGCGTATCCGACCACAATGTTAGCGGCAAAAAGCTCTTGTACTTCTAAAAATTCACTGTCATCAACAATCGACCTGATCACATCCCTCACATCATAAGGCTGTTTAGGATCAGTTGGCATGATATTATCGATCGGGAATTTCCTGCTCTTTGGTTTGCTGGCAGGAAATGACATCGCTTTTTTCTGATTATTCCATGGAATGAAACTAATCAATTGTTTAATCTGCCCAAAACATTCCTCTTCACTAGTGGCAAAGAAGTGAGCATTTCCGGTTGTTTCAGCATGCACTCTGGCACCGCCAAGCTCTTCCATTGAAATTTCCTCACCCAAAACAGTTTTAATTACTTCGGGGCCGGTGATAAACATTTTTGAAATATTCTCAACCACAAAAACATAATCAGTTAAAGCAGGGGAATAAACTGCCCCTCCTGCACATGGGCCTAAAATCACTGAAATTTGAGGAACAACTCCTGAAGCCTGTGTATTTCTGTAGAAAATTTCTCCATATCCTGCCAAAGAATTTACACCTTCTTGAATTCGGGCTCCGCCTGAATCATTAATTCCAATAATTGGAACCTTCAACTTCATGGCGTGATCCATAATCTTAGTGATTTTTTTGGCATGAGCCAGGCCTAATGATCCTCCAGCAACAGTAAAATCCTGTGCATATATACATACAGGTTTAGTTCTGATGGTACCTGTTCCGGTAACTACACCATCTCCAGGTAGACTCTTTTTATCCATGCCAAAATCTTTTGCGGCATGTTCTACAAATAAATCATATTCATGAAATGAATTGGGATCGAGAATGGCAATAATTCTCTCGCGAGCAGTAAGCTTACCAATAGCTTTCTGTTTTTCAATTGCTTTTGTACCTCCACCCTTTAGGGCATCTTTCATCCTTCTTCTTAAATCAGAAGATTTTTGTGTTAAAGACATTTTTTTTGCTTTAGTTTCTTATCTAAAAAAAAAGAGCGCAACGATTTTAAAATACTGAAAACTAATGCTGATCTTCAAAAATACTTTAATAATCGGCCCTCAAACCTTAGCGCAAAGTTACGCTATTTTAATAAAACAACAATTTTATCTATTTATTTTATGCTTTGAAATATTGATAGATTTTTTATAGAATTCCTATCTTCGTTTATTAAAACTAATTAGATGAATATTGAAGACATTCGTGAATATTGCTTAAGCAAAAAAGGAGTTACTGAAGGCTTCCCGTTTGATGACGTAACCCTTGTTTTTAAGGTTATGAATAAGATGTTTGCAATCTTAAGTCTGGATAACGACCATGGACTGAGTTTAAAATGTGAGCCCGAAAAAGCGATTTCACTCAGAGAACAATATCCCGCAGTTAAACCAGGATATCACCTGAACAAACAACTCTGGAATTCAGTAACTTTAGACGGAACCGTTCATGATAAATTGCTCAAAGAATGGATTGATGATTCTTATCAACTGATAGTTGACAAGCTAACTAATAAGCTAAAAAAAGAATTAAAAAAAATATAATTTTTTTAATTTGAATCTGGAATGTCTTTCTTCTTTTTCCTGAACATATCGAATAATAAATATCCCATTACTCCACCCCACAACATGCTCAACCATGGATTTGAGGTGATGGCACAAGTTCCATCAACACAACCAACTTTTAGGTAATAGATATATCCACCAAGGATCCCAAGCAATAACCCAATAATTGACAAAATAGGGAACATCATTCGGAATTTTTCTTTAAAAGATTTATTAGTTTCTTTGGATTCTTCAGGGTTTTTAGTTTCGTTCATTGTATGTAGTTATTTACATATGTACATCAAACTTAATGCCATTATTTTAGCTCCACTACTGTTATGCCATTACCACCTCGTTCAATGTTTTGATCGCGATAAGCAGACACTTCTCTGACGCTTGCAAGATATTCTCGAACAACATTTCTCAAAATCCCATCACCCTTACCATGAAGAATATACACTTCTTTTACACTTAACAAAATGGCTTCATCTATGTATTTTGCAACCATATTTAAGGCTTCATCCGCACGATTACCTCTCACATCTATCGAAAGGTTAAAGTTTGCCATTTTGTCATTGAGGTCGTTTGCAATTCCTGAGTAGGAAGATCTGGAAGACTTTGCTTGTTGCTTCGCTTGTTTTTTACTGACTTTATGCAAACGATCAAGCGGGGTTCTGAATTTCACACTGTTAAATGAAATCACGGCTTCATCCTCATTAATTTCAATCACCTCCCCTATGGTATCCTGCTCTTTAATTTTTACCGAATCGCCTAATTTGATAACGACATCAACAACTTCTTCGGATTTAATTATTGCACTTTTTTTATTTGCTTTTTTACGAGTATCGGGTAATGATACTTTCGTTTTTAATTCTTCTGATTTTTGTTTGATTTTATTTCTAACTTCTTTGGTCTTATTCTTATCAGCCTGGGTTTCTTTAATTTCTTTGATGGTTCGTTCGATAAGCTTATTTGAACCTTCAAGAACATCCAAAGCTTCATTTCTGGCCTTGGCTAAAATTTCCTTTTTAGAACGCTGAACCTCTTCCAATAAATTTTCGTACTTGGAAATGATCTCTGCCAAAAACCCATCAGCGATTTCCATCTCCTCCTTTTTCTTCATCACTGCAAGCTTATCCACTTCCAATTGCTGCAATTGTTGGTCAAAATCAAAAAGCGTTTTCCCCGTTTTTGTAGCTGCATTTTTTAACACCATTTTTGGGAAACCAATGTTTCGAGCAATTTCAAAAGCGAAGGAACTTCCCGGCCGACCGATTCGTAATTGATACAATGGCTGCATTTGCTCTGTATCGAAAAGCATGGCACCATTCACAATCCCATCATGAGTATCAGCTAATAATTTCAGGTTTGAATAATGTGTTGTAACTACTCCAAACGATCTGTTTTCATTTAGTTTTTCTAATGCCGCTTCAGCAATGGCACCTCCCAGTTGTGGCTCAGTTCCAGTACCAAATTCATCTATCAAAAACAAACTTCGCTCGCCACTGTTCAATACGAAATGCTTGATATTTAGCAGGTGTGAACTATATGTACTTAAATCATTTTCTAATGATTGCTCGTCTCCAATATCAATAAAAAGGTCATCGAAAATACCAACTTCTGAACTTTCGTCGAGTACCGGAAGTAATCCACACTGAATCATGTATTGGGTAAGTCCAACCGTTTTTAAACACACTGATTTTCCACCGGCATTAGGTCCTGATATGATAAGAATTCTCTGAGTTTTGTCTAACTGAATATTTAATGGCACAATGGTTTTATTTTGCTCAGCATGCGAAATAAATAAAAGTGGATGACGGGCATTAACCCAATTCACGATTTGTTTGTTTAGAAGCACTGGCATTTGTGCTTTAATCTGCAGTGCAAATTTAGCTTTGGCTCGGATAAAATCAATTTTCCCGAGGTACAAATATGCTATTCTCAGATATTCAAGATGCCCTCTTAAATAGTCAGTAAATCCTAACAAGATTTTTATAATTTCACGTTTCTCGGAATTTTCCAAATCGCGAATTTCATTGTTCGTATCAAAGATTTCAGCAGGCTCAATATAAACCGTTTGCCCGGTCGCCGATTCATCGTGTATAAATCCCTTGAGTTTTCGTTTGTGTGTTGCCAAAACCGGAATTACCAAACGGTTATTGCGCAATGTTGGTTCAACATCCGATGCTGTCCAGCCTTCAGTTTTGGCATGAGTAAGCGATTGACTGATTTTGCGGTCAATTTGACTTTGCTTTTTCCGAAGTTTGGTTCTGATCTCCTTTAAATCGGCAGAAGCAGCATCTTTAATTTTTCCTCTCTCATCAACAATCGTATCAATTTTTTGAAGTATTGTTTTATCAACATACACTTCAGCTCCAATTTCCTTTAATGAACGAAATTCTTCCGGTTCTACCTTTTTAAAGAAATCAAGAACTCCGGCAATAGTAGTTAGCGATGCCTTTAAATCAATCAATGCATCCATTTCAATGATGGTTCCCTTAATCCTTAAACGTGATAATTCAGGTCGTAAATCAAAATAATCCTGTGATGGAAAGTTTTCAGAAAACTGAAGGATATTGAGAAAATCTGCAACTTGTGCCAATAATTTTGATAACAGATCATGTTGTGTGTTGAATCGAATTTTGTCCACATAATCTTCACCCATGCCGCTCAGGCAAAAGCTCTTAAGCTTTAACCTGATTTGATCAAATCCAATTTTTACTTCAAAATTCCGAGGGTAAATCATGAATACAAATGTAAGATTTTAAAGACTTGATCATGTCATTAAATTCATAAAAAATAGTTCTCTGAAAATCCTACTGGCCTTATAATTAATTAATTGAGCAAAACAACAACCATTCAAACTGCATGATTTTTGCAAAATAAATAGTATCAGCGCAAATTTATTCTTATATTTGTTAGTTATACCATTTTGAATTACACAAATTACTTGTTGTCATTACTAACCAGGCTTGGTGCTTGACATACAAGATTGAAGATATATCTACTATGAAGTCATTTATACGAAACTTAGTTTTCATTGCTATCATAAGCTCTATACTTTTAGCTTGTTCAAAAAATTGGAAGGAGCAGAAAGACCCAATTAATGAGGAGTTAACTAAAACTTTTGAAGATTTAGTCGTTCCTGAAAATTTTAACTGGACAACAACCGAGAATGCCACTATTCAGTTATCTCTTCTGAATAATCAAGGATTGCCTGTTCCAAATGCAATTGTTAAAGTTTATACTGATTTTCCTGAAAATGGAGGATTGCTCATGTTGAAAGGCATGTCGGATGAAAATGGCAATTTTACGCATTCACGTCTTATTCCAAGTTATTATACAGATTTAGTGGTGGCAACTGAACATATTGGTTTAGTAGGCTTTGTTAAAGTTCCAATTAAAAATGGCCAAGTTAATTATACATTCGGGAGAGAAACTGCCGAATTAAAATCTAGCGTTGTAAAAAATTCGAAGTCGTTAAAAAGCACTTTTAATTTTCTCGGAGCTTATGATGCAAACGGAAAGCCATTTTATTTGGAAGTCCCCGGTGATGTGATCAGCAATGATTTCATGCAGGACTTGACCAATACCTTGCCCGAATATATTTCAGTGCCTTTAAACAATCCCTACTTACTTGGAACAAGTATGGATCATGACTATAAATTAGGATGTAATTCTACCGTATACGTAACTTTCATTCATGAAGGTGCAGGTCAAACAAATGTGCTTGGATTCTACACTTATGATATAAATAATCCACCTGCCAGTCCTGATGACATTAGTAACATAACAGTAATTTTCCCCAATGCTTCATATGCAGATGGCATGGGAGGAGGTGGGTTACAAACCGGCGACAAAGTAAAGATAGGAACCTTTCCTGCAAATACAGGTATTGGATGGGTACTAATTGCTGATGGATGGCAAGGCGGCAATGTAACAGATGGTGTTCATTATTACTATTCTAATAAAAGTTTTAATCCTGAAGCCAATCCAAGCGTTAAACAACACAGTTTACTCTTCCATGATCCGGGTCGAGATTTAACGATTCTATCTTTTGAAGACGTTGAAAGACCTTTAGCAGATGAAGATTTTAACGATTGTGTGTTTTATATAACTACTGAACCTGATCAGTGTATTATTTCCGACCTGCCTATTATTGATTATTCTTCATCTTATTCGGATATTGATTTTGATGGCATTCCGGATATTTTCGATGACTATCCGAATGATCCAAATTATGCGTTTAATAATTACTATCCTTGTAATACACTTTATTCAACATTAGCTTTCGAAGATTTATGGCCAGGTAAAGGGGATTATGATTTCAACGACTTAGTGATTAATTACAATTTTAATCAAATCACAAACGGCGCCAATAAAATTGTTCGCATCAATGGCTCATTTAAAGTAATGGCAACGGGAGCAACTTATAATAATGCCTTTGCTTTTGAATTACCGATCAGTCCGTGGCAAATCAGCAGTATTACCGGAATGCAAATTGATTATAGTTACTTAAATTTCAACGCCAACAAAACAGAAGCGGGCCAATCAAGGGCTGTTATTGTTCCATTCGACAACACCTACAATGTATTACCTCCTCCGGGCTTAGGTATACTTGGAGCCAATACAGTGTTGGGAGCCCCTTATGTAAGTCCACAAATTATTGACATTAGTATTGATTTAAGCACTCCGGTGTCCTACTCAGATCTTGGAAGCCCACCATATAATCCATTCATTATTATTAACCAAAACAGAGGATACGAGGTTCATTTACCCGATTATCCCCCAACAGACCTATTCAACTTCTCATTGTTTGGAACTTTTGAAGACGATAGCAGTCCTGGTTTTGGGAGATTCTTCAAGACTGATCGTAATCATCCTTGGGCCATTAATATTGCCACAGAATTTCAATATCCTATCGAAAAACGTGATGTCACCTCAGCCTATTTACATTTTGCAGAATGGGCAGAAAGTGGTGGCGTTTTAAGAACAGATTGGTATGTGAATTATCCCGGATATAGAAACCCGGTACACATTTTCCCGATCCCATAAAAGCCTTAGCAGGAATAAGTTCCGTTGCAAAAAATATTTACGCATCAATCTAATAAAATAGTTTGATGCGTTTTTTTCTCACCTTGGGTGTTTCTTAAAGCAAATTCATGTTCATCGATGAGGTGTTTTTACTAAATTAGTTGCTTAGTTCCATGCACATGAATGAGGCAATCAAGATTGAAGTTTGTGTAGATTCCATCAAATCCTCGATGGTAGCTCAACGCGCAGGTGCTCATCGAGTTGAGCTTTGCGATAACTTATTAGAAGGTGGCACAACCCCTAGTGCTGCTTTAATTGAATTTGCACGTAATAGTTTAAACATTGGATTAAATGTAATTATCAGGCCTCGCGGTGGTGATTTTCTTTACTCAAACACTGAATTGGAAATCATGAAAAAAGACATGCTTATTGCGAAGAGTTTGGGAGTTGATGGTGTTGTATTTGGTGTTTTAAATGCCAATGGAGAAATTAATATTTCCGCTTGCAAGGAATTAATAAAAAGTGCGCGCCCAATGAACGTTACTTTTCACCGTGCTTTTGATGTATGCAAAGATCCCATTAAAGGATTGAATGATTTAATCGATTTAGGCTTTGATCGTTTACTAACTTCCGGGCAAAAAAACAAAGCTGAAGAGGGACTTGGATTGATTTCCGAACTGGTAAAGATTGCCGGTGATAAAATCATCATCATGCCAGGAAGTGGCATTAATGAAACTAATTTTTCAAAAATCAAAAAAGAGAGTAATGCCAAAGCGTTTCATGTTTCTTGTCGAACAGAAACTGAGAGTAAAATGACCTTCAGAAGAGAAGAAGTAAAAATGGGAGGCATCCCGAATTACGATGAATACAAACAAAAATATAGCGACCTTGAAAAATTAAAATCCATTATAAGTAAAATCAAAAGGTGATTCATGCTTAAAAAACTTTTATTTTATTTAACAATATCTTCAGTGTTCATCCAATTTTTAGGATGCAAAAATCCTTCAACGTTGTCGGATACGATCAGCTTAAATGATAATTGGGAATTCCGAATGGAGGGTGACTCTGTTTTTCGATTAGCAAAAGTTCCGGGCTTGGTTCAGCTTGATTTGTTAAATGCGGGCATGATTAATGACCCATTTTACCGATCCAACGAAGATAGTGTAAAGTGGGTTGCTGAACAAGACTGGGAATACCAAACAAGCTTTAGTCTCTCGCCTGAATTTTTAAAAAAGAAAAATGTTGATCTGGTTTTTGAAGGCTTGGATACCTATGCTGATGTTTATCTGAACGGCGAACTTATCCTCAAGGCTGATAACATGTTTCGGATTTGGAAAATAAATGTTGCCAATGCCCTCTTGCCAGAAAATCACTTAAAAGTTTTTCTTCATTCACCCCTTATAAAAAATTTAGAAGCGGCTAAGGAATACGATTATGACTTACCCGAACAAAGAGCATTTACACGCAAAGCCCCCTATCAATTTGGTTGGGATTGGGGGCCCAAATTGGTGACTTCAGGAATTTGGAAAGATGTTTATTTGATCGCAAAAAAAGAAATCGAAATAAGCTCAAGCTATTTCCATACAGATTCAATCAGTGGAACAATTGCCTTTTTATCAGCGGATATTGAAATTGACTCAAAGAATGATGTTGAAATCGAGCTTCGTATTCATGAAAAAGAGAACTTACTATTTTCTGAAACTATAAAATTATACTCCGGTGAAAATCTTAAAAAAATCCATTTTCAAATACCAAAGGCTCAACTTTGGTGGACCAATGGTTTAGGTAAAGCCCATCTTTATGAGTTTAAAACCTCGCTAACATCAAATGGAAAAACAATCGATTCACAAGCTCATCAAATTGGAATCAGAACCATTAAACTTGTTGAAAAACCGGATGAATTTGGGAAATCATTTTTCTTTGAGCTGAATGGCATTCCTGTATTTATGAAGGGGGCGAATTATATTCCTCAAGATAATTTCTTAACCCGAGTCAGCGATGAAAAATATAAATTACTCATTGAAAATGCCCGATCCGCAAACATGAATATGTTGCGGGTATGGGGAGGTGGCATTTATGAAAATGACATCTTTTATGATTTATGCGATCAAAATGGAATCTTGGTATGGCAAGATTTTATGTTTGCCGGGAGCATGTATCCGGGCGACGATCATTTTATCGAAAACTGCAAAATTGAAGCTAGTGATCAAATTAAAAGATTAAGGAATCATGCAAGCATTGCATTATGGTGTGGCAATAACGAGGTAGATGAAGCCTGGCATAACTGGGGTTGGCAAAAACAATTTAATTATACCGAAAATCAACAAACGGAAATCTGGAACTCCTATCAAAAATTATTTCACGAAACACTGCCATCTGCAGTGTCCGAGCTTGATCCATCCAGATCATATTGGGCATCTTCACCCAAAATTGGATGGGGACACAAAGAAAGTTTGACCGAAGGAGACTCACATTACTGGGGCGTTTGGTGGGGAGGAGAACCCTTTGGTATTTACAATAAAAAAGTTGGCAGGTTTATGAGTGAGTTTGGGTTTCAAAGTTTTCCGGCTATGGCTACCCTCGATTCTGTTTTACTTCCGGATGATAAATATTTAATCTCCCATGCACTGAGAACCCATGAGAAACATGACAGAGGTTTTGAAATTATTAATGAATACATGGGTCGCAAATTTAATATCCCAGCAAAATTTGAGGATTATGCCTACGTTAGTCAACTCTTACAAGCCAAAGGAATGGGAATCGCGATGGAAGCTCACAGGCGGGCAATGCCATATTGCATGGGCACCTTGTACTGGCAATTGAATGATTGCTGGCCGGTAATTTCATGGTCGAGCATAGATTACTATGGCAACTGGAAAGCACTTCAGTATGAAGCTAAAAAGAATTTTAATGATTTAATGATTTCTTTTGAACAACAAAAGGATTCTGTTTTTGTCTGGATTGTGTCTGATAAAATTACCACCATCGAACGTGAACTCTCAATCGAGTTGATTGATTTTGAGGGAAACAATTTATGGGGGAAAAACTTAGAAATTGAAATCCCACCAAATTCCAGTCTGACCTATTATGCATTTTTGATCCCCGAGAAAACTAACTCCTTCAAAGCCCAAAGCACCCTACTAAGATGTTCAATGAAAAATGAATTAGGTGATCCAATTGAAAGGCTTCATTATTTTAGCAAGATGAGCGAACTCCAACTCGAGGTACCACAAATAACAAAAACCATCACTCAAATTGAGGGAGGCTACGAAATCATTTTACGGACTGATAAATTGGCGAAAAATATTTATCTTGAATTTCCAGGAAAAACGGGTCATTTTTCCGACAATTACTTTGATCTGATACCAGGAATAACAAAGAAACTAAGCTACACTTCGAAAGAAAAACTTAAAACCCCGAATGGCTTACTGAAAATAAAATCCTTAGTCGATACCTATTAATAGCAACAATCATGAAAAAACTATTCCTAATTATTTTAATTTCTGTTATCATTTCTCCTATTTTTCCTCAAACACCTAAAACAGACCCTCCTCAATATCAAAAAATAAAAAAAGAACTTAAAAGTGGTTGGAATACCTGGAACACAAAAAACGTACTTTCGCAGGTTTTACTTCCCTACGGATTAGAAATAAAATTTGGATTTAAGCAAGTTCAAGCATTTGATCAGCCATTTCTGCATGAAGCATTAATTGGTCGCCAAACCGAAGATGCACCGCTGATCATCCCCGGAGCTCACAGTTATGACGGGAGTTATCAAAAGCTTGAAATTAAATGGGAATCCTTGCATGCTTTTATCGAAACTGCTACCGATGGTGATGATCTTTTTGTAAGCATCGCGCCGGTTGGTGAATTTAAAAAACCAATTAGTTTGGTTATTGAAGCTGGTTTACTATGGAATATGTCTGGTGCTATTTCCAGAAACGAAAAGCATTTAACAGCAGCATTACCCGATAAAGAAATAAAAATTTACAGTTCTGGGATTCAAACTAAAGATGTTTCCTTACCTATCAACACCCCATATCTGGTTGTAGAACTCGATCAAAATATTGGAATTTCCACAGTGGAAAATCTTAATGCCCAAGAAGTGCAACAAAAAATAGATCAAAAACGAGAGTCGTTTTATAAACATGCTTCAACCTATGTTGACTTATCAGAGGCGAGTATTGCGGTTCAATCAGGAATTGCTTGGAATTTAATTTACGAACCTAAATTCGATCGGGTTGTTGCCACCGTGGGGCGTTTGTGGAATGAAGAGTACGGTGGATTCTGTCTGTTCGGCTGGGATAACTTTTTTCTTTCGTACATGACTGCCGTTGAAAGCAAAAACCTGGCTTATGCCAATGTTATCGAACATTTAAAAGGCATGACCGAGGGTGGATTCATCCCAAATGATAATGCAGGAAATGGACGAAAAACCTGGGATCACTCACAACCTCCGGTTGGAAGTATCATGGTTAAAGAAATTTACAAAAAGTATCCTGAAAAATGGTTTTTAGAAACGGTATTTGATGATCTGTTAACCTGGAACCGATGGTGGTGGGATCATAGAATGAATGAAGGATTATTAAGTTATGGTTCATCACCCGCAAAAAATCCATTTAACGAGTGGGCTCGTGAAAACATGCAAGCAGCCAAGTATGAATCGGGCATGGACGACTCGCCCATGTATATTGATGTTGAATTCAACAAAGAAAAACATACCATGGAATTGCAGGATGTTGGTCTCAACGGACTTTATATTGCCGATTGCAATGCCCTGATTGAAATTGCGACTGTTTTAAATCGTGATGAAATCAAAGAGTTAAAAAATCGAGCTTCAATTTTAAGCAAGTCTCTGGAAAATCTCTGGGACAAAGAATTTGGATTTTATCTGAATTTTAATACTGAAGCGGATACACTCTCCAAAAGATTGTCACCAACACTTTTTTACCCATTAATGGCCTCTGTTCCTTCAAATAAAAAAGCCAAACAAATGCTCATTCATTTTTATGATGAAAACGAATTTGGAGGTGAATTTATTCTGCCTTCAATTGCCCGAAACGATCCTTTATTCGAAAGACAACGCTACTGGAAAGGAGCGATTTGGCCTCCACTAAATTTCCTAACTTATTTAAGTTTTCGACAAGCCGGGTTCAATGAAGCTGCGACAGAACTTGCCGACAAATCACTTAAAATGTTCATGAGCGAGTGGAAAAGAAAAGGCTATGTGAGCGAAAATTATTCGTCCATAACCGGCACCGGAGACGATCCTCGACTCTCATCGGACCGTTTTCATAGTTGGGGGAGCTTGTTCGGAATTATGAGTTTCATAGAAGAGCAATTTCTGCCTCCTTTTGAAGACAAATTGAGTAAATAAGCTTTTCAATTCCTTTTTATTGCCTTAAAAACAGTCTAAGCGTTTCACTGTTAATTTCATAGGTGATTTGCCTATTAAATAATATTGATTTTATCCATATTTTTATTTATTGCACAGAACTGACTATTGTTTGGCATCATGAATGTTGATAGAACCTAGTTAATATCCTTATTAGTAGTGATGTCTGGCCTTCAATGGTATTTTAAAAAACAGGTCATTTTATGTAACAAATTTAAAGAAACGGTCAATGAGCTACAGTAATAAAACCAAAGAGCAACTGATAAAAGATATCGAGCAACTTAAATCTGAATTGTTAAACCTTAAAATTTCAAAGGATAAAGCTGCTACTTCTTTAAACGATAACGATGAAATAATCAGAAAACTTCAAAAGAGTGAAAATCAATTTTCCCTGCTCATTCAACAGTCTCCATCTGTAATTGAAATCTATGATCTTGATGGCATGCAAATCTTCGTAAATAAGGCCTATGAAGAGATGTGGAAATTTCCGGCATCTACTACCGTTAATAATTTCAATCTATTAAAGAGTGAAGAAGTAAAAAGTACAGGGCTTTATCAATACATAAATAGGGCTTATCAAGGAGAATCGGTAATTGTACCAGAATACCAGTTTGATCCAACAGGAACTACCGAATCAGATGGACATGGCCGTTTACGTTGGTTAAGCACAAAAATATTTCCCTTAAAGGACAATTCTGGCGTTGTTACCAATATTGTCATTACACATGAGGATATCACAGATCGGAAAGAAATAGAAAAACAAATGGTGGAGGTGTTAGAACGAGAAAAAGAGCAGGCTGACATTATTAGAGAAGCACCTATGCCATTTGCATTTGGGTATCCTGATGGTAGATTAGAAAACTGCAATTTGGCTTTTTCCAAGTTAACCGGTTATTCACTAGCTGAGCTTAAGAAAATAAACTGGAACAAAGTATTAACCCCTTCAAAATGGAATGATCATGAAACTACTATACTCAAACAATTAACAAGTGAGAATAAAGTGGTAACGTATGAGAAAGAATATATACATAAGAAGGGGTCAATTATTCCCGTTGAGCTAACAGTAACTGGTAAATTTCTAAATAATGAACTTATCCATTTCCTAGGTTTTATTAAAGATATATCGGAGCGAAAACAAGCAGAAGAAGAGCTAAAAAAGCATCAAGAACAATTGGAGGAATTGGTTTCGGAGCGAACTAAAAAACTAGAGGCTAAAAATTTGGAGCTCGATAATGCTGTTAAAGTTTTCGTTGGCCGTGAACTAACTATCAGAAACTTGCAAGAGAAAATTAGAAAACTTGAAGGGAGATGAAATGCTTTGTACTTAAAGGTATAAGAAATTAGGATTTAAAAAAACAAGACAAACAAAATGAAATTATTAAGATTTAAAAGTGTCCGGACTCGACTAACCTTCTGGTTTCTTGCACTCTCGCTAAGCCCATTGCTTGTTGCATTAATAATTTCTTATTTTCAGAGAGTACAAACTATTGAAACTTCAACTTATGACAAATTAATTGCCATTCGAAATTTAAAAGTTCAGGAACTAACCAAATGGGTGAATGAAAGAGTTGGAGATTTGCATGTAATGTCAGGAGATTATGAAATCCGAAATCTTGAAAATATTTTCGATAAAAAATTAAAAACGGCAATAGATGAACAAAAAATTATTACAGCCCGCGAATTATTTAAGAGAAACTTAAAACATTATACCGTTTACAGTGAAATCTTTTATATTGAAGCAAAAAATGGCATTGTTCAGATTTCCACAAATTCAGAATACATAGGTTCGAATAAATCAAATAACAGCTATTTTACGGAACCTTTAAAATCCGGTGATATATTTATCAAAAACATTTATAATTCGCAAGATACCGGAGAAAATGAAATGACTTTCTCAATTCCGGTTTATTGTATGGCACACAATACGCATATTATTGGAATTTTAGTTTGCAGAATTAATTTGGAGAATTCACTCTATCCACTCATTGGCAATACCATTGGACTGGGAAGTACCGGTGAGACTCTTATTGTTAACAAAGATGGAGTAGCATTAAACGAATTAAGATGGCATGATAATGCCCCATTAAAACTTCAGATAACAGCTGAGCCTGCCGTAAGAGCGGCAAAAGGAGAAACCGGAATAATCGCAAGCACAGATTATCGTGAGGAGGATGTTTTGGCGGCCTACACCTTCGTCCCGAGTCTGGGTTGGGGATTTGTTTGCAAACAGGACATGAGAGAGTTAAAAGCACCTATTCGCAAAATAATATTGAATTTTACAATCCTATTTATCCTATCAGGTATCGTGATTTCATTTATAGCATTAACCATTAGTAAATCCATTTCAAAACCAATATTGGCAATGGATCAGGTTGCTCAAAAAATTAAGATGGGTGATAATTCGGCGCGAAACATCATCACTTCAGAAGATGAATTGGGAATACTTGCTACCGAATTTAATCGCATGGCCGATGTAACTGAATCAAAAATAAAAATCCAACTTGGGATCTCCGACATTTCAAAAACAATGATTGGCAAAACAAACATGCATGAATTTTGTTCTTCTTTACTTAAACGATTGATGAAGATCAGCAAAGCCAATATGAGTGTATTTTACATCTTAAACGATGAAACTGAAAAGTATGAAAGTTTTGTTTCAATTGGAGCAAATAAAGAAATGTTAAGCTCATATAATGCAAAAAATACAGAAGGAGAATTGGGAAATGCAATCTCTACAAGAAAAATATTTCATTTAAAGGACATCACCGAAAATACAGTCTTTAAATACAAAACCGTTGCCGGTGATATCATCCCAAGAGAAATCATCACAATTCCAATTGTGGTTGAAGATGTAATTGCTGCTATTATATCACTGGTACACATTCAATCATTCGAATCCGACCATATAGAAATACTTAAGCAATCATGGCCAAGTATAAATACTTCTTATTCCAATTTAATTGCCGGAGAAAGAACAAGAATCCTGGCCGAGCATCTCTCAGGCATCAATCAACAACTCGAAGCACAATCTAAGGAATTACAACAACAAACAGAAGAACTGCAAAATCAAACAGAAGAGCTTTCTCAAACAACAGAAACGTTGGAGAATCAGAATGTTGAACTGGAAAATCAGCGGAAAAAAGTGGAATCTGCTAATAAGTTAAAAAGTGAGTTTTTGGCCAATATGAGTCATGAATTAAGAACCCCGCTAAACTCCATCATGGCACTTTCGAGTGTACTTATCATGAGGGCTAAGGATAAGCTTGATGATGAAGAAAATGACTATCTGAAAATTGTGGAAAGAAATGGTAAAAGGTTACTAGATTTAATTAATGACATTCTGGACTTATCAAAAATAGAAGCAGGGAAAATGGATGTTGAACCTAAATTAACGGCTATTGACGGGTTGGCACAAACGCTAATTGAAAACATCTCTGCCTTATCCGAACAAAAAGGCTTAACATTATCACTGAACACCCAAAAAAAACTGCCCAAAGTAAATACCGATGAATCAAGATTGCACCAAGCTCTTTTAAATATTGTAGCGAACGCTGTTAAGTTTACTGAGAAAGGAATGGTGGAGATAGCAATAAATTATGACAAAACAAACGTGTATATTGATGTGAGAGATACAGGAATTGGGATTACCAAAGATGTCCTTCCACATATTTTTGATGAATTCAGACAAGCAGATGGCACCTCCTCAAAGCAATATGAAGGTACGGGACTTGGCTTATCCATCGCAAAAAAAATAATAACTATTTTGGGCGGGAAAATCAGGGTCAAAAGCGAATTTGGTGTTGGTTCAATTTTTACGATCACCATACCAATAAAATGGCATAATACCATCGCTTCAAATTTATCTCATCCTAGCCCTAAATAAAAAGACTAAATACAGCTGGCAGAAAACAAATGACATGAAAAAAATACTTGCGATTGATGATCAAAAAGATAATTTAGTAACCCTAAAGGCAGTTATAAAAGGGCAGTTACCCGACTGCAAATTAATTACCGCACTTTCAGGAAAAGAAGGCATTAAAATAGCTAGTAAAGAGCAGCCAGATGTCATTCTTCTTGATATCATCATGCCCAAAATGGATGGTTACGAAGTGTGTGAAAAACTAAAAGCTGATCAATTAACCAAGCACATTCCAATAATACTGGTTACTGCAATCAAAACAGACGCTGAAAGCAGAATTAAAGGTTTAAATTTAGGTGCAGATGCTTTTATATCTAAACCTATCGAGGCCATTGAGCTCAAAGCCCAAATCAATGTCATGCTTCGTATTAAGGCTGCTGAAGACCAACTGAGGGCTGAGAAGGAAAAATTAATCGAAACTGCAAATATGAAGACTGCAGAATTGATTGAAAATGAAGAGCAGTTTCGATTAATAGCAGAAAATACCATTGATAATATTGCCATTACAAGTTTCGATCTGAAAGCAAAATATCTTTATGTAAGCCCCTCAATTAAATCAGTTTTAGGATATGAAAAAGAGGATCTTTTGGGGAAATCATTTTTCAACTTCGTCCATCCCGATGATAAAAAAGCACTATTTCCGGTACTTGTAAAATATGTTAACCTAAAAATAAAGAATCTATTATCAAAAAGCGACTTACCATTAAGCCAAACCATTGAGTTTCGCTTTAGAAATAAAGCCGGAAATTGGCAATCGATGCAGAGTATTGTAAATGTTGTCGACAAAAAATTACTTGCTGTTACCAGAGATATTACCGAACAGAAAAAAGCTGAAGAAGCGATTAAAGAAAGTGAAGAAAAATATAAAGCACTATATAAAAATGCACCATTACCTTTTCAATCATTAAATGAAGATGGAAATATCATTGATGTAAATGATGCATGGTTAATTATGTTAGGATATGAAAAAGATAAAGTAATCGGAAAATGGTATGGTGATTTTTTGGAATCAGATTCACAACTTACTTTTAAGAAGAATTTTCCAGCCCTAAAAAAATGCGGTGCAGTTCAAGATGTTCCCTTTAAAATTGTTGGTCACAACGGTCAAACTTTTGAAATCGCATTGAATGGCTTATCAAGCTATCATCCAGATGGTAATTTTAAACAAACCTATTGCGTATTCAAAGATATTACCGAACAGAAAAAAGCTGAACTGGCATTAAAGGAGAGTGAAAAACGCTATCGCTCATTGATGGAAAATTTGCCCGTAGGTGTTTTTAGATCAACATATGAAGGTGAGGTTATATCGGCAAATCCTGCGATGGCAGAAATTTATGGTTATAACTCTGTAGAAGAATTATTAGAACTGCCTGCAGTTAAATATTATCACTCAAACAACCCTCGTCAGAAGATGTTAGACGAGTTAGTAAAAAACAAATATTTACTAGGCTGGGAAACATTAGAACATAAAAAAGATGGGACTTTGATATGGGTTTCGGCAAATTATCAAGCTGGATTTAGTGAAAATGGGGAAATAAAACATATTGATGGCGTAATTATCGATATTACAGAACGCAAGCAAGTAGAGGCAGCATTAAAAGAGAGTGAAGAACGTTTTAAAGAATTAGTTGAATTATTACCTGAGGCGGTATTTGAAACCGACGAGAATTTAAAACTTACCTATGTTAATAAACGCGCATTAGAAATATCGGGTTATTCAGAAGCTGATTTCAAAAAAGGAATTGATGGGCTCAGCATACTCTCACCCGATAGTCAGAAAAAAGCTAAACTCTATCTCAACGAACGTCTTACAGGAAAAACTCATGGAACAGTAGAATATGATGCTCAGAAAAAAGATGGAACTAAATGCCCAATTCTTTTTAATGCCAATTCTATCATAAAAGACAATCGGTTCTCCGGATTAAGGGGAGTTATTGTTGATATCACCGATAAGAAATTGGCAGAAGATAAATTATTAGAAAGTAAAAATCAATATCAAGCACTTTTCGACCAAATCGCAGACCCAATTCTAGTCTTTGATCAACAAACAAAAAAGTTTTTGAATTGCAATTCGGCAATGCTTAAAAAGTATGGCTATACCTTAGAAGAATTATTTGAGATGACTCCAATGGATCTACATCCCGAAGATGGCGACTTAGATGCGATTCTTAAAAACATTGAGAATGAAGAAACGAGTTCGCCAAATGAATACCTGCATCAAGCCAAAGATGGCACCATTTATAATGTAGAAACCCATACCCAGGAATTAACATATAATAATCGTAAAGCCTGGATAACAATTATAAGAGACATCACTCAAAGAAAAGAAATTGAAAATGAATTAAAAAAATCGGAACAAGATTACCGTGGGTTATTTGAAAATGCGCATGACGCGATTATTATTTTTACCCAAGATGATGAAATTGTGCTGGATGTTAATCAACACGCTTGCGACATATACGGATTTGATCGTAATGAATTTATTGGAATGTCGATGATAAGTATAAGTCATAACCCTGCCGAGGGGAAAAAATACGTTAAAAGCACAATCAAGAATGGATTCTATAACGGTTTTGAAACCACCCAGTATAAAAAAGACGGGAGCCCGATCTTCATGGAAGTTAATGCTTCGGTTGTTGAATTTGGAGGTCAATTAGCCATTTTAAGTAATAACAGAGATGTTACTTCAAAAAAGCTGGCTGAGAAAGCTTCGCTTGAAAATGCTGAAAAATACCGCGCACTCTATACCTCTACCAATGATGCTATCTTTTTGATGCAAGATTATACTTTTCTTTCGTGTAATTCCAGAGCACTGGAAATATTCGGATGTGAAGAGGATGATTTTATCGGGCATGCTGCAAGCAAATTCTCTCCCGAGTTACAGCCCAATGGGGAAGCATCTGCTAACTTAGCAGCCAAAAAAATAGATGCAGCACTTGCCGGGAAGTCGCAGACTTTCGAATGGGTACATAAGAAACACAATGGAACTCTATTTAATGCAGAGGTGACTTTAACCAAAATGAACCTTTCAGATGATGAGTACGTTCATGCCATAGTTAGAGACATTACAAGTCGTAAACGATCTGAGCAAATTCAAAAAGCCTTATATAATATTTCAAATGCGGTAATTGAATCAGAAAACCTTGAAGAGTTCATCTCACTTATCAAAGAAGAGTTGGGTGGTATTATTGATACAACCAATTTCTTTATTGCATTTTACAATAAAGAAAAAGATACCTTTTTCTCTCCGTTTTTGAGTGATGAAATAGATGATTATGATACCTGGCCAGCAGGTAAAACATTTAGCTCTTATGTAGTTAAATCATCAAAATCATTACTGATCAAGGAGAAAGATGTCATGAGGATGGAATCGGAAGGGCTAATTGAAATTGTGGGCGCCATTCCAAAATCCGGGATGATCGTACCACTAAATTATGAAGGAGAAACTACAGGCGTATTTGCCGTACAAAGTTACACTAACGAAAATGCTTACTCACAGTCCGACCTAGAAATGATGGATTTCGTTTCAGATCAAATCAGTCTCTCCATTCATCGTAAAAATGCTGAGCAAAATCTAAAAAATGCGCTTAAAAAAGCTACTGAATCTGATCGCTTAAAATCAACCTTTCTGGCTACCATGTCGCATGAACTTCGTACACCACTTAACGCAATAATTGGATTTTCCGACATCATTGATAAAAACTTATCGATGGATGAAATTCTACAGTTTACCAAAACTATAAATGATAGTGGAAACCATTTATTAACCATTGTTGAAGATTTATTTGATATCACACTCATTGAATCAGGGCAAATTAAAATTGAAAAGGAAGAGATTCCATTAATTCAAATTTTAAATAATGTACATGAAATTATTAAAGCTGAACAGGATAAAACAGGAAAAAGCAACTTGGATCTGAAACTGCTAATTCCGCCAAACATGGAAGATTTGATCATCAATACGGATAGATCGAAATTTAAACAGGTGCTCATTAATCTTTTAAAAAATGCCATAAAATTTACCGCAAAAGGAGAAGTGAGCTATGGTTTCGAAGAAGAAATTATCGATGCTAATCCTTTTTTAAAGTTTTTTGTAAAAGATACTGGAATTGGGATACGTGAAGACCAGCAGGAACTAATTTTTGACATATTCAGGCAAGCTGATGAAACATACACAACAGCCCATGGAGGGACAGGAATTGGCCTTTCTATTACAAAGAAATTAACCGAATTATTGGGTGGAAATATTTGGCTTATTTCTGAAAGAGGCAGAGGCAGTACTTTCTATTTTACAATTCCAAACGAACATTCATCCGTATTAAACAAAAAAGACTTAACAAAAGGCATGGAAAAACGCTCACTTAAAACCAAAACCATTTTAATAGCTGAAGACGTAGAGGCCAGTTACCAACTAATAGAAGCGATGCTGAGCAAGTTGCAAGTTAATTTAATTTGGGCTAAAGATGGAGAAGACACCATCAAACTTTGTGAAGATAACCCACAAATAGATTTAGTTCTGATGGATATTAATATGCCTATTTTAAACGGCTATGATGCAACAAAAGCAATAAAAGAAATGCGACCAGATCTCCCGATTATTGCCCAAACAGCCTACGCAATTATTGGTGATCGAGAAAAATCGATTGAAGCAGGATGTGATGATTATATTTCAAAGCCAATTAAAAAAGAATCACTCATAAAAATAATTAATAAATATATTAAGTAACTAATGCTTTTCCCTCTAAAATTAGAATCAAAATAAAAAACAATGAGGAAAACATCAAGGATCATTGAGAATCAGCAAACGAATACATCCAATATTGATATCAATAAAATCACGTTAAATTTCGTAGATATCGAGATTGAAAAAGCATTTCGAAGTGAATATTTCAATAAATCACTAAAAAACCTAAGAATCTCATTTGTTACAGTTATACTGCTGTATTCTGCTTTCGGGTTTTTAGACTCGATAACCTCATCCAATTACTTATTAGAATTTTATACAATCAGATACCTCATTGTAACACCAATATTAATAATTGTTTTAGGATTATCCTTCTATAAATACTTTTATAAAGTATGGCAGCTTTTATTGTCGATTTGTTTTGTTATAAGTGGATTAGGAATCATCTATATGTTATTTAGAAATCCCGATAATATCTTTTATTACGGCGGTATGTTTCTTATTTTTATTGGTGGTTATTTTTTTATTAAACTGCGCTTTATTTCTGCTACAATTTCGGCTATAATTTTAATTTTTGCTTATGTTATTGGGGGCTTATTGCTCCAAAATATAATCAATATAAATTTCGAGTATTTACTAATTACAAATGCATTTTTTATATCAGCCAACCTTATTAGTACGATTGCTTTATATCATCTTGAGTATATTGAGAGAAAAGAGTTTTATCAAAGAATCCTTCTTTCCCGCAAAAAAGATGAAATTGCACTTATTAACGAAACACTTGAGGAGCAGGTCAAAAAACGTACGCATTTATTGAGCCTTCGAAATAAAAAACTTTCCGAACAAATCAGCTATAGAAAGGAAATAGAAAGCAAGCTTATTTCAGCAAAGGAAAAGGCAGAAGAGAGCGACAAGCTCAAATCAACTTTTTTAGCCTCCATGTCGCACGAATTGCGAACCCCCTTAAATTCAATTATTGGGTTTTCTGATATCATAAATCCAGAAATCCCTGTTGACAAGATTGTTGACTACGCTAAAATAATTAATACAAGCGGCAATCATTTATTAAAAATTGTGGATGATTTATTTGATGTTGCCATGATTGAATCAGGAGAAATAAAAATAATTAAAGACAACTTCAAAATTGAAAGGCTGATGAATGAAGTTGATCAGATAATTAATTCAGGACTTTCTGATTTACGAAAGCCTGATGTTGAGATCAGGCTTAAAATCCCAAAAAACCATCAGGAACTCGAAATACACAGTGATGCATCAAAACTTAAGCAAATACTAATTAACTTATTGAAAAATGCCTTAAAATTTACCGAGTCTGGGCAAATTGAATACGGTTTTTCAATCAAATCTGAAAGTGAAAACCCTCACATTGAGTTTTACGTTAAAGATACCGGTATTGGGATTTCAAAAAACAAACAAAACATCATCTTTGAAATTTTTCGGCAGGTTGAAGACAGTGACACAAGAACTTATGAAGGAACCGGAATAGGTTTATCTATTTGCCGTAAACTGGTTAACCTGTTAGGTGGTGAAATTAATGTTGATTCTGAAATAAATCGTGGGAGTATTTTTTATTTCACAATACCTTTAATAAAGGTTAAAGAAGCCAAATCAATTATAGAACCTAAAGTTCTAACAAAAACATCGAATAAAACGCTATTAATCGTTGAGGATGATAAATCAAGTTATGATTATTTAGTTGCCATCACAAAATCTTTAAACTCGAAAATAATTTGGGCAAAAAACGGCGAGGAAGCAATTAATTTTTGCAAAACCAACAATGCAATTGATTTGGTTTTAATGGATATTAATATGCCCATTATGGATGGGTATACTGCGACCAAAAGCATCAAGGAATTTATGCCTGATCTTCCCATAATTGCCCAAACGGCATATGCCATTGTTGGCGACAAGGAAAAATCCTTAGAAGCAGGATGTGATGACTATATTTCGAAACCGATTAAAAAAGAAATGCTATTGAAAATAATTAATAAATATATAGGGATGAACTAATGACGGGTGCTTGAAGTGACGATTCATTTTGAATAATTTTTACATTGTAATATCTTTATGAGTAGTTATTATTAGTGATGGTACACTTTATTTATTTGTCTGGATTTTAATCCAAATGTGTTTTCTCTGCTTGCATTATTGAAATGCGCTTCAGCAATGGTGATGTATTATTTCAAAAAGAAAAATTAAATGTACAAAAACTGCCAACGGATCATAAATGGATTAAAATCAAACATAACTGAGTTAAATTACATCAGGGTTTTTAAACCGATTACCCATGACCTGCCTAAAAATTTGTGGCGAAAAATAATTTTAAGGTAATTCTCAAATTTCACAAACATGAATAATATAGCCATCAATCAAATCTTAATTCTAATAATTCAGTGTTTGATTGTCGGATCCTTACTCTTGTTCCTGTTCAGACTCAGGACCATTTTTGGTTTAGGATTAATATTTACGGCATTAGGTGTATTCCAGTACATGCAAGTGTTTTTGGCAGCTTCATTGTACATCGAAATTATCCCTGGTGTTTTGGTTACACCAGGTTCAATGGTCATGTTTACTGGGAGCCTCTTTGCCATTTTACTCATTTATATCCGTGAAGACGCCTTGGAAGCACGAAAAGTGATTTATGCATTATTAGCCGCTAACCTTATTCTTTCCCTGCTTCAAATCATCTTTAGTTGGGCCATCGAAGGCGAACATGTTATTAATATTTATAATTTCCCAAAAGAATTATTTCTGGTAAATTCCAGAGTTCTTCTGGTAGGGACACTTGTCCTTTTTATTGATGCCTTCTTAGTTATTTTTATTTACGAAGCTATATCCCGTTTTATTTCACCTTTAGTTTTGAGAATCCTTTTTTCTATGGCATTGATAATCAGTTTTGATTCTTTAGCTTTTTCAATTGGTGCATTTGCTGGAACAACTCAATTTTCAAATATTCTGATTTCAGGATTGATATCTAAGCTTTCATCTACAATCATTTATTCGGGGTTATTTTCTATTTATCTTCTTTACATTGATAAGGATTCAACCGAGCGAATTTCCGACAGCAAAGCATTTAACGATATTTTTCATCTGCTTACCTATCGTCAAAAATATGAGCAAGCTTATAAAGAAATGAAAACTCAGGAAACTGAGTTGCAAAAAATTGAAACACGCTTTAAATCCCTTATTGAGCAAATTGGGGATGCTATGTTTTTAGCTGATCTTGAAGGCCATATTATTGATGTGAATAATTATGCATGTGAAAGTTTGGGGTATACCAAATCAGAATTACTATCCTTAAAAGTAAGAGATTTGGATCATGGTTTCTTCAAGCAAGATGATCAGAAAAATATTTGGAATCAACTAAAACCAGGAATACCAGTAACAATTGAAAGTATTCACAAAAGAAAGGATGGTTCACTATTTCCGGTTGAAATCAGGATCGGTATTATTGAATCTGAAAAACATAAGTCCATCATTGGAATTGCACGCGATATATCTGAGCGAAAAAAGGCCGAAGCTGAAATCAAAGACCAGGCAGCAAAATGGCAAACCACATTTAACGCCATGAGCGATTCAGTTAGCATCACTGATTTGAATGGAAATATTAAACAATATAATACAGCTACTTTGTCTTTGTTAAATATAAATGAAGCCGATATAAAAGAAAAAAAATGTTTTGAGCTTGTACACGGAATTAATGAATATTTTCAAAATTGTCCGTTAGTTAGGATGAAAAACAGCCATCAGCCCGAATCAATGATTTTCAAAGAAAAAGAACGCTGGCTTGAAGTTCATGTTGACCCTATTTTTAATTCAGGAAATGATTTAATCGGGGCAGTTCATGTGGTATCGGACATCACCGAACGAAAAATTACCGAAGAAAAAATTTCTCAGCTTTCAACAGCCGTAGAGCAAAGCCCATCGGTTATCGTGATTACGGATTTAAATGGGAATTTGGAATATGTAAATCCAAAGTTTACAGAACTTACCGGATATTCCAAAGAAGAGGTTATTGGGAAAAACTCGAGGATTTTAAAATCTGATGAGCAAGCCGACGCGCATTATAAATCCTTGTGGGAAACTATTTTATCGGGCAAGGAATGGCGGGGAGAATTTCGCAATAAGAAAAAAAATGGGGAATTATTCTGGGAGTCTGCTTCAATATCACCCATATTTGATACAAATGGAAAAAGCATTAATTATATAAAGGTTTCGGAAGATATTACCAATCAAAAAAAGACACTCAACCACTTAAAGGAAAGTGAAGAGAAATTTCGAAAAGCATTTCTAACCAGTCCGGATTCAATCAATATCAATCGCCTTCATGATGGTTTATATATTTCAGTGAACAATGGTTTTAAACAAATTATGGGTTATACCGAAGAAGAAGTGATTGGAAGAACCATGGCTGAGATCGACGTTTGGAACGATGTAAAGGATCGCAATAAGCTTACCTCTAAATTGAAAGCTGAAGGGGTTGTTGAAAATTTTGAGGCTAAATTTAAGTCTAAAAACGGGCGCCTGAAAGATGGATTGATGTCTGCATCATTAATTGAATTAGAGGGAGTACAACATATATTAAGTATCACAAGGGATATCACCGAGCGTAAAAGAGCCGAGCAAACCCAAAAAGCTTTGCTCGAAATTGCCAAATTTTATCAGGAAGAACCTGATTTGAAAAAATTTCTGGAACTGGTACACACACAAATTAGTACGGTATTAAAAGTTCAAAACATTTATGTCGCCCTGTACGATAAAGCAGGCAATAATTATACTTTCCCTTATTATCTGGATGAAACCGATACCCACGAAGGCGATGAACCAGAGAACCTAGATGGCAGCTTGACCGATTTTGTTCGCCGATCCGGTAAGGGCCACTTAATTAATGAAGATGTTGAGGCTGAAATAAAAAAAACAAAAGAATTAAAGCTTATTGGTAATCCTACAGCAATTTGGTTAGGGGTTCCATTATTAAGTGCCTCCTTAAAAGAGGTTATTGGTGTGATGGTTATACAAGATTACCATAATAAAAATGCATATTCACAAAAAGACTTAGAAATTCTTGAAATTATCGCATTCAATATTGGGGTTTTTATTGAGCGTATACAGAATATGAATGACTTGACTATAGCGCTTAAAAAAGCAACCGAATCTGATCGGTTAAAATCAGCATTCCTGGCTACCATGTCGCATGAACTGAGAACACCACTCAATGCCATTATTGGCTTTTCTGATATCATTAATGAGGAATTAACAAATGAAGAAATATTTAAATTTTGCAGAAATATTAATTCAAGTGGAAATCATCTGTTAAACATCGTTGAAGACCTCTTCGATATTACCTTAATAGAATCCGGTAAAACCAATATCAATAAAAAAGAAGAAAATCTGAGTGCAATTTTAAAAGACATTGAAGAAATCGTTAAGTCAGAACTTAAAAGCACAAACAAAACGAATGTTAAGCTCGAACTTTTAAATCCTGGGGGAATCAAAGACTTAAAAATCATGACAGATGCTTCAAAGCTCAAACAAATTATCATAAATTTGGTTAAAAACGCCATTAAGTTTACCGATAAAGGTTATATAAAATATGGTTACACAATTGAAAAACATAATGATACCTCGTTTCTTAAATTTTTTGTAGAAGATACCGGAATTGGGATTCACCCAGAAATGTATAGTTATATCTTTGATGTATTCCGTCAGGCTGATGATACCTATACAAGAAAATATGGTGGAACGGGAATTGGTTTATCTATTTCAAAAAAATTAACTGAATTATTAGGAGGTAAGATTTGGGTAGAATCCGAAATCAATAAAGGAAGCATATTTTACTTTACAATCCCTGTAGAAGATAATGCCAAATTTATAGCAGAAACAATTGAAAAATCCAAGTCTGATCAAATCATGAATAAAACCATTCTGATTGTTGAAGATGACCTTTCAAGTCTTGAATTTTTAAAAACCATACTTGAAAAATACGACATTAAGATTTTATCAACAGACAATGGTGCCGAAGCCATTAAAATTTGTAAGTCCGACAATTCAATTGATTTGGTTTTAATGGATATTAATATGCCCATTATGGATGGGTATGCTGCTACCAAAAAAATTAAGGAATTTATGCCTGATCTTCCCATAATTGCCCAAACTGCATATGCCATCGCGGGCGACAGAGAAAAATCGTTGGAAGCAGGATGTGATGATTATATCTCAAAACCAATTAAAAGACAGCTACTTTATAATATAATTGAGAAATATCTTCAAAATTGAATCAATATTAGAAACCTATTTTAAAGTTAAATCCGCTTTTTGTAGAATCCAAAATATTGTATATTTATTCAATCAATTGCACCAAAGAATTTCTTAACCTATTAAATAACCTAATTAGTTAAAGATGATTAGAAATTTTTTAATGGTAGCTTTCCGCAATCTATGGAAAACCAAATTATTCTCTTTCATAAATATTTTTGGTTTAACTATTGGAATGACTGCTTGTTTGCTCATACTAGATTATGTGCATTTCGAGCGGAGTTACGACAACTTTCATAAACGAAGCAACGACATTTATCGACTCAGATATGAACGCATAAGCGAAACAGGTGAAGCCGTGAGATTTGCATCGTGTTGCCCACCGGTTGCGCCAAGAATGAGAGCTCAATTTCCGGAAGTTGAAATTGCTGCTCGTTGCTTTTCTCGCCAGGCCACATTCACCTCCGATGATGAACATAAGTTTATTGAGGACAACAATTTTTTTGTTGAACAGGAATACTTCGAAATTTTCGATTTTGAATTTATTTCCGGAGATTCTAAATCCGGAATTTCTGAAGCAAATACTTGTTATATCTCAGAATCCACAGCTTTAAAGTATTTTGGTGATGCGAACCCCATTGGAAAAATACTGAACAGAGATAATAAACTAAATTTTAAAATTACTGGCGTTTACAAAGACTTTCCTGAAAATTCGCACATGCAAATAGACATTGCTTTATCTTATCCAAATTTATGGGATATTTATGGACACGATATTGAAAACTCATGGGGAGACAGCGGCTGGTACACTTTTTTTATTTTGAGACCAGGATCCGATATGGATTCATTCAAATCCAAACTAGCTAACTTAGTTGAAACTGAATTTGGAGAAGTTCTAAAACATTACAAATTAACCTGCCAGCTTATCCCACAAAAACTTACCGACATTCATTTAAACTCACACTATCAGCAGGAACTGAAGGTAAATGGTGATAAACAAATGGTTAATTTTTTATTCATCATCGCGTTATTTATTATCGTTATTGCCTGGGTTAACTATATTAATTTATCAACGGCTCGCTCACTCACTCGCGCCCGTGAAGTTGGCTTAAGGAAGGTTGTTGGGGCTGCAAAAACACAACTAATGGTTCAGTTTTTTGTAGAAACGCTCATCCTTAATTCTATTGCACTTATACTGGCCATTGGGTTTTTAGAAATTAGTCGTCCTTTATTTAGTCAAATTTCAGGGATTCCTGTTAATCAATTAATCTTTAAGCAGCTATGGTTCTGGATAACAATTCTCTTTCTGTTTTTTGCAGGAGTTATAGTTTCAGGACTGTATCCGGTTTTAGTTCTAAGTTCATATAAGCCAATTTCAGCCCTTAAAGGAAAAATTTCAAATTCCGCAAGAGGAATTAACCTGCGAAAGGCTCTTGTTGTTTTTCAGTTAATAATGGCTTTAATTTTAATGACGGCTACTTTTTCAGTATTTAAGCAGATCGCATTTATGAAAAGCCAATCGCTTGGGATTTCAATCGATAATATACTGGCAGTGCGTGCACCCAGAATTCGTGATGACGCCAGTATTAGGATGCGCATGGAATCGTTTAAAGAAGAGTTAATAAAGAATCCTTCGATTGCGAAAGTTAGTGTAGTCACAGAAATTCCCGGTCGACAGATTTATTGGGATGCAGGGGGAATCATGCCTGCGGGATCTCAGGATGGCAAGAATTATTATATCATTGGTATTGATTATGATTTTATGGATTTGTTTGAGGTGAAGCTTATTGCCGGTCGAAATTTTTCAAAAGATTTTGTAACGGACGAAAAGCAAGCACTCATATTCAATGAAAAAGCTGTTCAATGGATGGGCTTTACCGATGCAGAAAGTGCAATTGGTCAACGTGTTAACTATTGGGGTAACATTTATAGTATCATTGGAGTTTTCAAAGATTACCACCAACAGTCTCCTAAACTCGATTTTGAACAAAATATTTACAGGCTTATGCCAACGGGGAGAGATGTTCGTGGAATAATCTCCATTAAAATGCAAGACAAAAACATTTCTAAAGCAATTACTGAAGTCGAGAAAACGTATGCCGGGTTTTTCCCAGGTAATCCTTTTGAATATGTTTTTGTAGAAGACTATTATGGTGAACAGTATAAATCAGATCAAATGTTTGGAACCGTTTTTGGGATTTTTGCCATACTTGCCATCTTCATCACAGCCATGGGAATTTTAGGTTTAACCTCTTTTATGATTGAACAACGTACCCGAGAAATAAGTATGCGAAATGTATTAGGAGCAAACCTTTCAAGCATTTTATTATTATTTGGCAAAGAATTTTTCTATTTAATTCTAATTTCATTTATAATCGCTGCACCATTTAGTTATTGGGCCCTGAGTACCTGGCTCGAATCATTCAATATGAGAATTGAAATTGGTGCAAGTTTGTTCATGATCCCATTAGTGATCACGCTTTTGATTACCGTTAGTACCATTTGGACTTTGGTATTTTATGCTTCTAAAAGGAACCCTGTTGAGACTCTAAAATACGAATAATCAAGTAGACTGAATTTCCGCTGTTAAAGGCCTTGCAATGATTCGTTGCAAGTCTTCAATAAATGTATCAAAATCGTCCTGATCATAATCTGCGCTTCTTAAAACAGGATGATAAAAAAGTTCAACATGCCCGCTTTTAACATGATTATACAACTCCATACATTTATAACTGCCACTTATGGTAACGGGCAGCACATCGGCTCCTTCCTTAAATAATAGTCTGAGACTTCCATGTTTGAATGGTCCCATTTGCGGTCCTTTGCTTCTCGTTCCTTCGGGAAATAAAAAAATGGGGTTCTTGTCTTTTTGATGAATCCGTTCATTGATTTTTATTGATGATTCTCTAAAACTTTTCCGATTAATAAAAATACAATCAAGCGCAATCATCCAAACATTAATAATAGGAAAACTTTTCAATTCCTTCTTCGCAATAAAACCTACCGAAAAGGGGAGGGATGAAATAAAAATAGGAATATCGAAACTCCCTTGATGATTTGAAACAACAAAGATTCCAGATCTGGATTTTGGGATATTTTCTTTACCATGAGCTGTATAACTTACCCCATTTAGGCTCAGTATAAAATGTGCCCAAGCTTTGCTAATAATGTAAACAAATCGTTTAACAGCGCTTTGGGTTCCCAGTAATTTTAATATTAAATAAGGGATAAAAAAGATGATACTAATAATTAGTATCACCCATAACGTGAAGTAAAAAAATATCGTTTTTAGCATGCTTGAATTTGAGTAGAAATTATGACTTTATTGGATTTGGATGTTGTCGCACAATTTAATGTTATAAGTTTTATATGTTACTGGTTATCCATCTAATCGATGTAAGCGTTCAAAGTTATTAAAAATCCTTTTGTATTGATTTTTTTCAGAACCACCTCCCCAATTTATTCAATCAATTATTAAGATATAGCTGAGCGTTATATTTAAATTTCAGGCTTGCTCCTATCTCACTTGATAACCCTTACGGTTGAAAACTGCATTCAGCCAGGTGACCTTTTAACTTTCATTTATTTGAAATATCAGAATTAAAAAATTACATTTCAGAACTTTGAGAATATTAGATCGATATTTCACCTGTTGCATTCCCATATCGTTATTTACCTTTATTTGAGAAATGGATTCCTGTTGTATTTCTTTATCATTTTAAACCTGGAACAACCCATTTTAAATATTACCAGATTAAGAACCTGAAAATAATAATTCTATCAATTATTATTTCTTTGGGGTAATAAATTTTTGAGCTGCTTATTCACTGTATAACAACTATATATCCATGATAACATCTCGATATATCACTTCAGGATTTATTAAATTTTGAAAATTGAATCAACCTGAAAAAACACAATAAGCTTTAATAGAATTCATAGCCACCGCTCATTTAATGAACTCAAAACAGATTAACGAACGAAGGTATTTTAAACCTTGAAAAAGTACTTTTCTATTTGCCTGGGTTACAATTCGGACTCTGGCATTTTTGCAAGAAAGAAAAACCTCGTGGATACTTTAAAATACGTATAAAATAAAATCAGGAATGATATCATAAAAGCATCCCTTATTTGACACATTTTTAGAGGCGATAAGCCTAATTTAATCAAGAAGGTTTCCAAATTTAATCCCGAAATACACTGTGCGGGGATTAACCGGCCCATACATATAAGCAGGATCACGATCTATTCCAATATCAAAATCAGCCTGATAGGCATTAAAAATATTTTTCACTCCTACGAAATATTGTACACTTGCCCCATTCAGTTTCATCGTATAATCAAGTTTAATTCCTAATTCTACAAAATCGTCCGACTTACGCAGCTCTCCTACATCGGGATTTGTATTGGGTCCAAAATAAGGAACCAGCATTGATCCGGTATAATTAGCCGAGGCAGATAAGCAAACATTCTCTTCAAAATCCCAATCTATTACCATATACCCATATTTGTTAGGGGTTCTGAAAAATTTCTTTTCATTAAACTCCTGCACAATATCGTACTTGCTCGATTGAATCGTAAACCCTGATGTTAAAGAGAAATCTTTTACTGGGTTAAGTTTAAACTCTACGTTTACTCCTTGGACCGTTGCTCCATCTTCTGCATTTTTTCTGGTATAAATTACTGTTCCGGCTTCATCAGGTATCCCAATTTCATTAACGAAAGGATCAGACAAACGGGTATGGAATCCCTCTATCAAAATCCCGGTGTAAACAGTACCAATTAATCCATTGTAATCCAACGAAAACATAAAGCTGTTGCTCGTTTCTTGTTTTAGTTCAGGATCATTTTCATGCAGTACTTGTCTTGATCCGGATGTTTCAATATGCAAATCCTCGTCAAAAATTTGGGGTGCACGATAACCCTGAGAATAACTTATCCTCGCTTGTAACTCTTTCGCAATCTCTTGCATTAAACTTATGCGTGGGCTAAATACATTTCCTTTTTTTAGCTTGCTTCCACTTTTCGCTCTATCTTCAATTTCATAATAATCATACCTCCCACCAATGGCAATTTTTGTTTTGTCAAATTCATATTCATATTGTGCAAATAAACCTGAAATAATGGAAGACTGATCCGACACCGTTATATTAGAAGTATGTGGAACATCAATTATTTCATTATTAACAATAGTTGAATTTTGATATTCCGGATATCCCAATTTTTTATCAACAAGGAAACTTCTGGTATGATCTATGCCTGCAATTAAAGACGATTTTCCAAGGTTAGCTTTGTACTGCGTTCCCATGTTAAAAGTCTTATCTTTTGAATGTCCATAATCACTTAAAGAATAGTTTGCACCATAGTAAGAATCTCTTTTCAAAAACTGACCAGAGGCATAGAGTGAAAGTAAATCGTAATCACGTACAAATTGCTCAAAAGTAACTGCTACTGTCTTCAAGTCATGGGTTAGGGCCTCGGCAACGTCTCTTTCGTGTAGTGGATAGTCCTGTTTATTCCCCCCATCCCTATCTTCTTTAATGGTAAAAAAATCGATGGCAACCTTACTGCGCAAACTAAACCTGTGATAAATTCGTGTTCCTAAAGTAAGGTTGTTAATAGGTGCTAACTCCGAAAATCCATCATCATTTGCATCAAACATTTTGCGTTCTCTTGTAAATCCATACAATGTAACTCCCGATTTGTGATCGTCAGAAACAATGGATGTATTAAAATTAACCGAGAAATCAGGCGCATTTGATCCAGACCCGCTTATTCCAACCCCGGTTAAAGAATAAGTTGTTCCTATTTCATAAGAATTAATCACGGGATCTCTTAAAATAATATTTATTGTACCGGCGATGGCATTACTTCCAAACAAGGCAGAACCGCCACCTCTAACAACCTCAACCCTTTCAATCATATTGGTAGGAATAAGTTCCAACCCATAAACGCCGGCTAAGCCACTAAAAATGGGTCGACTGTTAATCAATATTTGAGAATAGGGTCCTTCGAGTCCATTCATGCGAACTTGTGTAAACCCGCAATTCTGACAATTATTTTCAAGTCGTAAACCCGGTGAAAAATTTAAACTCTCACCTAAGGTTACCGACTGCGTAGTTTGAAATAATTTAGGCGAAATCGTATTTACAATAACAGGTGCTTCCGTTCTTTTTTGAGCACTTCGATCCGCTGAAACAACTATTTCTTCCAGATTCATAATATCTTCCTCTAAGTCAAATTTGATTTCAGCGGTAAAATTCTGCTTTGTAATAACACTTGTTTCATAATTCTTATATCCAACAGCACTTACCATAATGGTATATTCACCTATCGGCATATGAATCAATTGAAAATGGCCTGTCTCATCTGTAACAGTCCCAATTGTAGTTCCTTTGACAGCAACACTTGCAAAAGGAATATGTTTTCCATTGGCTGTAACGTGTCCGACAATATTGGCATCTGTTTTAGTTTTTTGGGCATTTAATGCCAATACGTTGTTTAATAAAAATAATAATATATATAGTTTCTTCATAACATCAATTGATATTGTGATTAATAATAAACCTAAACCTCTTGTTTGATGAGATTTATAGTCCTTTAAATAAAAAATAAGATTGATATAATAAAGAAGGGGGAGATCTACCTTTTTGGTGGCATAAGTAAACCGGGCTGAAATCGACTAGAATGCGCTGATTGAGCCTTACTCCATTAAAAGAAGCCCCCAGTAATATAATCACCAGAATGCAAACAAAAAGCAGATTCACCTGATCCAGAAGAATTATTTCGGCCTTGGTATGCCGGTGTGATTTTGGATCACCTTCACCATCAGATTTATCAAAGGGGTGAGCGTGAGTAAATACCTGACCAAATGCAGAGACGTGAGAGTGAGTATATAATGAATTATTAACAATTATAAAACCAAATACACCTATCATTATTAATGAAATTAATGACAGGATATTAAACTGTATCTTTAGTTTGCTTATCATTTAAAACTAGCTCTCAGTTGGGTTTCTAGAAATTAGTACAAACTTAAGAAATAAGTTAACTAAGTAATATACATATCAGGTATATTCTACAACCAAAATTTAATACTCGACAAAAGAGGAACAAAAAAAAACCCTAACAAAAAGCTAGAGGGTTTGACAATGTACCACAGTTGAATGTTGCAACCAGTTTAGTGACCGTTATAATTAAATAACTGAAGTTTCAACCTTCAAGTAAAACACTGATAATTCCTTTCTTCAATTAATTACCATTATGATTTACTCCTTTATATGTCGGAAACCACGTAGTATGTATTAGGAAATCACTCATTGTTTAATGGCATGGTTTGCAATAATTTCACTACCAAAATAAAAAAACTATTGACCCGTCAGAAAAACATTCTGATACAAATTTAGAAAAATCAAATATTATATAGTTAAATCTTATTGCTATGAAAACTCTCAAACCTTTTATTTATCTTTTAGTTGTTCTTGCGATAGCTTTGAGTGCTTGTAATAAAAATATTCATAAGATTGTAGATGATCCAGATCAACCTATTATTGGATTAAAGAATTTTGACGATTTGGTTGTATCTGAAGATTTTGATTGGCGAATGATTATGAATTCGACCAATACTCTAAAAGATGGAGGTTATCATTCAGGAGACTATCATTATTATCCCGAATCAGGATATAGCACAATAGCATTTGAAGATTTATGGCCTGCCAAAGGTGATTATGATTTTAATGATTTAGTTGTGGAATATCAATTTAGAACGGCTACTGATGCCAGTAATTATATTACAGAAATAGTTGGAACATTTATCGTCAGAGCTGCTGGAGCTGGAACCAAAAATGGTTTTGGATTCCAATTACATGGACTAGACACAGCAGGATTTGTTGCTAGTGGAAGTTCATTTATGGGTGGTTCTTATATCAGCACTACTAATGGCTGGGAAGATGGTCAAACATATCCTGTAGTAATTGTAACAGATGATGTTACTAGAGAAATGCCTTTATGGTCAAATACTCAAGGATATCATACAACTCATGTTGCACCTGCTGTTTATACAATTAATATTACACCAAGATTTGGTGTATATGTTGATTTAGTAGATTTCTTAGTTAAAATGGATAATTTTAATCCTTTCATAATTATCGATTTCGAAAACGAAGGTAGAGGCAGAGAGGTTCATAAGATAGATTATCCGCCAACAGATTTGGCAGATCCTTCATTCTTCGGACAACATGATGATTATTCCACTACTGGAAGTTCAGCATCATTATTTGGTGCAAGCTATTACAGAACATATAAGAACTTCCCTTGGGTATTAGAAATCCCAAGTACTGTGATGGTACCTACAGTTGATAATTCTGTGTTCGCTTATCCTACTGAGAAATCAGACATCAATTGGGCATATTTACATTTTGCGGAATGGGCTGAAAGTGGAGGTGTTGACTATGGTTCTGGACCAACTGCATGGTGGATTAAGAAGACGGGTGGTTATAGAAATATTCTTAACATTTACGTTCCGTAGTAAACGCGAGACAATAAAATAATAAAGCGACTGCAGATTTTGTAGTCGCTTTTTATATGCCATTATGTTTTATTCTTTTTTTTGAGATAGAATTTATTTTCTTGTCTTCATAAAATTCAAAGTTTGCAGTTGGATTATGATTTTCTCGATATGTGTAATTCAGTTCTGAAGGTGGATAGCAGTTAATATTTAGTAAAAATACATGATTATTATTCTAAATTAATATCTTGCTTCTTTGTAACAATGTAACACTCAGAATTCACTCCTTTTTAGGCTGGGTCAACTTTAAAAACTCTTTCACCTTGACAAGTGGTAATATATATTTCTTAAGATATGTATTTTCTGTTTTAACTGCCAACATACCTCTAACAGCGCTAAATGAAAGACTTACCAAATTTACTAATAAGTCATCATCAATATCATACACAAGCTCATCATCACCAGATTGCTTTATGAACTTTCCAATGTTATTCACTAAAAATGAAGCATGAACTATAAACTCAAGAAGTTTTTCCACTGAACCATCTTCTATATATTCATAAATGATACGGACACTAACTATAAAAGTATCTTCTTCAATTTTTGGGATAAATTTTGTGGCATATGAGATAGACAACTTAGTATCATCAAAATCATCATTACTAAATTCATTTAGAAAGAACTTATCTTGTTTAAGCTCTAAAATCTTCAATAAAATTTTTGACTGTTTGGTCATTTTGCTATAATAAATACTTAATTAACATAAGGCATCTTCTGATAACAAATATGATGATATGTTTGCAAAATATGATATTTCATCAAAATCCACATTTACGCTTAAATCATTGCCTTCGTTGATTTTAGTTGTATCTGAAGAAACTCTATCGACTTGGTACATTTTCAAACTATTATATAATTCAAAAAAATCAGGGACTGTCTCACTATCCTGCTCAACCTTATTAATAATCGCTTCACCTAATACAGCCTCTATTTTACTAATAGTTTTTAATGTAAAATTATGAGTTCCTCTAAGCCATTTACTAATTTCAGATTCATTTTTACCTAACAATTGAGCAAGATTTTTTTGATCAATATTTTTTTCTTCTAGAATATCATGAATTCGATTCGCTATTGAAAATGAATGTTCAACAAAAAGTTTTGCATCCTTTTTAACTGCTAATCTTCTCTTTTCTAAAATCTTATTTTTCTTCATCACTACAATCCTTATCTAAATTAAATGTGATTTTTCCAAAAATATCTTTCTTAAACAAATATGTCTTTTTATTTTTTATGCTTTGTTTTAAAGAATAATCTATACTTTGTAGTGTTTCAGCATAACACCGTAAAAGATCATCATCTTCATACTTAAGTGTTTTTTTAACATCCCCATTCCCTAGAATAACAATATTATCCCTAATTCTTAAACAAAACAGCCTTAAATTAGAAGAATCTAATGGGATTGCACCAAGAGAATCCTTCATCTTTCCTTCTGGCCTAAAATATCTTTCTAGTGCACCCTTTTCACCTATAATATCAATCCACTCTAAAATGATATCAATATCTTCATCATATTCTGATCCTAATGGAAACTTCTCAAAGAACTTTTCTGTTTCTGATTCTTTATTGGGGAAAACTATTGTATAAAAGTTAACATTTTCATGTTCTTCAAACAATTCTATTTTAACCTTTATACGATTCACTTATAAGTTAAGTTACAAATATATCATAAATTATAGAATAATTGACCTAGTTATGAATTTTTAACACTTAGATTAAGCATTACATATTGAATTCTTTACTGTAAATTTAAATTGATGCATTCAAATAGTCTGATTCTTAGATTTGAGGGAGTAATTCACTAATAATTCCTATACAGTAAATATAGTATATAAATTAATACTAACAAACAATCATAAAGAAATAGACACTAAGGAGTACTAGCTAACATTATAACTTCCCTCCTCATCAAAACAATACATTTGAAATTTCCTTAAGATGGAATCTTCCAGAAGAACAAATATCTCTGATAAGTACTCAAATTGGTTATGCAATTATTGTTGTTATTTCAAAAGACAAATTATAATCTTTTTATAAATAATTTTAATTTAAAGAAAATATAATATATTTATGGGGGTTTACATTAACTTTTGTTATCATACTGTTACTCATTAAAACACAAAGCCCTCTAACAAAGATTGTTAGAGGGCTTAAAGTGTACCCAGAGCGGGACTTGAACCCGCACGGCCGCAATGGCCAAAGGATTTTAAGTCCTTCGTGTCTACCAATTCCACCACCTGGGCGTTTGATCCTTTCAGATCAATACGTTTAAGAACAATTTCTCAAACATTTTTACCACTCCCGAAAATTAAAACAAAATTTTAATTTTCGGGATGCTCGCAAAACTAAACAAATCAAAGATTTGTAGTTTTTGCGGCACTGGGCAACTTGTCAAAGAAAAATCCCGATTATTTCGGGATTCCAGAGCGAAAGACGGGATTCGGACCCGCGACCCCGACCTTGGCAAGGTCGTGCTCTACCAGCTGAGCTACTTTCGCGTTTTTTAAATGGAGTGCAAATATAAACATTTTTGATAAAATGCAATATTTTTTTAGCAGAAATTTTCAGCTCTTTTCTATGCTATTCTCCTAATAATTTCTTTATTTCATTGAGTTTCATCAATGCTTCAACTGGTGTTAAGGTATCGATATTTGTTTTTAAAATATCATCCCTAATTTGGTATAATAATGGGTCGTCTAATTGTATGAAACTTAGCTGGAATTCATCTGAACTTTTAGATTTTGATCCTGCTTTTTTCGACTTTTTACTTAGGGTATCACCCGAGTGCGATTTTTCAAGTTGCTCAAGCATTTGATCTGCTCTTTGCAAAACACTAGCGGGCATGCCTGCCATGCTTGCCACATGAATCCCAAAACTATGCTCACTCCCACCCTCTTTCAACTTTCGAATAAATATAATTTGGTTCCCGATTTCTTTAATTGAAATGTGGAAATTTTTAATTCGCTTAAAACTATTGGTCATTTCATTCAACTCATGATAATGAGTGGCAAATAAAACCTTGGCTTTAAAAAGAGGATGCTCATGCAAAAATTCTGCAATGGCCCATGCGATTGAAACACCATCGTAAGTGCTTGTCCCTCTACCTATTTCATCTAAAAGAATTAAACTCCGATTCGAAATATTATTCAAGATACTTGCGGTTTCATTCATTTCAACCATAAAAGTTGATTCGCCTGATGAAATATTGTCGGAGGCACCAACACGGGTAAACAGCTTGTCGATTAAGCCAAGTTTAGCTTTTTTTGCAGGCACGAAACTTCCCATTTGAGCCATCAAAACAATTAATGCAGTTTGTCTTAACAATGCAGATTTACCAGACATATTTGGACCGGTGATGATAATGAGCTGTTGTTTTTCATTATCCAAATAAACATCGTTTGCAATATATTCCTCGCCAATGGGTAGTTGTTTTTCGATAACCGGGTGCCTTCCATCTTTAATATCAATAACATAGGATTCATTAATCTCAGGACGAACATAATTATTTGCTTCGGCAATACTTGCAAATGAAAGCAAACAGTCAAGCTTTGCAATGATGGCCGCATCCAATTGGATAGGCTGAATATAGTCGGTTAACGACAGCACTAGTTTTGTGTAAAGTTCATGTTCCAATTCTGCAATTTTTCCTTCAGCACCTAATATTTTTTCCTCATATTCTTTTAATTCTTCTGTGATGTATCGCTCTGATCCGGTTAATGTTTGTTTCCTGTTCCATTCTTCCGGAACCTTATCCTTATGTGCATTGGTCACCTCTAAATAATATCCGAAAACATTGTTAAAGCCAATTTTCAATGAAGAAATTCCTGTTCGCTCTTGTTCTCGTTCCTGGATTTTAGAAAGATAATCTTTGCCTGAAAAAGCCAAATTTCGCAATTGATCCAGTTCTTCTGAAACGCCTTCTGCTATTACATTTCCTTTATTCAGTAATGCCGGAGGTTCAGGATTAATTTCTTTTTCAACGCGATCGTGTATGGCTTTGCATGGATTGAGTTGATCTGCAATGTTTACCAATGAACTCAACTTTTGACTTTCACAAAGCACTTTTACTTCATGCACTGCAGACAATGCATTTTTAAGCTGAAGCAATTCTCTGGGATGAATTTTAGCAACTGCAACCTTTGAAATCAACCGTTCAAGATCGTTAATTGCCTTAAGATGTGTGCCTAATTGAGCTGAAAACTTCTTATTCCTCAAAAGAAATTCCACAATCTCATAACGTTCTTCAATAGGTTGTTTGTCCTTCAGCGGTAACGCAAGCCATCGCTTAAGCATCCGCGAACCCATTGGGGTGATGGTTTGGTCCAGCACATCTATTAAGGTGGCGGCTCCATCATAAACCGAGTAAAATAATTCAAGGTTTCGAATGGTAAATTTATCTAGCCAAACATATTTATCCTCTTCAATTCGTGACACTTTGCTGATATGCCCAACTTTGTTGTGATGGGTTTCGGCTAAATAATGCATGGCAGCTCCTGCAGCAATTACTGCATTGCTCATATCTTCTATCCCAAAACCTTTTAAGGAGTTAGTTCCAAAATGGCCTTTTAACAGCTCGTATGAAAAGTCAAGCGTAAAAACCCAATCATCAAAAGTATTGACATAAAATTTATCGCCATAGAGTTCTTGAAATTTCTCTCTCTTATTTCTCTGGATAATAACTTCGCTGGGCTTAAAACTTTGAAGCAATTTATCCATATAATCATAAGAACCCTGAGCAACAAAAAACTCACCGGTTGAAATATCTAAAAATGAAATCCCCGATTTTTTCGGATCTAAATGCAAACTAGCCAAGAAATTATTCTGCTTACTTTCAAGTATTTTATCGTTGTATGATACTCCGGGTGTTACCAATTCGGTCACTCCCCGCTTCACGATGGTTTTTGTCATTTTCGGATCTTCAAGCTGATCGCAAATAGCTACGCGATGACCAGCTCTAACCAACTTTGGCAAGTAGGTATCGACGGAATGGTGAGGAAAACCTGCAAGTTCGATGTACGCGGCTTTACCATTGGCTCTTCTGGTTAAAACAATACCTAGTATTGCCGAAGCTTTGATGGCATCCTCACCAAAGGTTTCATAAAAATCGCCAACCCTAAACAACAATAAAGCATCAGGATATTTCGCCTTGATGGCATTATATTGTTTCATTAAAGGTGTTTCCGATACTTCTTTTTTTGCAGTCAAATCATCCAAATCTTAGTAAAACAAAGTTAAAATTATAAATTGATTTTTAGAAAATTTAGTAGCTGTTAGCAATTTCATTGTAATTTTACGGCAAATATTTTTATTGAATGCGGAAACTTTTAAATAGTGAACTGAATCGGTTGAGTATCGATGAATTTAAAAAAACACGTAAAATCCCTCTGGTAGTTGTCTTAGATGATGTTAGAAGTTTAAATAATATTGGCTCTGTTTTTCGTACGGCAGATGCCTTCTTGGTGCAGAAAATCCATTTATGCGGGATTACTGCAAAACCCCCGCATCGGGAAATTCAAAAAACAGCACTTGGTGCAACTGAGTCGGTTGATTGGGAATATTTTGACCACATTGCTGACTCTGTTAAAACTTTAAAAAAACAAGGATTTAAAATTTATGCCATCGAACAAGCTGACGATAGCATCACTCTTAATCAGCTGAAAATAAACAATCCCGACAAGATAGCAATCATTATGGGAAATGAAATTAAAGGCGTAAATGATTCCATTTTACCCGACATAGAAGGGTGTGTAGAAATAGAACAATATGGCACAAAACACTCACTAAACATATCGGTTTGTTCAGGTATTGTGATACATGATTTGTTTCATAAACTAAAATCTCACCATAAAAAACCAACTTAATCCAGGCTGTGTTTTTTCCTTATACGATAATCCTGTGTACCTCATCTATTTGTAATTTATTCGTTGCCAAAGAAATTTAGGCCTAATAAATTGAAAAATGACATAAAAAAAATTATATTTGTAAGTTCAATCTATGAAATAACCAATTTATTTAACGTATATCAATGTATATCATTATGAAAAAATTTTATCTCTCAATTTTAAAAACATTACTTGCGACTCTTATGATTTTGACTCCTGTCATGTTTTATGGTCAGAATGCCAGAATGTGGCGACAGGACAGCAGAATAGATATGATTGCAAGCGAACCATCAATTACCGTTAAAGGCGGTTGGGTTAAAGTATCATTTGAAATTATTATTCCTGGTGGTTATTTTCACAAAGATGCTGCCATGTTTGTACAACCTGATTTAAGATGTAAAGAAGGGAAAATGAAACTAAAGCCTCTTACTTTAAAAGGAGAAAATGTGAGCGGCGATGGAGTAACTATTAACCAAAAAGAAGGTGGATCTTATACTTATACCGACAGCTTTAAATATGATCCAAAATATAATTGGTCTGAGCTGTATGTGATTCCAACAGTGTATTCGGGTAAAGAAGGTACCATTGCAACTATCGAAGAAATAATGGAAAATCCACGTTCTTATGAACTCTGCCAACGATTTATTGCTACTGGAGTTATTTACACCTCAGAAAGAATGCTTAAAAAGATGAAGTATGCTGAAGGTGGAATACCTTACGAGCCAGTTGAGGTTCTTAACCCTAAAAATGCTGTTGTTTATTTCGCCGTTAATAAATTTGATATTAACTGGAATTTGAAATTAAATAAAGATGCTAACACTAAGTTTAAATTTAAAGAACTAACTGATTTTTCAAAAGAAGGTTGGAAGGTAAAATCAATCAGCATTGATGGATGGGCTTCTCCTGAGGGAATCACTGTTAACGATAAACTTTCTGAAAACAGAGCAAATATTGTTTATGATGAAGTAATCAAAACCTTCGATGAGCTTTTAGCTGAAGGTGGAAATTTTAGTTTTACTAATCCTGCTAACGACATTGAATATCTGTTTAGTTTCAGAGGATCTGACTGGGATGGTTTCATGAGAGACCTTGCTGCTTCTAACATCGCACAAAAAGATGCAATCGCGAAATCAATTAATGATGCCGGAGACGAGGCTGCACAAGATCGTGCTTTAAGAAGAGCGATGAATAGTTATGCAGGTGTAAGAGGCCTGTTAGCTCCATTAAGAAGAACAGAGCTTGCAATCAATTATGTAGAGCCTTATAAATCAAAAGATGAAATTGCAGAAGCTGCAATGAACAACCCTGGTTCACTAGAATTAAAGGAACTTTTATATGCCGCAGCAAATACTGAAGAAGATGCGCATAAATTGATGATCTATAAAGCTGTTTTTGATAAATATCCAAAATGCTGGATTTCAAAAAACAATGCTGCTGTTATCTACATGAAAGAAGGTAATGTTGACGAAGCAAGTAAGTTACTAAACGATGCTATTGAAATGTATCCTGATCAGGAAACTTTAAATTCCAACATGGGCGCATTAGCTTTCCATAATGGAGATTATGCTAAAGCTGCTGAATATTTTGAAAAAGCCGGAGAACTTGATTCATACAATAAAGGTATGTTAGCTTTGGCTAGTGGAGACTACGAAGATGCTGCTCAATTATTAAACGGAGCTTGTGATTACAATACCGGATTAGCACAACTTTTAGCTGGTGATTATCAAAAAGCTGAAGCTACTTTATCTTGTACTGAAGAAGCACCTTGCCAAGCGGCTTACTTAGTTGCTGTAATTGGTGCAAGAACAGGTGATGCGAATAAAGTTTTTGCTAACCTTAAGAAAGCTTTTGATCTTAATCCTGCCCTTAAAAAGCAAGCTATATATGATCGAGAATTTCAAAAATATCGCAATGCTGACCAATTCAAAGCACTTGTTAAATAAATAATTCTAATGATATATATAAAAAAGCCCTGAGAAATTCTCAGGGCTTTTTTTATTCTAAAGTAAAACGATGAATGCCTTTGGGGTGGTTCTGGTTAATTATTTTCAGAATCTTTTCGTAATCAGCATTATTCTCAACAAAATCAATATGATTGGTATCGATGATGAGAATACGCATATCCTGCTGTTGACGGATATACTCAAAATATCCTTTCTGGATTTTATCCAAATAATTATTTTCGATCTCCTGCTCATAAGACCTCCCTCTTTTAACGATATTTCTTTTTAGGTTTTCGACCTCTAAATATAAATAAACCAACAGGTCTGGTTTGGGTAAGGAGGCATGAATGATATTGAAAAACCTCGAGTACAAGTTCAATTCGTCTTTTTGCAGAGTTTTACCAGCAAATATGAGCGATTTGTTGATGAAATAATCAGATATAGTGAAAGTTTTAAATAAATCCTGAGCAGATAGCTGGTCTTTTAATTGCTGAAAACGAGAGGCGAGAAAAGACATTTCTAATGGAAAAGCATATTTCTCCGGGTCTTTATAAAATTTTGGCAAGAATGAATTATCCTCAAACTGTTCTAAAATTAAACGGGCATTATATTGCTCAGCTATTCGAGAAGCCAGCGAGGTTTTTCCTGCTCCAATTGTTCCCTCGATGGCAATATAATTATATCTCATTTGTAACAAAAATAAGAGATAATTTAATCCATTAAGCTATCGGATGAACTTTTTTACCCACAATTTATCTGAACATTCTGACAATAATTGCTTAATTGTTTTTTGATGTTGAGGATGGATGAACCCAGGCAGAATTTCATTCATAGGCATCAGGACAAATTTTCGATCCTGAATTCGCGGATGTGGCAGAATTAAAGCTTTCGTATTCAGTGTTTCCGCTCCGTAAAAAAGAATGTCCAGATCGATGGGCCTGGATTCGTATGTGCTTAGATTTCTCTTTCGGCCCAACTCATTTTCAATTTTTAACAGTGAATTTAATAACTGAACCGGAGCTAAATTAGTTTCAATTTCAATCACCTGATTTAAGAATGTTCTATTTGCCGCGAAGCCCCATGGGGCTGATTCATAAATTGAAGATTCCGCTATCATATCCCCAATTACTTCTTGGATTTTCTGAATAGCCAGATTCAAGTTTAAGATCCGATTGCCCAAATTACTACCTAAAGAAATTAGTGCTTTCCCCATGCCTTTTTATTTAAACTCAAAAATACTGAAAATTGGAGATTAAAAAGTGGAATAAGAATCTTAAACAGAACTTACAAGGAATATAAATTCTCTAATAGCCTGTCAATCTTTAAATCATAATGCGGATCCTGAGCCCATTTTCCGGTAAGTTCCTGAATGGTTTGGGCTGACCCCCTCTTAATGAACTTATACCTGGTGTCAACCAATGCAGTTTTGAAAGTCTGGTGATCTGCATAAGCCTTTAAATGTTGAATATGAGCGCGAATCCCGATTCTTTCAGTAACAAAACTATCTCCAGGGTCAAATTCATTGGTGGCGCCTAAACCACAAAAATTATTTTGTCCGGCTTTAACAGAACCTGTGAATTTTAAAAATCCAGTTTCGTGACACATTTGTGTAAACGCAATGTCATGATTTACGCCCTCGTTTTTAGCCTCTTCAATATATATTTGTGCTAATGATAAAGCTTTTTGAAGTGATATTTTGTTGTTGTTTTCTTTTAAAAAGTGGGCAAGAAACCGATCCGAGCGAATGCCATCGGTCATTATCTTTGATGGTGTTCCAGACACCTTAGCCTGCCAACGATCAATCTCGTCATCAAAATAAGAATGCAATCGTAAGGTTTTTATTCCATCAATATTTGAAGTTACAAACAACGGCAAAGCTTCGGTGATATTTCTTTCGATTATTGAGTTATTCTTTTCTTTAGAATAGGAGAAAACCAAACTGATTTGCTGAACCATTAATATTAAAATCAGCAATCCTGTTTTTTTAGGAATAATATTAAGAAGGTTTTTCATGGACTAATTATCATCTTAATACAAATATCTAATCTTAATCGAATGTTATGATTCTTTATAAATTTTGTTTTCCACAATTTGCTGTTAATACTTAAGTAACTTCAATTTTTTATACTTTTACAATTGCCTAACTTAGAATCGGGACAGCATTTTAAAAGACGCTAACAATATTGATTACCTTAAAATATGATCTTTCTATGAAACAATTTTTTAAATTCATGTTTGCCTCCATCGCAGGCTTTTTTATTTCAGCAATTATTTTATTTGTTTTATTAATGGCTATGATTACTTCCCTCATTACTTTTGCTGAACAGGATATTGTTGAGGTGAAAGATAATTCAGTGCTGTCAATTCGATTCAACCAACCGATTTATGAGCGAACCGACAATAACCCCTTCAATTCTGCAAGTTTATTTTCGTTAGCACCCTCTAATGCACTTGGATTGAACGATATTCTAAAAAACATAGAGAAGGCAAAGTACGACGACAAAATCAAAGGAATTTATTTGCAACTCAGCTATATTCCGGCAGGAATTTCAACCATTGAAGAAATTAGAATTGCGCTCGAGGATTTTAAAGAATCAGGTAAATTTATTGTATGCTATGGAGAAATTTTTTCACAAACGGCTTACTATCTTGCCACAGTTGCCGATGAAGTTTATTTCAATCCTGAAGGGATGATGTTATTTAAAGGCTTAAATGCACAGGTTATATTTTATAAAGGTCTGTATGACAAACTCTCCATCGAAAACCAGATCATTCGACAAGGGAAATTCAAAAGTGCTATTGAGCCTTATACCGAAATTGAAATGAGTGAAGAAAGTAAGGAGCAAACCAAAAAATATATTGATGACCTATGGGCTTTAATGTTATCGGAAATTTCAAACAGTCGTGACATTAGTATTGAAAAACTTAATGAGTTAGCCGATAACCTGAGCATAAGAAAAGCTGAGGATGCCCTTGAACATGGCTTGGTTGACAAATTGCTTTATAAGGATGAAATGCTTTCGGTTCTTCGTAAAAAACTTGGTTTGTCTGAGAATGGAAAAATTGAATCGTTAGGTTTATATAGCTACAACAATAGTCCAACATTAGGCAAAAAGTTTAGCCGTGAAAAGATTGCTGTGATCTATGCGAGTGGAGCCATCCTCAATATGGAAGGTGACGACCAGGTTGTTGGGGCACAAAGAATTTCCAGAGCCGTTAGACAAGCAAGAACCGACAAAGCTGTAAAGGCCATTGTTTTTAGAATTAACTCAGGGGGTGGAGATGTTTTGGCCTCAGAAATTTTAAGAAGAGAAATTGAATTGGCTGCCGAAGCCAAACCGCTGGTCGCATCTTACGGAGACTTATCAGCATCGGGAGGTTATTGGGCCACTTGTAATGCCACTAAAATAATTGCCAACCGATCGTGTTTAACCGGCTCAATTGGCGTTTTTGGGGTTTTCCCAAATATTCAGGGTTTATTAAATGACAAGCTTGGAATTACCATCGACAATGTTAGCACAAATAAAAACTCAGGTTTTATTAGCGGAACACGCTCATTCACTTCATTCGAAAAAGAAGTTGTTACTTCAATGATTGCAGGGACTTACGATACATTTTTAGATCATGTATCGAATGGAAGGGATTTACGCAAAACCTTTGTTGACAGCATTGGGCAAGGCCGAATTTGGAGTGGTGAAGATGCTATGGAACTTGGCTTGATTGATGAGTTTGGAGGACTTAACCGCGCGATTGAACTTGCTCAAGAACTTGCAGAAATGACTGAATATCGCATACAGGAACTTCCGGTTCAGGAAGATTTTCTGTTAAACTTAATGAAACAAATTACAGGTGGTGCTAAAGCATCCATACTTGAAAAAGAACTTGGTGATGATTATGGATTCATCAAACAACTAAGATTTCTCAAAAACAGTAAAGGGCTGCAAGCGGTTGTGCCGTTTGAAATTAAAATAGAATAATTTGGTAATTTGAAAATTTGATGACCTGCCTCTGGCAGGCAGGTGTGCCAATTGTAAGTTTCTCAATTGCGCTGTTTGAGTGTTCCGCAAAGGGGAACGAATCGAAAACAAGCAATACTGGGTAATCAAGAGTTCTCGATACAATTTTTCTTCGAAAAATCACTCGAACTCCATCATTCTAAAATTTAAAATGACTCCAAAGCCTCTTTCAATCTACTAAGCTTCTCTTCCTTCGGAAGAGTCTCATAATTCATTATTGCATCAACCCAAGCGCCATAAGTAGCATTGGGTAAAACGATAAATTTTTTTCCAAATTCCTTTTTTAATTTTTCCACATTTTGATGCCGTTGAAGTGTAGAATTCGCTTCAAACAAATCGGTAAAATCATTAAGGTTATCTCCCATCAAAATAACAATTTCATGGGTTTCCATCACCTTTTGTCTGCGAGCTTCTTTATTAGATTCGTCCGTTCTTAGCATTATGTGGGCTTCGTCAACATGAGGAAAGCCCATTTCCAGAAGGTTATTCATGGTTTCCTTCTGATAAATCACTTTTCGGTTGGTAATATAAAAAGTCTCTACTCCTTTTGAAGATGCTTCATTCAAAAAATCAACAGCGCCAGGCAATGCCTTCGCACTTGCTAACTCCATCCATTCCTTCCAATAGTTTGGGTAATCAGAGTTTTCTAAAATTGATTTGGCTTCAAAAGGGCTGTTATCCAAAACCGTTTCATCAACATCCACCACAATGGCCAAAGGTTTGTCGTACGGATTGTTCTCTAGAATTTTGTTTAACCTCAACTCGGCAATATTGTATGCCTGGTAGCAAAGTGCTTCAACTTCCGCTGATTTTTGCTGGTAAACAGCTGCATAAAGATGCGAGTCATTATTAGCTGTAGTTTGTTTCTCTGAGGGAGTGGAACAAGATAAGAGTAAAATGAGTAGTGATAAAAAGGCAATTAGTTTAAAGGTTTTCATGATGTTTTTATTTTTTAATGACCTGGTATTTAATTTCAACTGCACCAGTTGAAAAAGATTTTGTACTCATAAGTTTTAATTGCGTTTGTGTTGGCAGAAATTCGAAGATTTCTATCCCCTCTGTAAGAATGATCGGCATCACAAATAGCTGAATTTCGTCAATTAATCCTTCATTCAGGAACATTGTATTTACTGATCCACCACCAATCAGCCAAATATTTTTGCCTGATTCTTTTTGTATTTTTCGTATAAAATCCAGATGACTTTCTGAAATGAATTCGACATCTTTTGTGTTTTTTAGATTGGGTTTTCTTGTCAAAACATAATTTTTCTTTTCGACATAAGGGAAGGCTATTCCCCAATCAATAATTTGTTGAAACGTTTTATAACCTTGGATTGTCGTGTCAATTGAGTCATAAAATTCTGCATAGCCATGATCATTTTGATCAGGGTTCGGGATATCCATTAGCCAGTCAACACTGCCATCTTTTTTGGCAATTTTACCATTCAAACTTATGGCAATGTATAATTTAATTTTTCTCAACTATAAATGTTTTCGATAAAAAAAGCCGCCCCAAATGGGACGGCTATAAATATACGAATTAATCGTTTTTCAGTTTTAGAATTCCCGCTCTGCTAAACGCTTATAATTATTGTATCGCCATTTTGCATCATTTTCGGCAATTTTAAATAATTTTTCAGCTTCTTCAGGGAAGGTCTTTTTAAGCGAGGTATACCTTACTTCATTATTTAAGAACTCCTGGAATTTATCCCATTCAGGTTCTTTCGAATCAAGTGTAAATGGATTCTTACCTTCATTTTCTAATAGAGGGTTAAATCTATAGGTATGCCAGTAACCTGCTTGAACCGCAAATTTCTCTTCATTTTGCGCACCTGATAATCCACCTCTGATTCCATGAGCAATACATGGAGAATAAGCGATTATCAAGGATGGTCCCGGATATGCTTCAGCTTCTTTCATGGCCTTGAATACCTGAGATTGGCTTGCTCCCATCGAAATTTGAGCTACATAAACATAGCCATAAGTCATGGCCATGGCACCTAAGTCTTTTTTCCTGATCTTCATCCCTGAAGCAGCAAATTTAGCTACGGCACCAACCGGCGTTGCTTTTGAAGCCTGACCTCCTGTATTTGAATAAACTTCAGTATCCATCACCAGAACGTTTACATCTTCACCAGAAGCAAGCACATGGTCCAATCCACCAAAACCAATATCATAAGCCCAACCATCACCACCGAATATCCATTGTGATTTTTTAACTAAATATTGTTTCAAGCTGAGAATTGTTTCTGCTAAAGGATTCTTCTCATTCGCAAGTAACTTAACCAGTTTCTCAGAAGCGATTTCAGAATTTAAAGCATCGTTTTTGGCAGCGATCCATTCTTTCATGGCTTCTTTCGTTTCAGCAGCAAAGTTTTCGTTCATTGCTTTTTCCATTCTATCCTGAAGTCGTTCTCTCATTTTTGAAACGCCAACTGCCATTCCATATCCATATTCAGCATTGTCTTCAAATAATGAATTAGCCCATGCTGGTCCATGACCATTTTTCTGGCTTGGACAATATGGGGTTGCAGGAGCAGAACCACCATAGATAGATGAACATCCGGTTGCATTGGCAATCATCATTCTTCTTCCAAATAATTGTGTCAGAATTTTAACATATGGTGTTTCGCCACAACCGGCACAAGCACCTGAAAATTCGAATAATGGTTGTGCAAACTGGCTATTTTTAACCGACTTATCTTTAGGCAAAACATCGTCTTTATAACCAACTTTATCATGCATATAATTCCATCTGTCAATTTCATCAAATTGAGTCCCGATTGGTTTCAATTCTAATGCTTTTGTTTTTGCCGGGCAAACTTCAACGCAAACGCCACATCCTGTACAATCGAGTGTACTCACCTGAATTTTGAATTGATATTCTTTTGTACCTCCAAGGCCTTGTTTAGTTAATGTTCCTTCTGGTGCATTTGCAACTTCCTCTTCTGTTAACAAGAAAGGACGAATTGCAGCATGAGGACAAACATAAGAACATTGGTTACACTGAATACAATTATCAACTTGCCATTCAGGAACATTTACAGCTACACCACGCTTTTCATATGCGGTTGTACCTGCAGGGAAGGTTCCATCTTCACGTCCATTAAAAGCACTTACCGGAAGGTCATCTCCTTTTAAAGCCCCTATTGGGTTTACAATATTTTTAATGAAATCCGGATAGTTATTTTCCTCTTTCTTAGCAACGGGAACAATCTTTGCCCATTCTTTCGGAATCTTCACTTCAATAACTTCTCCACCCTGGTCAACAGCTGCGTAGTTCATTTTAACAATTTCCTCGCCTTTTTTGCCATAAGATTTCATGATTGCAGTTTTCATTTCATTCACTGCATTTTCATAAGGAATCACTTCTGCAACTTTGAAGAAAGCCGATTGCATAATTGTATTGGTTCTATTACCCAGACCAATTTCTTCGGCTATTTTAGTGGCATTAATGATATACATTGTGATTTCATTTTCAGCCAAATATTTCTTCATGTGATCTGGTAACTTGCTTTTTGTTTCTTCAGCATCCCAGATACTGTTCATTAAAAATGTGCCGCCTTTTTTCAATCCTTTAAGCATGTCGTACTTTTCTAAATAAGAAGACACATGACAAGCAACAAAATCAGGGGTATTTACCAAATAAGGCGAACGAATAGGGTTGTCGCCAAATCTTAAGTGAGAAATGGTAATTCCACCAGATTTTTTAGAGTCGTATGCAAAGTATGCCTGACAATATTTATCGGTTGATCCACCAATAATTTTGATTGAATTCTTATTTGCACCAACTGTACCATCAGCACCAAGTCCATAAAACTTAGCTTCGAAAGTTCCTTTAGGAGCTACACTTATTTCAGGAAGTAAAGGCAATGAAGAAAATTTAACATCATCCACAATACCTACTGTAAAGTGATTTTTTGGATTTTCGGATGCAAGATTATCATAAACTGATATCATCATAGAAGGGGTCGTGTCTTTTGAACTCAGGCCATATCTTCCACCAATAATCATTGGTGCATTTTCCTTTCCGTAGAACAAATCTCTTACATCTAAATATAATGGTTCACCATTTGCACCAATTTCTTTGGTTCTGTCAAGAACAGAAATTCTTTTTACAGATTTTGGGCAAACTTTCATGAAATATTTTTCTGAGAATGGTCGGTATAGATGAACTGAAATCAAGCCAATCTTATCACCACGTTCATTCTTATAATCAATAACCTCTTTTAAAGTGCTGGTAATTGATCCCATCGCAACGACAATGTTTTCTGCATTTTCATCACCGTAATAAGTGAAGGGATGATATTCTCTACCAGTTATTTTTTGCATTTCCTGCATGTACTCATCAACGATATCAGGAATATTATCATAAAATTTAGCACCAGCTTCTCTTGATTGGAAATAAATATCAGGATTTTGAGCGGTACCTCTAGTTACAGGAT